>NZ_JAKIVH010000001.1:0-3125863 GCF_023613995.1 Citrobacter sp. MNAZ 1397
TAGCGCGGTGGTCCCACCTGACCCCATGCCGAACTCAGAAGTGAAACGCCGTAGCGCCGATGGTAGTGTGGGGTCTCCCCATGTGAGAGTAGGGAACTGCCAGGCATCAAACCAGTAAGAAGCCCATCCTGACGGATGGGCTTTTTGCGTTTTTACCCCCTGCAAAAACCTTCCTGATAGTTTTCTCTTTCTCCAGCCTGCATAGCAATGCACGTTAAATAGCCTATCCTTATCCATTCGGGATGTTTAAGGAGGTGTTATTTGACTCGTCATTCCTTTAATTACGAGCAAGATTTCGCCAGCATTAATTTCCGTGAGCATCCTGAACGCTATCAGGTAGGGCGTGGCGAACAAGGCGTTTTGCTGGTTGAGCCCTATAAGAGTGAAATCTTGCCCTGGTGGCGCTACAAAGACCCTGAATCTGCCACAAAATCAGCCGAAAAAATTTATCAGTTATTCGAAACCTATCGGCAGCAAGATGATTTTGTTGGCATGGATATGGCCCGTAAATTTATACAAATGGGCTATACCCGAGCACGGCGCTACGCCAACTATAAAGGAGGTAAAAAATATGCTGAGGACGGCAGCCTTCACCAAAGAGGAAACGATCCGGTAAAAGCCGCAGCAGCGGCAATCTTTAAAAAATGGTGGGATAAAATCCGCCAGGATGAAGATTATCTCCGACGTAAGCGCGAACATATCATGCGCTGGGGATAAGTGCATTCTTAGGCTAACATTCTGAAATGGTAGCAGGCAAACTATTAACACTGTATTTACTTTTTACCCCGGCGTAATCTGATTTATATAACAAATCAAAGATATCCGATCAGAGGGGAAAAATATGGCAGGCGTCACCACTCGTCCTGAGCATAAAACAACAGATTTGACCGATACACGCCGCAGAGTATGGGCAATCGTTGGTGCCTCATCGGGAAACCTGGTGGAGTGGTTTGATTTCTATGTTTATTCATTCTGCTCGCTCTACTTTGCTCACATCTTTTTCCCTGCCGGAAATACAACGACTCAGCTACTTCAGACCGCAGGTGTTTTCGCTGCTGGTTTTCTTATGCGTCCGATTGGCGGCTGGCTGTTTGGGCGTATTGCTGACAGGCATGGGCGCAAAACCTCCATGCTGATTTCAGTATGCATGATGTGCCTGGGTTCACTGGTGATCGCGTGCTTACCGGGTTATGACCGCATTGGTACATGGGCCCCTGCATTGCTCTTACTGGCAAGATTGTTCCAGGGATTATCCGTTGGCGGTGAATACGGCACCAGTGCAACTTACATGAGTGAGATTGCCGTTGAAGGCCGCAAAGGATTTTATGCTTCTTTTCAGTACGTGACTTTAATTGGCGGTCAATTGTTGGCGCTTCTGGTGGTCGTGGTTCTTCAGCAGATCCTTGATGATGCTGAGCTACGTGCATGGGGCTGGCGTATTCCCTTTGCCGTCGGCGCTGCACTTGCTGTGGTGGCGCTCTGGTTGCGTCGACAACTTGATGAAACATCGAAAAAAGAGGTGCGGGTATTAAAAGAGGCAGGGTCGCTTAAAGGGTTATGGCGTAATCGCCGCGCGTTTATTATGGTGCTCGGCTTTACCGCCGGCGGCTCGCTGTGCTTCTACACCTTCACGACGTATATGCAAAAATATCTGGTTAACACGACCGGCATGCATGCCAATGTGGCCAGCATCGTGATGACCGTGGCGTTATTTGTTTTCATGCTTATTCAGCCCCTGATAGGTGCTTTATCCGACCGTATTGGCCGCCGTGCTTCCATGCTCTGCTTCGGTGGGCTGGGAACGCTCTTCACTTTACCCATTTTAAGTGCGCTACAGTATGTTTCATCACCGTATGCCGCTTTTGCACTTGTGATGGCGGCGCTGTTGATCGTGAGTTTCTATACCTCTATAAGCGGTATCCTGAAAGCCGAAATGTTTCCGGCCCAGGTCCGTGCGTTAGGTGTGGGATTATCTTACGCTATTGCTAATGCGTTATTCGGCGGTTCAGCTGAGTATGTTGCGCTGTCGCTGAAATCGGCCGGTATCGAGACCGCGTTTTTCTGGTATGTCACCGTGTTTTGCGCGCTGGCATTTATCGTTTCGTTGATGTTGCACCGAAAAGGTAAAGGTATTCGCCTTTAATGGTTGGCCAGTTGCCACACGGCGTAACCTGTGGTGGCGCCTGCCACATCCCAGGCAAAATCTTTCCAGCTCCAGCCGCTTCCTGCGGGGCGGCTATCCCACAGTTCCTTTGATGCGCCGAGGCTTACGGAAAACATCAGGCCGTACGTTGCGCTACGATCGCGGCTGTATCCCTGATGTTGTGCATACTCGTTGCCCGCAGCAGAGAGCATGGCGGAAGCAATAAAATGCTGCGCTTTATCCTGCCCGCTCCATTGGTCATTTGCCATATGTGCGCAGCCCGTCAAACAGAGGGCGCACGCCAACATTAAACATCGCATCATAGAGAAACCTGAAAAAAGCCCCATCAAATGACAGGGCCTGGTATTACAGAATGCGGCTGATAAGTTTATCGATACGAATTCGACGCAAACGGCGAATGAGCTTACGCACTTTTACCGGGTAATCAGCGATACTTTGCAGATCACGATAATGGTTGACGACTGTGGTATGGGTACGGATAAGCTCCAGCTCTTTGTCGCGTTGAGCGGCTAATTGATGTTTCGGGTCGTGGATCAGAATGGCATTTTCCAGATCCAGACGCCAGGCGCGCGGATTGAGGTTATTTCCCGTGAGCAGCACCCACTCATTATCAACCCACATCCCTTTCAGGTGATAGCTATTGTCTTCGTCTTTCCACAAGCGCACGACCAGTTGATCGGTATTGACGTAATACTGTAGACGGCTCAGAAAACGACGCAGGTTAATTTCATACAGATAAGGCAGTGCGCCAATGATTTTAAAGGGTTGATCTTCTGGAATAAAAAAGTCATTAGCCGTTTTATCACCAACGATAATTTCGACTTTTTTGCCTTCACGCAGGAGCTGAATAATGTTACGTACCAGCACCGCGGGCAGGTTGAAATAGGGCGTACAGATGACCAGCTTCTCTTCCGCACAGGGCATCAGATGGAAAATGGTCTTATTCAGCAAACTGGTTTTTCCGAGTCCAACCAGCGGTGTAACGGAGAGTTGGTCGTTATCGGCATCGCCCTGAAAATGATAGGCAGCGTCACGTAATTCCTGACGATACAGACGAATATCATTCTTGATTTCTGGGCTTTTCGGGCGTTGTGCATTATCGAGGCGGTTTACACCACGCCCTTCAATCAGGTTCTGTTTGACCCATCCCAGCATGATATCCGCCATTTTTGGGTTGCGGATAAGCTGGTAGCGATCGTAGCGGTATTTATCGTGTTGATGGAGGTAGACATCGTTCAGGCTCGCGCCGCTATAGAGCACACTATCGTCGATAATAAAGCCTTTAAAATGCAGTACGCCAAGTGCTTCACGGGTATTGACTGGCACGCCGTAAACCGGAATATCAATGCCCGGATTTTCCTGCGCCATACGGCAATACCAGTCGGCGTTGGTGTTGGATGCGGCTGCGCCAATACGACCACGCTGTGCCCGGTGCCAGTCGACAAGCACGCAGATTTCGAGCTCAGGTCGCTGACGTTTGGCGTCATAGAGGGCATTCAGGATACCTTTACCGCCATCATCCTGCTCAAGGTAAAGAGCGACGATGCAGATACGGCGTGTTGCGCTGGCAATTTTTTCCAGCAATGTCTCCCTGAAAGAAGCGGGAGAGTAGAAAAACTCTACATCATCAACTGATTGGGAAAGCTTGGGTAGTTGGGCAAGGTGTTGTTGATGTTTATTACGCTTAAATTTTGACAACATCACAGTGCGTTTCTTCTCTGTTTATTGAAAGGGCTTCTGTCCGATAACCCCGACAGAAGCGGACAATGATAACACCAGTACCTGTGAAAGTGGTCAACATTTCCAGTACCTTACTCAGGATTCGCCGGTCTGCCTCAGATTAAGGGTCAATCCAACGATCCCATCCTCAAGCTGAATGTCGACTTCAAATCCCAGTTTACGCGCCAGAGTTACCATGCCGCGATTGTTTGGCATAGTAATACCATTCAAACGCTTAAGTCCGTGATCCCGAGTGTAACTGATGAGCTTTTCCAGTAAACGTCGCCCAAGACCCAATCCTTTCAAATCGGAGCGGACCAACACGGCAAATTCGGCATCAATGTTATCCGGGTCAGAGATGGCGCGGGTTACGCCAAGGATCTCATCCTTTCCTTCTACCTGACGTACTGCAACAAATGCCATTTCCCGATCGTAGTCGATCTGCGTCATATTCGCTAAATCGTCATGAGTAAATTCGTTGATCTCACTGAAATAGCGGTAGTACAAATCTTCCTTTGTTACCCTGCCGATGAATTCCTGTAACTGCGGTTCATCCTCAGGAAGAATAGGGCGGAAAAGCGTGGTCTCGCCGTTTTTTAGCGTTACGATCTCTTCTAGCTGTTGCGGATAAGGGCGAACCGCGAGACGACTTTCGCCGTTGCCACTAAACGCCTCGACCGTGAGAGTGACATCCAGCGCGGTGAATTCACTGCCGGAAGCAAGCAGGGGATGAATGTCCAGACGCTGGATTTCCGGGCAATGGACAATCAGATTCGATACCTGCACCAGAAACTGACTCAGCCCGGCAATATCCAGCGTGCGTAGGGCACTACGTCCACGGATTTTTTTATTTTTAATGGCCTGGATAACCAGATAACGCGCCAGATTCATATTCAGCGGTGGTAACGCAACGGCGGCCTGTTCCTGTGCGCGCCACTCTACGCCGCCTTCTCCCAACATGATCAACGGACCAAAAACCGGATCGGATTCGACAACCACACGGAGCTCCTGCGCACCGGCACGGTTTGCCATGCTTTGTACCTGCAAACCATGGATACGCGCCTGCGGCCAGTTCATTTTCACGCGGTCGATAATCGCATCCGCGGCCTGCTGAACTTCCTTCGCGGTACGCAGGTAGAGCATGACACCCTGGACTTCGGATTTATGGGGAATATCCGGAGAGCGTAATTTTAACGCCACGGGGTAGCCTATCTGTTCGGCAATATGTACTGCTTCGGCGCTATCGCCAGCAATCCAGGTCGGCAGTGTCTGAATACCCCAGGCGCTGAGTATCGGCTGCACTTCATGGGTATCAAGGGTGGTTGCCCCTTCCGCGATAGCCTGTTGCAGCAACTGATGGGCTTCGGTCGTATTGGCCGTCAGGTGAGTAGGCAACGTGGGCGTTTCACGTAATTGTTTCTGGTTACGCCGGTACTCGACCATATGCATAAATGCGGTGATCGTCCCTTCGGGCGTACGGTAGGTCGGCAGACCGGCTTCACTGAATAACCGTCGCGCTTCCTGGGAAGAATACTCGCCGCACCAGTTTGTCAGTACCGTAACGTATTTGCCGCGCGGGTGTTTTTTCAGCACCTCAATTAGCGCCAGCGCGCTCTCTTTACCGGGGGCGGCGGCGCTGGGAGAATGGATAACCATCAACGCATCAAAATCCTGGCTATCGAGCAGGATATCAAGCGCGGTGGCGTAACGATCGTTGCTGGCATCATCGCGTAAATCCAGCGGATTACCCACATTGACATAATCGGGCAATCCATCCCGAAGGCGTGCCAGCGTATCGTCGCTCAACTTTGCCAGTTTGCCATTACGCGACCACAGCTGATCGAGCGCCAGCGCGGCAGGGGCGGCACCGTTACTGATGATCACCAGCCGATCGCCGCGAAGCGGTCGCATATGACTGAGTGTTTCAACGGCGGAAAAGAGTTCATGAGTATCCTGCACGCGCAGCAACCCGGCGCGCTGTATGGCCGCATCCCAGGCAGGATCAAGCCCGGCTCGTGTTTGCAGGAGACGCTGGGCTTCGGGGCTACGGCCACTTTTGATGACCAGAATCGGTTTATTGCGCGAAGCGCTGCGCGCCGCCGAAACGAACCGGCGGGCGTCGCTTAGATGTTCAAGATAGAGCAGAATGGCACTGGTTTTCGTGTCGCGCGCCAGGAAGTCCAGCAGTTCATCGACGTCAATATCCAGGCTGTCACCCAGCGCAATAAAATAGGAAAACCCCATCTCGCGTTGCTGAGCCCAGTCCAGAATAGTGTTGGAGACGGCGGCGGATTGCGAAATAAATGCAAGCTTGCCGCGGGTAATTGGTACCGGGGAAAAGCTGGCATTAAGACCCTGCCAGGGAGCAAGTAGCCCCATACTGTTCGGCCCGAGCAGGCGCATCTGGTAACGGCCTGCGCAGCTCAGCAGTTCGGTATGTTGCTCAGGGGTTGCAGAAAGAATGATGCAGGTTTTACAGCCCTTCTTACCCAGCTCTTCGAGTAAAGGCAGATTACGTTTTGCATTGGTGCACAGCACGGCGAGGTCCGGCACATAGGGCAGGCTGGCGATATCCGGCCAGGCCAGTACCCCAAGTACGGCTTTGTATGCGGGCGTCACCGGCAAAACCGGCCCGGCAAAACCGCCTGCCAGAAGATTGCGCATCATCAGGAAACCGGCGCGATCCGGTTTCATTGATGCCCCGATCACGGCGATCGACTTGGGACGTAACAACGCTTCCAGCCCACGTTGGCTCATACCGGCCTCCAGAAAAGAGTGACCCGATGATGTTAAACGTTTTCTGCTTCTTTTGCTGTGACACTACGCTGATGATTCGCTTTACCCGCCAGGTAGCGCTCGCGAAAGAGGGTAAAATGGGCTCCGAGGCTTTTCGCGGCAGGTTGGTCGCCCGCTAAATCCAGAAGCGCAATCGCCACTTCCGCGGTGCAGTACTGATCCTCGGCATGCGACTCCCGCAGACGATAGGCCGATACCCGTGACAGATCGACGGAAATTACCGGGAGAGTGTCCAGATAAGGGCTTTTGCGAAACATTTTGCGCGCTTCGGTCCAGGTACCGTCCAGCATGATAAAAAGCGGCGGTTTCCCTGAGGGCGGCGCGGACAATACCTGTCGCTCGCTTCCTGCATAGGATGCGGGAAAGACGACCATTGGCTGGTAGTCTTCACTGGCGCATAAATCAATCAGTGCCTGAGGTGGCTCAGTCCTTGACCAGAGAAACGCCGTTGTGTCAGGCAGAATATCGGCGATAAGCCTGCCGGTATTGCTGGGCTTCATGGGTTCAGTATCAAACATCACCAGACAAAACCGACTACGGGCCGTGCTGGGTTGTAACGTGTCGCACAGGCACTGTTGTTTGGGGAGCAGGCAGCGCTGACAGCGAATAACGCGATTTCCCCGGGCGAGGAAGGGGCGAGTAGAACGAGCAATACGCGTTGCCCGGAGCGTAAGTACGGCGTTTTCAGTCATAAGAATCGCGTGAAAAACGCCATTGTCGCAGAGCTGAAAACGGGGCACAAGATGCGCCCCGCCAGGATTAGAGAGATTCGTTAAGCCAGCTATTAAAAGGGGCTTTTGGCACGGCGCCGCTCAGGATGTCAACAACCTCGCCATTTTTGAACAACATGATGGTTGGGATGCTGCGGATGCGAAAGCGTGCGCTGAGTTCGCGTTCTGCTTCGGTGTTCACTTTGACGAAGCGAACTTTGCCGCTACGCTCTTCCGCCACGTCTTCAAAAATCGGCGCGAAGCTACGGCACGGACCACACCAGGGCGCCCAGAAATCGACAACAACCGGCAGGTCATCTTTCAGCAATTTATCCAGTGTTTCGCCAGTGGCGTTAATCACATCGCCGTCGAACAGCTCATGTCCACAACGTCCACACTTTGCGACATCGTTAATGCGCGCTTCGGGGATGCGGTTAAGCGCCTGGCAGCTTGCACATACGGTATTCATAACTAACCTCAGGAGAACAATGGTACAGAGTGGCACAAGGCCGATATGTTTCTAATATGTTACATATTATCGATGAAGTGGTTTTAAACGACAACGCGTTTTATTCAATGAGTACAATAGTCGATAGCTTTTGAACGAATTAATGGCGAAGCGCCGACACATCAGGTAATCTGCGCGCTCGCGCAGCGCTGGTGGAGAAAAGCATGAACGATGAACTGAAAAACAAAAGCGGCAAAGTCAAAGTGATGTATGTCCGCAGTGACGATGATTCCGATAAACGCAGCCAAAACCCGCGTACCGGGAAAGGGCCTGGGCGTAGTGGATCGTCTCGTGCCGACGCTGGCCGTCGCCCCGCGCGCGAAGAGAAAAACAGTGGTCGCCGTCCTGCTCGCGATGAGCGAAGCAATGACCGTGGCCGCGACCGCCCGCAGAGTGATTCCCCGTGGCGCACCGTTTCCCGCGCACCGGGTGACGACACTCCGGCGAAGCCGGATCATGGTGGTATCAGCGGTAAAAGCTTTATCGATCCTGAAGTGCTACGCCGCCAGCGTGCGGAAGAGACCCGCGTCTATGGTGAAAATGCCTGTCAGGCACTGTTTGCCAGCCGTCCTGACTGCATCGTGCGCGCCTGGTTTGTTCAGAGCGTGACCCCGCGCTTTAAAGAAGCACTGCGCTGGATGGCGGCTAACCGCAAAGCCTACCACGTCGTTGATGACGCTGAGCTGGTAAAAGCGTCCGGCACCGAACACCACGGCGGTGTCTGCTTCCTGATTAAAAAACGTAACGGTACCAGCGTTGAGCAGTGGGTCGCACAGGCCGGGACAGAAGATTGCGTTCTGGCGCTGGAAGATGTGGGTAACCCGCATAACCTGGGGGCGATGATGCGCAGCTGCGCCCATTTCGGCGTGAAAGGCGTTCTGTTGCAAGATGCGGCTGTTATCGAGTCCGGTGCGGCAGTTCGTACGGCGGAAGGTGGTGCGGAGCACGTACAGGCCATTACCGGCGATAGCGTACTCGACGCGTTGGATGCTTTCCGTAAAGCCGGCTATGCGATCGTGACTACCTCCAGCCATAAAGGTACGCCGCTGTTTAGCGCCACGTTGCCGAAGAAAATGGTGCTGGTGTTGGGCCAGGAACGTGATGGCCTTTCCGATGCTGCGCTTGATAACGCGGATCTGAGTATCTCGATTAACGGCACCAACAACGTTGAGAGTCTGAACGTATCTGTCGCAACGGGTGTGTTGCTGGCCGAATGGTGGCGTCAAAACAAAGCCTGATAATACGCATATCAGCATGCCTTCACGGCATGCTGATTTATCCTCTCCTGTGTCTGCTCGCTTTTATCTTCTACGTAGATGCATCATCAAAATGAATGCTTCCATAACCCATGCTGATTGCACCAGCTGTATGCGGTGAACCCACGTTTGCAGTTAAATTTACATCGGCTACCTTTGCAGACCGGGCGATCGCAGTAAACGTACGCGTCGTTTTCGGCCAGTGCGAAGGTAGCTTCTGGCAAGTCACCTGACCTGAGGAATTTAAACTGTCCACCCTGGAAGGTATAAACGTAGATCCACAGCAGACGGTGATCTTCTGTCATAGGATGGGGCGTTGTACCGATATTCACCGTCAGGGTATTGGACTCAAAGCCGCCGGATATAGTCATCTGCGGCAGGTGCTCTTCTGCCAACGCATCGTTTGTATTCTGCGGGACTAATGCACTCAGCGTTTCGTTACAACAGCGTAGTTGTGTCTCGCCGCCATTGTTATTGATTGCCACCAGAAATTGTCCGCACCGGGGGCAGTGGTAGAACGTCGGCTCACACTGGATAAAAGAGGGCTTAGTGCTGTTTTTTATTCGTGTCGATGTTTTCGGCTGCGTTCTGCCGGAAAGGTTATTGTTAATAAGCACATTGGTATCCTTATTTGGATATGGCCTGGCCGAGCTCCGGGGATGTGTTTTCTCGAGAGGCAAGGGCCAGGCGCTGAACGATGTCTTTGCGTAGCATGAACTTTTTGACTTTCCCCGAGGCCGTTCGCGGTAAGCTGTCGACCACTACCAGGTGTTCCGGATATTTATATTTCGCGATGCGTTTGTGGGAGAAGAAGCGGATGATGTCAGCCAGTACCAGAGGTTGTTCATTATTAGCCAGCACCACATAGGCACATGAACGTTCTCCAAGCCGCTGATCTGGCATCGCGACGACGGCAGCGTCGAGAATATCAGGGTGTTGCAACAGAATATCTTCGACTTCCCGGCTACTGATATTCTCACCGCCGCGAACAATGATGTCTTTTTTTCGCCCGGTAATTTTAAGATACCCTGCCTTGTCGATCCGGCAATAATCTCCGCTGTAATACCAGCCCTCATCATCAAGCGCCTGAGCCGTTATTTCCGGTTCGTCAAAATAACCGACAAACACATTAGGACCGCGAGAAGCCTCTTCACCTTCGGCATATTCCGGCAGAGAATTTCTCTTTTTATCGACGACTTTGATCTCCACGCCGTTCACCGCCGCCCCATCCGTATTCACCTGGCGAATAAGCGAATCTTCTGGGCGGACGATGGCGTGCGGCGCACTCTCCGTGCTGCCATATACTCCCAGCAATGGAATACCGGCTTTGTGGTAATCACGCACCAGTTTACCTGGAATGGTGGTCCCGCCGCACAGAAAAAAGCGTAAAGAAGAGACGTTACACTGGCGGGCCTGCATCGCTTTAAGCAGATCGCAGGCGAACGGCGTTGCCCCCATAATGCAGGTGCATTTTTCCCGTTCAATAATGTCGAGACACTGCTCTGGATTAAAAATATCCAGCAATACGCTACGAGCACCGAGAATAAAAGGTGCGGTTACCCCATGCATAAAACCCGTGGCGTGGGCGAGTGGCGCTGGCATCAGCATAATATCCGTGCTGTTCAAATTAAGCGTTGCGCAGTAAGCCCGTTCGCTGGCGATGATGTTGTTGTGCGTTAGCATCACCCCTTTGGGATGTCCTTCTGTTCCGGAGGTGAACAGCAGTGCCGCCAGATCATCGCTTTTTGTGGCAATGGCCTGCGCTAACGCTGGCGTGTTCGCGAGTATCTGGCTCAGTGATACCCCGTATTGAGCGGGCTCCAGCTTATCGACCGCAATCACTTTCTCCAGCCAGGGAAGGAGCGGGCGCAGCGGCGGCAGCATGTGAATGGGGCGAACATTTTTATAGCGCGTTGCGGTAAAGAGAATACGTGCCTGACATTTGTTCAGGATCCACGCCAGTTCAGACTCGCGGAATGCCGGAAGCAGCGGCACGACAACGGCGCCACATTTGAGGCAGGCAAGATAGATAACGGTAAATTCGCACCAGCCGGGAAGCTGCAGGGCAACCCGGTCACCCGGTTGGATGCTGTTTTCTACAAGCCACGTCGCCAGCGCGCCTGCTGCGTTATCGAGCTCACGGTAGGTGTATGCTGTGCCATGGTTATCACTGACCGCGATTTTATCCGCCGATGCTTTTGCCGACAGATGCCAGTAATCGGCCAGTGTCGCGTCGCCCCAGTATCCTAGCTGTCGATAACGCGTTTTCAGCGCCTCGTTGATTTTCATCGTTGTCATTCCGTCGTTGTCCTTCGCATAACCTGGCTTAATGTGTTTTTGCGATAACGCGTCGTTGTTTTTTGCAATACAGCGCCAGTGCACCTGCCGCCAGAGGGAGCGGCAGAAACATAAAGACCTCACTGAATGTCCAGCCCGCCGCCAGCATGGCTGAGCCCGCGCCGGCACTGGTTATTGCACCCAGACGGCCAATCCCCGTCGCCCAGCTCACGCCAGTGGCCCGAATGGATGTGGGATAAAAATGGGCGGCCAGCGCATAACAACCAGGGCTGATACCATTGACGGTAAATCCGAGCATCAGAACCAGAACACAGAGCACCGGCAGTGACGGGATATGCATCCCCAGAATAAGTGCGCTACAGGCACCGCCAATTAACGTCAGGATGATGGCGCAATGCCTGCCCCAGCGGTCCATCTCAATGCCGATGCAGAAATTGCCCATCATGCCGCCAATCTGGAAGACTGATCCCATAATGACGGCCTGTGACAGCGTCATCCCGGTGTCTCTGACCATCAGCGGCAGCCAGCTTGATAACAGATAGACGCAGAACAAACCGGCAAAAAGCGTCAACCACAGTGCGAGAGTGCCAAAGGTGTACGGCGGATGCAGAAGCGATCTTGCGGTACTGGCATGTGCTTTTTGCGGCTCAGAGGTATAAAAATGCGTTTTTTCGTCGGCGATGCCGGGGACGAATGTATTCAGCAAGTGCGTCAGACGCCGTTTATTCTCCGGGGCTTGAACCAGATACTGCATCGATTCCGGAAGGTAGCGTATCAGGATCAGCGCGAATATTAATGGCAATACCCCGCCGGTAATTAATACCGAACGCCAGCCAAAGGTGCCGAGTAATTGCTGGCTGAGCAGACCGCCCAATGCCGCGCCGGTATTAAAACCACAGTGAATCACGGTAGCCAGGCGCGAGCGCCAGCGGCAGGGGGCATACTCTGCTACCAGCGTGGTGATATTGGGCATTGCCGCACCCAGCCCAAGTCCGGTAATAAAGCGAAAAAACGTCAGGCTGGATAAATTCCATGACCATGCGGAAAGCAGGCTACTTGTGCCAAAAAATAAGACCGAACCAATGATGAGTTTTTTACGCCCATAGCGGTCAGCCAGCGGCCCGGAAATAAGTGAGCCGGCCGCCAGACCAAATAAGCCGCTCATCATGACCGGACCTAACATATGGCGGGATATTTGCCAGTCATCTATCAGGGCCGGGGCAATAAAACCTATCGCGGTCACATCAAAGCCATCAATACCTAATACCAGGAACCCTAAAAACACAATCAACCACTGGCGTCGACTAATAGAGTGCTTATCCAGAACGGTACTGATATCAATTTTTTCCTGTGTTGACATAAATCCTCCCCGCACGGGAGAGTAACCTTCACCCCGAAGGGGGAAGTGAGCAAAAGAGGGGCTCAGCCAAAACGAAACTCAACGCCGAAATTCCCCTGCGGATATTCCCATTTCTCTAATATTGTCCCTTCGCACAACACACGACATGTGCCACATTCCAGACAGCCGGCATAATCAAAATGGATATTTCCTGCCTCATCCTCGCGATATAGCCCGGCAGGGCAGGCCTTGATCAATTTACGGAATTGCACTTTATCGGGGTTGGCTACAAGGAGGATATGTGGGTTGGTTTCATCCACTCTGAATTTGTTGACGCCCAGTTTCACATCGACATTTACCGTGCTCATAATGCGCGCCCTCCCGCGATGCCGTCTTTTAATAAATTCATTAACCCGACGCGTTTTCCCTGTTTCAATATCGTCTTCCACAAGGGCGTCGGTTTCGCGCCATCCACCGTGAAAAGCTCGGACATGATATTGGCCACCATCTGCGGGTATTGCGTAAAGAGTCGCGGGTTTTCCATCAGGCCAGGCAGCTTGCGATAATGCCGCATGTCCTGCAGGACACAGCTTTTCTCCAGCGCCTGGGGGTATTTTTCAAGCCGGGCAACGCTGAAATCATTACTCTCTTTTGCGGCAATGATGGTTTGCGCTGCGATATTCGCGGCCTCAATCGCCAGATCCATACCACGCACGGTAAAGCCGAGGTTCAGACACATCCCAGCGGCATCACCCACCACCAGTACACCGTCGCCCACCAGTTTTGGCAGCATCTCGATACCGCCTTCTGGTACCAGATGAGCGGAATACTCAAGCAGTGTTCCCCCTTCGATAAGGGGGCGCACGGCCGGGTGCTGTTTAAAATCCTCCAGCATCTGCGGCACCGATTTTTGCGCGTTTTCTATGCCTCCCAGACCGCACACCAGGCCCAGCGAGATGGATTCCCGGTTGGTGTAGAGAAAGCCGCCGCCCATTAAGCCATCCGACGGAGAACCAGCAAACAGCCAGGCCGCGCCTTCGTCCTCCGTTACGCCAAAGCGATCCTGAATGGTCTTAGCTGGCAGGGAAATGATCTCTTTAACCCCGACGGCGTAATGATGGGGATTTGATTTTGGTACCAGTCCAATTGAGCGACCTAACAGTGAATTTACCCCGTCGGCCAGCACTACCACGTTTGCCTCAAGGACATCTTCCCCGGCCTGTACTCCCGTTACCCGACCATCCTGCTGGATTAATGCATCCACCCGAACGCCCGTAATAACCTGTGCGCCAACCGCCTCGGCTTGCTCCATCAGCCAGCTGTCGAACCCATGACGCAGTACCGTCCATGACGCTTTCTCCGGGTTCGCGTCACGCGACTGTGCCTGATAATCCAGCGTGACGGCGCTATCCGGGGTCAGAAAAGAGATCTTCTCTTTAGTGATTTTCCGCTCAACGGGGGCGTTTTGCGCAAAACCTGGTATGATCTTTTCCAGAGTGTGGGCATAGAGCCGCCCGCCCGTCATATTTTTACTGCCTGCGGTGTCGCCACGCTCAATGACCAGAACGTCCAGCCCGGCTTTCGCCATCACACAGGCGGCGGTACATCCCGCCACACCCGCACCCACGATAATTGCGTCAAATTTTTCGTCCGACATGCTTTCGCTCCATCGCCGCCATAAAGAATGGCGGCTTAAGTCTTACCGTTTTAATAATTTCGTTAATTCGGGGACGACCTTATAGATATCGCCCACCAGGCCATAATCGGCGTACTGGAAAATTGGGGCGTTTTTATCCTTGTTGACGGCGATAATCGTTTTGGCACCATTGCCACCGACCATATGCTGGATCTGCCCGGAAATGCCCAGCGCGAGATAGATATCGGATTTGAGCAGCACGCCGGAAACGCCAACGTAGCGTTCGCGATCCATCCAGTGCTCGCCTTCGGCAATCGGACGTGAACAGCCCACTTCGGCATCCAGCGCGGAGGCAAGATCCCAGACCATCTGCAAATCCTCTTTTGCTTGTAAGCCGCGGCCAATACCAATAACACGGCGTGCTTTGCCAAGATCGACGCTGCTGGCCGTTTTTGACCGCCGTTCACGACAGAGAATTTCATTGGCGGGTGGGATGTAATCCACCTGAGTGAGCGGCGGCGTACCGGCATTTTCTTCTGCCAACGGTTCATAAACACCGCCTGCCAGCGTGATGACGGCGACAGGGGCATTCACTTTTTCCCGCCCAAAAGCCAGCCCGCCATACATGCGATGTTCGGCATAGAGGTTGTCACCGTTGCGTTCCAGCCGGGTCACGTCATTCACCAGCGCGGCTTGCAGCAGCACGCTGAGTTTTGCCGCCACCCCTTTGCCACGGCGGGTCGCGGCCAGCAGGATCAGTGTATTGCCGTCCTCTTTTCCGATAAGCGAGGCGAGTGTTTCCGCATAGTTCTCGACGCGCTGTTTATCGGTTTTGCCACACAGCAAATAGACCGCGTCCGCCTGTTTAACCTTCGTGATGTCGCGCTCATCCCATATCACTGCGTTAACGTGTTCGCCCAGTTGCCGTGCGCCAGCGAGCAGGTCTGCATAGCGATCGGCACTGTCGCTGAATACCCAAACGTTACTTATTTTGCCCATGATGTGTTTCCCCGCAGCCATTAGCTCAACGCGTTGGTCAGATAATCTCGCAGGCGAGAAACCTCTTCCTGCCCGTCGCCTTCAATGATGATGTGTTTGCGTTCCGTCTGTTGCGGCGCGTAGACCCCCGCCAGCTCCGTCCGCGCTGAACCCGGCGTCCAGGCGATGTCGCTGGCGCCCCAGAGAGTGACGCTTTTCTTCCCGGCACCGAGGATGGCTTTCATTGAGGGGATACGTGGAAGGTTGATATCTGATGAGACGCACAGCACTGCCGGAAGAGGAATATCAAGCACTTCTACTTCATCTTCCAGCGTGCGTTCAACGGTGACGAAACCCTCCTTGAGTTCAATCTTGCTGACGCCGTTAACCGTCGGCAACTGCAACATGGCGCCAACCAGTAGACCGGTTTGCTGCGCATACATATCGCCGGAGCCTTCGCCGCAGATCAGCAGGTCGAAGGCAATTTTCTTACTCGCGGCGGCAATCACGCGTGCGGTTTCATAAGGCAGGGCGCTATCCAGACGATCATCCCGAACCAGGTAAAGCGCATTTGGGCCGCGGGAGAGGGCATCTTTGCGCAGTTTGGCGTTATCCAGCGCTTTTCCCCCAACGCTCAGGGCTACCACGTCATGGCTTTCGCCCGCGAGCTGAACGGCGGCTTCAATCGCGTTGAGATCGAAGGGGCTGATTTTTTCCCCGGCTTTGTCTGTCGCCAGGGTTCTGTCAGCCGTGATAACGATGTCCTGTTCCTCAGGAACCAGTTTGTAGCAGGCGATAATTCTCATGGCTTATCCTTTTATTTTTCATACTGTTTTAGGATCTGGCGAGCGGAGATATAAACCATAATCTCGTCCGTGCCGCCGCCAATGCGGTTCACGCGGGTATCGCGCCAGAAGCGGGATACCCGGCTGTCATCGGTGTAGCCGAGCCCGCCCAGAATTTGCATCGCATCGTCAATCACCTCGCAGGCCGACTGAGCGCAATACAATTTGCACATCGGGGCGGACAGACGCATCGACAAATCGTTGTCGCACTCCCAGGCGGTGCGGTAAACCATGTTTTTCATGTTCTGAATTTTGATGGCCATCTGGGTCAACTTGAGCTGTATCATCTGGAACTGCCCGATGTTTTGGCCGAACTGAATACGCTGATTGGCGTAGCGCGCAGCATCTTCAAATGCGCATTCCGCAACGCCCAGTGAGTGGGCGGCGATGACCAGACGTTCAATATCGAAATTTTGCATCATATGGATAAAGCCATAACCTTCCTGGCCTACCATGTCGCTCTCTTCCAGCTCAACGTTATCCAGGAAGACTTCACAGTTGCTGACCATATGCCAGCCGACTTTATGCAGATTGTTGCGTTTGACGCCGGGGGAATTAGGATCCAGCCACCATAAGGTGAAACAGCGTTTAGGGTCCTCTGGTTGCGGATTACGCGCCAGCACCAGCATATAGGGATAATCTTTTGCGCCGGTGATAAAGGTCTTTTGGCCGTTGAGATACACTTTGCCGTTTTTACGGGTGTAGGTGGTGGCGATGCGATTGTTATCTGAACCGGCCTGGGGTTCGGTAAATGCCAGCGAGTAGGCGGGGATCCCCGTCAGCCCCACCTCGGCGGTTTTGGCCAGTTGTTCTGCATTGCCAAACCGCTGCATGTTATGGATGCATTGCCCTTCGGTCATGATGTAGGCCGGGGCGCCCATGCGGGCAATTTCTTCCAGCACCAGTACCTGAGTCATCATGTCGGCGGGCACGCCGCCAAGCTCTTCGGGAATGCCCAATAAGCCAATGCCGCTTTCGGCTAATGCATTGAAGAACTCGCGCGGGAAAGTCCGTGTCTCATCGCATCTTTTGAAATACTCTTCGGGAAAATTACGCGTAATCAGCTCCCGAATACTTGCTAATAGTAATTCCTGTTCTTCGGTCAGGCTAAAGTCCATGACGCATCCTCTTGATAGATTCTCCGCTGGGGATTTATAAAAACAAAACACTGCCCGGCATTCTTTTTTGCCGATTACTCTTTCCGGTTCGCCAGTTTTTTAATTTCTGGCCTGAGGTTGTTTTATCTGGAATAGTAATTAGTGGTGCTGAGAGGATATATAGACAGATCTCGCTTGATCCTGGACAAAACGAACATTGAAGCCCGTTTTGTGATGCGTGTTGGTAATTTCTAAATTTTTTAACGCCTGCTTTTTATGTTTATCCTATTGTTTTTATTGTTATTTAATGGGGGTATATTACATCTGGTATGTTCGATTTGTCCAATAATTGGTTGGATATGTCAATATCAAGCCTCTATTTCGCTTTTTATAATCCCGCTGTCAATTCGTGGAGAAGGACGAAAAAGGGGTCCAGGATTTATTGCAACTTACATTGGTATCGTCTGAATTCTTCAATGGTTATTTAATCATTTAATATGAAGTGGGGTTGGTATATGGCCATATTATCTCAACAGCAACTGGAAGCACTGAAACAAAAAGTCAGAAAGGTCACGGAAACAGAGTTGGAGGAAATCCAACTGGTGGTTGAGCGAACGAATGTCTTCCCGGACTCCTATTACGATGTATGTCGGAAAAATGATTTATTTCGCCTTGCTATCCCGGAAGAGTTTGGCGGTCTGGGGCTGAATTGCGAGCAATTCTTTTCTGTCATGGAGGAGTTCTGCCGTGGGCCTGGTGGTATGCGCATGAACCTGCATCATGCAAATGGCCTGAACTGGCGCATCATGTATGACCATGGCGCTCCCGATCTTCGCGCCAAATGGCTGCCGTTGCTGGCCAATAAAGATGCTTACATCAACTTTGCGCTGACCGAAGCGGAGTGTGGTTCCGGGGCGGATATCCGGACAACTGCGGTGAGAAAAGGGGATAAATACATCCTCAATGGTACCAAGACGTTGATCTCCCATACGGATATTTCTGACGGGAGCTACGTCATTGCGGTAACGGATGAAAATAAACGCAAAAAAGGGGGATTAACCGCGTTCTTCATCGAAACCAACACGCCTGGTTATTACATTGACCCGATGCCGCACATGATGGGATGCCGTGGCGCGGGTCACGCGTATCTGCGTTTTGAAAACTGCGAAGTGCCTGCGCACAACATTATGGGTAAAGAGGGTGATGGTCTGGACATCTTCATGGATGCGTTAGCGCATTCCAGAGCGATGATTGCCGTCACCTGCCTGGGCATGTCCCAGCGTTTCCTGGAACTGGCGATTGCCCGCGCGAAGGATCGCGTGACGTTCGGTAAACCATTGGTTGCTCGTCAGGCCATTCAGCAAACGCTGGCGGATATGGGGACTCAGGTCCATGCGCTGCGCGTAATGCTGCGTGATTGCGCGCAGAAGTTCGATCGCGGCGAAGACATCGAAATGGTTTCTGCGATGTGCAAACTGCACGGCATTGATACGGTGCGAACCGTCTCGGATAGCTGCCTGGAGATCTTCGGTGGGATTGGTTACTTCGAAGATAACCCGTACGGCCCGGTGGAGAGAATGTATCGCGACGCCCGCGCGCTGTGGTTTGAAGAAGGCCCACGCACCGTTCAGCGCCTGACGATCGCACGTCCGCTGATTGCCGCTGCGGGTGAGATTCGCTAACCCGCCTGAGCCCATGCAACGAAGGGGTATCCCGGAGAATTATTACCGTCATATCCCGCCTGTGATCGCACACTGCGCGTGGTTTCGTGGGTGCGATCATGCTTATTTTCTCGCGAGAGTGACCTATGAGTACATCACCTGGGAATAGACGTTGGGGCATTATTGTTCTGCTGATAATTGATTATTTCGTCATGTTTGTGGCACGCAGCAGTATGTCGATGTGCGGGCCTGCGCTGATGCATGAATATGGCTGGACCGCCATTCAGTTTGGCTGGGTCTCCACGGCATTTTTTATTGGTTACGCGATAACGATGTTGCCGGCAGGGTTGCTGGCTGACCGCTTTGGCGGTGGGATTGTGCTGGTAACAGGCACGTTGTGGTGGGTCATTTTTACCTTCTTAACGCCGCTGGGTTCCACGCTGGGTATCATGATGTTGCTACGTATTCTGGTTGGCGTCGGGCAGGGACTGTTGGTGCCGGCTAACTTTTCGCTGGCGGCCCGATGGGTGCCTAAGAGTGAGTCTGGTAAAGCGACCGGGTTGCTACAGGTCGGTTGTCCTGCGGGTATTGCCTTTGCCATGGTGCTGGCTGCCTGGATTATTCAAACCTGGGGCTGGCAATCTGTTTTTTATATCGTCTCTGTGCCGGGGTTAGTGTGGTGCCTGCTGTGGTGGTGGCTGGGTAATAGTCGACCGCAAATGGATAATCGCATCAACCGTCAGGAGCTTGAGTATATTCAGGCAGGGCAGGCCGTTGCTAACGCGGAACAATCCACGCAGAAAGAGGCGACAGGGAGCGACCTGACGAAAGCCGATATTCTGTCAACGCCTTCCATCTGGGCCTGCGCGTTATGTTACTTCTGCACGAATTACCTGTTCTTTCTCTTTATGACCTGGCTACCGACCTACTTTGCCATGGGACGCGGTATCGATCTGAAGCAAAGCGCGATTTATTCCATGCTCCCGTATCTGGTGGCTATTCTGGCCTACCCACTCGGCGGGCTGGTGACGGACGCCGCCTGTCGGCGCTTTGGGCAAAATATCGGACGCAAGCTGTCTCCGGTTGTCGGATTGCTGCTGGCCGGGGTGTTCCTGATTCTGGGGACGCGGGCAAACAGCCTCTGGAGCGCGGCTTCGCTCATCTCCGCATCGAATTTCTTCCTCTGTTTCACCATGGCTGCGCACTTCTCCATTCCGATTATTTTTTCTCAGAAAAATACCGGCATGCTGGTGGGGTTGAACGGCGTATTTGGCACGCTGGCGGGCATTCTTTCTCCGGTGCTGGCGGGATGGGTTATCGACGTTTCGGGCCAATATGAGTACGCGCTCTATCTGGGGGCGAGTATCGCCATTCTGGGCGCATTGTTCATGCTTATCGCCCGAATTAAACCCATTGAAAAGAAAGGTGCAAACAGGAGTATGCGCAACGCGGGTGGATTTGCAGGACGACAAGGCTTTTCCAAAATGAAGGAGCATGACTTATGAGGCCATTAGAAGGCATTAAAGTAGTGGATTTGACGTCATTCCTGGCAGCACCCACCGTGGCACGTATTCTCGGTGATTGGGGGGCGGATGTGATCAAAATCGAGCCGCCAGCGGGCGACCCGGGACGCACCCAGGCGTCCGTATTTAATATGCCTTACGACGATGACGAAAATCCGGCATTTGATATCTCTAACGCCAACAAACGGTTTCTGTGCCTGAACCTGAAAAAAGAGAGCGCGAAAGCCATTGCCTATCGCATCCTCTCAACGGCAGATGTCGTGGTGACCAGCTATCGCACGAAGGCGCTTGAACGGCTAGGTTTTTCCTGGGAAGAGCTGCATTTGCGCTTTCCACGCTTAATTTTTGCGCAGATCCTGGGGTATGGCGAAAAAGGGCCGGAAAAAGACACCGCCGGGTTTGATGCGACGGCCTACGTATGTCGCGGTGGGATCCTCGGGTCGACCAATGAGCGCGGCGAAACCCCGATCAACTCAGTAAACGGCTTTGGCGATTTTCAGGCGTCCATGTGTCTGGTCTCTGGTATTTGCGCTGCGCTGTACGGGCGTACGCGTTCAGGGACCGGCGAGAAGGTGACGGTTAGCCTGCATCATACGGCGCTGTTTATGATGAGCATAGCCGTGACCTCAGCACAGTACGGCAACGTCTATCCAAAGTCGCGCTGTGAAGTCTCCAACCCGTTCAACAACACCTATAAAACTCTTGATGGGCGATGGATGGTGATTTGTATCCCGGAATACGATCGCTTCTTCAATAAGTTTATGGTGCTGCTGGGGCGTGAGGATCTGGTCGACAGTCCGGAATTTTGCCGTATTGCCGATGTAAACCAGTTTGGTCGTAATCGGGACATTATCAATATTATCAGCGAGCAGATCGCCAAACGTCCGCTCAGTGAAATGATGCGGCTGTTAAAAGAAAACGATTTTGCCCATGAGAAGGGGTATACCCCGGATGAGATTCTGGAAGATGAACAGGCATGGGCGACCGACTGCCTGCGTAACGTTGAATACTCTACGGGAAATAAACGGGTGCTGGTAACGCCGCCAGTTTCGATTCAGGGCATGGGCGAATCGCAGATAAAACCGTCCCGGCGACTGGGACATCACTCACAACAAATTCTGACTGAATATGGATACTCAGCTAAGGATATCGATATGTTATGTCAGGAGGGCGCAGTTATTTTACCCGTCTGACGATCTCGTGATTTAAATTGTTTGCTGTGCTGGTCGTCGAGTGCTGAATACAGATTTTCCGCAATAAGTTCGCTGTATTTTCTGTTCCCGACAGACCAGCCAGGCCGTGCAGCAGCACTGAGAAGAGTAGAGGAGCATTGATGGCAACCACTATTCCTACTTATGCATTATACGGTGAGCAGTCTGGGCTAAGTTGGGAGAATTTTTTCAACGTTGAGATGATCTCCCTGCGTTCAAAGGATCTGAACTGGCGGGCAAGTCCGCATGTACATGATTCGTTGATCCAGGTGCTATTTATCCAGAGAGGGCAGGTCGAAGTGCTGATGAACTGCACGCGACAACTGGCCAAAGCCCCTTGCCTGATTCTTGTCCCCGCCCAGACCGTTCATGGTTTTCATTACACGCCAGATACCGAGGGCCTCACCATTACTGCTTCGCAGAGACCGCTTGAGTCGGTCATGAGCGTGCTGGCACCGGATATCCTCAAACTGGTGCACAAACCGTGCATTATTCCGCTGGAATATTTCCCCGAAGAGAAGGATGTTATCTGGGAGTTTTATTATTCCATGTTGAATGAATTACGCGTGCCAATGATTAATCAGACCGCAATGTGCGCCTCGCTGTTTATTTCCATGTTTGTCCATCTCTCGCGGATTACTGAGCCCGGTCTCGGCGATCAGCAGATGGATAATTCGTCGCGCAAGGCATCGCAGATCAACAAATTTCTCGCTATCGTCGACCAGAAATTTCGCCAGCGGCTGACGGTGAATGATTACTCCTGCGAAATGGGGATGTCGCCCGGGCATCTCTCGCGCCTGTGCCGTTTAACGCTGGGAATGTCGAGCCTGGATGTGATTAACATGCGGGTTATTCAGGAAGCGCAGCGCGAACTGGTATATACCTCGAAGACCATCAAACAACTTGCCGCTTTTCTGGGATTTAACGATGAAGCCTATTTTACCCGTTTCTTTCATAAACATACTGGCGTGAGTCCCAGTCAGTTTCGGGAACGGGCCGTGCGGGAAATTGCGATGGGGGAAGAGTACCTTTAATTGTGTTCACCACATCCCGCCATAGCTGCGGGATGTGGACCGTGATAGTTATTCACTCTCCGCCGGCAACACGGGCACCCAGTCAATCGGCGTCTCGCCGTGTTTTTCCAGCCACTCATTTGCCAGAACAAAGTGCTTACAACCAAAGAAGCCCCTGTGTGCTGATAACGGTGATGGGTGGGGCGCTTTCAACACATGGTGGCGTTTACTATCGATAATTGCCCCTTTCTTCTGTGCATGCGATCCCCAAAGTAAAAAGACCACGCCTTCACGGTGTTCATTGATCAGACTGATCACTTTATCAGTAAAGGTCTCCCAGCCAAGGCTGGCATGGGAATGCGCCTGCCCGGCACGTACCGTTAAGACGGTATTGAGGAGTAGCACCCCCTGATGTGCCCAACTTTCCAGATAACCATGCGTCGGGCGAACGAATCCAGGTATCGACTGTTCTAACTCTTTATACATATTAAGTAATGAGGGCGGGATGGCGATGCCGGGGCGTACCGAAAATGCCAGCCCATGGGCCTGGCCCGGACCGTGGTAGGGATCCTGACCAAGAATCACCACTTTAACGTTACCCAGTTCAGTAAAACGAAACGCATTGAAGACATCTTTTTGCGGCGGGTAGATGGTGACGCCGGACTGCCGTTCTGTCGCAACCGCGCTAAGGGTATTGATAAAGTAAGGCTGTTGTTTTTCTTCTGCCAGCACATCGTGCCATGTTAATGAGGTGGTCATCCCGCTCTCCTGCTAATTCCAGTGACTGTAGCTTAACTGCTTCTTCCGCTGGCGCAAAATCGACACGTAAAACAGCACGTTAAACACTTAAAAAAATTTGAAAATTTACAAAAATTTTAATAGCAGAAAAGTGGCTAACTTGATGTAAAACAATAAATTCCGGCTATTACCTTTTTCGTTGTGTGGTTTTTATTGATTTTAATCAAAGAATCAGGGGTGTGTGGAGGGTATATATACAGTCAAGCAACAATGGTTTTACCAATTGGCCGCAACAAGGCCGATCAAATCAAAAATAATGCCTAAGGGAGGCACATCATGATTACTGGTATCCAGATTACTAAAGCGGCAAACGATGATCTGTTGAACTCTTTCTGGTTGCTCGACAGCGAAAAAGGTGAAGCGCGCTGTGTTTGTGCCAAAGCCGGTTATTCCGAAGATGAAGTGGTTGCCGTGAGCAAACTGGGTGACATTGAATACCGTGAAATTCCGATGGAAGTGAAACCGGAAGTGCGTGTGGAAGGCGGTCAGCATCTCAACGTAAACGTGCTGCGTCGCGAAACGCTTCTTGATGCTGTTGAACATCCGGAAAAATACCCACAGCTGACCATCCGTGTTTCTGGCTATGCCGTACGTTTCAATTCTCTGACGCCGGAACAGCAGCGCGACGTTATTGCTCGTACCTTTACTGAAAGCCTGTAATTCGCAGGCTGTAGAAATAAAAACGCCGGGCTATCCCGGCGTTTTTTTACTCTTCGTTATTTTGTTGCTCTGCCGTGGCGGCGCTTGGCTTACGGCGCTTACCAATATTTTTGGTATCGCGATGGCGCTGTTTAACGCGCGGCTTCTCTTTTTCTTTCTCTTTTTTCTTCTCTGCACGCTTAGCCAGCACTTTCTTCGACGGCTTGCCGGTCATTTTTTCGCTCGGCGCGCGCGTAGTGGGGCGCAGTTCATCAATCACGCGTATTTTCAGCGGCTCTTCAACGTAGCGACCAATCTTCTGCAACAGCAGATGGTCGTGGGTTTCGACCAGTGAAATCGCGGTCCCTTTGCGTCCCGCGCGACCGGTACGGCCGATGCGGTGCAGATAGGTGTCGCCACTGCGCGGCATATCAAAGTTAAAGACGTGGCTCACGTCAGGAATGTCGATACCACGGGCAGCGACATCGGTGGCAACCAGTACATTAACGCGACCGTCAGTCAGACGCTTGATGCCTTCAACGCGTTTCGCCTGCGCCATCTCGCCTTCGAGATAGCAGTTGTTGATACCCGCTGCACGCAACTGCTCCGCCAGTTCATGTACACGCTCGCGTTTGCGCACGAAGACGATCGAACGGGTCACACCGTCTTGCTTGAGCAAATGCTTGAGCAGTTCCAGCTTATGTTCGTAGTTGTCCGCGCGGTAGTACCACTGGTGGATCTTTTTACGTTCGCGGGTGGATGGCGTTGCAGAGACTTCAACCGGATCTTCCAGCAGACGCTCGGCGAAATCTTTGATCGCTTCCCCTTCCAGCGTGGCCGAGAACAGCATGGTCTGTTTGCGCCAGCGTGTTTCGCCTGAAATGTGCTCGATGTCCTGCGCAAAGCCCAGATCCAGCATACGATCCGCTTCATCAAGGATCAGTGTTTCGACGGCACGGCAGTCAAAATTCTCTTCTTTAATGTATTGCAGCAGTCGGCCTGTGGTTGCGACCACAATATCCTGGTTTTCGCTGAACACTTCGGCATGGTTCATATAGGCCACGCCGCCAGTAATAGTCGCGATATCCAGATGGGTATTTTTTGCCAGTTCGCGGGCGTGGTCGGCAACCTGCATCGCCAGTTCGCGGGTCGGCGTCAGGATGAGAATACGCGGCGGGCCAGATTTCTTACGCGGGAAGTCCAGCAGGTGCTGCAACGCTGGCAGCAAATATGCCGCCGTTTTACCCGTACCGGTCGGCGCTGAGCCAAGTACATCACGCCCTTCAAGCGCAGGCGGAATGGCGGCGGCCTGGATGGCGGTCGGGCGTGTGAAACCTTTCTCCTGGAGCGCGTCCAGTAGGCTGTCGTCGAGTTCGAGTTCGGAAAAAGTCGTTACAGTCATGATCTACCTCTGTGTGGGGCGCTGATTATAGACGTTACGGCTGCAATCTTCATCTGTTTGTAAGCTTATTACTTTTCCGGCGCTTTGCTTTCACCTATGCTACGTCTGTTTCCGTATAGAGGTTGTAAAGATGCCCCACCAGAAGGCGCAGTTGCGCCGCGATGGTTTCACATTTAAAGCATTTTTTGTTGCACACGATCGTTGCGCCATGAAAGTCGGCACAGACGGCATCTTACTCGGTGCGTGGTCGCCTGTTTCACAAGCGAAAAGGGTGCTGGATATTGGCACTGGCAGCGGGCTGGTGGCGCTGATGTTGGCGCAGAGAACAACCGATGCGGTTATCATCGATGCGGTGGAACTCGATGAGCAGGCGGCCGCACAGGCGCAGGAGAATGGCCAGGCGACGCCCTGGGCCGATCGTTTTCATGTCCATCATGCCGATATTCGCGACTGGTGCGCGGGGCAAACGGCACGCTACGATCTGATTGTCAGCAACCCGCCTTTCTTTGCGCAGGGCGTGCAATGTGCGACCCCGGAGCGTGAGCAGGCACGTTATACCACGACTCTCGATCATACGGTGCTACTGGACTGTGCGGCATCGCTTATCACCGAAGACGGTTTCTTTTGCGTGATCCTTCCGGTGGACGTGAGCGAAGCCTTTGCCCAAAAAGCACAGGGCATAGGCTGGCACTTGCGGTTACGTACGGATGTGGCGGAGTATGAAAATCGCCCGCCCCACCGCGTATTAATGGCCTTTTCGCCAACGCCGGGTGAATGCTTCACCGACTGGCTGGCGATCCGCGGCGCCGATCAGCATTATTCTGAAAGTTACACCGCGCTCACTCAGGCTTTCTATTTATTCATGTAAGTGCGTGGCGACAAAACCGTTGGGCCGGATTCAGGCAACTGATCCGGATAATCCAGCGTGTAGTGCAAGCCGCGACTTTCCTTGCGTTCCATGGCGCAGCGCACGATAAGCTCCGCCACCTGCACCAGGTTACGTAGCTCCAGCAAATTGTTCGACACGCGGAAATTGGCGTAGTACTCGTCAATTTCCTGCTGGAGTAAGGTAATCCGACGTAAGGCCCGCTCCAGACGTTTGGTGGTGCGCACAATGCCCACGTAATCCCACATAAACAAGCGCAGCTCATGCCAGTTATGCTGGAGAATCACACGCTCATCGGCATCATCGACGCGGCTTTCGTCCCACGCGGGAAGCGCCGGGGCGGGGCGGGTCATGCCGATTCGACGATCGATATCTTCTGCCGCCGACCAGCCGTAAACCAGACATTCGAGCAGTGAATTGGACGCCATTCGGTTGGCGCCATGCAGGCCCGTGTAGCTGACCTCGCCAATCGCATACAAGCCATCGACATCGGCCCGGCCGTGTTCGTCCACCATGACACCGCCGCAGGTGTAATGCGCAGCAGGCACGATAGGAACCTGATCTTTGGTTAAATCGATACCCAGACCCAGCAATTTTTCATAGATCATCGGAAAATGATGGCGGATAAAAGCCTCTGGCTTGTGGCTGATGTCGAGATACATACAGTCAACCCCCAGACGTTTCATCTCATGGTCGATGGCGCGGGCAACAACATCGCGCGGCGCCAGTTCGCCGCGAGGATCGAAATCGGGCATAAAGCGTGTGCCGTCCGGACGTTTAAGATGTGCGCCTTCACCGCGCAGCGCTTCGGTTAGCAGGAAA
This sequence comes from Citrobacter sp. MNAZ 1397, assembly GCF_023613995.1. NCBI lineage: Bacteria > Pseudomonadati > Pseudomonadota > Gammaproteobacteria > Enterobacterales > Enterobacteriaceae > Citrobacter > Citrobacter sp. MNAZ 1397. The sequence goes on from NZ_JAKIVH010000001.1 coordinate 27,302, forward strand.
TTACGTGCCTGCGGGTGAAACAGCGCTGTTGGGTGAAACTGATTGAACTCCAGATTTGCCACACGACATCCGGCGCGCCATGCCATGGCGATACCATCGCCGGAGGCGATATCCGGGTTAGTGGTGTACTGGTACACTTTCGATGCGCCGCCCGTTGCCAGCACGACGGCTTTTGCATGGCAGGTTTCCACAATCTCTTTATTACGATTCCAGATCCATGCGCCGACGACGCGACGCGTGCCGGGCAGGCCGATTTTATCGGAAACAATTAAATCCACCGCGTTGCTGCGTTCAATAATATGAATGTTTGGATGATTCAGCGCTTTGCTGACCAGGGTATTTTCGACCTCTTTTCCGGTGGCATCGGCGGCATGCAGAATGCGGCGGTGGCTATGGCCGCCTTCGCGGGTCAGGTGATAACTTTCGCTTCCTTCTGCATCAACCTGCGTATCGAACGCCACGCCCTGGTCGATTAGCCACTGCACGCACTGGCGGGCGTTACTGGCAACAAACTCTGCCGCCTGACGTTCGACAATACCTGCCCCGGCAATCAGCGTGTCTTCGACGTGAGACTCAACGCTGTCGGTTTCATCAAACACGGCGGCAATACCGCCCTGTGCGTAAAAAGTGGAGCCTTCATTCACCGGCCCTTTGCTTAACACGATAACGTTGTGGCGTTCAGCGAGGCGCAGAGCAACAGACAGGCCCGCGGCGCCGCTGCCAATGACCAGCACGTCGCAAGAAAGTTCGGGGGTTGTTTTCATGATGGTGTGTTTAATTTACTAAACAAGGTTCAGGCAGCATAGCACCCTGAAAGGCCACAATGCAGTTATTTTTTTATGTTTTGTACTAATGGCTAAACATGGCGAGGATGCATGATGAGCATTGCCACCAGAAAATCGTTATCTGGCAGATTGTTAGTCAATATGGATTAGGTGATGAAAAAAAGGCTGTGTTGCGTTACTCTCTGGCGGTCCTGGGGCTTTTTACTCGGAAAACGCCCGCTACAGAGTTTGTAGACTTATAATGAGTCATAATGAAAAGTCTGCAGAACGATTCACAAAAACAAAGGCGTAACGGAACTTTTTACTGAACCTTCGCTCTAAATGGCTGCTTGCTCATATAGTGCAGTTTTGGAGTGGCGTTTCATTTACGCGTGGAAATAGGTTTTGGGGAGATTTTACCTCGGATGAGCGAGCAGTTAACGGATCAGGTCCTTGTTGAGAGGGTCCAGAAAGGAGATCAGAAGGCGTTTAACTTACTGGTGGTTCGCTACCAGCATAAAGTGGCGAGTCTGGTTTCCCGCTATGTGCCTTCTGGCGATGTGCCTGATGTCGTACAAGAGTCATTTATTAAGGCTTATCGCGCGCTGGACTCGTTCCGGGGAGATAGTGCTTTTTATACCTGGCTATACCGTATCGCTGTGAATACAGCAAAAAATTATCTGGTTGCTCAGGGACGCAGGCCGCCATCAAGTGATGTCGACGCGATTGAAGCAGAAAACTTCGAAAGTGGCGGTGCGCTGAAAGAAATTTCGAACCCTGAGAACTTAATGTTGTCAGAAGAACTGAGACAAATCGTTTTCCGTACTATTGAGTCGCTCCCGGAAGATTTACGCATGGCAATTACGTTACGGGAGTTGGATGGTCTGAGCTATGAAGAGATAGCCGCTATCATGGATTGCCCGGTAGGTACAGTGCGTTCACGTATCTTCCGAGCACGGGAAGCTATTGATAATAAAGTTCAACCGCTTATCAGGCGTTGACGATAGCGGGATACTGGAAAAGGTATTAGGCATGCAGAAAGAACAACTTTCCGCTTTAATGGACGGTGAAACCCTGGATAGGGAGCTGCTCTCTGAGCTGTCTCACGATCCTGAAATGCAGAAAACCTGGGAGAGCTATCATCTCATTCGCGATGCTATGCGCGGTGACACAGCAGATGTTCTCCACTTCGATATCTCTGCCCAAGTTATGGCCGCGATTGAAAATGAGTCTGTTCAACCGACGACCCCATTGATCCCTGAGGCCCAGCCTGCGCCGCATCAGTGGCAGAAAATGCCGTTCTGGACAAAAGTCCGTCCGTGGGCAAGTCAATTGACGCAAATGGGTGTGGCTGCATGTGTATCGCTTGCAGTTATTGTGGGTGTCCAGCACTATAATGGTCAGTCTGAATCCACCCAGCAGCCAGAAGCGCCAGTGTTTAATACACTGCCGATGATGGGCAAAGCCAGCCCGGTAAGTCTGGGGGTTCCGGCTGATGCAACGGCGGATGTCGGTCAGCAACAGCAGGTGCAGGAACAGCGTCGCCGTATTAACGCCATGTTGCAGGATTACGAACTGCAACGTCGTCTGCACTCCGAACAGCTTAAGTTTGAACAGGCACAAACGCAGCAGGCTGCTGTGCAAGTGCCAGGAAATCAAACGTTAGGAACCCAATCGCAGTAATGAAGCAACTTTGGTGTGCCATGTCTTTTGTGGCAGCAGGCCTGTTCTTCTCCAGCAACGCCTCGGCAGATACCTCGTCCGGGGCGTTGTTACAGCAGATGAACGTGGCGAGCCAGTCACTCAACTATGAACTGTCCTTTATCAGCATCAATAAGCAAGGGGTAGAGTCTCTGCGTTACCGCCACGCGCGTGTAAACAACCAGCCTCTCGCTCAGCTTTTGCAAATGGACGGCCCTCGCCGGGAAGTGGTACAGCGTGGCAATGAGATCAGCTACTTTGAGCCGGGTCTTGAGCCCTTTACGCTGAATGGCGACTACATTGTCGATTCGCTCCCTTCGCTGGTATATACCGATTTCAAACGCCTTTCGCCTTATTACGACTTCATTTCCGTCGGGCGTACGCGCATTGCCGATCGTCTATGTGAAGTGATCCGTGTCGTTGCTCGTGACGGAACGCGTTACAGCTACATTGTCTGGATGGATGCGGAAACGCGCCTGCCAATGCGTGTGGATTTGCTCGACAGAGATGGTGAAACGCTGGAACAGTTCCGCGTCATTGCCTATACCGTAAACGGACAGGTCGCCAGCAGTATGCAGACGCTGGCAAAAGCCAACTTACCGCCGTTGCTCTCTGTTCCGCAGGGCGACAACGTAGACTTTAACTGGATGCCTTCCTGGTTACCGCAAGGTTTTAGCGAAGTCTCCAGCAGTCGCCGTCAGTTGCCTACCGTCGACATGCCTGTAGAGTCCCGTCTTTATTCCGATGGCTTGTTCAGTTTCTCGGTGAACGTCAACCGCGCTAATCAGAACAGCGCCGATCAGATGTTGCGTACGGGACGCCGGACTGTGAGTACGACCATCCGCGATAACGCTGAAATCACCATTGTGGGTGAGTTACCCCCACAAACGGCTAAGCGCATTGCGGACAGCATCAAATTCAGGGCAGCACAATGATTAAAGAGTGGGCGACGGTCGTTTCATGGAAAAACGGTGAAGCGCTGGTGGAGTGTGATGTTAAAGCCTCCTGCAGCAGCTGTGCTTCGCGTAGCGGATGCGGGAGCCGCGTACTGAACAAGCTTGGGCCGCAGATGACCCATACCTTGTTCGTTCCGTGCGATCAGCCGTTAGTGGCAGGGCAAAAAGTGGAACTGGGAATTGGCGAAGCCAGTTTGTTGACGTCAGCGCTGCTGGTCTATATGTCCCCGCTGGTTGGCCTTTTCCTGATGTCGGCACTGTTTCAGATGCTTTTTAATCGGGATCTGGCCACATTGTGTGGCGCAATCCTGGGAGGGGTTGGCGGCTTTTTACTGGCGAAGAGTTTTTCACCAAAACTGGCGAACCGTTCCGAATGGCAGCCCGTGATCATCAGCGTTGGCCTTCCTCCTGACCTGGTCCGCATCGATAATTCACCTGCTGAATAATGCCTGTGATTTTCCTGTCTTACCGGGGGAAATGCGTAGCCTGGTGTGTTGCCAGTATGAGCATTTCCCCGCATTGTGGTTGTAGTGTAGAATGCGGCGTTTCAGACTTTTGACGTCAGGCTCCGAACCGCGGCCTCTTAGTAATTCGTAAGGCAAAAAATCTCCCTATATGAAGAATATACGTAACTTTTCGATCATTGCTCACATCGACCACGGTAAGTCGACGCTGTCTGACCGTATTATCCAAATTTGCGGCGGCTTGTCCGATCGCGAAATGGAAGCGCAGGTTCTGGATTCTATGGATCTCGAACGTGAACGCGGTATTACCATCAAGGCACAGAGCGTTACGCTGGACTTTAAAGCGTCCGATGGCGAAACCTATCAACTGAACTTTATCGATACTCCTGGTCACGTTGACTTCTCCTACGAAGTTTCCCGTTCGCTGGCAGCCTGCGAAGGTGCCTTGCTGGTGGTGGATGCAGGCCAGGGGGTAGAAGCGCAGACGCTGGCAAACTGCTATACGGCCATGGAAATGGATCTGGAAGTGGTGCCGGTACTGAACAAAATCGACTTGCCTGCTGCCGACCCGGAACGTGTTGCTGAAGAAATCGAAGATATCGTGGGTATCGATGCCACAGACGCGGTGCGTTGCTCAGCGAAAACCGGCGTAGGTGTTGTTGATGTCCTCGAACGTCTGGTACGCGAAATACCGGCTCCCGAAGGGGATCCGGATGCACCGTTACAGGCACTGATCATTGACTCCTGGTTTGATAACTACCTGGGCGTTGTGTCGTTAATCCGTGTCAAAAACGGGACGCTGCGTAAAGGCGATAAAGTCAAAGTGATGAGTACCGGCCAGGTGTACAACGCTGACCGTCTGGGTATCTTCACACCGAAGCAGGTTGACCGTACTGAACTGAACTGCGGCGAAGTAGGCTGGCTGGTTTGCGCGATTAAAGACATTCTGGGCGCGCCGGTGGGCGATACCCTGACACTGGCACGAAATGCGGCTGATAAAGCGCTGCCTGGCTTTAAAAAGGTAAAACCGCAGGTTTATGCGGGTCTGTTCCCGGTGAGTTCCGACGATTACGAGAACTTCCGTGATGCGCTCGGCAAGCTGAGCCTGAACGATGCATCGCTGTTCTACGAACCGGAAAGCTCTACCGCGCTGGGCTTTGGTTTCCGCTGCGGCTTCCTTGGCTTGCTGCATATGGAGATCATTCAGGAGCGTCTGGAGCGTGAGTACGATCTCGATCTGATCACTACTGCACCGACGGTAGTTTACGAAGTGGAAACCACCTCGAAAGAAACTATCTACGTCGACAGCCCGTCCAAGTTGCCGCCGCTGAACAATATTTATGAGCTGCGTGAGCCGATTGCTGAGTGTCATATGCTGCTGCCACAGGAGTTCCTGGGCAACGTCATCACGCTCTGTATCGAGAAGCGCGGTGTGCAGACCAATATGGTTTACCACGGTAACCAGGTGGCGCTGACCTATGAAATTCCAATGGCGGAAGTGGTGCTCGACTTCTTCGACCGTCTGAAGTCTACCTCCCGCGGCTATGCGTCGCTGGATTACAACTTCAAACGTTTCCAGGCCTCTAACATGGTGCGTGTGGACGTGCTGATCAACGGCGAGCGTGTTGATGCGCTGGCGCTGATCACCCACAACGACAATGCGCCGTACCGTGGCCGTGAGCTGGTTGAGAAGATGAAAGAACTTATCCCGCGTCAGCAGTTCGATATCGCGATTCAGGCGGCCATTGGTAACCACATCATTGCCCGTTCGACGGTAAAACAACTGCGTAAAAACGTTCTGGCAAAATGCTATGGCGGTGACGTTAGCCGTAAGAAAAAGCTGCTGCAGAAACAGAAAGAAGGGAAGAAACGCATGAAGCAGGTCGGCAACGTCGAGCTGCCGCAGGAAGCGTTCCTTGCCATTCTGCATGTCGGTAAAGACGGCAAATAACCCTTAAGGAGTTGGCATGGCGAACATGTTTGCCCTGATCCTGGTCATTGCGACCCTGGCGACGGGATTTTTATGGTGCCTGGATAAGTTTATTTTTGCACCCAAACGCCGTGAGCGTCAGGCTGTTGCACAACTGGCAACAGGTGATGCCCTTGATAATAAAGCGCTGAAAAAAGTCGGACCGAAACCGGGCTGGCTGGAAACAGGCGCATCGGTTTTCCCGGTGCTGGCGATTGTTCTGGTCGTACGTTCGTTCATTTATGAACCCTTCCAGATCCCGTCAGGTTCGATGATGCCAACGTTGCTGATTGGCGATTTTATTCTGGTTGAGAAGTTCGCCTATGGCATTAAAGATCCGATTTACCAGAAAACCCTGATCGAAACGGGCCACCCGAAACGGGGTGATATTGCGGTATTCAAGTATCCGGACGATCCGCGTCTTGATTACATCAAACGTGTTGTCGGTTTGCCGGGCGATAAGGTGAGTTACGATCCGGTCGCCAAGCAGGTTACCGTTCAACCGAAATGCAGCTCCGGCCAGGCCTGTGATAACGCGTTGCCGATCACTTACAGCAATGTTGAACCGAGCGATTTCGTGCAGACTTTCGGTCGCCGCACGGGTGGGGAAGCCAGCAGTGGATTCTTCCAGGTGCCGAAAAACGAAACGCGTGACGATGGTGTGCGTCTGAGCGAGCGGAAAGAGACGCTGGGTGAGGTTACGCACCGCATTCTGACGGTGCCGATTGCTCAGGATCAGTTGGGTATGTATTACAAGCAGCAGGGCCAGCCGCTGGCAACGTGGATTGTTCCGCCGGGTCATTACTTCATGATGGGCGATAATCGCGATAACAGCGCTGACAGCCGCTACTGGGGTTTTGTACCGGAAGCCAATCTGGTGGGCAGAGCGACCGCAATCTGGATGAGTTTTGAAAAACAAGAAGGTGAATGGCCAACCGGTGTGCGCTTAAGTCGCATTGGTGGTATTCATTAATTCAACGGGGTGCGGACAGAATATCCGCACCCTGAATTATTTCCGCGATAAATCCGTTCAGACTAACGACATCCCCTGTCGTTGCGTATAGAATGTTCCCCCGAAGTTTCAGGCTGGCTCCTCAGGGCGCCACAGCACACGAAACCGCGTTGGTTCTTACATTTCATCATGCGCGCCACTCATTAAAAGCGGCCGCCAGACGATGATATGTACTTTCAGGTCGGTTTCGTGTGCTGCATTGTTGACGCATTTATCTATTGGTATCGCATGAACCCCATCGTAATAAATCGGCTTCAGCGGAAGCTGGGCTACACTTTTCATCATCAGGAGCTGTTGCAGCAGGCATTAACGCATCGCAGTGCCAGCAGCAAGCATAACGAGCGTCTCGAATTCTTAGGCGACTCCATTCTAAGTTTTGTGATTGCCAATGCGCTATATCACCGTTTCCCGCGTGTGGATGAAGGTGATATGAGCCGTATGCGCGCAACGCTGGTCCGTGGCAATACGCTGGCGGAAATCGCCCGTGAGTTTGAACTGGGTGAGTGTCTGCGCTTAGGGCCTGGTGAACTGAAAAGCGGTGGTTTTCGTCGCGAATCTATTCTGGCCGATACAGTAGAAGCCTTGATCGGTGGGGTGTTCCTCGACAGCGATATTCAGACTGTAGAGAAACTGATTCTGAACTGGTATCAAACGCGTCTGGACGAAATCAGTCCGGGTGACAAACAAAAAGATCCGAAAACCCGTTTGCAGGAATTTTTGCAGGGTCGCCACCTCCCGCTGCCGTCTTATCTGGTTGTGCAGGTGCGTGGTGAAGCACACGATCAGGAATTCACTATCCACTGCCAGGTCAGTGGCCTGAAAGAACCGGTAGTAGGCACAGGTTCAAGCCGCCGTAAGGCAGAGCAGGCCGCAGCCGAACAGGCGCTGAAAAAACTGGAGTTGGAATGAGCAGCGAAACTGAAAAAACATATTGCGGATTTATCGCCATCGTTGGTCGCCCCAACGTGGGTAAATCCACCCTGTTGAACAATCTGCTCGGGCAGAAGATTTCCATCACCTCGCGTAAAGCGCAGACCACGCGCCATCGCATTGTGGGGATTCACACCGAAGGGGCTTACCAGGCCATCTACGTCGATACACCCGGTCTGCACATGGAAGAAAAGCGTGCGATTAACCGCCTGATGAATAAAGCGGCGAGCAGCTCGATTGGTGATGTGGAACTGGTCATTTTCGTCGTGGAAGGTACCCGCTGGACGCCTGACGACGAAATGGTGCTCAATAAACTGCGCGACGGTAAAGCGCCGGTTATCCTGGCTATCAACAAAGTTGATAACGTGCAGGAAAAGGCCGACTTGCTGCCGCACCTGCAGTTCCTCGGCAGCCAGATGAATTTCCTCGACATCGTGCCGATCTCTGCGGAGACCGGTTTTAACGTCGACACCGTTGCCGGTATTGTGCGTAAGCATCTGCCAGAAGCGGAACACCATTTCCCGGAAGATTACATCACCGACCGCTCTCAGCGCTTTATGGCGTCCGAGATCATTCGTGAAAAACTGATGCGTTTTCTGGGCGCTGAGTTGCCGTACTCCGTTACTGTCGAAATTGAGCGTTTCATTACCAATGAACGCGGCGGTTACGATATCAACGGACTGATCCTCGTTGAGCGTGAAGGGCAGAAGAAGATGGTGATTGGCAACAAAGGGGCCAAAATTAAAACCATCGGTATCGAAGCGCGTAAAGATATGCAGGAGATGTTCGAAGCCCCGGTTCACCTGGAACTGTGGGTGAAAGTGAAATCGGGCTGGGCCGACGACGAGCGTGCGCTGCGTAGTCTAGGCTACGTTGATGATCTTTAAGAGTTGATACTCTATGGATTTCGAGTTGCAGGATGGCGGCAAGACCGTGAATCCCCTGGAGCTTACATCGGTAAGTGACTGGGCGCAGCTAACGCGCCTGCAGCTTGAAAGACGACGAGTATGATGGAAGGCTGGCAGCGCGCATTCGTCCTGCATAGCCGTCCCTGGAGCGAAACCAGCTTAATGCTGGACGTCTTCACGGAAGAGTCGGGTCGCGTGCGCCTGGTCGCTAAAGGCGCACGTTCAAAACGTTCCAACCTGAAAGGCGCACTACAGCCTTTTACTCCCCTGCTGGTTCGCTTTGGCGGGCGTGGCGAAGTGAAAACGCTACGTAGCGCTGAAGCCGTCTCACTGGCGCTTCCCCTGTCCGGGATCACGCTTTACAGCGGTCTGTATGTCAACGAGCTTCTGTCACGCGTTCTTGAACATGAGACTCGCTTCTCTGAACTTTTCTTCGATTATCTGCACTGTATCCAGGCGCTGGCTGGCGCAATCGGGACGCCGGAGCCGGTTTTACGCCGTTTTGAACTCGCATTGCTGGGACATCTCGGGTATGGCGTGGATTTTCTGCACTGCGCAGGTAGCGGTGAGCCTGTTGACGACACCATGACGTACCGGTATCGCGAAGAGAAGGGGTTTATTGCCAGCGTGGTAGTGGATAACAGTACATTTACCGGGCGGCATTTGCGCGCGCTGGCCGAACGCGAATTTCCTGATATGGATACGCTCAGGGCGGCGAAACGCTTTACCCGCATAGCGTTAAAGCCGTATCTTGGGGGCAAACCGCTCAAGAGCCGGGAATTGTTTCGCCAGTTTATGCCCAAACGAGCAACAAAAACGAATAATGATGAATGAGGATTGTCATGTCTGAATTACTGTTAGGCGTCAACATTGACCATATTGCCACCCTGCGCAATGCCCGTGGCACGGCGTATCCGGATCCGGTACAAGCGGCATTTATTGCTGAACAGGCCGGTGCAGACGGCATTACCGTGCATTTGCGTGAAGATCGTCGCCATATTACTGACCGCGATGTTCGTGTGCTGCGCCAGACCCTGGACACGCGCATGAACCTTGAAATGGCCGTCACAGAAGAGATGCTGGGAATTGCCGTCGAAACGAAGCCGCACTTCTGCTGCCTGGTACCGGAGAAACGTCAGGAAGTGACTACCGAAGGCGGTCTGGATGTGGCCGGACAACGTGACAAAATGCGTGATGCCTGCTCGCGTCTGGCAGATGCCGGGATTCTGGTCTCGCTGTTTATCGATGCTGATTTCGGGCAGATCAAAGCGGCTGCCGATGTTGGCGCGCCCTATATCGAAATACATACCGGTTGCTATGCCGATGCGAAAAACGAAGCGGAACAGGCAAAAGAGCTGGAACGCATCGCTAAAGCGGCGACCTATGCGGCAAGCCTCGGCCTGAAAGTGAACGCCGGCCACGGCCTTACTTACCACAACGTGCAGGCTATCGCGCGCCTGCCGGAAATGCATGAACTGAACATTGGCCATGCCATTATTGGTCGTGCGGTGATGAGTGGGCTGAAAGAGGCGGTCGCAGAAATGAAACGCCTGATGGTGGAAGCGCGTAAGTAATGGCTATTCTTGGCATTGGCACAGATATCGTCGAAATTGAGCGTATTGAAGCGGTAATTGCCCGTAGCGGCGATCGCCTGGCAAAGCGCGTATTAAGCGACAATGAATGGGCCATCTGGGAAACGCACCAGCAACCGGTGCGTTTTCTTGCTAAGCGCTTTGCCGTCAAAGAAGCGGCGGCAAAAGCGTTTGGGACAGGTATTCGCAACGGGCTTGCTTTTAACCAGTTTGAAGTGTTTAACGATGAGCTGGGCAAGCCCTGCCTGCGACTGTGGGGGGAAGCGTTAGCGCTGGCGGAAAAAATGGGTGTGGCGCATATGCATGTCACGCTGGCGGATGAGCGCCGCTATGCCTGCGCGACCGTGATTATCGAGAGTTAAGCACCGTGTTTCAGGGCGTCATTGGCGATGTCAGTTTGAACCCGGACAGCGCGGAGAAACCGGAGCGTACTCAGGTACGTGAGGATTGCGAGCACTGCCCAGGTTCAAAATGACAAGTAAAATAGCCCTGAATCAGGTTCTAGATCTTATCCGCGTGGTGCATCAGAACAAACTTGTCCCACAATTGCTCTTCACTTTCGACATGTGCCGGATCTTTCAAAATGGTATTAGGGATCGGGCACACTTTTTGACAGGTCGGGGTGTCGTAGTGTCCAACACATTCCGTGCAGCGATCGCTGTTAATCTCATAAATGCTGTCGCCCATCGAAATGGCCTCATTCGGGCATTCGGGCTCGCACATATCGCAATTGATGCATTTTTTGGTGATTAACAGGGCCATCAGGAAAATCTCAGAAACCGCACACAAACAGGGCGGGCATTATACGATCATTCCCTGTTCAAACCAGTTTTTTTACCAGCTCCTCGCTATGGCGAATACGCTCCGGCGCATGTTCCAGATCGCGCTGAACCAGAGCCATAAATAACAGATCGGTGAGCATCGTTTGGGCGCTGGTTGATGAAATGGCGGCACTGCGAGTCGCCTGCTCTTCGGCAATCGTATACAGACAATGGCTGGCGCGCTGTTGCAGGGCGTTAGGCGTGAAACCAGTAATCGCCAGAATGCGTCCACCGGCGCGCAGCATTTCATCTGCGGCCATATTGATCTCGCGTCGCTCACCGGAATAAGAGATCGGCAACAACAGATCGTGCGGATCCATCGCCTGCACCGTGGCCAGCAGGGCGTGCATATCCTGCTCGACCACTGCATTCAGGCCGATTTTCATTAGCTTCCAGCCAAAATTACGTGCTACCAGACCGGACGCACCAATCCCGGTCAAAACAATACGCTTTGCCGCCCGCAGCATCTCCACGCTTTGCCGTAGCTTTTCTTCGCTGTTCACATCCAGAGTGGCGCGCATGGCGCTCAGATTCTCATTGATCAGCTTTTCGCCCACAACGCGCAGCGTATCGTCACCGAGGATCTGGTTGTGCACAGTGATGGACAGGGGATCCGGGCTGCTGGCAAGTGCCTCGCTGATCGCCAGTTTCAGTGCCGGAAAGCCTTTGAATCCCAGCTTTTGGGCGAATTTCACCACGCTTGACTGGCTAACACCCGCCTCCAGAGCCAGTTGCTGGGAGCTTAAATGGCGAGCGCGATCGGGCTGCGCCAGCAAGAAATCCGCCAGCTTCTTATCACTCTGTGCAAACCCGGCATAGCGCTGGCGAATGCTAATTAAACAGTTCATAACGTCTCCCGAGGCAAAATGTGACCACACTTACAAATAGGCACTTCACGCAGGTAAATGAATTTAATATTCCATTTTTTCTATTATTATGAATAAAAAATTCCTAAGGAGCAAAAATGAATCTCGGTGCACTGGTTTCAGAAACACGCAATCCACAAACCATGGATTTAGATGCATTGACGACCCTTGAATTGGTTAATCGCTTTAACCAACAGGATACGCTGGTCGCAGAGGCAGTAAAAGCTACGTTACCGGAAGTTGCAAAGGCGGTGGATGCCGCGGCAACGGCGTTGAAAGCGGGCGGCAGAATTATTTATATGGGGGCAGGTACCAGTGGGCGGCTCGGCGTGCTGGATGCCTCTGAATGTCCGCCAACCTTTGGCGTGCCGCATGGCCTGGTGGTTGGGCTGATTGCCGGTGGACCGGGGGCGTTGCTCAAAGCCGTTGAAGGGGCAGAAGACAATGCACAGCTTGGTGAGGACGATCTGAAAGCGCTCGTGCTGAAAGCCGAGGATCTGGTCGTCGGGCTGGCGGCGTCCGGTCGCACACCTTATGTTATCGGTGGCCTGAAATACGCCAGGACCGTGGGCTGCACGACCGTGGCGGTCTCCTGTAACCCGGATTCCCCGATTGCGCAGGAAGCGGATATTGCTATTTCGCCGGTGGTCGGCCCGGAGGCGCTCACCGGTTCCACGCGTCTGAAATCGGGAACGGCGCAGAAGTTGGTACTCAATATGATCTCCACCGGGGCGATGGTGAAATTTGGCAAGGTTTATCAAAACCTGATGGTTGATATGAAAGCGACCAATATCAAGCTGGTGGACCGCGCCTGTCGCATGGTGGTGGAGGCGACTGGCGTCACGCGCGATGTCGCGGAAAAGGTGCTTAAACAGACCGATTTCGACGTCAAACCTGCAATCCTGATGATATTAACCGGGCTTGATGCGCCTGCGGCACGTGCGAAACTGACGGCCCATCAGGGCTTTTTACGGGCGGCGTTAGAAAACTAAAGAGGCGTGTATGGACAAAACAGCAGCGCTTGCCAGTGCCATCCTCAATGGTGTTGGCGGGCAGAGCAACATTCAGCGTCTTGAAAACTGCATGACCCGAGTGCGCGTCGAACTTTTCGATGATGCAAAGCTCGACCTGGCGGCCACAAAACAGCTTCCCGGGGTGAGCGGCTACGTCAAACAGGGCCAACAGCACCAGTTTATTGTCGGGCCGGGTAAGGCGGCGCAGGTGGTGGATGCGATGCGGTCACAAATGAGCGGGATGGAATCCGCGCAAGAGAATGTCGAGCGTAATAAGGCCCAGGCGAAGGCTAAATACAAAGCGCCGATGAGCGATGCGCTGCGCAAACTGGCCAACGTCTTTATTCCGCTGATCCCGGCGTTTATTGCCTCCGGTCTGATAACCGGCATCATCAATATCCTCAAACGCCCGGATATCGTTGGCGATTTTGCGACACAATACCCCAATATGCTCGGTTTGCTGGCCATTTTTGGCAGCGCTGTGTTTGCCATCATGAATATCCTGGTGGGGGTGAATACCGCGAAGGTATTCGGCGGCTCGCAGGCGCTGGGTGGGGTGATGGCCGGTATCCTCTCCAGCCCGCAGCTTGCGCAAATTACTTTGTTTGGCGAGGCGCTGCAGCCTGGCCGCGGTGGGGTTATCGCGGTATTACTGGTCGTGGCCTTAATGTGCTGGATTGAGAAAAAATTTCGCGACATTCTGCCAGGCTCAATCGAGCTTATCCTTAACCCGTTGCTGACCACGCTTATTGCGGGGACAGTGGCGATTATTGTGCTTCAACCCTTGGGCGGCGTGATTTCCGAGAGCATCGCCCACGGTGCTTCCTGGGCTATCGATCGCGGCGGCCTGCTGGTGGGGGCTATCCTTGCGGGGGCATTTCTGCCGCTTGTGCTTACCGGGCTTCATCAGGGACTGGTGCCCATCCACGTAGAACTGGTACAGGCACACGGTTATAACGCCCTGTTCCCGATTCTGGCCATGGCGGGTGTCGGGCAGGTGGGGGCGGCGATTGCGGTGCTGATGAAAACCCGTAATGCCCGGCTTAAGAAAGTGATTAAAGGCGCACTACCGGTTGGGTTGCTGGGGATTGGCGAGCCGTTGATTTTCGGTGTCACTCTGCCGCTGGGAAAACCTTTTCTCGGTGCCTGCCTGGGGGGCGCCGTGGGCGGTGCGCTGATCAGTTACTGGAAAGTGGCGACGGTTATCACTTTCGGTATCTCCGGATTACCGCTTGCGTTAACCATTGTTACCGGAAAAGTGATGCTCTATCTGTTAGGCTATCTGGTAGCAGTGATAGCCGGGTTCCTGTTTACCTGGCTGTTGGGTTTCACGGATCCTGAGGAGTAACAGTTGGCTACCAGCGAGCGTCGCATTGTTTTTTTTGATCTTGATGGCACCTTACATCAGCAGGATATGTTCGGCACATTCCTGCGCTATGTCTTACGCCATCACCCTCTGAATGCCTTGCTGGTGCTGCCTTTACTGCCCGTCATTGGCGTCGCCCTGTTAGTCAAAGGGCGCGCCGCGCGCTGGCCAATGAGTCTGCTGTTATGGGGATGTACGTTCGGTCACAGCGAAACCCACCTTAAGCGGCTTGAGCAGAGGTTTGCTACCTGGTTTCGCGGCCATGTCACGGCATTTCCGGTAGTCCAGGAACGACTCACTAACTATCTTCTGGCCTCCGATGCGGATATCTGGCTTATCACCGGTTCGCCGCAGCCGCTGGTAGAACAGGTCTATTTTGATACCCCCTGGCTGCCGCGAGTGAACATTATTGCCAGCCAGATTGAACGCCGCTACGGTGGGTGGGTGCTCACACTGCGCTGTCTGGGCCATGAAAAGGTTGCTCAACTTGAGCGCAAAATTGGCACGCCGCTGCGTCTGTACAGCGGTTATAGCGACAGCAAGCAGGACAACCCACTGCTCTATTTCTGCCAGCATCGCTGGCGGGTGACGCCGCGTGGACAGCTCCAGCAGCTGGAATGAGCGTGTGCAACACATAACGGCTGTGTATAATGCGCCCCGCTTGTTAACTGGAGTATCCCCCTTTGTCCAATCCTGAACTCAACCACGACTACTGGATGCGCCATGCGTTATCACTGGCAAAACGCGCGTGGGAAGAAGGTGAAGTGCCGGTTGGTGCGGTGCTGGTCCGTAATAATGAGGTGATTGGCGAAGGCTGGAACCGTCCTATTGGCCGTCACGATCCCACCGCACACGCGGAAATCATGGCCCTGCGCCAGGGAGGGATGGTGTTGCAAAACTACCGCCTGATCGACACGACCTTGTACGTTACGCTTGAGCCCTGCGTCATGTGCGCCGGAGCGATGGTGCATAGCCGTATCGGGCAGCTTGTATTCGGCGCGCGCGATGCAAAAACGGGGGCTGCAGGTTCACTGATGGATGTGTTGCATCACCCGGGCATGAATCATCGGGTGGAGATTGTCGAAGGGGTTTTACGCGATGAGTGCGCCGGGATGCTAAGCGATTTTTTCCGTCAGCGTCGGCTGGAGAAAAAGGCTCAGAAAAAAGGGGCTGAGCCGCTTATTTAGCCGCGCCGGGCACCTGCACCACCAGTTTATCCGGCACCGTCAGCGGATTGCGGGGGAAGGCCTCGCCTGGCGTAAAGGAACTAAAGGGCATGATACCGTAAGGCGCACGATTAAATTCGTCCGTCGCCACCGCCGGATACCCCTGCGCCAGCTGTGATTTCTTCGCCGCCTCTTTCTCTTTTTCCAGCAAATAGCCTACCAGGCTGATTTCGTATTTACGTATGTTTTCCACGTAAGCATAAGCTTCATGCCCACGCGCATAGCCATAGGTGAGTTTGCTGTAATAGGGCTTCTGACTCAGCAACGGCAAGCGCTGCTTTACATCTGCCCAGCTATCCGGGTTGCCTTTTGTTTTCACCGTGAGCGAACGGGCGTCCAGCATGTGCGCATAACCCATGTTGTAAGCAGCCAGCGCAAACCAGATACGTTCGTCCTGCGGGACACTCTCCGGTACTTTATCCATCATGTCCTGCAGATAGCGCGCACCGCCGCTGATACTTTGCTCGGCATCCGTGCGGTCGCTCAGGCCGAGACTTTGTGCGGTATTGCGGGTCAGCATCATCAGACCGCGTACGCCGGTGGGGGAGGTCGCCTGTGTATCCCAATGGGATTCCTGGTATGAAATCGCGGCCAGCAGGCGCCAGTCAATATCCTGCGCATATTTCGTAAACAGCGGCTGGAGATCGGGCAGAACGCTGTCCACTGCGCGTAAGAAGGTGCGCGTGTCGACGTAATCAAAATCATCGCCATGGCCGAGGTATTTCTCTTCCAGTCGTGCCAGCGTCCCGTCTTCGTTAATGTTATTGAAGAAGTCGAGCATGGCCGCCGACAGCGTATTGTCGTCGTCGCGGCGGCTGAACCAGGTAACCGGCTGTTCATCGCTGATATCGAGGGCAACGGCCAGTTCCGGGTGAACGCGCTGGAACAGACTCACAGCGACCGAATCGGCTACGGTATAGCTGAGTTTGCCGTCCACCACCTCTTCAAGCAGATTGTTGGTGCCGGCCTTGTCGTCCACCTTCCAGCTCAGATCCGGGAACTTCTTCTCTTTAAGTTCGCGCAAATCGTTGATCGCCACATGTCCGGGCGCGATGGTGAGTTGGCTGTCATTGACGGTGGCCAGGCTGCGTGGGCGGTAACTACCGACGCGGTAAACCAGTTGCTGCGATACCCAGTAGTAAACCGGGCCCGGCTGGTAGTTTTTGAGGCGCTCGTTGTTATAGACAAGGCCGGCAGCCAGCATATCGGCATTGCCGTGATCGAGGTCGTCAAAAATCTGGCTGATATTCTGGCGTACGGTCACTTTCAGTTTAACGCCGAGATAGCTGGCGAACTGTTGGGCGAGCTCGTAATCAAGCCCGTAAGGCTTATTATCTATACTGGCATACGTCAAAGGGGACGCAATAGTGCTTATGCGAAGTTCGCCCCGCGCCTTGATGGCCGCAACGCGGTTGTCGGCTTTGCCGAACCAGGGGATAGAAGGCCACAGGGCCGCTGCCAGCAGCAGGGTGACGATGCCGATAAGCAGATAATTAATCTTAAATTTTTTCAATTAGTTAATTCTCTGCGCCGTGCGATGCCTCAATAAATAGCCGCCATGAATACAAGGATGTTTATCGGTCGTTGAGCGGCATTTTGCGCAACAAAACGCCAGTTGGCAACTAATTAGCGAAGCCGCTACGTTTTACTGCTAAATGGCACACATGATTTTATTTCGACGCAAACGGTTTCGTCACCGCTCAGGATTCTCTATAATGACGCCCGTTTTCCCCCTGATGCACACTTAAAGCTTCGAAGACGAGAGACTTATGATGGAAATTCTGCGTGGTTCGCCTGCACTGTCCGCATTTCGTATCAACAAACTGCTGGCGCGTTTTCAGGCAGCCCGGCTCCCGGTGAGCAATATTTACGCTGAGTATGTCCATTTTGCCGATGTGAAGGATCGGCTGAACGAGGAAGAGCTCACGCGGCTGCAACGCCTGCTGAAATATGGTCCGAACTTAAGCAGCCATACCCCGTCCGGAAAATTACTTCTCGTTACGCCCCGTCCTGGCACCATCTCTCCCTGGTCTTCTAAAGCAACGGATATCGCGCATAACTGCGACCTTGGCAAAATCAATCGCCTGGAGCGCGGTGTAGCGTACTACGTTGACGCTCCGACGCTGACCGAAGCGCAATGGACAAGCGTGGCGGCTGAGCTGCATGACCGCATGATGGAGACCGTATTTACCGCCGAAGCGGATGCGGCACGTCTGTTTGAGCATCATCAGCCTGCGCCGGTGCAAAGTGTGGATCTGCTGGGTGAAGGGCGTCAGGCGCTGATCGACGCTAACGTGCGTCTCGGTCTGGCACTGGCGGAAGACGAAATTGATTATCTTCAGGATGCGTTTAGCCGCCTTGGCCGTAACCCGAATGATATCGAACTTTATATGTTTGCTCAGGCGAACTCTGAACACTGCCGTCATAAAATCTTCAACGCCGACTGGGTGATTGACGGCGAACAGCAGCCAAAATCGCTGTTCAAAATGATTAAAAATACCTTCGAGAAAACGCCGGACTATGTGCTGTCTGCCTATAAAGACAACGCCGCGGTGATGGAAGGCTCTGAGGTCGGGCGTTTCTTCGCTGACCACGAGACGGGGCGCTATGACTTCCACCAGGAAGCGGCGCACATTCTGATGAAAGTGGAAACCCACAACCACCCGACGGCGATTTCGCCGTGGCCGGGCGCGGCAACGGGTTCCGGTGGTGAGATTCGTGATGAAGGGGCGACCGGGCGCGGCGCGAAGCCAAAAGCGGGTCTGGTAGGCTTCTCCGTTTCTAACCTGCGTATTCCGGGCTTTGAACAGCCCTGGGAAGAAGATTTCGGTAAGCCGGAGCGTATTGTTTCCGCGCTGGATATCATGACCGAAGGTCCGCTGGGTGGCGCGGCATTTAACAACGAATTCGGCCGTCCGGCGCTGACCGGTTATTTCCGTACCTACGAAGAGAAAGTGAACAGCCACAACGGTGAAGAGCTGCGTGGCTACCACAAACCGATCATGCTGGCAGGTGGTATCGGCAACATTCGTGCCGATCACGTACAAAAAGGCGAGATCACCGTTGGCGCGAAACTGATTGTCCTTGGCGGCCCGGCGATGAACATCGGCCTGGGCGGTGGCGCTGCCTCCTCTATGGCCTCCGGTCAGTCTGACGCGGACCTTGATTTCGCCTCCGTTCAGCGCGACAACCCGGAAATGGAACGTCGTTGCCAGGAAGTGATTGACCGGTGCTGGCAACTGGGTGATGCCAACCCGATCCAGTTTATCCATGATGTGGGGGCGGGCGGTTTGTCTAACGCCATGCCGGAGCTGGTGAGCGATGGCGGGCGCGGGGGGAAATTCCAGCTGCGTGATATCCTCAGCGACGAACCGGGTATGAGTCCGCTGGAAATCTGGTGTAACGAATCCCAGGAACGTTATGTCCTGTCCGTTGCAGCCGATCAGTTACCGCTGTTTGATGAGCTTTGCCGTCGCGAGCGCGCCCCGTACGCGGTGATTGGTGAAGCCGTGGCAGAGCAACACCTGACCATGAGCGACAGCCACTTCGACAATCAGCCGATCGATTTGCCACTGGATGTGCTGCTGGGTAAAACCCCGAAAATGACCCGCGATGTGCAGACACGTAAGGCCGCCGGTGAAGCTATTGATTCACGCAATATTTCTATTGCTGACGCGGTAAACCGCGTACTGCATCTGCCCTCCGTCGCCGAGAAAACCTTCCTGGTGACCATCGGCGACCGTACCGTCACCGGTATGGTATCACGCGATCAGATGGTCGGTCCGTGGCAGGTACCTGTCGCTAACTGTGCGGTGACCACCGCCAGCCTGGACAGTTACTACGGTGAAGCGATGTCCATCGGCGAACGTGCGCCGGTCGCATTGCTGGACTTCGCCGCATCCGCCCGTCTGGCCGTTGGTGAGTCTCTGACCAATATGGCGGCTACGCAAATCGGTGGCCTTAACCGCATTAAACTTTCGGCAAACTGGATGTCCGCAGCCGGTCATCCGGGCGAAGATGCCGGTCTGTATGACGCGGTGAAAGCGGTGGGTGAAGAACTTTGTCCGGCGCTGGGTCTGACCATTCCGGTGGGTAAAGACTCCATGTCGATGAAAACGCGCTGGCAGGAAGGTCACGAGCAGCGTGAGATGACCTCGCCGCTGTCGCTGGTCATCACCGCCTTTGCCCGTGTGGAAGATGTGCGTCGCACCGTGACACCGCAGCTCTCGACCGAAGCGAATGCCCTGCTGTTGATTGATCTGGGTAAAGGCCACAACGCGCTGGGCGCAACCGCGCTGGCGCAGGTTTACCGTCAACTGGGTGATAAGACTGCCGATGTGCGTGATGTCCAGCAACTGAAAGGCTTCTGGGAGGCGATGCAGGCACTGGTGGCTGACGGCAAACTGCTGGCATGGCATGACCGTTCCGACGGCGGCCTGCTGGTGACGCTGGCCGAAATGGCGTTTGCCGGTCACTGCGGCGTGAATGTGGATATTGCGGCTCTGGGCAATGATCATCTGGCCGCGCTGTTTAACGAAGAGTTGGGCGGCGTGATTCAGGTTCGTGCAACGGACCGCGAAGCGGTGGAAGCACTGCTGGCTACTCATGGTCTGGCGGATTGTGTTCACTACCTTGGCCAAGCCACGGCGAGCGACCGTTTTGTGGTTGAAGCCGCAGGTCAGACCGTGTTCAGCGAAAGCCGCACCACCTTGCGTATGTGGTGGGCGGAGACCACCTGGCAGATGCAACGTCTGCGTGACAACCCGGAATGTGCTGACGAAGAGCATCAGGCGAAAGCTAACGATAACGATCCAGGCCTGAACGTGAAGCTGTCGTTTGATATCAATGAAGATATTGCGGCGCCCTATATTGCAACCGGCGCGCGTCCGAAAGTGGCGGTACTGCGCGAGCAGGGCGTTAACTCCCATGTGGAGATGGCGGCGGCGTTCTACCGTGCTGGCTTTGATGCCATTGATGTACATATGAGTGACCTGCTGGCAGGGCGTACGGGTCTGGAGGATTTCCAGGCGCTGGTTGCCTGTGGCGGCTTCTCTTACGGTGACGTGCTGGGCGCGGGTGAAGGCTGGGCAAAATCGATTCTGTTCAATAACCGCGTGCGTGATGAGTTCGAAACTTTCTTCCACCGTCCGCAGACCCTGGCGCTGGGCGTATGTAACGGTTGTCAGATGATGTCTAACCTGCGTGAACTGGTGCCGGGCAGTGAGTTGTGGCCACGCTTTGTGCGTAACCACTCTGATCGCTTCGAAGCGCGTTTCAGCCTCGTCGAAGTCACCCAAAGCCCTTCTTTGCTGTTGCAGGGTATGGTCGGTTCGCAAATGCCTATCGCGGTTTCCCACGGTGAAGGTCGTGTAGAAGTGCGTGATGATGCCCATCTGGCTCAACTCGAAAGCAAAGGCCTGGTGGCGCTGCGCTTTGTCGATAACTTCGGTAAAGTGACGCAAACCTATCCGGCTAACCCGAACGGTTCGCCAAACGGTATTACTGCAGTAACCAACGAAAGTGGTCGCGTGACGCTGATGATGCCGCATCCGGAG
Source organism: Citrobacter sp. MNAZ 1397 (assembly GCF_023613995.1). NCBI lineage: Bacteria > Pseudomonadati > Pseudomonadota > Gammaproteobacteria > Enterobacterales > Enterobacteriaceae > Citrobacter > Citrobacter sp. MNAZ 1397. The sequence goes on from NZ_JAKIVH010000001.1 coordinate 48,445, forward strand.
CGTGTATTCCGTACGGTTTCTAACTCCTGGCATCCGGAAAACTGGGGCGAGGATAGCCCGTGGATGCGTATTTTCCGCAACGCGCGTAAGCAGTTAGGCTAACTTACCGCTACGGGTTGTATGTCCTATGAAAGCTCTCCTGACGGGGAGCTTTTTTATTTGTGACGCTCCGCATGTGCATGTGTCGGGAAAACGCGACAAAACCACAGTTACGGTGTCTCTAAATGGAGACACTTAAGTTATTGATTTATATGAATGATGGGTTGGAGCGCAAAGGGTGTTGCTAATCGGAGACACTTAGCATGAAAATCATTCAACCGCTATTGAATGGGTTAAATTGGTAAATTTCATATATTTCATATGGTTAACATTTTGTTTTGTGTTTTGGCATAAGTGTTGCATAATAATAACCAGTGGCTCATTCACCTTCTTATGTCAGCCCCTTCGGGACGTGCTACATAAACTTCGAATGACGCACTTAAAGGTGCCTGCCGTCCAACTGCTGATAAAAGTTCGCTTTTTCAGATATCGGGCGAAACGTCGAGTTAGGCACCGCCTAATTGCTAAACAAAGCCGGGTTTATCCCCGGCTTTGTTTTTTCTGGCTTCCCCGTAGCACATTACTCAGCTAGCATCCTGTTAAACCCGATTTGCGAGAGTATTGCGTTGAAACGCTGGCCCATTTTCCCCCGCTCCCTACGCCAGGTCGTTATGATGGCGTTCTTACTGATCTTATTGCCTTTATTGGTACTTGCCTGGCAGGCATGGCAAAGCCTGAATGCCCTGAGCGCCCAGGCGGCACAAACGAATCGCACCACCCTTATCGATGCGCGACGTAGCGAGGCGATGACCAATGCCGCGCTGGAGATGGAGCGCAGTTACCGTCAGTATTGTGTGCTGGACGATTCTACGCTGGCAAAGGTGTATCAGAGCCAACGTAAACGCTATAGCGAGATGCTGGATGCGCACGCTGGCGTGCTGCCCGATGAAAAACTCTACCAGGCGCTGCGTCAGGATTTGAATGATCTCGCCCAGTTGCAGTGCAAAAATAGCGGCCCGGGCGCAGAAGCGTCCGCGCGGCTCGAAGCCTTTGCTGCGGCGAATACCGAGATGGTGCAATCAACGCGGCAGGTGGTGTTCTCCCGTGGGCAGCAGTTGCAGCAGGAAATTGCCGAGCGCGGTCAATTCTTCGGCTGGCAGGCGCTGGTGCTGTTTCTGGTGAGTCTGGCCATGGTACTGCTCTTTACGCGGATGATTATCGGCCCGGTGAAGGGCATTGAACGGATGATCAACCGGTTAGGGGAAGGGCGTTCCCTTGGGCATACGGTTGTGTTTAAAGGTCCGCGTGAGCTGCGCTACGTGGGGGAACGTATCATCTGGCTGAGCGAACGTCTTTCCTGGCTCGAATCACAGCGTCATCAATTTTTACGCCATATCTCTCATGAACTGAAAACCCCGCTTGCGAGTATGCGTGAAGGGACCGAATTGCTTGCCGATCAGGTTGTCGGGCCGTTAACGGCGGAGCAGAAAGAGGTAGTGGCTATCCTTGATGACAGCAGCCGTAATCTGCAAAAACTGATTGAACAATTACTCGATTACAACCGGAAACTGGCGGATGGCGCGGTTGAGCTGGAAGACGTGGAGATCGAGCCGCTGGTAGATATGGTTCTTACGGCTCACAGTTTGCCCGCGCGAGCTAAAATGATGCATACCGAGGTTGTGCTCGATGCCGCCTCCTGCTGGTCTGAGCCGATGCTGTTGATGAGCGTGCTGGATAATCTTTATTCGAACGCGGTGCACTATGGGGCTGAATCCGGTAACATTTATATTCACAGCTATCTTGCGGGCTCGCGGCTGCGTATTGAAGTATCCAATACCGGCACGCCGATTCCTGAGGCGGAACGCAGTATGATTTTTGAACCCTTTTTTCAGGGGAGCCATCAGCGAAAAGGCGCGGTGAAGGGGAGTGGCCTGGGGTTAAGCATCGCCAGAGACTGCGTTCGCCGTATGCAGGGTGAGTTGCATCTGGTGGACGTCGTTCATGCAGATGTCTGTTTTCGCATTGAGCTACCGCTTAATGCGTCGGAAAAATCCAACAAATGAAGCGAAATCAGGTGAGTATGTCGCACGTTTTTTCCCGCGTGGCTGACGCGGTGTTGTTGCCTAAAAAAATGCGTCGTGCATTACCCTGCCTGCTGCTGGCAGGCTGTGTATCCCAGACGCCTGAGCATGCTGTACATGAACAATTCGAAGAGCAGCTCCCGGAACATCAACTGGCCGATTTCCTGCTGACGGACTGCGGTAATATTTGGTCGTTAACCGGCCAGGCCTTCGATACCAACCCGTTATTCTGGCTGCGCAGTATGGATTGCGCAGGGCGGCTGGCGCCAGCAGAAGCACGTGCTGAGGCGCGCGCCTGGTCAGACGATACATGGCAGGATGCCTTTAAGCGCGGCATTTTGCTGTCGAGTGCGAAAATTTCCCCGCTGGAACGGCGTGAGAATACGGCACGTCTTGATGTGTTAAGCCCGCAAATTCCCGCCCCTGTACGCCCGCTTTATCAGCTCTGGCGTGATGGGCAAACATTGCAGCTCCAGCTGGCAGAAGAGCGTGGCCGTTATGGCAAGCTCCAGCAGTCGACGGATGCTGAACTGGATACATTACGTCAGCAGCAGCAATTCCTGCGTGAGCAATTGGAAACGACCACGCGTAAACTGGAAAACCTGACCGATATAGAACGTCGACTCTCCAGCCGCAAACCGGCGGGCAATGATCTGCCGGATAGCGCGCGCCCCGCAAGGACCGAAACGAAACAAGAGGACGCGAAACCATGACCAGCCGAAAACCTGCCCATCTGTTGCTGGTGGATGACGATCCGGGCTTGTTAAAACTGCTCGGTTTGCGCCTGACCAGTGAAGGCTACAGCATCGTCACCGCCGAGAGCGGGCAGGAAGGGCTCCGCGTTTTGGCCCGGGAGAAAGTTGACCTGGTCATCAGCGACCTGCGCATGGATGAGATGGACGGTATGCAACTTTTCACAGAGATCCAGAAAGTACAGCCGGGCATGCCCGTCATTATTCTCACCGCGCATGGTTCCATTCCGGATGCCGTCGCCGCGACGCAGCAGGGGGTATTCAGCTTCCTGACCAAGCCGGTCGATAAAGATGCGTTGTACAAGGCGATTGATGAGGCGCTGGAGCACTCTGCGCCCGCCTCGGACGATCAGTGGCGCGATACGATCATTACCCGCAGCCCGGTCATGCTGCGTCTGCTTGAGCAGGCGAGAATGGTGGCGCAGTCTGATGTCAGCGTACTGATTAACGGTCAGAGCGGGACGGGGAAAGAGATCCTTGCCCAGGCGATTCACAATGCCAGCCCGCGCAGTAAAAATGCCTTTATTGCCATCAACTGTGGCGCGTTACCGGAACAGTTGCTGGAATCTGAACTCTTTGGCCATGCGCGCGGTGCCTTTACCGGCGCGGTCAGCAGCCGTGAGGGGCTTTTCCAGGCGGCAGAAGGCGGCACGCTGTTTCTTGATGAAATCGGCGATATGCCCATTCCGCTACAGGTGAAGCTGTTGCGCGTGTTGCAGGAACGCAAAGTCCGACCGCTCGGCAGCAACCGTGACATAGACATCAATGTGCGGATTATCTCCGCGACCCACCGCGATCTGCCCAAAGCGATGGCGCGCGGCGAGTTTCGTGAAGATCTCTTCTATCGCCTGAATGTGGTTAACCTCAAAATCCCGGCGCTGGCGGAACGTGCGGAGGATATCCCACTGCTGGCCAATCATCTGCTGCGCCAGGCGGCTGACAGACATAAACCGTTTGTGCGCGCTTTTTCCACCGACGCGATGAAACGGCTAATGACCGCAGGCTGGCCGGGTAATGTGCGCCAGTTGGTCAACGTTATTGAGCAATGTGTAGCGCTGACCTCATCGCCGGTCATCAGCGACGCGCTGGTGGAGCAGGCGCTGGAGGGGGAGAACACGGCCCTGCCCACGTTTGTGGAAGCGCGAAATCAATTTGAGCTCAATTACCTGCGAAAGCTGCTGCAAATCACCAAAGGTAATGTTACCCACGCGGCGAGAATGGCCGGGCGCAACCGTACTGAATTTTACAAATTGCTCTCGCGCCATGAGCTGGATGCCAACGACTTTAAAGAGTAATGGCCTGGCGAATATGGTAGTGTGAGCAACCGATTACGAAGTAGCTTACTGGCAAGCGTTTTTAAGGACCAACCATGAAAAAGATTGATGCAATTATTAAACCTTTCAAACTGGATGACGTGCGTGAAGCGCTGGCCGAAGTCGGCATTACCGGGATGACGGTGACCGAAGTCAAAGGTTTTGGTCGCCAGAAAGGCCATACCGAACTGTATCGTGGCGCAGAGTATATGGTGGACTTTCTGCCGAAGGTAAAAATCGAAATCGTTGTCACTGATGACATCGTTGAGACCTGTGTCGACACCATTATCCGCACGGCACAGACCGGTAAAATCGGCGACGGTAAGATTTTTGTCTTTGATGTCGCCCGCGTGGTACGTATTCGTACCGGTGAAGAAGACGACGCGGCTATCTGATTCTCTCCCTCACCCCTTGCGGGGTGAGGGCCAAACCCGTCACTTACAACACTTTGTGCGGGCCAAAGCATTCGTAATGAATGTTCTCAGCATTAATCCCCAGACCGACTAATTGCCTGGCGGTGAACTGCATAAACGGCACCGGGCCGCAGAGATAGAACTGCATGGCCGGATCGCTGAATGCCGACTCAAGTTTACTTAGATCCATCAACCCTTCGCTATCAAAGGCCTGCGCCTGTTTATCAAAATGGGTAGGCGCGCGGTACCAGACGTGAGACGTCACGCGCGGCAGTTTGCTGCTCAGTGTTTTCACCTCCCCGGCAAAGGCGTGAACATCGCCATTTTCCGCAGCATGAAACCAGTTTACCTGCGCGTTATGCCCTGTCCTGGCGAGCGTATCCAGCATCGCCAGCATCGGTGTCTGGCCGACGCCAGCGGAGATAAGCGTGACCGGGGTGTTACTCTCGACATCCATAAAGAAATCGCCTGCGGGGGCCGCCAGATGTACCACATCGCCGACCTGCGCGCGCTGATGCAGCCAGGTTGATACCTGCCCGCCTTCTTCGCGTTTCACCGCGATACGATAATGTTTGCCGTCAGGGGCGCGGGTCAGGGAATACTGGCGAATTTCCTGATAAGCAAATTCTTCCGGTTTCAGCCAGATGCCGATGTATTGCCCAGGGCGAAAATCAGCAACGGGTTGTCCATCAACAGGCGCGAATTCAAAGCTGGTGATTAACGCGCTTTGCTCGGTTTTTTCCACCAGACGAAACGGGCGTGTCCCTTCCCAGCCGCCGGTCTTGCTCGCGTTTTCAGTATACAGTTGCGCTTCCCGCTGGATAAAAACGCCAGCGAGCACGCCATAGGCTTTACCCCATGCGTCGAGAACGTCCTTGCCTGGGCTGAACATTTCATCAAGCGTCGCCAGCAAGTGATGACCGACAATGTCGTATTGTGCAGGCTTGATCTGAAAGCTGGTGTGTTTTTGAGCAATTTTTTCCACCGCAGGCAATAACGCGGCGAGGTTATCAAGGTTGCTGGCATAGGCCGCAATAGCGTTGAACAACGCTTCGCGCTGATCGCCGTTACGCTGATTGCTCATGTTGAAAATCTCTTTGAGCTCGGGGTTGTGCGTAAACATCCGATCGTAAAAATGCGCGGTCAGTTTTGGACCGGTTTCCAGCAGCAGGGGAATGGTGGCTTTCACCGTTGCGATGGTCTGAACGTCAAGCATGGTTGCTTCCTGTTAGGTGATTTATAAGATGTATTTGAAATGCATCTTATAGGTGAAATGCCTGGGTTGTAAAGAGGGGGGCGGGGGCAACAACGAATTACAAACGTGAAGAAGTTGCATCACAAACGTGAAAAGAATTCCGTTGCAAAGGTAAAGTGCATTATCTCTCAAACCCTTGTCTGGCGCGCAGCCAATCGTTTGCGTAAAAACCTTTGTCAAGACCTGTTATCGCGATATGAATCAGTTATACTGTGAGCCGTCACCCAAAACGGGCCCTCAAATTTGAGTTGCTTTATTGTTAGCTGAGCAGGAGATGCGGATGTTAAAACGTGAAATGAACATTGCCGATTATGATGCCGAACTGTGGCAGGCTATGGAGCAGGAAAAAGTACGTCAGGAAGAACACATTGAACTGATCGCCTCCGAGAACTACACCAGCCCGCGTGTAATGCAGGCGCAGGGCTCTCAGCTGACCAACAAATATGCCGAAGGTTATCCGGGCAAACGCTACTATGGCGGTTGCGAGTATGTCGATATCGTTGAACAACTGGCGATCGACCGTGCAAAAGAGCTGTTCGGCGCTGACTATGCGAACGTACAGCCGCACTCCGGCTCTCAGGCTAACTTCGCAGTCTACACCGCGCTGCTGCAACCGGGTGATACCGTTCTGGGTATGAACCTGGCGCAAGGCGGCCACCTGACTCACGGCTCCCCGGTCAACTTCTCCGGTAAACTGTACAACATCATTCCTTACGGTATCGATGAGTCCGGTAAAATTGACTACGAAGACATGGCGAAGCAGGCTCAGGAACACAAACCGAAGATGATCATCGGTGGTTTCTCTGCGTATTCCGGTATCGTTGACTGGGCAAAAATGCGTGAAATCGCAGACAGCATTGGCGCATACCTGTTCGTCGACATGGCACACGTTGCCGGTCTGATTGCGGCCGGTGTCTATCCGAACCCGGTTCCACACGCTCACGTCGTCACGACGACCACCCACAAAACCCTGGCGGGTCCACGTGGTGGTCTGATCCTGGCAAAAGGCGGTAGCGAAGAGCTGTACAAAAAACTGAATTCCGCTGTCTTCCCGAGCGCTCAGGGCGGCCCGCTGATGCACGTTATCGCGGCGAAAGCCGTCGCGCTGAAAGAAGCGATGGAGCCAGAGTTCAAAGTCTACCAGCAACAGGTTGCTAAAAACGCGAAAGCGATGGTGGAAGTGTTCCTGAACCGTGGCTACAAAGTGGTGTCTGGCGGTACGGAAAACCACCTGTTTCTGCTGGATCTGGTCGACAAAAACCTGACCGGTAAAGAAGCGGATGCGGCGCTGGGTCGTGCTAACATCACCGTCAACAAAAACAGCGTGCCGAACGATCCGAAGAGCCCGTTTGTGACTTCCGGTATCCGTATCGGTTCTCCGGCAGTGACGCGTCGCGGTTTTAAAGAAGCGGAAGTGAAAGAGTTGGCTGGCTGGATGTGTGATGTACTGGACAACATCAATGATGAAGCGGTTATTGAGCGCGTCAAAGGTAAAGTTCTGGATATCTGCGCACGCTTCCCGGTTTATGCATAAGTCCTGAAAGCATATAAAAATGCCCGCACCTCGCGGGCATTTTTTTGCCTTATTGCAGGGTGTAATAACCGTGAACGCCCATATAAATCCCCACCAGCGCAATCAATATGCTGGAGAAATAGGGCGCGCGCCGCGCAAGGGTGTTGAATCCTGACCAGCGTTTCGCTGCCTGCTGTACGCTTACTGCAGCCCCCACGCCCACCGCCACCAGGGTTAATGCCAGACCGAGACTAAAGCACACCACCATCGTAGCGCCCAGCGTTAACGCTTTAAGCTGAATACAGATCAACAGCACAGTGATCGCTGCCGGGCAGGGGATGAGTCCACCTGTCAGGCCAAACAGCAGAATTTGCCCGTTAGTCACCTTAGTACCGTTAAAGCGGCGCTCAATATCCCGCGCATGGGCCAGTTCGTGCGCGTCACGATACTCTTCTTGTTTCTCAACTTTCCGCACAGAAAGGATCACCGGCCGGTTCAGACTCAGGCTGGCGGCCTGGGCCGGCTGGAAAACCAACCCTTGAGAATGAGTGTGGGCAGGCGAATGATCATGATCGTGGTGGTGATCGTGATGGGCGTGGTCATGGTGGTGGTGACCCGCGTGCCACTGTCGCTCACCTTGCCAGGTACGCCAGAACATCCATGCGGCTGTACCCAGAATGATCACCGCTGAAATTATCTGCATCCAGGGCTCCACGGCTTCGGCGGTGAACCGACGGCTGATAAACATTCCGCCCATGGCGATAAGCCAGACTACCGCCGTATGAGATAGTGTCGCCGCAAGGCCAAGCATAACCGCCTGTTTTATGGTGCCTTTGATCGCAATGATAAAGGCCGCCATCATCGTTTTTGAATGCCCCGGCTCAAGGCCGTGTAGCGCGCCGAGCAGAATGGCGCTCGGAATGAAAACCCAGCCATTTCCCTGCTGAAAGAGGGTTGCAAAATCGGTCATGAGAATAATTCTCGCTAATTGTTTTCTCTTTTCAATTTACTCCCCCCGGTAAAAAATACTACCCCCCAGTAGAAAGAAACTCCCCCCCAGTTGTTCTATGGTATGATTTTTCCACTCAGCAGAGGGGAAAGTGAGGTCAGTATGTCGCATACCATTCGGGATAAAAAAAAGCTCAAAGCGCGGGCGAGTAAGATTGAAGGACAAGTGGCGGCACTGAAAAAAATGCTCGATGAACCGCATGAATGCGCCCAGGTTTTGCAGCAAATCGCCGCTATTCGCGGAGCGGTTAACGGTTTGATGCGAGAGGTTATCAAAGGGCATTTGACCGATCATATCGTTCATGAAAATGATGAGGTCAAACGTGAAGCCGACCTTGATGTGGTGCTGAGTGTGCTGGATTCCTATATTCGCTAGTGCATTTCACTGAGCAGTGCCTCAACGTACAAATAGCCAATACCCATAATTTGTTGAGCGCGACTTAACTGCCCCATTTCAATCTGTGTGGCCTTAATACGCGGATTCCCGCCCTGATCGAACGGGTTCAGCCCGGTCTGTTGCACGATAGTGCTCAGCCAGCGCTCCCCAAATGCGCAGCTTCGCCCGTATAGCCATATCTGGTTGATATTCAGGATATTGAGGAAGTTATACAAACTCAGGCCGATAGCGCTGGCAGCATTTTCCACCCACGCCATGATTCGCGCATCGCCGTTTTGCCATGCGGCAATCAACTGCGTGGTCGTGAGGGCATCGGGATCCAGCATCGGCGCAGATTGCGACTTCAACCAGATCCGCGCCTGTTTTTTCAGCGCGCTTAATGATGCAACGGTTTCAAGGCAGCCATAGCGCCCACAATCGCAGGCCACGCCGTCCGGGTTGATAATGGTGTGACCTATCTGTCCACTGCCATAGAGCGTCCCGCGGTAAATCCGTTCGTTAATGACGAAGGAGGAGCCAATACCGTAATCCACGTTGATGACGCAGAAATCCCGTGCCTGGCCGTGATTCTGCCACTTCTCCGCCAGGGCCAGCATTACGCAGTCGTTATCCACCAGAACGCGTACACCCAGCTTCTCCTCCAGCAGATACTTCAGCTCAATCGGCTCGCTCCACGGGGCCTGCGGCATATTTTGCGATACACCGGTTACCGGGTCGACCTGCCCGTGGATCCCCAGCGCCAGGTTGAGCGTGCGCCCCGGCCACGCTTTGCGGTAGCGATGCCAGCACTGCTCAATCGCAGCCAGCAAGGCCTGTGGGTGAGGGGCGTTCAACGTATGACGTTCGTACTCCCCCTTCGGGCTCATGCAGGCATTGGCGAGCTGGCATTCGATGCTGGTCGGCGTGATGTTCATGCAGAGCGTCCAGTCACCTTCCGGCGCAATCAGCCAGGTTCCGCTACTGTGGCCGCGGGAGGGTTTCTCGTCCATCACATTCAACACGCGGTGCTCTGCCGCCAGCTCCTCAAGGATGTTGCTTATCGCGGGAATAGAAACCTGCGCCAGCTTTGCCAACGTGGATTTGGTCGCGCGCTTTTCACGGTAAAGGTGCTCCAGTACTACGCATTTATTGATGCGGCGAATCTGTTGATTGTTAATGCAGACGCTCATGGTTACTAAACCTTGTTTAGTGTATTGCGTGATTATTATGCGAAAACGCCTTGTCTTAGTCTGTCAGACTGCCCACAAATCCACATTTTAGTATGTCTTGTTAATTAAGAGGGCAATATGGAACCCGTAAAAGTCTGGCGTGAAACCGTCTTTATCCCTACTTACGAAACCGGTCCGCAGGACACTCACCCTATGTTTCTTGAAAACCGCGTTTATCAGGGGTCAACGGGGGCCGTCTACCCCTACGGGGTGACCGATACGCTGAGCGACAGCAAAACAGAGAAAGCGTGGCAGGCGGTCTGGCTGGAAAATGACTATCTGAAAATCATGATCCTTCCGGAACTGGGCGGGCGTGTACAGAAGGCGTTTGATAAGGTCAAACAGCGCGATTTTGTCTATCACAATGAGGTCATCAAACCGGCGCTGGTCGGTCTGCTCGGTCCCTGGATCTCGGGGGGCATTGAGTTCAACTGGCCACAGCACCATCGCCCGACCACCTACATGCCGGTGGATTGCACGTTTGAAGAGCATGACGACGGCAGCAAGACGGTATGGGTCGGAGAAACTGAGCCGATGCACGGGCTACAGGTGATGACCGGCTTCACTCTGCGCCCGAATCGCGCTGCGCTCGAAATTGGCAGCCGCGTCTACAATGCTAACGCCACGCCGCGCCACTTTTTATGGTGGGCAAACCCGGCGGTGAAAGGGGGTGATGACCATCAAAGCGTCTTCCCGCCTGATGTGACAGCCGTGTTCGACCACGGCAAACGAGCCGTGTCCGCGTTCCCCATCGCCACCGGGACTTACTACAAAGTCGATTATTCCGCTGGGGTCGACATTTCCCGCTATAAGAACGTGCCAGTCCCGACCTCGTACATGGCGGAGAAGTCGGCCTATGACTTCGTCGGGGCCTGGTCGCATGATGAAGACGGCGGGCTGTTGCACGTTGCCGACCACCATATTGCGCCTGGCAAGAAACAGTGGAGTTGGGGACACAGTGAATTTGGTCAGGCCTGGGATCGTAGCCTCACCGATATCAACGGACCCTACATTGAGCTGATGACCGGGATCTTTGCCGATAATCAGCCCGATTTCACCTGGCTTGATGCGTATGAAGAGAAACGCTTTGTGCAGTATTTCCTGCCGTACCACACCCTCGGGATGGTACAGAACGCCTCACGGGATGCGGTATTAAAGCTGCAGCGCAGTGACAACGGCGTGGAGTGGGGGCTGTATGCCATTGCTTCACTGGAAGGATACCGTTTAACGCTCACCGGGGCAGGCAATCCGAAGCCGCTGCTGGACGAAAGCGTAAATCTGGCACCGTGCTCGGTGCTACAGGGCGAGCTTGACGTTGCTCTCCCTACGCGACTGACGCTTACGCTGACGGATGCGAATGGCATCGTCGTTCTGGCGTATGAAGAGCACCAGCCTGGTGAGTTGCCTCTGCCGGAGGTAGCGACCGCCCCTGCCGCTGCAGAAAACATAACCTCAGCCGATGAAGCCTGGTTTATTGGTCAGCACCTTGAGCAGTACAACCATGCCAGCCGTTCGGCCTTTGATTATTACATCCGTGGCGTGGCGATTGATCCGCTCGATTATCGCTGCAACCTGGCGCTGGCCACCCTCGAATATAACCGTGCTGACTACCCGCGCGCCGTCGAATATGCGACGCAGGCGTTGGCTCGCGCACACCGACTGAATAAAAATCCGCAGTGCGGGCAGGCCAGTTTTATTCGTGCCAGCGCCCTTGAACGCCAGCAATGCTTCCCGGAGGCGAAAGAGGATTTCTGGCGGGCGACCTGGAGCGGCAACAGCAAAGCGGCGGGTTTTTATGGGCTGGCACGCCTGGCTGCCCGTGAGTTGCACTACCCGGAGGGCATCGAGTTTTGCCGCCAGAGTCTACGGGCTTGCCCGACCAATCAGGACGTTCTGTGCCTGCAGGTACGCCTGCTGCAGTTGAGCGGTGATGCAGAAGAGGCGAAGGCAAATCTACAGACGCTGCGTCATGACTACCCGCTGAACCCAACGGTGTGGTGGCTGCAATGGCAAAGCGAAGGCAGTGATGAAGCGCTGAACGCCTGGCGCGACATCTGCGGCGGGCGCGATATCAACGCGCTACTCACTGCCGGGCAGCTATTGAGTTGGGGAATGAAAACTGAGGCTATCGGGGTACTGGAGAAACTGGCTTGTGAGCGCACCTTGCCACTGTTGCTACAAGCGAGCTTGCTCACTGAATCCGACCGTGCGCCGCTGATTGCCCGTGCTATTGACGCTTTCCCGCGCTTTGTGCGTTTCCCAAATACGCTGGATGAAGTGGATGCATTAAACATGCTCCCGGAAAGTGCGTTTGCCCGTCATTTGCTGGCCTGTTTCCACTACAGTAAGCGCAATGACGAAAAAGCGGTGGCGCTCTGGCAGCAGTGCGTGGCGATGGACGACAGCGTGGCTGATGCCTGGCGTGGTCTCGCCATATACGCCTGGAATAAGCAACAGGATGAAACGCTCGCCGCCCGTTATCTCGACACTGCCTGCCGTTTATTACCCGACGACGCGCGTTTGCTGTTTGAGCGTGATTTGCTGGCAAAACTTACGGGGGCCACGCCGCAAAGTCGACTGACACGGCTGGAGGCTAACCTTCCATGTGCCTTAAAACGCGATGACATGACGGCGGAGTTGCTTAACCTCTGGCACCTGTGTGGTGAAACAGAGAAAGCCACCGCCGTGCTAAAGCATCGTAAATTCCACCCCTGGGAAGGGGGTGAAGGTAAAATTACGGGCCAGTTTATTCTCAATCAATTGCTGCAGGCGTGGCAGGCCATCGACGCTCACCATCCGGCCCGCGCAGAATTATTGCTCACCGCCGCCTTGCGTTACCCGGAAAACCTGAGTGAAGGACGTTTGCCTGGGCAGACCGACAACGACATCTGGTTCTGGTTAGGTGTCTGTGCCCGGCTGCAACGAGATGAGGCGCAGGCGCAGGCGGCCTGGCAAAAAGCCGCGCAGGGTGACCGCACACTCAATGTCCATAGTTATTACAACGACCAGCCCGCAGATTATCTCTTCTGGCAGGGCATGGCGCTGCGCATGCTGGGCGATAACGTTGCTGCTGACGCGCTGTTTACGGATATGGCGCAGTGGGCAGCCAATATGCTCCACGCCCCGGTTGAAGCGGATTTCTTTGCTGTTTCGCAGCCCGATTTGCTCTCACTGTACGGCTCTTTGCAACAGCAGCATCAGGAGAAGTGCCTGTACATTCAGGCGTTGTCCGCAGCGGGCATGGGGGATGAATATCAATGGAGCCAGGCCAGCGCAGCGCTGACGAAACTTAACCCCGCCTGGCCGAAAGCGGCGCTCTTTTCGCGGGTGATGTCCTATGTGCTGCATCTCATTCACTAAATCTTGTTTACTGAAATCTGCGAGCGGCCTGACCGCCGCTCTCAGGTAAATGTATAAAATATTTAAAAATTTAAGGTAACACCACGCGTCTTGCCGCGCGTAAAACACAACAAAACGAAGACCTTACAAGGAGACAATTATGTCCCGCACATTAAAAGCGTCGCTTTTGGCACTGACCCTGTTCCCGTTAGTTACCACTGTTTTTACTGCTCATGCGGCACCGAAAGAGATGACCATCGGTGCTATCTATCTCGACACACAAGGCTACTACGCCGGGGTGCGCCAGGGCGTGCAGGATGCGGCTAAAGCCTCCGAAGTGAAGGTGCAGTTGATTGAAACCAATGCCCAGGGCGATATCTCGAAAGAGAGTTCGTTTATTGACACCCTGGTGGCGCGCAATGTGGACGCCATCATTCTCTCCGCCGTTTCGGAAAACGGCAGCAGCCGCACCATTCGCCGCGCCAGCGAGGCGGGTATTCCGGTGCTTTGTTACAACACCTGCATTAGCCAGAAAGGGGTGGATAAGTACGTTTCTGCCTGGCTGGTAGGTGACCCGATGGAGTTCGGGCGCAAATTAGGCCAGGCCGCAGCGGAGTACTTTGTCGCGAAAAACATCACAGAACCGAAAATTGCGGTTATCAACTGTGAGGCCTACGAAGTGTGCGTGCAGCGCCGCAAAGGCTTCGAAGAGGCGCTGAAAGCGAAAGTGCCGGGGATGAAAATCGTCGCTAATCAGGAAGGGACGGTGCTCGATAAAGCCATCTCCGTGGGTGAAAAGCTGATTATCTCAACGCCGGACATCGACGCCATTATGGGCGAGTCGGGTGGGGCCACGCTCGGTGCAGTGAAAGCGGTTCGCAACCAGAACCAGGCCGGAAAAATTGCGGTGTTTGGTTCTGATATGACCACCGAAATTGCCCAGGAGCTACAAAACAATCAGGTGCTTAAAGCCGTTGTTGATATCTCCGGCAAGAAGATGGGCGATGCGGTCTTTGCCCAGACGATGAACGTTATCAACAAGACACCGCCGAAAGAGAAGGTGATTCAGGTGCCTATCGATCTCTATACCAAAGCGGATGACGGCAAGCAGTGGCTGGCGACTCACGTGGATGGCTTACCCTGACAGAGGCGGAACATGGCGATGGTTATGCATGAAAACCCCATCGCCTCCGTGAAAGGGGGGAATAAGCGTTACCCGGGCGTTGTGGCGCTGGATAACGTTGATTTCACTCTTCACCGAGGTGAAGTCCGGGCCTTGCTCGGTAAAAACGGTGCCGGTAAATCGACGCTCATTCGTATGTTGACTGGCAGTGAACGGCTCGACAGCGGTGAAGTGCGTCTTTCTGGCACGCTGCTGGAGGGTGCGGATGCCACCTTAACCCGCCGTGCGGCGGAGCTTGGCGTACGGGCGGTCTATCAGGAGCTCAGCCTGGTCGAAGGTCTGACGGTGGCAGAAAATCTCTGCCTCGGTCACTGGCCGAAGCAGGGCGGCATGATTGACACCGGGCTCATGCAGCGTCAGGCCCGTCTGTGCCTGGAAAAACTGGGTGTCGATGTTGAACCGGATGCGCTGGTGGAAAACCTGAGCCCGGCGCAAAAACAGCTGGTGGAAATTGCCCGTGTGATGGCCGGGGAACCGGGACTGGTTATCCTCGATGAACCCACCAGTTCGCTGGCCAGCGCCGAAGTGGAATTGGTCATGTCGGCGGTCAAACAGATGTCGGCGCTTGGCGTGGCGGTCATCTACGTGAGCCACCGGATGGAAGAGATCCGGCGGATTGCCTCGTCGGCCACCATCATGCGTGACGGGCAGGTGGCGGGTAATGTGGCGCTGGAAAATACCACCACCGGGCATATTGTCTCGCTGATGCTCGGGCGCGAGCATCAGGATCTCGCTCCGGTCAGCCAGGCGGTTTCCCATGAGGAAACGGTGCTGGAGGTCAAAGGGCTACGAATGCGGCCCAAGCTGGAAGACATTTCATTTCATCTGCAGCGGGGAGAAGTGCTGGGCATTGCCGGTTTGTTGGGGGCAGGGCGCACGGAACTGCTCAAAGCGATCGTTGGTCTGGAAAGTTTCGAGGCGGGCGTCATCACCCTTAACGGCGAAACGCTGCAAAAACCTGACTACGGCGCCATGATCCACCGCGGCATGGGGTATACGCCAGAAAACCGTAAAGAGGCCGGGATCATTCCGCTGCTTGGCGTGGATGAAAATACGGTGATTACCAATCGCCATTCGGTCAGCCGACGGGGTGTGCTGCAATGGGAACGCATTCGGACCTTCACCGAGTCCATCATGCAGCGCATGAGTGTGAAAGCCAGCAGCAGCGAAACCGCTATCGGCACGCTCTCCGGCGGCAATCAGCAAAAAGTGGTGATCGGGCGTTGGGTCTATGCGGGCAGCCAAATCCTGTTGCTCGATGAACCTACGCGCGGTGTCGATATTGAAGCCAAACAGCAAATTTACCGCATCGTCCGTGAACTGGCCCAGGAAGGCAAAAGCGTGGTCTTCATTTCCAGTGAGGTGGAGGAGCTACCGCTGGTGTGTGACCGCATCCTGTTGCTTCAGCAAGGGACGTTTACCCGCGAATTTGTCTCTCCCGTCAGCGTGGATGTACTGATGTCCGCGATTTTGTCCGTCCACTGATGACTGCCCTACAGAGGAATTTACGATGTCTGCCTCATCTATCACCCTGCCGCATGGCAAAAAAGGGTCGCTAAAACAGTTCGTAGGTCGCCATATCAACGTGATTGGCCTGCTGGTGGTGATCGCCATTTTGTACCTGGTGTTTTCGTTCAATGCGCCCGGGTTTATCTCACTAAACAACCAAATGAACGTGCTGCGTGATGCCGCCACTATCGGGATTGCCGCCTGGGCGATGACGCTGATTATTATCTCCGGTGAAATTGATGTCAGCGTCGGGCCCATGGTGGCTTTTGTCTCGGTTTGTCTGGCTTTTTTGCTGCAATTCCAGGTGCCTCTGCTGGTAGCTTGCCTGCTGGTGCTCCTGCTGGGGGCGGTCCTGGGCACGCTGGCGGGCATTTTGCGCGGTGTGTTTAACGTCCCGAGCTTCGTGGCGACCTTAGGGTTATGGAGCGCCCTGCGCGGTATGGGTCTGTTTATGACCAATGCGCTGCCGGTACCTATTGAAGAGAGTGATGTACTGGACTGGCTGGGCGGACAGTTTCTCGGCGTGCCGGTTTCGGCGCTGATCATGATGATTATCTTCGCGCTCTTTGTGTTTATCAGCCGTAAAACCGCCTTTGGTCGCTCGGTGTTCGCCGTGGGCGGCAACGCGACCGCCGCGCAACTTTGCGGCATCAACGTCAAACGGGTGCGTATTCTGATTTTCACGCTGTCCGGCCTGCTGGCATCGGTGACCGGCATTCTGCTGGCGGCGCGCCTGGGGTCGGGCAATGCCGGTGCGGCTAACGGACTGGAGTTCGATGTGATTGCCGCCGTTGTGGTCGGCGGCACCGCGCTTTCCGGCGGACGCGGCTCTTTGCTCGGCACGCTGCTTGGTGTGCTGGTCATCACGCTTATCGGTAACGGGCTGGTGCTGCTTGGAATTAACTCCTTTTTCCAGCAGGTGGTGCGCGGCGTCATCATCGTGGTGGCGGTACTGGCGAACATTCTGCTGACCCAACGTAACAGTAAAAAACGCTGATTCGATGACTCTTCGCGCCGGACAGGGCGCAAACATAATTGCTACAGAGGAACGAGGGAATGATGAAAACCATGCTGGCAGCTTACTTACCGGGCAATTCCACCGTCGATTTGCGGGAAGTACCCGTCCCGCAACCTGGCATCAACCAGGTGTTGATTAAAATGAAGTCGTCGGGTATTTGCGGGAGCGATGTCCATTACATTTACCATCAACATCGGGCGACCGCTGCGGCGCCGGATAAACCGTTGTACCAGGGTTTTATCAATGGGCATGAGCCGTGCGGGCAGATTGTGGCGCGTGGGCCAGGGTGTCGCCATTTCAAAGAGGGTGACCGCGTGCTGGTGTACCACATCTCGGGCTGCGGATTTTGCGCAAACTGTCGCCGGGGATTCCCAATCTCCTGTACCGGAGAAGGCAAAGCCGCTTACGGCTGGCAGCGCGATGGCGGCCACGCCGAATACCTGCTGGCGGAAGAGAAAGATCTCATCCTGCTTCCGGAAGCCCTGAGTTATGAAGATGGCGCTTTTGTGAGTTGTGGCGTGGGTACGGCTTATGAAGGCATTCTGCGCGGAGAGGTGTCCGGTAGTGATAACGTGCTGGTGGTCGGACTCGGCCCGGTGGGGATGATGGCTATGATGCTGGCGCGGGGACGTGGTGCGAAACGCGTCATTGGTGTGGATATGCTGCCGGAACGACTGACGATGGCCAGGCAGCTTGGGGTGATGGACCACGGCTATCTGGCGACCACCGACGGGCTTGCGGCGATCATTGCGGATATCACACGCGGCGGCGCTGATGTGGCGCTCGACTGCTCCGGCAATGCCGCCGGGCGTCTGCTGGCCCTGCAATCTACCGCTGACTGGGGCCGCGTGGTTTATATTGGCGAAACCGGCAAAGTGGAGTTCGAAGTCAGCGCCGATCTGATGCATCACCAGCGGCGCATTATCGGTTCCTGGGTGACCAGTCTTTTCCACATGGAAAAATGTGCGAATGACCTTACCGACTGGAAACTGTGGCCGCGTAATGCCATCACCCACAGATTCTCGCTGGAACAGGCGGGAGAGGCATACGCGCTGATGGCGAGCGGTAAGTGCGGCAAAGTGGTTATCAATTTCCCTGACTGACGAGGCACAAGATGGCGCTTTATACCTTACAGAACGGGGCGTTACGGCTCGTGGTGTCAGAACGCGGTGGGGCCATTGAAGGTTTCTGGCACAACGATACGCCCTTGCTGCGCCCCGGCAAGCAGAGCGGCGTGGCGGTGGAGTCATCCTGCTTCCCACTGGTGCCTTTTGGCAATCGGGTCAGCGGAAATCGCTTTAAATGGGAAGGCGAGTCGTATCATCTGGCGCCGAACGTAGCGTGGGACAGCCACTATCTGCACGGTGACGGCTGGCTGAACGACTGGCAGTGTGACGGGGCGTCAGACGATGGATTAACCCTCGTTTATCAACATCGACATGGGGTTTATCGCTACAAGTCGCAGCAGCATTTTCACCTCTCGGCGTCGTCGTTATCGGTGACGCTTACCGTCACGAATGAGGGGAAAGAGACCCTGCCATTTGGCCTCGGCTGGCACCCGTACTTTCCGCTGAGCGAAACGACGCAGTTACAGGCGAAGGCTTCGGGCTACTGGCTGGAGCGCGAGCAGTGGCTGGCGGGTGAGTACCAGGACAGATTGCCTGACTCACTGGATTTCAATCAGCTGAACGCGCTGCCACGTCGGTGGGTGAACAACGCTTTTGCAGGCTGGAACGGCGAGGCGCTTATCAGGCAGCATGGTTATGTGCTACGGATGAAAACCGAACCTGCTGCCCCTTGTTACTTTGTTTTTGTTTCCGATCCCGCGTTTGATAAAGGCTATGCGTTTGACTTCTTTTGTATTGAGCCGATGAGCCACGCGCCGGACGATCATCACCGATCGCAGGGTGGACATCTGACCGCGTTAAAACCGGGCGAGCGTCTCAGCCAGACAATGGTGCTGGAGTTGCTTTCCTGAAAAAACAGGCCTGCTCGCGAATGGGCAGGCATGTTATCTAACTGTTACTTGCAAGCCTGCCGGTTTCCCTCCAGACTATCGCCTCATTCAGGAGGGAATCATGGTTTTGCAGTCCACGCGCTGGCTGGCGCTCGCTTATTTCACCTATTTTTTTAGTTACGGTATCTTTTTGCCCTTCTGGAGCGTCTGGCTCAAAGGCACAGGACTCACGCCGGAAACCATCGGGATCTTACTCGGCGCAGGCCTGGTGGCGCGTTTTCTCGGTAGCCTGCTTATCGCCCCGCGTGTCAGTAATCCTTCCCTGCTTATCAAAGCATTACGCATACTTGCTCTGATCACGCTGGTGTTTGCTCTCGCGTTCTGGGCCGGGACCAATGTGGCCTGGCTGATGGTGGTGATTATCGGCTTTAATCTCTTTTTCTCACCGCTGGTGCCGCTGACGGATGCGCTTGCCAATACCTGGCAGAAACAGTTTCCCATGGACTACGGTCGGGTACGCGTCTGGGGCTCTATCGCCTTCGTTATTGGATCGGCGGCAACCGGAAAACTGGTTAGCGAGTTTGATTATCGTGCCGTACTGGCAATGCTGACGCTGGGGGTTGCCTCGATGCTGTTGGGGATGTTGCTACGCCCGTCGATTTTGCCTCAGGGAGATACCCGTCATCAGGATGCCACTGGCTGGAAGGCATGGTACTTACTGATAGTAAAAAGCTGGCGTTTCCTGGCTTGCGTTTCGCTACTGCAAGGGGCGCATGCTGCCTATTATGGTTTCAGCGCGATCTACTGGCAGGAAGCGGGATATTCCGCTTCAACGGTGGGTTATCTGTGGTCGTTGGGGGTGGTCGCTGAGGTCATTGTCTTTGCGCTCAGTAACCGATTGTTCCGCCGCTTTAGTGCCCGCGATTTGCTTTTACTGTCTGCCGTTTGCGGACTGGTGCGCTGGGGGCTGATGGGATGGACGACCGATCTGCCGTGGCTTATCGTCGCGCAAATCCTGCACTGCGGTACCTTCACCGTCTGCCATCTGGCCGGTATGCGCTACATCGCTGCCCGCAAAGATAATGAGATAATCCGCCTGCAGGCCGTTTATTCCGCCGTCGCAATGGGGGGCAGTATTGCGGTGATGACCATGTTCTCCGGATTCTTATTTCAGCATCTGCATCAGGGGCTGTTCTGGGTCATGGCGCTACTGGCAGTGCCTGCACTGTTTTTACGCCCTAAGGTTGCCGCTCAGCCTTAAGCTTCAAGCATTTCACGGATATGCGCCTGCTGATGACCGGTCAGCGGGCGATCGGCATGGATTAACGGCGGTGAAAAGAGGGGCAGCGGGGTCGTATACGGGGTCACGATCAGCGTGACATCGCGCGGCGCCCCCTGTTTCTGAAAATCCTGCAGCGGCAAATATTTGATATTGAGCGGTAGCAGTGTGAGTTCGCGCAGTTGCAATTCAATTTCCTGCTCGCGCTCTGGTTCATTGCCGGTAAGCAATACGACCTGTTTTTCATGCAGGTCACTTTCCTGCATCAGCCATGCCCCGAAGATGACCGCCACCAGGCCCGCTTCCTCATCGCTAAAACGTAAGCCATATTCTTTTTCCACCACCAATAACGCTTCGCGGGCGGTGCGTACCAGACGTGGATAAAGACGGAAAATCTCCTCCTGCAGACTGTCATCGATGCCGATACCAAAGAGATTGCGATCCAGCGCCTGGGCCAGATGGACATAGAGCTGCGCTGCCAGTCCTTGCTCATCGCTGAAACGCAGACCGGCAAGTGCGCGAAAGCGGGCAATCATATGGGCAATGGCTTGTTGCAGGCGTTTATCCTGCTGCTGACTGTCGTTCAGCGGATCCGGCGTGCGCAGCATCATAAACAGCAGTGAAAGAAAGGCATGTTCATTGCCGGGCGGTAACGCGGTGACACGGCGACGCCAGTGACGCACGATTTCATGCGCCGCTGCGTATTCTGCGCGCATCTGTGTCCATGCCTGCTGAACCGGGTTAAACTCCGGCGTAAACCCGTAGTGGCTTTG
Source organism: Citrobacter sp. MNAZ 1397 (assembly GCF_023613995.1). Lineage (NCBI taxonomy): Bacteria > Pseudomonadati > Pseudomonadota > Gammaproteobacteria > Enterobacterales > Enterobacteriaceae > Citrobacter > Citrobacter sp. MNAZ 1397. The sequence goes on from NZ_JAKIVH010000001.1 coordinate 69,482, forward strand.
TAGCAGGCAGTACTGGAGATAAAGACGCAGGAATTGAATGTCACGGCATTCAAATGAGCGCTCTAAGCGCCGGGCGCAGAGGTTAATCAGCGCGCGCAAATTGGTATCGTCATACAGCGTGCGGGCAACGCCCTGTTGCTTGAGTGCGGCTTTGAGCGCTGGCGCATACTGCTGGGCGATAAAATGGGGGCACAGGCGCAGCCCTCGCCGGAGCCATTGCAACAGGCATAAACGTTGGTCAAGTGCTGTGCCTTCAATCCGGTAGCTGCCGTCCTGTCGGGACGTAATATTAAGCCGATGAAAACGCTGGATCTCATGGTCAGTATCGGCAATATCCTGCCGGGTGACCTCTTCGTCCACGCCATTCATGGCACGTATGATTTCCGTGGTGACAGTGTGCCCGGGGAGTGCGAGCATCAAAAGCACCTGGCAGCGGCGCTGCGGACTGGAGAGCACAGATGGCGGTGTCATTTCTATGGTCATCTGTCAGGCCCCAGTAAGGTTATTTGATAAGAATAGCTAAAGGTATGTCTGGTGAAAGCGCAGCCGCAGCCCTTTCCTTCAGGATTGCCGGAGAGCATCACAGAATTTTTCTCGTGAGGAATACATGCAAGCAGTTAAACAATGTGCTTTTGGGCTCTTTCTCGCATTTTTATCATTCAGTGCGCTGGCGCATCCGCACAGTTTCATCCGTATAAAAATGCAGCTCGTGGTGGATAACGGGCAGTGGACCGGGCTGAATATGCGCTGGACGATGGATGAAATTACCTCCGCAGACCTCCTCTATGATGCAGGCGATGCCAAACCGGGTGACGAAATCTGGAAAAAGCTGGCGGCGGAAGTAATGGCCAATGTGCTGGGGCAGCATTACTTCACCGAGGTCTGGCATAACGGGCAAAAAGTGAAATTTCAAAATCGACCCTTAAGCTATGGTCTCGCGAGGGAAGGACATAAGGCGGTACTTACCTTTATCTTGCCGCTGGCAGAACCGCAGCCACTAAGTGGGCAGACGTATACTTTTTCTACTTATGATCCAACCTATTTTGTCGACATGAGTTACGCCAGTGAGAGTGATGCCACGCTGCCTGATTCGCTGCAAAAGACATGCAAACTTACAGTTAAAACACCGAAGCCGGGGGAAGATGTGCTGAACTATGCCCAATCACTGGATAAAGCGGATGCTCCGGAGGAAGACATGCAGTTGGGTAAACAATTCGCGCAGACGGTGACTGTCCAATGCCCGTGATCGCCACAACACGCCGACCGCTGCGGCGCTGGCAGCAGTGGTGGCCGCTTGCTCTCTTTATTCTGTTCGCGCTGGGCGCTGCACTATGGCTCTGGCACATCTGGCCGCAGGTATTGCGTGAAAGTGTCAGCTGGCAGCGTGGGTTTAACCGGCAAATGAGCGCGCTGATTCAGGCTGTGGCAGAAAACCCGACCGCCGCGGGCGGTTCTCTGCTGCTGGTGAGCTTTATGTATGGCGTACTGCATGCGCTGGGGCCGGGGCATGGAAAAGTGGTGATCGCCACCTGGCTTGCAACGCATCCTTCGCGTCTGAAATCCAGTATTGGGCTGACGCTGGCTTCTTCCTTACTGCAAGGACTGGTGGCGGTGACGCTGGTTTTTGTGGTCTTGAGCGTGCTGGCGCTACCGGCTCGCCAATTGCACTTAAGCAGCTTCTGGCTGGAAAAAGGAAGCTATGCGCTGGTGGGCGTACTGGGCATATTGCTCTGCTGGCGTGCGGTCAAAAAACTTCGCCGCCTGTTACGCCAACCCACGTTTAACGCGTTTACGCCCTATCATGAGCATCATGAACATTGCGGCTGTGGGCATCAGCATCTGCCCACATCGGAGCAGCTACTGCAGGGTGACGACTGGCGCGCGCGTTTGATGATCATTCTCTCGATGGGGATGCGACCCTGTTCCGGGGCCATTATGGTTCTTCTGTTCAGTAAGGTGATTGGCGTTTTCGGCTGGGGTGTGGCGTCGGCGATGGCGATGGCGGCCGGGACATCATTGACTATCTCAACGCTGGCGCTACTGGTGCACAGTTTTCGTCAACTGGCGGTGAAATTAAGTGCGAATAAGGCGCCTGCCTTATGGAAACAGGTTGGCTGGACGACGCTGGCGCTGGCAGGTGGGGCCATTCTTGTCACCGCATCGGTTGTAATGTGGCTGAGTGCGGAAATGATGGTAAGAGGGTTGCGGCCTTTTTGATTCACCGCAAGAGGATACCGCTTGCAGCCGGGCCGCAAGCGGTTATCAGGCATTAACGCTTGAGTGCTTCGCTCAGCTCTTCGCGCATGTTCGCCAGCATCGCTTTCACCACGCGTGGGTTACCTGCAACGATGTTGCCGGTTGTCATATAGTTATGACCGCCGGTGAAATCGCAAACCAGGCCGCCTGCTTCACGAACCAGCAGTTCACCCGCCGCGAAATCCCACGGTTTGAGGGCGATTTCGAAGAAACCGTCAACGCGGCCCGCAGCCACATAGGCCAGGTCCAGCGCAGCAGAACCGGTACGACGGAAATCCGCGCACTCAGTAAACAGTTTGCCAACGATGTTGATGTAGGTCGCCGCGTGTTGCTTGGCTTTGAACGGGAAGCCGGTCGCCAGAATGGTGCCGTCCAGATCGCGCGCAGTGCTGCCACGCAGACGGTAGCCGTTCAGCTGTGCGCCCTGACCACGGGTTGCCGTGAAGAGTTCATTACGCATTGGATCGTAAACGACTGCGACTTCGGTGCGGCCTTTAATGCGCACGGCGATAGAGACGGAGAAATGTGGCAGACGTTTGATGAAGTTGGTGGTGCCATCCAGTGGATCGATAACCCATTGAACATCCTGATCTGTGCCTTCATGCTCACCGCTTTCTTCGGTGATAATGGTGTGTTGCGGGTAAGATTTACGGATAGTGTCGATAATCACTGCTTCTGCAGCTTTATCTACGTTAGTCACGAAATCGTTACTGCCTTTCTGGCTCGCTTCTACAGCGTCCGGGGTTTCATAGTTTTTGGCAATTACATTACCCGCCTTGCGCGCAGCACGCACGGCGATGGTCAGCATCGGATGCATCGGTTTCTCTCACTGGATGTTAAAGAACGGAAAACGGCGCGTATGATAGCAGCGAATTCGGATTATGTCTTCGGTTTATGATAATATGCGCGAATATTCTTTAGCCGTTGAAAAAATATGCTGCAAAATATTCGAATTGTGCTGGTTGAAACCTCTCATACTGGCAACATGGGCTCCGTCGCCCGCGCAATGAAAACGATGGGCTTAACCAACCTGTGGCTGGTAAACCCGCTGGTAAAACCGGACTCGCAGGCCATCGCGCTGGCCGCAGGTGCCAGCGATGTGATTGGCAATGCGCACATTGTCGATACCCTTGATGAAGCGCTGGCAGGCTGTAGCCTTGTCGTCGGCACCAGCGCCCGCTCGCGTACGCTGCCGTGGCCGATGCTCGACCCGCGAGAGTGTGGTTTGAAAAGCGTTGCCGAGGCACAGCATGCTCCGGTCGCGCTGGTGTTTGGGCGCGAACGCGTCGGGCTGACCAACGACGAACTGCAGAAATGCCACTATCACGTCGCGATTGCCGCGAACCCGGAATACAGTTCTCTGAACCTGGCGATGGCGGTTCAGGTGATCGCTTACGAAGTCCGCATGGCGTGGCTGGCAACCCAGGAAAACGTCAACACAGAAGAGCATGAAGAGACGCCGTATCCGCTGGTGGATGATCTGGAGCGCTTCTACGGTCACCTGGAAAAGACGCTGCTTTCCACCGGGTTTATCCGTGAAAGTCACCCGGGCCAGGTGATGAACAAGCTGCGCCGCCTCTTTACGCGTGCGCGTCCGGAAAGCCAGGAACTGAACATCCTGCGTGGAATTCTGGCGTCAATTGAGCAGAAAACGCAGGAAAAACAGTAGAGGTAGCACATTTTTTCTTGCGTGCGTTCTGGCCTTAGAAAGGGGCACAAATTGCCCCTCAGCAAAACGGCACGTAAAGCCAAATACCTGACTAAAACAGTCAAGTAAATAGTTGACCAATTTAGTCAGGAATGTCAGACTTGCCCCTGCTATGCGACATTATTTTAAATTTTAATAAAAACCCCGGGCAGGGGCGAGTCTGAGGCTAAGTTAAGACATGAGACTGACATCTAAAGGGCGTTATGCCGTGACCGCAATGCTGGACGTTGCGCTCAACTCCGAAACGGGCCCGGTACCGTTGGCTGATATTTCCGAACGTCAGGGAATCTCCCTCTCTTATCTGGAACAACTGTTCTCTCGCTTGCGCAAAAATGGCCTCGTTGCCAGCGTGCGTGGCCCGGGCGGCGGTTATCTGCTGGGTAAAGATGCAGGCAGTATCGCTGTTGGTGAAGTGATCAGCGCCGTTGACGAATCTGTTGATGCAACCCGTTGCCAGGGTAAAAGCGGCTGCCAGGGCGGCGACAAATGCCTGACCCATGCGCTGTGGCGTGACCTGAGCGATCGTCTGACCGGTTTCCTGAACAACATCACCCTGGGTGAGTTGGTCAATAACCAGGAAATCCTCGATGTGTCCGATCGTCAGCATACGCACGAGTCCCAACGCACGACCCGCGGTCAGGATGCTATCGACGTCAAGCTGCGCGCATAATTTACCCGTCCTGTTTCGGGGCGCTGCTGCATGGGCCGCACTTGTTCAACCCTGGCACTTACTTATGTAAGCTCCCGGGCATTCACAAGCTTGCCGCCTTGCTGCACCGCAAAACAGTTAGGTTAAAACACTATAAGAATTCAGAATCAGGCCGGGGTGATCCGTCACCCCGTATAAACGGTCGTACATCCAGCCGGTAGCCTGATTCATTGCATTGAGTGATGTACGGAGTTTATAGAGCAATGAAATTACCGATCTATCTCGATTACTCCGCAACCACGCCGGTGGATCCGCGTGTTGCTGAGAAAATGATGCAGTGTCTGACTCTGGACGGGACTTTTGGTAACCCAGCTTCCCGCTCTCACCGTTTTGGCTGGCAGGCTGAAGAGGCGGTTGATATCGCCCGTAATCAGATTGCTGAGCTGGTTGGTGCCGATCCGCGTGAAATTGTTTTCACCTCTGGCGCGACCGAATCCGATAACCTGGCGATCAAAGGTGCGGCCAACTTCTATCAGAAAAAAGGCAAGCACATTATCACCAGCAAAACCGAACACAAAGCCGTGCTGGACACCTGCCGTCAGCTGGAGCGTGAAGGGTTTGACGTCACGTATCTCGCCCCGCAGAGCAACGGTATCATCGACCTCAAAGAGCTCGAAGCGGCCATGCGTGACGACACCATTCTCGTCTCCATTATGCACGTGAATAATGAAATCGGCGTGGTGCAGGATATCGCGACCATCGGCGAAATGTGCCGTGCGCGCGGCATTATCTACCACGTTGATGCGACCCAGAGCGTAGGCAAACTGCCTATCGACCTGAGCCAACTGAAAGTGGACCTGATGTCCTTCTCCGGCCACAAAATCTATGGCCCGAAAGGCATCGGCGCGCTGTACGTGCGTCGTAAACCGCGTATCCGCATCGAAGCACAGATGCACGGCGGTGGTCACGAGCGCGGCATGCGTTCCGGTACGCTGCCAGTTCACCAGATCGTCGGCATGGGTGAAGCTTACCGTATCGCCAAAGAAGAGATGGACACCGAGATGGCGCGTCTGCGCGGTCTGCGTAACCGTCTGTGGGACGGCGTGAAAGATATGGAAGAGGTCTACCTGAACGGCTCTCTTGAGCAGGGCGCACCGAATATCCTCAACGTCAGCTTTAACTATGTTGAAGGCGAGTCGCTGATCATGGCGCTCAAAGACCTGGCGGTTTCTTCTGGTTCTGCCTGTACCTCGGCGAGCCTGGAACCCTCTTACGTACTGCGTGCGCTGGGTATGACTGACGAGCTGGCACACAGCTCTATTCGTTTCTCTTTAGGTCGTTTCACTACCGAAGAAGAGATTGACTACGCCATCAAGCTGGTTCGCAGCTCCATTGGTCGTCTGCGCGAACTTTCTCCACTGTGGGAGATGTTCAAACAGGGCGTGGACTTGAACACCATTGAATGGTCACATCACTAATCGGTAGCGGAATCAGGAGAACAGAACATGGCTTACAGCGAAAAAGTAATCGATCATTATGAGAATCCGCGCAACGTGGGTTCTTTCGACAACAGCGACGAGAGCGTAGGCAGCGGCATGGTGGGTGCACCGGCCTGTGGCGACGTGATGAAGTTGCAGATCAAAGTCAACAATGAGGGTATCATTGAAGACGCGCGCTTTAAAACCTACGGTTGCGGTTCGGCTATCGCTTCCAGCTCGCTGGTTACCGAGTGGGTGAAGGGCAAATCCCTGGACGAAGCGCAGGCAATTAAAAACACTGACATTGCCGAAGAGCTGGAATTGCCGCCGGTAAAAATCCACTGCTCTATTCTGGCGGAAGATGCGATTAAGGCCGCGATTGCGGATTACAAAAGTAAACGTGAAGCAAAATAATTGAGGGCATTGTATGTCGATTACCCTGAGCGACAGTGCTGCAACGCGAGTGAATAACTTTTTGGCCAACCGCGGTAAAGGGTTTGGCCTGCGTCTGGGGGTCAGAACCTCTGGTTGTTCTGGCATGGCCTACGTACTGGAATTTGTTGACGAACCCTCGGCGGAAGACACCGTGTTCGAAGATAAAGGTGTGAAGGTCGTTATCGACGGCAAAAGCCTGCAATTCCTTGATGGCACGCAACTGGATTTCGTTAAAGAAGGCCTGAACGAAGGGTTTAAATTCACCAATCCGAACGTCAAAGACGAGTGCGGTTGCGGCGAAAGCTTTAACGTGTAATTGCATTTCACCGATAAGCCCCACCATAGAAAAGACTCACCTCCTTCGCGCTGAGTCGGCGTGAAGGACGAAGAGTATGACTGTGCGTGGGGTTTGTTTTAGCAGGCTATTCCGAGATTGCTATGGATTACTTCACTCTCTTTGGGTTATCCGCCCACTATCAGATTGACATTCAGGCGCTGGCTTCCCGCTACCAGGATCTGCAGCGCCAATACCATCCGGATAAATTCGCCAGCGGAACCCAGACAGAACAACTGGCTGCACTGCAGCAGTCTGCAACCATTAATCAGGCATGGCAGACGTTGCGTAATCCGCTGAACCGCGCGGAATATCTCCTTTCACTGCACGGATTCGATCTCGCCAGCGAACAACATACGGTGCGCGATACCGCTTTTCTGATGGAACAACTGGAACTGCGCGAAGAGCTCGATGAGATTGAACAGGCGCAGGATCAGGCGCGTCTGGAACGTTTTATCAAACGCGTGAAAGGTATGTTTGATTCCCGCCATCAGCAACTGGTTGAACAACTGAATACTGAAACGTGGGATGTCGCGGCGGATACCGTGCGTAAACTGCGTTTTCTCGATAAACTGCGCAGTTCAACAGAACAACTCGAAGAAAAACTGCTCGGTTTTTAATTTTTCTGGAAGCACAAGATGGCCTTATTACAAATTAGTGAGCCTGGTTTGAGTGCCGCGCCGCATCAGCGTCGTCTGGCGGCAGGCATCGATTTAGGCACCACCAATTCTCTGGTTGCTACTGTACGTAGCGGTCAGGCTGAGACCCTTGCCGATAGCGCCGGGCGTCATCTGTTACCTTCGGTTGTGCACTACTCTGCTACCGAACATACCGTGGGTTATGACGCGCGTGCCAACGCAGCTCAGGATCCGGTTAATACCATCAGCTCCGTAAAACGAATGATGGGCCGCGCGCTGAGCGATATTCAGGCACGTTACCCGCATCTGCCGTATCAATTGCAGGCAAGCGAAAACGGCCTGCCGATGATCGCCACCCGTGCGGGGCTGATAAACCCGATCCGCGTCTCTGCCGATATTCTGAAATCCCTTGCGCTTCGCGCACAAGCGTCTCTGTCCGGCGAACTCGACGGCGTAGTTATCACCGTTCCGGCCTATTTTGATGATGCACAGCGTCAGGGCACCAAAGATGCCGCGCGTCTGGCTGGCCTGCATGTTTTGCGTTTGCTCAACGAACCGACCGCCGCGGCGATTGCCTATGGTCTGGATTCCGGTAAAGAGGGTGTGATTGCCGTTTACGATCTGGGCGGCGGTACCTTTGATATTTCCATTCTGCGCTTAAGCCGTGGGGTGTTTGAAGTGCTGGCTACCGGCGGTGATTCCGCGCTGGGTGGCGATGACTTCGACCATCTGCTGGCTGATTTTATCCGCGAGCAGGCGAACCTGCCTGAGCATGGCGACAACCGTCTGCAGCGTGAACTGCTGGATGCCGCTATCGCCGCAAAAATTGCGCTGAGCGACGCGGCCTCCGTTACCGTTGAGGTGGCTGGCTGGCAGGGCGTCGTGACCCGTGAACAATTCGAAGCGCTGATTTCGACGCTGGTCAAACGTACGCTACTTTCTTGTCGTCGCGCGCTGAAAGATGCGGGCGTTGAGCCGAACGAGGTGCTGGAAGTGGTCATGGTGGGCGGCTCCACGCGTGTACCGCTGGTTCGCGAGCAAGTGGGTGAGTTTTTTGGCCGTACGCCATTGACCTCCATCGACCCGGATAAAGTCGTCGCCATTGGCGCGGCAATCCAGGCTGATATTCTGGTGGGCAACAAACCAGACAGCGACATGCTGCTACTGGATGTGATTCCGCTGTCGCTTGGTCTGGAAACCATGGGTGGGCTGGTGGAGAAAGTTATCCCGCGTAATACCACCATTCCGGTGGCGCGTGCGCAGGAGTTCACCACCTTCAAAGATGGTCAAACGGCCATGTCCATCCACGTGATGCAGGGCGAGCGCGAACTGGTGCAGGATTGCCGTTCACTGGCGCGTTTCGCACTCCGTGGTATTCCGGCGATGCCGGCAGGCGGCGCGCATATCCGTGTTACCTTCCAGGTGGATGCGGACGGCCTGCTCAGCGTAACGGCGATGGAGAAATCCACCGGCGTTGAAGCGGCCATTCAGGTGAAGCCGTCCTACGGCCTGACCGACAACGAAATCGCCACCATGATTAAAGATTCCATGAGCTTCGCTGAGCAGGACGTGAAAGCACGTATGCTGGCTGAGCAGAAAGTGGAAGCAGCCCGCGTTCTGGAAAGCCTGAACGGTGCGCTGGCGACAGATGCCGCGCTGTTAAGCGCCGCAGAGCGGACGGTTATCGACGAGGCTATCGCACAGTTAAGCGCGGTCGCTAACGGCGATGATACGGACGCCATAGAACAAGCCATTAAAAATCTAGACAAACAAACCCAGGAATTCGCCGCGCGCCGCATGGATCAGTCCGTGCGCACCGCGTTAAAAGGCCATTCCGTCGACGAGGTTTAACATGCCAAAGATCGTTTTTCTGCCTCATCAGGACCTCTGTCCCGATGGCGCAGTTCTGGAAGCTAAGAGCGGCGAGACCATTCTTGATGTCGCCCTGCGTGGCGGTATTGAGATTGAACACGCCTGTGAGAAATCCTGCGCCTGCACCACCTGCCACTGTGTCGTGCGTGAAGGGTTTGATTCGTTGCCGGAAAGCAGCGAAGACGAAGACGACATGCTGGATAAAGCCTGGGGTCTGGAGCCAGAAAGTCGCCTGGGTTGCCAGGCGCGTGTCACCGACGAAGATCTGGTTGTGGAGATCCCGCGTTACACTATCAACCACGCTCGGGAGCATTAATATGGCACTGAAATGGACCGACAGTCGCGAGATCGGCGAGGCGCTGTATGACGCTAACCCGGATCTCGACCCACGAACTGTCCGCTTCACCGATATGCACCAGTGGATTTGCGATCTGGAAGATTTTGATGACGATCCGAACGCATCGAACGAAAAGATTCTCGAAGCAATTCTGCTAGTCTGGTTAGATGAAGCATCTTGATATCGACGGGCTGCCTTCTGGCGGCCCGTTTTCATATCCCATGCGCTAAAGGACAAAACAATGACAACAGAAGCGATGAAAATTACGCTGACGACCCAGGGCGCAGACGCTCGTTGGGGCGAAAAAGCGCTCTACAGTATTAATAACGACGGCATTGCCCTGCACCTGACCGGTAAAGATGACACTGGATTAATCCAGCGTGCCGCGCGCAAAATCGACGGCATGGGGATAAAGCATGTCGCGCTGAGCGGTGAAGGCTGGGATGCGGACAGGAGCTGGGCGTTCTGGGCCGGTTACAAAGGGCCAAAAGGAACGCGTAAAATTGAATGGGCAACCTTATCCGAGGCCGATCAAAAAGAGCTCGACAGCCGTCTGAAAACCATCGACTGGGTGCGTGACATCATCAATGCACCGGCAGAAGATCTCGGCCCGGAGCAGTTGGCGCAACGCGCTGTGGATCTGCTTGATGAGGTGGGGGGCGAGGCGGTCTCTTACCGCATCGTCAAAGGCGAAGATCTGCGCGATAAAGGTTACATGGGCATCCACACTGTTGGACGCGGTTCAGAACGTCCGCCGGTACTGCTGTCACTGGACTTTAACCCGACGGGCGATGCAGAAGCCCCGATCTATGCCTGCCTGGTCGGTAAAGGCATTACCTTCGATTCCGGCGGTTATAGCCTCAAGCAGACCGCGTTTATGGATTCGATGAAATCCGATATGGGCGGCGCGGCGCTGGTGACCGGCGCGCTGGCGTTTGCCATTACGCGCGGCCTGAACAAGCGTGTGAAACTTTATCTGTGCTGCGCAGACAATATGGTCAGCGGCAACGCCTTCAAACTGGGCGATATCATCCGCTACCGTAACGGCAAAACCGTGGAGGTCATGAACACCGATGCGGAAGGGCGTCTGGTGCTGGCAGACGGTTTGATCAATGCCTCCGCGCAGAAACCGCAATTTATCATTGATGCCGCGACCCTGACGGGGGCTGCAAAAACCGCGTTGGGTAATGACTACCATGCGCTGTTCAGCTTCGATGACAAACTGGCAAACCGTTTACTGGCAAGCGCCGCGGCGGAAAACGAGCCGTTCTGGCGTTTGCCGCTGGCGGAATTCCACCGTAACCAGTTGCCGTCGAACTTTGCTGAGCTGAATAACACCGCGGGTGCGGCGTTCCCGGCGGGGGCAAGTACCGCGGCAGGTTTCCTTTCGCACTTTGTGGAAAATTACCAGCAGGGCTGGCTGCATATCGACTGCTCTGCGACCTATCGCAAAGCGGCGGTAGAGCAGTGGGCGGCAGGTGCGACGGGCCTTGGCGTGCGTGCACTGGCTAATCTGCTGACCAGTAAGTAATTTTTCCCCTCACCCTAACCCTCTCCCCAAAAGGGCGAGGGAACCGCACGGTGCGATTTCCCCCCTCTCCCTGTGGGAGAGGGTCGGGGTGAGGGCATCAAACAGCTCAATACGAACAGTAAAATCTATGTCCCATTCAGATCACGACCATCATCACGAGCCTGAAACCCTCGATACCCTGCTGGAAAAGGCGGCGACCGAGCCTGCTTATCGCCCGGCGTTTTTCCGCAAATTGCTGGAGTCTACCGTTTGGGTGCCGGGTACCGCTGCCGAAGATGAAGCCATTGTTGAAGACAGCGTGCTGGATCTACAGCACTGGGAAAAGGACGACGGTCAGTCGGTGATCCCCTTTTTCACCTCCCTTGAGGCTCTGCAGCAGGCGGTAGAAACCGAGCAAGCGTTTGTGGTGATGCCTGCGCGAACGCTATTTGAAATGACGCTTGGCGAGACGCTGTTTCTCAATGCGAAGTTACCGACCGGCAAAGAGCTCACGCCGCGTGAAATCAGCCATCTGGTGGGTAAAGATGACAGCCCGTTAAGCCAGCAGGAAGTGCTGGAAGGCGGTATGTCGCTGCTGCTCTCCGAAGTGGCGGAACCGCCCGCGCAAATGATCGATTCGTTGACCAAATTGTTCGCGACCTTCAACCATGTGAAATGTGCATACCTTTGCTCTATCAAAGAGAAAAATGATGCTCAGCCGAATCTGCTGATTGGTATTGAAGCAGAAGGCGACATTGAGAGTGTGATTGAGGCGGCAGGCAGTGTGGCGATGGACACCTTACCGGGGGATGAGCCGGTGGATATTTGCCAGGTAGTAAAAGGGGAGCACGGGGTCAGCCATTTTATGATTGCCCATATCCCCCCTTTCTATGAGCGCCGCTGGGGCAGTTTTCTGCGCGATCTGAAGAACAACCGCATTATCTGAGGTATCGACGGGCTTAGCCCGTCGCTTCCAGTAGCAGTAAGTCCATCAGTAGCACCAGATTCGACTCAAACGACGTGACACCGGCCGCTTCGGCGGCAAAATGCACCGCTTCGTCATACAGCGCAAAATGCAAATCCGCGAGGTTTGCCAGCGTATTTGCCGAGGCGCGGGTAAACGCGATAACCGTCATACCGACATTCTGCGCAATACGCGCTTTATCCAGAACCTGTTCCGTTTCACCACTACGTGAGACGGCAATAAACACCTGGTAACGCGCTGCGTTGCTGAGGAAGATATTACGGCTGTCGCCGGGGCCGGAAATAAATGCCGTTTTACCCAGCACCTGCAATTTTTTCGTCAGGTATTCCGCAAACAGGTACGAAAACCCGGCACCATAAAGGAAAAAACTCTCTTTCTCACGCAGCAACGTGACGAACTGGCGGCGCTTTTCCTCGGTCACCCACTGAAAGGTCTGCTGGTAGTTCGCCATAAACTGATGAAAAAGCGCGGGCAGGGTGTTGCCATTGCCCGTAACCTGCTCCGGGATATGAGGGGTATCGGCCAGAAGTTGCTTACAGTGCCAGATAAATTCACTGTAGCCGCTAAACCCCAGTTTCTGACATAGCCGCATGATCGTGGCCGTAGAGACAAAGGTCGCCGTCGCCAGATCGCGTACAGTGATATTGCCCACCAGTAACGGGTGATCCGTGAGGTGGGCGAGTACCCGGTATTCGGCGCGGGTAAGCGACTCCCCACGCGACAAAAGGGGCGCTAAGCGGGTATCCATTTACGCAGGTTCAATCGGCAAATCGTCGCGTGCGCCCCATTCACTCCAGGAACCATCGTACAACTTCAAGTTAGGGGCGCCGAGCGTGGCCAGCGCCAGAATAACGACAGCGGCGGTGACCCCCGAGCCACAGCTGGCAATAATCGGCTCCTGCAGATTAACCCCCTGGCGTCTGAAGATGGCTTCCAGTTCGTCCGTCGTTTTCAACTCGCCGTTAACAACCAGATCGCCCCACGGTACATTCAACGCGCCGGGAATATGGCCGCGTTTCAGACCTGCACGCGGCTCATCCGCCTCGGCGTTGAAACGGGCTGCCGGGCGTGCATCCACGAGCTGTGCGGTACGCTCGTGGCTGACCAGCAGCACATCGGTCAGTCGTTTAACCACTGACGGGTCAAATTTCACCTCAAAATCAGACTGTGGCAAATCGGCATCACCCTGTTCGAGCGGCAACTCATCGCGCTGCCAGCCCGCCAGTCCACCCGCCAGGATTGAAACGTGTTCGACACCGAAATTACGCAGCATCCACCAGGCGCGCGGGGCAGAGAAGAGATTGCCCTCATCGTAGACCACCAGATGTTTGTCGTGGCTGATGCCCAGTTCGCGCATGGCGACGGCAAACGCTTCCGGGCGCGGTAACATGTGCGGCAAAGAAGTGGTGTGATCAGAAAGGGCTTCGATATCAAAAAATACCGCCCCGGGGATGTGTCCGGCGCGGTACTCCGCCGTCATATCACGGGTGTGTTCCTGGCCTGCAGGGGCCATACGCGCATCAATGACCTGAAGTTCTGGATCATCAGCGTGTTCAATCAGCCAGTCGGCTGCGACAAAAAAAGAGGTGGACATGGTTGCCTCCGTGTCATCAACAAGAAACCCGTCATACTTCAGGTTGCAGGCGTGTTGGCTATATTGTCCACCCCAGTCACTTAAATCAGTAAGCTCCCGGGGATTCTCTCACTTGCCGCCTGCCTGCAACTCGAATTATTTCGGGTATATCCTGAATTGTTAACGTTTTTTCCTGACCCGACAAGCAACCATCGCAAAAGGCGAGAGTAACCTCGTTATTTTTTTACCGCCCGACCGTTTTCCCAGGCTTTTTGCAGCGCGGGCCAGTATTCTCGATTCGCCGCGATCATCTCATCAAGAATCGCTTTGGCGTGTTGCATGGTGGGTACCGTACGGTTGAGCGTAAAGGCCTGCAGGGCTTTCTCGTAACTGCCTTCAATGGTGGCTTCCACCAACAACTGCTCCGAGGCGAGTTGCTGCATCAATAATGTCTGATGAAACAACGGCACGGCCCCCATGCGCACTGGCTCCGGCCCGTTTGCCGTGATGTAAGCCGGTACTTCTACCATCGCATCGTAGGGTAGATTCGCAATCGCTCCTTTGTTTTCGACGATCACCAGGTGACGCTGGCGTAAATCAAAGGCCAGCGAACAGGCGACATCGACGATAAACGCGCCGTGAACCCCGACATGGAACGCATCCGGTAAGATGCCGGTACGCTGGTACTCCTGGGCTGCGGCAAACAGTTTTTTCTCCCGGCCGTTCATCACCTCATTGGCGCGGGTATAGTTCGGGTCCTGATGCGCCACAATCTCGTTGGGCATCAGGTAGTACTGCAGATAAGGGTTCGGCAGATACTCCGGGAAATGATCCATCAATGGTTTAATATTGCGCCATGTCTTCACCCACGACGGATCGGAATGCTGCGGATCGGTCTGTGCGGCATCTTCGGTGAGCAGGCCAAAGCGGGCGATATGTTCGCGCAGTTGAGGCAGCCTGTCTTCGCCATCGACAAGCACGCGGGTAAACCAGCCAAAATGGTTCAGGCCGAAGTAATCCACCTCCAGCTTGTGGCGATCAACGCCGAGAATTGCCCCCATATTACGCATCGCCGCGACCGGCATATCGCAAATATTGAGTACGCGCGCGTCAGGGCGAAGGCGGCGTACCCCTTCGGCAACAATGGCTGCCGGGTTGGAGTAATTTACAATCCAGGCGCGTTTATCCGCGTAGCGCTCCACCAGGTCTATAAGTTCAACCATTGGCAGAATGGTACGTAAACCGTAGGCCAGACCGCCAGGTCCACAGGTTTCCTGACCCACCACCCCATGACGTAGCGGGATCTTTTCATCCTGCTCACGCATTTTGTACTGGCCGACGCGCATCTGGGCGAAGACAAAATGGGCACCGCTAAAGGCCGCTTCCGGATCGCTGGTGACGGTAAATTTGATACTCTGGCTGTGGTCACGAATGACCTTTTCCACGACCGGCGCAATGGTGCTCTGTCGGGCTTCGTCAATGTCGTAGAGGCGAATTTCCGCCAGAGGGAAATCTTCCAGACGTACCATCAGGCTTTTGACGATCCCTGGCGTATAGGTGCTGCCGCCGCCGGCGATAGAGAGAATAAATGGGGGGTTCAACATCTTTAGTCTCCTTTAGAGAAAGGCCTCAACGGCTTCTCGCATTTTTTTGACATGCAGCCCGTAGACCACCTGAACGTTATTGCCTTGTTTGATGACCGCCTTCGCGCCTGTTGCTTTCAGACGAGGTTCATCAATAGTGGCGACATCTTTTACCGTGACGCGCAGACGGGTATAGCAGTTGTCTACCACCTCAATGTTGCCGCGTCCGCCAAGCCCTTCAATGATCGCCACGCCGAGCCCATCGTTGTTACCTTTGGCCTGGTAATCCTGTTTGCTGTAAAGACGCGTCTCTTCGTCTTCGGCTTCCCGGCCAGGCGTCTTCATGTCGAAACGCAAAATCAGGAAGCGGAAGATAATGAAATAGAGCGCGAACATGATGAGGCCAACCACGATGTACATCGGCCAGTTCGATTTCTCAGTGCCGAGCGGCAGGTTATAGAGAATGAAATCAATGATGCCGTTTGCACCGATCGCATGGACGCCAAACAGGGAGAAAAGCATCATGCCGATACCGGTCAGCACCGCATGCACCACGAACAGCAGCGGCGCGACGAACAGGAAAGAAAACTCGATAGGCTCAGTCACCCCAACCAGAAGCGAGGTCAGCGCTGCGGGGATAAGAATCGCTTTTGCCGCTGCTTTGCGTTCTGGCTTCGCGGTCAAATACATAGCCAGCGCCGCCGCAGGCAGGCCGAACATCTTACTGATACCGCGCGCATCCCATACCACCGTACTGCTAAGCTGTTTCACGTCCGGACAGGCCATCTCGGCAAAGTAAATATTGCGTGCGCCCTGGTACATGGAGCCGCATACCTCCTGCGTACCGCCCAGCTCGGTATATAAAAATGGCGTGTAGACCAGGTGATGCAGGCCAGTGGGCACAAGGATGCGTTCAAGGAAGCCATAAATTGCCACGCCGAAGGGCCCGGCGCCTTTAATGGCCATCGCCAGTGTGCTGATGCCATGCTGGGCGAAAGGCCACAATTCGCTCATGATCACGCCCAGCACCATGGAGACAGGCAGCATGATAATGGCGACAAAGCAGTGCCCGGAATAGATAGCCATCGCCCCGGAAAACTGTACGCCGGAATATTTGTTGTACACATATCCCGATAGCGCGCCGGTGAGGATCCCGGCGAAGACGCCCATCTCCAGTACCTGCACACCCAACACCATGCTCTGGCCCGCCGCTTTCATCTGATCTGCTGCTGCCAGCGCCCCCTGCATCTGCATGGTGACATTCATGGCGTTGATAAAAACGATAAAGGTGACAAGGCCAATTAGCGCGGCATAGCCTTTATCGCGCGCGGCGAGGCCAACGGGGATGCCGACGGCGAACACCAGCGCCAGGTTGGCCAGTACCGAGACGGCGGACTTTGCAATCAGTTGTCCGGTGTGTTGAATCAGCGGGTGACCGAGAAAAGGCAGGTACTCTGCCAGGTTGCCGTTGCCGAAAATATTTCCGAAGGCGATAAACAAGCCGACAATCGGCAAAATCAGCACCGGACCAAAGAGGGACTTACCGAAATTTTGTAGGGCATTAACGGCTCTGCTCATAACGTTCTCTCTTATATGAACCGCGAAAAATAGGTGAAGATGCAGTAACGTTAGCAGGTACACGTAAAAAGAAGCCATCTATCTTGTTGTTTTAAAAACAAATGACCTAAAAGGTAACATGTAACGTTACGACCTGTGATCGCGGTAACACGCCCGAGCGAACCGGCTCAATACAACGAAGCGCTTTCCAGATTCTGGGAGGGTGTTTGTAATCGGCAAAGTCACGCATAATACTTACGCTTAACGAATTAACAGGCTTTGTGGGCCAGGGATAAAGGATGAAACTAAAACGTTCAGCGGCGATGGCTATCGCCTTCTTAAGTGCGTTTATATTGGCAGGCTGTGATAACAACGATAAACCTCAGGAAGCGCAGGCCGCACCGGCCGCTGCAGCGCCAGCCGCGAGTCAAACTCCAGCCGCGGCAAAACCGGATGGCGAAAAACTCAAACAACTGGCGGCGAGCAGTGAAGGTAAGCCGTTAACGCTGGTTGATGCCTCCGAGGTTCAGCTTGAGGGCGCGGCTGCCCTTGTGTTGACCTTCTCCGTTCCGCTCGACCCGGATCAAAACTTTGCCCAGACTGTCCATGTGGTGGATAAAAAGAATGGCAAAGTAGACGGGGCGTGGGAACTCTCCACAAACCTGAAAGAGCTTCGCCTGCGTCACCTTGAACCCAACCGCGAGTTACTGGTATCCGTTGACCGCGGGCTGGTGGCGCTTAATAAAGCCACCTTTGGCATTGATTACGAAAAGGCGATTACCACGCGTGATATTCAGCCTACCGTCGGCTTCGCCAGCCGCGGGTCTTTACTGCCTGGAAAAGTGGTGGAAGGGCTGCCGGTTATGGCGCTTAACGTCAATAATGTGGACGTGAACTTCTACCGCGTGAAGCCGGAATCGCTGGCGGCGTTTGTCAGCCAATGGGAATACCGTAATGCGCTGACGAACTGGGAGTCAGACACCTTGCTGAAAATGGCCGATCTGGTTTACACCGGGCGGTTTGACCTCAACCCGGCACGTAACACCCGAGAAAAACTCCTGCTTCCGCTGGGGGAAATCAAACCCCTGCAGCAGGCTGGCGTATATATCGCCGTGATGAACCAGGCGGGGCATTATAGCTATAGCAATGCGGCCACTCTCTTCACGCTGAGTAATATTGGTCTGTCTGCTCACCGTTACCATAATCGGCTGGATATTTTCACACAGGGGCTGGAAAACGGAGCGGCGCAATCGGGCGTCGACGTTGTGCTACTGAACGAGAAAGGCCAGACGCTGGCTCAGGCGACGAGCGATGCGCAGGGACATGCCACACTGACCACCGACAAAGAGGCGGCGCTGGTTCTGGCGCGTAAAGACGGCGAGACAACATTGCTCGACTTGCAACTTCCCGCCCTCGATCTGGCGGAATTTGCGATTGCCGGGGATCCGGGTTACAGCAAGCAGTTCTTTATGTTTGGTCCGCGCGATCTCTACCGTCCGGGCGAAACGGTTATCTTAAATGCTCTGCTGCGTGACAGCGACGGTAAACCACTTGCCGATCAACCCGTGAAGCTTGAAGTCGTCAAACCGGATGGTCAGGTGATGCGTACCGTGGTGAGCCAGCCGACAAACGGTCTTTATCATTTTACCTATGCCCTTGATGCCAGCGCGCAAACCGGTACATGGTCGATTCGCGCCAATACCGGGGATAACCAACTACGCAACTGGTCTTTCCATGTGGAAGATTTTATGCCAGAACGCATGGCGCTGAATCTGAGCCCACAAGCGACACCGCTCAAAGCCGATGAGGATGTGGATTTCAACGTCGCCGGCTATTACCTGTACGGTGCGCCTGCTAACGGCAACACCCTGCAGGGGCAGCTCTGGCTGCGACCTTTACGCGAAGCGGTAAAAGCGCTGCCCGGCTTCCAGTTTGGCGACATTGCCGATGAAACGCTGACGCGTACCCTGGATGAAGTGCATCTGACGCTGGACGAAAAAGGCCATGGTCAGGTTACAGCCCCCAGCCAGTGGCAGGAAACGCACTCCCCGTTGCAGGTCATTTTGCAGGCAAGCCTGCTGGAATCGGGCGGTCGCCCGGTCACGCGTCGTGCTGAACAGGCTGTCTGGCCTGCACCTGCATTGCCGGGTATTCGCCCGCAGTTTGCCTCAAAAGCGGTTTACGATTACCGCACCGATACCACCGTCAACCAGCCCATTGTTGATGAAAATGGCAATGCCGGTTTTGATATTGTCTATGCCGACGCACAGGGCGTAAAAAAAGCAGTATCGGGCCTGCAGGTTCGGCTGATTCGTGAACGTCGCGATTACTACTGGAACTGGTCGGAAAGTGAAGGCTGGCAGTCGCAATTCGATCAAAAAGATCTGGTGGAGAATGAGCAGACGCTGGATCTGGCAGCTGACGAAACCGGGAAAATTACCGTACCGGTAGAGTGGGGCTCGTATCGTCTGGAAGTCAAAGCGCCGGATGAAAGCGTCAGTAGCGTCCGTTTCTGGGCGGGCTACAGCTGGCAGGATAACAGTGACGGATCCGGGGCTGCGCGCCCTGACCGCGTCACCATGAAACTTGATAAACCCTCTTATCAGCCGGGCGATACCATCAAGTTGCATATTACCGCTCCTGCCGCGGGTAAAGGTTACGCCATGATTGAGTCCAGCGAAGGGCCGTTGTGGTGGCAGGAAATCGATGTACCCGCGACCGGGCTCGATCTCTCCATCCCGGTAGATCAGAAATGGCGTCGCCACGATCTCTACCTGAGCACGCTGGTGGTGCGTCCGGGGGATAAATCAAAATCGGCAACTCCGAAACGCGCCGTGGGCCTGCTCCATCTGCCGATGGGTGACGAAAACCGTCGTCTCTCCCTGGCGCTGGAAACACCGCAAAAAATGCGCCCGAACCAGCCGCTGACGGTCAAAGTGAAGGCCAGCCTGAAAAACGGCACTGTGCCAAAACAGGTTAACGTATTGGTCTCCGCAGTGGATAGCGGCGTACTGAATATCACCGATTATGTCACGCCGGATCCGTGGGAAGCCTTCTTCGGGCAAAAACGCTATGGCGCAGATATCTATGACATTTATGGTCAGGTGATTGAAGGGCAGGGGCGTCTGGCCGCGTTACGTTTTGGTGGTGATGGCGACGAACTCAACCGCGGTGGCAAGCCACCGGTTAACCATGTCACCATCATCGCCCAGCAGGCGCAGCCGGTGACGCTCGATGACAACGGTGAAGGAACCGTCACGCTCCCCGTTGGCGACTTTAACGGTGAACTGCGTGTGATGGCACAGGCCTGGACGGCGGAAGACTTTGGTAATAGCGAAGGCAAAGTGATTGTGGCAGCACCGGTTATTACGGAGCTAAACACACCGCGCTTCCTGGCCGGTGGCGATACCAGCCGCCTGACGCTCGATATTACTAACCTCACCGATAAGCCACAGACGCTGAATATTGCGCTGGCGGCAAAAGGACTGCTGGCACTGGAAAGCGAACAGCCGAAACCGGTGAATGTGGCGGCAGGGGCGCGGATGACGCTCTTTATTCCGGTACGCGCGCTGGACGGTTATGGCGATGGCGAAGTGACGGCTTCGGTTTCAGGTCTGACGTTGCCGGGAGAAACCTTCGCGACGCAGAATAAATCGTGGAAAATCGGTGTGCGTCCGGCTTACCCGGCTCAGACCATCAGTAGCGATGTCATGCTCTACCCGCATGAGAGCTGGAATGCACCGGCTGAGCATACGAAACGCATTTCGCCTGTGGCGCTGCAAGGGCAGTTGTTGCTCAGCGGACGTCCTTCGCTCAATATTGCCCGCTACATTCAGGAACTGAAAGCCTACCCGTACGGATGCCTTGAGCAGACGGCGAGCGGGCTGTTCCCGTCGTTGTATACCAATGCGGCCCAGCTTAAGGCGATGGGTATCAAGGGTGACAGCGATGAACAGCGCCGTGCGGCAGTGGAAATCGGTATCTCCCGCTTACTGCAAATGCAGCGTGACGACGGCGGCTTCTCGTTATGGGATAAAAACGGGCCGGAAGAGTACTGGTTGTCCGCTTACGTGACTGACTTCCTGGTACGCGCCTCTGAGCAGGGCTACAGCGTGCCGGTTGAAGCGCTGAATAATGCCAATAGCCGCCTTTTGCGTTACTTGCAAGACCCGGCGGTGATGGCGGTACGTTACAGCGACGATGTCCAGGCGACCAAATTTGCGGCGCAAAGCTATGCGGCGCTGGTGCTTGCACGTCAGCAGAAAGCGCCTCTCGGGGCACTGCGCGAACTGTGGCAACGCCATGCTCAGGCGAAAGCCGGTCTGCCTCTGCTGCAACTGGGTGTCGCACTCAAGCTGATGGGCGATGCACCGCGTAGTGAACAAGCACTGGCGCTGGCGTTAACCACGCCGCGTGCGAAAGCGCAGCGCTGGATGGCGGACTACGGCAGCGATCTGCGAGATAACGCGCTGATGCTGTCCCTGCTGGAAGAAAACTCGCTGTTGCCGGATGCGCAGAACAAGCTGCTGACCACTTTATCTGAACAGGCATACGGTCAACGCTGGCTCTCTACCCAGGAGAGCAATGCGCTCTATCTGGCAGGGCGTCATTTGCAAAACTTGCCGGGCACCTGGCAGGCACAGACCTCTTTGACCAATGAAGAACTTAAAGGCGACAAACCGCAAACGCGCGAACTCAATGCGGACCAGATGACGGCATTGACGGTGACCAACACCGGGGAAAGTCCGATGTGGCTGCGTCTCGACAGCACAGGGTATCCGGAATACACCCCGGCACCAGCCAGCAATGTACTGAACATTGAACGCCAGATCCTCGGTACCGATGGGCAGACAAAATCGCTGGCCTCGCTGAAAAGCGGCGAGCTGGTGCTGGTGTGGCTTGAAGTGCGTGCCAGCCACAACGTGCCGGATGCGTTGGTAGTCGACCTTTTGCCCGCCGGGCTGGAGCTGGAAAACCAGAACCTGGCCAGCAGCAGCGCGAGTCTGCAGGATAGCGGCAGCGAAGTACAGGAACTCCTCAACCGTATGCAGCAGGCAGATATTGCCCATATGGAATTCCGCGATGATCGCTTTGTCGCCGCCGTCTCCGTGAGCGAAGGCCAGCCAGTGACGCTGGTGTATCTTGCGCGTGCGGTAACGCCGGGAACCTATCAACTGCCGATGCCACAGGTGGAATCGATGTATGTACCGCAATGGCGGGCCACCGGGGCCGCAAGCGGTCCGCTGATCGTTCGCCCTTAGTATGAACAAAGGGCGCACCTGGCGCTCCCGCGGGCTTTGGCTTGCGGGAGCGTTTCTTCTTATTCCGTTGGTTCTTTTTATTGCCGACAAACTCTGGCCGTTGCCCTTGAAAGAGGTCAACCCGGCGCGTGTCGTCGTGGCGGAAGATGGCACGCCGCTCTGGCGCTTCGCCGATGCCGAAGGGATCTGGCGCTACCCGGTGGCGATAGAGGATGTCTCCCCACGCTATTTACAGGCGCTTATCGAATACGAAGATCGCTGGTTCTGGAAACATCCAGGCGTCAACCCGCTTTCGGTCGCCCGTGCCGCATGGCAGGACCTGCTGGCTGGCAGAGTTATCTCTGGCGGCAGTACGCTCACCATGCAGGTCGCGCGTCTGCTCGATCCCCATCCGCGTACTTTTGGCGGTAAAGTCCGCCAGCTGTGGCGGGCGATGCAACTGGAATGGCATCTCTCCAAGCGCGATATTCTGACGCTCTATCTCAACCGGGCACCGTTTGGCGGTACGTTGCAGGGCGTTGGGGCGGCAAGCTGGGTGTATCTGGGTAAATCCCCCGCTCAGCTCAGCTATGCAGAGGCGGCACTGCTGGCCGTCTTACCGCAGGCGCCGAGTCGCCTGCGCCCGGACCGCTGGTCGGAACGTGCACAGGCGGCGCGGGATAAAGTACTGGATCGCATGGTCTCGCAGGGAGTGTGGAGCCAAAAGCAGGTTGAGGAGTCGCGTGAAGAGCCGGTCTGGCTGGCGCCCCGTCAGATGCCGCAGCTCGCGCCCCTCTTCTCTCGCTATATGTTGAGCAAAGATCCGGGTCTCAAGATTACCACCACACTCGATGCCAGCCTCCAGCGTCAGCTTGAAGACATGGCTGCTGGCGTTAAATCTCGTCTTCCCCCGCGTAGCTCGCTGGCGATCATCGTTGTCGACCATACGGACATGAAAGTCCGTGGCTGGGTAGGATCGGTTGACATCAATGACGACAGCCGTTTTGGCCATGTCGATATGGTCAGCGCCACCCGCTCGCCGGGATCGGTGTTAAAGCCCTTTATATATGGCCTGGCGATGGATGACGGTCTGATTCATCCCGCCTCGTTGCTGCAGGATGTGCCACGGCGAACGGGAGACTATCGGCCCGGTAATTTTGACAGTGGTTTTCACGGCCCGGTCAGTATGAATGAGGCGCTGGTTCGTTCCCTCAATCTTCCCGCGGTTCAGGTTCTGGAGGCCTACGGGCCAAAGAAATTTGCTGCCACGCTGCGCAATGCGGGGTTGCCGCTGAAATTGCCGGAAGGCGCGGAGCCGAACCTGTCACTTATTCTGGGGGGCGCAGGCGCCCGTCTGGCGGATATCACTGCAGCGTATAGCGCCTTTGCGCGTCACGGCAAGGCCGGGCAGTTGCGCTTTCAGCCAGACGACCCGCTGATGGAAAGAACGTTGATGTCTCCGGGCGCGGCGTGGATTATTCGCCGCATTCTTGCCGGGGAAGCGCAGCCCCTGCCGGACAGCGCGCTCCCGCAAGTGGTGCCGCTGGCCTGGAAAACCGGCACCAGCTACGGTTATCGTGACGCGTGGGCCATTGGGCTCAATAGCCGCTATGTGATTGGCGTCTGGACGGGCAGGCCGGACGGCACGCCGGTTGCTGGTCAATTTGGTTTCGCCAGCGCAGTCCCCTTGCTCAATCAGGTTAACAATCTGCTGCAGCCGCGCTCCGCGCTGGAACTGGCGCGTTTGCCACAGGATCCCCGCCCGGAATCGGTAAGCCGCGACGTTATCTGCTGGCCTGGCGGGCAGAGTTTGCCAGAGGGGGACAGCAATTGCCGCCGCCGTCTGGCGACCTGGCTTTTAGATAACAGCCAGCCGCCCACGATGCTGATGGCTGAACAGGAAGGCGCTCGCGGCATCCGTTTTCCCGTATGGGTAAACGCGCAGGGAGAACGGGTCGCAGCAGACTGCCCCGATGCGCAGCAACGTACAGTTATCGTCTGGCCTTTGCCCCTGGAACCCTGGTTGCCCGATGGCGAGCGGCGAGCGGCGAGATTACCTCCGCGCTCGAAAACATGTCCTCCGCGTGATGAGAACGCACCGCCGCCGCTGTTGCTCTCGGGGATCCGGGACGGCGCAGTGATCAAACGGCTACCGGGGCGCTCGCAGGCAACATTGCCACTACAGGCCATCGGTGGGGAAGGGCGACGCTGGTGGTTTTTAAACGGAGAGCCGCTGGACGGTCATGATCGCATATTAAGCCTTAACCTTGATAAAAGCGGGGAGTATCAGTTACTGGTGATGGATGATGCCGGGCAGGTTGCGGCAGTCGAGTTCGCGGTGCAATGACGCAACGAAGATACGCGTCAGCGTTGACACGACCTTTGTGCTGACTGCTCGCGCTCACCCCGGTACCTGATTTATGTCAGCGGCCGGGGATCCCCACTCTTGCCGCCTCAAGGCGCCGTAATACGTTGGTTAGAGACGTTTTGGTGAATGGTGTTGCTGAAACTCGTCTTATTTTAAAAAAATGTTACCTTTATCCATAGGCAATGCCCGCGTTGCTCTTTATAATCCGCGCCAGGTCATACGTATGTATGTACGACAACAGAACAACTTACAGGGGTTAACATGGCTATTGAACGTACTTTTTCCATCATCAAGCCGAACGCGGTGGCAAAAAACGTTATTGGTAGTATTTTCGCGCGTTTTGAATCTGCTGGTTTCAAGATTGTTGGCACGAAAATGCTGCATCTGTCCGTTGAGCAGGCTCGCGGCTTCTACGCTGAACACGATGGCAAACCATTCTTCGACGGTCTGGTTGAATTCATGACCTCCGGCCCGATCGTGGTCTCCGTACTGGAAAGTGAAAATGCGGTGCAGCGTCACCGTGACCTGCTGGGCGCCACCAACCCGGCTAACGCGCTGGCCGGTACTCTGCGCGCGGATTATGCTGACAGCTTCACCGAGAACGGCACCCATGGTTCCGATTCACTTGAGTCTGCCGCGCGTGAAATCGCCTATTTCTTCGGCGAAGGCGAAGTTTGCCCGCGCACTCGCTAATTTCCGCCGCCTTGCGCGCCGTGTTGCGTGAAGCCCATCGGAAATTGTAAGCATAGTTACACTTTATTTTGTCAATGCTGCGCACAGTCGTGGCATCTGCACAGCAGAATTTGTACAATGCAGCGCCCCGTGAATTGCAAAACGCATTCCCGGGGCGCTTCTTTTTTCAACCCTCCAGGGGCCATAACGTGTAATAACGAGGCCGGAATACACAAACTATGTCTGAACACATTGTCACGCCTGAGAACGTCGCACTGACGGTTCCCAATAAAGATGCAAAAATTAACCTGCTGGATTTGAATCGTCAGCAGATGCGAGAGTTTTTCAAAAACTTAGGCGAAAAACCCTTCCGCGCCGATCAGGTGATGAAGTGGATGTACCACTATTGCAGCGACGATTTTGATGAGATGACCGACATCAATAAGGTGCTGCGTAATAAGCTCAAAGAAGTTGCGGTGATCCGCGCGCCGGAAGTTGTGGAAGAGCAGCGCTCCTCTGATGGCACGATTAAATGGGCGATTGCCGTAGGCGATCAGCGCGTTGAAACGGTGTACATTCCGGAAGACGATCGCGCCACTCTGTGCGTTTCCTCGCAGGTCGGCTGTGCGCTGGAGTGTAAATTCTGCTCCACGGCGCAGCAGGGCTTCAACCGTAACCTGAAAGTTTCAGAAATTATTGGTCAGGTCTGGCGGGCGGCAAAAATTATCGGTGCGGTAAAAACGACCGGCGTACGTCCTATCACTAACGTAGTGATGATGGGGATGGGCGAACCATTGCTGAACCTGACTAACGTCGTACCGGCAATGGAAATCATGCTGGATGACTTTGGTTTTGGCCTGTCCAAACGCCGCGTTACGCTGTCGACGTCCGGCGTGGTTCCTGCGCTGGATAAGCTGGGTGACATGATTGATGTTGCACTGGCTATTTCCCTGCATGCGCCGAACGATACTATTCGCGACGAAATTGTGCCGATTAACAAAAAGTATAATATTGCGACGTTCCTCGAATCGGTTCGCGGTTACATTTCGAAATCCAATGCTAATCAGGGCCGCGTAACCATTGAATACGTAATGCTCGACCACGTGAATGACGGTACTGAGCATGCGCATGAGTTGGCCGCGTTGCTGAAAGACACGCCGTGCAAGATCAACCTGATTCCGTGGAACCCGTTCCCGGGTGCGCCATATGGTCGCAGCTCAAACAGCCGTATCGATCGTTTCTGTAAGGTGCTGATGAGCTATGGTTTCACCACCATTGTGCGTAAAACACGTGGTGATGACATTGACGCGGCATGTGGTCAACTGGCCGGTGACGTCATTGACCGTACGAAACGCACAATGCGTAAACGTATGCAGGGTGAGCCGATTTCGATTAAAGCGGTTTAGTCTTCTGGCGTCGCGGCAGGCTTCTGTGTCGCGACGCATAAATATGCTGATTTAATCGCCTGAGTATACTTGTGTAATCAATAATTACTGTGCGTTTCTCTCTACTTTAAGGCAGTATGTAGCGATGGAACAACAGCTTAGCAAAAGTACGAAAAGCTGTTCTGTTATGACCGGCCTGACAGTCTTATACTGTCGGTCTAAATTTAACTGACCCTGACATTTCGCGGCGCGCCCAGGCAATGCTTACTACGCGCCTGAATCTTAAATTTTCACGTACCAGCAGTTGTAGCGAATGAATACTGAAGCCACTCACGACCAAAACGAAGCACAAACCACGGGCGTTCGTCTGCGCAATGCCCGTGAACAACTCGGACTTAGCCAGCAGGCGGTAGCTGAGCGCCTCTGTCTCAAAGTTTCCACGGTGCGCGATATTGAAGACGATAAGGCTCCTGCCGAATTGGCTTCAACATTCCTGCGTGGTTACATCCGCTCGTATGCGCGTTTGGTGCATATCCCGGAAGAAGAACTGCTGCCGATGATTGAGAAACAGGCACCGATTCGGGCGGCGAAAGTCGCGCCGATGCAGACCTTTTCTCTGGGTAAACGTCGTAAAAAACGTGACGGCTGGTTAATGAGCTTTACCTGGCTGGTGCTGTTTGTGGTTGTTGGTCTGACAGGCGCATGGTGGTGGCAAAATCACAAAGCGCAGCAGCAAGAGATCACCACAATGGCCGATCAGTCCTCTGCAGAGCTGAACGCCAGTGGGAACAGCGAAGGGCAGAGCGTTGCGCTGAACAACGATGCTGCCAGCACACCGACAGAAACACCGAATACGGCTGCGACTACGCCAGTTGAACCAACCGCCCCTGCCGCAGCCCCTGGAACAGCGACGCAGGCGCCTGCGACCACCGCGCATTCAAATGCCGTTGTATCACCTTCTCAGGCACCTGTTACCCAATCTCCTGCCACTCAGCCATCGGCAACCGCGAATAACGCGCCGCTACCGACTGACCAGGCAGGTATTACCTCCCCGGACGCCGCACATGCGCTGGTCATGAACTTTAACGCCGACTGCTGGTTAGAAGTGAGTGATGCAAGCGGTAAAAAATTATTCAGTGGGATCCAGCGTAAAGACGCGACGCTGAATTTAACCGGCCAGGCGCCTTACAAGCTCAAAATCGGTGCACCTGCTGCGGTACAGATTCAATATCAGGGTAAACCTGTCGATCTGAGCCGCTTTATCAGAACTAACCAGGTTGCACGCCTGACCCTCAATGCCGAACAATCAGCAGTACAGTAACAGACGGGCAACGCGGGAGATTTTTCATGCATAACCAGGCTCCGATTCAACGTCGGAAATCGAAACGGATTTACGTTGGTAATGTGCCGATTGGCGATGGCGCCCCCATCGCCGTGCAGTCAATGACAAACACCCGCACCACTGATGTGGACGCGACGGTCGCGCAGATCAAAGCGCTTGAGCGTGTTGGCGCTGACATTGTTCGCGTTTCCGTCCCTACCATGGACGCGGCAGAAGCATTCAAATTGATTAAGCAACAGGTGAGCGTACCGCTGGTCGCGGACATTCACTTTGACTACCGTATCGCGCTGAAAGTCGCGGAATATGGCGTCGACTGTCTGCGTATCAACCCAGGCAATATCGGTAATGAAGAACGCATTCGCATGGTTGTGGACTGCGCGCGCGACAAAAATATCCCTATTCGTATTGGCGTCAATGCAGGATCGCTGGAAAAGGATCTGCAGGAGAAATATGGTGAGCCCACGCCGCAAGCGCTGCTGGAGTCTGCCATGCGCCATGTCGATCACCTGGACAGACTTAATTTCGATCAATTCAAAGTCAGCGTAAAAGCCTCCGATGTGTTCCTGGCGGTGGAATCTTACCGTCTGTTGGCAAAACAGATTGATCAGCCGTTGCACCTCGGTATCACCGAAGCGGGTGGCGCGCGCAGTGGCGCGGTCAAGTCGGCGATTGGTCTGGGCTTGCTGCTGTCTGAGGGGATCGGCGATACGCTGCGTGTCTCGCTGGCGGCGGATCCGGTTGAAGAGATCAAAGTTGGCTTCGATATCCTGAAATCACTGCGTATCCGCGCACGTGGCATCAACTTCATTGCCTGCCCTACCTGCTCGCGTCAGGAATTTGACGTGATCGGCACCGTGAATGCCCTTGAGCAGCGCCTGGAAGATATCATCACGCCGATGGATGTTTCGATCATCGGTTGCGTGGTGAACGGCCCAGGCGAAGCGCTGGTTTCTACGCTTGGCGTGACCGGCGGTAACAAGAAAAGCGGCCTTTATGAAGATGGCGTGCGTAGAGACAGACTGGATAACGACGATATGATTACCCAGCTCGAAGCCCGTATCCGTGCGAAAGCATCAATGCTGGATGAAGCTAATCGTATTGATGTCCAACAGGTAGAAAAATAACGTGATGGGAAGCGGCTGGCTTCCCGTGTATGATGAACCCGCAAGGCGCAAGCCCTGAGGGTTCATTTTTTGTATTCAAAAAGAGAATAAACGTGGCAAAGAATATTCAAGCCATTCGCGGCATGAACGATTATCTGCCTGGCGAAACCGCCATCTGGCAGCGCATTGAAGGCACACTCAAAAACGTGCTCGGCAGCTACGGTTACAATGAAATCCGTTTGCCGATTGTAGAGCAGACCCCGTTATTCAAACGCGCGATCGGTGAAGTCACCGACGTGGTTGAAAAAGAGATGTACACCTTTGACGATCGCAACGGCGATAGCCTGACGCTGCGTCCAGAAGGTACAGCGGGCTGTGTACGCGCCGGCATCGAGCATGGTCTTCTGTACAATCAGGAACAGCGCCTGTGGTATGTCGGTCCGATGTTCCGCTATGAGCGCCCGCAAAAAGGTCGCTACCGTCAATTCCATCAGTTGGGTGTCGAAGTGTTTGGCCTGCAGGGCCCGGACATTGATGCCGAGCTGATTATGCTCACGGCGCGCTGGTGGCGTGCGCTGGGTATCTTCGATCATGTTAGCCTCGAACTGAACTCTATCGGCTCCCTGGAAGCGCGTGCAAACTATCGCGATGCACTGGTGGCGTTCCTTGAGCAGCATAAAGAACAACTGGACGAAGATTGCAAACGCCGTATGTACAGCAACCCGCTGCGCGTGCTGGATTCCAAAAATCCGGACATTCAGGCGCTTCTGAATTCGGCGCCAGCGCTGGGTGATTATCTGGATGAAGAATCTCGCGAACACTTCGCAGGCCTGTGCAAACTGCTGGAGGCGGCGGGTATTGCCTATACGGTAAACCAGCGTCTGGTGCGCGGTCTTGATTATTACAACCGCACTGTTTTCGAGTGGGTGACCACCAGCCTGGGTTCTCAGGGAACGGTGTGTGCGGGTGGCCGTTACGACGGCCTGGTCGAGCAGCTTGGCGGTCGCGCAACCCCGGCGGTTGGCTTCGCGATGGGTCTTGAACGACTTGTTTTGTTGGTTCAGGCAGTTAATCCGGAATTTAAAGCAGAATCCGTTGTCGATATATACCTGGTAGCGTCGGGCGAAAACGTACAGTCCGCTGCAATGCAACTGGCTGAACGGGTACGCGATGCGTTACCTGATGTTAAGCTCATGACGAACCACGGCGGCGGTAATTTCAAAAAGCAATTTGCCCGTGCCGATAAGTGGGGCGCGAAGCTCGCACTGGTGCTGGGTGAGTCTGAAATCGCTGACGGTAACGTTGTAGTGAAGGATTTACGCTCTGGTGAGCAAAATACGGTAACGCAGGACAGCGTTGCGGCGCATTTGCGCACACTACTGGGCTAATCTCCCCGGTGAATTATCGTTAAGGAGAAGGACTGCGTGGAAATTTACGAGAACGACAACGAACAGGTAGACGCGCTCAAACGCTTTTTTGCTGAAAACGGCAAAGCGCTGGCTGTTGGTGTCATTTTAGGTATTGGTGCATTAGTTGGCTGGCGCTACTGGAATAGTCACCAAATCGAAACAGCGCGATCGGCTTCACAAGGCTACGAAAACGCAATTACCGCGATTCGTGCTGATAAACCTGAAACGCTGACTGCGGCTGAAAAATTCGCGGCAGAGAATAAAAATACCTATGGCGCGCTGGCGTCACTGGAACTGGCACAGCAGTACGTTGAACGCAATGAGCTTGAAAAAGCGTCCGCGCAGCTGCAACAAGGGCTTGCCGCTACCAGCGATGAAAACCTTAAGGGTATGATCAACATCCGTCTCGCCCGTATCCAGGTGCAGCTTAAGCAGCAGGATGCCGCGCTGAAAACGCTTGATAGCGTGAAAGGCGACGGCTGGGCGGCCATTGTTGCTGACCTGCGTGGTGAAGCGTTACTCAGCAAAGGCGACAAACAAGGTGCACGCACTGCCTGGGAGAATGGCGTTAAAAACAACGCCTCCCCGGCGCTGAGTGAAATGATGCAGATGAAAATCAACAATTTGTCCATCTAAGAGGGACCCGATGCAATTGCGTAAATTACTTCTGCCTGGGCTGCTGTCCGTCACCTTACTGAGCGGTTGTTCCCTGTTTAACGGCGAAGAAGATGTTGTCAAAATGTCCCCTCTGCCGACGGTTACGAACCAATTTAATCCGTCTACCGCATGGAGTACGTCTGTGGGTAGCGGTATTGGCGATTTTCATTCGAATTTACATCCGGCGCTGGACAGCGGCGTGGTCTATGCTGCCGATCGTCGCGGTACGGTAAAAGCGGTTAGCGCGAGCGATGGCAAGGAAGTCTGGTCCGTTAACCTGGCAGAAAAATCCGGCTGGTTCTCCAGCAGTCCGGCGCTGTTGTCCGGTGGTGTGACCGTTGCTGGCGGCCATGTCTATGTGGGCAGTGAAAAAGCGAAGGTTTATGCGCTGAATACGAACGACGGTTCCGAAGCCTGGAAAACCAACGTTGCCGGTGAAGCGTTGTCCCGTCCTGTTGTCAGCGATGGCCTGGTGCTGATTCATACCAGTAACGGCCAACTGCAGGCGCTTAATGAGAGCGACGGCGCAGTAAAATGGACGGTTAACCTCGATATGCCGTCTTTGTCCCTGCGTGGTGAATCCGCACCGGCTACCGCCTACGGCGCAGCCATTGTGGGTGGTGACAACGGTCGTGTAAGCGCCGTGTTGATGCAGCAGGGCCAGATGATTTGGCAGCAGCGTATTTCTCAGGCAACCGGCCCGACGGAAATCGACCGTCTGAGTGACGTAGACACAACGCCGGTGATTGTAAACGGCGTGGTTTACGCGCTGGCTTACAACGGTAATCTGACGGCGCTGGATCTGCGTAGCGGTCAGATTATGTGGAAACGCGAACTGGGTTCAGTGAGCAATTTCGTTGTAGACGGTAATCGTATTTATATGATTGACCAGAATGACCGTGTTCTGGCGTTAACCACTGACGGTGGCGTGACGCTGTGGACGCAAAGCGATCTTCTGCACCGTAACCTTACTGCTCCGGCGTTGTATAATGGTTACATCGTGACCGGTGACAGCGAAGGTTATATGCACTGGATTAACGTCGAAGACGGGCGTTTTGTCGCGCAGCAGAAAGTGGACGGCTCCGGTTTCCTGACCGATCCTGTCGCTGCGGATGGCAAACTGCTGATCCAGGCTAAAGACGGTACGCTGTACGCCATCACGCGTTAATCGCGCGAAGGTGGTCGTTCGTGAGAAGACGGCTCCTGTTGCAGGGGCCGTTTTACTGTTTTTAAAACGTCGCCAGCGTTGCGACGTTTTGATTTTTGAATTCTAAGTAATGAGGCTTTAAACATGATACCTGTGGTCGCGCTGGTCGGGCGCCCTAACGTTGGAAAATCCACGCTTTTTAACCGTTTAACACGCACCCGTGATGCGCTGGTAGCGGATTTTCCGGGGCTGACCCGTGACCGTAAGTACGGTCGTGCTGAAGTCGAAGGTCGCGAATTTATCTGTATCGACACGGGCGGTATTGATGGTACGGAAGACGGCGTAGAAACCCGTATGGCGGAACAGTCGCTGCTGGCGATTGAAGAGGCTGATGTGGTGCTGTTTATGGTGGATGCGCGCGCCGGGCTGATGCCGGCTGATGAAGCTATTGCTAAGCACCTGCGTTCGCGTGAAAAACCGACATTCCTCGTCGCCAACAAAACAGACGGGCTGGATCCGGATCAGGCGGTTGTTGATTTTTACTCCCTTGGTCTGGGTGAAATTCACCCGATTGCCGCCTCTCATGGTCGTGGTGTTGTCAGCCTGCTGGAACACGTTCTGCTGCCGTGGATGGACGAAATCGACCCGCCGGAAGAACTGGATGAGAACGCCGCCTACTGGGCCCAGTTCGATGACGGTAAGGGTGAAGAGGGTGAAGAAGAAGAGCCAGAAGACGACTTCAACCCGCAGGATCTGCCTATCAAGCTGGCGATTGTCGGGCGGCCTAATGTCGGTAAGTCCACGCTGACTAACCGCATTCTCGGGGAAGAGCGTGTCGTGGTTTATGACATGCCAGGTACCACGCGTGACAGTATTTATATCCCGATGGAGCGTGATGGGCGTGAATACGTTCTGATCGACACCGCGGGCGTGCGTAAACGCGGCAAAATCACCGACGCGGTGGAAAAATTCTCGGTCATCAAAACGCTGCAGGCGATTGAAGACGCCAACGTGGTACTGCTGGTTATTGATGCCCGTGAAGGTATTTCCGACCAGGATCTCTCCCTGCTGGGTTTCATCCTTAATAGTGGGCGCTCACTGGTTATCGTGGTGAACAAATGGGATGGCCTCAGCCAGGAAGTGAAAGAGCAGGTTAAAGAGACGCTGGACTTCCGTCTGGGCTTTATCGACTTTGCTCGCGTGCACTTTATCTCCGCGCTGCATGGCAGCGGCGTAGGTAACCTGTTTGAATCGGTGCGCGAAGCCTACGACAGTTCGACCCGTCGCCAGAGCACCGCGATGCTGACCCGTATCATGAATATGGCGAGCGAAGATCACCAGCCGCCGTTGGTTCGTGGCCGTCGCGTGAAGCTGAAATATGCGCATGCTGGTGGTTATAACCCGCCAATTGTGGTGATTCACGGCAACCAGGTAAAAGATCTGCCGGACTCCTACAAGCGTTATCTGATGAACTACTTCCGCAAATCGCTGGATGTGATGGGCACCCCTATCCGTATTCAGTTTAAGGAAGGGGAAAACCCGTATGCGGACAAACGCAATACGCTGACGCCAAACCAGATGCGTAAACGTAAGCGCTTGATTAAACATATTAAGAAAGGCAAGTAAGTTTAAAAACCCCGGTGGTGTTAATCACTACCGGGTAACCTTATGGGAGGATATTTATGGATCTTAAATGCCCAACCTGCCACAACCCGCTGGAATTGATCGGTACACATGGTCACTGCCATGGTTGTGATAAAGATTACCCTCTTCACGCGCTATGCCCGGAGTGCCAACAGCCGCTGGACGTGCTCAAAGCCTGCGGAGCGGTGGACTATTTCTGCCAGCAGGGTCACGGTCTGATCTCCAAAAAGCGGGTGATCTTTGCCCTGCAGGACATTTAATCACACACGCCGCTTTCGCCCTTTTTCCACAGATCCACCAGCGAAGGCGGTGCCTCCTGTTCCGGCACCAGCAAGATAATATCGGTATAGTGCGCCTCGTTGTGGTGAGTCCAGATTATCTGAATACGAAAATAGCGCTGGTCGCCGCGCCCCGGTGAGTCCGTCTGCCCTGGTGGAAAGCCGCGCTGCAGTGCTTGCTGTAAAATATCAATCACCCGCTCACGTTGCTGTGGCGTAAGGGCGGATAGGGCGATTCTTCTCAGACCGCTCAACTGTGGGATAAATGCCACTCCGCCTTCACGGGCAAGCTCAATGACCGCGTCCTCAGTGAGCTCCGGAATATTCATCACAGTACCCCTGTCTCAATCCAGGCCTGTTTAATGGCTTCCGCCGTCTCTTTTCCCGACCGTTTTTCACCGTGAGCAATGGTCAGTTGGGCGAAAGCCGCAAAGTCAGCATTTTGCGCGAGTGAGTGGTCGCAAACCGTGTCATACCAGGCATAACCGGCTTTTTCCCATGCATAACCACCAAGCGCGGTGGCGGCGAGGTAAAACGCACGATTAGGAATGCCTGAGTTAAGATGTACGCCGCCGTTATCCTCGCGAGTTTTAATAAAGTCCTTCATATGCGCAGGCTGGGGGTCTTTACCCAGTAGCGGGTCGTCATAGGCGGTGCCCGGCTCTGCCATAGAGCGCAACCCTTTGCCGTTGATACCTGCGGCCAATAACCCTTCGCCAATAAGCCAGTCCGCCTCTTGCGCGGTCTGTTTGTGCAAATACTGTTTCACCAGCGAGCCAAACACATCGGACAGGGATTCATTGAGCGCCCCGGATTGTTCGAAATAAATCAGCCCGGCTTCTGTTTCCGTTACGCCGTGGCTAAGCTCATGGGCGACAATATCCGGTGCGATAGTGAAACGGTTAAAGATCTCGCCGTCGCCATCGCCAAATACCATCTGCTGACCGTTCCAGAATGCATTCTGGTATTCGCGGCCATAGTGAACGGTACCGATAAGCGTCAGGCCCTTATTATCCAGTGAATCGCGATGATAAATTTTCCAGAAAAAATCGTGCGTCACACCCAGATATTCCCATGCTTCATCTACGGCGATATCGCCATTTGATGACTGCCCCTCAAAGCGCACCTGCGTGCCTGGTAACTCCTGAGTCTGTTTCGCATCATAAATGTCCCGCTGCAACTGGCCCGCTTTCGCAACATGCGGCGCGGCAGGCTTGCCCGGCATATGTGCCATGAGCGTCTGGACATGGGTTAGGGTCTGGCGGGCGCACTTTTGCTGTACGTCGGAGCCGTTATCAATAATGCGGCGCAGGATGTAGGGCGGGATAACACTGTGAAGTCGTGTCGCTGTCATGCTGCTCTCCTGATTGTTGGCAAGGCTGACTACAAGTTTATGTGACATTCGGCATTTTTACCCCTTACGCGGCAAAACTGTCCGTTTCGACCATCATTAACTGCTCAATCAGAAAAGAGGGTCGGGTGTGGATAAAACAATTTCACCGCTTGCGTTAACCGGGTTTTTGCTTATTGCTGTGACGTATGGCATGGCGCGTTTTGCCTGGGGCCTGATGCTGCCGTCGGTAGGACAGGATATTGCGCTGAGTCCACGGGCTGCGGGTGTTATCGCCGCCTGTAGCTATATCGCCTACTGTTTTTCTTCGCTCTGGGCCGCCCCGGTAACCGGGCGTTACGGCGCTCGTACCACCGCGATCGTTTCGGCACTCTGCGCGGCACTTGGGCTACTGATCCTGGCATTGTCTTCGGGTGTTCTACTCCTTGCGCTGGGGCTGTTTATCGCCGGTCTGAGTTCGGGGCTGGCATCGCCGTCACTGGCTGCATCGGTCAGCCAGGCGGTGGCAGAGCGTCGGCAGTCCACCACTAACACTTTTATCAATGCCGGTACTGGCGGCGGCATTATCCTTTCCGTACCGGTACTGCTTTTCACCCCCTTTGGGTGGCGCGGAGCCTGCATTGCGTTCGCGGTGCTGGCGCTGCTTTGCCTGCTGCCGGTGATGCGCTACTTACCCGCGACCAAAACACAGGGGGCAAAAAATGAACAATCCTGGCGGCAGGTCTTACAGTGCCAGGCAATGCGGCGGCTGGCGCTGATTGCTTTTATCTGCGGAATAGCGAGCGCGGCATGGTGGAATTTCGGACCCGATATTCTGCAAAATCATCTGCATATTGCAAAAGAAACCACCAGCATGCTGTGGCTGGTAAGCGGCGGGGCGGGAATAGCTGGCATCTTTACCGGCGCGCTGGCTGCCCGGACAGGCTGGAACCCGGTTTACTGGCTGTCGCTGCTTTTTATGGCCGCACCGCTGGTGCTACTGGCGGTAAGTCATGGCTATAGCGGGTGGCTTATTCCGGCGGCGGCCCTCTGTGGCGTGGGCTATATTACGCTTTCCGGCGTACTGCTGGTCTGCGGCGCGTCCGCTACGGCGAATGCGCCGGCCGCAGGGGTAGGTATCGTCTTTTTTATGCTGGCGGTAGGGCAGGTGGCGGGGGCGATAGTTTTTGGACAACTGTATGCATTACTGGGAGCCACCTGGTCGCTTTTGATGTTTGCCGGATTAGCACTTCTTATTATGTTTCTGACCCCGACCAGGCTGTGAATTAGCCCGCGCTGCGGGGTTTAGACGCGCGCGCTTTTTTCGCAGGAATGACGCTTTTCACTTCACTCTCTATCCAGCCATCGGCGAGACGGGTGGTCAGCGTATCGCCCGTTTTAACCTGTTTCGCCTGTTTCAGCACATTGCCATCGGCAGCCGTGGTGACGCTATAGCCGCGGGCCAGCGTCGAGAGCGGGCTGACTGCCTCCAGGTGCGTCACTGCCTTGCCAAAACGCTCTCGCGTCACGCCCAATTGCGCACGCAGGCTTTCCGCCAGCCGGTATTCCAGTTGCTGAATACGTGTCTGCGCACGCCAGATCCGCGGCTGTGGGTTTTGCTGATTCAGGCGCTGGCCGACACGGCGTTGACGCACTGTCGCCTGTTTAAGCTGGTTGTCCAGGGCGACACGCATCCGCTGGCGGAGTTTTTCCAGTACGGTGTGCTGACGGGCGAGACGCAGTTGTGGATGCTGCTGTTGCAGCCTGTGGTTAAGTTGAGTAAAGCGTCGGGTGCGGTTAGCAATGAAAAAGTCCATCGCCATCTCAAGGCGTTGCTGAGAAGACTGGATCTGGCGCAGCAGCTCCGTCTGGTTGCGACTGACGATTTCCGCTGCGGCAGAGGGGGTAGGGGCACGTAAATCTGCGACAAAATCCGCAATGGTCACGTCGGTTTCGTGGCCGACGGCGCTGACCACCGGAATACGGCTGGCAAAAATGGCGCGCGCAACGCGCTCGTCATTAAAACTCCATAAATCTTCCAGCGAGCCACCACCACGCCCGACGATCAGCACATCACATTCCTGACGCGCGTTCGCCAGTTCTATGGCGCGTACAATTTGCCCCGGCGCATCGTCACCTTGTACCGCGGTGGGGTAGATGACCACCGGCAAAGAGGGATCCCGTCGTTTCAGAACGTGGAGAATGTCATGTAGTGCAGCGCCGGTTTTCGAGGTGATAACGCCAATACAGTGGGCCGGTGTGGGGAGCGGCTGTTTGAACTGTTGATCGAAAAGCCCTTCTGCTGACAGCGCCGCTTTCAGTTGCTCATATTTCTGCTGCAGTAACCCTTCACCGGCGGGCTGCATGCTTTCAACGATTATCTGGTAATCGCCGCGCGGGTCATAGAGCGTAACAGACGCGCGAACCAGCACTTGCTGCCCATGCTGAGGGCGGAACGTCACGCGACGGTTGCTGTTGCGAAACATTGCCCCGCGAACCTGTGCGGTGTCGTCCTTAAGCGTGAAGTACCAGTGACCGGACGCAGGCTGGGTAAAATTAGAGATTTCACCTGTGATCCAGACCTGGCCCATTTCGCGTTCCAGCAGGCTACGTACTGTCTGATTCAGGCGGCTAACGGTAAAAATTGCGGGGCTTTGAAGAGATGACATGTGAGCTAGATCAAATTCTAAATCAGCAGGTTATTCAGTCGATAGTAACCCGCTCAGCGATGAGCGCAAGTATTTTTCGCAAAAAAATGTGGAAGCAATCGGTTACGCTCTGTATAATGCCACGGCAATATTTAACCACCCAGGTCAGAGATATTGCCCATGCTACGTATCGCTAAAGAAGCCCTGACGTTTGACGACGTCCTCCTCGTTCCCGCTCACTCCACCGTTCTGCCGAATACTGCCGATTTGAGCACTCAGCTCACTAAGACCATTCGTCTGAATATTCCGATGCTCTCCGCAGCAATGGACACCGTTACGGAAGCGCGCCTGGCAATTGCCCTGGCACAGGAAGGCGGCATTGGCTTTATTCATAAAAACATGTCCATCGAACGCCAGGCTGAGGAAGTCCGCCGTGTTAAAAAACACGAGTCCGGCGTGGTTAAAGATCCTCAAACCGTCCTGCCAACCACTACTCTGCGCGAAGTGAAAGAACTGACCGAGCGTAACGGTTTCGCTGGTTATCCGGTGGTTGCCGAAGACAATTCACTGGTGGGTATCATTACCGGTCGTGATGTTCGCTTTGTCACCGACCTGAACCAGCCTGTTAGCGTATATATGACGCCGAAAGAGCGTCTGGTTACCGTTCGCGAAGGCGAAGCGCGTGAAGTTGTGTTTGCGAAAATGCACGAAAAACGCGTTGAGAAAGCGCTGGTTGTTGACGACAAATTCCGTCTGCTCGGCATGATTACCGTCAAAGACTTCCAGAAAGCGGAACGTAAACCGAACGCCTGTAAAGACGAGCAGGGCCGTCTTCGCGTCGGTGCTGCGGTTGGCGCCGGCGCAGGTAACGAAGAGCGTGTTGATGCGCTGGTTGCGGCAGGCGTTGACGTTCTGCTGATTGACTCCTCGCATGGCCATTCCGAGGGCGTTCTGCAACGCATTCGTGAAACCCGTGCAAAATACCCGGATCTGCAAATCATTGGCGGTAACGTCGCGACGGGCGCAGGCGCACGTGCGCTGGCGGAAGCCGGTTGCAGCGCTGTGAAAGTCGGTATTGGCCCTGGCTCTATCTGTACTACCCGTATCGTTACCGGTGTGGGTGTTCCGCAGATTACGGCTGTTTCAGACGCGGTTGAAGCGCTGGAAGGCACCGGTATTCCGGTTATCGCTGACGGCGGTA
The DNA here is from genome assembly GCF_023613995.1 of Citrobacter sp. MNAZ 1397. Classification (NCBI taxonomy): domain Bacteria; kingdom Pseudomonadati; phylum Pseudomonadota; class Gammaproteobacteria; order Enterobacterales; family Enterobacteriaceae; genus Citrobacter; species Citrobacter sp. MNAZ 1397. The sequence continues at coordinate 108,821 of NZ_JAKIVH010000001.1, forward strand.
TCCGCTTCTCTGGCGACATTGCCAAAGCGATCGCCGCTGGCGCGGCTGCGGTGATGGTCGGCTCTATGCTGGCGGGCACCGAAGAGTCGCCGGGCGAAATCGAACTTTACCAGGGGCGTTCTTACAAATCTTACCGTGGTATGGGTTCTCTGGGCGCGATGTCCAAAGGTTCCTCTGATCGTTATTTCCAGACGGATAATGCCGCTGACAAACTGGTGCCGGAAGGTATCGAAGGACGCGTGGCGTATAAAGGTCGCCTGAAAGAGATTATTCATCAGCAAATGGGCGGCCTGCGTTCCTGTATGGGGCTGACCGGCTGTGGTACCATCGACCTGCTGCGCACGAAAGCGGAATTCGTGCGTATCAGCGGTGCGGGCATCCAGGAAAGCCACGTCCATGATGTGACCATCACCAAGGAATCCCCGAACTACCGTATGGGCTCCTGATAAGTTTCCACGCCCGGCTATAAGCCGGGCGATTTTGTTTCACTTGCCTCGGAATTAGCGTCAATGACGGAAAATATTCATAAACATCGCATCCTTATCCTCGATTTCGGTTCTCAGTACACACAACTTGTTGCCCGCCGCGTGCGTGAGCTCGGTGTTTACTGTGAACTGTGGGCATGGGATGTCACCGAAGCGCAGATTCGTGAATTTAACCCAAGCGGCATCATCCTTTCCGGCGGCCCGGAAAGCACCACCGAAGATAACAGTCCGCGCGCGCCGCAATATGTATTTGAAGCCGGCGTGCCCGTATTTGGCGTCTGCTACGGCATGCAGACGATGGCGATGCAGTTGGGCGGCCATGTTGAAGCGTCCAGCGAGCGCGAATTTGGTTATGCCCAGGTTGAAGTTCTGACCGACAGCGCCCTGATTCGTGGTATTGAAGACTCCCTGACCGCAGACGGTAAACCGCTGCTGGACGTATGGATGAGCCATGGCGATAAAGTGACGGCTATTCCGTCTGACTTTGTCACCGTTGCCAGCACCGAAACCTGCCCGTTCGCCATTATGGCTAACGAAGAAAAACGCTTCTACGGCGTACAGTTCCACCCGGAAGTGACCCATACCCGTCAGGGTCTGCGCATGCTGGAGCGTTTCGTTATCGATATCTGCCAGTGTGAAGCCCTGTGGACCCCGGCGAAAATCATCGACGACGCTATCGAACGCATCCGTGCGCAGGTTGGCGACGACAAAGTGATCCTCGGCCTGTCCGGCGGCGTTGACTCCTCTGTGACGGCGATGCTTTTACATCGCGCGATCGGTAAAAACCTGACCTGCGTGTTCGTCGATAACGGTCTGCTGCGTCTGAATGAAGCTGAGCAGGTAATGGACATGTTCGGCGACCACTTCGGTCTGAACATTGTTCACGTGGAAGGTGAATCACGCTTCCTGAGTGAGCTGGCAGGCGAGAACGATCCGGAAGCCAAACGCAAAATCATTGGCCGTGTGTTTGTCGAAATCTTCGACGAAGAAGCGCTGAAACTTGAAGACGTGAAATGGCTGGCGCAGGGCACCATCTACCCTGACGTGATCGAATCTGCCGCGTCCGCGACCGGTAAAGCACACGTGATTAAGTCTCACCACAACGTGGGCGGCTTGCCGAAAGAGATGAAGATGGGCCTTGTTGAACCGCTGCGTGAGCTGTTCAAAGACGAAGTCCGTAAAATCGGCCTTGAGCTGGGCCTGCCGTACGACATGCTTTACCGCCATCCGTTCCCGGGGCCAGGCCTTGGCGTTCGCGTACTGGGCGAAGTGAAGAAAGAGTACTGCGACCTGCTGCGTCGCGCAGATGCTATTTTTATTGAAGAACTGCGCAAAGCTGACCTGTACAACAAAGTCAGCCAGGCATTTACCGTCTTTCTGCCGGTCCGCTCTGTTGGCGTGATGGGCGATGGCCGTAAGTACGACTGGGTTGTCTCTCTGCGTGCCGTTGAAACCATCGACTTTATGACTGCGCACTGGGCACATCTGCCGTACGACTTCCTCGGCCGCGTTTCCAACCGTATCATCAACGAAGTGAATGGTATTTCCCGCGTGGTGTATGACATCAGCGGTAAGCCGCCAGCGACGATTGAGTGGGAATGATTTTCCAACAGGAAACGTCTTGCACTAACAGGCACTAAATCATATCTAAGTCCGCGTAAATGCGGACTTTTTTTGTTTTTGGTATAGTTATTTTTGGCAATGTCTGGCAACGCCAAGCATGGTTTGACAGTGGTATTTTGATGGGTATGATTCATTGGTAATGCCATGGATTACGCCCGATACCATGCTGAGTGTTTTTGATGGGGCATGGTATTAATTTTTCATATCCATCTGTTTTATAAGGATTAAACTCCAATTATTTAGAGGTTTCTCAGCATGGTATCAAACAAGAATAATAGGTTGAAACATGCTGACTGATACTAAGCTACGCAATCTCAAACCCAAGGATAGACTTTACAAAGTCAATGACCGTGATGGCCTCTATGTTGCCGTCACAACCGCAGGGTCTATCTCCTTTCGCTACAACTACTCGATCAATGGCAGGCAAGAAACCATTACCTTTGGCCGCTACGGAGTAGGAGGTATAACGTTAGCTGAAGCACGTGAGCGTCTCAATGAAGCGAAGCGAATGGTTACTGATGGAAAGTCTCCGGCCAAAGAGAAAGCCCGTGCTAAGGCGAGAACGAAAGATGCTGAAACCTTTGGTGCCTGGGCTCAGAAATGGCTGCGTGGCTATCAGATGGCCGACTCCACCCGTGATATGCGTCGCTCAGTCTATGCCCGAGAGCTAGAGGGAAAATTTGGCAACCAAAAGCTTACAGAAATTACCCATGAAGACTTGAGAGCACTTACTGATGCGATAGTGGAGAGAGGGGCACCTGCAACAGCTGTGCATACGCGTGATATTGTGCTCCAAGTATATCGATGGGCAATAGAAAGAGGGCAGAAAGTCGAGAATCCCGCTGATTTGGTACGGCCTGCAAGTATCGCTCGATTTGAGCCGAGAGACCGAACATTAATGCCGGCTGAGATCGGTTTGATGTACCGGTACATGGAAAAAGTAGGAACAACTCCTCAGATTCGTGCTGCGGTAAAGCTTCTCTTGTTGACTATGGTACGTAAAAGCGAATTAACTAATGCAACCTGGAATGAATTTAACTTTATTGAAGCGTTGTGGACGATCCCTAAGGAGCGAATGAAACGGCGTAACCCACACTTGGTATTTTTGTCTCGCCAGGCTATGGATATTCTGATTGCTTTGAAAACATTTGCCGGTGGTTCTGACTACATTCTTCCTTCTCGTTATGATTCCGATGCTCCAATGAGCAGTGCGACGATGAACCGCGTAATGGTTTTAACGTATAAGGCGGCGCAGAAAGAAGGCCAGTCACTCATTAAATTTGGACCCCATGATCTTCGTAGAACTGCGAGCACTCTGCTGCATGAGGCCGGATACAATACTGACTGGATAGAAAAATGCCTGGCACATGAACAGAAAGGGGTGAGAGCGGTATACAACAAAGCTGAATATCGAGAGCAAAGAGCATCAATGCTACAGGATTGGGCTGATATGATAGATGAATGGGTTGCGTAATATGTAATAGCTCAGACTTAATCGGACACATCTACGGAAAGATATAAAACAAATTTGACAGGCAGCACTATGCCAAATATAGTGACTTGTACCCTGAAAATTATACTTTTAATAAATTTCAATTAGTTTATTAAAATGCTTAGAACGTAAGCTAGATACATTTACTTGTTACAAAAGAGGCAAGCCTATTATTTGGGAAGCTAGTATGCATTAACCTAAAATAGCGAGGGTAAAAATTTAAAACATGCCTGATAGATTTTTAGTGTTCCTGATTACAGCTATCTAGTATGAGAATTTTTTCACCTGTTGTCCTTGTCGATTATCTTGTGGAACCAGCAATAAAGGGTTAGGGATGGTAAATGTAATTCGTTGCATTAGGGAGCCAAGTTACAATGTCAGATAATATAAATGAGTACGAGGAATTCTTGTTCCATAGGATCGAGGATTCGGATTTGCTGACAGGATTTGTTATTGGTCACTTAGTAGTTGAACATCTTCTCGAAGAGATAGTTTTAAGCTATGACGTTAAGCTTAAACAGCATTTTCTTTCATTGACCCATAGCAGGAAAATTGCTTTTATTAACTCTTTGGAATTAATACCAGATGAAGTGGCTAGTTGTTTGCAAAGTATTAACAAGATGAGGAATAAATTCGCTCATCAATTAGGATACACACCAAATAAAGGTGAGCTGTTGAATCTAATCGAACAATGTTCACATAGTTTTGACGATTTGACCGATGGGCTTGGACAGCTGCATGATGCTCTAAAAAATTCGGAAAACCTGCTTGAAACACAAGAGAAATATGGGGTTGGACTTGCTGATCTCTTCATTCAAGTGGTATACGATCTGGAATCGTACGCAAAAAAATATTGAATGGTCACTACTTTGGTTGTTATCCTTTTTAGTTGACTATTATTCTTGGTTATTGTTGGCAATATACAATTTATGTTTTTCGTTTATAGTGGATTTTAAGATTGTGTTGTGCGCAACTAAGGGATTTTGTCAGTTAAATCATGAGTTAATGCATTTTTATATGCTATAATTCAGTTCTTTGTTGAGAATATTCTTATATTTAATTCGGACGTTCCAGTGTTATTTTAATAACGTACGGAGTTTATTTATTTTGATTGCTGTTTTTGATGTGAGGTATGTTTATTTTGATGTCCTTGATCTACTCAATTCATCTATTTTCTATTATCAGATGGGTCAGAAGTGTCTATTTAATTAGAAATGCATTTTCTTTAATTGGGTGTTATATATTACCATCTTATTCATTTATAGTATGATTGGATTCATGTTTTTAAATGTTAAAATCACTATTTACACTTCTCAAAGCTTTAGAAACTGCTTGGGGTGAAATAGTTCTTCCCTCTATTTCCGTTAACTTATCTGCAATTTGTCTCTGATTGAATCCTTGTTTCTTAAGAACGAGCATTCGTTTCTTACTATCTGTTAATCTAGAGTCAACCATATGGCGAGCGATATCTCGCAGTTTTCCGACATCATCAGCTCCAAGAGTTATACCAACTCCAGTCAAGCGAACGGCTGCTTCATGAATGAGTCTTTTTGTTTCTCCCTTGAGTACAATTGGGTATTTAAAATTATCCTTAACGTAATGGAAAAATGCGTCACTTTGTTTCTGAGTCACGCATTTATCTTGAAGGAAATGATAGAAATAAAGGTCAACTAGTTCATCTCTTGAAATCACTTTCAGCTCTTCGACTCTGACTATGTGAAGTTGCAATCTCTGCAATTCATTCTCGAATTGGTCTTTTGAGTGCAGAGCACTCTTGTAAGCGGAGTTCCAGGTGCAGCCATTTTTGTGTTTCTGTTTATGGTAAGAACAATACCTGTGGCTGAGTTGTAGTTTTTTCTGATTATCAGGGTTCTGTTCGTTGTGAATTTCTATCTCATCTTCCAGTTCTAGCATATTGTTATCTAGCTTATAAAAATATTCTGCAAGTTCATTTCTTTGGCCACACAGCTCGCAGAAAGTTTGCTTTCGCCGCGCATTGAGTTTTGTGTCTGCACTGTGCTGCTTGAAGCGTGTCGGTGTAAGGTGAAGCTGCCATAAAAGCTCAAGCAGATTTTCCACGGTTGCTTGAAACTTAAGATCAATAGGTCGATATTGATGTTCCGTGTTTGCAAAACGCCTTAGTTGCTGTTTAATAACATCATGAGCATTTTTGATACCCATAACCATCACTAGATTGGTTATCGGAGCATCTTCTTTAAATTTAGAACCATATTTAATATGCGAACAACTAGGGACGCTTTCAGTGCTGGTAAATTTATCATTTGAACAGGGTAAGGGGGAGTGAGCAATATTCATATAGGGGATAGGAAAGAATTGAAAATGACTCTCAGGAAGAGAGTTAAGGAATGCTGACACCTTAGGATCAATAACCTCTAAGATAAGCTCTCCAATAGGGCGCTTATCCGCTTCTCGTTTGTCGTAGGATGAAATACCCTTCAAATGGCTTCGTGGGTCCTTTCTTTTTGAATGTACAGTGTAGTTTGCCCATCGCTCTCGAAATTCCCGTATGCCAGCGGCAACAGCGGTATCGCAATCTTCCCAGACAGAGATAAAGTACATACCTAAGCGATCACTTATATTCTTTTCACTTTCGATATATGCCATTTTCCACATCCCCCATATACAGTTCAGGGTTATGTTACTACTGGTTAAGTAATGAGTCTATTAGCAACTACTTGTAATGGCTGGCAGCTGTCCTTTGTTAATTTGAAAATAAATTGAAGATTCAACCTAATCCGCCTAAACGTCCAATTCGATGCCTGAAAAATATTGGCATAGTCAGGTCTCAGCAACTAACAGGAGGCCAACACATGCAAGAACTAGCACATAAGACCCTAATTAATCGTAAGACCCTACTCAGCATGATTCCTTTGTCTGATCGAACAATCTATAACCTGGAACAACGTGGTGAGTTTCCTCAGCGTATTGTTTTGACGAGCCGAAGTGTTGCGTGGGATTTAGCGGAGATTGAAAACTGGATAGAAGCAAAGCGCAGATCTGCTTTAAAGGCAGCAAGACCCGGTTTTATGTGGTCAGTGTGAATCATCATGACGATTAAAAATGTAATAGATGTTCAATCTTTGGGAACGACTCAGAAAAAAAGCATCTCAGTGACAAACGATAAGGTAAAGTTAAATACAAGATATGTAGATAAACTCATTGAAATACATGAATGCAGTGCTCTGGAGGCTAATGAGATTGGTTTCATTGCTCGATTTTTAATTCAAGCAACCCTTCCACACAGCAAGCCAAGAATGAATGAGTGGAGCCGTAAGAATGGTAATTTAACCATGCATATGATGGCACCATCATCAGTAGGTTTGCCTTACGGTTGTTATGCTCGATTACTATTAGTTTGGATTAGTACACAGGCTATTAGAAATAAATCAAAATTAGATAAAGGTATTATCAGTGAGCAGGAAGTACGTAAGCTTGAATTGGGACGATCTCAGCGACGTTTTATGGAAGCACTGGGGCTCCGCTCAAGCGGTGGTAAAAATGGTTCTATTGTCCCGCTTCGTGAACAGATGCGACGATTATTCAAAATGACGGTTAGTATTATGTTGGCAGAGTTAAATGAAGAAGATGGATATATTTGTGAAGACGAGATGGGAGCCAGAGTCGCAGATGTTTCACATATTTGGTGGAGTGCAAAGTATCCTGAACGTGATTTATTGAGCCAATCTTGGGTAGAGCTATCGCCTAAATTTTTTCAACTGATAGTAGATAGGCCTGTTCCGTTGGATATGAGAGTTCTGAGGCTGATTAAACGTTCTCCTATGGCCTTAGATATATATTGCTGGGCGACTTATCGGGTGAGTTATTTAAAGCGTGTCACAATGATCCCTTGGTCAGGTTTGATGGAGCAAATGGGATCTAATTATGCCGATGTCAAAGACTTTAGACGACGGTTTAATGATGGGCTTGAAAAGGTTCAGCGGGCATGGCCAGGGCTAGACGCTACACCATCGGAAAAAGGACTTCTTATAAAACCAAGTGCTCCTCAAGTACCCCGAAGGAAAAAACACATAACTGAGGGATATTGAAGCGTTATGAATCTCTATCATCTGGCACTTTATAAGTGTGTGTAAGCTTGGGGATGAAGAAACTTATCCACGCATATTCTGTCCCGCTTTAAAGAAAGTATTCTGCGCATGTTCTGTCTAAGTTTGCGCATGTTTTGTCTCGGGGTGCGCATGTTCTGTCTCTTGTTTGATTAATAAATGCTTTGGTAACAAAGGGTTGCATGGCATCCTATAGTGTTTACCTGTAGGTTTAACCTATATAAAAATTAACCTGTAGTTAAGGTATAGATTTTGTGGATAAATTCGATGGGGTCTAATTGCATTCCTAATTACCACGGTTCAATTTTTCAATGTTGATTTTTTATTGAGTTTTGTTTAGCTAAAAATACATTTTTTAAATGTCATCTGTTTCTTATGAAAACGATTTGCGCTGTAAGCATTTATAACTTGTATTTGTATTATTGACACATGAGGTAGATTTTTTTGTCATGAAAAAACAATTAGTTAGCCCTTATAGTGGGGCTTTAAAAATTTTAGCTGCTAAAATCCGATGATTTTTCTTAGGAGTTAGGGGCGATGAAATCAGTTATGGCTGAGTTTATATCTACTGAGACAGTGACCGAGGCTCACTATATATCGAATGACTTTACTCGAGGAATCCTGCATCAATACTCTAAGGAAACACAACATATACACCGAAATACACATCGACGTGCACAGATATACTACGGCAACTGGAGGGCAGGACATGTAAAGTAGGCCCACCGCTGGGGTGTTCCAACTTTACCACTCCCTATTCGCCGCATCGCGGCTCAAGGCAGTCCTGCTCTGCGAGGCTGCTAGGCTACCGCCTGTATGGAGAGTTATATGAAAGTTACGCAGACTAGAAAAAATAGTACGCCAATAAAAGTTTACTGTTTACCCGAAGAAAAAGTTCTCATCCAAGAAAATGCAGAAGCATCTGGATTAAGTGTTACCGGTTTTGTTCGTAGAGTTGCAATGGGTTATCAAGTTGATTCTATCGTCGACATAAAACAGGTTAATGAACTGAGCCGAGTAAATGCTGATCTCGGTCGACTTGGTGGGTTACTTAAATTGTGGCTGGCTAAAGATCCTCGCACGGTGAATTTTTCGCCGACAATGATAAAAACGTTGCTTGCGAAAATAGAATCAACTAGTCAAGAACTAAGGAATATTATGGATAGAATCTTGGATAAATAAATGCATGGCTTCCTATATATCAGCATCTGTTATCAGTCCGAGAGTTCAATGTTATTAATCACTTGAAATTGAGGTAAGCAAATGAAATTTATGCTCCGAGTATTTTCATCGCAGAGAGGCATTTTAGCCGCTAAAAATGCCTTAGTAGCTTCCTTCGTGGCGTCCATCGTGGCATTTCCGGTGAAAGCAGGCATTCCTGTTATTGATGGAACTAACGTGGTTCAGACCACAATCAGCGCAGTCAACAACGTTCAGTCAGTGGCAAAACAAATCCAGCAATACCAGACGCAACTGCAGCAATACGAAAACATGTTACAAAATACAGTCGCACCTGCCGCATATATATGGGACCAGACAAACACAACGATTAATAAACTCCTGCAGGCGCAGGACACACTGAACTACTACAAGGATCAGGCGGGTAGCCTGGATTCATATCTGAAGCGCTATCAGGACATTAACTACTATAAATCCTCGCCATGTTTTAATAGTAATGATGAGTGTGCTGCGTCTGAAATTAGTGCACTTCGTAAAGCAGAACAGAACAACTCAGAAGCCCGTAAGAAAGCAAACGATGCTGTTTTTAAGGCTCTCGATGAACAGCAGATAATGCTCCAAAGCGATGCTGATAACCTTGTCAGATTGCAGAGTCAGGCAAGCGGTGCACAAGGGCAGATGGAAGCCATTCAGGCAGCTAATCAGCTGGCCAGCGCACAGGCAAATCAGTTACTCCAAATCCGCTCATTACTTGTGGCGCAACAAAATGCGGCTACAACCCTGGCACAGGTGCAGGCCGATAAAGAAGCCCAACAAATAGTAGCCGATCAAAAAGTATTAGCTGGACAGAATACACCAAGTCCGAAGCGAATTTGGTGAGGAGCAACTGAATGAAAGAGAAAATTATGATGGCATTTATAGTAATTAGTTCATTGATTCTATGTTCTTGCGAAAAAAACGATAAAGATTGTTTATCGACGCCAGATAATAAATTAGATGCACATAGATACGATAAGTGTGCGTTGCGTAGTAAGAACAATCCAAGCCCTAAACGAGAATGGTAATTATGAAAACAGTAAGCAAACTCACCTTTTTAGGTACCATACTTTTCTTTTCTGTAAACGCCTACGCTGGTCAATTAGATAGTAGTGGGTTACTTGATACTTTGTTAGATAAGTTTCAACAAGTAGCTAGCACATGGATAACAGTAATTGGTAATTATGCGAATTGGCTCTTCTGGGGGTTGGTATTAATAAGTATGGTTTGGAGATTTGGTATGATGGCGATCCAAGGGGAGGGGTTGACTGGTGTACTTGCAGAAATAGTTCGCTTTTTTGCCGTCATTGGTTTTTTTTATTATATTTTAATCAACGGCCCAGCCATATCGCAATCCATAATTAACTCAATGAGACAGCTTGCAGCAAACGCTTTAGGAATAAGTGCTGGTATTTCACCATCAAGCATAGTTGATATGGCGTTTGCGATATTGACAAAGGTCAGTTCAGCCGCATCAATTTGGTCGCCAATGATATCCACCATTATGATAACAGTCGCGATAATCGTTCTGGTAGTGATGTCCCTTATAGCGATAAATATGCTAATCATGTTGGTTTCTGCATGGGTGTTATGTTATGCAGGAGTTATATTGCTTGGCTTTGGTGGTTCGAAATGGACCTCAGATATAGCAATTAATTACTTACGAACTGTTTTATCGATTGGCATTCAATTATTCACGATGACATTAATTATTGGGGTTGGACAATCATTTATAGATCAATATTTTTCTATTATTAAAGATGATGTTCCTGATCTTAATAGTCTTATCGTTTTGCTTCTGGCGTCAATCATTCTTTTAGTATTGACTAATAAATTACCGTTGTTGCTATCTGGCGTTGTAGGAGGAGCATCCTTACAAGGCATCGGAGGTTTTGGAGCAGGTATGATTACGGGCGCTGCTGCTACTGCAATTAGTGGTGCTGGAACAATGGCAATGAGCGCTACAGCTCAAGTCAGTGGTGGGGCTTCTGCATTAAAAGCCGCATTTGAATCTGCACAAACGGCAATGGCCGAAGAATCCGGATCTGTCGGTGGTGGTTCAAGCGGCGGATTTGGTGGTGGTGTAGATACCGGTTCTGTAGAAACGTCGGGACAGCAACCATCTGGTAAAGGTAGTTCCAGTGGGGGAAGCGAAGGTTTTGCTGCATCGTTCTCTCGTGCTAGCCGCATGGCAAGCCATATGGGAAGCAGTATGGCTAACGGGGCTGCTGAGTACCAAGCAATGAAGCGAAGTAGCAACTCTTCCCGAACCCAACAAACTATTGGAGGGGAGTTGGCGACACATATACGTAAACAAACAGCTACTCGTCGGGATAACCGCGAACAAGATGATTTTGCCGGAGATAGCTTATCCGGCAATAATAAATCTTGAATCACGCGTGTCAGTTTACGGGGGAGCGCGAGCTGACGCTTTCACTGAGCGAACTTTACTTCTGCAACTCAAAGGAAAAACTATGTCTAGAACTCTCGATTCACGGTTACGCATCGAGGGCTTCCGCAAAGCAGAGGCTTCTCTGAGACTTGAAGGAAAGGACCCCAGTGGCACGCCGCTCTACGAGTCCGTCAAAGCACGTATTATTTTAGGTGAGCTGACATATGAGCAGGGGCGTTCAGAGATTCTTGCATACTACACAAAAGCAGATACCGCTGGGACTGTGACAGTGGGGGAAATTCTGACAGAGGAGTTTTTAAAACCGCTGAACATGTCTCATGATGAGCTAGCGGAAGCTATGGGGATTTCTCGGCAGGATGTTGGGGATATCATATGCGGGCAGCGCTGTCTCAACGCTAATGAGGAGCGCCTTCTTGCAGGCATGTTTGGAACTGATGAGGACTTCTGGAGTAACCTTAAGAACTCACGAGACCTTCCTGAAAATGATGGGGGTGATTGACCTATGTCTCCATTATATGTCATGCATTGAACCGCCCCTCAAGTGTCATGATATTATAGGTTTTACACGGAAAACTATCTGTCATCAGAAGCTCTTGCCATGACGTGCCTAGATTTGATATTGAACATTATATTGGGAGTAGTCTTGACAACGTAGCATTTTCGCGCCTTGGGGAACCAATAATCGACGTGGGAGTCGTGCGAAAGGGGAAAATAATGCTGGCTAATATTGAAATAGCAAACGAAGCAAGTTACGGCGCAAATACGCAACGTCTGTCAGGGCTCCGTTCTATCAATTTTATTTTTGGCACCAACGGGTCGGGTAAAACAACTATTTCGCGTGTCATTGCGAACCCCGCCGGAAAACCTACCTGCGCAGTTACATGGACTGGCCAGCCATTAGAATGTCTGGTCTACAACAGTGACTTTTGTTTTCGGAATTATGCTCAACAAATGCCGGGCATTTTCACGCTAGGGCAGGCCGAGGCTGAAACGCTTGCCAAGATCGAAGCGGCGAACGCCCAAGTGCAATCCCTGACCCGCGACATTGCCCAACTCCAAAATACTTTGGGCGACGTAAGCTTCGGCAAGCGCGGGGAGCTCCAGACTTTAAGGGCTGGCATCGAACAGAAATGCTGGGAGATCAAGACAGTCCACGATCCTCATTTTCAAGAGGCATTCACTGGTTTCCGAAATTCTAAGGTCAGCTTTTGCAACAAGATCCTAATGGAGTGGACTCAGAATTCTGCTGAGATTGTTCCGCTTGACGAGCTCAAACAACGTGCACTGACAATTTTTGAGAAAGGGCTTGAACGGCTCACACCCATCGTAGTGTTTGACGCCAACGACCTTGTTATCCTCGAAGGCTCGGCAGTTCTTTCGAAAAAAATAGTAGGGAAAGAGGACATCGACATCGCTGCACTCATACGTCTCCTCGGTAACAGCGATTGGGTACGGCAAGGCCTTGGTTATGTAGACGAAGCGGGGTCACAGTGCCCATTCTGCCAGCAGGAGATGAATGACTCTCTAAAAACAAAATTGAATGACTACTTTGACGAGACCTATCTTAATGATATCGCTGCAATCGATCGCATAAGTGACTCATATGAATCTCACTCCAAAAACCTTTTGGCTCGGCTCGAATTGATCCACAACGCGGGAAGCAAGTATCTTGATTTGGTAGCGTTTCGCGCCGACATTGATCGACTCTCGGCACGGTTAGAGTTGAATCTTCGGCAAATCGACGGCAAACGGAAAGAGGCAAGTTCGCAAGTCACGCTTGAGCCTGTTGGTGAAATCGTCACCTCCCTCCAAGAAGCTATCTCCAATGCGAATACTGAGATCGATAAGCACAATGCGATGGTTGACAATCTGGCGACCGAGCGGGCCACTCTTGTATCGCAAATCTGGAGATGTTTACTTGAGGAATCGAGGCTCGTATTAACTGATTACGATACCGCGAAAAGGGGGCTCGATCGTGCCGTTACTGGCCTGACCGCCGGTCTTGCTTCAAAACGAGCGGCGCTAGCAAAGGCCAGTAATGAACTTGCTGAGTTGGAACGTGAAGTAACGAGTGTTAAGCCAACAGTTACGGAGATTAACGCTATTCTAAGATCGTTCGGCTTTACGGGGTTCCGCCTCGCGACAGCTGGCCAGCAAGAAAACCTCTATGAAATTGTGAGAGGGGATGGGAGCGAAGCGGCTACCAGCCTTAGCGAGGGAGAGCGCACCTTTATCACTTTCCTCTACTTTTACCATCTCATTAGAGGCAGCATGAACGCAAGCGGGATAAACGCGGAGCGAGTTGTTGTGTTCGATGATCCTGTCTCGAGCCTCGACAGCGATGTGCTCTTTATCGTCAGTGCTTTGATCAAACGAGTGCTTGATGAGGCTTGCAGTGGGACTGGGTTTATAAAACAGGTCTTTCTAATGACGCACAACATCTACTTCCATAAGGAAGTATCTTTCGATCCCAAACGCGGCACAGAGTGCCGAGCACACGAGACGTTTTGGATCGTACGGAAAGTAAACAATGTATCCGTAATCACCGGCTACAATCACAACCCGATCAGTACTTCTTATGAGCTCCTTTGGGCGGAGGTGAGGTCGCCGAACCGATCAAATATCGCAATCCAGAACACGCTAAGGCGCATCCTCGAGAATTACTTCAAGATTCTCGGAAACCTCGATAAGGATGACATCTGCGCGAGATTCGAGGGACGAGACCAGCAAATATGTGGTTCGCTCTTTTCTTGGGTGAATGATGGGTCACACAGTTTCAACGATGACCTGTACATTTCTGCCGATGACGCGATGGTCACCCGTTATCTCGATGTTTTTCGCAGAATTTTCGAAGTTACAAATCACCTCGCACATTACGAGATGATGATGGGGCCACAAGCGCTAGCTACTCTAGCAGTTGCGAATGTGAACACAACCACCGACGCCGTGGGCGATACGGCAGCATGAGTTACGACTTCAAAAATCTATCATGGGCCGACTTTGAGGATCTTGTTCGAGACCTCATAGGGCGAGAAGAAGGACTTCGCTTCGAAGCATTTTGTGCAGGGCCAGATGGCGGCATTGATGGTCGGCACGCGCAGGCTAATGGTAACGTCATTCTACAGGCGAAGCATTATGAAGGTTCGCCGTTCGGCAAGTTGACAGCCATTATGAAGCGTGAGCGATTTTCAATCGATAAGCTCGGCCCGGTTCGCTACATTTTAGCAACTTCCTGTAAGTTCACCCCGCTTGGCAAGGGTAAACTCGCTCCACTCATAGGGCCTAGTCTGAGGTCTGAAGCGGATATTTTTGGTCCGGAGGACCTCAACGGTCTTCTACGGAAGTACCCAGATATTCTCAAGTCGCACATCAAACTATGGCTTTCAGGTGCGGGTGTTCTAGAACGCGTCGTACGCGCGGCGGCCCATACCTTTGCAGCGTTCACGAGAGAAGATATTGAGCAGAAGGTTCGAGTCTACGCATCAAACCCGAGCTTCGATGAATCATTGGCTACACTGGAGAAGCATCGGCTTCTTATCATCTCAGGGCCCCCGGGTGTCGGTAAAACGACACTGGCCGAGATGCTGTGTTACACCTTCCTGAATGAGCAGTGGGAGCTCGTTCCTATCCGTAGTCTAGAGGACGGCTTCGCGGCCATTATCGACAGCAAAAAGCAGGTCTTCCTTTTTGACGACTTCCTAGGAAAGGTTGCCCTCGACCGGCAAGCTCTGGCGCACAAGGATTCTGATTTAGCGCGGTTCATGAGCCGCGTACGTCGTTCCCCAAATGCTCGTTTTATCCTTACGACGCGGGGATACATATTTGAAGAAGCCCGGAGGGTTTCCGAACATCTTGGCGACCAGCGCCTCGATGTAACGAAGTACGTTCTCGATGTTGGTGTTTATACTCGCCGGATTAAAGCGCGGATTCTTTACAATCATCTATATGTGTCAGAGACACCGAAGTCGCATATCCATGCGCTATTGGAAAGTAACAAGCTTGCGGAAATTATTGATCATAAGAATTATAACCCGCGTGTCATTGAGGCCATGACCGATGAATTTCGAATTGGTGATATCGAACCCGCTGACTATCCTGCGGCCTTTATCGGTGCTCTAAATAACCCTAGCCAGATTTGGGATACCGCATTCCGGACACACATCGATCATCGGTGCAGACATCTCTTGATGGCGATGTTTTTTCTCACGGAGTATGGGGTGTCCCTTGGTACGCTTCGTGCGTCTTTCGAGCCATTACATACAGCGATGAGCACAGCCTACGGTCTACCGCACGGGCCTAAGGATTTCGAAGAGGCCCTTCGCATTCTAGAAGGTAGCTTCGTCAACATTGTCAACATCAGCGGACCAAGAGTGTCCTTTCTCAACCCTTCGCTCAAGGACTATCTCTCATCCTATCTATTGGACACAGAGCTACTCATTCGTCTTGTCCCCACAGCCTTCTCCATAGATTGGTTGTCGAGATTGTGGAATTTCGTTTATCCGCGCGGTCTTAGCGAAGACGATCAAACAAAGATCGCCCGAGCCTGCGCTGGCATGCTGGAAATGATCGAAACGCGTCCGCACTGGCGCCCTCGGGCTGGCGACGCGCGCTCGCTTGAATACAACGACGCCGCAAACTCCAAACGCTTAGGGATGTTGATGGACTGGTGGTGGCTCACGAACGAACGGACGTTTGCTGATAGCATCATGACAATTGTCCGCAATCCACAGCAGGGCTTTGGTGCATGGTCAGATGGAGAGGCCTTGATCGACTTGTTTTGTCGGCTAGGTGACAAGGGTTATGGGCGTCCATTCATATACGAAACCGAATTACTGGAGCTCCTCGAGAAGGCGATCACGGACACTATACGCTGGAGTTCAAGTGACATGCTTGCCAATCTCGTGGATGCAGTGGATGCAGCGCAAGGGCTGCCGCCCACCATCAACTATGCCTTGCAGACGGCTGTGTTAGAAGAGTTCGAGGAGAATACCAGCCGCATCAGCGAAGATGATAGCGAGTCCTCCTTATCCGATCGTATTGATGCTCTCAAAAAGTTCGCGCCGCGTTTCGGTGTGCCGGACTCTGTGTTGAGTAACGCAGTCTCAGCCATTGAGGACCGAATCGGCGAGATTGAAAACCGGAGCAGTCCCGTTCCCTCTCCGAGTTTCCCGTCGTCGAAGAAGAATGATCGGGAGAAGTTTGACGACAGAGCTCTTCGAGACCTTTTCACTCCTCTCTTGGATCGGTAGTCTAATGTAGAGTTGCTGCGGTATAGGGCGCTCCATTCAAAAAAACAGTATTTTCCTGACGTGGTATTAATTTTGGTATCACCGATGAGTTTATATTTAACTATTTGATTTTAATGTGAATTGATTATCATAAAATAATTGAGTGGGAGTGAGGCTATTATTTAGCCTATTGTTTTATTTGATTTAGTGAGTGCCATTGATGATATGACTGCATTATCAATGGCATTTTTTATGGTTTAAGGCCGACGCTGAATCGAAGATATAGCAAATACCATGTGACCGTATCAGCAAATGCCATGGTATCGACAACCGGGTGCATTGCAGCGCTGTGCTGATGCCATCGATGCTCGCTTTGATCAGAACCGCTCTCTCGACCCATGCCCCAGATCGTTAAATATGCGCCAGAGGAGCACCTCGTGATAGAAATTGTGAACAAGACAGCCGCCACTCGGAATCGAAGTATCCATATAGGTGAATAAAGTTTGCGGAAAATACGCTGAGAAAATAGAAAAGCGTCAATGAAGGGACATAGGAATGGCGATTAACGGAGAGAACGGTGTTAGTGCAGTCACCGTGGATGAACTACTCAAGCAAGGCCTTCGGATACCGAACTATCAACGCCCATACAGTTGGGATGTATCGACTGCTCTACAACTGGTGGATGATATCAGCGAAGCTCTTCGAGATACCGAACGAAAAGATATTCCCTATGTTTTGGGTGCAATCATTCTTCACGATGATGGTGAGTATCTCAATGTAGTCGACGGGCAGCAGCGCCTGCTGACTTTGCGAATGATTCTTGCGGCCTTAGATCCGATAAATCATCAAATTTCGATGTCTGGTAACAGCGAAACTCCTGTCTCCCTAGTTTGGATAGAGCTTCAAAGGCGCCTGTCGCAGTTGGAAGATAAAAAAGAGTTTTTGGATTTTATCTGTCACAAATGTCAGTTGGTGCGTATTGTGACGGACGATATTGATGAGGCATTTCGTGTCTTTGATTCCCAGAACTATCGCGGCAAACCGCTTGCCCCTCACGACTTGCTCAAAGCACACCACCTGCGCGAAATGCACGATGAGTCCGCTGCTATGAAAGTGGCTGTCGTTGAGGCTTGGGAAGCCGTAAACGATGAGGATCTGGACAGGCTTTTTTCTACTTTTTTATACCGGATATCCAAGTGGTCACGAGGCGAAAGCTCGCTCGAATTTACTATTCGGGACATCGGCATGTTCAAGGGCATTTCATCACGATCCCACAGGTCATTTTCGCCAAATCTGCGATATCACCTTGCAGCACAAGCCGCTATGCCACTTCTAAGTGCATGGTCGGTATCCTCTACACATGATGCACGAAATGCCGGGCGCAGCCGCTTTCAGCTTGATGCCCCGATAATCGCAGGACGCTCATTTTTCGAGATGGTGACATTCATGCTTGACGAATTGAAGATACTGGAACAAGAGGTTATTGACAGAGGTTTCAAAAACTTTGGCCCATCTCAAAGTCGCTACCGCTACGTGTACGAATTGTTCATTGCCGCGCTGCTTTGCTATACAAACAAGTTTGGCGATGAAGATGTAGATGAAGTGCGAAATAGGTTATTCGCATGGGCATATGCCTTGCGGGTCGAGTTACTTCGTGTGCAATTTGTATCTGCTGACAACCGAGCGCGAGGTAAAAACGATGCAAATAAATCGCCTTTTGTTTTGCTACGTAATGCGATGACTGGAAGTGTTGTCCGCAAACTTCCAATAACAAGTAAGCCATACAGCGATAACCACGAAAAGGAACTCGTTGCTTTTATCAAGGGGCTGCAATGAGCAAGAAGGAGTTGAAACCTGAACTGTTAACAGTAGGCAAGTTATTCACTGACAATTATCTGATTCCTATTTATCAACGGAACTATGCTTGGCGGGCCGAACAGATTGAGCAACTTATTAGCGATATTCAAGACTCGGTGGTAGGGGGCCAGGACAACTATTTTCTTGGGAACCTTGTTGTAATCAAGCGGGGTAGAGAGGATGAGTTCGAGGTCATAGATGGACAACAACGACTTACAACCCTCTATCTGCTTCTTACCTTCCTGGAGCAAGACGGTGAGGGTGAGAAGCCGTCGGTTGGCCATGCAGGCCACTTGCAATATGAGTCGCGCGCACGGGCAACTGAGGCCCTGCTGCGAGTAGCACAGGAGGCGGCTAAGGAGCACGTTCGACCGCAGGGCTCCACGAGTAATGCAGATGCTGGCATTCATGAAGGCTACAGCATCATCAATCAGTTCTTCAAACAAAATGAAAACCTTAATCGCTCACGCGAAAAATTCTCCGATTTCTTGCTAACGAAGGTGACTGTCGTCCGTGCCT
The DNA here is from genome assembly GCF_023613995.1 of Citrobacter sp. MNAZ 1397. Lineage (NCBI taxonomy): Bacteria > Pseudomonadati > Pseudomonadota > Gammaproteobacteria > Enterobacterales > Enterobacteriaceae > Citrobacter > Citrobacter sp. MNAZ 1397. The sequence goes on from NZ_JAKIVH010000001.1 coordinate 127,738, forward strand.
CGCTGCCACCCAATACCGACCTCAATCGCTACTTCGAGATCATGAACACTCGTGGGCAGCAACTCAAGCAGGTTGATATTGTTAAGGCTCGCCTGATGAGCAAACTGCCCAATCAATATGAACGCGAATGCTTTGCGTGGGTTTGGGATTCCTGTGCTGACATGGATTCTTATGTCCAGATGTCTCTGACCCGTGGTGACACAAGTTTGCGAAACAAAGTATTTGGTGATGAATGGTCCTGGCTGGAGGTGACCAGCTTCTCTTCGCTAATGGAAAGTCGTCCGCAATCCGGCATCAATTCATCAAGGCAATCCTCCGAAGGGGTATCGTTGTCCTTGGATGAGGCGTTGTCAAAATACGCTAAAGAGCTCGAGTCAAATTCCACTGAAGACGAGGGCAACGAGCGGTTTCGTTCAACTATTGAGTTTCCGGCCTTTCTGCTACACGTTCTAAGAATTATGAAAGGCGATGAGGTCGAAGACGAAGGCCTGCTTGACGACAAGCGCCTCATCAAGTCATTTGACGACGCCGTAAATAATGTACCCGATGCTAAAGCCGATTGGGTGCGTAGTTTTGCATTTATGCTTCTCAAGTGCCGCAACCTCTTCGATGGCTTCATCTTGAAGCGTCAATTCACGGCAAACATCGGTGACGATGGCGATTGGTCTCTCCAGCGACTGAAAAAAGGAGGCGGGGACAAGAAGCCAACCCCGACGTACATCCATGTTTTCTCGGCCAGCAATGGAAGCTTAGAGGAGGACGGGAGTGCTGACCCACATACCCGAGATGTATTGCTGCTTCAGTCCATGCTTCGGATTACCTACACTTCTCCGCGAACGATGCACTGGATTACCAAAGTTCTTCGCTGGCTCTCCGTTAAAGCCCCTCGAGACGTGAAACATGCGGATCTTGCCGATTTGTTGAAGGGATATGCCCGCAGCAAGGTTAAAGAGACATTCTCCTTTGAGAAAGATCAGCAACCACAAGGGTTTGGTATCAGCCGTATCGTCTTTTCGTATCTCGACTATCTTCTGTTGAGTGACTCCTCAAAACGAGATTTCAAATTTCAGTTCAGAACTTCCATTGAGCACTTCTATCCACAGCATCCTGACAAAGAACAGTCGGGCGCGGTTGTTTCAGGTTCTAGCCTTAACCTGCTTGGCAACCTCGCGCTCGTAAGCGTCAGCGCGAACTCAAAATTCAGCAATAGCCTCCCCAGAGCAAAGGCCGAAAACTTCAAGGATACAATTGAACTTCAAAGTCCCAAGCTCAAGAGAATGGCGGAAATCACCCGAAATACAAACTGGGACGATCAGCAGATAACAGCACATCATGAAGCGATGGTGACATTGCTTCGTGATGATGTAAGTCTGGTGGAGGCAAGCGGAAGATCCAACCCAGGGCGTTGACTTCTTTGAATAACTGCTTTTGGACGAATATCCTTTGTGGTGTGCAAGTTGTCAGTCTAAAAGCGTTTTGCGTCGGGCGACACGATCAGTACAGTCTCCAAGTTTTCTTACCATGGTATTTTGTATGGTATCGACATGCAGATATAATGCTATTTTATTGATTTTATAGTGTTTTAAGACAGCATTGATCATCGAGTGGGAATAAGCAATAACGTCCTTCTGCCTTTCGGGTAGAGAGAAACTAAATCAACCCTCTGTTTTTACGGAGGGTTTTTTATTTCTCTGACCATTTATCAGAAAAGACAAAACCGATGGTTTATTGCTGGTGGTCTGAATATGGTCTATATTAAAACCATCTGCACGAAGAAGAGCATAAGCGGGATATGCAATGAAAATTGAGACAATTAGCTACGTTAAAAAAAACGCCGCGACACTGGATGTCTCTGAACCCATTCTGGTGACGCAAAATGGCGTTCCTGCTTATGTCATAGAGTCCTATGACCAGCAGCAGGAACGAGAAAACGCCATCGCGTTGCTGAAGCTGCTAACCCTGTCAGAGAAAGATAAAGCTGAGGGGCGTGTATTCTCAAAAGACCAATTACTGGATGGACTTGCGGATTAAACGCAGAACACGCAATGCTAAGGGACTTCTATGGAGCAGCAGGTTACCTTTGAGTACACGCTAACTGTAAAACTCTGTATCGACACGATAGTGACTTATCTGCGCCGTGTTGATGTCGAGCCGCGCCCCGTTATCGTCGATATTCTCGCACAGTTTGAGAGTACCGTTGGTCAGTTCCCGCTGGGATGCCAAATTTGCCCTGAACTGCTGAAAATTGGCTGTGCAAAGTACCGGGAATTTAACCACGCTGACGGTTACCGGGTTTTGTATGCAGTAGAGGGAGCATTAGTGACAGCACATGCCATCCTGTCACATCGACAGGACATCCAGCAGTTGTTGTTTAAGCGTCTGATTATGGCCTGATAACCCTTAATGCGTGTTGTACGGCAATAATACGAATCTAGAGAGCGTGTGTGTAAATCATCATAACAACATGATGAATATTATAAATTTTATCATTTTGACGGTATTTATTACGGTATCGTCTGGAAATGGTTGTCGTAAAACGCTTTGATAGCAATATGTTGGATGGTTTCTAAACCATTGAGTGGAAATAAGCGCTATCGCTTCTGCTCATAAGCGTTGAAATCGAAGACACCAGTAAGCCTCGCGCTGCTGGTGTTTTTTTATGTGGGGTTAGCAAATTAATGATATGTAATAGGCAGTCGCTAACGGGGTATCCGGCGCCGCTTTCTGCTATCCAACATCAAATTTAAGGGAGTCCGCGATATGCAGCCTGTACGTTTAATGGGTGACGGATATGAACCGCATGTGGAGCAATGGGGGGAGCAACTGAGCTATTCATTGCCCGTCGACTCCGGGTTTGTCAGTTTTAGCTTCACGTTTGCTATTCGACAGGCCGACCTCGATGTTCTGCTTTCCGATGACTATCGACGTGCGGTGCTTGAGGTTATTGCACACACGTTGCTCCAGCGTTCAACTCTTCCTGGCAATGCCCGTTTTACCCAAGACGACTTCGATGGTCTTGTCGCAGATACGCTCCATTCATCGCGCGATTTTCTCGAGGCTTTTGTCGTGCAAGTAAGCAAAGAGAACCACATTGTGATTGAAAAATATGTGCACGATATTTTGTGCAGGCGCTTAAACCTGTAACAGGCAGACGCATTATCCCACCATTCCAGGCATTAGACGGGGCGGGCGTTTTATGCCAACCTTTTGGCTGAGTGTTCTTTGTATGCCCTGGATTTGCTCATCGACGTTTTATCTATATTGCGCTTGCGGCCTCATCGGATACGAGGAAGGCGAGAGCGAAGGGCGAATCAAGATCGGAACACGGACATCAGCCCACCTCATTCGCCACGATGCTCACTATGTTTAAAAAACTTCTCTCGGCTCTTAGCGGCAAAAAAGAACAAACCCCAGGCCCTGCGGAATCTGACTACACGCAGGCAGAATACGTCCCGGTTCCAGATGAAGAGATGATTGTCGCCTGGGACGCCAACGGGCGAGAGATACATATCGCCCGCAACGACTGGCGTAACCGTGTTTTCCTGCCCGGTCTTGCGCAAAAGTGGAATAACGCGGCAGAACTTTATGATGCAATCCTGAGTGGCCTGAACGATGGTTTTGCCACCGATCTTATCCCTGCTGCCGCGCATCTGGTGGAGATTGACGACGATCCCGAACGCAGCCATACCATTCAGGGCATTGTGCTGATGGAAAATAAACGCCTGGTCGAGGCTGAAAGCACGTTGCAGGCGGGTATAGCGAAAGTCGGGGCCACGGGAACATTGCTGACCAATCTGGCCAAAGTTTTCTCTCACAAGGGTGACGATGGCCGTGCCGAGGAACTGCTCTGGCAGGCTATTGAAGCCGATCCCAATCTCGATAACGGCTTGCTCTGGTGGGCGAGTATTAAGCAGGAGCGTGAAGGGGAAGCGGGATATGTCGCGGGGTTGCGGACCGTTGCAGCGCTGCCTGGATCCTGGCGTGCACAACTCTGGCTGGCGCGCTTTTACCTCGAACATAGCAACGTTGCGGCTGCCAGAGCGCTGTATGACGACGTACTGGCGCAGGGGCAATACGACGGCAGTTCGCTGATGATGATCTCAGGCGATCTGGGTAGGAACGGCGAAATACCGCTGCTTGTTGAACTCATCGCCCCTGTGTATGACGAAAAGCGCCACGATCCGATGGCCGGTATTAATTTGCTGCGCGCTTATCAGGAGCTGGGCAATCCCGACGAGGGGGAAAAGCTGTTGAGCCGGATGTATGCGCTGGACTACCCGCCGCTTAAACAGTATCTGGATGAATCCGCCCGCGCCTTTCAGACGATGCGCGAGCAGCATGCGCAAGGTACCGCCACCGATCCGGGCGAGGTGGAAATCAATACGCTGGCCCTTACGCAGCCTGTCTGGCAGTACGGGCTGTGTAATGCCGACTGGCTTTTCGGGCAGAAACCGCAAGAGGCAAACACAATTGGTTTCTTTGTGCTGAGTAAAATCGACGATGACGCGACACCGTCCGAGTCGCAGCGTGAGGATGACCTGGGACGTCTTACTCGTGCTATTCCTCTGTATCTTGCCGAAGCAACCCACTACTGGAGCGATTATGCTGCCCGTTGTTATGTCCAGGTCGCTGCGGGCATCGGGCCGGTTGTCTCAACCCATCCGTTAGATGGTTATGGGCTGTTCGACCTTGTGCCGCCAGAAATGAAATACTTTGTGACCGGGGAGATCGGCTGTTCAGGAGAGGGGCCGCAACGTCAGTGGCAGCTTACTCTCAGCCTTTGGGATTGTACTCAACGGACCCAATGCGCGACTGAGAGTGGTACGGTAGCGCAGTCTGATTTGGGAGCGCAGGTGCTTAAGATGGAGCAAGGTCTGCTGGCGAAAATGGGGCCGGTGAACCCTCAGCCGCTGGATACGTTCTATGCGCGTCCCTCCGTTGAGGCGATGGATATCTATCTTGGTGAACTGGGTCAGGCTTTTATGTTAACGCTGGTCGCCAACCAGCAGGTGCCCCGTTCCGCCGTATGGGGTGAGCGGACAATGCTGGAGTGGCCGCTGAATATGGCATTGCAATGGCCGCAGGCGGAAGTGCCGAAAATGATGTACTTCTCCGGGCTGGGGAAAGCTTTTGATTACCAGTCAGAAGTGCTGGCTGAATATAAAACGCGTACGCTGGAACTATTACGCACCGCCACGCAGGAAAACAGCCCGGCGGCACAACTGGCGCCTCTGGTCTGGAAAATATTCGGCATGGAAGATGAATTCAGCGCCGGGCAGCAAAATATGCCAGCGCAAACCAGTCCGGCCTATACTGAGTGGCTTACGCGCGTTGCCGAAAAGTAGTCGTGTCGAAGGATGGAATAATGTGAGGAGGAAGGGGAGATGACAACGCGGAATATTGAACAACGCTTCTGGCGCTCTTCGCGTGTGCCGTGGATCGAATGGCGTTCTACCGTAGACAGTACGCAGGCCTACAAACTGCACCAGCACCCACAGTTATCCATTGGCGCGATTATCGACGGCGAGACCCTCACGCGTTGCCGCGACCGTGAATATCACCTCTATCCGGGCGATATGGTGCTGATTGCTCCCCGTGAAGCGCACAGTTGCAACCCGTCAGCCGAACGTCCACGTAGTTATCACATGTTATATCTTGATGAGGCGTGGTGTTTGCAACAATTGGGGGGGACGCCGGGGGAATATCTTTACTGTGCACAGACCGTATTACGCACACCTTCCTTCTTCACCGCCTTTATGCACATTATTTCTCTAATGGAAGATAACCAGATCGGGGCATTACAGGAGGCGGTACGCGCGCTGCTTGTCAGCCTGCCTGGCCTGCAAACTGCGATGCAACCAGCTGAATTTTGCGACCACCTGCAAACGACGCTGCTGGCCGATATTCAGCAACCGCCGTCGCTGGATTGCCTGGCACAGCGGTACACGCTGCGTAAAGAGACGCTGATTCGCCAGTTCAAGCTGGCAACAGGGCTTACGCCAGGAGCCTGGGTTAATAATGCCCGTGTGGAGTTTGCCAAAGTGCAGTTGCGGGCGGGCAGAGATATTGCCGATGTGGGTTATCAAAGTGGTTTTGCCGATCAAAGCCACTTCCACCGTACGTTCGTCAGTTTTACCTCATCCACGCCCCGGCAGTATGCGCTGGGGCGATCAATATCAGACAATAATTAAGTCGGCCAACGCCATAAAGTGACCTCGTCGTTTTACTGATGAGGTCGCTATGTCTCTGTTACCCGAATTTATTCCCGCCGCGTTTCCACTGCTTGCGCTTTCACATTTTGTCGCACTGGTAAGCCCCGGTCCCGATTTCTTTTTGCTCGCCGGTTATGCCATCCGTTATCGCCTGCGGGGAAGTGTCGGGATTGGTCCGGGGATCGCGCTGGGCAATGCGGTCTATATTGTGCTGGCGATGTATGGCTGGCAGCTGTTGCAGGATTATGCAGTACTGTTTCGTCTGATTGAGATTGCCGGAGCGCTGTATTTAATCTGGATTGGCGGCCATCTGTTACGCAGTCGTAAGCAGAACCTGGCGCTCAGCGCTACCCGGATGGATTGCCCGTCGTGGCGAAAACAGTTCCTGCTTGGGCTGGGTTCTGCGTTGCTTAATCCCAAAAATGCGCTTTTTTACCTGGCATTGATGACCTCAATTCTTGGCGCAAATGTCACCTTTCCACAGCAGCTCTTTTCCGGCGCATGGATGAGCCTGGCGGTACTGGTGTGGAATATGGCCATCGCGGCGTTGATTGGGTTATCCGCTGTGCAGATGCGTATCACAGCATATGTGCACATTATCGAGCGCACAGCCGGAGCGATCCTCGCCGGATTTGGCGCGGTGATGATCCTGACGATGGTGCGTCATGCGGTGATGTGACAAATCCCACGTAAAGACGTGTGTGAATAAAAACAGTACGTTAGCGTTGCGCAGAGGAATCGATAGGTTGACTTACTTGTTGTGACTGGAGCTTATCCTGATGATGATACCAGGCACCGATTGAGGAATAGATAAAACGACCAAAGAAAAAGATAAAGCTGATAAGAAGTACGATACGGGTCATGCGACTGTCAAATCGATGTCGTTTTCGCATAGGGGTTGCCTGACTCACAAAAGGTTCCTTAAGGTATACCCTCAAAAAAGGGCGACTTTGACATTAAGGCACAGAGTGCGGACAAGGTCAATTCTTCGCCATGCAAAATTTCACCCGTGGAAAATATTAGTCAATTTTATATAAAATAAATTAAGTATTTAAGTCATGAATGCTAATCTGCCTCTCTTTTTAAAAAGCGTAAAAATTAATTAATTCGGCGAGTTTTATTTGATATGCATCAATCACTGGATGCCCTACAGAACTAAAATTCACGCTCATTTGCTATTTACGCGTTTACAGTCAGGTTGGATGCCTGCCTGAAATACCCATTGGGAAATTGGGTTTTTTGTCGAGCATCTATGACTTCGTTGAAAAAATATCATCAGCATAAAGATAAATGGTGGGCATTACCGCTCGTGTTGCCTTGTCTTTTGCTGCCACTGTTTAACCTGGCGAATACCTATACCCATGTCGCGGGTGAAACGGTTGTACTTTTCTCTTTGCCAATGGCGCTGATGTTCAGTCTGATGGTGGTCTTTGGCTGGGCGGCGCTACCCGGTATGATTCTCGCACTGGTACTGCATATCGGCACGCACGATATCTCTGAACTTGTCGCGCAAATTTTTCATTTACTTATTCCCGTGGTGATCAGTTGGGGCGGCTATCGTGTTTTTGTTACGCGTCGGCAAAATATTGCCTACGGAAACTCCGCCTTTATTGCCCAACGCATGTTCTGGCAGGTTTTTTGCCCGTCAACGATTTATTTGATTATTCTCGAGTTCGTTATCTGGCTGGCGTTGTACGACACGGATTTTAGTAAAACTGACATATTGTCGCTGAATATTCATTTGCTGATTGATTATCAGGCATTACTGGTCGGTACTATGACTGGCATTCCTCTGTGCTATTTGGTTATTCGTATCGTTCGTCATCCGCGTTATCTGCGAAGCTGGTTATCGCAACTGCGCCATGAATTCGATCCAAAAGTGACCCGCTGTGAGATGGTTATCTGGCTGAGTATCCTGACGGGATTGGTCATTCTTTTGCTCATGCCACTGAATGAAAATAGCTCCATTTTCAGCACCAATTACACACTCTCTCTGGTCTTGCCTGTCATGTTGTGGGGCGCGTTGCGCTATGGATACCGGTTTATATCGGTGCTCTGGACGCTGCTGTTGATGGTTTCGGTACACTATTTTTATCGCTATCTTCCCGTCTATCCGGCTTATGAAATTCAGTTGGCTATCGCCTCGTCGAGCTACCTGGTCTACTCGTTTATCATTCTTTGCGTATCGGTACTGGCGACCCGGCAACGGCATGTTCACGCCCGTGCCCGTCGTCTTGCCTATCTTGATCCCGTTGTTCAGATACCCAATCTGCGCGCCCTTAACCGTGCGCTGGCGGGTTCGCCCTGGTCCGTGCTCTGCTATTTAACGGTGCCTGAACTGGAAGTCCTGGGGCGTAACTATGGCGTGATGCTACGTATTCAGTACAAGCAAAAACTGTCGGACTGGCTTAAAAACAGCCTTGATGATGATGAACGTGTCTACCATCTTTCTGGTCATGATCTGGCCATTCGCCTTAACACCCAGTCGCACCAGAGCCGTATAGACGCGCTGGATGCCCGAATTAAGGCGTTTCGTTTCTTCTGGGATGATATGCCGCTACAACCACAGGTAGGTATGAGCTATTGCTATGTACGCTCGCCGGTGCAGCATCTTTACTTGCTGCTTGGCGAACTGAGTACCATTGCGGACCTGTCGCTGGCGACAAATCATCCGGAAAGCTTGCAGCACCGTGGGGCGGCGAACCTTCAGCGTAGCCTTAAGGATAAAGTGGATATGATGAACCGCCTGCAGCTCGCGCTGGAGGAGAATCGCTTTAGTTTGCTGGTGCAGCCTATCGCCGGGATGCGCGGTGATAATTACCACGAAATCCTGCTGCGAATGAACGAAGAGAACGGCCAGTACATTAACCCGGATGATTTTCTGCCGGTAGCCCATGAGTTTGGTCTGTCGTCACGTATCGACCTTTGGGTTGTGGAGCATGTCCTGTGTTTTATGTCTGCTCATCGCACAACGTTACCCGCACAGCGTTTTGCCATTAACCTGTCGCCTGCCTCCGTGTGCCGGGCGCAGTTTTCTCTGGATGTGGCCCGCCTGTTGAAAAAATATGGCGTCGAGGCATGGCAGTTGATCTTCGAGATTACCGAAAGTAACTCGTTAACGAATCTGGAGCAGGCAAATCAAACGCTCGGCCAGTTGCAAAAAATGGGCTGTAGCGTAGCGATTGACGATTTTGGTACCGGTTATGCCAGCTATGCGCGGCTGAAAAATGTGAATGCCGATATCCTGAAAATTGACGGTAGTTTTATCCGCAATATCGTTTCCAATAGTCTGGATTACCAGATTGTCGCCTCAATTTGCCATCTGGCGCGCATGAAAAAAATGCGGGTCGTGGCGGAGTACGTCGAGAATGAAGAGATACGCAGCGCAGTGGTTGCGCTGGGTATCGATTATTTGCAGGGCTATTTGATTGGCAGACCAGAGCCGCTGGAAAATCTGCCAGGGCAGATCCAGGCGGCCTGATGCTATGCGGCCACGCCGGGTGACTGCTCTTCTTCGACTTTGAGTCGCCAGCCGGTGACGGCCTCCCAGTATTCCTGTTCCCGTTCCAGGTCGAACAGAACCAGCGCATTCTGGCTGAACCAGTCATGCGGGAAGCTCAGCGTCCAGTGGTTATCATCGGTCTTGAGGCGCAGGGTCGGCGGCGTCGTTGTCGCCTGACGCTGGTTGTTCAGCAACACCCCCAGGCGCAAAAGCTGAATTAACGGCAGGTAGTGCTTTTTCTTAAACAACGTGAAGCGCGGTAAATCATCCAGCTTTATCGCTTTACGGTGATAGCGCACCAGCGTGGCCATCATCAACTGCTGTTCCTGGTTATAACCGGGCAGATCGCTGTTTTGCAGAATATAAGCCGAGTGACGATGCATTCCACTGTGGTTAATATTCAAACCGACTTCATGCAGCATGGCTGCCCATTTCAGCAGTGCTGCCAGCTGCGGGTTGATAAGCTTCGGGTTTTGCGCCTGCCACTGATCGTAGATGTGCATGGTGGTTTCCAGCACGCGACGCGCCTGTTCACGATCGATGTTGTACTGATTGGCAAGGCTCTGCGCCGTGCGGCTGCGGATGTCCTGATGACGGAAACGGCCTTCCATTTCATACAGCACGCCTTCGCGCAGCGCACCGTCTGAGAGGCGTAACTCGTTAATCGCCAGGGCGTCAAAAACCCCGCAGAGAATGGCCAGACCTGGGGCGAAGACCGCTTTACGTTCATCGGACAGACCCGGTAAGTTCAGCTCGTCGAAGCTTTTGAACTTCACGACTTCGGCAATCAGTTTTTTCAGGCGCTCAGGGGTGATAGAACCATCTTTTTCCCCTAGTGCCAGCAGAACTTCGTGGGCCGCTTTGATGGTGCCGGATGCGCCAAGCGCGACATCCCAGCCCTGAATTCTAAACTGCCAGGCCAGCGTTTCCAGTTTCTGCGTCGCTGCAACGCGGGCGCGCTGGAAGTTTTCCGCATTGATGGTTCCGCCCGGAAAATAAAGCTGCGCGAAGCTGACGCAGCCCATTCGACGGCTTTCCACCAGTTTGGGTTCAAAATCTTCGCCAATGACCAGTTCCGTCGAACCGCCGCCGATATCAATAACCAGCTTGCGGCCTTTTTCCGGCTGCGTGTGTTCGACACCCATAAAAATCAGGCGCGCTTCTTCGTTACCAGAGATGATTTCAATGGGGTAGGGAATAACCTTTTCCGCTCGTTTAAGGAACTCCGGTGCGTTGAGCGCCTGACGCAACGTGTGGGTTCCCACAATACACACGCTTGACGGATCAAAGCCTTGCAGGCGTTCCGCGAACAGCGACAGACAGGCGAGACCGCGCTCCATAGCCTCTTCACTCAGCATATTATTGCTGTCGAGGCCATCCGCCAGATGTACGCGTTGTTTCAGACGGCCAATGATCTGCATGGCGCCATCAACAACGCGGGCAATCACCATATGAAAACTGTTCGAACCCAGGTCGACCGCAGCGAATTCCTGCGGTCGTGCTGTCTTTTCATTTATCGGCATAGATTAGTCAGACTGTTCAAGTGATGTCAGATATTCATGAATCGCGAGCTGCGCGCGTACTTTACGGCGGTTGCCGCGCGGCACATATCGATTACTCAGCTCTTTATCGACGTAGCGTGCTTTGACGGTATCACTGAACAGAAGATCAATGATATCCAGTACCTGCTGTTTAAGGCGCGGATCGAGCAACGGCGCCGCTACTTCAATACGGTAATCGATGTTTCGCGTCATCCAGTCAGCAGACGACAGATACACTTTTTTATCGCCGCCATTCTCAAAAATATAGATGCGATCGTGTTCAAGGAAACGGTCAACAATGCTAATTACGCGAATATTATCGCTGATGCCTTCCAGTTGAGGGATAAGCGAGCACATACCGCGCACCAGTAAATTCACCGGCACGCCAGAACTGGAGGCCGTATACAGCCGGTCAACCAGACCTTTATCCACCAGATTATTGATTTTCAGCGTAATTCCGGACGGAATACCGTTCTGCGCATTGGCAATTTCGGTGTCGATCATTTTGTACAGCAGATCGCGCGAGTTTTGCGGCGATACCAATAAATAATCGAAATTCACCGGACGGTACGGATTCTCAATAAAGTTAAACACCCGGCGCACTTCGTTGGTGATACGCGCATCGGCGGTCAGCAAGGAGTAGTCGGTATAGATTCGCGCGGTCTTTTCGTTAAAGTTGCCGGTACCGATATGAGCGTAACGCACCACTTCGTCGTTTTCCATACGCGACACCAGGAACAGCTTGGCGTGGATTTTCAGACCCGGCGCCGAGAAGATCACCTGCACGCCGGCTTCGGTCAGACGCTTCGCCCAATGGATGTTAGCTTCTTCATCGAAACGCGCCTGCAGCTCAACCACCACGGTCACTTTCTTGCCGTTATGGGCGGCGTGGATCATGGAGTCGATAATGCGCGAGTCTTTCGCTACGCGGTAAATGTTGATTTTTATCGCCAGCACGCTTGGGTCAAACGATGCCTGGCGCAGCAGTTCCAGCACATGCTCAAAGGTGTGATATGGGTAATAGAGCAGCACATCGCGTTCGCGAATGGCGTCAAAACCGTTGCGGAACTTATCAAACCAGACATGGCGCAGGCGCGGTAACGGTTTGTTCACCAGGTTCGCTTTCCCGACGTTCGGGAAGCTAATAAAGTCTTTAAAGTTATGGTAGCGGCCGCCGGGAATAATGGAGTCATAACGGGAAATGGTCAGTTTCTCGCGCAGCATCTCGACCATGGCATCCGGCATATCACGCTGGTAAACAAAGCGTACCGGCTCTGCCGTCAGACGCTGTTTCAGGCTTGAAGACATCAGCTCCATCAGGCTCGATTCCATCTCGTGCACCAGATCGTATTCGGCGTCACGGGTCATTTTCATCGAGTAGGCGTTCAACGCGTCGTAATCAAAGAAACCTTTGAAGATATCATCCAGGCAATAACGCAGGATATTATCCAGCAGGATCATCGGTTTGCGACGGCGCGGCGCTTCCGGCGGCAGATTCACGAAACGCGGCACTTTATCAGACGGAATTTCCAGCAGGGCGTAGCGAATATCATCGCCACGGATAATTTCCACCGCCAGATAGGTATAGTCGTCCTTTAAGAAGCGAATCAGATTGGTTTCGCGATTAATCAGCGTCGGGGTAATGTGCTGGCGCAGATACTGTCGGAAATAGTGACGCAGCCAGTTTTGCTGATTGGCGGAAAGCTGGCGTTCATTAATCAAAAAGATTTGATTACGCGCCATTTCCAGCAGTAGTTCGTTATAGAGACCGTCAAATTCCTGATCGGCTTTCAGTACGCGAGACTGGATTTTACCCAGCAGGTGGCGTGAATGGGTGTTGGTGCCTTGTCCTTGTTCTTCGCTAATAATGATGCGGCGTTTCAGTTCTGCAAAGCGAACTTTATAGAATTCATCAAGGTTGTTGGAATAAATCCCTAAAAAGCGCATGCGTTCAATGAGCGGGTTACTCTTATCCGCCGCTTCCTGCAGAACGCGCTCGTTAAAGCACAACCAACTTAGTTCTTTTTCCAGATATAGCTTTTCCTGACCCATTACAACTTACACTCCGGTTAACTCTCGGGACACGGCAATTTCTTCTCGCTATGGCAGTGCCCTCGTGTGCAGGTAAACGTGTTGGCGTTCGTTTGAGTGACATTCCTATTATGGCGAGCTTTGCCAGTAGATGTCCAACTGTGACAGATAAGTATGACAGTAATCCGGTTTTACCCGCAGAAAGGTGTTGCGCGCAACGTTATGTTACGCGCAGGCAAAGAAAAGCGTTGCTTAATCGGCCGCGTAGCCCTGTTCTGGCAGGCAAATGCCGTCAAGCCAGGCTTTGTTTTCTTGCATAGCCAGACGGCCATCGACGAACCAGCTCACGACCAGCGGGTAAATCGCATGTTCCTGCGTCTGGACGCGGGCGGTCACGTCTTCTTCGGTATCGCCCTCAAACACCGGCACCTGTGCCTGTAAAATCACCGGGCCGCCGTCCAGTTCGTCGGTAACAAAATGCACGGTGGTACCGTGAACTTCATCGCCGTTCTCCAGGACCTGGCGGTGGGTGTGTAAACCGGGATATTTAGGCAGCAGGGAAGGGTGAATATTGATCAGGCGACCAGTGTAATGGGCCACGAAGGCCGGACTGAGGATACGCATGTAGCCAGCCAGCACAACGATATCCGGGGCGTAAGCGTCAATCTCCTGCATCAGTTCGCGGTCAAATGCTTCGCGACTGGCAAACTGAGAGGCAAGAAGCGCATGGGCGGGAATATTGGCTTCCCGCGCACGCTCAAGGCCGAATGCGTCGGCTTTGTTACTGAATACTGCCCGGATGGTGCCATTGATTTTCTTCTGCTTGCAGGCATCAATTATCGCCTGCAAATTGCTTCCGTTGCCGGAAATGAGCACCACAATGTTTTTCATTCAATGACCACGCGTTCACTGGAATCGGATGCTTTGATGATACCGATTTTCCACGCGTTTTCACCTTTGGCATTCAGGAATGCGATGGCTTTATCTGCTTCATCAGCAGGCAGGGCGATAACCATACCGACACCACAGTTAAAGGTGCGATACATCTCATGACGGCTGACGTTGCCCGCCGTTTGCAGCCAGTTGAAGACGGCCGGCCATTGCCAGGAAGACTCGTCGATCACCGCCTGGGTGTTGTCCGGAAGTACGCGCGGGATATTTTCCCAGAAGCCGCCGCCGGTCAGATGTGCGATAGCGTGCACGTCTGCGTTTTCAATCAGCTCAAGGATCGATTTCACATAGATGCGGGTCGGGGCCAACAAGTGATCGGCCAGGGATTTGCCTTCAAGCTGTGTCGTCTCAGGGTCGCAACCGCTTACTTCGATGACTTTACGTACCAGAGAGTAGCCGTTGGAGTGTGGACCGCTGGACGCCAGTGCAATCAGGACATCGCCGTCGGCCACGCTGGAACCGTCAATGATCTCTGATTTTTCAACGACGCCAACACAGAAACCGGCAACATCGTAATCTTCGCCATGGTACATGCCCGGCATTTCAGCGGTTTCGCCGCCTACCAGCGCACAGCCCGACTGCAGACAGCCTTCCGCGATACCGTTGATAACGCTGGCTGCGGTGTCGACATCCAGTTTGCCGGTTGCGTAATAGTCGAGGAAAAACAGCGGCTCTGCGCCCTGAACGACCAGGTCATTCACGCACATGGCCACCAGATCGATGCCGATGCTGTCGTGACGTTTTAGATCCATCGCCAGACGCAGTTTGGTACCTACGCCGTCAGTGCCGGAAACCAGTACTGGCTCACGATATTTTTGCGGCAATGCGCACAGCGCGCCGAAGCCGCCCAGACCGCCCATGACTTCCGGACGACGGGTTTTCTTCACCACACCTTTGATTCGGTCAACCAGAGCATTGCCTGCGTCAATATCAACACCGGCATCTTTGTAGCTAAGAGAGGTTTTATCGGTCACTGCTTGAGTCCCCACGCGTTTGCTTGCGGTTCACCCGTCATATTTCAGGCTGTTACCCGAACTAATCCGGTTTTGGAAATAAAATTCGGCGCAATTCTAACAGTGAAGGCAAACGTTTGCGAGTCCATTATTTCAGGCCGTTGAGGATTCTTACGGTATACTCTTTTCCAGTCTGTTTGATCCGGATCAACGCCGCACCTGTAGCGTGGCGGAGAAAAAGCGGTATAATCCGGCGATTTTTTTTGTGGCTGCCACCGTTTTGGGGAAGGAGAAGAGTATGAAGGTCGTGGAAGTAAAACACCCACTCGTCAAACACAAGCTGGGCCTGATGCGTGAAAATGACATCAGCACCAAACGCTTTCGTGAACTCGCCTCGGAAGTCGGTAGTCTGCTGACCTATGAAGCGACCGCCGATCTGGAAACTGAACGTGTGACTATCGAAGGCTGGAATGGCCCGGTAGAAGTCGAACAAATCAAAGGCAAAAAAATCACCGTCGTCCCTATTCTGCGTGCCGGTCTGGGCATGATGGAAGGGGTGCTGGAACACGTTCCGAGCGCGCGCATCAGCGTGGTGGGTATCTATCGTAATGAAGAGACCCTGGAGCCGGTGCCGTACTTCCAGAAACTGGTTTCTAACATCGACGAGCGTATGGCGCTGGTCGTTGACCCGATGCTGGCAACGGGCGGTTCTATGATTGCCACCATCGACCTGCTGAAAAACGCAGGCTGCCACAGCATCAAAGTGCTGGTGCTGGTTGCTGCCCCGGAAGGCCTCGCTGCGCTGGAGAAAGCGCACCCGGATGTTGAGCTGTACACCGCGTCCATTGACAAGGGCCTCAATGAGCACGGATACATTATTCCGGGCCTCGGCGATGCCGGCGACAAAATCTTTGGTACGAAATAAATGCTTTAAAAATCAAAAGCCGACTTTGAAAGTCGGCTTTTTTTTGGCGTAAACCAGAACAGAATCCGCCTGATTTCATGATGCAGTCCACAAAACTGCAGCATGCGTGATGAGCGGAACATATACCCTAAACAATTCGAATTGCAGGCAGGCGGCACACGAGCGAATCCTGATTATCTTACTCTGGTAAGTGCTTCGGGTGAACGAGTACGGCCAACGCACCTGCGACCAGAAGGGTGACGGGGATAAACAACAACACTCAGAGGAAAACACTATGACGCGCCGTGCTATCGGGGTGAGTGAAAGACCGCCGCTTTTACAGACAATCCCGCTTAGTTTGCAGCACTTGTTCGCTATGTTTGGCGCAACCGTGCTGGTGCCAATCCTGTTTCATATTAATCCGGCCACCGTACTGTTGTTTAATGGTATCGGGACGCTGCTTTATCTCTTTATCTGTAAGGGCAAAATTCCGGCTTACCTGGGATCGAGCTTTGCGTTTATTTCGCCGGTACTGTTGCTTCTGCCGCTGGGCTACGAAGTGGCGCTGGGTGGCTTTATCATGTGCGGCGTGCTGTTTTGCATTGTCTCCTTCATCGTGAAGAAAGCGGGCACCGGCTGGCTGGATGTAATGTTCCCGCCTGCGGCAATGGGCGCAATCGTTGCCGTCATCGGTCTGGAACTGGCCGGCGTCGCTGCCAATATGGCCGGTTTGCTGCCTGCGGAAGGTCAGTCTGCTGATTCCAGAACCGTCCTCATCTCTATGGTAACGCTGGGTGTGACCGTATTTGGTTCCGTACTGTTTCGTGGTTTTATGGCGATAATCCCGATTCTGATCGGTGTGCTGGCTGGTTATGCGCTGTCGTTTGCGATGGGTGTGGTTGATACTACGCCGATTGCCAATGCGCACTGGTTCGCGCTGCCAACCTTCTATACGCCGCGTTTCGAATGGTTTGCTATCTTCACCATTTTGCCTGCGGCGCTGGTGGTGATTGCTGAGCACGTGGGCCACCTGGTCGTTACCGCAAACATCGTGAAACGCGATCTGATCCGTGACCCAGGCCTGCACCGTTCCATGTTTGCCAATGGCTTCTCAACGATTATTTCCGGTTTCTTCGGCTCAACCCCGAACACCACCTATGGCGAGAACATTGGCGTTATGGCGATCACCCGCGTCTACAGTACCTGGGTTATCGGTGGCGCGGCCATCATCGCGATTCTGCTCTCCTGCGTGGGTAAACTGGCGGCGGCAATTCAGATTATCCCGGTACCCGTAATGGGCGGCGTTTCTCTGCTGCTGTACGGGGTAATCGGCGCATCCGGTATTCGCGTGCTGATCGAGTCCAAAGTGGATTACAGCAAAGCGCAAAACCTGATCCTGACGTCCGTTATCCTGATCATCGGCGTCAGCGGCGCGAAAGTGCACATTGGCGCGGCTGAACTGAAAGGCATGGCGCTGGCGACCATCGTCGGTGTTGCGCTGAGCCTGATCTTCAAACTGATCAGTGTCCTGCGTCCGGAAGAAGTGGTACTGGACGCCGAAGACAGCGAAGCGAATCAGCATTAATCGTTGCTCTGCAAACCGGGCGTCGTGCCCGGTTCAAACGCGGTAAAGTTTTATGATAAACTTACCGCGTTTTGTTAAAGCCCTGTTGAGGTACGTCTGAACACACCGGCGCAACTTTCCCTGCCACTCTACCTTCCTGACGATGAAACTTTTGCGAGTTTCTGGCCGGGCGATAACCCTTCTTTGCTGGCGGCGTTGCAAAATGTCCTACGCCAGGATCATAGCGGATACATCTATTTCTGGTCGCGCGAAGGGGCAGGACGTAGCCATCTGCTTCATGCAGCCTGTGCTGAGCTGTCGCAGCGTGGCGATGCCGTCGGCTATGTGCCGCTCGATAAACGCACCTGGTTTGTACCGGAAGTGCTTGAGGGGATGGAACATCTCTCGCTGGTCTGCATCGATAATATCGAGTGTGTCGCAGGCGATGAGCCCTGGGAGATGGCCATCTTCAATCTCTATAACCGCATTCTGGAATCAGGCAAAACGCGGCTATTGATCACCGGCGATCGTCCGCCACGGCAGTTGAATCTGGGGTTGCCCGATCTGGCTTCGCGTCTGGACTGGGGACAGATCTACAAGCTGCAACCGCTATCTGACGAAGATAAAGTTCAGGCGCTACAGCTGCGGGCGCGGCTGCGCGGATTTGAGTTACCGGAAGATGTGGGACGTTTTCTGCTCAAGCGGCTGGATCGCGAAATGCGCACGCTGTTTGATACGCTCGATCAACTTGACCGCGCGTCAATTACCGCCCAGCGTAAGCTGACCATTCCCTTCGTAAAAGACATTCTGAAACTGTAGGCCCGGCAAGCATCGCA
Organism: Citrobacter sp. MNAZ 1397; assembly: GCF_023613995.1. Taxonomy (NCBI): domain Bacteria; kingdom Pseudomonadati; phylum Pseudomonadota; class Gammaproteobacteria; order Enterobacterales; family Enterobacteriaceae; genus Citrobacter; species Citrobacter sp. MNAZ 1397. Next base: position 146,232 of record NZ_JAKIVH010000001.1, read on the forward strand.
CCACCGGGCCTGCGGCGTTAGTCGACGATCTCAAGGACCTGCTCTGGCGGACGACCGATGCGCGCCTGCCCGTTCGCCACGACGATCGGACGTTCCATCAGTTTGGGATTATCAAGCAGCGCCTGCAACAACGCCTCTTCTGAGAGATGGCTATCCCCCAGTCCCAGTGATTTATAAAGATCTTCTTTCTGGCGCATCAGTTCCCGCGCGCTGGTCATCCCCAGCATATGCAACAACGCTTTGAGCGTGTCGGCATCCGGCGGTGTCTCCAGATACAGGACAACCTGCGGATCAATGCCGTTAGCTTTCAGCAGGCTGAGGGTATCGCGGCTCTTGGAGCAGCGAGGGTTATGGTAAATTTTCACCGCGTCTGTCATCGGTTCTCCTTGTTACATCTTCTGATACGGGCGGAACGTTTTCTGCAACTGACGAAGCTGGTCGATACGCGCATCGTAACGGGCCTGCTGCAGACTGCCCAATTTAACCTGCGAACTGGCGCTCCCCAGCAACGTAATGGCCTGGTCGAGCTTGCCTGTCAGCGCCAGCCCTTCGGCACGCGCCGCCAGCTCTTCATCGCGATGGCCTAAGGTGGCTTCCGCTTGCGCCAGCAGTTCCCAGCCGTTGACATCATCCTTCCAGTTAAAGGTGTAACGGTTGAGTATTGCTTCTGCCGCGGCTGCCTGACCGCCGGTCAGATAGGCGTTTGCCAGGTTGAGCTGTAATACCGGGTTGGTTTTAATTTCTGCCGCATTTTTCAGACGGTTAATCGCTTCGGTGCTCTTGTTCTGCCCTAAATCAATGTCGGTCGCCAGATCGAGATACCAGGCATTTGTCGGATTGGCAGTCAGCAACGGTTGCAGGGTTTTCGCCGCGTCGGCGAAGTTCTTCGCCTCCATGGCCTGTAGGGCACGACCATATTGGGCGGCATGCTGTTCACGCACATTCCCTTTCGCCCAGGCATCTAACAGATCGCTGGTGAGCTGATTACGCCCGGAATTATACATACCCAACGCTCTGGCTTTGGCCAGGTAAAACTCTTCGGAGGATTGCACGACCACCGGGCGCATCTGATTGGCGCGGTTACGCGCATCGGCAAGACGGCTTTCCGGTAACGGGTGCGTCAGCAAAATTTCCGGCGGGCGTGAAGCGTAACGCGATTGATCAAGCAATTTTTCCAGAAATGTCGGCATTGCCTGCGGATCAAAGCCGGAGCGTTGCAAGACCTGAATCCCGATGCGGTCCGCTTCCTGTTCGTTCTGCTGCGTAAAGGTAATCATGCCCTGTTGCGTCCCGGCCAGTGTACCGGTGAGCGCCGCCATCCCGGCCTGCGGGCTTGCCATGGCTAACAGAATGGATCCAAGCGCGCCAGCCCAGGTGAGGGGGGCGCTGCGTTTCTGGTCTTCCATGGCACGCGCCAGATGGCGCTGGGTCACGTGGGAAATTTCATGCGCCATCACCGACGCCAGCTGGCTTTCGTTGTCCGCATAGCGAAACAGCGCTGAATGCAATACAACGTTGCCGCCGAAGAAGGCAAAAGCGTTGATCTCGTCATTATTGACTAAGTAGAAATGAAACGGGGTCTTTACTGAGTTTGCATGCGAGACCAGGCGCATACCCAGTCCGTTAATGTACTGAACCAGTAAAGGGTCGTTGATCAGCGGTGCACTGCCGCGCAACTGGCGAACATAATAGTCGCCCATCTGCATTTCCTGACCAATGGATAGGGTGCTTCCTGCGGAGGTTCCCATATCGGGCAGCGTATCTGCAGAATCCGCAAACGCGGGGATCATCTGGCCGAGCGTCAGCGTGGCGATAAGGGTTGCGACCAGCGTTTTTTTCAACTGCCTGAACATAACCTCAATCCTGTAATTTTTGGGGTAATCATTTGACCTGAGGCGCCGGGGTTCGTTCCGGCGAAATAAAACAGAGAGTTTATCCGCCCTGAAAGGGGAATGACACCGTTTTACCTGCTCACCATGTTTCCTGTAAAGGCGACGAAAAGCGAAGTCTTTTTTGTGACATTTCGATACAATTCCTGAACTCACACCGGTCAATCCGGCTTCTGGAAGGAACATATGCTTGAATTGTTGATGCAGTGGTATCGCCGTCGCTTTAGCGACCCGGAAGCGATCGCGCTGCTGGTCATTTTACTGGCTGGTTTTGTCATTCTCTTCTTCTTTAGCGGTCTTCTTGCGCCGTTGCTGGTCGCCATTGTGCTGGCCTATCTACTTGAATGGCCAACCGTTCGTCTGCAAAGAATTGGTTTCTCCCGCCGCTGGGCAGCAACAATGGTACTGCTCCTGTTTGTCGGCATTCTGATGATTATGGCATTTGTGGTGATGCCGGTTGCCTGGCAGCAGGGGATGAATCTGATTCGCGACATGCCGGGAATGCTCAATAAACTGTCCGATTATGCCGCCACGCTGCCCCGACGTTATCCGATGTTAATGGATGCGGGCATCATTGATGCCATGGCGGAAAACATGCGTGCCCGAATGCTGGGGCTGGGGGATTCGGTGGTCAAATACTCCCTTGCGTCGCTGGTCGGTCTGCTGACGCTGGCGGTCTATTTGGTGCTGGTGCCTCTGATGGTCTTCTTCCTGGTGAAGGATAAAGAACAGATGCTCAATGCGGTGCGCCGTGTGCTGCCACGCAATCGTGGGCTGGCAGGGCAGGTTTGGAAAGAGATGAACCAGCAGATAACCAACTACATTCGCGGCAAAGTACTCGAGATGATTGTCGTCGGTGTCGCGACCTGGTTAGGTTTTCAACTCTTCGGCCTTAACTATTCCTTGCTGCTGGCGGTGCTGGTGGGATTCTCGGTGCTGATTCCTTACATCGGCGCATTTGTGGTCACTATACCGGTGATTGGTGTGGCGCTGTTCCAGTTTGGCGCGGGCACCGAGTTCTGGAGCTGTTTTGCCGTCTACCTGATAATCCAGGGGCTGGATGGCAACTTGCTGGTGCCCTTGCTGTTCTCCGAAGCCGTTAACCTGCACCCGTTGGTCATTATCCTGTCGGTGATCATCTTCGGCGGCCTGTGGGGGTTCTGGGGCGTATTCTTCGCCATCCCGCTGGCGACGCTAGTACAGGCGGTGATTCACGCATGGCCGGATACCGTTGCGGTTGACGACCACCACGTCTGACCTGATGTCTTCCCCGCTGGCGCGACGCTTAGCGGGGCTACTGAGGTTGTACCCGGATAAGCACAGCGCCATCCGGGACGCGGTTAGTGCGCGTTATGTTGATTACGCAAATAGATAATCCAGTAGGTAATCCCAACCAGTAATCCGCCGCCGATGATATTACCGATAGTCACCGGTATCAGATTGGCAGTGATAAAATTGCTCACTGTTAATGCCGGAAAATTTTCCGCGCTGGAATGAATACTGGTCCAGAATCCTTCGGGGGCAAAATAACGAATAACAACAGAAAGCGGGATCAAAAACATATTCGCAATGCTGTGCTCGAAGCCGCTGGCGACAAACATGCCAATAGGCAACAGCATCGCCATGATTTTATCCGTTAGCGTATGTCCGGAATAACTCATCCATACGGCCAGACACACCATTAAATTACATAACGTCCCCAGGCAGACGGCTTCAACGAATGTATGATGCATTTTATGATCAGCAGTCTGTAATACATTTAATCCCCAAAGGCCGTTACCACTCATATATTGCCCGGCAAACCAAATCAGCGCGACAAAAAACAGTGCACCGACAAGGTTACCCAAATAGACGATTATCCAGTTGATAATTAACTGTCGCCAGCTTATGAGTCCGCTGGCTTTTGCCATTACCGTCAATACTGTCGAGGTGAACAAATCTGCGCCACAGACCACGACCAGAATGAGGCCCAGCGAGAAGCAGACGCCGCCCGCCAGTTTTGCCAGAGCGGTTGCCGGGGCAGGCCCTGTCGTGACGGTAATATAGAAAACGAACGCAATGGAAATAAATACACCAGCCGTGACCGCGAGAAAGAATGACAGCTCTTTCTTCTTGCTGACTTTATATAAACCTGCCTGTTCGGCAACCTTTGCCATTTCTGCGGGAAGCCGCAGATCAAAAGCATTGCTGGTATCCATGAGAATCTCCTGAGTCTATACATAAATGAGGGAGCCATATCGACACCCGCATTTATATGCATAGGGCGTACCAGCCATTTTGCCGGTATCGCCTTGAAAGCGTTAATTCGCTCACAATTAAACTCAGGAACTAAATTACAATACTTCCCGCACGCTAATACCCAGACGCTGCATGCGCGATAACAGCGTGGTGCGTTTCATCCCTAATTTTGACGCTGCGCCGCGCGGCCCGGCGACAATACCGTTTGTTTCCCGCAGCACCTGAATAATGCGCTGACGTTCCTCTTCATCGTTTTCCGGCGGTTCGGTATGCATCATTTCCGCCACGCGGGGAAGGGGAAAAGGAAAGGGATCGTGAGCCACGGGCTGTACCATGCTGCTGGGCTGGGCATTTAAATGCAGGCTCAGCGTATTATCGCGTGATAGCAGCACCGCACGTTCCAGAATATTTTCCAGTTCGCGCACGTTGCCTGGCCACTCATAGCGCATCAACTGGCGCATGGCATCGGCAGGGATCGTGTCGATTTGGCGGTTTAAACGGCGCGCCAGCTTTTGCGTGAAGTACCTGACCAGCAAAGGGATATCGTCCGGGCGATCGCGCAGCGGCGGCAACACCAGCGGGAAGACATTCAGGCGATAAAACAGGTCGTTGCGAAACTCCCGGTCAATGACCATCTGTTTCAGGTCGCGGTTAGTCGCGGCAATGACCCGAACGTTAACGGGAATGGTGCGGGTGCCGCCAATGCGCTCAATCTCTCGCTCTTGTAGCACACGCAATAACTTAGGTTGCAGTTCAATCGGCATATCGCCGATTTCATCGAGAAACAGCGTCCCCCCATCTGCCATTTCAAAGCGTCCACGGTGAGCGTTGATCGCCCCGGTAAACGCCCCTTTATCATGACCAAACAGTTCGCTTTCCAGCAGCGTCGACGGAATAGCGGCGCAGTTGATTTTCACCAGCGGTTTATCTTTGCGCAGACTCATCTGGTGAATGGCGCGGGCGATAATCTCTTTCCCTGTACCGGTTTCGCCAAGAATCAGCACCGTACTGTCACTCAGGGCAACAATATTGACCTGCTGAAGCACATCACGCATGGCGTCGCTTTGATAAATAATGTCGCCAAAGCTCTGGCTGGAAAGAATTTGCTCGTTAAGTTTATTGTTCTCATTTTTGAGATTTTCTTTCAGATGCGTCACTTTGCGATAGGCATCGGCATTATCGACAGCAATGCCAATTCTGTCGGCAATCTGTCGGAGTAATCGACAGTTTTGCGCGTTAAAAATCGACAAATCCCGATGCGCCAGCATCAGCACGCCAGTGGACTGATGGCTAAAGGCCAGCGGCAGAATAAACACCGTCTCCAGGCCTTGCGCATCGAGTTGTTGCAGCAGGGGATCGTTTAGCCACCTTTGCGGCTCGTCCTTTTTTTGCAACAGGGTCGCATGATTTTCATTGAGCGCCGTATGCAGCAACGGGCTTTCACTGCGTAACGGGTATTGCTGGCTTTTCGGCGGGTGTACCGTGAAATCCGTCGCGTTCCACATAAGCTGACGCGAGCGCAGGGCATCACGGAGCACCATTGAGACTGTGTCTACGCCAAAGAAGCGGTGGATCTCCCGCGAGACATCCGCCACCAGTTCATCAATATCGAGATGCGACAGTACTGAGTTGGTGATATCGACCAGTACCCGGTCATGGTCAAGTTCCTGGCGCAACAGTGAAACGGATTGTTCAAGCTTGTCGCGTTCGATATCGCCCTCTAAACCTTGCGCCGCGAGGCGTGCCAGCCAGGCAAACATGATGCTGTCTTTTTCGCAAAATTTACCGCCATCGGTGCGCACAAAGCGCAACTCGGCCATGGTTTCCCCGGCAAGTAAAATCACCTGTGTCGAGCTATCGCTGATTGAACCGGCATATTCACTGGTGCAGAACTCAACGCTTCCGTCATCAAAACAGCGGTAGAATCGCGAATTACTCAGGCGAAGTTCGACAAACTGAATGGGGCTGAACGGAGGGGGTAGAGGAATGAACGCCCGCAGGACGGACGCCTTATCTTTCTGTTCCAGCAAATGCTGTAAAATCATGGATACTGCATCCTTCCAGAATCAATTGTGCAGAAAAGCAGACAGAAACAGCCATAAATCAACATAATGTGACTTCCTTATCCGTTTTTTCATATCAAGTGATTGTGCTTCGGTAAGAGAGCGGGCCACCCGGTATACTACTATACCCCCTTATTTTGTAGTGTTACCCGCTTCACGTATAGTTAATTGTCATACGAATTGACATTTTATTGATATCACTAATGGTTAATCCAGCCGCCGCACCATCAGATAAATCGCCGGTTCACCGGCAATATCCTGCAATTGTTGCAATATGAGCTGACTCCAGCTGCGCCAGGGATCATCCGCGTCTTTCGCCAGTTTAGCAAATGCGGGGGCCAGTTTATTGACGTGACTGGCATCAATGATGATTTCGCCAAACGTCAGCAGCCCCTGCATTTTCTTGCGTGCGCCATCTTCCAGTAACGCAAGCCAGCGCTCGTAATCGGCAAGGGGGCATTCCAGTACCACGTTGAGGCAGTCAATTACCCCCACGTGGTGACCAATGGCCAGCGAGTAGTACATCACCTGGCGGCTCTTTTCCTCGACATTGACGCTGTCATCGACAAACTTCTGCCGCAGCGTCCAGAACATCACTTTACTGCCCTGTTCAGACATGCTTTCCCTCCATCTCGGCGCGCAGTTGCTGCACGATGGTGTCCAGGCGCGGATCGGCGGCCTGTTGCAGCCAGGCATTAATGCGTGCTGAGCTTTCGCGTGGGTCGCCTTCTGTTAACAGTGCGAAGAAGTGATCGGCAATTTCACGCCCCTGGCGATAGCCTGCCAGACGACGCGCCAGCCGTTCGATGTTGACGCGCATGGCCAGCGGTACGGCAGGCCAGCGGACGCTCGCCGTTTCATTTTCAGCCTGGTGATGATCTTCTGCATGCAGTTTCTGCTCCAGCAGGCCGAGCGCGACGGCGAAACCGTGTACCGTTGCCGCCGGGGTCGGCGGGCAGCCTGGGATCCATACGTCAATAGGCACAATGGTATCGCTGCCGCCCCAGACGCTGTAGAGATCGTGGAAAATACCGCCGCCGACCCCGCATGCGCCATAGGAAATTGCGATTTTGTGGTCAGGCGCGGAATGCCACGCACGCAGCGCGGGCATACGCATGGCGCGCGTGACCGCGCCGGTAAACAGTAAAATGTCAGCGTGACGCGGCGAGGCGACGACTTTAATGCCGAAGCGTTCGGCATCGAACAGCGGGGTAATCGCGGCGAAGATCTCGATTTCACAGCCGTTACATCCCCCGCAGTCCACGCGGTAAACATAGGCAGAACGTTGAATATCGCGAAGCAGCACTTGCTTGAGTTTTTGCGCTTGTTCATCCAGCGTTATGGGCTGACTGACATGCTGCTTTAACGTCAGGGAATCGGCGCTCATGCTTGCTCCTCAATATAATAATGAACGTTGGTGCTGCCGCGATGCTCCAGTGCCGCCCGACGTTTGCATGCCGGGCAGACATTCGCCTGGGCGCGCAGTGTTTCCACAAGCGTCGGGTTCGATTGATGAAGCGCCAGCAATTCAGCCGCCAGGGCGACGGATTTTTCCGGCGCAAACGGCGCATGGCACTCACTGCAGTGCTGCAACCGAAAGGTCGCGCGCACGTAGAGATCTTCTTTGCGGGTCACCGCCAGCTCAAACTCTTCTGACAGGCGAATGGCGTGCGTTGGGCACACCTCTTCGCAGCGGCCGCAGTAGATGCAGCGGCCGATAAACAGTTGCCAGATGCGGGCGTTGTCATCCGGATGGGTTTCCATCGTCAGCGCGTTAGCAGGGCAGGCGGTGGTACAGGCGCCGCAGGCGATACACTGCTCGGGATTGAGCTCGGGTTTCCCGCGAAATCCGGGGCAGACATCCAGCGGCGCAAACGGGTATTTCACCGTGACTTCGCCCGCTCTGATAATGGTTTTCCACAATTTAAGCATCGTATCTTCCTTATCTCAGCGGCGAATTGCGACGTTCAATACTGTAACGCTCGATCTCTTTGTACGGTACGGTGGTGGATTTGCGTTTACGCACATCCACCAGCGTGACGCGGTCCGTACAGGAATAGCAGGGGTCGAGGCTACCGATAATCAATGGCGCATCGGAAACGGTATTGCCGCGCAGCATATAGCGCAGCACCGGCCAGTTAGCATAGGTCGCCGCACGGCAACGCCAGCGGAACAGCTTCTGGTTATCGCCGAGCATGCTCCAGTGCACATCCTCGCCGCGCGGCGCTTCGACATAACCCAGTGCGAATTTATGCGGCTTGTAGCTGAACCCTTCGGTCAACAGCGAAGTGTCCGGCATATTGTCAAGGGCAAATTCAATCATTGAGAGGGAATCAAGCGTCTCTTTGATACGCACCATCACGCGTGAGAAAACATCCCCGGCAGGCCAGCTAAACAACGTTTTCGGCAGATTACCGTAGTCAGCATAAGGATGGTCAAAGCGCAGATCACGCTGAAAACCACTGCCGCGAATCAGCGGGCCGACCGGGCTATAATCGCGCGCAATCTGACGGTCCAGCACCCCGACCCCCTGGGTACGCTGTGCCATATTTGGCGTTGAGAGCAGCATATCCACCAGTTGAATCACTTCTGCGCGCATCTCTTTCACCAACTGGATGGTTTTAATGCGCTGCTCTTTCAGGATGTCGCGCCGCACGCCGCCTATCAGGTTCAGGCCGTACGTTTTACGCGAACCGGTCAGCAGTTCAGCCATGGTCATCGATTTTTCGCGGATGCGGAAAAATTGCATAAAACCGGTATCAAAGCCGACAAAGTGGCTGGAAAGGCCGATGTTTAACAGGTGGCTGTGCAGACGCTCTACTTCCAGCAGCACTGAGCGGATGGTGTGAGCGCGTTGCGGTACCACAATGCCCAGCGCGTTTTCCACCGAGGTGGTGTACGCCACGCTATGGGCGAAGCCGCAAATCCCGCAGACGCGGTCTGACAGGAAAGTCACTTCGTTATAACCCATGCGGGTTTCTGCCAGTTTTTCCATCCCCCGGTGAACGTAGAACAGACGGTAGTCGGCATCGACAATGCGCTCGCCATCAACAAACAGACGGAAATGGCCCGGTTCGTCGGACGTGATATGCAACGGACCGATGGGCACGATACGCGCCGAGCTATCGCCGTCATTGATAAACGGGTAGTTTTCCGTATCGGTGGTCGGTTCCGGACGCAGACGATAATCCATGGTGTCTTTGCGCAGCGGATGCAAATCGTCCGGCCAGTCGTCCGGCAGCACCAGACGGCGCTGATCCGGTAAGCCCACCGGAATCAGCCCGTACATGTCGCGAATTTCACGCTCGCCCCAGACGGCGGCGGGCACTTTCGGGGTGACGGAGGGGAATTCACGTGTGTTGGCATCGACCAGCGCTTTAACCACAATCCAGCATTTTTCCGCCCCTTCCATAGAAAGGGCGTAGTAGACCGCGTAATGACCATTGAGGGTACGTTCATCGTTACCGAATAACACCGGTAACCAGCCGTCATGCTGGTAATAGAGATAATGAACGATATCCGGTAGCAGATTGAGTTTTACCGTAATGGTGGTCTGCTCAAAGGTTTGCCGCTCTTCTTCAAGAATGGCACCGGGAAATTGCGCGTTTAACGCCGCAAGGCAGGCACCGCCACGAGGGGCATCGAGACTGACACTCTCTAAATAACTCACTTTAACTCTCCCTGAACCCGCGCGGGTGTTGCGGCGGTGGTGTCAAACGACGCCCACAGCCAACTGAATTGTGTTGATTGTTCATCATTACCGGACATCACAATGGCCGAGGCGTTTGCCAGCATTTTGCTTACCGGTTGCGGAATATGAGTCCCCATCACCAGCATCATCACCAGCAAAATGACCATCGGTGCCGTGGTCAGCCAGCCCAGCTCGCCGCTGGCGACTTCCTGGGGCGGGGCGGCAAACAGCGCTCTGGCGACCATGCGCACCAGTCCGCCAAGCACGATCGTCAGCAACAGCAGCAGAACGATGGTCACCAGCAGATGATCCGCCGCCAGCCCGGCGGTGACGGTCATGAACTCACTGAGGAAAATATTGAAAGGGGGCATTCCGCCCAGTGCCAGCGCGCCGCCGCCAAGGAGGACCGCGGTAAACGGCATGACTTTCAGCATGCCGCACACCACGTCCAGGTTACGGGTGCCGTATTTCAGCAGCACGTTGCCGGAACCGCAGAACAACAGTGTTTTGGCCAGGCTGTGGTTCAGTGTGTGCAGTAGCGCGGCGAGAATGCCCAGCGGGCCGCCGATACCGAGCGCCACTGCCACCAGCCCCATATTTTCCACACTGGAGTAGGCAAGCAGACGTTTCATATCCTGTTGAACAAGGATAAAGAACGCCGCCACCGCGACGGAAAGCAGGCCGAAGATCATCAACAACGTATTGGGGAACGTGCTGCCGATAGCATGGCAGATGATGATGTAATAGCGAATCAGCACCAGCAGCGCGCAGTTCAGCAGCACCGCTGAGAGCAGGGCGCTTACCGGGCTTGGCGCTTCACTGTGGGCATCCGGCAGCCAGGCGTGCATCGGGAACAAGCCGGTTTTGGTCCCAAAACCGATCAGCACGAAGACGAATGCCAGTACCATCAATGTTGGGTCGAGTTTGCTGCTCTCTTTAAGAACTTCGGTCCAGAAAATCGCGTGATCGGGCTCTGCCATAAAGCTGGCGGCGTTGGCGTACACCAGTACGGTACCGAACAGGCCAAACGCGACGCCCACGGTACAGATGATGATGTATTTCCACGCGGCTTCCAGTGAAGAACGCTGGCCGTAAATCCCCACCAGAAACGCAGAGCTCAGTGTCGTGGCCTCAATGGCTGCCCACATGACAATCAGGTTGTTACTGGTGACTACCAGCAGCATGGTGAAGAGAAACAGATGGAAGAAACCGTAGTAATTGCACAGAGTGCCGACGGTAATTTCCCCGTGATCGACTTCATGGCGCATATAGCCAATGGAGTACAACCCGGTAATAAAACCGATGATCCCAAGAAGCGACAAGAACAGACCGCTTAGACTGTCGATATGTAGCCAGCGATGGGCGGCAAAAATCTCACTCGCAGTCACCGCTTCTGCGACCGTCCACAGTGCCACGACCATCAGCACGGTGATACCGACGAAATGCACGGCGGTGACCAGACCGCGCGCGGCATTCCCTCGCAGACGGCACAGGAAGCAGAGTGCGGAAATGACCAGCGGCGTGAGCAGCAGCAAGGTGAACATCAATGCGTGACTCATGTTGTTATCCTTTCAGCGCCGTAAGGTTATTAACGTCCAGCGTTCCGTGGGTACGCCAGATTTTTCGCGCCAGTATTGTCATGACGATCACCGCGAAAATGGCATCGGTGGCGATACCAATTTCGACCAGCTCCGGCGCACGCCATGCCAGCAGCGCCAGCACCAGATGCGAGCCGTTCTCCATCAGGCAGTAGCCAAACACCTGACGCAGGATATTGCGCTGGCTGATGATGCACAGCAGCCCCAGCAGGAAATGACCGAGCGCCACCGCCAGCGCGGGCTTAAGTTGCGCGACCAGCGGCAACTGCACCGGACGCACCACAAACCAGCACAGCAACACGATGCCTGCGGCCATCAACACCAGTGCGGCAGGGCCAAACAGACGTTCCCCCTGACCCTCTGGCGCCATTTTGCGAAATGCATAGCCCATAATCAGCGGCACCATCAGAACCTTGGTGAAGAAGGCGCTGATGGACCATATCCGCAGTTGTTCAGCATCCAGCAACTGCGCAAGGGTGAAAAATATCGACACCAGCACCAGTGATTGCAGGGCGTACAACCAGCAGGAGACGGTGTAGCGTCTGGCGCAAGTGACCAATAACGAGGTGAACATCATCAGCCCCGCCAGATTGTTAACGATCAATGTTCCCGTCATCTTCGACTCCCTTTATCCAATCCACGCTGCGGCAATGACGCTTGAGCACAGCGACATCACCACCAGAATCACCAGCACCAGCTTCATGGCATAAGGCAGCGGCGCCGCCTGTGCTACCTCTTCGCTGGGTTCACCCGGCACGACGCGCCCGAACCAGTAGATAAACCAGCCGAAGCTGGCGACCGATTCCACCAGCGCCAGGATCATCACCGCGAGCAGAATGGGGTGCTGATCGGAGAGGGCGAACCCGGCGGCAAACAGGGGAAACTTGCTGAAAAAACCGTTGAACGGCGGGACACCGGTAATGGCGAGTGCTGCAACGCAAAAACCGATCCCGGCGATAGGCAGTGTGCGCATTACGCCGCGAAGGCGCGGCAACATACGCGTACCGCAGCTGTAGCTGAGTGCCCCGGCCACCAGGAAGAACAGGCTCTTGGCGAAGGCATGGTTAAAGATGTAAACAATCCCCGCATTGAAGGCCATTTTCGAACCGAAAATCGACATCGACAGGGCAAGGAAAATCCACGCCAGTTGGGAAATCGTCGACCAGGCGAGCAGGCGCTTCATGTCTTTTTGCGGCAGGTACATCAGGAAGCCGTACACCAGGGTGATTGTCGCCATGGTGACGCCGACCCAGCCAATGACTTCCGGGATCTGCCCACCTTCGGAAATAGCGCGGGCAAAAATGTAAACACCCACTTTCACCATCGACGCGGCGTGCAGGTATGCGCTGACCGGCGTCGGCGCTTCCATCGCATCTGGCAGCCAGGCCTGCAATGGCAGTTGCGCTGATTTACCCCAGGCAGCGAACAAAATCCCACCGTAGACGATTAACGCGGCACTGCCGTTTAACTGGCTCATCGCGCTTAGCGCAAAGGTGCCGGTTTGCAGGAACAGCGTTGCCGCCGCCAGATACAATCCCAGCGAACCGACGTGGGTAATAAGCAGCGCTTTCATCGCCGAGCGCTGGGACTTTTCAGACTGGTAATAGCTGATGAGCGCCCAGGAGCAGCCACCGGTGATTTCAAAAAACAGCAACTGACCCAGCAGCGTGGACGAGAGCACCAGGCCGGACATTGCACCGATGAAAATCAGCAAGAACGCGTAGTAGCGGTTACTGCCGTCGTGCGGGTGCTCTTTATTCCCGCGGGTCAGATATCCCGTAGAGTAGAGCGCCACCAGCAGGCCGAGGAAGACCACCACAAACAGAATCAGGGTACTGATTTTGTCTACCGTCATGCCGAACAACGCTATCTGTCCGGCGCTAAGCAGCGGGATGTCGACGACCTCGCTACCCGCGGCATGAAAGCCCGCTGCCAGTGCGACCGTGGCGATAGTTGCCAGCAGGGCAAACAGCGTGGACAGCATGGGGGCGGTCTGTCTGGGGGCCAAAGAGACGACCAGCGCGCCGATAAACGGCAGGAGCAGGGTCGTCAGGGCAATTGTTTCCATAGTAATTCAGCGCTCCTTACAGACCGGTTAACCAAAGAACATATGACAGCGCGGCGAGACTAAAACCGAGCCAGGTAAGGTGGTGCGTCAGTAAAAACCGTCCGCGAGCGAGCGAGTTTTCCACCACCGACGCAATAACAAACACCACCAGTAATTTGACCAGCGTGATGACCAGCGAGAGCAGCAGGGCCCCGATAGTCAGTGAGCCGGCATTGCCGAACGGGAAGAAGAGCGCCAGGAACAGCGAGGCCATCACCACCTGTTTCAGGCCGATCCCCCATTTCACCAGCGCCAGTCCTGCTCCGGAGTATTCGGTCAACGGCCCTTCCTGTAGCTCTTGCTCCGCCTCTGCCACGTCGAAGGGGATTTTGCCCATCTCAATAAAACAGGCGAATCCGCAGGCGAGCATCGCCAGCAGCGTGGCAACAGGGGAGACCCAACCGGTCGCCAGCGTGGTGCTGATTGCGCCGATGTTGGTCGACCCTGCCAGCAGCGCCAGTACCAGCAGCGAGAGAATCAGCATCGGTTCCACCAGAATGCCGAGGGTCAGTTCGCGGCTGGCGCCAATACCGGAAAACGGACTGCCGGTATCAAGGCCGGAGAGGGCAAAGAAGAAGCGGAATAATGCGAACAGGTAAATCAGGGTGATCAAGTCGCCCGCACCGGCGAAAGGCGAGGTACGCACAAACAGCGGTAATGTCATTGCCACCACCAGCATGCTGCTCAGCAGCACCCAGGGCATGACGCGGAACATCATGCCGGATGAGGCCGGAGCCACCTCCTGGCGCTTAAGCAATTTTTGCAGATCGCGGTAGTCCTGTAAGATGCCAGGACCCTGGCGAGAGTGCATCCGTGCGCGAATCTGCCGGGAGATCCCGGTAAATAATGGCGTTAATGCCAGCAGAAACGCCGCCTGGCAGAGGGCAAACAGACCCAGTGACCAGTCAGGGGTTGGTTGTATCATCTTCTCTCCCTCCTTAGACGGCGATAGTCAGTAGCAGGATCACCAGCGCGGCGATCACATACAGACAATAGAGACGGAAATCGCCGCTTTGCAGATACTGCACCGCACGGGCAATGCGTTTGGTTATCCCGACCAGCGGCAGGATGATTTTGTCGTCCCAGAACGGCTCTGTGCGGGTCGCCGCAACAGTTACGCCGCCCAGGCTGCGCTGTAGCGGCTGGGCAGGATCGAGTTGTTTACGCATGCGATACAGTGGGCCAAATACCACCCGCAGGGGCTGTGTAAAGCTTCCGGCAGACGGTGCCATGCCTTTTTCCCAGGCATAGCCGCATGCCCACGCATCGCCGGTGCGGCGGAAGTTGCCGCGGGTGTGCCGATTGATGTACCAGAACAGGCCCGGCAGCACGGGCATCGCGATAAGCAGCAGGAAGACCACTGAAGGTGTCAGCACTGCCTGCTGCGCATCCCCTGGCATCAGCGTTGCGCCTTGCGCCACGGCCAGCGTTTCCTGAGAGGAAAGCGACTGGGCAATGTGCAGCAGATGTGGCGCAACGAGATTCGCCCCGACACCTGCCAGTATGCAGAAGAGCGCCAGCAGACCCATGGCAATCACCATTGGCCAGGGAACTTCCCGGGCATGGTCGGCTTTTTCGCTACGCGCGTTACCGCAGAAACTCACACCGTAGACTTTGACGAAGCACATCGCGGCCAGCGCGCCAGTGATAGCCAGCATAACGATGGCGATGGGGCCTGCCAGTCGGGGAATAATGGCATCCACGCGGGTGAGGGAGAACAGAGACTGGTAGGTATACCATTCACTGATAAAGCCATTGAGCGGTGGCATGGCGGAAATCGCCAGACAGCCAATCAGGAACGTACCAGCCGTCCACGGCATCCGTTTGGCCAGCGCGCCCATCTTTTCCATATCCCGTGTGTGCAGACGGAAGATAATCGCTCCGGCGCCCAGGAAGAGAAGCCCTTTAAACAGCGCGTGGTTGAGCAGATGGAACAAGGCGCCGAGCAGACCCATGGCGGCGATAACCGGATGATGGAGCGCAATGCCTGCCATACCGACACCCACCCCCATCAAAATGATGCCAATGTTTTCAACGGTGTGCCAGGCAAGCAGGCGTTTAATGTCATGCTCTGCCAGCGCATAGAGAACACCCAGCACCGACGAGACAGCACCAAAAGCCAGTACCACCACACCCCACCACAGCGGAGTACCGCTATGCCCGAGCAGGTCGATACCGACTTTGATAATCCCGAAGATACCGATTTTGACCATCACGCCCGACATTAATGCCGACGCGTGTGACGGCGCTGCCGGGTGCGCGCGCGGCAACCAGCTATGCAATGGCAGCATCCCCGCTTTGGCGCCAAAGCCGAAGAACGCCAGCAGGAAGACGGCGGAGGCAACGCCCGGTGACAGCGACAGTTCGCGGAAGCTGGAGAAATCCAGACTGCCGCTTTGACGCCACATCAGGAAGAAGGCAACCATGATCAGTACCGAACCGGCGTGGGCGATAAAAAAGTAGAGCAGGCCGGCGTGAATGGATTCGTCGTCCTGATCGGTGATGACCAAAAACCAGGAGGCCAGCGACATCATTTCAAACAGCACGATGAACCAGAATGCGTTGTCCATCACCACCAGGCCGACCATCGATGCGATGAACAGGTTCATAAAGAAGCCCATCGCGCCGACACCTTTGCCGACATACTCACGCACATAGGAGAGTGAGTAGAGGCCGCAGACGGTCACCAGCAGGGAAATCACCAGCACCATAAAGGCGGCGAGGCTGTCCATGCGTACAATAAAGTGGGCAAACGCGAAGGGGCCGATGGCCTGCCAGTGCAGCGTTTCCGTACCTGTTAACGCGGTGACGGCACTCGCCAGACCCAGTAACCCGCCGGCCATCGCCGACAGACCGGCGACCTTAATCGCCAGTTCCTCCTGACGGGCCAGTAACAGTGACGCGACGCCGCCAGCGACATATAACAAGATTGACCACATCAATAATTGCAGGGCATCCATTAGCGTTGCTCCGGCGTAGGTGAAGAAGAGTCGAAGGTCATGTCCGTCGTGTTGAGCGCGGCCAGCAGCCTGCGTGCTTTCAACTGTTTATTGATTGCGTCTTCCTGCACCAGATGCAGCGCATGTGTCGGACAGGATCTGACGCAGGCGGGGCCTTCCGGCAGGAAGTGACAGAGGTCGCATTTGACGGCGATGGTCTGAACACCCGCGTTCCAGCGTAAAAACGGCTGCATGGTTTGCGGACTGGCAGGAACATCCCGGAGTTGTTCTTCCGGAACAAAGTTTTCGTAGCGTGCAGGCGTATTGACCGGGCGGCTGCCTGACGGGGTAATCGCACCGAACGGACAGACCAGACCACAGAGTTTGCAGCCGATACAGAGCGTTTCGTTGAGATAGACCGCGTCATCCTTAAAGGAAATCGCGTTCACCGGGCAAACCTGTTTGCAGGGGGCATCGTCACAGTGTCGGCACATGACCGGCGCAGTTTTGGTGTCCGTCTTAACCAGCGTTAATCGGGGGTGAGACTGCAACCCTTCAATCTTATGAACATCCGAACACGCGGCAAGGCAGGTATTGCATCCTATACACCACTCGGGATTTGCAATCACAAAGCGGTTCATGTCGGCTCCTTGAGAAGAAAGCGAGAAAATCGTTGAGCCTTCTTAAGCACAAGTCATGCCAAATGTTAAAGTGTATATTTATCAGATGGTTATTATGATTTCAGGCGGAGAGCCAACAAAAGTGATGGTCAGGGTTGAACGAGAAGTAACCGTTGTCGGCACTAGTGTCGAGATGATTGATAAAGTGTGATCAACTTCAAATAATTGGCCGGGAGAGAAAATGCGAAATGCAGGAAAAAAGGGCGGCCGTAGACGGAACGCCCGGAAGAGTGGTGACGCAATATGAGCCCGCTCAGGCGTTCTCTTTCAGCCAGTTGAGCACGATGTCGTGATGATTGCTGGTTTTGAAATCATCAAAAACATGCTCGACTTTGCCATCTGCGTCGACAAGGAAACTAATGCGGTGAATGCCGTCGTAGGTTTTGCCCATAAAGGACTTCTCACCCCAGACGCCAAACTGCTCGCAAATTTGGTGATCTTCATCGGACAGCAGCGTGAAGTTCAGCAGCTCTTTTTCGGCGAAACGGGAAAGTTTTTCCGGTTTGTCAGTGCTGATACCCAATACTTCTACGCCCGCTTTCTTCAAATCATCCATGTTATCGCGCAGGCCGCATGCCTGTACGGTACAGCCTGGCGTCATCGCTTTCGGGTAGAAATACACCAGAACACGCTGTCCCTGGAAGTCGGCCAAATTTACTTGTTCTCCGTCTTGATCCGGCAAGCTAAATTTCGGTGCGATATCACCGGCTTTCAGTGGATTCATTACTTAACTCCATCCTGTTCATCATGCTGTGAATAGTTGACCACGTTTATACTGCCTTGTGCATTCAATTCTGTACATAGGGCTTTGAATGCCTGGTCAATGTTTGATGCGTCCTGCGACGCAGGACTGTGAGCGGTTATCTGAATAAAAAGCTGCGCGGCCCTGGTGGCGTCGCCCGGTTGTGTGCGGGAGACCAGCTCAGCGATATTCATCTGAAAGGTGTCAAACAAGGCAGTAAAACGCTCAATCAGATGCGGAGAGTCAGGGACTTCAACCTGAACCCAGACAGTGGCAGGCATGGCAGGGCGGGGACGGGCGGCGGTACGCTTCATCACGATCAATAAATCCAGCTCCGCGCCTTTAAGCGGCAATGTTGATTCAATCAGCGTAATGGCATTCCATGAGCCGGAGAGCAGCATAATAAACGTGAACTCTTCTCCCAGCATGGCCAGACGACTGTCTTCAATATTGCAACCGCAACTGCTGACGTGGCGCGTGATGGTATTTACGATACCCGGCCTGTCGGCGCCCAGCGCAGTAATAACCAGAAAATGTTGTGATGAGGCAGTCAAACCTGTGCTTCCTGTCAAACCAGAGATAATCATAAGGAAAGCATAAAAAAAACCGGCATACAACCGCCGGAACGCCTCACGTCACTTGCTTTTATTACAGCACCACACGTACCATTGAGATTCTTGTTTGCACAGAGGATGGCCCATGTTCACGGGAAGTATAGTCGCGCTTGTTACGCCAATGGATGATAACGGTAAAGTCTGTCGGCCAAGCCTGAAAAAACTGATTGATTACCATGTCGCCAGTGGAACATCGGCGATTGTTTCTGTAGGAACGACCGGGGAATCCGCCACGCTCAGCCATGAAGAGCATGGGGATGTGGTGATGATGACGCTGGAACTGGCTGACGGGCGTATTCCTGTCATCGCAGGGACTGGCGCAAACGCCACCGCGGAGGCCATCAGCCTGACGCAACGTTTCAATAACAGCGGCGTTGTGGGCTGTCTGACAGTAACCCCTTATTACAACCGTCCGACACAGGAAGGCCTGTTCCAGCATTTCAAAGCCATCGCTGGACACACCGATCTGCCCCAGATTCTGTATAATGTGCCATCGCGCACCGGCTGCGATTTGCTGCCAGAAACCGTGGGTCGTCTGGCGGAAATCAAAAATATTATCGGTATTAAAGAAGCAACCGGGAACTTAAGTCGCGTTCATCAGATCAAAGAGCTGGTTTCAGATGACTTTCTGCTGCTCAGCGGCGACGATGCAACCGCGATGGACTTTATGCAACTCGGTGGTCACGGCGTTATTTCCGTTACCTCGAACGTGGCGGCACGTGACATGGCCGACATGTGCAAACTGGCAGCGGAAGGGCAGTTCGCCGAAGCGCGTGTAATCAACAAGCGCCTGATGCCGTTACATAACAAACTATTTGTCGAACCCAATCCTATCCCGGTGAAATGGGCATGTAAGGAGTTGGGGCTTGTGGCAACCGATACGCTGCGCCTGCCGATGACACCGATCACCGATCACGGTCGTGAAGTGGTTCGCTCTGCGCTTAAGCATGCCGGATTGCTGTAAAGTTTAGGGAGATTTGATGGCTTACTCAGTACAGAAGTCGCGCCTGGCGAAGGTGGCGGGAGTTTCATTTGTGATGTTACTCGCTGCCTGCAGTTCGGATTCACGCTACAAACGTCAGGTCAGCGGTGACGAGTCCTATCTGGATGCCGCGCCGCTTGCGGAACTTCATGCGCCTGCTGGCATGATCCTGCCGGTGCAGAATGGCGAATATAACATTCCTGCCACTAACGGCAGTGGTGCTGTGGGTAAAGAGCTGGATATTCGTCCGCCGGCGCAGCCGCTGGCTCTGGTAACGGGTGCGCGCACTCAGTTTACTGGCGATACGGCAACCCTGATGGTTGAAAATGGCCGCAACACAAACCTGTGGCCTCAGGTTGTCAGCATTATCCAGGCGAAAAACTACGCCATCGCGAAGCGTGACGACGCCAGTCAGACATTAATGACCGACTGGGTTGACTGGAACCGCCTCGATGAAGATCAGCAGTATCGTGGGCGTTATCAAATCTCGGTGAAACCGCAGGGTTATCAGCAGGCGGTGACCGTTAAACTCGTCAATCTGGAGCAGGCGGGTAAGCCGGTCGCGGATAGCGCATCGTTACAGCGCTACAGTACGGAAATGCTGAACGTTATCTCCCAGAGTCTGGATAAAACATCCACTGACGCCCAGGCTGCCGCCGAAAACCGCAGCGTGAAGTCGCTTGATGTTCAGTCTGGCGCGGATGATACCGGTCTGCCGATGCTGGTGGTACGTGGCCCGTTCAACGTCGTATGGCAGCGTCTGCCGACAGTGCTGGAAAAAGTGGGCATGAAAGTGACCGACAGCACCCGTTCTACCGGTAGCGTTGCGGTAACCTATAAACCGCTATCCGATAGCGCATGGCGCGATCTGGGCGCACGTGACCCAGGCCTGGCGTCTGGCGACTATAAACTGCAGGTAGGCGATTTAGATAACCGCAGTAGCCTCCAGTTTATCGACCCGAAAGGTCATACGTTAACGCAGTCGCAAAACGACGCACTGGTGTCAGCGTTCGAGGCCGCGTTTAACAAGTAAGAATAAGGGCCGGATATCTCCGGCCTTTTTTTATTTGGCTGACGCAAACGTGTGCGTCGGTGTAAAATAGCTTTTTTTAGTTAAATCATCACACCTGGAGTGACAAAGATGCAAAAGCAAGCTGAGTTGTATCGTGGCAAAGCGAAGACCGTATACAGCACGGAAAACCCGGACCTGTTGGTGCTCGAATTCCGCAATGATACGTCAGCAGGGGACGGCGCGCGTATTGAGCAGTTCGAGCGTAAAGGCATGGTTAACAACAAATTCAACCATTTCATTATGAGCAAACTGGCAGAAGCGGGTATCCCGACTCAGATGGAAGCGTTGTTGTCCGATACCGAATGCCTGGTTAAAAAGCTGGACATGGTACCGGTAGAGTGTGTGGTGCGTAACCGTGCTGCGGGTTCACTGGTGAAACGTTTAGGGATTGAAGAGGGTATCGAGCTGAACCCGCCGTTGTTCGATCTGTTCCTGAAAAACGATGCCATGCATGACCCGATGGTGAACGAATCCTACTGTGAAACGTTTGGCTGGGTGAGCAAAGAGAACCTGGCGCGCATGAAAGAGCTGACTTACAAAGCGAACGATGTTCTGAAAAAACTGTTTGATGACGCAGGCCTTATCCTGGTTGACTTCAAACTGGAGTTTGGTCTGTTCAAAGGCGAAGTGGTTCTGGGCGATGAATTCTCTCCGGACGGTAGCCGTCTGTGGGATAAAGAAACGCTGGCAAAAATGGATAAAGACCGTTTCCGTCAGAGCCTCGGCGGCGTGATTGAAGCGTATGAAGCCGTTGCCCATCGTCTGGGCGTTAAGCTCGACTAAGCGATAATATGCTGAAAACCAGAGGATGCGCGCATCCTCTGGTTCCCTGCCTCTTTTTTCTTATGGTAATCCTCCCCGCAACCGCCTACGATCATTATTAATACGTTAGATAATGAGGTGGTTATGCGCTGGCAAGGGCGTCGTGAAAGCAACAATATTGAAGACCGACGTGATGAATCGGGCGGACCCGTTATCCAGGGGCCTGGTTTCCGCCTGCCGGGCGGCAAGGGTGGCATTATTCTGCTGGTGATTGTCATTTTCGCCAGTTACTACGGCGTGGATTTAACGGGCCTTATTACCGGGGAACCGGTGAATAACAGTTCTCAGCAGCGCATCATCACCCCGCAAGAAGATGAAGCGGCAAAATTCACCAGCGTTATCTTCGCGACGACCGAAGATACCTGGGGGCAGCTTTTCGAAAAGATGGGGCGCCATTATCAGCAACCCAAACTGGTCATGTACCGTAACCGAATTACAACTGGCTGCGGTACGGGGCAATCCGTCATGGGGCCGTTTTATTGTCCTGCCGACAGTAAAGTCTATATTGATCTCTCCTTTTATGACGACATGAAGCACAAGCTCGGGGCGAACGGTGATTTCGCCCAGGGGTATGTCATTGCTCATGAAGTCGGACATCACGTGCAAAAATTACTCGGCACCGAGGCTAAAGTACGCCAGCTCCAGCAAAACGCCACGCAAACCGAGGCCAATGCGCTGTCGGTACGTCTGGAATTGCAGGCTGATTGCTACGCCGGGGTCTGGGGACACAGCATGGAACAACAAGGCGTGTTAGATGCAGGCGATCTTGAAGAGGCGCTGAATGCTGCGACCGCAATGGGCGACGATCGTTTGCAGAAACGCAGCCAGGGGCTGGTTATCCCCGACACGTTCACCCATGGTACCTCCGAACAGCGCTATAACTGGTTTAAACGCGGTATGGACAGCGGCGAACCGGCGCAGTGCGATACGTTTAGCGGCACGCTGTGATGCCAGACGCCAGGTTATGTGAATGTCATTAGCCGCATTATGCGCCCGGATGGCAGATGAAGGGATTCGCCGTTTGCTGGTTATCGCGGATGACGATGAAGTGTCTGCGCGACAGGCGAATGACCTTCGCTCCTCATTGCCCGGCGACTGGCTGTGGGTGGGGGAAACAACCGACTGGCCTCTCCACTGCGCGCCGCGCGCGCTCACCACGTTGCTTGGCCGCGAATTCACGCATGCCGTGCTGGACGCGCGTTACGGTTTTGATGTCGCCGCGCTGGCGGCGCTCAGCGGTACGCTGAAACCAGGCAGTTTTCTGGTGCTGCTGACGCCACCGCTTACCGAGTGGGCGCAACGGCCTGATAAGGACAGTTGTCGCTGGAGTGATACCGCCGAGCCGATTGCCACACCGCGCTTTGTCGAACACTTTTGTCGGGCGCTGCAACAAGACGAAAACGTCATTCTCTGGTCACGCTCGTTTCAATTCCCTCTGCCTGCATTTACTGCGCGCCCTGCCTGGCATGCAGCAACAGGCGCGCCCGAACGCGAACAGGCTGAGGTTCTGGCTGAACTCGCCGACATGCCGCCGGGCGTTATGGTGGTGACGGCACCTCGCGGGCGAGGCAAATCGGCGCTGGCGGGCATGCATATTGCGCGTCTGGCAACGACGGCCACGGTGACTGCGCCGGGGCGTGCCGCAACGGATGTGCTTGCCCACTATGCCGGGGAGATTAATTTCGTCGCTCCGGATGCGTTACGAGCGCGTGTTGCGCAGGGGGAACCGTTGTCGGACTGGCTTATCGTTGATGAGGCGGCGGCCATTCCGGGACCATTGCTGGCGACGCTCGTGTCGGCGTTTCGTTATGTCCTGCTAACCACCACGGTGCAGGGCTACGAAGGGACCGGGCAGGGCTTCTTACTGAAATTCTGTGCCGGTTTTCCTCATCTCATCCACCGCCAGTTGCATACGCCATTGCGCTGGGCCGAGGGCTGCCCGCTGGAAGCGTTTATCAGCACGGTGCTGTTGTTTGACGATGCGTCGGCGCTGGAGCAACCGGCGGGTGAGGCGACTATCCTGCCGCTCCAGGCATCGGCGTGGTCCACACAACCGGCGCTTCCCGCCGCGCTGTATCGGTTGCTTGCCAGCGCCCATTACCGCACCTCACCGCTGGATTTGCGCCGGATGATGGACGCGCCAGGGCAATATTTCTGGCTGACGAAAACCCCTGATGCATTACTGGCAGCGCTCTGGCTGGTGGAAGAGGGGGGATTGTCCGCCGGACTCAGCCAGGCGGTCTGGGCGGGATTTCGTCGTCCTCGCGGTAATCTGGTGGCGCAGTCGCTGGCCGCCCACGGCGGCAGCCCGCTTGCGGCGACGTTGCGCGCTTTACGCGTCAGTCGCATTGCGGTCCATCCGTCACGTCAGCGGGAAGGGCTGGGACAGGCTTTAATTGCACATACGCGTAACCATATAGCGGGTTGCGATTATCTCTCGGTCAGTTTCGGCTATACGGCAGATCTGTGGCGCTTCTGGCAGCGATGCGGGTTCCATCTGGTCAGACTCGGTAGCCACCGGGAGGCGAGCAGTGGCTGCTATACCGCCATGGCGATACTGCCGCTGACGGCAGCAGGGCAGGCGCTGGCCGACAATGAGCAGCGCAGGCTGGCGCGAGATTTATCCTGGCTTGATGCATGGAAAGAGGAAACGTTGCCCCTGACTCTTAATCCAGAGACTACCCTTAATGATGATGACTGGCAGGAACTGGCCGGGTTTGCCTTTGCCCATCGCCCGCTTTCTTCGGCAGCAGGAGCGTTGCAAAGATTGTTGATGCAGGTTGATTTACCCCTCAGCGCATTACGTATGCAGCTTACCGGGAAGCGGAGTGAGGCAGATATCTGTAGCGCGCTGGCGCTTTCCGGGCGTAAAGCGTTACTTGCAACGCAGCGCCAGGAGGCCGCATCGGCATTGTCCTCACTCGACCCCGAACGCATCGTTTTACTGAAAGAGCAGGTGCGGCAACTGCAATTTTTTTAACTAACTCATTCAGTTAAATGGCATGGTGATTATTCTTCCCCGGCGTACACTGCAGGCAACGAATTAAGGAGACCGCCATGAAACATGACCATTTTGTTGTTCAACAACCGGAAAGCGCCGCGAAACAATTATTGCTGTTCTTTCATGGCGTTGGCGATAACCCGGCGAACATGGGGCAGATAGCGAGCTACTTCGCGCCGCTGTTTCCGGAGGCGTTGATTGTCAGCGTCGGGGGGATAGAACCCTGTGGGCCGACCGGACGTCAGTGGTTCTCCGTGCAGGGCGTTACCGAAGAAAATCGCCAGGCGCGTATTGATGCCATCATGCCGGTATTTATTGAAACGGTTCGCTACTGGCAACAGCAAAGCGGCGTTAATGCATTGGCCACGGCCCTGATTGGTTTCTCGCAAGGCTCCATCATGGCGCTGGAAGGTGTGAAAGCGCAGCCCGATTTGGCCTCCCGCGTAATCGCCTTTAATGGACGCTATGCCAGCCTGCCGCAAACGGCCTCGACGGCGTCGACTATCCACCTGATTCACGGTGGTGAAGATCGTGTCATTGATTTGGCGCATGCGGTTGCCGCTCAGGAAGCGTTGCTGCGTGCGGGCGGCGATGTGACGCTCGATATTGTGGAGGATTTGGGGCATGCGATAGACGATCGCAGTTTGCAGTTCGCCCTCGATCACCTGCGTTATACCGTACCGAAGCACTATTTTGATGAAGCGCTGAGTGGCGGGAAACCGGATGATGATGACATTATTGAATTGATCTAATTAAAACGTGCCCGGCGCGCACTGCGGCCGGGCAGATCGGGCAGGGTTACTTTTTCTGGTCTTTCTTCGGCCAGTCGTCCTCGTCATCCCACTTATCGTTAAAATCACGATGCGGTGGAAGGTCGGGTTTGTTGGCGAGAAATTTTTTGTGATCGACACGTTTGAGATCTTTGATCACATTCAGCAGTACGCCGAGTAAAAAAACCAGCACCAGAATCCACCAGTATTTCGCTAGCCAGTCCATGCGTTCCTCCCCGTCAGGCGATGAGTTGTTCCATAATGCGTTGATACATACGAGCGAGCAGCTGTAAATCGGCAGCGTTCACACATTCATTGATTTTATGAATAGTGGCGTTAACCGGCCCCAGTTCCACCACCTGCGCACCCATCCGCGCGATAAAGCGACCATCTGACGTCCCGCCAGTGGTTAACAACTGCGGTTTAATCTCATTATAGTGCTCAACGGCGTTTACCACCGCATCCACCAGCTTGCCCCGACCGGTAAGGAAAGGCTGACCAGAAAGCCACCAGTCAATGGTGTAGCGTAACTGATGCTTCTCCAGCAGTGCGGCAACGCGTTCTTTGATCATCGCGTCGGTAAGCTCGGTGCTAAAGCGGAAATTAAACTGCAGGTAGAGATCGCCCGGAATCACGTTGTTACTGCCAGTGCCTGCCTGAATATTCGCGACCTGCATGCTGGTCGGCGGGAAATATTCATTACCCTGATCCCATTCAATCGCCACCAACTCATTGAGCATTGGCGCTGCGCGGTGTACCGGGTTATCAGCCAGATGCGGATAGGCAACATGGCCCTGCACCCCGTGAATGGTTAAGTTACAGGTCAGTGAACCGCGGCGGCCATTTTTAACCACATCGCCCACCACTTCGGTACTGGAGGGTTCGCCCACCAGGCAGTAGTCCAGGCGTTCGTTGCGCGCCATTAAGGCTTCAACCACTTTCACCGTGCCGTTTGCCGCGCTGGCCTCTTCATCAGAGGTGATGAGAAACGCCAGACGGCCTTTGTGCTTTGGATGAGTCGCAACAAAACGTTCAGCGGCAACAACCATGGCTGCCAGCGAGCCTTTCATGTCGGCCGCGCCGCGACCAAACAGCATGCCATCGCGAATGGTCGGTTCAAACGGCGGGTTGATCCAGCGGTCCGCATCACCGGAAGGCACAACGTCAGTGTGTCCGGCAAAGGCCAGTGTTTCACCTTGTCCTCGCCATGCCCAGAAATTCTGTGTGTCGCCAAAATCCATCGGCTCAATGGTAAAACCGATGGCGCGAAGACGTTCGATCATTAACGCCTGACACCCTGCATCATCGGGGCTCAGAGAAGGGCGACGAATAAGCTGTTGCGTCAGCTCAATAACCGGGCACGACATAAACTACACCTCGTTGATAAACGTCTCATAACTGGATTCATTGAAACCCAGCAGCATAGGCTTACCGGGCGCCCAGAGCAATGGGCGTTTGATAATTGCCGGCATTTCTAACATCAGCGCGGCTGCGGAATCCGCGTTTGTGATGGTTGCGCGAAGCGATTCATCCAGTTTACGCCAGGTGGTCCCCCGGGTATTCAGCAGTGCTTCCCATCCCAGTTCCGCGATAAATTGCTGCAACAAATCGGCGTCGAGGCCATCTGCGCGGTAGTCGTGAAAGCGATAATCGACCTGATGTGCTTCCAGCCAGCGGCGGGCTTTTTTGATGGTGTCGCAGTTTTTGATGCCGAACAGAGTGAGCATGGTGAATCCTTTTGTCTTATCTTTGGTTAATTGCCCAATAAATTAGAATAATATTGGGCGAAAAAACATATAATATCATTTCATTCGCAGGGTAATCATACTTCCGGTTATTAAATTCATCAGCCAGAGTTTGCCATCAGCAATATGTACTAGTTTGAAGAAATAGTAAGGGTGGTAATTAATAATGTAAAAATGGCCTCGACCGAAAGCCTGTCCCGGTGGTTAAATAAACAAAAAATTCACCTGGTGGCAAAAAAATCATCTAATTAGCTACTTCAAAGATACTTTCTGACTACAGCGTAATCACGCTGTGGCCCAGCATACATCAGGGTTAAGGTGAAATGTGTCCGAATATTGCTATCGCTCACATTAAATAGCCGAATACTGGCGCATAGTTATTTCGTCGATGCAAATACTATGAGAGGCCAATCAAAGTAATTGGTTTAAATATCTTCACAGCGATGTCGAGTTCTCGTAGAATACGCATAATAATAAGAGAGGTAGTTATGATTGAACGTGAACTGGGGAACTGGAAAGACTTTATCGAAGGCATGCTTCGTAAATAATTTCCAGAGGAATTATAAAAGCAGTGACTGCTTTAAACGATAAAAGTGTGAAATTAATCACGCAATAAAAGGCGACCTGAACAGGCCGCCTTTTTATTTGAGCATTATTCCTGACGTTCTTTCAGCGGGAAGCGCCGTCTGACCAGCACAAAGAACAGAGGAACAAAGAAGATCGCCAGTACGGTTGCTGAAATCATCCCACCCATTACCCCGGTGCCCACCGCATGTTGGCTACCGGAACCTGCGCCGGTACTGGTTGCCATCGGCAAAACGCCAAAGACGAAGGCCAGAGAGGTCATCAGAATAGGGCGCAGACGCTGACGGCAGGCATGCAGTGTGGCAGAAAGCAGGTCCTGACCTTTCTGGTTCATTTCGTTGGCGAACTCGACAATCAGGATGGCGTTCTTCGCCGATAGCCCGATAACCGTCAACAGACCCACCTGAAAATAGACATCATTTTCCAGCCCGCGCATCCAGGTGGCGAGCAGAGCGCCAATGACCCCGAGCGGTACGACCAGCATCACCGAGAAAGGCACTGACCAGCTTTCATACAGCGCGGCCAGACACAGGAACACCACCAGCAGCGAGATAGCATAAAGCGCCGGCGCCTGTGAGCCTGATAAGCGCTCCTGGTAGGACATCGCCGTCCACTCCAGACCGAAACCGCCGGGAATCTGACTCACCAGTTTTTCCATGGTATCCATGGCCGTACCGGTACTGATGCCCGGTGCCGCTTCACCCACAATCTCGACGGCAGCATAGCCGTTGTAGCGTTCCAGACGCGGGGATCCGGTTTCCCAGTGGGATGAGGCAAAGGCTGAGAAGGGCACCATACCGCCGCTGTTGTTGCGTACATACCAGAGGTTAATGTCGCTCGGCAGCATGCGGTATTTTGCCGCTGACTGAACGTAGACTTTTTTCACGCGGCCGCGATCCATAAAGTCATTCACATAACTTGAACCCCAGGCGGTTTGCAGCGTGTCGTTGATATCATCAATTGAGACCCCCAGCGCCTGCGCTTTACGCTGATCGATATCAACCTGTAATTGCGGACTATCATCGAGGCCGTTGTGACGCACGCGAGTCAGCATCTTATTGCTGTCGGTCATTTGAATCAGTTTATCCCGCGCCGCCATCAACGCGTCGTGGCCAGCTCCGGCGTGATCCTGCAATTCCATATCGAATCCGGCAGAACTGCCCAGGCCACTGATTGCCGGAGGGCTACTGGCGATGACACGGGCCTCATTAATATGACGAAAGGCTTTGGTGGCGCGCTCAATAATGGCAAAGGAGTTTCCGGTTTTCGGATCGCGTTCGCCCCAGTCTTTCAAACGTACAAACATACGTGCGACGTTCTGTCCGTTCCCGCCAGGGCCTGAGCCGACGGTGGAGAACACGGACGCGACATTGTTCTTCTCGTTTTTGAAGAAGTAGTCTTCAACCTTTTGCACCACTTTCAGTGTCTGCTGCTGCGTTGCGCCGCTTGGCAGTTGTACGGATGCCAGAAACATCCCGCGGTCTTCGAGCGGTAAAAAAGACGTTGGCAGGCGCAGGAATAAAAAGACCATCCCGCCCAGCAACAAAACGTAGAGCAGGATCCAGCGCAGGCTACGGTGGAGAATTTTCGCCACGCCGTTTTCGTAACGATCGGCGTTGCGGTTAAATATGCGGTTAAACGCGCCGAAGAAACCTTTTTCCCCGTGGTGTTCGCCTTTATGCAGCGGTTTAAGCAGCGTGGCGCACAGGGCTGGCGTCAGGATCATCGCCACCAGCACCGACAGCACCATGGCTGAAACGATAGTGATGGAGAACTGACGATAAATCGCCCCGGTGGTCCCACCGAAGAATGCCATGGGGACAAACACCGCCGAAAGCACCATCGCGATACCCACCAGCGCACCCTGGATTTGCCCCATCGATTTTCGGGTCGCTTCCCTGGGCGAAAGGCCCTCCTCGCTCATGATACGCTCGACGTTTTCCACCACCACAATCGCGTCATCCACCAACAGGCCGATGGCGAGAACCATCGCAAACATAGTGAGGGTGTTGATGCTATAGCCAAAGCCGTAGAGAACGGCGAAGGTCCCCATCAACACCACCGGGACGGCAATGGTAGGGATGAGCGTCGCGCGGAAATTCTGCAAAAACAGATACATCACGAGGAAGACCAGCGCGATAGCTTCGAGCAGCGTTTTCACCACGTCGATAATGGATTCTTTAACGAAAGAGGTTGTCTCGTAGGCGACCCGATATTCCAGACCATGCGGAAAATATTGTGACAACTCATCCAGACGTTTAAGCACTAATTCCGAGGTCGCCATCTCATTCGCGCCGGAGGCCAGCTTAATGCCAAGTCCGGAGGCGGCGAGACCGTTAAAGCGGCTCAGGAAGTCATACTTCTCCGCGCCCAGCTCAACCTCTGCGACATCGCCAAGGTGCACTTCCGATCCATCCTGATTGACCCGCAACGTGATATTACGAAACTGCTGAGGTGTCTGGAGTAGCGATTGTGAGTTAATTGAGGCGTTCAGCGCCTGACGATCTACCGATGGCGAACCGCCAAGCTGACCAACAGCGATTTGGGCGTTCTGGGATTTAATCGCGCTGGTCACATCGTCGGTGGTCATCTGGTAGCTGTTAAGCTTTGCAGGGTCGAGCCAGATACGCATGGCGTACTGCGAACCGTAGGCGTCGATATCGCCAACACCATTCACGCGACTTATAGGATCCTGAATGTTACTGGCGACGTAGTCGGCAATATCTTGTTTATCCATCGAGCCGTCGGTGGAGACAAATGCCAGCGTCAGGATGTTAGTATCCCCGGTTTTTCGTACCGTCACCCCCTGGTTCTGCACTGCCTGGGGTAGCTTACGCAGGGCAGATTGTAGCTGGTTTTGTACCTGCTGGACGGCCTCATCGGGGTCTGTGCCGGCGGTGAAACTGAGCGTAATGGTGGCCTGCCCGGCGCTGCTGCTCTGTGACGACATGTACATCAGATTATCGAGGCCGGTCATGTTCTGCTCGATAACCTGCGTCACGGTGTTTTCCAGCGTCTGGGCTGACGCGCCAGGATAGTTTGCGGTAATACGGACATTGGGTGGGGCCAGATTAGGATATTGCTCTACGGGTAGAGAAATAATGGCAAGGGTTCCGGTCAAACAGATCAGGATCGCCAGTACCCACGCAAAAATGGGGCGATCAATAAAAAAATTCGCCATCAGAAACAAGACCTCGTTGTTTTGCTGCGCATTGTTATTTTGACATTGCTGGAATCAATGAGTGTGTGCTCAATGTAGCGGGAACAGATAAAGCAAACGTGGAGAAAAAAAGGAGAAAATGTAAATTATCATTCTTTTTCAAGGCACAATTATGCAGAGTACCTTTAATCTCCGTTTTGCTTCTTCCATTTCTGGAATTCTTTTCTTTTCCTTACGTTTGCTGACTTTTGAGACTGCGTGGCGCCGGGAAACGAAGCTCGACTAATGTCCCGCCGCCGGTTGGGCGTGCAAAGGTCAGCGTACCGCCAAGACGACTTGCTCGTTCGCGCATAATGTTCAATCCGTAGTGTCCCTGAGGCTCATCAGTACTGCCGATTCCCTTGCCGTTGTCGCGTATATAAACGGAATACTGACCGTCCGGGTCAGTCACGCAACTGACGGTGATGGTAGTGGCATCTGCATGCTTAATCGCGTTAATAACCGCTTCGCGCACTATCTGCAGGATATTGACCTGCTGCTGGGCATCCAGCATAAGCGTCGGCAGACGGCAATCGAGTTCGAGCTTCGCAGTGGTCTGGCTCTGCAGGTGTTCCATTGCTTCATTCAGTACGGCGGGCAGATCGCTTTTGGAGACCGTCAGACGGAAGGCCGCTAATAATTCCCGCAGTTGACGCCAGGCATCGTTCAGGGCGCGTGAAAAATCGGCGATGATGGTCTGGGCGGGCGCGTTTTCCTCGGGTACCGCCCGTTTGAGCAATGCCAGTTGAATACGCAGGTAAGAAAGCACCTGTGCCAGAGAATCATGAAGTTCCATGGCGATGGTGGCGCGTTCTTCCATCAACATCAGTTGCTGCTGCTGTTTTTGCGCCTGATTAAAATAGAACCCGCGTCCCATAATAGTGGCTACGCTTTGCAGCAATGGTATAGAGGCCTGGACATGGGTGCTTTGCCAGCGTAACTCGCCAAAAACGTTGTCCTGCATGCCGACCGGTAACGTGTTAATCGGAAGGTCTTCCTGCGCTTCGCCGTGATGAATAGACCAGTGATCGCCCATCGTTAGCTCCAGATAGCTTGCCGCTTCGTGCTCGTAGACTATCTGCAGAATGTGACGAAAACACATCACGTCGATCTGGCTGGTGTTAAGCGCCTGCGAACATTGATACAACACTTCGAGGCGTCGATGGGCTTCCTGCAGATCATGCGTCTTCTCTGCGACCTGCGCTTCGAGTGTGCGGTAGAGTTTGTGCAATTCACCCGACATGCGGTCAAAAGTGGACGCCAGGAGCCCCAGTTCGTTATCCAGATGGGTATTGAGTAACGGATAGGTAAAATGTCCTTGCTGAATCTCCTGGCTGGCCACTACCAGTTGCGTAAGGGGTTTGACGACCTGCTGGCGAATACGCCTTAGCGTGAAAAAGACCAGCAGGAAAATCCCCATCGCACCGATGAGCGAAATACCCAACACCAGCAACATTTTTCGTTCCGAATAGTGTTGCAACGCCAGAACAAACTGGTCGATGTTCTCGACATATTGCTGAATATTTTGCTGATACCATACGGTGTCCGCTGCGCCTAATCGGGCATCCATCTCCTGCCAGCTTTCCTGCAATTGCGCATAGCGTTGCCCAACAATTTCAGGCACATACCAGCGATTTAATGTGCGTAAAACCGGTGAGTTCAGCGATTGGCGAAAGATTTGGCGATGGGCATTTAATTCTGTGGCGCCACGTTCCAGGTCATACCCCAGACGATAGCTTTGCATACGCAGAGAACCGGCGATATTAACGGCTTCTGCGTCGCGCAGACTGCTGGCAAGCGTCAATAACGCCACTCCCGTTGAGAGTAGCGAAAGCAAGACGATATAAAAAAAGGCTCTGGCAAGGCTGGATGAAACAGGTCGTTTTACAGTCACAACAGCAGTTCCCGCTATCCAAGAGTGTCGGACGAAGTGCATCGCCGGCCGGCTCATCAAATGAGACTAATTTTTATTTTTGCCACGATAAATTGATCTGCAACATGCCCGTGACAATTAAGTAACGCTTCTGGGCAAATGTACATTGCCTGCGTTGAATAGCCCAGGTAAATACATTGGTCATATAAAAAATAAGGTTTATTAAACCAGAAAAGAAGGTCGCCATGAATCGTTTTATTATGGCTAACAGCCAGCAATGTATAGGGTGTCGTGCCTGCGAAGTGGCGTGTGTAATGGCGCATAATCAGGAACAGCACGTTTTAAGTCACGAACATTTTCATCCCCGAATTACGGTCGTAAAGAATAAACGCCAGCGCAGCGCGGTAACATGTCATCATTGTGAAGCCGCCCCCTGTGCCCGCAGTTGTCCGAACGGCGCAATTAGTCGTGTAAATGATTCGGTGCAAGTTAACCAGGACAAATGTATCGGTTGTAAATCCTGTGCGGTGGCGTGCCCCTTTGGCACCATGCAAATCCTCGTCACTCCGGTCGGGAACGGCATGGTAAAGGCTACCGCACACAAATGTGACCTCTGTGTCGACCGCGCCGACGGCCCCGCCTGTGCGCAACGTTGCCCGGCAGACGCGATCCAGGTCGTCAGCCGTGATGATCTTGCAGACCTGGCGAAGGCGCGCCGTATACGTGCGGCCAGCCAGGAAGCCCAGCCGTGGCACAGCATAGCGGCTCTGGTCCCGGCGTTTAACGATCGCAAGGTCAAACAGATGCTCAAAACATCGCCGCGTGGAGAGCCAGACAAGCTGGCGCTGGCGGCGCGCAAAACGGGTTTTGCTGAAATCTATCAGCCATTCCGTGCCGATCAGGCCCAGCGGGAGGCGGAACGCTGCCTTAAGTGCGGTGAACACAGCATCTGTGAGTGGACCTGCCCACTGCACAATCACATTCCCCAGTGGATTGAACGCGTGAAAGCCGGGGATATCACCGCGGCTGTGGAATTATCCCATCAGACTAACTGCCTGCCGGAAGTCACCGGGCGCGTCTGCCCGCAGGATCGTTTGTGCGAGGGGGCTTGTACTGTTCGCGACGACTACGGCTCGGTCACTATTGGCAATATTGAACGCTATATTTCCGACCAGGCGCTGGCAAAAGGCTGGCGGCCTGACCTCAATCATGTGGCTGCGGTAGATAAACGCATTGCGATCATTGGCGCGGGGCCTGCCGGTCTGGCCTGTGCCGATGTGCTGGCGCGCAACGGCGTGAGCGCCACCGTGTTTGATCGCCATCCGGAAATCGGCGGCCTGCTGACCTTCGGTATCCCGGCCTTCAAACTGGATAAATCACTGCTTGCGCGTCGCCGGGAAATTTTCAGCACAATGGGGATTCGCTTCGAACTGAACTGTGAAATTGGTCGGGATATTACCCTGGCAACCTTGCTTGACGAATATGACGCCGTATTTGTCGGCGTCGGTACGTACCGGTCGATGAAAGCGAATTTGCCGAATGAAGACGCACCGGGTGTCTACGATGCGCTCCCGTTCCTCATCGCCAACACCAAACAACTGATGGGACTGCCGGATTCGCCAGAAGAGCCGTTTATCAATACCGCCGGGTTGAATGTGGTGGTGCTGGGGGGCGGTGATACGGCAATGGACTGCGTACGTACCTCGCTGCGTCATGGGGCCAGCAAAGTGACCTGCGCCTATCGTCGCGATGAAGCCAATATGCCGGGCTCGAAAAAAGAGGTAAAAAACGCGAAGGAAGAGGGGGCTGAATTCGAATTTAACGTCCAGCCGGTTCAGCTTGAGCTGGATGAGTCGGGCAGCGTCACGGGGGTTCGCCTGCTGCGCACACAACTGGGTGAAGCGGATGCGAAGGGACGTCGCCGTCCGGTGCCAATCGAAGGCAGTGAATTTGTGATGCCAGCAGATGCCGTTATTATGGCGTTTGGTTTTAATCCGCACTCCATGCCGTGGCTGGAAACACACGGAGTGCAGGTTGATGACTGGGGACGTATCGCGGCTAACGTCAACAGCGTTTACCGTTACCAGACCAGCAACCCGAAAATTTTCGCCGGTGGCGATGCGGTTCGCGGTGCTGATTTAGTGGTGACGGCAATGGCAGAAGGCCGCCATGCTGCGCAGGGGATGATGGACTGGCTGGGCGTTAAAGCCCCGAAAGGTCACTGATTACCCGTCGCGACAAAACCGGCTTCGCAGCGTAATATGAGCGTGACCGTATTACGTTGTGGAGTCGGTATGTCGTTCAACATTGAAGTCATTAAAGATAAAGTCCTTTCAGATAACTATTTTATTCTTCGCAATATTACCTACGATCTGACCCGCAAAAATGGTGACGTGATTCGCCATAAACGCGAAGTCTATGACCGGGGAAATGGCGCCACGATCCTGCTGTATAACCCGGATAAGAAGAGCGTGGTCCTCATTCGCCAGTTCCGTGTCGCAACCTGGGTTAACGGTAACGAAGATGGTCGCTTGATTGAAACCTGCGCCGGCCTGTTGGACGACGATGAACCGGAAGTCTGTATTCGCAAAGAGGCCGTTGAAGAGACGGGATATGCGGTGAGCGAGGTTCGTAAGGTCTTCGAACTCTATATGTCTCCTGGCGGCGTCACCGAAATCGTCCATTTCTTCATCGCTCGCTATGACGACAGCATCCGGGCTAATAGCGGCGGCGGCGTCGAGGATGAGGACATTGAGGTGCTGGAACTCCCCTTTGCACAGGCCCTTGAAATGATGAAAAGCGGCGAGATACGAGACGGCAAGGCGGTGATTTTACTGCAATATTTACAGTCGTCTGGTCTAATGTATTGATTTTGCTAAGGTTAAAAAATAAATTTTAGATAAATCTATCCGACAAATCCGATTGAGCGACAGACGCGGGAACACGAAGATACGCAGGTTGTGTGTTGCGATTCTCTTCCGGGGCTGTTTTGTTCATGCGTTACCGCGTTTTGCTTGCTTTCATTCTGGGTGTGTGCCCGATAACGTTTCTGTGGGCTGCACCCGCACAGCAGACTTTTTCCGACTGGCAAGTAACCTGTAATAATCAAAATTTCTGTGTTGCCCGAAATACGGGTGAGCATCATGGGCTTGTGATGACCCTGGCACGCAGCGCCGGGGCGCAAACCAGTGCCGCTTTGCGCATTGATCTGGGCGGCAAAGAGCTTCCCTCTTTAAAAGAGGCGCCGATTGCGCCGCGTCTGCGCCTGGACGGTAAACCGCTCGCGCTTGCCGCCCAACGCTGGCAAATCACCCCATGGCATTTAATGACGGATAACGCACAGACGATTGCTGACTTTTTGCAAACCATTCAGGAAGCCCAGGCGATTGCTCTGCAAGACGGGAAGGGAATGATTTCCCTCGTTGGGTTAAAAGCGGCATTGCTGTTTATCGACGCCCAGCAAAAACGCGTCGGTAGCGAAACGGCGTGGATTAAAAAAGGGGACGATCCGCCGCTGAGCGTACCACCGGCCCCGGCCCTTAAAGAAGTCGCCCTCACTGCCTCCAGCCCCTCCCCGTTGACGCAGCAAGAACTCAATGACTTACTCGATTATGGCAACTGGCGAATGAATAATAGCCAGTGTTCGCTTGATCCTATGCGCCGCGAGGTCCGGGTCACCGCGTTAACGGATGATAAGGCCCTGCTGATTATTGATTGTGAAGCAGGCGCGTATAACACGGTGGATTTAGCCTGGATGGTGTCGCGGGAAAAGCCGTTCTCTTCACGTCCGCTACGTCTGCACCTGCCGTTTACCCCTTCGCGCGGCACGAATGAACTGGAATTGATGAATGCCAGATTTGATGAGAAAACCCGCGAATTGACTACGCTTGCCAAAGGACGCGGGTTAGCGGATTGCGGCGTGATGACGCGCTGGCGTTTTGATGGCCAGCGCTTTCGCCTGACGCGTTACGCCGAAGAGCCTGAATGTGATAACTGGCATGGGCCAGATGCCTGGCCCACCCTGTGGATCACACGTTAAGCACGCGTTTGGCTTTTTCGACCACATTCTCCACGGTGAAACCGAAGTACGGGAAAAGCTTATCGGCGGGTGCGGATTCACCGTAGCCTGTCATACCGACGATGGCGCCTTTCAGCCCGACATATTTGTACCAGTAATCGGCAATACCGGCTTCAACGGCGACACGGGCGCTGACATCAGAAGGCAGGACCGATTCGCGGTATTGCTCATCCTGAGCATCAAAAATATCGGTTGAGGGTAGCGATACCACGCGGACTTTATGCCCTTCCTCAGTCAGTTTCTCCGCCGCTTTTACCGTGATTTCAACCTCAGAGCCGGTGGCAATCAGGATGATATCCGGCTTGCCATTGGCATCTTTCAGGATATAACCGCCTTTGGCGATCGCTTTCACCTGCTCCGGAGTCCGGTCCATTTGCGCCAGGTTTTGTCGGGACAAAATTAATGCCGTCGGGCCTGTATGACGCTCGACCGCCAGTTTCCAGCCGACCGCGGCTTCCACCTGGTCGCAGGGGCGCCAGGTACTGAAATTCGGTGTCAGGCGCAGGCTGGCCAGTTGTTCCACCGCCTGGTGAGTAGGGCCGTCTTCCCCCAGACCAATAGAGTCATGGGTATAGACCATGATTTGTCGGGCTTTCATCAGCGCCGCCATACGTGCCGCGTTGCGCGCATACTCCACAAACATCAGGAAGGTGGCGGTGTACGGCACAAAGCCGCCGTGATGGGCGATGCCGTTGGCGATTGCGGTCATCCCGAATTCACGCACGCCGTAGTGGATGTAGTTCCCGGCAGGATCTTCTTTTAATGAATGGGAGCCCGACCAGATAGTCAGATTACTCGGAGCAAGGTCGGCGGAGCCGCCGAGCAGCTCCGGCAGCACCGGACCCATTGTATTCAGGGCATTTTGTGACGCTTTGCGGGTGGCAATTTTTGCCGGTTCCGCCTGCAGCTTCTCAATATATGCCTGCGTGGTTTGCTCCCAGTTTTCGGGCAGTTCGCCGCTCAGGCGACGTTTAAATTCCGCAGCCAGATCCGGATAGGCCTTTTCATAGGCGGCAAATTTCTCCTTCCACGCCTGTTGCGCTTTTTCGCCGCTTTCGCGCGCGTCCCATGCTTTATAGATCTCTTTTGGGATCTCAAATGCCGGGTATTTCCAGCCCAGTTTCTGCCGGGTTAAGGCGACTTCCTCTTCCCCAAGCGCAGCACCATGGGACTCTTCTTTCCCGGCTTTATTAGGGGAGCCAAAACCGATGACCGTGCGGCAGATAATCAGCGATGGTTTATCTTTAACGCTTTGCGCTTCCAGAATGGCCTTTTTCACGGCTTCGGGATCGTGTCCGTCGATTTCATGTACCACATGCCAGTGGTAGGCCTCGAAACGTTTGGCCGTATCGTCGGTAAACCAGCCTTCGGTTTCACCATCAATGGAGATCCCGTTGTGATCGTAAAAACCGATCAGTTTGCCCAGCCCAAGGGTGCCCGCCAGGGAACTGACTTCATGGGAAATCCCCTCCATCAGGCAACCGTCACCCATAAATACGTAGGTGTAGTGGTCGACAATCTCATGATCAGGACGGTTGAACTGTGCGGCGAGAGTGCGTTCGGCAATCGCCAGCCCGACGGCGTTGGCCAGCCCCTGTCCCAGCGGGCCGGTGGTGGTTTCGACGCCTGGCGTATAGCCAATCTCCGGGTGACCCGGCGTTTTCGAATGCAACTGACGGAAGTTTTTTAACTCATCCAGGGACAGGTCATAACCGCTTAAGTGCAACAGACTATAGAGCAGCATAGAGGCATGGCCGTTAGACAGAATAAAGCGGTCGCGGTCATACCAGGTCGGGTCTGTCGGATTATGTTTTAAGAAATCGTTCCAGAGGACTTCGGCAATATCCGCCATTCCCATCGGTGCGCCAGGGTGGCCGGAATTCGCTTTTTGTACCGCATCCATACTCAGGGCGCGAATGGCGTTGGCGAGCTCTTTACGAGACATAACTCTCTCCTTGCTAAGGGTTAAAATTTGGCGGCGATAAGATCTTCGAGTTTGCGCTGGTCAACGGCGAACTGGCGGATGCCGTCCGACAGTTTCTCCACCGCCATGGCGTCCTGGTTATGTTCCCAGCGGAACTGCGCTTCGGTCAGGGGTTCCGGGCG
Organism: Citrobacter sp. MNAZ 1397; assembly: GCF_023613995.1. Taxonomy (NCBI): domain Bacteria; kingdom Pseudomonadati; phylum Pseudomonadota; class Gammaproteobacteria; order Enterobacterales; family Enterobacteriaceae; genus Citrobacter; species Citrobacter sp. MNAZ 1397. The sequence continues at coordinate 185,026 of NZ_JAKIVH010000001.1, forward strand.
CGGGAACGTTTGCGACGTCGGAACCAGTTTTCGTTCAACGACGCCTTCCTCGCCGTGCAGGGCTTTAAGCAGGTCAGGCGAGATGGTCAGCCTGTCGCAGCCTGCCAGCGCCAGCACCTGTTCCGTACGACGGAAGCTTGCGCCCATAACGATGGTTTCGTAGCGATGCTGTTTGAAATAATCGTAGATATTCCGCACGGATTTCACGCCGGGGTCTTCATCCACGACGTAAGGGTCCATGGGTTTACGTTGCTGATACCAGTCGTAAATACGGCCAACGAACGGGGAGATTAAAAATACCCCGGCTTCGGCACAGGCGCGAGCCTGGGCGAAGGAGAACAATAGCGTCAGGTTGCACTTGATCCCCTCTTTTTCGAGGATTTCCGCCGCGCGGATCCCTTCCCAGGTCGACGCCAGTTTGATCAGGATGCGTGATTTATCGATGCCCAACTCCTCGTAGAGCTGTACCAGCTTGCGGGCTTTGGCGACGCTTTTCTCTTTATCGTAGGAGAGACGTGCATCCACTTCGGTTGAAACACGTCCGGGGATGCTTTTCAGAATTTCTTGACCAAAATTGACCGCCAGCTTGTCGCAGGCTTCCGCGACCTGCTGTTCCTGGGTTTTGCCATGGCTTTTGCCATAGACAATTGCGTCTTCAATCAAGTGCTTAAAGTGGTCCAGCGAGGCTGCTTTCAGTAGCAGAGAGGGGTTGGTGGTTGCATCTTCGGGTTGATAATGTCGAATGGATTCAATATCGCCGCTATCGGCTACCACGGTAGTGAACTGTTTGATGCCGTCTAAATAATTCATAGAAAAATACTCCTTAAAAAGCAAGGTGTTATATGAATGATTTCGAGAGTGTTGTTATCGGAATCGTGTTGTGCATAACAAAAAAGCATAGCAGACCAGGAGTGTCTTGCTTTCAACGGGTTGTAACATTGGTGTTATGAATTGATAACAATTTTTGTTATGGCATGGTCAGAGTTTGGTTGTGTTCAAAGTTTGCGGGCGTGGCTGAGGGCATACTAGGCGGCGCATCAGGACGGTTATCACGCTTCAATTATCTGAAAGATACGCGTAAAGGAACAGCAAATGGACGACCAACTCAAACAAAGTGCCCTCGATTTCCACGAGTTCCCGCATCCAGGGAAAATTCAGGTGTCGCCAACGAAGCCCCTGGCCACCCAGCGCGATCTGGCGCTGGCCTACTCGCCGGGTGTTGCGGCGCCCTGTCTTGAAATCGAGAAAGATCCGCTGGCAGCCTACAAGTATACGGCGCGTGGCAATCTTGTTGCCGTCGTCTCAAACGGCACTGCCGTACTTGGGCTGGGCAACATTGGCGCCCTTGCCGGGAAACCGGTAATGGAAGGCAAGGGCGTTCTGTTTAAGAAATTCGCCGGCATTGATGTTTTTGATATCGAAGTCGACGAGCATGATCCGGACAAGCTGATCGATGTAGTGGCGGCGCTGGAGCCGACCTTCGGTGGCATCAACCTGGAAGATATCAAAGCGCCAGAGTGCTTCTATATCGAGGCAAAACTGCGCGAGCGCATGAACATTCCCGTTTTTCACGATGACCAGCATGGGACGGCGATCATCAGTACCGCAGCCATTCTGAACGGCCTGCGCGTGGTAGAGAAAACTCTCTCTGACGTACGCATGGTGGTTTCCGGGGCAGGGGCGGCGGCAATCGCCTGTATGAACCTGCTGGTGGCGCTGGGCATGCAGAAACACAATATTGTCGTATGCGACTCCAAAGGGGTTATCTACAAAGGCCGCGAAGCCAATATGGCGGAAACCAAAGCGGCTTATGCGGTGGAAGATGATGGTAAGCGCACGCTGGCCGATGTGGTCGAAGGTGCGGATATTTTCCTCGGCTGCTCCGGGCCGAAAGTGCTGACGCCGGAGATGGTTAAAAAAATGGCGCGTCAGCCGTTGATTCTGGCGCTGGCGAACCCGGAACCGGAAATTCTGCCACCGCTGGCGAAAGAGGTTCGCCCGGATGCGATCATCTGTACCGGTCGTTCCGATTACCCTAACCAGGTCAACAACGTACTCTGCTTCCCGTTTATCTTCCGTGGTGCGCTGGATGTGGGGGCGACGGCGATTAACGAAGAGATGAAGCTGGCGGCAGTGCATGCGATTGCCGAGCTGGCCCATGCCGAGCAGAGTGAGGTGGTGGCCTCCGCCTATGGCGATCAGGATCTGAGCTTTGGCCCGGATTATCTGATCCCGAAACCGTTTGATCCGCGTTTGATTGTGAAGATCGCCCCCGCCGTGGCAAAAGCGGCGATGGATTCCGGCGTCGCAACCCGACCAATCGCTGATTTTGATGCGTATGTCGACAAGCTCACCGAGTTTGTCTACAAAACCAATCTGTTTATGAAGCCTATCTTCTCGCAGGCACGTAAAGCGCCAAAACGCGTTGTGCTGACAGAAGGGGAAGAGCCACGCGTACTGCACGCGACGCAGGAGCTGATCACTCTGGGGCTGGCGAAGCCGATTCTGGTGGGGCGTCCGGGGGTTATCGAAATGCGAATCCAGAAACTGGGGCTGCAAATTCGACCCAACGTTGACTTTGAAATCGTCAACAATGAATCGGACCCTCGCTTCAAAGAGTACTGGACCGAGTATTTCAGCATCATGAAACGGCGCGGTATCACTCAGGAACAGGCGCAGCGCGCGGTGATCAGCGATACCACGGTGATTGGCGCGATCATGGTTCATCGCGGTGAAGCGGATGCGATGATCTGCGGCACCATTGGTGATTATCACGAACACTTTAGCGTCGTGCAGGAGATCTTCGGCTACCGCGAAGGCGTGCATGCGGCCGGGGCGATGAACGCCTTATTGTTGCCCAGCGGGAATACCTTTATCGCTGACACCTACGTGAATGAAGACCCGAGCGCTGAACAACTGGCGGAAATTACCTTGCTGGCGGCAGAAACCGTGCGCCGCTTTGGTATCGAGCCGAAAGTGGCGCTGTTGTCCCATTCGCAGTTCGGTTCTTCAAAATCACTCGCCGCGCTGAAAATGCGCGAAACCCTCGACCTGGTGCGTGAACGTGCGCCAGACCTGATGATTGACGGAGAGATGCATGGGGACGCCGCACTGGTGGAGAGTATCCGTCATGAACGTATGCCGGACAGCCCGCTGAAAGGTTCGGCGAATATCCTGATTATGCCAAACGTCGAGGCCGCCCGTATTAGTTACAACTTACTACGGGTATCCAGCTCGGAAGGTGTGACGGTGGGGCCAGTGCTGATGGGGGTATCGAAACCAGTGCATGTCCTGACGCCTATCGCCTCCGTAAGGCGAATCGTTAATATGGTGGCGCTGGCGGTGGTAGAAGCGCAGACACAGCCGCTGTAACTGGAGCGCTATCTTGTAACCCCGATAAGCGTAGCGCATCGGGGTTTTCCCGGATGCGGCGGTTGCTTTACCCGGGCTTCGCGATTGCTCGGGAAGTTAAACCCAGTCCCGAACCTGTATAAACGCACTTAAGGCAGCCTCCGGGCTGCCTTCTTCAGGCTGATAGTTGTATTCCCAACGCACAAGCGGCGGCATCGACATTAAAATCGACTCTGTTCGCCCACCGGTTTGCAGGCCGAACAGCGTGCCGCGATCCCACACCAGATTAAACTCCACATAACGTCCGCGACGATAGAGCTGGAATGCGCGTTCGCGCTCGCCAAAAAGCAGAGCTTTACGGCGCTCAACAATCGGCAGATAGGCATCGGTGTAGCCCTTGCCAACAGCCTGCATAAAGGCGAAGCAGGTGTCGAAATCCGGCGTGTTCAAATCATCGAAAAACAGCCCGCCAATCCCGCGCTGCTCGTTACGGTGTTTAAGAAAGAAATAGTCATCACACCATTTTTTATAGCGCGGATAGACATCATTCCCGAAGGGCTGGCACAAGTCATGCGCCGTCTGGTGCCAGTGAATGGCGTCTTCTTCGAAACCGTAAAAGGGCGTCATATCAAACCCGCCACCAAACCACCAGACCGGGTCGGCACCGGGTTTTTCGGCAATAAAAAAGCGCACATTGGCATGACTGGTCGGTACATACGGATTACGCGGATGCACCACCAGCGAAACCCCCATCGCTTCAAAACTGCGTCCGGCCAGCTCCGGACGATGTGCTGTTGCCGAGGCGGGCATTGCGCTGCCGGTGACATGAGAAAAGTTTACCCCCGCCTGCTCGAAAATAGCGCCCTCACGCAAAACCCGGCTGCGGCCACCGCCGCCGGCATCGCGCTGCCACTCATCTTCAACGAAAGCGGTGCCATCCAGCGCGGAAAGCTGTTGGCAAATGTCATCCTGCAATGTCAGCAGAAAGGATTTTACGTCGCGGGTATCCGGTAGGGTCATCAGCGTTTCTTCGAATGGGCCTTGTGATTATCGAACCAGTTAAAGTAACTGATAATACCGTCAGCTATCGCATTGGCTATCTTTTGACGAAATGCGGTGGTACCAAGCAGCTTCTCTTCCTGCGGGTTGGTGATAAACGACGTTTCCACCAGTACCGAAGGGATGGATGGCGATTTCAGCACCACGAAAGCCGCTTGTTCCGTGTTCCGGCTGTGCAGACGGTGTACGGGTTTAATCTGGCGCAGAATATGCGATCCGAGCGTCAGGCTGTTTTTAATGGTATCGGTCTGAACGAGATCAAACAGTACCTGTTGCAGCAAATGATCTTTATCTTTTGCTTTCTTACCCGCGAGATCATCGGCGGCGTTCTCGCGATCGGAAAGGTATTTCGCCATCGCGCTACTGGCCCCGCGGTTGGACAAGGCAAAGACCGATGCGCCTGCCGCGCTGGGGTTGGTAAAACCGTCTGCATGGATAGACATAAACAGATCGGCGCCATGCTGGTGGGCAATCTCCACGCGGTCATAAAGCGGGATAAAGGTATCGCCGGTGCGCGTTAAGCGCGCATCAATGCCCCGATTGCGCAGTATAGTACGGACGTTTTTGGCGATGGCCAGTACAACATGTTTCTCTTTCGAACCATTGCCGCCTATTGCGCCGGTATCAATGCCGCCATGGCCCGGATCAAGCATCACGATACGCCGGGAACCGGCCTTCTTTGCTTTCGGCTGGCTATGACCATTACTGGTTTTAAGGGATGAATCGTCTTTTGCGATAGCCCGCGACATGCCTGAAAGCGTTAACGCGGCAAGGCCAGCTTTCAGAACCTGACGACGCGAGGTGAATATTTTTAAGGGTTTGAAAGTGCTCATACAGCCTGTTCTTCTTATCCGTAGTCCCTGGAGTTATATCGTATTGGGTTTGCCGTTACGACAGTCCTTACTAAGAAATGTTTTACTTTTCATTTCAATACGTGACAGAGTGACATTATGCCATTTTCCTGCTGCGATTTCGCTGCATATTGGCTACGGCGGCTGGTCGCGCGATAATCTCTCTTTGACCGTAAAAAAGGGCAGGTAACACCATGGAAATACGCGTTTTTCGCCAGGAAGATTTCGAAGAAGTCATCACCCTGTGGGAGCGCTGCGAACTGCTGCGCCCGTGGAACGATCCGGAAATGGACATTGAACGTAAGATCAATCACGACGTCAGTCTGTTCCTGGTCGCCGAGGTCAACGGCGAAGTCGTCGGCACCGTCATGGGCGGTTATGACGGGCACCGTGGTTCGGCTTACTATCTGGGGGTTCATCCGGAATTTCGCGGACGTGGTATTGCCAATGCGTTATTAAGCCGTCTGGAGAAAAAGCTGATTGCCCGTGGCTGCCCCAAAATCAATATCATGGTACGTGAAGACAATGACGTGGTTCTGGGAATGTATGAACGCCTGGGCTATGAGCATGCTGACTCGCTGAGTTTAGGTAAGCGCCTGATTGAAGATGAAGAATATTGAGTTAACACCTGCTGATTTTGACAGCCATGGTCGTTTGCGGCTGCCGTTTTTATTCTGGTGTGTATTGTTATTACAGGCGCGAACCTGGGTTTTATTTGTGATTGCTGCAGCATCGAGGGGGCAGGGTGATGCGCTGTTAACCCTGTTTTATCCCGATCATGACACCTTCTGGCTGGGCCTGTTGCCTGGTGTTCCGGCCGTTTTCACCTTTTTACTGAGTGGCCGCAGGCACCTCTTGCCGCGTCTCTGGCGTGTGATGCGTCTGTTGCTGATTATCGCGCAAGCCGCATTATTACTCTGGCAGCCGCTGCTGTGGTTCAATGGCGAGGCGATAACAGGCATCGGGCTGGGATTCGTCGTAGCTGACATCATTGCGCTCGTGTGGCTGCTGAGTAATCCTCGCTGTCAGGCCTGTTTTCAACCAGATCATCATTAACGGGCACTTTTTACTGTTCCGGCACTCCAATAGCCGTCAAGTTAACAAGAAAGGATGTAAAGATGAAATCCCTGCGTATAAGCGTCTGCGCGCTGGCACTGGCATTGTCCGGTTGTTCAACGCTCTCTTCGGTCAACTGGTCTGCAGCCTTGCCCTGGAACTGGTTTGGCTCATCCATCGAGGTGAGTGAACAGGGCGTTGGGGGGATCGCGGCGAATACGGCGCTTGATGAAAAGGCGATCAACGATGCGCTGAACGGTAATTATCACCTGCGCAGCGGGATGAAAACGGAGAAAGGCAAAATCGTCCGTTACGTTGAAGCGTTAAAAGACGACAAGGTTGCGCTGGTGGTGAATGGAGAAAACGGCACCGTAAGCCAGGTGGATGTCCTCGACAGCAGTATTGAAACGGCTAACGGGGTCAAGACGGGCACCGCATTTAGCGGGCTTTACGATAAAGCATTTGGTCATTGTGTCGCCGCGACGGGTGATGATGTCAAAGGTGTTGAATGTAAGGCGCCGGGCAGTGCGCATATTAGCTATGTGTTTACCGGCGACTGGCGTGGTCCAGAAGGGTTAATGCCGTCTGACGATGCGCTCAAAAGCTGGAAATTAAACAAAATTATCTGGCGTCGCTAATTTGATCCTACGCGCCGCGTCCTGAACAAAAAACGGGTACAATACGCCCATCAATGCCACGGTTGCGTGGCATCTTTTTTTCAGGAGGAATGATGTCTCAGGTTCAGAGCGGCATATTGCCAGAACATTGCCGTGCGGCGATTTGGATTGAAGCGAATGTGACAGGCGATAAGCGTGGCCTGCGTGAAGGCTGTCGGATGTTTATCGACAAACTGGCTACGCTGCAGGCAACATTCCCGGATGCGGCCCTCGGCGCGGTGGTGGCATTTGGCCATGATACCTGGCGCGAGCTGAGCGGCGGCGAAGGCGCGCAAGAGCTGAAGAATTTTACACCGCTGGGTAAAGGTCTGGCTCCTGCCACACAGTTCGACGTCCTTATCCATATCCTTTCTCTGCGTCATGACGTCAATTTTTCCGTCGCGCAGGCGGCGCTGGCCGCGTTTGGCGACACCCTTGAAGTGAAAGAAGAGACTCACGGTTTTCGCTGGGTTGAAGACCGCGACCTGAGTGGTTTCGTCGATGGTACTGAAAACCCGGCCGGTGATGAAATACGTCGCGATGTCGCCGTCATCAAAGACGGGGTGGATGCTGGCGGCAGCTATGTACTGGTACAGCGCTGGGAACATAACCTCAAACAGCTCAATCGCATGAGTGTCGGCGACCAGGAGATGATGATTGGCCGCACCAAAGTGGCGAACGAAGAGATTGATGGTGATGCGCGTCCGGTCACTTCACACCTGACCCGCGTCGATTTAAAAGAAGACGGCAAGAGTCTGAAAATTGTCCGTCAGAGCCTGCCGTACGGCACTGCCAGTGGAACCCACGGCCTCTATTTCTGTGCCTATTGTGCGCGTTTATATAACATTGAACAGCAGTTACTGAGCATGTTTGGCGACGCTGACGGTAAACGCGACGCGATGCTGCGTTTCACCAAACCGGTGACCGGCGGCTACTATTTTGCTCCTTCTGTAGAACGCCTGTTGTCGCTGTAAGTCCTTTTTGCCCTCTCCCACAGGGAGAGGGTTGGGGTGAGGACAACAGGCCGCACCCTTATTCCCTTTTCAACTTCCAAAGCACCAAACGGTATATAAAACCGTTACTGGTTTCATACCCGTTATAAATAAACTGATGGTTGTATCGTCATCATCTTATAAGGGTGCGCAATGGCCGTTAACTTACTGAAAAAAGGATATCTGACGCTGGCAGCGATGGCCTTACTGGTCTCGCAGGCGCAGGCAACGGAGTTGTTAAACAGTTCCTATGATGTTTCACGCGAGCTGTTTGCCGCCCTCAATACCCCGTTTGAACAGCAATGGGCCAAAGATAACGCAGGCGACACGCTGACGATTAAACAATCTCACGCAGGCTCCTCTAAGCAGGCGCTGGCGATTTTACAGGGCCTGAAAGCGGACGTCGTGACCTACAACCAGGTGACTGACGTGCAGATCCTGCATGACAAAGGCAACCTGATCCCGGCTGACTGGCAGAGCCGTTTGCCGAATAACAGTTCACCGTTTTATTCCACCATGGGTTTCCTGGTGCGTAAGGGCAATCCGAAGAATATCCACGACTGGAGCGATCTGGTACGCCCGGACGTGAAGCTGATTTTCCCGAACCCGAAAACCTCCGGTAATGCTCGTTATACCTATTTAGGCGCATGGGGCGCGGCGGACAAGGCGGACGGCGGTGATAAAGCAAAAACCGAACAGTTCATGACCCAGTTCCTGAAAAACGTCGAAGTATTTGATACCGGGGGTCGTGGTGCGACTACGACCTTTGCGGAACGTGGTCTGGGTGATGTGCTGATAAGCTTTGAATCGGAAGTGAACAACATCCGTAAGCAATATGAAGATCAGGGCTTTGAAGTGGTGATTCCGAAGACCAACATTCTGGCGGAATTCCCGGTGGCGTGGGTCGACAAAAACGTCGAGGCGAATGGCACTGAGAAGGCAGCAAAAGCCTACCTCAACTACCTCTATAGCCCGCAGGCACAGACCATCATCACTGACTTTTACTACCGCGTGAATAACCCGCAGGTAATGGACAAACTGAAAGATAAATTCCCGCAGACTGAGCTGTTCCGTGTGGAAGATAAATTCGGCAGTTGGCCTGATGTGATGAAAACACATTTCGCCAGCGGCGGTGAGTTAGATAAATTGTTGGCGGCGGGGCGTAAGTAATGTTTGCAGTCTCCTCCAGACGTGTGCTGCCCGGTTTTACCTTAAGTCTCGGGACCAGCCTGCTGTTTGTCTGCCTGATTTTGCTGTTGCCGTTAAGTGCGCTGGTAATGCAACTGGCGCAAATGAGTTGGTCGCAGTACTGGGATGTTGTCAGTAACCCACAGGTTGTCGCCGCCTATAAAGTGACGCTGCTGTCTGCATTGGTGGCATCGCTTTTCAATGGCGTGTTTGGCCTGCTGATGGCCTGGATTTTGACCCGTTATCGCTTTCCAGGACGTACGCTGCTGGATGCGCTGATGGATTTACCGTTTGCATTGCCCACGGCCGTTGCGGGCCTGACGCTGGCGTCGCTGTTTTCGGTCAACGGTTTTTACGGCGAATGGCTGGCAAAGTTCGATATCAAAGTGACCTATACCTGGCTCGGTATCGCGGTGGCGATGGCCTTCACCAGCATCCCGTTTGTGGTGCGTACCGTTCAACCTGTTCTGGAAGAGCTTGGTCCGGAGTACGAAGAGGCGGCTGAGACGCTCGGGGCAACCCGTTGGCAGAGTTTTAGCAAGGTCGTGTTGCCAGAACTGTCCCCGGCGCTATTGGCGGGCGTGGCGCTCTCTTTTACCCGTAGCCTTGGCGAATTTGGCGCGGTGATTTTTATCGCCGGGAACATTGCGTGGAAAACCGAAGTGACCTCGCTGATGATTTTTGTGCGTCTGCAGGAGTTTGATTACCCGGCGGCCAGTGCGATTGCGTCAGTGATTCTGGCGGCCTCGCTATTGTTGCTGTTTTCTATCAATACGCTGCAAAGTCGTTTTGGTCGACGTGTGGTAGGTCACTAATGGCGGAAGTTACTGAATTGAAACGCTATGACAGCTCCCGAATTAACTGGGGGAAATGGTTTCTGATTGGCACAGGAATTGTGGTCTCCGCATTCATTCTTGTGGTGCCGATGGTCTACATTTTTGTGCAGGCCTTTAGCAAAGGGTTGCTGCCGGTATTACAGAATCTCACCGATCCAGACATGCTACACGCCATCTGGCTGACGGTGCTGGTTGCGTTAATATCGGTTCCGGTGAACCTGGTGTTCGGTACGTTACTGGCCTGGCTGGTGACGCGCTTTGATTTTCCGGGTCGCCAGTTGCTGCTCACGCTGCTCGATATTCCGTTCGCAGTGTCCCCTGTGGTGGCGGGTCTTGTTTATCTGCTCTTTTATGGCTCCAATGGTCCGCTGGGTCCGTGGCTCGATGCGCATAACCTGCAAATTATGTTTGCCTGGCCGGGCATGGTGCTGGTGACTATCTTCGTGACCTGTCCGTTTGTGGTGCGTGAGCTGGTGCCTGTCATGCTGAGCCAGGGCAGCCAGGAAGATGAAGCCGCGGTCCTGCTGGGCGCCTCAGGCTGGCAGATGTTTAAGCGTGTGACACTGCCAAACATCCGCTGGGCGCTGCTCTATGGTGTGGTACTGACTAATGCGCGCGCTATCGGTGAGTTTGGCGCGGTATCCGTCGTGTCAGGCTCCATTCGCGGTGAGACGCTCACACTGCCGCTGCAAATTGAATTACTCGAGCAGGATTACAATGCGGTGGGATCATTTACCGCAGCCGCCCTGCTGACACTGATGGCTATTTTGACCTTGTTTTTAAAGAGTGCGCTGCAATGGCGTTTGAACAATCAAGAAAAACGCGCGCGGCAGGAGGGAAATCATGAGCATTGAGATTGCCAATATTAAGAAGTCGTTTGGTCGCACCCAGGTGCTGAATGATATCTCGCTGGATATCCCTTCGGGTCAAATGGTCGCGCTGCTGGGGCCGTCGGGCTCCGGGAAAACCACGCTGCTGCGCATTATCGCTGGTCTTGAGCATCAAACCAGCGGTCGTATTCGTTTTCACGGTACGGATGTAAGTCGCATTCATGCGCGCGAGCGCAAAGTGGGGTTTGTTTTCCAGCATTATGCGCTGTTCCGCCATATGACTGTGTTCGACAATATCGCTTTCGGTTTGACCGTGCTGCCGAGGCGTGAGCGTCCTGATTCCGCAACCATCAAAGCGAAAGTCACCCGGCTGCTGGAAATGGTCCAGTTGGCTCATCTGGCAGATCGTTTTCCGGCCCAGCTTTCCGGCGGGCAGAAACAGCGCGTTGCGTTAGCGCGTGCGCTGGCGGTAGAGCCGCAGATTCTGCTGCTTGATGAGCCTTTTGGCGCTCTGGATGCGCAGGTGCGTAAAGAGCTCCGTCGCTGGCTGCGTCAGCTCCATGAAGAGCTGAAATTTACCAGCGTCTTTGTGACCCACGATCAGGAAGAGGCGATGGAAGTCGCGGATCGCGTGGTGGTGATGAGCCAGGGCAATATTGAACAGGCCGATGCACCTAATCAGGTGTGGCGCGAGCCGGCTACCCGCTTCGTGCTGGAATTTATGGGCGAAGTTAACCGTCTGAAAGGCACCATCAGCGGTGGCCAATTTCATGTGGGGGCGCATCGCTGGCCGCTGGGTTACACACCTGCGCATCAGGGGGAGGTCGATCTGTTTCTGCGCCCGTGGGAGGTCGACATCAGCCGCCGTACCAGCCTGGATTCCCCGCTGCCGGTACAGGTGCTGGAAGCTACTCCTAAAGGTCATTACACCCAACTGGTGGTACAGCCGCTGGGCTGGCATGACGAGCCTTTGAACGTGGTACTGACCGGAAATGACGCGCCAGAACGCGGCGAACGCCTGTTTGTCGGTTTGCAGAATGCGCGCCTTTACTCGGGTAATGAGCGGATCGAAAACCGCGAGGAGCTTGCTCTCGCAGAATCTGCCTGATAGGTTATTGCATCTGAAATTGTTGCCGGGTGGCGCTGCGCTTACCCGGCCTACACGGTAAATGCAAAACAACCCTCGGGCTGTTTATAGTATTTGCGCCCTCGTTTTGTCGAAGAGGGATGAGGGAGTGCATCAGAACGCACAGACCTGTAGGCCCGGTAAGCGAATGCGCGACCGGGCTTTTTTATTGGACAGGGTGAGTGAACAATACATTAGAGCAAACCATCGGCAACACGCCGCTGGTCAGACTGCAACGTCTTGGGCCTGATAACGGTAGCGAGATCTGGGTCAAGCTGGAAGGGAACAATCCGGCGGGCTCGGTAAAAGACAGAGCCGCGTTATCTATGATTGTGCAGGCGGAAAAGCGCGGCGAAATCAAACCGGGCGATGTCCTGATCGAAGCGACCAGTGGCAACACCGGTATTGCTCTGGCAATGATTGCCGCGCTGAAAGGCTATCGCATGAAGCTGCTGATGCCGGACAACATGAGTCAGGAGCGTCGCGCTGCGATGCGCGCCTATGGCGCAGAACTGATTCTGGTCACCAAAGAGCAGGGCATGGAAGGCGCGCGCGATCTGGCGCTATCTATGTCTGAGCGCGGTGAAGGCAAGCTGCTGGATCAGTTTAATAATCCCGACAATCCCTACGCACACTATACGACCACCGGGCCAGAAATCTGGCAACAGACGGCGGGACGAATCACCCATTTTGTCTCCAGTATGGGGACGACCGGGACTATCACTGGCGTATCACGTTTTTTGCGCGAGCAAGAAAAAGCCGTCGCTATTGTGGGTTTACAGCCGGAAGAGGGAAGCAGCATTCCGGGCATTCGTCGCTGGCCTGCGGAGTATATGCCGGGTATTTTCAATGCTTCGCTGGTGGATGAAGTACTGGATATCCATCAGCGTGATGCCGAGAATACCATGCGTGCACTGGCGGTACAGGAGGGTATTTTCTGTGGTGTGAGTTCGGGTGGCGCGGTTGCTGGCGCACTGCGCATTGCGAAAGCAAATCCGGGCGCGGTTGTTGTTGCTATCATTTGCGATCGTGGCGATCGTTATCTCTCAACGGGCGTATTTGGCGAAGAAAGCTATTCACAGGGAGCAGGGATCTAGTATGGAAATGATCTTATTTCGGGACAAAACGCGTGCGCAGCAGACCGATATCGTTGCTGTACAGTCGCAAGTCGTGTACGGCAGCGTAGGCAACAGTATCGCGGTACCGAATATCCGCCAGCACCGTCTGAGTGTGACGGCAGTGCCAACTGTGCTTTTTAGTAATACGCCCCATTACGATACCTTTTATGGTGGCATCATTCCTGACGAGTGGTTCAGCGGCTATTTGCAGGCGCTGGAAGAGCGCGATATCTTGCGCGAACTGAAAGCGGTCACAACAGGCTACATGGGCAGCGCCAGCCAGATTGAGCTTCTCGCGGGGTGGTTGAAAGCGTTAAAAGAAAAGCATCCCCATCTGCCGGTGCTTGTCGACCCGGTAATCGGCGACATCGACAGCGGCATGTACGTGAAGCCTGAAATTCCCGAAGCCTATTGCCGCCATTTGTTGCCGCTGGCGCAGGGGATTACGCCGAATGTCTTCGAACTCGAAATTCTGAGCGGTAAACGGTGCCGTGACATGCAAAGCGCGGTAGAAGCGGCGAAAGGGCTGCTCTCTGACACATTGCAGTGGGTCGCAATAACCAGCGCGCCGGTCCCTTCTGATGAAAACTGCATTCATGTGGTTCTGGTGACGAAGGAGAGCGTTGAAATAAGTGCTCACCCACGAATTGCGGCGGATTTAAAAGGAACCGGGGATCTGTTCTGCTCTGAACTGGTCAGCAATATTGTCCAGGGAAAACCCCTGGCGGATGCGGTGGATCGTGCAGGCGCACGCGTGACAGACGTTATGCGCTATACGCTGGAGAAAGGCTACGACGAGCTGATTCTTCCGGCGTAACAAACAAAAATGGCACCGCAAGGGTGCCATTTTTATATGCATCAAGAATTACTTCTTAATACGAATAACGGGGGTTTCACCAACGGTAACGCTGCCGGTCAGTTTGATCAGTTCTTTGATTTCGTCCATGTTGGAGATAACAACCGGCGTCAGGGTAGACTTGGCTTTCTCTTCCAGCAACGGCAGATCGAATTCAATAACCGGGTCGCCGACTTTGACGCGCTGACCTTCTTCTGCGATACGTTTGAAACCTTCGCCTTTCAGTTCAACGGTGTCGATACCGAAGTGAACGAACAGCTCAATGCCGCTATCGGATTCGATAGAGAAGGCATGGTTGGTTTCAAAGATTTTGCCGATAGTACCGTCAACAGGCGCTACCATTTTGTTGCCAGTTGGTTTAATAGCGATGCCATCACCAACGATTTTCTCAGCGAATACAACATCCGGAACATCTTCTATGTTGACGATTTCGCCGGAAAGCGGAGCAACAATCTCAATGGTTCCAGTGTCTTTTTTATCATCAGAAACCAAAGATTTCAGTTTATCGAACAAACCCATGATCTTCTCCTAAGCAGTAATTTGGGCCGCATCTCGTGGATTAGCAGATTGTTTTTTCTTCAATGAACTTGTTAACCAGCGTCATTAACTCGTCCGTTGTCGGTTGGGCAAGAGCCTGCTCTGCTAAAACCTTCGCATCTTCGAAGTTAGTATTACGAATAATCTTCTTAATGCGCGGGATAGAAATGGCACTCATACTGAATTCATCCAGACCCATCCCCAGCAACAGAAGTGTAGCACGTTCGTCGCCTGCAAGCTCACCACACATACCGGTCCACTTACCTTCTGCATGAGATGCATCAATAACTTGCTTGATGAGAGTCAGTACAGACGGCGACATCGGCTGGTAAAGATGTGAAATCATATCATTACCACGGTCAACTGCCAGAGTGTACTGCGTTAAATCATTGGTACCGATACTAAAGAAATCAACTTCTTTGGCTAAATGACGAGCAATTGTGGCGGCGGCAGGGGTTTCGACCATCACGCCAACTTCGATTGTCTCGTCAAAGGCTTTGCCTTCGTCACGCAGTTCCTGTTTGTAGATTTCGATCTCTTTTTTCAGTGCGCGCACTTCTTCAACAGAGATGATCATCGGGAACATGATGCGCAGTTTACCGAAAGCGGAAGCACGCAGAATCGCACGTACCTGGTCGCGCAGGATCTCTTTGCGATCCATGGCGATACGCACTGCACGCCAGCCCAGGAACGGGTTTTCTTCTTTCGGGAAATTCATATATGGCAGCTCTTTGTCGCCGCCAATGTCCATGGTACGCACGATTACGGCCTGAGAACCACAGGCTTCCGCCACCGCTTTGTATGCAGCAAACTGTTCTTCTTCAGTCGGCAGAGACTCGCGGTCCATGAACAGGAATTCGGTACGGTAGAGACCAACACCTTCCGCGCCGTTACGCTCAGCGCCTGCGACGTCGCGCACGGTACCGATGTTGGCACAGACTTCTACCTGGTGGCCGTCCAGCGTGATGGCTGGCAGGTCTTTCAGTTTAGCCAGTTCGGCTTTCTCTTCGGCTACCTGAGCCTGCGTACTGCGCAGCGTCTCAACTTCTTCTTCGGTCGGGTTAACATACACTTTGTTATTAACCGCATCGAGAATCAGATAGTCGTCGTTTTTTACCTGAGCGGTGACGCTGCCGGTACCCACAATCGCAGGCAGTTCCAGAGAACGCGCCATGATAGAGGTGTGGGAAGTACGACCGCCCATGTCAGTAATGAAACCGAGGACTTTGTTCAGGTTCAACTGTGCGGTTTCTGACGGGGTCAGGTCAGCAGCAACCAGAATCACTTCGTCCTGAATGGCGCTCAGGTCGATGATAGGCATGCAAAGAATATTGCGCAGCAGACGTTTACCGATATCACGTACGTCAGCCGCACGTTCTTTCAGGTATTCATCGTCCAGCTCTTCAAGGGCAGTCGCCTGACCTTCGATAACTTCATGAGCCGCCGCGTCGGCAGTCATGTGCTTATCTTTAATCAGGGCTATGATTTCCTGCTCCAGCTCCTCATCTTCGAGCAACATAATGTGGCCTTCGAAGATGGCTTCTTTTTCTTCACCGAAAGTTTCGCCAGCTTTCGTTTTGATCGCTTCAAGCTGCGCTGATGCCTTGGCACGACCGCTCAGGAAACGTTCAACTTCCTGGTCAACCTTATCGGCAGAAATTTTTTTCCGGTCAATGACGATCTCGTCTTCTTTCAGCAGAAGTGCTTTGCCAAAAGCGATACCCGGGGATGCTAAAATGCCTGAAATCATAACCCTACCTTACTTGTGACTGATTTTTAAAAGAACCCGGAAAATTACTCGAGTTCTGCCATCAGTTTAACCAGATGTTCAACTGCTTTTTGTTCGTCTTCGCCTTCTGCGGTTAACGTCACAACGGTACCCTGAGTCAGGCCCAGAGTTTGCAGTTTAAACAGGCTTTTTGCGCTGGCGCTTTTGCCATTGGAAGTCACAGTGATCTCAGAAGTGAAGCCTTTTGCTTCTTTAACAAACTGAGCAGCAGGGCGGGTGTGCAGACCGTTCGGAGCGGTAATGGTAACTTCTTGCTGGAACATTGTATTTCCCCAACTTATAGGTTTAGTGTTGTGGAACTAAAGTCTAGCCTGGCGGCTGGACTTTAGCCTGTATCGTTAGCGCCGGCGTTACGGTATACGACTCAGAAGCGTGGAAAACACGATCCGGTGCTGGCGCTTCTGGCCTTTGACGTTTCGCACGTCATTAAACATTATGCAGCGAAAGCGAGAATTGAACCAAATCATAAAATCGATTCAGCTTCGTGAAATCGGAAACCGATTAATTTCGCGCATCAAAATAAATGTGATGGTTAAATACCAGACCCGAGGAGTCTAATCAATGCCAGGAGGGGTGAAACTTTGATGTGCTCCACAAAAAAGCACCTTCTCAGGTGCTTTTTTGCGCTGTTTTAACATTCTGGCATCACTGTTGCAGTTCTTTTTCAGTGAACAGATCGGCAAACAACGCGGTGCTCAAATAACGTTCACCAGAGGACGGCAGGATAACCACAATATTCTTGTTAGTAAAGGTTTCGTCTTCCTGTAATTTCAGTGCAGCAGCGACGGCAGCACCGGAAGAGATACCTGCAAGTATACCTTCTTCTTCCATCAGACGGCGTGCAGTACTGATCGCTTCATCGTTGGTGATTTTCACCACTTTATCGATCAGTTTTAAATCGAGGTTACCCGGAATGAAGCCTGCGCCAATCCCCTGGATTTTGTGCGGGCCCGGTTTCAGTTCTTCACCCGCCAGCGCCTGGGAGATAACCGGGGAGTCGGACGGTTCAACCGCGACGGTGATCAGGTCTGATTTGCCTTTTGTGCCTTTAATATAGCGAGACACGCCTGTCAGCGTACCGCCGGTGCCCACGCCAGAGATAAATACATCCACCTGACCGTCGGTATCTTCCCAGATTTCCGGGCCGGTGGTTTTTTCATGAATTTCCGGATTAGCCGGGTTGCTGAATTGCTGCAGCAGCAGATATTTAGACGGATCGCTGGCGACGATTTCTTCTGCTTTTTGAATAGCGCCTTTCATGCCTTTCGCGCCTTCGGTCAGCACCAGATTCGCGCCCAGCGCTTTAAGCAGTTTACGGCGTTCGATGCTCATCGTTTCCGGCATCGTCAGGGTCAATTTATAACCGCGCGCTGCAGCAACATACGCCAGTGCGATACCGGTGTTACCACTGGTCGGTTCAACCAGTTCAATACCCGGTTTCAGCACGCCGCGTTTTTCGGCATCCCAAATCATATTGGCACCGATACGGCATTTAACGCTGAAGCTCGGGTTACGGGATTCTACCTTTGCCAGGATGCGTCCATTACCGATGCGGTTCAGTCGAACCAGCGGCGTGTGACCGATAGTCAGCGAGTTATCTTCAAAAATCTTACTCATGGCCTGTCCTTAACTGTATGAAATTTGGGAACCACCCCAGCATACCCACTTACTGTCCCCGGGGAAGTAAGGAATTCGCATATCTATATGCTGAGCCGAAATAATGGTAACCAGTATGGAATAAGAACCGGAATAATTCCTTTAGCGCCATGCGGCATTCTTTTCGCGATAACAGTCGACCCACATTGCCGTTGCGCCGCAGACGGCGACGGGCATTACAACCAGATTCAACACGGGAATCAGAGTGAACAGGCTGGTAAGTGCGCCAAACTGCATATTCGTGACCTTACGTGTCCGCAACGCGACACGCATCTCTTTGAACGGCACCTTGTGGTTATCAAACGGGTAATCGCAGTACTGGATGGCCAGCATCCAGGCGCTGAACAAAAACCACAACACAGGCGCGACGGTCTGACCGATACCCGGAATGAAATAGAGCAGCAATAAAACGATCGCGCGCGGCAGATACCAGGCAAGCTTTTGCCATTCACGCTTCATAATGCGCGGGATATCTTTAATGATGGCGGTCACGCCAGCATCCGGTGGCGTCGCGCCGGTTAAGCGAGCCTCAAGCTGTTCGGCGAGCAGGCCATTGAACGGCGCGGCAATCCAGTTGGCAATCGTGGAGAAGAAATAGCTAAACACCAGTAAGATTGAAATCACCGCAATGGGCCAAAGTAAATAACTTAGCCATTGTAGCCAACCAGGTACATGGCTCATGAGCGCGGGGATCCAGCTATCAAGGCGGGTAAATAACCAGGCAAACGCGCCCCCCATCAATATGATATTGACCAGAAGCGGTAAAATCACGAAACGGCGAATACCCGGCAGCGTGATGAGCTTCCAGCCTTGAGAAAAATAAAAAACGCCGCTGCGTGATGAGGTTGGGGAAGAGGAAACCATAGCCGGGCAATACTCCTTTTATTACAGCCAGAAAAGCAAAAACCTATATTATCTGTTCGCAGGTGAAAAAACCCGTTCGGAAATGTTCGAAAAAACAGCAAAAAGCACAATTTCGTTCATCTTTATGCTGTGAAAGGCATGTGTACACTTGCACTTGACGTAATCGGCAAATACTCTTAGTGAGTAAATGTTTGCCGTGTTGGCAAGGTGTTAGAACAACAGAGAATATAATGATGCAGGACTTGCGTCTGATATTAATCATTGTTGGCGCGATCGCCATAATCGCTTTACTGGTTCACGGTTTCTGGACCAGTCGTAAAGAACGTTCCTCAATGTTCCGCGATCGACCGTTAAAACGTATGAAGTCGCGACGTGATGACGACGATGACGCTTACGACGAGGATGTCGAAGAAGATGACGACAGCGTGGGCGAAGTCCGCGTTCATCGGGTAAACGCGCCGCCGAAAGCGGGAAGCGAACCTGAGGCTCCGCGTCAACAACCACAGCATCAGTATCAACCTCCATACGCGTCGGCGCAGCCTCGCGCAACTGCACCTGCCCAGCATGAAGAGCGTCATGTGCAACAGCCTGCTCAGCCAGTACAGCGAGCACCGCAGGGAGAACCGACGCAGCCTGTTCAGGAGCCGCGTGAGCGCGAGTTTACTCAGCATGGAGCACCGGCGCATACACAGCCTCAGCAACCCGTGTTTACATCAGCAGCACCGTCGCATCACGAGCCTGTCGCACAGCCTGAGCCTGAACCCGAGCATAGTGAAGAAGTCCCGGTTGTGGAAAAACCGCAGCGGAAAGAGACGGTCATTATTATGAACGTCGCGGCGCATCAGGGAAGCGTGTTGCAAGGCGAGCTATTGCTCAACAGCATTCAGCAGGTTGGCTTTAAATTTGGTGACATGAGCATTTTCCATCGCCATCTCAGCCCTGACGGCAGCGGACCTACGCTGTTCAGCCTGGCCAATATGGTGAACCCAGGAACATTTGATCCAGAGCGCATGAGTGAGATAACCACGCCTGGTATCACCATGTTTATGCAAGTGCCATCCTACGGCGACGAGCTGCAAAACTTTAAACTGATGCTGCAAGCCGCGCAGTACATCGCCGATGAAGTTGGCGGTGTAGTGCTCGATGACCAGCGTCGCATGATGACCCCGCAGAAGTTGCGTGAGTATCAGGACAGAATTCGTGAAGTCCGGGACGCAAACGCGTAACGGCTGCGGTTACCTCGTTAATTCTCCCAGAACCCCCGCCCGTCGGGGGTTTTTTATCATTGATGGTGCGACATGGAATCAATCGAACAACAACTCACCGAACTACGAACCACTCTTCGCCATCACGAATATCTTTATCATGTCATGGATACGCCTGAGATCCCGGATGCGGAATATGACAGGCTGTTGCGTGAACTGCGCGAACTTGAAGCGCAGCATCCTGAACTCATCACGCCGGATTCGCCCACACAGCGTGTTGGGGCCGCGCCGCTGGCCTCATTTAGCCAGGTGCGCCATGAAATCCCGATGTTGTCGCTTGATAACGTCTTTGATGAGCAGAGTTTTATTGCTTTCAACAAACGCGTTCAGGATCGACTGAAAAGTACCGATGCACTCATCTACTGTTGCGAGCTGAAACTTGACGGGCTGGCTGTCAGTATCCTCTATGAAAACGGCGTCCTGGTGCGTGCCGCAACGCGAGGCGATGGCACGACCGGTGAGGACATTACCACCAACGTACGTACGATCCGTGCCATTCCGTTGAAACTTCATGGCGACAATATACCGGCGCGTGTGGAAGTGCGTGGCGAGGTTTTCTTGCCTCAGGCCGGGTTTGAAAAAATTAACGAAGAAGCGCGTCGCACCGGCGGCAAAGTATTTGCTAACCCACGTAATGCGGCCGCTGGCTCCCTGCGCCAGCTTGACCCGCGTATAACGGCGAAGCGACCACTTACTTTCTTTTGTTACGGTGTGGGCGTACTTGAAGGCGGTGATCTGCCGGATACGCATCTTGGACGCTTGCTGCGCTTTAAAGAGTGGGGGTTACCGGTAAGCGACAGGGTGACACTGTGTGACTCGCCAGAGGCGGTGCTGGCTTTTTATCACAAGGTTGAAGAGGACCGCCCTACGCTGGGCTTTGATATTGATGGCGTGGTCATTAAGGTCAATTCACTGGCGCTCCAGGAACAGCTTGGTTTCGTTGCTCGCGCGCCGCGTTGGGCCGTGGCGTTCAAATTCCCGGCTCAGGAGCAGATGACGTTTGTTCGTGATGTCGAATTTCAGGTAGGGCGCACGGGGGCGATTACGCCAGTGGCACGGCTGGAGCCGGTACATGTCGCCGGTGTGCTGGTGAGTAATGCCACGTTGCACAATGCAGATGAAATCGCCCGTCTTGGTCTGCGCATTGGCGACAAAGTTGTGATTCGTCGCGCGGGTGATGTGATTCCCCAGGTGGTCAATGTGGTGGAGTCTGAGCGTCCGGAGGGCACCCGGGAAATTGAATTTCCAACTCACTGTCCTGTGTGTGGCTCGGATGTAGAGCGCGTGGAAGGCGAAGCGGTTACTCGTTGCACAGGGGGCCTGATTTGCGGGGCACAACGCAAAGAGGCGCTGAAACATTTTGTCTCCCGCCGGGCGATGGATGTTGATGGAATGGGCGATAAGATAATCGACCAACTGGTAGAGAAAGAGTATGTCCATACTCCTGCCGATCTTTTCCGTCTGACGGCAGGTAAGCTTACCGGCCTGGATCGTATGGGACCAAAATCAGCGCAAAACGTGGTAACAGCGTTAGAAAACGCAAAAGAGACCACCTTTGCCCGCTTCCTGTACGCGCTGGGCATCCGTGAAGTTGGTGAAGCCACAGCGGCAGGGCTTGCGGCGTATTTCGGTACGCTGGAGGCGCTGGAGGCGGCTTCTATTGAGGAGCTGCAAAAAGTACCCGATGTAGGCAAAGTTGTCGCGGCGCATGTCTTTAACTTTTTTGCCGAAGAGAGCAATCGCGATGTGATCGGTCAATTGCTGGCAGAGGGGGTCCGCTGGCCTGCGCCGGTCGTCATCAACGCCGAAGAGATAGATAGCCCGTTTGCTGGTAAAACCGTGGTGCTGACCGGTAGTCTCAGTCAGATGTCCCGCGATGATGCCAAAGCCCGGCTGGTGGAGCTTGGCGCGAAAGTGGCGGGCAGCGTATCGAAAAAGACGGATCTGGTTATCGCCGGTGAAGCCGCAGGTTCTAAGCTGGCGAAAGCGCAGGAGTTGGGCATTGCGGTGATTGATGAAGCGGAAATGTTACGACTGCTGGGTGTATAAATGGAAAAAGAACAGCTCATTGAGATTGCGAACACAGAGATGCCATTCGGGAAGTATCAGGGACGTAAGCTGATTGATTTACCCGAGGAGTACCTGCTGTGGTTTGCCCGTAAGGATTCGTTTCCTGCCGGGCATCTGGGCGAACTTATGCAGCTGGCTTTGCTGATTAAAACGGAGGGGCTGACGCATCTGGTGCAGCCCCTGAAACGCCGTTAGGCTTTAGCCGTTTCCTGCGCCTGCAGTTTTTCTGTCTGGCGTTTGTAGCGGCGTGCCAGCACCGCACAGACCATCAGTTGAATCTGATGGAAAATCATCAGCGGCAGCACCATCATCCCAATCACTGATGTCGGGAACAGAATGTTGGCCATCGGGATACCGTTGGCCAGACTTTTCTTGGAGCCGCAGAACACGATGGTAATTTCGTCCGCTTTATTAAACCCGAGCTTGCGGGCCGCGAAGATATTAATAGCGATAACAATCGCCAACAGAACAATGCTAAACACCACGATAAACAGCAATGAACCTACGCCTACCTTGTGCCAGATCCCATTAACGACAGCTTCGCTAAACGCAGAATAGACTACCAGCAGAATGGATGTCTGGTCGGTTTTCGAAATCCACTTCTTATTACGTGCTACCCATGCACCCGTCCAACGACGCGACAGATGCCCAAGGACAAATGGCAGCAACAGTTGCAACATAATTTTGCCAACCTGTTCCAGGCTCCCTTCAGCCCCATGCAGATTCATTAACAGACCAACCAGCAGCGGGGAGAGGAAAATGCCTAACAGGCTGGAGGCAGAGGCGGAACAGACCGCGGCTGCGACATTTCCCCCGGCAAGCGAGGTAAACGCAATAGCCGATTGCACGGTTGCCGGCAGAATGCACAGATAAAGGAAACCGGTGTAGAGTTCCTGGCTCACATTGACGGGGGACCACCAGACAAAGAGTACCCCTAAGGCGGGAAATAAAATGAATGTGCTGCACATCACCCACAGGTGCAGTCGCCAATGGCTACCCCCGGCGATGATCGCTTCACGAGACAGTTTCGCGCCATGCATAAAAAACAGTAACGCTATGGCTGCGGTAGTCAGCCCCTCAAAAAAGGGAACAAAGCCGCCACGGGCCGGGAAGAACGTGGCCAGCAGAACGGTGCACACCAGCGTCAGTGTAAAAGGGTCAAGGACACGAAAAAGTTTCATAAGCGCTCCAGAAATTCGGTGCCAACAGTTTGCGTTTTTTGTTTTGAGAAATAAAATTGATTTATTGCATCCATATATGAATTTATTAGATGAATTATTCATTACGTCAACTTCGTGTTTTTGTCACGGTCGCGCACGCCAGGAGTTTTAGTCGGGCGGGGGATATCATAGGGTTGAGCCAATCGGCGGTAAGCCACAGTGTGAAAGAGCTGGAGCTGCAGACAGGTGTCCGCTTACTCGATCGTACTACCCGCGAAGTGGTGTTGACAGAAGCCGGGCAGCAGCTCGCAGCCAGACTGGAAAGATTACTTGATGAACTGAATAACACATTGCGTGACGCAGGACGCGTGGGTCAGCAATTGTCCGGCACCGTGCGCGTTGCGGCAAGTCAGACGATTTCGGCACATTTGATCCCGCAATGTATTGCGCAGAGTAATCGTCTCTATCCCGAGATCGATTTTATGCTGCATGATCGACCCCAACAGTGGGTACTGGAGAGTATCCGCCATGGTGAAGTTGACTTTGGCATCGTTATCGATCCCGGTCCGGTGAGTGATTTGCAGTGCGAAGAGATCCTTGAAGAGCCATTCTTTTTGCTTTGTCGTCAGGATCACGCCTGGGCGACTTTGCAAAATATACCCTGGTCTGCACTGCAAGATTCACGTCTCGTGGTTCAGGACTACGCTTCTGGCAGCCGCCCATTAATTGATGCCGCTCTGGCACAATTTGGTATTACGGCCACTATCGTTCAGGAGATAGGGCACCCGGCCACACTGTTTCCAATGGTGGAGGCGGGGATTGGCATCAGCATTATGCCCGCACTGGCGTTACCGTTGCCACAGGGGAGCCAATTGTGTGTGAAACGCTTAAAACCAGAGATTCAGCGGAAGATCATGCTGGTGCAGCGAAAAAATCGCTCTCTTTCAGGCGCCGCGCAGGCTTTATGGGATGTGGTGCGTGAACAGGCCCGGTGTTTGACCCAGGCCCGCGAAGAAGATCCGCTGTTTAATCAGATGTAAATATCGATCTGGTTGCTGTCAGAAGGGGTGTTCACACCTTCTGCTTTAGCAGTGGACTGGGTCTGTTTTTCATCAGCTTTTTTCTGCGCTTCCTCTGCCTGTTTGTACTGCAGCTGGGCCAATTGTGCCTGTAGCTGCTTGATCTCAGCCTGTAGCAGTTCCCTTTGTTTCTGACTGTCGGTATCGGCACTGCCCGATGTCGCAAGATCTTTCAATTGCTGAGTCAATTTAGAGATTTGCTGGGTGATGTTACTGATTTGCGAAGCGATATCGCTGCCCGAGGAAGACGAGCTGCCAGTGCTACTGGTGCTGCTGTTACCACCGCTGATGCTGCTGGAAATCACCGTCGATGTGGTTGCCTGAATTGTTGTCATGTTTCTCTCCTCTTCTTGCCCAAAACACCATTAATGGTGAAAAGTACCGCTGGAATAGGCGGATCCGTGCCGCGCTCAAGACATTATATCTTCACATTGAGTATAAATTATGGAAAACGTTGTCAGTCCTGCCTGCAGAGAATTTAATAATTTTATTGTTTTTACTGTGTGGGATAAGTCAGTTTTATTGACTGCTTTTCTGTTGTTTTTGCGGGGTTATTGTTGAGTCACGTGTACGGATTTAACGATTTGCTTATTCTTCCTGCTCAGCGGAACGGAAAGAAAAGAATGCGGTAGCGTAGGGTTGAATCTTTTATATTGCAGAAAGCAAAAAAGCGCCTTTAGGGCGCTTTTTTACATTGGTGGGTCGTGCAGGATTCGAACCTGCGACCAATTGATTAAAAGTCAACTGCTCTACCAACTGAGCTAACGACCCGAAGTGGTGGGTGATGACGGGATCGAACCGCCGACCCCCTCCTTGTAAGGGAGGTGCTCTCCCAGCTGAGCTAATCACCCACTTCGGTACTTCATTTGTTGTAAGAAATCCAGCTGGCGAGAAAGTGGTGGGTGATGACGGGATCGAACCGCCGACCCCCTCCTTGTAAGGGAGGTGCTCTCCCAGCTGAGCTAATCACCCACTTCTCAATTTCTTACATTACACGGCGGAGACTACCTAAGTAGTGGTGGGTGATGACGGGATCGAACCGCCGACCCCCTCCTTGTAAGGGAGGTGCTCTCCCAGCTGAGCTAATCACCCCCGCTGTGTGGAGTCGCATTATAGGGAGAGTTGAAAATGAGTCAACGCATTTTCAAAAGAAATTGTTCGTTCGTCGTAAAATTAAACAAACCGCTGTTGAATCAGGCGTGGGCGCATGATTTATATACAAAATACACATAGAAGCGGGTGATTGCGGCAACAACATTGAGGAATCACCCCACAGTGATAGAATATTGCGACCTCAATTTTCCAGGATTTGCCGGTTGTCGGCATTTTTATCAAACGTAAGGCCTTTTCATGAAAATCAAAACTCGCTTCGCGCCAAGCCCGACTGGCTATCTGCATGTCGGCGGCGCGCGTACTGCTCTTTACTCCTGGCTTTTTGCACGTAACCACAATGGTGAGTTTGTGCTGCGTATTGAAGACACCGATCTTGAGCGCTCAACGCCAGAAGCTATTGAAGCCATCATGGATGGCATGAACTGGCTGAATCTGGAATGGGATGAAGGTCCGTATTTTCAGACCAAACGTTTTGATCGCTATAACGCGGTTATCGATGAGATGCTGGAAGCCGGCACGGCTTATAAATGCTACTGTTCCAAAGAGCGCCTTGAAGCTTTGCGTGAAGAGCAAATGGCGAATAACGAAAAACCGCGTTATGACGGTCGCTGCCGTCACGATCATCGCGAACATGCTGCTGATGAGCCTTGCGTGGTGCGTTTTGCCAACCCGCAGGACGGTTCCGTTATTTTTGACGACCAGATCCGCGGGTCGATCGAATTCAGCAATCAGGAACTCGACGATCTGATCATTCGTCGTACGGACGGATCTCCGACCTATAACTTCTGCGTAGTTGTCGACGACTGGGATATGCAGATTACGCACGTTATTCGTGGTGAAGACCATATCAACAACACGCCGCGTCAGATCAACATCCTGAAAGCGTTGAATGCGCCGGTGCCGGTTTATGCGCACGTTTCCATGATTAACGGTGACGACGGTAAAAAACTCTCCAAACGTCATGGCGCAGTCAGCGTGATGCAATATCGCGATGATGGATACCTGCCGGAAGCGCTACTGAACTATCTTGTACGCCTTGGTTGGTCCAGCGGCGATCAGGAGATTTTCTCCCGTGAAGAGATGATTAAACTGTTCTCACTTGGCGCGGTGAGTAAATCTGCGAGTGCGTTTAATACTGACAAACTGCTGTGGCTGAACCACCACTATATCAACACGCTGGCGCCTGAGTATGTGGCGACCCATCTGCAGTGGCACATTGAGCAGGAAAAAATTGATACCCGTAATGGTCCGCAACTGGCGGATCTGGTGAAACTGCTGGGTGAGCGTTGCAAAACGCTGAAAGAAATTGCGGCAAGCTGCCGTTATTTCTACGAAGATTTCGCGGAGTTTGATGCCGATGCGGCGAAAAAACATCTGCGTCCGGTCGCGCGTCAACCGCTGGAAGTGGTGCGTGATAAACTCGCCGCGCTGACGGACTGGACTGCGGAAAATGTACACCACGCGATCCAGGCAACGGCTGATGAGCTGGAAGTTGGTATGGGGAAAGTCGGTATGCCTCTGCGCGTTGCCGTAACAGGGGCGGGTCAGTCTCCCGCACTGGATGTTACCGTACATGCGATTGGTAAATCTCGTAGCATTGAGCGTATCAACAAGGCGCTGACTTTTATTGCTGAGCGCGAAAGCCAGCAGTAAGACGACACATCAAAACGAAAACGGCAGGGTTAACCTGCCGTTTTTTTACTCCGCATCTATCGCTGTAATGCCCAGCCTTCGCAGAAAACCCTGAATGCCTTCGCGCGCGAGTAATACCGCCAGCCGTTCTTGTTCATGCGGTGTCATGTTTTGCAACACACCATTAATTTTCAGCAGCGCTGAGGTCTGTTTATCAGCTTCATATTGTGGAAAGGGTTCAGCCAACGTGGCCGGTGCGTGGCGTTGACGCATGGTGGGTGTTTTCATAATGAAATGACGAACGTTCTTATCGATATGAATGAGACGCGCGCGACCGCCTTTGACCCCGGGCAAATTCTCTGTGGACCATTTTTGCTCGCGGATCCAACGATTAACCGTCTGTTTTGCCACGCCGAGAAAATCCGCCAATTCCTCAGTCGTCATTTTATCAGGTAGTTTCATCTTATTTCTGTTCACGAATACCCAGACGAGACAGCAAACCGCTAATGCCGTCGCGAAGTAACAAAGAGGAAAGCTGTTTCTGCTCGGGCATGGTCATCTCTTTGGCCAGCGTCAGAAGCAGTGTTTCCAGAGTAGGGTCTTTAGCGTTAAGAGGGGAGTAAGTTATTTCCTGGGCGGAGCGTTGGGCATTGCGGATAAATTCACGAACTTGCTCATTAACATGCACCAGCCGGGCTTTTCCACCTTGTACGCCTGGTTTAGGGGAGGTGACCCAGCCTTCTTTTCGCACCCATTTGTTGATGGTCTGGCGGCTGTAGCCGGTAAGCTGCGCAAGCTCTTCCGGGGTCATTCGTTCCTTGAGCATGTTATTTCCAGAGTGGTTGTAGGGATAATTAGTGAATAATGTTATAGCATCATTTTATGCGAAAATGTGACATGTTTAACTACTGGCTGCGAGATGTTTCGCAATGTCTTTCATTTGCATGCTTTTTCAGCGATTGATTGCGACCTGATGATTTTGCCGTTGACACCTGGCGAGGGAATTCATATTATGCCGCCCGTCAACACGACACGCTTTACGCGATGGGGCTATAGCTCAGCTGGGAGAGCGCTTGCATGGCATGCAAGAGGTCAGCGGTTCGATCCCGCTTAGCTCCACCAAATTCTCCACCCAGGTGGTTTGGTGCGTAAAGAACATTGTGGGGCTATAGCTCAGCTGGGAGAGCGCTTGCATGGCATGCAAGAGGTCAGCGGTTCGATCCCGCTTAGCTCCACCAAAATTTGAACCCTCGCTACGGCGGGGGTTTTTTATTTTCTGTTTTTGTCTCCTCATGTAAATCCTTTTCAGGTTTAGTCAGACCTTTTGGATTTATTAATGCTATCGGCATAGTACGGTATACAGCGGTGTTATTCCTTGCTTCGCGCTGCGAATAAACATATTATTCGTGCCTGATAAAAAATGAGCAGGTGAGATCAGTTTATTAACGACAATGAAATCTAAAATATACATAAGTATCCAAAAATTTATTGTTGCGTTTATTTTGTGCCTAATTGCGGTGCCGGTGTCTCGTTATATCTCTCCGCGTGCAATTATAGATTCGAACTATGTTTATCTCGCCTGGCTTCCGTTAAGTGTTACGCTTGCGATGATGTTGTTATTTGGCCGTCACGCTATTCTGCCAATTATTATCAGCTTTGCTATTGTTAACGAATGGCTATTATCTCTGCCATTTAATCAGGCTGTTATACTGCTTTTTTGCCAGACTTTTCCGGTGTTTGCCGTATGTGCTATGGTCCGCTGGAAGATAGGTATACGCTGGCGTTATGGCATTCCGAATAAAAATATGGCGCTGCGTATTTTCTGGATGGGATTTGTCGCCCCGGCAGGAATAAAATTTTCGATGTATTTAGCGGGTAAATGGTTTGCGTTTCCGGTCTACCTGTCGAGTTACTTTGGTTCCGCGTCTGTAGTCTATTCTATTGTTGATATTCAAAGTCTTATCTGCGCTTCGCTGATTTTCACGATGATGTTTTATTATCCATTAAGGATGATTGTCAGTCCGCATTATGGGCGCATATTTTGGCGTAAAAGCCTGAAACCCTGCTTTTCAAAAAAGAGAAGATTATTCATTTCACTATGGGTGTCCTCACTGATATCGATTCTTACAATTTTGTGTGCACCTTATCATTCCGACTTTGTCGCAGGGTATCTTGTTCCGCTTATTTTTATTCTCTTTACGTTAGGTATCAGCAAATTAAGTTATCCGCTCATTATGCTGAGTTGGGCGATATCTGCCTTTGTGCTGGCCGCCTGTAACCGCAATTTTCTGCATGGTGTTAACACGGAATACTCGCTGGCGTTTGTTATGTCGGTACTGATCTGTTTTACCATCTGTTTAATCTATATGACCCGTGTATATCATCGTAGCGTATGGATCAGAAAACGCTGGAGGGCGCAGGCATTAACTGACCCATTAACCGGTTTACCTAATCTACGCGCGCTGGAATTGCATCTGGAGAAAAATAAGAATCAGACTATTTGCTGTTTTCATATGAAAAATCTGGAATTTTTAAGCCGACATTACGGAATGATGATGCGTATCTATTTCAAGCGAAGCGTCACGCATGCATTGCGCCCATTATTACAGCCCACGGAGTTATTGTTCCAGTTGCCTGGTAGTGAATTATTACTGGTACTTGAAGGCTCGCAGGCTGCTGACCGCTTGCAGCACATGCTGGATTACCTCAATAGCCAGCGGTTTCACTGGCAAAATACCGCCCTTGATGTCGAGTTCGGCGCCTCATGGGGAGACGTTAACGGAGCCGGGGAAACATTGCACCCTATGTTAGGGCAGTTGAGCTGGCTCTCTGAACAGGCTTGTACCACCCCCCAGGCGCTGGCGTTGACCCATAGCCTCGACGTCGTGTCTGATCAGATGACCGAGCGTGTAATATTGCTCAATAAAGTTAAACGTGCGCTGGATGAGTGCTCACTGCAACTGTATGCCCAACCCATCCTTGACGCACAGGGGGAGGGTTACCATGAAATCCTCACGCGTCTGGTTAGTGATGGAGACGTGATGAACCCTGCGCACTTCATTCCGGTGATTGCACAGTTTAATCTCAGCACCCGCTTCGATATGCAGGTTATCGAAACCCTGTTGCAATGGATGCAGGCAAACCCGCAGTCCCGTACTGAACCTCGTCAGCGTTTCTCAGTAAATCTGATGCCATTGACGCTGATGCAAAAACATTTTGCCGAGAAATTGCTCGGGCTTTTTAAGGATTACGCGATTTCTACCCGCGAGATCATTATTGAAATCACTGAGGAGCAGGCGTTTTCACATTCGGAATATAGCGTGCAGAACATTCAGCAACTGCGTCAGGCCGGGTTCAAAATCGCCATTGACGACTTCGGTACAGGGTTTGCCAATTTCGAGCGCTTAAAGCGTCTGGAGGCGGATATCATCAAAATTGATGGGTGCTTTGTGCGGGATATCGCCCACGACCCGCAGGATGCGATGATTGTGAAGTCGATTTGCGATCTGGCAAAAGCGAAGTCTTTGACGGTGGTTGCTGAATATGTCGAAACGCAGGAACAGCGCGCTTTGCTGTTGAATGCCGGGGTGGATTATCTGCAGGGATACTTGCTGGGGAAACCGCAGCCGTTAGCTGCCGTCGGGAAGGAATAAACCGGGGTTGCCCCCGGTTTATCTGAATTACAGTACCAGTGCCGCGATAGAAGCGGACAGGACGCTCACCAGCGTTGAACCATAAACCAGTTTCAGACCGAAGCGGGATACAACGTTACCTTGCTCTTCGTTCAGGCCTTTGATCGCACCTGCGATAATACCGATAGAGGAGAAGTTAGCGAAGGAAACCAGGAAGACGGACAGAATGCCTTCCGCACGCGGAGACAGGGTGGATGCGATTTTCTGCAGATCCATCATGGCCACGAATTCATTGGATACCAGTTTGGTTGCCATGATACTCCCCACCTGCAGTGCTTCTGACGACGGTACACCCATTACCCAGGCAATTGGGTAGAAGATGTAGCCCAGAATCCCCTGGAAGGAGATGCCAAGAATGGCAGCAAACAGAGCGTTCAGACCAGAAATCAGCGCAATAAAGCCGATCAGCATCGCTGCAACGATAATCGCGACTTTGAAACCTGCCAGAATGTACTCACCCAGCATTTCGAAGAAGCTCTGTCCTTCATGCAGGTTAGACATCTGCAGATTTTCTTCACTCTCATCGACACGGTACGGGTTGATCAGTGACAGCACGATAAAGGTGCTGAACATATTCAGAACCAGGGCTGCGACCACATATTTCGGCTGCAGCATGGTCATGTACGCGCCAACGATTGACATCGAAACGGTAGACATCGCGGTTGCCGCCATGGTGTACATGCGGTTGCGTGACATTTTGCCGAGGATATCTTTATAAGCGATGAAGTTTTCAGACTGACCCAGAATCAAGGAGCTGACTGCGTTAAATGATTCCAGTTTGCCCATACCGTTGACTTTGGACAGGACGGTACCGATAGCACGGATAATAATGGGCAGTAAGCGGATATGTTGCAGGATACCAATCAGCGCAGAAATGAAGACAATCGGGCAGAGTACTTTCAGGAAGAAGAATGCCAGACCTTGATCATTCATTTTGCCGAAGACGAAGTTTGTCCCTTCATTGGCAAATCCGAGCAGTTTTTCAAACATCTCGGAGAAGCCTTTCACAAAACCCAGACCCACGTCAGAGTTCAGGAAGAACCAGGCCAGCAAGACTTCGATCACGAGCAGTTGGACAACGAAGCGAAGGCGGATTTTTTTGCGGTCACTGCTTACAAGTAATGCAAGCAACGCGACAACAGCAAGCGCCAGAACAAAGTGCAGAACGCGGGACATATTTGCTCCAAATATGAGACGGGTAGAATTTTCGTGCACATTCTATGTAACAAGCGGAAAGAAAACGAGATCAAACACACAGTATATTAATGACCTGTGACCAGACTCAAAAATAGTGATCCACCATACATTTCTGTTATGTTAAGTAAAAGAGTGAAAAGTTGCACTGAAATGCTAGACTCTTAACAAGACGGTGTGATTTGCATCTCACTGTCCCAGTCTTAAAAACAGCCGGCCCGTCATCGTTTCTGTCTATCGAATAAATCAATAGAATCTACTCTAAATGAACTTGATAATCATTCTCATTTTGGTAGCATGAAACATAGCAAAGGCTATATTTAGGGGCAATAAATGAACAACAGTCGCGTTGAGAGTAGCAGTGGGCGTACAGCGCGCAAGTTAAGGCTCGCGTTAATGGGACCTGCGTTCATTGCGGCGATCGGATATATCGATCCGGGCAACTTCGCCACTAACATTCAGGCCGGGGCCAGTTTCGGTTACCAGTTGCTGTGGGTGGTTGTCTGGGCAAACCTGATGGCTATGCTGATCCAACTGCTGTCAGCAAAATTGGGGATTGCTACGGGTAAGAACCTCGCGGAACAAATTCGCGACCATTACCCGCGTCCTTTAGTCTGGTTCTACTGGGTTCAGGCGGAAATTATCGCCATGGCCACCGACCTCGCCGAGTTTATCGGCGCCGCCATCGGTTTTAAACTTATCCTCGGCGTGTCGCTGCTGCAAGGCGCCGTATTAACCGGGATTGCCACTTTTTTAATTTTGATGTTGCAACGCCGCGGGCAGAAACCGCTGGAAAAAGTCATTGGCGGACTGCTGCTGTTTGTTGCTGCGGCCTATATTGTTGAGTTGGTTTTCTCTCGTCCTGAACTGGCGCCGCTCAGTAAAGGCATCTTCATTCCAACCCTGCCGGGTACCGAAGCGGTGTTCCTTGCCGCCGGTGTATTAGGCGCGACTATTATGCCGCACGTGATTTACCTTCACTCTTCATTGACCCAGTATCTGCATGAAGGAACGCGCCGCGAGCGGTATTCCGCGACGAAGTGGGATGTGGGCATCGCGATGACCATCGCCGGTTTTGTCAATCTGGCGATGATGGCGACGGCCGCTGCGGCATTTCACTTCAATGGACATACCGGCATTGCCGATTTGGATGAAGCTTATTTAACGCTTGAACCGTTGCTGAGCCATGCGGCAGCAACCGTGTTTGGACTCAGCCTGGTGGCTGCCGGACTTTCCTCCACCGTGGTAGGGACGCTCGCCGGTCAGGTGGTGATGCAGGGGTTTGTGCGTTTCCACATTCCATTATGGGTACGTCGGACTATCACTATGATGCCCTCGTTTGTCGTTATCCTGATGGGGCTTGATCCTACGCGCATTCTGGTGATGAGCCAGGTACTGCTCAGTTTCGGCATCGCCCTGGCGCTGGTACCACTGCTGATGTTTACCAGTGACCGCGCGTTAATGGGCGAACTGGTGAATACGCCAACCATCAAACGCGTTGGCTGGCTGATTGTTATCCTGGTTGTAGCGTTAAATGGCTGGCTGCTGGTGGGAACCGCCTTAGGGGTGTAAACCTGAAATGGTGTCAAAGAAAAAGGAGCGCATGCGCTCCTTTTTACTGACAGCCTGTTTATTAACGCCAGTGACCATGGCCGTGACCACGTCCCGGACCGCGACGGTCATCGCGATCATTCCAGCCTTCGCGGTAACCGCGTTCGTAAGCGTCACGCTTATCCCAGCCACGGTGCCAGCCACGGTCATGCATACGCCAGCGATGGTCACGCCATTCGTAGTTACGATGCCAGTAGTCGCGGTCACGCCAGCGACCGCCGTCCCAGTAATTGCCGTAATTGTCGCGATCGCCAATTTGCAATTTTACAGAAGGCAGCAGTGTTATTTCGCCAGCGTTAGCGACCAGCGGGGCACATGCCATTAATACTGCTGCGAGAATCAGTGACCTGAACATAGTTTTCTCCTTCACGATCGGGTCTGTTGCAGCAATATTATGTAACGTTTATGTCCGCATCTTCGGCGGAACTCCTAAATGCGTAATGACAGCACTTTTTGCTAAAAGTGCTGCTATTTTACGCTATTCAGGATGGCGTCAATCTCGGCACATTCCGCGTCGTTAAACTGGCGATTGGCCAGCATACCGACGGCATCGTCAAGCTGGCTGGTTTTACTGGCGCCAATCAGCACAGAGGTCACCTTATCTCCGCGCAGAACCCAGGCCAGCGCCATTTGCGATAATTTTTGCCCACGCCTAATCGCAAGATCGTTAAGTTTGCGGACTTTGACCAGTTTTTCATCCGTAATCTGATCGGGGTTGAGGAAGCGGCTGCCGCTGGCGGCACGTGAATCTGCCGGAATTCCATTCAGGTAGCGGTCGGTAAGTTGTCCGCCTGCCAGCGGTGAAAACGCAATGCTGCCGACGCCCGCTTGTTGCAGTACCGTCAGCAGTTCGTCTTCTACCCAACGCTCGAACAGAGAATATTTGGGCTGATGGATAAGGCAGGGCGTACCCAGATCGTTGAGTATTCCGATGGCCTCGCGCGCCAGATCGGCCGGGTAATTCGACAAGCCGACATACAGCGCTTTGCCCTGGCGGACAATATGATCCAGTGCGCGCATGGTCTCTTTTAGCGGCGTTTCAGGGTCCGGACGATGGTGATAAAAGATATCGACATAATCCAGCCCCATCCGGCGCAGGCTTTGATCGAGGCTGGCAATCAGATATTTGCGTGAACCCCAGTCGCCATAGGGGCCATCCCACATGGTATAGCCTGCTTTGGTGGAGATGATCAGTTCATCCCGGTAGGGCAAAAAATCTTCTTGTAGCAGACGACCAAAATTGCGTTCGGCAGAGCCGGGAGGCGGCCCGTAGTTATTGGCAATATCGAAATGGGTTATCCCCAGGTCGAAAGCATGTCTGAGTAACTGACGGCTATTTTCAATGAGCGTGGCGTCGCCAAAGTTATGCCACAGCCCAAGTGAGATAGCCGGAAGCTTAAGGCCACTGTCACCGCAGCGGCGAAATTCCATTTTCTGATAGCGATCCCCGGAGGCCAGATAAACCATACATATGCCCTTAATGTCAGTGTATACGTTTACACAAATGGCCTTCGAGCTTACACCAGCTTGTCGGTTCTCGCTGATTCCCTCTGTTAAATTCTGCCGTTACGCACTATTTTTTGCGTGGGGCGATCATGACGGGCTTGCCAGCCAGCAGCAGCCAGGCGGGTAGCATCACAATGCACAGCAATGGCAGCAGACTGGTATCCGGCACGACGGCCGCCGCCATAAACAGGCTCAGCCAGGCGTCGCGTGTGACGACCAGCACCATGCCGAGAATGGCACAGGAGATAGTGATCGCTGCCGGGACGGCGTCGACGTGTTCATGCAGCATCAGGCCGAGAGCGACACCGACAAATACCGCCGGGAAGATGCGGCCCCCGCGAAAACCACAGGCCGCAGCCACCACCAGCGCCGCCAGTTTTATTACCGCGAACAGCAGGTAATCGGTCACGCTAAAGGTCTGTGAAAATGCCATTTGCTGCATTTCATCCAGCCCTTTAAACAGGGTGATATTGCCGCCAATCACGCCAAGCACGCCCAGAATAAAGCCGCCGATTCCAAGCATCAGTACAGGGCTTTTCAGGCGATGCATGAGTTGATGCAAACGCGGCAGGCACCAGACCGCCACCATCCCCAGCGCAATGGCGATGGCGCAGACGACCGCACCGCTGATGATATCCACCAGATGCATCTGCGGATAATGCGCAACAGGCAGAGCGAAATGTGGATGGAAAAATAGCCCGGTGGTCAGGGCACCCGCGGCGGCGGCCATCAGCGGGGCGAAAAGGCGATCCCACAGCGGCAGATCCGTGCTTGAATTTAGCGTCTGGGAGAAAATCAGCGCGGCTGCCACGGGCGTGCCGAACAGCGCGCCAATCGTTCCGGCAGACGCGAGAATAGTCCAGTCGAGGGGGGCTACACGCGGGAATAATTTTCCACCGAGCGCAACAGCAAGCGCGATATTAAGCACCATAACAGGATGCTCCGGTCCAAGGCTCACCCCACCGGCCAGGCCAAGCACCAGGGCAACCAGCAAGCCAGGCAGGGCAGAGATCTGCACCGGTGCGCCAATCAGCGGCTCGGTTGCCGGATCCGGACCGCCGTGTCCGGCGCTGTAACGAATAACAAGGCCGACCGCCAGACCGGTCAGGGTCAGCATCATGATCACCCAGAAAGGGGAGTCAGGGGTTAACCCCAGACGATAAGGCAGCCCATTCCAGAGAATCAATTGCAGAACGGCGGCAACTTTCATGATCAGCAATAACACCAGACTGGATGCGACGCCGATAATCAGCGCGGGAAGCGCCAGCAGCAGCATCGTTCTGGCTCGCGGATGGAGCATGTTCATTTCCTTTTAACGGAGCACAGGGTCACAGCACACTCGTGGAAAATATCCGCTGAGTGCAAACCTTGCTGAAACCATAATGTTAATTTGTGACGAAGATCGATAATCCCGGGGCACTCATGCTATGTTCGTTGTCGTTACAGCGCCTTGAATTTACAGTGTGCCAAAGATTTATTCTGACTTTAGCGGAGCCGTAAAAGAATGACAAAATATGCTTTAGTAGGGGACGTGGGCGGCACGAACGCACGCTTAGCGCTCTGCGATCTCAGTAGCGGAGAGATCTCCCGGGCCAAAACCTATTCCGGCCTTGATTATCCCAGCCTTGAGGCGGTGGTACGCGTGTACCTCGATGAGCATAAGGCAGATGTAAAAGATGGCTGTATCGCCATTGCTTGTCCAGTTACCGGTGACTGGGTGGCGATGACCAACCATACCTGGGCCTTCTCTATCGTTGAGATGAAAAAAAACCTTGGCTTCGCGCATCTGGAAATCATTAACGATTTCACCGCTGTTTCTATGGCGGTGCCGATGCTGAAACAAGAGCACCTGACCCAGTTCGGCGGTGGTGAGCCGGTTGAAGGCAAACCTATCGCGGTATATGGCGCGGGCACGGGCCTTGGCGTGGCGCATCTGGTGCATGTCGATAAGCGCTGGGTCAGTCTGCCGGGTGAAGGCGGACACGTAGATTTTGCGCCGAACAGCGAAGAAGAGGGCATCATTCTGGAAGAGCTGCGCGCGGAGATCGGCCATGTTTCTGCCGAACGTGTGCTGTCCGGTCCGGGGCTGGTAAATCTCTACCGCGCGATTGTGAAATCGGACGGACGACTGCCGGAGAACCTGCAGCCTAAAGATGTAACCGAGCGTGCTCTGGCTGATACCTGCATCGACTGTCGCCGCGCGCTGTCGCTGTTTTGTGTCATTATGGGGCGTTTCGGCGGTAACCTGGCGCTGAATCTCGGTACGTTCGGCGGTGTTTATATCGCCGGAGGGATCGTTCCGCGTTTCCTGGATTTCTTCACCGCCTCCGGTTTCCGCGGCGGTTTTGAAGATAAAGGGCGTTTCAAATCCTACGTTCAGGACATCCCGGTCTTCCTGATTACTCACGATAATCCCGGCCTGCTGGGCGCCGGCGCGCACCTGCGTCAGTCGCTGGGATATTATCTCTAAAGATGCATTAACTGCCTGAACTCTTTTACCCTACTGCGGCTGACAGGCACCTGGAAATCAAGGTCTCTCAGCCGCACGATATAGGTGTTGTTGAACCAGGGCTCAATTTCGCGAATTTTATCCAGATTGACGCAGTAGGAGCGATGGCAGCGGAAAAAGTGCGCCGCCGGGAGCTTGCTGCAAAATTCCGTAATATTCATCGGCATGACATAGGATTCACGTTTGGTGTAGACAAACGTCATCTTTTCATGTGCTTCTGCGTAATAGATATCATGAATACTGGTGACGATAATGCGCTCATCCTTCACCAGATTGATGGTCGCATTTTCCCGTGGGGCAGGGCTCGCGCTGCTGCCGGTTTGTTGCTGCCAGGCCGTTTCCAGCTTTTGCAACATACTGATAATGCGAGATTCCTGGTAAGGTTTGAGAATATAGTCAAACGCTTCCAGTTCGAATGCCTCTACCGCATGTTCTTTCCAGGCAGTAATGAACACGATAAAGGGTTTATGGGCGAACTGGCTAATGTTCTGTGCCAGCAGGACGCCGTCCAGAGAGGGAATATTGATATCGAGAAAAATGGCGTCGACTTTGTTGTGCTGTAAATATTTCAGCACGTCGAGACCGTCCTCAAATGTACCTACAATGTCCATCTGGCTGTGCGTTTTGATAAGCCAGCTCAACTCCTGTTGCGCCAGGATTTCATCTTCAACAATGATGACCTTCATTCACTTCTCCCGTTAAGGCAACAGCGTGGCCGGCGAGGTCACAGGTATGGTGTGCAGGGGCACATAAAACGCAATCTCCGTACCGGGCGTCAGCCGACGGATATGCAGCCCTTCGCCATACAGTAACTTCACACGCTGGTGGACATTGAGCAAACCGATTTTATTGCCAGGCATTTCATCGGCTTCCACGCGGGCAATCATCTCGGGCGCAATACCGTTCCCCGTATCGCGTACGGCAATACGCACGCGATTGCCGCATTCCGCCACGCTGATGGTTACCACCCCTTTTCCCTTACAGGGCTGAATACCATGAACGATGGCATTTTCTACCAGGGGCTGAATCAGCAGGCTGGGAATGACGCAGCTCACCTCTTCGTCAATGTCATAAATAACCGTCAACTTGTCGCCAAAACGGGCCTGTTCAATGGCGATATAGTCTTTGATTTGATAGAGCTCTTTTTTGATATCAATCTGCTCATCGTCTTTTAATTCAATGTTGTAGCGCAGGTAGCGAGACAGATTGAAAATCAACTGACGGGCGGTGTCCGGGTTAAGACGGATAGAGGAGGAGATAGCATTGAGGGCGTTAAACAGAAAATGTGGGTTGATCTTGCTTTGCAATGCGCGCAGTTCCGCTTTATTGGCCATCTCGCGTAGCTGTTCGGCACGGGAAACCTCCAGTTGTGTGGAGATAATTTGCGACAGACCAACCGCCATATCCTGCAATGAAGAGGTGATTTGATGCGCGTGACAATAGTAAATTTTAAGCGTGCCAGTGACGATCCCCTTTTCCCATAGCGGGATCACTAGCATCGAGTGGATCTGCGGTGTTCTGTGGGCTTCATCATTGTTTTTAATGATGATCTCCCCGGTATCAATCGCCTGACGTGTCGTTGGGCTGATGATATCGTCACTGTCCCGGTAGTTGTCTTCTCCCACGCCAACATAGGCCAGTACATGGTCGGCGTTAGTGATGGCTACGGCGTCGGCATTAATATCGCGGCGAATGATGTCGCACACCTGACGCAGGGATTCGCTATTTACATTGCGAAACAGCGGCAGGGTTTTATTGGCGATATCCAGCGCCAGTTTGGCCTGACGTCCGGCAATGGCTTCTTTTTCACCTTCCACGCTTTGTACCAGCAAAACGATAAAGCCCACACAGACGCTGCCCAAAATCATCGGTACGCCAATTTTCGACACGATATCCAGACCAAGTGCGGTCGTCGGCGCCCAAAGGACCACCAGCGTCATGGTCAGGGTTTCGCACACCATCCCGGCGATGATGCCCACGCTCCAGTGCTTTTGCTTAGGGATCTTGCGGTTTATCCAGCCGGAAAGAACACCGGCAATAATGCTGGTAATAAGGCAAGGTACGGCGGTGACGCCACCGATATCAATCAGGTAGCGATGTATCCCGGCGATCACCCCGGTAATGATGCCCACCCAGGGGCCAAATAAGATGCCGCCGGACATCACGGCAATGATACGCACATTCACCAGCGAGCCTTCGACCGGTACGCCGGACCATGTGCTGAACAGCGCAAACATTGAGAAGATAGCCGTAACGGCGAGTAACTCTTTTGGCGTATGCGCCGTTTTATGCAGCAGCTCGCGGAACAGGCGGATGCGGATCAGGAAAAAAAGGCAGATCAGCATCAGCGCCGCGCGATCAAATACCGCCAGCAGCATGTTGAATATTTCGTGCACGAGAACGCTCATGTAAAAGGCGTGAAAAAGCTATGATAAAAAACATCGCCACCAATGACCAGTCAGGTGCGTGCATTTGGCAATGAGGAAAAACCTATTCCCTAAAAGGGGATTGATATCAATCGAAAGATGTTTCGCCACATGTGAAAAAATGTCTTATCACAACGTAACTTCATTGATATCAATTTGTTAAATTTAAGGGTGTGTATTTTCTTTCTTTGCCAAAATTTTATTTTGCGCACTTTTTTGACTTCCTCTTTTGTAGTCATAAATTTTTTTTACGTTTCCTCTCGACAGCAGGTTTTTTTTCAGGCTATGTTCAGCAAACGCCACAATCGTGGCGGCGTCGCTCGGACGGTCCGGGCGCTAACGTTAATCTGAGGAAGTTATGGCTGAATTCAGTCCTGAACGCCGTTTTACGCGTATCGATCGTCTCCCCCCTTATGTTTTCAATATCACTGCTGAACTGAAAATGGCTGCGCGTCGGCGCGGTGAAGATATTATCGATTTCAGCATGGGTAACCCTGATGGCGCGACGCCCGCCCACATCGTTGAAAAACTCTGTACGGTTGCCCAGCGCCCGGATACGCACGGTTATTCCACTTCACGCGGAATTCCGCGTCTGCGCCGCGCCATTTCGCGCTGGTATCAGGAGCGCTATCAGGTCGATATCGACCCGGAAAGCGAAGCAATTGTCACCATCGGTTCGAAAGAGGGGCTGGCGCATCTGATGCTGGCAACGCTGGATCATGGCGATACGGTTCTGGTGCCCAACCCGAGCTACCCTATCCATATTTATGGTGCGGTCATTGCCGGCGCCCAGGTGCGTTCTGTGCCGCTGGTGGAAGGGGTCGATTTCTTTAATGAGCTGGAGCGTGCGATTCGCGAAAGCTACCCGAAACCGAAGATGATGATTCTGGGCTTCCCCTCTAACCCCACCGCCCAGTGCGTGGAGCTGGAGTTCTTCGAAAAAGTGGTCGCCCTGGCAAAACGCTACGATGTACTGGTGGTACACGATCTGGCCTACGCAGATATCGTCTATGACGGCTGGAAAGCGCCATCGATCATGCAGGTCCCCGGTGCTCGCGACGTGGCAGTCGAGTTCTTTACGCTCTCCAAAAGCTACAATATGGCCGGGTGGCGTATCGGCTTTATGGTCGGCAATAAAACGCTGGTCAATGCTCTTGCTCGTATTAAAAGCTACCACGATTACGGTACCTTTACGCCGCTGCAGGTGGCCGCGATCGCCGCGCTCGAAGGGGATCAGCAGTGCGTGCACGATATTGCCGCGCAGTATAAGCGTCGCCGTGATGTGCTGGTAAAAGGCCTGCATGAAGCCGGATGGATGGTAGAGATGCCGAAGGCATCAATGTACGTCTGGGCGAAAATCCCGGCACCTTACGCCGCCATGGGGTCGCTGGAGTTCGCTAAAAAGCTGCTGCAAGATGCAAAAGTTTGCGTATCACCCGGAATCGGTTTTGGTGATTATGGCGATACGCATGTGCGTTTTGCGCTGATTGAAAACCGCGATCGTATTCGTCAGGCGGTAAGGGGCATCAAAGCGATGTTCCGTGCCGACGGCGTGCTTCCCGCCACGACAAAATCCACGGCGGAAGACACAGAACAGTAAGAGTACCGCACAAATGAAAACAGGAGCCAAATGGCTCCTGTTCTTCTTTTCGTTCTACTAACGTCGCTCAGATCATCAGGGCAAATGTACCGGCCCAAACAATGACCATCACCGAAATGCCCATAAAGAAATATTTCACGCTTCATCGCTCCGCATACATAAGTATGCATTCATGACCAGATCAGGACTGAGTATAGAGAGGTGAAACTACGCCAAACTGAAAATGGGAATTTTCTCCCTTTCGGCCACAGCTCCATCTCAGAATTCTTGGTGCATATCGCACCAGACGGGGCTAATGTACGCCTAAATTTTACGCCTTACAAGAGGCATTTTTTTAAATACTTTCCGCAACTTACAGAGTGTCGGGCTTTGGCGACAGATTAATTTCTTTCCGGAATGAATGCCCGTTGAGCGACGCATTGTCACAGTCTTGTAACCTGTAATTTCACCGTTGAATTACAAGGTTATTTTTGTGATCGTTAGCACACTTACTGTTAGGGAGCGGGTTGAAAAGCGAGCCAACACGACAATATGAACGGAAATTTTTTTCTCGTAAGGCGTGCAGCGTGCGAAGCAGAAAGAGCGATGTTTACTGAATAAAAAACGTGAACCTCTATTTTTACACTGGCTTTATCATAAGTTGAAAAATTGCGATGTCTCTCATTTTTGCCATAAAACTACGTATAACATTATTTATATGTTTAACAGGTAGTGAATGAGGTGATAATAATTTGCTATTAAAATGAAACTTCATGATTTTTGTTGAATTTGATTTGCAGGCTAATTGTATTATCTGAAACTGAAAGTGGGGATGATTTACTTAGCTTGAATTTGGCTGCGCGAGAAAAAGTATCTTTCAATTGATTCAATTAAATAAATGAACAATCAGATTTAAGTCAAATTTAATTTCTTGTTCACTTAATCTAATAGATACTTAGGGGAAAGCTATGGACTCTTTTGTTGCCAGACAGCCGATATTCGACCGTGACTTGCATACCGTAGCCTATGAACTCCTGTTTCGTTCTGGCATGAATAATTATTTTCCAAACGTGCCGGCTGATTATGCAACCAGCCAAATGATCTCCGACCAGTTTTTGGGCATCCCAACCTTTCGGTTTGTTGGGGAAAATATTTCTTTTATTAACTTCCCCTATCAAATGCTTGTTCAGGGTATGGCAGACACCTTACCCCGCGAGCGCGTCGTCATTGAAATACTTGAAGACGCTGTTCCTGATGATGCGTTGTTCGAGGCCGTGCGCTATCTCTTCGCCTCGGGCTATACACTGGCGTTAGATGATTTTGCGATGGACGATTCATGGGATCGTTTTTTGCCCTATATCACCATCCTGAAATTTGACGTTAAGGCAAATACGTTTGATGAAATCAATGGGTTTCTGAAACGCCATGCATTGCAGTTAGGGAAAAAAAACCTGCTGGCAGAAAAAGTTGAAACTTATGATCAGTTTCAACAATATAAAGACCAGGGCTTCCATTTGTTCCAGGGGTATTTTTACAGTAAGCCGGAAATTATTCAGAGCAAACGCCTGCCACATAAAGCCGCACATCTCTTTCAGTTGATGAACGAAGTAAACGCGCCGGAGTTAGATTTTGATAAAATCGGGCGTATCCTGGAACAGGATTTGTCTTTGACTTACAAGATCTTAAAATATGCCAGAAATATCGTACATCGCGTTAGTGGCATAAACGGTGTCGATAACTTAACGCTTAAGAAAATTGCCATCTATTTGGGCAGAAGTGAGTTAACTCGCTTTGTTTCGCTGGTTTGTCTGGCCAATCTCTCTAATAAAGATACCAATGAGCTTTATCATCTCTCGCTGTCCCGGGCAAAATTCTGCGAAATTATTGTCGAGCGTACCCTTTCCACGGGTTGTGCGCAGGGGGCGTTCTTATGCGGATTGTTTTCATTACTCGATACCATGCTGGAGATCCCGCTTGAGGAGATTTTCGAGCAAATCGCGCTCCCTTCATCCGTTCGCAATGCGCTGATACATAAACAGGGTACGCTTTATGACGTCCTTTGCCTTGCGCAAAATTATGAGCGTGGTGAATGGGAAGCGGTGCAGCAACAGGCCATAAAACTGAATATTCCAGGCTGGGCTACTGTTGATGCGATGGGGGATGCTCTCGCCTGGGCTGATGAAACCATCTCATGATATGTCATCCAAAGAGGGACGTTTGTCATACAGCAGATTACACATTTGGCGTATGAATGCGGGCGTAATCACGAAACAGACAGGCGATATTTCGTACTGTTGAGATAACGTTTAGGTTAGGGTGATATATTTTTAATCGCCACAACCAGTATGGTTATGGGTTATTACATCAACAGTAAAAGGAATTTCTGCATTGGATATCCCCCGTATTTTCACCAT
Organism: Citrobacter sp. MNAZ 1397; assembly: GCF_023613995.1. Classification (NCBI taxonomy): domain Bacteria; kingdom Pseudomonadati; phylum Pseudomonadota; class Gammaproteobacteria; order Enterobacterales; family Enterobacteriaceae; genus Citrobacter; species Citrobacter sp. MNAZ 1397. The sequence continues at coordinate 229,041 of NZ_JAKIVH010000001.1, forward strand.
TACCGAAAGTGAACACCGCATTCATAACCCCTTCACGCCAGAAAAACTTGCGACACTCGGTGCGGTACTGCGCCTGAAACCGGGCATGCGCATCCTCGACCTTGGCAGCGGTTCGGGTGAAATGCTCTGTACCTGGGCACGCGATTATGCGATCACGGGTGTCGGCGTTGATATGAGCCAGCTTTTCAGCGAACAGGCCAAACAGCGTAGCGAAGCGCTTGGCGTGAGCGAAAACGTGACATTTATTCATGGCGATGCGGCAGGTTTTGTTGCGGATGAAAAATGTGATGTTGCAGCCTGTGTTGGCGCCACCTGGATCGGCGGCGGCGTAGCCGGGGCTATTGCGCTGTTGCAAAAAAGCCTTCGTCCCGGAGGGATTATCCTGATTGGTGAACCCTACTGGCGGCAGCTACCGCCGACGGAAGAGGTAGCTCAGGCTTGTTTCGCCAACGCGATAGCAGACTTTCATACGTTACCTCAGCTTGTCGCCTCATTTAATGAACAGGGCTACGACGTCGTCGAGATGGTACTGGCAGACCAGGAAGGATGGGACCGGTATGAGGCGGCGAAGTGGCTGACGATGCGCCGCTGGCTTGAGGCCAACCCGGATGATGATTTCGCGCCAGAGGTTCGTGCGACGCTCACGGCAGCGCCAGAACGCCATGTTACCTGGACGCGTGAATTCCTCGGCTGGGGTGTCTTTGCGTTAATGCCGCGTTGACAGTCTCGTCGTAACGCCCGTGCCTGAGCGGGGTATCTGCGCGGATACCCCGTTTTGCTGCTTATCTGCGGGATGAGATGTCTGAACGCGAGAGTGCTTTCGACCACGCCGCTTCGTTGCTAAAATAACCGCCCGGCAGACTTACACTTATCCGCAGGTATGAGGGAGGCGCAGTGGTGGATCGGATTGATTATGAGATCGAAAAATATAGCTTCACCGAACTGAATGAATCTCCCCGCATCGCTCGTCAGTGGGCTGATACGCTTGACGAGTGCCGCCAGACAAAGGCTAATGCCGAAGAGCGACTGCGCATCGCGCTACTCAACGTGGACTACGTAACCAGCTTCGAGCTTCCTTTCCGTTTACTGTTAATTCGCGCGCCGCAGTTAATTGCCAGCCTGCGCGATGAGCTGCAAATCGGTCAGAAAAACGTCATTTTTAATGGTAAACGCTTTGGCTGCGTCTACAGCCTGAAAAACGATTTAAGCGACATACCGGATGCATTCCAGTATCGTCTTTCAACCCGCATCCGGCGGGTAGATGCCTCAGGGTCAGCGGCTACGCCTTATCAGCAAATCGCCAAAGAGGTAAAAGCCCCGCGCGAACGGTTAAAACTGGCGCTGGAAAGAGGGCTGCCGGTCACGGCGCTTGACGGGCTTTTCTGGTTTGGCATCCAGCGTATTGCTGCCGATGTGCAAAGACTGCGAAAAACTGGCATGGCGATCGCCACTGCGGAAGTGGATATCTTTGATAACCTTACCGGGACTACCCGGCGAATCCCGGTGTATCGCAGCCCAGAGTAAATAGGCGCTCCGGTGTTCGCTGGACCGATTTAAAAACCACGTTAAATTTTTCAGCAAACGTAGCACTGCGTTTGCGCTTTTGTATGGCGCGCCAGCGATATCTGTTTCCTGTTTATTTGTGTTTAAGAATTTACGCGTTATTAACCGAAATTATCAGGCGTAATATACAAAAGTTTTCGTTAAGTTTGATTTTCATATTCTTTTTATGATCTCCTTAATTTGTTCATCTTTCAGGCATTACTATCTCTACTGTTTTGCTTAAGGATGAACCGAATGAAAATAATTGGATTGGATGAGCATCGCAGTTTACGTGGGAACGGCGCGCTTAAATATTTCGAACTGGAAGGTGTACCGAGTGACGAATGGGCGCGTATATTTCAAAGCCACTTTGTAAGTCAGGATATTAAAGTCTGGATTGAGGGATATTGCATTGTTCTGCAGTGCCAGACTGAAGACATCCCGAAATACAGAGTGCTTTTACAAACAAAGTGCGATGAAATCACAGCACAATTAATGCTTTAGGGACTTATCGTCCGTTAAACAGACGATAAGTATCAGACCATAACGACACTGCATCTGAAAAGTGGGGTATCCACTGTGTAAGATGCTTTTTTTATGCCAAAACGGTTAACTCTCGCCAAAACATTCGCTCAGCGGCATGGTCAGCATGCATTCATTATTGCTGGTCAGTGCACGCCAGCCCGTACCCGTTTCACCTTCCCGAATAACAGGCATTCCCTGTTGTATCAGGTGCGTAAGCAGTGCTGAAAACTCCGTCTTATTCACCGGGCGTGGCTGCCAGAAGGTCTTTTTATTGTCAGTAAATATCGGCAGCAACTGAATGTGCGGCTGCCTGCCGCCCACGAACAGACGGACGATAAAACCGTAAGCCGGCATATCGCGTTCCTGATATTCGCCGTTGCTGTTAAATACTCCATTTCCGATGCTGTAAATCACCAGACTTTGATCCACCTGCGCGGCTTCGCCTGCCATATGGGGGCCGGAGCCAATAATCAGATCGGCACCGGCATCACTCAGTTGCTTAGCCAGTATGCGTTGTCCGGCAGTGGTCCAGCGATAATCCAGACCCCAGTGGGCAAGAACAATGAGCGTGGCGGGGTTAGCGCTCGCTTTCTCCTGACGCAGTTGTTCCATCAGGCCGCCACTGATACAGGCGACGCCCGCGCGACGAGGGCGGGCATAGAAGGCGCACTCTTCTTCCATATAGCGTCGATACCAGTAGGCGCTGAAAATTTTATACGTTCGTTTGCCCACCGTGACGACCAGCGGCGCTTGCGCCTGCCTCGCGTTTATTCCGGCGCCCACACAGGCGATACCGGCCTCGCGAAAAGCCTTGAGCGTACTGTGCAAGCCGGGCAATCCGGCATCCATCGCGTGATTGTTGCCCAGCGCCACCGCGTCGATACCCTGTTTGCGCAGGGCGGCGACAGAAGCAGCCGGATCGCCTGTCAGGCAGAACGGTTTGCGCCCAGCAAGACTGGCACTGAGATCGGTAGTCAGCGCCGCTTCAACGTTGGCGAGCGTGACGTCGCTATTGCGAAGAAGGGGGGCGATAGCCGCAAAACTATAGTCATAGCCGTGGCGCTGGAGCGCGTCATCAATGCCGCGGGCCTTACGCCGCTCGGTGTACCACTCGCCGAAATAAGTATCCCCCAGAAATGTCAGCGTCGCGGTGGGTGAGGCAATCTGCCGAACGGCGGGAGCACTGAGGCCTGGCCGGTATGCTGTGTCTGCCTGCGCCAGCAGTTCATCCAGCAGATAATCAAGATGGAAGGCATCGCGTGCCCCCGCCGCGCAAGCCAGCCAGAGATCGCCTGCGAACCATTGCAGCGCGAACCCCCAGTTTCCGGCACTGAATTGCCCCCATGCGCTACCGTCACCGTGCAGATTGCCGGTTTTGCGATAGATGCGCTCACCGATGACGGCTTCATGCTCGCAAAACCAGGGCAACAAGTGCGGATAACGCACGTAGAAGTGGCGCATAAGTCTGGCGATATCCGACAGTGCGCTGTGCTGACCTGGGCGTGCGCGGCCGGAGACAGTATTGATATGTGTGTGAGGCATGCCGATAACGGCGCTCAGTTCCCGCAACAGGCCCAGCGCCTTCGCACTGCTGCCTGCCAGATGTTCTGCCAGGTTAATAGCCGCATCGCAGGCGTTATGCAGCAACATTCCCTGCAGCAGTGACTTCACGGTCAGTTTGTCCCCCCGTTTTAGCGCCAGCGCCGGGTTACCTTTCAGGATCTCTGCCGCTATCTCCCGCACGTTGATGGCAGTCTGCAGCGTGGTTTTTTTATTTAACAGGCGATCGGCGATATAACAGGCCAGCAATAACTGGCTGAGATAGTGCGACGTGAAGGGGCTATCGGCCCGTTCAGTGACGCGCTGCTCACCGGTGGAGAGATTGATAAGCAGACGTGCGATGTGCCCTTTATGCAGCGCGGGTGGGGCGGCAAGCCGGGTTTTCAGTAGTCTGACAACCTGCCTGAAATCAGAATTTCGCACGCTGCCTTTTACCAGCACAATATCGCCGGAGCGCAGCAGGGGAACAGCGGCGTCAACCAGCGCCTGTGCGGTGAGAAAATGACCTCCCCGCGTCGCTTCCGGCAGCACCTCATGTAAGGCCGCCATCTCTTCGCCGTGCAGAAAAGCGTGCTGACAGCCAGCTTCCAGCAAAGGTTTCGCCAGAGAACGATGAATGGCCTGGCTCTGATCGCCGAGGTTCACAATGCGTCCCAGCAGGGCGATGATGCGTCCGCCGTGAGTACGGGCTCGTTGTGCCGCCACCGCAAAGGCATTGAGCATCGAAAGATATTCGGCGTTATAACTGTCATCAATCAGCGTGGCTGTACCGCCGCCGGGCAGCGCCAGCGGGGTGACAGACAGATGCTGGCCATCGCCGCGATACTCCTCAAGGCCTGCGACAATCTGCGACAGGCTAATGCCCAGCAGATCGGCGGCAATCAGCGAAGCTACTGAATTGAGCGCGCCGCCGTTACCGGGCACGGACAGTCGGTAGCTAACGATTTGCTGATGAAAAGCGATCGTGACCCGGCTTCCGTTATCCTCTGGTGTTATCGCGGTGATACGCACATCCGCATCCGGGTTGAACCCGTAACTAATAATCCGCGCGCCGTCGCGCTCAACGCGTGCCGCCACCGTCGCATACTCGGCCATATCGCGGTGCAAAATGGCATAACCGCCGGGGATGAGACCATGGCTGATGCGCGCCTTATAACGTGCCACGTCATTGAGGGTGGTCACGTTCTTGCCCACCTGCGTCATGCCGATTTCGGTAATGATAACGATGTGCGGCTTAATGCGATGCCCGATGCCTCCGTTACGCATCCAGAGCGCGGAGATAGCCACTTCCATTACCACGGCCTGTGGATTTGATGCCGCGCGTGCCAGGGTGACGGATGCGCCGGTACGGGTATTGTGGTTGCCGCGACTGGTGATCACTGACAGGTTGCCGGTCAGGATCGTCTCCAGCATCTCTTTGGTCGACGTTTTGCCGACTGTCCCCGTGATCGCCACCAGTTTACCGTTAAATCGCCGCCGTGCTTCTTCGGCCAGTAAGTGAAGCGCCTGATAACTGTCCTCCACCACCAGTTGCGGAAAGTCAGGCGGTAAGCCTGGCAGTTTGCGCTGGACTATCGCCCCGCAGTAGCGGGAAGCCTGCTCTGGCAGCAGGGTGTGGGTATCCTTCCAGCCCGCGTAAATGCCGGTATTACCTGAACCTCGCAGCCAGGTCTCGGTGTCGATAGCAACAAACAGACAAGGGCGCGCATACTGTGTGTTGTCATGCAAAATGGCGATGTCACCCGCACACCAACGGGCATGCGGGCGGTTGTGCCAGAGGCTGCCGGGCAACAATTGCTTAAGGTCAGCGGCGGTCCAGCCCGGCATGTTGCTGTCTGTATTGCGTGAGCGAGGTGGTTTCTGGCGCATGGCTGTTTCCTTACTCATTCAGGGCCGGGCCCGTGGTGCGGGCAAAGGGCAATCGCGTTAACCTCAGGATTGCCCTGTAAATCATGGTACTCCGGCGCAACGGCGGGGCGCTCAAGCTGTTTCACCCGATGACCTAATTCACGTAAAGCTTGCGCGAACCGGGTTTGTAGATCGAACGGTGTGTTGCGATCCTGCCGGTTGCCGATCACCAGGATTAACCGTGTGGGATCGTTTGCTATCTCTGCTATGTGGTCGAGCGGGTCCCAGGGGTTAGCGAGCCCGGTACCGTCCAGTTCCGGCGCCGATGGCTCGCCACGTTCTTTGCGCATACGCTCGGCCCGTTCCAGCAACCCCCATGCGCCCGAGGTCAGTACGGCGCAGTCAATATCCCGGCGTCCCAATGTGAGCAGCGCCGATGCGGCGGTTGCGCCACCGCTGTGTCCGCTAAGGATAAAACGCTGAATAGCGTATCGTGCTTTGATGGCATCAACGGCGGCATTCAGCGCGCGAAATTCTTCTACCTGGCGGCGGCGATAATGGTTGCCGCTGGAACCATAGGTTCCCGGACGGGCAATAATCAATGTGGGTAGCCCGGTGCGACGAAAAATGGCCTGCGCCTGACGGCGTTGCGCGTCGGCTGTATTGGCGGGTATCTCTTGTGGCGGGCGCTTAATCAGCGATACCCGATCGCCTTTAAATATCACCAGCGCCAGGGGCGCATTGCGCAGTGTACCGGCGCTAAAGTAGCGAATACAGGCTGCGCCACCCGCGTATTGCACCCATACGGCATCATCGCCAACCGGACATGTTTGCGGGTTAGCGGGCTGGTTCCACAGTAGCGGCGTGTCGGCATGCGCGACCACACTGGCAAGCAGTAACAAAAAAAGGGCGTAAAAGGGCCTCACAGCACCGCCTCAACGGCAAAGATATAGATGTACAGAATACACAACCAAGCATTCATAATGTTATTATGATACAAGGATTTTCAGGACTGGGGATGCCCGGGAGCAATTAAGGAGTCAAATGTCGCTCAGCCACTTACTTGCGCAAACCCGCCCGGTGATGGAGACGCTGGATGTTGCGGCGAAACCGTCTCTGTGCCCGTCCTGGATCATTTTCTTTAGCGTATCCGACAGTCAAAGCCGTGCTCATGTTGTACGCGGCTGCGGTGAGACGTTCGACAAGGCCTGGCAGCAGGGAACGCAGGCGCTGCAACAGTGGCGTAAAAAGAGCGGTCTCAAGGCCTGCTGGCTGCGGGTTGACATGGTCGACAACGTCGATGCGCTACGTTGGGATACGCTGCAGGCTCGTCTGGCTAAGACCAAACGTAACTATTTTCGCTTTGGATTGAGCCTGGATCCGGCATTTTGTTATGCCATGCTGGAGCAAGAAATCGCCGCCAATGCGCTGCTCTATAACGGCGAGCATGGGGTCGCCACCCCTAACGCCAGTAACCTTGCCCATTATTCCCGTCGTCGTTTTGGCGCGGTGTTGAACTGGCCTGAACAGCCTGACCAGATGCTGTGGCGTTTCACTACCCGCGCGCTGTTTTGCGATGGCGAGCGGCTATTTGCCATTGAATCTGACGGACGTAACAGCGGTTATCGCCACTTGCCCGATTGGCAGAAGACCGCGCTGGAGCCGATGATTAACTCAGCGACAGATTATCTGGCACGCCAGGTAACGTCTTCCGGACGTTACCACTACGGCTGGTTTCCCTGCTTTGATCGCGCCATTCCAACCTACAATGCCTTGCGTCATGCCAGCTCGACCTACGCGTTGCTTGAAGGGTGGGAAGTGACGCAACAGCCAGCGCATTTTGCGGCCATTGAGCGGGCGCTGGATTCTCTGTGTACCACGTTTATTCGTACCTGTGCCTTGCCCGATGGTAGCGAAGCCGACTTCCTGGTAGATACGGGCGATGAGATCAAACTGGGTGGCAATGCGGTTTGTATCCTGGCGATGGCGAAATATACCGAACTGACCCATGATGAGCGCTATCTGGATGCGATGGCGAGGCTGGCGGCGGGTATTGGTTTTATGCAGAATGCGCACAACGGTGGCTTCGTGCACGTGCTCAACGCCGGAGATTTATCGCTTAAGGCGGAGCACCGCATTATCTATTACGACGGTGAAGCCGCTTTTGCCCTGATGCGACTCTATGGTTTGACAAAGACACCGCGTTGGCTGGAGATGGTCGAGCGGGCAATGGATTATTTTATCGAGCAGAAGCACTGGCAGGCTCATGACCACTGGCTCAGTTACTGTGTTAATGAGCTGACGCTGTACCGGCCCCAGGAACGCTATTACCGGTTCGGCCTGGATAACGTGCGCGGCCATCTCGATTTTGTGCAGGAACGTATTACTACTTACCCTACGCTGCTGGAGTTGATGATGGCCGCCTCGCGGATGATAGAACGGCTTGCCGTTTCGCCGTATCAACACCTGTTAGCAGACTTCGATATGACCGTGTTCAACCAGGCGCTGGAAACCCGGGCCCGTTACCTGGCGAATGGCTTTTTCTGGCCGGAACTGGCCATGTTTTTTAAAAACCCGCCGCGCATCGTCGGCAGCTTTTTTATTCGTCACCATAGCTACCGGGTGCGAATCGATGATGTTGAGCATTACCTTTCCGGCTATGTTGCGTACCGTAAACGCTGGCATACGCTGTCTGACGAGGAAGTGAGCGCGCCATGCAACTGACTATGCTCGTTAGCAATATTACCCGGACAGGCTGACGTATGCGGCGCCCCAACGGCCCTTTGTTGCGTACAACGCTGCGACGCGGGTTATCCTTCGCGCTGGCGGTGTTGCTTATTTTCTCTCCTGGGCTGGGTGCGGGCTGGGACTTTAGCGCCATCTCAACGCAAACTGAACGGTTATACGGACCGGCGACGCCAGCCGCCAGGCAGCGGATTGATGAGTGGGCCGCCTTGCTTAAAAATCCACCGCAGGGCACCATTCAGGATAAATTAAATCAGGTAAACCGGTTTTTTAACGCCCGAATGGCTTTCAAAGATGACATCGTTGTCTGGAAGCAGCAGGATTATTGGGCAACGCCGATTGAATTTTTACGTAAAGGGGCAGGGGATTGCGAAGATTTTGCGCTGGCGAAATATTTTACGCTGCGTGAAATGGGGGTTCCCGCCAACCAGTTGCGTATTACTTACGTTAAAGCACTTCAGCTGAACCAGGCGCATATGGTGGTGACGTGGTATTCCACTCCTGATGCGATCCCGTTAGTACTGGATAACCTGAAAACCGCCATCTTGCCTGCCACACAGCGTACGGATCTGCTCCCGGTTTATGCTTTTAATGGGGAAGGGCTGTGGCTGCCGCAATCCGGTGGCACTAAACGCGTGGGGGACAGTAAGCGACTCTCCCGCTGGCAGGATCTTCTCACCAGAATGCGTGCAGAAGGATTTGAAATTAATGAATAGGATGTGGCCATGTCCCTTTATAAGCAGCTACTGATCGGCATCTGTTTATTTACGCTCGTCATTTTCTGCGGCAACTTTTTTGTTTCTCTGGAGGGTTCCCGAGAGCAATACCGGAATCAGCTCAGTGCCCACGCACAGGATGCGGCAACGGCGCTGGGTCTGTCGTTGACGACCCATATTGATGATCCGGCAATGACGGAGCTGATGGTCAACTCCATCTTTGACAGCGGTTATTTTTACCGTATTCGGGTGGTGGATATTAAAACCAATAAACCCATCATTGAGCGCACCGATAACCCACAAAGCGCCAGCGTACCGAACTGGTTCGTGCGCATGGTAAATCTGAGCCCTGGGGAAGGTGACGCTATTGTCACGGATGGCTGGACGCAGGTTGCCAGGGTTGAGGTGGTCAGCCATCCGATGTTCGCCCTGGCGCGTCTTTGGGACAATATGGTCGCCAGCTTCTTGTGGCTTATCGGCTGCAGTCTGTTATGTATTCTCGGCGTGACGCTGCTGTTGCGCCGTCTTTTGCGACCGCTTAATTATATTGTCGAGCAGGCGATGGCTATCTGTCGCCGCGAATTTTTGAATGTTCCCGCACTGCCGAAAACGCCGGAGCTGCGTCGGGTCGTTGAAGCAACCAACCTGATGGTGACGCAACTTGAGGTGTTATTTGGCGAGCAGGCGCAGCGCACCGAATCCTTGCGCCGGGAGGCGTACCACGACAGCCTGACAGGCCTGAATAATCGTCGTGCTTTTGATATGCAATTGCAGTCGCGTCTGAGCGATGAAGAGAATGACTCGGGGCACCTGATCCTCTTGCGGGTTCAGGATCTTATCGGTCTTAACCAGCGTCTTGGTGGTGCGAAAACTGATAAGTTGCTGATAGCCGTGGCGGATATTCTGAACGGTCTGCAAAAACATTATTTCCGCAATGAAGGTTTTCTGGCTCGTGTTCGGGGCGGGGAGTTTGCGATTCTTGCCCCACAGTTCTTGCATAATGAACTCGATAACCTGACTAGCGCCCTCAGTACCCAGCTTAAGGCGCTGTCTGAAACGGGAATGAGCGACGTGACACCGGTAGCCCATTTCTCTCTGGTCCCTTTCCAGGTTGGCGATAAGCCACAGACGATACTGATGCAGGCGGATCAGGCGCTGGCGATGGCGGAAACCGAAATGCGCTTTTTTGCCAACATGGAAACGGCAACAGGTGATAGCGAAGAGGATCATCACAGCTGGTACACCCGCCTGGATGCGGTATTGACAGACGGTGCGTTCGAGCTTTTCTCACAGCCTGTTTATGAGTGCAATAATGCACACGTCGTATTGCATCATAAAGTGCTTGCCCGTATCAGAACGCCGGAAGGCGAGCTGATCCCGGCAGGACGTTTTATGCCGTGGATCCACCGTCTCGATCTCAGCCGCCGCATGGATATCGTGATGTTGCAACAGACCCTGCGTGAGATGGAAAAATCAAACCGCCCATTTGCACTGAGTATTAGCGGTGCCAGCGTTGCTGATGACAGAAGCCTCCATGCGCTGCTGCAACCCTTGATGAACGCGCCGCAGTTAGCATCCCGCCTGACGCTGGAACTGGATGAAAACGAGCTGCCCGATGCTGAGCGGGTCAATATTCTGGTCAAACGGCTTAAGGCGCTGGGCTGCCGTTTAGGGATCCAACATTTCGGCGGCCGGTTCCACCTCATCGGAAATTTACCGCAATGGGGGCTCGCCTGGCTCAAAGTGGACGGTAGCTACATTCGCAATATTGATAGCGAAGAAGATAAAAAATTGTTTATCGAGGCCATTTATTGGGCAACCCGACAAATTAATTTGCCACTGATTGCTGAGCGTGTGGAAACGGCGGGCGAACTGGCGGTTCTCGAAAATATCGGTCTGTATGGCGCAATGGGACGCTATTTTGCTGATGCCAGCACATTGGGTGCAAATTAACCAGTCAGGTTCAAAAGAGGCTGAAAATGTACTACATAGAACGTGATGAACAGGGACGTATTATTCAGGTTGAACGTGTCCCTTTTCATGCCATGACAGAACAAAGTGAAGTTAGCACTGCAGAAATAGACGAATGGATGCGGCTAAGAGAAATTCGTGAGGCATCGTTACTGCAATTGCGCCAGAGCGATCTTGAGATGGTTCGCGTGCTGGAAGATCTGATTGAAGTCCTGATGAGTAAAGGCGTAATCAGCATTACCGATCTGCCGCCGATCGCCCAGACAAAACTGACCAACCGCGCACAGGCGCGTCGTTCGTTAAGTGGTCTGGAAGGATTAATTTCCGATGATGACGATGAAGGATTGATATAATTCGTCATGTTTATTTACGCAATATATATCATGTACGACACAGGGACTATTGACAAAGTCCCTTTTTTTTACCCTAAATTCCTGCCCGGACTACTATTCATTCACGTCATCTATTAATATAAGGTCTTTAAGCGAAACGGCATCAATAAATTCCCTGCCGGAACGTGCTTTCATTACCTTTGTTACATGTTGCATTACAAATACTAATTAAATTCTCTTTTAGCATTCTACGCCTGGTCAGTGGATGAATTGGGCGAGAACAGGATTGAGGGAACTACACATGAGCGGCGTCTCTGGGATCGTCAAAGCGGTAATAGGACAAGTGTTTGCAATAGCACCTGATGGCAGCCAGCGTTTATTGGTTGAAGGTGACAGGATCCTCGAAGGAGAACAGGTCGAGACCGGGGCTTCTGGCGCAATCACATTGTCTTTGGCGGATGGCAAGCAGCTGGACCTTGGCCGTGACAGTCACTGGGACAGTACGGGAAGCGTGACCACTGAGCCTACGGCTACCCAGCAACAGGATGTGGCCGCCATACAACAGGCGATTGCAGACGGGCAGGATCCGACGCAAACCCTTGAAGCGCCGGCAGCGGGTCCTCAGGCGGGGGGTACTGGCGGCGGTGACGCTGGCGGTAGCGGCGGCGGATCGCACACGCATGTGGTCCTTGATTTAACCGGTCAGGTTGTTGACCCTTCGGCTGGATACCCGACGATTGGCCTTGATTTTCCTGATGCCGAACGCCCACAAGAATTAACGCAGCTTGAACCTGGCGTTGCCACTGCGACAACGCCTGCCGATCCCAATACGAACCCGCCAGACGATTCTGATGCGGATGCCGATGCGGATGCCGATGCGGATGCTGATTCCGACGCTGACGCGGATGCAGATGCGGATGCTGATGCAGACTCTGATGCCGATGCCGATGCGGACGCCGATGCGGATGCCGATGCGGATGCCGACTCTGACGCGGATGCGGACGCAGATGCCGATGCGGACGCCGATGCAGATGCGGATGCCGATGCTGATTCCGACGCCGATGCCGATTCTGACGCCGATGCCGATTCGGATGCGGATTCTGACGCCGATGCGGACGCTGATGCTGATGCCGATTCCGACGCCGATTCCGATGCCGATGCCGATGCGGATTCTGACGCGGATTCTGATTCTGACGCCGATGCAGATGCCGATGCGGACGCCGATGCTGATGCGGATGCCGATGCGGATTCTGACGCGGATGCGGATGCTGATTCTGATGCCGATGCCGATGCCGATGCAGACTCTGATGCTGATGCAGATGCAGATGCAGATGCAGATGCGGATGCGGATTCCGATGCCGATGCGGACGCGGATGCCGACGCCGACGCGGATGCAGATGCGGACGCCGATGCTGATTCCGACGCCGACGCGGACGCGGATTCTGACGCCGATGCGGATGCCGATGCGGATGCGGATTCTGACGCCGATGCTGATTCCGACGCCGACGCCGACGCCGACGCCGACGCCGATGCGGATTCTGACGCCGATGCCGATGCGGACGCTGATGCAGATTCTGATGCGGATGCCGATGCGGACGCAGACGCCGACGCAGATGCGGATGCGGATGCCGACTCTGACGCGGATGCGGACGCAGATGCCGATGCGGACGCCGACTCTGACGCGGATGCGGACGCAGATGCCGATGCGGACGCCGATGCAGATGCGGATGCCGATGCTGATTCCGACGCCGATGCCGATTCTGACGCCGATGCCGATGCCGATGCCGATGCTGATTCTGACGCGGATGCCGATTCTGACTCTGACGCCGATGCCGATGCCGATGCCGATTCGGATGCGGACGCTGATGCGGACGCCGATGCCGATGCCGATTCGGATGCGGATTCTGACGCGGATGCAGATGCGGACGCCGATGCGGATGCGGATGCCGATTCAGACGCTGATGCTGATGCTGATGCTGATTCCGATGCTGATGCCGATGCCGATGCGGATGCCGATGCGGATGCTGATGCCGATGCGGACTCGGATGCCGACGCCGATGCGGATGCGGATGCGGATGCCGATGCCGATGCTGATTCTGACGCGGATGCCGATTCTGACTCTGACGCCGATGCAGATTCTGATGCAGATGCAGATGCAGATGCAGATGCTGATTCTGACGCCGATGCGGACTCTGATGCCGATGCCGATGCCGATGCCGATGCCGACGCCGACGCCGATTCCGACGCCGATGCGGATGCGGATGCGGACGCCGATGCAGATGCCGATTCTGACGCCGACGCCGACGCAGATGCGGATGCGGATGCGGATGCCGACTCTGACGCGGATGCGGACGCAGATGCCGATGCGGACGCCGATGCAGATGCGGATGCCGATGCTGATTCCGACGCCGATGCGGATTCTGACGCCGACGCCGACGCAGATGCGGATGCCGACTCTGATGCCGATGCCGACTCTGATGCCGATGCGGACTCGGATGCAGACGCCGATGCGGATGCGGATGCCGATGCGGACTCGGATGCCGACGCAGATGCTGATGCGGATGCCGATGCTGATTCCGACGCCGACGCCGACGCAGACGCCGATGCAGATTCTGATGCCGATGCGGATGCCGACGCCGACGCCGATTCTGACTCTGATGCTGATGCGGATGCAGACGCTGATGCAGATGCGGATGCCGATGCGGACGCGGATGCCGATGCCGATTCCGATGCAGATTCCGATGCGGATTCTGACGCCGATGCGGACGCTGATGCAGATTCTGATGCAGATGCAGATGCCGATGCCGATGCCGATGCCGATGCCGATGCGGATGCCGACGCAGATGCTGATGCGGATGCCGATGCTGATTCCGACGCCGACGCCGATTCTGACGCTGACGCCGACGCTGACGCGGATGCCGATTCTGACGCTGACGCCGACGCTGACGCGGATGCCGATTCTGACGCTGATGCCGATGCGGACTCGGATGCAGACGCCGATGCCGATGCCGATGCAGACGCTGATGCCGATGCGGATTCTGACTCTGATGCCGATGCGGACGCCGATGCAGATTCTGATGCCGATGCTGATTCCGACGCCGATGCAGATGCAGATGCAGATGCAGATGCCGATTCTGATGCAGACGCTGATGCGGATGCAGATTCCGATGCCGACGCAGATGCCGACGCCGACGCCGACGCCGACGCCGATGCTGATGCCGACGCGGATGCTGATGCGGATGCCGACGCCGACGCCGACGCCGATGCAGATTCTGATACCGATGTGACGCTGACCGTGACGATCACGCCGGGCGGCAAAACAACCGATACGTCAGATAATACGATCACCCATATCAATGGCGGCAGCGGGAACCCGAACGGGTATGATGTGCAGAACGGCGTAATCGTGGCGATCGGCAGTAACGTGCATGTCTGGCTGACGCCGGATAGCCCGGATGGCGCCATCAAGGGCGACGTCGTGCCGAAATCCGCCAGCGCGTCGCAGATTCACTATTACACCAGCAGCGGTAATGCCAATACTGACGACAGCGCAAAAGGTCACACCGATATCTTCGTTGTCGGTGACCATACGGGCGGTTATTACCAACAGAGTGACTGGCCGAACAGCAAATATAACTTCGTCTCCCTCAAAGGGATCACGGGCAACGGCAACGTAACGGAAGGCGATGTCGGCAAAGACTATATTTTTGTTCAGGGGAACAGCGAGGACTACAAGGTAACGGGCGTCGCTCATCCACAGAACCATCAGAACAACGATATTGATAATCTTCAGATTACCGATGAGAACGGTAAGCATCCTTTTGAAAATGCTAACCATATCGAAGGCGTGGTCTTTGGTGACGGGCCATCTTCATCCCACGGCGGCAGCACCACCACAAGCTACTCAGTAACGTTGAATCTTGACGTTAACCTCGAAAGTTCTGACAGCAGCGACCATCTCAATTCGATCACGGTTGGCGGGATTCCGGAACACGCGACCTTTAGCGGCAATTACACGGATGTCGCTTATGATGCGATCAACAAAGTCTATGTTCTGACCTTTGCAAGCGACACGACACACTATTCCGGGCAGGTCAGCGTTGAATTACCGGATGGTAAGAGCACTCTGGGCGATATAACCCTGGATGTCGACTCGACCGCGTCCGATCAACTCGAACACCATTTCACCTTTGATGGTGAAGAGGGTGGGCAGCACGTCAGCGACAGCCACAGTGATAGCGCGGATGTAAGCCATCTCGCGGAAGCTTCTGATGAGACGCATATGTCGCTGACTCATATCGCCGATGAGAACCATTCAGACAATGGCTCGCTGTGGGATACCGACAGCCAGGCGCGGATGAGCAGTAGCGCCGCAGGGGATACGCAAACGACGGAAGTGGACCATAGCGTACTCACTGACAGTAGCCACAGCGCATCGTTAATTGATGACACAAGCTTAATGTTCAGTCCGCTGGCTGCCGATAACACATCCGGTCACGAAGAGACACCGACGGCATCAGCGGATAACGCGCCGACGCCTCTTTCTGTCGATGAGCAGGCTGAGACGGCATCCCCTCCGACTGCCACTGTAGAAAATGACCCGCCGTTGAATTTTAGCGACATCATCCATGATGAAACGCATCACGACCTCAGCAGCCTGATTCAGGCGGGGCCGCAAAGTGAAACCGCGAATAACCCGACGGAAGCCGAGCATGTCCCGGCCGAAGGCGGCACGACAGCGAATACTGATAGTTACGACGCTGGCCACGAAGCGATGGTGGATAACCTCATCTCTAAACCGGAAGAAATAACCTGATAAGTCGCCGCTTAGCTCCGCCGGGAGGCTAAGCGGCAAATCACCACAATGTGAATTCAGGCCTGGCGAGGAATTACGAGCGATGAAAAACAGCCAGAACGTAATTTCTCCTCCGGTTCCGTGGCATTTTCTCTGGTGGGTGGTACTCACACAGAGGCATAACGAAAAGGAAGACAAGAATGAAATATGGTAGCCCGTTTTTACTGGGGGCAGCATTGACCGTGTGCGCGACACAGAGTCAGGCCACCACCCTTGAGCAGGCGGTAAAAGACAGCCTGGTATGGCACCCACAAGTTAGCGCTTCGGCAAACAGCCGATACTCTGCGGAACAGGATCTTCGTGCCGCCAAAGGCGGCTATCTGCCGTCGCTGGATCTCACCGCCGGTAGCGGCTGGGAACAAACCGACAATTCCACGACCCGTGCGGCAGGTGAGCATTTACGCAACCTGAACCGCAGCGAATCCGCTATTAACCTGACGCAAAACGTCTTCAATGGCTTTGCGACCACCAGCGAGGTCGCGCGTCAGAAAGCAACGGTAAACTCGCGCGCCTGGACCGTAATGAATACCAGTGAAAGCACCGCCCTGCAGGCAATCCAAAGCTATCTTGATGTGCTGATGCGCGAGCAGATGGTAAAACTGGCGGAAGACAACCTGCACAATCACGAGCGTGTATTTGACCAAATACGCCTGCGCACCACCCAGGGAGTAGGACGCCAGGCTGACTACGATCAGGCGGAAGCTCGCCTGGCCCAGGCGCGTAACAATCTTCTGACCGAACAAACCAACCTTGAGGACTCCAGGGCTAACTATCAAAGCGTTACCGGTAAAGATGCCGACACGCTGGTGATGCCTGGCAAGATTACCATCCCCGCCTCGCTGGAAGCCGCCCGCAAAGTGATGCTCGAAAACAACGCGCTGCTTAAGCAGGCTGATGCCGATGTGGAAGCAACCCGCCAACAATATGACGCGCAGAAATCGCGTTTTTACCCGAATGTTAACGTTGAGGTCGGTCGCACGATGGATAACAACATTGACGGTACGCGCGGGCATAACCAGGAATGGCAGGCAATGGTGCGTATGCGCTACAACCTGTACAACGGTGGCAGCGATCAAGCGACGCTCACCTCTTACGCCTACAAAATGAAAGAGGCGCAGGATGTGAAAAATAATGCCCTGCGCCAGTTAAACGAGGAATTGCGTCTTGCCTGGAATGCGAAGAACAATGCCGAACAACAGGTGCCGATCGCCAAAGAGTATGCTGAACGTAGCGTGACAGTGCGTAGCGCCTATCAGGAGCAGTTCAGCCTGGGTGATCGTACGCTGCTCGATATGCTCGACAGTGAAAATGAAGTCTTCACTGCACAGCGTCGTTACGTTGAACTGCAATTTGTCGACATGTTTACCACCTATCGCATCAGTGCCCGCACGGGAGAACTGCTTAAAAGTCTGCACATTCAGCCGCCGTCTGCCTCAGAGCCGCTTGATCAGGCTCAGCGTACGCAGGCGGAACTGCCGGAACTGCACTGATACGGCTCTGATGAGTTGTGGGGTGACTGACGGCATAAAACCGGCAATCATCCCGCTGTTTTTGACCTGCGGCCTGAGTCTGCAGAATACTGAGACAAAGAATGACGCCTGATACTGACACGCCTGAGAACGTCGATATTTCCCCGGAAGCCCCGGTCAGGCACGATCCCCGGCAAGCCCATGATGATCCGTTGCTGGACGCGCTGATGATCATCTGCAAAATGCATAATATCGCGACCAGCCGCACCGTCCTGACGACCGGGCTGCCGCTGGAATCTCATTCGCTGACACTGGAGGCGTTTCCACGTGCCGCGGGGCGTGCGGGGCTGAAAGCGCGGGTGATACAACGCCCGCTTGATAACATTACCGCGCTGTCGCTGCCTGCCATTCTGTTACTGAAAAACGATCAGGCGGCCGTATTAATTGGCTGGGATGACAACCAGCAGGCCCGTCTGCTGCCCAGCGAAACCGAAGGCGGTGAAATTACGCTATCACGGGAAACGTTGGCGGAAAATTACAGCGGCAGGGCGATTTTCCTCTCCCCGGAACATGAGTTCGATGCCCAGCCAACGGCCGCGCTGCCGCGGACAACCGCCTGGTTTCAGGACACCCTTAAGCTCTCAAAATTCCTCTACTTCGATGCGGTGATCGCCAGCTTTCTGGTCAATCTTGTGGCGCTGTGCGCCCCGCTGTTTGTGATGAACGTTTATGACCGGGTTGTGCCTAATCAGGCAACCGCGACACTGTGGGTACTGGCTATTGGTATCAGTATCGCGTTTGTTTTCGACTTTGTACTGAAAATCCTGCGGGGGATTTGCCTCGATCTGGCGGGTAAAAAGACCGATCTGGTGGTCTCTTCTGCGCTGTTTGAGCGACTGCTGGGGATGAAGATGAAGCTGCGTCCTAAGCGGGTGGGCAGTTTCGCGCAGAATTTCCAGGAGTTCCAGTCGATTCGTGATTTTCTCTCGTCACTCACCCTGACGGCTTTTATCGATTTCCCCTTTACCTTACTGATCTTACTGGTGACTGGAATTATTGGCGGGCCACTGGTACTGATCCCGCTGCTTACCTATCCGCTGGCGTTACTGGTGAGCTGGCTTATCCAGCGTCCGCTCATGTCGCGGGTACAGAAAACCTATCAACTGGCCAACGAACGTCAGGCGATGCTGGTTGAGACATTGACCGGCCTTGACGCTATCAAAATCAATAATGCGCAGAGTGAGCGCCAGTACCAGTGGGAGCATCTCACCGGCCAGTTGAGCAAACTGGAGCTGCGGGTGAAATTACTCTCCTACGTGGCGGTGAATTTTACCTCCTGGCTGCAGCAGGCCAGCGGCGTGGCGATTATTGTCGCCGGGGTCTACGTCATCATCGACGGGAATCTCAGTATGGGCGGGCTGATTGCCTGCTACCTGCTGCATCGCCGTGCGATGATGCCCATCGGTCAGCTATGCAGCCTGATTACCCGTTACCAGCGCGCGCGCATGACGAAATCCACCATCGACAGAATGATGGGGCTGGAGCAGGAAGTACAGGAGGGTGAGGTACCGCTTAAGCGTGAAACCCTCTCGGGCGCGATTGAACTGCGTGATGTGACGTTTTGCTATCCCGGCAACCAGTACGCCTCACTGAGTAATGTCTCCCTGGTCATCCAGCCGGGTGAAAAGGTGGGCATTATTGGTCGCAGTGGTTCAGGAAAAAGCTCGCTGGCGAAATTACTGGTCGGTTTTTACCAGCCGGACAGTGGCAGCGTGCTGATCGATGGTATCGATCTCCGTCAGATAGATGTGCACGATCTGCGGCATAACATTGGCTACGCGCCGCAGGATATCCACTTATTTAACGGCACGCTGCGGGAAAATCTGCTCTATGGCGCAAGCTATGTTGATGATGAAACCATGCTGCGGGTCGCGAACCTGACCGGGGTTCATGAATTTGCCCGCCGTCATCCTTCTGGTTACAACATGCAGGTTGGCGAGCGTGGAATGAGCCTTTCCGGCGGGCAGCGTCAGGCGGTTACGCTGGCGCGGGCGTTGTTGCTCGACCCGCCGGTATTGCTGATGGACGAACCCACCAGTTCAATGGACAACACCAGTGAAGATCTGATCAAAAAAGCGCTGGCGCCGGTTATCAGTAACAAGACGCTGCTGCTGGTGACGCACCGTGCGTCGCTGCTGTCGCTGGTTGACCGTCTGATTATTGTCGATAACGGTAAGATCATTGCTGACGGTCCGAAAGAGAGCGTCATGAGTGCGCTGAAAAAGGGACAAATTCATGCGAATCGTTGATGCGCTTAGCCGCCTGATGAACTGGCTCTCCGGAGAGAAACCGTCGGCGACGTTTACCACCAATGAGGTCAATAAAGCACTGCTTGATGATGCGCCACGCGTGGTGCGCGTGACCTTGTGGGCCATTTTCGCCTTCTTTATTGCCATGATCGTCTGGGCCTCGCTGGCTGAGATTGATGAAGTGACTCGCGGGGAAGGGCGGGCCATTCCTTCATCCCGTCTGCAGAAAGTCCAGAACCTTGAAGGTGGGATTGTTGCCGAAGTTTTTGCTCATGAAGGTGAGGTGGTACAAGCCGGCGCGCCGCTGTTGCGTCTGGACGATACCCGGTTTCGCTCTAATGCCGGAGAAAGCGAGGCCGATAAACTGGCGCTCGAAGCACGGATCCAGCGCCTGACCGCTCAGCTTGATGATGCCAGCGAACTGACGCTGTCGCCGGAAATTAGCAGCCAGGCGCCGGAAATCGCCAGCGGGGAAATGGCGCTGTTCACCAGCGTCAATAAACGTATTCAGAGTGAACTTGCCGGGCTGAATGAACAGTTGGTTCAGAAGAAACAGGAACTGCTCGATTTCCAGGGCAAGCTGACGCAGTACCGCCGTAGTCTTGAGTTACAGCAGCAAGAGATCACCATGTCTGAACCGCTGGTGGCAAAAGGCGCTATCTCAAAAGTGGAAATGCTGCGTCTGCGTCGCGCCGGGGTTGAGACGCAGGGGCAACTGGACTCCGTCATCCTTGCTATTCCGCGCGCGCAGGCGGCAATCAAAGAGATTGAAAATAAGGTCAGTGAAACGCGAGGGCGCTATCGCAGCGAAGCGCTGGAACAACTGAACCAGGCCCGTACCGATCTGAGTAAAATTGAAGCATCAGGTAAAGCGATCACTGACCGGGTGAACCGCACGCTGGTGACTTCGCCGGTTCGCGGCATCGTCCAGCAACTGCTGGTGAACACCATTGGTGGGGTGATACAGCCGGGCAATGACATTGTGGAAATTGTTCCGCTTGATGACACGCTGCTGGTTGAGGCCAAAATTCGCCCGCAGGACATCGCCTTTTTGCGACCGGGGCAGGAGGCGACGGTGAAATTCACCGCCTATGACTACACCATTTATGGTGGGCTTAAGGGCAAACTTGAACAGATAAGCCCTGATACGGTGACCGACAAAGACGGTAAGAGTTTTTATATTATTCGCCTGCGTACTGATAAAAATCACCTCGGCACGGATGAAAAACCGCTGTTAATTATTCCGGGAATGGTTGCTTCGGTGGATATCATTACTGGCAAGAAAACCATACTGGCCTACTTGCTCAAGCCTATTCTTCGCGCCAAAGCAGAAGCGTTCCGTGAGCGCTAAAGGGTAAGAATACAAAGCCTGCGATATGCAGGCTTTTTTGGATAGAGCGCGCGGCTCTGTTCTTGTCAGACATTAATGAAATGCAGATTAATAACCTTCTGTTTTTTATGGTCTTAATCCCCCCATCCCACTGACTTTAATGCCACCTCTTTGCCTGCTGTTTATACGCTTATGCATGCGCTTCTATTTTGAGTTTAACTCACATTAAGTTGTAGTTTTTATCGTTTTGCAAACGAGAATCTTTCAACAATACTGAGACAATAAATCAGACAGGGCGGTTTTTAATTGACGAATGCACGATTAACCTGGTGGAGAGTTGTTGGCATTTATCGGTAGTAAAATAAAAAGGTTCTCCTGTTGCGATATATTGTTTCAGTATCTTTGGGATGCGGGTATTTGTTTTTCTGAGTAAAGAAATTGAAATCAGTCTATAAAAATACCCTCGCTGAATATCGAATAAAGGCTGTCAGTTTTATAAGGTACATAAGATGACATTAGAGATGTTGAATTATTTAATTGAATTGGCATTAAACAATACCTCGAACTCACCTGATATTAAAAGAAGCACTGATGACCATCAACAGTCATCAGGTGATGATTTATCGGCTTTTATTACATCGCTTTCGCAACAACAAGAGAGCGGTGATACGCTGTCAAAAATGAAATATCGCTTAGCACTGCTTTCTGCCGCACAACAAGACGTGAAAAAAGCAGAACAATTATTATCTGCCAATACCCCGGCGGAAGAAGAAGCCTGGCCGGTCATGGATTTCACACACTGGCCTGCGGTGCGTTATGCCGTCTCAGGTGAGGTGCAGACGCCTGAATCCGAAGCCTATTTTCATCGCATCTCAGCTGCCGCGGCGACGATACGTTCTGCCATTACCGATGCAGAACGCGCGAAAGGGACATCTTCATTCCATATTCTCCAAAAGATTTTGGTCCTCAACAGCGCGTTGCCTGAACGGTATAAAGCGATGGCAAATATTCAGTATTAGTCGCCAGTGGTATTTTCGGGGTAATGATGCGGGTAATACTTGTTTGTTCTCCATCGCAAATAGACAGCAGAGAATAAATAAGTATTACCCGCCATTTATCTTTGCTGGCGCCAGTACTCCCGGCGCAGAGAAATAATCCAAAAGCGTTAATCCTCTGCTAACAGAGCGAAAAGGGTAGTAAAGGTGTTGGTCACTTTTGCCTCGGGTAACTTTCTTTGAATCTCATCGCCGGCGAACATGGTCTGGCCTGTAAGTCGCTTACCAAAATCGACACGGGTGCCGGGTCAGGGATGTCGTTAACAACTTCCCCGCGAGCTTGTCTGTGCTTGCAGGGGGGTAAATGTTTTCGCAGCGAAAATATCATCCGGTCATTAATCTTCATTTTAACCGCACTAAAGTCTGTCATTGGCGCACATCCTGTATACGCTTCCGGCACGTGGGCATCCGATCCGAACTGAGAGCGCTACACTTTCCACGCTACAGTCACACGCGGGTTGTGCGCACATTCATCAAATAGCCCATCGGTGATTATTTTGCTGCTCGAGCGAATATTTGCGTTAGGTAAACTTAACTTAATAATTGACTATGTTTTACAGTTTTTATTACACGATTACATACCTTGACATACATGTTAACGATGGGTAATTATGATGTGAAGCAATAGTCTTTTTCTTATTTATGACTCGTTATTCCGGCCACGCCATTTATCCACTCACGGTGACGTCGGGATAACATGAGCAACATCAGGTTTCGACGGGTCTTTTATCTTTCTTTAATAAAGGGCTCTTCACTCAATGGGCTTTCGTTCAGGTCGTCACTGTTATTACAACCTCAGTGTAATCAGTCTCTTTTTACCCTTTATCATCTCTGTGACCCAGGTTGAGGCCGGAACACTTTCGTCCCCGGCGCACCTTTCTGAGGATACCTCGCCGGGCGGTCTGTTTGCCGCGCTGCGGAGCACTATGCTCCATCACCCCAGTCTGGCCAGTCAGCAGGCGCTTGTGCGTTCTAAAGAGGCCAGCGCCGACAGCGCCCGCGCGGCACGTTTGCCCACGCTTGGCGCCAGTGCGGGGACAGGGCAAATTTCGGGTTACACTGATTCCCGTACGACCACGCTGAGTGTTTCGCAACCGTTATGGGCTTTTGGGCGTATCGACAGCGCCATTGACTACGCCGACAATGACACCGTTGCTCAGCAAGCCACGGCCTGGGCTACCCGTCGTCAATTGCTGGAAGATACCGCGGTGGCTTACGCGAATATTCAGGGTGTTCGCGAGCGGCTTACCGTTGCTGAATCAAACGTTAACAATCATCAGGCGTTGCAGGAACAGATCCAGCGCCGCGCGCAGGGAGGCCTGGCTTCTCCGGCTGATGTCAGCCTGGCGAAGGCAAGGTTGTTACAGGCACGCGCGTCGTTAGAACAAGCCAAATCGGACCTGCTTACCGCCGAATCCACGCTGTTATCCTTGACTCAGGTACCGATCGCCAGCGAACTACCCGTCCCTGGCAGCATCCTCACGTTGCCCGCCGATACGTCTATACAGGAACAAATCCTTGCCCAGAGTGCGACGGTGCGAGCACGTGAAGCGGCGGTCACGCTGGCCGAAGCTGATGTGGAACGTCAGCGTACCTCGTCGCGGCCGACCGTCTCCTTGCAAGCCGCTCGCAACGAATATTCCGGTATGCCCAACCAGAGAAATAATAATACGGTCAATGTTGTTGTGACCGGCACGATGGAGGGGCTGGGACTGGTGAACCGCGGCCTCCAGAACGCGGCGCTGGAGCGTGTGGAATCCGCACGGCAGGATTTGGCCCAACAACGCCACAGCGAAGATATTCAGACACGCCAGTTGCTTGATCAGCGTGATGCTAACCAGACGCTGATGGCCGGTTATGAGCAGTCTGTTGTCGAACTTAGCGGCACGCTGGCATCGTTTCGTCGCCAGTACGAATCGGGCTACAAGAGCTGGCTGGATGTACTGAACGCCGTTCGCGAATTAACTGAACAACAACAAGCGCTGGTATCGATACGATCGGCATGGCGGGTCGATTGCCTGCGGCTGGCCGCACGCACGGGTCGTATGGACGATACCACTGGCGCCCTGACCACGGGCACACAATTTGCTAACACGTCTGCGAGCCAACCCTGATGATACCTGTTCCTCACTCTGAATTACTGGCCTTGCTGGACAAGCTACACGCCCCGGTGAATAAAGCGGCATTAACGCAGGCGTATGCGCGCGCCCAGACCGTTCCTCCGTTGACCGATCGCCCGCAGGATTATGTGCGCGGTTTACTGTCAGACGCGGGAATGAAAGATATCCGGCTGGCGTTGTTCCCCTGGCGGCGTTTTGATCCACGTCACCTCCCGGCCCTGATGTGGCACGAACAGACATGGTGGCTGGCCGAACGACACAACGAGGAGGGGGGAGCCGATACCCTTACGCTGACCCGTGAAGGTGTCGAACCCCGAACGCTGGCGGTAGACGACATTGTGACCGGCGCGCCGGGGACGACGGCGGGTGACGAAACGGCTGTACTCTGGTTCAGCCTGGCTTCACACGTACAGTCAGAGAACCTCTCTGACAGCGAAAATCCGGCCATGCGTCTGGTCTGGCGAGAACTGCTGCGCGATCGCCGCTGGGTGTTCCGGGTGGCTGCCGCCACGCTGCTGGTGAACATTCTGGCCATTCCCACATCCCTCTTCGCCATGCAGGTCTACGATCGTGTCGTGCCCACCCTGGCATGGGCGACACTGACTACGCTTGTGGCGGGGATGGGGCTGGTTGTGGGGCTGGACTGGCTGCTCAAAACATTGCGTGCCCACATCATGGACAGCGTTGCCAGCAGTGTGGATAAACGCCTTTCCCAGCATGTTTATGAGCATCTGTTGCACCTGCAACTCGACCAGCAGCCCGGTAGCCTGGGCACGCTGGCCGCGCAGGTGGGGGCACTGGATTCGGTACGACAGGTTTTCTCTGCCGGTCTTGTCTTTGGAATCGTGGATCTGCCGTTCGCTTTGCTGTTTATCGGGATTATTGGTCTGATCGGGGGGCCTGTCGGCTGGGTTTACCTGGGAATGCTCCCCATCGCGCTGGCGCTGGGTCTGTATACCCGTCTGCGCTTACGCCGTCTCACGCGCCAACAGATGCTGCGCAGCAATGAGCGTCTGGGCCTGTTAGTCGACAGTATTCGCGGTGCCGAAACCCTGCGCGCCAGTCATGCTGGCTGGCGTTTTGCACAAGACTGGCAGACGCTCAGTCATTCCATCGCAGGCTACAGTATTCAACAAAAATCCCTCACCCAGTTCTGTACGAACACCACCGGCAGCCTGTCGACGCTGGCCTATATCATGGGCATTGTTGTCGGGGTATGGGGCGTTGAAGCCGGATATTTGACCACCGGGGGCATGGTCGCGTGCAGTATTCTGGGGGGGCGTGTCATCGGGCCGGTGAGCCAGGGCGTTCAGTATCTGATGCAGTGGCAACAGGTGAGGGAGGCGCTGGATATGGTGAATAATCTGCTGCGTAAACCTACAGAGCGCCGCGCCGGACAGACCCTGCTGCTGCCCGATCGCCTGCCAGAACATATTAGTGTCGAAAAGCTGCGCTTTGCCTTTCCGCAGTCTCCGGTACAACAACTCAATATTCCTGCACTCCACTTTCACGCCGGTGAACGTGTTCTGCTGCTGGGCCCTGTTGGCGGTGGTAAATCAACGTTGCTCAAGATCCTGGCCGGGCTGTATCGCCCCGGAGAGGGGCGTGTCCGCCTGGGCGATGTGGATCTGTGGGAGATCGATCCCCAGGTGGTCAGCGCTCAGGTTGGCTATCTGCCACAAGCGGTGCAGCTCTTCAAAGGGACGCTGCGAAGCAATCTGATGCTCGCAGGCGCAGTCAGCGACACCACGCTGACAGACATCACCCGCGATCTGGCGCTGGATCAGGTGGCGGCCAGTAATCCGCTGGGTATGGATATGCCTATCAGTGAGGGGGGCTCAGGCCTCTCTGGCGGTCAGCGCCAGCTTGTTGGCCTGGCGCGTGTGTTGATGTCCCGTCCTCGTATCTGGCTTCTGGATGAACCGACGGCATCGCTTGATGGCGAAGCGGAGACGCGAGTCTGGAAAGCATTACAAGCCAGGCTGCAACCGGAAGATATCCTCATCGTCGCCACTCACCGTCCGATGGCGGCCGTTAATTTTGCTACCCGCGTGCTTGTCGTACAGGAAGGTACTGTCGTACGCGATGGTCCTCCCGACAAGGTGTTACCAGGACTGATGGCCCGCGCCACTGGCTTGCGTCCCGCCGCTGAGGTAACGAACGTGAAAACACACATGCCCGCAGCATCACATTCAGCAGGAGTCCTTAATGGCCGTTGAACTGTTTGACGACGAGGTCGCTGACGCCGCTCGCGTGCATCGTCTGGAAAATTACTACCGTAGCCAAGTGCCCGCCGGGCTTATCTGGAGCATGGCCGTACTGGTGCTGGGTTTTGTCATCTGGGCCATGTATTTTCGCATTGACGAAGTCGCACGGGCACACGGTGAAGTGATCGCCAGCAGTCGGGTGCAGATCATCCAGACCGTCGATGGCGGCGTACTTTCCGAGCTGCGTGTTAAAGAGGGGGATCACGTTAAGGCGGGGCAGATTCTGGCTCGTCTCGATCCAACTCGCGTGGAGGCGGCGGCGGGTGAAGTGGACGCGCGCATCGCCGGTCTCAGGGCGCGCATTGCCCGACTTCGCGCAGAATCAACGGGACAATCCGCTCCCCAGTTCCCTGCCGATCCTGGTCCGGCGTTACGCGAACAGGCCGATATTGAACGCGCACTGTTTCTGCAACGCCGTCAGAGCCTGCAGGAGGATATCACCGCGCTGCAAACCGCCGTGAATTTAGCCAACCAGAAGCTCAGCCTGGTGAACGGGCTGGAACGCTCTGGCGATGTGAGCGCCAGTGAGCGGCTTAATGCACAGCGCGAGCTTAATGAGGCTCGTGCCCGCCTGCTGGGTCGGCGCAATAAGTTTTTGGATGATGCGCGGGCCGATCTCACCAAGGCAGAAGATGATCTGGGCCAGACCTTGCAACAGATGGCCGGTCGTCGCCAGCAGGTACACGATACGGTGTTTACGGCCATGGGGCCTGGGATTGTTAAAAATGTCCGCGTCACCACGCTGGGCGGGGTATTACGTGCCGGCGATGAGATCATGCAGATCGTCCCCTCAGATGATGCCCTCATCATAGAGGCCAAAGTTCTGCCTGCTGATATTGCCCGCGTTCAGGTTGGACTGCCGGCCACTGTGCGCCTTGATCCCTTCGATTACACCATTTATGGCGCATTGCAGGGGGAGGTGATTTACGTCTCGGCCGACACCCTTAAAGAAAACACGTCACGTGGCGAGGAGATCTACTACCGCGTCCATGTTCGTTTGAAAAGCCATGCAGAAGGTCTGTCAGACCGTCAGGAAGATGGGCAGCTTGTGCGCAGTACGACGGGCCGTCAGCTTGACATCCTGCCGGGCATGACATCCCAGCTCGACATCCGTACCGGTGATCGCACGCTGATGGATTTTTTACTTAAACCTTTGCGTAAAACACTCAGTGAATCATTCCAGGAGCGATGACACCGCAGGTGGCCGTTGCAACCCGATTTTCCTGTCCGCCCCAGATGGAGATAACACATTATGAAACCCGAGACCCAGATGAAGCCACGCCAATATACGCTCAGTACCGGTAAATCCCGCATCACCCTGCAGGCCGGGCAGACCAATATTCACAAGGCTGCGCCGGGTGAATCTTACCGGGTGCTTAAACGCCAGGGTGAAAATGATCAGGAAAAACTGGCCGATGACGTCGTGGCTTCACGTCACGGGCAGGATCTGCAACTGGACTATGCCGATGGCACCACGCTGACCTTACAGGGCTGGTATAGCGAAAGCGATACCAGTGTAACCCTGCCTGCCGATGGCACCGCTACCCAGGTGATTACGCCGGGGAGCACCGAAGGGGCGGCCCTGACTGACGGCAGCCATGTTCTTTATGCACACGGTTCTCCTGACGCGCTGGCCAGCATGACCTCAGGCCACCCCGGGCTGGAAGGTATCTTAGCTGGCCTGCAGGATGGCTCGGTAGTGACCGGCCATCCGATCACCTACCTCCCGCAATCACATTCTTACGCGGGCTATATCGCCGGTGCCCTCGGACTGGGGGGCGTGATCGGGGTTGCTGCGGCAAGCGGTGGCCATGGCGGGCATGATAAGGGTGGCGATAACAGCGGGGGTGAACCCCCGGTCCAGAACGCCGTTCAGCTTAATTTTGTCGGCGGCCCGGCGCTCAGCAGTAACGATTTGAAGGTAGAGATTTATCAGGCCGATGGCAAAACGCTGATTGGCACGGGGACGTTGGGGGCCGATGGCTCGGTCACCGTGTCTGCGGGCAGTTACACCGGCGTCGTTATTGTGAAACTCATCAACAGCGGCAGTGCCGCTGACTACCTGGACGAAGCCACTGGCGCGGGTAAAGACCTCTCTGCTCAGCTTTGGAGTATGGGTGTTATCTCCGGAAACAACAGTACTCTTGTGCTCAATGTTAACGTGTTGACCACGCTCGCCTATACCAAGGCCCAGGAGGCCCTCGGTGGCACGCCTGACAATCCCGCCACCCTGAGCGCAACCCAGGTGACCGACACGGCAACGGCTATCAGCAACCTGTTTGGCGTGGATAACATTCTGAACACGACGGTTACCGCTACCAACGGCGGTAGTTTTGATGCTGCCGATGGCCTGAGTGCCGGTGAAAAATATGGCCTCCTGCTGGCGGCCTTCTCCGGTGCAGAAGCCAACGCCGGCGCGACCACCCAGACCATCCTGGACACCGTCGCTGCCGGAATCACACTTGGCAGCACTAACAATCTGTCCGATGGCGCGCAGTCGTTGCTGATTAAAGGCGCAGCGACCGCCAGTGATGCATCCGGCGGCGTCAGCCTCATTATTGATACCCATGCGCCTGTCTTTAGCAGCGCCACGACGACCAGTGTGGATGAGAACATCGGGGCCGGTAAGGTAGTCTGGACAGCTGTCGCTACCGACCCCAGTCAATTCAGCTATAGCCTGGGCACCACCGGTGACAGCGCGCTGTTCAGTATCAACGCCTCCACCGGCGCGGTCACGCTGACCGGCAACCCGGATTATGAAAGCAAAGCCAGCTACAGCTTCACCGTTGTCGCCACTGATGCAGCCGGTAATGCCAGTAGCCAGACGGTCACGCTGGCGGTCAACAACCTCGATGAAGTGGCGCCGACGATCACCAGCGGGGCAACAGCCTCGGCGATTAACGAAAACAGCGGCGCGGGTCAGGTGATTTACACCGCCACTGCGACCGACGCCGGCGATATCAGCGGTGGGGTGACCTTCTCGCTTAAAGCGGGCAGCGACGCGGGGCTTACCATCAACCCGACTACCGGAGCCGTCACGCTGACCGGCAACCCGGATTTTGAGAGCAAATCCAGCTACAGCTTCACCGTTGTTGCCACCGATGCGGCAGGCAATGCCAGCGACCGCACGGTCACGCTGGCGGTTAACAACCTCGACGAAGTGGCGCCGACGATCACCAGCGGCACGACAGCCACGGCGATCAACGAAAACAGCGGCGCGGGTCAGGTGATTTACACCGCCACGGCCACCGACAGCGGCGATATCAGCGGTGGGGTGACCTTCTCGCTCAAAGCGGGCAGCGACGCGGGTCTGACGATCAACCCGACCACCGGTGCGGTTACGCTGACCGGCAACCCGGATTTTGAAAGCAAAGCCAGCTACAGCTTCACCGTTGTTGCCACCGATGCGGCAGGCAATGCCAGCGACCGCACGGTCACGCTGGCGATCAACAACCTCGACGAAGTGGCGCCGACGATCACCAGCGGCACGACAGCCGTGGCGATCAACGAAAACAGCGGCGCGGGTCAGGTGATTTACACCGCCACGGCCACCGACAACGGTGATATCAGCGCTGGGGTGACCTTCTCGCTCAAAGCGGGCAGCGACGCGGGTCTGACGATCAACCCGACCACCGGTGCGGTTACGCTGACCGGCAACCCGGATTTTGAAAGCAAAGCCAGCTACAGCTTCACCGTTGTTGCCACCGATGCGGCAGGCAATGCCAGCGACCGGACGGTCACGCTGGCGGTTAACAACCTCGATGAGCAGGCTCCGAGCTTCACCACCGGCAACAGCAGCGACAGCTTTGCCACCGCCACGGTGAGCGTTGCCGAGAATACCGCCGCCAGCACCGCCATCTATACCGCGCAGGCCGTCGATAATGACGCCGCCGATGGTGGTGAGCACGTCACCTACAGCTTGATTGACCTGAACAATGGCGCAGACGCCCAGTATTTCAGCATCGACGCGGCAACGGGGGCGGTCACTTTCAAAGCCAGCCCCGACTATGAAGGCACCCACGCGCCTGCATACACCTTCATCGTCGCCGCCACTGACGCGGCAGGCCATGTGACCACGCAGACCGTCACCGTTAATGTCACCGATGTGGACGAAATCGCACCGACTGTCACGCTCGACGGCAGCTCGACGGGGCCGGTGATGCTGAGCCCGGCGACCAGCTACATTTACCCCAACGGTTTCGACACCACCGCGCTGGGCGACGGCAGCTTCCTGGTGACATGGGCAGGCAACAACAATGGTAGCTACGGGATCTATGCGCAGCGCCTTAGCGCTCAGGGTGTGGCGATGGGTGATCCCGTACAGCTCGCATCAGGTGCGACCAACACTTACTCAAACGAGTTGGACAGTGTCATCAGTGTGACGGCCATTAACAATGCCGGGGCGTATGCCGTGGCCTGGACCGGCAAGAACGGCGCCAGCACTGACAGCAGCATCTATACGCAGTTGTTCAATGCTGACGGCAGCCCAATATCCGCAGCCGTGCAACTTGATGGGGCCGCTTCTGCGCAGGATATCGCTCCGCAGATCGCGACGCTTACCGACGGCGGCTATCTCGTGACATGGTACATCAACAACGGTGGCGTCTACGTGCAGCGCTTTGATGACGCGGGTGTCGCAGTTGGCAACACCGTGCCACTGGCTGCGCCGGGCTCCTCTAACAATGCCAGTCCGCAGGTCACCGTGTTGGACAGCGGCGGCTATGTGTTGACCTGGCAGGGCCAAACCTCCGGCGACTACCACATCTACGTGCAGCAGTTCGATGCCACCGGTACCGCTTCCACTAGCAACCCGGTGGTGCTGGACGCTACGACGGGAAACAATTCCAACTACGAAAACCTGCCGCAGATCACGGCGTTGGCTAACGGCGGCTATGTCGTCACCTGGTCCGGCTACAACTACAGCAACTCGAACTACAATAGCAGCACCTATGTGCAGCAGTTCGATGCCACTGGCGCCAGGGTTGGCAGCATCGTCGAACTGGACAGCGCGAGTAACGGTAATTTCGGTAGCGATTATACCTACCCGTTCGTCGCAGCGCTGGCCGACGGTGGCTACGTCATCACCTGGATGGAATATACCAACACAAACGGCTCCGACGATTACATTGTCTTTGTTCAACAGTTCTCTGCTGGCGGCAGCAAAGTGGGCGCTGCCGTGCAGTTGGACGCACCGAACAACAACACGAGCAACAACTAC
Organism: Citrobacter sp. MNAZ 1397; assembly: GCF_023613995.1. NCBI lineage: Bacteria > Pseudomonadati > Pseudomonadota > Gammaproteobacteria > Enterobacterales > Enterobacteriaceae > Citrobacter > Citrobacter sp. MNAZ 1397. Next base: position 260,903 of record NZ_JAKIVH010000001.1, read on the forward strand.
GATGAACTACCGCGCATCACGGCGCTGGGCGATGGCGGCTACGTCGTTACCTGGATGAGTTTGGGCAGCTCGAATTGGGACGTCAATGTGCAGAAATTCGATGCCAGTGGTGGCCTGGTGGGCGGTGTCGTGCAACTGCAAGCTTCCAGCGGCGCGACCGACCTCTTTCCACAAGTCACCGCCGTCGGTACAGACGGCGAATACATGGTGACCTGGTACGGTGCTGCCAGCGGCATTTCAGGCTATCACCTCTTTGTGCAGAAATTTAACGCCGATGGCAGCACCCACGAAAACCTCGTCGTGCTCAATCACGATGGCCACGCCACCGTGCAAAGCACCGAAAGCGGCACCATCTATCTGGTCAACGACAATGTGCAGGTAAGCCAGCTCAGCGACATTACGGGCGCCGCCAGCAACCAGTGGGCCAGCACGATTGTCACAGCCAATACCCGCGCAACTATCTCTGCCGCAAACCTCGCCGAAGGCACCTACCACGCTTACGCCGTCGATGCGGCAGGCAATCTTTCCGTCATTTCCGGCAGCAGCGTGCTGGTGGACAACACCGTGCCCGTCTTTACCAGCGCGGCCACCGCTTCTGACATTACTGACAGCACTGTCGTCGGCGATACCATTTACACCGCTGCCGCCACCGACGCGCACGGCGTCACCTACAGCCTGAGCGACACCCAGCACTTCCATATCAATACCAGTACCGGCGTCGTGACGCTGCTCTCCAGCCCGGCCAGCGCCACTGGCGCGCAATTCACCGTCACCGCCACCGACGCCGCTGGCAACCAGACCACGCATACCGTCACCTACAACGTCGTCGATACCACGCCGCCTGGCGTCACGCTCACCCGCGACGTGGATGGCGTGGAGAACAGCAACCAGACGGTGACTGTGCAGAGCACCGAGGCCGGTACGGTATACCTGGTCAGCGACAGCGTGACCGTGACGAATCTGAGCAGCCTCACCAACGCTGCCGATAACCTGGTGAACAGCGTCGCCGTTGCGGCGAACGCCGGCACCACGCTGGCGCTGACGGGTCTCGCCGAAGGCACCTACCACGCTTATGCTGTGGACGCGTCCGGCAATGTCTCCGCTATTTCCGGCAGCAGCGTGATAGTGGACAACACCGCGCCCGTCTTCACCAGCGCAGCTACCGCCGCCGATATTACCGATAGCACTACCGTCGGCGATACCGTCTACACTGCTGCCGCCACCGACGCGCACGGTGTCACTTACAGCCTGAACGACACCGGGCATTTCAGCATCAACGCCAGCACTGGCGTGGTTACGCTGCTCTCCAGTCCTGCCAAAGCGACCGGCGCGCAATTCACCGTTACCGCCACCGACGCCGCTGGCAACCAGACCACGCATACCGTCACCTACAACGTCGTCGATACCACGCCGCCTGGCGTCACGCTCACCCGCGACGTGGATGGCGTGGAGAACAGCAACCAGACGGTGACTGTGCAGAGCACCGAGGCCGGTACGGTATACCTGGTCAGCGATAGCGTGACCGTGACGAATCTGAGCAGCCTCACCAACGCTGCCGATAACCTGGTGAACAGCGTCGCCGTCGCGGCAAACGCCAGCACCACGCTGGCGCTGACGGGTCTCGCCGAAGGCACTTACCACGCTTATGCCGTGGACGCGGCAGGCAATGTTTCCATCATTTCCGGCAGCAGCGTGATTGTGGACAACACCGCGCCCGTTATCGCAGGCGGCGCCACCGCTACCGGCGCCACCATTGTTGGCGGCACGGCGGCTGGCACCCAGGTGTACGACGCCAACGCCACGGACGCCCATGCGATCACCTATAGCCTGGACGCGGACAGCCTCGCCAATTTCTCCATCAACCCCACCACCGGCGTCGTCACGCTGAACAGCGCCGCTATCGAGGGCAGCTATAACTTCATCGTTACCGCGACCGATGCCGCCGGGAACCACAGCAGCCAGACTGTCACCCTCAACGTCAGTGCTGGCCTTAATGGCAGCGCGACGGTCTCGGGCAGTACCACCGACACCTCCATCGAGATGACTGTCAACGTCGGTCTGGAGAAGCTGAGTAACGGCTACACGGTCATGGAGTACATGAAGCAGACCGGCGGCGACAATATCACCTGGGATCCAACCGGCGCGCTGTATGACGGCGTCGTCAGGGTGCTGGACGCGAACAACAACGTCGTCAAGACCCTGGATATCAGCGTCCCCGCTGGCTACACCATGTTGGATACACAGGTTAAGGCGCTGGCCAACGGCGGCTTTGTCGTGGCCTGGTCGCAGGTGGATGTCACGAATTGGAATGACTATAGCGTCCACTACGCGATCTATGACAACAGTGGCAACCTTCAATCCAGCAACACCCTGGCAGCACCTGGCACCGGGGTCACCATCGCGGCGCAGAGCAGCGCGAATGGCGGTGATTTCGCGATCGCCTACCAGACGATGGGGGCCGGGACCGATCAGCAGGAAGCTATCTCTGTCTTCCACTACAACGGCAGCGGACTCAACTTCACCCAGGGCGCGCAAACCCTGATTGGCGGCAACAGCACGAGCGCCAATTTCGGCGGCGTCGCCAGCCCGGCAGTGCAGTTGATGAAATTCCAGCTGACGCCGGGTGTGCTGACGGCACTGAGCGATGGCAGTTATGTACTGGCGTCCGAGGTCTACGACTGGATAGGCACGCCGGGTCAGACGGCGACAACCACGCCTATCGGCGCCTTCATCTTCAAGCTCGACGCCACCGGCACGCTGGCTAACTTCGACGGCGGCACGACCTGGCAGCGCGTCAACTGGAATGACGAGCAGGGTTCGCCGACCAACGTCGTTGCTTTTGATGGCGGGTTTGCCGTCTTCAGCCAGGAATACCGGACCGCGACCTGGGAGGTCACGCTCTATAACAACAACGGTACGCTGATCACCACCCACGTACAGAGCAACGCGGTTTATGGCATGGGGACCCAGAGCTATCATGCCGTGGACGTTGGCGCGATGGACAAAACGCTCCATGACGAGCTGGCGTGGATCGGCAACGGCAACGGCTCCGTGGCGGCATCGGCCACGGCCTATGACAACGGCACGGATCTGGTGTTCGTATTCCCCGACGGCCATGGCGGTTTGAGCCAGGTTACCATTTCGAAAACCACCGGCGAGCTGACCAGTGCCGTCACCGACAGCGGTATTACGGTGCCCCAGGGCGGGCAGTTGTATAACCCACGGATCGTCTCCGATGGTGCGGGCGGCTATGACATCACCTATTCCGTCGTCTTTGATTCCGACACAAGCGATGGCGGTAAGGCCGGCTATGCTGTCGGCGATATCTATCAGATTGGCCTGAACGCAGGCCCTGCTCCAGCGTTACCGATAGTGACCGATGCCCATATCGCCATCACCTCCACGCCAGGTGGCGCAGACGGTACTACCTACAAGATCGGCGACACCGTCACTGCTGTGTGGGATAACTCGTCCAGCGGCGACGCCAATACCAGCACAGTGACCGGCGTCACTATGGATTTCAGCCAGTTTGGTGCCAGCACGCCGGCGACGGCGTACGACGACGGCACCCACGGCGATGTCACTGCTGGCGATGGTAAGTATACGGCCCAATACACCATTACCGCCGGCTCTATCAACGATGTACACGGTCTCAACGTCTCGGTCACGGCCACCACGGCGAGCCACACCTCTACTACTGCGGCAGACAGCACCGGCCTGACGGTAGACAGCTCTGCGCCTGTGCTCTCCAGCAGCACGCCGCAGGATAACGGCGGCAGCGTTGCCACGGGTTCTAACCTGACACTGACCTTCAATGAGAACGTGCTGGCCGGCAGCGGTCATATCACCCTCGTCAACGACGGCAACAGCAGTCTGAACAAGGTCATCGATATCACCGACAGCTCGCAGGTTACCATCAGCGGCCACACGGTGACGGTCAACCCGACAACGGATCTGGCGGCTGGTGCGAACTACCACGTCCAGATCGACAGCACCGCGCTGCACGACGCGGCGGGGAATAATTATGCAGGTATCAGCACGTCGACGGGATTGAATTTCACGACCGCTTCCGCCTCGATCGGGGATCCTTCCATTGTGGTGTTTGACCTGACGACGGGACAAAGTTCCGATCACAACGGGCGCGTCTTTGACGCTAATACCGCCTACACCATCTATATCAAGGTCAACAGCAATTCCAGTTCGCTGGTTGAGCTGGATAGCAATGAGATGTGGTCGGGAGCCCAGAATCTGGGCACGGACGACAAAATTGTGCTGGTGGGCAGCGGCAGCGCGGTTAAGGGAGGTTTAGGTGGTCAAGTGACGATGGTGAATCACCCTGCGAATTCCATTGGCTGGGTAGCGGGGTTCTCTACGTCTCATTCTAAGGCAGCCGGAATTGCCGCAAACGGCCAATTTACGCGCAATGGTATGCAGAACGTGGATCTCTGGAACGGCACCTGGGCGGCAAATCCGGATGCGGACAATGCGTTTGCTCAGGTGTATCTGCAGGCGATGCCTGCCGGCGTTCTCACCTCGCAAGGGCTGGCGCTGCCATGACGGGTTCTCTGTCTTTGCTACGCCGTCTGGTTGATATGCGGCAATTCGAGGCGCTGCGTGAGGCCTGCTATAACCTGCCGGTAATTTCACCAGCCGAACAGGTGCTGCTGGCCCTGGCCCAGGCTCATCTGGGCCAGCCAGAGGCGGCGCGCCAGACGCTGGCGGTGTTGGTCCCGGCAACACTGGAGGTCGACGCCCGCGTCGACCTGGCCGCAGTGCACTTGCTTCTTGGGGAACTGGACGCGGCGCAGGCGCTGCTGGAAGCTGCCCGCACAGAGGCGCCAGGCCACTCGCTTCTGCTGGCGCGTCTGGCTGCCTGCTATGTGCAACGTCAACGGGGGGAGGAGGCTATTCCCCTGTATGAATACAGTTTGCGCCAGCAACCACGCATCGCCGTCTATCAGCAACTGTTGCGTCTGTACCTGCAAAACGAGGACCTGGCGCAGGCCGAGACGTTACTGAGCGCCGCCGACGTTTTCTGGGCCGCGGAGCGGGAACACTGGCCCGCATCTCAGGCGGCGCTGTACGACCAGCAACTGCGCGGCCTGCGCCTGGAGCTGTGGCTGGCCCGTGAGGACTTCGCCTGCGCTGACGCCTGGCTGGACGCACATCATGCTGAACTGGCCGTGGATGATTACTGCGGCCTGTTGACCGGTTATGTGCAGCGTCTGGCTGAGCGTGGGCGCCATGCCCAGGGCGAGGATGCGCTGCGCCGTGGTCTGCGGCATTACCCGGAACATCCGGACCTGTACCAACAGCATGCTGAACTGGCGGAGTTGCAGGGGCGTATGCCTCAGGCCATCGCCTTGCTGCACCGTGCCCTCCATCTGGCCGGACAACAGCAAAAAATGACACTGCCTTTGCGCCTCAAGCTGGCCAGCGTCGCTACCCAAAGTTATCCGGCGCTGGCACGTAAGATGGCCGAACTGGCTATTGAGGAGGCCGGGGCGCTGGCGCCATCACCCGATATGGATGCCGCGCAGATCGGCCACTGGCAGGCCCAGGCGCAAGCGGCACTGGCCGGGGTGGATGCGCAGGAGCAGCACTACGCCGGGGCCGAGGCGCGATACCTCGAAATTCTGCAGGCGCATCCTCTCCTGCTACCCGCATTGCAGGGGCTGGGGCAGTTGTATATGCAATTGGGGCGCATCGACGAGGCCATCGCGTTGTTCGAGCAGGTATTGGCTGTCGACCCGGCACGCGGTCATGCGGCGCTGATCAATGCCCGACGTTTCCCACAAGATGAAGAGACATTGATTCGCCTGGAAAACCTGGCGCGTCGGCCAGGCCTTGCTGGTCCGGTACAGCCTGGATTGTTGCTGCAACTGGCTGCCGCCTGGGAAAAACGCAAAGAGTACGCCAGAGCCTTCGCCCTGGCCAACGACGCCAATGCCGCCAGCTGCGCACTGCTAAGTTACGATCCGGTTGCGCATCGGCAAAACTGCGCGCGTATCCGTCATGCGTTCAGCCGTTCGCTATATGAAAATCGACGCGGCATCGGCAACGATTCAACGCTTCCCATATTCGTGCTGGGTATGCCGCGTTCCGGTACCACGCTGGTCGAGCAGATCCTGGCAGGACACAGCCAAATCCACGGCGCAGGCGAACTTGGCGTGATCCCCAGTACCATCGCCGGTCTGGAACGCTGGGAACGTACTACGGGGTCAGGACGCCATTATCCGGACTGTGTGGACGACCTGTCGGCCGATGTTGTGGCGGGTATTACCGCCAGCCTGCTCAAGGAACTGCGGGAAACATTGCCTGATAACGCACCTGAGATCCGCCATGTGGTGGACAAACTGCCGCACAATTTCGAGAACATTGGTCTTATCAAGCTGCTGTTCCCGAACGCGCGAATCATCTCGGTGCGACGCGACCCGCGCGATATCGCTATCTCCAACTATTTCACCGACTACGCGGCTAAGCATGGCGGTATGGGCTTTGCCTATAACCTGCAGTGGATTGGTGAACAGCTGGCTGACCACAACCTGATGATGCACCACTGGAACCAGCTGTTCCCCGGCGACATTCTCGAAGTGCGCTATGAAGACGTGGTCTCTGAGCCAGAGCGAGAGGCGCGTCGTTTGCTGGATTATGTGGGCGTGCAGTGGGAGCCGCAGGTGCTCGACACCTCTGAACTGGACAGGCCGGTCAAAACGGCCAGCGTGTGGCAGGTGCGTCAGCCTATCTATCAGACCGCGCGCGAGCGCTGGCGGCGTTACGCAGATTTTCTGACGCCGCTTATCGCGGGCACCAATGCGAAGATTGTGCATGAGCCTGTTGAGATGGTGAGCCTGCCCGTGCCAGGAATGCTGACCGATGGTATCGCGCGCTATCGTGAGGGGAAACTTGATGACGCCGAGATGCTCTTTAGGCGCCTGCTGCACCACGTGCCCGAACACGCGAGTGCGCATTTCATGGTGGGCCTGATTTGCGTTCGCAAAGGGCATCTGACCGATGGCATCGCGCATATGGAAAAGGGACACCAGGCTTGCCCATGGAACGCCAACTGGCGACGCGATCTGGCGCAGGCATACGACCTGGCGGGGCAACCGGAAAAAGCCCAGGCGTTAATGGCTTGCCACCCCGGCACGGGGGACAGCGCGGTGAGCGTAATGGATGTTGACCAGGATGACGCTATTCCTGTGGATTTTTCCATTCGCACCTCGGCGACGAGGCCGTTTTAGCGAACATCGCCGTGAGCGCGAATATCTCATGGCGGAATGTCGTGCGCTGATGGTGTAAAGGGGGAGAGGGGAGCCGGTAAAGTCATCTACAAAGATAACATTGTGCTCCTTATGTCGAGGCCTTTCCACTGCGCCCGTTTACGCTAATGAGAATTTCACACCGCGTTAATATCGGTTACGGATGCGCGTGCTACCAGGCGTCCGGTGATCGATTTGCCCTCTTCAACGAAGACCGGATGCCCATCAATCAAGGACTGAATGCGTTGAATGCACTGTTCCAGCAATTGATCGACAGGGTAAGCGATGCAGGTCAGCGGTGGGTAAAGTAAAGACGCAAGGGGCGAGTCTTCGAGGCTGACAATAGAGACTTCCTGCGGTACGGCGATATTAAATTCACGCAATAACCGCATCGCCTCGGCGGCGTAACTGTCGCGTTTCGCTATGATTGCCGTGTATTTCGTAAAACTATTTATGAGCTTTAACAACGCCTGTTCGATGTTGCTGTTCGCCATGACCAACAGCTGGCGGTTAAAGGGCAGGGAGTAATTCTGCAAAACGCTGCGATAGCCCTCCAGCATCTGCTTGCTGGCGGCGTCATCTTCATTATCAACGAGCAGGGCAATACTCCGGTGTCCTTTTCCCAGCACGTAACGACAGGCGCTTTCCGCTGCAAAGGCATAGTTATAGCCCTGGCTGGCGCTTCCTTTGGTGGAAAAGGTATCAAAGGCGATGACATTTGCCGGCATATCGCTACTGGCGCTGCTTAGCGTGACCACCGCAGCACACTGGTGATTCAGGCTGTGGATTGCCGCTTTTTGCTCGTTTTCATCGTTAACATACTGAATAAGAAGGGATTTATTGAGCGCTTTCACCGCAAGCGAGAGGCGAGGCAAAAGCGTCGCGCTAAAACTGGCTTCATGTGCGGGCAACACCATCCCGATATAGCCTGATGTATTACTGGCCAGGGTCTGCGCCGCAAAGCTGGGACGATAGTCGAGCACTTCGACGGCTTTTAATACGGCTTCACGGCTATCTTCACGCACGCCACGTGTGCCGGTCAGTACGCGAGACACCGTGGCGCGGGAAACATTGGCTAATTTTGCAACATCATCAATAGTAGGCATGGTGTTTTCTGTATGGCGATTTTCTCCCAATAGTACCATAAATGTAGACCTGGTTTAGTCACTTACGCCGTCCAGCGCGGCGTATGGGTTGGCTGCGAATGAAGCGTTGGCAACCATGCCGCTCCGCGTACGCCGCTGGCATCGCCGAATTTGGCTTTCACAATTGCGGTGTGACAAGAGGACGAAAAAATATACTTTTCGATGGCCGGGGGAAGGTCGCGATAAAGCGAGGCCACATTAGAAAGTCCGCCGCCGATGACAATGGCATGGGGATCCAGCGTATTGATAACCCCGGCGATACTGCGCGCAAAGGCATCGATAAAGTGCTGATAGTGGGCGAGCGCCAGCGGGTCGCCGGCTTCTGCTGCGGCAATGATCGCCTCCGTGCTCAATGTGCTTCCCTGTTGCTCATTGAAACGTCGGCTAAATCCAGTGCCGGAAAGATAGCTTTCAACGCAGTTTTCATGCAGGCAGTAGCAGTGCTGAACCGGGCCATCTTTCTCTGGCGTCCATCCAGGCAGCGGGTTGTGCCCCCATTCACCGGCAATGGCGTTGGGGCCGCTAAGTAGCTGACCGTTTACCACCACACCTCCGCCGCATCCGGTACCGATAATAATGCCAAACACTGTTCCGTAGCCCTGGCCTGCACCATCGATGGCTTCGGAGAGGGTAAAACAGTCGGCATCGTTGGCCAGGAAAACCGGCTGCTCCAGGCGAGAAGCCAGATCTTTCGCCAGATTTTCGCCATTCAGCACCAGGCAATTACAATTTTTGATAAGCCCTGTATCCGGGTCTATCGCGCCCGGCAGCCCAATGCCGAGGGTAAAGTCGCTCTGCTGTTCGGTTCTGATGTATTCCACCATCTCGGCAAGATGATGAAGAAATCCTGGGTAGTCGGTTTTATACGTCGGGCGCCGCTCGCGAAAGCGAACCGCGCCGTTGTGGTCCAGCAGTGCCGCTTCCATTTTTGTACCGCCAATATCGAGGCCAAGGTGAAGCATTGTCATCCTCCTGTAAAAAGAAGAGAGGCAGGGCCTCCCTTCGGTGCCACTCAATGGCGGGTGCGGTAAATCTCAATAAGTTCCGTCACTAACTCTTTAGCGAGGATGGAGGTCATCAGGTGATCCTGGGCATGCACCATCACCAGCGTCATTTTGGTTTTGCCTTCGCCTTCATCGGCTTCAATGAGCTGGGTCTGGACTAAATGTGCTTCACGGGCGAAATGCTGTGCCTGCTGCATTTTTTCGTCGGCATCAGCAAAATTGCCTTCTTTGGCACTTTGCAGCGCTTCGTAGCACAGGCTGCGTGATTGTCCGGCATTGATGATAATACCCATGACTTGCTCTTCTAATTCCATAACATCCTCTGAGTTCGGTTATTGCAGTTATGCGGTTTCTGACTGCCCTAAAGCACTGGCTGGCTGATTTTCAGCAGCCTCTTGTGCAAGTAGCTGTTTTTCGTAGGCTTTAAAGAACGGGAAATACATGGCGGTAGCGGTGACCATACAAATCAGGCACATAATGACCGGGCTGAATGCCCAGTTCGCCGCCCAGGATGCGCCAATCGGGGCTGGCGTTGTCCATGGCGTCATCGAGACCACGCGGGCGACCAGACCGAAGTCGAGTGCCAGGTACGCCAGGGTCGCATTGACCATCGGCACCAGCACGAACGGGAGAAAGAACAGCGGGTTCATAATGATCGGCGCGCCAAACAAAATGGGTTCATTGATGTTGAACAGGCCAGGAACGATGCCCATACGGCCGATGGTGCGCAGGTGCACGGCTTTGCTGCGAATCAACAGCAATGCCAGCGGTAAGGTTGAGCCCACGCCGCCAATCAACAGGTAGTGATCCCAAAAACCTTGTACATAGATGTGTGGAATGGCGGTGCCAGCGGCAATAGCCGCCTGGTTGACGGATAGGTTCGCCATCCAGAAGGGGTTCATAATGCCGGTGACAATCAGCGCGCCATGGATCCCGGCGAACCACAGGATCTGGCACACCAGTACCGAGAGCAGAATGGCCGGTAAGGTGTCCGACGCGGCGACCAGCGGTTTAACCAGCGACATGATCGCTTCCGGTATGATCATGCCAAATTGCGATTCGATAATCAGGTTCAGCGGGTGCAGCGTCAGCACCACGGCAAGAACCGGGATAAGAATTTCGAACGAACGCGCCACCCCGGTCGGGACTTCTGGCGGCAGGCGGATGGTGATGTTGTTACGACGCAGGAGTGCATACAGCTCCGTGGTATAGATGGCGACCAACAGGGCGGTGAAAATCCCCTGGCCGGAAAAATAGGCCGTCGAGATTTGTCCCTCTTTTAACGGCGCGGCGATAAGCAAAAAGCCCATCAGCGATAACATGCCCGACGTCAACGGATCCAGTTCGTGATGCCGGGCGAGGCTGGCGGCAACCCCAACGGAAATAAATATCGTCATGATGCCCATGCTGAAATAGTACGGCAGCATCAAGTTGGCGCGATGGTCGAGCGAGAACTGCAGCCAGGCGCGTGCGAATCCCCAGGTGGTGTCGGGGGAGAAGGGCGGGAAAATAAATACCAGCATAAAAGAACCGACAATCATAAACGGCAGCGCAAGGATGAAGCCGTCACGGATGGAGGTAACGTATTTTTGCTGGCCGACGGCACCGGCCAGCGGCGTGATTTTTTGCTCAATCACGGCGATTAATTTCGAGTACAGAGAGCTCATGGCGTGTCCCTTATTTTTTATTGTCAATTAATGAAAGGGCAAAATCTAAAACTGCTGCACCCTTTTGCATGCCGTAATCCATCATGTTGATGGGCTCAACGCGGATACCGTAGGCATTCGCTTTGTGTTGCAGATCTTTTTGCATGTACTTCACCTGCGGGCCAAGAAGAACGACCTCGTAATGTCCTACCTGCTGCTCGAACTCCGCGACACCAAAGGCTTTGATATCAACGTCCAGACCGCGCTTTTCCGCCTCTTCCACCATTTTTTTCACCAGCAAGCTGGTCGACATGCCAGCGGAACAACAAAGCATGATTTTTTTCATGAAAAGACTCCTGACTGAGTGACGATTATGGGCGCACTATAGATTTGCGGATTCAAAACGGAAAGCGCTTTCCAAATATGGATGCATTAAATGTGAGCACGATCACCAGTTTGAGACTTTCACTTTGGATCGATGTAAGCGATGATCCTGCGACTTCGTGGATTAAATAGGTTCCATCATGAACATTCAGTTTATGAATGTTGTTGTTGTGCTGATCGAGCAGCGCATTACCCCTTTTGCCAACATGCTCACCCGCAGTCAGCACATCACCGCAATGCGTGACAGTTTTGCGCTGGCAATGCCTTTCGTGATCGTCGGTAGCCTGATGGTGCCGTTGATATTTCCGCCCGTTTCCATCGACCCTTTCTCGTGGTTCGGCGGCTATTACCAGGTTATTCGCCCGATGCTCTTGCCCACCTTTGAACTGACGATTGGTCTGGTAGCGTTGATCATTGCCTTTGGGGCCAGCGCCAGTCTTGCCAAGCAATATCAGCTGCCGGAAAGGTTATCTGGCCTGACCGGGTGCCTTACTTTTCTGCTGTTTATCGGTTTTAAAACGACGGATGGGAACAACGTTTTTCTGGGTGGGTTAGGGATATTTAGCGCATTGATTTCAAGCTTTTACAGTATTGAAGTGATTCGGCTTTTCTACAGAAAAGCCTGGTGTATACGCCTGCCGGATGAGGTACCGATGATGACGCGAAATGGCTTCCAGCTTTTGGTGCCGTTGCTGGTGGTGATGCTGTCTATCACGGCGGTGAATATCACTTTAAAACTGACAACTGGGATGATCCTGCCTAATCTGATCAGCGAAGCTTTTCGCCCGCTGATTATTGCCTCAGATACGCTGACGGCCATCCTCATCTCGTTGATTATTTGCAATTTATTGTGGTTTGTTGGTATCCACGGTGCACTGATTGTCACCGGTATTATGAACCCCTTCTGGATGACCTATCTGTTTGAAAACCAGCAGGCGTTGGCGAGCGGGCAGGCACAGCTTCCCCATATTTATCTGCAAGGGTTCTGGGATTTTTACCTGCTGATTGGTGGCATCGGTTCGACGTTGCCCCTGATCTTTATGGCGCTGCGCAGTCGCTCCCGGCAACTGAAAAGTGTGGGGAAAATTGGCTTTATTCCCTCGCTTTTTAACATCAATGAACCCATTCTGTTTGGCTTTCCGGTTATCCTTAACCCCATATTTTTAATCCCTTTTATCTTCGTTCCGGCCATCAATGCCTGTATTGCCTGGTATCTTACCCACCTTGGCGTACTGGACCGCGCCGTGGCGATGTTGCCCTGGTCAATGCCGTCACCGCTCGGCGCAGCCTGGTCCGCAAACGGCAGTTGGAAAAACATGTTTATGTGCCTGTTTGCGTTCTTCAATTCCTGGATGATCTATCGCCCATTCTTCAACGTCTATGAACGCCAACTGATGGACGCTGAGAGCAAGTAAACCCGCCGCTGTTTCCCGGCCAGCACGATCATCGTGCTGGCTTTTTTATATCCCATGCTCAGTTGTGTGATTTTAATCACGATTTCATCGCCATGATTGTCGATTTTGTGATTTGAACCGGCAATTATGGAAAGCGCTTTCCATAACTGGATGTACATTTCCTTTTTTGATCCGTAAATTTCCATCCGCGCCATACAGACGCTCTTTCACTCAAAAAAAGAAAAAGGAAAATCATGAACAGGTTGAACCGATTAATACCTCTGGCCTTACTCATTAACGCTGCGCTCTGCACGAACGCACAGGCCGAGGAGGTCAAGGCATATGACTTCGCGCTTCACGGTTATATTCGTTCCGGCATTCTGGCGAACTCCGATGGCAACCGTGTCGACTCCGTAGGATTGATGCCCGATGGGAAATGGCGTCTGGGGAACGAAGAAGACACCAAAATCGAATTAATTCCGCAGGTTACCCTGAAATCAACCTCAGGAGCTGTGGCAAAAATCCAGGCTAACATTACCCACCAGAGCAAATGTACCGCTGACTGGAACTGCCGGGACGACGATGGCCATGACGCGCAGTTCCGCGAGGGGTTTGTTGAATTAAGCAACCTCGACTTCGCGCCGGACATCACCTTCTGGGGCGGCAAACGCTACAGCAGCTCCAATACTTCCAGCCACCAGTACGACTGGGAATATATTCAGTACAACGGGACCGGCGGCGGTTTTGATCATCTGGATCTCGGTTTTGCCAGCCTGGATGCCGGTATCTACGCCTTCTCTCCAACGGATGAAACCAAAGCTTATCCCGTTGATAAGGGCGATCAGGGCTATCCGGATGACTACTCCCTCAACGTGTGGTTGAAGAAAATCGGCGGCACCGGCCTGGATCTGGAGTTCGTCGGCCATCACATGAACCGCAATGAAAACCACCCAACGTCTGCTGAAAAAGGCTATGGCATCACCGGGGTTTACAACTTTGACGGCTTCTGGGGGCTGACCGGCGGTTATTCAAAACTGGTTATGCAGTATGGGCGTGGCCTGGGGGCGGGGGATTCGCTGGGTAAAAACGGCTGGGGTTGGGCCAACCTGGACGATACCCAGTCGTGGCGTGTTGTGCTGGACAGCATGGCATCAGTAAACAACGTTGATATCTCGACCTTCGCCTATTACCAGAAAGATAAAAACTACCGCTGGTGGAGCAGCGATGCCGATGGCTGGGGCCGCACGCGCTGGGTTGCCGGGGTTCGCCCGTATCACCAGATAACCAGGAATTTCGCCATGCAGTATGAAGTGGGCTACGAATATCTGGATGACGAAAACTACAAAGGCGTGAATGGCAAAGGCAAAGGAGGGCTGACGAAAGTGACCGTTGCGCCAACCCTGACCTTCGACTCGGGTTACTGGAGCCGCCCGCAGCTGCGCTTCTTCGTGACGTATGCCAAATGGGATAAAGGCGTATCTGATGCGCTGGACGGCAACTACGACTGGAGCACCAACACCATCACCGCCGGGGGGTACAGCCGCAGCGGCAGTACGGACACCGTGAACTTCGGCGTCCAGGCGGAAGTGTGGTTCTAAGGAGAGATGAACATGTCTAAACCTTTACGTAAATGGCTACTGGTATCGATGCTCTCGGTGTTGGGAAGTGCTGGGGCCATGGCCGCAGAACAGTCGCATTTCGAAAACTTTATCACGCGTGATGGTGCGCAGTTGAAAGACGGCAACAGGGTTTTCCGCTTTGCCGGTATCCACGCGCCGGAGCTGCATCGTATTGAGGATGATGCGCGTGGGGTTTGCAAAGCCGATCCGCGCGGTTGGGGGCAGTACTTCAAATGGCCAACTGCAGAAGAACAGGAAAACTGGATCCGTGCGATGGTGCAAACCGGTGCCAAAGCGCAGCGAGTCTATGTGCTTTCGGTTCAGCAGGAAAACGATGTGGCCTGCGGGCGCGCAACGCATATCCTCGCACCTGAAACGCCAGACGGTATGCCGCGTCTGAATGAAGAGGCGATGAAAGTCTACGACAACATGATTGCGCAGGCGGACAAGCAGGGGCTGCGTTTAATTCTGCCCTTTATCGACCACTGGTGGTGGTGGGGCGGTCGTGAACAACTGGCCGCGTTCTATCATGAAAAACCGGAGGATTTTTACCGTACGGACAGTAAAACCTTTAAGGCCTATCTGGACGTGATTCGTCAGGTTACTACCCGTACTAACACGGTGACCGGGCGAGCCTACTTCGATGAGAAAGCGATCATGGCCTGGGAAACGGGCAATGAGCTGGAAGATACCAATGCCGATTTCCTCAAGCAAACGGCGGCATGGATCCGTAAGTGGGCACCGCATCAGCTTATCGTCGACGGCACCTATAAAAAGATAAACGCGTTTGCCCTGACCGACCCGAATATCGATATCGTCAGCAACCACTACTACACCAATGCCGGGAATAATCACCCCGATCAGGTCAGTAAAGATCTGCAGGCCATCGGCGGTAAAAAAGCCTATCTGGTCGGCGAATTTGGCCTGCTCGACCACGCGCAGCTCAATGACATTATGCAGTCGATTGTGCACAGCGAAGTCGATGGTGCGCAAGCCGTTGGCGGCTTTATCTGGGGCTTCCGCGGCCATCGCCATAACGGCGGTTTTTACTGGCACAAAGAGTTCACCGGCCACTACAGCTACCACCTGCCGGGCTTCCCGGTAGAGGGCAAAGCGAATCAGGAAATGGAGGTGGTAAATCTGGTTCGCACAGCCTCGGCGCAACTTGCGGGTTTAGATAAAGCGCCTGCGCTCCCCGTACCGGATGCGCCGCATCTGCGTGAGACCGATTCTCCTTTTGCCATTAAATGGATGGGGGCCGCCGTCGGGCGCGACTACGATGTTGAGCGTGCCACATCGGCAACCGGACCCTGGCAGGTAGTTGGCAAAGATATCTCTGACGGGGTGAACGAATGGAACCCGGCAACGATGGCTTTGTTCCGCGACGACTACCGCAATTTGCAGTTGGGGAAAACCTATTACTACCGCGTGATTGCCAAAAACGAGAGCGGGGTGTCTGCACCGTCGAACGTAATTAGCGTGACGCACACGCAGGAGAATAAAGCCCCGGTCGTTGCGCTAGCTTCCTCCCTGACGACCACTCAGGATAAAGGTGTGGCGCTGAAATCCAGCGCGACAGACGATAATCTTCCTGACCGCAAACTGGCGCTGAGCTGGAGCAATAACGGCAATGACAAGGTGCATCTGTGCGATAGCAGTAAAGCTGAAACCCGCGCCTGGTTCTCAGCGCCTGGCACCTATGCACTGACGTTTACGGCTGACGATGGTCTATTGCGCACCCGCAAAACCGTCAACGTCACGGTGAAAGAGGCCGTCGGTAAATCACCCGCTGATTACTGTACTTTTGGCGGCGGCGTACTGGACGTCAGTAAAGGCAAACTGAATGTGGTTAAAGCCAGTGAAAACCAGCTTGTCATTGGCGATGACGGTTTTCTCGGCCCGTTCGCCAGTGAGGGAGACAAGGTTACCTGGCAGGTGGAGGTCCCCTGGGAGGGGCGCTTCGCGTTACACGTGACCTTCAACGGCAAATGGGGTGGTAAAAAGAATTCATTTGTCGTTAACGAAGGGGCGCCCATCGCGGTTGAATTCCCGCAGACCGACGAAAAAGGCCAGCAAATGGTTTTGCCTGTGACGTTAAACGCGGGCACAAACACCATTAGCTTCGGCAGGTTCCCGGGCGACTGGGGCTACATGTTTATTAAATCCATTGAAGTGACTGCAGAGTAGTGACATTGGCTGCGTCCGTTGGGCGCAGCCTTTTTTTATCTGAGGAGGCGTTATGACCCGGTATCAATTCCCGGACGGATTTTTCTGGGGTGCAGCAGCATCTGGCCCGCAAACCGAAGGCGTAGAAGGTAAGCCACATCACTCCATCTGGGACAGTTGGTTTGCTGAACACCCTGAGCGGTTTTATCAGCAAATGGGGCCGCAAAAGGTATGTGAAACCTACAGCAAATACAAAGACGATGTGGCGTTAATGAAAGGGTTGAACTTCAACTCTTTTCGCACCTCGATTCAGTGGTCGCGGCTGATTGCCGATTTTGAAACGGGTGAGCCCGATGCCGACGCGGTGCGTTTTTACCATGCATATCTGGATGAGATGATCGCCAACGGCATTGAGCCGATGATCAACCTTTACCACTTTGATATGCCCGAAGCGCTACAGAAAAAATACGGTGGCTTCGAATCGGCAAAAGTCGCTGACCTGTTTGCCCGTTTTGCACAGACCGCGTTCACTCTGTTCGGCCATAAAGTGAAATACTGGATAACCTTCAACGAGCCGATTGTGCCGGTTGAAGGGGGCTATTTGTACGACTTCCACTATCCATGCAAAAAAGATGGCAAGCTGGCGGCGCAGGTGGCATTTAATATTATGCTGGCACATGCAAAGGCGGTTCAGGTCTATCGACAGCTGGCACTGGGCGGCGAGATTGGTGTGGTGTTGAACCTGACGCCGTCCTACACCCGCAATGATTCTGTTGAAGATAAAAAAGCCGCCGCGTATGCCGATTTACTGTTCAACCGCAGTTTTCTCGATCCGCTGGTGAAACATCAGTTCCCGAAAGCGTTATGCGAAATCCTCGTGGCGAATAAGTGCCTGCCGGAGGTGGCCAAAGCCGACGTTGACCTGATTACTTCGTCGCATATCGATTTTCTTGGCGTCAATTATTATGTCCCCCGGCGTGTAAAAGCACGGGAGTCTGCCTACACCCTCGATTATTTCACCCCAGAATTTTATTTCGAAAATTATGTGAATCCGCACGGGCGCTTTAACCCATACCGGGATAATAACGAAATTTTGCCCCAGGCGATTTACGACATCGCCGCAAATATCCGCGACAACTACGGCAATATTAAATGGTACCTGGCAGAGATTGGTATTGCCATGGATCTCGAATCAGAGGGACCGGTCCAGGCCGATGGGGTTATCGACGACAGTTTCCGTATTGGCTTGATGAAGGAGCATTTAATTCAGCTGCATCGTGCTATTGCGGATGGTGCGAACTGTTTTGGCGTTCACCAGTGGACCTTTATTGATAACTGGTCGTGGATTAATTCCTTCAAGCGCCGCTATGGTTTTTATCGCCTCGATATTGAAACGGGGGAGCGGCACATTAAGCGCAACGGGTTATGGTTTAAGGCGCTCGCACAAACCAACCAGTTCACCGACGAGGAGTAAACGACGTGAGTCACTGTTTTTATCCGCTCGTGAATATGGTGAAGAACTATCCGTGGGGGAGTCGCTCAGCGCTCAGCGCGCGTTTTCATATCCCCAATCCTGATGACCAGCCGCAGGCAGAATTATGGATGGGCGTGCATCCGGCGGGGATTTCTCAGGTTGTTTGTGAAGACGGCTCCTGTTCTCTGGCGGAACTGATTGCCGGGGATAAACAGGCTATGCTCGGCAGTAAAATCGCCGGGCAGTTCGGCGAGTTGCCATATCTGCTTAAGATCCTCGCAGCAGAAAGTGCGTTGTCGATTCAGGTTCATCCGCAAAAAGCGCAGGCGCAGGCGGGGTTTCAGCGCCAGCAACACCATCCCGTAAGCCCGCCTGACTATAATGATGATAACCATAAACCCGAGCTGGTTTATGCGCTGACCCCGTTTATGGCGATGAACGGTTTTCGCCCGCCGGCTGACATCGTGGACAATTTCACGCCGCTTAATATCCCGTCGCTCGATGGTGCGCTAAAGCAGTTAGCTCTCTCTCCCTGTGCGCAAACGCTGCAGGCATTTTTTGTCCTCCTGATGCAGTTGCCACAGGATGAAAAAAAGCAGGCGTTAAAACGGCTTATCGAGAACGCCAGGGAACAGTCTGACGATAATGTGGCGACCTTTATCTTACGCCTGCATCAGTATTATCCTGACGATATTGGCCTGTTCGCGCCGCTGTTTCTTCATTGCCTGACATTACAGCCGGGGGAGGCGATGTTTCTCTCTCCGGGTACGCTGCATGCTTATGTTCATGGCGTTGCCGTGGAGGTCATGGCCAGTTCAGATAATGTCTTACGCGCGGGTTTAACACCTAAAAAAATTAACCTGACGGAGCTGGTGGCGTGCACGGTATTCGAACCGGTCGATGGGGAGCAATTACGCATGCGTCCGTTAAGCGAATCGGGAAGATACCATTACCCCGTTCCGGTGGAGGATTTTTGTTTTGATGTATTCAGCAACGTTAGTGATATTGCCATGCAGACCGCCAGTGCAGAAATCATTCTGGTGATTGATGGCCTGGCGTTATTGCAGCATCCTTCCGGCGAAACGGTGACGCTTCATACGGGGCAGTCAGTCTTTATTCCGGCAGTGACCGGTGACTGGATGCTGAGTATCACCGGGACGCTTTGTCGTGTTTACGGCTAATGCAAGATGCAGGTCGAGTGAAAGACCTTTAAGCGTTGTTTAATCCGGAGCGGGCAGCAGACACCCGGATGGACCTGATGTCTGCTTCCCGGTATCTCAGGATACAAAGCGGTCAACAAGCGTGGACATCGCTTTTGACTGCGCGTCAAGCATTTGACTGGCCGTTGCCATCTCGGAAACCAGCGCCGCGTTTTGCTGAGTAACCTGCTCCAGTTGATTCAATGCCTGATGCACTTGTGACACGCCGAGAGACTGTTCATTGGCTGCGCGGGCGATATCACTGACATATTGCTTCATCCGCCCGGTATTATCCGCCGCCGCTTTCAGTGCCGCTTCGGACGCTGAAACCCGCGCCACCCCTTCGCCAATTTTATCCATATTCTGATTAACTAACTCTCGAATCAGGCTGGCTTCTCTGGCACAGCGCTGGGAGAGATGACGAACCTCCGCCGCCACAACGGCGAAACCTTTACCCAGCTCGCCTGCGCGGGCTGCTTCAACCGCGGCGTTGAGTGCCAGTAAATTGGTTTGAAACGAGATCTCATCAATTGACGCCACGATCTGGAAAATATTGTCGCTGGAAGAACGAATAGCTGACATGCTCTGGCTGGCCTCGTTAGAAACACGGGTCGCATGCAGTACATCATTTGCCATCGACTGGGTCAGTTGCTCCGCCTCACTGGCGTTATGTGCCGTCTGGGAAATGGCAGTCGATATCTGTTCCATGCTGGCGGCGGTTTCAACGATTGATGCTGCCTGCTCATCGGTACGCTGGGCCAGATCCTGGTTACCGTCGGTGATATTGCTGCTGGCGTTACTGAGTATCTCCGCGCCCGATTTAATTTCCTGCACGATATGCTGAATGTTTTCGATTGCCTGATTGTAGGCACGATTAAGGGCAGAGAGCTCGTCGCTACCTGGCACATCGAGGCGGCGGGTCAAATCGCCATCCATTTCATTAATAGTTTGCAGCGTTTTGTTCAGTTGTTGTTGAATACTGCGCACCACCATCACGGCAAAGGCGATAGCAATGAACAGGGCTATCAGACTTATCGCCAGGAAAGATTGCCAGTCAATACGCGCGTTGTGAGCCAGTGCGGCCGAATGCGCCAGAAGCGCATCTGCAGCCTGCGTTTCCACCTGCCGAAGTATCTCTATGCGCCTGGTCTGGGCAGTAAACCAGTCAGTCGGTTTGACGCCAAATCCGCCGTCCTGCGCCTTATTTAAGGCAATCGTTCTCAACTCAAGAGCGTGGGCGGCTTCGGAAGACTGAAGGGCTTTGTCCAGCTCTGCTGCCTGACTCACGCTGCTAAAGCGTCGGGTGGCGGTCAACCAGGCCTCTTGTTTACCCACCACATCACTGAGCATACGGAATTGACCGTTGCTAAAACGATCAACCGAGAAGACATTGGTGAGCAGTGCACGCTCGATCCCGGCCTGCTCCTTGAGATTCAGCAGACTATAGAAAGCGGCCAACTCATTAACCATTGGGCCGGACGCGCTTAACTGACCTATTCCACCCACGAAACTCAGTAGCCCGGAGATAGTCTGCGTATAAAACTGTGTTGATGTTATCGCGTCTATATTCAGAGCGCTTATCGCATTACGCGTGGCGTCGAGGGACTGAATATTGTCCTTAAACATGCTCAGCGTGGCGGCAACGTTGCCCTGCGTGACATCCGTATCAGCGCTGGCTAACGCCTGGTTTAATTTTACCAGTGCGTCGTCAGTTAACTTCCGCTGCACAATGATTTCATCACGGAACTGCTGTCCGCGCGCGCCGATAAAACCGGCGCTCATCCCTCGTTCACGCTGTAGTTGGTGGACAACATCTCCCGCGCTGCGGGCAAATGTTGTCAACTGGCCGATAGTCTCCATCTGTCGCTCAGTGCCGATACGACTGAGCATGCCTGAGCCGGCAAACCATATCACCGCAAGTAGCAGAGGAAATAAGGCGATAAATAACTTCATTCTCATAGGAATACGATAAATCCATGACATATCGTTATTTTCCTTATTTGTTGTGGTGTCTTATAAGTTCTATCGACACATTTCGGGTCAATCTTTACAACTTTATTATTATGAAAAACCGCATTGTTATTCATATAAGAAGGTGATGGTAAGGAGTCAGAGCATAAGCCGTGGCATCTCCTCTGAAACGTATTCTGTCTGTTTCCCTCGCTAACGCAGCGTATGGCGTTTTTAGAATAACCTGTTCTTTTTTTTCTGGTCTCCCGCCTGCCCGGGAAAATGCAGTTTAAGTATGTGTTACACTTTATTCAGTGATACTTCAATTGAGAAGGAGAACGCATCTTCTTTACCGTGCGAGGCTGTATGGCTCACAATCCTCTCTGCAGGGCATCTTAACGATCATTATGTTTTGTCAGGGTTATTCAGCGGTCCGCATATAGAAGCGTTCTTTTTTGCGCGCCGTCTCAAAAATAAGAATTTAGGCTTATTCTGAAAATATATTATTCAGTAGTATATAAATATTTTTAACGATCTTATACCGTTACGCTATCCCATACATATCCCATACATAATGTATCGTGGAGAGATAAATTATGCGGCTTGATGTGATAACCGATCATACCGAGAAAGTATTGAATCTTATGATGGACAAGGCCATCAGGGAATGTGACCCCGAGTACGGTCGAGTGGCCGATACATGGTACACCATGGCCGAGGGTGCACTTTTTCTCTGGCAGGAGCTGGCGGAGTGTTGCACCGAAGTTTCAGAAGAAGAGAAAAATAAAATGGCCCAGCGGCTTCGCCATATTATCAATGTCAACAGAGTTCCTCTGCTCAAAAAAAAGGATGAATAGTTCCTTGATTTTCTGAATAAAATATATTTTTTAAAAGCTGCGTGCGGCCTGACTCTGGTCGGAAAGTCGACCGGACGGGTATTAGCAGAAAAGTCACGTTACCCGGACAGGGTGGCGAGAATATATTGTTCACTATTTTTCAGTTATGAGGTTTTCTGCCGCAACGTCTGGAAACAAATATCAAATGAGGGTTATTGGGCATCATACATCGCTGCGCTAGCTTATCCTCCCCCACCTGCAGGGCAGGCGAGGCTCTGCATGATTAATTATTGTCCGGCGGCCTCGGTATTTTTTGCATGTATTTTTTTATTCGCTTCGCCACTCTCATTCAATGCCTGACTGGCGGCTTTTTCGGCATGTGCGGCGCTATAGGCTGCAAGGTGAGAAATGACGATAGCGTAAATACTCATCAGTGAAACCCAGAGTATGCTGTTCTTCCACCATAATAATGTTGGAATTGTCAGCACTGCCCAGATTAATGCCAGAAATAAATGCACTCTGGCCATAAATCGGGCTGTTAGTTCGACTTTCATATTTACTCCTTATTTTTACGCTATATGTTTGCCATCCTGGTAATATTTATAGCATTTGTTTGTTGGCTGTTGCGCTTATTTTTGTTACAGTTTGTACGTGCGAGAAATTGAGATAATTCCTCTGGAAAATATGAAGGTATACAGGATTGTTTGAGTGTAAAAAAGGAACGTTACTTCGGTAGTGCCCGCCTGTGAGAAAAAGCCAGACGGGAGAGTTTCGTACGAAGTTAATACTTAAGTGTTATATGCTCTGCTATTCCTTGGTTTATTGCCAGGATATACAGGACTTAAGCAAAGGCTGTTTTTTCTTGATTATATAGTTTACTACAATGAGGGCACATCAATGACAAGCCTTTCTGAACTCGTGTAAAGCTATGTTCTGACTGTTTAGTGCAGTGAGGGCAGGTGCATTTGACGAGATAGTTGCGGTTATTTTTTGAATCTTTGCGTTGTGGCATAGGGTCATTCCTGATAAATGGGCTGTAACCATACACTATCCCTGCATGGATTGCCCATGATCATTTTTTCGTTTCCGTTTAAAAAGGGGTATGATCCCTTCTGGTCAGGGACTTTCTATTAACGTTGTCATTTCCAGACCTGGAATATTGTTGGCAGATTTTTCGTTAAAGGGCAGGGTGACAGCGCTGCGTCAGAAACGGGCCGCCAGAAATTAAGGTACTGGATGCTTTCGAACGTAGCGAGGTGAGAACGGCCTGGAAAATAAAACTTGCATAATATGATATGACATGCCTTAATGAGTTGTCGGTTTGATACACAGACCAGTCCAAAGCATTCCCTTTTTGCCCTCATTTTAAGTATCCTGAGATACCTCTTTTTTTGAGTCTTCATTGAAAGTTATGCGATTAATCTGTAATCGGACCCTGCATGCCGAAAGGCTTACATTTATAGGTAAAAAAATATGTCTTCAAAAACGACAGGTAACGTAAAGTGGTTCAACCCTGAAAAAGGCTTTGGTTTTATCACTCCAAAAGATGGCAGCAAAGATGTATTCGTGCATTTTTCTGCAATTCAAAGTAATGAATTTAAAACGCTTGAAGAAAATCAAGAAGTTGAATTCTCAGTCGAAAACGGCCCGAAAGGTCTTTCGGCTATTAATGTAGTTATACTTTAAGGACACTTTCATTATTTCTAATATTCATCTCCGTTGTCCAAAATGTCACGGTTCGCAATATCGTGTTTCTCATTTTGATGTAACAGAAACTAACCCATACGGTGCAAAATGTATTTTTTGTAAAACCGTAATGGTGACCAATGACTGTTACAGTTCATTAGCGACAATGCATCCTGTGCCGCTGGTCAGGAATATCACAGCAACACATACCGTATAGATATTTCGCCTGCTTCACGTAATTAAGGACCGACTTATGTCAGCAAAAGTTTTGGTTTTTTTCAACTCTCAGCCCGTCAGAGCCATTGACAGAAATGCCAGCGACAAGACCGTTGATTGTGAATATCCTAACGGCGAGAAAGCGACCCTGAATATTATGCACGCAGGCATTCATTCACTCACGGGTGATCATCTGGAGATTCGTGTCGCTACTGACAGAGAGCTTTCATCGGATGACATCATGAACGCAGCCCGGAAATTTAGTTAAACGGGGTTTTGGCTGTTCACGTTCTGCATTTTTTACTGAAGATATAAGCCACTCAACCCCTTTCCGCGGCGCTAAAGGCGCTGCCCTATTACTGCTCCCGGTCCCATAACGGCTTTTGCGCAATGAATGTGCAATGAAAAGGACAAAACAGACCCGAAAGCTGTTCCGCTGACGTGCCCCCCACATTATCCCTTAGCGTAATCTGTCGCTGGACGACACATTCCATCGTTGCCTGTACCGCATTCAAAATGATATTTGCCAGCGTCTGTTTTAGCCGTTCCGCTAGCAGGGAACGCTGGGCAGGGCGAGTCTATTCCCCCCGCGAGCATGCCCGGTGTGATGCGATGGAGCAGGGTTATGGGCATGACGAGATGCGTGGGCAATGGTGTCTCTTACTTTAGGGGGCGGCATTCGGCTTGCTTTGGTGGCTTACAGACGTAACACCGGCGTCACATTCTGAAAAATATGTGACGGATTTCTCTCTTCTGAATTTTTTTTAAGAAAGCTAACCACCTGATTCCCACTATTTTTATGCGCTTTTCTCCCGATTGGTAAATAAATGTAAGAGTAAAGTAAAATTCTTTGCTGCCGATAGGATTACGTTGCGGGTTTTTAAGGCAAATACCTTCTGGCTTAAGGGGAGTGATTATGTCGTGGTGGAAAGTCTTTTCTGGAAAAAAAACGATCGTTAATTCAACGGCTGCCCCTGAACCCCGGCGCTTGTTGCTTCAGGCGCTGGAGCCAAGAATGATGTTTGATGGTGTTGCCGTCACCGCAACGCCCACGACAGCGGATGCCAGTCACACTGATACGGCATCCCATACCACGGCATCGGTGAGTGTGACGCATACGGATACCGCGGCGGCGAATTCAACAGCCGAGACCAGCAAAGCGACTTCCGGCACATCTCCCTCAGCAAGCAGTTCAACCTCCAGCCCAACAACTTCAACATCCAATACAACAACACAAGATACCAGCAAGACCTCCGGTGCCAGCGTAACCTCCGGCACGAGCAGTGCCACCGGGCCACAGGTGGTATTTGTCGAGTCGGATGTGAAGGATTATCAATCTCTGATCAATCAACTGCCGTCCGGTTATGAAGTGGTCGTGCTGGACAGTTCGAAAGATGGTCTGGCGCAAATCGCCGCCTGGTCCAGTACCCATAGTGGTTACAGCGCCATGCATATTCTTTCACATGGTGAAAAGAATGACCTGATGCTGGGGACGGTGGCGCTCAACAGTTCCAATATAGCGAATTATGAAAGTGAACTGGCGACCATCGGCCAGGCGCTGAACGCGGATGGCGAGATTTTAGTGTATGGCTGTAGTATTGCGCAGGGCAGCGACGGCGCCGCATTGATTGGCGCATTAGCTAAGGATACGCAACATGCCGTTGCGGGTTCTACGGATCCCACCGGCGCCGCAGCATTGGGCGGTAACTGGACACTGGAATACAGCACCGATAAGTTACATGTCGCGGCCCTGGATTTAGTCGGCTACGACGGCCTCCTTACCCGCCCTGTATCAGGAACAACCACCTTTGATTCCATCGATGGTTCCATTATTACCGTTCCCACAGGCCAGTCATCGCTAACGGCGCCTAATTACCTGGGCTGGGATTTTACCATGCAGATGAATTCAGCATCTGATGGTCAGAACGAAATGATTATTGTGGAAAAAGATGGTTCCAGTACGGTAGAAACCGTCGATGCCCTGAGCGATGGCACAAAACAAATCACCTATTTTTCGGTTAAATCCAATGATGGTTCTTTGTTTACGCTGAACTCTATTGGCGTGGTGATGAATGGGTATGATTCAGGTTTTAGCACGGGGAGTGTCACATTAACGGGTTATCTGAATGGTTCCGCGGTCAGTGGTGCGGTGTTAACCCTGAATGTTGATGACGTCTACAACGGTGGCAATATGGCCACGTTCAATGTGTCTTCTAATTCCTCTTTTCAGGGCATTGATTCTTTTCGCGTGACGGCGGCAAATGGGCACATTATTAATGGCTTAATTGGTATCGGTGCGATTAATGCCACCAACTTCCATTTCCCCGGCCCGGTATTAACGGCAAGCGGTGGTAGCGCAGCATACAGCAGCGGTACGGGAAACGCTGTTGCTATCGATAGCGGGATTACGCTAACCGATACCGCCGCCTCTACGCTGACAAGCGCGACAATTGCGATCAGCGGAAACTTTCACAGTGGCGAAGATGTGCTGGCCTTTAGCAATACGAATGCCACGACTTACGGCAAT
The DNA here is from genome assembly GCF_023613995.1 of Citrobacter sp. MNAZ 1397. NCBI lineage: Bacteria > Pseudomonadati > Pseudomonadota > Gammaproteobacteria > Enterobacterales > Enterobacteriaceae > Citrobacter > Citrobacter sp. MNAZ 1397. Next base: position 287,411 of record NZ_JAKIVH010000001.1, read on the forward strand.
ATTATCGGTTCTTATAACAGTGCAACGGGCCTGCTGACATTAACCTCTTCTGGCAGTACGGCTACGACAGCGCAGTGGCAGGCAGCGCTGAAAGCGGTGACCTATCAGGACAGTTCTCTGTCGCCAAATACCAGTTCCCGAACACTCTCTTTTACCATTACCGATGCCTCCAGTAATACCAGTAACACCGTAACGCGTATGGTCACCGTTGCTGCGGATGTCGCGCCTGTTATCAACAATCTTAATGGCGATAGCGGGACATTTTATGCGGGTGGGACTGCCGTGCATCTGGACAGCGGAACCGCTGCAACGGTCACTGATAGCGATACGACGAGTTTCAATGGCGGCAACCTGACAGTACAGATAACCGCTAACGGCCATAGCGCAGAAGATGTTCTGGGTATCGATACCAGTGGGACGGTGACCGCCAGCAATGGCACGACCGCAGGCAGTGTTATTTCCGTTGGCGGCGTCGCTATCGGGAGTATTGCCGTCAACGGTGATGGAATTAATGGCGATAATCTGAGTATTACCTTTAACGCAAATGCGACAGCCGGTCGTGTCTCGACGCTGGTTGATGCCCTGACGTATTACAACAGCGCCACCACGCCGACAACGGGAAACCGTACAATACAAGTGGTGGTTAATGATGGCCGCGGGCAAACCAGCAGTGCATCCAGTGTCACCATTGCCATGAACAATAATGCCCTGGTTACCACCAGCGGCGGCAGCGCCGCTTTTACCTCAGGGGATAATAGCGCTTCAACACCGGTGGTTATCGATAGCGGGCTGAGCATTGTTGATCATGCCAGCAGTACGCTGGCTTCCGGCACGGTATCGATTACCTCGAATTTTCATAGTGGTGAAGACGTTCTGATGTTCACCAATACCAACACGACAACCTTTGGCAATATCGTCGCTTCCTATAACGCCGCAACCGGTGTTTTGACACTAACCTCAAGTGGCGCGACGGCGACGATTGCGCAGTGGCAGGCGGCAATGCGAGCGGTCACCTGGTCGGATACCGCTGTGACGCCCAATTCAGCCACCCGCACTATCAGTTTCCAGGTCACTGATGGCAGCAGCAACAGTAGCCCGGTCGCCACACGGACGGTCACGGTAACGGCTGTCGATCAGACACCGATAGTCACTACCAGCGGCGGCAGCGCAGCGTTTACCGCCGGCGATAATACCGCGTCGACACCCGTGGCTGTTGATAACGGACTGACCTTATCAGACCTGGACAATACGACCTTCGCTTCGGCAACCGTGGCTATTACCGGTAATTTTCATAGCAGCGAGGATGTCCTTGCATTCACCAATAACAATGCCGGGATCTTTGGCAATATTGTCGGCAGTTATAATAGTGCGACCGGTATACTGACGTTATCGTCAAGCGGGGCGACGGCAACAGTTGCCCAGTGGCAGGCGGCATTACGGGCGGTCACCTGGACGGATTTTGCGGTGACGCCCAATACGGCGACCCGGACGGTGGGTTTTACCGTCAATGACGGGACGAAAAACAGCGCTGTGGCGACGCGGCAGATAACCGTTACCGCGACAGATCAGACGCCGATAGTGACGACCAGTGGCGGCAGTGTTGCGTTTACCGCCGGGGATAACACCGTCTCGACGCCTGTTGTCATCGACAGCGCAATTACGATCAGCGATTCAGATAACACCACGCTTGCCAGCGCCACCGTCGCCATCACCGGCAACTTTCACGCCGCAGAAGATGTGTTGGCCTTTACCAATACCAGTGGCGCGACATTTGGCAACATCGTTGCCAGTTATAATAGCGGCACGGGGGTATTAACGCTGACGTCCTCTGGTGCTACCGCAACCCTTAGCCAGTGGCAGGCGGCATTGCGGTCCGTGACCTGGACGGATACGGCAATCACCCCTAATACCGCGACAAGAACCGTCAGCTTTAGCGTCAACGATGGCACCAAAACCAGTCTCGCTGCGACACGAAACGTGACAGTCGCCAGTACGGATCAAACGCCTGTTGCAACGACATCCGGCCCTGGTACCACCTATATGCTGGGTACCCCTGGTACGCCTGTTGCAGTGGACAGCGGGCTGACATTATCAGACCTGGATAACGCCACCTTTTCCAGCGCCACCGTCGCTATTACCGGCAACTTCCACTCCGCAGAGGATGTGTTGGCCTTTACCAATACCAGTGGCGCGACATTTGGCAATATCTTTGCCAGTTATAATAGCGGCACGGGGGTATTAACGCTGACGTCCTCTGGTGCTACTGCGACTGTTAGCCAGTGGCAGTCGGCATTACGCGCGGTGACCTGGGCCGATGGGGCCACAACGCCTAATACAGCGACCCGGGTCATCAGTATCACGGTGAACGACGGAATCAAAAACAGTGCGGCCGTAACGCGCGCTATCTCGATGTCCATTCCCGTACCGTCTGTCACCGGGATCACGGCCGCCAGCGATACGGGGAGCAGCGCTTCTGATGGCATAACCCGCAATACTCAGCCAACGTTTATCGGAACGGCTCAGGCGGGAAGTACCGTGACTGTGTATGTCGATGCTGTTTCAGTGGGCACCACAACGGCGGATGGCAGCGGCGTCTGGTCATTTACCCCTCCTGGTGTGCTGAGTGAGGGCAGCCATATGGTTAGCGCAATGGCCACGCTCGGTGGCGTAAACAGTGTGATTTCCGCTAGCGCGTCGGTAGTGATTGACACCACCGCACCAGCGGTCCCGACAGGCATTGCGCTGACCGCCGCCACAGATACCGGTGCCAGCGCCAGTGACGGGGTGACCAGTAATCCCCAGCCTTCCCTGACGGGGATGGCAACCGCGGGCAGCCTGGTGTCGGTCTATATCGATGGTTCTCCAGTTGGCACTACAACGGCGGACGGCACGGGTGCCTGGCAGTACAACCTCGCAGGGCCGCTGCAGGACGGCCCGCATACGGTACGCGCCACCGCGACAGATACCGCAGGCAACGTCAGTACGGCGTCCACGCCCTGGACCTTTACGGTGGACACCACCGCCCCGGCAACGCCGGCAGGGATTGCGCTGACCGCCGCCACAGATACCGGTGCCAGCACCAGTGACGGGGTGACCGCGAATAACCAGCCTTCCCTGACTGGCGCGGCGACCGCGGGCAGCCTGGTGACCGTTTATATTGACGGGACGGCGGTCGGCACCACCACGGCGGACGGCACGGGTGCCTGGCAGTACAACCTCGCAGGGCCGCTGCAGGACGGCCCGCATACGGTACGCGCCACCGCGACAGATACCGCAGGCAACGTCAGTACGGCGTCCACGCCCTGGACCTTTACGGTGGACACCGCCGCCCCGGCAACGCCGGCAGGGATTGCGCTGACCGCCGCCACAGATACCGGCGCGAGCGCCAGTGACGGGGTGACCGCGAATAACCAGCCTTCCCTGACTGGCGCGGCGACCGCGGGCAGCCTGGTGACCGTTTATATTGACGGGACGGCGGTCGGCACCACCACGGCGGACGGCACGGGTGCCTGGCAGTACAACCTCGCAGGACCGTTGCAGGACGGCCCGCATACGGTACGCGCCACCGCGACAGATACCGCAGGCAATGTCAGTACGGCGTCCACGCCCTGGACCTTTACGGTGGACACCGCCGCCCCGGCAACGCCGGCAGGGATTGCGCTGACCGCCGCCACAGATACCGGCGCGAGCGCCAGTGACGGGGTGACCGCGAATAACCAGCCTTCCCTGACTGGCGCGGCAACCGCGGGCAGCCTGGTGACCGTTTATATTGACGGGACGGCGGTCGGCACCACCACGGCGGACGGCTCGGGCGCCTGGCAGTATGACGTTGCGACGCCACTGCAGGACGGCCCGCATACGGTACGCGCCACCGCGACAGATACCGCAGGCAATGTCAGTACGGCGTCCACGCCCTGGACCTTTACGGTGGACACCGCCGCCCCGGCAACGCCGGCAGGCATTGCGCTGACCGCCGCCACAGATACCGGTACCAGCGCCAGTGACGGGGTGACCGCGAATAACCAGCCTTCCCTGACAGGCGCGGCGACCGCGGGCAGCCTGGTGACGGTTTATATTGACGGGACGGCGGTCGGCACCACCACGGCGGACGGCACGGGTGCCTGGCAGTATAACCTCGCAGGACCGCTGCCCGACGGTGCACATACGGTACGCGCCACCGCGACAGATACCGCAGGCAATGTCAGTACGGCGTCCACGCCCTGGACCTTTACGGTGGACACCGCCGCCCCGGCAACGCCGGCAGGCATTGCGCTGACCGCCGCCACAGATACCGGTACCAGCGCCAGTGACGGGGTGACCGCGAATAACCAGCCTTCCCTGACAGGCGCGGCAACCGCAGGCAGCCTGGTGACCGTTTATATTGACGGGACGGCGGTCGGCACCACCACGGCGGACGGCACGGGGGCCTGGCAGTACAACCTCGCAGGGCCGCTGCAGGACGGCCCGCATACGGTACGCGCCACCGCGACAGATACCGCAGGCAATGTCAGTACGGCGTCCACGCCCTGGACCTTTACGGTGGACACCACCGCCCCGGCAACGCCGGCAGGCATTGCGCTGACCGCCGCCACAGATACCGGTGCCAGCGCCAGTGACGGGGTGACCGCGAATAACCAGCCTTCCCTGACAGGCGCGGCGACCGCGGGCAGCCTGGTGACCGTTTATATTGACGGGACGGCGGTCGGCACCACCACGGCGGACGGCACGGGTGCCTGGCAGTATAACCTCGCAGGACCGCTACCGGACGGCCCGCATACGGTACGTGCCACCGCGACAGATACCGCAGGCAACGTCAGTGCCGCGACGGCGCCTGTAACCTTTACGGTGGACACCACCGCCCCTCAGGTGCAGGCGGTTACGGCGCAGAATACGCTTACAGGGGCTCAGGGGCAGGTCGGCTATACCATCTCTTTCACGAAACCGGTTCAGGCTTTATCTGCAAATGAGTTGCAGACGCTGGTAACGGGCAATGCCCAGGCGAATATCGTTTCGGTTACTCAGATCAATGCCACGACATGGCAGGCGGTGTTGAGTGTCCAGGGGACGGGGACAGCAACGCTGGGATTTGTAAGCGGCGCCGTTAAAGATATAGCGGGTAATACGTTGTCAGGCTTGCCGGGCAATGTACCGGTGTACCAGGTGGCGCCTGCTGTTACGCCTGTGACCCCGGCAACGCCTTCCGGGGTAACGCCTGTGGTACAGGGTAATTCGGCACCGGCGATAGCGCTGCAATCGCCGTTGAACTCCCCAATGGCAGGCCTGTTTCACGAAGCCACCTCTTCGCCCATTGCGCCCAATATTGTTTTAACCACCCTTAATGGTATTAGTAACCCGGCGTTAAGTTTGCCCGGCAGCGGTCTGCTGGCAACAGGAAACGCAACCTTACCACTAACGCTTTCCGTTACCCCAGCCTTTGGCGAGTTTGCGGTTCCGGGCGGTACGGCATCGCCTTCTTATATCGGTTCTATTACCAGTAGCCCGACGGCAGCCCTTGAAGTGCGGGCGGATGTGGGCAGTGTAGGGGTCGTATCCGGTCAAAGCTTTAGCGTTTCACTCCCGGCAGGCACGATTTTAACCCGTGAATCTCTGGCGAATTTAACGGTGACCGTGCGCCAGAGTAACGGTATGCCGCTGCCTTCCTGGATTAAATTCGATCCAGCAACCGGGCGATTTTCCGGACAGCCGCCCGCCGGGTGGAAACAACCCGTCTCTATTGAAATTCGGGTAGTGGATAAACAAGGGCATTCAGGCACCAGCCATCTGGAACTGAAAGTCGCCGGGGCGCGGGAAGCGACCCCCTCGGCAAGTCTCCATTCATCACCGGGCAAGCCCGGCCTGGATCAACAAATCGCCGCTCAAAAGACCGTTTTGACAGGGCGACTGGTGACACCAGAAAAACAGGTGTAATGGTTGGCGAATATCTAATTTACTGTTTTTTTATAACTAAAATTAACCAACATAGTAAGGGTGGTAGCATGCAAGGTACGTTATCCGCACAACGTCATCCAGGCCGGTTTGTCCTTCTCCCTCTTGCGGTCGCTCTGTTGCTGTCAGGGTGCATGGTCAAACCACATCCGGTGAGCCTCAAAGAGCGGCAGGCTACTGCCGCCGCAGATAAACAAACGCTATTTGGCAGTCAGGAAAAAATAACCGCACCGGTGACCCTGGAAAATGCCATGGCCCGGGCGTTGAAATACAATATGGATTATCGCGTCAAACTTATGGAAGAGGCCATGGGGCAACGTCAGTTGGATGTGGCGAATCTGGATATGTTACCCAAACTTGCTGCCTCTGCCGGTTATACCGCCCGGGACAAAGACAACGCCTCTTCATCGCAAAATGTCGCCACTGGCGAACAGTCGCTTGCGCCATCTATCTCAACTGAAAAACAAGACCGTATGGCGGATTTAAGTCTGAGCTGGAACGTGCTGGATTTTGGCGTGAGTTATTACACAGCACAGCAACAGGCTGACCGCGTTTTGATTCTGGAGCAACGTAAGCGCCGGGTAGGGCAACAGTTGGTTCAGCAAGTACGCGAAGCCTGGTGGCAGGCAGCAGGCGCGCAGCAATTACAAGGGCGAATCGATACCTTGCTGGCCCAGGCCCAGTCGGCGCTGGATGATGCCAGGCAAGTTGAAAGCTTAAAACTGCGTTCCCCTCTGGAGGCCCTGAATTACCAGCGTCAGTTATTAGACGTTATCCGTCAGCTAACGGCGGTACGTAGCGCGCTGGCTCAGGCAAAACCGCGGCTGGCAGCATTAATGAATATTTCTCCTGGGGTCGATTTCAGTGTCGCGGTATCTGATGATATGCCGGTACCTAAACTGGGGATCCCCGTCGAAAAGATGGAAGATATTGCCCTGCTTAACCGCCCTGAAATGGTGGAAGCAAATTACAGTCAGCGCATCAGCGCCCTGGAAACCCGTAAAGCGATCGCCAAATTACTGCCGGGTATTGAGCTGAGCGTTGGGGAAAGTTATGACAGCAATAAATTCCTGACAAACAACGCCTGGGGATACGCCGGGTTGCGTGTGAGCTGGAACCTGCTCAATCTGTTTAATGCCGGGCCGATTACCAAAGCGGCTGAGGCGGAAAAACAGGTCAACGATGCCCAGCGCCTGGCGTTGAGCATGGCGGTATTGACCCAGGTGAATATCGCCTGGCTGGATTATGAAGGTAAAACCAAACAGTTCGAACTGGAACGCCAGTTGAATACGGTTGATCAATCGATTTATGAGCAGACACGCCATGCGGTAGAGAGCGGCGCTTCGGCACGTTTGCAAGGTATTCTGGCTGATGCCAACGCGGTTTACTCGTCATTACGGCTTTATCAGTCCTATGGTGCATTACAAAACGCCTACGGACAAATGGGGGCCAGCCTTGGGCTTGATCCGTTGCCGGAGGATACCCGGGGATATGATGTTGCGTCGCTGGATCAGGCCTTTAAAGGCGTTGCAGCCCGCGTGAATAAGCAAATGGCAGGCGATAAACAATGAAGAAATACGCGCTGTGGTTGATGGCTGGGGTACTGAGCGCCGGCGCGGTTGGCGCACCGACCAGCTCATCGCCAGCGGCGGAAAGCGTACCGGCAGGCAATAGCGAGGGGGGGATTCGCGTGGAACTGCTCTCTCCCCATGCGGTCACGCTCTCCGGCGAAATCGCGGCGCGCATCGCCGCACTGAAAGTCTCCGAAGGGGACAGCTTTCGGCAGGGGCAGACACTGATTGAATTCGATTGTGCGACCTATCGCGCGCAACTGCGTAAGGCGCAGGCCGTACAGGAAGCCGCCAGCCAGTTGCTGAAGGTGAACAATCAACTGGCGAAATACAATTCTGTCGGCACGCTGGAACTGACCCAGGCAAAAGGAAAGCTTGATGAGGCGGCAGCGGATGTCAGCTATATGCAAACGCTGGTTTCTAAATGCACGATTACGGCGCCTTTTGATGGACGTGTTTCAAAACGACATGCCGCAGCCTGGCAATATATGACGCCCGGTGCACCGGTTCTTGATATTGTGGCAACCCAGGATCTGGAGCTACGTATGCTGGTGCCGTCAAAATGGTTACCGCGCTTAAATTCCGGCGCCACCTTCCAGGTGACGATTGATGAACTGGGGCAGACCTTCCCGGCAAAAATCAAGCGTACAGGCGCGCAAATCGACCCTGTCAGCCAGACCATTCCGGTGATTGGCGTTATCACCGGGAATGCAGAGAATTTGTTACCCGGGATGAGTGGGTGGGCAAACTTTAATTAAGGTCGATATGGAACAAGCGCAACATAACGGGCTGGCGGTACTCCTGCACCTTCTGCATCTGGCGAGAGAAGCGCAAAGTCCGCTACGTCTGGGATTCATTATGGTAAATGAGTCCCGTCAGTTATTGGTTTATCGCCAGGCGGCGTTCTGGCAGGAGGGGCTGCGCCGCCAGGTTGTCGCTGTCTCCGGACTTGCGGAAGTTGACGCCACGTCACCGTATTTACAGTGGTTGAGCGGTGTTTTTCGCTTTCTTCATCAACACCATCCTGAATTGCCGCCCTATGTGACATTAACGGCTGCGGCTTTACCTGAGTCTCTGGCAGTGGACTGGTCTCAGTGGCTACCCGCCCATGCCGTCTGGTTCCCTTTGGGGTCTGCGGGGGCATTATTATTTGCCAGTGATGAGCCCTGGGATGACGAAACCCTCCATCTCGCTCAGGAGCTGATCCATGGTTATCGTTTTGCGCTGGTTCAGCATCTGCCTCACCTCAATAAGCGTCAGAAGTTTCAGGCCTGGTTGAAAGCCTCGCCGCGTCGGAAATGGTGGTTACTGGCGCCGCTGGTCGTGTTGTGCATACCCGTGCGTATGAGTGTGCTTGCCCGGGCAGAGGTTGTGCCATCGGATCCAGAGCTAATTCGTGCGCCCGTCGTTGGGGTTATCGATAAAGTGCTGGTACAGCCGAATCAGGTTGTTCAGAAGGGAACGGCGCTTTTCGCCCTTGACGCAACGGTGCTGGCAGGGCAGTTCGCCCTGGCAAAACAGGAGGCGCTGGCGGCAAAAGAGCGCTTTCGGATCAGCGCGCAGATGGCGGTGACCAGCGACAAAAATAAGCTGGAACTTGCTGAGGATAAATCCCGTCTGGCGGCGAAAGATATCTCTGCGGATTATGCCGGGAAGGCGCTGGATAAACTTAACGTGACCGCCCCGAGCAGCGGTGTGGTGGTATTTTCCGATGCCGATGAATGGCAGGGGAAAGCCGTAAACGTCGGTGAAAAAGTCATGACCCTGGCCGATCCTGAACGTGTGGAACTGGCGGCCTGGCTGCCCGCCGCCGATGCCATTCATCTGCAACCGGGGGCGAAAGTGACACTTTATCCAAACGCATCCCCCTTTAGCGCCTTTGACGCGACCCTGGTAAGAATCGCCTATAAAGCGGAGGTCAGTGATGGCAATGTGCTTAGCTATCGCCTGCAGGCAAAATTCCTTGCGCCAAAACAGACACCCATGATTGGACAAATGGGAACCGCGCGTATTTATGGCGACTGGGTTCCTTTAGGCTACTACGCCCTGCGGCGACCTTTGACCGCGGCCCGACAGTGGCTTGGGTGGTAGCATGGATAATTTCCTGCTTCCTCCATTGCGTCAGGAACTGACTCTGCATGCCGGGCCGGATCAGCAGGATGGCTCCCCTGGCTGGGTGTTGCACGACCCGGCGGCAAACCGTTTTTTTCTGCTGGGGTGGGCCAGCTTTGAGATGCTGTCACGCTGGGGCGCGCGTGATGCCGGGCGCCTGATAAAGGTCGTCAATGCACAAACCACATTGACGCTGGATATGCACGATATCCACCACCTGGTGCAATTTCTGCGTGAAAACCAGTTACTGCAAACGCAGTCGAGTGAAGAGTTGTGGCGTGTGCATCAGCATCGCCATCGGGGATATTTATCCTGGCTGCTCAGCCACTATCTGTTTTTCCGTATTCCTCTGATTCGCCCGGATGCGCTTCTGGCTCGCTTGTTACCCTGGATCCGTTGGGTTTTTCGTCCAGGATTCTGGTGGGTAATGGCGCTGGTAACCCTCAGCGGCCTGTTTATGGTGTCTCAGCAGTGGGATGCATTTACACATACGTTTTCAGGCTACGGCGGCTGGATGGCTGCGGTAGGGATTGCGGTGGCCCTGAGCATCGCTAAAGTGGTTCACGAACTGGGGCATGCGTTTACCGCTCGCCATTTTGGTTGTCGGGTGCCTGCCATGGGTATCGCTTTTTTGGTGATGGTCCCGGTGCTGTATACCGACACCAATGATGCGTGGAAATTGCCGTCGCGCCGCCAGCGATTGTTGATTGGCGGCGCCGGAATGATGGCCGAACTGACGCTGGCCTCCTGTGCGACATTACTCTGGTGCTTCTTACCCGACAGCCCGATACGCGCCGGTATTTTTCTGTTGGCCAGCACCACCTGGCTGGCGACCCTTGCTATTAATGCCAGCCCCTTCATGCGCTTCGATGGCTATTTTTTGTTATCGGACCTGCTACAGATGCCAAATTTGCATGCCAGGGCCTTTGCACTGGCACGCTGGCACCTGAGACGCGTATTGCTGGGACTGGATGATCCCGAGCCGGAGCATTTCTCCTCTTCACGGCGACGCGGTTTACTTATTTTTGCCTGGCTGACCTGGTTATACCGACTGGTCATCTTCACCTCCATCGCGTTTTTGGTTTATCACCTTTTTTTTAAAACGCTGGGGATAATATTACTGATGGTGGAACTGGGGTGGTTTGTGGTGCGGCCCTTCGTTAATGAATTACAGGTTTGGTGGCGGCGGCGCCATGATTTACGTTGGGGATTCAGAACCTGGCGTACGCTGTTTTTCCTGTGCGTGATAGTGCTTTTTTTTGCCGTGCCATGGCAGCGGGGCGTTTCCGCGCCAGCGGTAATGGAAGCAGCACAATCACAGGCTCTTTACGTGCCGGAGGATGCGCGGGTCGGGCAGGTGAATGTTCATGATGGCGACTGGGTGGCGCAAGGGCAGGTACTGGCTGTACTGACATCGGACAGCCTTGATTACCAGATAGCGCAGGCTAAGATTATTGCTGCGAATCTCGCCTGGCAGGTTGCTCAGCAGCCCTTTTCTCAGGGGCTTGATGAACAAGGCGCGGCATTGAAAAAGCTCGCACTGGCAGCACAGGAGCAAATTGAGAGTTTATTGCGTCAGCAAGCGCGACTGACATTAACCGCCCCTTTCGCAGGGCGCGTAGCGGATGCCAGCGATACGTTAAAGCCAGGCACCGTGGTGGTTCAGGGCGAACGGTTGATGCAAATCCTTGGCAAAGAGGGCATGCGTGGCGAAGGGTGGGTGGATGAAGATACGGTAACGACCCTGCACCCCGGCGATGCCGCGTTCTTTGTGCCGGACAGCGGCGAAACGCGGGCGATTCGCTGTAAAGTCGGTCAGGTTGACAGACTTAACCAAACGACGCTTGACCAACCTTTGCTGGCATCGGTGTATGGCGGTGGTATTCCGGTGCAGATCATCAATGAGCGTCTTGTGCCTGTTAATTCCATCTTTCGCGTTCGTCTGGACGCCTGCGAAACACGCCTTTCGCCAGAGCGTGAGCTGGCGGGAAAAGTGGTGTTACAGAGCGAGCATCGTAGTTTTTTACAACGCGCCTGGCAGTGGCTGGTTGTCAGTGTGGGTCGGGAGGCCGGGTTGTAATCCGCCTGGCGGCAGGATTTATGCATAAAGGAGTCATGATGGTGTCTAAACCCGTGGTTTCGAGGTCAATAGACGTATTATCTTTGCGTCCTGCGCGCGCATCGGATATGCCGTTGATTGAGCAAATTTATCAGAGCGCTCGACCGGATTTGCAATGGATTGATGGTGAACAGGCGCTTATAGAGACTGTCCGCCAGCAACAGTGGCATATGATGCAGCAATCCAGCGGCGAACAGCACCCCAATGCCATGCATTTTATGGTGGAGCGTGCAGGTTCGAATGTCGGCACCGTGATGGTCGATTTTGGTCACAATGAGGCAAGGGTGATATTCATTGCCATGTTGCCGGAAGCGCGTGGACAAGGTTATGGACGACTCATCTTACAGCAATTACAGGTTGCTGCCCGTAAAGTTGGCTGCCCGCTCAGCGCTACCGTTTGGCGAATGAATCACGATGCCCAACGCTTATATCTGGCTCTGGGATTTAAGTGTGAGGAACAAGGTTCAGTTGCGGATAAATGGGTGTGGTATCCCTCAGACAGTTAATCAATATTGGCGTCAACTGTACATTGTCAGTACCGCCAGTATCGCTAATGTTATGAATAACCGTGTTTAACTGACCAAAACCAATCGGCATTCGCCCATGGAGATTAGGCAGATTAAATGTGGTTACACCATCACCACCGTAAAAAGGTTGCGAAAGGCTAAACCTGGAAATGAACAGGCCAGTATGACCCACTGACGGTGGCATGGCGTGCATCGGGAGGGTGATTTCGCCAGACAGCAGAAGAGGTGTCTATGGTGTCCCCTGCAGGAATCGAACCTGCAACTAGCCCTTAGGAGGGGCTCGTTATATCCATTTAACTAAGGGGACGAGGCGGCAGGAGTATAACGTCATTTCGCCTTTGCGTTAAGTGTCCTGCGCCCGAGTGGTTAAAGTGTCGCCAGTCAGCCCCTGTTTTCGGCTGTTTCCTGTTTCGTTTTGGCTTTTGCTTCGGCTTTGCGCTTGTTAATCATGTCATTGCGAATTTGCGCGTGGCTCAATAACGCGAAGATAAACGTACCGCCGCAGATATTTCCGGCGAGGGTGGGCAGCGCAAACGGCCAGAAAAATTCGCTCCAGTGGATGTTGCCATTAAAGATGAGATAAAAAATCTCCACCGCGCCCACCACGATATGGGTGGTGTCGGCCAGGGCGATAAGCCAGGTCATCAGAATAATAACCACGATTTTCGCCGCACCCGCAGACGGGAACATCCAGACCATGGTCGCGATAATCCAGCCGGAAATAATGGCGTTGGAAAACATCTCCATCGGCGTATTCTTCATCACATCCATACCAATTTTGACGAACGCGTCGCGCGTCGGCTCATCAAAAATCGGCATATATTCAAATGCCCACGCCGCGATACCCGTACCAATGAGATTCCCCAGCAGCACAACGCTCCACAGGCGCATCATCAGGCCGAAATTGACCCATGAAGGCTTTTGCATCACCGGCAGTACAGCGGTAACGGTGTTTTCGGTAAAAAGCTGCTGGCGGGCCATAATCACAATAATAAAGCCGAAGGTATAGCCGAGGTTTTCCAGAATAAAGGCAGCCGGTACGCCTGCGAGCTGAACGTGAAAAATCCCTTTTGCCAGCAACGAGGCGCCCATCGACAGCCCGGCGGCGATGGCGGACCAAAACAGGGCCATGGCGTCGCGTTCCAGCTCTTTTTCGCCGTCCTGACGGATATGCTCATGGATAGCCATCGCGCGTGAGGGGAGGCGCTCTTCATCTACCTCAATATGCTCGCCACCTATTTTCTCTTCGCTTTCGACTTCAATTTCATCGGTGTGCTTGTCAATTTTCTCGTCTTTGATGCCGTCCATATTGCCTCTGTCTACGTGTGACCCATGGTCTAAGCGTAGCGGCTTTTTTTACCAGGTCTGGCGGGATCCTCCGAATTTGGTGGCGATGGCAACTATGGCGATATGGCTTTGGCGAAGATGAGATAACATTGTCACGAAACGAGGGGGCAAACTGCGACTATGCTCAATATGAGATTCGCACGTTGCGTAGACAACACAAGGCGTGCTGATACAATGCCTTGCATGTTTATGACGCGAACCGAGGCAGATTGCGTTTGTGCCCTTCTGGATGGCACTCAGCGAAAGCCATTTTCTTCAGGGAGACACCTATGAAATTTCGTGTGTCGGCGATTGCGCTGGCAACCACACTGTTGGCGGGCTGCGCCAGTTCAGGAGACACGCAGGGGCGTTCAGATCCACTGGAAGGATTTAACCGCACCATGTACAACTTCAACTTTAATGTCCTGGACCCGTATGTTGTGCGTCCCGTTGCGGTGGCATGGCGTGATTATGTGCCGCAGCCCGCGCGTAACGGCCTGAGCAACTTCACCAGCAACCTTGAAGAACCGGCCATCATGGTGAACTACTTCCTGCAGGGCGATCCCTATCAGGGGATGGTTCACTTTACGCGCTTCTTCCTCAACACCTTACTGGGTATGGGTGGCCTGATGGATGTGGCCGGTATGTCGAACCCGAAATTGCAGCGCGTTGAGCCGCACCGTTTTGGTAGCACTCTGGGTCATTATGGCGTTGGCTATGGGCCTTATATGCAGTTGCCTTTCTACGGCAGCTTTACGCTACGTGAAGATGGCGGTGATATGGCGGATACGCTCTATCCGGTGCTGTCCTGGCTGACCTGGCCGCTGTCGGTCGGTAAATGGACGGTGGAAGGCATTGAAACACGTGCTCAGTTGCTGGATTCCGACGGCCTGCTGCGTCAGTCTTCCGACCCGTACATCATGGTGCGTGAAGCCTACTTCCAGCGTCATGACTTTATCGCCAATGGCGGTAAGCTCAAGCCGCAGGATAACCCGAATGCTCAGGCGATTCAGGGCGACCTCAAGGAAATCGATTCCGAATAAACGAAAAGGTGAGCACGAAGCTCACCTTTTTTATGCCTGCGATAAATCAGAATGCGTAGTTAAAGTTCGCGCCATACAGCCACGCACGCCCTTCTGAGCTAAATTTGTACGGGCCTTCCTGGAAGTTCACTTTCTGACCGTGCATATAGGATACGCCGACATCCACAGACGCATCTTTGTTGAACGCATACGTGGTACCTGCGCTCAGCCAGAAACGGTCCTGATCCGGAATGGAGATAGAACGTTTGTCTGCCGGAACCGGGCTGTCATCAAAGGCGATACCGGTACGGAAGGTCCAGTTATCGTCCATATAGTAGGTGGTACCCAGTGCGATACGGTAAGAGTCTTTAAAGCTTTCATCTTTATAGAACAGGGTCTGGCCGTTGCTGTTTGTCGCTTTCAGCTCCTGGAACTGACTCCAGCTGGTATAGGCCATGCTGTAGTGGATAGCCCATTGCGGCGCAACGCGGTTATAACCTGAGATTTCCCACATCTCCGGCAGGTTCAGGGTCAGAGAACCACCGGTTGTACGGCCATTGGTGCCCATTGGCAGACCGAAGTTGCCGAGGATTTGGTTATAGGCCGAAGGCAGGCTGCTCTTGTAATCACCATCAAAGTCGACTTTCACCTCAGAACGGTAGGTTAAGCCGTAACGGTTGTTTTTATCGATTTCGTAAAGAATACCGGCGTTCCAGCCAAAGCCCCACTCATCACCTTTCAGATAAGCTATCTGCGTATCAGCCGGGATACCTGCAACCTGCTGCGCCAGACCCGGAATCGGTGGCAACGCGCCTGAACCCGCAACGATTCTGCCCAGATCGCCTGCGTAACGCTCAATCTTCGCTTTGGCGTATACCGCATCAAAGCCCAGGCCGAAACTCCAGTGGTTATTCAGACGATAAGCACCGCTGAGGTTCAGGTTCAGGGTTTCCAGGTCTGTTTTGCCGGCATATGCGCCTGCCGCGTAGTCGCTATTAAACTCGGTCGCTAAACCGTAGTTAGAGGTAATGGACGCGCCCCAGCCAAACTGATCATTGATTGGTGCGACGAAGTGCAGGTTTGGAACCCATGCTGTTGGCGCGATGTTTTTCGAATCCAGGCTGGCACCTGATGGTGATGTGCCTGAAATATCAACACCCGGATCAACGAAAATAGCGCCAGCGGAGAACGTCGGACGGTCAAACATCATAATCAGAGCAGGGTTGCGGCTGGCGTTGCCCGCATCATCTGCAATTGCGCCTTCGCCGGAATAAGCGCGGCCAAGACCAGAAGAAGAAAATTCGTTGAGCTGGAAGCCTGCGGACCAGGCCTGGGTTGAGACGATTGCCACTGCAACTGCGAGTGCAGATTTGGTAAACAGGTTTTTCTGGCTCATGACCAAAACCTCATCCGGTTATTTTTATTTAAACTATGTTACGTGGTGTAACAGGAGCGCGAAGTGTAGGGTCTGCGGTACGTCATAGAAATCAGACCAGTGGCGAGAGTATAGGTCTGACCAGAGGAAATGTTGCAAGCTTGTATATAAAATTTTTCAATTGTGATCTTCGAAACGGGATCTGCGTGGCAAAATTGCGGCCAGCGTCGCTCATGATTATGGGTGGTTTTTGTTCTGGATCATTTTTAAGTGTGATTTCGGTCACTTAGGGACTTTCCTCACATTATCGACTGGAGACAGGTTATTGAGGGGGGTAAAATATGCACAACGTTTATTTGGCACCTTGGGTGCGAATTCAGAGGAAATCACAATGAGTAAATGCAGTGCTGATGAAACCCCGGTTTGCTGCTGTATGGATGTTGGTACCATCATGGACAACTCCGATTGCACCGCCTCTTATAGCCGTGTGTTCACAAACCGCACCGATGCAGAAGAGACACTGGCTGCGCTGACGGCGCGCGCGCGTGGCGTAGAGTCAGATCCATGCCAAATCACTTCGACGTTCACTGAGGTTGACGGCGGTGTGCGTCTGGATATCGATTTTGTTTTTGCTTGCGAAGCGGAAACCCTGATTTTCCAGCTGGGTCTGCGTTAATCTTCCTGCCTGCGCTCCTGCTTCTGCGGGAGCGTTTTTTTCAATCATCTCTGTGTTTTACCTCCCACTTTTTTCTTTCCCTCATTGGCTAAATGTAAATAATTAGTTAAGACTGTTATCAGGTCAGACCACTAGTGCATCATGCTGTTAACAGGGGAGTGTTATGAGTCAGGCATTACCGCTTGTCACCCGTCAGGGCGACCGCATCGCCATTGTCAGTGGATTACGTACGCCATTTGCCCGTCAGGCAACGGTATTTCACGGTGTCCCGGCTATCGATCTTGGCAAAATGGTGGTGGGCGAGCTCCTTGCCCGAAGTGAAATCCCGCCGGAAATCATTGAACAACTGGTTTTTGGCCAGGTGGTGCAAATGCCGGAAGCCCCTAATATCGCAAGAGAAATCGTACTAGGAACGGGCATGAGTGTGCATACCGATGCCTACAGTGTGAGCCGCGCCTGCGCCACCAGTTTCCAGGCCGTAGCAAACGTTGCCGAAAGCCTGATGGCGGGGACGATTCGCGCGGGTATCGCGGGTGGTGCTGATTCTTCTTCTGTATTGCCCATCGGCGTGAGCAAAAAACTGGCACGTGTGTTGGTCGATGCCAACAAAGCCCGCAGTGCAGGACAAAAACTAAAGCTCTTCTCCCGTTTACGGCTACGTGATCTCTTGCCAGTGCCGCCTGCGGTGGCAGAATATTCCACCGGTTTACGCATGGGGGATACCGCAGAGCAGATGGCGAAAACCTACGGCATCACGCGTCAGGAACAGGATGCGTTAGCCCATCGTTCTCACCAGTATGCGGCACAGGCCTGGGCGGAAGGCAAGCTGGCGGATGAAGTGATGACCGCCTATGCACCACCTTTTCGCGAACCGATAACCCAGGACAATAATGTCCGGCAAAACTCCAGCCTCGCGGACTATGCCAAACTGCGTCCGGCCTTTGATCGCCGACACGGTACTGTGACCGCCGCGAACAGCACGCCACTCACCGATGGTGCGGCAGCGGTGATCCTGATGACCGAGTCGCGGGCGAAAGAGCTGGGTTTGCAGCCTTTGGGATACCTGCGAAGTTATGCCTTCACCGCCATTGACGTACAGCAGGACATGTTGCTGGGGCCCGCCTGGGCGACGCCGCTGGCACTCGACAGGGCGGGGCTGACGATGGCGGATTTAACCTTACTGGATATGCACGAAGCGTTTGCATCGCAAACCCTGACCAACCTGAAACTGATGGCCAGCGAGCGCTTTGCCCGCAATGTATTAGGCCGGACACAGGCAACGGGCGAGGTGGATGACAGCAAATTTAACGTGTTGGGGGGATCGATTGCTTACGGGCATCCCTTTGCGGCGACCGGGGCGCGGATGATCACCCAAACCTTGCATGAACTGCGCAGACGCGGCGGTGGATTTGGTCTGGTCACTGCCTGTGCCGCAGGTGGGCTTGGGGCAGCTATGGTTCTGGAGGCCGAATAATGGAGATGACCTCAGCATTTACACTCAGTGTCCGCCCGGACAATGTTGCCGTTGTCAGCATTGATGTTCCCGGCGAAAAGATGAACACGCTAAAAGCCGAGTTTGGCAGCCAGGTTCGCGCCATTCTCAAACAAATCCGCGAAAATAAACAGATACGTGGCGTGGTGTTCATTTCCGCAAAACCAGATAATTTTATCGCCGGTGCGGACATCAATATGATTGATCGCTGCAAAACGGCCAAAGAGGCCGAAGATCTGGCGCGCCAGGGGCAACAGATCATGGCCGAGATCCACGCTCTGTCGATCCCGGTGATCGCCGCCATTCATGGTCCATGCCTGGGCGGCGGGCTGGAACTGGCATTAGCCTGTCACCGCCGTATTTGTACCGATGATGCGAAGACGGTCTTAGGGCTGCCTGAAGTTCAGCTTGGGCTGTTGCCTGGTTCCGGCGGTACCCAGCGACTGCCGCGTCTGGTCGGAGTAAGCACCGCGCTGGAGATGATCCTTACTGGTAAGCAACTGCGCGCGCGTCAGGCGTTAAAAGCGGGGCTGGTGGATGATGTCGTGCCGGTTTCTATCTTGCTGGATGCCGCCGCAGAGCTTGCTACACAAGGTCGTCCTGCCAGCCGCAGCCTGCCGGTACGTGAACGCCTGCTGGCCGGGCCGCTGGTACGTGCGCTGTTATTCCGCATGGTCGCAAAAAAAACAGAGCAAAAAACCCAGGGCAATTACCCCGCGACGACCCGTATTTTGAATGTTATCGAAACGGGTTTAAGTCAGGGCAGTAGCAGTGGCTATGATGCGGAGGCGCGCGCGTTTGGTCAGCTGGCAATGACGCCGCAATCACAGGCGCTACGGCATATTTTCTTTATCAGCACTGAGGTAAAAAAAGACCCTGGCAGCCCGGTTGCGGCCGGTCCGCTTCGTGCTGTCGGTATTCTCGGTGGCGGGTTGATGGGCGGCGGAATTGCCTACGTGACGGCAGGGAAGGGTAACCTTCCTGTTCGCATAAAAGATATTAATCCGAAAGGTATTAACCACGCGCTGAAATATAGCTGGGAACAGCTTGATAAAAAGGTGCGTCGCCGCCATCTCAAATCTGCTGAACGTGACGCGCAAATGGCCCGCATTTCCGGTACCACGGACTACAGCGGTTTTTCCCATCGGGATGTGGTTATCGAGGCCGTTTTCGAAGATTTGAACCTTAAGCAACAGATGGTCGCGGAGGTTGAAGCACAGTGCGCGCCGCAGACCATTTTTGCCTCCAACACTTCTTCGTTGCCCATCGGCGATATTGCTGCCAAAGCGGCGCGCCCCGGTAACGTTATCGGATTACATTTTTTTAGCCCGGTGGAGAAGATGCCATTGGTGGAAGTTATTCCCCATGCCGGCACCGATGAACAGACCATTTCGACAGTGGTGAAACTGGCCAAGAAGCAGGGTAAAACGCCGATTGTCGTGGCGGACAAAGCGGGTTTTTACGTGAACCGTATTCTGGCGCCTTATATGAGCGAAGCGATGCGACTGCTGAGCGAAGGGGAACGTATCGAGAATATCGATAAAGCGCTGGTAAAATTTGGCTTTCCTGTCGGCCCTATCCAACTTCTGGATGAGGTGGGCATCGACACGGGGACCAAAATTATCCCTGTGCTGGAGGCTGCCTACGGTGACCGTTTTAGCGCCCCTGCAAGCGTCGTTTCTGCAATATTGAATGACGATCGCAAAGGCAGAAAAAATGAGCGTGGTTTCTATCTTTACGGTAAGAAAGGGCGTAAAAGCAAGAAACAGCCTGACCCGGCAATTTACCCGCTTGTGGGGGCTTCTGGCACAGGCAAATTATCGGCAGAACAGATTGCCGAACGATGCGTCATGATGATGCTTAACGAGGCTGCACGCTGCTTCGCCGAGAAGGTGATCCGCAGCCCGCGCGATGGTGATATTGGCGCGGTGTTTGGCATCGGTTTTCCGCCTTTCCTGGGCGGCCCGTTCCGCTATATGGATACCCTTGGCGCGGGTGATATTGTCGCAACTCTACAGCGCCTGGCTTCGCTTTATGGGGAACGTTTTGCTCCTTGTCAGCTTTTGTTACAAATGGCTGAACGAGGCGAAACTTTTTGGGGCAAGAAGGAAACTGATTTTGTAAGTTAAGGTCAAAAAAGGGTAAATCCAGCTTTAAATGAAACAGCGATGGTTATTTTGTAAACAGTCATTGACTATACTTACGCCATTGAGGTAAAAAACAGCGTTTCATTCATCGAATGGATCAGGCAAAATGCCCGGCCATTGATATTTCCTGTCGTAATGGAACTGTTCACGCGGGGAGTGTTAATGCTTCTGGTTAACAAAAGCGGTGCAATATGCAAGTTTTTATCATGCGTCACGGCGATGCAGCCCTCGATGCAGCCAGCGACTCAGTTCGTCCCTTAACCCCTTGTGGTTGTGACGAATCGCGTCAGATGGCAACCTGGCTGAAAGGTCAAAAAGTGGATGTCGAACGTGTTCTGGTCAGCCCGTTTCTTCGTGCTGAACAGACGCTAAGTGAGGTGGGTGAATGCATGAACCTGCCCGACAACGTGGATGTCCTGCCCGAACTGACCCCTTGTGGTGATGTTGGTCTGGTCAGTGCCTATCTCCAGGCGCTGGCAAACGAAGGTACCTCTTCCGTGCTGGTGATTTCTCACCTGCCGTTGGTGGGTTATCTGGTGTCCGAGCTTTGCCCGGGTGAAACACCGCCAATGTTTACCACCTCCGCGATTGCCAGCGTGACGCTGGATGAGAGCGGTAAAGGCGTTTACAACTGGCAAATGAGTCCCTGCAACCTGAGAATGCCAAAAGCAATCTGATTCGCCGGACCGTGAAAAAAAGCCGCACTTGTGCGGCTTTTTACGTTTCTGTCTGTCCGTTGCGTTCAGGGAAGCTCTGGCGGCTGCCACTCTTCGACTTCAATCAACACCAGTATCGCAGCATCGCCACCGTACTCTTTGGGAGCCTGGTGAAACGCCATTACATGCGGATGCTGTGCCAGCCAGAGAGGCGTCTGTTGCTTAAGGATATGTTTACCGTGCCCGTGCATGACGCAGGCGCAAAAGACATGTTCACGTCGGCAGGCGGCGATCAGCGCCCCCAGTTCCTGCTTGGCCTGTAGCTGCGTTAAGCCGTGCAGGTCAAGAAACAGATCCGGGGAATAATCACCGCGGCGGATCTTCTTGAGTTCAAAATGGCTGACATCGTCGCGCACATACTTCACCGGCCCTTCGGTATTCAGCAATGGCTGAAATTCATCAGAGAAATAATGGCTGTTATCTGCCTGCTCCGACAACAGGCGCTTCACCGGAACCTCAGTGATTTTTTTACGTGTCGGGCGGTGCACTACCGTATCCTGTTTTATTTGACGCGTGCCGGTCATCAATTGTCGGAACAGCGTCTGCTCCTCCTCGCTAAGCGATGGTTTCTTTTTCATCTGCGCATCTCATCTTTTATTTCTTTTAGTGTACCCGACTCGCTCCCTGCTGTTCAGCAAAATGCATTTTTAGGCCGCGACGCGAAGCGACAATGCTGATTTATCGCCGTCTTCATGGCAAACTAGCCGCCGAATTTCTTGCGAGCGTGTCCTGGAGGATAAGATGGATAAAATTTTCGTTGATGAAGCAGTAAGTGAACTGCATACCATTCAGGACATGTTGCGCTGGTCGGTAAGCCGATTCAGCGCGGCAAATATCTGGTACGGTCACGGTACGGATAACCCGTGGGATGAAGCCGTACAACTGGTATTGCCAACCCTTTACCTGCCGCTGGATATACCGGAAGAGATGCGCAACGCGCGCCTGACCTCCAGCGAACGTCACCGTATCGTTGAGCGCGTCATTCGCCGCGTCAATGAACGTATCCCGGTTGCCTATCTCACCAATAAAGCCTGGTTCTGCGGCCATGAGTTTTACGTTGATGAGCGCGTACTGGTGCCGCGCTCGCCGATTGGTGAACTGATCAATAACCACTTCGCCGGCCTTATCGACGGACAACCGCAGCACATTCTGGATATGTGTACCGGTAGCGGCTGTATCGCCATTGCCTGCGCTTACGCCTTCCCGGAGGCGGAAGTGGACGCGGTGGACATCTCCCCGGATGCGCTGGCGGTAACAGAACACAACATTGAAGACCACGGGCTGATTCATCACGTCACGCCGATTCGCTCCGACCTGTTCCGTGACCTGCCGAAAGTGCAGTACGACCTGATTGTGACCAACCCGCCGTATGTTGATGAAGAGGATATGTCTGATCTGCCGTCAGAGTATCGCCATGAGCCGGAGCTGGGGCTGGCCTCCGGTAGCGACGGTCTGAAACTGACGCGCCGCATTCTGGCGTGTGCGGCGGATTACCTTACCGATAATGGTGTGCTCATTTGTGAAGTGGGCAACAGCATGGTACATCTGATGGAACAATATCCGGATGTGCCGTTCACCTGGCTTGAATTTGATAATGGCGGTGACGGTGTCTTCATGCTGACCAAAGCGCAGTTGCTGGCCGCACAGCAACATTTCAGCATTTATAAAGATTAAAACGCTAATAACATAACGACGACAACGGAGCCGTGATGGCAGGAAATACTATTGGACAACTCTTTCGCGTAACGACCTTCGGCGAATCGCACGGCATCGCGCTGGGCTGCATCGTCGATGGTGTACCGCCGGGCATTCCACTGACCGAAGCCGACCTCCAGCATGACCTGGATCGACGCCGCCCCGGAACCTCACGCTATACCACCCAACGCCGTGAGCCGGATCAGGTGAAAATTCTCTCCGGCGTGTTTGAAGGCGTGACCACCGGTACCAGCATCGGCCTGCTGATTGAGAATACCGATCAGCGCTCCCAGGATTACAGCGCAATCAAAGATGTGTTCCGTCCGGGGCATGCTGATTACACTTACGAGCAAAAATATGGCCTGCGCGACTATCGTGGCGGTGGCCGTTCCTCGGCTCGTGAAACCGCAATGCGTGTGGCGGCTGGGGCAATTGCCAAAAAATTCCTCGCGCATAAATTCGGCATCGTGATCCGTGGCTGTCTGACCCAGATGGGGGATATTCCGCTGGAGATGAAAGACTGGGAACAGGTCGAACAGAATCCGTTCTTCTGCCCGGATCCGGACAAAATCGACGCGCTGGACGAACTGATGCGCGGGCTTAAAAAAGAGGGCGACTCGATCGGCGCGAAAGTCACTGTTGTGGCGGACGGTGTGCCGGCAGGCCTCGGTGAGCCGGTATTTGATCGTCTGGATGCCGATATCGCCCATGCGATGATGAGCATCAACGCGGTTAAAGGCGTTGAGATTGGCGACGGCTTTGGCGTGATCAACCTGCGCGGTAGCCAGAATCGCGATGAAATCACCAAAGACGGTTTTCAGAGCAACCACGCGGGCGGCATTCTGGGCGGTATCAGCAGCGGGCAGCAGATCGTTACCCATATCGCACTGAAACCGACCTCAAGCATTACCGTGTCGGGGCGCACGATTAATCGCTTTGGCGAAGAAGTAGAGATGATTACCAAAGGACGTCACGACCCGTGTGTCGGTATTCGCGCGGTACCGATCGCCGAAGCGATGCTGGCCATTGTGCTGATGGACCATTTTATGCGTCAGCGTGCGCAAAATGGCGATGTGACGACCACTATTCCTCGCTGGTAACCAATGAAAAGAATTGCAATTGCGCTGCTGGCGTTTTTCGCAACGCTGACCTGCCAGGCGGCAACGCCCTGGCAGAAAATCACCCATCCAGTTGCGGGCGCAACGCAATCGATCGGCGCCTTCTCGAATGGCTGTATTGTTGGCGCGCATGAACTGCCGCTGCAATCCGATACCTATCAGGTGATGCGTACCGATCAGCGACGCTACTTTGGTCATCCGGACCTGATTCTGTTTATTCAGCGTCTGGGTAATCAGGTGCATAACCTGGGGCTTGGGACAGTGCTGGTGGGCGATATGGGTATGCCGGCCGGCGGACGTTTTAACGGCGGTCACGCCAGTCACCAGACGGGGCTGGATGTGGACATTTTTCTGCAACTGCCAAAAGCACGCTGGACCGCAGCGCAATTGTTAAAACCGCAGGCACTGGATTTGGTTTCCAGCGATGGCAAGCAGGTAGTGCCTTCGTTATGGAAACCCGAAATTACCAGCCTCATTAAGCTGGCGGCGAAAGATAATGATGTGACGCGCATTTTCGTCAACCCGGCCATTAAGCAGCAGCTGTGTCTGGACGCCGGTACAGACCGCGACTGGCTGCGGAAAGTGCGCCCCTGGTTCCAGCATCGCGCGCATATGCATGTCCGTTTGCGCTGCCCGGCAGATAGCCTTGAGTGCCAGGATCAGCCTTTGCCACCAGATGGCGACGGCTGTGGTGCGGAATTGCAAAGCTGGTTCAAACCGGCCAAACCTTCTACGACGCCTGAGAAGACGACACCCCCGCCGCTGCCTGCTTCCTGTCAGGCATTACTGGATGAGCACGTATTGTAATGGATGCATTTCAAGAGATATTTATGGTGTCGCCACTGCTTCTGGTGGTGCTTTTTCTGGTCGCCACGCTGGCGGGATTCATTGATGCGTTAGCGGGTGGCGGTGGTTTACTGACCGTGCCTGCATTGCTGGCCGCCGGTATGACCCCGGCGCAGGCGCTGGCTACCAATAAACTGCAGGCCTGCGGTGGCTCCATCTCTTCCACGCTCTATTTTTTGCGCCGTAAAGTGGTGAGTCTTGCCGATCAGAAACTCAATATTCTGATGACCTTTATTGGTTCAACGTCGGGCGCGCTGCTGGTTCAGCATGTTCAGTCTGATATTCTGCGCCAGATTTTGCCGGTCCTTATTATCTGTATCGGTCTCTACTTTTTGTTAATGCCAAAACTGGGTGAAGAAGACCGTCAACGTCGGCTGCATGGCCTGCCTTTTGCGCTGGTGGCGGGCGGCTGCGTGGGTTTCTACGATGGCTTTTTTGGTCCCGGCGCCGGGTCATTTTATGCGCTGGCGTTTGTCACGCTGGCGGGTTTTAACCTTGCTAAATCCACCGCGCACGCCAAGGTGCTGAATGCCACTTCCAATATTGGCGGGCTGTTGCTGTTTATTATTGGCGGCAAGGTTATCTGGGCAACGGGGTTTGTGATGCTGGCGGGCCAGTTTCTGGGCGCGCGTATGGGCTCACGTCTGGTGCTCAGCAAAGGTCAAAAACTCATTCGCCCGATGATTGTTATCGTCTCGGCAGTGATGAGCGCAAAATTACTTTATGACAGCCATGGGCAGGAGATCCTCCAGTTTCTGGGGGTGAGTGCATGAACACAACAACACATCATTACGAACAACTGATCACCCTTTTTGACGGCTGTTTTGCCGACGATTTTAATACCCGTCTGATTAAAGGCGACGACGAACCGATCTATCTTCCTGCTGATGAAGAAGTCCCTTATAACCGGATCGTCTTCGCTCACGGGTTCTACGCCAGCGCGTTGCATGAGATCTCCCACTGGTGTATCGCCGGGAAAGCCCGTCGCGAGCGGGTGGACTTTGGTTACTGGTACTGCCCGGATGGGCGTGATGCGGCGACCCAGTGTCAGTTTGAGGACGTTGAGGTTAAACCGCAGGCTTTTGACTGGCTGTTCTGTGTGGCGGCGGGTTATCCGTTTAACGTCAGTTGTGACAACCTGGAAGGGGATTTTGAACCGGACCGCGTTGTATTCCAGCGCCGCGTGCATGCGCAGGTGATGGAATATCTCGACAAAGGGATCCCGGCGCGTCCGGCGCGTTTTATTAAAGCGCTGCAAGATTACTATCACACGCCTGAGCTAAAGGCGGAACACTTCCCATGGCCGGAAGATTTATAACTGAGGAAAGAAGATGATCGCAGAATTTGAATCGCGCATTCTGGCGTTAATTGATGACATGGTAGAGCACGCCAGTGATGATGAGCTGTTTGCTGGCGGTTATCTGCGTGGGCATCTGACGCTGGCGGTCGCAGAACTGGAAGCGGGTGAAGACCACTCATCCGCGGCGCTGCATGACCGTGTGTCGGCGAGTCTGGAAAAAGCCATTCAGGCGGGCGAGCTCTCTCCGCCGGATCAGGCGCTGGTGTTGGGAATGTGGGACACGCTGTTCCGAAAGGCGCAAGCACAGTAAGAAGCACCGATCCCGGATGCGGCATAAACGCCTTATCCGGGCTACGGGTTCGGTGCCCGATCGTAGAGGGGAGAGGGATCCCGACAAAAATGCAAGCTCGATCGGTTCCCTCTCCCTGAGGGAGAGGGCCAGGGTGAGGGGGAAACTGCGGCTCTGGTGGTCATTCCGTTCACCTTATGGTCTTTGCTTTTCTGTCGCGACAGAACCTGTGAACGTGGCCTGGGTGGCTCATCGCACCCGGGCTCACTTAACCCGTTTTCCCTTCAACAACTTTCTCACCCATAAGCGATTAGGATTCAGCGCTGCCAGTGTTTCACCATCCAGCGGCAACGGCTCCTCACTCATTTGCGAGGCCAGAATCTCCGCCGCCAGCGGCGCGCTGCATAATCCACGTGAGCCGAGCGCGCCAAGCATAAACAACCCGTCAAAAACCGGTGCGCTTATCATATCCGTTCTCTCTTGCGCAAGAGTGGCATAGGCATCCAGCGTTGCCGCGTAATCCGCCACATTCCCGACTAACGGCAGATGATCCCGGGTTGCGCAGCGCACACCGCAGCGCGCCTCACCGCCGCTGACATCGACGTCCATCGCCCACTGCGCCTGCGGGAAGCAGTTCAGCAAACGCTGGCGATTTTGCTGTTGATCCTCCTCGCTGTAGGTGGCTTCCTCTTGTCCACGGTGGTAGCTTGCGCCAATACAGTGATGCTGATTGCGCGGGTTTTGCGGCGTCAGATAACCGTCATAGCAGAGTACTTGACGCAGGTCGCTCAGTGCCGCCGTTGTGGGAATATGGCTGACCTGTCCGCCAACCGGGTAAACCGGCAGTTTTTCGGTCTGAGTAAAGTGGCTGATGTGGTGACCGTTAGCCAGTACGACGCAGTCATGAGTGCGCTGGCTGCTATCGGCAAAATCCAGCCGCCATTTGCCATCCTGTTGAGCGAGGTTTGTCACCCGGTGGCCGTAGTGCACGCATAATCCCTGACGCTGGGCTAATGCCAGCGCTGACGCTGTTAATTGCGCCGGACACAGCCAGCCCCCCGCCGGATAATGAATGCCGCCGCAGCCGGTTTCTACCCCCGTCGTTTGCGCGACCGCTTCGGCGCTGACCGCATGGGCGATGGCGTCCGGCAGGCCCAGCGTCAGCATCTGGCTAATTTTTTGCTGACTTTTTTCGTCGTATCCCAGTTGAGTGACACCGCACCAGTGATGATCGAAATCGACGGGCAGAGTGTCATACAGGCGGCGGGCGAAGGTAAACGCGGCGGGGAAAAAATGGGCCAGCGCCGGGTCGTGCGCGCTGAGCAGTGGATACAGCGCGCCCTGCCGATTGCCGGAAGCGCCCTGTGCGGGTTCGTCATCGGCACAGTAGAGCGTGACCTGCCAGCCGCGACGTAACAAGGCCAGCGATAGCAGCGCGCTGGCGATACCGCCGCCGATAATTGCAACCGCGCGCTTTTTCGTGCCAGTGCGGGCAAACCATGGCATACGCAGCGCGGGCAGGATGGCGCTCTCCATCACCCCGGTGAGCATTTCCCGCTTACGGCCAAACCCTTTGCTTTTGCGCATGGTGAACCCGGCGTCCTGCAACCCACGGCGGACAAAACCAGCGGAGGTGAAAGTGGCCAGCGTCGCGCCGGGACGCGCCAGCCTTGCCATTGCGTTAAACAGCCCGGGCGTCCACATATCCGGGTTTTTCGCCGGCGCAAAGCCGTCGAGGAACCAGGCATCAACTTGTTGATTGAGCGAATCATCTAACGTTTCAGTCAATTCGTTGATATCGCCGAACCATAAATCCAGGGTCACGCGACCGCCGTCCAGTAACAGGCGATGGCAACCGGCAAAAGGCAACGGCCACTGCTGCTGCAGTTGTTCCGCCCAGGGGGCCAGCTCGGGCCAGTGCTGGTGCGCCAGGCGAAGATCGTCTTTCGTTAAAGGGAATTTTTCGAAACTGATGAAATGTAATCTTTCCAGGGTAGCCTGCGGACTGGCGCGGGAAAAGGCATCAAACGCCTGCCAGAGGGTCAGGAAATTGAGCCCGGTGCCAAAACCGCTTTCCGCGACGACAAACAGCGGGCGGGGATGCGCGACGAAACGCTCGGGTATACCGTTACCACCAAGAAAAACATAGCGGGTCTCTTCCAGCCCGTTATCATTTGAGAAATAGACGTCATCGAAATCTCGGGAAACAGGTGTACCCTCAGCGTTGAATTCCAGGTTGGCAGATTGTATAGCGGTTTGTTTCACGTAAGTTACTCGGCGGACAGGCTGTGCCACGATCTTAACGATGTGCGTCTCAGGGCGCAAATTTACCCATTAATTGTCTGATCGGACTTGTTCGGCGTACAACTGTACGCTATCTTGCGACACGAAAACTTAAATTAGTGCGACTTACAGGGGTATTGAATGAAACGTGCAGTGATTACTGGCCTGGGCATCGTTTCCAGCATCGGTAATAACCAGCAGGAAGTCCTGGCCTCTCTGCGTGAGGGACGCTCAGGGATCACTTTCTCTCAGGAATTCAAAGATTCCGGAATGCGCAGCCACGTATGGGGTAACGTCAAACTGGATACGACCGGTTTGATTGACCGTAAAGTGGTTCGTTTCATGAACGATGCCTCTATCTATGCTTATCTCTCCATGCAAGAAGCGATTGCGGATGCTGGCCTGAGCGCAGACGTTTACCAGAACAATCCGCGCGTCGGCCTGATTGCCGGTTCCGGCGGTTCTTCAAAAGCGCAGGTCTTCGGTGCGGATGCTATGCGCAGCCCGCGCGGCCTGAAAGCTGTTGGTCCGTATGTGGTGACCAAAGCAATGGGGTCTGCGGTTTCCGCGTGCCTCGCCACCCCGTTTAAAATCCACGGTGTGAACTACTCCATCAGTTCCGCCTGTGCCACTTCCGCACACTGCATCGGTAACGCCGTTGAGCAGATTCAGCTGGGCAAGCAGGACATCGTCTTTGCTGGCGGCGGCGAAGAGCTGGGCTGGGAAATGGCCTGTGAGTTCGACGCAATGGGCGCGCTGTCGACCAAATACAATGAAACCCCGGAAAAAGCGTCCCGTACTTATGACGCGCACCGTGATGGCTTCATCATCGCAGGCGGCGGCGGTATGGTTGTGGTTGAAGAGCTGGAACATGCGCTGGCTCGTGGCGCGCACATCTATGCTGAAATTGTGGGTTACGGCGCAACGTCGGATGGCGCTGACATGGTCGCGCCGTCAGGTGAAGGCGCAGTGCGCTGCATGAAGATGGCAATGCACGATGTTGATACCCCAATCGATTACCTGAACTCTCACGGTACCTCTACTCCGGTAGGCGACGTGAAAGAACTGGGCGCGATTCGTGAAGTGTTCGGCGACAACAGCCCGGCTATCTCTGCGACCAAAGCCATGACCGGTCACTCTCTGGGTGCAGCTGGCGTGCAGGAAGCTATCTACTCTCTGCTGATGCTGGAACACGGCTTTATCGCGCCGAGCATCAATATCGACGAGTTGGATGAGCAGGCTGCTGGCCTGAATATCGTCACCAAACCGACTGACGCGACGCTGAACACGGTTATGTCCAACAGCTTCGGTTTCGGCGGTACTAACGCCACGCTGGTGATGCGTAAGCTCAAGTAATCGTCTGAATATTAAAAAGGGAGCCAATGGGTTCCCTTTTTTTATGCATTGACAAGCCGCGACACGGGCAGGCAAACTTCCTGCGCAACATTGTCGTCCTGATAATGCGTAAGCGTTTAACGTTATCCAACGCACCTTAATCCTGAACATCAGGTGGAGGGGGCGTGGCTTTTTTCCTCGCCTTACTCTGCGGTACGGAGTAATGCATGTCTGTAGAGACTCAAACACTTTCTTCCTCATCCGGCACGGGTTCGCTACTACGACTGGTGGTTGCCGTTTTCCTTACCTATATGACCATCGGGTTACCGTTGCCCGTCATCCCGCTCTTTGTGCATAACGAACTCGGTTACGGCAACACCATGGTGGGCATCGCTGTCGGTATCCAGTTTCTGGCAACCGTCCTGACACGGGGTTATGCCGGGCGGCTGGCCGATCAGTTTGGCGCAAAGCGCTCGGCGTTGCAGGGAATGTTTGCCTGTGCGCTCGCCGGCGTCGCCTGGTTGCTGGCGGCATGGCTACCGATAAGCGCTCTGGCAAAATTTGGCTTGTTGATTATCGGACGGCTAATGCTGGGTTTTGGCGAAAGCCAGCTACTCACCGGAACGCTCGCCTGGGGGATGGGGCTGGTTGGTCCTAAACGTTCAGGCAAAGTGATGTCCTGGAACGGTATGGCCATTTACGGCGCGCTGGCTGTTGGGGCGCCGCTCGGCCTGCTCATTCATAGCCGGTTTGGCTTTGCCACCCTGGCGGCGATCACCATGGTCTTGCCGCTGCTGGCATGGGCATTTAATGGCGGCGTACAAAAAACGCCTGCTCATCCGGGTGTACGTCCTTCGCTGTGGAGCGTGGTCGGCCAAATCTGGCAGCCGGGCCTTGGTCTCGCGCTCCAGGGGGTAGGTTTCGCGGTTATCGGTACTTTCGTTTCGCTTTACTTTGCCAGCAATGGCTGGGAAATGGCTGGCTTTACGCTGACGGCATTTGGCGGCGCCTTTGTTCTGATGCGTCTGCTGTTTGGCTGGATGCCGGATCGCTTTGGCGGCGTGCGGGTGGCTATTGTTTCGTTGATGGTGGAAACGGTGGGTCTGTTGCTGCTCTGGCAGGCGCCGGACGCCTGGCTGGCAATGGCCGGTGCGGCATTGACCGGCTGTGGTTGTTCGTTGATTTTCCCGGCGCTGGGCGTTGAAGTGGTAAAACGCGTTGCTCCGCAGGTTCGGGGTACCGCGCTGGGAGGGTATTCGGCATTTCAGGACATTGCGTATGGTATCACCGGGCCACTTACCGGGCTGTTGGCGACCTCGCTGGGCTATCCGTCGGTATTCCTGGCCGCGGCAATTGCGGCGGCCAGCGGCATTGTGGTGACGCTGATTTCATTTCGAAAATAATCGCCTGTTCCGGCTTTCATAATGAGGGCCGGAAATAAATAATCCACTTCCTCATAATTCTGAATGCTATTTTTGGCTCCAGAAAATAACTAAAAATACGCGCCACGCCACAGAAAAAACATATTGTTTTATTGGTGTAACATATTCCACTGATATAATTTTTTGCAACATTCTCAGGTAGTTATAATGCTGCTATAGTCAGGCTATCTTCGTACGTAAGTTATTCTTTTACTACTTTTTAGAGAAAGGAGAGACGTATGCCTGGGTTTAAAGCAGATTTTCTGTGGGGCGGCGCGGTGGCGGCGCATCAGCTTGAAGGCGGCTGGCAGGAAGGCGGCAAAGGGGTGAGTGTCGCTGACGTAATGACTGCCGGGGCGCACGGCATTCCGCGCGAAATTACCGATGGCGTATTACCGGGAAAAAATTACCCCAACCACGATGCCATCGACTTTTATCATCGCTATAAAGAGGACATCAAACTCTTTGCGGAAATGGGGTTTAAATGTTTTCGTACATCCATCGCCTGGACACGTATTTTCCCGAAAGGGGATGAATTAGAACCGAACGAAGCCGGTCTGCAGTTTTATGACGATCTCTTCGATGAATGCCTGAAATACAATATTGAACCGGTGATTACGCTCTCGCATTTTGAAATGCCTTATTACCTGGTCACTGAATATGGTGGCTGGCGTAACCGTAAGCTTATTGATTTTTTTGTGCGTTTCGCCAAAACGGTATTTACTCGCTATAAAGGCAAAGTGAAATACTGGATGACGTTCAACGAAATCAATAATCAGGCCAATTACCACGAAGATTTCGCCCCGTTTACCAACTCCGGTCTTAAATACAAAGAAGGCGAGGATCGGGAGCCGGTCATGTACCAGGCGGCGCACTATGAGCTTGTCGCCAGTGCGCTGGCGGTGGAAGCGGGGCATGCGATTAACCCTGATTTCCAGATTGGCTGCATGATTGCCATGTGCCCGGTCTACCCGCTTACCTGTAACCCGGACGACATGATGATGTCCGTCTCGGCGATGCACCGCCGCTACTGGTTTACCGATGTGCATGTTCGCGGTTATTACCCGCGTCATCTGCTTAATTATTTCGCCCGTAAAGGCTTTAATCTCGATATTACCGATGAAGACCTGCAGATCCTGAAACGGGGTTGCGTGGACTATATCGGTTTTAGCTACTACATGTCGTTCGCCACCAAAGCCACTGCGGATAACCCACAACTGGACTATGACGAAACGAAGAGTCTGGTGAAAAATCCGTATGTGAAAGCATCGGACTGGGGATGGCAAATCGACCCGGTGGGCCTGCGTTATTCACTGAACTATTTCTACGATCTTTATCAACTGCCGCTGTTTATCGTCGAGAATGGCTTCGGCGCTATCGATCAGAAAGAGAGTGACGGTTCGGTAAACGATCAGTACCGCATTGAATATATGCAAAACCACCTGCGCGAAATGAAAAAGGCGGTGGTGGAAGATGGCGTGGATTTGATGGGCTACACCCCGTGGGGCTGTATTGATCTGGTTTCCGCAGGAACCGGCGAAATGAAAAAACGTTACGGCTTTATCTATGTCGATAAAGATAACGAAGGAAACGGTACGCTTGAACGCAGCCGTAAGAAGTCGTTCTGGTGGTACCAGCAGACCATTAAAAGTAACGGTGAAAATCTTTAATGAAAATCCCCTCCGACGGAGGGGATTCTTTCAGATAACCAGCCAGATAAGGGCGAAGGCAATAAGCAACGCGACCAAAAACAGACCTGGCCGGGTTGAGAGGTTTTTGACGCTTTCGATGATCGGGGCGAAGAGCGGGCTGTAGATCGGCTGAATATTGCGTGCTTCCAGTACGCCCGATGTCCGTTCTGCGCGATGTAAAAAAACCTGATTGAGAATGTCCTGCACTTGCGCCGTTGTCAGCACCATTTGCGGGGTGGCCTGCCAGTTCTGCCGGGCATAATCGGTGATAGTTTGCCACTCCACCTCATCCAGCGGCTGCTTAAGCGCGGTTTGTACGCTTTGCAGTGTGGGTGACGTCTGGGTACTCAATGTCTGTCGCGCCTGCAGCCAGGTCATTAAGTGGGTGAAATGTTTTGCCGGAATGAGCTCACCGGTTTTCACGCCGGATAATTCCATCATCGACTGCCAAATCAATTTACCGGATTCGCCTGTCGCCGCGGCCAGTTTTGTCACCGCCTGGTTGAGCGAGTTGTGCTCAGCGGGCAACAGCGGGCGGTCTGTCGCCGGACGTTGCAAGGGCTGAGGTACCGAAATTTGGTTGTTCTGCAGTAGCGTAAGCACGGTTTTAAGCTGCTCCGGCGTAAGCTGGCTCAGCGCCGTCTGACCAAACTGTTGGCGAATAAAGTCGCTAACCGCCTGACGGTTGTTCCCCTGGCCGAGTAATTCAGTCAGCTGCGAGATAACCTGGCGGGTAGTGTGATTCTGCGTGGCGGTATCCAGACGCTGGTTGAGATTCTGCTCCGCTGCCGGGAAATGGCGTGACAGCAGCGGCGCATCGTTCTTTAACCCCAAATCATGTTTTACCCCGGCCCAGACTTCGGCGCTCTGCTGTTGCGTGAGCGCGACCAGGCGAATAATCAACCGCTCCAGCACGGTGCGCTGGATTGTCGATAACGGCTGCTCTCCGGCGGCCAAAGTTGGGGGCGTAGGCTCTTGCCCCGGAGGGCGCGCGGGCGTGCCCTGAATGGGTTGCATCATGGAAATCCTCTGGGTCTCGCACGTGGTGTAGCGGCATTGCAGGTATGCCTGGCTGCGAGATTATGGCACACTTAACAGCTTAACTCCCGTTCTCTAACCGGTACTGTAACGTGAAAATCCTTGTTGATGAAAATATGCCCTATGCTGGCGATTTGTTCCGTCGTCTGGGTGAGGTAAAAGCTGTGCCTGGTCGTCCTATTCCGGCAGCGGAACTGGCTGATGCGGACGCGCTGATGGTGCGTTCTGTGACGAAGGTGAATGAAGCGCTGCTCAGCGGTACGCCGATTAAATTCGTGGGTACGGCAACGGCGGGTACCGATCACGTTGACGAGCAATGGTTGCAACAGGCAGGGATCGGTTTCTCTGCCGCGCCGGGGTGTAATGCCATTGCGGTTGTGGAATATGTTTTCTCGTCCCTGATGCTGTTGGCAGAGCGTGACGGTTTCGATCTGCGCGATCGCACCGTCGGGATTGTTGGGGTAGGTAACGTGGGGAGTCGTTTGCAGGCGCGTCTTGAAGCGTGGGGCGTGAAAACATTACTGTGCGATCCACCGCGCGCCGACCGTGGCGATGATGGCGAGTTTCTGCCGCTCGACGCGCTGGTGCGCGACGCCGATGTGCTGACCTTTCACACGCCGCTGTTTAAAGACGGGCCGTATAAAAGCTGGCATCTGGCGGACGAAGAGGTAATTAGCCGTCTGAAACCTGGCGCTATTCTGATTAATGCCTGCCGTGGCCCGGTGGTCGATAACGCCGCCCTGTTACGCCGTCTGGAGGCTGGTCAGTCGCTCAGCGTTATTCTCGATGTCTGGGAACCCGAGCCGGATCTCGACGTGGCGCTGCTGGCAAAAGTGGATATTGGTACCGCGCATATCGCCGGGTATACGCTGGAAGGAAAAGCGCGCGGCACCACGCAGGTGTTCGAAGCGTTTAGCGATTTTATCGGCAAGCGCCAGCAGGTTGCGCTGGATACGCTGCTGCCTGCGCCGGAGTTCGGTCGCATTACCCTTCACGGTCCGCTCGATCAGTCGATCCTGAAAAGACTCATTCATTTGGTGTATGATGTGCGCCGCGACGATGCGCTGCTGCGAAAAGTGGCGGGCATCCCGGGTGAGTTCGACAAGCTGCGTAAAAATTATCTTGAGCGTCGGGAATGGTCATCGCTGTATGTGCAGTGTGATGACAACCAGGCGGCTACACTGCTGCAAAAGCTGGGTTTCAACGCTGTCCATCACCCAATTCGTTAATGTCATCTTAATGCTACCTGCCGGATAATCCGGCGGGTACGCTTTTTTCTGGAGTAAATCACCATGTCTGAAGGCTGGAATATTGCCGTACTGGGCGCGACGGGCGCTGTCGGAGAAGCCTTACTCGAAACGCTTGCGGAGCGTGAGTTCCCGGTGGGCGATTTGTATGCGCTGGCGCGTCATGAAAGCGCCGGTGAGACGCTGCGTTTTGGCGGAAAAACCGTACGCGTTCAGGACGTTGCTGAATTTGACTGGACGCAGGCGCAGCTGGCATTTTTTGTCGCCGGTGCCCAGGCATCTGCCGAGAATATTGAAGAAGCCACCAACGCTGGTTGCCTGGTGATTGATACCAGCGGTCTGTTCGCGCTGGAGCCGGATGTGCCGCTGGTTGTGCCGGAGGTGAACCCGTTTGTACTGGCGGATTACCGCAACCGAAATGTCATTGCCGTGCCGGATAGCCTGACCAGCCAGTTGCTGACCGCGCTGAAACCGCTGATCGACGAAGGCGGCCTGTCACGTATTGGCGTGACCAGCCTGCTCTCCGCGTCGGCGCAGGGTAAACAGGCGGTGGATGCCCTTGCCGGACAGAGCGCGAAATTGCTTAACGGCATACCTATTGATGAAGACGACTTCTTTGGCCGTCAGATGGCATTTAACATGCTGCCGATTCTGCCGGACCGTGAAGGTGCCGTCCCGGAAGAGCGTCGTCTGGTCGATCAGGTACGTAAAATTCTGCAGGACGACGGGCTGATGATATCCGCAAACTGTGTCCGTGCGCCGGTATTTTATGGTCACGCGCAGATGGTCAGCTTCGAAGCGCTACGCCCGCTGGCGGCAGAAGAGGCCCGTGATGCGTTTGCCCGCGGCGAAGATATTGTGTTGTCCGAAGAGAATGATTTCCCAACCCAGGTTGGCGATGCTTCCGGTAGCGCGCATCTTTCCGTCAGCTGCGTACGTAACGATTATGGCCAGCCTGAACAGATTCAGTTCTGGTCGGTGGCAGATAACGTACGTTTTGGTGGGGCGCTGATGGCGGTGAAGATCGCTGAGAAACTGGTACAGGAGTACCTGTACTAATGTCAGACGTAGTGGAACAACCGCTGCTGAAAATTGCCCTCGGCATTGAGTACGACGGCAGTAAGTATTACGGCTGGCAGCGTCAGCAAGAAGTACGCAGCGTGCAGGAAAAGCTGGAAAAAGCGTTGTCGCAGGTCGCCAATGAGCCGGTGACGGTTTTTTGTGCCGGGCGTACCGACGCAGGAGTGCATGCCACAGGGCAGGTGGTCCATTTTGAGACCCGCGCGGTACGTAAAGACGCGGCCTGGACACTGGGCGTAAATGCGAATTTACCTGGAGACATCGCGGTACGTTGGGTGAAAGATGTGCCCGACGATTTCCATGCGCGATTTAGCGCGACGGCGCGTCGTTATCGCTATGTTATCTACAATCATCGTTTACGTCCGGCAGTACTGAACCAGGGGGTTACGCATTACCATCTGCCCCTTGATGCACAGCGTATGCAGCGTGCGGCGCAGTGCCTGCTGGGTGAAAATGATTTTACCTCGTTTCGCGCGGTACAGTGCCAGTCGCGCACGCCGTGGCGCAACATGATGCACATTAACGTTCAGCGTTACGGTGTGTATGTGGTGGTGGATATCAAAGCGAATGCCTTTGTACATCATATGGTAAGAAATATTGTCGGTAGCCTGATGGAAGTGGGTGCCAACAACCAGCCGGAGAGCTGGATAGCAGAGCTACTGGCGGCTAAGGACAGAACGCTGGCGGCAGCAACGGCGAGAGCTGAAGGGTTGTATCTGGTATCGGTGGATTATCCGGACCGTTTCAACTTACCCCACCCGCCAATGGGTCCGCTGTTTCTCGCGGACTAGTCGCAATCAACCAAGGCATAGACAATATGGACGTAATTCGCTTTCTTATTGATTTCATTCTGCACATTGATGTTCATCTGGCGGAACTGGTCGCGCAATACGGTATCTGGGTTTACGCGATTCTGTTTCTGATTTTGTTCTGCGAAACCGGTCTGGTGGTCACGCCGTTTTTACCGGGGGATTCGCTGCTGTTCGTCGCGGGCGCGCTGGCCTCACTGCCCACGAACGACATCAACGTTCACGTGATGGTGATGCTGATGCTTGTTGCGGCCATTCTCGGCGATGCGGTGAATTACACGATAGGGCGCCTGTTCGGCGATAAGCTCTTTAGCAACCCGACCTCGAAAGTGTTCCGTCGCAGCTATCTCGATAAAACCCATCAGTTTTATGAGAAACACGGCGGCAAAACCATTATTCTTGCCCGCTTTATCCCCATTGTGCGCACGTTCGCTCCCTTCGTTGCCGGGATGGGACATATGTCCTATCGCCATTTCGCGGCGTTCAACGTGATCGGGGCGCTGTTATGGGTGCTGCTGTTTACTTATGCTGGCTACTTCTTCGGCACGTTGCCGATGGTGCAGGAAAATCTTAAGTTACTGATTGTCGCGATTATCGTGGTGTCTATACTTCCTGGTGTGATTGAGATCATTCGCCACCGTCGAGCGGCAGCGCGACAGGCAAAATAAGATGTCTATGGCGGTTCGACCACTTTTTTATCCCAAGTTGCGAACTGTTATGTTTTAATGTGCCCCATTTATGGGCTACCAGGTTCATGTATAAAGGTTATCAATGAGCTGGATTGAACGAATCAAAAGCAATATTACCCCCACCCGCAAGGCGAGCATCCCTGAGGGTGTGTGGACGAAATGCGATAGCTGCGGTCAGGTACTGTATCGTGCCGAGCTGGAGCGTAACCTTGAGGTCTGCCCGAAGTGTGACCACCATATGCGCATGACTGCGCGTAACCGTCTGCATACATTGCTGGACGAAGGTTCAATGGTGGAACTGGGTAGCGAACTTGAGCCGAAAGACGTGCTCAAGTTCCGTGACTCCAAAAAATATAAAGACCGTCTGGCGACGGCACAGAAAGAGACCGGCGAAAAAGACGCGCTGGTGGTAATGAAAGGTACGCTGCATGGCATGCCAGTTGTCGCGGCAGCGTTCGAATTCGCCTTTATGGGCGGCTCCATGGGCTCTGTAGTGGGTGCGCGTTTTGTTCGTGCCGTTGAGCAGGCGCTGGAAGATAACTGCCCGCTGATCTGTTTCTCCGCCTCGGGTGGCGCACGTATGCAGGAAGCGCTGATGTCGCTGATGCAGATGGCGAAAACCTCCGCAGCGCTGGCGAAGATGCAAGAGCGCGGCCTGCCCTACATCTCCGTACTGACTGACCCAACCATGGGTGGCGTTTCCGCGAGCTTCGCGATGCTGGGCGATCTGAATATTGCCGAGCCGAAAGCGCTTATTGGTTTTGCCGGTCCGCGCGTGATTGAACAGACCGTGCGTGAAAAACTGCCGCCGGGATTCCAGCGCAGTGAATTCCTGATTGAAAAAGGGGCGATCGATATGATCGTTCGTCGTCCGGAAATGCGCCTGAAACTGGCGAGCATTCTGGCGAAGCTGACCAATCAGCCAGCACCGAACCCGGATGCGCCGCGTGAAAGCGTGGTGGTGCCCCCGGTGCCCGATCAGGAAGCCGAGGCCTGATAATACCGAAGGGCAGGGCCATCACGGCGCTGCCCTTTTGCTTTTTACATCGTCAAACATCCTACGGGCATCATGGAAAATAAACGCATTTTGCAAGCCACGTCGCCCCTGGCCGCGTGGCTTTCTTATCTGGAAAACCTGCACAGCAAAACCATTGACCTGGGACTTGAGCGCGTAAGCCAGGTTGCCGCGCGTCTTGATGTTCTGCGACCGGCACCGTTTGTCTTTACCGTTGCGGGAACCAATGGCAAAGGCACGACGTGCCGTACCCTTGAATCCATTCTTCTGGCGGCCGGTTATCGCGTGGGTGTCTACAGTTCGCCGCATCTTATCCGCTATACCGAGCGCGTTCGCGTACAGGGTGAGGAGCTGGCTGAGCTCGACCACACGCGTTCTTTTGCCGAAATTGAAGCCGTGCGCGGTGAAACCTCATTAACCTATTTTGAGTACGGTACGCTGTCGGCGCTGTGGTTGTTTAAACAGGCGAAGCTGGACGTCGTTATCCTCGAAGTGGGACTGGGCGGGCGTCTTGACGCCACCAATATGGTTGATGCGGATGTCGCCGTCGTGACCAGCATTGCGCTCGATCATACCGACTGGCTGGGGCCAGACAGAGAAAGTATCGGTCGCGAAAAAGCGGGCGTCTTCCGTGGCGGTAAACCGGCGGTGGTTGGCGAAAGCGATATGCCGTACACCATTGGCGAAGTCGCCGCGGAAAAAGGCGCTCTGCTGATGCGCCGTGGCGTGGACTGGCAGTATGAAGTAGAGCAGGGGCAGTGGCGTTTTCGCGACGGCCAGGGCGAGCTGACAGGTTTACCGCTGCCGCAGGTGCCGCAGCCCAATGCGGCGACCGCGCTTGCGGCACTGCGGGCAAGCGGGCTGACGGTGAGCGAGCAGGCTATCCGTGACGGTATTGCCTCTGCGATTTTGCCTGGTCGCTTCCAGATTGTGCGTCATAACCCGCGTCTTATTCTGGATGTGGCGCATAATCCTCATGCGGCGGCTTACCTTGCCGGGCGGCTGTCGGCAGAGCCCGGGCGCGGCCGCGTGCTGGCGGTCATTGGCATGCTGCACGATAAAGACATCGCCGGAACGCTCGCCTGTCTGGAGCCTGTGGTCGATAGCTGGTATTGTGCCCCTCTGGAGGGGCCACGCGGTGCGACGGCAGAGCAATTGATGGCGCACTTACCGCAAGGGAAAGCGTATCAACACGTTGCGCAGGCCTGGCAGGCAGCGATGGCGGAGGCCACAGCAGAAGATACCGTGCTGGTGTGTGGTTCATTCCATACGGTGGCACATGTCATGGAAGCGATGGAAGCGGGGAGAACCGGTGGCAAGTAAGTTTCAGAACCGTTTGATGGGAACCATTGTGCTGGTTGCGCTCGGGGTAATTATTCTTCCCGGGCTGCTGGACGGGCAAAAAAAGCATTATCAGGATGAGTTCGCCGCCATTCCTCTGGTACCCAAACCCGGGGATCGCGATGAACCGGATATGATGCCTGCGGCCACGCAGGCGCTCCCGGCTCAGCCGCCGGAAGGGGCGGCGGAAGAGGTGCAGGCTGGCGATGCGGCAGCGCCGTCGCTGGATGCCTCTCGTCGTGCTGTTAGTGGGGCGACGACGCCGGATGTCACGACGCAACCCGTCGCGCCGAAGCCGGCTGAACAGCCAAAACCGGTTGAGAAGCCGAAGCCACAGCCACAGAAACCCGCAGAGCAGGTAGCGGCAACCCCGCCTGCGGATCAGGCGCCCACTGCAGATAAATCGGCGCCAGTAGGGAAAGCCTGGGTAGTGCAACTGGGTGCGCTTAAGAACGCCGATAAAGTTAATGAGATTGTCGGTAAACTGCGCGGCGCAGGTTATCGCGTTTATACCGCGCCAACCACGCCAGTACAGGGTAAAATCACCCGCATTCTGGTGGGTCCGGACGCATCGAAAGATAAACTCAAGGGTTCGCTTGAGGAGCTTAAACAGCTGTCAGGTTTGAGCGGCGTGGTAATGGGTTATAGCGCGAACTAGTGTGCGTTTTGTACCCCCTGACGTTGTCCCTCTCCCCAACGGGAGGGGGTGAAAAGCGGCACTGGAGCGATCTTCTCGCTCTTTCAGGGAGAGGCCTGGAGGGAAGGGAGATTGGGTTTTTGATACCAATAAAACACGCCCGAAGAGGCTAAAGATTCGATGGCGTTGAATATTTTTTCAGCGCCATTTTTATTTACGCGCGGGAAGGAAATCCCTACGCAAACGTTTTCTTTTTCTGTTAGAATGCGCCCCGAACTGGACGACAGGGCGTAAATCGTGGGACACATATGGTCTGGATTGATTACGCCATCATCGCGGTGATTGGTTTTTCCTGTCTGGTTAGCCTCATCCGCGGCTTTGTTCGTGAAGCGTTATCACTGGTGACATGGGGTTGTGCTTTCTTTGTTGCCAGTCATTACTACACTTACCTGTCAGTCTGGTTTACGGGCTTTGAAGACGAACTGGTGCGCAATGGGATTTCCATCGCCATCCTGTTCATCGCGACGCTGATTGTTGGCGCTATCGTCAATTACGTGATAGGTCAACTTGTGGAGAAAACCGGCCTGTCGGGTACAGACAGGGTGTTGGGGATCTGTTTTGGCGCGCTACGCGGGGTGCTAATCGTCGCCGCCATTCTGTTCTTTCTCGATACCTTTACGGGCCTGTCAAAAAGCGAAGACTGGCAGAAGTCGCAGCTTATCCCGCAATTCAGTTTCATCATCAGATGGTTCTTTGACTATCTGCAAAGTTCGTCAAGTTTCTTGCCCAGAGCGTAATCGCTCTGAGATGTGGCTTAACGAGGAAAAGACGTATGTGCGGTATTGTCGGTATCGCCGGTGTTATGCCGGTCAACCAGTCGATTTATGACGCGTTATCGGTGCTTCAGCACCGTGGTCAGGATGCCGCTGGCATCATCACGATCGATGCAAATAATTGTTTCCGTCTGCGCAAAGCAAATGGTCTGGTCAACGATGTTTTCGAAGCCCGCCATATGCAGCGTCTTCAGGGCAACATGGGTATTGGCCATGTGCGTTACCCAACCGCTGGCAGCTCCAGCGCCTCCGAGGCTCAGCCTTTTTACGTTAACTCCCCTTACGGCATCACGCTTGCCCATAACGGCAACCTGACCAATGCCCACGAGCTGCGTAAAAAGCTGTTTGAAGAAAAACGCCGCCACATCAACACCACGTCTGATTCAGAAATCCTGCTGAACATTTTCGCCAGCGAGCTGGATAACTTCCGCCATTACCCGCTGGAAGCAGATAACATTTTCGCCGCTGTCGCCGCGACCAACCGCCAGATTCGTGGTGCGTATGCCTGTGTTGCGATGATCATCGGCCACGGTATGGTTGCTTTCCGCGACCCGAACGGTATTCGTCCGCTGGTGCTGGGCAAACGCGATATTGGCGATGGCCGCACCGAGTTCATGGTAGCGTCCGAAAGCGTGGCTCTCGATACGCTGGGCTTTGAATTCCTGCGTGATATCGCGCCGGGCGAAGCTGTCTACATCACCGAAAAAGGCCAGCTGTTTACCCGCCAGTGCGCGGATAATCCGGTCAGCAACCCGTGCCTGTTCGAATACGTCTATTTTGCGCGTCCGGACTCCTTCATCGACAAAATCTCCGTCTACAGCGCGCGTGTCAATATGGGCACGAAGCTTGGCGAGAAGATTGCGCGTGAATGGGAAGATCTGGATATCGACGTGGTCATTCCCATCCCGGAAACCTCCTGCGATATCGCGCTGGAAATCGCCCGTATTCTGGGTAAGCCGTACCGTCAGGGTTTTGTGAAAAACCGCTACGTTGGCCGCACCTTTATCATGCCGGGTCAGCAACTGCGTCGTAAATCTGTCCGCCGTAAGCTGAACGCGAACCGCGCTGAATTCCGCGACAAAAACGTCCTGCTGGTGGATGATTCCATTGTGCGTGGTACCACCTCTGAGCAGATTATTGAGATGGCGCGTGAAGCCGGAGCGAAGAAAGTGTACCTCGCCTCTGCGGCGCCGGAAATTCGTTTCCCGAACGTGTACGGCATCGATATGCCGACCGCAAACGAACTGATTGCGCATGGTCGTGAAGTGGATGAGATTCGCCAGATCATCGGCGCTGATGGCCTGATTTTCCAGGATCTGAGTGATCTGATCGACGCCGTACGCGCGGAAAATCCAGATATCCAGCAGTTCGAATGCTCGGTATTTAACGGCGTGTACGTTACCAAAGACGTTAACCAGCAGTACCTCGATTATCTCGATTCCCTGCGTAATGATGATGCCAAAGCGGTACAGCGTCAGAACGAAGTGGAAAACTTAGAGATGCACAACGAAGGGTAATCGACCCGTTTCGCCCTCTCCGTCCGGAGGGGGCGCTCATCAGTTGCAACTGCTGGCATAATGCGGCAAAGTCTGCCTCAGTGTAGATAAAGGCGACGGATATGAAACGACTCATTGTGGGGATCTCAGGGGCCAGCGGTGCGATTTACGGCGTGCGCTTGTTGCAGATATTACGCGACGTGGCGGACATTGAAACCCATCTGGTGATGAGCCCGGCTGCGCGTCAGACCCTCTCCCTCGAAACTGATTTTTCCCTGCGTGATGTTCAGGCTCTGGCGGATGTCGTGCACGATGCCCGCGATATCGCCGCCAACATCTCTTCCGGCTCTTTTAAGACTGCGGGCATGGTGGTGTTGCCCTGCTCGATAAAAACGCTCTCTGGCATTGTCCACAGCTATACCGACGGCCTGCTGACGCGTGCGGCGGATGTGGTGTTAAAAGAGCGTCGCCCGCTGGTGCTGTGCGTGCGTGAAACGCCGCTGCATTTAGGCCATCTGCGTTTGATGACGCAAGCGGCGGAACTGGGCGCCGTTATCATGCCGCCGGTACCTGCGTTTTATCATGCGCCGAAATCGCTGGATGACATCATTAACCAGACCGTGAATCGTGTCCTGGATCAGTTTGATATTACTCTGCCGGAAGATTTATTCATCCGCTGGCAGGGAGGAAATGCCTCCAGATAGTGCACATTCTTGCCCGATGCCCTTTTTTAGGGCGTTTTTGCAATCGTGATCATATCCTCAACATTTAATTCCTTTTTTCCCCTGTTAACACTCCGGTTCGTTCGGCAGACCTGCTATCTTTCACCATTAAGGGTAATTTGCAACGTTTTATTAACAAATTTAACGCTGTTGTTTTTCAGCGCTAAAAATCTGGCATAAGACGTGCAAGTAAACTCGCAGCAACACACAACACAACGCAGCACAAAATAAAATCAGAATACTTGAGGGTAATGTATGAAGAAGACGGTTATTGCTCTGTCTTTACTGCTGGGCCTGTCCGCGGCATCCAGTGTTTACGCAGCGCTTCCCCAGACTGTACGCATCGGTACGGATGCGACATACGCACCTTTCTCTTCTAAAGATGCGAAAGGGAATTTTGTCGGTTTTGACATCGATCTCGGTAATGAGATGTGTACCCGCATCAAGGTCAAATGTACCTGGGTTGGCAGCGATTTTGACGCGCTTATCCCGTCCCTGAAAGCGAAGAAAATTGACGCGATTATCTCCTCTCTCTCGATTACCGAAAAACGTCAGCAGGAGATTGCCTTCTCCGACAAACTCTACGCCGCTGATTCCCGTCTGATTGCCAAAAAAGGCTCGCCGATCGTGCCGACGCTGGACTC
This sequence comes from Citrobacter sp. MNAZ 1397, assembly GCF_023613995.1. Taxonomy (NCBI): domain Bacteria; kingdom Pseudomonadati; phylum Pseudomonadota; class Gammaproteobacteria; order Enterobacterales; family Enterobacteriaceae; genus Citrobacter; species Citrobacter sp. MNAZ 1397. The sequence goes on from NZ_JAKIVH010000001.1 coordinate 331,969, forward strand.
CCTGAAAGGCAAACACGTAGGGGTATTGCAGGGGTCTACGCAAGAAGGTTATGCGAACGACAACTGGCGCACTAAAGGTATCGACGTGGTGGCCTACCAGAACCAGGATCTGATTTACTCTGATCTCGCCGCAGGCCGTCTGGACGCTGCATTCCAGGACGAAGTGGCTGCCAGCGAAGGCTTCCTGAAACAGCCTGCCGGTAAAGATTTTGCCTTCGCCGGTCCGTCCGTTAAAGATAAAAAATATTTTGGCGACGGTACCGGGATCGGTCTGCGTAAAGATGACACCGAGTTGAAAGCGGCCTTTGACAAAGCCTTCGCTGAAATGCGTAAAGACGGTACCTACGATAAGCTCGCGAAGAAATATTTCGACTTTAACGTCTACGGCGAGTAAAGCAGCCTGTTTTTTGGGATAAATGATGCGCCATTTTGGCTTGCCAGGATGGTGCATAAATACGCGTGATGTTTCAAAGTGGTGCGGCTGATGCACCGAAATGGCGCAATGATGCATAGTTAAGCAAAAACCATGCAAAAAAGCCGCCGGGCGGGCAGAATGCTTTGCCTTGCCGTGCCATATGATGGCACGATAGCGACACCGTATTCTTCTAATAAATCCCTTAGGAAAGACAGTCTGTTGAGGATAATTATGAAAAAACTGGTGTTATCACTTTCTCTGGTGCTCGCTATCTCCAGCGTTTCAGGCGCATTCGCAGCAATCCCGCAAAAACTCCGCATCGGCACTGACCCAACTTATGCTCCTTTCGAATCGAAAAATTCGCAGGGTGAATTGGTTGGTTTTGATATCGATCTGGCGAAAGAGCTGTGCACGCGTATCAAAACCCAGTGTGTCTTTATTGAAAACCCACTGGACGCGCTGATTCCTTCGCTAAAAGCGAAAAAAATCGACGCCATCATGTCATCACTCTCAATTACTGAAAAACGCCAACAGGAAATTTCGTTCACCGACAAACTGTATGCTGCGGATTCTCGTCTGGTCGTGGCGAAAGACTCCGACATCGTTCCCGATATCGCGAAGCTGAAAGGCAAACGCATTGGCGTATTGCAGGGCACCACGCAGGAAACATACGGTAACGTTCACTGGGCACCGCAGGGTATTGAAATCGTCTCCTACCAGGGGCAGGACAATATCTATTCTGATCTGACCGCAGGCCGTATTGACGCTGCGTTTCAGGATGAAGTGGCCGCCAGCGAAGGTTTCCTGAAAACGGCGATGGGTAAAGACTACAAATTTGGCGGTCCGTCCATTAAAGACGAGAAGCTATTTGGCGTCGGCACCGGTATGGGTATTCGTAAAGACGATAACGAACTGCGTGAAGCGCTGAATAAAGCGTTCGCGGAAATGCGTGCAGACGGAACTTACGAAAAACTGGCGAAAAAGTATTTTGATTTTGATGTTTATGGTGGTTAATTCCACGCGTGTTTAACGTGCGACCCCTTCCGCCCGGAAGGGGAAGAGACGCGGCAGACACGAATACGACAGGACAGGCTGCATGCTGTATGGTTTTTCTCAAGTTATCTTTCATGGTGCCCTTGTCACGCTGGAACTGGCTATCAGTTCCGTGGTGCTGGCGGTACTGATTGGCCTGGCCGGTGCGGGCGCAAAGCTCTCTAAAAACCGTCCGTTAGCGCTGGTGTTTGAAGGCTACACAACATTGATTCGCGGCGTGCCCGATCTGGTGCTGATGCTGCTGATTTTTTACGGATTGCAAATAGCCCTCAACACGCTGACCGATGCGATGGGTATGGAGCAACTCGATATTGATCCGATGGTGGCGGGTATTATCACCCTGGGGTTTATTTATGGTGCCTATTTCACCGAAACCTTCCGCGGCGCTTATATGGCGGTGCCGAAAGGGCATATCGAGGCTGCCACCGCGTTTGGTTTCACCAACTCACAGACCTTCCGCCGTATTTTATTTCCGGCCATGATGCGCTTTGCCTTGCCGGGGATTGGCAACAACTGGCAGGTTATTCTCAAAGCGACGGCGTTAGTGTCGTTATTGGGGCTGGAAGATGTGGTGAAAGCCACGCAGCTCGCCGGGAAAAGTACCTGGGAGCCGTTCTACTTTGCCGTCGTGTGCGGCTTGATTTATCTGGTATTTACCACCGTTTCTAATGGCGTACTGCTTCTTCTCGAACGTCGCTACTCAGTAGGTGTGAAGAGGGCTGACCTGTGATCGAGATTATTCAGGAGTACTGGAAATCGCTGTTGTGGACCGATGGTTACCGCTTCACCGGGGTGGCTATTACCCTGTGGCTGTTGATTTCCTCGGTAGTGATGGGCGGAATAATGGCGGTGTTTATGGCCATTGGTCGCGTTTCCAGCAACAAATATATTCAATTTCCCATCTGGCTGTTCACCTACATTTTTCGCGGTACGCCGCTGTATGTGCAGTTGCTGGTGTTTTACTCAGGTATGTACACGCTGGAAATTGTGAAGGGAACGGAGCTGCTGAATGCGTTTTTCCGCAGTGGTCTTAATTGTACGGTGCTGGCGTTAACCCTGAATACCTGTGCTTACACTACGGAGATTTTCGCCGGCGCGATCCGTTCGGTACCGGCCGGGGAAATTGAAGCCGCCCGCGCCTATGGTTTCTCGTCGGTGAAAATGTATCGCTGTATTATTCTGCCCTCGGCGCTGCGCATTGCGCTGCCGGCCTACAGCAACGAAGTGATCTTGATGCTCCACTCGACCGCGCTGGCTTTTACCGCGACGGTGCCGGATCTGCTCAAAATCGCCCGTGATATTAACTCCGCGACTTACCAGCCGTTCACCGCGTTTGGTATTGCGGCAGTACTGTATTTGATCATTTCTTATGCGCTGATTAGCCTGTTCCGCAAGGCGGAAAAACGCTGGCTGCAGCATATAAAACCTTCTTCGACGCACTGAGAACATCATGTCTGACAATAAATTAAACGTTATCGATTTGCATAAACGCTACGGCGAACATGAGGTGCTGAAAGGGGTGTCGCTGCAGGCTAATGCCGGGGATGTGATCAGCATTATTGGCTCGTCAGGCTCCGGTAAAAGTACCTTTCTGCGCTGCATAAACTTCCTTGAGAAGCCAAGCGAAGGGACGATTATCGTCAATGGCGAAAACATCAATCTGGTACGCGATAAAGACGGTCAGTTACGCGTAGCCGATAAGCAGCAACTGCGTTTGTTGCGTACTCGCCTGACGATGGTATTTCAGCATTTCAACCTGTGGAGCCACATGACGGTGCTGGAAAACGTCATGGAAGCGCCAATTCAGGTGCTGGGTCTGAGCAAACAAGAGGCCCGCGAGCGTGCGGTGAAATACCTGGCGAAAGTGGGTATTGATGGTATTCAGCAGGCGAAATACCCGGTGCATCTCTCTGGCGGTCAGCAGCAGCGCGTCTCTATTGCACGTGCGCTGGCTATGGAACCGGAGGTGTTGCTGTTTGACGAACCCACTTCCGCGCTGGATCCGGAGCTGGTGGGTGAAGTGCTGCGTATCATGCAACAACTGGCGGAAGAGGGGAAAACCATGGTGGTGGTGACACATGAAATGGGCTTTGCCCGCCATGTCTCTACCCATGTGATTTTCCTGCATCAGGGCAAAATTGAAGAAGAGGGCGCGCCGGATGAGCTGTTCGGCAACCCGAAAAGCCCACGTCTGCAGCAGTTCCTCAAAGGTTCGCTCAAGTAATCTTCGGGCTACCGGCGCTCGCCGGTAGCCGCTTATTCCGCCAGCAGTTTCAGCGCGGTATCTTCGTCGGTCACCAGCCCATTGACCCAGCCACCGACCAGGGCTGCGCGAATGGCGGCAAGCTTACGTTCCCCTCCGGCAAACCCGACCACTTTTCGTTGCGTGTGGCTGGTGAGCGGCACACTGGTCAGCATCGCATCCAGCTCGGAATCCAGGCGTACGCCCTGATGGTTAAAGAAATGGCCAAGCATTTCACCCGCGACATGCTGCGTCTCCAGATCTTTGACCTGGGCGTCGGTAATAAACCCCTCGGTGTTGAGCGGACAACCTAATTTGACCTCGCCGATGCCAAGGAAGGTGACATCCGCATTAAGCGCTCTGGCGGCAACACGCTGATAAATCTGGTGCTGACACCAGCTGTTTTTATCTTCCGGGCTGTCGGCATAGAGCGGAGCCGGAATGAAAAAATACTTACCCTGCATTTTTTCCGCCATTTTCAGCGGTACATCGTAACGGGTGCCGGAGTCATCCCGGGCGATGGCGCCGATCATGGACACGCACTGATGCTGCGGCCGCTCCAGCGACGGCAGGGCGTCAATCACGGCGCGCAGCGTTTTACCGGAGCCGACGCCAAAGACCTGCGGTTTCTCTTCGCAGATAAATTGCGCCATCACTTGCGCCCCTTCCACGGCCAGCATCTGCTGAATGGCCTCGTCCTCCAGCCCGGCAGAGGGCACCACGCGGCACAGGTTGAGGGCATGTTTTTCTTGCAGGTCGTGCGCCAGTTTCAGACAGCGGGTCACCGGATGGCTGATATTGACGGTGACCATCCCGGTTTCGCGAGCGGCAGAAATGAGCCGTTGCGCCACCTGGCGCGACAGACCCAGCGCCGAGGCAATATCCTGCTGTGTTAATCCCGCCACGTAATACATCCATGCGGCACGGGCGGCGAGTTCCTGTTTTTTCTCTTCTTTGTTCATCACTCATTCCCCTGATTTCCTGCCGCCATTGTACGCGCAATGGTCGTATTCACAAAAATGGGCAAATGTCAGTTTAAAGGGCAAAAATTGTTTTCGTGAGTTTCATCGCAGAAAACCTTCGCCTCTCACTACTAACATACATACAACAAACGGGCATAAGCCCGTAAAACTGTCAAATGCTCAAATTGAGGTGATGATTATGTCCGAGAAAAAAGCGGTGTGGATGCATATTGGTGCCGGGTCGTTTCATCGTGCTCATCAGGCGTGGTATCTGCACAAACTGATGGAGCAGGGGGATGACCGCTGGAGTATTGCGCTGGGAAATATTCGCGATGACGCCAGTGTGCTGCTGGGCCATCTCGCCGCGCAAAACGGTGAATATGTGCTGGAAACCGTGTCGCCGGAGGGTGAGCGGCAGTACGAAACCATCACCTCAATTCGTAAAGTATTGCCCTGGGATAGCGAAATTAGCGCGCTGGTGAAGCAGGGGGCCGATGCTAAAACGCGCGTCATCGCCTTTACGGTTACGGAAAGCGGTTACTACCTGACACCTGAGCATGAGCTGGATCAGCAACAGGCTGATATTCAGGCCGACCTGAACGGCGGAATTCGCACCCTTTACGGCGCGCTGACCCGCATCCTTAAGCAGCGTATTGCACAGCATGGCGACCCTGTTACCTTGCTGAACTGCGATAACTTGCGGCATAACGGCGAGCGCTTCCGCCACGGTTTTCTCTCTTTCTTGCAGGCGAAGGGCGAAAGCGATCTGTATCAGTGGGTGGAAAAAAATACCACGTCACCCAATACCATGGTCGACCGCATTACCCCGCGCCCGACGCCGGATGTGGCCGAGCGCGTACTGGCGGCAACCGGCATTAAAGATGCGGTGCCGGTGATGGGGGAATCCTTTATTCAGTGGGTGATTGAAGATGATTTTATCAATGGCCGCCCGGCGCTCGAACAGGTGGGAGTGGAACTGGTGGAATCCGTATTGCCCTGGGAAGAGGCGAAAATCCGCATTCTTAACGCTACCCATAGCTGCATTGCGTGGGCGGGGACGCTGATTGGTCTGAGCTTTATTGATGAGAGCACCCGCCAGAGCGCTATTCGCCAGATGGCCTGGGAATATGTGTCGCGTGATGTCATTCCGTCGCTGACGCCAAGCCCGCTGGATCTGGCGACGTATCGCGATGTGGTGCTGGCGCGCTTTAGCAACCCGTATATCAAAGACACTAACCAGCGCGTCGCCGCCGATGGTCTATCCAAAATTCCGGGGATGGTTACCCCGACGCTTGTCGAATGCTACAAACGCGGCGAAACCCCGTCAGCGACCGCCGTGCTGCCTGCGCTGTTCTTCCTGTTCCTGAAACGCTGGGCTAACGGTTCACTGCCCTATACCTATCAGGATGGCGTGATGCAACCCGATGCCGTGCATGCCGTTTTCAATGCCCCCGATCCGCTGGCGGTGTGGGCGGCAGACGACGCGCTATTTGCCGGTCTGGCGAAATCCGCCGATTTCTTAACCCTGCTGCGTCGTACCGTCGCGGAGCTTGAGCTGTGGATAAAACAACCTGAATTGCAACTGGCGGCAGTGTAAGGGGGCGCTATGTATCTGGGCATTGATATTGGTACCTCAGAATTAAAAGCGCTGTTGATTGACGGCGACGGTGAGATTGTCGCCTCGGCGCATGCGGCGCTGACCGTGCAACGTCCGCATCCGCACTGGGCGGAGCAGGACCCACAAGCCTGGTGGCAGGCCTGTGGTCGCGTGGTTACCGAACTGCGTCAGCAGCATCCACAACAGTGGGCGGCCATTCGCGCCATCGGTCTGTCGGGTCAGATGCACGGTGCGGTACTGCTTGATAATGACGGTAACGTGTTGCGTCCCTGCATTCTGTGGAATGACACCCGCAGCGCCGACGAGTGCGCATGGCTGAGTGAGCATCACCCGGAAATGATGGCTATCAGCGGCAACATGATCATGCCGGGATTTACCGCACCGAAGCTGGTGTGGGTGGCCCGTCATGAGCCGGACGTGTTCAGCCAGGTGGCAAAAGTACTGCTACCAAAAGATTACCTGCGCTGGCGTTTAACCGGTGAGTTTGTCAGCGATCCCTCCGATGCGGCAGGCACCCTGTGGCTGGATGTGGCAAAACGCGACTGGTCAGATGAACTGCTTGCTATGACTGACCTCAATCGCAGCCAGATGCCATCACTGGTGGAAGGCAGCGAATCCAGCGGAACGCTGCGTGCCGCGCTGGCAACCGAGTGGGGCTTAAGCTCCTCAGTGGTGGTTGCCGGGGGCGGGGGGGATAACGCCACGTCTGCCGTGGGCGTCGGAGCGGTGGCGCCGGGCGACGCGTTTATCTCTCTCGGGACGTCCGGGGTGATTTTCGTGGTCAATGATGCGCTTCACGCTGACCCAAACTCGGGCGTGCACGCTTTCTGCCATGCGCTTCCCGGTCGCTGGCACCAGATGAGCGTGATGCTGAGTGCCGCCAGTTGTCTGCGCTGGATCTGTAATCTGCTTTCGGTCACCGAAAGCCAGTTAATGGACGAGATTGCCCAACTATCGGATGAGGAACTGAAACGCGCGCCGGTGTTCCTGCCTTATCTGTCGGGAGAACGCACGCCGCATAACGATCCGCTGGCAGCGGGAAGCTTCTTCAATCTGCGCCATGAAACCAGCCGTGCGCTGTTGGGGTATGCGGTGATTGAAGGGGTGACCTTTGGGCTGGCTGATGGGCTAAACGTGCTGGGTAACGCCTCGATTTCCCGGTGCAGCCTGACGGGCGGTGGCGCGAGGAGCCCGCTGTGGGCGCAACTGATTGCCGATGTGCTGAACATTCCGATGGTTACGCACCCGGCAAGTTCTTCCGGGGCGCTGGGGGCTGCGCGTCTGGCCTGGCTGGCGGATGGCGGCGACGAGGCGAAGGTCTGCCTCAAGCCCCCGGTTGTCGCCCGGTTTACGCCACAGCCTGAACGCGGCGAATGGCTGGTTAAGCGGCTGGCGCTGTTCCGTCTGCTCTATCAGCAGCAGCAGGCTGCCCGCACGCTACTGCCTTAAATTTCCTGCCCCGGCCTCTGTACCCTCGCCGGGGCCCATCTCCCGGCTTATAAAGGAAGATTGTTATGCAATCTAATGAATACTGGTTTGGCTTACCGAAAAAACTGCTCTGGGGATTTGTGGCTATCGCGATTTTTATGGCTGGCGATGGCTTTGAAATGGCTTTCTTATCAAAACACATAACCGATATGGGCTTCTCGCCCGCGCAGTCGGCTGTCGTCTTTACGATTTACGGCCTGGCGGCAGCGCTGGCGGCGTGGGCATCCGGCGTGGTGGCGGAGCTTATTACCCCACAGCGCGCCATGACCATTGGCTGTGTCCTGTGGGTCATTATGCATGCGCTGTTTATGTCGATGGGGCTGGGAATGCGTAACTACCCGCTGATGCTGCTGTTCTATGGCATTCGCGGTCTGGCCTATCCGATGTTTATCTACTCTTTCATGCTGATGCTGGTCCAGGTGCTGCCGCGCCCGAATCTGGCGGCGGCGACGGGCTGGTTCTGGGCCATGTACTCTATCGGGATCGGCGTGGTTGGTAGCTATCTGCCAAGCCTGACCATTCCGATGTTTGGCGAAACGGGAACGCTGTGGTTCGCCATCGTCTGGGTCGGCTGCGGTGGCCTGGTGGCCTTCTTTAGCTTGCGCAATGTGCCGGTGGATCGCTCGCGGGTGAATTTGCCGCTGCGTGACAAAATGACCGAGCTTTCCCGTGCAGGTACCATTCTGTTTACTAACCGCGACATTTTTTATGCCTGTCTGATCCGTATCATCAACACGCTGTCGCTGTTTGGTTTTGCGATTGTGATGCCACTGCTGTTTGTAGACCGACTGGGCTTTAGCATTTCTGAATGGCTGCAAATCTGGGCGGTGTTCTTCTTCGTCACCATCTTCACCAATATTTTCTGGGGGATAACCGGGGAATACATTGGCTGGATCCGCCAGGTGCGCTGGTTCGGTTGCCTGGGAATGGCCATCTCCAGCCTGACATTTTATTACCTGCCGGTCTATGCCGGGCATAACTTCGCGGTGGCGCTGATTCCGGCAATCATGCTGGGGATTTTTGTCGCGGCCTTCGTCCCGATGACAGCGGTCTTCCCGACACTGGAACCGCATCACAAAGGCGCGGCAGTCTCCATCTACAACCTCTCTGCCGGGATGAGCAACTTTGTCGCCCCGGCGATTGCCTCCGCATTACTGCCGTTTTTCGATATCGTGGGCGTGGTATGGGCTTACACCGGGCTGTATATCTTCGCCGGCGTGCTGACCTTTATCATCAAAGTGCCGCAGCCCAAACGTGTACGTCAGGGGCGTTCCCCGGAAGAGGTGGAACAGAGCGTGTAAGCAGGCATAAGGCGCAGTGTACCTGCGCCTTATCGCGTTTTTTCCAGCCGATAAGCCCAGTCGTCATAATCCACGCCGTTAATCGTATAGCCCTTTTCCAGCACCTGGGTACGCGTAAACCCGAGTTTTTCCAGTAGCCGCACCGAACCCTGATTTTCCGCCAGTACCCAGGCGTTCAGCGCCGTGACGCGGGTGTGCGTAAAGGCGTAATCCCGTATGGCTTTCAGTGCTTCACTGGCGAAACCGTTCCCTTGCGCGAAAGGGGCAATAGCGTAGCCGACGTCGGCTTCCTGCGGATATTGCGTGCTGATGCTCAGCCCAATGTCACCCAGTGGTTCGTCATTTTTGTCGCGAATCACCCGGGCGTGGCTCTCGTTCAGGCGAGTTATAAACAGGGTGCGGATATCCTCTTCACAGGCAATGGCGCCCATGAAGCGCATAATGTCCGGACTTTGGCGTAGGGCGAGGAAAAAGGGCCAGTCGGCCTCAGTAAACGCAGAGAGCGTCAGGCGCGCAGTGGTCAATATCATGAAGGGGTTCACCATTCCGGAAGCAAAGCGTTTTAGCTTAGCACCGGAATGGCGCGGGTAAACACCTTATAATGGTGGGGGCGTCACCACATCCTTGAGCGCTTCTTCTAAATCAAACCAGCGAAACGCAAATCCGGAGGCTTCAAGGCGCTTTGGCAGCGCGCGCTGGCCGCCAAGGACCAGCACCGAGGATTCACCCATCATCAGGCGCACGGTGGCGGCCGGGGCGTGCATAACCGCCGGGCGGTTCAACGCATGTCCGAGCGCGTGAGCGAACTGCTCGTTACGTGCCGGGTAGGGCGAGACCATATTGAACGGGCCGCGCAGGTCGTTATTGAGCAACCAGATGATGCCATTGGCCATATCGTCGATATGAATCCAGGACATGTACTGGTGCCCGGTGCCGACCGGGCCGCCAAGGCCGACGCGAAAGAGCGGCAACAGTTTGGCAATCGCCCCGCCTTTACGCGCAATGACGACGCCTGTACGCAGTAAACAGACGCGGGTGCGTTCACTTTCTGCGCCGCTGGCGATCTGCTCCCAGCGGGCGCACAGTTCGTGAGTAAATTCGTTATGCGGCGTCTCGTCTTCCGTGATGACTGCATCCCCGGTATCGCCGTAATAGCCCACGGCGGAGCCAGAGATAAACACTTCCGGCGGATTCGCGCTGGCTAAGATGAGGTCGACCAGCCTCTGGGTTATTTTCCAACGACTTTCACACAGGCGCTGTTTTTGCTCATCGGTCCAGCGCTTTTCGGCAATCGGCTCGCCTGCCAGATTGATGACGGCGCCGAAATCATTGAGATCAGTGAGATCGTCCAGACCCGGTAGCAGCGCAACCGTATCGCCAAGCGTCTGCTGCGCTTTGGCGGGATCGCGTGTTACCACGGTGATGGAATGGTCCAGCTCTTGTAAACGAGGAATCAGAAAACGACCAATCAGGCCTGTACCACCGGTAATCAGAATCTTCATGCAACCTCCAGGGCTACGCTTGACGACGCCAACTCATGGTCATGGACACAGAGTCGGCGTAACGCAATGCGTGAAGTTTATCGATCTCAACCTCAGCATAAGTGACCCAGTGATGTTCGCGTGCGATATTCAGCACATCCTGAGTTAATTTTTCCAGTAACGAGAAGCGGTTACTCTCGACATGGTGAATTATGCTTTTAGTTATCGTGCGGTAGTTTAGCGCGTCATTGATATCTTCGCTGGCGCGGGCCTTATCGGCCGGATAATGAATAGTGACATTGATAATAATATCCTGACGGTTGGCGACCTCTTCTTCTTTGATACCGATAAATGTGCGCAGGCGCAGATTTTTAATCCGAATAATGGCGTCTGGTTGTGACATTGCAGGCTTCCCTCAGTAATAACAATCTCATCATACACAAGGAAAATATTGCTGCCATTGAGATTTGCTGTGCGTTTGCCTGCGCGCGTATGCTCCCGCATTGGGCGCGAATGTGCTCACACCCGTTATTTACCGTCGGATAATTATCCAGCGTGATTCCTTGCCCGTTTGGCGTCGACGCGTGAAAGAGATCAATCATTTGTTTCCTGTATTGCAATAGCGGTTTTATTGGATATAAGCGTTACTTATCGCACGTGAGTTTTCATCAAGTGACAGTCTTAACAAGACGTTATATTTTGATGAGAAACCTAATCGTTGAGAGGATGTTATGAGCGAGTCGACAATCACGTTGTGGTCAGATGCGGATTTTTTCTCCCCTTATGTCATGTCTGCTTATGTAGCGCTCCAGGAAAAGGGGCTGCCCTTTAGCCTGAAAACGATTGATCTGCAACACGGTGAACAGCAGAAGACGGGATGGACTGGCTATCACCTTACTCGCCGCGTACCGGTGCTGGAAATTGACGGTTTTGAGCTCAGCGAATCCTCGGCAATCGACGAGTATCTGGAAGAGCGCTTTGCGCCGCCGGAATACGAACGTATCTATCCTCACGATTTACAAAAACGCGCGCGTGCCCGTCAGGTACAGGCGTGGATCCGCAGCGATCTCATGCCGATTCGCGAAGAGCGCAGCACCGACGTGATTTTCGCCGGGGCGAAGAAAGCGCCGCTCAGCGCCGCAGGCCAGCAGAGCGCCGCCAAACTGTTTGCCCTTGCCGGGGAGCTGCTGGCGCACGGTAAACAGAATCTTTTTGGCGAGTGGTGTATCGCCGATGCCGACCTGGCCCTGATGATTAATCGCCTGGTGATGAATGGTGATGAGGTGCCGGAGCGTCTGGTGGATTACGCCACCTTCCAGTGGCAGCGTTCCTCGATACAACGCTATGTCGCACTGTCGGCGAAGCGTGCGGGCTGAGACCTGGCCGCGCTTGCGGTATGATACGGCATTCTCTTTAATCTGAGGTGTAGTGATGAAACTGATGTTCGCATCCGACATTCACGGCTCGCTGCCCGCCACCGAACGCGTACTGGCGCTGTTTGCTGAAAGCGGGGCACAGTGGTTAGTGATTTTGGGCGATGTACTCAATCACGGGCCAAGAAATGCCCTGCCGCAAGGCTATGCGCCCGCGCAGGTGGCGGAGCGGCTGAATGAAAAGGCATCGCGCATTATTGCAGTACGCGGTAACTGCGACAGCGAAGTCGATCAGATGCTGCTCAATTTCCCCATTACGGCCCCGTGGCAGCAGGTACTCTTACCCACGCAGCGGCTGTTTTTGACCCACGGTCACCTGTTCGGGCCGGATAATCTACCGCCGCTGGCGCAGGGCGATGTGCTGGTCTATGGTCATACACATCTGCCGGTGGCTCAGCGGCAGGGGGACATTGTTCACTTTAATCCGGGCTCGGTGAGTATTCCCAAAGGGGGATTCGACGCCAGTTACGGCATGCTGGAAGAGGGTGTTTTGCGCGTAATGGCACTGAATGATAAGCGGCTTATTGCACAGGTCGCGATTAATCCGTAAGTTACCCTTCAACTAAAACGCGCCATAAGAGCGCAATGACGAGACATTTCTGATGGTGGAACCGAATCATTTTACAGGCACGGAGTGGGTGGATATTGTCAGCGAGGACAACGAGGTCATCGCCCAGGCGAGTCGCGAGCAAATGCGCGCGCAATGTTTGCGTCACCGCGCGACCTATATCGTCGTCCATGATGGTATGGGTAAGATCCTGGTTCAGCGCCGTACGGAAACCAAAGATTTTATGCCGGGTATGCTGGATGCCACTGCAGGCGGCGTTGTGCAGGCTGACGAAGTGCTGCTGGATTCCGCTCGCCGTGAAGCCGAAGAAGAGCTTGGTATTGCCGGTGTCCCGTTTGCTGAACATGGCACATTCTATTTCGAGGACGAGCACTGCCGGGTTTGGGGCGGCTTGTTTAGCTGTGTTTCCCACGGCCCATTTGCCCTGCAGGAAGAGGAAGTGAGCGAGGTCTGGTGGATGACGCCGGAAGAGATCACCGCCCGCTGTGATGAATTCACGCAAGATTCGCTAAAAGCGCTGGCGCTGTGGATGAGCCGTAATGCCAGCAACTCTGTCGAAAAAGCCGAAGAAACAGAATAGGGTTATGGCGAAAAGCCTGGCCTGAAAAAGTGTTGAACTGAATAACTGAATGAGCCGCGCCGATGAATAATCAGCGTGGTTTTTTTACGCGCAAAAAATAGCAGGAAAATTTCAGGTGACGGGTTTTGGCTTTTGTACTATTTTGAAAGGTTACAAAAAATATAACGAAAAAGGAATTTTACATGCTCTCTGCCATTCAACTCACGCCAGATCAGACCTTTGAATTTCTCCTTAATGTTGCCATTACCCGCCCTGTATTTTTATGGGGGGCGCCGGGGATTGGTAAAAGCGCGCTGGTGCGACGTTTTGCTGATGAAGTCGGCATGGAGTGCGTCTCGCTACTGGGTAGCCAGCTTGCTCCAGAAGATCTGCTGGGTATTCCACAAATTGACGGGCAATGTTCGCGATTTTATCCCCCGGCAAATATCGTTCGTGATAAGCCCTTCGTTTTATTCCTGGATGAGCTGAATGCCTCTTCCCATGAAATTCAGAAAGCCTTTTATTCGTTAATTCTGGAACAGCGTATTGGCGAGTATCGGCTGCCGGAAGGCACCGTTGTCATTGGCGCCGGGAACCGAGCAAAGGATGCGGCCATCGTGAAACCGATGCCTTCGGCGTTAATCAACCGCATGGTGCATGTTCATCTGCGCGCCGACCATCGTCAGTGGCTGCACTGGGCTATCAATGAATCCTCTATTCACCCCTGGGTTGTGGAGTACATTCAGCTACGTCCGGATCAACTCTGGAATGAGCCACCGAAGCATGAAGAACCTTTTTCGACGCCACGCAGCTGGCACATGCTTTCTGATGCCCTTAAATCGTTTGGCGAGACTATCAGTGATGAGATGCTGGAAGCGCTGATTTATGGCCTTTTATCACCCGCGCATGCGGCGAGTTTTAAGGGGTTTATCAAACAGATTCGCCAAAAACATACCGTTTCCTCCATCCTTAAAGGCGATGCGAACTGGCCGGACGATCCTGCCGATCGCGACATTCTCTATTTCCTTGCGCAATCTTTCCGGACGCATCTTTATAAAGAGCTGCCAGAAACCGACAAGACATTGCGTAATGAACACAGGCAACTTGCCATAAGAGCGAAAGATTGCCTGAAAACGCTGGCGCGAATTAGCGTAGAAATTGCGCAATCTGTCATGAGTGAAGACGAACAGGGCAAAAAGCTTCCTGCCTGGTTTTTACTGGAGGTTGCACGCGATCTTCCGCGCCTGGCAGTAAGGAATTAAGGACAATGAAACGCAAAGCGGAGCGCAACCCTGCGCTGGATGCCTGTCAGGCCGGATTGCAGATTATCGCATTGCATCCATTATTCTCCCCCCTTTTCGCCCACATCTATGTGCGTTTTGACCATACTCACGCGCAGGTGAGTGCGAAAAACTGGCTGGCAATCAGCAATGACGGCTATTTGTGGCTCAATGCTAAGCGTCATGCCCGGCCAGAGCAATGGGCACGAATGGTTGCCCAGGCGCTGACGGCGCTGGGGTTTGGTTATATAACGCCCCGGACGCCTGCGACAACCTGGGAGCTGGCAGTACTGATAGCCGCGATGCATTTTTGCGAAGGGTTAAAAATCGGTCCGTTGCCTGAAGAGTTGCAGTCTTACCTTTTTCCGCAAGCGATCCACAGCGACGCTGAGCTTTTGTTTCGCCAGTTGCAGGAAGAGGGTATTCCGGAATCCCTTGCCCGCTGGCAGAGCATTTATTGCGGCGAGCAACGTCATTTTGTCTACGTTGAAAAATCATCGCGCTATCACGCCGTTAACTGGCAGGAACTGCTGGCGGATGGCCTGAGCAATAGCGTCAGCCAGGCACTCGAACAGGTGGGGGGATACCAGCCGCAGCAGGGGCAGAAATATAAGCTGACGTTAGCGCAGAAAGCCCGGCAACAGATAATGACCCTTTATCCTTTACTGGGTGCGCTGGCGGCAGGATTCGACATTGAAGAAGATGCGACGTTATGCAGCCAGTATGATATTGCCGTGGCGGCGATTGACGTCGGGATTGGCAAAATCTGGATCAACCCGACGGCCCGCTTAACCCAGGCGGAGATGCTATTTGTTTTTGCCCACGAGTTGTTACATGCCGGATTAAACCATGCCTCCCGTCGCCGCGGACGTGATGCGGAACTGTGGAACGTGGCCTGCGATTTTATCATCAACGACTGGCTTATTGAGATGCAGGTGGGCGCGCCACCGGAACTGGGATTGCTCTATGACGCTCAGTTCAGGGGAATGTCGGCAGAAGAAATTTATGATTCGCTCGCCATGGATATGCGCCGATCACGCAAGCTTATCACCCTGAGAGGCAGGGCGGGGGGCGATATCCTGGGCGAGGGCGGCGATCCGCGATTTATGAATGCCGAGGCCTACTGTCGTCGGGCCTTGTATCAGGGGATGGAGCGTTGTCTGTATGGGCAGAGCCGGGGGGCGTTGCCTGCGGGATTGATTGAAGAAATCCGCAGCCTGGCGCAACCGCCTGTCCCCTGGGATGTCGCACTGGCTGAGTGGTTCGATGAGCATTTCCCGCCGCCTGAGCGACGTCGTACCTGGGCGCGTCCGTCTCGCCGCCAGAGTGCGACACCGCATATTCCCCGGCCAGCCATTCAGCCCCCGACAGAAGAAGAAAGACATTCGCGCGTTTTTGGCGTCGTTCTGGATACGTCCGGATCGATGGATCCTCAATTGCTGGGCAAGGCGCTTGGCGCCATCGCCAGTTATTCACTGGCGCGCGAGGTGTTTGCCGTGCGCTTTATTTGTTGTGACGCAAAAGCTTACGATCGCGGGTGGGTCCAGCCGGAACAACTTCTTCACCATTTTACGCTGCAAGGGCGAGGCGGTACCGTTTTGCAGCCTGGTATTGAATTACTGGAGAGCCTGGCGTTGCGCGGAGATTTCCCGCGGGGCGGGCCGCTACTGATTATTACCGACGGGTTTTGCGAGAATGATGTTTCGGTGAAAATGGAGCATGCCTGGTTATTGCCACAGAATCGTCGACTGCCCTTTGTCCCCCGAGGAAAGGTGTTTTCACTCAGCTAAAAAAAAGCTCCTGCATGCAGGAGCTTTTTTCAGTTTACGGCACTTATTTCTGCTGAGCAGACTGAATCGCAGTCAATGCGATGGTGTAGACGATATCGTCAACCAGTGCGCCACGCGACAGGTCGTTAACCGGTTTGCGCATACCCTGCAGCATCGGCCCGATGGAGATCAGGTCAGCAGAACGCTGTACCGCTTTGTAGGTGGTGTTACCGGTGTTCAGATCCGGGAAGATGAACACGGTAGCGCGACCTGCAACCGGTGAGTTCGGTGCTTTGGATTTCGCAACGTCGGCCATAACGGCGGCGTCGTACTGCAGCGGACCGTCGATAACCAGATCCGGGCGTTTTTCCTGCGCCAGACGGGTTGCTTCGCGGACTTTCTCAACATCGCTACCCGCGCCGGAGTTACCGGTAGAGTAGGAGAGCATCGCCACGCGCGGTTCGATGCCAAAGGCAGCAGCGGAATCAGCAGACTGAATCGCGATTTCTGCCAGTTGCTCAGCGGTCGGATCCGGGTTGATTGCGCAGTCACCGTAAACGTAAACCTGTTCCGGCAACAGCATAAAGAACACAGAAGAGACCAGTGAGCTACCCGGTGCTGTTTTGATCAACTGCAGCGGCGGACGAATGGTGTTCGCGGTAGTGTGAACCGCGCCGGAAACCAGACCATCAACTTCGTCCTGTTCCAGCATCAGGGTACCCAGAACAACGTTGTCTTCCAGTTGTTCGCGGGCAACCGCTTCGGTCATACCCTTGCTCTTACGCAGTTCGACCAGGCGGGCAACGTAGCTTTCACGTACCACTTCCGGATCAACAATTTCGATACCGGTGCCCAGCTCAACGCCCTGAGCCGCAGCAACGCGGTTGATCTCTTCCGGGTTACCCAGAAGAACACAGGTGGCGATACCACGTTCAGCACAGATAGCGGCCGCTTTAACGGTACGCGGTTCGTCGCCTTCTGGCAGCACAACGCGTTTACCGGCTTTACGAGCCAGCTCAGTCAGCTGGTAACGGAAGGCTGGCGGAGACAGACGACGGCTACGTTCAGAGGTAGCGGTCAGAGACTCGATCCAGTCGGCATTGATGTAGCTGGCAACGTATTCCTGCACTTTCTCAATACGCTGATGGTCATCAACCGGTACTTCCAGGTTAAAGCTCTGCAGGCTCAGAGAGGTCTGCCAGGTGTTGGTGTCAACCATGAATACCGGCAGGCCGGTTTCAAATGCGCGTTCGCACAGCTTAGCAACACGCGGATCCATTTCGTAGGCACCGGTCAGCAGGATCGCACCGATTTCAACACCGTTCATTGCGGCCAGGCATGCTGCTACCAGCACGTCTGGACGGTCTGCGGATGTCACCAGCAGAGAGCCAGCGCGGAAGTGTTCCAGCATGTGCGGAATGCTACGCGCACAGAAGGTCACGGATTTCACGCGACGGGTGCTGATTTCGCCTTCGTTGACGATGGTTGCGTTCAGGTGACGCGCCATGTCGATTGCACGGGTCGCAATCAGGTCGAAGCTCCACGGTACTGCGCCGAGTACCGGCAGCGGGCTGGAAGCCGCCAGGCTTACCGGATCAACTTTAATGACTTTCGCTTTAGACGAGTCATCAAAGATTTCAGACAGGTCCGGGCGAGTACGACCCTGATCGTCAACCGGCGCATTCAGTTTGTTAACGATAACGCCGGTGATGTTGGTATTTTTCGCGCCGCCAAAGCTGCTGCGGGTCAGTTCGATACGCTCTTTCAGCTGTTCCTGAGTATCGGTGCCCTGAGACATCACGAACACGATTTCCGCATTCAGGGTTTTTGCGATTTCAAAGTTCAGCGACTGAGCAAATTGATGTTTGCGAGTCGGGACCAGACCTTCAACCAGCACAACCTCAGCGTCTTTGCTGTTCTCGTGGTAGCGCGCGACGATTTCTTCCATCAGCACGTCTTTCTGGTTGCTGGAGAGCAGGGACTCAACGTAGCTCATCTTCAACGGTTCTGCCGCTGGCAGGCCGGAGTTGGTGCGTACGATGGTGGTGGTCTGGTCTGGCGCATCGCCGCCAGCGCGTGGCTGGGCGATAGGTTTAAAGACGCTCAGACGAACGCCTTTGCGTTCCATAGCACGGATCACGCCCAGGCTGACGCTGGTCAGACCGACGCTGGTTCCGGTAGGGATCAGCATGATAATACGGGACACGGTTTATCCTCTTTGTTTGGCGAGTGACAAAACAGCACCGCCAGCTAAGCTGGCGGTGTGATATCAGGCAGTCAGACGGCTCGCGTCTTGCGCGATGACCAGTTCTTCGTTGGTTGGGATAACCACCGCAGGACGGGTACCTTCTTTGTTGATGAAACCTGATTTGCCGAAACGCGCGGCCAGGTTACGTTCGTGATCAACCTCGAAGCCCAGAACGCCCAGTTTGCCCAGGGACAGTTCGCGCACCATTGCTGCGTTCTCACCGATACCGCCGGTGAACACAACCGCATCCAGACGACCATCCATCAGCGCAGTGTAAGAGCCGATGTATTTCGCCAGACGGTGGCAGTAAACGTCCATTGCACGTTTTGCGTCTTCTTTATCTTTGTAGTTATCTTCTACATAACGGCAGTCGCTGGTGACTTCGGTCAGGCCCAGCAGGCCAGACTCTTTGGTCAGCATTTTGTTGATAGCTTCAACGCTCATGCCCAGGGTGTCATGCAGGTGGAAAATGATAGCCGGGTCGATATCACCAGAACGGGTACCCATGACCAGACCTTCCAGCGGGGTAAGACCCATGGAAGTATCAACGCATTTACCGTTGCGGATGGCGGATACAGAACCACCGTTGCCCAGGTGGCAGGTGATGATGTTCAGTTCTTCAACCGGTTTGTTCAGAACTTTAGCGGCTTCCTGCGTCACATAGTAGTGGCTGGTACCGTGAGCGCCATAACGACGAACGCCGTGCTCTTTGTATAATTTGTACGGCAGAGCATAGAGGTAAGACTCTTCCGGCATGGTGGTGTGGAATGCGGTGTCGAAAACGGCAACGTTTTTCTCTTTCAGGCTCGGGAAAGATTTCAGTGCTTCCGCGATGCCGATCAGGTGAGCCGGGTTGTGCAGTGGTGCGAATGAGGCTGCATCTTTAATGCCCTGAATAACGGACTCATCGATAACCACGGAGCTGGTGTATTTTTCGCCACCGTGCACGATACGGTGACCGATTGCTGTCAGTTGTGCGGACAGTTCTGGTTTTTGTGCCAGAATAGTGTTAACGATAAAGTTCAGCGCTTCACTGTGAGCGGCACCTGCACCTAAAGCCGCTTCTTGTTTACCGCCGTCAATTTTCCATTTGATACGCGCTTCAGGAAGATGGAAACATTCGGCTAAACCAGAAAGGTACTCTTCACCGTTGGCTGCATCGATGATCGCGAATTTCAGTGAGGAGCTACCGCAGTTCAGAACCAGTACTAACTTACTCGACATGGAAGTACCTATTTATGATACGTGGCTAAAAAAACGTCAGTGAGTCTCACAGAATAACGGATGATGACGCTGACATTTATGATTAACATCATGCCTGATTAATTTTCTGGCATGATGGAAAGAATACTTAAGATTTTATGCCATTTTGCGCAAATTTCAGACAGTGGCATAATGGACTTCAAAGTTGACGAGCGACCACACTTCGTCTACGGCCTGTTAAGGCAGGCACAGGATACCTGATACCGTGCGCATTTGACAAAAAATTTTAACGTTGTCATGCACAGTTGTTGTTTTGCACAATTATTTTAATTTTTATATGTGAAGTTGAGGTAACGCCATGTCCACTTCAGAAAATCGCCCCGTAAGTTTTTTTGGATTGTTTCGTCGCGGGCAGCACTATGCGAAGACCTGGCCCATGGAAAAAAGCCTCGCCCCGCTATTTATAGAAAATCGGACTATACGCGCCACCCGTTATGCCATTCGCTTTATGCCGCCCGTTGCTGTGTTTACGCTGTGCTGGCAAATCGCCCTTGGCGGCCAGTTAGGTCCGGCTGTCGCTACGGCCCTGTTTGCCCTTAGCCTGCCAATGCAAGGGCTGTGGTGGCTTGGTAAGCGTTCCGTCACGCCTTTGCCCCCAACGATTCTTCATTGGTTTTATGAAGTACGCGGTAAATTGCAGGAAGCGGGTCAGGCACTGGCGCCTGTCGAAGGCAAACCCGACTATCAGGCATTAGCTGACACGCTTAAGCGCGCCTTCAAACAACTCGATAAAACTTTCCTTGATGACTTGTGATTGATCATCGAAACGGTCTGTAAAAAAAGGCACAGTAACCATTAATAGTTACCGTGTCTTTTTTTTAATTTTCAACGCGCACAGGAGTCGTAAGATGGAAATGACCAATGCCCAACGACTGATTTTGTCTAATCAGTATAAAATGATGACCATGATGGATCCTGCTAATGCTGAGCGCTATCGTCGCCTGCAGACCATTATCGAGCGTGGCTATGGTCTGCAAATGCGTGAGCTGGATCGTGAGTTCGGCGAACTTACTGAAGAAACCTGCCGCACCGTTATCGACATTATGGAGATGTATCATGCGTTGCACGTCTCCTGGGCCAATCTGAAAGACGCGCAATCTATTGATGAACGCCGCGTCACCTTCTTAGGTTTTGATGCCGCTACCGAAGCGCGTTATCTCGGTTATGTACGCTTTATGGTCAATATTGAAGGGCGATATACCCATTTCGACGCCGGTACACACGGTTTTAATGCACAGACGCCCATGTGGGAAAAATACCAGCGCATGCTGAATGTATGGCACTCCTGCCCGCGCCAGTACCATCTGAGCGCTAATGAAATTAACCAAATTATCAATGCCTGAGGAGGCTCGCGTGCAGTGCAAAGGATTTCTGTTTGACCTGGATGGCACCCTGGTAAATTCGTTGCCCGTTGTAGAGCGGTCATGGTGTCGTTGGGCTGACCGCTTCGGCATCGATCATGACGACGTGTTGAATTTTATCCATGGCAAACAGGCCATAACTTCGTTACGTCACTTTATGGCCGGTCGCTCCGAAGAGGACATTGCAGCGGAGTTCACCTGGCTTGAGGATATTGAAGCGACGGATACCGAAGGTATTGTAGCCTTGCCCGGCGCGCTTGAGTTATTGAACCATCTCAATGAGTCCCATATCCCGTGGGGGATTGTGACGTCGGGATCCATCCCTGTTGCTCATGCTCGCCACCGCGCCGCGGGTTTGCCGATGCCGGACGTGTTTGTCACGGCAGAGCAGGTTACCCGTGGCAAACCTGAGCCGGATCCGTATCTCCTTGGGGCAAGACTGCTTGGTTTGCCGCCGCAAGAGTGTGTGGTGGTGGAAGATGCAGGTGCCGGCGTGCTTTCTGGCCTGGCGGCTGATTGCCATGTTATCGCGGTGAATGTACCTGCCGATTCGCCTCGCTTGGATGAGGCGGACTTCGTGCTTACTCGCCTGGATGAAGTGGCCGTGGCAAAGCAGCCTGATGGTTGTGTCATTGTCAGACGAAAAGCCTGAGTCATGATGTAGCCCCGCACAGTCGGGGCTTTTTTATGGCAAGATGAATCACCCCATTTTAAACAAGGACATGTTGTGAACGGTGAGCTTATCTGGGTGTTATGCCTGTTGATGATAGCTGTCGTCCTCTTTGCGACGGGTAAAGTGCGCATGGATGCGGTGGCGTTACTGATCATTGTGGCGTTTATTCTGAGCGGGACGTTGACGATGACCGAGGCGTTGTCGGGTTTTAGCGATCCCAACGTTATTTTGATCGCAGCGCTTTTCATCATTGGTGACGGACTGGTGCGTACCGGGGTGGCGACCAGCATGGGGTCATGGCTGGTAAAAATGGCCGGCAGCAGCGAAATCAAAATGCTGGTTCTGCTGATGCTCACCGTTGCAGGATTGGGCGCTTTTATGAGTTCCACTGGCGTGGTGGCTATCTTCATTCCGGTGGTGCTCAGCGTCTGTATGCGTATGCAAATTTCTCCCTCCCGTTTAATGATGCCGCTCAGTTTTGCCGGGCTTATCAGCGGAATGATGACGCTGGTGGCGACGCCGCCAAACCTGGTGGTCAACAGTGAACTACTGCGTGAGGGGTTGACCGGATTTAGTTTTTTTAGCGTTACGCCGCTGGGGCTGGTGATTTTGCTGATGGGCATTGTCTATATGCTGCTGATGCGCTTTATGCTTAAAAGCGAAAAAGAAGAGAGTCAGCGTGATGGCTGGAAACGGCGCTCTTTCCGCGATTTGATTAAAGAATACCGCCTTACAGGGCGGGCCAGGCGGCTGGCCATTCGCCCTGGATCGCCTTTAATCGGTCAGCGACTGGATGATCTGAAACTGCGTGAACGCTATGGCGCAAATGTTATCGGCGTTGAACGCTGGCGGCGCTTTCGGCGCGTGATTGTCAATGTTAATGGGGTATCAGAATTTCGCGCCCGCGATGTTTTACTCATTGATATGTCCGCCGCAGATGTCGATTTACGCCAATTCTGCGCCGAACAACTGCTCGAACCGATGATTTTGCGCGGTGAATACTTTTCCGACCAGGCGCTGGATGTGGGGATGGCGGAGGTTTCGCCGATACCCGAGACCGAACTGTTAGGCAAAACCGTACGTGAAATTGGTTTTCGTACTCGTTACGGATTAAACGTGGTTGGGCTGAAACGTGACGGCGAGGCGATGTCTGGCGTCGTTGTTGATGAACCCCTGCAACTCGGGGATATTTTATTAGTGGTCGGTAACTGGAAGTTAATTAGCCAGTTGGGCCAGAAAGGACGAGAGTTTCTGGTGCTCAATATGCCCGTGGAAGAGAGTGCTGTCTCTCCTGCGCATAGCCAGGCACCTCATGCCATATTCTGCCTGGTGCTGATGGTTGCACTGATGTTGACAGATGAAATTCCCAACCCGGTGGCGGCGATCATGGCCTGCCTGTTGATGGGGAAATTCCGTTGTATTGATGCTGAGAGCGCCTATAAGGCCATTCACTGGCCAAGCCTTATTCTGATCATCGGGATGATGCCTTTCGCACTGGCGTTACAAAAAACGGGTGGGGTGGATCTGGTCGTTAAAGCCTTACTCGATTTCGGCGGCAGCTATGGGCCATATATGATGCTGGTGTGCCTGTTTGTCTTGTGCGCCACGATCGGGCTATTTATCTCTAACACCGCGACGGCGGTCTTAATGGCGCCTATCGCACTGGCGACGGCAAAATCGATGGGGGTCTCACCTTATCCCTTCGCGATGGTTGTCGCGATGGCCGCCTCGGCAGCATTTATGACGCCGGTATCATCACCGGTCAATACACTGGTTCTTGGTCCCGGCAATTATCAATTCAGCGACTTCGTTAAAATCGGCGTGCCTTTTACCCTTCTTGTCATGGGGGTATGTGTCGTGCTGATCCCTGTCCTGTTTCCGTTTTAACGTTTATCCCGGCGGCAATGCGATCGCCGGGATAAACGTTTTTGGACAGTGGGTAAGGTCTACAGTGGAAGACGCGTATTAAAGCGGAGAATCCTGGCTTATTTCGTCCAGCGATAAATGGAAACTGGGTACAAAAACTTGCATGAAGTAATCCATTTCAGGACTTCGACGGGCATCCAGGGTTTTCTCCAGCCGCGATTTTGCCAACATAAATTCATTATTTCCGGCAGACAATTCTTCAAGACACTTTAGATATGCGCAGAGTGCATCTGCTTGTTTAACGATCAATTTTTCATCAGCACTGTAATAATGTTCATCGATCAGCGCAGAGAATATATCGCGTAGTTCTTCAGGTACCATCTCAACCAGCTTCTGCTGGGCAATTTTTTCGATGGCTTTATATTCCTGGGCGATTTGCGAATTGAAGTATTTTACCGGGGTGGGTAAATCACCGGTCAATACTTCCGAGGCATCATGATACATCGCTAACAGCGCGATTCGCTCCGCATTAACCTGACCACCGAATTTGCGATTTTTAATCGCTGCCAGTGCATGTGCCACCATGGCGACCTGCAGACTATGTTCGGAGACGTTCTCAGTACGCACATTGCGCATCAGTGGCCAACGGTTGATTAATTTGAGACGGGAGAGGTGCGCGAAGAAATGGCTTTGACTCATAGTTAACCTTGTCTGTTACTGCGACGGTGAGTCATTGTGCGCAGAGAGTGGGGGAAGATGCAAATCCTCCCCCTGACACAATTACTGGTGGTAACCTGACAAGAAGCGACCAAAGCGGGTGATCGCCATTTCCAAATCATCCAGGCGCGGCAGCGTGACGATGCGCACATGATCCGGCCATGGCCAGTTGAAAGCAGTTCCTTGAACCAGAAGAACTTTTTCCTGTAACAGGAAATCAAGCACCATTTTCTGATCGTCATGAATATTGAAGCGCTTAGCGTCAATTTTCGGGAACATATAGAGTGCTCCCTTCGGCTTCATGCAAGACACACCAGGAATGTCGTTAATCAGTTCCCATGCGCGATTGCGTTGTTCGTAAAGGCGCCCGCCAGGCACGATAAACTCGCTGATACTCTGGTAGCCGCCAAGTGCGGTCTGAATCGCATGTTGTGCGGGGACGTTAGCGCAAAGACGCATTGAGGCCAGCATTTCCAGCCCTTCGATATAACCTTTGGCGTGTTTTTGCGGTCCGCTCAGCACCATCCAGCCTTGACGAAATCCCGCAACGCGGTAGGTCTTGGAAAGGCCGTTAAAGGTAATCGTAAACACGTCCGGTGCCATCGCAGCGATAGAGTGATGCTCGGCATCGTCATAAAGGATTTTGTCGTAGATCTCGTCGGCGAAAATAATGAGATTATGCTGACGCGCAATCTCAACAATCTCCATCAACAGCGCTTTTGAATAGACTGCACCGGTGGGGTTGTTCGGGTTAATGATGACGATACCACGCGTGCGCGGCGTTATTTTCGCACGAATATCATCGAGATCCGGGAACCAGTCAGAGGATTCATCACACAGATAGTGCACGGCTTTGCCGCTCGAAAGCGACACTGCCGCTGTCCATAAAGGATAGTCCGGCGCCGGAACCAGCATTTCGTCACCGCTGTTCAACAGGGCCTGCATTGATTGTACGATTAGCTCAGAAACGCCGTTACCGATATAGATATCTTCAACGGTAACATCACGCATGCCACGCGCCTGATAATGCTGCATGATGGCTTTACGCGCGGAGTACAGCCCTTTTGAGTCACAATAACCTTGCGCGGTTGGCAGATTTCGAATGACGTCGACCAGGATTTCATCTGGCGCTTCAAAGCCAAAAGGCGCCGGGTTGCCGATGTTTAGTTTAAGAACTTTGTTGCCTTCTTCTTCCAGGCGTTTCGCCTCTTTGAGAACCGGCCCGCGTATGTCATAACAGACGTTGTCTAATTTGCTGGATTTTTCGATGGAGGACATGAATCTTTGACCTTTTAGCTGTGAGTGCCACTTCCTGCCGTGGAAGTCAGCACCGAACAATGTACTCCCACGAGCGCAGGTTTTGAAGGGTGGACAGAACAAGATTTTGCCTTAACCACATCACAATTAACGTTTTTAAAACTACCATTATTGGTTAAATCTCTATATACCAGTGTAAAAGATATTATTTGTAGTTTATGGTTCTTCTTACGCTGATTTTTGTCGATTTTTCTGCTAAAAAAGAAAGGTTATGCAGTGTGTGTAACAATGAAGAAGAATGATTTCGTCTCATAATCATTCTCAATACATAGAGAGTGATACATTTTTAAAGTAACACATTGCCCGAGAAACGACTAATCTGTGAAGATAATGTTAAGTATTATTAATACATAAGGTGATTCATTTTTCACGTTTATTTAATATTGCGAATGGAAAGGGTAGACCTTTTTAATATTAATAAAACTAAATCGTTCGCGAGATGATTTTTGGCGATCAGATTAATCGCAATAATGCTTATAAATATAATGGTTTTAGGTTAAAATGATGCCCGAAAATGGTTCTGTCAGGAAAGCCGCGCTTTCTGTGTGGACTATTTGTTATTATTAGTTTGCTGTTATTACTCGTTTTTCTACTCCCGGTCAGCCATATGAATTGGCTGTATATGACGTGCACGCCATGTACGGCTAAGAATGTTGCAAAAAAATGTTTTTTCCTGAAAAGGATTAACAAGTATTCGCATGGTTTATATATTCAATAAGGAAGGGAGTATGCAGAATAAAGATGTTGAGTTTGTCTTGCTCCAGACTGTGAACTATAAACACCTGAACTTTTTGTCAAGTTGACCAGGGTGATAACTCTGCTGGATGCACATTAAAAAGGGAATTGCTTAAATCTTACGCGCACAGCATAAACCCGGGTAACTCCGAGTGAGAAACCCGTAAGTGAAAAATTATGATAAATGCAAATCGTCCGATACTGAATCTCGACCTCGATCTGCTGAGAACCTTCGTTGCGGTCGCTGATTTGAACACGTTTGCTGCGGCAGCAGCCGCAGTTTGTCGCACCCAGTCAGCTGTAAGTCAGCAAATGCAAAGACTGGAGCAGTTAGTAGGGAAGGAGCTTTTTGCCCGTCATGGTCGAAATAAGCTGTTAACCGAGCACGGTATTCAGTTACTGGGCTATGCAAGAAAGATCTTACGTTTCAATGATGAAGCATGTACATCGCTAATGTTTAGCAATTTACAGGGCGCGTTGACGATCGGCGCTTCGGATGAATCTGCCGACACTATTTTACCGTTCTTGCTTAATCGTATTAGTTCTGTTTATCCAAAGCTCGCCCTGGATGTGCGCGTCAAACGCAATCCCTTTGCCGGAGACAGGCTAAAAGAAGATGATGTCGATCTTGTCGTGACCACTAACCGGCCAGGTGAATACGATTGCCTGACGCTGCGGACTTCACCCACGCACTGGTACTGCTCTGCGGAGTTTGTATTGCAAAAAGGTGAGGCAGTGCCATTGGTCCTGTTAGATGAACCAAGCCCTTTTCGCGATATTGTGATTAATACGCTTAATGGAGCGGACATTCCGTGGCGTATCGCCTATGTGGCGTCCACCCTTTCAGCGGTAAAAGCGGCAGTGAAAGCCGGGCTTGGCATAACCGCACGGCCTGTAGAGATGATGAGTCCAGATTTACGGGTGTTGGGTAAATCAGATGGCTTACCTCTGCTGCCTGAGACTGAATATCTTCTTTGCTATAATCCGCTTAGCCAAAATGAGCTGGCGCAGGTGATTTTCGAGGCAATGGAGCACTATCAGAATCCATGGCATTACAGCAGTAGTGCTACCGAAGGGGGAGGGGATTCTCTGGTGATTGAGGGCGATTTTGGGTAACACTGACGCCAAAAACTGGTAACAAAATGTAAGTGTGAAAATAGGCCGCTGGCAGCAAAAATGCTGTCATCGGTTTATTTTTTGCACAAATTAATGCTATATGGTTCATTTCCTTTCTTAATAATTAAATAAATCAATTATTTAATTAACCCACCTGTCATATCATCTCTTTTGTTCTATAGTTTTTGGTAATGGACATTCATGTTAAAAAACTAGCTATTTTGTTGCCGTTTTTAGGAATGAATTAACAAAAGCGTGTCTCAGATCAAGAAAATACTCCCATAGAGGGGGAGGAATCCAGGCAAAATCCTGTCAAAATAAGAGGGTAATATTTGTAAAACTTCACAACGGACACGATTCAACACCCTGATTGTTTGCAGGCTTTTTTGAGGTTAAAGAAGAAAACGGCATTAAATGTTAATGAATTGCTGTCGATGTAAACTAATGTGAGGAAACTTTTGTTAAAGTTGACAAAAGGTTATAGAAAGGAGTAAAAACCCACATCGTTTGACCGACTTTGTCAAATTCGCACTGAACGTGTGGTTTTATTCCTCCCCATGAATCGATGTGGCGCCATCTGCCGAGAAGAGCAGAGGTATTAAGCGCTACCTTTTGAGTTAAGCAATGCGTATGTCAACATCCACTGAAATCATCGCTCATCATTGGGCATTCGCTATCTTTCTTATTGTCGCTATTGGCCTGTGCTGCCTGATGCTGGTCGGCGGCCGGTTTCTCGGTGGTCGGGCGCGTGCAAGACACAAAAACGTCCCGTTCGAGTCCGGTATCGATTCGGTAGGTTCAGCTCGCCTTCGTCTGTCTGCCAAGTTCTACCTGGTGGCCATGTTCTTCGTCATCTTCGACGTTGAAGCGCTCTATTTATATGCATGGTCAACCTCCATTCGTGAGAGTGGTTGGGTTGGTTTTGTCGAAGCTGCAATTTTCATTTTAGTGCTGCTGGCAGGTCTTGTTTACCTGGTGCGAATTGGTGCGCTGGACTGGACGCCTGCGCGTTCACGCCGCGAACGACTCAATCCGGAAACCGACAGCTACACTAATCGTCAACGCTAACCGCGAGGCAATAAGATGGATTATACGCTCACCCGCATAGATCCTAACGGTGAGAACGACCGTTACCCCCTGCAAAAACAGGAGATCGTAACCGACCCTCTTGAGCAGGAAGTGAATAAAACGGTGTTCATGGGCAAACTCCATGACCTGGTTAACTGGGGCCGTAAAAACTCAATCTGGCCTTATAACTTTGGCCTCTCCTGCTGCTACGTTGAGATGGTAACGTCATTCACTGCGGTGCATGACGTTGCGCGTTTCGGGGCTGAGGTGTTACGTGCTTCACCACGTCAGGCCGACCTGATGGTTATCGCGGGCACGCCGTTCACTAAAATGGCGCCTGTTATCCAGCGTCTGTATGACCAGATGCTTGAGCCCAAATGGGTCATTTCCATGGGCGCGTGCGCCAACTCCGGCGGTATGTACGACATCTATTCTGTGGTGCAGGGCGTCGATAAATTCATCCCGGTGGACGTATACATCCCCGGCTGCCCGCCGCGTCCGGAAGCCTATATGCAGGCCCTGATGCTGTTGCAGGAATCCATTGGTAAAGAACGCCGCCCGCTGTCGTGGGTCGTTGGCGATCAAGGCGTATATCGCGCCAATATGCAATCAGAGCGCGAGCGTAAACGCGGCGAACGTATTGCCGTCACGAATCTGCGTACACCTGACGAGATTTAATTTGCGCCTGTAGGTAATGGCAGACACTTCGCATTTTAATAATCAACTAACGCGGAGCCATACCTGACAGTCACCACGGACCTTTTGCAATGGTGAACAATATGACTGACTTAACTGCGCAAGAAGCCACATGGCAGACCCGCGATCACCTTGATGATCCGGTCATTGGCGAGCTGCGCAACCGTTTTGGGCCGGATGCCTTTACCGTTCAGGCTACCCGCACCGGGGTGCCCGTTGTTTGGGTGAAGCGCGAACAGTTACTGGAAGTAGGCGATTTCTTAAAGAAACTGCCTAAACCTTACGTCATGCTGTTTGATTTACACGGCATGGATGAACGTTTACGTACACACCGCGCAGGTTTGCCCGCCGCGGATTTCTCCGTTTTCTATCACCTGATTTCCATTGAGCGCAATCGCGATATCATGCTCAAGGTGGCGTTATCTGAAAACGATCTGCGTGTACCGACTTTCACCAAACTTTTCCCGAACGCGAACTGGTATGAGCGCGAAACCTGGGAAATGTTCGGTATTGATATTGAAGGCCACCCGCATCTGACGCGCATTATGATGCCGCAGACGTGGACAGGTCACCCGCTGCGTAAAGATTATCCGGCGCGTGCGACTGAATTCGATCCGTTTGAGCTGACGAAAGCGAAACAGGATCTGGAGATGGAAGCGCTAACTTTCAAACCGGAAGACTGGGGTATGAAGCGCGGTACCGATAATGAGGACTTTATGTTCCTCAACCTCGGTCCGAACCACCCGTCGGCGCACGGTGCATTCCGTATTATCCTTCAGCTTGATGGCGAAGAGATTGTCGACTGCGTACCGGATATCGGTTACCACCACCGTGGCGCCGAGAAGATGGGCGAACGTCAATCCTGGCACAGCTACATTCCGTATACCGACCGTATCGAGTATCTCGGTGGCTGCGTAAACGAAATGCCTTACGTGCTGGCGGTGGAAAAACTGGCCGGTATTACCGTGCCGGATCGCGTGAATGTGATTCGCGTGATGCTCTCCGAACTGTTCCGTATCAACAGCCATCTGCTGTACATCTCGACGTTTATTCAGGACGTCGGTGCCATGACCCCGGTCTTTTTCGCCTTTACCGATCGCCAGAAAATCTACGATCTGGTGGAAGCGATCACCGGTTTCCGTATGCACCCGGCCTGGTTCCGTATCGGCGGTGTGGCACACGATCTGCCGCGTGGCTGGGATCGTCTGCTGCGTGAATTCCTCGACTGGATGCCGAAGCGTCTGGCCTCTTACGAGAAAGCCGCGCTGCGTAACACCATTCTGAAAGGTCGTTCCCAGGGCGTGGCCGCGTATGGCGCGAAAGAAGCGCTGGAGTGGGGCACCACGGGCGCAGGCCTGCGCGCTACCGGGATTGATTTCGACGTGCGTAAAGCGCGTCCTTACTCTGGCTATGAAAACTTCGACTTTGAAGTGCCGGTTGGCGGCGGTATTTCCGACTGCTACACCCGCGTGATGCTGAAAGTGGAAGAGCTGCGCCAGAGTCTGCGCATCCTTGAGCAGTGCCTCAACAACATGCCGGAAGGCCCGTTCAAAGCCGATCACCCGCTGACGACACCGCCGCCGAAAGAGCGCACGCTGCAACATATCGAAACCCTGATCACCCACTTCCTGCAGGTTTCCTGGGGCCCGGTTATGCCGGCGCAGGAGTCCTTCCAGATGATTGAAGCGACCAAGGGTATTAACAGTTACTACCTGACCAGTGATGGCAGCACGATGAGCTACCGTACCCGCGTACGTACGCCAAGTTTTGCTCACCTGCAGCAGATCCCGTCCGCCATCCGGGGCAGTCTGGTCTCCGACCTGATTGTGTATCTGGGTAGTATCGATTTTGTTATGTCAGATGTGGACCGCTAATTATGCACGAGAATCAATTACCAGAAACCGAGGCTTTTGAGCTGAGTGCGGCAGAGCGTGAAGCCATTGAGCACGAGATGCACCACTACGAAGATCCGCGTGCTGCGTCCATTGAAGCGCTGAAAATCGTTCAGAAACAGCGTGGCTGGGTGCCGGACGGTGCGATTTATGCCATCGCTGATGTGCTGGGTATCCCGGCGAGTGATGTGGAAGGGGTGGCGACATTCTATAGCCAAATCTTCCGCCAGCCGGTGGGCCGTCATGTGATCCGCTATTGCGACAGCGTGGTATGTCATATCACCGGTTATCAGGGCATTCAGTCTGCGATTGAAAGCCATCTGAAAATCAAACCGGGCCAGACTACTTTCGATGGTCGTTTTACCTTGCTGCCAACCTGTTGTCTGGGTAACTGCGACAAAGGGCCGAACATGATGATTGATGAGGACACTCATGCACATCTGACCCCCGAAGGCATTCCCGAATTACTGGAGCGGTATAAATGAAAAACGTTATCCGTACTCCCGAAACGCATCCGTTGACCTGGCGTCTGCGTGATGACAAGCAGCCTGTGTGGCTGGAAGAATATCAAAGCAAAAATGGTTATGCTGGCGCGCGGCGTGCGCTGACCGGCATGGCGCCGGATGAAATCGTCAATGCGGTCAAAGACTCCGGTCTGAAAGGCCGTGGTGGCGCTGGCTTCTCTACGGGTCTTAAGTGGAGCCTGATGCCGAAAGACGAATCCATGAACATCCGTTACCTGCTGTGTAACGCCGATGAAATGGAGCCGGGGACTTATAAAGACCGTTTACTGATGGAGCAACTGCCGCATCTGCTGGTGGAAGGCATGCTTATTTCCGCGTTTGCGCTGAAAGCGTACCGTGGCTACATCTTCCTGCGCGGTGAATATATTGAAGCGGCGGTGCATCTGCGCCGCGCGATTGCTGAGGCGACCGAAGCGGGTCTGCTCGGTAAAAATATCCTCGGCAGCGGGTTCGATTTCGAACTGTTCGTGCACACCGGCGCAGGGCGTTATATCTGCGGTGAAGAGACCGCGCTGATTAACTCCCTCGAAGGCCGCCGCGCCAACCCACGCTCCAAGCCGCCGTTCCCGGCGAGTTCCGGCGTGTGGGGCAAACCGACTTGCGTAAATAACGTCGAAACCCTGTGTAACGTCCCGGCGATCCTCGCTAACGGCGTTGAGTGGTACCAGAACATTTCGAAGAGCAAAGACGCCGGCACCAAACTGATGGGCTTCTCAGGTCGTGTGAAGAATCCAGGCCTGTGGGAATTGCCGTTTGGCACCACTGCTCGCGAGATCCTGGAGGATTACGCGGGCGGTATGCGCGATGGCCTGAAATTCAAAGCCTGGCAGCCGGGCGGGGCAGGGACGGACTTCCTGACCGAAGCGCACCTGGATCTGCCGATGGAATTCGAAAGCATTGGTAAAGCGGGTAGCCGTCTGGGTACAGCGCTGGCAATGGCGGTGGACCACGAAATTGGCATGGTTTCGCTGGTGCGTAACCTGGAAGAGTTTTTCGCCCGTGAATCTTGCGGCTGGTGTACGCCTTGCCGTGACGGTTTGCCGTGGAGCGTGAAAATTCTGCGCGCGTTAGAGCGTGGCGAAGGCCAGCCAGGGGATATCGAGACACTTGAGCAACTGTGTCGTTTCCTCGGACCGGGTAAAACCTTCTGTGCGCATGCGCCAGGCGCGGTAGAACCGCTGCAGAGCGCAATTAAATACTTCCGCGAAGAATTCGAGGCAGGCATTAAGCAACAGTTCAGCAATACCCAGGCTATTCAAGGGATTCAGCCGAACCTGCTTAAAACGCGCTGGTGAGTTAAATTTCTAATTTGGAAGCACGCTAATGGCTACGATTCATGTAGACGGCAAAGAATACGAGGTTAACGGAGCGGACAACCTGTTACAGGCATGTCTCTCTATGGGCCTTGATATTCCTTATTTTTGCTGGCATCCGGCGCTGGGCAGCGTGGGTGCGTGCCGCCAGTGTGCGGTGAAGCAATATCAAAACGCGGAAGACACGCGTGGTCGCCTGGTGATGTCCTGTATGACTCCGGCATCCGATGGCACCTTTATTTCTATCGACGATGAAGAAGCGAAGCAGTTCCGTGAAAGCGTTGTAGAGTGGCTGATGACCAACCACCCGCACGACTGCCCGGTCTGTGAAGAGGGCGGCAACTGCCACCTGCAGGATATGACCGTGATGACGGGTCATAGCTTCCGTCGCTACCGTTTCACCAAACGTACTCACCGTAATCAGGATTTGGGGCCGTTCATCTCTCATGAAATGAACCGTTGCATCGCCTGCTACCGCTGCGTGCGTTACTACAAAGACTACGCAGACGGTGCGGATCTTGGCGTTTATGGCGCCCATGACAACGTCTACTTCGGTCGTCCGGAAGATGGCACGCTTGAAAGCGAATTCTCCGGGAACCTGGTGGAAATCTGTCCGACCGGTGTCTTCACCGATAAAACCCACTCCGAGCGTTACAACCGTAAGTGGGACATGCAGTTTGCGCCAAGCATCTGCCAGCAGTGCTCGCTGGGTTGTAATACGAGCCCGGGTGAGCGTTACGGTGAACTGCGTCGTATCGAAAACCGTTATAACGGGACCGTTAACCACTACTTCCTCTGCGACCGTGGTCGTTTTGGCTATGGCTATGTGAACCTGAAAGACCGTCCGCGTCAGCCAGTCCAGCGCCGTGGCAATGATCTGATCACCCTCAACGCCGAGCAGGCGATGCAAGGGGCTGCTGATATTTTGCGCCAGTCGAAGAAAGTGATCGGTATTGGCTCCCCGCGTGCCAGCGTCGAAAGCAACTTTGCGCTGCGTGAGCTGGTAGGGGCAGAAAACTTCTATACCGGCATCGCTAGCGGTGAGCAGGAACGTTTGCAGTTAATGCTTAACGTGCTGCGTGAGGGCGGTATTCGTACCCCAGCGTTGCGCGAAATTGAATCTTACGATGCGGTACTGGTGCTGGGCGAAGACATTACCCAGACTGGTGCGCGTGTCGCACTGGCGGTCCGTCAGGCGGTGAAAGGGAAAGCGCGTGAAATGGCGGCAGCGCAGAAAGTGGCTGACTGGCAGATTGCGGCAATTCTCAACATTGGTCAGCGCGCCAAACACCCATTGTTTGTCACCAACGTGGACGATACCCGTCTGGACGATATCGCCGCGTGGACCTACCGCGCGCCGGTTGAAGATCAGGCCCGTTTAGGTTTTGCTATTGCCCATGCGCTGGATGAGGCTTCTCCCGCTGTCGACGGTCTGAGCAACGACCTGCGTGGCAAGGTTGATGTTATCGTTCAGGCGCTGGCTGGGGCGAAAAAACCGCTGATCATTTCCGGTACCAATACCGGCAGCGCGGCGGTGATTCAGGCTGCTGCTAACGTGGCGAAAGCGCTGAAAGGCCGCGGTGCTGATGTTGGTATCACCATGATTGCCCGTTCGACCAACAGCGTCGGCCTGGGGATGATGGGGGGCGGTTCGCTGGATGACGCACTGACCGAACTGGAAACCGGCGCTGCGGATGCGGTTATCGTGCTGGAAAACGATCTGCATCGTCATGCTGCGGCCAGTCGCGTAAATGCCGCGCTGGATAAAGCGCCGCTGGTGCTGGTTATTGACCATCAGCGTACGGCGATTATGGACCATGCGCATCTGGTGCTGTCTGCGGCTAGCTTCGCAGAAAGCGACGGTACGGTTATCAACAACGAAGGACGCGCCCAGCGCTTCTTCCAGGTCTATGACCCGGCCTACTACGACAGCAAGACGATTATGCTGGAAAGCTGGCGCTGGCTGCACTCCCTGCACAGCACCGTACAGAGCCGTGAAGTGGACTGGACGCAGCTTGACCATGTTATCGACGCTGTGGTTGAAAAAATGCCGCAGTTTGCCGGTATCAAAGACGCCGCACCGGATGCCAGCTTCCGTATCCGTGGTCAGAAACTGGCACGTGAGCCGCACCGCTATAGTGGTCGTACGGCAATGCGCGCCAATATCAGCGTTCATGAACCGCGCCAGCCACAGGATAAAGACACCATGTTCGCCTTCTCGATGGAAGGGAACAACCAGCCATCCGCACCGCGTTCACAAATTCCGTTTGCATGGGCACCGGGCTGGAACTCCCCGCAGGCATGGAACAAGTTCCAGGCTGAGGTGGGCGGTTCTCTGCGCCACGGCGATCCGGGTGTGCGGTTGATTGAAGCCTCGGCTACCGGCCTGGATTACTTCACTTCCGTTCCGGCAGGTTTTGAACCGCAGGACGGTCAGTGGCGGATTGCGCCTTACTACCATCTGTTCGGCAGCGATGAACTGTCTCAGCGTTCTCCTGTCTTCCAGAGCCGTATGCCGGAGCCGTATATCAAACTCAACCCGGCGGATGCCGCGAAGTTGGGAGTGAATGCGGGCGCGTATATTTCGTTCAGCTACGACGGTCAGACTATCAGCCTGCCGCTGCAGCTTTCCGAAGGGCTGACGGCAGGGCAGGTAGGGTTGCCGATGGGCATGCCAGGCATTGCGCCGGTACTGGCCGGAGCACGTCTTGAAAATCTGCAGGAGGCGAAAGCATGAGTTGGTTAACACCGGATGTTATCGACATTCTGTTAGGTATCATCAAGGCTGTCGTGATCCTGCTGGTGGTCGTCACCTGCGGCGCGCTCATGAGTTTTGGCGAACGTCGTCTGCTCGGTCTGTTCCAGAACCGCTACGGACCGAACCGCGTAGGCTGGGGTGGTTCACTGCAGATCGTCGCGGACATGATCAAGATGTTCTTTAAAGAGGACTGGATCCCGAAATTCACCGACCGGGTTATCTTCACTCTTGCGCCGATGATCGCTTTTACCTCTCTGCTGTTGGCCTTCGCCATTGTCCCGGTGAGTCCGGGTTGGGTGGTGGCGGATCTGAACATCGGGATTTTGTTTTTCCTGATGATGGCAGGTCTGGCGGTCTACGCAGTGTTGTTCGCTGGCTGGTCCAGTAACAACAAATACTCTCTGCTCGGCGCGATGCGTGCTTCTGCGCAGACGCTGAGTTACGAAGTGTTTCTTGGGCTTTCGCTGATGGGCGTGGTGGCGCAGGCGGGTTCATTCAACATGACCGACATCGTCAACAACCAGGCTGATATCTGGAACGTTATCCCGCAGTTCTTCGGTTTTATTACCTTTGCTATCGCGGGCGTGGCGGTGTGTCACCGTCATCCGTTTGACCAGCCAGAAGCCGAGCAGGAACTGGCCGATGGTTACCACATTGAATATTCCGGTATGAAGTTCGGTCTGTTCTTTGTGGGGGAATACATCGGTATCGTGACCATCTCTGCACTGATGGTGACGTTGTTCTTTGGTGGCTGGCATGGCCCGTTCTTACCGCCATTCATCTGGTTCGCGATTAAAACCGCGTTTTTTATGATGATGTTCATTTTGATTCGCGCAGCGTTACCCCGTCCACGTTATGACCAGGTAATGTCCTTCGGCTGGAAAGTATGTCTGCCGCTGACGCTTCTCAATCTGTTGGGTACGGCGGCTGTCATTCTCTGGCAAGCGCAATAAGGGGTGAAAAGACCATGACTTTAAAAGAATTACTCGTGGGCTTCGGCACCCAGGTGCGCAGTATCTGGATGATCGGCCTGCACGCGTTTGCAAAACGCGAGACCCGGATGTATCCGGAAGAGCCGGTATATCTGCCGCCGCGCTACCGTGGCCGTATCGTGCTGACGCGCGATCCGGACGGTTCCGAGCGCTGCGTGGCCTGTAACCTGTGTGCGGTAGCCTGTCCGGTAGGCTGTATCTCTCTGCAAAAAGCAGAGACGGTCGATGGCCGCTGGTACCCTGAGTTCTTCCGCATCAACTTCTCACGCTGCATTTTCTGCGGTCTGTGTGAAGAGGCGTGCCCAACGACTGCAATCCAGCTTACCCCGGACTTCGAACTGGGTGAGTATAAGCGCCAGGATCTGGTGTACGAAAAAGAGGATCTGCTGATCTCCGGTCCGGGTAAATATCCGGAATATAACTTCTACCGGATGGCAGGTATGGCAATCGACGGAAAAGATAAAGGCGAGGCGCAGAACGAAGCCAAACCTATCGACGTCAAGAGCCTGTTACCGTAAGGAGAGGGGCAATGGAGTTCGCTTTTTATATCTGTGGCCTGGTAGCCATCCTCGCGACACTACGGGTGATTACCCATACTAATCCGGTGCATGCGTTGCTGTACCTGATTGTGTCGCTGCTGGCAATTGCAGGTGTCTTCTTCTCGCTTGGCGCCTATTTTGCCGGTGCGCTGGAAATCATCGTTTACGCGGGTGCCATTATGGTGCTGTTCGTGTTTGTGGTGATGATGCTCAATCTGGGCGGCAGCGAAATCGAACAGGAGCGCCAGTGGCTGAGACCGCAAGTGTGGGTTGGCCCGGCGCTGTTGTCTGCCGTTCTGCTGGGCGTGATGATTTACGCTATTTCCGGCCTTAACGATCAGGGTATCGAAGGTGCGGCCATTACCGCGAAAGCGGTGGGTGTCACGCTGTTCGGGCCTTACGTTCTGGCGGTAGAACTGGCGTCAATGCTGCTGCTGGCGGGTCTGGTGGTCGCGTTCCATGTTGGTCGTGAAGACCGCATGGGTGAAGTGCTGAGCAATCGCACTGACGATCGCGCGAAAAGAAAAACGGAGGAGCATGCATGATCCCCTTAACACACGGACTGATCCTTGCCGCTGTCCTGTTTGTTCTCGGTCTTACTGGCCTGGTCATTCGCCGCAATCTGCTGTTTATGCTGATTGGTCTGGAGATCATGATCAACGCTGCTGCGCTGGCGTTTGTCGTCGCGGGTAGCTACTGGGGCCAGACTGACGGTCAGGTGATGTACATCCTCGCCATTAGCCTCGCGGCTGCCGAAGCGAGTATTGGCCTGGCGTTGCTGCTGCAACTCCATCGTCGCCGTCAGAATCTGAATATCGATTCAGTAAGTGAGATGCGTGGATGAACATGCTCGCCTTAACCATTATTTTTCCTCTGATTGGCTTTTTGCTGCTCTCTTTTTCACGTGGGCGCTGGTCGGAAAATCTGTCTGCCACCGTGGGGATCGGCTCTATCGGTTTATCTGCACTGGTAACGGCGATTGTCGGACTGGATTTTATCAATAACGGTCATCAGGGGTTCACCCAGCCGCTGTGGACCTGGATGTCCGTTGGTAATTTCAACATCAGCTTTAGTCTGGTGCTGGATGGCCTGTCGCTGACCATGCTCTCAGTGGTCACCGGGGTTGGCTTTCTGATCCATATGTTTGCCTCCTGGTATATGCGCGGTGAAGAGGGTTACTCCCGCTTCTTTGCTTACACCAACCTGTTTATCGCCAGCATGGTGGTTTTAGTGCTGGCGGATAACCTGCTGTTGATGTACCTCGGTTGGGAAGGCGTGGGTCTCTGTTCTTATCTGCTGATCGGTTTCTACTACACCGATCCGAAGAATGGTGCTGCCGCAATGAAAGCGTTTGTCGTAACCCGCGTGGGTGACGTCTTCCTCGCCTTTGCGCTGTTCATTCTTTATAACGAACTGGGCACGCTGAACTTCCGCGAAATGGTTGAGTTGGCACCGCAGCACTTCGCCAACGGCAGCACCATGCTGCAGTGGGCGACACTGATGTTGCTGGGTGGTGCGGTTGGTAAATCGGCACAGCTGCCGTTGCAAACCTGGCTGGCTGATGCGATGGCGGGTCCGACGCCTGTCTCTGCGCTGATCCATGCCGCAACGATGGTTACCGCGGGTGTCTACCTGATTGCGCGTACGCATGGCCTGTTCCTGTTAACGCCGGAAATCCTGCATCTGGTGGGGATTGTCGGGGCAGTAACCTTACTGCTGGCCGGTTTTGCCGCGCTGGTACAGACCGACATTAAACGCGTTCTCGCTTACTCCACCATGAGCCAGATTGGTTATATGTTTCTGGCGCTGGGCGTGCAGGCGTGGGATGCGGCGATTTTCCACCTGATGACGCACGCGTTCTTTAAAGCGCTGCTGTTCCTCTCGTCCGGCTCGGTAATTCTGGCCTGCCATCACGAGCAGAATATCTTCAAGATGGGCGGTCTGCGTAAGTCTATCCCGTTGGTTTACGTCTGCTTCCTGGTGGGTGGTGCTGCGTTGTCAGCCCTGCCGATGGTGACTGCGGGCTTCTTTAGTAAGGACGAGATTCTTGCGGGTGCCGTAGCGAACGGTCATATCAACCTGATGGTAGCGGGCCTTGTCGGCGCGTTTATGACCTCGCTGTATACGTTCCGTATGATTTTCATCGTTTTCCATGGCAAAGAACAAATTCACGCACATGCAGGGAAGGGGATTACCCACCATCTGCCGCTGATTGTGCTGCTGGTACTGTCCACGTTTGTTGGCGCGATGATTGTTCCGCCTCTGCATGGCGTACTGCCGGAAACCACCGAGCTTGCACACGGCAGCGTGGTCATGCTGGAAGTGGCGTCGGGTGTTGTGGCTATCGTCGGGATCCTGCTGGCTGCCTGGCTGTGGCTGGGTAAACGCACTCTGGTGACATCTATTGCAAACAGCGCTCCGGGCCGTCTGCTGGGCACCTGGTGGTACAACGCGTGGGGTTTCGACTGGCTGTACGATCGCGTTTTCGTCAAACCATTCCTCGGTGTGGCATGGCTGTTGAAACGCGATCCGCTGAATGCCTTGATGAACATCCCGGCGATTCTTTCCCGCTTTGCAGGCAAAGGTCTGCTGCTGAGCGAGAACGGTTATCTGCGCTGGTATGTGGCGTCGATGAGCATCGGTGCAGTGGTGATTCTGGCGCTGCTGATGGTATTGCGTTGAGTTGAGATAGCAGGGGGGCGGGTGGCGCTACGCTTACCCGACCTACGGTCTGCAGGCCCGGTAAGCATAGCGCCACCGGGCAAAAGACCCCGCAATCAAACGTGAATGTAGTCGAATTCGTTGAAAATCGGTCCCTGAGGGACTTTAACAAGGAATAAAAATCGCCATGTTACTACCCTGGCTAATATTAATTCCCTTCATTGGCGGCTTCCTGTGCTGGCAGACCGAACGCTTCGGCGTACGTGTGCCGCGCTGGATAGCGCTGGTAACCATGGGACTCACGCTGGCGCTTGGCCTGCAACTTTGGTTGCAGGGCGGCTATTCACTGACGCAATCCGCTGGCATTCCGCAGTGGCAATCTGAGTTTTTACTCCCATGGATCCCGCGTTTTGGCATCAATATCCATTTAGCGCTCGACGGTTTGTCTCTGCTGATGGTGGTGCTGACCGGTTTCCTCGGCGTGTTGGCGGTACTGTGCTCCTGGCGTGAAATCGAAAAATACCAGGGCTTTTTCCACCTGAACCTGATGTGGATCCTGGGCGGCGTTATCGGCGTGTTCCTGGCCATCGACATGTTCCTGTTCTTTTTCTTCTGGGAAATGATGCTGGTGCCGATGTACTTCCTGATCGCGCTCTGGGGCCACAAAGCCTCCGACGGGAAGACGCGCATCACCGCTGCGACCAAATTCTTCATCTATACCCAGGCAAGTGGTCTGGTGATGTTGATTGCGATTCTGGCGCTGGTACTGGTGCATCATAACGCGACGGGCGTCTGGACTTTCAACTATGAAGACCTGCTGAAAACGCCAATGTCTGCTGGCGTTGAATACCTGCTGATGCTGGGCTTCTTTATCGCGTTTGCGGTGAAAATGCCGGTGGTTCCGTTGCATGGCTGGCTGCCAGATGCCCACTCTCAGGCGCCGACCGCTGGTTCCGTCGACCTGGCGGGCATCTTGCTGAAAACCGCGGCCTATGGTCTGCTGCGTTTCGCACTGCCGCTGTTCCCGAACGCCTCTGCCGAGTTTGCGCCGATTGCCATGTGGCTGGGTGTGATTGGTATCTTCTACGGCGCGTGGATGGCTTTCACGCAGTACGATATCAAGCGTCTGATCGCCTATACCTCCGTTTCGCACATGGGCTTCGTGCTGATTGCCATCTACACCGGCAGCCAACTGGCCTATCAGGGCGCGGTTATTCAGATGATTGCCCACGGTCTTTCCGCCGCCGGTCTCTTCATCCTGTGCGGTCAGTTGTACGAACGTCTGCATACCCGTGATATGCGTATGATGGGTGGTTTGTGGGGCAAAATTAAATGGTTGCCAGCCCTGTCGATGTTCTTCGCAGTTGCCACCCTGGGGATGCCTGGCACCGGTAACTTCGTCGGCGAATTTATGATTTTGTTCGGCAGCTACCAGGTTGTTCCGGTGATTACCGTTATTTCGACCTTTGGCCTGGTGTTTGCGTCCGTTTACTCACTGGCGATGCTGCATCGCGCTTACTTCGGTAAAGCCAAAAGCGAGCTGGCCAGTAAAGCGTTACCAGGGATGTCACTGCGCGAGCTGTTGATGATTTTGTCGCTGGTTGTACTTCTGGTACTGCTTGGCTTCTATCCGCAGCCGATTCTGGATACCTCGCATTCCGCGATGAGTAATATCCAGCAGTGGTTTGTTAATTCTGTTTCTACTACAAGGCCGTAAATCGCCATGACAATAACTCCACAACAACTGATTGCGCTGCTACCGCTGCTGATCGTCGGATTGACGGTGGTGGTTGTGATGCTCTCCATTGCGTGGCGACGCAACCATTTCTTCAATGCCACGCTCTCGG
The DNA here is from genome assembly GCF_023613995.1 of Citrobacter sp. MNAZ 1397. Taxonomy (NCBI): domain Bacteria; kingdom Pseudomonadati; phylum Pseudomonadota; class Gammaproteobacteria; order Enterobacterales; family Enterobacteriaceae; genus Citrobacter; species Citrobacter sp. MNAZ 1397. Next base: position 373,724 of record NZ_JAKIVH010000001.1, read on the forward strand.
TTATTGGTCTGAACGTCGCTCTGCTGTCGCTCTGGTTTGTTGGCCAGGCGGGCGCAATGGACGTGACGCCATTAATGCGTGTCGACGGTTACGCCATGCTGTATACCGGCCTGGTGCTACTGGCGAGCCTTGCCACCTGTACGTTTGCATACCCCTGGCTTGAAGGCTACAACGACAACAAAGAAGAGTTCTATTTACTGGTGCTGATAGCCGCGCTGGGCGGAATTCTACTGGCGAACGCCAACCATATGGCCGCACTGTTCCTCGGTATCGAGCTTATCTCTTTACCGCTGTTCGGGCTCATTGGTTACGCTTTCCGTCAGAAACGTTCGCTGGAAGCCAGTATCAAGTACACCATCCTGTCTGCCGCAGCCTCGTCTTTCCTGCTGTTCGGCATAGCGCTGGTTTATGCACAGTCAGGCAACTTGTCCTTCGTTGCGCTGGGCAAGAGCATTGCCGGGGATGTGCTGCATGAACCGCTGTTGCTGACCGGTCTGGGTCTGATGATTGTTGGCCTTGGCTTTAAATTGTCTCTGGTACCGTTCCACCTGTGGACGCCGGACGTCTATCAGGGGGCGCCAGCGCCAGTTTCGACCTTCCTGGCGACGGCGAGCAAGATTGCTATCTTTGGCGTCGTGATGCGTCTGTTCCTGTACGCACCGGTAGGTCAAAGCGAAGCCATCCGCGTCGTACTGGGTCTGATCGCCTTTGTCTCCATCATCTTCGGTAACCTGATGGCGCTGAGCCAGACCAATATTAAACGTCTGCTCGGTTACTCTTCCATTTCCCATCTGGGTTATCTGCTGGTGGCGCTGATTGCGCTGCAAAGCGGTGAGATGTCGATGGAAACGGTGGGGGTCTACCTGGCCGGTTATCTGTTCAGCAGCCTTGGTGCGTTCGGCGTGGTGAGCCTGATGTCCAGCCCGTATCGCGGTCCGGATGCAGAATCCCTGTTCTCCTATCGCGGCCTGTTCTGGCACCGTCCGATTCTGTCAGCGGTAATGACGGTGATGATGCTGTCGCTGGCAGGTATCCCAATGACGCTGGGCTTTATCGGTAAGTTCTACGTACTGGCCGTGGGCGTGCAGGCACACCTGTGGTGGTTGACGGCGGCCGTGGTTCTGGGCTCTGCCATTGGTCTTTACTATTATCTGCGTGTCGCGGTAAGCCTCTACCTGAGTGCACCGCAACAGCTTAATCGTGATGCGCCGAGTAACTGGCAGTACAGCGCCGGTGGTGTCGTGGTACTGATCTCCGCGTTGCTGGTTCTGCTGCTCGGTATCTATCCGCAGCCGCTGATTTCGCTGGTACAACTGGCAAGGCCGCTAATGTAAGGCCTTACCGCTAATAAAAAACCGCCGAATCGGCGGTTTTTTTATATCTGAAAGAAAAACGGTGAAATTATTTTGCCAGTAGTGGCCTGGACATGATTTTTTGTCCACTGACCAGCGGCCCGGTGATATGACTCGCAGAGCGCTCAAGCACTTCTTGAATGACCGACGACAGCTCGTTAATTTCGAATTTCGCCACATAACCATCGGCCTGCACTTTACGCACATGGTCTTCGTTGGCGCTACCGGAGAGTGAGGAGTGAATCACTACCGGAATATGTTTAAGGCGCGGGTCGCTCTTGATCAAACGGGTCAGGGTGAAACCGTCCATTTCTGGCATTTCCAGGTCCGTCAGTACCATCGAAATCTTATCGCTGATAGGGACGCCCTCGGCATCTGCCTGTTGGCTGAGCACCTGAATACGCTCCCAGGCATCTTTACCAGTAATGTGCATCGTATTGGGGATCTGCATGGCCTGCAGCCCTTTATCCAGCATCGCTCGCGCCACTTTGGAATCTTCTGCCACAATCGCCACGGCGCCGGGTTTGATATTGAATTTCTTATCCGGAAGATGGTTACCGTGCAGATCGTGATCCGCCGGTGAGATGTCGTAAAGGATCTGCTCAACATCTAACACCATCGCCAGATTGTTACTGTCTTTGTCTTCATCAAGACAGGCAATGCTGGTGATATACTGGCCGTTAATGGCCTTCTCTGCCGTATGAACCTGTTTCCAGTCCAGACGAATAATGTTCTCCACCGACTCCACCGCAAACGCCTGCACGCTACGGGCATATTCTGTAATTAACAAAATATTGAGGCCAGTCTCAGGCTTACAGCCTGCAACAGCGGAGAGATCAATAACCGGGATCACCTGATCGCGAATGTTCACCATCCCCATTAACGGCGGTTTCATCCCGGCAGGACGGGTAAACGTCGGCATCGGAACGATTTCACGCAATTTAAAAACATTTATGCCGAAAAGTTCTGATTTCTCGTTCTTCATCGAGGCACCAAGACGAAACAGCAACAGCTCAAAACGGTTAGACAGGGTAAGATTCGCCCTGTCATCAATATCTTTCTGGAAATTATCCATGGTGCCCTCAATGTGAAATGGCTGCGGTAAGACAGTTATCGGCACATTGCGGAAAAAGTAGAGTGCGCAATATCACATCATAGCGTAATGGTATAAAAATCTTTTGCGAGGGTGGTATGCGCAAAGATTGTACGGCATTCAGTCAGTAAATGCTGACTTCCTTCGGCGTCATAGCGGGAACTGACGTGGGTAATAACGAGTCTACCTGCGCCTGCATCCCGCGCCAGTTGTGCTGCCTGATGCGTTGAGCTGTGCCCACGGCTGTTTGCTTTTTCCTCCATGGCGTACTCCAGCGTGGCCTCATGGACCATTATGTCGACACCCTGAGCTAATTGCAGCGCTGCAGGGCAGGGGGCGGTGTCGCCAAAAATGGCCAGTTTTTTTCCGGGTATTGCCGGGGCGAGGAAATCCTCACCGTGAACAATACGACCATCTGGCAGGGTCACCGTTTCGCCGCTTTTGAGGCGCTGGAAAAGCGGGCCGGGCGTTATGCCAAGGGCAATTAGGGCCTGTGCATCCAGGGCTCCCGCTTTGTCATGCTCCTCAATGCGATAGCCATAACATTCCACCGGATGGTTTAGTGCGAAAGCGGTGACGCGGCGTAAACCGTCATCCACCACCAGCCCCTCACTGACCTCTTCAATCGTCAGAGGATAGTCGGTCCACGATCCGCTCAGACGCAGGCTGGTCTCCACAAATTCGCGAATACCTTTCGGCCCATAAATCGTCAGCGGCTGCGCATTGCCCGCCATTGAACGGCTGCAGAGCAGTCCTGGCAGACCAAAAAGGTGATCGCCATGCAGGTGGGTGATAAAAATACGATCCAGTTTGCCGGGATTAAACGACGTTCGCAGCAACTGATGCTGTGTCCCTTCGCCACAGTCAAATAACCACAGACCAGCCTGTGTCGGATGCTGCAAATTGAGCAATATCGCGGTCACATTACGCGTGCGCGTCGGCACGCCCGCAGAGGTGCCAAGAAAAATCAGTTCCACAATGCATTACGCCCTTTGCGTTAATGGCAAAGCATTTAGTATAACGAGGTCACACCAAATAAGGAGCACATCATGATTCGCTGGCAGGACCTGCACCATTCTGAATTGACCGTCACTGATCTTTACGCTGTGCTTAAGTTGCGCTGTGAAGTTTTTATTGTTGAACAAACCTGTCCGTATCTTGATGTCGATGGCGATGACCTGGTCGGTCAAAACCGCCATCTGCTCGGCTGGAAAGAGAATCAGCTGGTGGCTTATGCGAGGATTCTGAAAAGTGAAGACGATCTGGAGCCTGTTGTAATAGGTCGGGTGATTGTCAGTGAGCAGGTTCGCGGTGAAAAACTAGGGTACCAATTGATGGAACGAGCGGTAGCTTCCTGCCTGCAACACTGGCCGCAGCACGCGCTGTATCTGGGCGCGCAGGCCCATTTGCAACATTTTTATGCCCGCTTTGGTTTTGTTCCGGTGACTGATATCTATGACGAAGATGGCATCTTGCACATTGGAATGGCGCGGGAAGTGCGCCAGGCGTAACCAGCGGTGATTGTCTATAGTTAGCGGACAGGTACATAACATGGAGAAAACCGATGTCTAATCAATTTTATGATTCACGTATCGATGATGACCTGGCCCTGCTGAGCGAGACGCTGGAAGAAGTGTTACGCTCCTCAGGCGATCCCGCTGACCAGAAATATATTGAGCTAAAAGCGCGCGCAGAACAGGCGCTACATGAAGTGAAAAACCGCGTCAGTAGCGCTTCTGATACCTATTATTATCGGGCGAAAAAAGCGGTTTACCGCGCGGATGATTATGTGCACGAAAACCCCTGGCACGGTATTGGTGTAGGGGCTTCTGTAGGTCTTGTCTTAGGGTTGCTGCTGGCCCGTCGTTAATAAAAATCCCCTCCCTAAACGGGGGTACTGCTAATTTTCGCAGTCACCCCGTATACTAAGCGTTTTTGAGCGGGAGGGGGTTGCGTGCATTCCATTTCAGTTGCGCTGGAGCAATTACGCGAGAAATTAGCTGGCATTGATGCCAACTCACCTGGATTCTACGTCTTTGATGTTGCCTTTGCCCTCAATGATGCTTTCGACCCACTGACTTTTTTAGCCAGTCAGTCCTGCTTCCCACAATTCTACTGGCAACAACGTAGCGGTGAAGATGAGGCTGCTGCGTTGGGCCAGGTGCTGCGTTTTACCTCACTGGCAGAAGCCCGGCATTTCCTCGACGACAATCCCGAATATGACCTGCGTATCTGGGGGCTCAATGCGTTTGTCTCTCAACAAGGCGAGCTGTTCCTGCCGCGTCTCGAATGGCGCCGGGAAGGGGGACGGGCATTCTTACGCCTTATTGTCATAAATGACGCCGCACAACGCGGCGATGCTCAGCAGGCTCGTGCATTTATTGATGCCCTGGTGCGGGCGAAATCACTGCCAGATGTGCAGATGGAACTGGTCTCGCAGCAACACTGTCCGGAACAATCGGGCTGGGAAGCGCTGGTCACTCAGGCCACGCAGGCGATTGCGCGCGGTGAGATGGATAAGGTCGTACTCGCGCGCGCCACGGATTACCGTTTCTCGCAACCGGTGAATGCTGCTGCCCTTATGGCGGCAAGCCGTCGCCTTAACCATCATTGTTTTCACTATTTTATCGCTTTCGACCCGCACAATGCGTTCCTGGGATCGTCTCCCGAACGCCTGTGGCGCAGAAGGGGGACATCATTGCGTACCGAAGCCCTGGCAGGGACTGTCGCTAATGACACAGATGATACCCGGGCTGCCGAGTTGGGTAACTGGTTAATGAATGACGACAAAAACCAGCGCGAGAATATGCTGGTTGTTGAGGATATCTGTCAGCGGTTACAGCGCGCAGCGGCTACGCTGGATGTGTTGCCGCCGCAAATTGTTCGACTGCGTAAAGTGCAACATCTACGGCGCTGTATCTGGACCGAGATGCGTCATAAAGATGATGCGGAGTGTTTAACGTTGCTCCAGCCAACTGCGGCGGTAGCGGGCCTGCCCCGCCAGGCGGCGCGTGCCTTTATAACGCAATATGAACCCTTTGCGCGTGAATGGTATGCCGGTTCGGCGGGTTACTTGTCGCTCAAACAAAGCGAGTTCTGTGTCGCATTACGCTGTGCAAAAATCAGTGGTACAACTGTGCGTTTATACGCGGGTGCAGGGATCGTGGCAGGTTCCGACCCGACAATGGAATGGCAGGAAATCGAAAATAAAGCGGCGGGATTGCGTTCACTATTGATAATGAAACACGCATAACCGACCCATATCAAAAATCTATTCTTTTCGATTCTTTATACTAAGCCACAATATTGATACTGGACAAACTTATGTCAGTGAGTGCTTTTAACCGACGCTGGGCGGCGGTGATCCTTGAAGCTTTAACGCGCCACGGCGTGCGACATATTTGTATCGCGCCGGGTTCCCGTTCCACACCGCTGACGCTGGCGGCGGCAGAAAACCCGTCCTTTATCCATCATACGCATTTTGATGAACGCGGCCTGGGGCATCTTGCACTCGGTCTCGCAAAAGCGAGCGGCACCCCGGTGGCAGTGATCGTCACCTCGGGTACAGCCGTAGCGAATCTGTACCCGGCGTTGATCGAGGCCAGCCTCACCGGGGAAAAATTGATTTTTCTTACCGCCGACAGGCCACCCGAACTTATTGATTGTGGTGCCAACCAGGCGATACGCCAGCCGGGGATCTTTGCCTCGCATCCGGCGCAATCACTGGCGCTGCCGCGTCCGTCGCTGGATATTCCTGCCCGCTGGTTGCTTTCTGCTGTCGATCATCTTATGGCGTCCGCACAGACTGGCGCGGTGCACATCAACTGCCCGTTTGCCGAACCGCTGTACGGTGAAATGGATGATACGGGACTTGCCTGGCAGCAAGCGCCCGGCGACTGGTGGCAGGACGACAAACCCTGGCTGCGTGAAGATTTGCACACTGGCAGCGCGAAACAACGCGACTGGTTTTTCTGGCGGCAGAAACGCGGCGTGGTTGTGGCGGGTCGAATGAGCGCCTCGGAAGGCAAACTGGTTGCCGCATGGGCGAAAATGCTCGGTTGGCCGCTTATTGGCGATGTCCTTTCACAAACCGGACAACCGCTGCCGTGCGCCGACCTGTGGCTGGGCAACGCCCGTGCGGTGAGTGAGCTGCAAGCCGCGCATATTGTTGTTCAACTCGGTAGCAGCCTGACCGGTAAGCGGCTGCTCCAGTGGCAGGCGACCTGTGAGCCGCAGGAGTACTGGCTGATCGACTCCGTTGCCGGGCGGCTTGATCCGGCGCACCACCGTGGTCGCCGTCTGGTTTCCAGTATTGCCGAGTGGCTGGAGCTGCATCCGGCGGAATCACGCGCGCCCTGGTGTACTGACATTCCACAATTATCCGCCCAGGCGTGGCAGACGGTTGCCCGTCAGCGTGAAACCTTTGGCGAAGCGCAACTGGCACATCGGCTGGCGAAATATCTGCCGGATCAGGGGCAGTTGTTCCTCGGCAATAGCCTGGTGGTTCGCCTGGTGGATGCGCTGGGGCAGCTACCTGTCGGTTACCCGGTCTATAGCAACCGTGGCGCGAGCGGTATCGATGGCCTGATTTCTACTGCCGCAGGCGTACAGCGCGGCACGGCGCGGCCTACGCTTGCCATCATCGGCGACTTGTCTGCATTGTACGATCTGAATGCGCTGGCCTTACTGCGCCAGCCTTCTGCACCGATGGTGCTGATTGTGGTCAATAACAACGGCGGGCAGATCTTCTCACTGTTGCCGACGCCGCAAAGCGAGCGTGAACAATTTTATTTAATGCCGCAGCACGTTCGTTTTGAGCATGCGGCGGCGATGTTTGGCCTGAAATACCATAATCCCCACACCTGGGATGAGCTTGAACAAGCGCTGTCGGGGGCCTGGAGTAAAGCGGGGGCAACGCTGATTGAACTGGTGGTGAAAGACACTGACGGCGCGCATACGCTACAACAGTTGCTCGCACAGGTAAGCCAGCTGTGATCCTCAATGCGCGGGTAATGCCAGGAGAGCCGCAAAAGCCGTGGCTCATTTTTTTGCACGGTTTTTCGGGTGACAGCCGCGAATGGCAACCCGTCGGCGAGCGTTTTACGGCATATTCACGCTTGTATATTGACCTGCCGGGCCATGGTGATTCGGCGGATAGCAGCGTGGCGTCATTCTGTCAGCTAGACGATGCGCTGCTCGACACTCTTTATAGTTACAACATACTAAAATACTGGCTGATAGGGTATTCGCTGGGCGGGCGGGTGGCGATGCACTTTGCCTGCTCTCAGCCGAAGGGGCTTTTGGGCGTCATTGTCGAAGGTGGACACCCTGGCCTGACATCGGCAGCGGAGCGGCAGGAACGACAGACATCCGATGGACAATGGGCACAGCGATTTCGTATGGAACCCCTTGTCGATGTTTTTAGCGACTGGTACCAACAACAGGTGTTCGCGTCTTTGAGTGAGGAACAACGGCAACGTCTGGTGACGTTACGCAGCCGGAACAACGGCCCGGCGCTGGCCGCGATGCTGGAAGCGACCTCGCTTGGCGTACAGCCGGATTTACGCGCTGCGCTGCGTAAAGCGCCTTTTCCATTTCATTATTTATGTGGTGAGTTTGACAGTAAATTTCGCGCGCTGGCGACTGAGGTTAGCGCGAACTGTCATCTCATTGTTGACGCCGGGCATAACGCGCATCGGGAACGCCCCGACAGCGTGGCGAACTGCCTGGCGCGAATTCTGCGTCTCGATATAAAGGGCATATTATGATCTATCCCGATGAAACCATGCTGTACGCACCGATTGAATGGCAAGACTGCTCGGAAGGCTATACCGATATTCGTTATCACAAATCGGTGGATGGTATTGCCAAAATCACCATTAACCGTCCCCAGGTGCGCAACGCATTTCGTCCCTTGACCGTCAAAGAGATGATTCAGGCGCTGGCTGATGCGCGCTATGACGACAACATCGGTGTGATTATTCTGACCGGTGAAGGCGAAAAAGCGTTCTGCTCGGGTGGCGATCAGAAAGTCCGTGGCGACTACGGTGGATACCAGGATGACTCCGGCGTGCACCATCTGAATGTCCTGGACTTCCAGCGTCAGATCCGTACCTGCCCGAAACCGGTGGTTGCGGCCGTTGCAGGCTATTCCATTGGCGGTGGCCACGTGTTGCATATGATGTGTGACCTGACGATCGCGGCAGAAAACGCCATCTTTGGCCAGACCGGTCCGAAAGTGGGCTCCTTTGACGGCGGCTGGGGCGCATCCTACATGGCGCGCATCGTCGGTCAGAAAAAGGCGCGTGAAATCTGGTTCTTGTGCCGTCAGTACGATGCCAAAGAAGCGCTGGATATGGGGCTTGTAAATACCGTGGTGCCGGTTGCCGAGCTTGAGAGAGAGACTGTGCGCTGGTGTCGTGAAATGTTGCAGAACAGCCCGATGGCGCTGCGTTGCCTGAAAGCGGCACTGAACGCCGACTGTGATGGTCAGGCAGGTCTACAGGAACTGGCGGGTAACGCTACCATGCTGTTTTACATGACCGAAGAGGGTCAGGAAGGCCGCAACGCGTTTAACGAAAAACGCCAGCCGGACTTCAGCAAATTTAAACGGAATCCGTAATGCGTAGCGCGCACGTTTACCGCTGGCAGATACCGATGGATGCGGGCGTCGTACTGCGCGACCGGCGGCTGAAAACCCGTGACGGGCTGTTTATTCATCTGCGGGACGACGCGCATGAAGGCTGGGGCGAGATTTCGCCTTTGCCGGGATTTAGCGTGGAGTCTCTTGAGGAGGCGACAGCCGCCGTCTGTGGCTGGGCCAGGGGGTGGAGCGCGGGAGATGGTGGCCTATTGCCGGGATTGCCGTCGGTTGATTTTGGTATCAGCTGTGCGCTGGCGGAACTGCGCGGCACGTTGCCGCAGGCGGCGAACTATCGTGCTGCAACGCTTTGTACGGGCGACCCGGACGATCTCTTTGCCGCGCTGGCAGCCATGCCGGGCGAAAAAGTGGCGAAAATGAAAGTCGGCCTGTATGAAGCGGTACGCGATGGCATGGTCGCTAATTTACTGCTGGAAGCGATGCCTGACCTGCGCCTGCGTCTGGACGCTAACCGTGCCTGGACGCCGCTCAAAGCGCAGCAATTCGCAAAATATGTGAATCCTGAGTACCGTGATCGCATTGCTTTTTTGGAAGAGCCCTGTAAAACCCGTGATGATTCTCGCGCCTTCGCCCGTGAAACAGGCATAGCGATAGCCTGGGATGAAAGTTTACGCGACGCTGACTTTACCTTTGAGCGTGAAGAGGGCGTGCGTGCGGTGGTGATTAAGCCCACCTTGACCGGTAGTCTTGAGAAGGTACAGGCGCAGGTAACTGCGGCCACGCAGTTGGGGATGACAGCGGTTATCAGCTCGTCAATCGAGTCCAGCCTTGGCCTGACCCAACTGGCGCGTATCGCCGCATGGCTTACCCCTGAAACGCTTCCGGGTCTCGATACGTTAAGCCTGATGCAGGCTCAGCTTGTGCGCCGCTGGCCGGATAGCCCATTACCCTGCCATAGCGTTGAGACGCTGGAACCCTTGCTATGAGGTTCACTACCTGGCCCTGGCATTACTGGTGCGAAATGCGTGGCGATGAGCCCGCTATTCGCTTGCAGGACGAGACCTTAAGCTGGCGTGAGCTGTGCGTGCGTGTTGATGCGCTTGCCGCCGGTTTTGCCCTTCAGGGGGTAAGCGAGGGCGATGGCGTCATGCTACGTGGGCGAAACCAGCCCAACATGGTGTTAGCGTGGCTGGCGTTATTGCAGTGTGGCGCACGCGTATTGCCGGTAAACCCACAATTACCCGCACTGTTGCTGGAGGCATTGCTGCCGGCCCTGACGATGCGTTTTGCCGTTAATCTGGCGGATAGCAACACCTTTGCGGGTTTGTCGCCGCTTGAACTGCAACCTCTTGCCCAGCCTTATGTCATCGACTGGCAGCCGCAACGGCTGGCGTCGATGACGCTTACCTCTGGTTCGACGGGGTTACCCAAGGCGGCGGTTCATACCTGCGCGGCGCATCTTGCCAGCGCAGAAGGGGTGCTGGCGATGATTCCTTTCGCGCCAGAAGATGACTGGCTGCTGTCGCTGCCGCTGTTCCATGTGTCCGGGCAGGGAATTCTGTGGCGCTGGTTACTGGCAGGCGCACGCTTAACCGTCTCTGAGCGCACTCTGGCAGAGGCTTTACAAGGATGTACCCATGCGTCGCTGGTGCCCACGCAGCTGTGGCGCCTGCTGAATGATGCGCTGGATATTTCTCTTAAAGCCGTTTTGCTGGGCGGCGCGGCGATCCCGGTCGATCTGACCGAACATGCGCGTGAGCGTGGAATCCGTACCTGGTGCGGCTATGGCCTGACGGAATTCGCGTCGACGGTGTGCGGGAAAGCGGCGGATGGTCAGTCTGATGTCGGTTATCTGCTGCCGGGAAGAGCGTTGCGTATCGTTGACGATGAAGTGTGGCTGCGGGCAGAAAGTATGGCCTCAGGTTACTGGCGTGACGGGGAGTTACTGCCGTTGCTCAATGATGAGGGCTGGTTTGCCACTCGTGATAAAGGCGTACTGCGCGACGGCCGTCTGACTATTCTGGGACGACTGGATAATCTGTTTTTCAGCGGCGGCGAAGGTATCCAGCCGGAGGAGGTGGAGCGTGTCATCGTGGCGCACCCGCAAATTCAGCAGGTTTTTATTATTCCCCGCGAGGACCGTGAATTTGGTCATCGACCTGTGGCGGTGGTGGAGTGCGATGACGACATCGAACTTTCGCAGTTTAGCGCCTGGGTACAGGATAAGCTCGCACGCTTCCAGCAGCCCGTTGCCTGGTTGCGCTTGCCGGAGCATCTCTCGTCCGGCGGCATTAAAATATCACGCCATGCGCTACAGTTATGGGTCGCCGCACTGTAGATTTTTTGCGTAATGCTTTCCAGAATTGGGGCTGAGATCCCCTGCAGCGACGGGAGGGTGGTAGTGTCCTGACAAATGACATCAGGCAAGGATTGCCATGAAGAACACCGCCACAACCACCGCGCATGACGCGCTGTTTAAACAGTTTCTTACCCATAAAGAAACGGCGCGCGATTTTCTTATGCTCCATTTACCCGCGCCGCTACGTCAGCTTTGCGATCTCGCGACATTGAAACTGGAGTCCGGGAGTTTTATTGATGAGGCACTGCGCGCAACACATTCTGACGTGCTCTACTCGGTTACCACCCGGCAGGGAGAGGGGTACATTTATGTGCTCATTGAGCATCAGAGTTCACCCGACAAGCTGATGGCCTTTCGCTTACTGCGTTATGCTATTGCGGCCATGCAGCGGCATCTTGATGCGGGAAACACGGTCTTGCCTCTGGTGATTCCGATGCTTTTTTATCATGGGCGCATTAGCCCTTATCCCTTTTCGTTATGTTGGCTGGATATGTTCAGCCAACCGCAGCAGGCGCATGAACTGTACACAGCGTCATTTCCGTTGGTGGATATCACCGTTGTGCCTGATGAGCAGATCATGACGCACCGACGCGTTGCCTTACTCGAACTATTACAAAAACATATTCGTCTGCGGGATATGACCCTGTTGCTGGACAAACTGGTCACGACATTGTCGCTGGGATACACTACTTCGCAGCAGTTGCGCGCGGCAATGTACTATTTACTGAGCAGAGGCAACACGCCAGCGCCAGGCGCTTTTCTTCGCCGACTGGCGCACCGTTCGCCACAACATAAGGAGACGTTGATGACTATCGCTGAACAACTGGAAGAACTCGGCAGGCGTAAAGGCTTTCGTCAGGGGCGTAATGAAGGACGTCACGAAGGGCGTCAGCAGGGGCGGGAGGAAGGACAAAAAGCCGAAGCGCTTCGCATCGCCTGTGAAATGTTACGCAGTGGCATGGATAAAGCCGTCGTACAGCGTCTCACTGGCCTGAGTGACGCTGCACTGGCGCAGCTCAAACATTAAAACTGCGCCGCGTTTTTTTAGAGTAGCCCTTTCAGACTTAGCGTGCGGCGGGTGGCGACATTCAGATCGTATTTTGTCAGATCCGCCGGGCTCACCCAGGCGTAATCCTGAAATTCTTCATTGATCACTACTTCACGATTCGCGCTGATGCAGTCAAAAATCAGGTAAATCATGTAGATCTCTTCTTTGCTGCCATCGGCGTAGGTTTTTATGCGCACATCGTCGCTAAAGGTCCACGGCGTTATCTGTTGCAATACAAGTTTCTTGCCAAGCTCTTCGCGAACTTCGCGGCGCAACGCGTCTTCAATACGCTCGCCGGGTTCGACACCTCCGCCACTGAGTGCCCATTGGCCGGGAAAAACACCGCGATCGTCGGCCATTTTGCATAGCAAATAATCACCTTCATTTTGAATCAGCGGGCACACAATTGTCCTTTGACGCATGATTTAGTCCTTATCCTTATGACGGGTATAGGGTTTATACCACTAACCTTGCGGGGATGCAGTACGCTGCCAAAAAAGAGCAAATTGCCCTTTACTGGCACATTTAATGAAAACAGACGCGTAAAAATAGTGGATTGATGTAAAAAATCATTTTTAGTTCAGTATTCTTAAAAAAAATGATCGTACAATCAGCCGCTTTGGAACAGTGGACTATTGTTGCGCGGATAAGAGAAATGAAAAAGAGTGTATGTTTGGGTTTTGCCAGTCTTCTGCTGGTGTCTGCCGGGGCGAATGCCGTGAGCTTGAGCGGTCAGGTGGGGGAGCACTATACCAACCTCGGCGTGGGTATGGGAACGGAAACCAGTGGTCTGGCGTTGAGCGGCAACTGGGCGCACAACGATGATAATGGCGATATCGCCGGACTGGGCCTGGGTTACAACATTCCGCTGGGACCGTTTATGGGGACTGTGGGCGGCAAGGGCGTTTACCTCAACCCGAATGCCGGGAGCGAAGGCTATGCGCTGGCCGTAGGCGGTGGCCTGGCGTGGCAGATTAGCGACAGCTTCCGCCTCTTTGGCGAATATTATTACTCTCCGGATTCCCTCTCCAGCGGGGTCAATGACTACCGTGAAGCGAATGCCGGTGCACGTCTGACCATTATGCGTCCACTCAGCATTGAAGCCGGTTACCGTTATGTCGATCTGACCGGTAAAGAAGGCCATCGTGACAATGCGGTGGCAGATGGCCCGTACGTGGGTGTTAACGCCAGCTTCTGATCTTTCGGCGCGGCGTCCGTCCGCGCCAGTTTCTTACCTCTTTTCTTCCCTTCATGCGGTATAGTGTTTAAACCTCTATTGCTGGAGAAAATAATGTTAAACGTAGAGATGCTGTCAACCGGCGATGAAGTTTTGCACGGGCAAATCGTGGATACGAATGCCGCCTGGCTGGCAGATTTTTTCTTTAATCAGGGGTTACCGCTTACCCGACGTAATACCGTTGGCGACAACCTCGACGACCTGGTGGCCATTCTGCGTGAACGCAGCCAGCAGGCGGATATTCTTATTGTTAATGGTGGATTAGGCCCAACCAGCGATGACCTCAGTGCGCTGGCGGCGGCAACGGCGAAGGGCGAAGCGCTGGTATTGCATGAAGAATGGCTGACGCAGATGGAGCGCTTCTTTAGCGAGCGCGGACGCGTTATGGCGCCCAGCAACCGCAAGCAGGCGGAAATTCCCGCCAGTGCGGAACTGGTGGATAATCCGGTTGGCACCGCCTGTGGTTTTGCCGTACAGCTTAATCGCTGCCTGATGTTCTTTACGCCGGGGGTACCTTCGGAATTTAAGGTGATGGTGGAACGTGAAATTCTGCCGCGCATTCGCGCCCGCTTTACACTTCCTGAGCCACCTGTCTGTCTGCGCCTGACAACCTTTGGCCGTTCTGAAAGCGATCTGGCGCAAAACCTGTCGCATTTGACGTTACCTGAGGGTGTGGTGATGGGCTATCGCTCATCCATGCCCATTATTGAACTGAAACTGACTGGTCCGGCAGAGCATCGCGAGGCGATGGAGGCGTTATGGCCGGAAGTGAAGCGGGTGGCCGGTGAGAGCCTCATTTTCGAAGGCACCGTGGGTTTACCGGCACTGCTTGCTGGTCGGCTGCGTGAACGTCAACTTAGTTTGACGCTGAGCGAACAGTTCACCGGTGGCCTTGTTGCATTGCAGCTATCGCGTGCGGATGCGCCGTTGCTGGTCAGCGAAGTCATCCCCTCGCAGGATGAAGCGTTAGTGCAGACGGCCCGTTGGGCTGCGGGACTGCGCGATCGCCATTTGGCCGGGCTGGCGCTGACCGTCTCGGGGCTGGAGGAAGAGCATCTGAACTTCGCGCTGGCGACACCTGAAGGTACACATGCCTTGCGCGTCAAATTTAATACGAACCGACATAGTCTGATAGTACGTCAGGAAGTCTGCGCGATGATGGCGCTGAATATCCTGCGCCGTTGGCTCAATGGTCAGGACGTTGCCAGCGACCATGGCTGGATCAACGTCGTCGAATCGTTATTTGTTGAATAATCTTTTTATGCCGGAAGAAATAGCGCTTCCGGCGTTTTCCAGTCCAGCCTGTTGTACTCCCCCTGAAAAAATCTGCGTAGCACTTCACGTTTTTTATTCATGAGATGTCCAGCATGCTGGAGCGCCATGACTTTATGATCATTCTCACAAAACCGGGTCCAGTAAGCCGCAACACTGATTCCAACATCCAGGACTGGAGTCCAATATGCTGGAATCAAGTAAAGTACCCGCGCTCAGTCGGGCAATTGAAATCCTTAATCTCATCGCACGTATTGGGCCTTGCAGCGCTGCGATAATCATTGAAGAGACTGGCATTCCTAAAAGCACCGCCTATTTAATTTTAGCGGAATTAAAAAAAGCGCGTTTATTGCGTATTGATAGCAATGACAACTACTGCTTGTGGACAAAGCTCGTTGAACTTGCCGGACACGCGTTGGCAAGAATGGATCTGCGCGAAATTGCCCGTCCCCGGCTGACTGAACTTATGGATGAGACCGGTTTGCTCTGTCATCTGGGTATTATCGATGACGCAAATGCCTATTACATCCTCAAAATAGAATCTCCCTCCACCATCAGCGTGCGCTCTCACGAGGGCAAAAGTCTCTCCCTTTATCGCTCCGGTATAGGGAAGTGTCTGCTGGCCTGGCAGCCGCCCGCACTCCGCGATGAAATCATCCGCCATTTGCACTGGGAAAAAACGACATTGTCGACCATTGCCAATGCCCAACAACTGCACGATGAGCTGGCGTTGATTCGTGCCCGGGGTTGGAGCTATGACAATGGCGAAGATTACCCCGATGTCCGCTGTGTCGCAGCCCCCGTGTTTGATGCGCGCAACGCGCTAACGGCAGCCATCTCGGTAGTGGGAACCCGGCTGCAAATCAATGAGGAAAACAGGGATTACCTCGCAGGTAAGGCGATTACCTGCGCAAAAGATATTTCCCGGCTTTTAGGGTGGAAAAGCCCTTTCGACAAGCAAGCATCATAAAAAGGAGAACATCATGAACTTACCAAAAATTAAACACGTCAGGGCCTGGTTCATCGGAGGCGCTAGCGCAGAGAAAGGTGCAGGGGGTGGTGATTATCACGATCAGGGCGCCCATCACTGGATTGATGATCATATCGCTACGCCGATGAGCAAGTATAAAGCTTACGAGCAGTCCCGGCAGTCTTTCGGCATTAACGTGCTGGGTACCTTAATTGTCGAGGTGGAAGCCGAAAATGGTCAGACGGGGTTTGCTGTCTCCACCGCCGGAGAGATGGGCTGTTTTATCGTTGAAAAGCATTTAAACCGCTTTATCGAGGGGAAATGCGTCAGTGATATCAAGCTTATTCATGATCAAATGCTTAATTCCACTCTGTATTACGCGGGGTCTGGCGGGCTGGTTATGAATACGATTTCCTGTGTCGACCTGGCCTTATGGGATCTGTTTGGCAAGGTTGTCGGGTTACCGGTTTATAAATTGCTCGGTGGTGCGGTGCGCGATGAAATCCAGTTTTATGCGACCGGCGCGCGCCCTGACCTTGCGAAGGAGATGGGGTTTATTGGCGGCAAAATGCCGACACACTGGGGTCCCCATGATGGCGATGCGGGTATTCGCAAAGACGCGGCAATGGTGGCTGAATATCGCGAGAAGTGCGGTGAAGATTTCTGGCTTATGCTGGATTGTTGGATGAGCCAGGACGTTAACTATGCAACAAAACTCGCCCATGCCTGTGCCCCTTACAATCTGAAATGGATCGAGGAGTGTCTGCCTCCGCAGCAATATGAGGGCTATCGTGAACTTAAGCGTAACGCGCCTGCCGGAATGATGGTCACCAGCGGTGAGCATCACGGTACGCTGCAATCGTTTCGTACGCTCTCGGAAACAGGGATTGATATCATGCAGCCCGATGTCGGCTGGTGCGGTGGTTTAACGACGCTGGTTGAGATCGCCGCGATTGCGAAAGCGCGCGGGCAGCTTGTCGTGCCACATGGTTCTTCGGTGTATTCCCACCATGCGGTAATTACGTTTACTAACACGCCATTCAGTGAGTTTTTAATGACCAGCCCCGACTGCTCTACGCTGCGTCCGCAATTTGATCCCATCCTGGTAGATGAGCCGGTGCCAGTGAATGGACGCATTCATAAGCGTGTGCTCGATAAACCGGGCTTCGGTGTTGAGCTTAATCGCAACTGCAATTTAAAGCGCCCGTATAACCATTAATTCCTCCGCGCCGCCACCACGCGGCGCAGCCCTGGATGAGGTCGTCACAATGAATACCAGCTTATTGGATAGCGTGGTAAAGAAAAACCGCGCCCGTTTAATCCCTTTTATGTTGATGTTATATGTTCTGGCATTTCTCGATCGTTCGAATATCGGTTTTGCAAAAGAGACGTATCAGATAGACACCGGTCTGAGTAACGAAGCCTATGCACTCGGTGCGGGTATCTTTTTTGTTGTATACGCCTTCCTCGGCGTGCCGGCTAATCTGTTGATGCGCAAATTCGGCGCACGTTACTGGATTGGCGGGACGACGCTGGTATGGGGCTTTCTCTCCGCGGCGATGGCCTGGGCCGATACCGAAACCAGGTTTTTGGTGGTTCGCACGCTGCTGGGGGCGGCAGAAGCCGGCTTTTTCCCGGGCATGATTTACCTTACCTCGCAGTGGTTCCCGCAGCGCAATCGCGCCAGCATCATGGGGCTTTTTTACATGGGGGCGCCATTAGCTTTGACGCTGGGTTCACCGCTGTCCGGCGCATTACTGGAAATGCATGGTTTTATGGGGCATCCGGGATGGTTCTGGATGTTCCTGATAGAAGGCTTGCTTGCCGTTACCGCCGGTATTTTTACCTTCTTCTGGCTGGACGACACGCCCGCTCAGGCGCGGTTTCTCACGTCGCAAGAGAAGGCCGTGCTTGAGGCTCAACTGGCCAGCGAAGAGGAAAGTAAAGTGACGTCACGCCTGAGCGACGCGTTGCGTAATGGTCGCGTATGGCAACTGGCTTTCATTTACCTGACTATCCAGGTGGCGGTTTATGGGCTGATCTTTTTCCTGCCAACGCAGGTGGCTGCGTTGTTGGGAACAAAAGTGGGATTCACCGCCTCGGTGGTGACGGCTATCCCGTGGATCGCCGCGCTGTTTGGTACCTGGCTGATTCCGCGTTACTCCGACAAAACAGGCGAACGCCGTAATATCGCCGCGCTGACCTTGTTAGCCGCGGGTATCGGCATTGGCGTGTCCGGGCTGGTCTCTCCGGTGTTGGCCATTCTTGCCTTATGCGTTGCGGCGGTGGGGTTTATTGCCGTGCAGCCGGTTTTCTGGACCATGCCCACGCAGCTTTTGTCCGGAACGGCGCTGGCGGCAGGTATTGGCTTTGTGAATTTGTTTGGCGCGGTCGGCGGATTTCTGGCCCCCATCATCCGTGTGAAAGCCGAAACCCTGTTTGCCAGTGGTGCTGCCGGGCTTCTGACCCTTGCCAGCGTGGCGATTGCCGGCGCGCTGATCATTTTAACCCTGAATGTGAAACGCCCTGTTTCCCATTCGAACAGCGTGCATTCATGACCAAAAGGAAGCGAAATGACAACGGATCCGATTTTATCCAACCCGTTCAAGGCAGGTTTGCTAAAAGGTGAAACGCAGATTGGTTTGTGGTTGAGTTCCACCACATCGTATATGGCTGAGATTGCAGCGACCTCCGGGTATGACTGGTTACTGATTGATGGCGAACATGCGCCGAATACCATCCAGGATCTCTATCAACAATTGCAGGCCATTGCGCCGTACGCCAGCCAGGCCGTTATTCGGCCCGTTGAGGGGAGCCGTGTTCTTATCAAACAGGTGCTTGATATTGGCGCCCGTACATTGTTAATTCCCATGGTGGAGAGTGCAGAACAGGCACAGGATATCGTGGCCGCCACGCGTTACCCGCCGCAAGGCGTTCGTGGCGTGGGGGCGAGTGTTGCGCGCGCCGCCCGCTGGGGTCGGGTCGAAAATTATATGGCCCGCGCTAATGAAGAGTTGTGCTTATTGATTCAGGTTGAAAGCAAAGCGGCGCTGGATAATCTTGATGCCATTTTGCATGTTGAGGGTATCGATGGGGTATTTATCGGCCCGGCTGATCTCTCTGCGTCATTAGGCTATCCTGACAACAGTGCTCATCCTGTAGTGCAACGCGCCATTCAACAGGCCATTACGCAAATACGTGACGCCGGGAAAGCGGCAGGTTTTCTGGCGGTCGATCCACTTATGGCAAAGAAAGTACTGGAGTGGGGAGCTAACTTCGTGGCGGTTGGTGTGGACACCATGCTTTATACCGGCGCGCTGGATCAACGTCTGGCGTTATTTAAAGCGGTAACGCCTTCGGTCATGAAGGGCAGTTATTAACTCTCGGCCCGCCGGAATGGTTCCGGCGGGCTAACCATTTAGCACAGAGCCTGCGCCAGTAAGGTGATAGGGTGTTCACAGCGAAGGCTGGTGGACATTTCCACCTGCCATTTACAGGTTTCACAATCCGTGATGACCAAATCCGCGCCGCTGGCCTCAATCTGGCGGAACAGTGGTTCGCCAATGGCCTGCGAGGTGGGGTAGTTTTCACGCTTAAATCCGTACGTCCCCGCAATCCCGCAGCAACGTGAATCCAGTACGGTAAGTTCCAGCCCGGGAATCCGTCGCAGCAGATCCAGGGTGTAGTGCGTCCAGCCCATTTTCTCCATATGGCATGGTGTGTGATAAACCACCTTCAATGGCAATGCCTTGAGCTTGAGCGTATTGCCTTCTTCCAGTTTGCGCCAGATCCAACGCGTTGCCAGGTCGATATGCGGGCGTAACTGATGATTGTCCACGTCCAGCAGATGCGGATATTCATCACGCAGCGTGAAGGTGCACGTTGAGGAGGTGGCAATCACCGGAATGCCGTCACCTGTAATGCTCTGTTGCAACGCCCGAATATTAAATTCTGCCTGCTTTTTCGCTTTGGCAAAATAGCCATTGGCGATCAGCGGCACCCCGCAGCATTTTTCCTGGCGTAACAGTTGCACACCGATTCCCATCGCGTTCAGCACCTGCAACAGGTCTTTACCCAATTGCGGATGGTTGTAATTCACATAGCAGCCATGAAAAAACGCCACCTGCTGGTCAAACGCTTTCTGCTTGTCGGCAACGGAGCGGTACCAGCGGCGGAACGTGCCATGAGAATATTTTGGCAGTGTCCGGTGATGATCGATTTTCAGCGCTTTATCAAGCAACTGGCGAACGGGCTTAAGTGACGTGGCGGTATTGACCAGTGGCGCGAATGGCGTGGATAACGACCCCATCAAATCCGTATGGCTCAGGATGGCATTACGTAAAGAAGGCGGATTGACGGCATATTGTGAACGCGCGCGCTGAATAATATCGCCAATCTTCACGCCAGACGGGCACGCCGTTTCACACCGTTTACAGTTGGTGCAGTATTTCAGCGCCTCATCAAACAGCGCCGGATCCTTAAGACGTAAACGTTCACCATCAGGCCCCGCCTGTTTCGGACCAGGGTAGGCCGGATTGACCGCACTGACAGGGCAGACGGTAGTGCAGACGGTGCATTTGATACAGCTTTCAAATTGAGTCGTGGTCATTTCAGCTCTCCCCGGGCACAAATTTGTTCTGCGGCATACAGCGCGGTAACCGCACAAACGCCACCGCCACACCCCTGAGCAACGGCATCAAAACCGCCTAATACAGAGCCCACCACATACAGGTTATCCAGTATCGCGCCCTGGCGCTGAGCGTGTAGCGTTGCGTCAGTGATCACGCCAAACTGTTGCCACGGCTGGGCATCAAAGACATTGTCGCGATACCAGCTTTCCCGTCCGGGGCTTTGTAATACGTCGAGGTCAAAAATGGTTTCCCGGATGCGATCGCGTTCGGCAATTAAACCATTATTAAAAAAACTGCCGCTGGCGAGCACCACATGGCGGGGACGTAGCGGAATATCTTCGTGCTTGCGCGTCCACAGTTGGGTCACGCGCCCCTTCTCCATATCAGCGCGGATCACCTCATCGCCAGGCATCCATGTACCTCCGCTCTGGATAAAGCGTTGCTGCAGGCGTGATTGCATGCGGGTGCCGGGAACCGACGGCGGCAGGGTAGGCAACAAACGCAGTGGGCACGAGAGCTGCTGATTGAGGCGCGTAAAGACGGTGCTGTCCTGCAGGCCAATACAGGCCGGAAAGTAGAGCACATCGTACTGACGGCTTAACGGCAACAGCGCGCGATACAGCTCATCAAAATTCTCTGCCACATCCAGTACGCGGGCGATATTGACGGCGCGAAATTCACTCGGGTTATCCCGCACACGATCTAACACTGGCAGCGTTATCTCTTCTGCGGTCGCATTCATGCCATGTTTTCTCAGTGATGCGGCAGCCAGTTGCGGCTGGAAATCGAGAAATCCACAAATACCGACCACCCCGATGGCGATATCTTTTGTCGGCTGGAGAGGAATTTCATCAGGGCTTAGCCAGGCCTGGCGGAACGTTCCCAGCGGGGTGACACGCATATGTGGCGTGTCTGCCTCACCTTTAAGCGTCAGGCCGCAGTCGGCCAGCATGGTCTGGGTCATTTTTGCATAGTGGCGTACCTTTTCAGCACCCAGTAAGGCATAAGGATGTTCGCTTTGCATACGCTGCAACGCATCCACCCCGGCGGTGAGGTCGCTGACCGCTTGCCCGTCCGGAAGCCGGGAGAGCAAATCCAGTGAGCCGGAGGAGAAATTGAGTGCGCTCTGACCGCGGCTGACAATAGCACAGCGTTGACCCTTTTCGCTCAATCGAATACCGCAGAGTAATCCGGCGAGGCCGCCGCCGATAATAACCGTATCAAATTTCATCTGTTGGCTCCTTTTCCAGCCCGCACAGTCCTTGATAGACCCAACGTGTAAATTCACTTTCTCGTAGTGCATCTCCCCAGGCGACAGGTTTGATGCCTTTCCAGCGCTCATTCAGGAATGCTGAAAGCTGGCTAAGAGACTCTGTTTCATTGGTCACCCGCATGCTGTGCAGCAAGCCTGCAGCGCGACAGGCGCACAACTCACCCTGACATGTGCCCATGCCCACGCGGGTGCGGCGGCGCAGATCCAGCAGGGAGTTAACATTGAGGTTTTCAACGGCGTATTGAACTTCCCCGGCGGTGACGGCTTCGCATTCGCATACCAGACTACGGCTGTGGCGATCGCTGCCCAGTGAAGCTGGCGTGCGATCGCCATGGCGATAAATGGCCGAGCCACGTAGCGGCACCGGCAGTGAGATTATTTTTTTCAGCGCCTGTTCTGTAGGCTGTTGTGAGCCCGGCAACGGCGTTGTCGCAGTGATGCAGGGGGTGCTGTGACCGAGCTTACGGCAGACGGCATCGGTGGCCCATTCCGCCATCAGACG
Source organism: Citrobacter sp. MNAZ 1397 (assembly GCF_023613995.1). Classification (NCBI taxonomy): domain Bacteria; kingdom Pseudomonadati; phylum Pseudomonadota; class Gammaproteobacteria; order Enterobacterales; family Enterobacteriaceae; genus Citrobacter; species Citrobacter sp. MNAZ 1397. Next base: position 396,062 of record NZ_JAKIVH010000001.1, read on the forward strand.
ATAAGTCATCAGCTTGCCGCCAGTAATGGTGATAAAACCTTCCATGCCGTCGCGTTGGGCATGGTCAAGCAGCACAATACCGCGACTGACGTTACGTCCTGTCGGGTCATCATCGCTGGCAACCAAAGGGCGGACGCCCGCATAGGCGCGCAGGATACGGGTTTGCGCCATCACCGGCGCCAGCTTTTCCCCCTCACGCAGCAGAATATCGACCTCTTCGGGCGTCACCCGGATGTTGTCAATATCCTTATAGTCGATATGGGTGGAGGTGGTGCCAATCAGGGAAATGGTATCGCCTGGCACGAGGATGTCGGCATCTGCCGGCTTACGGCAGCGGTTTATCACATGTTGGTTGATACGATGGTCAAGTATCAGCAGGGCGCCCTTGGCCGGGAACATGCGAATACGTAAATCCGCATACTCCGCGATGCGCTGGCCCCAGATCCCGGCGGCATTGACCACGACAGGAGCATGCAGGTGATAAAGCTCATGCGTTTGTGGGTGCATCAATTGTACGCCAGTAACCCTGTCGCCCTGGCGGACTAACCCGCAGACTTCGTGACCTGTCAGGATTGTGGCGCCATGCTCACGCGCATCAAGCATATTGCTGGCGGTCAGGCGAAAAGGATCCACGGTGCCATCGGGAACACGAACAGCGCCCGTCAGTGCCGGGTTAACGCTGGGTTCCATGCGCCGCGCTTCCTCTGGCGTAATGGCCTGCGCGTTAATCCCCGCGCGCTGACAGGCGTCAATAAAGACTGGCTGGTAAGCCAGATCGTCTTCCGGCAGGGTGATAAATAAGCCGTCTGTAGGCTCAATACAGTGGCGAGCGATACGCTTGAGGATTTGGTTTTCTGCAATACATTCCCGGGCGGATTCGTTATCGGTCACTGCATAACGCGCACCGCTGTGCAATAAACCATGATTGCGGCCAGTGGCGCCTGTCGCAATGTCATGGCGTTCAAGCAGCACCACGCGCAGGCCGCGCAATGCACAGTCGCGGGCGATGCCTGCCCCGGTCGCGCCACCGCCGATGATGATGACATCGTAATCGTTTGAGTTAGCCATTTCTTCGTCTTCCGAGCGGGATTCCATGGAAACATTTAGCCACACTGTTGCTATGGATTGTTTGATATCGCGCATATTCGAGCAAAAAACGAAAATAACCAGGGCTGTTTTATGTCTGAAAGTGGAGCTTTGTCATAAATATGTAACATAAGGTGCGACAAATCGCCTTTTGTCGTTAGAATTTGCCGGGTAAAAGCGTTGAAAACGAAATCATGGTTTCGTTTTCACTCATTGCAGTTATTTATAATGATAAAACCCTGCCACGGAGGCGTATATGTTGAGTATTTTCCGGCCAGAATCCCACCGAGAAAGACTTCCTGAGGAGCGCATTGACCCGGTTTATCGTCGTCTGCGCTGGCAGATTTTTCTGGGTATTTTCTTTGGCTATGCGGCCTATTATCTGGTGCGCAAAAACTTTGCGCTGGCCATGCCTTACCTCGTCGAACAGGGCTTTTCGCGAGGCGATTTAGGATTTGCCCTGTCGGGGATCTCCATTGCCTATGGCTTCTCAAAATTCATCATGGGGTCCGTGTCGGATCGTTCGAATCCGCGCGTTTTTCTGCCCGCCGGCCTGATTCTGGCGGCGGCAGTCATGTTGTTCATGGGATTTGTCCCGTGGGCGACATCGAGCATTGCCATTATGTTTGTGCTGTTGTTTTTGTGTGGCTGGTTCCAGGGGATGGGGTGGCCACCGTGCGGACGTACCATGGTGCACTGGTGGTCGCAAAAAGAGCGTGGCGGGATAGTGTCTGTATGGAACTGTGCGCACAACGTGGGCGGTGGTATTCCTCCCTTATTGTTCCTGCTGGGTATGGCATGGTTTAACGACTGGCGGGCGGCGCTGTATATGCCTGCGTTTGGGGCAATCATTGTTGCAATCTTCGCGTTCGCCATGATGCGTGATACTCCCCAGTCCTGCGGCTTACCGCCGATTGAAGAGTATAAAAACGACTACCCGGACGATTACAGTGAAAAGGCGGAAGAGGAGCTGACGGCGAAGCAAATCTTTATGCAGTACGTCTTCCCGAACCGCCTGCTGTGGTATATCGCCATCGCCAACGTGTTCGTTTATCTCCTGCGCTACGGCATTCTGGACTGGTCGCCCACCTACCTGAAAGAAGTGAAGCATTTCGCACTGGATAAATCCTCCTGGGCCTATTTCTTTTATGAATATGCCGGCATCCCCGGTACGCTGATTTGCGGCTGGATGTCTGACAAAGTGTTTAAAGGTAATCGTGGCGCCACCGGCGTCTTCTTTATGACGCTGGTCACCATTGCCACGATCATCTACTGGTTAAACCCGGCGGGTAATCCGACCATAGATATGCTGTGCATGATTGTTATTGGCTTCCTGATCTACGGTCCGGTAATGCTGATTGGCCTGCATGCGCTTGAGCTGGCACCGAAAAAAGCGGCCGGTACGGCGGCGGGTTTCACCGGTTTATTCGGCTATCTTGGCGGGTCGGTGGCGGCCAGCGCGATTGTCGGTTACACCGTCGATTTCTTCGGCTGGGACGGCGGCTTTATGGTGATGATTGGCGGCAGTATTCTGGCGGTACTTTTGCTGATTGTCGTGATGATAGGCGAACGCAAACATCACGCAGAAGTCGCGGCTAAACGCCGGTAAGACAATAAAAAGGGCCGCTTGCGGCCCTTTTACATTTCAATCTCGATATCCCCTTTGGCTTTGCAGCAGCAGGGTAATATTTCGTCGGGCTGGATGAACGCCAGCGGCTCGGTCAGCCAGTCTACCTGGCCTGCGACCAGGCGACAGCGGCAGGATCCGCAGTAACCTTCGCGACACTGGTATTCCACCGTTACGCGCTGTGATTCCAGCGCCACCAGCAGAGAAGGGTGTTCTTCCTTGCACAACACCTGTGTGCCTGTCAGACGCAAGGTTACGCGTGTCATCAGAGCTGGAAGTTACTCAAGTCGTCGGTATCGACCTCAGCGTCAATCTGGCCAACCAGATAAGAGCTGACCTCCACTTCCTGCGGAGCGACCTGGACGTTATCGGAGACCAGCCAGGTATTGATCCACGGAATCGGGTTAGATCGGGTCTGGAATGGCAAGTCCAGGCCGACCGCCTGCATGCGAATATTGGTGATGTACTCAATATATTGCCACAGGATATCTTTATTCAGGCCGATCATGGAGCCGTCGCGGAACAGATACTCTGCCCACTCTTTCTCCTGCTGAGCCGCCTGGACGAACAGGTCATAACACTCCTGTTTGCACTCTTCGGCAATCTCGGCCATTTCCGGATCATCGCTACCCGAACGCAACAGGTTCAGCATGTGCTGCGTGCCGGTCAGGTGCAGCGCTTCATCGCGTGCAATCAGGCGGATGATTTTAGCGTTGCCTTCCATCAATTCGCGCTCCGCGAAAGCGAAAGAGCAGGCAAAGCTGACGTAGAAACGGATAGCTTCCAGCGCGTTAACGCTCATCAGGCACAGATACAGTTTCTTTTTCAGCTCACGCAGATTTACGGTCACGGTTTTGCCGTTGACAGTATGGGTACCCTCGCCCAGTAAATGCCAGTAGCTGGTCAGTTCAATCAGCTCATCGTAATAGGCAGAGATGCCCTCGGCACGTTTCTGGATCTGCTCGTTGGTGACGATATCGTCAAACACAATCGCCGGATCGTTGACGATATTACGGATGATGTGGGTGTAAGAGCGCGAATGGATCGTTTCTGAAAACGCCCAGGTTTCAACCCAGGTTTCCAGTTCCGGGATCGAAATTAGCGGTAACAGCGCCACGTTCGGGCTACGCCCCTGAATAGAGTCCAGCAGGGTCTGGTATTTCAGGTTGCTGATGAAAATGTGTTTTTCGTGTTCCGGCAACGCCTGATAATCAATACGGTCGCGGGAAACGTCAACTTCTTCCGGACGCCAGAAAAAGGAGAGTTGCTTTTCAATCAGCTTTTCAAAGATGTCATATTTTTGCTGATCGTAGCGGGCCACGTTGACCGGCTGGCCGAAGAACATTGGCTCTTTGAGCTGGTCGTTTTTCGTCTGTGAAAAGGTGGTGTATGCCATGAGTGTGTCCTGTGGTGTGATTTCCCTCACCCCGGCCCTCTCCCACAGGGAGAGGGGGAAAGAGTTCCCTCTCCCTATGGGAGAGGGTTAGGGGAGGGGATTTATTAAATCTTACATGCGCCGCTTTCGCAGCCATCATCCTGAATGGACGGCACCAGATCATCCTGTGCATCTTCCGCACCGTCGCGGGTGTTTTGATAGTACAGGGTCTTCACGCCAAATTTATAGGCGGTGAGCAAGTCTTTCAGCAATTGCTGCATCGGCACTTTTCCTGACGGGAAACGTGACGGGTCGTAGTTGGTATTTGCAGAGATCGACTGGTCGATAAATTTCTGCATGATGCCAACCAGTTGCAGATAACCGTCATTGTTCGGCATCTCCCACAGCAGCTCATAATTATCTTTCAGCAGCTCATAATCCGGCACTACCTGGCGCAGAATACCGTCTTTCGACGCCTTGATGCTTACATGACCGCGCGGCGGCTCAATACCATTCGTGGCATTGGAGATCTGCGATGAGGTCTCCGACGGCATCAGCGCAGACAGCGTGGAGTTACGCAGACCGTACGTTTTCACCGATTCACGCAGAGCGTCCCAGTCGTAGTGCAGCGGTTCGCTGGTGATACCGTCCAGGTCTTTTTTGTAGGTATCAATAGGCATAATGCCTTTGGAATAGGTGGTTTCGTTAAACCACGGACACGCGCCTTGCTCTTTCGCCAGTTCGTTCGACGCTTTCAGCAGGTAGTACTGGATTGCTTCGAACGTTTTGTGCGTCAGGTTGTTGGCGCTGCCATCGGAGTAACGTTTGCCGTTTTTCGCCAGCCAGTAAGCGAAGTTAATCACGCCGATACCCAGCGTACGGCGGCCCATTGCGCCACGTTTTGCTGCCGGAATCGGGTAGTCCTGGTAATCAAGCAGGGCGTCCAGCGCACGCACCGCCAGTACCGCCAGCTCTTCCAGCTCATTCAGGTCAGAAATCGCACCCAGGTTAAAAGCAGACAGCGTACAGAGCGCGATTTCGCCGTTTTCGTCGTTCACATCGTCCAGCGGTTTAGTCGGCAGGGCGATTTCCAGGCACAGGTTAGACTGGCGCACTGGCGCAACCACCGGGTCAAACGGGCTGTGGGTATTGCAGTGGTCAACGTTCTGGATGTAGATACGACCGGTAGAGGCGCGTTCCTGCATCATCAGCGAGAACAGCTCAACGGCTTTCACGCGCTGTTTACGGATGCTGTCGTCTTTCTCATATTTGGTGTACAGACGCTCGAACTCATCCTGATCGGCGAAGAAGGCGTCATACAGACCCGGGACATCAGACGGGCTGAACAGGGTAATCTCTTCACCTTTCAGCAGGCGAGTGTACATCAGTTTGTTGATCTGTACGCCGTAGTCCATGTGACGTACGCGGTTACCTTCCACGCCACGGTTGTTTTTCAGCACCAGCAGGCTTTCAACTTCCAGATGCCACATTGGGTAGAACAGGGTCGCCGCGCCACCACGCACACCGCCCTGAGAGCAGGATTTTACCGCGGTCTGGAAGTGTTTGTAGAACGGGATACAGCCGGTATGGAATGCTTCGCCGCCGCGAATCGGGCTACCCAGCGCACGAATACGACCCGCGTTGATGCCGATACCGGCACGCTGGGAAACATATTTCACAATGGCGCTGGAAGTAGCATTGATGGAGTCCAGGCTGTCGCCGCACTCGATCAGCACGCAAGAGCTGAACTGACGCGTCGGGGTACGCACACCGGACATAATCGGCGTCGGCAGTGAAATTTTGAACGTGGAGACCGCATCATAGAAGCGCTTCACGTAACTCAGTCGCGTTTCGCGCGGATATCCTGAGAACAGGCAGGCAGCCACCAGGATATAGAGGAACTGCGCGCTCTCGTAGATTTCGCCGGTAACACGGTTCTGAACCAGGTATTTGCCTTCGAGCTGCTTAACGGCCGCGTAGGAAAAATTCATATCGCGCCAGTGGTCGATAAACCCGTCCATCTGCTTGAACTCTTCTTCCGTGTAGTCTTCCAGCAGATGCGTGTCGTATTTGCCAAGTTCCACCATTTTTACCACGTGGTCATACAGCGCTGGCGGCTCGAACTGGCCGTAGGCTTTTTTACGCAGATGGAAGATGGCCAGGCGTGCGGCGAGGTACTGGTAGTCAGGCGCATCGCGGGAAATCAGGTCCGCAGCAGCTTTGATAATGGTCTCGTGAATATCGGATGTTTTGATGCCATCGTAGAACTGGATATGGGAACGCAGTTCCACCTGAGAGATGGATACATTACTCAGCCCCTCTGCCGCCCAATCCAGCACCCGATGAATTTTGTCGAGATTGATGCGTTCAGTACCACCATCACGCTTTGTCACCAGCAGACTCTGATTCATGTGAAATTTACCTGTCCGTGAATAAAAATATCCCCCAATTATCCACAGAACCGCGTTGTGACTAACTCTGTGGATAAATACTATATGTTGGGGGTTTAAGATAAGAGAAACGCTATATGGTGAGTATTCTAGTAAGGATTCTTTTGAGTACAAGAGTTGATTTTGACGTTAAATTGAGGTTGCAAAAGAGTGATAAACGCTAAGTCCACGTCGCATAAGGCCTGGCGGGGATGTCAATATTTCGCAAAAAAAAATGAAAATTTGATCAAACGCTGATTTCTTCATCGGGAAGGGAAGATCGCGCGACATGATGTAGCGCAATCTTTATAAGAATAGTGAATGACGTCAGACGTTTTTTGCTTTTGTATGTAACATGTAATTAACATCCACGCCGGGGGCGAGCTTAAAGGCATTAAGCAGCGGGTTATAATGCAGACCCGTGATATGACGCTCCTGTAAACCGGCCTGATTCACCCAACCGAGCAGTTCTGCGGGTTTGATAAATTTCTTCACGTCGTGGGTGCCTTTGGGCACCATTTTAAGCACATACTCGGCGCCAACCACCGCCATCAACCAGGCTTTGCCGTTACGGTTAATCGTCGAGAAGAAGACGTGGCCGCCGGGTTTGACCAACCGCGCGCAGGCGTTGACTACCGATTGTGGGTCCGGTACGTGCTCCAGCATCTCCATGCAGGTGACGACATCATATTGCTGTGGATGTTTATCGGCGTGGTCTTCGACGGTCTCTTGAACGTATTCGACGCGAATACCTGACTCCAGAGCATGTAGCCTGGCCACCTGCAGCGGTTCGAAGCCCATATCCAGTCCGGTGACCGTCGCCCCTTCGCGCGCCATGCTCTCCGCCAGAATGCCGCCGCCGCAACCGACATCCAGTACATTCTTGCCAAACAGGCCGTCAGCACGCTCTGCAATATAGCCCAGGCGTAACGGATTGATGCGATGAAGAGGTTTGAATTCGCCTTCCAGATCCCACCAGCGAGAGGCAACCGCTTCAAATTTGGCGATTTCAGCCTGGTCAACGTTTTGAGCAACCGACGTTTTTTCGGCATTCATGGGGATAGGTACTCCTTTTTTAGCAAGACGGATGAGTATAACAGTCTGCTGGCGCTAATAAAGCGCCCTGCGGGGTCTTTCCGTTTACCTGATTCATTACGGTTGTGTTATAATTTACGACCTTTGAATCCGGGATACAGTAGAGGGATAGCGGTTAGATGAGCGACCTTGCGAGAGAAATTACACCGGTCAACATCGAGGAAGAGCTGAAAAGTTCTTATCTGGATTATGCTATGTCGGTCATTGTTGGCCGTGCGCTGCCAGATGTCCGCGATGGTCTAAAGCCGGTTCACCGTCGCGTACTTTACGCCATGAACGTCTTGGGCAATGACTGGAACAAAGCCTACAAAAAATCTGCCCGTGTCGTTGGTGACGTAATCGGTAAATACCATCCCCATGGTGATTCCGCGGTGTATGACACCATAGTGCGTATGGCTCAGCCATTTTCACTGCGCTACATGCTGGTTGATGGTCAGGGTAACTTCGGTTCTATTGACGGCGACTCCGCGGCGGCAATGCGTTATACGGAAATCCGTCTGGCGAAAATTGCCCATGAGCTGATGGCCGATCTGGAAAAAGAGACCGTTGATTACGTCGACAACTACGACGGTACGGAAAAAATCCCTGATGTAATGCCGACCAAGATCCCGAACCTGCTGGTGAACGGGTCTTCCGGTATTGCCGTCGGGATGGCGACCAATATTCCTCCGCATAACCTGACGGAAGTGATTAACGGTTGCCTGGCCTATATCGAGGATGAAGACATCAGCGTTGAAGGGCTGATGGAACATATTCCAGGGCCGGACTTCCCGACCGCCGCCATTATTAATGGCCGTCGTGGTATTGAAGAAGCGTACCGTACCGGACGTGGCAAAATTTATATTCGCGCCCGCGCCGAAGTGGAAGCTGACGCGAAAACGGGTCGTGAAACCATTATCGTGCATGAAATTCCATATCAGGTGAACAAAGCGCGCCTGATCGAGAAAATTGCCGAGCTGGTAAAAGACAAACGCGTTGAAGGTATCAGCGCGCTGCGTGACGAGTCTGATAAAGACGGGATGCGCATCGTGATTGAAATCAAACGTGACGCGGTGGGTGAGGTGGTTCTGAATAACCTGTACTCCCAGACCCAACTGCAGGTTTCCTTCGGCATCAACATGGTAGCGCTGCACCATGGTCAGCCGAAGATCATGAACCTGAAAGATATTCTGTCCGCGTTCGTGCGTCACCGCCGCGAAGTGGTGACGCGTCGTACTATTTTCGAACTGCGTAAAGCGCGCGACCGTGCGCATATCCTTGAAGCGCTGGCCGTGGCGCTGGCGAATATCGATCCGATTATCGAACTGATTCGTCGTGCGCCGACCCCGGCGGAAGCGAAAGCCGGTCTGATCGCGCAGCCGTGGGATTTGGGCAATGTTTCCGCCATGCTGGAACGTGCGGGCGATAACGCCGCGCGCCCTGAATGGCTGGAGCCGGAGTTCGGGATTCGTGACGGTAAATACTACCTGACCGAACAGCAGGCACTGGCAATTCTGGATCTGCGTCTGCAGAAACTGACGGGCCTTGAGCATGAAAAACTGCTCGACGAGTACAAAGAGCTGCTGGAGCAGATCGCTGAACTGCTGCATATTCTTGGCAGCGCCGATCGTCTGATGGAAGTGATCCGCGAAGAGCTGGAGTTAATTCGCGATCAGTTCGGTGACGAGCGTCGTACTGAGATTACGGCCAACACCGCCGACATCAACATCGAAGATCTGATCAACGAAGAAGATGTTGTGGTCACGCTGTCGCATCAGGGCTATGTGAAATACCAGCCGCTTACTGACTACGAAGCACAACGTCGTGGCGGTAAAGGCAAGTCTGCGGCGCGGATTAAAGAAGAAGACTTTATCGATCGTCTGCTGGTGGCCAACACCCACGACACGATCCTCTGCTTCTCCAGCCGTGGTCGTCTGTACTGGATGAAAGTGTATCAGTTGCCGGAAGCAAGCCGTGGGGCGCGTGGTCGTCCGATCGTCAACCTTCTGCCGCTGGAGCCGAATGAACGCATCACCGCCATTCTGCCGGTTCGCGAATACGAAGAGGGCGTGAGTGTCTTTATGGCGACCGCCAGCGGTACCGTGAAGAAAACCGCGCTGACCGAATTCAGCCGTCCGCGCTCTGCCGGGATCATTGCGGTTAACCTCAATGAAGGCGACGAACTGATTGGCGTCGATCTGACCTCTGGGCAGGACGAAGTCATGCTGTTCTCTGCCGCCGGTAAAGTGGTGCGCTTCAAAGAAGACGCCGTTCGCGCGATGGGACGTACCGCAACAGGCGTTCGCGGTATCAAGCTGGCAGGCGAGGACAAAGTCGTTTCGCTGATCATTCCACGTGGCGAAGGGGCAATCCTCACCGTGACGCAGAATGGCTACGGCAAACGTACGGCTGAAACCGAGTACCCAACCAAATCACGTGGTACGCAGGGCGTTATTTCCATCAAGGTGACCGAACGTAACGGTTCCGTGGTGGGGGCGGTACAGGTAACTGATACCGACCAGATCATGATGATCACTGATGCAGGTACGCTGGTGCGTACACGCGTGTCGGAAATCAGCGTGGTAGGGCGTAACACCCAGGGCGTGATTCTGATCCGTACCGCTGAGGACGAAAACGTGGTCGGTCTGCAGCGTGTGGCCGAGCCGGTGGATGACGAAGAACTCGATTCCATTGATGGCAGCGTCGCGGAAGGAGATGATGAAATCGCTCCGGAAGTTGACGATGGTGCCGCTGACGACGACGCCGACGAGTAATCTGTGCTGAGGGCCGGTTTTCCGGCCCTTTCTCTTTGCCATTGCGGCACCGGCATTTTACCGCTACTTTAACCTCAGTCACTTTTACACCCTCATGGCGGAGTTTCCCCAGGTTGAAATACCTCGTCTCTTTTCGTAGCACTCTGAAAGTCTCGCGCTATCTTTTCCGCGCACTGGCTCTGGTGCTTTGGCTACTAATTGCTCTCTTTTCGGTGTTCTACATCGTCAACGCGCTGCGTGATAAAGAGTCGGAAATACGCCAGGAGTTCAACCTCAGCGCCGATCAGGCGCAGCGGTATATTCAGCGTACCTCTGATGTCATGAAAGAGCTGAAATACATCGCGGAAAACCGTCTGACGGCAGAAAACGGAATTCTTGCTTCTCGTGGGCTGGATGCGAAAACCGATGTGCCCGATTTTCAGCCGCTATTTCCCGATTCCGACTGCTCGAAAATGGGCACCGCCTGGCGTGGTTCTCTGGAGTCCCTGGCGTGGTTCATGCGCTACTGGCGGGATAACTTCTCGGCGGCGTACGACCTGAACCGCGTATTTCTGATTGGTAGCGAAAATCTCTGTGTGGCGGATTTTGGCCTGCGTGATGTGCCGGTCGAACGCGACGATACACTTAAAAGTCTGCATGAGCGCATTCTAAAATACCGCAACGCGCCGCAGGATGAGCGCGGCAACAATCTCTACTGGATGAGTCAGGGGCCACGTCCGGGGGTGGGCTATTTTTATGCGTTGACGCCAGTTTATCTGGGTAATCGTCTGCAGGCGCTGCTGGGGACGGAACAATCCATTCGGATGGAGAATTTCTTCACACCGGGCAGCCTGCCGATGGGCGTGACCATTATTGATGAAAGTGGGCATGCGCTGATTTCTCTGACGGGTGCGGAAAATCGTATCGAGGTGGACCCGCGCTGGCTGCAACTGCGATCCTGGTTTGGCTACACCTCAGGCTTTCATGATCTTATCCTCAAAAAGAGCCTGCCGCCTTCGCCGCTAAGTATTGTCTACTCGGTGCCGGTGGATATGGTACTTGAGCGTATTCGTATGCTGATCCTCAATGCGGTGTTGCTTAACATCCTTGTGGGGGTTGCCCTGTTTACCCTGGCACGCATGTATGAGCGGCGAATTTTTATTCCGGCGGAAACAGACGCCCAGCGTCTGGAAGAACACGAGCAGTTTAACCGTAAAATCGTCGCCTCGGCGCCCGTGGGCATCTGCATTTTACGTACTCAGGATGGCACCAACATTCTGAGTAATGAACTGGCGCATAACTACCTGAATATGCTTACCCATGAAGACCGCCAGCGTCTAACGCAGATTATCTGCGGACAGCAGGTGAACTTTGTGGATGTCCTGACCAGCAACAATACCAATTTGCAAATAAGCTTCGTCCACTCCCGCTATCGCAATGAAAACGTGGCCATTTGCGTACTGGTGGATGTCTCTGCGCGCGTCAAAATGGAAGAGTCGTTACAGGAGATGGCGCAGGCGGCGGAGCAGGCAAGCCAGTCAAAATCGATGTTCCTGGCCACCGTCAGCCACGAGCTGCGCACGCCGCTGTATGGCATTATTGGTAACCTCGATCTGTTGCAGACCAAAGAGTTGCCGAAGGGCGTTGACCGCCTGGTAACGGCGATGAATAACTCGTCCAGTCTGCTGTTGAAAATCATTAGCGATATTCTCGATTTCTCGAAAATCGAATCTGAACAACTCAAAATTGAGCCGCGTGAGTTTTCCCCACGTGAAGTCATGAGCCACATTGCGGCCAACTATGCACCGCTGGTGGTACGCAAGCAGCTCGGCCTGTACTGTTTTATCGAGCCGGATGTGCCCGCCACGCTGAACGGCGATCCGATGCGTCTGCAACAGGTCATCTCCAACCTGCTGAGTAACGCGATCAAATTCACCGATATAGGCTGCATTATTCTCCATGTCCGTCGGGATGAGCACTATCTGAGTATTCGCGTGCGCGATACCGGCGTAGGGATCCCGGGCAAAGAAGTGGTGCGGCTGTTTGACCCCTTCTTCCAGGTCGGCACCGGGGTGCAACGTAACTTCCAGGGGACCGGGCTGGGGCTGGCAATTTGCGAAAAACTGATCAACATGATGGACGGCGATATTAGCGTCGATACCGAGCCGGGTATGGGTAGCCAGTTTACTATTCGTATTCCGCTGTATGACGCCGTTGAGCTTGCGCCTGCGGATGTTGATGGGCTGGCGAATACCTGTTGCTGGCTGGCGGTACGCAATGCGTTTCTTAACAGTTATCTGGAAACCTTGCTGGCGCATAACGGTATTCAGACCCAGCGCTATGATGGCCGCCCGTTGGGAGCAAACGACACCTTTATTACAGACGATGAGTTGCCGACCTCCTGGAGCGGGCGTGCCGCCGTCCTGTTCTGCCGTCGCCATATAGGTATTCCGCTGGAGCGCGCGCCAAATGAATGGCTGGTCAGTGTGGCATCGCCGCATGACCTGATTGCGATCCTTGGGCGTATTCACCGTGTTGAGGTGGTGGTGCCGGAAGTCACTGCCGCGCTGCCGCCGCCGGGCGCAGCCGAGGCGCGAAATGACGACATGATGATTCTGGTGGTTGACGATCACCCCATTAACCGCCGTCTGCTGGCGGATCAGCTTGGCTCGCTGGGGTATCAGTGCAAAACAGCTAATGACGGCGTAGATGCCCTGAATGTCCTGAGTAAGAATGCTATCGATATTGTGCTGAGCGACGTTAACATGCCGAATATGGACGGTTATCGCCTGACGCAACGTATCCGCGAGTTGGGGATGACCCTGCCGGTTATCGGCGTGACGGCGAATGCGCTGGCGGAAGAGAAGCAGCGTTGTCTTGAATCGGGGATGGATAGCTGCCTGTCGAAGCCGGTCACGCTGGATGTGCTGAAACAGACGCTGGCGCTTTATAGCGCGCGAGTAAGAAAAGCGCGGCGATAAAAACAAACCCCGGCGGGAGCCGGGGTAGTCGAGATTACTCTTTCTCGGTCTGGGTCAGGGTGACTGAGGAGAGGTAATTCAGCAGGGCGATATCGTTATCAACACCCAGTTTCATCATGGCTGATTTCTTCTGGCTACTGATCGTTTTGATACTGCGGTTCAGTTTCTTGGCGATTTCGGTGACCAGGAAACCTTCGGCAAACAGACGCAATACTTCGCTTTCTTTCGGGGACAGACGCTTGTCGCCATAGCCGCCAGCGCTGATTTTTTCCAGCAGGCGGGAAACACTTTCCGGGGTAAATTTCTTCCCTTTCTGTAATGCCGCCAGCGCTTTCGGCAGGTCGGTTGGCGCACCCTGTTTTAGCACTATCCCTTCAATGTCCAGATCCAGCACGGCGCTCAGGATAGCCGGGTTGTTGTTCATTGTCAGAACAATGATCGACAGGTTAGGGAAATGGCGTTTGATGTATTTAATCAGCGTGATGCCATCACCGTATTTATCGCCGGGCATTGACAGATCGGTGATAAGAACATTGGCCTCAAGTTTCGGCAGATTATTGATAAGTGCTGTGGAGTCTTCGAATTCACCGACTACATTAACCCATTCGATTTGTTCAAGTGATTTACGAATACCGAACAGTACAATCGGATGGTCATCGGCAATAATTACGTTCATATTGTTCATGTATTGGGCTACCTTGCTACAGCAAGCTCTTGACGTAAGCGTCAATGTCGCTGATGTAATTTTCTATGCCTGGAACATCCTTCTCACGAATTAAATGCTCCAGCGTTTCACATAACTGCTTACCAGGAACCAGATTAAGCATGGCAAACACCCCTTTCAGGCGGTGTGCTGTCTGAGCCAGTGCAGCGAAATCGCTTGTCGCCGATTCAGTATACAACCTCTTAACATCATCCGGTACTGTGTCGACAAACAGCGCATAATAACCGCTGGCATGGAGCTCGGCATTTTCATCGCCCCCCAAAGGCGACTCCATAACGTCTTCCTGTGCCAGTTGCTCTTCTATAAGTTGCAATATGGCTTCCTGCATTGCATTACTCATATTAAAGTTGACGCGCAATTGTCCGGGGCCAATTTTCCGCACGCCGACCTCATCATCGCTTAAAAGCAAGCCCGAGGATGTAAGATTAGACGGATTATCTGTTAAAAACAGGTCATACTCTTGACTTAATAGTCTTTCATCCGGCGAGATACAGCTTGCCCCCCAGTTTTCGAGCTGTCGAACCACGATATTACGGATTTCGCTGGAGGTGATATCAATCATGGCGACCACGTCGTCCAGCAATTTCTCCTCGGCTTCCTCATGCTGAGCGCGCACCGCCATTTTCACATGTAGCGAATAACGAGTGCCCAGTTCTTCCCGCGCTTTGATATTTAAATGGCCACCGAGTTTTCTTGCCAGCTGATCGCACAGCCAGAAGGTGAGGGCATTGGCTTTACCATACTGATCGCTCTGAGTGGAATTAAGGAACGGGAAGTGCAGGTTATCTATCTCGCTGTTGCTTACGCCATTGCCGGTGTCCAGAATGCGGAAGGTCAGGCGATCTTCCGCTGATTCGTCCATACTCACCTCAAGGGTGATTTTGCCAATCTGTGTCGTCGTCACCGCGTACTGGATCAACAGCAATAAAATGCGAAGCAGGGCATCGCGATCGCCGTGACGCTCCTCTTTAGCATGCAGGTGGTTGTTGATCAGGAGCTGTAGTCCTTTACGTTTAATAACAGGCAGTACCTGCGGTACTACTTCATCAATCAGATCCTGAATGGAAAACAGCGTGGATTGTCCTTTCCAGCTGTCATTTTCCAGCATATTCGCCAGCTGAATCTCGTCCACCAGTCTCGCCAGTGTTTCGGCATGATCGGCAAGCTGGTTCCCCTCTTTGTCACCCAGGGCTGCGGCCTCTCCTGCCAGGGCTTTGACGGGGTGCTTGAGCGCGTCGGCAATGTTTTGCATGAACGCTGCGCGACCTTGCTGGTTTTTCTCGTACAGGCGCTGCGCCTGTTTGAGCTTTTTATTCACCAGCACTTCTCGATCCTGATCGCGGATGATGAAGATTTGCGTGCGTGAGGCCACCTGACTGCGGAACTGGCGAATTTCATATAATTCGTTATTGATAGTGGCCTGAATCACCCCCTGGTGCTGATCGGCCATGGCGGTGATATTTTGCAAGTTGAGGTGCGGTAGCAAATGATCGGCGATTTTATTACTCAACACCGTGCGGTTGGCTTCCTGATCATGTACCAGCAAGCCTAACGGCAGCAGAGAAACGATCTCTTCGTTAAACGCGCGCATGATGCGCAGCTCATTACTGTTCCCCGTGGGGGCCAGCCCGTCGCTCTGACGGCCCGGCTGATGGCGGAACGTGGTATAGCCAAACAGCGCCAGCGCCAGCAGACCAATATTCAACAACAGCGGTAACAGAATATTCTGCAAGGTCTCCAGCAGCAGCGTGCCAAACGGCACCTGCCAGACCAGACGCAAGCCGGTGGAGTTGAGCGAAGAGGCAATTTCGATTTTCGAACTATTGAAATTGATGGTCACGCTGTCTGCGCTCTCTTTATCGGTGGAGCGCAGATTATTTTGCGCGTTATCCGTATCGAGACGGAAGCTGTCCAGCGACATGCCTGGCGGGATCAAATCATTAATCGGCAAATCGAATGCGACAACCGTTGCCAGATGACCGGGCTGGTTAAAGGTGGTGCGCAGGGTGAAATAATGACCATTCTGCCAGGCAAGGCGACGCAGGGCGGAGAAGCTCTCGCGTTCGTCCAGCGCGTTAGCCTGCTGCAACATTTCCGCGCGGCGTGAATCGACAATACTGCCTATAGTGGACTCTTTAAATCCGGAGGAGAGATCTTTGAGTGGCAGTGTCGAGATCAGGATCATGCTGTTGTCCTGACCATTCAGGTAATACATCGACCAGGGAACGGTCTCCGCGCCCCAGAGGGTATCCAGATACGTGGAGATTCGCTGCGTCATTTCCAGCGTCGAGCTGTCATGGGAGCCGAAGATCAGCGCTTCCGTTTTGCGTCGAGGCTTTTCCAGATAGTAAACGTCCTGCTTAAGACGGGTTTCCTGTAAACCATCACTGGCGTTTCCCGAGGTCGCTGCCGCGATGTTGTCATAAATTTGCCAGGTCGCGTAGCGCCAGGTATCAATGCGCTTGTGCATTGCGTGAGTGATATCGACAACCTGATAGCTCTTATCTTTTAGCCAGGCATTAACGGCGCTTTGTATCATCACGCCCATCGTAACCAGCAGGACAATGATCAATAGAAGAAAGAAACGGGTAAGGTTGCCCGGCATCAGCGAAAATTTTCCTGGGGTCATGGTGTCCGATTGACTCATTCGTGTGTGTAACCCGTAATGACAACACTGCAGAAGACGGCTCAGCGTCTGCGCTGAGACTCTGTTGCTGCCATGCCGTAAGAACCTGCCAGTAATGACGGCGGTCTTGTCGGTGTGATGTTGCAGAGCTGTGTACAGCAGGCAGTATATCGGGTAATGAATGAATTTCCAGACTCTCGTTCGCGCAAATGTCCTGATGAGGAACGAAAAAAAACGCGCATAAGCCAGACGCTAAAAAATGTACAATTAATGCGTTTCTGTACAAATATTTACCGCTTCGCTGATAAAAATCGCACGAATTAACAAGAAAATAAGAATTGGATTATCTCTTTGTGACTTTTTTGGCACGGATATTGTTTACTTAATAGTCATTAAGGATTTTTTGTGATTAGCACGCAATAAATGCTTTTACGTAAAGAAAGGTAAAAAAAAACCGAATGCCAGGCATTCGGTCCTAATAGGGGTAAACAGACATTCAGAATCGAATGACGGTAATAAATAAAGTTAATGATGATAGCGAGGATTATATTAGTGCCGAATTAATTTATTGGTTTTGCAATCAGTGCTAAAAACATGTAAATCATGTAACTTATTGTTTTTATTGGTTCTTAAATTATATTTTGATTATTTGTGCTTTATTCTTTAGCTATTTGTGCTAAAAAAAGTTCCCCGATATTTACAAATTGAAACATCTATAATGCAATATGAAACATCTTCAAAGTTTTCGTATCATATTCTTATTGGATTATTCTGTATTTTTAAGGAGAATGAACTTGCAGGCTGATTAATAGGATTAATCAGTGAGCGGTGGCTATAAAAATGCATATAACCGAGGGTTAATAACATGAAAGTTAAAGTACTGTCCCTCCTGGTACCAGCACTGCTGGTAGCGGGCGCAGCGAATGCAGCGGAAGTTTATAATAAAAACGGCAACAAATTAGATTTGTACGGTAAAGTCGACGGTCTGCATTATTTCTCCGATGACAAAGGTGCTGATGGCGATCAGACTTACGTTCGTTTCGGCTTCAAAGGTGAAACCCAGGTAAACGACCAGATCACTGGTTACGGCCAGTGGGAATACAACGTTCAGGCAAACAGCACTGAAGGCGCAAGCGATCAGGCATGGACTCGTCTGGCCTTTGCGGGTCTGCGTGTCGGCGATGCGGGTTCTTTCGACTATGGTCGTAACTACGGCGTGATCTATGACGTAACGTCCTGGACTGACGTCCTGCCTGAGTTTGGTGGCGATACCTACGGCGCTGACAACTTCATGCAATCCCGTGCTAACGGCGTTGCAACTTACCGTAACACTGACTTCTTCGGTCTGGTTGATGGCCTGAACTTTGCTCTGCAGTATCAGGGTAAAAACGGCAGCATCGGCGGTGAAAACACTACCGGTCGTAGCACTCTGAAACAGAACGGCGACGGCTTCGGCGCATCTCTGACCTATGATCTGGGCGCTGGCTTTAGCGCAGGCGCTGCAATGTCTACCTCTAAACGTACTGCTGACCAGAATGCGGCTGGCGTTTATGGCAGCGGTGACAATGCAGACGTGTATAGCGGTGGTCTGAAATATGACGCCAACAACATCTACCTGGCGGCGCAGTACACCCAGACCTACAATGCAACCCGTTTCGGTAACTCTCAGAGCAACAGCACCGTTTATGGCTTTGCTAACAAAGCGCAAAACTTCGAAGTGGTTGCGCAGTACCAGTTCGACTTCGGTCTGCGTCCGTCCGTTGCTTACCTGCAATCCAAAGGTAAAGATGTTACCAACGGCACCACTGATTTCGGCGACCAGGATCTGCTGAAATATGTTGATGTTGGCGCGACTTACTACTTCAACAAAAACATGTCCACCTATGTTGATTACAAAATCAACCTGCTGGATGACAACACCTTCACTCGTCAGGCTGGTATCAGCACCGACAACATTGTTGCCCTGGGCCTGGTTTACCAGTTCTAAGCAGCAATTCTCGACAAAGGGGCCATCCGGCCCCTTTTTTTATGGCTTAAATCCATCTCATCACCGGTAAATTTGGTGTACTCTTGCGGCGCAAAACGGATAGGGAAAAGACGATGGCGACGACATTTCTGCGCGCAGGCCTGCTGCTTGCGCTCGCATTATTAAACGGATGCGATAACCCTGCCTCGCAGGCGGAACAGCCCACTGTGCTTGAAGGCAAAACGATGGGCACCTTCTGGCGCGTGAGCGCCATCGCGTTAAGTCCTGAGAAAGCGAACAGCCTGACGCAGAAAATCCAGGCGCAGCTTGATGCTGACGATCAAGCGTTATCAACCTGGAAACCCGATTCGGCGCTGATGCGCTTTAACCATTCCGCCAGTCTGGCACCGTGGCCGGTGAGTGCTGATATGGCAGATATCGTCACCATCGCATTGCGCGTTGGAGCGCATACGCAGGGGGCAATGGATATCACCGTTGGGCCGCTGGTCAATTTATGGGGCTTTGGACCGGACAAGCAGCCGAACAAAGTGCCGGATCAGGCGCAAATCGATGCGGCCAAAGCGCGTACCGGCTTACAACATCTTAAGGTCATCAACGAGGCGCATCAGCAGTACCTGCAAAAAGATCTGCCGGATCTTTTCGTCGATCTCTCCACCGTTGGCGAAGGGTATGCCGCCGATCACCTTGCACGTCTGATGGAGCATGAAGGGATTTCACGCTATCTGGTGTCGGTGGGGGGCGCGCTGGTGAGCCGTGGTATGAACGGGCAGGGGCATCCCTGGCGCGTGGCGATACAAAAACCCACCGATCAAGAAAACGCCGTGCAGGCGGTGGTGGATATTAACGGACACGGCATCAGTACTTCCGGGAGCTATCGCAACTACTATGAGCTGGATGGTAAACGCATCTCCCACGTGATTGACCCGCAAACCGGCCGCCCCATCGATCATAATCTTGTGTCGGTGACAGTCATTGCCCCCACTGCGCTGGAAGCCGATGCCTGGGATACCGGTTTGATGGTGCTGGGTACGGCGAAAGCGCAGGAGGTCGTGCGCAAAGAGGGGCTGGCGGTTTATATGATCATGCGCGAAGGCGACAAATTCACCACCTGGGTGTCGCCGCAGTTTTCGGCGTTCCTCGTCAGCGAGAAAAATTAGACAGCAAGAATGCGGGTTTTTTCGTCCGGGCTATTGTGCACAGTGAGGCTATGCTTGAAAGAGGAGCCTGAGATGAACACATCCACGACGTTATATCGACAATCATTGACCGATGACCAATGCTGGCAGGCCGTTTGCGCACGTGATGCCAGCCACGACGGGCATTTTGTCTTTGCGGTGCGAACCACTGGTATTTTTTGCCGTCCCTCCTGCCGTTCACGCCGTCCCCTGCGCGAGAATGTTGGCTTTTACCCGGATGCCGACACCGCGCAGGCGGCCGGGTTTCGCCCCTGCAAACGCTGCCAGCCTGAAAGGGCGGATCCGCAGCAGCAACGTATCGCCAAAGTGGAAAAGGCCTGTCGCTTGCTGGAACAGGAGGGGAATGTGACGCTGGAAACTCTGGCTGATGCCGTCGCCGTGAGCCCCTGGCATTTCCATCGTTTGTTTAAGTCCGTAACCGGCATGACGCCGAAAGCCTGGCAACTTGCTTTTCGTGCGCAGCGCCTGCGCAACGCGCTCAATGAAAGCGCCACGATCACCGATGCGGTACTGGCGGCAGGCTTTCCCGATAACAGCAGCTACTATCGGCAGGCAGATGCCGCGCTGGGAATGACGGCGAGTCAGTACCGGCGTGGGGGTGACGACACCAATGTTCGCTATGCCCTGAGCCGTTGTGCTTTGGGCCATTGTCTGGTGGCGCAAAGTGAACGTGGGATCTGCGCCATTTTGTTGGCTGATAACGATGACGCACTGCTTGATGAATTGCGGAGTATCTTCCCCGGTGCCCGGCGCGAGCAGGCAGATGAACAGTTTGTGGAACTCGTCGGGGAGGTCGTGCGGCGTATCGATAATCCGGCTTCACCTTTTACGCTCCCTCTTGATTTGCGCGGTACGGCATTTCAGCTCCAGGTCTGGAATGCCCTGCGCGCCATCCCGGCAGGTGAAACCGTCAGTTATCAGTCACTGGCGAAGACCATTGGTAAGCCGGGGGCGGTGCGTGCCGTCGCCCGCGCCTGTGCGGCGAACAAGCTGGCGATTGTGGTGCCCTGCCATCGGGTGGTGCGGGCTGACGGCGGGTTGTCCGGTTATCGTTGGGGGGCGACGCGTAAAGCCCGCCTTCTGCGTCAGGAATCAGAATCGAAGGAGGTATGATGCTTGATTTGTTTGCTGATGAAGAACCCTGGCAAGAACCTCTCGCCCCCGGCGCGGTGGTTTTGCGGCGTTTCGCGCTGGCAAAAACGCAGGCTTTACTGGCGGGCATAGAGGCGGTTACGCAGATCTCGCCGCTGCGCCATATGGTGACGCCTGGCGGTTATACCATGTCGGTGGCGATGACCAACTGCGGCGAAGTGGGCTGGACGACCGACGCCCGAGGGTATCTCTATTCCGGGATTGATCCGCAAACGGGCAATCCCTGGCCTGCAATCCCTGACGCTTTCGCCGCATTGTGCCATGACGCGGCGGTAGCCGCGGACTATGCGGATTTCAGACCGGATGCTTGCCTGATTAACCGCTATGTACCTGGCGCAAAGCTCTCGCTGCATCAGGATAAAGACGAACTGGATTTACGCGCGCCCATCGTCTCTGTCTCGCTTGGCTTACCGGCGGTATTTCAGTTTGGCGGCCTTAAACGCAATGATCCTCTACAACGTTTAATGCTTGAACACGGCGACGTGGTGGTGTGGGGCGGGGCGTCCCGACTTTTCTATCATGGCGTTTTACCGCTTAAGCCGGGGCATCATCCGGCGACCGGGGCGTGTCGTTTTAACCTCACTTTTCGTCAGGCCAGAAAGATTGAATAAAAATAAGAATTATTCTTGATGTTAACAATCAGCCGTTTAAACTGCGGGCTGTTTTGGTTGACCGGGTTTTGTGATGGAACTTCTTCTGCTGGTCTGGCGGCAGTACCGCTGGCCCTTTATTGCCGTTATTGCGCTAACGTTGCTTAGCGCCGCGCTGGGCATTGGGCTTATTGCCTTTATTAACCTCCGCCTGATTGAAACGGTGGATATGTCGCTGGCCGTGTTGCCGGCGTTCCTCGGTTTACTGCTGTTGCTGATGGCGGTGACGCTGGGCTCCCAACTGGCATTGACCACGCTTGGTCACCATTTTGTCTATCGTCTGCGCGGCGAGTTTATCAAGCGCATACTCGACACTCCTGTTGAACGTATCGAACAGCTTGGCAGCGCCTCGTTGCTGGCCGGGCTGACCAGTGATGTGCGTAATATCACCATCGCCTTTGTGCGTCTGCCGGAACTGGTGCAGGGGATTATCCTGACGATCGGCTCATCGGCTTATCTGGCCTGGTTGTCCGGTAAAATGCTGGTGATCACCGCGCTGTGGATGGCACTGACTATCTGGGGCGGGTTTATTCTGGTTTCCCGTGTCTATAAACACATGGCGACGCTGCGTGAAACCGAAGACAAGCTGTATAACGACTTTCAGACCATACTGGAAGGGCGCAAAGAACTGACGCTCAATCGCGAGCGTGCCGGACATATCTATAACAACCTGTATCAGCCAGATGCCCGCGACTATCGTCATCACATTATCCGTGCCGACACTTTCCACCTGAGCGCGGTGAACTGGTCAAATATCATGATGCTGGGGGCGATTGGCCTTGTGTTCTGGATGGCAAACAGTCTGGGTTGGGCGGATACCAACGTCGCGGCGACCTACTCATTGACACTCTTGTTCCTGCGCACACCTCTGCTCTCCGCTATCGGCGCACTGCCGACACTGTTGAGCGCGCAGGTAGCGTTTAACAAACTTAAGCAGTTCTCGCTGGCGCCGTATCAGGCTGAGTTCCCGCGCCCACAGATTTACCCGAACTGGGAAACACTGGAACTGCGCGATGTCACGTTTACCTATCAAGACAATACTTTTTCCGTGGGGCCGATAAACCTCACCCTCAAGCGAGGTGAACTGGTCTTCCTTATTGGCGGTAATGGCAGCGGTAAATCGACGCTGGCGATGCTCTTAACCGGACTGTATGAACCCGTTTCTGGTGAAATCCTGCTGGACGGTAAACCGCTGTCGAAGGAGAAACCGGAGGATTACCGCAAGCTGTTTTCTGCCGTCTTTACCGATGTCTGGTTATTCGATCAACTGCTGGGGGCTGATGGCCAACAGGCGGACCCGACGCTGGTGGACAAATGGCTGCAACAGCTGAAAATGGCGCATAAGCTGGAGCTCAAAGACGGTAAAATCCTCAATCTGAAACTGTCGAAAGGGCAGAAAAAGCGCGTGGCACTGCTGCTGGCACTTGCAGAAGAGCGTGATATTTTGCTGCTTGATGAGTGGGCTGCCGACCAGGATCCGCACTTTCGTCGCGAGTTCTACCAGGTGCTGTTACCGCTGATGCAGGCAATGGGGAAAACCATTTTCGCCATCAGTCATGATGATCATTACTTTACCCATGCCGATCGTTTACTGGAAATGCGTAACGGTCAATTGAGCGAACTGACCGGGGAGGAGCGTGAACTCGCCTCCCGTGATGCGGTTGCCCGTACCGCATAATGGTGACTTTCCGGGGGAAAACGCCCGGAAAATCCATAACCTGCCTCTATTTACCCATCTGTACGCGCGGCGTATTAATATTTACACCACCTGCCGCTATGCTTACCTGTACGCCTTTATCTCGGAAAAGTGAGTTACTACGCAGGGAATGTCCAATGGCTGTCAGTAAAAAAAGCAGTAGCCGATTACGCGATCAGGAACGCGCGCGTTTAATCTGGCTCCTTACCACCGAAAAATCACTTACCGCAACGTTGCTTGGCGAGCTGACCCTGGCGGAACAGTTTGACGCCGATAAGCTCAACAATGACATAGCCGAAGTCAACGCGTTGGTGGCGCATTTACCGGCGCCGGATTTAGCCGATACCCTCGAAGGGTTGCCGATAGACGGGCGTCTTGCGCTGTGGCGGCTGGTAGAAGATGACAAACGCGGCAAAGTCTTGCTGGAAGCGTCGGAAAACGTCTGGCAAGACCTGATTGACGGCATGAGCGATAAGGCACTGCTGGATGCACTGCAAACGCTGGATATCGACGACCAAATCTGGCTGGTGCAGCATCTGCCGCGAAACCTGACCGGACGTTTGCTGGCAACCCTACCGGCAACCGATCGCGCCAGGGTACGCCAGGTGATGCGCTACGGCAAAGACTGCGTTGCGGCGATCATGGAGTTTGAAGTGATCACCGTGCGGCCGAATTTGACGCTGGCCACCGTACAGCGCTATTTACGCAGACTCGGCAAAATGCCGGAAAATACCGACAAACTCTTCGTCACCGGACGTGACGGCATCCTGCTTGGCGAGCTGGCGCTGCAAACCATCTTACTGAAAGGCGGCGCCTGCCGGGTTGGCGAGGTGATGAATGACGATCCGGTCACCTTTTCGCCTGATGAACATGCGGAAGACGCAGCGCACACCTTTGAACGCGATGACTTAATTAGCGCTGCGGTTACCGATACCGACGGCAAATTACTCGGTCGCCTTACCATCGATGACATTGTGGATGTGGTCTACGAAGAGACTGACAACGATTTGCGTCAGATGGGGGGCCTGAGTACCGAAGAGGATGTGTTTGCGCCGGTCACTCGTGCGGTGAAAAATCGCTGGGCGTGGCTGGCGATTAACCTCTGCACGGCATTTATTGCTTCACGAGTGATTGACGGTTTTGAACACACCATTTCACAACTGGTCGCACTGGCCGCGTTGATGCCTATCGTTGCCGGTATTGGTGGAAATACCGGTAATCAGACCATCACCATGATTGTTCGCGCCCTGGCGTTGCAGACCATTCAGCCGGGTAACTTTCGTTTTCTGGTCTTGCGTGAAATGGGTGTGGCGTTGGTAAACGGTCTGGTATGGGGAGGAATCATGGGGGCTGTGACCTGGCTACTCTATGATGATGCCGCGCTGGGTGGGGTGATGACGCTGGCGATGGTGCTCAACTTGCTGATGGCGGCATTGATGGGCGTACTGATTCCGATGACGATGGTGCGCTTCGGGCGTGACCCGGCGGTCGGTTCAAGCGTGATGATCACGGCGATTACCGACACCGGGGGATTTTTTATTTTTCTTGGGCTGGCAACGATTTTTCTGCTGTAGCGCCACGCGCCTTATGCAGACGAGCAGGAAGAATAGCCATCGCAATCATACCTGCCAGCACGCCCATCGCCAGATTTCCGGTACTGATGGTGGCCGCAACGGTCACCAGCATCACCAGCGTTTCGGCAATCGGCGCACGCTGTAGCGTCGTTGGTTGCAAACTGTGCCAGCTAAAGGTTTTGCAGGCGACAATAGTCATGATGCCTGCCAGTACCACCATCGGAATTTCCGCCATCACCTCGCTCAGTGCCGTCACCAGTAGTAATAACACCAGCCCCGCCACGATGGTGGACACACGACTGCGGCCTTTGCCCATTTCCACGTTGACGATGGTCTGTCCAATCATTGCGCAACCGGCGATACCGCCGTAAAAACCCGCAAGAATATTAGCGATACCCAACCCGGCGCTTTCCCGGCTTTTGCCGGATGGCGTGTGGGTTAAATCATCCACCAGCCGTGCGGTCAGCAACGATTCCAGCAGGCCAACAAAAGCAATACTGAGTGCGCAGGGCCAGATGATGCCGAGCGTGGTGAGGTTAAACGGCACCCGCCATTCCGTTAAACCGGGCAGCCCCCCCTGCATCGGGCCTTCGTCGCCGACGGTGGGCAGCGCCTGCCCGGTGAAGACGGTAAATATTGTCAGCACCACGATGGCGACCAGCGGTGCGGGCACGCTTTTCACCCACCGCGGCCACCACAGGACAATCAGCAAGGTCAGGGCGAAGAGGGCAAGGATCAGCGGCTCACGGCTCCAGAAATGGGGTACCTGGGCGAAGAAAATCAAAATACCCAGCGCATTCACAAAACCTGTCATCACCGCTTGCGGCACAAA
Organism: Citrobacter sp. MNAZ 1397; assembly: GCF_023613995.1. Classification (NCBI taxonomy): domain Bacteria; kingdom Pseudomonadati; phylum Pseudomonadota; class Gammaproteobacteria; order Enterobacterales; family Enterobacteriaceae; genus Citrobacter; species Citrobacter sp. MNAZ 1397. The sequence continues at coordinate 421,824 of NZ_JAKIVH010000001.1, forward strand.
GCGCATCAGACGCGACATTCGCGTTAAGCCAAAGATAATTTGTATGACGCCTGCGAGCACAACGGCTGGCAAAATGTATTCCACGCCGTGCTGGTGCACCATCGGGCCAATCACCAGCGCTACGGAGCCGGCCGCTGCGGTTACCATCGCCGGACGCCCGCCCAGCAACGACATACTGATACACAGCACGACGGAAGCCAGCAGGCTGACTTTGGGATCGACGCCCGCGATCACCGAAAAGGAGATCACTTCCGGAATCAACGCCAGAGCGGTAATAACGCCTGCCAGCGCTTCACGCGTCAGCAGTTGAGGGGAGCGCAGCACGCTGCTGACCCGACCTGTCGGGGAGAATAATTTTTCAGTCATAACTTTTTGCAGGGGTGAACGGACGCAGGCATCAATAAATGGATGGCATGACATGTCTTTGACAAAGTGGAGAATACTACTGTTTCTTAACAAAAGTTGCCAGTAAACATGGTTATTTTTAATGCAATTATTAAACTTATTAATAACATTTATGTAATGACTATTTAATGTTTAAACATTATTTAAATCCTCTTTCCCCCGTGCTAGGTTAGATGCGCTAACGAAGTTACCCGCGATAACTGCTAATAAAGCAGCACTAAAAGTAAGGCATTAACATTATGAAAAGAATGACTGCCAGACTGTTTTCGATGGCTGTCGGGCTTAATGCTGTCTCTGTGGCAGCAAAAGCTAACGCATCGAAAGAGCAGGAAACGGATGTGCTTTTAATCGGTGGTGGGATCATGAGCGCCACGTTGGGAACCTACCTCCAGGAGCTGGAGCCCAACTGGTCGATCACCATGGTGGAACGGCTGGACGCGCTGGCGGAAGAGAGCTCCAACGGCTGGAACAATGCCGGTACGGGGCACGCCGCATTGATGGAACTGAACTACACCCCGCAAAACCAGGATGGATCAATCAGCATCAAAAAGGCGATTGAGATTAACGAAGCGTTTCGTATCTCTCGTCAGTTCTGGGCGCATCAGGTGGAAACCGGTGTGCTGAGCGAACCGCGCTCGTTTATTAATACCGTTCCGCACATGAGTCTGGTGTGGGGCGATGACAACGTTAACTTCTTGCGTGCTCGCTACAAAGCGTTGCAGCAAAGTACGTTATTCCGTGGCATGCGCTATACGGAAAACCACGAGCAGATCCGCGCATGGGCGCCGCTGGTCATGGAAGGGCGCGACCCGCAGCAGAAAGTGGCGGCGACGCGTACGGAAATCGGTACCGATGTAAATTTCGGCGAGATTACCCGTCAGCTGATTCATTCCTTACAGCGCAAAGACAACTTCTCCCTCAAGTTGGGTAGCGAAGTTCGTAGCATCAAACGCAATGCAGATAGCACCTGGAATGTGACCATCGCCAGCCTGAAAAACAGCGGCGTCGATCAGGTCATCAAGGCCAAATTTATCTTTATTGGCGCCGGTGGCGCCGCGCTGAAACTGTTGCAGGAATCCGGTATCCCGGAAGCGGCGGAATACGCGGGCTTCCCGGTCGGCGGTCAGTTCCTGGTGTCCGAAAACCCGGATGTAGTGAACAGCCATCTGGCGAAGGTGTATGGTCAGGCGACCGTGGGCGCGCCGCCCATGTCTGTACCGCATATTGATACCCGTATTATTGATGGCAAACGCGTGCTGCTGTTTGGGCCGTTCGCCACCTTCTCAACGCGCTTTTTGAAAAATGGCTCGCTGTGGGATCTGCTGCGCTCAACCAACAGTTCTAACTTCCTGCCCATGTTAAGCGTCGGGATGACCAATTTCAGCCTGGTGAAATACCTGATGAATCAGGTGCTACAAAATGACGACGATCGCTTTGATGCCCTGTGCGAGTACTATCCGCTGGCTAAAAAAGAGGACTGGCGTTTATGGCAGGCCGGGCAACGCGTACAGATCATCAAACGCAATGCGAAGAAGCTGGGTGAGCTGCGTCTGGGCACCGAAGTGGTGAGTGACAAAGAGGGCACCATTGCTGCGCTGTTGGGCGCATCGCCGGGCGCTTCCACCGCCGCGCCGATCATGCTGGAACTGATGCAGAAAGTTTTCCCGGAAAAAGTTGCATCCCCTGAGTGGCAGGCGAAACTGAAAGAGATCATCCCGTTCCTGGGCGTGAAGCTTGATGGCAACGTTGAAGCGTCGGATGAAGAGTTGCATTACACCAGCCGCGTGCTGGGTCTGAAATGCGACGAGTCGCCGTTGGCAGATGCCACGCCGCCGGTACGAAAACCCTCGCATGTTGTGCCTGCGGAGAATGAACCCGCGGCAGATATCGCGCTGTAATCGCAAAAACCTGCTTCGGCAGGTTTTTTTGTCTTAGCGTTTGAGCAGCTTAAACCGATGACAGAATCGTTTTGCCCCTGAAATCATCCCCACTACTTTTGCCGTAAATGGCTGGCGCTTTGGCGTGTTGACAATCTGGTCGCCAGAGTAAAAGGTATAATCCGCGTAATTTCCATCAGGCAGGCCACAAGGATTCGTTATCCCGTGAATAATACATTCGGTTTTCCATTTTCAGGGGGCATTTTCGCCCTGGCTTTTATCGCCAGCGCTGCAGTGCAGGCATCGGAAAATAAAACGCCTGACGTGATTAATCGCATCATGGCGGAACCGGTGCACAATCTGAGTCTCATGGATGCCGATCCACAGGGAACATTGCGTTGGGTCGTCTGGCAGGAAGGGCAGGCAGATTCCCGCGCTTCCTACCTTGCGTTGTATCAGCAGGCTAAAGGAGCTGCATCACCGGTATGGTCAACAAGCTGGCCGGATGCCTGGGCACCTGCGCTGTACTCTCTGTCTGAATGGCGCTGGCAAGGAAATGCTCTTTTGGCCGTGACGCTTCAATTCGGTGCCGCCGCCGGGCAAGTTGAACTGTATGGACTGGATGCGAAAAACCAGCCGGTACAACTGGCAGAAAAGACGGCAGCCAGCGTCGGCTGGAAAATCAATGAAGCGGGTGAGCGATTATTAGTTCTTTATGAACCAAAGCCAACAGCGCTCAAAGCGAGCTGTTATGGCTGGCGGGAAAATACGGGCAAATTAATGCCTCAGTCGTGCAACTGACAGGGACAGATCTTCCGGTAATCATTTCTGTTCGGGGCTATCGTCAGTATTCGATAAAAGGTCGTTCAGTGTTTCGAAATCGATTTCTGATTCAGCGTCATCCAGCAACTGGGTAACGGAAAGCAGATCGGTAAATTCGCTGAGCAGCATTTCGGCATCGGATTTAAGCGGCGTATCGGAGACATCGACCGCCGTATTGATGGCTTTCTTAACGTTCTCAATGATTTCGCGAACGCCGCCGTTTTTCCCGAGCGTGAGTACCAGGGCGCTGAGCAACAGTGACTGTGCCTCTACGCGAGCCGTCAGCTGTTTTGCCTCCGCATCCATCCTGGAAATCTTTGCAATCATACTAATAATGACATTTTTCATGTGATTCCCTGCCTCTGATCCGCATGAGTCCTGCCCACCCACAAAACATGAGCGTGCCATTTCTAAAGCCTAAATGAGCTTAGGTTATTTCACGCGTTGAAAAATGCTGAGCCGGACACAGATGTGAAAAGATCTGTATCAGGCATTAAGGGAAAACGCGGTCTGACAAACAATCGCCTGTGAGCGCGATAGATATTGTTTTTTGTCTGCAAAGGGAGAGGACGGTAAGACGTGAGGGGATCGCAGGCATTAAAAAACCCGCAGACTCAGAGAGAATGCGGGTTCTTAAGGGGTAACCGGTCGCGTAAAAACTTACCGGTGAAATATTTGGTCGGCACGAGAGGATTTGAACCTCCGACCCCTGACACCCCATGACAGTGCGCTACCAGGCTGCGCTACGTGCCGATTTGTGGCGGTAATAGTACCCTTTTCACCGCTGATTGCAAGTGACCGGGTCGCTAACTGATTCATAAATAATCAATCAGTTAGCGATAAACCGTTTTTCATCTGTCAGGACCTGCAACAGCAAACTCAACTGCGGTTTCTGATCCTGAATTTTTTCACCCTGTGGATTCCAGGTCTGATAGCTGCCGTTCTGATTGAGCACCAGTGTCATCTGCGGTGTCGTAATCGCCAGTGCATCGCCGCTTGCTGCGGTGACCCAGGTATGTCGGCGTGTCGCGTTAAACAGATCCTGACCCTGCGAATACTCGTTTGCTGGCGTACTGACATGCAACAGGCGCTGCATCAGCGTCGTCATTACATCTTTGTGGTCGGTCAGCTTGTTAATGCGCTGTGCAGGTGTGCCCGGCCAATGAATCACCAGAGGTACATGGAGATTATCGCGCGACCACGCAAAGTCAGTGGCCGGCTTATCAGCAGGCATGCCATGACCCGCGGTAATGATCACCACCGTATCATCCAGCTTGCCAGACTCGCGCAGCGCATCCAGTAAACGGTTAATCTGCGTATCAACATCGGCAACGGCGCGACTGTAACGACGGGCAAAACTCTGCTGATTACCGTCCGGGAGCGTGGTGCCGTTTAACGCTACCCAGGAGAACCAGCGGTTATCGTCCTGAGCATAATGACCCAGCCAGTCAATCCATTGATCGGCAGTCTGCGCGTCCGTTTGTGTTTTTGCCGCAGGCAGCGAGAAATCAGAAAGTAACGCCTGACGATACAACGCGCTGCTAAACCCGTTGGAAGAGAATAAACCTAGCTGATAACCCTGCTGATTGAGCGCAGAGATCAGCGCTGCAGGCACACGTGCTGACAGCACACCATCCATGTAGCTCGGTGAAATACCATAAAACAGGCCAAAATAGCCGCTGTCCGCACTGTTGCCCGAACTCATATGCTGCGTAAAGGTCACGTTCTGTTCGGCAAACGCGGTCAGCGCTGGCATCTGTTTTTCGTAACCTGAGTAATTCAGGCCATCAACCGTGATCAGCAGAACATTTTGCCCGGGTCCCATATCCAGATAGCGCAGATCGCTTAATGGATACTGTACCGAAACGGCTTCCGGGCTGCCCTGTTCAATCAGGCGACGCTGATAATCCTGAGCATCCAGCAGGCCGTGTTTCTCCAGGAAACGGCGGGCCGTCATCGGATAGGAGAGAGGTAGATTCGCCCGCTGCATGGTAATAGGGCGATAGAAGTTAGCATCCGCCCAGATATACATAACGTGGGTGGCAATAAAGGCAACGAAAAAGAACCCTGCCACTGGCTTTGCATAGCGCCGCCGCCGGGTCAGACTGCGAAGTTTTTGCCAGCTCCAGGTGGCGAACAACATCTCAACGAGCAGGATAACCGGCACGCCGATAAACATTAGTTGCCAGTCACGCGCCGTCTCATTCTGGTCGGGGTTGATCACCAGTTCCCAGACGATGGGATTGAGATGCAGGTGAAAACGGGTAAAAACTTCGCTATCGATAAGTAACAGCGTCATGCCCATGGTCGCCAGAATAACGGACAGGAACCGCATCAGGCGCTGGGACATCACCACAAAGGTGAGGGGAAATAAAATCAGCAGGTAGGTGGCGAACACCAGAAAGCTGAAATGACCGACCACGCTCAGGTAAGAGTATATCCGCCCGGCAAGCGTTGTCGGCCAGTCGGCGACAAACAGATAGCGGCTACCGACCACAATGGACAATAAAATATTGAACAGGGCGAACCAGTGCCCCCAGCTTACCATCTGGGAGACTTTTTCACGGTAGGGCTGACGATGAGTCACCATAACTTGTCGCTGTTTACCTTAATGCGCTTTATCGTCATTAACGGACGACTGCAGTGCCTGGGCGAAAGATTTTGCGATGGCCTGGCGTTGAGCAGGGGCGATGCTGGTATTGATCAAGTTCGTCACCATGTTCCCCAGAACCATCAGGGAAAGGTCGGTCGGAGACTTGTGTTTTTCCAGCACGTTGGCCAGCTCACTTAGCAGTTGTTCAACGTGTTCATCACTGTAGCGGGAAATTTGTGGCATAAATCGAAATCAGTTATTCATAAAGGGCAACATATTACCGTAGCAAGAGCTTTTTTTCTGCTTTTTTATCAGCAGTTGCACAGTTGCTTGCGTGGTGGTTGAATACCGCCCGGTCTAAAAGGAGAGTTTATCATGAGTCTGGACATCAACCAGATTGCCCTGCACCAGCTTATCAAGCGCGATGAGCAAAACCTTGAACTGGTGTTGCGCGAATCTTTGCTGGAACCGACCGCTCCCGTTGAGGAGATGGTCGCCGAGTTACACCGGGTTTACAGCGCGAAAAGTAAAGCCTACGGCCTGTTTAACGACGACAGCGAACTGGCGCAGGCATTACGCCTTCAGCGTCAGGGCGAGGAAGATTTTCTCGCGTTCAGCCGTGCGGCAACGGGGCGCTTACGTGATGAACTGGCAAAATATCCCTTTGCGGACGGCGGCATTGTGCTGTTCTGCCACTATCGTTATCTGGCGGTGGAATACCTGCTGGTCGCTGTGCTGAATAATTTAAGCAGTATGCGCGTTAATGAGCAACTGGACATCAGCGCGACGCATTATCTCGACATCAACCATGCGGATATCGTGGCGCGTGTGGATTTAACCGAGTGGGAAACCAACCCGGAATCGACGCGTTATTTGACCTTCCTCAGAGGGCGCGTTGGACGCAAGGTTTCTGACTTTTTCATGGATTTCCTCGGTGCAACCGAAGGGCTAAACGCCAAAGCGCAGAACCGCGGCCTGTTGCAGGCAGTGGATGACTTTACCGCGCAGGCGCAGCTCGATAAATCAGAACGTCAGGATGTTCGCCAGCAGGTCTATACCTACTGTAATGAACAGTTGCAGGCAGGCGAAGAGATTGAACTGGCGTCACTGTCGAAAGAGCTGGCGGGCGTAAGCGAAGTCAGTTTTGAAGAGTTTACCGCCGGGCAGGGCTATGAGCTTGAAGAGAGTTTCCCGGCGGATCGCAGCACGCTGCGCCAGTTAACCAAATATGCAGGTAGCGGTGGTGGGTTAACCATTAACTTCGATGCCTTACTGTTGGGTGAGCGTATTTTTTGGGATCCGGCGACGGATACATTGACCATTAAGGGCACGCCGCCGAATCTGCGCGATCAATTGCAGCGCAGAACCGGTGGCAACTGAGTGCACTGTGCGTAAAGGAATACGCCAGAAATTCCCTGTCGATGCTGCATTGCTGCGACGGGCCTCAAGGTCTGGTTCGACTTTCAGTTTGATGACCAGACCTGGCAAGGTACGGATCTGATGAGCACCGAAAAGGTATTTGATGCCTTGAGTGAGGGGCAAATCATCCCGATACGCATTTTGCCGCGAACAGGTAGACCGTTAATCGAGTTTGATGAGATATAAAAAAACCCCGCATAGCGGGGTTTTTCTCAACTTGTCAGCGATTACGCGCGAACGAAGTCGATGTGAGACAGTTTCGGTTTGTAAGCGTGACGCTGTACAGCCTGAACTTTCACTTTTACTTCTTTGCCTTCGATAACCAGAGTCTGAACTTCATCGTAGAATTCAGCTTTAGACTGGATGTTCCACAGCTGGTCGTGGTCCAGTTCGATAGCAACCGGAGCTTCATTCCCACCGTAAACGATAGCCGGGAATTTGTTAGCTGCGCGCAGGCGGCGGCTCGCACCCTTACCCTGCTCTTTACGTACTTCTGCGTTGATAGTAAACATTTAAAACTCTCTTCAATAGTTCCTGCTACAGGCGACCCAGCAACAGGCAAGTGATCTGCTTTGCGGATGCAAAAGCGGGCGGGATTATACCCGTATCCCCCCGCTGTTACAAGCCGCACTGAGATGAACTTAGCCGCGTAACTCATTGGCGCGGCGAAAGCGTCCTTCATAATCGAATACTTTCTCTCGTACCTGCCAGTACTGGCCTTTTTTACGCGCCACGACAAAGTCCGGGTGGCGTAGCAGCGCCTGCTGGGCGAGGATATCGGCGGCAACGATCCAGCGTAACGGCACGCCGGGTGTCCGGGTGTGCGGGCGGATAAAGAGTTGCTCAAAGGCGGTTCGCTGGGCAGGTGTTTGCAGGCGGTAGCGTTCGCTGACATCCGCCCCGTCTTCATCGTAGTAGGTAATTTTCAGCCATTCGCCTTTGTCATCCGCGCCGTGCTGCAGGTCCATCCCGCTACAGCGCAGGACCAGCGCGTCTTTGAGTTTCAGCGCCGCTTTGAGCATATCGTCCGGATCGACCAGGATGGTGTCGCAGGTCCGGCAACGGCGGGCAGCAATGTCGTTTTCCGCATTACACTGGGGGCAATTTTTAAAACGGAAACGGTAGTCGCACTGTTCCCGTTGGCCGTCGTCGTCCTCAAACCAGCCCTGGCAGCGGCGGCCAAAATGTTCGATTAACGTGCCATCCGCCGTGGTTTTCCCCCAAAAGGTATTGGCAAAGCCACAGGCCGGGCAAAACACCTGCACGGGTACGTTATCGCTTTTTCCTTTCGGCGCACCCACTTCCGGCGCGTAGAGATCGTGCGGATTCCCGGCGTAGTCGAGGATCAGGCAATCGGTCTTACCGGGAAACAGCCGCAAGCCACGGCCAACGATTTGCTGATACAGGCTGACGGATTCTGTCGGACGCAGGATGGCAATCAAATCGACATGGGGCGCGTCGAAGCCGGTAGTGAGTACTGACACGTTCACCAGATAGCGAAAGTGTTGCGCCTTAAACGCCTCAATCAGCGTATCACGCTGCGGGCCAGGCGTTTCCCCTGTAATCAGCGCCGCTTCGCCTGCCGGCAACAGCCCGGTGATTTCACGGGCATGTTCTACGGTCGCGGCAAAAATCATCACCCCTTTGCGTTTTTCTGCGAATTCAACAATCTGGCTGATGATATGCGGCGTGACGCGCTTTTGTTTTTTCAGTTCACGGTTCAGATCCGCTTCGCTGAACAGGCCGTTACTCTGTGCCTGCAGACGGCTAAAATCGTACTGCACCACGGGCATATCGAGGCGTTCTGGCGGCGTCAGATAGCCATGCTTGATCATATAGCGCAGCGGAAGCTCATAAATGCAGTCGCGGAAAAGCGCTTTTTCATCGCCCCGAACCATGCCGTGATAATGAAAACGGTAAATCCAGCCTTTCCCCAGACGAAAAGGGGTCGCGGTGAGGCCAAGCAGTCGTACGCGGGGATTCACTTTGCGCAGGTGTTGTAAAATTTGCTGATACTGGCTTTCATCATCATCGCTGATGCGGTGGCACTCATCGACAATCAGCAGTGAAAACTCCCCTTGAAAATGGTCAAGGTTGCGGGCAACGGACTGTACGCTACCGAACACCACTTTGCCCTCACTCTGTTTACTCTTAAGGCCCGCAGCGTAAATATCCGCCTCCAGGCCCAGAGCGAGATATTTTGTGTGGTTTTGCGCGACCAGTTCTTTAACGTGTGCGAGCACCAGCACGCGCCCGCGCGCCACCCTTGCCAGTTCAGCAATAACAAGGCTTTTGCCCGCGCCGGTGGGCAGGACAATCACCGCGGGTTCGTCGTGGTGGCGAAAGTGGGCGAGGGTAGCGTCTACCGCTTCACGTTGATAAGGGCGTAAGGTAAAAGTCATGCTCTTCATGGTGTGACAACATCATGTCACAAGTATGCCACGAATCTTTCCCTTGAGCGGCGTAGAATGACCGCTATACTGACAGGCGTAAATCACCTGAGTCTTCTTAAGGACGAAAGTCCTGCTCCCAGCACCATACAGGCAAAACAACTTCATGCGACTTGATAAGTTTATCGCTCAGCAACTCGGCGTAAGCCGTGCTATTGCCGGACGTCAAATCCGCGCCAGCCACATTACCGTAGACGGCGAAATCGTCAGAGATGCCGCGTTCAAATTACTCCCTGAACACGAGGTGGAGTATGAGGGTAACGCACTGGCTCAACAGACCGGCCCCCGTTATTTCATGCTCAACAAACCGCAGGGCTATGTTTGCTCAACGGACGATCCCGATCACCCGACGGTACTTTATTTTCTCGATGAGCCGGTAGCGCATAAACTGCATGCGGCGGGGCGCCTGGATATCGATACCACGGGGCTGGTGCTGATGACCGACGACGGTCAGTGGTCGCACCGTATCACCTCTCCGCGTCATCACTGCGAGAAAACCTATCTGGTCGAGCTGGAGTCGCCAGTGGCGGAAGATACAGCGGAACGCTTTGCTAAAGGTGTCCAGTTACATAACGAAAAAGATCTGACCCAACCGGCGCAGCTTGAAGTGATCGCCCCGACGCAGGTACGTTTAACCATCAGCGAAGGGCGCTATCACCAGGTAAAACGTATGTTTGCCGCGGTGGGCAACCACGTTGTCGGGCTGCATCGTGAACGCATCGGCGCGATTACCCTCGACGACGATCTGGCGCCGGGAGAGTACCGCGCACTGACAGAAGAAGAGATTGCCAGCGTCGGTTTGCCTGCGCGTTAACTTACAGGAGCTCCATGTGACCAACAGGCCACACTCATCACTGAGCATTGTGATTATTCTTGGCCTGCTGGCCATGTTGATGCCGTTATCGATTGATATGTATCTGCCCGCGCTCCCGGTGATTGCCGGGCAGTTTGGCGTACCGGCGGGCAGTGCCCAAATGACGCTGAGTACCTACATTCTGGGCTTTGCGTTGGGGCAATTACTGTATGGCCCGATGGCGGACAGCATCGGGCGTAAGCCGGTGATCCTCGGCGGTACGTTGATTTTCGCCGCAGCGGCCGTGGCCTGCGCGCTGGCGCAAAGTATCGATCAATTGATTACTATGCGCTTCTTTCATGGTCTCGCGGCAGCTGCAGCCAGCGTGGTGATTAATGCGCTGATGCGCGATATGTATCCGCGCGAAGAGTTTTCGCGGATGATGTCGTTTGTCATGCTGGTAACCACCATAGCGCCTTTGCTTGCCCCGATGATCGGCGGCGCGGTGCTGGTTTGGTTTAGCTGGCATATGATCTTCTGGATCCTGGCGGTGGCGGGCTTGCTGGTCTCGGCAATGATTGCCGTGTTTATTCGTGAAACCCTGCCGCCTGAGCGCCGTCAGCCGTTCCATTTGCGCACGACGGTGGGCAATTTTGCCTCTCTGTTTCGTCATAAACGCGTGCTGAGTTATATGCTGGCAAGCGGCTTTAGCTTTGCCGGGATGTTCTCTTTCCTGAGCGCCGGACCGTTCGTCTATATCGAAATCAACCATGTTTCGCCACAGGACTTTGGCTACTATTTCGCGCTGAACATTGTGTTCTTATTCCTGATGACCATCATTAACGGGCGCTTTGTCCGTCGCATTGGTGCGCTCAAAATGTTCCGTAGTGGGCTATGGGTGCAGTTTGTTATGGCGTTGTGGATGGTTATCACGGCACTGCTCGGCGTGGGTTTCTGGTCGCTGGTGGTGGGCGTGGCTGCTTTCGTCGGCTGTGTTTCACTGGTCTCGTCGAACGCGATGGCGGTCATTCTTGATGAATTTCCCCATATGGCCGGTACTGCTTCGTCACTGGCCGGTACGTTTCGTTTTGGTATTGGCGCCATTGTCGGCGCGCTGCTTTCTATGTCGACGTTCAACTCAGCATGGCCAATGATTTGGTCCATCACCTTCTGCGCAACCAGCTCCGTTCTCTTCTACCTCTACGCCAGCCGCGGCAAAAAACAGCCGTAACCTTTCAACAAAGGGGGGCGGAAACGTTCCCTTTTTTGATGCATATCAACCAAATCAGAGATACATTCGGACATGTTTGTTTATTTTATGTAAAATCCGTTTATGTAAAAAGTCACATCATTGTAGTAAAATAGGTTGAGTTAGATCTCAGAAACGGGTACATATAGCCGAAAAAAGGGCCGGGGTTCATCGATAAAAACCTAATAAATGAACCGCTAACCCGCATACAGCATGACGTTACGTGTTTTATGTGCCGCTGACGAGACGATTTGTCAATAATGTGTTAATATAAATGTGAAATATTTGTGAAGTTATTGGTACTTCCGGGGACAGAAAGTGAATACATTACAACTCTCGATCATCCACCGTTTACCCCAGTGCTACCGCTGGCTCGATGGTTTTGCAGGCGCAAGGGTTGAACCGATTCCGCAAAATGTCGATGACGCGGAAGGAAGCCTTGTGGCGCTGAAGCTATTGAGTCCTGATGGCGATAGCGCCTGGCCAGTGATGCACAAGCTGAGTCAGGCACTGAGTGACATCGAAGTGGCTTGCTCCGTTGTAGAATGCGAAGGTGAACCCTGTCTGTTTGTGAGCTGCCAGGATGAGTTTGCAGCGACCTGTCGCCTGAAAAACTTTGGCGTCGCGATCGCCGAACCTTTCACCAGTCAGAATCCCTTCTGAGCGTCAGCTTAGTGCTAAAAGCTGGCGCGTATAGTCCTGCTGCGGCGCGCTAAACACGCGGCGGCACTCTCCCTGTTCAACCACCTCTCCCTGTTTCAGCACAATCACCTGATGGCATAACGCGCGCACGACCTGCAAATCGTGACTGATAAAAATATAGGCCAGATGGTGCGTCTGCTGGAGCGATTTCAGTAAGGCGAGGATCTGCGCCTGCACCGTGCGATCAAGAGAGGAGGTGGGTTCATCCAGAATGATCAGCTCTGGTTTCAGTATTAATGCCCGGGCTATGGCAATACGCTGGCGCTGACCGCCTGAAAACTCAGCGGGGAAACGGCGGCGGGTTTCCGGATCCAGACCAACCTCGTTCATCACTCTGATGACCTCGGCCTCCCGTGCTTCGCGCGTTAATGTCGGCTGGTGCACCAGTAATCCCTCTTCGATAATCTGCTGAACGTTCAGCCGTGGATTGAGCGAAGAGTTCGGATCCTGAAACACGACCTGAATGCGGTGGCGCACCGGTAACATTTGCTTGCGGTTCCACGTGTGCAGAGGGCTATCGCCAAAGTTGATGGCACCCTGCGAGGCAATCAGGCGCAACAGAGCAAGCCCGGTGGTACTCTTCCCGGAGCCCGACTCCCCGACCAGCCCCAGCGTTTCGCCTGCACGCAGGGTGAAGCTGATATTATTGACCACCCGATTTTCGCCCACCACACGTTTAAAGATACCTTTGCGGATGGGAAAACTGACGCCGAGATTGTCGACGCGCAGTAGCGCAGGTGTGTCCGGGTCAAGAGGAACCGGGTCGCCTGTGGGCTCGCTGTTCAACAGGCGCCGGGTATAGGGATGGGACGGCGCGGCAAACAGTGCGCTGGCGCTGTTCTGCTCGACGCAGAGACCGTTTTGCATCACGGCGACGTTGTCTGCCAGTTTGCGCACGATGCTCAGATTGTGGGTGATAAACAGAAGCCCCATGTTCAGCTCCTGACGCAGCTCGCGCAGTAGCGTCAGGATTTGTGCCTGCACCGTCACATCCAGTGCGGTCGTGGGTTCATCGGCAATCAATAGCTCGGGACGGGTGAGCAGCGCCATGGCAATCATCACGCGCTGGCGTTCGCCACCGGAGAGCTGGTGGGGGAAATCCCCCAGGCGCTGACGGGCATTGCGGATACCCACCCGGTCCAGGCAGGTCAGGATCTCGGCCCGGGCGGCCTCACGGCGCATCCCCCGGTGTAGCGATAAGACCTCATAAAGCTGCTTTTCCACGCTATGCAGTGGGTTTAGCGACACCATCGGTTCCTGAAAAATCATCGCGATTTTATTGCCGCGTACCTGGCGTAAGGTTTTCTCGCTGGCATGCAGCAGGCTTTCGCCATGAAAGAGGATATCGCCCTGCGGATAGACTGCCGGCGGAGTGGGCAGCAGACGCAGAATCGACAATGCGCTCACGCTTTTGCCCGAGCCGGATTCGCCAACCAGCGCCAGTGTTTCACCCGCCTCAATTTGCAGCGAAAGCGAATCCACCACCGTGCGTTGCGTCTCCTGCTGACGAAAAGCGATAGACAGGGAATCAATGCGTAACAGGGGAGGGGTCATCTTACACCGCCTTGTTAGGGTCGAAGGCGTCGCGCACTGCTTCACCAATAAAAATTAACAGCGACAGGAGTACCGCCACGGACAAAAACGCCGCGATACCCAGCCAGGGTGCCTGCAGGTTGTTCTTCCCCTGCAGCAACAATTCGCCGAGCGACGGCGAACCCAGCGGTAAACCGAAGCCAAGGAAATCCAGCGAGGTAAGGGTGGAAATCGAACTGCATAAAATAAACGGCAGGAAGGTCAGCGTGGCAACCATTGCATTGGGCAGCATGTGGCGCAGCATAATACTGCGATCGTTCACCCCCAGCGCCTGCGCCGCACGGATATAGTCGAAATTTCGCGTGCGCAGAAACTCAGCGCGCACGACGCCGACCAGACTCATCCAGCCGAATAGCACCGTAATGGCCAGCAACCACCAGAAACCAGGCTGTACGACGCTGGAGAGGAGAATAATCAGGAACAGCGTTGGCATGCCTGACCAGACCTCAATAAAGCGCTGGCCCCACAGATCGATTTTCCCGCCGTAATAGCCCTGTAGCGCACCTGCAAGGACGCCGATAATGCAGGAGCAGAGCGTTAACATTAAGCCAAACAGTAATGAAATACGCGTTCCGTAAAGGATACGCGCCAGCACATCACCGCCGTTGGCATCGGTACCCAGCCAGTTCTGTTTCGAGGGCGGCGAGGGGAAAGGCTGAGTGGTGGCGTAGTTGATGCTGCGCGCGCCAAAACGAATGGGGGCCTGAAGCATCCAGCCATGTTGAGCGATTTGTTGCTGCAGCCAGGGATCCTGATAATCCGCAGACGTAGCAAACGGACCGCCGAATTCGCTCTCGCTATAGTCAAAAATGACCGGCGCATACCAGCTTCCCTGGTAACGCACCAGTAGCGGCTTATCATTGGCGATCAGTTCGGCAAACAGGCTGAATATAAAGATCAGCAGAAAAATCCACAGTGACCAAAAGCCGCGGCGATTATGGCGAAAACGCGCCCAGCGAGTCTGATTGACGTAGCTTAATTGAAACATCAGCGTCCCTCGAAATCGATGCGCGGGTCGACCAGCGTATAGCTAATGTCGCTGAGAATATTCAGCAACAGGCCGATAAGCGTGAAAATATAAAGCGTGCCGAACATGACCGGATAGTCGCGCGAGACGGTGGCCTCGTAGCCCAAAAGCCCCAGGCCATTAAGCGAGAAGATGACTTCAATGAGCAGCGAACCGGTAAAAAACATACTGATAAAGGTGGCCGGAAAGCCTGCAATCACTAACAACATCGCATTACGAAACACATGTTTGCGCATGATGCCGCCTTCGCTGACGCCTTTTGCGCGCGCGGTGACCACATACTGCTTGCGGATTTCATCCATAAAAGAGTTTTTGGTCAGCATGGTCAAGGCCGCAAACCCGCCGATGACGGTGGCCAGCACAGGCAGGGTGATATGCCACAGGTAGTCGGTAATCTTACCGTACCAGGGCAGGGTATCGAAGTTTGACGAAACCAGCCCGCGTAGCGGGAAGATATCGTAATAGCTGCCCCCCGCAAAAAAGACAATCAGCAAAATAGCAAACAGGAATGCGGGTATGGCATAGCCGATGATGATAAACGCGCTGCTCCAGACGTCGAACCGACTACCGTTGTAGACCGCTTTGCGGATCCCAAGGGGAATTGACACAAGGTAGATGATCAGCGTTCCCCATAGCCCAAGCGTGACGGAAACCGGCAGGCTCTCTTTGATTAGCTGTAGCACGGAGGCGCTGCGGAACAGGCTATTGCCGAAATCGAAACGGACGTAATCCCAGAGCATCCTGAAATAACGCTCATGAATCGGTTTGTCGAAACCGTAGCGCTTGGTGATTTCAGCAATAACTTCGGGGTCCAATCCACGCCCGCCGCGATAGCGGCTGTCGTTGCTGGTGGCGCTGCCCACGCCGGTACGGGCATGCGTGGCGCCGCCGCCTTCAGCCGTACTGCCCGGCAGACCACTCTGGTTACCGAATTCAATCGCCGCAATGGCCTGATCGACCGGCCCGCCGGGGGCAATCTGCACGATAAAAAAGTTAATGGTGATAATCGCCCACAAGGTGGGAATGATCAGCAATAAGCGTCGAATAAAATAGGCGCCCATTCCGTCTCCTTAGCGTCTGTCTGCGGGCAGTTTTGCCGCTTTGTTCACGTCATACCACCAGGTATCAAAACCCAGAGAATAGACGGGGCGAATGCCAGGCATCGAGAACTTGTCCCAGTAGGCCACCTGATCGGCTGCCATGTACCACATGGGCAACATGTAATAATTCCAGGTCAGCACCCGGTCGAGTGCCCGCCCCAGCGGTAGCAGCTTTTGCTTGTCTCCCTGCGCCTGGATAATTTGCGCGATCAGTTCATCCAGCACCGGGCTTTTGACGCCTGGAGAGTTATAGGTTGAATCAATGTATTGCGAGCTCCAGGAGATTTGCAGATCGGAACTGGGCCACGGCATCGCCCGCCAGACGCGGGGCATCATGTCGTAATCGCGGGTGCGCAGGCGATTGGTTATCTGCGAGTTATCGACCTGGCGGACGTCCATCGTAATACCCAGCCGCGCCAGGTTGTGCTGAAACGGCAGCACCCACTGATTGTTGCCGCCAGAAGGCAGCAGCATCTCGAAAACGAAAGGTTTACCGGTCCGGGTGTTTATCAGCTTCTGGTCTTTCATCTCCCAACCCGCCTGCTTAAGTAGCTCGCTGGCTTTCAGCAGATTCTCCCGGTCATAGCCATCGCCTTTGGATACTGGCGGGGTATAAATAGAAGTGAAAACCTCAGGCGGCAGGTCGGCTTTCATCGGCGCCAGCAGCATCAGCTCTGCGGCATCCGGATAATTACGCGCGGCATATTCAGTGTTCTGGAAATAGCTGTTGGTGCGGCTGTAGGCGTTATAAAACAGCGCCTTGTTCATCCACTCAAAATCAAAGGCCAGCGAGACAGCTTCACGAACCCGACGGTCATTAAACACGGGCCGCTGGATATTAAATGCCAGCCAGCGGGTATCCTGCGCGGAGGTGTTGGGCTGCTCATCTTTAATGATATAGCCACGGTCGAAATTGCTGCCGATATAGCGCGTCGCCCAGTTTTTTGCGCTGCCTTCGGTGCGCATATCGAACGCGCCGGCTTTAAAGGCTTCGAAGGCTACATTGTCATCAAGGTAATAGTCATAACGGATGCTGTCGAAATTCCAGCGTCCGCGATTGACTGGTAGCGTCGCCCCCCAGTAGTCCTTCACGCGCGAGTAAGTCACGTACTGCCCCATTCGCCAACTGGTGATGCGATAAGGGCCGCTACCGAGGGGAGGGGACGAGAGCGGGTCGCTGAGTTTATGATCTTTCCAGAATTTCTCAGGCATCACTGGCAGGGAGAAAAGGCTAAGCATGTTCTCCTTGCCAGGCTCACCCAGTTCGAAACGCACCGTCAACGGCGAAATGGCCTTCGCCGTGGTTCCCTTATAGATCAGACGGAATTGCGGTACCCCTTCGGTCATAAACTTATTGAAGGTGAATGCCACATCACTGGCGCGAATCGGTGAGCCGTCGTGGAAGGTCGCGCGTGGATTAATCGAGACCTCGACCCATGAATAATCATCGGCGTAGCGGGCTACCTCTGCAATCAGCGGATAGTAGCTGCCTGGCTCATCGTCGGAGGTGGTAAACAAGCTGTCATAGAGCGACTCGGTGCGCACGGCGGCATTACCGCGCAGTGCAAAACGGTTGAAGCTATCGAAGGTACCGAGATACGAAAGCGTAATATTTCCGCCTTTAGGCGCAGCCGGATTCACATAGTCAAAATGGGAGAAATTGATGGCGTATTTAGGCTCGCCGATAACGGCAAACGCATAATTCTCTTTAATGGTTTGCGCATAGGTTACTGTGCCTACCAGCAGCAAACTTAATATAAACAGGCGCACAAACTTCATCGGGCGGGATCCTTTACCTGTGGCGCGTCGGGCGCGCCAACGTTTTCTCATTGAATAATAAGGGAGGGGGCGCCCGTTGTGAAATAATTAACGGCTTAAAGTCGTGATGAAAACTGCGGGGGATGCCACATCGTGAACTGTTCGAGTGTCATCGGGCGGCTGAAATAGTAACCCTGCATGAAATTAACGCCATTTTCCCGTAACCAGCGGGCCTGTTCCGGCGTTTCGACACCTTCTGCAACAGTTGCCATGTTCAGCCGTTTCGCCAGCGTCAGAACGGCATCAAGCACCGGTGAGGTGATGGTTTCCGTGCCGATAGCATTCACAAAGCCGCGATCGATTTTGAGATAATCTACGGTGAAGCGTTCAAGGTAGATCAGCGCGCTGTGACCGGTGCCGAAATCATCAATCGCAATTTCATACCCCTCATCATGCAGCCACTGGAATAATTTCACCGCCTCACTCTGGCGCAACATATCCCGCTCAGTGATTTCCAGCACCAGACGAAAATAGTCGTCCGGAAGGGAATGAGTAAGCTGGCGAATATCCTCAGCAAAGCTTTCGACATGCAAATGGCCGGGCGAGATATTGATACCCAGTTTGGCCCCCTGGGGCAGCAGCGTTTGTAAGACCGGCGCATCGTGGGCAATAAGCTTAAACAGATGCAGCGTCAGCGGCACAATCAGCTGTTGCGCCTCGGCGTACTGGATAAACGCATCTGGCGGGATTTCGCCGGCGGTGGGGTGTTTCCAGCGCATCAGCACTTCGACACCGCGCACACGCAGTTCGGTGGAATCAACCACGGGTTGATACACCACATAAAACTGATTTTGTTTAATTGCGGTAAGGATCTCTTTGCCAGGACGCATTCGGATATACAGATACCAGGCGGTCAGCAAACCCACCAGTGTACCCATCATGCCGCCAAACAGCAGGGCAAATTGTATGTCTTCGGGCTTCCAGTTCTCGGTATAAAGATGAATGGTCAGCGGAAAGCCAGCAAGATGAGCCGTGCGAAACGGCGTGGTTTTCACGGCCCGCAGATCGACAAGACCTGTCGAGAAGGTGGAGATCGCGTTGTTGCCGATACCGAGGGCAATACCGCTCAGCTCTTGTTGCTGTGAGGTATAAAGCAGGAAAGGGGTAAGGTTAACATTGAGTGAGACAAAAACGCCGCGGTCATCAAGCAAGGTGCTGCGGAACCACATCGCAATCGCAGGTTTATCCGGCATCATTGGTGTACCGGATAAGATGACCATATCAAAGTTTTTATTCAGATCAATTTCCGGTAAGAGATCTTTCATTGGAACATGCATCTCGCCCGTAGCGGAAGAACAAAATGCCTTATCGTTTTTAACTAATAAAAATGCGCGAACATTCATGCTAAAAGCGGCACGCGAGGTCAGCTCGCTGGCGACATCTGCGCATTCATTGAGCGTTAGCGGCTGGAGCGACTCCGCGGTGGTTTTGATATCGCTAAAATAGTCTGTGAGCCAGTGCTGCATGCCCGCGAGTACGGCATTCAGCTTTTGTTCATGTCTTTTTTGAACGACTAAAAACTGAATACCGCTAACGGCAATAGCCGCGAAGAGACCGACCAGAAGGCTAAACAGAAGAATTTTCCGGCTGGCGGAAAAGTTGCGGGTCAACATCACTTATATCCATATCTGGCGAATTTGAGCGGAAAAAGCCAGGCGTTTGATCTGTCTGATATTCCAGGAATATAGCCTGGAAAGACTGAATGAGACATATAAACATGCAAGAAAATTGAGCATAAAAAAACACCGCCGAAGCAGTGTTCTTTTATCGTTTCGCGTCAGCCAAGGGATAACCGACGAAAACATGCGTTAGCTGCGGGACAGTATACGGCGCGCTTCGTTGTAGCGTTTCTTCCAGTACGGTTCATCCATGCTGGAAATTACCACACCGCTACTGGTCGAAGCATGGACAAACTGGTTATTGCCAATGTAGATACCTACATGGCGACCCGTCGACCCTGCCCTGAACAACACCAGGTCACCGGTACGCAAACTGGTGCGTGATACCGATTTACCCATTTCCTGCTGTTCGTAGGTTGAACGCGGTAATTCTAAACCAAACTGCTCACGGAAAGTGCGCTGGACGAAGCCGGAACAATCAATACCTTTCTTAGTGTCGCCGCCTAAGCGGTAACGCACACCCTTCCAGTCAGCATATTGATCGAGGATGCGATTTTTCACATCCAGATTACGCACCATATTTTCAAATTCATCCTGAGAGGCTTGCAGTGAAGAGATATCTTCGCCCACAGCATGCGTCTCAGAATGCATGTTCTTCGCGGTATTTGTTGAACAAGCTGATAACAGAACCGCCACTGCTACCGCGGGAATCGCCCGCAAGATATATCTCAAAATCGGCTGAGATTTGACCATGTTAATTATTTTCCCTTGAAGTCCTTAACGATAAATATCGTTATAAAAAATGCCAACGCAGCGAGAGTAATTACCTGTATGCAATGAGACAATTACCAGTGGTCAAATCTGTGGGTGAACGCACAAATTTATTCTTTATGAAAATAATCGCTCATTTGCTCAAAGCAGACCCGAGATTACCCTATCACCTCCGGCATTGCGAGCGCTTTTCTGTGATTTTTTATAAGAAATTATGATACAGAAAGTTAATTATCAGGAATGGCTAAAAAAACGGCAATTTGGGTTAAAAATCATGCAACTCACTCATTTGAATAGTGATTGTTATGACAGCGTGATGACAGAAAACACGAAATTTCGGCAAATTTGCGTCAGGGATCGAAAACGATCCCTGATGATTAACGTTCAATCGTGTTATTAAAGTGTATAAAAGTTGTTTAATTGCCCGGTAGGTAACGATCAAACAGGCTAATTATTTTGTCGCTAAGTGATGTCATAAGGCACCAGGGCAGACCAATCAACGCCACAGAAAGAGAGCCAACGGCAATATCGGTAAACCAGTGAGCGCCAATCATCACGCGTGGGAAGGCGAAAACCACAACTATAATCAGGGCAATGCCGAACGCTTTTTTACCGAAATACCGCAACATGATCGCAGAAAAAATAAGCAACATCATACCATGATCGCCCGGGAAACTGTCTTTGGAGGCGTCTTTGGTCGGGAAATTCAGTAATTCGCTGACCCGATGAATACCGTTAAAAAATAGTGTTGGGCTTTCGCGTTTAACGGGAATAAGTAATTGCGCAAGCTGATTAATAACCACCGCGAAAAGCAACATCGTCAGGCCAATGATGAGAATACGACGACGTCCTACGCGGTCTTCACGCAACCAGAACGACAGCATCAGGCAGCCCATCGCAATAAGCGAGCAGGCGTCAAAAGCGCGGTTGTTGGTCAGCGCGACCAGCCACAGGAAAGCACGACTCTCAACGAGGCCGTTATTAAAGAAGTGGAAAATTGCCGCATCCAGCGGAAACCAGAATCCATGATTGACTGGCAGATACCATGACAGGAACAGCGCAAATCCAGCGAGATTAAGCAAAAAAATAAGAGGTAAACGAGTCTTCATCTTTAACCATTTTTAAACAACACGGGCAAAACAGTAGTGTCCTTAACCTAAACGAAGCTTCAACAAACTGGCCTGCAAGGCATTCCAGTCCGCTTCGGAGGCGGTGATGAGCTCAATTCGGCTGTCGGGCGGCGCGACGTTTTGCGTCTCAATATGCAGATCCAGCCCCTGGCGATTAATGCGCACCAGCCCCTCGGGAATGCGCATTACACCCTTGACGCGTTCCACGGGCGCAAGGCGTGCCCACTCAAGCAAACCAATGGTGTCAAACTGCGTCTCCGCATCAAAGATCCAGCCGCACGCATGGTGGCCCTGACCACTGTTGAGGCTGCGTCGCCAGCGCTGATGCTCCGGCAAACTTAACGCTGCCAGGCCTTTTCTTTCGCCGGTGTGGTGGTGATGTTCGGCACTGGCTGGAAGTGTGCGCAGATTGCGGCGTGGGTTATCCAGCAGCGACACGGGAATGTTGCCCTGTGTGGCGTTGATACGTAGACGGTCGCCGCCATGTTGCTGCCACCATGCTTCCAGCGCTTGCTGGCTCCCGGCGCTGGCGCGGTCTTGTTTATTCGCGACAATAATGTCAGCCGACGCCAGCTGATCGCGAAAGTTTTCATTGCCCGTCACTTTCTCATCCAGCAACTGGCGTGGGTCGATGAGACACAGGGTAGCGCGCAGATCGATCCACGGCTCATAGACGGGGGCGGTGAGCATATCGAGAATCTGTTTTGGATGCCCGAGGCCAGTGGGTTCAATCAGTAAACGATCGGGTTTTCCCTGGCGCAGTAGCGTATTGAGGCCAACTTGCATTGGCAGACCGTTTACGCAGCACATGCATCCGCCGGGGATCTCTTTTAACAAGGCGCCACTGTCTGCCAGTAATGCGCCGTCGATACCTACTTCGCCAAATTCATTGACCAGGACGGCCCATTTCTCGTTGGGCTCTTTATTTGCCAGCATATGGAGAATGGACGTGGTCTTCCCGCTGCCAAGAAAGCCAGTAATCAGATTCGTTTTCGTCACGTTCACTCCAGAATTACGCACAATAATAAGTGCAATAATCCTGACGAAAATTGACTAAAAAGAGAAGGGCAGGAGCGGATAAAGCACTTTCCGCCCCTTTTAATGGCAGAAAATGTTAAATCTGCAGGGCGCTACGTACTGCCTGATGCGCCCCTTGCGAGCACAACTGTTGCCACGCGCTTTCGATCCCATCCACGAAGCGCGGATCTGCAGGTAAATCAGTACCAAAGATTTCACTCAGCGCCAGCAATGCGCCCACGCGTTCTTTTTCACTGCTGGTCTCGACGATAGCACGTATCTTGTCGGCCAGAGGATCACGCACATCAATGGCTACGCCTGCATCGTCCGTTCCGCTGACATAGCGCATCCAGCCTGCGATGCCGAGCGCCAGCAACGGCCAGCGGCTTTCGCGCTGCAAATGTACGCGTACACTATCGAGCATACGCTGCGGCAGTTTCTGACTCCCGTCCATCGCTATCTGCCAGGTACGGTGTTTGAGCGCCGGGTTGGAAAAGCGGGCAATCAGGTTATCCGCGTAGGCGTTGAGATCCACGCCGGTAATCTTAAGCGTCG
Organism: Citrobacter sp. MNAZ 1397; assembly: GCF_023613995.1. Taxonomy (NCBI): domain Bacteria; kingdom Pseudomonadati; phylum Pseudomonadota; class Gammaproteobacteria; order Enterobacterales; family Enterobacteriaceae; genus Citrobacter; species Citrobacter sp. MNAZ 1397. Next base: position 444,764 of record NZ_JAKIVH010000001.1, read on the forward strand.
GGGCCTGTTCGCCAAGCATCAACTGGCGTGCGGCACGGCGAAATACCTCATCCTGCATACAGTCGCTAATATGGGCAAAGCCGGCCAGATATCCCAGATACGCCAGGAACGAATGGCTACCGTTCAGCATACGCAGTTTCATCTGTTCCCACGGGCGAACGTCTTGTACCAGTTGTACGCCTGCCACTTCCCATTGCGGGCGACCGGCAACAAAGTTGTCTTCAATGACCCACTGAATATAGGGCTCGCAGCTGATGGCGCAGGGATCGGCAACACCCAATTCAGCGGCGATTTCCGCCAGTGATTCGTCGGTCGCGGCAGGTACGATACGGTCAACCATGGTTGACGGAAAACTGACATGCGTGTCAATCCACTGCGCCAGCTCAGTGGAACGGGTCTGCGCCATACCCAGCACCGCGTTTTTCACGATATGACCGTTATCCGGAATATTGTCGCAAGACAAGACGGTAAAGGCGGGCAGGCCGCGTTCACGTCGACGCGAGAGCGCTTCAACCAGAATGCCCGGTGCGGAGTGCGGTTCGCAAGGCTCCTGCAAATCATGGGCAATACGCGGCTGAGTAAGGTCCAGTTTGCCGGTTGCGGGGTCGATGCAGTAGCCTTTCTCAGTAATGGTCAGCGAAACAATGGCCACCTGCGGTTCGCAAAACTTTTCAATAATGGCTGACAGCGAGTCCAGTCTGGCATTCAGACATTCGTTAACCGCGCCAACGACGTAGGCTTTATTACCTTCTGCCCCTTTTTCCAGCACAGTGTAGAGATGATCCTGTGCGCGCAATTGCGCCATAAGCTGGTCGCCGCTGAACAGGCTAATCTCACATATTCCCCAGTCACCCCCCTGCGCATTCAACACACGGTCAGTCAACAACGCCTGATGCGCGCGGTGAAAGGCGCCAAAACCGAAATGAACAATGCGCGAACGTAATGAACGGCGATCATACTGAGGTAACTGCACCGTTTCAGGCAGCGTTACGGAGGCAATTGTTTGCATTGAATACACCTGTTTAACCATTAATTAACAAAGTGCAGTGTAAAGTTATATGACAGCAAATTGAATTGGTGTGCCTGAAATATCCGGGTAATGTGAGCTGGATCAATCATTGTTATGGCGGCGTTTGACCCTATTCGTTAAACATGTATGGTAGTCGTCATAATCTTTGCTGTATTGGTATAACAACTTTAAGGGGAAAGGCGATGGAACAAACCTGGCGTTGGTACGGACCGAACGATCCGGTTTCATTAGATGATGTGCGTCAGGCTGGCGCAACGGGTGTCGTGACGGCACTGCACCATATTCCAAACGGTCAGGTCTGGCCGGTAGAAGAAATTAAGCAGCGTCAGGCCTTGCTGGCTGAAAAAGGGCTGACCTGGTCGGTGGTCGAAAGTATTCCTGTGCATGAAGATATCAAAACGCACACGGGACAGTATGACACCTGGATTGCCAACTATCAGCAAAGCATTCGTAACCTGGCAGCCTGTGGCATCGATACCGTGTGCTACAACTTTATGCCGATCCTCGACTGGACGCGTACCGATCTGGAATATGAACTGCCGGACGGTTCAAAAGCGCTGCGTTTCGATCAGATTGCTTTTGCCGCATTTGAACTTTACATCCTCAAGCGTGATGGCGCGCAGGCTGATTATACCGAAGAAGAACAGCAGCAGGCGCGGGCCTATTTTGAAGCCATGAGTGCCGCTGAAATTGAAAAACTGACGCGCAATATTATTGCTGGCCTGCCAGGCGCGGAAGAGGGGTATACGCTGGATCAGTTCCGTGCCCGTCTGGCGGAGTACGATGGCATTAGCAAAGATCAGTTGCGCGAAAATATGGCTTACTTCCTGCGCGCGATTGTCGCTGTGGCAGAAGAAGTTGGCGTGCGTCTGGCGGTACACCCGGACGATCCGCCGCGTCCAATCCTCGGCCTGCCGCGTATTGTCTCTACCATTGAGGATATGCACTGGCTGAAAAACGCGGTTGATAGCATCAATAACGGTTTCACCATGTGCACTGGCTCCTATGGCGTACGTGCCGATAACGACCTGGTGAATATGATTGAGACTTTCGGCGATCGCATTCACTTCACGCACCTGCGTTCTACTTGCCGTGAAGATAACCCGAAAACCTTCCATGAAGCTGCACACCTGCAGGGCGATGTAGATATGGTATCGGTTGTGGCGGCGATCCTGAGTGAAGAACAGCGCCGTAAGAAGGCGGGCGATCTGCGTCCGATTCCGTTCCGTCCGGATCACGGTCATCAGATGCTTGATGACCTGCGTAAGAAAACCAATCCGGGTTATTCCGCAATTGGTCGTCTGAAAGGGATGGCGGAAGTGCGTGGCGTGGAACTGGCACTTAAGAAAACCCTGTTCCGCGATCTGTTATAATCCGTTAGCTTCATGCTGAGATAAAAAAAGGACAGTTTTCACTGTCCTTTTTTACTTTAATGGGCTGACTTAGTCCGCACGGCCCATATAACGGCTTTCTTCGATATGAATACGGATTTTCTCGCCGGTGGTCAGGTATTCCGGAACCTGAATCACCAGACCGGTGCTCATGGTCGCCGGTTTGGTGCGTGAACTTGCTGACGCGCCTTTGATACCTGGTGCCGTTTCAACAATTTCCAGATCAACGGTCTGCGGCAGCTCCAGCGCCAGCAGTTGACCATCCCAGGTCAGCACCTGCATATCCGGCATACCGCCTTCCGGGATAAACAGCAGCTCTTCTTCGATCTGCTCTTTCGTGAAGGTGTAAGGCGTGTAATCTTCTTTATCCATAAACACGTATTCGTTGCCATCAACATAGGAGAAGTCAACGAAACGGCGTGTCAGGGTCACGGTATCGACGATATCGTCGCCTTTGAAACGCTCTTCGACTTTCAGGCCGGTGCGCACATCGGAGAAACGCATTTTGTAAAGGGTTGCTGCGCCGCGGGCGCTCGGTGACTGAATATCAATGTTCTTTACAATCAGCAGCTTGCCGTTGTAGTTCAGCACCATACCTTTCTTGATTTCGTTCGCTCTTGGCATCAGTGGGATCCTGTGAATTAAAAATAACGAAAATATCGCGACAAAGTACCCGCGAGGACCTTTACAGGCAAGTGGAATCGCTGAGTTTTGCGTTTGACGGGGAAAACAGGTAGTTTGGCGGCCAGCCCAACAGAGAGTTGTTATTATGGAATGCCGTACGGATTGTGGAGCGTGTTGTATCGCCCCTTCTATTTCAAGTCCTATCCCCGGTATGCCACAGGGCAAGCCTAACAGTCAATTATTCGCAGTATAAAAACGAATTAATTAATAAGATTTGACATTCTTGCTAAGTGATTTAATTGCAAGTGAAAAATCTTTACCATGCCCGGTTTTAGACAGCTGTAATAACTCATTTAGCCCAGAATGACTTGTGAACGAAAGATTTTCATATAGGCATATCGGTAGTTCTGTATTGTCTTTAAATCTTCTGTCAGGTCCACCAGATTTGTTAACATACTTCCAGGTTCTGCCAACGATTAAAGCATCCCTAGGAACAGTTTCGCTTTCAATGAATTGACTATCACCAACATTAACGAATAACTGGTTATAACCTACAGCACCTACACCTTCACGGTCATAAACGAGTACTCTATCTGGAAAAAAATGTAATGTTTGGCGACCGACATTGATGGCAATCGTCTCAATATTTGTTTTAACAAAGGGAGGCTTTGATTTGCTGATAGAGGTTACTTTTCTGCGTAGTAAGTTACCAGCCCCGGCATGATACTTGGGGTCATAAACGGCTCCAGAAGCTTCTATATGCCATACTTTTGAGCAGCTTGCGAGCTTGGCTCCACTATCATGAAGTTGCTGGTAACATGCCATCATTTGATCATCAATGTCATAAAAAAGAACAGTAGTCTTTCTTAGCTGATCGTACATGTAAGCAAAAATAGAGAAAGCTACCCCTACGATAAATCCTGTAGCGAGGCACCACTCAGGCCATGCCTGTGAAAAACCGTAAAGTAACAGCGCAATCGAAAGGCACATGACCAAGGGCCATATTTGCGACTTCTTACGTTTGTTGTTCAACTCTTCAAGCAGTTCTCGGGAACTTGAATCAACGATTTCCGAGATATGGGATGACTCGATTTCCTCAAGAGATGCATGTGTAGTGTCATGTTCTATTGGGGATTCGTCTGGTACGTGCTGAAACTTCTTTCTGTTCTGTGGGACCAGACTTGGTGAAAGCGAAGCACGATAATAGACTCCGCCAGCACCAATGTGGATGTAATTTCCTCGTGGGCCAGTACCAAACCTCAATCCTCTTATACCAATAGATGCACCGACTCCTGATTTGGATAGGTTAAATCTCATCGGTCCGACTCGAATGCTTTTCTTAATGTAAAAGCTCATGGTAACTCCTTGTAAAACGAGGGGCTTAATTCATCAGAAGCTAGGGCGGTGTAACTGATCGATTTTACTGCATATGCTTCATATTTTTAAAGGAGCATTAACCCATGCAAGAGGGCAGATGACCATTTTATAGGGGAATAAGTCAGGTTACATGCTATCGCCCCGATTGTGGCAGTGTGTTAATGTTTTATTCGAATACAAAGAAATTGAGAGGTCCTAATGGAATGCCGAATTGACTGTGGGGCCTGTTGCATTGCTCCTTCAATATCCAGCCCTATCCCAGGAATGCCACAAGGGAAACCAGCGAATGTAAGGTGTGTTCAGTTATCTAATGATAATTTATGTAACATTTTTGGATCTAACCTTCGTCCTAAAGTTTGCAGTAGCCTGCAACCGTCTCTGGATATGTGTTCAACGAATCGAACAGATGCGATGACCTACTTAATCAAACTCGAAGATGAAACCTGCCCCAATGCTACCTAGTAGGCCTACGCTGATAAATCAATACTTGCACTCAGTGTGATTTTTTTGATAGTATATTCATGGGGCATTTTAAGTTTCGTAAACTTTGTTCCGAATTTTTCCTCCATCCAAATACATCCCCAGAATCAAATATGAAGCGGCTTTGTGCTATCACAAACGCACGTGTTTTGCCGTGGTTTTTAGGTAGTAACTTAAACTTAGGGAAGGGTATGGTGTATTTTATACGTAAGTAAAGAAAGGTATTATGTTAACAGAATTGCAACAATCTCAAATTCAGCTATCAACAGTTTTACTGGAAGCTAATAGTTTTAGAAATGTCTATCATGAATATGGTCGTTACAAAACCATTGCTGAAAAGTTTTTTGTTCATGATGGTCACCAATACCCAATTAACACAAGAATCGGATCAGGTGTTCGGCATGATATTCTTCTGGCTATGGTCAACGAACTAAACGCAATGCAGATGCTTTATAGTAGAGTGTTTCTTACCCGTTTTGATCTTCACCTGCCGAAGTTAACCTCTGTGGAAGCTGGTAACAAGTACGTACGCCAGTTTTTTAAACAACTTCATCTGCGCCTGAAATCAACATACAACAGACCACAAGGCTTATCAGATCCAATAATCAACTTTGCTCATGGTTGGGTTTGTGAACAGGAAGATGCATTGCAGCCTCATTACCATTGCTGGATTGCTCTTCCACATCGTCAAGTAAAATGGTTTGGTACTGCCGACAGAGGGATCGCTGGTGTTGTTACTGAAATCTGGATGAAACTTACAGGTGGAAAAGCGACACTGGTAAACTTGTCTAAAGCCACTAAAAACTATCCTGATCACTACGTCATTCATCGTGATGATCCGGAATCGCTTGTTGGCCCGATATTTTGGTTATCCTATCTGGCAAAAGAAAAAAGTAAGTTCCAGACAGGAAAAGGCTCACGGATCTATACAACATCGAAGTTGAATAACAAAATCCTGCGTAGCAAGCCCGTAGAGCGTTTTTCTACTACGGATAATACATTCCCAGCACCCATGCAATAAAAACCGCTCAGAATCGCGCTCATAACGTTTGATGATGCATGCCAGATAGGATCATTTATTAATCTTTAAGCTTGGTGTACATCATCATTATGCTGCTCGATAAAGTGCATGCAGTATATGCAAAATAAAATCCCGCAGTTCAGCGATATCTTTATGATATTGGTCAGATGCGAATAAAATGTATTAGCGCAGATTTGGCTTGACACAGCTTAGGCGCAGAGCCTAACCCAATCTGTCAGTCCGCTCTGCGGCAAGAGCGTGCATTGCTGACATTACAATGTGTTAATCAACCAGGAAAAGATCAGGCAGTTGGTGATAGATGTAAGTTGTCATCCGCTATCGTCGGCAGCGTGCGTACTCTAAGTTACAGTTGCTTCAAAGGACAAACTATGGTTTAAAATCATAGACGTTCTACCTTAACTACAACCTCATCCTTTACATTATCAGTTTTCCTCTTACTGAGGGCGGTAGCGTTATTTCCCCTATGTTCACAATTTAATACGGAATATCTAATGAGTGAAACCAAACATATATCAGCTATGGCTGAAAAAGTAGCAGATAATTTATTTTCTATATTCAAGTGGAAAAGAAAAATTGTTTCTGATCATAGTTGGGATTGTGATAGCCCTGATGAGCATGGAGGGAAGAATGATCATCCTTCTGATTGTGTTTTTTATTATAGAGACCCTTATGATGATGAAGTTAAATATATAAATACTGATCTAAAAAGTTATGCAAAAGGGTCAATAACAAAGGAGCAAATTAATAAAGCTGTTCATTCGCTTTCATATGCTACTAACTGCGCACCTCATAACAAGAATTGGAAGAAATTATTTAACCCTATAGGGACGTTCTCAGTTTTAGGAATGTTGTTCGTTTATAATCATTGTGGCAGTTATAATGGTGACTTTGACGATATAGTGGCCGAGATTGATAGTGAAAGTAACCATCTCGACAGTGGTAAAATGGTTTCAATTTTATCACCTTATAAAATAACCACCTTGAATAGCATTGCGAGCGATATGAAGGTTATGATAGGAAATGATGAATTACCTAGACAGAACAAGTTTAGTTTCTATCATCCTAACGAAATGCTTATTAAAAATCACTTTGATGATGACTACTCAGAACCTGCAACAATAAATGTTTTAACTTCTCCTTGGATTATTGTAAAACATGCGGACTGTGAGAAAGAAAAAGCAGGTTACTTGATATATTATACGAAGGACGGTTCAGAGCAAGAAGAATTTGAATATTTTATAGATGCTTTAAGTTATTATCAAATAATAGATAATACAAACAATGTTAGAATTAAGCTAACACAAAAAAATTCATATGCCGCTCTTAATTTACTAAATGCTATCAGTAAATATTATAAGGCGTTAGGGCGTGATGATGAAGAGGCAATAGCATTAGCCAACACTATGGTTAAAGGAACTATTGATCGTGTAAATCCACAATTTTCTTCGATTGAGATTGGAGTATTGAAGTGAGTAACATAGAAAAGAAACATGGTCATAGTATCTATTATATGAATGACCAAAATATAAGAGATGGTCTTCTCGCACAGAAAATCAAACCTTTGCACTTAATTAAGTTACTTAAAGAAAGAAATATAATAGTTTCTCCTTCTTCAACGAAAGATGAATTAATAATGATGCTGAAATTCATCAGGTTCGATTATTATGATTATATTTATCTATCATCGCTCCTTGCTAATCAGGATAAAAAAGAGAGTAAGTCTAGTATTGACATAAATAAAAAAGTAACTACAACTCAAATCGTACAAACATTTGATGCAATAAAAAATACTTTAGATCAACATCAAATAACAGCAGAAGTTACTAAACAAGGGCAGAAAAAAGTAGTTATTAATTATGAATATACAGAATTTGACCATTCAAAACCGCCGATGCGACAAAAGTCCTTCCGTAAAGGTATCATTGAATGTGACATAAATGAGACGGGTGCTATGTTAAATTACCCAGCTAATAAAGTGGGTGCTATTATTAAGGATGAACTAATTAAACAACTTTCCGAAAAATTGGAAACACAACTTAAACCAATTGAGTTCGATTTTGAATATTCAAGTATATCAAAAAGAAACCATTTTTTCATCTCAGTGATTAATAGCATTGAAAATTATGATGTGTTTGATGTAGTAACCGTAGCTGTAAAAAAAATCGAAGATAAAAAAGATCAAAAAAACCCGTCAATTAATAATACTGATACAGATAGTAGTAACGATTCTGTAGGGGACGCATTCACCGGAGAAGTTAGGAATGCTATCCTTAGAGGGAGGCAAATTTTAACCTCGAAAATATATAAGGGGTTGAATGTTGATAATTATTATATTTACAAGATCACATGGAAAATTCGCGAAATAATCCCAATGGTTGGTTCCGATAAGTCTGATTGTTACACAGTAGAAATAGAATTTAATGATAAAAACAAGGCTAAGGGATTACAATACTGTGTTAAGGCGGTGCAAAAATATTCATCAAGGGATATGCTCAATGTTACAACAGAAAACCCATTGAAAAGCGAACAAGAAAAATTAGGTAAGCTAATTTATCAAACCGCTTTGAAAGTATATTCATCATTACCATAATGAGATGCGACGATGGAAAAAAGATTAGTATTATATGAATTCGAGACAAATTTAAATTATGATCAGATTGTCAGTCGATTACTTCAGTATCGCTTCACTAAAGATGTAAACTCTGGCTTTAGCATACATAAGAGCAATGAAAGCGGAGTTTACTATCGGCATATTAAAAAGAATATCAATATTGATAAAATTATCACTCCTTTCGGGGAAGAGTATGAGAATAGAACAGTTGATTATGCTATTAATGAAGCCAAAATAAATGGTAATACGCTATATATAGTAAATCCAACAAGGACGATCATACCTTTTAGAACTGACTTGTTGAAGGCACTAGAATTTCAATGTGTTATCGCTAATAAGATAATTAATCTTAACGAGGTTATATCGTCTCTTAAAGATAACTTCAAAGATGTTAATTTAACCGATATAGAACTGACCAGTCACGAACTCTTCAAAGACTCGCGAGTGAAAATGGTCATTTCTTCGAACTCAGATTTAATTATTAAGACGGAAAGATACTTCGGAGAGATACCCTCCAAGCTAACGAAAATAGGTTTTTATTTAAAACATCTTCGCGAAGAGTATTATATAGAGATTGGTTGTAAAGGGACCATTAAAATTAAAGGCGATTTAATAGATGATAACATTGAAGAATTTATAATCAAAAATATGTTACTTTGATTGATTATATAATAATTATTGTTTAGACAGCTTTAAGCATAGATTGGGTGATTATTAGGACAAAACCACTTCCATATTTTTTCACAGGAATGGAATTGTCTATAAAGTTCAATTATAGAGTAATGCCTATTATTTATTTTAAGGTTTGTAAATCTTTTAAAGTATATGTGCCTGCATCTTAAAGGTTAAGTTTTACTAAGGAAATAGAAACATATGATTATTTGAAAAAATATTAATTAGAACAAATGTGAGACACCAATAGTGTTGATTCATAATTATCCTCATCTGGACATAATTTTAAAAAGTTAAAAGGAGTTACGTTTTATCGTAACTCCTTGTTTAATATGAAGCACCTTGCAGGACTTTAACCAGCACCAAGTGCATATAAGTAATGCATAAGTATTGTCACACGGCGTCTTCTGTAATTTAACACTTCGATATCAAGCGTTAATCGTAATGAGGGGAGTGGGGAGGGAAATTTGGCCAATTTAATAAATATATTAATTGCCGCTTCTCGCTCAGAACTGACTGTAAGATTCGATTGCATTCTATATGAGGAAAATGTCAGTTCGTGCCGGAGCTATTATAAATATAATTAACTAACTAACTCCTTCTTGATTCGGTAAAACGTGGCGCGGCTGATATCAGCTGCTTTCATGATGTGAGCTGGTTTAACGTTTTGCGCCAGCATTTCACGAACAGTCTCACGGGCTTCCATATCCTTTTCTTTACCCGTATACAAACCTGCCAATTTTGCTTTCGCGATCCCCTGTGCCTGGCGTTTGCGCCGAGTTTCATAATCTTGCCTTGCCATTGTTGCGAGAATGTCGATCAACATTGCATTGACAGCATGCAGAATACCACTGGTAAGGTCATTACCCGACATTTCAACCATCTGCCAACTGGTTGGTAAATCCATAGAAACTATCACCAGTCCTTTACTGTTCAGCGTGGCTTTTAGTTCAGCCCATTCTTCGTGTTGAAGACGGCTGAGACGGTCAATCGCTTCAATAAGAAGTAGATCGCTGGGTTGTGCTTCTGCCAGTAAATGCATAAGTTCCACACGCTCCAACTTTGCACCGCTGGCATTCTCAATATATTCTCCGGCAATCTGCCAGCTTTTGCTTTGTGCAAATTCGCGCAGACTAACCACTGCACGATCTGCATGTTGTCCTTCCGTAGATGCACGGCAGTAGATACGGACATCCATCATGGTTTCTCTTTATAGTATAAAAATATTACCCATATGATACATTACGTGATTATATTATCAATAGAGTTAAATAAAACTCTATTGAGACTTTAAGTCTCAATCTCTATCGGGTATAGCCTATTGATACACTTCCGGAGCCGGGAGGAAAGGTTCTAAAATTAGTAATAACCTTCAAAATCTGAAATCACCCTTTGTTCATGCCTTTTAAATCCAGTACCAGCGCCCAGACAAGAAAGAGAGATTACGAGTTCGCCATCATGGGTAGTAGTAATATCACGCACGAAACCAAATACAGTCTGAACACGACGACCAGCCATACCACTATGCTTCGCGCTACAACTGGTGCAGTACCATGGTTGGAATGTGAACTCCACTCTTAAACCATAGCCTTGGCAATAAGCTGTTTTTATTTCCTTCGAGGCAGGTTTACCGTCAGTGATAGTAGTAAAATTGAAAGGTGCCTGAATGGAAATGAAGCTCCCCATTTCCACAAGTGCCTTGACCTCACGTCGTTTGTTGCGAATAGGAGTGATATCAACCACAGGTAGCTCTCCTATTACTGCCTCAAGGAGCCCATCAAGATAATTAGCAACCGAGAATCCGTAACCAAAATCAAGAAAATAATCTCGCCTACTCTTGTCCAGCTCCCATTGCAAATCATCGGTTAGGAAGCCTCTTCCATCTACGAAACCTTTGTCTTTTAGATGATTAACGTCGTTCGTCATATCGATATTGATACCTAAACGATTCACCAACTCGAAAAGGCGGCGGCAATTTATCCAATCCCAACGGGCTGAATAACCGGACTGTTTAAGGTTCAAAAGCGTACGGCTTTTCTCTTCTCCAACAATACGCTCCCACTCAGCTTTGTGTCTTTTCAGCTCTCCTACCGTTAAATTCTGACTTAGCTGCTTCTTCGTATGAGCTAAGTCGTGGCAATCCAAACAAAGTACAGCTAAATTTTCTTTTGAGTGACTACGAGAGACTGCCCACTCCTTAATATGGTGCACAATAATCGGCTTATTTTGCCGCCAGCAGACGCAGCAAGTTCTTCGATTGCTGCTTAGAACGCTAAACAATGTATCCTCTGGTATAGGAGGGCGATCACCAGCATGAATATTGCTTATGTCATTCTTAGATAACCCCATCCCAAGAAGAGTATCAGCCTTGGTTAGTTGTAGTTTTCTGAGAGTGAATCCCTTTGCTGAAAGGATTTCAGCAAGATCACTGGCTAACCCTCTCGATAACAAAGCATTTACTGTTCTTTGATTCATCTCTTTCCTTCCTCCTTTTTCTTGATCCTGAAGCTAACATCAAGGAAACGCTAATGTATTACAAGGGAAAATAGCAAATGATGCTTCAGAATTGGCAGCAACGTTTCGCAACTCTAGGAAAGATTAACGACACGGGCATCTGCAAATGAGACACGATATTTCAGGAACATCATATGCAACACTCATCAACTAAGAACAACCGCCAGACAGTGCTGCACATACGCCGATGATATTTTGCTTCTGGTGAAATTTGGGAGGGGGTACTTCATGAACCTTCGCGGGCGGGGGATTGGGTAGGATGCCGGGAATTTACCCGGCAGACTATATGACAGATTAGTTAAAGGTGCAGTTACCGCCAGACGGTGCACCGATGAAAAACTGCATCTTTTCGCAAGTAACTATGATCTTCTGCCCCTTTTTCAATTTCGACGCCTGCGCCTTCTCTGAATCCGCCATACTCAGGCTGACTGGCATGAAGCGATTATCACTTTCAAGTTTAAGCACTACATCATTCGCGAAATTTTTTGTTATGTCCTGAACAGTTCCAGTCACTTCCACCTTACGACCACCAATGTTGTCATCGGCTGCAACCTCGTTAGCTTTATAAAGTTCAACCAGCTCTTTCGCCGTAGTCCGATACACGCTTTCGTCAGAAGATGTCGCCTTTGGTTTTCCGGTGCCAGATTGCGATTGTGCTGATGTTGTCATCTCATCAACTACCATTTTCATAAAATCTTGTTGCATCGAGATATAGGCTGCGACCCCACCACAACTATCAATGGCGATCTTATCTTTCGTTATCAGCCGCCCTTTCGATTTGAGTGCAGTGCCAGCATCTGCGCCTTCAACGACAGAATTGTACACAGCGTTGTAGCTCGGTGTACCTTTTTTCATGCCCTGCGTTACCTGCTTTATCAGTGCATCCTCAGAATCACCTTTCAGCGCCTGTTCGCACCCGGCAGTAACAAGCGTTTTTACATAAGCAGCCAGGTAATCAGGGTATGGCTGGATTTCACCTGACTGAGCACCCTGAGTGATTGAAGTAAACGAAGCGAGCACCAAAGGTAACGCTATAACTTTTCTCATTTTCACTTTTCCGTTTGTAGTTTTCTTTGTGATTTATAATAGATTTTATCGTTCGAAATAAATTGAATCGATTGTTTTTTGCAGATTATGACATGCATCCAACATACGTCTCGCTTGGAGGAAGGTGGCAGAAACCAACTTCAATGGAGGTTGAGAGATGGTAAGTTAAATGTTGTTAGTGAGATTTATCTTTTTTGCGTTAAGTGCCAATGTCGGGTGCATAACTATGAACAATCCGGAGCTGATAACCAAGGCGAACGAGCAAACCTTATGTGCCTACTCCAACAGCATTTACATCTTAATCTACGACACCAAGTCAAAGTACTGCCCCTGTAGCAGGACCTTCAATAAGGCTGACGGCTGACAGCGAGTAGGGTTTCAGGACTTTTGTTGCGATACAAAACTGGATACAGTCTGCGACTCATGGCAACCCCAGCGCCGAAGATACCTTACTCATGGTTGAACGAAGCCGCCTTATCGGTCGGTTTTGTTTTTATCAAATCCTATACAACAGAACATGTATTGATTAAATAAATTAATCTGCTAGCAAGTAATGCAGGGATTTCGTCCCTGCATTTGAAAATATACAAACGTTACTTCTGGCAAATATCCCGATCATAGACGCCACCATTTACAGCTAGCATTTGCTTTTTCTTTTTTGAAATCATATCTGTCATGATTTGCGAATCATCTAAAAAAATACCTTCAAATGTTCCAGGACGTGCATTCCACCCTGCAATAATTACTGTGTCTCCCACGTTTAACGCTGCTACCTTATCCTTATCATAATCTGTATTTTCAAAAGCAAACTTTAATCCTTCATTCGAATCAGAAATATCCAATGTAACTAACGGCTTTCTACTAAATGTAACAGTGCCGATACTTTTTATTTTGCCTGTAACCATTAATCGACAATTTTTGAAATGGTTAGTTGCCCGAAACTCATGTTCTTTAAATCGTGAATAAACCTCTTCTGCAGTATAAAGTCTCGGAAGTATATCGATGATAGACGGTCTGGATAATTGCACGATTTGTTGTAAAGAAACAGTATCAGCATTTAAGGTCGGTTTTACTACAGTTGATTTCGCTTGGCATGGGTTTATAGCAATCCCCTGAAACACGTAAAAACTTAAGGCGATAGCAACAGTTATGACTGTTTTTTTTATGCAACATTCAATTCGTGATTTCATTATGAACTTCCGTAAGTTTTATCTTAACAATATTATTTCCATGGCGGTATATTTTGACGTCGCCAGACGGATGTTTCACTGCGTTACGGATCTCATTCATTGTGTCTTTAGATAGCATATCGCAGCCCTCCATATACATAACCTTACGTGTATCGGTATCAGATATATTAGTGAAGCAGTTACTGATCCATGAATCAGGTATTTCTATTCCATGTTTCAGTTTCATATATTCAACGATGAACATATCTGTCAGGTGAAATTGTCCTACAATGTATTTTCCGTTATAGGTATGATCCGAAGGTGAAGTCACCCAATCATTTTTTAAAACCAAAGCCAGTGCATTATTTCTCATTTTCAGACTCTAGTTCACGAATGCGATTGTTTGTCATGTCGATAAGGCATATCTGTTCGTTATGGCAGTCGGATTTTTTCTTGATCCATTCTCTTTGGGAAGGGAGTAATCGTTTTCTAGTTTCAGGGCTAAGGTTTTTCCAGACCGAATTTAGTTTCTCATCGCTTGCTTTATAACTGTGTGTATCGACATTTGAGGTTGCTGCATTGTTTCTGGTTGCTTCGCGGTTGTTATTATAGAAAATTGGTGCGCGAACTCCCTGAGCGTAGTCTTTAGCTGCTTTGTCCCACACTCCTTGACCATTGGCAGTCAGTATTTTCCTGAACTCTGTAGTGTTGAAACTGTAATTGCGGATCTCGCCATTGAAATCTAGTTTCACGTTAACGGTGATTGACTTTGCAATGCCATTCAAGAAATCCCCTGCTTCTGAACCAAGTGAACAGACTAATTCCTTCGTATCGTCGTTATTCTTTGGGCGTAGTCCATGCATCGTGAATCTGCCGTTATCAGTTGTAGCAGTGATATCTACCAGCGGTATGATCGATGATGATTGCTTTGCCATCGCGAAGCATATCCCTTTCAGATTTACATCCCTGTCCATTCCGAGAAACATCAGGGCATTTTGGTCGTTGCTGGCGACACCTGCTGATTTTGCCTCTGGTAAGAAATAGACGGTACTGGAGGCGGCAGTAATACCTGAAATGAGAACAACGCCTGATGCCATGATTTTTAAAGTTTTTATAAGGATTGTCATTCTGGATACCTACTTTCTATCGTACTCTATCGGGGGCAGAGCACACATCCCATGAGTCATGTTAACGAGAAACACCAGCGAAGAATCATGATCTTACATCGATCTATAAAATCTATCAATATTGTAAAATTGATCTGTAAAACCGATCGATTGAGGTTCGAAGGGTTCAGTGACTGTTCTGATGTAACGTAGACGGGGATATGGTCATTGGAGGAGTTGGTTGGTTTCCCCTTGTCAGGTCGGCAAGGGGGGAGTAATTTAGCGTGAAAGTTTTTCTAAGTCTTCCAGTGAGTTAATATCGTACTTAATACCGTTAACAGTTGCATATGATTTGCTTGTAGAGTTATTCACTCTGATAGCCATTCCATTGCCTTTGTCTTGGTTTGTACCATCTTCAAGCTCGGTGATAAACGTCGGGTTTAGAATGCTGACTTCGTGTTTGTCCTTAATATGCTGCGTAAATTTTTCAGGCGAAATCAGTGCATCAATGAATGAGTGCAACACAAGTCCTTGCATTTTTAGTAAGTCATGATCGTTGACTGTTTGTGCTTCAACATATGAAACACCAGGTGATCGGTTGCGATTGAACTTAATCACTATTCTCTGTTTTTTTCCGTCGGCGAAAGTCACTTCGAAATAACCATGTCGCTCATCAATGTCATGACAATCAATACGTTTAATGGCTTGCTTTACTTTCAGTCTAATCCTCTTACGGTCAGGATTTTTAGTGTCATGAACATCGAAATGCCGGAATTGCTCCCAGCCTGTAGTTTGAATCTCTGAACGGTTGATTTTGTACTGCTGAAATTCTCTTTCAAGCGCTACTTTTTTATGTTTGTTCGAATTAATCTGCTCTGCTAACTCTTCGAGGCTGTCCGTTAAAGTTGCCAGTTTCAGTAGTTTATCAATAACTTCTGATGTCTGTTTAATCTCAGATTCGTACCAAGCTGTTTTGTCCTCTTGGTGGTTGTTCCAAACGTGATCGGAAATTAGTTGCAAAACGCTGTGTTCTAGCTGGTATGACGTAAACCCTTTCTTACCGCAAGGTTTACCCTGAACGATCTTTGAGCCACATATATAACGGTACTTGTTTACGGTTGAACCAGCTTTGAACATAAAAGATCCGCATTTACCGCAAAAAAGAATACCGATTCCTGAGAGTAGCGGAATTTCTGGTTCAGGGTTCCCTTCTGGATATTTTGAGGAGCTACGTGTGACGGCGCGATGTCGATCTAATTTCAAAAGCGTCAGATATTCTACTTCCGACATAAGGGCTGGGTAGTAATTAGGAATAGTAAATGTTTCTTTCAATGGTTCATTTGATTCGGAATCATATACAACGGCACCCAATTCATCCCGCTTATCCAGAGTAAAGACCTTTTGCCCATGAACGGTTGGATTCAAAAAAGTCCTAATCAAATGCTTGCCCCATTTTTCTGTTTTAGGAGCTTTATCTTGGCCTATTGTATCTTTATAAACCCTCTTTTTTGAGGAGGGATAATGTTCGTTAAGATATCGCTGTATCCCGAGCAGCGTTTCACCATGTTGTTTGAGTTCGACAATTTTCTGGGCTGCGGCGAATAATGTCGGGTGGGGGACAACAAAGCCTGATTTCGTGTCTACCCACCAAACATTCTGACCGACCGATTCTATAGCTTTTGCTGGCGATCCTGGATCTCTGACTAGATTTTCTCTTATCAGAGAGCGAGCTTGAGCTTCTACCCGATTCTTTTTCGTTAATGATTCGTCGTGTGCACGAGTGAACATCAACAACGAAATGAGCAAATCGGTCGGATTGTTTTTTACGTCTGAGTATCTATAGATTTTTTCGTCCATTCCAGTGACGACAATTATCCCTTTGCTAAGAATGCTTTTGAAGAGATCTAAAGCGCTCCAGGCGTCATCACGGCTAAGACGATCAAGGTTTTCAACAACTAACCACGATCCAACTGGGATTTTAACTCCAATTTGATTAATGAACTCTGACAGCTTTCCTTTATCAGCATTCTTCCCCTTAAACGCGGACATACCCAGATCATGAAAAGCTGTTGTATCTAGTTCGAGATCAAAGCGCGTCGCAATTTTTAGCGCGATATCTTGCTGACGCGCCAGCGAGTTTCCTTCCCGTTGTTTCGCAGATGAAAAGCGTACATACGAATACAGTTTTGATTTCATGGTTTATCAGTTCCTTCGTATGGTGTTGATCAGATGGATCTGATGCTAACAGCAGGAATGCAAGTTTAAAACAGAGAATAATGATAAGTTACGCAGGCACACGAATATCGGATGAGTTCCGTTATATGAAATGACATTTTTAACGTGTTTAGTTGCATCGGTAAACTGGGATGTACGGGCGTATAAGAAATGTAACACATGGAGTGTGACCGTATCTCGTTTTACCCACTTTAGCCAGAATTTAGCACCAAACAATAGGTTTTTACTTAATTTTCTTTTTACAGCTATAGGTTGTAGAAATCGTTTTTTTAGCTGAGTATTACTGATGCTCACGTACGTTATTGTAATCGTGTTTCTCTGGTTAAAGCAGACTCTCTGGATAAACTATTTACAAGGGAATCATTGCAACTAGTTTTTTACACAAGTTTGGTAGTCCATGATTTATTTTTATTGGTAGGTGATTTGACTGGTTAAAAATTGAATGTCTCTCAACTTATTAGATTTTGTTTTTTGTTATTTTGGATAAAGACCATTTTTGATAATATCAAAAATGGTCTGAGTAGCAGCCAATCAAACCACTGCCGAAACAAAAGAATGAAAGTGATTATCACGTGCTAACGCTTTCATCAGAACAACTCTCCAATGATTGAGACCATACAAATTTTCTTCTTCTGAAACCAAGCCATTTATAAAGTCACTTAATTGATTTCCCCCATATCGAAGATGGTTTACACAAACGTTAAAAACCTCAGTTATCTCATCATTAGCATATTCATTGTATGATGATATCAACCCTAGTTTATCATAGTGAGATTTTAATATATCCCAAACGGCATTTGTAATATTATGAGGCCTTTGAATTGAAAAAATAGCGCTTACTGTACTAGCTGCTATATTATGGTTAAGATTAATTAGTAAATAGTTTGAGTTTGGGATTGTATCAGTGTAGAAGTATAGAAATGTTCGGTGGTTGGCATTTTTCCAATCATTATTTTTAGTCTGGTTGCATGTGCCACAGCATGGGATTAAATTTAAGGCGTGAACAGAAAGTTCAGGGAATTTTGTCTCTGGAAGATAGTGATCATATGTTTTTGGCAATGTTATGCCGCAATAAGGACATCGCTTTAAAAAACGTTTAGGCTGTGCGTCTGTAATGGTCTTAAATATCTTTTTTACTTTAGCGGTTCTTCCAGTGTAGCAACTTAAAAGATCGTCTTTATGGCGAATGAGATTTATATCTTCGCTCAGATGGAACAAAGTATTATTGGCAATTGCTTGCTCGAAAAGAGCATACCTAGCACTAATTTGTTGTTCAAGTAAAAGAAGATTCGATTTTGTTGTGTTTGCTATGCCTTTAATTGTATTAGCCTTGGCAGTTACAACATCTTTATGCCTTTGAATATATGATGTTGTGGCTGATGGATGATTCATGTTTTTCATTTACGATCACCGTATTGTGCCAATAAATATGCTTTAGCGTTGAACCCTAATCCATCATCAAACAGGCTATTTATTTCTTCAAAAGTCATCGACTTCGATAGTTGTTTCAAAACTTTTTTATAATGGTTGGGAATGGAAACTGTATCAAAAACATGTCGAGTTAGCTCAGATATATTTTCACCGAAAGTTTCAAAATGCATTGGAGTAGATATTGTACTATTGCCCTCACGTGTAAGGAGTATAACTCTTTTTCGGGGGATTTCTTGGATTACTATAGGTGAATGTGTCGCGATAATTGCAAAGGAGTTATGAACCTTGAGCATTTTGTTTAATACGTTAAATAAATGAGCTACAGCATTCGGATGCAAATGTGTTTCAGGTTCGTCAAATAAAACTAATGTATTTTCCTGTATTCTTGCAACTAAGGCTGTTACAAAATGAACTAATATTGATTGACCCGAGCTTAAAAAAGATAATGGATCGATATCATTTTTGCTTGCTTCAATATCCACTTTAAGTCTGGCAGCTAATTCGGTGCTGGTATTTTCAAGTATTTCAGAAACGAATAAAAACCATTCTTCAGTTCTTTCAAGTTCAATTATTCTTGAAAAGTTTGATTTGTAATTCTCTATAAGTGAGGATTTGGATAATGAACCTTTTTCATTTCTTATTCCACAATATACATAACTTGCTTGCGGGTTTTTAGGTCTGATAAATTTATCAAAAGCACTATAAGAAACAGTTATTACTCGATTGAAAATTGGTCGTTTATCATTAAATTTATTGTCTTTATCGTCTATGGTTTTCTGCGAAACTTTCCCTACTTGTACTAAATCCTTTGCTAAGGACGCCATTAATTGTGTTTTCCCTACGGCATTGCGACCAATAATTCCAACAATCCTTCCTGGTAATGGATCTGATTCGTCAAAATCTACATTAATACTAAATTGGCTTTCTGCACCTGCTATAGATGTAGTATATCTGAATGAGAATTCCTCAGTGAACTCCTCACCCAAAATAATAGACTTCCCAAATCTAAATGCATTGAGCGCACTATTTTCTCTGAATAAAGCATTCCTGTATTGAGACTTACCCTCAAATTTTTCGCTTTTATTAGGCTGCCAAGATATATCATTTAATGCTTCTAAAACATTTTTTGACTCGGTGCGGCCAACAGTTTGTAATAGTCTTTTATAGAAGTTAAGACTTTGGCCCAAACTGATATAATTTGTATCTAGACAAGGAAATTCATCTGGCAGTTTTGTGCTATCCTTATCTATTTGTAATATTTTTAACTTCCCTATTTCCGTGCTATCAGAAATACTTTTATGATAGCGAAGATGAAATGTACATACAGTTCCATAATCATCCCAACTGTCAGTTGAAATACTGAATATTGGGTAAGTTTTAGTGGATAGTTGAGTTTTATAGTATTTAACCTTAAACATTAGATATTCCTTTTACATATTAATAGTTAATAGGTATGACATCATTTTATCCTTTTAAGGATGTATAAGAATGGTTTACTAAGGTGGTGGTTATAATAAAATAATAACTTTTCTTTTAAAATTCTTGTAAAAATTGCAATGAGTGTGAAGCTAATATAACTATTTTCTGGTTATTATTTACTTGGTTAACTATTAGCAAACTATTTTGAATTTGATCGATTTGTCTATACGCATAACCATTAAGACACAATATCTAAAAAAAAAGCATATAACAAGTTAGTAAGGTTAAATTCAGTGTTGCGTTGTAATTAGAGGCATAGGGATAAATTTAATAATGTGAATAATTGCATATTAGGCAAGCCGGCCAACACGCGTTGTGTACAGCTTGCGGACGACTATAAGTGTAAAATCTTCAATTCCCCGCTGCGCCCAACCGTCTGCGCCAGTCTGCAACCGAGCGCCGGGATGTGTTTTAGCGATCGGGACGCGGCCATGACCTTCCTGATTAACCTGGAAGCTGCGACCGCACCTTAACGCTATTCGGAAGCTATTCAGCGCTATGCTGATATTTCGCTTCGTGTTCCAGTAACCATTTTTTGCGCGCAATACCGCCGCCGTAGCCCGTCATTGCACCGTCCTTGCCGAGGATCCGGTGGCAGGGAATCACAATCGCAATACGATTAGCACCGGTGGCGCTGGCCACTGCACGCACGGCTTTCGAATTACCCGTCTGCTCAGCAATCCTGCCGTAATGACTTACCCTGGCATACCCCACCTCACGCAGGGCCTGCCAGACCTGCTGCTGAAAGGCGGTACCCGGTGCGTCCAGTGTCAGGGTAAATCTCTGGCGCTCACCGGCAAAATATTCACCTATTTCCTTTACTGCCTGCCGGGTATATTCATTCTCTCCGGCGATGATCCGCGCAGAAAACAGACGCTGAATGTCGCTGAACTCGGTTTCCAACGCCCGTCGGTCGACAAATTCCAGCAGGCAGACGCCGTTTTCCGTCGCGCACACGAACATCGGGCCGAGTGGGGTGGTGAAGCGCTGAATAACAATAATCTGTGCGCGATGCGTGGGGGCGTGGCCGGTCAGCTTTTTAAAGGTATAGCCAAAGCCACTCAATGAATCATAGCCACTGTCGTAGGCGGTCTCGATAGCCTTACGGCCTGATTTCAGCTCCTGCATCGCTGTGTTTACCCGCAGCATGCGCTGGTACGCCTGGAAGGTCATGCCGTGGTTTTTGATAAACCAGCGGCGGATGGCCTCTGGGCTAATATTGCGCTCGCGTAGCTGCGCATCGCTGACTTTGACGCTGCCCGAATTCCGCAGTAATGCCAGCGCCCGCTCGACGGCTGGCGGTGCGGTAAAGGCGTTCTCCGTCGGGCGGCAGACTTTACACGGGCGGAAACCGGCGGCCAGCGCGGCGGAGAAATCCGAGTAAAACATGACGTTCTCGCGCTTTGGCTTACGTGCCCGGCAGGTCGAAATACAAAACACGCCGGTCGTCTTTACGCCGACAAAAAAGACCCCCGCATAATCCGTTGCCCGAGCCAGCAGCGCCTGGTACCAGATATCACAGGTCGATTCATCGTGTTGCTGCATGGGCAAATACCGCGTCAAAAGAGTGAGCTTTTACAATATCAGCAAACAGTGCTTGTATGCCGCTTTGTGCTGTCTGATGGAGTAAATCACCCATCGAAATACGCTTCGCGCTCAGTGCTTTCAGCTCCGCAAAGCCCGGCAACGTTGGCATACACATGACGTTGAGCGGTACGGGAATGGCTGCGGCAATGGCTGAAATATCCGTCGGTTGCGTCATACAGGGTACAAACAGACCATCGGCTCCGCTTTGCGCATACAGCTTGCCGCGAGCCAGCGTTTCAGGCAGCGCGTTATCGACACCCAGCAGGAAAGTGTCGGTACGGGCATTAATAAACAGACTGCACTTTTCGTCAGCAATGCGCTGGCGAATGGCGTTCAGTAGTGAGGCAAATTCAGCAGAATCCTGCAACACACGCTTTCCTTGCTGAACGCGGCTGTCTTCCAGGTTAACGCCTATCACACCGAGTTCAGCCAGATCGAGCAGGTTCTCAATGATCTGGTGGTGACTGTCGCCATAACCGTATTCCATATCAACGGTCAGCGGCAGGGAGCAGCACGCCCGCAAACGGACGACCAGGTGGCGGAGTTCTGCAAAGCTGATGCCGTCGCCATCGGCGTAGCCATACATCGCAGCAATGGCGGCACTTGAGGTGCCAATGGCCTTGTAACCTGCGGTCTGCGCGGCTCTGGCGCTGGATACATCCCAGACATTTGCAATCAGTAACGGCTCTTCTTGTTGGTGTAATAGGGCAAAATTCATCATCACATTCCTCTGTTAAGTGGCGTCTTAACGGTATCGATAAGGCATCACCCGCAACAACCGAAAAACAGACAGGTATTTTTCAGCCTCTTTTTTGCTCACCACAGCGGAACACTATTTCACCGATATTACCCTGCTGATGGGGGCTGAATATGACGCAAAAATGAGGTCAGCTTTGTTCAGCAAAAAAGGGAATTCGGGGGATGAAATGTGCAGTAGATCGTAATTTTGCAATCAAAAATGAGACTTTTCTTGATAGCTGAAACGGAAAGATCAAAACTTCGCGAAACGTTTCAGCGTCATCTTGTTTTCAACACATCTCAGGGTGGCGCATTATTTCTCAAGTCAGCTGAAACGATTCAGTTCAGCAGGAGAGGATTTACATGTTCCAGTTATCCGTTCAGGACATCCATCCGGGCCAGCAGGCCGGGACGAAAGAAGAGGCGATTCGTCAGATTGCCGCCGCACTGGCAGAAGCAGGCAACGTCGCCGGTGGTTATGTTGATGGCATGCTGGCGCGTGAGCAGCAGACCTCGACCTTCCTCGGCAACGGGATTGCCATTCCGCACGGAACGACCGATACCCGTGACCAGGTGTTGAAAACCGGCGTAAAAGTATTCCAGTTCCCGCAAGGCATTCTCTGGGGTGAAGGGCAGGTAGCCTATGTGGCTATCGGTATTGCCGCCAGTTCTGATGAGCACCTCGGCCTGTTGCGTCAACTGACCCACATCCTGAGCGATGATTCCGTTGCTGCACAGCTGCAATCCGCGACCACAGCAGAAGAACTGCGTGCCTTGCTGATGGGCGAACAGCAGGCGGCGTCGCTGAAACTGGATAACGACACGCTGAGCCTTGACGTTGTCGCCAGTGACCTGGTGACATTACAAGCATTGAACGCCGCGCGTCTGAAAGAAGCGGGCGCGGTTGATGCTGTCTATGTGGCACGCGCGATTAACGAACAACCGCTGAACCTCGGTCAGGGTATCTGGCTGAACGACAGCGCGCAGGGCAACCTGGCAAGCGCGGTGGCTGTCAGCCGTGCTGCACAAGCCTTTGATGTGAATGGTGAGAGCGTTGCCTTGCTGGTCAGTGTCGCAATGGCTGATGACCAGCCGGTTGCCGTACTCAAACGCCTGAGCAACCTGCTGCTCGATAATAAAGCGGACCGTCTTCTGAGCGCCGATGCCGCTACCCTGTTGGCGCTGCTGACCAGCGACGACGCTATTGCTGATAACCTGCTGACCGCTGAGTTTGTGGTGCGCAACGAACATGGCCTGCATGCCCGTCCGGGTACCATGCTGGTCAATACCATCAAACAATTTAATAGCGAAGTGACTGTCGCTAACCTCGACGGTACCGGTAAATCCGCCAATGGTCGTAGCCTGATGAAAGTGGTCGCGCTGGGCGTGAAGAAAGGTCACCGTCTGCGTTTCACCGCGCAGGGCGATGATGCTGAACAAGCGCTGAAAGCGATTGGCGACGCCATCGCTGCTGGTCTGGGGGAGGGCGCATAATGAGCAGACGTGTAGCCACCATTACCCTTAACCCAGCCTATGATTTGGTCGGGTTTACCCCGGAAATTGAACGCGGTGAAGTGAACCTGGTTCGCACCACCGGCCTGCATGCTGCGGGTAAAGGCATCAACGTGGCGAAAGTCCTGAAAGACCTGGGCATCGACGTTACCGTTGGCGGCTTCCTGGGTAAAGACAACCAGGACGGTTTTCAGCAGTTGTTCAGCGAGCTGGGCATTGCTAACCGTTTCCAGATTGTACAGGGCCGTACCCGTATCAACGTGAAGCTGACGGAAAAAGACGGTGAAGTGACAGACTTCAACTTCTCCGGCTTTGAAGTAACACCGGCAGACTGGGAGCGTTTTGTTAATGATTCACTGACCTGGCTGGGTCAGTTCGACATGGTGTGTGTCAGCGGCAGCTTGCCATCTGGTGTGAGCCCGGAAGCCTTTACCGACTGGATGACGCGCCTGCGCAGTCAGTGCCCATGCATCATTTTCGACAGCAGCCGCGATGCGCTGGTTGCTGGTCTGAAAGCTGCACCGTGGCTGGTTAAACCTAACCGTCGCGAGCTCGAAATTTGGGCAGGCCGCAAATTACCAGAATTGAAAGATGTGATCGACGCGGCGCATGCGCTTCGTGAACAAGGAATTGCCCATGTGGTTATTTCACTGGGCGCGGAAGGGGCGTTGTGGGTTAACGCTTCTGGCGAATGGATCGCCAAACCGCCGTCAATGGAGGTGGTAAGCACCGTTGGCGCAGGGGATTCAATGGTTGGCGGTCTGATTTATGGCCTGTTAATGCGAGAGTCCAGTGAACATACGTTGCGTCTGGCCACTGCTGTGGCAGCACTGGCTGTTAGCCAGAGCAATGTAGGTATTACCGATCGTACCCAGTTAGCCGCGATGATGGCGCGTGTTGACTTAAAACCCTTTAACTAACAGCAGGAGAGCATAATGAAAACGCTGCTGATAATTGATTCTGAACTCGGTCAAGCTCGCGCATATATGGCGAAAAGCCTGTTAGGCGCAGCGGCACAAAAAGCGAATGTGCAGTTTATCGATAACCCCGGTGAAGCTGAGCTGGCGATCGTTCTGGGCTCCCGCGTGCCGGCTGACAGCGCGCTGAGCGGCAAGAAAGTCTGGCTGGGCGACATCAATCGCGCTGTGGCTCATCCGGAACTGTTTTTAAGCGAAGCGAAGAACCACGCTTCCCCGTACACGGCTCCGGCGGCGGCACCTGCGACCTCTACCAGTGGTCCGAAACGTATTGTGGCCGTCACTGCATGTCCGACAGGCGTTGCTCATACCTTTATGGCGGCAGAGGCCATTGAAACCGAAGCGAAAAAACGCGGCTGGTGGGTGAAAGTGGAAACACGCGGCTCTGTTGGCGCGGGTAACGCCATCACGCCGGAAGAAGTGGCTCAGGCCGATCTGGTGATTGTGGCTGCGGACATCGAAGTAGACCTGGCGAAATTCGCTGGCAAACCGATGTACCGTACCACCACGGGGCTGGCCCTGAAGAAAACGGCGCAGGAGTTAGACAAAGCGCAAACCGAAGCGAAAACGTATCAGCCGAGTGGCGGTACGCAATCGGCGAGCAGTGAAGGTAAAAAAGAGAGCGCGGGCGCCTATCGTCACCTGTTGACCGGGGTCTCTTACATGCTGCCGATGGTCGTTGCCGGTGGTTTGTGTATCGCACTTTCCTTTGCTTTCGGTATTACCGCATTTAAAACGCCGGATACGCTGGCTGCCGCGCTGATGCAAATCGGTGGTGGTTCTGCGTTTGCCCTGATGGTGCCGGTACTGGCGGGTTACATTGCGTTCTCCATCGCTGACCGCCCGGGCCTGACGCCGGGTCTTATCGGCGGTATGCTGGCCGTGAGCACCGGTTCTGGCTTTATCGGCGGCATCATTGCCGGTTTCCTTGCCGGTTATCTGGCGAAAGCCATCAGTAAAGGCGTTAAGCTGCCGCCAAGTATGGAAGCACTGAAACCGATCCTGATCATTCCGCTGTTCTCCAGCCTGATTGTTGGCCTGGCGATGATTTACCTTATCGGTAAACCGGTTTCAGGCATCCTGGCCGGTCTGACTTCCTGGCTGCAAACTATGGGTACGGCGAACGCCGTCCTGTTGGGCGCAATCCTCGGCGGCATGATGTGTACCGATATGGGTGGTCCGGTGAACAAAGCGGCATATGCCTTCGGTGTTGGCCTGCTGAGTACCCAGACTTACGCACCGATGGCCGCCATCATGGCTGCCGGTATGGTGCCGCCGCTGGCGATGGGGCTGGCGACCATTGTTGCCCGTAACAAATTCGATAAAGGGCAGCAGGAAGGGGGCAAAGCAGCGCTGGTTCTGGGGCTGTGCTTTATCTCCGAAGGTGCGATTCCGTTCGCGGCGCGTGACCCGATGCGTGTTCTGCCCTGCTGTATCGCCGGTGGCGCGCTGACGGGCGCTATCTCCATGGCGATTGGCGCGAAACTGATGGCGCCGCACGGTGGTCTGTTCGTTCTGCTGATCCCAGGAGCTATCACGCCGGTTGTCGGTTACCTGCTCTCTATCGTTGCAGGTACCCTGCTGGCAGGCCTGGTCTACGCCTTCCTGAAACGTCCGGAAACCGAAGCGGTTGCCAAAGCGGCATAAAACGGTTTATGACCTTAAAGGCCGACACGTTCGGCCTTTTTTATTTTGCAACGCCTTCCGTTGACCCTGCATATATTTCCCTTCCGCTTAATTCTGAATTTCACATTTTCACCGTTACTCATACGAGGCGGTGCGTTAGGCTTCACCAAAGGTGATGTATTTTGCCTCTAAATAATTTCACTTTTTAGCGCTGGCTCTGCCCTATATTCCCCCTTTACGCGCAATTGAGGGGCAGGGAGGCAGGTGATGTTAAAACAGGGGAAAACTTTACTGCTGTTAAGTTTATGTTCAATTCTCTGGGCAACCAACGCGAGGGCAGGGTGTACTGCTAATAAGCCAGTAAAAGAATACACCATGCCGCTAAATGGCACGCTGAATGTTCCCGCATCGCTGCCCGTCGGTGGCGTGATATTTAAGCAAGTATTCAAAACTACTGGGGCTGAATGGACTCGGGTGACATGCAACCCGGCCGTTCGGGCGCGGTCAATATATTCTTTTTATAGCAATACATTAACCCTGTCGAGTCGTACCGGGGTTTATAAGACCAACGTAGAGGGGATTGGCGTAAGGTTCCAGTTAAGCTGGGGCAATCGCGATATCCCGGCGTATTTTGATAGTGCGGTAATTAGCCTTGGTACAAACTTTGATAATTTAACATCGGGTGATGATGATGTTGTCGTCTCGCTAATAAAAATCGACAACACTATCGGCTCCGGAGTGATTGATATTTCCTCCTTTCCTGTCATTCAGTTCAATATGCGAGAGGCTGAAATAATGCGCTTATCCTTCAGCGGCGCCATGAGCCTGAATGCGCCGACCTGTGATATCTCGACGCCTTCAACTTCGGTGCCACTGGGAACCCACGAACAGGGCGTGTTTGGCAGTATCGGCAGCGGCACCGCGTGGAAAGACGCCAGCATCAGGCTGACGAATTGCGGCACCTTCTCCGGCTGGGCGACCAACAATACCTGGAACAGCGGAACGGGGACTTCCTCGCCGGCTGCAATAAAAAGTAATATTGCCTCTGTCACCCTGACTCCCAACGACGGCGTGGTTAGCGCGACTGACGGAATAATAAAAATCGCCACCACCGGCGCCAATAATTCTCCGCACGCAGTGGGCGTGGGGATCCAGCTTTCCACTACGGAAAGTGTAGTTGGCAAAGTCAATCTGAATAATCCGCTGGAATATACTCTTCCTACTGATGGAAGGCTGAGTATCACGTTGCCGCTGTATGCCCGTTACATTAAAACCGCAAGCACAGTCACAGGCGGGAAAGCCAACGGTAAGTTGACCTTCACGGTCACCTATAACTGAGTGAAACCCGCGTTTGCGTTAATGCGCTGGACATAGCGGTACGATGCCCTTGTGACAGCAACGCTCTTAAATCTGGCGTGTTACCCGCGCCGGGACCGTTATCGTACTTACCCGCTACCGTGGCGCGTCTGGCTTTGCTGGCGCGCCTGTTTATTATGCCTGTTGGTCTTTTGTGTCCAATCTCTCATTTCTTTATTTTGTTTCAGGCTCGTCCCCCATAAATTTGTGATGTCCTTCATACCTATTCATCCTCGCTCCCTCTGATGTGTTTACTTTACGCAAATCAGGTATACGATGAGCACATGTTCTTAAATAAACATGTGCTCTAATAAGGTTTTCGCCATCGATAGATAATTTTATGTTATCTCGACGATCTCATTGATATGGCATTTCTTTGCCAGAGGGCGTTCTATGCGTAAAAAGGATTATATAATCACTATTGGTTCCGCCAATATGGATGTGGCCGGTTATTCTCATGGTGTATTGAATTACGCGGATTCCAACCCGGGTAAAATAAAATTCACGCCGGGCGGCGTGGGGCGTAATATTTCACAGAATCTTGCCTTGCTGGGAGCTGAGTCCTGGTTACTCACCGTAGTGGGTGATGATTTTTATGGGCAATCTCTTCTCAATCAAACCCGTCAGGCGGGCGTTCATATAGAAAAATGCCTGATTGTAGCGGGGGAAAATACGTCGAGTTATTTATCCCTTCTGGATAATACCGGTGAAATGCTGGTTGCCATCAACGATATGCATATTACCGAGCATTTATCGGCGGCTTTTTTGGCAAAACATATTGATTTTATTCGCGATGCCAGGGTGGTGGTGGTCGACTGTAATATCAGCGAAGACGCACTGGGCTGGCTACTAACCCATGCGGGCGACACGCCTGTTTTTGTCGACCCGGTCTCTGCCTGGAAATGCGTAAAAATTCGCGACTGGCTGGGGCAGATTCATACCCTCAAACCCAATCGCCTTGAGGCTGAAACTCTCAGCGGCATTACGCTTGCCGGGCGCGACGATGTGGTAAAGGTTGCCGAATGGTTTCACACCCGCGGCCTGCAGCGGCTGGTACTGAGCATGGGCGGCGACGGTGTCTATTACAGCGAGCGCGGCGGCGTCAGTGGGTGGTCACCTCCGATTAAAACCCAGGTCGTTAATGTTACCGGGGCTGGCGATGCCATGATGGCGGGTCTGGCGGCCTGTTGGGTGGCAGGTTTTTCATTTATCGATTCGGTGCGTTTTGCGCAAGGCTGTTCGTCCATGGCGCTGGCGTCCGAATATACCAATAATCCTGACTTATCTTTTTCAAAAGTCACATCGCTAGTGGAGAAACAAGATGTCTGAATTAACGATTTCCCCTGAATTACTGCATATCTCTGCGGAAGTAAAAGAAGCACTGGAAAATAACAAACCGGTTGTAGCGCTGGAATCGACAATTATTTCTCACGGTATGCCGTTCCCGCAAAATGCGCAAACGGCAATTGAAGTCGAAGAGACTATTCGTAAACACGGTGCGGTACCTGCGACAATCGCCATTATTAACGGTGTAATGAAAGTTGGTTTAACGAAAGACGAAATTGAATTATTAGGTCGTGAAGGACACAGTGTCGCAAAAGTCAGCCGCCGCGATTTACCGTTTGTGGTCGCCGCCGGATTAAATGGCGCCACCACAGTAGCCTCCACCATGATTATTGCCGCACTGGCTGGGATTAAAGTTTTCGCGACGGGCGGTATTGGCGGCGTTCACCGTGGCGCCGAACATACGTTTGATATTTCCGCCGATTTGCAGGAACTGGCGCACACGAACGTTACAGTGGTTTGTGCAGGGGCGAAATCTATTCTCGACCTTGGCCTGACCACCGAATATCTGGAAACCTTCGGCGTGCCGCTAATTGGTTATCAGACAAAATCATTGCCGGCGTTTTTCTGCCGTACCAGCCCGTTTGAGGTCAGCATTCGTCTGGACAGCGCCAAAGAGATCGCCCGCGCAATGGCGGTGAAATGGCAAACCGGCCTTAATGGTGGCCTGGTCGTGGCGAACCCCATTCCCGAGCAGTTTGCGATGGCAGAAGAGAAAATCAACGCCGCTATCGATCGGGCGGTGAAAGAGGCTGAAGAGCAGGGTGTGGTCGGTAAAGAGAGCACGCCGTTCCTGCTGGCGCGTGTTGCTGAATTAACCGGCGGCGACAGCCTGAAATCAAACATTCAGCTGGTGTTCAACAACGCCGTGCTGGCATGTGAAATCGCAAAAGAGTACCAACGTCTCGCATAACCCACGCGCGGGCAGCGAGCGGTCGCCCGCAGGGATATCAGACATACCAAAACCTGGCGTTTACGCCGGGTTTCCTGGCATGAAGGGAAAATCATTATGGATATAATGAGAAGTTTTCTGGGTATGGTGGTATTACTGGCCATCGCTTTTCTGCTGTCAGTAAATAAAAAGCGCATCAGCTTACGCACCGTGGGCGCCGCACTGCTGCTGCAAATCGCTATCGGCGGGATTATGCTTTATTTCCCGCCAGGCAAATGGCTGGTTGAGCAGGCGGCGCTGGGCGTTCATAAAGTCATGTCCTACAGCGACGCGGGCAGCGCTTTTATCTTTGGCTCGCTGGTCGGGCCGAAAATGGATGTGTTGTTTGACGGCGCCGGGTTTATTTTCGCCTTCCGCGTACTGCCTGCAATTATCTTTGTTACCGCGCTAATCAGCCTGCTCTACTATATAGGCGTGATGGGATTACTGATCCGCATTCTGGGGGGGATTTTCCAGAAGGCGCTGAACATCAGTAAGATCGAATCGTTCGTCGCCGTGACCACGATTTTCCTCGGGCAGAATGAAATCCCCGCTATCGTGAAGCCGTTTATCCATAAGCTTAACCGCAACGAATTGTTTACTGCGATTTGCAGCGGGATGGCCTCGATTGCCGGATCAATGATGATCGGTTATGCCGGAATGGGAGTGCCGATTGACTACCTGCTGGCCGCGTCATTAATGGCGATCCCGGGCGGTATCCTGTTTGCCCGTATGCT
Organism: Citrobacter sp. MNAZ 1397; assembly: GCF_023613995.1. Taxonomy (NCBI): domain Bacteria; kingdom Pseudomonadati; phylum Pseudomonadota; class Gammaproteobacteria; order Enterobacterales; family Enterobacteriaceae; genus Citrobacter; species Citrobacter sp. MNAZ 1397. The sequence goes on from NZ_JAKIVH010000001.1 coordinate 475,780, forward strand.
GAGTCCGGCAACCGAGACCTCTCAGGTCACGTTTGAAAATCTCTCGTTTACCGAAACACCGCCCAAAAGCATCATTGAAGCGGCGGCAAGCGGGGCGATGACCGGGCTGAAAATTGCCGCGGGTGTGGCGACGGTGGTGATGGCGTTTGTGGCGATCATTGCGCTATTAAACGGCATCATTGGCGGCGTGGGCGGCTGGTTTGGTTTCGGTCATGCCACGCTGGAAGGGATCTTCGGTTATGTGCTGGCCCCGCTGGCGTGGATCATGGGCGTAGACTGGCACGATGCGACGCTGGCCGGCAGCCTGATTGGGCAAAAGCTGGCGATCAATGAGTTCGTGGCCTATCTCAATTTCTCACCTTATCTGCAAACGGGCGGCACGCTGGATGTCAAAACCATCGCCATTATCTCGTTTGCGCTGTGCGGGTTTGCCAACTTCGGTTCCATTGGCGTAGTGGTCGGGGCCTTTTCCGCGATAGCCCCCCAGCGCGCGCCGGAAATCGCTCAGCTTGGGATGCGGGCGCTGGCGGCGGCAACGCTCTCAAACCTGATGAGTGCCACCATCGCCGGGTTCTTTATCGGCCTTGCCTGAATCAACCGCACGCCAGCGCTACTGGCGTGCGTTCTTACGCCTCCGCTTTGTTTGTATTCAGCAAACTCATCGCATTTTCTGCTGACAGGGCAGGATTGTTGATACTCACACTGGCACGGGAAATCGCCGCACAGGCCATAGCAAAGTGAGCGCTTTCCGTAAAATCGCCCCCCTCAAGGAAGCTATACAGCAGCCCCGCCATAAATCCGTCGTCCGCGCCGAAACGGTCAGTGAAGGCGTGATCCGGTGAAGCCAGCAGTAGCTGCTCGCCATCACGTTTAGAGCAGAATACGGAATCATCGTCCAGGTACACGAAGATGCGTTGCACCCCTTGTTCATGGAGTGAATTTACCGCCGCTATTTTGTCTGCTTCGCGCCGAATCGGCTGCCCCCACAAGATCTGCAACTCCTGTAACGTGGGTTTCAGGGTATGAATGCGCGATAGCCAGGGGCGAATCTTGTCGGCTTTGAATTCGGAAACCGTATCGACAAAGACCGGAATATTCCCCGCCATGGTGAAGACCCACTCCAGTGCCTCTTCGGTCAGGTTGCAATCGGCGAGCACCACGCCCGCATGCATCACCAGGTCGCGCGAGGTATTGAGCAGCTGCGGCGTCAATTGCTGCAGAATATGGGTATCGTTGATGGCCAGTACCGTCTCTTCCTGCTGATTGGCAATCGACAGATAGGTAGAGGTGTTGTGCCCATGCAGACGAATACAGCTTTGCACATTCACCCCGGCCAGACGGGTCTGTTCCAGTAACGTTTCACCGTAAAAATCATCCCCCACGGCTGAGATCAGGTGCACATCGCGGCCCAGCAGAGCGAGATTGTGGGCGACATTACGTCCGACGCCGCCTGCAGAACACTGAATGCTACCGGGGTTGGAGGCGGACTGCGGATAATGAATATCGGCAACGCCGCGAATATCCATATTGATGGCGCCAAACACGACACAGTAATCCTGTTCGGTCAGAATGTAGCCCTTGCCTTTAATCAGCCCTTTTCGCATCAAATCCATAATGTGGGCGGCGACGCGTGAACGGCTGATTTGTAAAATATCGCCTATCTCATTTTGCTGAATCAGTGGATTGCTGCGCAGGATTTGTAATATCTGTTTTTCCCTGTCGTTCATTTATGCCGCAGCCTCTTCATTTTGTTGCGCCTTTAACCAGGCGATCTCTTCTGCCCAAATGTCCGGATTGATGGTTTCCAGAATGAGCGGAATACCGTCGAAACGATCGTCCTGCATGATCCAGCGGAAGGCGTCATGACCAATATTGCCTTCGCCCAGACTGTGATGGCGGTCAACACGGCTGCCAAATGTGCTTTTGGCATCGTTGAGGTGCATCCCACGCAGATAGTTGAACCCCACGACGCGTTCAAATTCGGTGAAAACCTTCGCGGTGCTTTCGGTGGTGCGCAGATCGTACCCGGCAGCAAACGCATGGCAGGTATCGATGCACACGCCGACGCGCGATTTGTCTTCCACGCCGTCGATGATCGCGGCCAGATGTTCAAAGCGAAAACCAAGGTTGCTACCTTGGCCCGCGGTGTTTTCGATAACCGCCGTGACGCCTTTGGTTTGTGCGAGCACGATGTTAATGGATTCGGCAATACGCGCCAGGCACTTGTCTTCGTCGATTTGCATCAGATGGCTGCCCGGGTGGAAGTTCAGCAGCGTTAGCCCCAGTTGTTCGCAGCGTTGCATTTCATCAAGAAACGCGTCGCGGGATTTTTCCAGCGCCTCTTCAACCGGATGGCCCAGGTTAATCAGGTAGCTGTCGTGGGGGAGAATTTGTCCCGGCTGATAATGGTATTTTTCGCAGGCGGCTTTGAATTCATCAATCGTCTCGCTGCTGAGCGGTGCGGCACGCCATTGACGCTGATTTTTTGTGAACAGGGCAAACGCAGTGGCTTCGATTTCTGCTGCGCGAATGGCGGCATTGGCCAGACCGCCCGCGGCGCTGACATGCGCTCCGATGTATTTCATGTAAAGACTCCTGTTAAACCCGCAATACGCGTCATCCTTCACGCGACATCACTGTTGGCTTCACTCACCCCGTCACGTACTTCTTTACGCGCCGGGGATTCGTTCATTTGCCGCCTGGATGCAACGCGAAGGATTTTGCGTAATCAAATAAACATTTTTCCAATAATAGCGGGTTAACAGAGAAGAGACGTAAGGTTTTATGCCATCAAATGGTGCACCAGCAGGTTAATGGCACCGCCACCGACAATCAGCCAGACAAACAGCGCCAGCGCCATTAATAGCGGCTTCGCTCCTGCCTTTTTCAGGGCGCTGATATGGGTGGTTAACCCCAGTGCGGCCATTGCCATCGCCAGCAAAACCGTATCGATGGTAATCAGGACATCAACCACACCTTTCGGCAGCAAATGGAACGAGTTAAACACCGCCACCAGGATAAACAGCACGGCAAACCACGGAATAGTAATTTTGCTTTTTTCGCCGCTTGCCGCAGGGGAGAGTTGTTTAACCCGGGAGGCGAGCAGGATCAGGAACGGCGCCAGCATCATTACGCGCAACATTTTGGCGATGACCGCCGCATTCTCGGCATCCGGGCTGACAGCATGACCCGCGGCCACAACCTGCGCCACTTCATGCATGGTTGACCCCATATAGATGCCATACGCTTCGGGGGTGAACCAGTGAGCCAGCAGCGGATAGATTGCCGGATAGATAAAAATGGCCAGCGTCCCGTAAATCACCACCGTGGCGACGGCAACGGCTACTTTGCTGGACTCGGCTTTGACCACCGGTTCAGTCGCCAGCACTGCCGCTGCGCCGCAAATGCTGCTGCCTGCGCCAATCAGCCAACTGGTTTTTCTGTCCAGCCCAAACACTTTTTGCCCGAGCAAACAGGCCAGCATAAAGGTGCTGGAGAGCATTAAAACGTCAATAGTGATGCCGCTGACGCCTACCTCGGCAATTTGCGAAAATGTCAGGCGCAAGCCATAAAGAATAATACCCAGACGCAACAAATGCTGTTTTGACCATAATACGCCTGCATCACAACGAACATGGAGGCGTGGGTAAAGCGTATTACCTGCGACGATGCCGAATAAAATTGCCAGCGTTAGCGCGCTAAACCCCGCACCCGCAACCGAGGGAATATTACCCAGCCACAATGCCAGCCCGGCGATGACCGCACTGAGCAATAGACCCGGTACGAATAACGCGATGTCGTTCTTGCGTGAAACATGATGTGTGATTTCAGTCATAACCTTCTCCTTTCTCCTGGGAAAAGGTTACGGTGCTCTGGTTTAAAGGTAAAATTGATTATATATTTATAATTAATCTTTATAAGTGGTAAGCGACCCTTGCCCCGATGGTGAAAATTTATGCATATCACACTACGGCAGCTCGAAGTTTTCGCCGAGGTGCTCAAGAGCGGTTCCACGACGCAGGCCTCGCAAATGCTGGCGTTATCGCAATCGGCAGTCAGCGCCGCGCTCACCGACCTCGAAGGGCAACTCAGCGTTCAGCTTTTCGATCGTGTTGGTAAGCGGCTGGTGGTGAACGAACATGGCCGTTTGCTCTATCCTCGTGCACTGGCGCTGCTGGAACAGGCGACGGAAATTGAACAACTGTTTCGGGAAGAAAACGGGGCAATCCGCGTCTACGCCAGCAGTACGATTGGTAATTACATCCTGCCGGAAATCATTGCCCACTATCGACGAGATTTTCCTCAGTTGCCGCTGGATATGAGCGTAGGCAACAGCCAGGACGTTATTAATGCGGTGGCTGATTTTCGCGTCGATATCGGTCTGATTGAAGGACCCTGCCATACGGCCGAGATCATTGCGGAACCCTGGCTTGAAGATGAACTGGTGGTGTTCGCGCCGCCGGATTCTCCGCTATTGCAGGAGGACGTCACGCTGGCGCGCCTGGCCGCCGCGCCGTGGATCCTGCGTGAGCGTGGCTCCGGTACGCGCGAAATTGTCGATTACCTGCTGCTGTCTCATTTGCCTGAATTTCATCTCGGCATGGAGCTTGGCAACTCCGAGGCTATCAAACATGCCGTGCGCCACGGGCTTGGCATCAGTTGTCTGTCGCGGCGCGTGATTGCCGAACAGCTTGAGGCGGGTTCATTGGTGGAAGTCCCTGTTCCACTGCCTCGTCTGGTGCGTACTCTGTGGCGCATTCATCACCGTCAAAAGCATCTTTCCAGTGCACTGAATCGTTTTTTGCGTTATTGCGAAATATGATTGCACCAGTAATAGGCGGCTGCACCATTTTGGTGTGGCGCTGCCTGGCTTAATCTCTCCTTTATAACCGCTTAACTCCCGCTGTAGCAGGCGAGACAGTGTTTTTATCGCGTTGGCACATTAGTTGCAAAAAGTGATTCAAAGAATCTTTTGTTTCATGAGCGATGAGGTGACAAGAATGAAGAAGTGGATGATGGCGGCAGCGGGTGCGGCATTAATGTTGTCCTGTGCGGGGCAGGCGATGGCCGATCAGCTACAGGATATTCAAAAACGCGGCGTACTGCGTGTGGCTGTACCGCAGGACTTTCCGCCGTTTGGCTCGGTGGGAACCGATCTCAAGCCGCAGGGCTACGATATCGATATGGCGGAGTATCTGGCTAAAGAGATGAAGGTGAAGGTGGAACTGGTGCCGGTGACCAGCGCTAACCGAGTGCCTTACCTGCAAACCAATAAAGTTGATCTGGTTATCTCCAGCCTCGGTAAGAATGCTGAGCGTGAAAAAGTGATCGACTTTAGTCGCGCCTATGCGCCGTTCTTCCTCGGGGTGTTTGGCCCGAAAGACGCCACACTGGCGGATGCTGCCGCGCTGAGCGGTAAGTCGATCGGCGTCACTCGCGGCGCGGTAGAAGACATGGTGTTAAGCGATCTGGCGCCGAAAGATGCCGAGGTCAAACGCTACGAAGATAACAACACCACTATCTCTGCCTATCTTTCCGGGCAGGTTCAGTACATGGCGACGGGTAACGTTGTGGTGGCCGCGATTGCCCGCCAGAACCCGGAAAAAGCGCCGGTCAGCAAATTTATGCTTAAAGATTCGCCGTGCTTTATCGGGCTTAAGAAAAACGAGCCTGCGCTGAAAGCCGAAGTCGACAAGTTGATTGAACAGGCGCTGAAAGATGGCACGCTCAATAATTTCTCGCAGAAATGGATGCAGGCACCGCTGCCCGCCACCCTGGGCGTGTAAGGGTCTGGCATGACGACAACGCTTGATTTTGCCGCGCTGTGGCCTTTCTGGCCGCAGCTACTCGCGGGGCTTTGGACCACGGTAACGTTAACCATTCTGGCAACCATCGGCGGTGTGTCTCTCGGCATTCTGGGCGCGGCGCTGCGTAGCGGTAAGCCCACGCTGGCGAGCCATATCTGGGGGGCGTATGTCGAGCTTATTCGTAATACGCCGTTCGTGGTACAGCTCTTTTTTATCGTTTTCGGTCTGCCGGGCCTGGGGCTGAAATTAACGGCAGGCGAGGCGGCGTTGATCGCCATGCTGGTCAATCTGGGGGCCTACAGTACGGAGATTATCCGCGCCGGGATCCAGGTGGCACCAAAAGGACAATGGGAAGCGGCGCGTGTGCTGGGGTTAACGAAAGCACAGACCTTTTTCCGCGTGATCCTGCCGCCGTCGCTACGGCGTATTTATCCGGCGCTGGTTAGCCAGTGCATTATCGTGATGCTGGGATCGTCGGTGGTCTCGCAGGTTTCCTACGAAGAGCTGACGTTTGCCGCAAACCTGATTCAGTCGCGCACGTTTTTGAGCTTTGAAGTGTATCTGGTCACCACATTGTTGTATCTGGCGCTGTCACTGCTGATGCGTCAGGTGCTGATGGCGGCGGGCAGGAAGTGGTTGGGGAGCGAGAGTTGATGAGTACATTTACCGACTGGGATATTCTGCGCAACCTGCTGCTGGCGGCGCGCTGGACCTTGCTGCTGTCGCTTATCGCCTTTGTCTGCGGCACGCTGGTGACATTACCGCTGCTGGTATTACGTATTAGCCGCTGGCGCTGGCCGAAACGGCTGATTAGCGCATATGCCGCGCTTTTTCAGGGCACACCGCTGCTGATGCAGCTCTTTCTGGCTTTCTTCGGTATTGCCCTGTTCGGCATTGATGTGAGCCCGTGGACGGCGGCAACGTTGGCGCTGACCCTTTTTACCAGCGCGTTCCTGTTGGATATCTGGTACGGCAGCATTAAGGCGTTGCCGAAAGGGCAGTGGGAGGCTTGTCGCTGTCTGGGGTTAAGTTTTGGTCAGACACTGTTTCGGGTGATTGCGCCGCAGGCTATCCGTATTGCCATCGCCCCGACGGTCGGCTTTTCCGTCCAGGTCATTAAAGGCACGGCGCTGGCCTCGATTATCGGCTTTGTCGAACTGACCAAAGCGGGCACCATGCTGAATAATGTCACCTTCGCGCCGTTTAAAGTGTTTGGCCTGGTCGCACTGGGCTATTTCCTGATGTGTTACCCGCTGTCGCGTTACAGCCGTTATCTGGAGAAGAAATTCCATGCCGCTCATCACCATTAATGACGTGCAAAAATACTATGGCGACAACCACGTGCTCAAAGGCGTAAGCCTGGATATCGAAATGGGTGAAGTGGTGTCGATCATCGGGCGCAGCGGTTCCGGGAAAAGCACCTTGTTACGCTGTATGAATGGGCTGGAGGGCTACCAGGACGGCAGTATTAAACTTGGCGGGATGACGGTAACCGACAGGGAATCGCAGGCGCGTGAGATCAGCCGATCGGTGGGGATGGTATTTCAGAGTTTTAATCTGTTTCCGCATATGACCGCGCTGGAGAACGTGATGCTGGCGCCGCGGCGGGTGCTGAAATTGCCGGCAGATGAGTGCCGCAAGCTGGCGATCGAGATGCTGGAGAAGGTCGGTCTCGGCGAGCGAATCGATTATTATCCGTCCAATTTGTCAGGCGGACAGCAGCAGCGCGTGGCGATTGCCCGTGCGCTGGCGATGAAACCGAAAGTGTTACTGTGCGATGAGATAACCTCGGCGCTGGACCCGGAGCTGGTGGGTGAGGTATTACGCGTGCTGGAGCAACTTGCCGCCGAAGGGATGACCCTGATTCTGGTGACCCATGAGATGAGTTTTGCCCGCGAAGTGGGCGACCGGGTGGTGTTTATGCATCAGGGAAAAGTATGGGAGCAGGGGGAAAGTCAGTCGTTCTTTACCCAGCCGCGTACCCCTGAGTTGCAGCAATTTATCGCCTCAGTACGGGGATTGAATTAAGTCTGTGTTTTTTTCCTCACTCTGAGGGGGGGAAGCGATCCCCACAAAAAAATGCGAGCACGATCGGTTCCCTCTCCCTGAGGGCTGAGGAATCCCTGGTCATATGACGTTTTACAGCGATGACACCGCGTCATGAGAATAAAACCGTTACCGCGATGACAGGGTCCGGCTGAAAATCGATGAGGCGTTGACGGCTGACCGGGGCCGCCCGCAGGGAAGCGGGCGGAGGGGATAGCCTACAAGGATGTAGGCTGGTCCCCGACCCGAAAGTCAGACGACATAAGACGAATGCACCGCGCCAGCGGCGATTTTCCTGGCCGGGAGCCCGGGTCGCCAGGGTGGCGGCGGTGAGCCACCCTGGCACGTTCACAGGTTCTGTCGCGATAGAAAAGCACGGAACATAAGGTGAACGGAATGACCACCAGAGCCGCATTTTCCCCCTCACCCTAACCCTCTCCCTCAAGGGAGAGGGGATCGAGTCCTTGATTTTGTCCCTCTCCCTAAGGGTAAGGGGCATCATCCACTGCTTTACTTATAATCCGCAGGCTATCATGAAGGTCTCTAATAAGACGTGGATTGTGCCGGAAGGATGCCCTTTCGTTTGCTACAATCGCGCCTCATTTTTTGGATGGATAGCATTTTCTTATGGTTTCCGAAACGAATACCACACAAGCGCCCACGCTTCGCCGTGAACTCAAGGCGCGTCACCTGACGATGATCGCCATTGGCGGATCAATCGGTACAGGGTTGTTTGTCGCATCAGGGGCGACGATTTCTCAGGCAGGCCCGGGCGGCGCGCTGTTCTCCTATATCCTTATTGGTTTGATGGTCTACTTCCTGATGACCAGCCTTGGCGAACTGGCGGCGTTTATGCCGGTATCCGGTTCTTTTGCCACGTATGGCCAACAATATGTTGAAGAGGGCTTTGGTTTCGCGCTCGGCTGGAACTACTGGTACAACTGGGCGGTGACTATCGCCGTTGACCTGGTGGCTTCGCAACTGGTGATGACCTGGTGGTTCCCGGATACGCCAGGCTGGATCTGGAGCGCGGTGTTCCTGTGCGTGATCTTCCTGCTCAACTACATCTCCGTTAAGGGCTTCGGCGAAGCGGAGTACTGGTTCTCGCTCATCAAAGTGGCCACCGTTATCATCTTTATCGTCGTTGGCGTAATGATGATCGTGGGCATTTTCAAAGGTACACAGCCTGTGGGCTGGAGCAACTGGACGACGGGCGATGCGCCGTTTGCCGGTGGCTTTGCGGCGATGATTGGCGTGGCGATGATCGTCGGCTTCTCCTTCCAGGGGACCGAGCTTATCGGTATCGCGGCGGGGGAATCCGAAGACCCGGAAAAGAACATTCCGCGCGCGGTGCGTCAGGTGTTCTGGCGTATTCTGCTGTTCTATGTGTTCGCCATCCTGGTTATCAGCCTGATCATTCCTTATACCGATCCGAGCCTGCTGCGTAACGATGTAAAAGACATCAGCGTCAGCCCGTTCACCCTGGTCTTTCAGCATGCGGGGCTGCTGTCTGCGGCGGCGGTGATGAATGCCGTTATCCTGACTGCGGTACTGTCGGCGGGTAATTCCGGTATGTACGCTTCTACCCGTATGCTTTACACCCTGGCCTGCGACGGTAAAGCACCGCGCATTTTCGCTAAATTGTCGAAAGGTGGTGTGCCGCGTAATGCGCTGTATGCCACCACGGTGATTGCGGGTCTGTGCTTCCTGACATCAATGTTTGGCAACCAGACCGTTTACCTGTGGCTGCTTAACACCTCCGGGATGACGGGCTTTATCGCCTGGCTGGGTATTGCCATTAGCCATTACCGTTTCCGTCGTGGCTATGTGATGCAGGGGCACGATCTGAATAACCTGCCGTACCGTTCAGGTTTCTTCCCGCTGGGGCCGATCTTCGCATTTGTTCTGTGCCTGATCATCACCCTGGGTCAGAATTATCAGGCCTTCCTGGCCGATACCATTGACTGGGGCGCTGTGGCGGCAACCTATATTGGTATCCCGTTGTTCCTGATCATCTGGTTTGGTTACAAGCTGTCGAAAGGCACTCGCTTTGTAAGCTACAAAGATATGGTGTTTCCGGAACGCTTTAAGAAGTAACGTGCAGGCTCTTTTGCGCTGACCAATCAATAGCCCCGGCACAGTGCCGGGGCTTTTGTTTAAGCAAGCGTTATCAGAAATTATACGTTAAGCCAACGGTGTAACGGCGGCCATCAAGTACCGTGTCATAGGTGTCGTAATCAATCTGCTTGTCCAGCACGTTGTACACCCCGGCGGAGAGGAGCAGATTTCTGTTGGCGTTATAGCGCAGGCCTACATCCACCTGACTGTAAGAGGGCGTACCCTGGGACATGGAGGTACGGCTTAAGTACTCCGAGGTTTTACCGCGGAAATTCAGCCGCCCCCACAGACCCACATCCTGCGTGGCCTGCCAGTCGAGCGTGGTATTCACCATATGTTTCGGCATCTTGTTAAGTGGCTTGCCAGAGAACTGACCGCTTTTCTGTTCTGATTCGGTGAAGGTGTAGTTGGCCGTCAGGTTCAGGTCTCGCGTGATGTTCCAGCCGAAGGTAGATTCAACGCCACGCATATTTGCCTTATCGACGTTAACGCGATCGCTGACAAAATCGTAGCTCACGCTGCCAATCGTACAAGCCGGATCGGCGCTGCTGTTACAGCGGCGTACTTCGGTGATTTTGTCCTTGAAATCGGTGTTAAACAGCGTGATGCCAGCGTTGAGATTCTTGTTGTTATCCCACAGCAACGCCAGCTCTTCGCTCAGGCTTTTTTCCGGTTTCAGATCGGGGTTGCCGACAATGATGCCGTTCAGACGACCACCGCCCGTCACCTGGCCCCAGCTTGCAGAAGACTGGCGCAGATCCGGGGCGCGGTAGCCTGCCGACACGCCGCCTTTAATTGTCCACTGGTCAGTCAGGTGCCAGACACCGTAGCCGCGTGGCGTCCAGTTGGTGCCGTAGTTTTCATCTTTGTCCATACGCAGGCCGCCGGTCAGCGTCACGCTGTCGAGTACCGCCCATTCATCTTCTGCAAATAGCGCCCAGCTCCAGCGGGTGAGTTTATTTAGCCCGTACGCCGCTTCCAGTTGATTGCCGTTATCGCGCAGTTTCTCATAACGATACTGCCCGCCGACCGTGAGAGTGTGGTTGCCAAGGAATATCTGGTTCTGGTTATTAAAGAGGGTGTTATACGACTTCATCTGGCGACCAGGGTTATTGGTCTCTTCCTGCTGAACGTAGCTGACGGTGTTGAAATCGCTGTAATAACCGCTGTGGGTTAACGAGTAAGTGGTGTGCTCGTAGCGGCTTTCACTTTTGCTGTTGGGGGTACAAACGTTACCCCGGCAGGTCTCCGCCGCCGAAGACATACCCGGCGTGCTGTTGCGATCCTGTAATTCGCGGGCAATATCCAGATCAACATCGTTTTTATCATCCGGGGTGAAATTGAAGGTCACGCCGCCGTTGCGCAGGCGCTGTTCGTTATAGCCGTTAAGTATTTTGTCTTCTGCGCGTCGGGACAGCAGCCCTGTGACTTTTGCGCCCAGCAGGCCGTCAATCAATGGGCCGGAAGCATAGGCGTTGGTCTGGAAGAGATCGCCGGAATCGCTGTTTTCCTGGAACGTCGCATCGCCATGAAGCGAGCCAGTCCAGCCTTTGGTATTGGACACTTTTTTGGTAATAACGTTGATAACGCCACCCATGGCGTCGGAGCCATACAGCGATGACATAGGGCCACGGATCACTTCAATACGCTCAATGGATTCCAGCGGCGGCAACCAGCCCTGTTCGATGCCCGCGTTATCGCTGTTTGGGCGCGTGCCACGGGTGCTGATTCGTTTACCGTTGACCAAAAAGAGGGTGTATTGCGAGGCCATGCCGCGAATGCTGATATCGCTGCTGCTGCCGCCACCGGTCACCACCACGCCCGGTACATCTTTCAAGGCGTCGGTGACATCCCGATACGCTTTATCTTCAAGCTGCTGTTTAGAAATCACCGAAATAGAGGCTGGCGCGTTCTGGATTTTCTGTTCAAACCCGGTTGCAGAGACGACGACGGTGTCCTCGTCGGCCGCGAAAAGTGACGGGGGGAAGGTGGCTGCGCAGACGGCGATAGCCAACAGTTTAGCGTGAGGTAAAGTCATTTTGTCATTCCGTTTAAATGAATAAAAGTCCATCGGGTAAACCATGAAGACGATAAGTGTTTGTCTTTTAAGAACTCTGACGATGGAGAAGCGGAAGGATTGTGGATAAAAAATGAATTTATGTAAATGCAATTGATAATTGAAATCATTTGCATTAGATGTTTCTGGCAAGGGAAAACATGCCTTATCAAACAGATAGGGATCAGTGTAAGGAATTGTAAAGTGGAGGGCATCGCCCTCCGGTGATTATTTCAGCAGGTATTGCGCGTGGAAGCGCAGATGGTCCTCAATAAACGAGGCCATAAAGTAGTAGCTGTGGTCATAGCCAGGCTGAACGCGAAGTGTAAGTGGCCAGCCGGTCTGGCGGGCGGCCTCAGCCAGCCGGGCGGGTTGTAACTGGTCTGCGAGGAACTGATCGGCATCGCCCTGATCGATAAGCGTCGGGATTGCATCCTGACTGTGGCTGGCCATCATTAGCGCGCAGCTATCCCACGCCTGCCAGGCCGAGGTGTCGTTGCCCAGATAAGCGCTAAAGGCTTTCTGGCCCCAGGGCACCTGCGCCGGGTTTACTATCGGCGCAAAGGCGGAAACGCTGGTAAAACGGCCCGGGTTTTTCAGTGCCATGATCAGCGCGCCGTGGCCACCCATTGAATGGCCACTTATGGCGCAACGTTCGCTCACGGTAAATTGCGACTGAATCAGCGCGGGGAGTTCATCACGCAGATAGTCATACATGCGGTAGTGCGCCGCCCACGGTTGCTCAGTGGCGTTGAGATAAAAGCCCGCGCCTTTGCCCAGATCATAGCCATCGGCATCGGCAACATAGTCGCCGCGCGGGCTGGTATCCGGCATCACCAGCACAATACCCAGCTCTGCCGCAACGCGCTGCGCGCCTGCTTTGGTGGTAAAGTTTTCATCTGTACAGGTCAGGCCCGACAACCAGTACAGCACCGGCGCGGGCGTTGTGGGATGCGCAGGGGGTAAAAAAATGCTGAACGTCATGGTGCAATTCAGCACAGCGGAGTCGTGCCGCCAGCGTTGTTGGCGCCCCTCAAAACAGCGGTGCTCTTCAAGCAATTCCATGCAAGGCTCCTTCATTATTTGTTAACGGTTAAAGCGTGACAATATCCCATAATACAGATAATTCATGTGCCTGTGAGTAACTTTCACTTTCACCTCGCTGCAGCATAATGCATCATAAATTTTACTTTTTTTTAACGTCTGGAGTTTTCATGGCGCTACGCATCGCGCTCTGCGGATTTATCGTGCTGGTAGTTGCAATGGGAATAGGGCGCTTTGCTTTTACGCCCCAGGTGCCGCTGATGATTCGCGATGGACAGCTGACGTTAACCAGCGCCGGACTGGTTGCCGCGATGAATTACCTCGGTTATTTACTGGGCGCGTGGGATGCGATGCGCGCGAGTAAACATATTGAGATGCGTCTGTATCTTGGCGTTGCGGGTGCTGTTGCGCTGACCTTTCTTTCGGCGCTGGCGGATAACGCCATTACGCACGGCGCGTTACGTCTGGTGATTGGCGCGATGAGCGGCTGGGCGATGGTACTTACCGCAGCCTGGACGAACGAGCGTCTGGCGCATTATGCCCGCCCCGGCTTGAGTGCGGCAGTATTCGCCGGACCGGGCGCGGGTATCGCCCTGAGCGGTCTTCTGGCGGTGGCGATTCAATCGCGGGCGCTCTCCTCAACGGCAGCCTGGCAGGTCTATGGCGTACTGGCGCTGGTACTGGTGGCGTTTATCGCCCGATATTTACCGCGTCCGGGCCAGTTACATCGTTCCGGTGCTCAGCCGGAACCGCTACATCTGACGACCGATCTGAAACGACTGGTCTGGAGCTACAGCCTGGCGGGGTTTGGCTACATCTTACCCGCGACCTTTCTTTCGCAAATGGCGGCGCTGCGCTTTCCCGGTAGTCTCTTTGCGCAGTTTGTCTGGCCGGTGTTTGGCGCTGCCGCCGTTGTCGGGATTGGGCTGAGTATTGCTCTTCGCCATATTGGTCACAGCCATCAGCGGCTGGCTATTGTGCTTTGGCTGCAAGGATTAGGCGTGGTGGCCTCTTGCGTATTGCCAGGTATGAGCGGGCTGGTCATTGGCGCGCTGCTGGTCGGTGGGGGTTTTCTTTGCGCGGTACAGCTATCGCTGCTGTATGGCCGCGAACTGGCACCGAACCATACCCGGTATATGGCGGGATTATTGACCACCGGTTATGCCGTAGGGCAATTGATTGGGCCGATGACCTCTGCGCTCTCCACCTGGCTTACGCAGCGGCTGGAACCCGCGCTGGGACTGGCCGGGCTGGCGCTCCTGGTCGGGGGTATTTTGGTCTGGAAACGGACGGCGTGAAAGGTACGAGCAATTTCATTAATTATCACCGTGAAGACTGGATTCTGTGCGTGACCTCACGCACAATGATTGCTCGCTTCGCCCGTTGCATGGCGAAGATGCCACACCTGCAGGAGAATAAAAAATGTCATCACTCAGTAAAGAAGCGGCTCTCGTTCATGAAGCCCTGGTTGCCCGTGGCCTTGAAACCCCGTTGCGCCCGCCTGTCGACATGGATAACGAAACCCGTAAGCGCCTGATAGCCGGTCATATGACCGAGATTATGCAACTCCTTAATCTCGATCTGAATGATGACAGCCTGATGGAAACCCCACATCGCATCGCCAAAATGTACGTTGATGAAATATTCTCGGGACTGGATTATGCCAATTTCCCGAAAATCACCGTCATCGAAAATAAAATGAAAGTGGATGAGATGGTCACGGTGCGCGATATTACGCTGACCAGCACCTGTGAACACCACTTTGTTACTATCGATGGGAAGGCGACCGTCGCTTATATTCCTAAAGAGTCGGTGATTGGTCTGTCGAAAATTAACCGTATCGTGCAGTTCTTTGCCCAGCGTCCGCAGGTGCAGGAGCGTTTGACACAGCAAATTCTGACGGCGCTGCAAACGCTGCTGGGGACCAATAATGTCGCTGTGTCCATTGACGCGGTGCATTACTGCGTGAAAGCGCGCGGCATTCGTGATGCAACCAGCGCAACCACAACGACCTCGCTGGGTGGCCTGTTTAAATCCAGCCAGAACACTCGCCAGGAGTTCCTGCGCGCTGTACGTCACCACAACTAATTAACCTGGAGAGCCGGATACATGGAGAGAAATGTCACGCTGGATTTTGTTCGTGGCATTGCCATTCTTGGTATCCTGCTCCTGAATATCACGGCCTTTGGACTGCCAAAGGCGGCCTACCTTAACCCCGCCTGGAGCGGCACTATCACCTTAAGCGACGCCTGGACATGGGCGGTGCTCGACCTGTTCGCGCAGGTGAAATTCCTCTCCCTGTTTGCGCTTTTGTTTGGCGCGGGTCTGCAAATGCTGTTACCTCGCGGCAAACGCTGGATCCAGTCGCGTCTCACGTTGCTGGTGCTGCTGGGTTTTATTCATGCGCTGGTATTCTGGGATGGCGATATTTTGCTGGCCTATGGGCTGGTGGGGCTTATTAGCTGGCGCATGATTCGCGATGCGCAAAGTGTGAAAGCGCTGTTCAATACCGGTCTTGCCCTCTATTTGATAGGCATTGTGGTCTTGCTGTTGCTGGGGGTTATCTCCGGCAGCGCACCTAATCGCTCGTGGCTGCCGGGGCCGGCCAATATCCAGTATGAAGTCTGGTGGAAAACCACGGGCAGCATGATGGAGGCCATTGGTAATCGTGCGGACATGCTATCCAGCGGCCTGTTGGCGCTGGGGGCGCAGTATGGCTGGGAGTTGGCCGGATTGATGCTGCTGGGCGCGGCGCTGATGCGCAGTGGCTGGCTGAAAGGGCAGTTCAGCCTGCGGCACTATCGCCGTACGGGATTGTTTCTGATAGCGCTCGGCGTTGCGATAAACCTGCCGGCTATTATCGCTCAATGGCAGCTCGGCTGGTCTTATCGCTGGTGCGCATTTATTCTGCAAGCGCCGCGTGAGCTGGGCGCACCTATCCAGGTCCTGGGATATACCGCGATTATCTATGGTTTCTGGCCACAGCTGTGCCGCTGGCGGCTGGTTAATGCCGTGGCCTGCGTTGGGCGAATGGCGCTGAGCAATTACCTGCTGCAAACACTCATTTGTACCACCCTGTTTTATCGTTTCGGTCTGGTAATGAAGTTTGATCGCTTGCATCTGCTGGCTTTCGTTCCACCTGTCTGGGCCGTCAATATTCTCTTCTCCGTGCTCTGGCTGCGCCGTTTCCGCCAGGGACCGATGGAATGGTTGTGGCGGCAATTAACCGCACGTGCTGCGGGGACATCATTGCCGCGCACATCCAGATAACGATCTGGATCACAATCATTAACAAAACGGATGTAACCGTTTCCATTCGTGTGATGCCACTCACGCAGCAACCTCTCGCCGACTGAGAGAATAGCCTCCTTGCTAAACAGGGGGTATCTGTGAGCTGCCGTAATCAACATAAAGGTTGGTCCCTATGATCACCATTCGTGATGTGGCCCGTCAGGCGGGCGTTTCCGTCGCGACGGTTTCCCGTGTGCTCAATAACAGTGCGCTGGTCAGTCAGGAAACGCGGGAAGCCGTGATGAAGGCAGTTGCGCAACTGGGCTATCGCCCGAATGCCAACGCGCAGGCACTGGCCACGCAGGTCAGCGACACTATCGGCGTGGTCGTGATGGATGTCTCCGACGCCTTCTTTGGCGCGCTGGTGAAGGCGGTCGATACCGTGGCGCAACAGCACCAGAAATATGTGCTTATCGGCAATAGCTATCATGAAGCGGAAAAAGAGCGTCACGCCATTGAGGTGCTGATACGTCAACGATGTAACGCGCTGATTGTTCACTCAAAAGCGCTAAGCGATGAAGAGCTTGCCGGGTTTATGGAACAAATCCCTGGCATGGTGTTGATCAATCGCGTCGTGCCCGGTTACGTCCACCGTTGTGTCTCGCTGGATAACATCAGCGGCGCGGTGATGGCCACCCGCATGTTGCTCAATCATGGGCATCACCGCATCGGCTATCTCGCCTCCAGCCATCAGATTGAAGACAACGACATGCGCCGCGAGGGCTGGGTTAAAGCGCTTGCAGAGCAGAGCATTGCCGCGCCGGATGCATGGGTCGGTATGGGCTCACCGGATATGCAGGGCGGGGAGGCCGCGATGGTCGAACTGTTGAGTCGCAACCAGCAGCTTACTGCGGTGTTTGCCTATAACGATAGCATGGCAGCCGGCGCGTTAACGGCGCTGAAAGATAATGGGATTGCGGTGCCACAGCATCTGTCTCTGATTGGTTTCGATGATATACCGATTGCCCGTTATACCGATCCGCAATTGACGACGGTGCGTTATCCCATTGCGTCAATGGCCCGTCTGGCCACCGAACTGGCGCTGATGGGGGCGGCGGGCAAGCTCGATCCTGAGGCAACGCACTGCTTTATGCCAACGCTGGTGCGCCGTCATTCCGTCGCCGCACGTCAATCTGTGGGAACGATCACTAACTTATGATGTTTGTTGATGTAACCGTTTTCAATCTGTGAGTAAATTCACAGTATCTTAACAAGCCGGTGACTATGATGTCAGCGTTTTAGAAGCTGAAACACGATGTAACGGTGATTATTCACTTTCACTGAGTCATTCAGCCTGAAGCATCGAAGAAAGCGCATTATTGGAGCGTTACCGAACACGGAAGAACGAATTTTTTGAGTGAACTTCGGCGAACAGTAACGTTTCATTAACTTGCTGTCCCGCCGATCATTATTCGCATGAACTACCCTGCATAAAAAAACCGGAGATACCATGAATAAGAAGGTGTTGACTCTGTCTGCTGTTATGGCAAGCATGCTTTTTGGCGCAGCCGCACATGCAGCTGATACCCGTATTGGTGTGACCATCTACAAATATGACGACAACTTCATGTCAGTTGTCCGTAAAGCCATCGAGAAAGACGCCAAAGAGGCTTCTGGCGTACAGCTGCTGATGAACGACTCCCAGAACGACCAGTCCAAACAGAACGACCAGATCGACGTTCTGCTGGCTAAAGGCGTTAAAGCACTGGCCATCAACCTGGTTGACCCGGCTGCTGCAGGCACCGTTATCGAAAAAGCACGTGGTCAGAACGTTCCGGTTGTGTTCTTCAACAAAGAGCCTTCTCGCAAAGCGCTGGATAGCTACGACAAAGCTTATTATGTGGGTACCGACTCCAAAGAATCCGGCATCATTCAGGGTGACCTGATTGCCAAACATTGGGCTGACAATAAAAACTGGGACCTCAACAAAGATGGTCAAATCCAGTACGTTCTGCTGAAAGGCGAACCAGGTCACCCGGATGCTGAAGCACGTACGACTTACGTTATCAAAGAGCTGAATGACAAAGGCATCAAAACTGAGCAACTGCAGTTAGATACCGCGATGTGGGATACCGCTCAGGCGAAAGACAAAATGGACGCATGGTTGTCCGGTCCGAACGCAAACAAAATTGAAGTCGTGATCGCGAACAACGATGCGATGGCAATGGGTGCGGTTGAAGCGCTGAAAGCGCACAACAAATCTTCCATTCCGGTATTCGGCGTGGATGCACTGCCAGAAGCGCTGGCACTGGTTAAATCTGGCGCAATGGCCGGTACCGTGCTGAACGATGCGAACAACCAGGCGAAAGCGACCTTCGATCTGGCGAAAAACCTGGCAGACGGTAAAGGCGCTGCTGACGGCACCAACTGGAAAATCGAAAACAAAATTGTTCGTATTCCTTACGTTGGCGTAGATCAGGGCAATCTGTCTCAGTTCATCGGTAAATAATTCGTTTTAAGCATGTTCTCACCGGGCGCAACAATAATAGTTGCGCCCTTATAATACGATATGCCAGGCCAACAAGGTACAATTATGGTCAGCAATAATACTCAGTCGTCCGGTGAATTCTTGTTGGAAATGAGCAATATCAACAAGTCTTTTCCAGGGGTAAAGGCTCTCGATAATGTGAATTTAAAAGTGCGTCCGCACTCTATCCATGCATTAATGGGTGAAAATGGCGCCGGTAAATCGACATTATTAAAATGCCTTTTTGGGATATACCAGAAAGACTCCGGTAGTATTCTTTTTCAGGGAAAAGAAATCGATTTCCATTCTGCAAAAGAAGCGCTGGAAAATGGTATCTCAATGGTTCACCAGGAACTTAATCTGGTGTTGCAACGTTCTGTAATGGATAACATGTGGTTAGGTCGCTACCCAACCAAAGGCGTGTTTGTCGATCAGGACAAAATGTACCGTGATACAAAAGCCATCTTTGATGAGCTGGATATTGATATCGATCCGCGTGCGCGTGTAGGTACATTATCTGTTTCGCAAATGCAGATGATCGAAATTGCAAAAGCGTTCTCATACGATGCCAAAATTGTCATCATGGACGAACCAACTTCTTCGCTGACCGAAAAAGAAGTTAATCATCTTTTCAAAATTATCCGTAAGCTGAAAGATCGCGGCTGCGGTATTGTTTATATCTCCCATAAGATGGAAGAGATCTTCCAGCTGTGTGATGAAATCACGATCCTGCGCGATGGTCAGTGGATTGCGACCCAGCCGCTCGAAGGGCTGGATATGGACAAGATCATTGCGATGATGGTAGGGCGTTCGCTCAACCAACGCTTCCCGGATCGCCAGAACACGCCAGGGGAGACGATTCTTGAAGTGCGTAATCTGACGTCATTGCGCCAGCCGTCAATCCGCGATATCTCCTTTGACCTGCGCAAAGGTGAGATCCTGGGTATTGCCGGGCTGGTCGGGGCGAAACGCACCGATATCGTAGAAACATTGTTTGGTATTCGTGAAAAAGCCACGGGTACGATTAAGCTACACGGCAAAAGTATTAATAACCACAATGCGAATGAAGCCATTAATAATGGTTTCGCACTGGTTACCGAAGAGCGTCGCTCTACCGGGATTTATGCTTACCTGGATATCGGATTTAACTCGCTTATTTCCAATATTCAGAATTATAAAAATAAAGTCGGTCTGCTGGATAATTCCCGTATGAAGAGCGATACCCAGTGGGTAATTGACTCTATGCGCGTGAAAACGCCTGGCCACCGTACCCAGATCGGATCGCTTTCTGGTGGGAACCAACAGAAAGTAATTATTGGTCGCTGGTTGTTAACGCAACCGGAAATCTTAATGCTTGACGAACCAACGCGTGGTATTGACGTTGGGGCGAAATTCGAGATCTATCAGCTGATTGCGGAGCTGGCGAAGAAAAATAAGGGGATTATTATTATTTCCTCTGAAATGCCTGAATTGTTGGGTATCACTGACCGTATTCTGGTTATGAGCAATGGTCTCGTTGCCGGAATTGTTGACACTAAAACGACAACGCAAAACGAAATACTCCGTCTTGCGTCTTTGCACCTTTAAGATCAGGGGCTCCTCATGAGTGCGTTAAATAAAAAAACTTTTCTCACTTATCTGAAAGACGGCGGTATTTACGTTGTTCTTTTAGTGTTACTGGCGATTATTATTTTCCAGGATCCTACGTTCTTAAGTCTGCTGAACTTAAGTAACATTCTGACCCAGTCCTCCGTGCGTATTATCATCGCGCTGGGCGTGGCAGGGCTTATCGTGACCCAGGGTACTGACCTGTCCGCAGGACGCCAGGTGGGGCTGGCGGCGGTAGTGGCGGCGACCTTGTTACAGTCGATGGAAAACGTCAACAAAGTGTTCCCGGAAATGCACACGATGCCGATCATTGCGGTCATCGGCATTGTCTGTGTGATCGGTGCGATCATCGGTCTGGTGAACGGCATCATCATCGCATACCTCAACGTGACGCCATTTATCACCACCCTGGGCACCATGATCATCGTGTACGGTATCAACTCCCTGTACTACGATTTCGTGGGCGCATCGCCGATTTCCGGTTTTGACAGCGGCTTCTCAACCTTCACGCAAGGCTTTATCGCGCTGGGTGCGTTCCGTCTGTCTTACATCACCTTCTATGCATTGATTGCTGTTGCTTTCGTATGGGTCCTGTGGAACAAAACCCGTTTCGGTAAAAACATTTTTGCTATCGGCGGTAACCCGGAAGCGGCAAAAGTGTCTGGTGTTAACGTGGCACTGAACCTGCTGATGATCTATGCCCTGTCCGGTGTGTTCTATGCGTTCGGTGGGATGCTGGAGGCGGGTCGTATCGGTTCTGCAACCAACAACCTTGGCTTTATGTACGAACTGGACGCCATCGCAGCGTGCGTGGTGGGCGGCGTCTCCTTTAGCGGCGGCGTGGGTACGGTTCTGGGTGTGGTGACCGGTGTGATTATCTTCACCGTTATCAACTACGGTCTGACCTATATCGGTATCAACCCGTACTGGCAGTACATCATCAAGGGCGGCATCATCATCTTTGCGGTGGCGCTGGACTCCCTGAAATACGCCCGTAAGAAGTAACGCTGTCTGTCCCTCTCCCCACGGGGAGAGGATATGCCCGGATAAGGCGTTATCACGCCCTGTCCGGGAGTTTCCGACCCGCTATTTTGACAGCGCATCGGCGGCGCAAATCAGCGCCAGATGGCTCAACCCCTGCGGCACGTTGCCGCGCCACTCGCCACTGCGCACATCGAACATCTCATTAAACGTCTCCACGTTACCCTTATCGCACAGCGTCTTCAGGATAGTGTCCATATAGCGCCGCGCGCGGGCTTTATCTCCCATCTCCGCCAGCGCCTCCACCAGCCAGAATGAACAGGCGACAAAGGTGCTCTCCTCCTGCTCGACACCGCTGTAGCGATAGAGCATGGGTTCGCCATGCCCCAGTTCATCAACAAGGGCGTTGAGGGTGGAACGCATGCGCTGCACATTACAATGCTTACCATAATGCCAGGTAAGGCAGAGCGAGGCGTCGAGCCGATCACTGCCGGCATAAAAGGTGTATGACTGCTTTTTCTCTGACCAGCAATGTGCCTCAACCCACGCCTGGATGCGCGATTTTTCGCGATCCCAGCGGGCAACCCACGTGGCTTCCAGATGCCCCTCTCGCGCCAGATGTGCGGCAATATCCAGCGTAATCCAGCAGGTGATTTTAGAGTGGGTATAGTGCTGCAAGTCGTGCAATTCCCAGATGCCGGAATCCTCCTGTTTCCAGATATCGGCGCAGGTATTCGCCAGCGCGGCGAGCAGTCGGGCGGTGGTGAGATCCAGTACATGTCCGGCGCGGACAAACAGCAGGGCGGTAGCCAGCAAATCGCCATACATACTGAGTTGCTGCTGGTCGCGGGCGTTATTACCTATACGCACCGGGTGTGAGTTTTTATAGCCGCTTAGCGGCGGGTAGCTTTCCGCCGGAACGATACCGCCATCAAGGGTATAGCAAACGCGCACTTTGCCGTCATGGCGCAGGATCGTGTTGGTAAGCCATGAGAAGGCCGCCTTGCACTCCTCCAGCGCGCCGATAACGGTAAAAGCGCGGATGATCATGCAGGCATCTCGCGTCCACGCGTAACGGTAGTCATAGTTTTTCTCGCCGCCGATGCCTTCCGGCAGCGATGTGGTGGGCGCTGCCGCCAGGGCGCCGGTCGGGGAATAGAGCAGAAACTTTAGCGCCAGCGCCGACCGCTTGACGTGCTCGGGAAACAGCCCCTGGTAGGTCAGGCTTTCGCACCATAGCTGCCAGACGTGGTCGGATATATCAATATGACCGTCAATCTTTTCAAGAGACGGCACCGCAAGCGGCTCTTTATGACTGACCAGCAACGCCACCAGCGAACGTACGCCCTCGCGGGCGATAAGCGTTCCTTCAATCGCGTGGTCATCGAAATGGGTAAGGGAAACATCGTCAGAGGTCCGCAGCATCGCCATTAAATCACCAATGTGGATGACCTGGCCTTTGTCGGTGCTCTGAATCCAGGGAGAGCGGGTACAGGCTGCTGTTCCCGGCACAAAACTCACCCGCAGTTCGACTTCGCCAGTGAGGCCCTCTACGCGTCTAGCCAGTTCACACCACGGCAGGCGTCCGGCGTAATTGCTGTTGAGGGATTCGGTTAACATCACGCTACCCGATGCAGTCTGATAGCAGGTTTCCAGTATATTGCTGTTTTCCCGGTAGCGGCGTTCAACGCGATAGTCGCCGGTGGGTTCAATCTGGAAGAAACCGCCACTGGCGGCGTCAAGAATGCGATCGAACAGTGGCGGGGAGTCCATATTGGGGGCGCACCACCAGTCAATCGCGCCATCAGGGGCGATCAACGCCACCGAACGGCCATCGCCAATGGCAGCGTAATCACCCAGCCCCGCGTAGCCATCATGACGCGGCGGATGAGTATACGACTCGTTCTTCATCTTTTCTCCTGGTCATAAGTATGGCGGCCATCTGCCGCCAAAAATAAGTGCCTGGATCAAGCGTAACCAGGATTGGCGATAGCGCAGGGAAATGACCTGTCTTTTCATTACGCTGACTGGAAGTTGCTGATGATCTACTCCCGTTTACCGTTTGCGCTCACGGCGGCAGGTCTACGTTCGGATTGCAGATTGCGGGCAAAAGCGGAGCAGGGCGCAATGCCGGAAAAGATGAGAAATTTAAAGCAAAACCGAGGTGAGATTGAACGTGTACCAAGAAAATGATTAACCGGAAACCCAAGGGTAAGCCCAAAAGCCATGGCAGGCCGAAGCCTGCCACAGGTATTACAGCGTACCGGTGCCGCCGTCAGAGCACCAGACCTGGCCAGAAGAGTATGAACTTTCATCTGAGGCAAACAGCACATATAGCGGGGCGATTTCCACGGGTTGACCGGGACGGCCAAGCGGTGCGGATGCGCCAAATTGTTTCACTTTTTCCTCAGGCTGACCGCCACTGGATTGCAGCACTGTCCAGTATGGCCCCGGCGCTACGGCGTTGACGCGAATCCCTTTTTCGCCAAGCTGCTGCGCCAGCGCTTTGGTAAAGGCGACGCCGCAGGCTTTGGTTTGCGCGTAATCCAGCAGAATAGGGCTGGGCTGGTATGCCTGAACCGAGGTGGTATTGATAATGACCGCCCCCTCCTGTAAATGGGGGATGGCGGCTTTGGTTATCCAGAACGGCGCATAAACGTTTGTCTTAAAGGTGGCATCAAACGCTTCGGTGGTCAGATCCTCAATGGATTCGCAGTATTGTTGGCGTCCGGCATTATTAACCAGAATCTCCAGACCTCCCAGTTCCCGGACGGCGCTGGCGACGAGCTGCTGGCAAAACGCTTCGTCACGCACATCGCCCGGCAACGCGACTGCTTTTCGTCCTTCTGCGGCGATTAAGGCAATCACCGCTTCGGCATCGGCTTGTTCTTCAGGTAAATAATTAATGGCTACGTCTGCGCCCTCACGAGCGAAAGCGATAGCAACGGCCCGACCGATACCGGAATCACCGCCGGTAATTAACGCGCGCTTACCTGCCAGCCTTCCTGAACCGACATAACTTGTTTCCCCATGATCCGGAATAGGTTTCATCTCGGACGCTAATCCAGGCGGCTGTTGTGGCTGTGCCGGAAAAGGAGGACGTGGGTAATGAAGATGTTTCTTATCCGCAGGTGACATAATTATTTTCCTCTTTTGCAAACCAGAATTTTAAGGTAGACCTTAATATTGATTCGCGCTATCTGAACAGAAATAACGAAACGTTTTTTTTAATTTTTATACAAACGAAGTACGCAGATTTCTTTATTTTCTGTAAAGCGATAACTAGCGAGGCGGTTATTTCTTACAGGTGTTTCGTCAAGGATATATTTTCCGTTTGTCCTTTTTTTGAACATAAGAGTAACAAGGTGTTAACTGATAACCTCCTGTTGAATAACATATATTCAGAATTTACTTAGGCTGATAATTAATAAACGTGAGGATATTGCAGATCGAATAATAAATTCACTTTTACGTTAAAAGTTCACCTATTATCTATTGTTAATTTTTTCATTTCGGTGCTACGCTCTTTGAGTCACAACATTCACAAGGAGATTAGGATGAACAATGAATCAGCATTTCCTGCATTTCCCGTTAATGGATGGCAGGTGGGAACAGTGGAAGATTTGAATGGCGTGGTTATTCGTTTTGGTTACAGTACTTCCCCTCATGCACCGGGCGGTTCAACGTTCGAGTCGCAGTTTTTTAGTCTGACGCCGGAGAAGGTCAAAAGCCTCATTTATGATCTCCAGGTTAGTCTGCATAAGTATGAAGAAAAAGTTGCCTGACACCCCTCAGTTTATGAATAATTAACATTGCAGCAGCTGTGGTTCATTACAGTCTGCTGCTCATTATTTTAGGCATCTTACTCATTTATTTGTTAATTTCACTAAAAAATAGTTAAGTGCCGCTACGTTGTTGCTTAAGCCAATTCTTAATGTTGGCGTATTACCTGCTTCTTACGCTATATACTATAGTTGAGCAAGCCGTTGTAATGCTGAGCTGGAGCGCCTATGAATGTTGTGTATTTTAAAGTTGATTACCCGCCGCACGAAAGACAAACCTCAAATCACTACTATTTAAAATCCGTGCAATTACTGCGGGATAATGCTGTTGTTGCTGACCTTGGTGATCTGACAATAACTCATTTGCCCGCCTGGTTTTATACCGTTATCCCAACTGGCTTTAGTAAAATTGAATTTTCAATGAAGAATAGATCGCAGTTGCGGATTGAATGCCAGGCGGGTTACTTACGAACGGGTGAGTATATTGTCTCGACGCCGGGCGGCGAAGTCACATTGCCGTTTAATGCGCTGACCGGACTCTGGACGCTAAATAAGCAAGAAGAAGAACATATCAACCATCAGGAATTTATGGCGCGCAAGTATTCGCTTATACGCCCCGCTAAAATACTTACGCGCGGTGTTTCAGTCTTCTGATACGAAGTTGTGAGATATCTAGTTATTTTTCTTTTCTAAATCAAGCAACTGCTCGACGGTCACCGCCGGGTAGCCCTGCGCATCGTCCGGGACTTCCTGCAATGAGGGAATAGGTTCCAGCGGGCCTAAGAAACGGGGTTCACGTTTGAACACATATAAATCAGCGAGCGTCCCCAGACGTGCGCCAAATTCACGGACGCGTACGCTCCACATATTTTTCGGCGAAGGTACGGCATAGCATTGCGCCTGGATGCCCATATGCAGGGCAATAAAGAGCGCACGCTCGCAGTGGAAGCGTTGGGTGATAATAATAAAATCGTTGGTATCGAAAACCTTACGCGTACGAACAATCGAATCGAGTGTCCGAAATCCCGCATAGTCCAGTACGATATCCGAAGGGTCAACGCCTGCGGCAATCAGGTCTTTACGCATGGTGACGGGCTCATTATAGCTTTGCAGCGCATTATCGCCGCTTAACAGCAAGTAATTCACTTTGCCACTGTTGTAGGCATTCAGCGCGCCCTGAATACGATACCGGTAATACTGATTAATCACGCCAGTGCGGTAATATTTTGCCGTGCCCAGCACCACCCCCACCTGACGCCAGGGCAAATCCTGCAGGTCATCGTAGATATAGGGGGCCGTTTTCCAGCTCATCCAGCGGTCTAAGCCGAGCGCAGACAACAGCAGTAAGCCGATAAGGACCAACAGGCTGTATACAAAGCGCTTTAGCATGCGGACAAACTCGATACAGGGTTAAATTTCACTCAAGGCTACTTTACCCGTTCGGCAATCGCAAGAAACGGGCGTTCAATTGCGGGGTTTTTCATCACTGCGGGCAAAATGCCCGCAGTTAAGGGATCAGTCGAGCAAAATGCGCTCAACGTTCTGACAACCCAGAGCGCGCAACGTGGCGACAGTCGCGTCCCATTGGGTGAGAGGGGCATCGGCTTTTTCTGCGAGGACCGCTCGCTGCATATCCGGGTAGTCGTACCCGGCAAGGCTCATCAGATTCAATGCGCCCTGTAGCGGCGGCAATGTCGGGTTAAACGCGGCATTTTCGGCATAGCTGCCGCTGAAAATGCGCCCATTGCGACACTCGATAGCCACCCCTGACGGTGATTGTGTATACGGCGTATGGCTTTTGTTAGCGGCTGCGATGGCCGCCTGAGAGAGTGCATCTCCGCTCAGGGTGAACCCGTGGTCCTGGTCATCAAGTAGCAGGGTTTTGATCTCAAGATCTTTAGGGCCGAAGGCATCCGGCAAATAATCACCCAGGGTATGCGGCGTACGTCCCGGTAAGTTAATACGAAGCGTCAGGCCGCTGTTCAGTTCATTCATAAACTGGCGACAGTGACCACAGGGGGTGTAATTAACGGTAATGGAGGCCAGCGCTTTTTCGCCGCGCTGCCAGGCGTGGCTGATGGCGCTTTGCTCAGCATGGACGGTTTGCTGCATGGTGGCACCAAGAAATTCCATATTACTGCCAAAATACCAGGTGCCGCTGACGCCGCGAGCAATCGCGCCGACATTAAAGTGCGAAAGCTCAGTACGCGCACAGGCTGCTGCTAACGGTAACAGAGCGAAAGCCAATGCGTCTTCGTCCATCCCCGTGGCGTTAAGCAGAGTCGATACCTGTTCTGCGCTTAACATCGCGGGAAAATCCGCGTCCGCCAGCAGCGGTGCCAGTGCGGCCTGTAAATTCTCCGCAAGGGTCGGAAACGCAGTGTGAAAACGTGAATGCATGGCGTTGCCTCATAACAATGTAATGGGATCGTAGTGTAAGGGCCGGTTTAGCCTTTATATGTGATCAACATCTCACTGTATATGCAACGTATGCAATTCAAATTAAAAATGCGCGACACATCGCAAATTTTAGCCCGCTATCGCGAGGATCAAGGGAAACAGGAATGGCGCAATCAGTGACGTAATAATCCCACAAATAACCAGTGCCAGTGAGCTGAACGCGCCTTCCTGATAATCCAGCTCTGCACAACGCGCGGTACCCAGGGCGTGAGATGCTGTGCCCATCGCCAGGCCGCGAGCTGATTTTGTGCGAATACGCATGGCATCCAGCAGCGTATGCCCGAAGACCGCGCCCAGTACGCCGACAAAAATCACGCAAACCGCGCTAATTGCCGGAATGCCGCCAATGCTGCCGCCCACCGCCATGGCAATCGGTGTGGTGACCGATTTCGGCAGAATAGAGGCGGCAATCTCTGGCGATGCGCCCATCAGCAGTGCAATACCGGCTCCGCTCGCCATCGCCACAATACTGCCGAAAAAGCAGATAGTAATGATGGACTTCCAGCGCGCGCGAATCTGATGTAATTGCTCATAAAGCGGAAATGCCAGGGCGACCACGGCGGGTTGCAATAAATCATTAAGGATTTTGCTGCCCTGGAAGTAGTGGTCATAGGGGATGCCGGTGACCAGCAGGAACGGGATGATGACCAGCATCGCAATCAGCAAGGGATTAAGCAGCGCCATCTTGAAACGCGCGGAGAGCTTACGTGCGGCAAAGAACACCGCCAGCGTTAACGGCAGCGACCACCAGATATACGCCATCATTCTTCACTTCCTTTCTCGCCAATGACCTTACGTTCGCCGTGGGCCAGATGAGTGGTCCAGCTCACCACGAGAAAAACAATCACCGTACTGACGGCACAGGAGACCACTATCGGGCCAAACTGCGCGCGCAGAATATCGTAATACTGCATAACGCCCACGCCAATCGGCACAAACAGGAGCGCCATGTAGCGGATCAGCACATAGCAGCCAGGATTAACCCATTTGGCGGGCAGGATTTGCAAAGCCAGCAGGACGAACATGATTAACATGCCGATGATGCTGCCGGGAATGGTAATAGGCAGCAGTGATGAGATATAAATTCCTGCGTATAAACATGCATATATCAGGACAAATGCGCGAAGGTACTGCCAGACAATGTTCAGTGATTTACTCATGGTGAATACCCTTGATGAAACGCATTCATCATACAATTAAAGTCGGAAATGTGCTACCGATCACATCATGAATTCTGAGCATACCAAACATTCCATTCCGGAACGTCAGGCATTACCACAAGATTGTCGTTCGCGGATTACACACTGTCTTTACTCTTTGCGGCGGGTATCGCCTGGATGCGGTGAATCACTTCGCGCATTGCGCGACCTACGACTTTATCCTGGCGCATAATCAGCCCAAGCGTGCGGTGCAGCGCAGGAACCAGCGGCTCAACGGTTAAGCCTGCGCAATCCTCAGCCTGGGTAACCGACATCCGCGGCACAATGCTGTAACCGAGCCCTGCGCGCACCATTCGTTTTATCGCCTCAATACTGCCGAGCTCCATCACGGGTGACATATTCTTACCGGCACGCTGAAACCAGCCGTCAATAAGCTGGCGTGTGCTGCTCCCGGAAGCGAAAACGATCAGCGGCAGTTCTTCTGTCTCTACCTCAGACTCAGCGAGGGTCGGTTTTGCTGTGATGGTAACGAATTCATCGACCATGACTGGCGTGACGTCCAGGTTCCTGCTGATCGCGGGCAGGGTAACAAGTCCTATGTCGATACTGTTCTCCTCAACGCCCCGAACAATGTCCTGCGTATTGCCGGTTCTGACGCCAACCGACAGTTGGGGATAGTCTTTACGCAACTGTTGCAATAGGGCTGGCAAAAAATGAATGCATACCGTAGCACCTGTGCCAAGGGTAACCGTGCCGCTGATATCGAGCTTGTGCATGGCGACCGATTGCACGGCAGCACTGACGGCTTTTTCAATTTCTTCGCAGTGCGCCAGTAACGTTAACCCTGCCGGTGTCGGACGAACGCCGCGACCAGTACGTTCAATCAGGCGGGTTTGCAAAGCGGTCTCCAGTTGGCGCATCTGCAAACTGACCGCAGGCTGGGAGATCCCCAGCGCTTCGGCTGCAGCAGTAAAGCTGCCCCGGCCGATGACCAGCCTGTAGGTCGTCAATTGATCGAGACTGAGGTGTGCCATCCAAAGTTTTCCTTATACGGGTAATAAGCGCAGCGCTATGTCTGGACTTATGCGTTACGGCTAGCCTGTCAACATACCTGAGCAGGAGCCGGACAATGGAAATTATCGAAGCAGAAGAACAGCATATTAGCGCAATGCAGCAAATATACGCCTGGCATGTGGTGAATGGCAGCGCCTCATTTGAAACCACTGCGCCTGACAAAGACGAAATGCTGGCGCGTTTGAACAAGACTCGCAGCGCCGGGTTGCCGTGGTTTGTTATCCTCGATGAGGGGATGGTAAAAGGCTATTGCTACCTTTCACACTATCGCACGCGCTATGCCTATCGCTACACGCTGGAAGATTCTATCTATATCGATGAGCAATTTCGCCAGCGCGGTGCAGGCAAAGCGTTGCTGGCGAAAGCCATAGAATGGGCAGAAAACCACGGCTATCGCCAGCTCATTGCCGTCGTTGGCAACAGTGAAAATGTGGGGTCGCTGCGTCTGCATCAGCGGGCGGGTTTTATCCGGACAGGCACGCTGAACAATGTCGGTTTCAAACATGGCCGCTGGCTGGATATCGTTATTATGCAGCGCCCCCTGGGCGAGGGGAGTTTGACCCTTCCGGCATCGGACGTCTACCCGCGTTCCGCCTGATGCAAGAGCGTTTTGAAACGCTCTTTCCTCCCTGAGTCAGAGGCGCTACTATGTCGCCTCATTTTTTCAGGGGCAATGTATGCGTGTATTACTGGCGCCGATGGAAGGTGTGCTCGATTCGCTGGTGCGCGAGCTGCTGACCGAGGTTAACGACTACGATCACTGTATCACCGAGTTTGTCCGCGTGGTTGACCAGCTGTTGCCGGCAAAATCGTTTTACCGCATCTGCCCTGAACTGCACCATCAAAGTCGCACCCCTTCCGGTACGCGGGTTCGCGTACAATTGCTGGGACAATACCCCGAGTGGCTGGCGGAAAACGCGGCTCGCGCGGTGCAACTCGGTTCATGGGGTGTCGATCTTAACTGTGGCTGTCCGTCGAAGCTGGTGAATGGCAGTGGTGGAGGAGCCACGCTGCTCAAAGATCCGGAGCTGATTTATCGCGGAGCGAAAGCCATGCGCGAGGCCGTGCCCACCCATCTGCCGGTCAGCGTAAAGGTGCGTCTCGGCTGGGATAGCGGAGCGCGGCGGTTTGAAATTGCCGATGCTGTTCAGCAGGCCGGTGCGTCTGAACTGGTGGTTCACGGGCGGACAAAAGAAGACGGCTATAAAGCCGAGCGGATTAACTGGCAGGCCATTGGTGAGATTCGCCAGCGACTTACCATTCCGGTTGTCGCGAACGGTGAGATTTGGGACTGGCAGAGCGCCCAGGATTGTATGGCGGCGACCGGCTGCGATGCGGTGATGATCGGTCGCGGCGCGCTGAACGTGCCCAACCTGAGCCGGGTAGTGAAACACAACGCGCCGCGTATGCCGTGGCCCGAGGTCGTTTCGCTGTTACAAAAGTACACGCGGCTGGAAAAGCAGGGTGATACTGGCATGTACCACGTGGCGCGCATCAAACAGTGGCTGGGCTATCTGCGCAAAGAGTATGTCGACGCGATTTCACTGTTTGAACAAATCCGCACCCTTAAGAGCTCGCCGGACATTGCGCGAGCGATTCAGGCGTTAAATACCTGAACTCTGCGATCATAATCACGTTTTTGCATGGCTTCGATTGAGTGAACAGAGCAACCTGATAGAGTTTCCCACGGATTGTTACTGCATAAGCAGGCTAAACCTGATGTTCTGGCATTTGCCGGAAGTCAGGTTTTTTTGTTTCTGGGGTTCGGATGAAAATCGCCAAAATACTCAATAATAATGTGGTGGTCGTGCTGGATGAACAACAACGCGAGCAGGTCGTTATGGGCCGGGGGCTCGCGTTCCAGAAACGTACCGGCGATGAGCTGGATGACAGCAAAATCGAAAAGATTTTTGCCCTGCAGAGTGACGAACTGGTCAGACGCTTAAGCGAGCTACTCAATCAAATCCCGCTGGAGGTGATGACAGCCTGCGATCGGATTATCGATCTGGCGCGTAGTCGGCTGGGGAAGTTACAGGATAGCCTCTATATCACCCTGACAGACCACTGTTTTTTTGCCATTGAACGGTTGAAAACAGGCCAGGTGATTCGCAACGTTCTGCTGTGGGAAATCCGCCGTCTGTACCCGAAAGAGTTTCAGATTGGGCAAGAGGCGCGGGCGATCATCGCCAAACGGCTGGGGGTGGAATTACCGGAAGATGAAGCCGGGTTTATCGCGCTGCACCTGGTCACCGCCCAGCTTAACAGTGATATGCCGGATGTTATGCATATCACCAAAGTGATGCAGGAGATCCTGCATATCGTGAAGTATCAGTTGAAACTCGACTATAACGAAGAGTCCCTCAGCTATCATCGGTTCGTCACGCACCTGAAATTTTTCTCGCAGCGGATGTTAACGCGCACGGTGGTCGAAGATGATGATGTGTCGCTGCATCAGGCCGTTAAAGAGAACTACGCCAGCGCCTGGCGTTGTGCAGAAAAGGTGGCGCGCCATCTGGAACAAAACTATCAGCGGAATCTCACCACCGAAGAGATTATGTTCCTGGCGATTCATATTGAGCGTGTACGAAAAGACAAACGCTAAAAATAGCGTGAAGCATGAAGTGTAAAACAGGATTGTAACTGCATCTCGCAGGCAAAACCTGAGCCCGGCCCGCGAGGTGCTGGACTCGGGTTTTTTTTTATCTCAGTCATAGCCTTCGGGCATAAGAAGTAAGGAAAAAGCATGGAATATCAAGCGCTGGCGAAAGATATTCTCAGCCACGTCGGGGGCAAGGAGAACATTACCAGCCTGGTGCACTGCGCCACCCGGTTACGCTTTAAGCTCAAAGATAATAAGAAAGCCGACGCAGACGGGCTGAAAGCCAACCCTGGCATCATTATGGTGGTGGAAAGCGGTGGTCAGTTTCAGGTGGTGGTCGGTAATCACGTTCATGACGTCTGGCAGGCGGTGCGTGATGAAGCCGGGCTTACGGATGAAACGTCGGTTGCGGAGCCGGTTCAGGGAGAAAAAGTCTCTCTTGTTGGGCGCATAATCGACATCGTTTCCGGTATTTTTACCCCTTTTATCGGTATTATGGCAGCCTCCGGGATCCTGAAAGGTCTGCTGGCGCTGGCGGTGGTTTGCGGCTGGCTGACAACCAACAGCGGAACTTATCAAATCTGGTTTGCTGCCAGCGACGCGCTGTTCTTCTTCTTCCCCCTGATACTCGGTTACACCGCCGGGAAGAAATTTGGTGGTAACGCCTTTGTCACCCTCGCCATTGGCGGGGCGTTAACCCACCCGTTGATGATTAAAGCCTTTGAAGCAAGTCAGGCGCCTGGGGCGATAAGCGAAACCTTTCTCGGCATCCCGATTACCTTTATCAACTACAGTGGTTCGGTTATTCCGATCATTCTTGCCGCCTGGGTTAGCTGCTGGATAGAACGGCAATGCAATAAATACCTCCATTCGGCGGTGAAGAACTTCTTTGGTCCGCTGATCTGTATTGCGATTACGGTTCCGCTGACCTTTCTGGTGATTGGTCCGCTGGCGACCTTGCTGAGCCAGGGGCTGGCGTACGGCTATCAGGCCATTTACATCTTTGCGCCTTGGCTTGCTGGCGCAGCGTTGGGGGCGCTGTGGCAGGTGTGTGTGATTTTCGGCCTGCACTGGGGGCTGGTACCGCTGATGATCAATAACCTGACCGTATTCGGCCAGGACACCATGCTGCCCATTTTGCTGCCAGCGGTGCTGGGCCAGGTAGGGGCGGTACTGGGGATTTTCCTGCGTACCCGCGACCCTCGTCAGAAAATACTGGCCGGTTCGGCGGCTACCGCCGGTATCTTCGGTATCACTGAACCCGCGGTCTATGGTTTGACGCTACCACTGCGCCGTCCGTTTATTTTCGGCTGTATTTCCGGCGCTATCGGCGGCGCGATTGTTGGCTTTAGCAACAGCCACGTTTACTCGTTTGGCTTTGCGAATGTCTTTACGCTGGCACAGATGATCCCGCCGGGCGGTGTGGACGCGACGCTGTGGGGGGGGATTCTGGGCACCGTAGTTTCCCTGTTGCTCGCGTGCATCCTGACCTTTGTGGCGGGGATGCCGAAAACGACCGTGGTGGCAAAACCGATTGCCGTTGTGCCGGGTGAAGACGACATCCTCTCTCCGATGACCGGCACCGTTCTGGCGCTCGGGCAGGTGCCGGATAGTACCTTTGCCGCCGGGCTGCTCGGCCAGGGGGCAGCGATTATTCCCTCGGACAATAAAGTGATTGCACCGTTTGCTGGTGAAGTGGCGTCGCTATTTCAGACCAAACACGCCATCGGTTTATTAAGCAACAGTGGTATTGAAGTGCTGATTCATGTGGGCATCGATACCGTCAGGCTGGAGGGCAAGCCCTTTACCGCGCATGTCAGCGTTGGCGATAAAGTACAGCCTGGCGATTTACTGCTGGAGTTCGATCGCGATGCGATCCTCTCAGCCGGATACGATCTGGCAACGCCCATCATTATCAGCAACAGTGACGACTATCGCGCTGTGACGACCGTGGCATCGACATCGGTGGAATCCGGTATGCCGCTGCTGGCCGTCAATCGTTAATCAAAGGAGATATCAATGAATACATTCCCGAATGACTTCTTATGGGGCGGCGCTATCGCTGCAAACCAGGTGGAAGGCGCGTATCTGGAAGACGGCAAAGGCCTTTCCACCTCTGACGTACAACCAAAAGGCGTGTTCGGTGACGTGGTAGAACGAGTGGCAGGCGACAGCGGCCTGAAAGATGTTGCTATCGATTTTTATCACCGCTACCCGGAAGATATCGCCCTGTTTGCTGAAATGGGTTTTAGCTGCCTGCGTATCTCCATCGCCTGGACGCGTATTTTCCCTAACGGTGATGAAACCACGCCCAACGAAGCAGGTCTGGCATTTTACGACAAGCTGTTCGACGAAATGCTGAGCAAAGGCATGACACCGCTGGTGACGTTATCCCATTACGAAATGCCGTGGGGGCTGGTGAAAGGCTACGGTGGTTGGGGTAGCCGTCAGACTATTGCCTTCTTTGAGCGTTATGCCCGCACGGTGTTTGAACGTTATAAGCACAAGGTGAAACTGTGGCTGACTTTTAATGAGATCAACATGTCGCTGCATGCGCCGATGACCGGTGTTGGCCTGTCGGAAAAGAGCAGTAAAGCAGAGATCTTCCAGGCAATTCACCATCAACTGGTGGCGAGCGCGCTGGCGGTCAGCGCCTGTCACGACATTATTCCGGATGCCAAAATCGGCAATATGATCCTCGGCGGCCTGATGTATCCGCTAAGCTGCAAGCCGGAAGATGTGCTGGAAACACTGCAGCAAAACCGTACCTGGCAGTTCTTTGGCGATGTGCAGTGCCGTGGCGAATATCCGGGTTATATGCGGCGTTTCTTCCGTGATAACGGCATCAAGCTGGACATTACCGATGCGGATCGCGACGCGCTGCGCACCACCATCGACTTTATCTCGTTTAGCTACTATATGACCGGCTGCGTCACCACTGACGAAGAGCTGAACCAGAAAGCACGCGGCAACATTCTCAGCATGGTGCCAAACCCGCACCTCGCAAGCTCGGAGTGGGGCTGGCAGATTGACCCGGTTGGCCTGCGCACGCTGTTGAATGTCATGTGGGATCGCTGGCAGAAACCGCTATTTATTGTGGAAAACGGGCTGGGCGCGAAAGACAAACTCCAGGCCGACGGCACTATCAATGACGATTACCGTATCAGCTATCTCAATGATCATCTGGTACAGGTTCGCGAAGCCATCGACGACGGCGTGGAGGTGATGGGGTATACCAGCTGGGGGCCTATCGATCTGGTGAGCGCGTCGAAAGCGGAGATTTCCAAACGCTACGGCTTTATTTACGTTGACCGCGATGACGAAGGCAAGGGTACGCTGGCTCGCAGCCGTAAAAAAAGCTTCTGGTGGTATAAAGAGGTGATCGGCAGTAACGGGGCATCGCTTAAGCGCTAAGCGGCGGTCGTCGCTCGAAATAACCCCTCACTTCCGCAGAGGTGAGGGGGAGTTTTTAGAAAATCATCTTAAACACGCCGGTGACCACCAACAGCCCAATCAAAAAGATAATCAAAATAACCCACAGCAATACCTTCAACATTTTTTCTCTCCCTTGATCGTGTAACTCACCGCAAAGTGTAGCAATCGTTCAGAAATATGCCTTTTCTCTATACTGAAGTTTTGGCTTCACGACCGGAGGGGAAAGACAATGCAGAAAGTCGCTATTGTGACCGCAGCGGATTCAGGTATCGGTAAAGCCTGCGCGCTAATGCTGGCAGAAAAAGGTTTTGATATCGGCATTACCTGGCACTCGGATGACAGCGGGGCGCGCGAGACTGCGCAACAGGTTGAAGCACGCGGCAGACAGGCCCGTATTATCCAGCTCGACTTAAGCCATCTGCCGGACGGCGCCAATGCCATCGAGACATTGATTAACGCGTTTGGTCGTGTCGATGCCCTGGTTAACAATGCCGGCGCAATGACCAAAGCACCGTTTTTGGATGTCACTCTGGAAGCGTGGCGGAAGATTTTTACCGTGGATGTCGAAGGGGCGCTGCTGTGTTCACAAATTGCCGCCCGGCATATGGTTAAGCAGGGGCAGGGGGGACGTATTGTGAATATCACCTCTGTGCATGAACACACCCCTCTACCCGAGGCCAGCGCCTACACGGCGGCGAAACATGCGCTGGGCGGATTAACCAAATCCATGGCGCTGGAGCTTGTAAGTGACAACATACTGGTTAATGCGGTCGCGCCCGGTGCGATTGCGACGCCAATGAATAATATGAGCGATGATGATGCCAAACCGGGCTCCATGCCCATCATCCCTTTGGCAAGACCCGGTAAAACGCAGGAGATCGCAAGCCTGGTGGCCTGGCTCTGTTCGGAGGATGCCAGTTATACCACCGGGCAGTCGTTCATTGTGGACGGCGGTTTTATGCTGGCGAATCCACAGTTCAACGCCAGCCATCATTAACTACTCTGACGGTGGGTTGCGGCGTTTTTTTTGCCGATGCCGCAGCCACCAGCGTACGGAAAAAACCACGACCACGGCCAGCACCAGCCAAATCAGCTTTTTGAGGTGATGG
This sequence comes from Citrobacter sp. MNAZ 1397, assembly GCF_023613995.1. NCBI lineage: Bacteria > Pseudomonadati > Pseudomonadota > Gammaproteobacteria > Enterobacterales > Enterobacteriaceae > Citrobacter > Citrobacter sp. MNAZ 1397. The sequence goes on from NZ_JAKIVH010000001.1 coordinate 512,817, forward strand.
TCAAACTGATGCAGCCATGGCCCGATAACTTCCCCGCCCAGATAACCTAACGTCGTGAAAATTAATGCCCAGACGATGGCACCAAAAATATTCAAGGGCAGGAAGATTTTCGGGGGCAGATGGCTGGCGCCGATGAGTAGCGGCCCAATAATACGAAAGCCGTACATAAACCGCGTACCGATCACAAACAGCCACGGGCGACGGTTGATCATGCGTTGCGCCTGGTGAATTTTGTCCTGGTGGCGGGAAAAGCGTTGCAGAATTTTCATGCCATACCGCCGCCCCAGTAAATAGAGCAACTGGTCTCCCATCATCCCACCCAGCGCAACGGCCATAACCACCAGCGGAAACCTCAGCAGCCCCTGATGCGCGGCAACGCCACCGAGCAGAGTGATGGTTTCCCCCTCAGCAATACTACCAACAACCAGCGCGGCATAGCCGTACTGGCTGATAAGATGATTCATATCCATAGGTCCAACAATTCTCCCGTTAAACCCCATAAGCATACACCCTATGAATTGATTGCGCCGATAACTACGGCTTCGCTGCACCGATTGTCGTGACGGATTTTTTGATCTGAACACAAAATAACCAGCAGAGTGACGTATACTTAGGGAGTCTGTATTCGGGCATTCAGCAAGGGGGCGTTATGAACCATGTCTGGGGACTTTTTTCCCATCCCGATCGTGAAATGCAGGTCATCAAGGGCGAAAACGAAACCGTTTCGCATCACTACACCCACCATGTACTGATCATGGCGGCCGTTCCCGTTATCTGTGCTTTTATTGGCACGACCCAAATAGGCTGGAATTTTGGTGAAGAGAGCGTGGTTCAGTTGAACTGGTTTACCGCGTTTTATCTGGCTGTGATCTTCTATGCCCTGATGCTGGCCGGTGTGGCGGTGATGGGCCGAGTCATTTGGTGGATGGCAAGGAACTACCCTCAGCGTCCTTCCCTGGCACGCTGTATGGTGTTTGCCGGTTATGTCGCAACGCCGTTATTTTTGAGCGGAATTGTGGCGCTCTATCCGCTGGTCTGGCTGTGTGCGCTGGTGGGTACCGTCGCGCTCTTCTATACCGGTTATCTGCTCTATGTCGGGATACCGACCTTCCTCAATATCAACAGAGAGGAAGGGTTAAGTTTTTCCAGCTCGACTCTGGCGATTGGCGTGCTGGTCCTTGAAGTGCTGCTGGCGCTCACGGTCATTCTTTGGGGTTACGGCTACCGTCTGTTCTAATCACATTGCGTTGCTGGTTGAAGTACCCGCAACGCAATCTTCTGCAATGAATCTTGTGTGGCGACATGCGGGCGTGGCGGCTATTATGCCAGGGCCAGCTTCTGTTATTCATTTCCAAAACAGATGCGGTGTGCGTAATTACGTGCATGAATAATCATCAGAAGTCACACCATGCTGAAAATCCGAATTTCTTTATTAAGCCTCGCGCTTATGTTTGCCGTGCCCGTCGCACCGCAGGCGCTGGCAAAAACCGCTGCGGCAACGGCGTCCGCGCAACCTGAAATTGCCTCCGGTAGCGCGATGATTGTCGATTTACAAACTAACCAGGTTATTTATTCCAGCCACCCGGAGCTGGTGCGTCCTATCGCTTCTATCACTAAGCTCATGACCGCAATGGTGGTACTGGATGCTCATCTGCCGCTGGATGAAAAAATAAAAGTCGATATCAGCCATACGCCGGAAATGAAAGGGATTTACTCCCGCGTACGCCTGAACAGTGAAATCAGTCGCAAAGATATGCTGCTGCTGGCACTGATGTCCTCGGAAAACCGCGCGGCGGCGAGCCTTGCGCACCATTATCCTGGCGGATATGACGCGTTTATTCGTGCGATGAATGCGAAAGCGAAGGCGCTGGGCATGACCCACACCCGCTATGTTGAACCGACGGGTTTATCAACCAGCAATGTGTCCACGGCAAGCGACCTGATTAAACTGCTGGTGGCCACGAAGCAGTATCCACTGCTGGGCCAGTTGAGCACCACGCGGGAAGACATGGCGACATTCAGTAATCCGGGATATACGCTGCCGTTCCGTAATACTAACCATCTGGTGTATCGCGATAACTGGAACATTCAGCTGACCAAAACCGGGTTTACCAATGCGGCCGGTCACTGCCTGGTGATGCGCACCGTCATTAACAATAAGCCGGTTGCCCTGGTGGTCATGGATGCTTTCGGCAAGTATACCCACTTTGCGGATGCCAGCCGTCTACGTACCTGGATTGAAACCGGGAAAGCACAGCCTGTGCCTGCTGCGGCGTTAAGCTACAAGCGCCAGAAAGCGGCGCAAATGGTGGAAAACCACGGCGCACAAACCGCGCAAAACGACTAATTATTCCGGCAGCGTCCAGTCACCCTCGTTGAGTGGGCGCTGCATGATAACCGTATCCCGCCAGTCACCTTTCTTGTAGCCGACGCTGCGCAACTGCCCGACAATTTCGAAGCCGTGTTTTTTATGCAGTCGCAGGGAGCCGGCGTTGTTTTGCCCGTCGCCTATCACCGCAATCATCTGCCGCCACGGTCCTTCTTCACAGCGCGCGATCAACGCATCCATCAGCATGCTACCAATGCCACGTCCGGTCATACTGGCGTCAACATAAATAGACTCTTCCAGGGTATAGCGGTAGGCCTGGCGCGGACGATAAGGACTCGCATAGCAATACCCCACCATGATGCCGTGATAGAGCGCGACCATCCAGGGAAGCCCCTCACTGGCGATCTTGTGCATACGCTGGCGCATCTCGTCGATAGTGGGTGGCACTTCTTCGAAAGAGGCGCGGCCATGTAGCACATGCCAGGCATAGAGAGATGAAATCGCATGAACATCATCAAGAGTGGCATCACGCACCACGAGTGCGTTTTCGGACAGAACATCAACGGCAGACATGATGGAGTGGCTCCTCAATGTAGCAGGTCAGAGAAACGTTTCTCTGGCCAGCTACTTTAGTACGAATGAAGAGCACAATACAGCCTGGCTTAAACATATATCTCAGTTAGACAGTGATGAAGTATTGAGACAGTCGCCTATTGCCAGTTTTTTCTTTTGCTTGTTTTTCCGATCCCAGGGTTCATGCTGTTAGTTGGGTCATTTTCCAGGTAAAAACGTTTTAAATGATCGGACGCTTCATACAAATGGCCAACGTTGTGTTCGGCAGGATATTGCGCGCCGCGCTGACGCAATAATTCAAGCATCTGCTCTTTAAGCGCGTGCGTATCAACGCCTTTCTTCACAATATAATCCTGATGGAAAACATGGCAGAAGAAGTGGCCGTAGTAGAGCTTCCAGGTCAACTGGCTGTCGATTTCCGGCGGCAGATGTTCGAACCAGTCGTTATCATTGCGCCGCAGGGCAATATCCAGCGCCAGAATATCTTCTACTTCATCGGCATGTACCGCCTGATAGCGAATCGCCGCGCCCGCTGCAGCGAAGCGGTGAAGAAAGGCTTTATTCCCTTCCTCTGTGGTACAGGCGAAGAACCCGCCCTCCGCCGTTTCAAAGTACTCCGCCAGCCAGCGTTGCGCCTCGGCGATACCGTCACCCGACATTTTCAGCAGCAGATGGTGTTCATACTTATCCCGCCAGCTTTTCATCCGCGGTGGCAGGTGCGAGGGGAAAAGGTGCCCCAGCTTTTGCATGGCCCGATCGGTAAAGTGCGGCTTAAATACCGGGGCTTTTGCCAGCAGGGCATCGGTACGGCCTTTCAGGGTAAAGAAGAAAGGCATTTTGTCGGTACCGAGCTTATCGATCATCAGGAACGTGTCTTTGCCGTAGCGCTCAGCGATATCGTAAATATCGCGATGCATATATTCCCCCGCCACCGGCAAATGGGTGAACTCGCTAAGAATATGGCGGCGAAGCGCGCTCAGCACCTCCGGCTGGTTTGTGCCGATATAAAACACTTGTTGGCGCGTGGGGGCGATAAAGGTATCCAGACGTACTGCGAAGACCGCCAGTTTGCCGGCACAGCCCGACGATTCAAACAGTCGGTCCGGGTCAGCATTGTAGCGCGCGGGTGTATCTGCATTCACATCACGCACACGGCTAACGTAGTCATGGTCATGACCATGACGCCCGTCGCGGCGCACGTCGGCATCGGTCACCCGTTCGTCATCAAGCTTACTTAAGATTTGTTCCGGCGTGCTGCCAAGCTCAATGCCTAAATGATTCACCAGGCGCAGCGTCCCATTTTCGTCAATCTGCGCAAACAGCGACATTTCGGTATACGCCGGGCCGCGCTGCACCAGTGCACCGCCGGAGTTATTGCAAATCCCGCCGATGACCGATGCGCCAATACAGGATGAACCGATAACCGAATGCGGCTCTCGGCCCAGCGGTTTGAGCGCTTTTTCCAGCGAATAAAGCGTGGTGCCAGGAAAGGCCAGCACCTGCTTACCGTCGTCGATCAAATGCAGTTTATCCAGCCTTAGCGTACTGATGATAATAATGTCACGGTCGTAGTCGTTGCCGTTTGGTGTGGACCCTTCGGTCAGACCGGTATTCGCCGCCTGCATGAGGATGATCTTATCGGCGCTGACACAGGCGCTAAGCACACGCCATAATTCAAGCAGTGTGCCGGGAAAAACAACGGCGAGCGCATCGCCCTGACCGGAGCGAAAACCCTTTCGGTAACGTGCGGTTTTGGCCGGGTCGGTAAGGACATGCGAGGCGCCAACAAGACGTCCGAGTTCACGGGTAAAAGCGATATGGTGCTGGGAAGTTGTAGAAGACATTTTCCTCTCCCTGGTGGTGAAACAGCATTCTCGCTTTAAAGCATAGTGTCTGAAAGTGAGGAATTCTCAGAAAAATCAGAGAATAACTCTGCAAGCCAGACTACGATTATGGCACACTGCGTTTTTTTCATGGTCAGGCCCGTGAGCGGCTGTATAAACGAGAGAGTGAACGACATGAAATGGCTATGTTCGGTAGGTGTCGCCGTAAGCCTTGCGCTGCAACCGGTGATGGCGGAAGAGATGTTTGGTAACCATCCTCTGACGCCGCAAGCAAGGGATGCGTTTGTCACTGAATTACTAAAAAAAATGACGGTGGATGAAAAAATTGGGCAACTGCGACTGATTAGCGTCGGGCCGGACAATCCGAAAGAAGCCATCCGTGACATGATTGCCAAAAACCAGGTTGGCGCCATCTTTAATACCGTGACCCGCCCGGATATCCGCGCTATGCAGGATCAGGTCATGCGACTTAGCCGCCTGAAAATTCCCCTGTTTTTTGCCTACGATGTGGTTCACGGTCAGCGGACCGTGTTCCCGATTAGCCTTGGCCTGGCCTCCAGTTTTAACCTCGAAGCGGTGAAAACCGTCGGTCGTGTTTCTGCGTATGAAGCAGCAGATGACGGCCTGAACATGACCTGGGCACCGATGGTCGATGTCTCCCGCGATCCGCGCTGGGGCCGTGGTTCTGAAGGGTTTGGCGAAGACACTTACCTGACCACCGAAATGGGCCGCGCGATGGTCAAATCCATGCAGGGCAAAAGCCCGGCGGATCGCTATTCGGTGATGACCAGCGTTAAGCACTTCGCCGCCTATGGCGCAGTGGAAGGGGGCAAAGAGTACAACACCGTTGATATGAGCCCGCAGCGCCTGTTCAACGACTATATGCCGCCGTACAAAGCGGGGCTGGATGCGGGGAGCGGCGCGGTGATGGTGGCACTGAACTCTCTAAACGGCACGCCGGCCACCTCCGATTCCTGGCTGCTTAAAGATGTCCTGCGCGATGAGTGGGGCTTTAAAGGCATCACCGTTTCCGACCATGGCGCAATCAAAGAGTTGATCAAACACGGCGTCGCCGCCGACCCGGAAGATGCCGTACGCGTGGCGCTCAAAGCCGGTATCAACATGAGCATGAGCGACGAGTACTACAGCAAATACCTGCCGGGGCTTATCAAATCCGGCAAGGTCACCATGGAAGAACTCGACGACGCGACCCGTCACGTGCTCAACGTGAAATATGACATGGGGCTGTTCAATGACCCGTACAGTCACCTGGGGCCGAAAGAGTCCGATCCGAAAGACACCAATGCGGAAAGCCGTCTGCACCGTAAAGAAGCCCGTGAAGTGGCGCGCGAAAGCCTGGTGCTGCTGAAAAACCGTCTCGATACGTTGCCGCTGAAAAAAGACGCGACCATTGCGGTGGTCGGTGCGCTGGCGGACAGCAAACGTGACATGATGGGGAGCTGGTCCGCTGCTGGCGTGGCGGGGCAATCCGTGACCGTGCTGACGGGTATTCGTAATGCCGTGGGGCCGAAAGGGACTGTTCTCTACGCGCGTGGCTCGAATATCACTGAGGATAAAGGCATTGTCGATTTCCTCAACTTGTATGAACCAGCTGTGGTGCAGGACAAACGCAGCCCGCAGGAGATGATTGATGAAGCCGTTACAGCGGCGAAGAAATCAGATGTCGTCGTGGCTGTCGTCGGTGAGGCTCAGGGGATGGCGCACGAGGCGTCAAGCCGTACGGACCTGACCATTCCGCAAAGTCAGCGTGACCTGATTGCCGCGCTGAAAGCGACGGGCAAACCACTGGTGCTGGTACTGATGAACGGTCGTCCGCTGGCGCTGGTGAAAGAAGACCAGCAGGCAGATGCCATCCTGGAAACCTGGTTTGCCGGTACCGAAGGCGGCAACGCCATCGCCGATGTGCTGTTTGGTGATTACAACCCGTCCGGCAAACTGCCGATGTCCTTCCCGCGTTCTGTCGGACAGATCCCGGTCTATTACAGCCACCTGAATACCGGGCGTCCGTATAATGCCGATAAACCGAACAAGTACACGTCCCGTTACTTTGACGAGGCCAACGGCCCGCTTTATCCGTTTGGTTACGGCCTGAGTTACACCACGTTTAGCGTCTCCGATGTGAAAATGTCGGCGCCGACGATGACCCGCGACGGTAAAGTGACGGCCAGTGTTGATGTCACCAATACCGGCAAACGCGACGGTGCAACGGTCATTCAGCTGTACCTGCAGGATGTAACGGCTTCGATGAGTCGCCCGGTTGAGCAGTTGCGCGGTTTCGAAAAAGTGGATCTCAAAGCCGGCGAAACCAAAACGGTCAGCTTCCCGATCGATATCGAGGCGCTTAAGTTCTGGAATCAACGCATGAAATACGATGCAGAACCTGGCAAATTCAATGTCTTTATCGGTCTGGATTCAGCCCGTGTGAAACAGGGCGAATTTACCCTCCAGTAATCTTCCGAGGCCGCTTTTTAGCGGCCTTTCATCTTTAAATCCTTCGCGTTATAACCGCTTCGTCTAATCAGAAACATCAAAATCTGAACGACTGATTTATTCCCGGTCGATTCTCTACTACGCTTTTTGCACAGCCAGAAATCCAGATACCACAAAAACAATGGGGAACGAGCATGAAATCACTTTCGCAATGGAGCGCAGCAGGGTTGTTGATGCTGGCCGCAGGCGCACAGGCGGCTGAGCCGGTTAAGGTGGGTTCCAAGATTGATACCGAAGGCGCTCTGCTGGGCAATATCATTTTGCAGGTACTGGAAAGCCATGGCGTGAAAACCGTCAACAAAGTCCAGTTGGGTACCACCCCGGTAGTGCGTGGTGCGATAACCTCAGGTGAACTGGATATCTACCCGGAATATACCGGCAACGGTGCGTTTTTCTTTAAAGAGGAGAACGATCCGGCGTGGAAAAATGCGCAACAAGGCTATGACAAAGTCAAAAAGCTGGATGCGGAGAAAAACAAACTGGTGTGGCTGACGCCAGCGCCTGCCAATAACACCTGGACTATCGCGGTACGCCAGGATGTTGCGCAAAAAAACAAGTTGGTCTCCCTTGAGGATCTCAGCCGCTATCTGAAAGAGGGCGGCACGTTTAAACTGGCTGCTTCCGCCGAGTTTATCGAACGCACCGATGCCTTGCCGGCCTTCGAAAAAGCTTACAACTTCAAGCTCAACCAGCAGCAGTTGCTGTCGCTGGCGGGGGGCGATACGGCCGTGACCATCAAAGCAGCCGCACAACAAACATCCGGTGTGAATTCAGCGATGGCCTACGGGACAGATGGGCCAGTGGCGGCGCTGGGGCTGCAAACGCTGACCGACCCGAAAGGGGTTCAGCCAATTTATGCGCCCGCTCCGGTTGTGCGCGAAGCCGTGCTGAAAGCCTACCCGCAACTGGATGAGTGGCTGAAACCGGTATTTGCCAGTCTGGATGAAAAAACGCTGCAGAAACTGAATGCCAGTATCGCAGTGGAAGGTCTCGACGCCAAAAAAGTGGCCGCCGATTACCTGAAAGGAAAGGGACTGATTAAATAAACGTGGAGCGACGTTGTCATAATCGCGTGTTGTTGCTGCTGGTCGTACTGGCGCTGGCAGCAATGGCACTGCCCTTCGTGAATTACGCCCCTAACCGCCTGGTCTCCGGGGAAAGTCGTGCAATTTGGCAGGTCTGGCCCGCATTTGCCGCTTGGGGACTGCTTTTCCCGGCGGCGCTACTGCTTTTGAGCTTTCTCCCGCATCGGCTTGCGAGCCTGGCTGCCCTACTGCTTAGCGAAGCGTCCTTTTGCGTTTTAGTCTGGTGCGCGGGCAGGGCGGCCAGCGATCTGGCGCAGTCAGGCAGTGCGCTCGCCCGTACCTCCCCCGGTAGCGGCTTATGGCTGTGGCTGGCGCTATCGTTACTGGCCAGCAGTGATGCTATCCGGCGGTTAACCGTTAACCCGGTCTGGCGCTGGCTGCTGCATGCGCAAATCTGGCTCCTGCCGCTGTGGCTGTTGCTCAGTGGGCAACTGGATTCGCTCTCTTTGCTTAAAGAGTATGTGAATCGGCAGGACGTCTTTAACGACGCGCTGGCGCAACATCTGAAATTACTGTTTGGCACGTTGCTGCCCGCGCTGGTACTGGGTCTGGGGATCGGCCTGTGGTGCTATCGCCATCCGGCGCGTCAGCAACCGGTATTTGCCATACTGAATGTGATACAGACCGTGCCGTCCGTTGCGCTTTTTGGCCTGTTGATCGCCCCCCTGGCAGGGCTGGTGGCGCAGTTTCCCTGGCTGGGTTCGCTTGGCGTGGCGGGAACCGGCATCACGCCAGCGCTGATTGCCCTGGTGCTTTATGCGTTGCTGCCGTTAGTTCGCGGTGTGGTGGCGGGCTTAAATCAGGTGCCAGCCGATGTGCTGGAAAGCGCCAAAGGGATGGGGATGAGCGGTCGTCAGCGCTTTTTACATATCCGTCTGCCGCTGGCGTTACCCATTTTGCTGCGTAGCCTGCGGGTGGTGACGGTACAAACTGTGGGCATGGCGGTGATTGCGGCACTCATTGGCGCCGGTGGCTTTGGCGCATTGGTGTTTCAGGGGCTTTTAAGTAGCGCACTGGATCTTGTCTTATTGGGTGTGATCCCGGTTATTGCTCTCGCCGTGGTCGTGGACGCACTGTTTGCTTTGGGTATCGCGCTGCTGGAGGTAAAACAGCCATGATTGAATTCAGGCATGTCAGCAAATCTTTCGCCGGGCAACAGGCGGTCAGCGATCTGAATCTTGAATGTAAAACCGGCGCGTTTTCCGTGCTGATTGGGACATCCGGGTCCGGGAAGTCCACTACCCTGAAAATGATCAACCGGCTGGTGGAGCACGATGAAGGTACCCTTTTATTTGCCGGCGAAGAGATCCGCAGCCTGCCGGTGCTGGAGCTGCGCCGCAGGATGGGCTACGCCATTCAGTCGATAGGTCTGTTCCCGCACTGGACGGTGGCGCACAACATTGCCACCGTGCTGCAATTGCAAAAATGGTCACGGACGAAAATCGCCGCGCGGGTGGATGAACTGATGGATTTACTGGGTCTCGATGAAAGTCTGCGCGATCGTTTCCCCCATCAGCTTTCCGGCGGACAGCAGCAGCGTGTTGGTGTGGCCCGCGCGCTGGCGGCTGACCCGGAGGTATTGCTGATGGATGAGCCCTTCGGCGCGCTGGATCCGGTCACGCGCGGTACGCTGCAGCAGGAGATGATTCGTATTCACCGTCTGCTGGGTCGTACTATTGTTCTGGTTACTCACGATATCGATGAGGCGCTGCAACTGGCGGATCACCTGGTATTGATGGACAGTGGGGCGATTGTGCAGCAGGGGACTCCGCTGGAGATGTTAACGCGCCCGGCAACCCCGTTTGTGCGCGACTTTTTTGGCCGCAGCGAACTGGGCGTTCGTTTGCTTTCGTTGCGCCATGTCAGCACCTGGATGCGACCGGGGGAAACGGTGGCGGGAGACCCCCTGCGCGAGGATATGACATTGCGCGAAGCCTTATCGCTGTTTGTCGCCCGCCAGTGCGAAGTGCTGCCTGTTGCCGATGCTCAAGGCGTACCCTGCGGCACGCTGCATTTTCGCGACCTGCTCAGAACGGAGGCGCTGAGTGAAACATCTGCGTGACCCGCTGCTCTGGCTTATCGCCGTGTTCATCGCATTGCTGCTGGCGATGCCATACAGCGGCGCGCTCTTTGGCTCGCTGTTTCCCCAATTGCCACGACCCGTCTATCAGCAGGAAAGTTTTGTCGCTCTGGCGCTCGCCCATTTCTGGCTGGTGGGCGTGTCGAGTTTGCTGGCGATCGTCATTGGGTTGGGGGCGGGAATTTTAGTGACGCGCCCCTGGGGCCGTGAGTTTCGCTCGCTGGTGGAGACCATTGCCGCAGTAGGACAGACCTTCCCGCCGGTGGCGGTACTGGCCATTGCGGTACCGGTAATGGGATTTGGCCGCGAACCTGCCATTATCGCGCTTATTCTCTATGGGGTGTTGCCGATATTGCAGGGCACGCTGGCAGGAATTGCCGCTGTACCGGAGAGCGTACACAGCGTGGCAAAAGGGATGGGTATGAGCAGCTTGCAGCAACTTTTCAGGGTTGAACTGCCGCTGGCCGCGCCGGTTATTATCACCGGGGTCCGCACGTCCGTTATCATCAACATTGGTACGGCGACCATTGCGTCTACGGTCGGTGCCAGCACGCTGGGTACGCCGATCATCATCGGGCTGAGCGGGTTTAATACGGCTTATGTCGTGCAAGGGGCCGTGCTGGTTGCCCTGGCCGCTATTATTGTCGACAGAGGGTTCGAGCGTCTGGCTCGGTTATTCAGCCTGCACCGCCGCGAACAATAAAGGAATAGCCTGCGAGCATCACGCCGCCGATGCCGCCGATCGCCATCAGCAGAAAAATCGCAATGACGGTAAGTTTGGACAGGTTCATTTTTCGCTCCTTTGTTAAGAAAAGTATTATACGAGGAAGCGGGGCTGTTAATGAACCATTAAATGCCAAGGGGAAAAATGGCATGTCCACTTTGCTGCCAGTCGTGCAACTGTTTTTGCTGTGACGAAGAGGGCGCCTCGCCGCACCACACCAGTAAGGTCTGCCCTTCAAACATCTCGGGGCGCAGATAACTCAGCGAATGCGCCAGCACGTCGACCCGCCAGCCCTGCTGGCTCGCCATCCAGCCCTCCAGCCAGAGTCGGGTCGTATCCTGCACATTCCAGCCGACAACCAGCGCGTCGCGCCCGTTTTTCTTGCGCGCTGTATTCAGGCAGACGCAAATATAGTTAATCAATACCCCATCCAGCAGACTGAGCATCACGGTGAGGGCGGGCTGCTGGGATTGCAGGCGACGACGAAGAGGGATAAACAGGCGGGTTATCAGGGTTTCTGCCGGGTAGTCGTGGCCGCGCTCTTTGATCCACAGACGCAACCGTTGCAGGTTGCCGCTTTGCAGAATCTGCAATACGACTTCTTGCTGCGCGCGCCAGCCATTGCGTTCATTTTCGGGTTCATTATTGAGCAGGGTCTGCACTTTGCTGACCTGGACCCCGGTATCAATCCAGCGTTTAATCTCGCGAATTCGGTCGATGTCGGCGTCGGTAAACAACCGGTGACCGCCTTCTGTACGTTGCGGTTTGAATAAGCCATAGCGTCGCTGCCATGCCCGCAAAGTCACGGGATTGATATCGCATAGCATCGCCACTTCACCAATCGTGTAAAGCGCCATGATGTCACCTTTGCAAGAAATCCCCCACTTTAACTTTAGCCGCTCTGACTTAAACCAGGATGAATTGTTTGTTTAATGTTCGAAATGTATCCCTTTCGTATCATTATCCTTTCAGGATTGTGATAATGAGCACGAATTAACATTTTTTTGGAAACCCTCAAAGAATCTCTTCGCGACTCCATGTAAGGTACGCGCTTTCAGTCAACGCGGTGCTGCGGGTATGTACGAATTTAATCTGGTGTTGCTGCTGCTCCAGCAAATGTGTGTGTTTTTGGTTATCGCCTGGCTGATGAGCAAAACACGTCTTTTTATTCCGCTGATGCAAGTCACGGTGCGTTTGCCGCACAAACTGCTCTGCTATGTCACCTTTTCGATCTTCTGCATCCTGGGGACCTATTTCGGCTTGCATATTGAAGACTCGATTGCCAACACCCGGGCCATTGGCGCGGTGATGGGCGGCCTGCTCGGCGGCCCGCTGGTTGGCGGGCTGGTGGGGTTAACCGGCGGATTACACCGTTACTCAATGGGCGGCATGACCGCGCTGAGCTGTATGATTTCCACCATTGTGGAAGGGCTGCTCGGCGGGCTGGTTCACAGTATTCTGATCAAGCGTGGCCGCACCGACAGGGTCTTCAATCCGCTTACCGCCGGGGCCATTACCTGCGTCGCGGAACTGACGCAGATGCTGATCATCCTGCTTATCGCCCGACCTTATGAGAGCGCGCTGCATCTGGTGCAAAGCATCGCGGCCCCGATGATGGTGACCAATACCGTAGGCGCGGCGCTGTTTATGCGTATTCTGCTCGACAAGCGGGCCATGTTTGAAAAGTACACCTCGGCGTTTTCTGCCACGGCGCTCAAAGTCGCGGCATCGACGGAAGGGATCTTGCGTCAGGGGTTTAACGAAGAAAACAGCATGAAGGTCGCCCAGGTGCTCTATAAAGAGCTGGATATCGGCGCGGTGGCGATTACCGACCGCGAGAAGCTACTGGCGTTTACCGGCACGGGGGACGACCATCATCTGCCTGGCAGACCTATCTCTTCCGTCTGGACGCAAAAAGCCATCGAAAGTGGCGAAGTGGTGTATGCCGATGGTAATGAGGTGCCGTACCGCTGCTCACTGCATCCCCAGTGCAAACTGGGTTCAACGCTGGTGATTCCGCTGCGTGGGGAAAACCAGCGCGTTGTGGGCACCATCAAATTGTATGAAGCGAAAAACCGGCTCTTTAGCTCCATCAACCGCACGCTGGGCGAAGGGATTGCGCAATTGTTGTCGGCACAAATCCTTGCCGGGCAGTATGAGCGGCAAAAAGCGCTGCTGACCCAGTCGGAAATCAAATTACTGCATGCTCAGGTCAATCCTCACTTTCTGTTCAATGCCCTGAACACGCTGATGGCGGTGATTCGCCGCGACAGCGATCAGGCCGGTCTGCTGGTGCAATATTTGTCGACGTTCTTTCGTAAAAACCTGAAGCGGCCGTCGGAAATCGTCACCCTCGCCGATGAGCTTGAACACGTTAATGCGTATCTGCAAATTGAAAAGGCGCGTTTTCAGTCCCGGCTGCAGGTTCAACTGCACGTGCCGGACGCGCTATCGCATCTCCATTTGCCGGCATTCACCCTGCAACCGATTGTCGAAAACGCCATTAAACATGGTACGTCGCAACTGCTTGGGGTAGGCGAAATCACCATTAATGCCAGCCAGGACGGTGACCATCTGGTGCTGGATATTGAAGATAATGCCGGGCTGTATCAGCCCAAAACCGATGCCAGTGGTTTAGGGATGAGTTTGGTGGATAAGCGACTGCGGGCGCGCTTTGGCGATGAATGCGGCATTTCGGTTGCCTGTGAGCCGGATATCTTTACCCGAATTACCCTACGACTCCCGCTGGAGGAAAGCGCATGTTAAAAGTGCTGATTGTTGATGATGAACCGTTGGCGCGTGAAAATCTGCGTATTTTACTGCAGGAAGAGAGCGACATTGAGATTGTAGGCGAATGCGCTAACGCCGTTGAGGGCATTGGCGCGGTGCATAAATTGCGCCCGGACGTATTGTTTCTTGATATCCAGATGCCGCGCATTAGCGGGCTGGAGATGGTGGGCATGCTCGACCCGGAACATCGGCCGTATGTGGTTTTTCTTACCGCGTTTGACGAGTATGCGGTGAAAGCCTTCGAGGAACACGCCTTTGACTATCTGCTCAAACCCATTGAGGCGCGCCGCCTGGAGAAAACTCTCACCCGACTGCGTCAGGAACGCAATGTGCAGGATATGTCGGTACTGCCGGAAAATCAGGCTTCGCTGAAATTTATTCCCTGCACCGGGCATAGCCGCATTTATCTGCTGCAGATGGATGAGGTTGCTTTTGTGAGCAGTCGCATGAGTGGTGTCTATGTCACCAGCCACGACGGCAAAGAGGGCTTCACCGAGTTGACCCTGCGCACGCTGGAAAGCCGTACGCCACTGCTGCGCTGCCATCGACAATATCTGGTGAACATGGCGCATCTGAAAGAGATCCGTCTGGAAGATAACGGCCAGGCTGAATTGCTGTTGCGCGACGGACAAACCGTGCCGGTTAGCCGCCGCTATCTTAAGAACCTAAAAGAAGCGCTGGGGTTGTAGCTTTTGATGGTAGACTGCGCGCTTACGATGATTTTTTCGAAGGCTTTATGCTCAATAACGATATCTTACGTAGCTTACGCTACGCACTGAAAATGAATAACGGCGACCTCAAGCGCGTGTTTGCGCTGGCGGACGCCCCGGTGAGCGACGAGCAGCTTGTCGGCTGGTTGCACAAAGAAGATGAGGAGGGCTTTCAGCGCTGTCCTGACATTATGATGTCTGTCTTCCTCAATGGCCTGATTTATGAGCGCCGCGGTAAAGACGAGTCTCAGCCTGCGCTGGTGACCGAGCGTAAGATGACCAACAACATCATCCTTAAAAAATTGCGCATCGCGTTTTCGCTGAAAACAGACGATATTCTGGCGATCCTCACCGAGCAGAAATTTCGCGTCTCCATGCCGGAGATTACCGCCATGATGCGGGCGACCGAGCATAAAAATTTCCGTGAATGCGGCGATCAGTTCTTACGTTATTTCCTGCGGGGACTGGCAGTGCGTGAACACGCGAAGGCGGCGGCTAAGTAAAGGCGATGCCAGCGCGCGAGAATCACGCGCTGGCACGTTCATCATTTCACTTCTTTAAAACCATGAGATTCCAGAAGCTGCTGTGATTTCGTCATACTGACGCCATCTTTCACATCGCCGGTGAACGCCGCACCCTGCACCTGTTGCAATGCGTTACGATCGACTTTGGTATAATCGACGGTCAGGGTTTCTGTCGCGTAAGTATCCTGATAATCGATGCTTTCCGTCACGCCCTGAATCGATTTGTATTTTTCGCTGATTGGCCCCAGGCGCTGCATGGCAGCCTCTTTATTGGCCGCACCCAGGCTGGCGTACTGAATCTTATTCTTTGCCGTCTGACGTAAGACCACGTCGTCTTTATAGTAATACGTCAGCGATATCTCGGTTTTGCCATCCGTCCAGTTAAATGTCTTACTCTGTTCTTTGTCACCACAGCCGCTAACGACAAATAAAACCAGAGTAGTCAGTGCGATGGCGATCATTTTTTTAAACATATTCATACAGCCCCTTTTGTTAGAAAAATCCTGTCCATTGAAGAATAGTGCAATAAAAAAAAGGCGCTGTTTTCACAGCGCCTTTCAGCGATTTATTTTACCTGTTGACCAGGTTTGGCACCCTCATCAGGGCTTAGCAGGAAGATATCTTTCCCGCCGGGGCCTGCGGCCATTACCATTCCTTCGGAGATACCGAAGCGCATTTTGCGCGGCGCCAGGTTAGCGACCATCACCGTCAGGCGACCGATCAACACCTGTGGATCCGGGTAGGCGGAACGAATGCCGGAGAAGACATTACGCTTCTGACCACCCAAATCCAGCGTCAGACGCAGCAGTTTGTCAGAGCCATCGACAAATTCGGCGTTTTCAATCAGCGCCACGCGCAGGTCGACTTTCGCGAAATCGTCAAAACTGATGGTTTCGGCAATCGGGTCATCTGCCAGCGGGCCGGTGACCGGCGCGGAAGCGGCTTTCACTTCTTCTTTTGACGCCTCAACCAGCGCTTCGACCTGTTTCATCTCAATGCGGTTATACAATGCCTTGAAAGTGTTCACTTTATGGCCGAGCAGCGGCTGTTCAATGGCATCCCATACCAGCGTGGTATTCAGGAATGCTTCGACGCGTTCGCTCAGGGTCGGCAGAACCGGTTTCAGCCAGGTCATCAGTACGCGGAACAGATTGATACCCATGGAGCAAATCGCCTGCAGATCGGCATCGCGACCTTCCTGCTTCGCGACTACCCACGGTGCCTGCTCGTCAACATAACGGTTGGCAACGTCGGCTAACGCCATGATTTCACGAATCGCTTTGCCGAATTCACGGCTTTCCCACGCATCTGCAATGGTGGACGACGCATCGGTAAAGGTTTTATAGAGTGCCGGATCCGCCAGCTCAGCGGCCAGTACGCCATCGAAACGTTTGGCGATAAAACCGGCGCAACGGGATGCCAGATTCACCACCTTGTTGACGATATCGGCGTTAACGCGCTGAACGAAATCTTCCAGATTCAGGTCGATGTCATCGATACGGGAAGAAAGTTTCGCCGCGTAGTAGTAACGCAGGCTGTCCGCATCAAAGTGATTCAACCAGGTGCTGGCCTTAATAAAGGTGCCGCGAGATTTGGACATCTTCGCACCGTTCACCGTCACATAACCGTGCACAAACAGATTGGTCGGCTTGCGGAAATTGCTGCCTTCCAGCATGGCGGGCCAGAACAGGCTGTGGAAATAGACGATGTCTTTACCGATAAAGTGATACAGCTCGGCATCAGACTCTTTTTTCCACCAGTCGTCAAAGTTCAGGTCGCTGCGTTTATCGCACAGGTTCTTGAAGGAACCCATGTAGCCGATAGGCGCATCCAGCCAGACGTAGAAATATTTGCCCGGCGCGCCAGGGATTTCGAAACCGAAATAGGGCGCATCGCGGGAGATATCCCACTGTTGCAGGCCGGCATCGAACCATTCCTGCATTTTGTTGGCCACCTGCTCCTGCAGCGCGCCGCTGCGGGTCCACGCCTGCAACATTTCGCTGAAAGAAGGCAGGTCGAAGAAGAAGTGTTCGGAATCACGCATTTCAGGCGTTGCACCGGACACCACGGATTTCGGGTCAATAAGTTCGGTCGGGCTGTAGGTCGCGCCGCACACTTCGCAGTTATCGCCATACTGATCCGGAGACTTACATTTCGGGCAGGTGCCTTTGACAAAACGGTCCGGCAGGAACATGCCTTTTTCCGGATCGTAAAGCTGAGAAATAGTGCGGTTTTTGATAAAACCGTTCTCTTTCAGGCGAGTGTAGATCAGCTCCGACAGCTCGCGGTTCTCTTCGCTGTGCGTAGAGTGGTAGTTGTCATAGCTAATATTAAAGCCAGCGAAATCCGTCTGGTGTTCCTGACTCATGTCGCCAATCATCTGCTCCGGGGTGATGCCCAGCTGTTGCGCTTTGAGCATTATCGGCGTGCCGTGGGCATCGTCCGCGCAGATGAAGTTGACATTGTGGCCGCGCATTCGCTGGTAACGGACCCAGACATCAGCCTGGATGTGCTCCAGCATATGGCCGAGGTGGATTGAGCCGTTGGCGTACGGCAATGCGCACGTTACCAGAATTTTCTTCGCGACTTGAGTCATAGTGGGTATTACTTCTTCTTTAGTAAAAAGGGGGTCTTGATGTTACCTGAAAGGGAAAAGTTGTGCCATAAAAGCGCGACCTCGATTGGGCACTATTGAGAAATGAAAAATGGGTGACAGTGGAGTAAACTTGAACCTTAACAATGTCTTTTCAGTACAACATAACAAGGAGTCGGGATGAACTCTCAATCCCAGGCCAAATCCCCGGAAGCCTTGCGTGCGCTCGTCGCCGGAACGCTGGCCAATTTTCAGCACCCAACCCTCAAGCATAATCTTACCGCGCTTAAGGCGGTTCATCATGTTGCCTGGCTGGATGACACCGTGCATATCGAACTGGTGATGCCTTTTGTCTGGCGGAGCGCGTTTGAAGAGTTGAAAGAGCAATGCAGTGCCGAGTTACTGCGACTGACGGGGGCCCGGGCGATTGACTGGAAGCTCTCCCACAATGTTGCCACCTTAAAACGGGTGAAAAATCAGCCTGGCGTCAATGGGGTGAAGAACATCATTGCCGTCAGCTCGGGTAAAGGTGGGGTAGGGAAATCCTCCACGGCGGTCAATCTGGCGCTGGCGCTGGCAGCGGAAGGGGCAAAGGTCGGTATTCTTGATGCGGATATTTACGGTCCCTCAATCCCGATGATGCTGGGTGCGGAAGGCGAACGCCCGACCTCGCCGGATGGCACCCATATGGCGCCGATTATGGCACACGGACTGGCGACCAACTCGATCGGCTACCTGGTTACCGACGATAATGCCATGGTGTGGCGCGGCCCGATGGCCAGCAAGGCGCTGTTGCAACTGTTGCAAGAGTCCCTGTGGCCGGATCTGGACTATCTGGTCCTCGACATGCCGCCGGGTACGGGCGACATTCAGCTTACGCTCGCGCAGAATATTCCCGTTACCGGGGCGGTGGTGGTGACCACGCCGCAGGATATCGCCCTGATTGATGCCAAAAAAGGCATTGTGATGTTCGAGAAAGTGGAAGTACCTGTGCTCGGTATCGTAGAAAACATGAGCATGCACATTTGCAGCAACTGTGGCCATCACGAGCCGATTTTCGGTACCGGCGGGGCAGAGAAGCTGGCCGAACAGTACCACACGCAACTGCTGGGGCAACTGCCACTGCATATTAGCCTGCGTGAAGATCTCGACCGGGGGCAACCGACGGTCGTAAGTCGTCCGGACAGTGAGTTTACCGGTTTGTATCGCAAGCTGGCAGGGCGCGTTGCGGCGCAGCTTTACTGGCAGGGTGAAGTCATTCCCGGTGATATTGCATTTCGCGCGGTATGAGTTGATAAGGCTGCCCGTCAGGGCAGCCGATAATGCAGGAGCAGATAGTCCCCGTCAGGCGATGTGCCTTCCGCTTCAACGTGCCAGCCATGGTGCTGATAAAATGCCAGCGCGTGGCGGTTTTGCGTCAGACATTTCAGTGAACCTGTACTGGTAAATTCAGCCTGCACTTTTTTCAGCAACGCGCTGCCCACCCCTTTGCCTTGCGCATCCGGGTCAACAAACAGGCTATGCAGAAAATTGTCGTTCACGTAAACGGCGGCAAAGCCCAGCCGGTGTCCATCTTCTTCCGCCACCCAGATGGTTTCATCAAGGGTGACGGCATCAAAGTCTTCCAGTTGCCAGTCGCTACCGTCCAGCCATGTCCAGTTTGCTCTGCGGGAATGCAGGAACAGTGTACGCAGAAAAGGGCGGTCGCTCTCTTGCCAGGGACGAATAATCAATAGGATTTCCTGAAATTAACGGTGGTAAAAGATATCGCCATTATAGGCCTTCAATATTTTACCGTCGGCGTCCGTAATAAGCACATAGTTTCCACCCATGTAGGTCCAGTGGCTGCCCGGATCGGGCGCGGGTAAATTGCGCAGATTCCACTGCTTAATGTTGTATTCTTCGCTACGGTACATTTCGGGTACCGTATCGCCGATGGTGAATTTAGTGAAATCAGCAACAAAATCCTTCACTTCATAAGACTGGGTTCCGCCTGTCGTGGCAGGGGTTTGCGGTGCAGCAAAAGTGGTACTGGCTGTTGCCAGCAATGTTCCCAGAAGTAACATTTTTGTTTTACCCATAATCTCTCCAGGTGTCGTGGGTTCTCATTTCGCGGGACTTATCATCAACTACTGTCTGGCGACGCCGCAACCGCGAAAATGTTATGAAAATAAGGCTTTGGTAAAA
This sequence comes from Citrobacter sp. MNAZ 1397, assembly GCF_023613995.1. Classification (NCBI taxonomy): domain Bacteria; kingdom Pseudomonadati; phylum Pseudomonadota; class Gammaproteobacteria; order Enterobacterales; family Enterobacteriaceae; genus Citrobacter; species Citrobacter sp. MNAZ 1397. The sequence goes on from NZ_JAKIVH010000001.1 coordinate 532,767, forward strand.
AGTGTAAGCAAAAGAAGAGAACAGCAGGCGAGGCGGAACGCTTTTTTCGCTATCCGCCTGAACATGAAGGTGTTTTTAAGAGAAATCCTGGCTGAATTGCAACACGTTAGTGCGCAGAAAATCCTTCCAGCACGATTTTGCCTACCGCGCGTTGCGTCTCGATCAACTGGTGTGCTTTACGCAAATTTTGCGCGTTGATGGCGCCGAAGTGTTCTCCCAGTGTCGTTTTGATAATCCCATCGTCGATAAGCGCGGCAACACGCGTCAGCAAACGGTGTTGCTCCGCGACATCGGCCGTTTCGAACATCGAGCGAGTAAACATAAATTCCCAGTGCAAAGAGAGGCTTTTCACTTTTAAAGGCACAACGTCCAGGGATTGCGGATCGTCAATGAGTGCCAGTTTACCTTGCGGTTGCAGGGCGTTAATCAACTGCTGATAGTGCTGCTCCGTGTTGTTGAGGCTGGCAACGTGGCTGACCTGCTTAATGCCAATACGCGCCAGCTCCTCGGTTAATGGTTTGCTGTGATCGATAACATGATGCGCGCCCAGCTCACTGACCCACTGCTGGCTTTGCGGGCGGGATGCCGTGCCAATCACGGTCAGGCGGGTCAGCTTACGCGCCAGTTGCGTCAGAATCGAGCCTACGCCGCCGGCGGCGCCGACAATCAGCAGCACGTCGCCTTCATTGCCATTTTCACGCACGCCTAAACGGTCAAACAACATTTCCCAGGCAGTAATGGCGGTCAGCGGCAGGGCCGCGGCAGAGGCGAAATCCAGTGAGGCTGGCTTACGGGCGGCAATGCGCTCATCCACCAGTTGAAATTCGCTGTTGCTGCCAGGACGGGTCAATGCCCCGGCATACCAGACTTCATCACCGGGCTTAAATAACGTGACCTTATCGCCAATGGCGGTAACCACACCGGTCGCGTCCCAGCCCAGCACACGAGGTTTATCGGCGTTAAACCCGGCACGCACTTTGGTGTCCACCGGGTTAACGGAGACGGCTTTCACCTCGACCAGCACATCATGCCCTTCGGCTTTCGGCGTCGGTAACTCAATGTCGGTTAAAAAATCAAGGTTGCTGCCGTTCTGTGCGGCCTGTGTAATGGCGATTGCTTTCATAAATACTCCGTAATGTCGTTATTCGTCAGGGGATGTGTTTATGCTAGTTCGCCAGGTGGTAAGTGAAAAACCCGGGCGGGAGGTGAGCACTTATCCTGCAGGAGTGAAAATAGCGTGGAATACCCCGGTGCGGAAAATTTCTGACGCGGGGCAGTGACAGGGCGCTACTCCTTATGGCAGAGTGCTTTGCGCGGCATTTTGCGGTGTGCAGCAGAGCACAGCAGGGGCCGTGGTTTTAATCATCGCCTCCTTGCGTTGAAATCTGTGCACCCGGTTACTATTTATTTTTAAGCTCAAAATTGTCTTTTCTATCGACTGAATTGATTAATTTCTTTTAACTTTTTGCCGATGATACGTTTACTTACCCGGCGAAGGAGGCTGCTTTGAAACGGATTCTAACTGTAATGTTGGGCGTGGGCATGTGCGCTGGCGCTCTTGCTGATTCTGGATCACCGCAACTGAAAGTGGAAAGCCAGAGGCTGATTCGCGAGTCTGGACATGAGTGCAACAAGGTTGAGGGCGTCTATCCCGCCGCGTTCGGTGGTTCTCTGATTGTGATTTGTGATGATACACGCAGATACACGATCAAGAGCAAGGATGGCCACTATGTCGTGGGTGTGGCGGAGTAACTCATCCGGGCAGGGCAAACGGGAGTATGCTATGTGTGTACTCTCAAAAAGAATGCTCGTCCTGGGTGCAGAATAAGCAGACATATCAAGTTTCCTCACACCGTTTTCTGCGCCGACTTACTGATACCATGGTAAGGAAAACGGGTTTATCGTTTACAAGACTTCTCCGTGGCTTTATCCTGATCCGGGATTAACAAACGTTAATCACAACTTATTGATTTTATTTGACTCGGGGTGCCCCTTTTCACGAAGGGCTGAGAAATACCCGTATTACCTGATCTGGATAATGCCAGCGTAGGGAAGTCAGATGCCTGCCCGGCATCCCTTCTTCACGCCGGGCAGGAGCGAATCGATGCAACCTGACCTGCTTCACCGTGCGCAAATCGCGCAAATTCTTCAGCAATTTCGTAAACATACGCCGCTCGTTCACTGCATGACTAACGACGTGGTGCAGACCTTTACGGCCAATGTCCTGCTGGCGCTGGGGGCGTCCCCGGCGATGGTGATTGACCGCGACGAAGCACAGCAATTTGCCGCCATTGCGGACGCGCTGCTGATTAATGTCGGCACGCTGACCCGCGAACGCGCCGATGCGATGCAGACGGCCATTTTAAGCGCCACCGCCGCGCGTAAGCCCTGGACGCTGGATCCGGTTGCCGTCGGAGCATTAACTTTTCGCAGCGATTTTTGTCGCGAGCTTCTGGCTTTGCAGCCTGCTGCCGTGCGCGGTAATGCTTCGGAAATTATGGCGCTCGCCGGGATGAGTGCCGGAGGACGTGGTGTGGACACCACCGATACCGCGATTGCCGCGCTGCCTGCGGCCCAGGCGCTGGCCCGCCAGACGGGGGCCATTGTTGCGGTGACCGGCGAGGTGGATTACATCACCGATGGTCTTCGTACCCTGCGCGTGACGGGCGGCGATCTGCTGATGACCCGCGTGGTGGGGGCAGGCTGTGCATTGTCGGCAGTGGTAGCCGCCTGTTGCGCCTTGCCGGGCGATCGCCTGTATAACGTGGCGGCGGCGTGCGCGTTTATGGCTCAGGCGGGCAGTCTGGCAGTGGCGACCACACGCGGACCTGGCAGTTTTATTCCTGCGTTTCTCGACGCCCTCTATGCGCTTCATGGGGAGGTACTGGCATGAAGCGGATCAACGCATTGACTATTGCCGGAACGGACCCCAGTGGTGGGGCGGGTATTCAGGCGGATCTGAAAACCTTTTCTGCGCTGGGCGCCTATGGCTGCTCGGTCATTACCGCGCTGGTGGCGCAAAATACTCGCGGCGTACAGTCGGTCTATCGTATTGAGCCCGATTTTGTCGCCGCACAGCTGGATTCGGTGTTCAGCGATGTACGCATTGATACGACTAAAATCGGCATGCTGGCGGAAACAGATATCGTGGAAGCGGTGGCGGAGCGCTTGCGCCGCTACCAGGTGCAAAATGTGGTACTCGATACCGTCATGCTGGCAAAAAGCGGCGACCCGCTGCTTTCCCCTTCGGCGGTAACGGCGCTGCGACAACATCTGTTGCCGCAGGTGTCGTTGATTACCCCCAATCTGCCCGAGGCCGCCGCGCTGCTGGATGCCCCTCACGCCCGCAACGAACGCGAGATGCATGAACAGGGTCAAGCGCTGCTGGCACTGGGATGCGAAGCGGTGCTTATAAAAGGCGGGCATCTGGATAATGATGAAAGTCCGGACTGGCTGTTTACCCGTAATGGCACCGAGCGTTTCACCGCACCCCGTATAAAAACCAAAAATACCCACGGCACGGGCTGTACGCTGTCGGCCGCCCTGGCGGCATTGCGTCCACGTCATGCGGACTGGGCTTCAACGGTCAATGAAGCCAAGCGCTGGCTGTCGGCGGCACTGGCCCAGGCAGACACGCTGGAAGTGGGGCAGGGCATCGGCCCGGTACACCATTTTCATCAGTGGTGGTGAGGGAGCGGTTCCCGGATGGCGATCAGGCTACGCGTAATACTTCACCCGGCTCAGCGCAGCGCCAGCCGGGTAGGGGGACCGGGGGAAAAATATTGAGCGCCGCACAGCGGTAAACCACAACCCGAAACGTGCCAGCAGAAAATGCTGAAAAATGGCGTTATGGTGGCAAGCCTCGACAATCGGTACCAGGCTTATTTTGCCCATTCATCGGGTCAGGACAAACCATATCCGCCTTCGTGCGGAGCTTACGGGAGTATAGCGATGACTGATATTGTGCAGTTACTAGGCAACGATGCCGACACCCTTTTACAACACCGTTGCACGACCATTGCGGCCGACCAACTCTACCTGCCGGGAGAGGATTACGTCACCCGTGTAATGATGGATAACAACCGTCCGCCAGCGGTGCTGCGTAACATGCAGACGTTGTATAACACCGGGCGACTCGCCAAAACCGGTTATCTGTCGATTTTGCCCGTTGACCAGGGTATCGAGCACTCAGCCGGGGCATCGTTTGCTGCCAACCCGCTCTATTTCGATCCCAAAAACATCGTTGAACTGGCCATTGAAGCCGGGTGTAACTGTGTGGCTTCCACCTATGGCGTGCTGGCCTCCGTGTCGCGCCGTTACGCGCACCGTATTCCGTTCCTGGTTAAGCTTAACCACAACGAAACCCTGAGCTACCCCACAGAATATGACCAGACGCTCTACGCCAGCGTCGATCAGGCGTTTAACATGGGGGCCGTTGCCGTTGGTGCAACCATCTATTTTGGCTCTGAGGAGTCTCGCCGCCAGATTGAAGAAATTTCTGCCGCCTTTGAGCGTGCCCATGAGCTGGGGATGGTGACGGTGCTGTGGGCTTACCTGCGCAATCCGGCATTCAAAAAAGATGGCGTGGATTACCATGTTTCCGCCGACCTGACCGGCCAGGCAAACCATATTGCGGCAACCATCGGTGCGGACATCGTCAAACAAAAAATGGCGGAAAACAATGGCGGCTACAAAGCGGTAAATTTCGGTTATACCGATGAACGTGTCTACAGCAAGCTGACCAGTGATAACCCTATCGATCTGGTACGCTACCAACTGGCGAACTGCTACATGGGACGTGCCGGATTAATTAACTCTGGCGGTGCAGCGGGCGGCGATACTGATTTAAGCGATGCGGTGCGTACGGCAGTTATTAACAAGCGTGCGGGCGGCATGGGCCTGATTCTTGGCCGTAAGGCGTTTAAAAAATCGATGGCTGACGGTGTGAAATTAATCAATGCCGTTCAGGACGTTTATCTCGATAAGAAAGTCACTATCGCATAAAACACGCATCCCTCTGCGCAAGGCGGGGAGGGATGCGCTTTTCACTTCTCTTCGTGCAAATATCTTCTTGCGGCAATCACTGGCTCTTTTTTACCAGCCGATCGCCGTCAATCTACTGTAAGGCTTAACGCAGCAGCGGGCAGTCAGGCGGAAGACGGCATTTCAACGCGCCAGGCAAAATGTTAATACTGAAATGCTGCCCGGTGAGTGGCTCGCCGTCCAGATTGAAGGTGATATCGTGCGGCGCACTTACCTCAAACCAGGCAGATTTACCGTCAATGATATGCGGATTGTCTTCCGGCTGGGTGAGAGTAGTGAACAGCGCGGGCAGGATCTCATCGCCCGTGAAAATGCGCAGTTGCAGCAGGCCGTCATTAATGAGGGCGTCCGGGCATAGCTGCTGTCCGCCGCCTGCCTGGCGTCCGTTACCCATGCCAATCACCAGCGCGTCGCCCTGCCAGTGGAAATCCTCGCCCTTGATTTCACAGCGGTCCGGTTTAAGCGTGTCCATGCGCATCAGGCCGTGAATGATGTAAGAGACGCCACCCAGCGCGGCTTTCAGTTTCTCTGGCGTTTCGGTGGTAATGCGTGTGCCGAATCCGCCGGTAGCCATATTGATAAAACAGGTTTTGTCATTCACTTCGGCGATATCGATGGGCACCGCTTTGCCCACGATAGCGAGTTGCAGCGCTTTATCCAGAGTCTCCGGGATGCCCGCGCTGGTGGCAAAGTCGTTCGCGGTGCCTAAAGGCAGAATCCCCAGTACGGGTGTGTGGTCGCTCTCACTGTGTACCAGCGCGCTGGCGACCTCATTGATGGTGCCATCGCCACCGCCTGCAATCACGGTTTCGACGCCAAGCGCAATGGCTTCTGCCACATAACGTTCGGCATCGCCTTTTTCCCAGGTGACGCGTACCTGAATGTCCATCCCTTCGCTGCGCAGGAGATGAATGGCCTCGCGCAACATGTCGTCACCCGCACTTTTACCGTTGAGGATCAATAAACTGCCTGGAAAATTGCTCATCCTTTTCGCTCTTCGAAAATACCATGAGCAAAGTGTATCTCACGACCGGAAAGCGCGCCTGGAAGGTTGGGAAAAAGGGGAGATAAAAAAATCAGCCTGCGTAAGGGAGATTACGCAGGCTAAGGAGGTGGTTCCTGGTACAGCTAGCATTTATGGGTTATGTTTTTCAGCGATGAGGATAATACCCATAATAACCGCAACGGTATGTGATCCGATTCTAAGATTCTTGTCGAGTGAAAAAATAACCCAGGTTAATTACTTAGCGTGCGGATTTCGCGTGGTCTGTCCAGTGAAATTGCGCATCAGCAGTGCATACTCCAGCATCACATCCTGGGGAACCGGCATCCAGATGGTATAACCGTCTCCTGGCGCAACCTCCATGGCTTCGCCTTTGGCATTCTCCATATGTTCCAGGGTGAAGTTAACGTTGCCCTGCGGCGTCATCAGCTCAAGGCTGTCGCCGACGAGAAACTTGTTTTTCACCGCTACGGCCGCCAGCTCGCCGTTACGCTCGCCGGTAAACTCGCCGACAAACTGCTGCCGCTCAGAAACGGAGTAACCATACTCGTAGTTCTGGTAATCGTCGTGAGTGTGGCGACGCAGAAAGCCTTCGGTATAGCCACGGTGCGCCAGCCCTTCAAGGGTTTCTAACAGGCTGGTGTCAAACGGTTTGCCTGCGGCTGCATCATCGATGGCCTTGCGATAGACCTGTGCAGTGCGGGCACAGTAGTAAAAGGATTTGGTGCGGCCTTCGATTTTCAGCGAGTGGACGCCCATTTGTGTCAGGCGCTCAACGTGGGCGATAGCGCGCAGGTCTTTGGAGTTCATGATGTAGGTGCCGTGCTCATCTTCGAACGCAGTCATGTACTCGCCCGGACGCTGGGCCTCTTCAATCATAAACACTTTGTCCGTTGGCGCGCCGATACCCAACGTCGGCTCAACGTTTTGCACCGCAATCGGCTCGTATTTGTGCACGATATTGCCGACGTCATCTTCTTTGCCTTCCTGAACGTTATATTCCCAGCGGCAGGCGTTGGTGCAGGTCCCCTGGTTCGGGTCGCGTTTGTTGATATAGCCGGAGAGCAGGCAGCGGCCGGAATAGGCCATGCACAGCGCGCCGTGGACGAAAATTTCGATTTCCATGTCCGGCACCTGGGCGCGTATTTCGGCGATTTCATCAAGCGACAGTTCGCGAGAGAGGATCACGCGGGTCAGCCCCATCTGTTTCCAGAATTTCACCGTCGCCCAGTTTACGGCGTTCGCCTGCACGGACAGGTGAATATCCATCTCCGGGAAGTGCTCGCGCACCAGCATTATCAGGCCTGGGTCCGACATAATCAGCGCATCCGGCCCCATATCCACCACGGGTTGCAAATCGCGAATGAACGTTTTCAGCTTGGCGTTGTGCGGCGCGATATTCACCACGACGTAGAATTTTTTACCGAGGTCATGGGCCTCGTTAATGCCTTTTTGCAAATTCTCGTGGTTGAATTCGTTATTACGTACACGCAGCGAGTAACGCGGCTGGCCCGCATAAACGGCATCGGCGCCATAAGCGAAAGCGTAACGCATATTTTTCAGCGTTCCCGCCGGGGAGAGGAGTTCCGGTTTAAACATGATGTTCTCGTTCTGATGACAGGTCAGATTCGCCTCACCTGGTGAGGCGGCTGGGGAGATCCCATAAATTTAGGGCGGGAATTGTAGCCTCTGCGAAGGGGAGAGTAAATCGTGTTATTCCACTCGCATATAGTGCCCGCTGGCGCTGACATTATGCCCGAACCCGCACTGTTCAGGCTGGTCGGTCTGCAGATCCAGCCCGTTGGGGACCACGGTAAGGCTGATATCACAGTGGATATAATCCTCCTCACGCAGCGCGATGACGCCTTTGTTCTCTTTAAGCTGTACCGGCTCGCTGAATTCGCCCATGTTCGGCCCACTCCATAGCCCCATCATGCCGAAGTAGTAGCCCTCAAAATCCGCTTTGTAGAAATTCGCGGTTTTTTCTGCTTTCAGGGTCAGGGTATTCCATGCGCCCATGCCTGCATACTGCCAGTAAACCCCGGCAGGTGAGGCAGGAACAGGCAGCGCCGCCAGCTTGTCTTTTATCAGTCCAAGGTTGTAAATCGATTTGGGATCATCCGGGGCGATGCTCAACCAGGCGCTGGCTTTGCGATAGTCGCCCAGGCGAATCAGGGCCAGGGCGACATTGTTGTAAGCGGTGGCGAGAAACTTATCGTCAAGGCGGCAGGTTTCGCCCCAGGCGACCTGCAGTACAAAGGCATCCTGTGCTTTCGCATACTGGCGGGCTTTATAAGCCGCTTCGCCCTGTTGAACGTAGCCAGGAACTTTTGCGCATTCGGCGGCGAGTGCCTTATCGCTATCATCTGCGTGGGCAAGACAGGGCAGAAGCACGAGCGCGCATAGTGCCGGACGTATAAAAGACATAACACATTCCTTATGAAGTTTTTGCACGAAAGAACATTATGCCAGACGGCAGGCATCCGCTTCCCAACGATAACCCACCCCATAGACAGCGCGGATGAACGACTGTTCTTCATCCAGCGATTCCAGCTTACGGCGCAGGTTTTTGATATGGCTGTCGATAGTGCGATCCGTCACCACGCGGTAATCGTCATACAGGTTATTGAGCAACTGTTCGCGCGAAAAGACCTTCCCCGGTTCGCTGGAGAGGGTTTTCAGCAGACGAAATTCCGCAGGCGTTAAATCCAGCGGTTTGTTGCGCCAGCTTGCCTGGAAACGACCCTCATCGACGATAAGTGGGCTTTCTGCATCCAGCGCCTGTATTTCACGCTGTGGCTTACAGCGGCGCAGGATTGTTTTCACCCTCGCCACCACTTCGCGCGGGCTATAGGGTTTGCAGATGTAGTCATCGGCACCAATTTCCAGCCCCAGCAGGCGGTCGATCTCTTCAATTTTTGCCGTCACCATAATGATGGGAATATTGGAAAAACGACGAATTTCACGGCACAGTGTCAGTCCGTCGGTGCCGGGGAGCATCAGATCCAGCAGGATCAGGTCCGGCGGCGTCTGGCGCACATACGACAGTACCTGATCGCCATGGTTAATCAGCGACGGCGCGTAACTGGCCGCACGCAGATAATCAATCAGCAACTGACCCAGCTTTGGCTCGTCTTCCACGATCAAAATGCGTGGGGTATTTTCATCAATAGGTAACTCAGTCATACGTTTCTCGCTATGTCCCGTTCCAGGGGTAATTCAACTTTAATGCTAACCCCGCCAAAAGGCGAATGCGCGGCGCGGACCTTGCCGCCGTGGGCTTCGACAATATTCAGGCAGATGGCCAGACCTAAGCCAGAGCCACCGCTGGCGCGGTTGCGCGAACCTTCGGTGCGATAAAAGCGTTCAAATAATCTGCCTAACTGCAGATCGCTCACGCCTGGGGCGCTATCGGCAAAATCAATGACCAGCGTATTGCCCTCCGGTGTGGCGGAGAGGTGCATACCGCCGCCACTGTCGGTATAACGCAGGCTGTTTTCCAGTAAATTGTTGAAGAGTTGCATCAGCCGGTCCGGGTCGCCGAAGACCACCGCGCTGTCCGGTAACGTCATCGTGATAGTCAGGTTACGGCTGGCAAAACGCTCGCGAAATGCCCCGGCGGCCACTTCCAGTAATGAAACCACATCCACGGGCCTTTTCTGGTACGCCAGCGCGCCTTCATCCGACATGGACAACTGGTGCAAATCATCAACCAGTTTGGTTAAGGTGGCCACTTCCGCCTGCAACGACGCCACCGACTCCGGCGTAAATTGTCGTACCCCATCCTGAATGGCTTCCAGCTCGCCGCGCAGCACCGCCAGGGGGGTACGCAACTCATGGGAGATATCCGCCATAAAATCACGGCGCATCTGCTGATTCTTCTCAAGCGTACTGGCAAGCTGATTAAAGTCCTGCGCCAGCTTGCCCAGTTCATCCTGACTGCCAGGGTTAACGCGGGTGGAGAAATCCCCGGCCGCCAGCTTGTGGGTACCATCGACTAACCGTTTTACCGGCGCGAGCAGGCCGCGAGCCAGCGGGAAGGTTGCCAGCGCGGCCAGCAGGGTAGAGAGCGCGACAATCAGCCAGCTTGTGCGTCGCTGCTGACGGTCAAAGTTAATATCGGTATTACGCGTAAGGCGCTCCACCGGCGAGGCGATGACCCAGCCAACAGCCTGGCCATTAACGGTAATGGCCCGCCGTGTACCGTCGGTCGGTAGCGGGCTACGCGGCCCAACAAGCACGTCCCCCGAGGCATCAGTCACCCAAAATTGTGTCCGCCAGCCGTGGGGCGGCATGCCGTTGCCCGGTTCAGGCGGTGGGCCAGGTGGCGGGCCTGGCGGCGGCTCATGTTCGTGGTTATCACCACGCTCCTGCCCCGGACCACCAGGTCCGCCTTCACGCTCATTGTCACGCTCGAATGACCGCAGGATCTGGAAGATAAAGCGGTCGTTATTGCGTAAAAAAACCCAGTCGCCATGCTGTGCATATTGTTCACTGAGGGCATCGCTGAGCAATTGCAGACGCTGTTCGTTGCCGCGTTTAATGTAGTCGATAAAACCCCGTTCGAAACTGACGCGCACCGCCCAGTGCATACTGATAAGCAGCACGATACAGGTGGCGAAAATAGCCAGAAAGAGCTTCGCGGTAATACCGGGTCGCCAGATTTTCATGATTGACTCCTGTTGCGCCGGGAAATGACCACGTTCTGACTGACATCATTCGGGACTCGGGCAAAGATAAAGGCAGGCAGGGCGATGATGAAAGCCATGCACAGGTAGGTATAGAGAAAGACGTGATGAGCCACGCCGCTGTCGACGGACAAATTGTGCTGGCCGAACAGCCCGAGTAACAGTCCTGCGACGGTGACGCCAATACTCATCGAAAGCTGCATAATCATCGATAACAGGCTGTTGCCGCCACTGGCCAGTTCATCGGGCAGGTCTTTCAACGTCAGGGTATTCATGGAGGAAAAGCGCATGGAGTTGATCATGCCCTGCGCGAACAGCACAAAGGGCAACAGGGCGTACCAACCCATCAGCGCGGTCCCCATAAACAGCAGGCTGACGGCGGCAAGGCCCAGCGTTGAACAGACCAACGCACGACGGTAGCCGAAGCGGTTGACTAACTGAACCACAATGCGTTTCATGCCCATACTGCCAATGACCATCGGAATCATCATTAACCCGGCATGAAACGGCGAAAACCCCAGACCAATCTGCAAAAAGACCGGCGTCATAAAGGGCAGCATGCCGCTGCCAATGCGCCCGGCAAAACTGCCGAGCAGGCCAAGGGAGAATGACGGTGTACGAAACAGACGCAGATTAAACAGCGCTCCCGCATTCCCTTTGGCATGCAGCAGATAGATAACAATCGCCAGCACGCCGCCCGCCACCAGAAGGCCGAGTAGCAGCGGTGAAATCCCCAGCCCTTTTTGCCCGTCAAGCGCCAGCGTCAGCGTTGCCATTCCCGATGCCAGTAGCAAAAAGCCAAAGATATCAAAACGACGAGTTTGTAAGGTGTAGTTCGGCATTAACCACAGGGTGGCTATCGCCCCCACCACGCCAACGGGCAGGTTAATGAGGAAGATCCAGTGCCAGGAGGCATACTCCACCAGTATACCGCCTAACGCCGGACCGAGCAGTGGGCCCACCTGGCCGGGCAGGGTGACAAAGGTCATAGCCGCCATGTATTGATCGCGCGGGACAATTTTCATCACCGTCAGCCTGCCGACAGGCACCATCATCGCGCCGCCAACGCCCTGTAATACGCGGGCCATCACCAGTTCATTAAGCGTGTTGGCCTGGGCGCAAAACAGTGAGCCCAGAGTAAAAAGAATGATGGCGGTAAAAAAGATATTACGTACCCCGACGCGATCCGCCAGCCAGCCACTGGCAGGCAGCATGATGGCAACCGTCAGTACGTAGGAGACCACCACCATATGCATATGTAGCGGGCTTTCTCCCAGACTTCGCGCCATGGAGGGCAGTGCGGTGTTGACAATCGTGGTGTCCAGCGACTGCATAAAGAAGCCAAATGCCACAATCCACAATTGCCAACGCACATTTTTCGGTAGTTCTGTCACTCTGTTACAGGCTCTCTGCGTTTACGGGCAACCCGGCGTTGCAGGCGGTCAAAGAACAGATAGACCACCGGCGTGGTATACAGTGTCAGCAATTGACTCATGACCAGACCGCCAACAATGGTTATCCCCAGCGGCTGGCGCAGCTCGGAACCGTCGCCACCCGAAATCACCAGCGGAAGCGCGCCAAACAGCGCCGCCAGCGTGGTCATCATAATGGGTCTGAAACGCAGCAGACAGGCCTGGAAAATCGCCTCTTCCGCGTTCAGATTTCCCTTCCGTTGGGCTTCAAGCGCAAAATCCACCATCATGATGGCATTCTTTTTCACGATACCAATCAAGAGCATAATGCCAATTAATGCAATCAGACTGAATGGCGCGCCAAACAGCTCCAGCGCCAGTAGCGCCCCGACGCCCGCGGAGGGCAGCGTCGAGAGGATCGTCAGCGGATGCACGTAGCTCTCATAAAGAATGCCCAGCACGATATAGACCGTCGCGATGGCGGCGATGATCAGGATCACCTGCGAGTTCATAGTTTGTTGAAAGACCTGTGCGGTCCCGGCGAAACTGCCGCGTACGGTCGAGGGCACGCCCAATTGGGTCATGGCGCGGTCAATCGCATCACTCGCTTCGGATAGCGACATCCCTGTTGGCAGGTTGAAGGAAATCGTGGACGCCGCCGACAGTCCCTGATGGTTGACCGCCAGCGGCGCGTTCGCCGGTTGCCAGCGGGCAAAATAGGACAGCGGAATCGGTTTACCCTCGTTATTAATGACAAACATCTTATCCAGCGCGCTAATGTCCTGGGTATAGCGTCGATCGACTTCCATCACTACTTTGTACTGGTTGAGCGGCTGGTAGATGGTGGAAATCTGCCGCTGACCGAAGGCGTTATTGAGCAGGCTGTTGGCCTCCTGCACGTTGATCCCCAGGCGCGACATACTTTCGCGATCGTAAGTCAGGTTCATCTCCGCGCCGTTGTCCTGCTGGTCGGAGTTAACGTCCGCCAGCTCCGGCAAAGAGGCGAGCGCTTTACGGATTTTCGGCTCCCACTCGCGCAGGGCGCTCAGATCGTCGGAGAGTAGCGTGTACTGGTAACTGGCATTGGACTGTCGTCCACCGACGCGGATATCCTGGACGGCCACCAGAAAAAGACTGGCCCCCGGCTCTTTTGCCAGCTTCCCGCGCAGCCGGTCAATCACTTGCTGGGCGGTTTCATTGCGAACATTGCGCGCTTTAAGGGTGATAAACATCATGCCGCTGTTGACCCGCGACCCACCGGTAAAGCCGGTCACGTTATCCACGGCGGGATCGTCGCGGATGATCTTCATAAAGTCCTGTAACTTAATGCGCATCGCCTGGAACGAAATACTCTGGTCCGCCTGAATACCGCCCATCAGGATGCCTGTATCCTGCTCCGGAAAGAAGGTTTTCGGAATGGTGATATACATCCAGATATTCAGCGCGATGGTGGCAATCAGTACCACCCCTACCAGCCGCGCGTGGTTTAACACCCATTTAAGCGATTTTGCATAGGCACGCTGCAGGCTGAGAAGCAAACGGCCAATGCCCCGGTTACGCGTGGTGGTCGGGGCTTTGCGGCTACGCAGCAACCAACCGCACATCATTGGCGTCAGGGTAAGCGAGATAGCCAGCGAAATGCCGATGGCCACCGAAAGCGTGACGGCAAACTCCCGTAGCAGGCGCCCTGGCAGCCCTTCCATCAGCAATAACGGCAAGAAAACCGCCACCAGCGAGATACTCATGGAGAGCACCGTAAAGCCAACTTCGCGCGTTCCCTGTAGCGCCGCCTGCAGCGGTTTCATTCCGGCTTCCAGGTGACGGGAGATATTCTCCAGCACCACGATGGCATCATCGACGACGAAACCGGTGGCGATGGTCAGCGCCATCAGCGAGAGGTTATTGAGGCTAAAGCCGCACAGGTACATAGCGGCGAAAGTCCCAATCAGCGACACCGGGACCGCCACCGCGGGAATAAGCGTCGCCCGTCCGGAACGCAGGAAAAGGAAGACAACCAGGATAACCAGCGCGACAGAGATCACCAGCGACTGCTCCACTTCGGCGAGGGAGGCACGGATGGTGGGTGAGCGATCCTGGGCGATTTGCAGGTCAATGGCCGCCGGAATGGTCTTTTGCAACTCGGGCAGCCGAGCGCGGATGCTGTCGACGGTCTGAATGATATTGGCTTCCGGCAGTTTGCGGATCATCAGCAAAATAGCCGGTTTAGCGTTGGTCATCCCGGCGTTACGGATATCCTGAACGGAGTCGGTCACCGACGCGACATCACTCAGACGTACGGCGGCGCCATTATTGTAATGAATGATCAACGGCTGATAAGCGGCGGCAGTTTTCAGCGCGTCATTGGTCTGTACCTGCCAGCGGTGGGTCGCGTCTTCAATCGCCCCTTGTGGACGGCGAACGTTAGCCTGGTTGATAGCGGTGCGCACCGCATCCAGCGAGACGCCCTGATTAAACAAGGCCTGCGGGTTTAACCCAACACGCACGGCGGGTAGCGAACTACCGCCGATATCCACATCGCCAACGCCGTCGATCTGCGAGATGGTTTGCGCCAGTTGCGTAGAGGCGAAATCGTACAGCTCACCCTGCGAATAGGTATCAGAGGTGAGCGTCAGGATCATAATCGGTGCGGCAGACGGGTTGGCTTTGCGATAGGTCGGACGGCTTGGCATGCCGCTCGGCAAAAGGTTTTGCGCCGCGTTCAGCGCTGCCTGGACATCACGCGCCGCGCCGTTGATATCGCGGTTAAAGTTAAACTCCAGAATGATGCGTGTGCTGCCAAGCGAACTGGAGGAGGTCATTTCGTTAATCCCGGCGATTCGCCCGAGCGAGCGCTCCAGCGGCGTCGCCACCGACGAGGCCATGGTTTCCGGCGAGGCGCCTGGCAGCGAGGCGCTGACCATGATGACCGGGAAGTCCACCTGCGGCAGCGGGGCTACCGGCAACAGCCGGAAACCCAGGATGCCGCAGAGCGTGATGGCTATGGAGAGCAGTATTGTCGCCACCGGGCGGTAAATGAAGAGGGCAAAAAACTTCATTTACGCCTCCTCTTCACGGCGCGGGAAGCGGCGACGCAGAGAGAGCGCGAGTCGGTCGAAGAGCAGATAGATAACCGGGGTAGTAAACAGCGTCAGTACCTGGCTCACCATCAAACCGCCCACCATGCCAATCCCCAGTGGGCGACGCAATTCCGCCCCGACGCCGGTACTGAGCATCAGCGGCAACGCGCCCAGCAGTGCTGCCAGCGTGGTCATCAGGATAGGACGAAAACGCAACAGACAGGCCTGGAAAATGGCATCGCGTGGCGACATGCCCTCTTCACGTTCGGCGGCGAGGGCGAAGTCGATCATCATGATGGCGTTTTTCTTGACGATGCCAATCAGCAAAATAATGCCGATAATGGCGATAACGTCCAGTTCGCTCCCGGAGATAAGCAGCGCCAGCAGCGCGCCGACCCCCGCTGTTGGCAGCGTAGACAAAATGGTGACCGGGTGAATAAAGCTTTCATACAGCACGCCCAGCACGATATACATCGCCACCACGGCGGCAACGACCAGCCAGACAGTACTGCCGAGCGCGGCCTGAAACGCCAGAGTGCTGCCCTGGAACTGCGTAGTAATATCGGTCGGCAGGTTCAGCGTCTTCTCGCTGTCGATAATCGCCTGAACGGCGTCGCCCAGTGAGTGCCCCTCCGCCACATTAAAGGAGATGGTAGTAGACGGAAACTGGTCCAGATGGTTAATCGACAGCGGCGCGAAACGCTGCTCAACTTTGGCTATCGAACTCAGCGGCACGGTACCCCCGCCGCTGCTGGCAAGGCGAATATTATCCAGCGCTGCCAGCCCCGGCGTCTGTGCGGTGTTGTGTTCCAGCACCACGCGATACTGATTCGCCTGGGTATAGATCGTAGAAATCAGGCGCTGACCAAAGGCGTTATACAGGGCGTTGTCCACATCGGACATGCTAATCCCAAGGCGGCTGGCGCTGTCGCGATCCACATTGACATAGGCCACCAGCCCCTGATCCTGCCAGTCGCTGCTGACATCAGCGAGTTGCGGCAAGGCCTGCAATGTGCCCATCAACTGCGGCACCCATTCGCTCAGGGCCGTCAGCGAATTGGCCTGTAAGGTAAACTGATACTGCGTGCGGCTGACCGTGGTATCGATGGTCAAATCCTGCGTCGGTTGCAGATAGAGCGCTGCGCCCGGAATGTTCGCCACCGACTGTTGCAGGCGCTCGATGACCGTCGGCACCCGATCGTCACGTTCGCTGAGCGGTTTAAGGTTTATCTGTAGCCGCGCGCTGTTGAGCGCCGGGTTAGTACCATCGACGCCGACAAAGGTGGTCAAGCTTTGTACCGCCGGGTCTTTGAGCACGATATCCGCGACCTGGCGCTGGCGCTCGGCCATGCTGGCAAATGACGACGACTGCGGTGCTTGCAAGGTGCCCTGGATGATGCCGTTATCCTGCACCGGGAAGAAGCCTTTCGGGATCACAATCCACAGTAATATCGACAGCAGCAGGGTCGTGATGGCGACGCCCAGGGTCAGCCATGGATGGTTAAGCACTTTGGCGAGCAGTCGACCATACGCGGCGATCACGCGCTCGAAAAACCGCTCCGAGGCGCGGGAAAAACGGTTCTGCTTACGCAGCGACTCCGCGCTTAACATGCGGGCGCACATCATCGGCGTCAGGGTAAGCGACACAATCGCCGAGATTAAAATCGCCACCGCCAGGGTGACGGCAAACTCGCGGAACAGTCGCCCGACGATATCGCCCATAAACAGCAGCGGGATCAGCACCGCAATCAGCGAGAAGGTCAGCGAGATAATAGTAAAGCCTATCTCGCCAGCCCCTTTAAGCGCGGCGGCCAGCGGCTTCTCGCCTTTCTCGATGTAGCGCGAGATGTTCTCAATGACCACAATGGCGTCATCGACCACGAAACCGGTGGCGATGGTGAGCGCCATCAGCGTCAGGTTATTGATGGAAAAACCCAGGAACACCATGACTGCGAAGGTTCCCACCAGCGAGAGCGGTACAGCGACGCCCGGAATAATGGTGGCCGGGACATTGCGCAGGAACAGATAGATGATCATCACCACCAGCGCGATAGCCAGCATTAATTCGTACTGGGTATCGGAGACAGACGCGCGGATATTGGTGGTGCGGTCCGACAACACTTTCACTTCAACCGATTTCGGCAGGCTGCTGGTCAGTTGCGGCAACATGGCGCGGATACTGTCGGCGGTGTTGATGATGTTCGCGCCCGGCTGGCGCTGAACGTTCATGACAATGGCCTGCTGTTTGTTGGCCCACGCCCCCAGCCAGCTGTTTTCCGCCCCTTGTTCAACCGTTGCGATATCGCCTAAGCGGATGGGGGCGCCATTCTGATAGGCCACAATCAGACGCCGGTACTCCTCGGCGGATTGCATTTGGTCATTTGCGGACAGGGTGACCGCGCGGGCCGGGCCGTCGAGGCTCCCTTTGGCGGAGTTAACGTTCGCGTTGCTGATAGCGGTGCGGATCGTTTCGCTGGTCAACCCCAGCGCCGCTACCGCCTGCGCATTGAGTTTGACGCGCACAGCAGGGCGCTGGCCTCCGGCAAGCGTGACCAGGCCGACCCCCGATACCTGGGAGATTTTCTGCGCCACGCGGGTTTCCACCATGTCTTCTACCTGCGTCATTGGCATGGCGGAAGAGGTGACGGCCAGCGTCATGATCGGTGGATCTGCCGGATTAACTTTGCTGTATACCGGCGGGTTGGGCAAGTCGGAGGGCAGCAGACTATTGGCGGCGTTCATGGCCGCCTGCACTTCCTGCTCGGCGACATCAAGCGGCAGCGTCAACTGGAATTGCAAGGTCACCACCGAGGCGCCGCCGGAGCTTTGTGATGACATCTGCTTGAGGCCCGACATCTGACCAAACTGGCGTTCCAGCGGTGCGGTAATCGCCGACGTCACCACGTCCGGGCTGGCGCCGGGGTAGAGCGTCACCACCTGAATGGTGGGGTAGTCCACTTCCGGCAACGCGGAGACGGGCAGAAAGCGGTAGCCGATGATCCCGGCGAGCAAAATCGCCACCATCAACAGGGTGGTGGCGACAGGACGCATAATGAACAGGCGCGAAGGGCCGCCGGTTCTGCCTGGCGGAAGCAACTGCATCAGGACTGCGCTCCTTTCGACGGACGTTCACGTTTGGCGGGCATCTGGTCTGCGTTTTTGGCGTCGACCACTTCCACAGTCGCCCCTTCGGTCAGGCGATCAATCCCATCCGTTACCACGCGGTCACCGGCGGAAAGCCCGGCGGCAATCACCACTTTTTGACTGTCCTGAATACCCGGCGTCACCGTATGTTTGCTGACCTGGTTTTTATCGTTGAGCACCCAGACGAAGTTGCCTTCGTTGCCCATCTGCAGGGCGGCAGTCGGGATGACGACGGCATTCTGTTGGGTCGAGACGAGCATACGCGCATTCACAAACTGGTTCGGGAACAGGGTGTCATCCTGATTATCAAAACGGGCTTTTAGCTTGATAGTCCCTGTGGTGGCATCAATCTGGTTATCGAGGCTCAGAAGCGTACCGGTGGTCAGCTTCTGTTTGTTCGTACGGTCCCAGGCTTCAACGCTTAATGTTTGCCCGGCTTTTTGCGCCTTGATTACGGTGGCGATGTCATTTTCCGGCAGGGTGAATACCAGATCAATGGGGTGGGTCTGGGTCAATACCACAATACCGGTGGTATCGCTGCTGGAGATCTGATTGCCGATATCCACCAGCTTAAGGCCGACACGACCGTCGATAGGGGCGACAATGCGGCTCCAGTCGACCTGGAGTTGCGCGCTGGCGACAGACGCTTCATCGGCTTTGATGGTGCCCTGTGTTTCACTGACTAACGCCTGCTGCGTATCCAGATCCTGACGAGAGACAAGATTGGTTTTTACCAGTTGCTGATAGCGGGCGAGATCGCGCTGGGCGTTAGCAAGGGTGGCTTTATCTTTCGCCAGCTGTCCCTGCGCCTGCGCCAGTGCGACGTTGAATGCGCTGGGGTCAATTTCTGCGAGGAGATCGCCGGCTTTAACCTGCTGGCCTTCTTTAAAATGGATCGCCTGCAACTGCCCTGACACACGGCTACGTACCGTTACCGTATTGGCGGCCGTGACCGTCCCCAGGCCAGTAAGATATTGCGGAACCGCTTGTTGAGTCGCCGTTGCCGCCTGTACCGGCGGCAGCGCGCCACCGCGCATGCCATGACGGCCACCGCCCGCGCCAGGACGCTGCGTTTGCCCATTTGTTGCCCCGGCTGCAGGCGTTGTTTCCTTATGGCCGAACCCGTACCAGATAGCGGTAATACCTGCAATGACCACCACCGCTGCTATCACCAGGCGGGAAGACTTTCTGCCTTTCATCGTTATGCGTATCTCATCCAGAAACATTGCCTGAAATAATACTAGTTTAGTGAGCGCAGGCGTCAGAAAAATGGAGAGAATATGAAGTACTGTCTGGAAACGTCTGAGTGTGAATCTAATTTGCGTTAGGGCGATTTTTCAACGGGAAAATCTGCAATGTCTGCTTTTTGCGAACATATCACCAGGTTTCGGGGCGCTGATACGTAATGCCATACTCCAGCCTGCCTTCGCTTATACCGCAAGAGGCAAAATGATTTATCGGCTACCGCGTAACAAATTACTGTTTTCTTAATGCGCTATTCGTCGGGAAATTAACCCATTTCATGTGATGAAATAACCATCAAAGATGAGGGCTTATGGATTTTATTTATCTGAATTATTGGCTCCAGGAATCTGGATGTTAATGATTTGGCGTTGATGAGAGACAGGCAACTGTCATGCCTGATGCGTTTTACAGAAAGAAAGGATGCCCGCGTAAAACATGATGCGATTTACGCGAGCTTATTTAATGCTTAACGAAATACTACCTGCGCCCAGCGCGCCAGACCGGCGGTTACTGAGCCAAAATCGTCGCCACCGGCAATCGGAATACCCGGCAGAGCCTGTGACAGTGCGCGTTTGATAATCGGTGAGCGCGCGCTACCCCCGGTCAGGTAAATCACTTCCGGCGTCGTGTCGCTGCTTTCCAGCGCCAGTTGAACCTGCTCCAGAATACGCTGCAACGGCTGGTTCAGCGCCGCTTCCAGCCCGACCTGATCGATAGCGGTCGCCAGTTCTTTGCTGATAAACGGCAACTGCGCCTGGGTTTCCATCTGCCCGGAGAGGGCGATTTTGCTCTCTTCGGCGCTGCGCACCAGACGATAGCTTAAGCGCTGCTTCCACACCTTTTGCAGCAGGGCGACTTTATCCGCCTCGCGGGCATCGCGCACCAGATCGTTTAACAGACGGCCATTTGCCGCGCTGTAGAAATCGGTTTGCGCCGGTACATCGTTAATCGCGACGGCGTTCCACCATGGCAAAATGGGCAGGGCGATGCCTTTTTCGGTCTGTCCCCCCATACCCAGCAACGGCATCAGGTTTTTAAACGCCAGCGCGATATCCAGATCGTTACCGCCGACACGGCAACCGCTGTGGCCCAGCAGGCTGGTTTCACGATCCTGGCGGTTATGCCACTGTGGGCCCATCAGCAGTAAGGAACAGTCGGTTGTCCCGCCGCCGATATCCACCACCAGCACGCGTTTTTCTTCGCTCAGCGTGGCTTCAAAATCAAGCCCGGCTGCGACAGGCTCATACTGGAACACGACATCGCGAAAACCGGCGCGTTTTGCCGCGCGTTCAAGAATGCCCTGCGCCTGGGCATTGGCATCATCGCCACCCAGTCCCTGGAAGTTAATCGGACGACCAATAACCGCCTGGTCAATTGCCTGCGGAAGCTGTGATTCAGCCTGCTGGCGAATGTGCAGCATCATGGCGCAAACCAGATCTTCAAACAGGGCGATTTGCTGTGGCTTGAGCCCGTTTGCGCCCAGGAAGGATTTCGGCGATTTAACGAAGTAGACCTCTTCCGGGTCTTCCACATACTGGCGCAGCGAGTTCAGGCCGAACTGGACGCTTGACGCCTGGACGTCGATATCCTCTTCGCGGTTATAGCTTACGGCACGGCGCAACAGCGCCTGCGTTTCGCTCCCCGTTGCCGGGACATTGTGGTGACGATAGAGCCACTCACTCACCGCTTCGCGCGTTGGCGCGCAGAGCATCGACGGCAGCAATGTGCTGTCGTTTTCCATTTTTAACAGTCGTGGAGTGTCTTCCTGCATAACGGCGACCGAGCAGTTGGCGGTGCCGTAATCAAAACCTACAAACACGTGTTTATCCCCATGCCAGTGAAGAAGGGGGGCGACTTTAGCCGAATGCGCGCGGCAGGACAACTGGAATATCAAAGCAAAGCGCAAAATCACGAATGCGTATATGCTCTTAGCCGGTGATGACAGGAGATGGTATGTACACACTGCGCTGGCAGCCGCCCTATGACTGGGCATGGATTCTGGATTTTTTACGCTTGCGTACGGTCGCGGGCGTTGAAGTGATTACGCAGACTACGTACACCCGATCATTTGCTCTTGGCGGGTATCGCGGTGTGATTACCGCTGCGCCGGATATGACTGCATCAACCCTTAACGTTACGCTGAGTGAAGGGCTGCTACCGGTGGCTGATCTCTGTTTGCAGCGACTTAGCCAGCTTTTTGATCTCGACTGCACGCCACAGATAATTACAGAAGCGTTAGGGGATGTGGGTGCCGCACGGCCCGGCCTGCGGCTTCCTGGCTGCATGGACCCGTTTGAACAGGCGGTCCGCGCGATTTTAGGCCAGCTGGTGAGCGTGGCGATGGCGGCAAAGCTGACTTCCCGCGTAGCGGCCCTGTACGGCGACAGGCTCGATGAACAGTTCGTTCTGTTCCCGCAACCATTGCAACTGGCGCAGGCCGATCCGCTGGCGCTTAAAGCATTAGGTATGCCGGTAAAGCGGGCGGAATCGCTTATCTTTCTCGCACAGTCGGTGCTGGACGGGACCTTTCCCCTGACGATGCCGGATGACGTAGAACGTGGGATGAAAGCGCTACAAACTTTTCCGGGGATTGGCCGTTGGACGGCCAACTATTTCGCCCTTCGCGGCTGGCAGGCGAAAGATGTGTTCCTGGCGGATGATTATCTGATTAAGCAGCGTTTTGCCGGGATGACGCCCGCGCAGATTCGCCGCTACGCTGAGCGCTGGCAGCCATGGCGTTCTTACGCGTTGCTGCATATCTGGTATACCGAGGGCTGGCAGCCACATCTCACGGTTAGTTAATAGCGAAATAGCTGGTGTTGAGCATGATATCCAGCGGCTGAGGCTGCGAAATGGTGTCGCCGAAGATCAAATCGATGCCAATACCGGAGAGCGTATCCATCATCATCGGCTGGTTTGTTGGCCCGGCAATGCTCTTTAGGCCCAGACGCTGAGCATGGCCCTGAATAATCGTCACCATCATTTCATCCATCAGGTTGCCATGAACATTTGTCACCAGCTCCTGGTCGAGCAAAAGGTAATCGGCGGTGTGCGGCGTAAGGTGGTTGAAGATTTCCAGGTCATGACCAATGTGGCTCAGGATGATACGGCAGCCCGCATGGCGTAGTTTTTTCAGGTTATCGATAATCTCTTTGCCCTGACGCATAAGGGCATCGGCATTGATCATCAGATGCAGCAGGCGACCCGGCATCGGGCCGCGCTCCAGCAGGTCCAGCACCTCTTCTACCAGTTTGCTATTGGAAAGCCCGGCAGCAGAGAACGGTAATGCAACACCCAGCCCTTTCGCCGCAACGGCGGTGGCGTGGTTACGGAAAAACTCATGGAATACGCGGCGGTCAAGAGCACGGATCAACTCCGGCTCGTTTAACCCGGCACGGAAAGCGCGCTCCTCCATCGCTTCGCCTTCGCTGGTCCACAGGCGCAGAGAGAGCAGCCAGAAATTGCAGGTTTCCGGTACGCGCGGCGAGGCGACGCAGCGGGCAATCATCATGATGTGATTGTCTTTGATCATCCGCCACTGTTCTTCCAGCGACATCTTGCTGCGTTCCTGGAGCATCTGTCCCTGCAGCGCTTCGTAGACCGTCACCAGTCCGCGACCATTATTTTTCGACGCATAGCAGGCAATGTCGGCCTGCGACATGACTTCCGAGGCCTGGTGGTTGGTTTCATCAATAATGGTGATCCCGGCACTCGCGCCGATACGGTGCATGCGGCCTTCCCACATAAAGTGGTAGTCGTTAATCGCCTCAATAATGCGCCCGGAAATATAGCGCGCGCTTTCGACATTGCAGTCCGGCAACAGCAGGCCGAACTCATCGCCGCCCAGACGGGCCAGGATATCGGTAGAGCGCAACATGCTCAGCATCAGTGAGGAGAGCTCGCGAAGCAGAGCATCGCCAGCGGCATGCCCGGCGGTATCGTTCACCGCTTTGAAGCGATCGAGATCGATAAACACTAATGCATGACGCTGGTGTAACTCCTGCACGCTTTTCAGCAGACGCTTAAGGTGGGTTTCGAAATTAACGCGGTTCGCCAGATGTGTCAGGGCATCGTGAGAGGCACTGTAGCTGAGCTGGCGCAACATCTTACGCGACTCAGTGACATCCTGAATCACCAGTACGAAGCCAATATTTTGCCCGTCCAGGGTGCTCAGCGGCGTCACGCTGTAGTGGATATCATATGTACCGCCGGTACGGCAGTGGAGTACCACGTCCTGCTCGATGGCGGTGCGCGACATATCGCCGCTGTGAATGTTTTCCATCGCCGGGCCGCTTTCACCAAAGGTAATACGCAGCACGTTCAGCAGCGGCTGCGACATGGCCTGGTCCTGCGACCAGCCGCTCATTTTCTCGGCGACCGGGTTCATAAAGGTGACGTTCATATCAACGTCAGTACAGAGTACCGCTTCACCGATGGAGTCCAGGGTGATATGCAAGCGCTCCTTTTCCTGAAACAGCGCTTCGTTGAGTTGCTTCACCTCGGTCATATCCATATTGACGCCAAGCAAGCGTTCCACTTCGCCATTGCGGTTAAGTACCCGGTTGGCGAGCGTACGGATATGACGAATGCCATCTTTTACGGCAATACGAAACTCGAGTTTAAAGGCGATCCGCGACATCAACGAGTCGCGAATAATACGTTCGGTCTCTTCCCGGTCCTCAGGTAAAATCCGTTCATACCAAAGTTGCCAGGTCGGTTTGATGTGCGACGGCACCTCATACAGTTCGAACATACGCTTGTCCCAACTGATGATATCCGGCTCCAGTTCCCACTCCCAGATACCGATCCCCCCGGCTTCGTTCGCCAGCGTGATACGCTCCATCAACCGTTTATTGACCCACTCAGTCTGTTTCAGATCGTTAATATCTTCGACCTGGGCGATAAAATAACGCGGCGAGCCGTCCGCATGGCGTACTACCGACACTGCCAGCAGCGCCCAGACCAAATCGCCGCTTCGGGTGTAATAGCGCTTTTCCTGCGAGTAGGTGTTAATTTCCCCGCGAACTAACAGGTCCAACTGCTCAAGGTCTTTATT
The DNA here is from genome assembly GCF_023613995.1 of Citrobacter sp. MNAZ 1397. Classification (NCBI taxonomy): domain Bacteria; kingdom Pseudomonadati; phylum Pseudomonadota; class Gammaproteobacteria; order Enterobacterales; family Enterobacteriaceae; genus Citrobacter; species Citrobacter sp. MNAZ 1397. Next base: position 557,435 of record NZ_JAKIVH010000001.1, read on the forward strand.
CAGGTCTTCTGGCCAGGTAAGCTGCTGGAAGGTCATTAGCCGCAATTCGTCCTGGGTGTAGCCGAGAAAATTACACAGGGCTTTGTTGGCCTGTAACCATTGCCCGTCGATACCCACCAGCGCCATCCCGATGGCGGAATATTCCATCGCATTACGGAAGCGCTCTTCGCTTTCGCTAATATGTTTACGTTCAGCCCGGAAGGCATACATCACCATTGTCATGACGTTAGCGGGCAGCAGGATCATCAAAAACGGCAGCCATGGCGCGTTCAACATCACACTGGTTTTTGGCGTGACGGGCACCAGCGGATTGGCCGCCACAACCAGCGATACCATCATTACGGTAATCAGAAAGATAAGGAACGCTTCCATACGCGGCAGACGGATGGCGCTCCACATCAGCAGCACGATCACCGCAGTAAACGGCCAGGGCAGATAGTTCATCGCCAGCCAGCTCAGGCCGAGCGTCACGGCCAGGGTTGCCAGCGTTTCGAGAAGCAATTGTCGCTTGCGGTGGCGCAGCAGATAGTGCGGCTTAAAAAGAATACCAACCGGAACCAGCGCCAGCGCGCCAATGGCCTCCGAGAGGAACCAGAGCATAAAAGTGCGCACGAGATTGTCTGTGGGGACTATCAGGCAAACTAACGTCCCGCCCAGCAGGGGAGGGATGAGTGCGCTACCGATAGCCAGCCGTATCCAGTCGTTCAGATTTTGTAGCGGGTTATACCAGGGCAAAAATTTACGCAGTAGCATTGCCCCGGTCACCGCTTCGATAACATTGATGACGGTATACCAGAGATTCAGTGTGCTTGCCGGGAACATCACCATGGTCGCCGCGACACTGCCGACTGAACAGACCACAGCGATGCCTGGCCACATCTTTCCCGCGTGGCGATAAAACGCCACCATCATCAGAGCGGAGGGAAACCATAGCGGCGAGAGGTGAGTTCCGAAGTGGGTCAGTTCCAGCGAGAATAATGAAAAGATGAACGACAACAGCCCCAAACTGAACAGACGCAGTATAAGGTTAGGGGTGGCCATCAAGACTCGCTGATTTTGTTTCATCATTACCGCTTAATCCGCAATCCCTACATTGTCAGGAACGGCGTCCGGACGAGTTAATTATGAGTTCGGATTATGCTAGTACAAACAATTTACAATTCCTATGCCGTCCGCTCAGAATTTGACATCATAATGTTATTAATTACTTAGTTTCCGGGAAAAAGCCAACAAGCGCTGTTAATTTGAACGTTCTGATTTGCGTAAAGGTGGATTTTGCGTCATAAGCACAAGGCTTTTTTGCCGAACGGCGTACTGGACGTATTCGACTGGTATCATGGACGCGAAATCCCTATAATTGCCGCGTTTGACGCTCAGGCGTCGTCCTTCCTTTACATCCAGGTTAATCAGGTCGCTAAATTTATGACTGATAAGTCACATCAGTGCGTCATTATCGGCATCGCCGGCGCATCGGCTTCAGGTAAAAGTCTTATTGCCAGCACGCTTTATCGTGAACTTCGTGAGCAGGTGGGTGATGAGCATATCGGCGTTATTCCAGAAGACAGTTACTATAAAGATCAAGGCCATCTGTCGATGGAAGAGCGTGTCAAAACCAACTATGACCATCCAAGCTCCATGGATCATAGTCTGCTGTTCCAGCATCTGCAGATGCTAAAAAGCGGCCAGGCCATTGAATTACCGGTCTACAGTTATGTCGAACATACCCGTACGCCGGAAACTATCCACATCGAACCGAAAAAAGTCATCATTCTTGAAGGTATTCTGCTGCTGACCGATGCGCGCCTGCGTGATGAAATGAATTTTTCTATCTTCGTTGATACCCCGCTGGATATCTGCCTGATGCGCCGTATCAAACGTGATGTGAACGAACGTGGCCGTTCAATGGACTCGGTGATGGCACAATATCAGAAGACCGTTCGTCCGATGTTCCTGCAGTTTATTGAGCCGTCCAAGCAGTATGCCGATATCATCGTGCCGCGCGGTGGTAAAAACCGTATCGCGATTGATATTCTGAAAGCCAAAATCAGCCAGTTTTTTGAATAATACATGATAGGCTGTACCCTTTAGTTTACTTTGCTTTGCCCCTGAATTGTCAGGGGCGTCATGCACGAAAGGAGAAAGTGCCATGCGTCTTTGCGACCGAGATATTGAAGCCTGGCTGGATCAGGGGCGTCTGTCGATTACCCCGCGTCCCCCCGTTGAGCGTATTAATGGCGCGACTGTCGATGTCCGCCTGGGCAACAAATTTCGTACCTTTCGTGGTCATACCGCCGCATTCATCGACTTGAGCGGTCCGAAAGACGAAGTCAGTGCGGCGCTTGATCGCGTGATGAGCGATGAAATCGTTCTTGCCGACGGCGAAGCGTTTTTCCTGCATCCTGGCGAACTGGCGCTGGCCGTGACCTTTGAATCGGTGACGTTGCCTGCCGATCTGGTGGGCTGGCTGGATGGTCGTTCTTCACTGGCGCGTCTGGGGCTGATGGTTCACGTCACCGCACACCGAATCGATCCCGGCTGGTCGGGCAGCATCGTGCTGGAGTTCTATAATTCTGGCAAACTGCCGCTGGCATTACGCCCCGGCATGCTGATCGGCGCACTGAGCTTTGAGCCGCTCTCCGGCCCGGCCGACCGTCCGTATAACCGCCGCCAGGACGCGAAGTATCGCGACCAGCAGGGTGCGGTTGCCAGCCGCATTGATAAAGACTGAGTGATTTGTACCCACTGAGGCTGCCATGAGAAGAGTGTTAACCACGCTAATGATTTTACTGGTCGTGCTGGTAGCCGGCCTTTCGGCGTTGGTCGTCATGGTCAACCCTAACGATTTCCGTGACTACATGGTACGTCAGGTTGAAGCCCGTAGCGGCTATCAGTTGAAACTTGACGGCCCCCTGCGCTGGCACGTCTGGCCGCAACTGAGCATTCTCTCAGGGCGTGTAACCCTGACCGCACCGGGCGCGGAAGTCCCTGTGGTGAAAGCGGACAATATGCGCCTGGACGTTGGGCTATTACCGCTGCTCTCCCATCAGCTCCAGGTGAAACAGGTGATGCTCAAGGGAGCGGTTATTCAACTGACGCCGCAGACCTATGCGGCGCCAGAGCATGATGCGCCGGTTGCCCCGAAAGAGAACATATTGCCGCAGGCCGCGGAAGATCGCGGCTGGTCGTGGGATATTGCCCGGCTACAGGTGGCCGATAGCGTGCTGGTTTTCCAACATGAAAACGACGAACAGATTACCGTGCGCGATATTCGCCTGCAGATGGAACAGGATGCAGCCCATCAGGCGACACTGGATTTTTCGGGGCGTGTGAATCGCGATCAGCGCGATCTCTCGTTATCCCTGAAAGCGCAAGTGGATGCCAGCGACTACCCGAGCCATCTCACGGCGACCATCAGCGATCTGAAATGGTTGTTGCAGGGGGGCGACGTCCCGGCTCAGGGGATTACAGGCGCGGGCAGCCTTTCCGCGCAGTGGCAGGGCAATCGTCAGCAAATCTCCCTGAGCGATCTGCATCTTAGCGCCAACGACAGCGCCTTTAGCGGCAAAGGCAGTGTCATTCTTTCCGAAAAACCGCAATGGCTGCTGGATTTACAGTTCGACACGCTGAATCTGGATAACCTGCTGGCGCCGAAAGAGACCGCGTCCACTGATGCTTCTCCTGACCAGCAAGGGCAGCAGGCGCAGGCGCGTATGCCGCGACCGGTGATCGCTAATAACATAGAGCCGGAATATACCAGCCTTCGTGATTTCACCGCGCAGGTATCCCTGACCGCGAATAATATTCGCTGGCGCGGAATGCGCTTCGATAACGTCAAGGGACAGTTCTCTAATAACGCCGGCTTGCTCAATATCTCTACCTTACAGGGCAAAATGGGTGACGGGGATATCTCGCTGCCTGGCATGCTGGATGTGCGCCGTGATAATTCCCGCGCAGTCTTCCAGCCGCGGCTGGATAACGTCGAAATTGGCACTATCCTGAAAGCGTTCAATTATCCCATTGCCCTTACGGGTAAGCTCTCTCTGGCGGGCGATTTTTCGGGTAGCCGGATTGATGCCGATGATTTTCGCCGCCACTGGCAGGGCGATGCCCATGTCGAGATCAAAGACAGCCAGATGGAAGGGCTGAATTTCCAACAGCTGGTCCAGCAGGCGGTTGCCCGCAGCAGCGATGTGCAGGCACAGGAAAATTACGATAACGTGACGCGTCTCGACACTTTCAGCACGGATGTGTCGCTGGACACAGGCGTCATGACGCTGGCGGATATGCAGGGCAGTTCACCGCTGCTGAGCCTGTCCGGGCAGGGTGAGATGGACCTGGTGCGTGAGCAATGTGACACCCACTTTACCATCCGCGTACTTGAGGGCTGGAAAGGTGACAGCAAACTGATCGACTACCTGAAATCCACCGACATCCCGCTGAATGTATACGGTAAATGGCAGTCGCTGAATTACAGCCTGCAGGTTGATCAGATTTTGCGTAAACATTTGCAGGATGAAGCGAAACGCCGACTGAGTGAGTGGGCGGATCGCAACAAAGACAGCCAGAATGGTAAAGACCTGAAAAAACTGCTCAACAAACTGTAACGCCGGGAGACCCGGCGCCAGTCAGACCTGATAATCCAGCGCGTCGCCCGTATTCAGGGCGATGATCTGGACCTTCTGAACGCGGTGGCTTTCCACCTCCAGCGTTTTCACTAAATAATCGCCTACCTGAACCTCTTCCCCCGGCGTCGGGATCCGTTGCAGATATTCCATCAATAGCCCGGCAATGGTGTGATATTCCCGTTTTTCATCCAGCGGCAGCGGCACATATTGCACCAGATCTTCCAGCGGCATATGGCCATTCGCGGTCCAGCTACCGTCACTGTTTTTCTGAATATCGTGGCGGGCATCAATTTCTTCCACCTCATTCGGCAGATTCCCGGCGATGGTCTCCATGACGTCACTCAGGGTGACAATACCTTCAACGGAACCGAACTCATCGACCACAAACGCAAAATGGGTACGCGCGCTACGAAACTGCTCCAGCGCCTGTAGCAGCGGCAACGTTTCCGGAAAGACCAACGGCTGGCGGACCAGTACTCTCAAGTCGAGCGGCTCGCCGCGTAGCGACTGCTGGAGTAAATCAATCACATGTACCACGCCCAGCAAATCGGTCTCGTCATTGCCGCCGGTCACCACCATGCGCGTATGCTGGTTTTTCTCCAGCAAATCGCGAATCTCTTCTTCCGGGGCATTCAGGTCGATATGTTCAATATCATGTCGGGAGGTCATGATACTGCTCACCGTACGCTGATTGAGGTTAAGCACCCGGCCAATCATCCGACGCTCTTGCGGGTTAAAAAGCTGGCTACTGTCATGATCGACCAGCATCGACGCGGTTTGTGCATCAAGCTCCGCATCCTCTTTTCTGCCGCTCAGCAGGCGCATTACCGCTTCTGTCGTGCGCTGGCGTAACGTCTGGTTGGCCGACAGGAAACGGCGGCGGTTGAAGATAGCGAGCTGATTAAGCGCTTCAATCATGACCGAGAAACCTATCGCGGCGTACAGATAACCTTTCGGGATATGGAAACCAAAGCCTTCGGCAACGAGGCTAAAGCCAATCATCAGCAGGAAGCTCAGGCAAAGAATAACAATCGTCGGATGGCTGTTTACAAAACGCGTCAGCGCTTTGCTGGCCAGCAGCATCAGCGAGATGGCGACAATGACGGCGGCCATCATGACGGCCAGGTGATCAACCATCCCGACTGCCGTAATCACCGAGTCGAGAGAAAAAACGGCATCCAGAACGACGATTTGCGCCACGACGGCCCAAAACTTCGCCCCTCGCCGTTGCGTGGGGTTATCGCTGTCTTTACCTTCCAGGCGTTCGTTGAGCTCAACGGTGGCCTTAAAGAGCAGGAACAGACCGCCGAACAGCATAATCAGATCGCGCGCGCTGAAACTGAGATCGCGGAAGGCAAAAAGCGGGTTGGTAAGCGTAACCAGCCACGAGATAGACGCGAGCAGTAGCAGGCGCATAACCATTGCCAGCAGCAGCCCTGTGACACGGGCGCGGTCGCGTTGCGCCGGCGGGAGTTTTTCCGCAAGTATCGCGATAAAAACCAGGTTATCAATGCCGAGCACGAGTTCGATCACAATCAGCGTGATCAATCCGGCCCAGATTGATGGATCGGCAATCCATTCCATCGTATGCGTAACACCTTATCAATTCTAACAATTGTCGTTATCTGATCATGGATAAAGCCAATCTAAATTGCAATGCCGGTATGCGATTTATCTTATTTCTGACTGGACCCGGGAGAGAAATTAAAAATCTATTTCCTTATTAGTAATGGGATTATTTTCGTCAGCAGATGAAAATGGTTTTTAGGATATTTCGCATGCGTAAATGCCAGTAAAGATTTTGTCAATATCAATAAAATCCTAAAAAGCTAAATATTTGCTCTTAATATTATTCTTAAAAATATGTTTAGGGTGGGATGTTGCCTTGCCTGTAATTCGCTTAGCTGCAACAATTCCTCCAGCATGTTTCAAATATACCTGTGAAGTTATTTTTAATGCAGCTAAACAGCGTAAATCCTTATGACTGCCTTATTTAAGGCATCCAGGAATATTCTCTATCAGGGTCGGAGTAGAAAAGGGTGTTTTCAATAACTTACTGTTTAATCAGTGGATTGGTAGCTGAAAGCCAAGGGCGGTAGCCTGCCTGACAGCATGTCAAAAAGTCTGGATTATTCTGTCAATAGCATGTGGTTGAATAAGCGATTTTTAGGACTGATACCAGTTATATTACGTTCCGATTAACTGCATTCTGATTCCGTGATGACCAGTCGCTTATTTAAATACACAGGATAATTACTCTGCAAAAGTGATAATTAATCAATGATGAAATCCAAAACGAAATTGATACCATTATTGGTGTCCATGAGCTTGATGAGTGGCTGCACAGTCTTTCCCGGTAGCAATATGTCAACAATGGGAAAAGATGTGATTAAACAACAAGACGCCGATTTTGATTTAGACCGCATGGTGAATGTCTATCCATTGACGCCTCGTCTGGTTGAGCAATTACGTCCGCGCCCGAATGTCGCCCAGCCAAATATGTCGCTGGATCAGGAAATCTCAAACTATCAATATCGCGTTGGCCCAGGGGATGTACTTAGCGTCACCGTCTGGGACCACCCTGAACTGACCACACCTGCAGGCCAGTACCGCAGTTCAAGCGACACCGGTAACTGGGTACAGCCCGACGGCACCATGTTCTATCCCTACATTGGCAAAGTCCATGTCGTCGGCAAAACCCTTGGCGAAATTCGCAGTGATATTACCAGCCGCTTAGCGACGTACATCGCTGACCCGCAGGTGGACGTTAATATCGCCGCTTTCCGTTCGCAAAAAGCCTATGTCTCCGGACAGGTCAATAAATCAGGTCAGCAGGCTATCACTAACGTTCCGCTGACCGTGCTGGATGCCATTAATGCCGCGGGCGGACTTACCGATGCCGCCGACTGGCGCAACGTGGTGCTGACACATAATGGTCAGGAACAGCGTATCTCCCTGCAGGCGCTGATGCAAAACGGCGATTTGAGCCAAAACCGCCTGCTCTATCCGGGGGACATTCTTTTCGTACCGCGTAATGACGATCTGAAAGTCTTCGTGATGGGTGAAGTTAAAAAACAGAGCACCCTCAAAATGGACTTCAGTGGCATGACGCTAACCGAAGCGCTGGGCCAGGCCGAAGGTATCGATCTGACCACCTCCAACGCCAGCGGCATCTTCGTGATTCGTCCGCTCAAAGGCGAGAACGGTCGCGGCGGCAAGATTGCCAACATTTATCAGCTTGATATGTCCGATGCGACCTCGCTGGTGATGGCAACCGAATTCCGCCTCCAGCCGTATGACGTGGTGTATGTGACGACCGCACCGGTTGCTCGCTGGAACCGTCTCATCAATCAGTTGCTGCCAACCATCAGTGGCGTTCGCTACATGACGGATACGGCGCGCGACATTCACACCTGGTGATAGGCGATGTTTAACAAAATTCTGGTGGTGTGTGTGGGGAACATTTGCCGTTCCCCCACGGCGGAGCGGCTGCTGAAAAAGTATCAGCCCGCATTGACGGTAGAGTCAGCCGGGCTAGGAGCGCTGGTAGGTAAAAGCGCGGATGCGGAGGCAGCGCGCGTGGCAGCAAAAAACGATCTGTCCCTTGAAGGGCACTGCGCCCGGCAGGTTTCCGGAAAAATGTGCCGTGATTTCGACCTGATTCTGGTCATGGAAAAACGGCATATCGCCGCACTGTGCGAAATCGCGCCGGAAATGCGCGGCAAAGTGATGCTGTTTGGTCACTGGGACGATGAACGTGAAATTCCCGATCCATATCGCAAAAGCCGCGACGCCTTCGAGGCCGTTTACACCTTACTTGACCAGTCTGCCCGCCAGTGGGCGCAGGCACTGAACGCTCAGCAGGGATAACAATGACAGAGAAAACACACCATTCCGCCGCGTCGACGGTGGGAAATGATGAAATCGATGTAGGGCGATTAATCGGTACAGTCGTCGAGGCCCGCTGGTGGGTGCTGGGGATCACCGGCTTATTTGCCGTGGCCGCTATCGTTTACTGCCTGTTTGCCACGCCAATCTACAGCGCGGATGCGCTGGTACAGATCGAGCAGAATACCGGTAATTCCCTGGTGCAGGATATCGGTTCGGCGCTGGCTAACAAACCCCCTGCGTCGGAAGCGGAAATTCAGTTGATTCAGTCCAGGCTGGTGCTGGGCAAAACCGTCAATGATTTAAATCTGGATATCGCCGTGACCAAAAACACCTTTCCGGTTTTTGGCGCGGGCTGGGACAGATTGATGGGTCGGCAAGATGATACGGTCAAAGTCACGACGTTCACCCTCCCTAAAGAGATGAAAGATCAGGTCTTCACCCTTAAGGTGCTGGGGCCGAAACAGTACTCTCTGACCAGCGACGGAGGCTTTAGCGCACATGGCGAAGTGGGGCAACCGTTAAGCAAGGACGGTGTGACTATGGTGGTTAGCGCTATTCAGGCGGCGAACGACAGCGAATTCACCGTGACGAAATTCTCCACGCTCGGAATGATCAATAACCTGCAAAATAATCTGAGCGTTACCGAGAACGGTAAAGATACCGGTGTGCTCAGCCTGACCTATACCGGCGAAGATCGCGATCAGATCCGCGACATTCTTAACAGCATTACCCGCAACTATCTGCAACAGAACGTTGAGCGTAAGTCCGAAGAAGCCGCGAAGAGCCTGGAGTTCCTGAATAAACAACTGCCGGAAGTTCGCGCCAAACTGGACGTGGCCGAAAACAAACTCAATACCTATCGCCAGCAGCAAGACTCCGTTGACCTGCCGCTGGAAGCGAAATCGGTACTCGACTCGATGGTTAACATCGATGCGCAGTTGAACGAACTGACCTTTAAAGAGGCGGAGATTTCCAAGCTGTACACCAAAGCGCACCCGGCTTACCGCACACTGCTGGAAAAACGCAAAGCGCTGGAAGATGAAAAGGCCAAACTCAACACCCGCGTGACGGCAATGCCAAAAACGCAGCAGGAGATTGTCCGCCTGACGCGTGATGTGGAGTCCGGTCAGCAGGTTTATATGCAGTTGCTGAACAAACAACAGGAGTTGCGTATTACCGAGGCCAGCACCGTGGGGGATGTACGCATTGTTGATGCGGCCATTACTCAGCCTGGGGTATTGAAACCGAAAAAAGCGCTGATCATTCTCGGCAGCGTTATCCTGGGGCTAATCCTCTCTGTGGTCGTGGTTCTTCTGCGTTCACTCTTCAATCGTGGTATCGAAAGCCCGCAGTCGCTGGAAGAGCAGGGGATCAGCGTTTATGCCAGCATTCCGCTGTCGGAGTGGCAAAAAGCGCGCGATACGGTCAAAACCGTCAAGGGCAGCAAACGTTACAAACAGCGCCAGTTGCTGGCGGTGGGTAACCCGGCGGATCTGGCGATTGAAGCGGTACGCAGCCTGCGCACCAGTCTCCATTTCGCCATGATGCAGGCACCCAATAATGTCCTGATGATGACCGGGGTGAGCCCGTCGATTGGTAAAACATTCGTCTGCGCCAACCTGGCGGCGGTGATTAGCCAGACCAATAAACGCGTGCTGATGATCGACTGTGATATGCGCAAAGGCTATACCCACGAACTGCTCGGTACCGATAACGTTAATGGTCTGTCGGATATTCTGGTTGGCAAGGGCAGTATTGAAAACTGTGCCAAAAAAACCTCCATTGCGAACTTTGATCTGGTGCCGCGTGGGCAGATCCCGCCGAACCCGTCCGAACTCTTAATGAGCGAGCGTTTCACGCAGTTGCTGGATTGGGCGAGTAAACATTATGACCTGGTGCTGATTGATACCCCGCCAATCCTCGCGGTGACGGATGCGGCGATCGTGGGACGCCACGCGGGCACCACGTTGATGGTCGCGCGTTATGCGGTGAATACGGTGAAAGAGGTGCAGACCAGTCTGAGCCGCTTTGAGCAAAACGGTATTCAGGTCAAAGGCGTCATCCTGAACTCCATTTTCCGCCGTGCTACCGGCTATCAGGATTACGGCTATTACGAATATGAATACAAGTCTGATAGCAAATAACGTTTAACCCTAACCCCTCACCCCGTCCCTCTCCCACAGCGGAGAGGGGAAAAGCGTAGTCGCTTGTAAATGGACTCAACCGTTTCCTTACCCCACCGGGGAGAGGGGAAAAGAGTGCTCTCGCTTGCACATGGGCGTACAGCTTTCCCTCGCCCCTCAAGGGAGAGGGAGAGGGTGAGAGGAATATTGATCAATCGGGGAAGAAAATGACCACAGAACGTCCGTTAATCTCGATCTATATGCCGACATGGAACCGTCAACAACTGGCTATTCGCGCTATCAAATCGGTGCTGCGTCAGGATTATACCCACTGGGAATTGATCATTGTAGACGACTGCTCAACTGCCTTTGAGCAACTCCAGAGTTATGTGGCCGAATTGAATGACCCGCGTGTGACCTATACCCGTAACGCGTTTAATTCCGGCGCCTGCGCGGTGCGCAACCAGGCCATCATGCAGGCGAAAGGCGAGTTTATTACCGGTATTGATGATGACGATGAATGGACGCCGGACCGCCTGTCTGTTTTCCTGGAACATAAACACCAGCTGGTATCGCGGGCTTTTCTCTATGCCAACGACTATGTCTGTCAGGGCGAAGTCTATTCACAACCGACCAGCTTACCGCTTTACCCAAAATCGCCGTTTTCCCGCAAGTTGTTCTACAAGCGCAACATTGTGGGCAACCAGGTGTTCAGTTGGTCCTGGCGCTTTAAGGAGTGCCTGTTCGATACGCAACTGAAAGCGGCACAGGACTACGACATCTTTTTGCGCATGGTGGAGCAGTATGGCGAGCCGTGGAAAATCGAAAAAGCGACGCAAATTCTGCACATCAATCACGGTGAAATGCAGATTACCTCGTCGCCGAAAAAATTCTCGGGCTACTTCCACTTCTACCGGAAACACAAAGCTAAATTTGACCGCGCCAGCAAGAAATATCAGCTGTTCACGCTCTACCAGATCCGTAATAAGCGCATGAACTGGCGCACGCTGCTGACGCTTTTCTCGGTACGCAATGGCAAGCGTCTGGCTGATGGTTTGCGAGGGAAATGATGCGATTAGAAGATTTTCGCGCTAATCAATGGAGTTTGCGCCCGTGCTGCATGGTCGCGGCCTATCGCGTCGCCCATTTTTGCTCCGTATGGCGCAAGAAAAATGTGCTCAACAACCTGTGGGCGGCGCCCGTGCTAGTGGTTTACCGCTTTATGACGGAATGTCTGTTTGGCTATGAGATCCAGGCGGCGGCGACCATTGGCCGTCGTTTCACCATTCATCATGGCTACGCCGTGGTCATTAATAAGCATGTGGTCGCGGGGGATGATTTCACCATTCGCCATGGTGTGACCATTGGTAATCGTGGCGCAGACAATCTGGCCTGTCCGGTTATCGGCAACAACGTTGAACTCGGGGCTAACGTGGTCTTGCTGGGTGATATCACCATTGGTAATAACGTCATGGTTGGCGCAGGCAGCGTTGTGCTCGACAACGTGCCGGATAATGCGCTGGTGGTGGGTGAAAAAGCGCGGGTGAAGGCAATCAAATGAACATATTACAATTTAACGTTCGCCTCGCAGAGGGCGGCGCGGCAGGTGTCGCGCTGGATTTACACCAGCGGGCGCTGCAGCAGGGCATGCATTCACGCTTTGTTTACGGCTACGGGAAAGGCGGCAAGAAAAGCGTCAGCCATGACCAGTATCCCAATGTGTTTAAACAGACGCCGCGTCTGACCTCAATGGCAAACCTGGCGCTGTTTCGCCTGTTTAACCGCGATGTCTTTGGCAATCTTAATAATCTCTATCGCAGCGTCAGCCGCACCAAAGGGCCGGTGGTGCTGCACTTTCACGTGATGCACAGTTACTGGCTGAACCTGAAAGACCTGGTGGCGTTCTGCCAGAGACTGAAAGCGCATAAGCCTGATGTGACCTTTGTCTGGACGCTGCATGATCACTGGAGCGTCACCGGGCGTTGTGCATTCACTGATGGCTGTGAAGGCTGGAAACAGGGATGCAAAAAGTGCCCGACGCTGACGAACTATCCGCCGGTAAAAGTGGATCGCGCGCAGCAACTGGTGGATGAGAAACGCCGTTTGTTTAACGAGATGATGGCGCTGGGCTGCCAGTTTATTTCCCCCAGTCAGCATGTGGCCGAGGCATTCAATAGCCTGTACGGCGCGGGTCGTTGCCGCATTATCAATAATGGTATTGATGTAGCGACCGAAGCCATTCTTGCAGATTTGCCCCCGGTTACCGTCACCCATGGGCGACCGAAAATCGCCGTGGTGGCCCACGATTTGCGCTATGACGGTAAGACTAATCAACAACTTGTTCGTGACGTGATGGCGCTGGGCGAGCGCGTTGAACTGCATACCTTTGGCAAGTTTTCTCCCTTTGAGGGACCAAACGTAGTCAACCACGGTTTTCTGACCGATAAGCGTCAGTTAATGAGCGAACTCAACCAGATGGATGCGCTGCTCTTTACCTCACGCGTGGACAACTATCCGCTGATTTTGTGTGAAGCGCTTTCCATCGGCGTGCCGGTTATCGCCACGCACAGTGATGCCGCGCGTGAAGTTCTGGAGAAGTCGGGCGGCAAGACCTTTAGCGAAGCGGAAGTTGTGCCGCTGGCGCAACTTCATAAAGCCGATATCGCGCAGGCCGTGTTTGGCACATCGCTGGATGCGTTTCGGGCGCGCAGCCGTCGCGCATATAGCGGGCAACAGATGCTGGAGGAATATGTCTCATTCTATCAGGGTCTGTAGTTATCTCCTGCTGCCGCTGATTTACTTGCTGGTTAACGTGAAAATTTTCCAGCTTGGCGAAAGCTTTCCGATAACCATCGTTACGTTCTTACCGCTGTTGCTGTTGCTCTATGTGGAAAAAATCAATCTGAAAAAGTTGATGATAGCCCTGGGCACCGGTGCCGGATTGACGCTGTTTAATTACATTTTTGGGCAGTCACTGAACGCCAGTAAGTATGTGACGTCAACGATGCTGTTTGTTTATATCGTTATCATCATCGGCATGGTATGGAGTATTCGCTTCAAAACGGTTTCGCCGCATAACTACCGCAAAATACTTCGCTTCTTTTATGTAGTGGTTGCATTGGTGGTGATGCTGGCGGCAGCGGAAATGGCGCAAATTATTCTCTCTGGCGGCAGCAGTCTCATGGAGATAATTTCGAAATATCTGATTTACAGTAACAGCTACGTACTGAATTTTATCAAATTTGGTGGTAAGAGGACGACGGCACTCTATTTCGAACCGGCATTCTTCGCCCTGGCATTAATCTCAATTTGGCTCAGCATCAAACAGTTTGGTATCAAAACGCCGAAGACAGATGCTATGATTCTGACAGGGATAGTTCTTTCGGGATCGTTTTCAGGGGTAATGACATTTATCCTTTTTTATCTACTGGAATGGGCATTTCAGTATTTAAACAAGGAAGCGATACGCAAGAAATTGCCGCTGGCAATTATTTCACTGGCGGTATTTGTTGTCGGGGTGGTGTTCGCCTTTCCTTATATTGCGGAACGTCTCGGTGATTTAGGAACAGAAGGCTCCTCCTCTTATTATCGCATTATCGGACCGCTGGCGATGGTGGGATATTCCCTGACAAACATTGATGGTGCTGTAAGATTTGGCTCACTTTACGAATATGTTGCATCATTCGGAATCTTTAACGGTGCAGATGTCGGCAAAACCATAGACAATGGCTTGTATCTGTTAATTATCTATTTTTCATGGTTTGCCGTATTACTGACCGGTTGGTATTTGTTCAAAGTTGCAAGAATGACTGTCAATGCGTTTGGTAATAATCAGAATTTTCGTGTTCAGCTTTATCTGTTCGCTCCTATATCGTGGTTTTTTACGGGATCGATCTTTAGCCCTGAATACGCATTTTTAATTGTTTGCCCGTTTATTTTCCGCAAGGCGTTAAATATTTCGAGCATATGACGAGGTGGGTCACATGTTACTAAGCGTTATTACTGTTGCGTTTCGTAATTATGAAGGCGTGATGAAAACCTGGAAATCGCTGGCCCATCTGGCACAGGCGCAGGATATCGCATTCGAGTGGATTGTTGTGGACGGTGGCTCTGCTGACGGTACCGCAGAGTTTCTGGAAAATCTCAACGGGCAGTACCACTTACGTTACGTCAGCGAGAAAGATAACGGCATCTATGATGCGATGAATAAAGGCATCAGTATGGCCAATGGCCGCTTCGCGTTATTCCTCAATTCAGGTGATATCCTGCATCCGGAAAGCGTTGAAGTTATCCGCCAGCTGGCACAAGAACGTGACAATGCAATGTACATTGGCGATGCCTTATTAGATTTCGGCGATGGTACAAAAATACGCCGTAGTGCAAAACGTGGCTGGTATATTTATCACAGCTTGCCTGCCAGCCATCAGGCCATATTCTTCCCGATGAGCGGCCTGAAAACCTACCCCTACGATTTACAATATAAAGTCTCTTCCGATTACGCGCTGGCAGCCAGAATGTTCAAAGCAGGCTTTCGCTTCAAACGCCTGCACGGTCTGGTATCCGAATTTTCTATGGGTGGCGTTTCTACGTCGAATAACCTTGAATTATGTCGGGATGCTCGCAACGTCCAACGAAAAATATTACATGTGCCGGGCTTCTGGGCGGAATTATCGTATCTGTTACGCCTGCGCACTACCGGTAAAGCGAAAGCCTTATATAACAAAGCGTAATGTGAATGCCCTGAGTAATTCGAGTTGCGGAATGACGGCAAGTCAGAGAATTTCGATGCGCTGACTTAAGTAAACGGTGCGGTTAAACGAATTTAGTCAACGCAACGGTAGCTTGAAGAATAAAGGGCAACGTATAAGGAAACACGATGCAAGACTTACAAGGATTCTCCGTGCCGAAAGGCTTTCGGGGCGGGAGTGCTATTAAGGTTCAATTGTGGTGGGCGGTGCAGTCGACATTATTTGCCTGGTCGCCACAAATTATGTATCGCTGGCGTGCCTTTCTGCTGCGTTTATTCGGTGCAAAAATCGGAAAAAACGTAGTGATCCGTCCGTCAGTGAAAATAACGTATCCATGGAAATTAACGCTGGGTGATTACAGCTGGGTCGGCGATGACGCTGTTTTATATACCCTGGGCGAGATCTCAATCGGCGCTAATTCTGTGATTTCGCAGAAATGTTATTTGTGTACCGGTAGTCACGATTTTATGAGCGCGCACTTTGATATTACCGCGTCGCCCATCGTGATTGGCGATAAATGCTGGTTGGCAACGGATGTCTTTGTTGCTCCCGGCGTGCGTATTGGTGACGGAACGGTTGTCGGTGCGCGCAGCAGTGTTTTTAAGACGCTTCCGGCAAATGCAATTTGCCGTGGCAACCCCGCAGTGGTAACGCGCGAACGCGTAAAAACTGAATAACTTCTGATAAGTAATAGAGGAATAAAATATGTCTAAAGTCGCTCTCATCACCGGCGTTACCGGGCAAGATGGCTCTTATCTGGCAGAACTGCTTCTGGAAAAGGGTTATGAAGTTCATGGCATCAAGCGTCGTGCCTCTTCATTCAACACTGAGCGTGTGGACCATATTTATCAGGATCCGCACACCAGTAACCCGAAATTCCACCTTCACTATGGCGATCTGACGGATACCTCTAACCTGACCCGTATTCTGCAGGAAGTGCAGCCGGATGAGGTTTATAACCTTGGGGCGATGAGCCATGTCGCGGTCTCTTTTGAATCACCAGAATACACCGCCGATGTAGATGCGATGGGGACATTGCGTCTGCTGGAAGCCATCCGCTTCCTGGGCCTTGAAAAGAAAACGCGTTTTTACCAGGCATCGACCTCTGAACTGTATGGCCTGGTTCAGGAAATCCCGCAGAAAGAGACCACGCCATTCTACCCACGTTCTCCGTATGCTGTCGCCAAACTGTACGCTTACTGGATCACCGTAAACTACCGTGAATCCTATGGCATGTACGCCTGCAACGGCATCCTGTTTAACCACGAGTCTCCGCGCCGTGGCGAAACTTTCGTAACCCGCAAAATTACCCGCGCCATTGCCAACATCGCTCAGGGGCTCGAATCTTGCCTCTACCTTGGCAACATGGATTCTCTGCGTGACTGGGGCCATGCGAAAGATTACGTGAAGATGCAGTGGATGATGCTGCAGCAGGACCATCCGGAAGACTTCGTTATCGCCACCGGCGTGCAGTATTCCGTGCGTCAGTTTGTGGAAATGGCGGCGGCGCAGCTGGGTATCAAACTTCGCTTTGAAGGCAAGGGTGTGGAAGAGAAGGGGATTGTTGTCTCCGTCACCGGCCATGACGCGCCAGGCGTGAAACCGGGCGATGTCATTGTTGCCGTTGACCCGCGTTACTTCCGTCCGGCAGAAGTGGAAACTCTGCTCGGCGATCCGACCAAAGCACACGAAAAACTGGGCTGGAAACCGGAAACCACGCTGCAGGAGATGGTCTCTGAGATGGTAGCCAAAGATCTTGAAGCGGCGAAAAAACATTCGCTGTTGAAAGCTCACGGTTACGAGGTTGCCATCGCGCTGGAGTCCTGAGAATGACGAAACAACGTATCTTTGTCGCGGGTCACCGCGGCATGGTCGGGTCGGCCATCGTAAGACTGCTGTCGCAACGTGAAGACGTAGAACTGGTACTGCGTAACCGCGACGAACTGAACCTGTTGGATTCTGCGCAGGTGCAGGCGTTCTTTGCCAGCGAACGTATCGACCAGGTCTATCTGGCGGCGGCGAAAGTAGGTGGCATTGTCGCCAATAACACCTACCCGGCAGATTTCATCTACGAGAACATGATGATTGAGTGCAACATCATTCACGCGGCGCATTTGCATGACGTGAACAAGCTGTTGTTCCTCGGTTCATCCTGTATTTACCCGAAGCTGGCGCACCAGCCGATGGCGGAAAGTGAGCTTCTTCAGGGGACGCTGGAGGCGACTAACGAACCGTATGCGATTGCCAAAATCGCCGGTATCAAACTGTGCGAGTCCTACAACCGCCAGTACAACCGTGATTATCGCTCGGTGATGCCGACTAACCTGTACGGGCCGAATGACAACTTCCACCCGAGCAACTCCCACGTGATCCCGGCATTGCTCCGTCGCTTTCATGAAGCCACGCTCAGCAATGCGCCTGACGTCGTGGTATGGGGCAGCGGCACGCCGATGCGCGAGTTCCTCCACGTGGACGACATGGCGGCAGCCAGCATTCATGTGATGGAGCTGGATCGCGAAGTGTGGCAGGAGAATACCGAACCGATGCTGTCGCACATTAATGTCGGCACCGGGCTGGATTGCACGATCCGTGAACTGGCGCAAACGGTCGCTCAGGTCGTGGGCTACAAAGGTCGGGTGGTCTTTGACGCCACTAAGCCGGATGGTACGCCACGCAAACTGCTGGATGTCTCCCGCCTGCATGCGCTTGGCTGGTATCACGAGATCTCGCTGGAGCAGGGGCTGGCAAGCACCTACCAGTGGTTCCTCGAAAATCAGCAACGGTTCAGGGGGTAAGCATGTTTTTACGTCCGGAAGATTTTGCCACGGTCGTGCGTTCGACTCCGCTTATCTCCATCGATCTTATTGTGGAGAACGACAGCGGCGAGTTTTTGCTCGGCAAGCGTACGAATCGTCCGGCGCAGGGTTACTGGTTTGTACCGGGTGGACGGGTGCAAAAAGATGAACCTCTGGCGAGCGCGTTTGAACGTTTGACGCTGGCTGAACTGGGCGTACTCCTGCCGATGTCGGCAGGAGAGTTTTATGGCGTCTGGCAGCACTTCTATGACGACAACTTTTCCGGCAGCGATTTTTCTACCCACTACATCGTGCTCGGTTTTCGCTTACGGGTCGATGCCTCCACGCTGGCGCTGCCGACAGAACAGCACGATGACTATCGCTGGCTGACGCCCGATGTGCTGATTGCCGATCCGCTGGTACATGACAATAGCCGCGCCTATTTCAAGGAAGCGCGGGGAGTACCGGGCTTATGAAAATTCTTGTTTACGGCATCAACTATGCGCCGGAATTAACCGGTATCGGTAAATACACGGGCGAAATGGTTGAATGGATGGCCCGGCAGGGGCATGACGTGCGTGTCATTACCGCGCCGCCTTACTACCCGGAGTGGCAGGTGGGTAAGGCGTATTCCACCTGGCGTTATCGCCGGGAAAGCGGTGCCGCGACCGTCTGGCGCTGTCCACTGTATGTACCGAAACAGCCCTCGACACTGAAACGACTGATCCATCTGACCAGCTTCGCCGTGAGCAGCTTTTTTCCGCTGATGGCACAGCGACGCTGGAAGCCGGATCGCATCATCGGCGTGGTACCGACGCTGTTTTGTACACCGGGCATGCGTCTGCTGGCAAAACTCACCGGTGCCCGCACGCTATTGCATATTCAGGATTATGAAGTCGACGCCATGCTTGGCTTAGGGATGGCCGGGAAAGGCAAAACCGGCAAAGTGGCGAAACTGGCTACCGCGTTTGAGCGCAGCGCTCTGCACAATGTCGACAATGTCTCCACCATCTCCCGCTCAATGATGAACAAAGCACGGGAAAAAGGGGTGGAAGCCGGGCGGATAATCTTCTTTCCGAACTGGTCAGAAGTGGCCCGCTTTCGCGACGTTGATCCGCAGGATGTCGCGCAACTGAGACAGACTCTGGGGTTGCCTGAGGATAAAAAAATCATTCTTTACTCCGGCAATATCGGTGAGAAGCAGGGGCTTGAAAATGTGATTGCGGCTGCGGCTAACCTCCGCGAACAACCGTGGCTGTTTGTGATTGTGGGGCAGGGCGGCGGCAAAGCGAGACTGGAAAAGCAAGCCCTGCAACAGGGGCTGGATAACGTGAAATTCTTTCCGTTGCAGCCTTACGACGCCTTGCCAGCGCTGCTCAAGATGGCCGATTGCCATCTGGTGATTCAAAAACGTGGCGCGGCGGACGCCGTGCTGCCATCGAAACTGACCAATATTCTCGCCGTGGGCGGCAATGCCGTTATCACCGCCGAAGCGTCCACCGAGCTGGGCCAGCTTTGTCTGGCATCGCCGGGTATCGCCGTGTGTGTGGAACCCGAATCCGTGCCGGCGCTGACGGCGGGCATCGAACAGGCACTTTTGATGCCCAAAACCAACACGGTGGCACGTGAATATGCCGAACGCACGCTCGAGAAAGAGAGCGTGTTAACCCAGTTTATGACTGATATCTCCCGACGCGATCCGACGGTGAGCGCAGGGCAGGCTGCCCATGCGCAAGACGAACGTCTGAATTACGAAGGGAATGGGGATAAATCATGAGTCAAACACAACTGTATCCGGTGGTAATGGCCGGGGGTTCCGGCAGCCGCCTGTGGCCGCTCTCCCGTGTCCTGTATCCCAAACAATTCCTCTGCCTGAAAGGTGATTTGACCATGCTGCAGACCACCGTCTGCCGCCTGGATGGGGTGGAGTGTGAAAGTCCGGTGGTTATCTGCAATGAACAGCATCGCTTTATTGTTGCCGAGCAGTTGCGCCAGCTTAACAAGCTGACGGAGAACATCATTCTTGAACCCGCAGGGCGCAACACCGCACCCGCGATCGCGCTGGCCGCGATGGCGATCACACGTCATAACCCGACCTCCGACCCGCTGATGCTGGTGCTGGCGGCGGATCATGTGATTCAGGATGAAGAAGCGTTTCGTACCTCGGTTCGTCAGGCTCTGGCCTATGCCGAAAGCGGCAAACTGGTGACCTTTGGCATCGTACCGGACCTGCCGGAGACCGGATATGGCTACATTCGCCGTGGCGAGGTAACCCCAGGCAAAGGCGATGGCCTGGCCTTCGATGTGGCGCAGTTTGTCGAAAAACCAAATCTGGAAACCGCGCAGGGTTATGTGGCGAGCGGTGAATATTACTGGAACAGCGGCATGTTCCTGTT
The DNA here is from genome assembly GCF_023613995.1 of Citrobacter sp. MNAZ 1397. Classification (NCBI taxonomy): domain Bacteria; kingdom Pseudomonadati; phylum Pseudomonadota; class Gammaproteobacteria; order Enterobacterales; family Enterobacteriaceae; genus Citrobacter; species Citrobacter sp. MNAZ 1397. Next base: position 578,013 of record NZ_JAKIVH010000001.1, read on the forward strand.
TAGCGCCGGGCGCTATCTGGAGGAGCTGAGAAAATATCGTCCCGATATTTACGAGGCCTGCGAGCGCGCGATGGATGTGACGGATCCGGATCTGGACTTTATCCGTGTTGATGAAGCCGCGTTTCTGGCCTGTCCGGAAGAGTCTATCGACTATGCAGTAATGGAAAAAACGGCCGATGCGGTGGTGGTGCCGATGGATGCTGGCTGGAGTGATGTGGGCTCCTGGTCCTCTTTGTGGGAAATCAGCGCCCATACTCCTGAGGGAAACGTCCATCACGGCGACGTCATCAGTCATGATACCGAGAACAGCTTCGTCTATGCGGAGTCCGGTCTGGTCACCACCGTCGGCGTGAAAGATCTTGTGGTGGTGCAGACCAAGGATGCCGTGCTGATCGCGGACCGTAACCACGTGCAGGATGTGAAGAAAGTGGTCGAGCAAATCAAAGCGGATGGCCGCCATGAACACCACATCCACCGTGAAGTTTATCGTCCCTGGGGTAAATATGACTCCATTGACGCAGGCGATCGCTATCAGGTGAAGCGCATCACCGTGAAACCCGGCGAAGGGCTCTCGGTTCAGATGCATCACCATCGTGCTGAACACTGGGTGGTGGTGGCGGGTACGGCGAAAGTCACCATCAATGACGAGATCAAACTGCTGGGTGAGAACGAGTCGGTCTACATTCCGCTCGGTGCGCGCCATTGTCTTGAGAACCCGGGAAAAATACCTCTCGATTTAATTGAAGTACGCTCCGGTTCCTATCTCGAAGAGGACGATATTGTGCGGTTTGAAGATCGTTACGGACGCATCTGACACTGTCCGACATCTTTCGCGCCGCTGCTGATTTGCCGCAACGCGACGTCGGATAGATATAACAAATGAATTCTTTTTGATTATTTCTCCACACCGGAGAGGGCTAACTGTTGCCTGAAAACGAGGTAATGATGGAAAAATTAACCTGTTTTAAAGCCTACGATATTCGCGGCAAGCTGGGTGAAGAGCTGAATGAAGATATTGCCTGGCGGATTGGCCGGGCCTACGGCGAATATTTAAAACCGCAAACCATCGTGCTGGGCGGCGATGTCCGTTTAACGAGCGAAACATTAAAACTGGCGCTGGCCAAAGGGCTGCAAGATGCGGGTGTGGATGTTCTGGATATCGGGCTTTCGGGCACCGAAGAGATCTATTTTGCCACCTTCCACCTGGGCGTAGATGGCGGTATTGAAGTCACGGCCAGCCATAACCCAATGGACTACAACGGCATGAAGCTCGTCCGTAAAGGTGCCCGTCCAATCAGCGGTGATACGGGGCTGCGCGATGTTCAGCGCCTGGCCGAAGCGAATGACTTCCCGCCGGTGAATGCGCAAAAACGCGGCAGCTATCGGCAAATCAACCTGCGTGATGCCTATATCGATCACCTGCTCAGCTATGTCGACCTGGCGAATTTCAAACCGTTAAAACTGGTGATCAATTCCGGGAACGGGGCGGCAGGACCGGTCATTGATGCCCTGGAGCAGCGCTTTAAGACGCACAATGTTCCTGTCACCTTTATCAAGGTACATAACACCCCGGATGGCAACTTCCCGAACGGCATTCCTAACCCGCTTCTCCCGGAGTGCCGCGACGATACCCGCAACGCGGTCATCGAACATCGCGCGGATATCGGTATCGCGTTTGACGGCGATTTTGACCGCTGCTTCTTCTTTGACGGCAACGGCCAGTTTATCGAGGGCTATTACATTGTCGGTCTGCTGGCTCAGGCATTCCTGGAGAAAAACCCCGGCGCGAAGATCATCCACGACCCGCGCCTTTCCTGGAACACGGTGGATGTCGTAACCGCGGCGGGCGGTAAGCCGGTGATGTCGAAAACCGGGCACGCGTTTATTAAAGAGCGCATGCGTGAAGAGGATGCGATCTACGGCGGTGAGATGAGCGCGCATCACTATTTCCGCGATTTTGCCTACTGCGATAGCGGCATGATCCCCTGGCTTTTGGTGACTGAGCTGCTCTGTCTCAAGGGCAAAACGCTGGAGGCGCTGGTCAGCGATCGCATGGCGGCGTTTCCGGCCAGCGGCGAAATCAACTTAAAGCTGGATCAGGCCGCCCCTGCCATTGCCCGCGTCGAAGCCCATTTCACCGGTTCTGCGCTTAGCGTTGACCGTACCGATGGCATCAGCATGTCCTTCCCGGACTGGCGCTTTAACTTGCGCTCATCCAATACCGAGCCGGTTGTGCGCCTGAACGTGGAATCGCGCGGCGACACTGCGCTGATGGAGGCGCGAACACAGGACATTCTGGCGTTGTTGAAACAGTAATCCCTGTTTTTCCCCCTCACTCTAACCTTCTTTCGCGAGGAGAGAGGGCTGCGGTGGGGGGAAAACGAATGAATAGGTACAACGATGACAAATCTAAAAAAGCGCGACCGGGCCAAAACGAATGCATCGTTAATCTCTATCGTGCAGCGATTCTCAGACATCACCATCATGTTCGGTGGCCTGTACATCGTCTGTAGGCTCAATACGTTGCCGTTCTTTTATCAGCATCTGCTGATGGCGCTGATTACCCTGGTGGTGTTCCAGATGATCGGCGGCATGACCGATTTTTATCGTTCATGGCGTGGTGTGCGGTTTATGACCGAGCTGGTGTTATTGCTGCAAAACTGGACCCTCAGTTTTGTCTTTAGCGCCGGTCTGGTGGCGTTTCGCAGCGAACTTAACAATACCTTTGCCCTCTATTTTGCCTGGTATTTGCTCAGCAGCTCAGGGCTGATTATTTGCCGTGGCATTATCCGTTTTGCCGCCGGCTGGCTGCGTAATCATGGCTATAACACGCGTCGCGTTGCGGTGGCGGGCGACCTTCCCGCCGGACAAGAACTGCTGGAGAGCTTTCGTAATGAACCCTGGCTGGGTTTTGAAGTGGTCGGTGTCTATCACGACGCGAAACCGGGTGGCGTGAGCAGTGACTGGGTCGGCAATTATGACCAACTGCTTGACGATGCCCGTGCCGGGAAAATCCATAACGTCTACATCGCCATGTCAATGAACGACGCGCAGTGCATCAAACATCTGGTGCGCCAACTGGCGGACACCACCTGCTCGGTGATCCTGATACCTGATGTTTTCACCTTCAATATTCTGCATTCGCGGATTGAAGAGGTGAATGGAGTGCCGGTGGTACCGCTGTATGACACGCCGCTGTCGGGCGTCAACCGCATTCTCAAACGTCTCGAAGACATTGTGCTGGCGTCCCTCATCCTGATGCTGATCTCACCGGTTCTGTTGGGGATCTCGCTGGCGGTGAAACTGACTTCCCCGGGGCCGATTATCTTTCGCCAGACCCGCTATGGCATGGACGGTAAACCCATCAAGGTGTGGAAATTCCGTTCCATGAAAGTGATGGAGAACGACAAGGTGGTGACCCAGGCCACGCAAAACGATCCGCGCGTGACCAAAGTCGGCAGCTTCCTGCGCCGGACCTCACTGGATGAGTTGCCGCAGTTTATCAATGTGCTGACGGGCGGGATGTCAATTGTCGGTCCACGCCCCCATGCGGTGGCCCATAACGAGCAGTACCGTCAGCTCATTGAAGGCTACATGCTGCGTCACAAAGTGAAACCGGGTATTACCGGCTGGGCGCAAATCAATGGCTGGCGCGGCGAGACGGATACGCTGGAAAAAATGGAAAAACGCGTTGAGTTCGACCTCGAGTACATCCGTGAATGGAGTCTTTGGTTCGATATCAAAATCGTTTTTCTGACCATCTTTAAAGGGTTTGTGAATAAAGCGGCGTATTAAGGAGTGGTCATGAGCTTACGTGAAAAAACCATCAGCGGGGCGAAATGGTCGGCCATGGCAACGTTGACCATTATCGGGCTTGGCCTGGTACAGATGACCGTATTGGCGCGCATTATCGATAACCACCAGTTTGGCCTGCTCACCGTCTCGCTGGTGATTATCGCGCTCGCCGATACGCTATCGGATTTTGGTATTGCCAACTCCATCATCCAGCGTAAGGAGATAAGCCACCTCGAACTCACCACCCTGTACTGGCTGAATGTCGGGCTGGGGCTGGTGGTCTGTGTGGCTATCTTTTTACTCAGCGATCTGATTGCCGGCGTGCTGCATAACCCGGATCTGGCGTCGCTGATAAAAACCCTGTCGCTGGCTTTTGTGCTGATTCCGCATGGTCAGCAGTTCCGGGCGCTGATGCAAAAGGAGCTGGAGTTTAACAAGATCGGCAGTATTGAAACCGTCTCGGTGCTGGCAGGTTTTACCTTTACGGTGGTCAGCGCCTTTTTCTGGCCGCTGGCAATGACCGCTATCCTCGGTTATCTGGTGAACAGCGCCGTGCGTACGCTGCTCTTCGGCTGGTTTGGCCGCAAGATCTACCGTCCTGGCCTGCACTTTTCGCTGCGTTCGGTCAGCTCCAATCTCAAATTTGGCGCGTGGCTTACGGCGGACAGCGTCATTAACTACCTGAACACCAATCTCTCCACGCTGGTACTGGCGCGCATCCTTGGGGCCAGCGTCGCGGGCGGTTACAACCTGGCCTATAACGTGGCCGTCGTTCCGCCAATGAAACTCAACCCCATTATTACGCGCGTCCTGTTCCCGGCGTTTGCCAAAATTCAGGATGACACGGAAAAGCTGCGGCTTAATTTTTACAAGCTGTTGTCGGTGGTGGGGATCATTAACTTCCCGATCCTGCTGGGGCTGCTGGTGGTGTCGAACAATTTCGTGCCGCTGGTGTTTGGCGAGAAGTGGAGCAGCATCATTCCTGTCCTGCAACTGTTGTGCATTGTGGGTCTGCTGCGTGCGGTCGGCAATCCGATTGGGTCGTTGTTAATGGCCAAAGCCCGGGTGGATATCAGCTTTAAATTTAATGTCTTCAAAACCTTTTTGTTTATTCCCGCCATCATTGTCGGCGGTCACCTGGCAGGCGCGATTGGCGTCACGCTGGGCTTTCTGCTGGTGCAGATTATCAACACCGTCCTGAGCTATTTCGTGATGATCAAACCTGTTCTGGGATCCAGCTATCGCCAGTACATCCTGAGTCTTTGGCTGCCGTTCTATTTATCACTGCCGACGCTGGTGGTGAGCTACGGGCTGGGGCTGGCACTCGCCGGGCGTCTGCCGGTGTCGGCACTGCTTGCCGTTCAGGTGGCGGCGGGCGCGCTGGCGTTCGCGGCGATGATTGTGCTGTCACGCAATGCGCTGGTGGTGGAGATGAAGCGCCAGTTTTGCCGCAACGAAAAGATGAAAACGCTCTTGCGTGCAGGTTGATATTCATTTTCCCCCTCACCCCAGCCCTCGCCCCAGCGGAGAGGGCCAGGGTGAGGGGAATTCTCTGAGAGGTCATTATGAAATTATTAATTCTTGGCAATCACACCTGCGGCAACCGTGGCGACAGCGCCATTTTGCGCGGGTTGCTGGATGCGATTGCCCGCATCGAACCACAAGCGGAAGTGGACGTAATGAGCCGCTATCCGGTGAGTTCTTCCTGGCTATTGAACCGTCCGGTAATGGGTGACCCGCTTTACAGCCAGATGAAAGCGCACAATACGGCCGCCGGGCTAGTGGGGCGGGTGAAAAAGGTTCTGCGCCGTCGCTACCAGCACCAGGTTCTGCTTTCCCGGGTGACAGACAGCGGAAAGCTGCGCAACATTGCCATTGCCCAGGGCTTTACCGATTTTGTCCGCCTGCTGGCAGGCTATGATGCGATTATCCAGGTCGGCGGCTCCTTTTTTGTCGACCTTTATGGCGTCCCGCAGTTCGAACATGCTCTGTGTACGTTTATGGCCAAAAAACCGTTGTATATGATTGGTCACAGCGTCGGGCCGTTCCAGGATCCGCAGTTTAATCAACTGGCTAATTACGTCTTTGGCCATTGCGACGCGTTGATCCTGCGTGAGAGCGTCAGTCTGAATTTGATGAAGCAGAGTGAAATCACGACCGAGAAAGTCGAACAGGGCGTCGATACCGCCTGGCTGGTGGAAGATGATGCGTCGTTTACCCCCAGCTATGCCGTGCGTCACTGGCTGGATGTGGCGGCGAAACAGAAAACCGTCGCTATTACGCTGCGTGAACTTGCCCCGTTTGACCGCCGTCTCAATACCACCCAGCAAGCCTATGAAAAAGCCTTTGCTGAGGTGGTAAACCGGATCCTGGATGCAGGCTGGCAGGTGATCGCGCTCTCCACCTGTACCGGTATCGACAGTTACAACAAAGATGACCGAATGGTGGCGCTCAATCTGCGTCAGTATATTAGCGACCCGTCCCGCTACCATGTGGTGATGGATGAACTTAACGACCTCGAAATGGGCAAAATTCTCGCCGCCTGCGATCTGACAGTAGGAACGCGTCTGCACTCTGCCATTATCTCGATGAACTTCGGTACGCCGGCTATCGCCATTAACTACGAACACAAATCAGCCGGGATTATGCAGCAGCTCGGTATGCCGGAGATGGCGGTGGATATTCGCCACCTGCTGGATGGCTCGCTGGCGTCCATGGCGGCTGACACGCTCGGACAACTGCCTGCACTCAATCAACGCCTTGCTACCGCCGTGGCGGCCGAGCGTGAGAAAGGCGCGTTGATGGTGAAATCGGTGCTGGATCGCATTCGGGAGGTGAAATGAAAGTCAGCTTCTTCTTGCTGAAATTCCCGCTCGCCTCAGAAACTTTTGTTCTGAATCAGATAGTGGCGTTTATCAACATGGGCTATGAGGTGGAAATCGTCGCGCTGCATAAGGGCGATTTGCAGAACACCCATAGCGCCTGGACAGAGTATCGCCTGGCGGAGAAAACCCACTGGCTACTGGACGAGCCAGAGGGCAAGCTGGCGAAACTGCGCTATCGCGGAAAAGCGATATTACGCGGCGCGGGGCGCGCCTCCACCTGGAAAGCGCTCAATATGTCGCGCTACGGTGATGAGGCACGAAACCTGATTCTGGCAGCCATCTGCGGTCTGACACCGCAGGTCTTTCGTGCCGATGTCTTTATTGCCCATTTTGGCCCGGCAGGGGTTACGGCGGCGAAACTGCGCGAACTGGGTCTGTTACAGGGCAAGATTGCCACTGTTTTCCACGGCATTGATATTTCGCACCGGGATGTACTTAGTCACTATACCCCAGAATATCAACAGCTTTTTCGCCGGGGCGATCTGATGTTGCCTATTAGTGAGCTGTGGGCCGGACGGCTACGCAGTATGGGTTGTCCGGAAGAAAAAATTGCCATCTCGCGCATGGGGGTGGATATCGCCCGTTTTACCCTGCGCCCGGTGAAAGCCCCCGGAACGCCGCTACAGATGATCTCTGTCGCGCGACTGACCGAGAAAAAAGGGCTGCATGTGGGTATTGAAGCCTGCCGTTTGCTCAAAGAGCGTGGCGTGGCCTTTACCTGGACCATTTTGGGCATTGGCCCGTGGGAGCGGCGCTTGCGCACCCTGATTGAGCAATACCAACTGGATGATGTGATCCATATGCCGGGCTTTAAGCCCAGCCATGAGGTCAAAGCGATGCTGGATGAAGCCGATCTCTTTTTATTGCCGTCGGTGACCGGTGTGGATGGCGATATGGAAGGGATTCCCGTGGCGCTCATGGAGGCGATGGCCGTGGGTATTCCGGTGGTGTCGACGGTGCACAGCGGTATTCCTGAACTGATCAACCCGGGGGAGTCAGGTTGGCTGGTACCAGAAAATGATGCCCGCACGCTGGCGGATAAACTCGTTGAGTTCAGCGCGATGCAGCGTCAGGATCTCACACCGGTGATTACCTGCGCTCGCCAAAAAATCGAAACCGACTTCAACCAGCAACGTATCAATCAGCAACTTGCCACGCTGCTACAGGCGCTCTGAATCGAGGTCCTATGTCTGAGTTTGAAAAAAAGCATCGATTTGCGTTTAACCGACGCAGTTTCCTGACTGCTGGCGCCGCTCTTGCGGCGCTGCCTTTTTTACCGGTCGCCACAGCGCGCGCCGACACGGTGGATATCCGTCGCTATCAGACAACCGACTGGCCTGCGGCGTTGAAGCAGGCCTTTAACGACGCGCAAACGGTCGAAATCCCGGAAGGGGTGGTGTGTGAAAATCTCAATACCGGGGTCTTCATCCCGCCAGGGAAAACGCTGCTGGTGCGAGGGAGTATTAAAAGCAATGGCCGCGGGCGTCTGGTATTGCAGGATGGCTGTAAGGTCATCGGCGAGAAGGGCGGTAGCCTGTACAATCTGACGCTGGATGTGCGCGGCTCAGACTGTGTTATTCAGGGATTAAATATGAGCGGTTATGGCCCGGTGGCGCAAATCTACATCGGTGGTAAAGAGCCGAAGGTGATGCGCAATCTGACCATCGATAACATCACCGTCACGAAAGCTAACTACGCCATCCTGCGCCAGGGTTTTCATAATCAGATTATTGGCGCCCGAATCACCAATAGCCACTTTAGCTACCTGCAGGGGGACGCGGTGGAATGGAACGTCGCCATTAACGATCGCGATATCCTCATCTCCGACCATGTCATTGATCACATTGACTGTACCAACGGTAAAATCAACTGGGGAATCGGCATTGGGCTGGCGGGCAGTACCTACGATAACACCTACCCGGAAGATCAGGCGGTGAAGAATTTTGTTGTTGCCAACATCACCGGCAGCAATTGCCGACAGCTGGTCCATGTTGAAAACGGCAAACATTTTATTATTCGTAACATTAAGGCAGAAAATATTACGCCGGACTTCAGCAAAAAAGCCGGTATTGATAACGCGACGGTGGCGATATATGGCTGTGACAATTTTGTCATCGACAACGTATCGATGGTCAACAGCGCCGGGATGCTCATCGGCTACGGGGTTATCAAAGGCGATTATTTGTCCATTCCGCAAAATTTCAAACTGAACGATATTCACCTGGAAAATGCACAGAGTCAGTACAAGCTGCGCGGTATCCAGATATCGTCCGGTAACGCCACCTCATTTGTGGCCATTACCAATCTCAACTTACAGCGGGCAACGCTGGAGTTTCATAACAAGCCGCAGCATCTTTTCCTGAGAAACATCAATGTCATGCAAGAGGCGTCTGTGGGGCCGGCGCTCAAGCTTAACTTCGATTTACGCAAGGATGTGCGGGGACGCTTTATGGCGCGTCAGGATACCTTGCTTTCGCTGGCCAATATTAAGGCGGTGAACGAAAAAGGGCAGAGTTCCGTTGATATCGATCGTATCGATCATCAGGTTGTGAATGTGCAAAATCTCAACTTCCGTTTGCCGGCAGCATCGCGGTAGCCGGTTTTTCGCCGCTTTTACGATGAATCCTGGTGACTTTATTTCGCTGCCAGGATTACATCTACAGCAATTATAAGACAATCGGCGTAACATATTTCGCGGCAACTCGTCCCGTGGACGCTGGCGAAAAGAAGTTGAAGGTCTATAATTTATCAATCATTTACAGGTGGAAGGCATAATGATTAATTTGAAAGCAGTTATTCCGGTAGCAGGTTTGGGGATGCATATGCTACCCGCCACCAAAGCTATTCCTAAAGAGATGCTACCTATCGTCGATAAGCCAATGATTCAATACATCGTCGACGAAGTTGTTGCTGCAGGGATCAAAGAAATCGTCCTCGTGACACATTCTTCCAAAAACGCTGTCGAAAACCACTTCGACACCTCCTATGAGCTGGAAGCGTTACTTGAACAGCGTGTTAAACGTCAACTGTTGGCCGAGGTGCAGTCTATCTGTCCCCCAGGCGTGACCATTATGAACGTTCGTCAGGCACAGCCGCTGGGCCTGGGGCACTCCATCCTTTGCGCGCGCCCCATTGTTGGTGATAATCCGTTCGTGGTTGTCCTGCCGGATATCATTCTGGATTCCGCTTCTGCCGATCCGCTGCGTTACAACCTGGCGGCAATGGTTGCTCGTTTCAATGAAACCGGTCGTAGCCAGGTTCTGGCAAAACGCATGAAAGGCGATCTGTCTGAGTACTCAGTGATTCAGACCAAAGAGCCGCTGGATAGCGAAGGTAAGGTGAGCCGTATCGTCGAGTTCATCGAAAAACCGGATCAGCCGCAAACGCTGGATTCAGACCTGATGGCGGTGGGCCGCTATGTGCTTTCCTCTGAAATCTGGGCGGAGCTGGAGCGTACTGAGCCAGGCGCCTGGGGACGTATTCAGTTAACCGATGCCATCGCGGAACTGGCGAAGAAGCAGTCCGTGGATGCGATGCTGATGACCGGCGAGAGCTACGACTGTGGTAAAAAAATGGGTTACATGCAGGCGTTCGTTAACTACGGACTGCGTAATCTGAAAGAAGGTCAAAAATTCCGCGAAAGTATTAAGAAACTTTTGACCCAGTAATCAGTTAGAAAAAAAACAGATAAGTATTAACTTACAAAAGGGCAGATGAGAGTGGTCACTGAGGCTTTTGGCTTTGACCGCCCTCTCTGCTTTTTTTATACATATTCTGTGAAATCAACGGATAATAAATCTACACCCCGATCGGAATTTACTTATTGGATTCAGATTTGCCTTGTTTCCATTGGCGTTTAAGCAGAAAATGGTCGTTTAACATTTTGTGCAGGTAACGGCATTCATTGCGCTACCCGAAACACTGTTATGTTTATGGAAATTGTTGGCGGTTATACACAGTACGCTGGTAGCTATTGAGCCAGGGGCGGTAGCGTGTCTAAACAAATGTGTCCCCATGGTCTGCTCCTTGTATATCAACGTCATAGTTAAACTAGCAAAGTAAACGGAATATTCTCGTGAAAATATTGGTCACTGGTGGAGCAGGTTTTATCGGGTCTGCTGTCGTTCGTAATATCATTAATAATACTCAAGATTCTGTGGTTAATGTCGATAAATTAACCTACGCAGGCAACCTCGAATCTCTGACTGAGGTTGAAAACAGCAATCGTTATGCTTTCGAGCACGCCGATATCTGTGACGCCGAAGCTATGCAACGGATTTTTGCGGAACATCAGCCGGATGCGGTCATGCATCTTGCCGCAGAAAGCCATGTTGACCGCTCTATCACCGGGCCAGCCGCGTTTATTGAGACAAACATTGTAGGAACCTACATTCTACTTGAGGCAGCGCGCAAATACTGGGCGCAGCTTGATGAACCCCGCAAAACCGCGTTCCGTTTCCATCATATCTCAACGGACGAAGTCTACGGCGATTTGCCGCATCCTGATGAAGTTCCTGCCGGAACCGTGCTGCCGCTGTTTACCGAAAAAACGCCTTATTCTCCCAGCAGCCCATACTCCTCATCGAAAGCGTCCAGCGACCATTTGGTTCGCGCATGGCGCCGTACTTACGGCTTGCCGACCCTGGTGACAAATTGCTCAAATAACTATGGCCCGTACCATTTCCCTGAAAAACTTATTCCACTGATCATTCTTAATGCATTAGCTGGTAAGCCGTTGCCGGTGTATGGCAATGGCGAGCAAATTCGCGACTGGCTATTTGTTGAAGATCACGCACGTGCTTTATATAAGGTCGTCACTGAAGGTGTTGCGGGTGAGACTTACAATATCGGTGGCCACAATGAGCGTAAGAATATAGAGGTGGTAAAAACCATCTGCGCTATTTTGGATGACATTATTACCGCAAAACCTAATAACATTAGTAGCTTTGCAGATTTAATTACTTATGTTACTGACCGTCCGGGGCATGACCTGCGTTACGCCATTGATGCGAGCAAAATTAAAGATGAACTGGGTTGGGTACCGCAGGAAACTTTTGAGTCGGGTATCCGTAAAACGGTTGAATGGTATTTAACTAACAAGGACTGGTGGCAGCGTGTGATGGATGGTTCATATGCTGGTGAACGCCTGGGGCTTGCAGAATAAAATTATAAGGACGGAATGATGAAAGGTATTGTATTAGCTGGCGGTTCCGGAACTCGCCTTTATCCAATTACTCAGGGTGTGTCAAAACAGTTGTTACCGGTGTATGACAAGCCGATGATTTTTTACCCTATCTCTGTACTGATGCTGGCCGGCATTCGTGACATTCTGATTATCACGACGCCGGAAGATATGGCATCGTTCCAGCGTTTATTGGGTGATGGTTCACAGTTCGGTATCCGTCTCACCTATGAAGTACAGCCTTCGCCGGACGGTCTGGCACAGGCGTTTATCATTGGCGAAGAATTCATTAATAACGAGCCATGTGCGCTGGTGCTGGGCGATAACATCTATTTTGGTCAAAGCTTCGGTAAGAAACTGGAAAGTGCAGCGCAGTTAACCTCTGGTGCGATGGTATTTGGTTATCAGGTACAGGATCCGGAACGTTTTGGTGTTGTGGAATTTGATAAAAATTACACTGCGTTATCCATTGAGGAAAAACCGCTTAAACCAAAATCAAACTGGGCAGTAACTGGTCTCTATTTTTACGACAAAAATGTCGTCGAAATGGCAAAACAGGTGAAACCTTCTGCTCGCGGCGAGTTGGAGATTACTACACTGAACCAGATGTATCTGGACCGCGGTGAGCTGCAGGTGGAATTGTTGGGGCGTGGGTTTGCATGGCTCGATACGGGCACCCATGACAGCCTGGTTGAAGCATCGCAATTTATTCATACCATTGAGAAACGCCAGGGGATGAAAGTCGCCTGTCTTGAAGAAATTGCGTTCCGTAAAGGTTGGCTGAACGAAGAACAAGTTGCAGAACAAATCAAAAAGTTGTCGAAGACAGACTATGGTCGTTATTTGCAACTGCTGATTAGCGAAAAATAGTCACTGGGCTGCGCGGACGAGAAGATCATGAAGATTTTATTAATTGGAAAAAATGGCCAGGTGGGCTGGGAACTGCAGCGCTCTTTGTCGACATTGGGTGAACTTGTCGCAGTTGATTTTTTTGATACTGAGTTATGTGGCGATCTAACCAAACCAGAAGGTATCGCACAAACTATCCGCGCAGTGCAGCCTGATGTCGTGGTGAATGCGGCGGCTCATACAGCAGTCGATAAGGCCGAAAGTGAAAAAGAGCTGGCTCAGCAGCTCAACGCGTCAAGTGTTGAAATTATCGCTAAAGAAACAGCGGCATTGGGTGCGTTGTTGATACATTACTCTACTGATTATGTTTTTAATGGGCAGGGCGAGCACTATCGCACTGAGAATGAGCAGCCGGAACCATTAAATGTTTATGGTGAGAGTAAATTAGCGGGTGAAATGGCGATTAGGGGCCATAATTCCCGGCACCTTATTTTTCGCACCAGTTGGGTTTATGCGACTCGCGGAGCCAACTTTGCCAAAACGATGCTTCGTCTGGCAAAAGAGAAAGAGCAGCTTTCTATTATTAATGATCAGCACGGCGCGCCAACAGGCGCTGAACTGTTAGCAGATTGTACAGCCATAGCGATACGCGCTACGGTCCTGGATTCGTCCTTGTATGGTACTTATCATCTTGTTGCCAGTGGTGAAACAACCTGGTACGAGTACGCTCAGCATGTCTTTGAATTGGCCCGCCAGAAAGGTGAGTCATTAATGATTAAAGAAGTCAGCGGAGTGCCTACATCATCTTACCCAACTCCAGCAAAGCGTCCGTTAAATTCGCGTCTGTCAAATGAGAAATTTCAACGGGCATTCAATGTCGTTTTGCCAGACTGGAAGGTTGGAGTAGAGCGCGTCGTAACTGAGATTTTACAAAAATAATCAGGCGTTAAAAATGAATATAGTAAAAACAGATATTCCAGAAGTAATTATATTTGAGCCAAAAGTGTTCGGTGATTCTCGCGGTTTCTTCCTTGAAAGCTATAACAAAAAAATATTTGATGAAGCTGTAGGGCGTAGTGTTGAATTTGTTCAGGATAACCATTCTGAATCACAACGTGGGGTATTAAGAGGGCTTCATTATCAGCTTGATCCCTGTGCTCAAGGTAAACTTGTGCGTTGTGTAGCTGGTGAAGTCTTTGATGTTGCAGTAGATATCCGCAAGTCTTCCCCCACTTTTGGTAAATGGACTGGCGTTATTTTAAGTGCTGAAAATAAGCGACAACTCTGGATCCCAGAAGGCTTTGCCCATGGCTTTGTAACCTTAAGTGAAAGAGCGCAATTTGTTTATAAAGCGACTAATTATTACGCTCCGCAGACTGAATGCTCCATCATTTGGAATGATCCTACGCTTAATATCGAATGGCCAGAAGTGAAGGATATTCAGTTGTCGCAGAAGGATTTAGCCGGAAAATCATTTTCAGAAGCCTTGTATTATAATTAATAATTATAATTAAATAACATCTAAAATTAAATGATTTGAATTTACCAATTAATACTTTGTCAGCCTTGATGTTTTTGACTTGATGTTTTTACGAGATAACGTTTAATGACATTTGCAAATGATGATGCTGCCATACTGATGGCTACCTACCAAGGTGAGCGATATATTAATGAGCAACTCAAATCATTTGAAAAACAATCATATAAAAACTGGAAGTTGATTGTTTCTGATGATGGTTCGACTGATAATACGCTTTCTATTATTGATGAGTTTGCAACCAGAAATGTATCAAAAGTTACTGTTGTTGCTGGCCCCGGACAAGGATTTGTCAGCAATTTTTTATCATTATTGCTAAGAGAAGATATTAAAGCTGACTATTATTCTTTTTCTGACCAGGATGATATTTGGTACAAGGATAAACTTGAACGAGCTATTCAATGGCTAAAAAGCATCCCTTCTGATATTCCTGCGTTGTATTGTTCTCGAACTCATCTGGTAGACAATACCGGCGAAAGCTTAGGTCTTTCACCACTTTTTAAACGCCCACCGTCTTTCCGCAACGCTCTGGTACAAAACATTGGTGGTGGGAATACGATGGTAATCAATCAGGCGGCGAGAGAAATTGTTAGCCGGGCTGGAATTGCGGACGTCATCAGTCATGATTGGTGGATGTATATTTTAATATCAGGCGTAGGTGGTAAGATTTTTTATGACCCTGAACCCAGCCTGGGTTACAGGCAGCATGGAAAGAATCTTATCGGCTCGAACCTCGGCTTTCGCGCTCGCCTGTGTAGATTTAAAAAAATCATGCAGGGTCAATATCGCACATGGAATGCCGCGCATATCCGTGAACTCGAAAAATGTTTTTTCCTCTTATCAGCGGAAAATCAGAAAAGAATAGGTTGGTTTAAACTTATTCATTCGGGGAATATATTCCTGCGTGCATTTTATTTTTTACGACTTGGAGTATATCGGCAAAGCGCAATAGACACGGTTGCTATCTTTATTTCAGCATTGCTGAAAAAAATTTAATCGCAGAATTGCGAAGATTTACTCGTAGTTTTGGAGTTATTGTTAATAGGGTGTTTTAATGCAATCTTTCCCAATAAGCCCGCTTGAAATGCTGGCAACTATTTGGCGTAATAGATATTTAATCAAAACGACTACGATACGTGAAATTCAAGGGCGTTATCGAGGATCTTCCATTGGAATTATCTGGTCGCTGATAAATCCATTATTTATGCTGGCAGTTTATACGTTTGTTTTTAGCCAGATATTTAATGCCCGCTGGCATGGCGGCGGTACATCAAAAGGTGAATTCGCACTGGTCTTATTTGCCGGTTTAATAGTCTTTAACTTATTCTCTGAGTGCTTAAATAAAGCACCACAGTTGATACTATCAAACGTAAACTATGTCAAAAAAGTTGTCTATCCCCTTGAAATATTGCCGGTAGTATCACTGGGCTCTGCGCTATTTCATACAATGATCAGCCTTGCGGTATGGTTAGTGGCATATTTTGTTTTCTTCGATGTCCCGCATTTAACCGTGTTGTATTTCCCACTCATTCTTCTACCACTAATGATAATTACACTGGGCCTAAGTTGGATTCTGGCATCATTAGGGGTCTATTTGCGAGATATTAATCAGTTTATTACCTTATTTACGACTGCTTTAATGTTTCTAAGTCCTGTTTTTTATTCGGCTGAAATACTGCCACCTGAGTTTCGTCAGTTGATGTATTTTAACCCCTTAACAACTGTAATTGAACAGACGAGAAATGTTCTGTATTGGGGGAAACAACCCGATTTTGACATTCTTGCCGTCTACTGGATTGCTGCATTTATTATTGCCTGGATTGGTTTCGCCTGGTTCCAGAAAACGCGTAAGGGGTTTGCTGATGTGCTCTGATTTTGCTATTCAGGTAAAAAACCTGAGTAAATGTTATCAAATTTATGATCGTCCTTCTGACAGACTTAAGCAATCTATTTACACTGGCCTGCGTCGTCTTGTAGGACAAAATGCCAAACCTTTGTTCCGGGAGTTTTGGGCTCTTCGCGATATTACGTTTGATATCGTTAAAGGTGAATCTGTTGGTATCATCGGGCAAAATGGTTCTGGTAAATCTACGTTACTACAATTAATTTGCGGTACGCTGAACGCAACTTCTGGCACTGTAAAGACAAATGGTCGCGTTGCTGCGCTGCTGGAACTTGGCTCTGGTTTTAACCCTGAATTTACTGGCCGTGAAAACGTCTATATGAATGGCGCGGTACTGGGTCTTTCAGAAGCAGAAATCAATGACCGATTTGACGAGATTCTGTCATTTGCCGATATCGGTGAATTCATTGACCAGCCGACCAAGACATATTCTAGTGGTATGCTTGTGCGTTTAGCATTTGCGGTTCAGGTATGCATTGAACCCGATATTCTTATTGTCGATGAAGCGCTCGCAGTGGGGGATGCTTTATTTCAGAAGCGCTGCTTTGAGCGTATGGACAGACTCCGCACAAATGGCACGACTTTGCTTTTTGTTTCGCACGACCAAGAGTCAGTTCGAACCATGACGAATAAAGCGATTTTCCTTGAACACGGAGTCGTGAAGTTTTCCGGCACCTCTGCAGATGCGTTGTTGGAATATCGTAAGTCGTTACATGAGGTTGAATCAAAACGACTGAGTCAGGTGGCGGAACATCTTAAGGAAAAAGCACGGCAGGCGCGTGTTGCTACGCAAGAAAAAATTCAGCAGGCAGCAGAAGAAGAAAAACTTGAGCCGAGTATTGTACAAGACAATACGGCTACTTCGGCAAGCGAAGATTCAACCACCCCCGCGTTTTCCGAGAGACTGAAAGCTTATTCGTTTGGCGATCTTGATGCAGAAGTTCTTGATGTATCTCTCTTTAATGCTGATGGTGAACCCGCTTCTAATTTTGATCCCCGAGATAAAGTTACAGTTATTGTGCGTTGTAAAACACATGCGGCGCTTAATCATCTGAACGTCGGTTTACGCATTCGTAATAAAGAAGGCGTGAAAATGTATTCCTGGGGAACTCTAAATCAGGATATGGCTATACTTAGCGGTGCCGCAGAACCTGGTGATGTTTTCTGGCAACGAGAATTTGCTCAGGGTAGCGAATTCAGCGTTAAATTCGAATTTATCTGTGGCATGGGACCAAATCTCTATGAAATCCAGGTATCTATCACGGAAGAGGGTAAGCCTTATTATGCAGAACAAAGGATGATTCATTGGATTGACGAAGCTGCCTTCTTTACCGTCAATACGCAACCCCAGTCATATCATTTTGGTGGTGTGGCGGATCTGCGTATGGTAAGCGGCTTGCTTTAACCAATAATCAAATATTTACAATAAGCTCTTTGATAAAACCAAAACCTGGAAATACAGGCTAAATAAATGAAGAATATTGAAAACGCTGACGTTATAGTACGCGAAATTTTGAACTCATGTGGTGGACAGAAGTTTCTTCATATTGGCGCAGGGAATGGCCAATTAGTACAGGAACTGCTTTCCTCTGGGATGGATGCACAGGGTATTGACGATTCAAGCGAAGCGGTAGCATATGGCAATAGTTTTATGCCAGAACGTTTTACCCTTGGCGTTGCATCGAAATTACCTTATGCAGATAAGGCATTTGATACAACTGTCGCGCTTTATAGCCTTGAATACATCAACCCGGATGAGCTGACTCAGGCTGTTCGGGAAATTAAGCGCGTTACGAAACGTTCGATTTATCTTCGTGTCACCACAGGTAATCAACAGGAAAATGACCCGCGCTCCATTGTGCTTGGGCGTAATGAATGGGAACGCATTTTCTTTGCCGAAGGTCTTCGCAAGCATCCTTCTTACTATCTGATCAACGATTATGAAGCATTAGGACGCGAAAGCGGAGAAGCAATTATCCTGCTGGAATGTATTCCAGAAACGGCTCTTGAGCGCTATCCGCTGGAAGCGTTGAAAGAAGAGCGCGACCTGCATATGGACATGACGCGTGAAGCTGGTGAACGTTCAGATGCTCATATCGCACGTTACCAGTGGGCTGCTACCTTCGTGCGCCCGGGAGATACTGTACTCGATGCCGCATGTGGGTTGGGTTATGGTAGTTATCTGTTGCAGTGTGGGACTATGGCTGGCAAAACCATCGGCATCGATGGCAGCAATTATGCAATAGATTATGCCAACCTTAATTTCGTACCTAATGTGAGTAATCTCAGCTTTTCTGCGGGAATGCTTCCAGAAGCACTTTATGATTTTGCCGATCATTCAGTAGATGTTGTGGTCTCGTTTGAAACGCTTGAACACATATCTGACCCTGAAACCGTGCTTAAAGAGTTCCAGCGTATTCTGACGCCTGGCGGCCGTATCATTGTTAGCGTGCCAAATGACTGGAGTGATGAAACCGGTGAAGATCCGAACCCATTCCACCTGCATGTGTATACGTTAGATAAATTGCGCGATCAGATAAAAGCGCAATTCCAGTTGGAAAATATTACTGTTCAATCCGCAACACATTATAAAGAAAAAGCGGGAAGTAAAAACTGGGTTGCTGCGAAACGAGAGCTGTATAGCATTCCGACTGATGCTGAAGAATCCACTGCACCTGCATCAGAATGGTGGCTGGCTGTAGGGATGAAATCGCCGCTTAATGGCGAAGAGGTTGTTTATCACGATACACAGCATAAAACATTTTCCGATCCTGACTGGAATGTTACAGCCTTCTCGCGTGATTATAAAAATCCCTGGCTTGTCCGTGCCATGGTCGATATTGGCTGGAGGCAAAGAAATGATGATGCGCTCAAAGAGCTTGCTGAAATTGTTTATGACACCAATCATGATAACAGCGCCGATACGGGTGCAGCGCTTTGCGTCAGAGCTTACCAATTATTAAATGGTTCAGTTCCCTCGTCTATTGATGAACTCAAGCAAATTTCTGAGCGCATTGATGAATACGTTCTTCTTAAACCAGTAACACCACACGCGATCCGTTGGATGATTTCGCTCCACTTCGTGATGGCAAGATTGTGGTTAAAAGCTGGCCTGCATTCGCAGGCACGCACATCATTTGAGAAATGTGTTGCAATCGATCCGCTGGTATTTAGCCCCTTGTTAGCAAACCGGGTTGTTGAAGCTCGTTTATACCTTGGTGTCATTCGGCTTAATTCCAATGATGAATCAGGTGCGCGCGAAGAATGGGCAGCAGGTATTGAACTTGCTTATCGAGCTCTGAATGCTGACTGGAATCAAAGTCTGGGTGATTTACGCGACCCGGTAGAATTTGGTTTACCAGAATTATCGTCGATTCTCGATTATGCAAGTAATTGCGCATATGCCCTGGTTAATCTGGATAGTTTTAAAGATAAACCCTGGTGGTGGTTGCAGTTGCGCCGTAGCCCGCAGGCTCAGGCGGCATCACTTAGAGCGCTTAACGTTGCGCTTAGGTCGCAAATTTCTTCATTGAATAAATATGCTGCCTTACTGGAAGGGAATAATAAATCCGTAACATCTTTACAGGAAGAAAATACTCAGCTTCTGAATTCTCTGGAGGGTAATAACAAATCTCTGGAGGCTTTACAGCAAGAGAATCAACGTTTATTGAATTCCCTTGAAGGCAATAACCAGGCGCTGGTCTCTCTTCAGAGCGAAAATATCCGTTTACTCCGATCACTGGAAGATAACAGCCTTGCTGTGTCAGAACTGCAAGCTAAGAATGCCAAACTTAGCGAAACCATTGAAGACAAAGAATTAGCTCATACAAATCTGGAAAGTGAGAATAAAATTCTTGCGAATTCCCTTGAAGAGAACAGTCAGGCTTTGGATGCGCTGAAAGGGGAAAATAGCTATCTGCTGACTTCGTTAGATGAGAATAGTCAGGCACTTGATGCATTACGTGAAGAAAATAAAAAGCTGATCGCTTCTCTTGATGAAAACAGCCAGGAATTGGCTGCATTGCAGGATAGAAATACCCAGCTTTGGAATTTTCTTGCCATTATTTCTGGGTGTGAAGTAACGCAATACCCAGCGATGGATAAGAAGATTGAGATTATCAAGTCTCTTTACCAGCTGTTTAATAGTGATCATTTAACCGAACAAGCTGAAACTGCTGCCGATCTTAATTGCCTGCTCACGCAAAACAACGTACTCATGCGCGAGCGCATTCTTGAATTCAGCAAAATGCCTGCTGAAAATGAAGAACTCAAAAAAGCAGTTTCGGTGAAAGAAACAACGATTCTTGCGCAGAACGCACTCATCACGAAGCAGCAAGAAACACTGGCAGGGCTTGAGCACACAATCCAACTTAAGGACCAGGCCATCGCGGAGCAATCAGCGAATATCAGTCAGTTAAATGCGATTATGCATACCCGTATAATGCGTTTGCGTAATGTAATGCTTTACCAGCCATGGGGAGCGCGTAAGGTCATGCATATGACTTACCTTGCCACATCCTTAATGACCCCTATGGTATTGCGCCGTAAGGTATCTCCGCTAACGGGATGGCTGCGAGGTCGTTTCTCACGTAGACCACAGCCGGTGGGGGCACCCGTTGAAACCGTTGACGAGAGTAGTACAACTCCGGTTACTGAAAACACGGGTTATCTGGTCAAAATGCCTGTGACGAAGCCTGGTGCTCCGAAGATTGCCCATGTCATCGCCAACTTTATGACTGGCGGGTCCTCGCGTCTGGTTGTTGATCTTGTCGAATATTTGGGAAGTGATTATGAGCAATTTGTTCTGACCAGCTACGCGCCAAACCCGCCAGCTTACGTCGGATTGCAGATTGATGAGCAACGCGACTGCAATGATATCACGCCATTTATTAACTACTTTAAATGGAAGCAACCTGATTTTGTTCACGTCCATTATTGGGGGGATGTGGATGAACCCTGGTATGCTCAGGCTATTGAAGCGGCTCGAGTGCTCAATATTCCGGTCATTGAGAATATTAATACCCCTATCGCACCTCATTTTTCGGAAGCGGTTAAACGTTATGTATATGTGAGTGATTATGTACGCCATGTATTTGGTCGTCCGGATGATTCTCATGTAACTGTTTACCCAGGTTCTGATTTTTCACATTTCATGCGTAACGATGATGATCCTGTTCCACCAGATTGTGTTGGGATGGTTTATCGTCTTGAGCGCGACAAATTGAATGAAGATGCGATTAAACCTTTTATTGCGATCGCACTGAAACGGCCACAGACGAAAATTCTTATTGTCGGTGGCGGCAGCTTGTTGGCACCATTCCAGGAAGCAGTAAAAGAAGCGGGCGTGGAAGCACAATTTGAGTTTACCGGCTATGTCGAGTATGACACTTTGCCTGATTATTATCGCCGTATGTCACTCTTTATCGCTCCTGTGTGGAAAGAGAGTTTTGGACAAGTCAGTCCTTTCGCAATGAATATGCGCGTTCCCGTCATCGGTTATGATGTTGGCGCAATTAGTGAAATTGTGAATTCAAAAGCAATGTTGGCACCGGCCGGAGATGCTGAGAGATTAGCTGATATAGCCATTGACTTACTTAATAATGACGAACTGCGTGCAATGTTAGGACGTGAACATCAACAACGGGCGGTGGGTCATTTCTCCGTGCAGGCGATGATTAGCGCTTATGCTGGTTTGTATGCTGAGATAACGGAAAAATAATACGGCGCAATATGAAAATTGTATTTTTTGTACATTGTTTCTTCCCCGACCATTTCTATGGTACAGAAACCTATACATTAGGTTTAGCGAAACATTATCGTGATTGGGGTCATGATGTGGCTGTCGTTTCCGCCGTGTTTCAGGGGGAACCTAAACAACCTGAGTTGATTAATCGCTATACATGGGATGACATTCCGGTAATAGCAATTGATAAAAATGCCATTCCGCACTCGCGAATTAAGGAAACATACTATCAGCCTGAAATGCGTGATGTACTGACTGATGTTCTGCAAGAGCTTAAACCAGATGTCGTCCATATCACACATTTGATCAACCATACGGCTGTATTGTTGGAAGTCACAGGCAAATTGCAAATTCCAACATATACAACATTTACGGATTTCTTTGGCTTTTGTTTCAATAATAAGCTGGAGGCTGCAAATGGAGATTTGTGCGCCGGGCCATCTGCCTCACGTGCAAACTGTGTTGCATGTTACCTTAAAGAGTCAGCACAAAATGGCTATGCCAGTGGGTGGATGAAAAAAGCGGCAATGCCAACTGCTGCGACTATCATTGCAAAAGGGCTTGTAGGTACTCATAAAGCCGGCCTGTTAAAAAATGGCTATTTACAAGGGCTGGCCGAAGATCTTATCCGCCGCCCGGAAACCTTATCCTACTTGTACAATACCTACTATAAGGGCGCTGTTGCCCCAACAGCATTCCTGAAAAAAGCATACGAAAGTAATGGAATTTCGGTTCCAATGACTAAAATTTGGTTTGGCATTGATATTGACCGGTTGCCGAAGCCAGAGCGTAGCAATGAGCATATTCCAGTCATCGGCTATATCGGACAAATTGCGCCTCACAAAGGCACCGATTTACTGATTGAGGCGTTTAAACAGCTTCCTAAAGGCAGTGCTCAGCTCAAAATATATGGCCCAACGAATCAGTCTCTGAGCTATATGGAAGAGTTGCGAAAAATAAGTGAGGGTGTTGATGGTATCACCTTCATGGGGACTTTCGAACAATCGCGTACCGCTGAAATATTCCGCGATATCGATCTGTTTGTTATTCCTTCACGCTGGTATGAAAACAGTCCGCTGGTACTTTTAAATTCATTGGCGACACATACTCCCGTTGTTGTTTCTGATGTTGAAGGTATGACCGAGTTTCTAACCGAAGGGGAAAATGGTTTCAGCTTTAAACGTGGTGATTCAGATGATCTGGCGAAAAAATTGTCTTATATAATTCAGACTCCTGGGTTATTAAGAAAATTGTCTTTGACAACAGAATATCTGCGTACAACAAAGGTTATGGCAGAAGAAACATTTAGCCTGTATCAGTAAACTAATTTTAAACACCGGATAATTCTTTATCCGGTGGAAGTTTGATTAGACAAAATTATTGTGACTCGGAGGGAAAATGAAACTTGTGGTCTTTGGCGGTGGTGGATTCATTGGATCAGCAATTTGTGAGCGTTTATTAGCGGATGGCCATCAATTAAGAATTTTTGAGCGCCCACGCGTTCCACCTTATCGCCATTTTGCAGAAAATGAGCATGTTGAGTGGACCACCGGTGATTTCAGTAGTACACATGATTTGCGCGATGCCATAGAAGGTATGGATGGTGTTGTTCATCTTGTATCCACGACATTGCCCAAAAGTTCAAATGAAGATCCTGTTTACGATGTCGAGACAAACATCGTACCAAGTTTGCATCTACTGAACGCTATGGTTGAGCATCAGGTGAAACGGATAGTTTTCATTTCATCTGGCGGAACCGTTTATGGTAATCCGCAATATATTCCAATCGATGAAAAACACCCAACTGAACCCGTTGTTTCATACGGTATTACGAAACTGGCGATTGAAAAATATTTGCATATGTTTAGTAAATTGCACGGCATCAAAGCTGTAACACTGCGCGTGGCAAATCCCTATGGAGAACGGCAACGCGTTGAAACCGCACAGGGTGCGATCGGTATTTTTATGCATAATATCTTAAAAGATAAGCCGATCGAAATTTGGGGCGATGGTAGCGTCCAACGTGATTATATTCATGTGAGCGATGTAGCTGATGCCTTTGCCAAAGCCATTACTTATAATGGCGATAAGGAATGTTTTAATATTAGTTCAGGTAAAGGTATTAGTCTGAATGAGTTGGTCGAGATGATGAAAAGTATTATCGCACAACCTGTTCAGGTGAATTATAAACCTGGCCGTTCGTTTGATATTGATATTAGTGTGCTGTGTAATCAACTTGCCCGAAACGAGCTGAACTGGGAACCGCAAGTAACAATGCAAGAAGGCCTGACGCGTACAGCAGCATGGATGAAAGAGACGTTGCAAAAATAAATTGCAAGTCAGTGATTGAGTGAAACTCTATGCGAATATTGCTTACTGTCCATCAGTTCTTCCCTGATTTTAAAGCTGGAACTGAGGTTTTGACACTTTCAGTGGCGAAAGAACTGATTGCTATAGGGCATGAAGTACATATTTTTACTGGGCATCCAGGTGCTGCAAATCTTAGCGATGCTGAACGTTTTGAGCAATTTGAATACGAAGGAATAACTGTTTCTCGGTTTCATCATGCATATGTGCCTATGCATGGGCAAACGTCGATGATTGAAATTGGGTATTATAACCTATTGGCTCAGCATTATTTTAATGAAATCGTTACGGAATTTCGTCCGGATTGCGTTCACCACTTTCATTTGAATCGCCTGGGCATCGGTTTAATCGATTCTCTTTATATGAAGGGAATACCCCAATTTTATACACCTACCGATTTTTGGATGATCTGTCCGACAGCTCAACTCATGTTGGGTGAAGGGCGTTATTGTGATGGACCGGATTCGGATGCTGGTAACTGCATTAAACATTTCACCCGTGACAGATTAAAAGGGCTGGCAGGTGGATTAATTGACAAAGTTCCAGATGTTGTTTTTGCTAAAGTTTCAAGTATCACGAAGAATTGTCAGCTTATTGAGTACCCGATGAGTAATGAAGTCCGTGCGCTTAACAAAAGATTAAGTAATACAGTCGGAGCATTAAATAAACTTAATGGTATTGTTTCACCTAATGATTTCATGACGAACTTATTCGTCAAATATGGTGTTAACAGTAAGCTTATTTATAATTGTCAATTCGGCGTTGATGTTGCTTCCGTCGTTTCTGCTCAGCGAACAACTAAGGAAGATCAGAAATTACAACTTGGCTTTATTGGAACGTTAGCGCCTCATAAAGGGTGCCATATTCTTATCAAAGCCTTGCAAGATCTACCACCAGTATCGGTTAAATTAAAAATCTATGGCAGTAACATAGATTTTCCGGACTATTTTGAAGAACTGAAACAGCTTGCACAGGGAAATTCCAATATTGAGTTTTGTGGTACTTTTCCGAATGCCGATATTGGCAAAGTGATTGCGCAATTTGATGCACTAGTCGTGCCTTCGATTTGGTATGAAAATACTCCGTTAGTTATTTACTCTGCACATGCATGCCGCTGTCCGGTAATTGCATCAAATCTACCTGGTATATCCGAAGTGGTTGAAAATGAAGAAAATGGTCTTCTATTTGAAGCAGGTAATAGTGTAAAGTTAAATGCACTGCTCAGAGGGCTTTTATCTGATCCCGATAAATTACAGCGGCTTGGGAATAAATGTAAGTCACCGCTAAGTGTTGCGGAATATACATCAAAACTCATTTCTATTTGGTCGGACAATTAAACGTGATTTTATGGTCATGTTCTTATTACATTGAAATAGGTGATTAATGTCTTCTATGACAACAGTTCAGCACAAACCACGTATTGATGGGCCAGATATTCTACGTGGGATTTCTGCGTTATCAGTTATTGTTGTACATCTCATTGGTAATTCAGGTTTAAAGTTTCCTCATTATATTGAGAAAATTGGCGGTCATTTTACTGCGTGCGTAACTTTCTTCTTTGCTATAAGTGCATTCTCAATAGCATATTCATATGGGGATAATGTTTTTTCGAGAGATAAATTTCATTCTTTTTATTTGAAACGTATATTTAGATTAGCACCGCTATTTTATTTGGCTTTTTTTGTTGAAGCATTTATTGTCTATATATTATACAATCATTCTCCTGATCCTTTTGCTGCATTTTTATCCTTTAGTTTTTTATTTAGTCTGGTCCCAACAATGCAAGATAGCCTTGTCTGGGCGGGATGGTCACTAGGTATTGAATGGCTGTTCTATTTGATTTATCCATTATTAATTTGTTTTATTAGGACGAAGTCAATTGCTATCCTCGCTTGGGGTATCGCTTGTTATGTTTCAGTTCAGATGTTAAAAATAGAAGCACCATACACCAGTTTATATATGAATATTCTCAACCACATGCCATTTTTTATCAGTGGTATCCTGGCTTACTTGCTCATGCCGGAAATGGAGAAGATTCGAGGGAAACTAAATAAGAATGCTAATTTAGTATCATTGCTTGTTCTTGTGTGTGTTGGTATCTATCTGCTTAATTACTTTTATTCTGATAACAATACTATAAACCTATATATAACCTATTCATTAGCTTGGTTGATCTTGATTTCAATATCTGTAGTAGGTTTTCCGCATTTTTTAAACAACGTTTTTACTCGATTCTTAGGTAAGGCGAGTTATAGTATCTATCTCAATCACTCAATCGTTATTTTATTTTTGAAGCTCTCAGGCTTTTTTAATTACATTTCTGTTACTATTGAGTCTGGTGAGGCTTCTTTTTGCATTGCAATGTTAACGGTAAGTACAATAACACTAATTATGTCATACTTCACTTATCATTATGTTGAAATCCCAGGGATGGCTTTAGGTAAAAAAATCCTTGCTTATAAATCAGTCAGGTTAAAACAACCCACTTGATTTGTGTTAACACGGTTATCAAAGTAAGTATTATTAAGAGATTTGCAAATTAGAGCTCAAAAAGTATTTTTCGGAATATTATTCTTTTGCTAATCTTACGTGAGTTCACACCTGACAGGAGTAAGTAATGTCTAAGCAACAAATCGGCGTTGTTGGTATGGCCGTGATGGGGCGCAACCTGGCGCTTAACATCGAAAGCCGTGGCTATACCGTTTCCGTTTTCAACCGCTCCCGCGATAAGACCGAAGAAGTGATTGCCGAGAACCCCGGCAAGAAGCTGGTTCCATATTACACCGTGAAAGAGTTTGTTGAATCCTTAGAAACTCCCCGTCGCATCCTGTTGATGGTGAAAGCGGGCGCTGGCACAGATGCTGCTATTGACTCCCTGAAACCCTATCTGGAAAAAGGCGACATCATTATTGATGGCGGTAACACCTTCTTCCAGGACACCATTCGTCGTAACCGCGAACTGTCTGCTGAGGGCTTTAACTTTATCGGTACCGGTGTGTCCGGTGGTGAAGAGGGCGCACTGAAAGGCCCATCCATCATGCCTGGCGGTCAGAAGGATGCCTATGAACTGGTCGCACCGATCCTGACCAAAATTGCAGCCGTTGCCGAAGATGGCGAGCCCTGTGTGACCTATATCGGTGCTGACGGTGCGGGCCATTACGTTAAAATGGTTCACAACGGTATCGAATATGGCGACATGCAGTTGATTGCAGAAGCCTACTCTCTGCTGAAAGGTGGTCTGAACCTGTCTAATGAAGAGCTGGCCACCACTTTTAGCGAGTGGAATAAAGGCGAGCTGAGCAGCTACCTGATCGACATTACCAAGGACATCTTCACTAAAAAAGATGAAGAGGGTAACTATCTGGTCGATGTGATTCTCGATGAAGCGGCCAACAAAGGTACGGGTAAATGGACCAGCCAGAGCTCGCTGGATCTCGGCGAACCGCTCTCCCTGATCACTGAATCCGTATTCGCACGCTATATCTCGTCGCTGAAAGAGCAGCGCGTTGCCGCATCTAAAGTTCTGAGCGGTCCGCAGGCTCAGCCTGCTGGCGATAAAGTGCAGTTTATCGAGAAAGTCCGTCGCGCATTGTATCTCGGTAAAATCGTCTCTTATGCTCAGGGTTTCTCTCAGTTGCGTGCCGCATCTGACGAATACAATTGGGATCTGAACTATGGCGAAATCGCGAAAATTTTCCGCGCTGGCTGCATCATTCGTGCACAGTTCCTGCAGAAAATTACCGATGCATACGCAGAAACACCGGCAATTGCTAACCTGCTGCTGGCACCTTACTTTAAGAAAATTGCCGATGAGTATCAGCAGGCTTTGCGTGATGTTGTGGCCTATGCCGTACAAAATGGTATTCCGGTGCCGACTTTTGCCGCTGCGGTTGCCTATTACGATAGCTACCGTGCTGCGGTACTGCCGGCAAACCTGATTCAGGCTCAGCGTGATTACTTTGGCGCACATACTTATAAACGTACTGATAAAGAAGGCGTGTTCCATACGGAATGGCTTGATTAATTAGTTAATTTTATAATATTAGAATATACAAGGCCATCCAAACGGATGGCCTTATTTTGAAATAAGTTTTAATTTAAAGTTATTTCTGACCTTCTGGAATGTAAAAGGAATAACATAAATCTCATTTGATTAAAGGCATTAATGCAATCATGCGCAAAGATATAATAATTGTCGGCGGTGGTTTTTTTGGCATGTACCTTGCCGAGCAATTTTCTCTGTTAGGACACGGAGTCAAACTCTTTGAGAAAGAGAGTAACTATATGTCCCGCGCGTCTTATAATAATCAGGCTCGTGTGCATAATGGTTACCACTATCCCCGAAGTATATTAACCGCTTTACGCTCTCGCATCTCTTTCCCCCGTTTTGTTGAAGAATTTAGAGATTGTGTAGATTCTGATTTTGATAAGTATTATTTAATCAGCGAATTGCTTGGCAAAGTGTCAGCAGGGCAGTTCCGTATGTTTTGTAAGCGTATCGGTGCCGATTGCGATGTAGCGCCAGCTAAAATTCAGAACATGGTCAACCCACAATTGATCGATGCCTGTTTTACGGTCAAAGAGTTTGCATTCGATGCATTCAAGCTTCGTGATATGATGTTGCAACGCCTGGAGAGTTCTACCGCAGAGTACCGTTGTGGTTACTCGGTAGATAAAGTCGAAAGCAGTAATGACAGAATTACAGCATATGTACGCAACATAAATAGTGGGGAAGTTGAGACCCATCATGCTGATCATGTCTTTAATTGCACCTATTCACATTTGAATTATTTGCTTGATAATTCCGGGATTGAACTTATTCCACTTAAGCATGAAATGACGGAAATGTGCCTGGTTGATGTGCCCGATGAATTAAAAAAAACCGGGTTTACGATCATGTGCGGCCCATTTTTCTCGGTGATGCCTTTCCCTTCTGTAGGCCTGCATTCTTTTAGTCATGTACGCTATACGCCGCATTATGAATGGCACGATACACCGGGTGAAAAATACCGCGACTCGCATGTGAAATTTGATGAGGATCAGAGAAACAGCGCATGGCAGTATATGGTTAAAGATGCCTCTCGCTATATGCCTATTCTCAATGATTGTCGTTATGAACGGTCGCTCTGGGAAGTAAAAACGTTGTTGCCACGTAGTGAAACAGATGACTCTCGTCCTATTCTTTTCAGACCAAATCATGGCATGAATGGGTTTCATTGTATTATGGGTGGCAAGATAGATAACGTATATGATGCCGTTGAAGCAATTAAGAAAATGAACGTTATTTAAGAATAAAAAGAGACTACACAAGTGAAAAGCGAATCTTTTGTTTCTGTTGTTTTAAAAACACATGATCTCTCGGGTGAATTGTCATCGAAATTACGGCAGATCCAGCAATTACTGGATGTAAATTATAGTGATTACGAAATTTTAGTTGTTTCTAAAGGACCTTATCGTGACGTACCGAGAAAGTCCGCAGTGGATCAAATTTTAGAGACTATTCCCAGCGTGCGCTTTATGCAGCTTTCCGGTGCAGCACATGATGATGTGGTTTGGGCTGCCGGGCTTGAAAATGCGATCGGCGATTTTGTGGTTCTTTATGATCATTTGACCGACCCGGTCGACGTTATTCATCGCGCCGTTGAAGAATGTAAGTCTGGTTATGATGTCGTTGTCGGTGTTTCTAACCAGCCTCTGCCATGCGTATATCGCTTCATGCGTAATACCGCGTCGCGCATCCTGAGTGCCATTGATTACCATATTCCAAAAAACTCTACCGGTCTGCGCTGCTTAAGTCGTCGTGCGGTGAATGCAGTGACGGATACTGGCCGTTTTCATCACCAGTTTTATCTGCGTATCCAAAAGACTGGCTACCCGATAAGCGAGTTGGTTTATGAACCAATTAGCGAAAATCATGTTAAAAAATCAATTATGTATGGTTTTCGTAATTTAGTCCGACTGATGGTCTTTAACTCTTCACGGCCACTGCGCTGGATGTCAGTTGTTGGAACCATCGGAAGTACAAGCGCGTTGCTGTTTGCTATCTACAGTATTGTGGTCAATCTCATTAATGGCCATGTTGTGGAAGGGTGGACGACAACCATTCTGTTTATGTCGGTGCTTTTTATGCTCCAGTTCGTCATGCTGGCGTTTTTTGGTGAATACCTCAGCCGACTGCTGGATGATCGAAGCGAGCAAGCGGCTTATTCCGTCGTATTTGAGAAAAACAGCGCGGTAATGGTTAATCAGGACCGCGTAAACGTTTTAAACGATGCTACTGCTGAAGAGTCTAATCTTGTGCAGACCGGACGCGACCGATAATTACAGGAGAGAATATGGCCAAGGCGTTAATTGGATATACCGGGTTTGTTGGCACCACATTGATGAAGCAAACTCAGTTTGACGATTTTTATCGTTCAACAAATATCAACGATATTAAAGGTAAAAAATTCGATCTTGTCGTCTGTGCTGGCGCTCCAGCGCAGAAATGGATTGCCAATGCCGATCCGCAGGGTGACCGTGAGAAAATTGACTCATTGATTGCCTGCCTCGACAGTATTGAATGCGAGAACTTTGTCTTAATCAGTACGGTTGATGTTTTCAAAACCCCTGTGGGTGTTGATGAAAATACACCGATTGATGTGCAGGATCTGCATGCTTATGGTCTGAATCGCTACCGACTTGAGCAGTTTGTTGCGCAAAAATTTTCACGCCATGTGATCGTGAGATTACCGGGTCTCGTCGGCCCCGGGCTGCGTAAAAATATCATTTTCGATTTTCTTAATGATAATAATGTCGACAAAATTGAAAGCCGTAGCGTTTTTCAGTTCTATCCGATGGTTAACCTTTGGTTTGATATTAACAAAGCGCTTGAAAATAATATCCCCCTTGTTCATCTGACCGCTGAACCTGTTTCTGTTGCACAAATTGCGGGTGAAGGCTTTGGTTTCGAATTCACCCGACAACAGGCTGCGTCCCCCGTTTCTTATGATATGCGCAGCGTATATGGCACATTATTTGGCGGCACCGCGCATTACCAGTACTCTGCGAAGGAAACGCTACAGGCGGTCAGACATTACGCGCAGTCAGAACCTAAGAAAGCTCAGGAAGATAAGAAATGAGAATTTCTATCTCAAACCTTGCCTGGGATGTTCGTGAAGATGTTGACGTATTGTCTTTGCTTAAAGAGTTTCAGGTTGATGCTATCGATATTGCGCCTGGGAAATATTTCCCTGAGCCAGCCAAAGCAACAACCGCCGATATCCTGACGGTAAAGACCTGGTGGAAAGAGCAGGGGGTTGACATTATCGGCATGCAATCACTCTTATTCGGTACCACAGGGTTAAATGTATTTGGTTCGCAAGCGGTCCAGGAAAAACTGCTGGAGCATTTAGCTGATATTTGTCGTATTGGGTCCGTTCTGGGTGCCACCCGACTGGTGTTCGGTTCGCCAAAAAATCGTGATTGCAGCGGCCTCAGCGCTGCAGAAACAGAGCGTGTTGCTCATACGTTTTTTCGCAGGCTTGGGAATATTGCTGCCGATCAGGGTGTCATTGTCTGCCTGGAGCCCAACCCGGCGGTTTATGGCGCCAATTTTATGACAACAAGCAGTGAGACCTGTGATGTTGTCACGGCCATCGCTCACCCCAACATTAAAATGCAACTTGATACCGGGGCCGTCATTATTAACCGGGAAAGTATCGAGGCTGTCGTGGCACAGGCGAAGGATGTTATCGGCCATGTGCATATCAGTGAGGCGCAACTTGCAACGGTTGGCGATACGTTCCCCGGACATGCCGCGCTGGCAGAAGTGTTAAAAACGCAATTGGCAACTTTTCCGGCCACGATTGAAATGCTTGCTACGAAAGAGGAGTCGCATCTCGTTTCTATCCGCCGCGCTCTTTCTTATGTCACTTCCTTATATCGCTAAACAGGTACCACAACCTTGAAATGGTTAATTCTCATTTTAGGCATTGCATGTAATGCCTCAGCCAGTGTTTTAATTAAAATGGCAATGATGCCACCGCGTAAATTCCCTTCACTGGCAGACCCGCTCGCGTCATTAACAAACTGGCCGTTCTGGTTAGGGCTGGCGCTGTATGGTGGCGCATTTGTCCTGTATGCCGCATCGCTTGCAGTATTGCCACTTAACATTGCACACCCCGTACTCACAACTGGTGCGGTTGCAGCGGTGGCAATACTGTCGGTCGTTGTTTTTAACGAAACATTTCACTGGACGACCATACTGGGTGTTGCCTTTGTTATCGTCGGTGTTGCATTAATCACCTCGAAAGCGGCTTGAGAAGAATGGATTTTGCTATGACTCACGAAAAAAAATGGGAAGTTCCTGCATACAATGTCACTCTGTGGACGGAAAAAAAGCACGATGCTTGCGTCGTGATTCCGGTCATTAATGAAGGTAACCGCATCGTCAGCCTGCTCACGAAGATGAACAATCTGAATATTAGCGGCATTGCCGATATCATTATCGTGGATGGCGGTAGTACAGATGGCTCGCTGGAAACAGAAAATTTAATAAAACTTAACGTCAGCGGCTTGTTAGTAAAAACGGGGCCAGGTAAGTTAAGCGCACAATTGCGCTGCGGCTACGCGTTTGTTCTGGAAAAAGGCTATAAGAATATTATTACCATTGACGGTAATGACAAGGACGATCCTGCGCCTATCCCGGAATTTATCGCCGCGTTAGAACAGGGGTATGATTTTGTACAGGCCTCTCGCTTTGTGAATGGTGGCGTGGCGGTTAATACACCTAAATCGCGTGATTTCGCGATAAAATTCATCCACGCACCCGTATTGAGTATTGCTTCAGGTTTCCACTGGACTGATACAACGCAGGGATTCCGCGCGTACAGCAGTAAAATGTTACTGGACGAGCGTGTTGCGCCATTCCGTGATGTATTTATGACGTATGAGTTATTAGCCTATCTGTCATATATTGCGCCAAAACTCGGTTTCCGTTGTATCGAACTGCCGACCTCACGTATCTACCCGGAAGGGGAAGTACCGACAAAAATCAGCAGCTTTAAGGGTAATTTAGCTGTATTGAAGATCTTATTTAAATCCTGCCTGGGACATTATAATAAACGCTGAGAAGAACCGTTATGAATCCGTTTTTTAGCAAGTTGAAAATTACTTTACATGGACATCAAAGAGAACTATTTATATTTTTCTCTTTATTTATTTTGATATTTTCATCTGTAAGATTTTATCCTGCGAGTTCTATTGGTAATGTGGAGCAATGGATAAATCTGACAAATTCAATGTTTGCGCGCAATCAGGATTTTTTGTTTAGTTATGGTCCGTTGTATTGGCTCGTCGGTGGGGTTGCAACGCCATTTAATCAAATTACGTATTGGGCTGCGGTTTTATTTTTAACAATCAATTTTGCTTTCTTTTGGACCGTACTTGTTCTTATTTGTATAGATTCTAAAAGATATTTTTCATTTGCGGCAGCATTTCTTATTTTTATTCTTACATTACAGGTTAATTGTGCGTTATTCCTTTGGCCATTGATGGTTTTAGCATATATTGAATTTTACAGGAAACGTCAAATAAGTTTATCATGGACAATTTGTATTGTCCTTGGGGTTATTGTTGGCGCCGAATTTTATGTTCGTTTCTTTTTTGGATTGATCGCTACAGCTATTTTCTCGACATACTTACTTAGTCATTTCCCTTCCAGGAAAGCAATCAAGGCTTTGATCGCTTTCTGTATTTCCATACCCGTAGCATATGTTGTGATAGGACTCATCATTTTCCATGATTCTGCCAGCATAGTTAATTATCTGAAAATCAACATGCAGCTTAATTTTGGTAATGCAGTTGATATGACGTTGGATGTTGAAAACACTTTTGCGACCTATGTATGTGCATTTATTGTTCTTGCGTGTTTCATTATTCAGTGTTTAACGGTACGTAGATATATTCTACTGACATATATCGCGTTATGGGTCATTCTTTTTAAATTAGGCTTTGGTCGGGCTGATCACTACAGCACGTATTTTGTTGTTCCAATGATCGTTATGTCGCTCGTGCTTGTTTGCGAAAAATTTCCGATTGGGCGTCTTGTGTATGGAATTTGTTTTGTGTCATTGCTATACATGGCAACACATGAAACGTTTCCTGGGGCAGCTACGATAAAACCATTTTCAACGGTTTTTAATTTTGATCAAAATTATAATGACCGAATGGCAAATACGTATGCTGAATACAAATTAGATGAGCAGATTAGAGATACAGTTAAGGATTCCACAATAGATGTTTATCCTTATAATAACGAGTATATGATTGCTAATAAATTTAATTATATTACTCGTCCGCTATTTCAAAATTATATGACGCTCACGCCGCAACTAGATGAAATGAATAAAGATTTCTTTGAGTCTAATAATCGGCCAGAATTTGTGTTGTGGACTGGTGGATTAACGTGCTATTCAAAAGATTGCAATATATTTGAAGGCTTTGACTATAAATACGCGCTTAACGAAGATCCTCTTACCAGCACAAGTATTTTAAATAATTATGACATCACTGCTATTAGTCATGGGCGTGGTAATATTCCAGTTGCGTTAATGAAGCAAAAAGCTGAGATTAATAAAGAGGAATATACATCCTTATCACAACAAGAAATGCAATTCGGGATTTGGTACAAGATACCGCAAGTAGATAATGCGATTATCAAAGTACAACCGGATTTTCAATTTACCCTGTTAGGGCGTCTCAAGAATCTTCTCTTTAGGGGCGGTATCGTTAAGGTCAAATATAAACTTGAGAGTGGTGATATTAAAGAGTTTCGCCTGAACATACTCAATTCTACGAGCGGCGTATTGGCATCACCTTTGCTAACAGGTCTTTCATCTGAGGGCGTACAAGGAGAGTCGGTAAAAGCTATAATGTTTGAAACAGATACGAAATTGTATCTTCATGAAACTTTTACAGCTAAGTTCGTTCAACTTAAAAATAATCAAATACATGTGATACCGCGTATAGTCAATTACAACAAGGTAGAGACATTAGCTAATAGCATTGGCGTTAATCCTATCTATTGTGATGGCAGCATCGATGTAATCAACAATAAAAAGGCTGAGAGTCAGGAACTGGACGATGCATCGAGTCTTCAGGTGCAAGGCTGGCTTGCCGCGTCAAGCTCGAAAGGTGAATTGTATGATAGAAGCCTGGTCGTGCTAAAGTCTAAAGAGGGTAAGGCAATATACTTTGCTACAGATGTAAGCAATAGACCTGATGTTGCAGATGCTTTCCATCATTCTAACCTCAGTACTGCGGGTTTTTCAGCGCTTGCAAATATTAAAAATTTAAGCGGTAATTACTCTGTCAGTCTTGCAGGTATTCGCGGCAATAATCTTTATATGTGTAGCAATATTAATTTTGACTTAAAGTTTAACAAATAGAAAACTCGGTCAGTTTTGACTACACATCTAAACACTTCTCCTGTGATGGTGGTCGATAATAGACTGGATTTGCAATACTACTCATGGAAAATTCGAATATGTTACTCATCCTAACAGATAAGGATTTTTCCATGAGTAGGACTTATAAGACATCGTATGTGCCATTGTGTTGTTTGTGTTATAGCGCATGGTGTTCAACAATAAATTATCGTTCTCTTTAAAAACACTTACCCTGAGAATTAAAATTTAGGTTTCTGTCGGCCACAATTTAAAATTTTTTTCTGTTCACAGCCTCTTTGTCAGTTCTTGTTCTACGCATATATTTTGCTTATATATCTATAAACAATGCCTTTTTGAACATGTCTCCTTCCTGTTGTTTATTTCCCAAACTAGCTCCGCTGTGTTGATCTTTAATAAGACGTAGCAAGCGTAAATACATGTTCATTTTATTGCTTTGTCATTAGGATTTTTCTCAACTTTATTTTTGTGAAAATGGCATGCAATTATTCTTATTTTTAACCAGTTGCACCTTTTGACGCCAGAAAGTGATTGCGTGAGCTTACCTTGACGATTAGTCTGAATTTTCTCGAATGGAGTACAGCATTTTAATTGAGGGTTTTCCTATTTTGTGGAGATTCTAAGTTAACTATTGTGCTGTAAGTTAATGTTTTGTCTACTTAGCGTACAGTAATTAAATGTTCAATCACAGGGCAGTAACTAGTTCTTGCTCTTGCTTGACGGCATTGATATTCCGACTGCAAAATTAACAGGCAAGGTTGGTTTTACTTCCAACCCATATACTCAAACTACAAAAGATGCTTATCGAATGAAAATAACAATCTCCGGAACAGGCTACGTTGGCCTATCAAACGGTATCCTGATTGCGCAGCATCATGAAGTGGTCGCACTGGATATCGTGCAGGCTAAAGTCGATATGCTGAATCAGAAAAAATCGCCGATCGTTGATAAAGAAATTGAAGAGTATCTGGCGACAAAACAACTGAATTTCCGCGCCACCACAGATAAGCATGATGCCTATCGTGGCGCCGATTATGTCATTATCGCCACCCCGACTGATTACGACCCGAAAACCAACTACTTCAATACGTCCAGCGTCGAGTCGGTCATCCGTGATGTGCACGAAATCAACCCGGATGCGGTGATGATTATCAAATCTACCATCCCGGTAGGGTTCACCCAGTCCATCAAAGAAGAGCTCGGCATTGATAACGTGATCTTCTCCCCGGAGTTCTTACGCGAAGGGAAAGCGCTTTACGACAACCTGCATCCGTCCCGTATCGTCATTGGTGAACGTTCAGCACGTGCAGAGCGTTTTGCGGGCCTGCTACAGGAAGGGGCTATCAAGAAAGATATCCCTACGCTGTTTACCGACTCCACCGAAGCCGAAGCCATCAAGCTGTTCGCCAATACCTATCTGGCAATGCGCGTGGCTTACTTTAATGAGCTCGACAGCTATGCCGAAGCGCTGGGGCTGAATACGCGCCAGATTATCGAAGGGGTTTGTCTTGACCCGCGTATTGGCAATCACTACAACAATCCGTCGTTTGGCTATGGTGGCTACTGTCTGCCGAAAGACACTAAGCAATTACTGGCAAACTATCAGTCGGTGCCGAATAACATTATCGCGGCAATCGTCGATGCCAACCGCACGCGTAAGGACTTCATTGCTGATTCAATTCTCTCTCGTAAGCCGAAGGTGGTGGGTGTCTACCGTCTTATTATGAAGAGCGGCTCTGATAACTTCCGTGCATCCTCTATTCAGGGGATTATGAAGCGTATTAAGGCGAAGGGTGTACAGGTCATTATTTATGAACCGGTAATGCAGGAAGACGAGTTCTTCCATTCTCGCGTTGTCCGTGACCTGGAAACGTTCAAGAAAGAATCGGATGTGATTATTTCAAACCGCATGGCGCCGGAACTGGCGGATGTGGAAGCTAAAGTCTATACCCGCGATCTGTTCGGTAACGACTAAGCCAGAAAGAAAAACGGCCCGTCAGGGCCGTTTTTTTACGCGTTGTAATACGTCTTGTACCACTCGACAAATTTCTTCACGCCTTCTTTAACCGATGTCTGCGGTTTAAAACCGATGGTGTCATATAACGGCTGCGTATCGGCGCTGGTTTCCAGCACATCGCCCGCCTGAATCGGCATCATATTCTTCTGCGCTTCAATCCCCAGCGCCTCTTCCAGTGCCGTGATGTAATCCATTAACTCCACCGGTGAGCTATTGCCGATGTTGTAGATATGGTAAGGCGCTGAGCTGGTGGCCGGCGAGCCACTTTCAACGGTCCAGTTCGGGTCAGCCTGCGGTATCACATCCTGCATGCGGATAATGGCTTCAACAATATCATCCACATAGGTAAAGTCGCGCTTCATCTTACCGTAGTTATAGACATCGATGCTTTTGCCTTCCAACATCGCTTTGGTGAATTTAAACAATGCCATGTCCGGGCGTCCCCACGGACCGTAAACCGTAAAGAAACGCAGTCCCGTGGTCGGCAAACCATAAAGATGTGAATAGGTATGCGACATCAGCTCATTGGCTTTTTTGGTTGCGGCGTAAAGCGATACCGGGTGATCAACCGAATCTTCCGTAGAGAAAGGCATCTTGCGGTTCAGGCCGTAAACAGAACTGGAGGAGGCATACAGTAAATGCTGAACCTTATTGTGGCGACAGCCTTCCAGCACGTTCAGATGACCAATCAGGTTAGCTTCGGCGTAAACATGTGGGTTTTCCAGTGAATAACGTACGCCCGCCTGAGCGGCAAGATGGATAACGCGATCGAACTTTTCTTCGGCAAACAGTTGTGCCATCCCTTCACGGTCTGCCAGGTCCAATTTCACAAAGCGAAAGTTTTCGTTTGCCAGTAAGTTCAGGCGTGCTTCTTTCAGGCTGACTTCATAATAATCATTAAGGTTATCTATCCCTGTGACCTGATGGCCCGCCTGTAACAGACGTTCGCTGACGTGAAAGCCGATAAAGCCGGCCGCGCCGGTGACCAAAAATTTCATCTTCAACCTCAATGTCTGGTGATGCAAAACATGCAGCGCGGCAGGAGCGGCGCTGAACCATGAGGCGGATCATACCTGTTGAGAAGCAGAATGATAACTGTTAATTCAGTGGGGAAGAGGGGGAGTGCGGGCACTCCCCATAGCAATTACTGGTGACGCTTACGCAGATTTTCGATAACTGTGGTCAGATCCAGGTTCTGATCCTGCAACAAGACCAGCAGGTGATACATCAAGTCAGACGCTTCGTTGGTCAGCTCTTCACGATCGTGAACGGTGGCCGCCAGCGCGGTTTCCACACCTTCTTCACCCACCTTTTGCGCGATACGCTTGGTGCCGCTGGCATACAGCTTAGCGGTATATGAGCTGGCCGGGTCTGCCGTTTTGCGTTCGGCGAGCAGTTGTTCCAGTTGGTAGAGGAAAAGCCACTGATGGGCATTGTCGCCAAAGCAACTGGACGTTCCCGTGTGGCAGGTTGGACCAATGGGATTCACCAGTACCAGCAGGGTATCGTTATCACAGTCCGGCGCAATGTTCACCACATTCAGAAAATGGCCAGAACTTTCGCCTTTGGTCCACAAACGTCCTTTGGTCCGCGAGAAGAAGGTGACTTTGCCACTTTCCAGCGTTTTCGCCAGCGCGTCCTTGTTCATATACCCCAGCATCAATACTTCGCCGGAGACCGCGTGTTGCACCACGGCGGGCAGCAGTCCGTCGGTTTTTTCCCAGTCCAGTTGGGCCAGTTGCAGCTCTGTTAACATACCCTTATCTCCACGCCCTGGCCTGCCAGGAACGTTTTTAACTCACCAATATTGATAATTTGCTTATGGAACACCGATGCCGCCAGCGCGCCGTCGACGTTGGCGTCGCGGAAGGCCTCAAGGAAGTGTTCCATGGTACCCGCGCCGCCGGAAGCGATAAGCGGGACGTGGCAAACCTCGCGCACTTTTTTCAGTTGCTCAAGGTCATAACCGTTACGCACGCCGTCCTGGTTCATCATGTTAAGCACGATCTCTCCGGCGCCGCGTTTCTGAACTTCCTGCACCCAGTCCAGCGTCTCCCAGGTGGTCACGCGGGTGCGGCTTTCATCTCCGGTATACTGATTGACGTGGTATTTGCCGCTCGATGCATCAAACCAGGTATCAATACCTACCACAATACACTGCACGCCAAAACGATCGGCCAGGCGAGTGATAAGCTCCGGATCCGCCAGCGCCGGGGAGTTGATGGAAATCTTATCCGCGCCGAAAGAGAGAATTTTGTGGGCATCGTCAGCAGATTTGATCCCGCCCGCCACACAGAACGGAATGTCGATCACTTCCGCGACGCGAGAGACCCAGCTTTTATCGACCACACGACCATCGCTTGAGGCGGTGATATCGTAAAACACCAGCTCGTCAGCGCCTTCCTCGGCGTAGCGTTTCGCCAGAGGCACGATGTCGCCGATGATTTCGTGATTGCGGAACTGAACGCCTTTCACCACCTGACCATCGCGTACGTCAAGACAGGGAATTATCCGTTTTGCCAGCATTGGATGGCCTCCGTTACAGTGAATTTACCTTCCAGTAGCGCGCGACCCACGATCACGCCTTTCACGCCTGTTCCACGCAGTGCCGCGATATCATTGATATCGCCAATACCGCCGGAAGACTGAAACGCAACCTGCGGATACCGCGCGCACACTTCCTCATACAGCGATACGTTCGAACCCGCCAGCGTGCCATCGCGGGAGATATCGGTGCATAGCACGTGCTTAAGGCCAACCGGTAAGTAGGTGTCTACCAGCGCTTCCAGCGAGACGCCGGAATCTTCCTGCCAGCCGCTTACCGCCACCTGTTTATTGCCTGCGGCATCAATACGTACATCCAGCGCCAGGACCAGCGCATCGGCACCAAAACGCGCGAACCACCCTTTAACGACCTCGGGTGATTTCACGGCTGTTGAACCAACGACCACACGGGCGACACCGGCATCAAGCAGCGCGGCGACATCTTCCTCGGTACGTACACCGCCGCCGACCTGTACCGGCACATTCACCCCGGCAACCAGTGTTTTCAGCAATGGGATCTGGCGACGCGCCGGATCTTTCGCCCCTGTTAAATCCACCAGGTGCAGCACCTGGGCACCCTGCGCAGCGTAATCCTGCAGGCGCGGCAACGGGTCGGTGCCGTAGTCGCGCTGCTGGCCGTAATCCCCCTGATGCAGGCGCACTACCGTTCCATCAATTAAATCTAAAGCCGGAATAATCATCACATCTCCAGAAAGTTTTTCAGCAGTTGTGCACCCGCGCGTCCTGAACGTTCCGGA
This sequence comes from Citrobacter sp. MNAZ 1397, assembly GCF_023613995.1. NCBI lineage: Bacteria > Pseudomonadati > Pseudomonadota > Gammaproteobacteria > Enterobacterales > Enterobacteriaceae > Citrobacter > Citrobacter sp. MNAZ 1397. The sequence continues at coordinate 619,040 of NZ_JAKIVH010000001.1, forward strand.
TGGAATTGCACGCCATAGAAGTTGTCTTTTTGCACCGCGGCCGTAAACGGCGTGCCGTACTGACACTGGGCGATGGTGTAAGGGTTAACCGGCATGGCGTAGCTATGAACAAAATAGAAGTACGCGCCGTCATCTATCCCCTGGAACAGACGATTGCCTGCTTTCGGATAGACACGGTTCCAGCCCATGTGTGGCAGCGGCAAACCGACATCTTCCATTTTCGGCACGTCCTGGTCGATGATGCCCAGTAAATCCACGCCACTGTTCTCTTCGCTGAAACGCCCCAGTAACTGCATACCCAGGCAGATGCCCAGCACTGGCTGGGTGCAGGCTTTGATCAGTTCAATCAGGTCGCGTTCTTGCAGTTGAGCCATGGCGGCCTGGGCAGTGCCAACGCCTGGCAGAAAGAGTTTGTCGGCGCGCAGCACCACGTCCGGATCGCGGCTCACCAGCGGCTCGTAGCCGTGGCGCGAAATGGCCGATTTCACGGAGTTGAGGTTAGCGCAGCCGGTATCCAGGATAACGACATTCATCACAACACTCCTTTCGAGGAGGGAAGGGTATCGCCTTCGACGCGAATGGCCTGGCGCAGCGTACGACCAAAGACTTTGAACAGGCTCTCCACGCGGTGGTGATCGTTTTTGCCTTTGGTTTTCAAATGCAGCGTGACACCCATGGTGTAAGAAAGAGAGCTAAAGAAGTGCTCAACCATCTCGGTGCTCAAATCGCCCACGCGCTGATAGGTAAACTCTGCTTTATATTCCAGGTGCGGACGCCCGGAAATATCCAGCGCGCAGCGTGCCAGGCATTCGTCCATCGGCAGCACAAAACCAAAACGGTTGATACCGCGCTTGTCGCCCAGCGCCAGTTTCAGCGCCTCGCCTAACGCCAGACCGGTATCTTCCACCGTATGGTGATCGTCAATGTAGAGATCGCCTTTAACGTCGATTTCCATGCGAAAGCCGCCGTGGGTGGCAATTTGATCGAGCATATGATCAAAGAAGCCCACGCCGGTGCGGATTTTGCTGCCGCCTTCGCGATCCAGCCACACTTTGACGTCAATCTGCGTCTCTTTGGTTTTGCGCTCAACGTGGGCGTAGCGATCGCGTTTGGTTAACTGCTCGCCAATGGCTGCCCAGTTCAGGGTTTCGCGGTTGTAACGCAGCCCGGCAATGCCCATGTTGGCCGCCAGCTCAATATCCGTTGCGCGATCGCCAATAACATAGCTGTTCGCTTTATCCAGCGCTTGCTCAACCAGCCAGCGTTCCACCATTTTCACTTTCGGTTTGCGGCAATCACACTCATCGCCCGGGAAGTGCGGACAAATCAGGACCTCTTCAAACACCACGCCTTGCGAGGTGAAAATCTGCATCATCAGGTTATGCGGGCCGTCAAAATCGGCCTGCGGAAAGCTGCTGGTGCCCAGACCGTCCTGATTAGTGATCATCACCAGTTTGAAGCCCGCCTTTTGTAGCGCGAGCAGAACCGGAATCGCGTCCGGTTCAAAGGCCAGCTTGTCAAAACGATCGACCTGATAATCAGATGGCGGCTCGGAAATCAGGGTTCCATCACGGTCAATAAAAAGGTACTTCTGGCTCATACAGACTCCGCACGTAAAGCGTCGATGACGCGCTGGCTCTCTTCGCGGGTGCCGATAGTGATACGCAGGCAGCCGCTCAAGGTCGGTTGTTTATTTTGGTCACGCAGGATAATGCCCTGATCCCACAGAGATTTAAAGACAGCGCTGGAGGCTTTGAAGCGTACCAGAATGTAGTTGGTCTCTGAATCAAACACCGTCTCCACGCAGGGAATGTCGCGAAGTGCTGTTGACAGATACTCGCGCTCGGCCACGATTTGCGCGACACGCTCACGCATCGCCACAATCCCCTGCGGGGTCAGGGCCTGGGCCGCGATATCGGCCACGGGTGTCGAGAGTGGGTAGGGGGCGATCACTTTCATCAGCAGGTTGATCACCTCTTCATTCGCCAGAGTGAAGCCACAGCGCAGGCCTGCCAGCGCAAAGGCTTTCGACAGCGTGCGCAGTATCACCAGGTGCGGGTACTCTTCAAGCCAGCCCGCCAGCGTCGCCTGTGGGCAAAATTCAATATACGCTTCGTCGGCTACCACGAGCGCTTTGCCGCGCGTCATCTCCAGCACGGCACGAATGTCCTGTGGATTGATGATTTGTCCGGTGGGGTTATTCGGGCTGCACACATACACCAGTTTGACGTTCTCAAGCTGGTCGGCAATGTTTTGCAGATCCAGTTGCCAGCCCTCAAGCGTAAGGGCCGTGCGGTATTCCACGCCAAACGTTTCTGCGCTGACGCTATACATACCGTAGGTCGGCGGGCAGAACAGAATAGCGTCTTTACCTGGCTCGCAGAACGCGCGGATAAGGAGTTCAATACCTTCATCAGCGCCGCGACTCACCAGCACTTGTTCCGGCTTAAGCCCGGCGTACTGCGCATACCCTTCGATAACCGCTTTCGGCTGACACTCCGGGTAGCGGTTCAGCGTTTGCTGAGTGAAATTAAACTTCACCGCCGTCGGGAATTCGTTGGCGTTCAGCCAGACATCGCCCTTACCGCCAAGACGACGGGCAGACTGATACGGGGTCAGGGCACGTACGTTGGCGCGAGCCAGTTCCTCAATACTCATGCTTGCTCCTTAAGGGCGTTAACACGCAGGGTGACGGCATTTTTGTGGGCGGTGAGCAGTTCAGCGGCCGCCAGCGTTTCAATAGTAGAAGCGAGAGACGCGAAGCCTTCGCGCGATAACTCCTGAACGGTCATCCGTTTCTGGAAATCGGCCAGCCCCAGGCTGGAGCAGGTGGCGGTATAACCGTACGTCGGCAGGACGTGGTTGGTGCCGGAGGCATAATCACCTGCGGACTCCGGCGACCAGTCGCCCAAAAAGACCGAACCGGCGCTGGTGATATCATCCACCAGATCGCGTGCACTACGGGTCTGAATAATTAAGTGTTCCGGGCCGTACTGGTTTGAGATTTGTACGCATTGCGCCAGGTCTTTGGCCACAATCAGGCGGCTGGCAGAGAGTGCCTTACGTGCCGTTTCCGCGCGGGGCAGGTCTTCCAGCTGACGTTCCACAGCCTGCGCAACGGCGCGGGCCATGTCGGCATCTGGCGTCAGCAGGATCACCTGCGAGTCCGGGCCATGTTCCGCCTGCGACAGGAGATCGGAGGCGACGAAATCCGGCGTGGCGCCGCTGTCGGCAATGACCAGCACTTCTGACGGGCCTGCCGGCATATCGATAGCGGCGCCATCCAGACGCTGGCTCACCTGACGTTTGGCTTCGGTCACGAAGGCGTTGCCGGGTCCGAAGATTTTATCGACTTTGGGCACAGATTCCGTGCCAAATGCCAGAGCCGCAATCGCTTGCGCGCCCCCCACTTTAAAGACTTCCTGTACACCGCAGAGTTGCGCCGCATAGAGAATTTCATCCGCAATAGGGGGAGGGGAGCAGAGCACCACTTTTTTGCAGCCCGCAATGCGTGCCGGCGTGGCCAGCATCAGCACGGTAGAAAACAGCGGCGCAGAACCGCCCGGGATATACAGCCCAACGGAAGCGATAGGGCGGGTCACCTGTTGGCAACGTACGCCCGGCAGGGTTTCCACATCAACCGTTTGCAGTTTCTGTGCGAGGTGGAAGGTGTCGATATTTTTCACCGCCACAGCCATCGCCTGCTTGATGTCGTCACCGAGACGGGCGCTGGCGTCGGCAATTTCCTGCGCGGTGACTTTCAGCGCAGAAACGTCGGTTTTATCAAATTTCGCGCTGTATTCGCGCAGGGCGTTATCGCCATTGCTTTTCACGTTGTCGAGGATTTCCACAACGGTACGGGTGATACTTTCTGAGGCAGAGATCGCCGGGCGCATCAGCAGCTCGCGTTGCTGCTGCGGGCTGCAACTGTTCCAGTCGATGATTGTGTTAAAGCTCATAATCGTTTTCCTTTATAGGCAGGGTAGCGCGTTCGCTTATCCGGCCCAGGTGTCCAGGCCCGGCAGACATAGCGCCACCGGGCGAATCGTAAGGTGGATTACTCCATCATCTTCTCGATTGGCAGCACCAGAATAGAACTGGCGCCCAGCGCTTTGAGTTTTTCCATGGTTTCCCAGAACAGGGTTTCGCTGCTCACCATATGCATCGCGACACGCTGCTGATCGCCTGCCAGCGGCAGAATGGTTGGACGTTCGGCGCCCGGCAGCAGAGAAATCACTTCATCCAGACGCTCGGTCGGCGCGTGCATCATTATGTATTTTGATTCACGTGCCTGAATCACGCCCTGAATACGGGTCAGTAATTTATCAACCAGCTCTTGTTTGCCATCCAGCAGATCGCCGTCGCGTTGAATCAGACAGGCTTTAGAGCGGTAAATCACTTCAACTTCGCGCAGACCATTCGCCTCCAGGGTAGCGCCGGTGGAGACCAGGTCGCAGATGGCATCCGCCAGACCGGCGCGTGGGGCCACTTCAACGGAACCGTTCAGCAGGCAGGATTTGAAGGCGACGCCTTTCTGGTCGAGATAGCGTTTGAGCAGGTGTGGGTAAGAGGTGGCAATACGTTTACCATCAAGTGAGGCCGGGCCTTTCCACTCCTCGTCGGCGTTGGTTGCCAGTGACAGGCGGCAGCTCCCGAAATCAAGACGGCGCAGGGTAAAGTAACGCGGATCTTCGCCCTGGGCGCGGCGGGTCAACAGCTCTTCTTCCAGGACGTTTTCACCCACAATACCCAGGTCGACCACGCCATCCATGACCAGCCCCGGAATGTCGTCGTCACGCACGCGCAGAATATCAATTGGCATATTTTCGGCCAGGGCAATCAGACGCTGTGTATGCAGGTTGATTTTAATGCCGCAGCGGGCCAGTAATTCGCGTGAGTCATCGCTCAGGCGACCTGATTTCTGAATAGCTATGCGCAAACGGGTATTGTCTAACATTCTGTTTTCCTCATTATCCTGCTGAATTTGGTCCAAAAAAAAGCCCCCGGAAGATTATCTTCCGGGGGCTTTCTCTTGCGTTCATGCACCACTGGAAGATCCAAACGTCTTCCAGCACACATCGCCTGAAAGACTAGTCAGGATGATGGTGATGATGGTGAAGTTTAAATTGAACGCCTGTCATAAAATTCTCGATGAATGTTTATTCATTTGATGTCGTTTAACCTAAACCACTTTCACCATCAAAGGCAAGGGCTTTTTTTAATCATTAAATCATTTCATATTCGTTGTATGAATTGTCAGTTTCATCGGGCTGGCGTAGCCTTAAAATGGAATCTGCGAAATGTCGGGAGAGACGCATGAAAAAGGTCGCAATTGTCGGATTAGGATGGTTGGGCATGCCGCTGGCGCTGTCATTAACGGCACGCGGCTGGCAGGTCACCGGCAGCAAAACCACTCAGGATGGCGTGGAGGCGGCTCGTATGTGCGGCATTGAAAGCTACGTGCTGAAACTTGAACCGGACCTGTTCTGCGAGCCAGACGATCTGGATGCATTAATGAATGTTGACGCGCTGGTTATCACTTTGCCTGCCAGACGCAGTGGCCCCGGCGAGGCTTTTTACCTGCAAGCGATGCAAGAGATTGTTGATAGCGCGCTGGCCTATCACATTCCACGCATCATTTTTACCAGCTCCACTTCGGTATATGGCGACACCCATGGCACAGTAAAGGAAAACTCGCCGCGCAATCCGTCAACGGCGAGCGGACGCGTACTGAAAGAGCTTGAGGACTGGCTGCACAATTTGCCGGGGACATCCGTGGATATTCTGCGCCTGGCAGGGCTGGTGGGGCCGGCCCGTCATCCGGGACGTTTTTTTGCCGGAAAAACGGCGCCAGACGGTCAACAGGGGGTAAACCTTGTCCATCTGGAGGATGTCATATCGGCCATCACGCTGTTGCTTTTGGCGCCGAAGGGCGGGCATATCTATAATTTATGCGCACCTGAGCACCCGGCGCGAGCGCAGTTTTACCCGGCCATGGCACGCAAGCTTGGTTTACCTGAGCCGCAATTCCTCGACTCTGCGCCCGGCGAGAAGGGAAAAGTGGTTGATGGCAACCGCATATGCCACGAACTGGGATTTGAGTACGAATATCCGAATCCGATGACCATGCCACTGGACTGATTTTAAACAGGTTAATGCACTGAGAGAGCGGAAAATCGCGATTTAGCCGAAACAGTGCGATTATCTTTTAGCAAAAAGTGCTATTAATTTACCCAAATTCAAAGTGAATTATTTAAATTCAGTAAGTTAGGTGTTACGGCTTTGTGAGCACCATCGCACAGGCTTGTCAAAACGCCTCACTTTGGTGCAAAATATGTCGCTGCAAAAAAATTGAAACTAACCGACGTTAACAAGACGTCGGTTATTTTTTTTGCACTATAGAAACGTCATTCAATCCAAGAGGCCGGGCTTCGTACCGGATAGATATTTACTAAAAACCGACAGTCGTTGTCGCTGAGGAATATAAAGAAATGGGGCAATCTTTTGCTTACGCGCTGGCGTTCACCGTAAAAGGGGATAACTATGTCGCATAACGCTACTCCAAAGACCTCTCGCGTGGAATTACGTAAAACACTTACGTTGATTCCGGTTGTTATGATGGGCCTCGCCTATATGCAGCCTATGACGCTGTTCGATACGTTTGGTATCGTCTCTGGCTTGACCGACGGCCATGTTGCGACGGCATATGCCTTTGCGCTGGTCGCCATTCTCTTTACGGCACTGAGCTACGGTAAACTGGTACGCCGTTTCCCGTCTGCGGGCTCCGCATATACCTACGCCCAGAAATCCATCAGCCCGGCGGTTGGCTTTATGGTGGGGTGGTCTTCGCTGCTGGACTATCTGTTCATGCCGATGATCAACATCCTGCTGGCGAAAATCTATTTTGAAGCGCTGGTGCCTTCCGTTCCATCGTGGATCTTTGTTGTTGCGCTGGTGGCCTTCATGACCGTCTCTAACCTGCGTAGCATCAAGACCGTGGCGAACTTCAACACCCTGATTGTTATTCTGCAGATGGGCATTGTCGCCGTTATCGTTGGTCTGATCATTTACGGTGTCTCTCACGGTGAAGGTGCAGGTACGCTGACCAGCACGCGTCCATTCTGGTCTGAAGGCGCGCACGTTGTGCCGATGATTACTGGTGCGACTATCCTGTGCTTCTCGTTCCTCGGTTTTGACGGCATCTCTTCTCTGTCAGAAGAGACCAAAGACGCTGAGCGCGTTATTCCGAAGGCCATCTTCCTGACGGCATTGATTGGCGGCCTGGTGTTTATCGTTGCCTCTTATTTCCTGCAACTGTACTTCCCGGATATCTCGCGCTTTAAAGATCCGGATGCGTCTCAGCCGGAAATCATGCTGTATGTGGCGGGTAAAACCTTCCAGTGGGGCGTGCTGATTTTCTCCAGCGTCACCGTTCTGGCTTCCGGTATGGCGGCACATGCGGGCGTTTCGCGTCTGATGTATGTGATGGGCCGTGATGGCGTCTTCCCGACCCGTTTCTTCGGTTATGTTCATCCGAAGTGGCGTACGCCGGCATGGAACGTACTGCTGGTTGGCGCGATTGCGCTGCTGGCGATTAAATTCGACCTGGTAACAGCGACTGCGTTGATTAACTTCGGTGCGCTGGTGGCGTTTACCTTCGTTAACCTGTCAGTGATTTCGCAGTTCTGGATCCGTGAAAAGCGTAACAAAACGCTGAAAGAGCACTTCAACTATCTGGTACTGCCGGTCTGTGGCGCGCTCACCGTAGGCGCGCTGTGGATTAACCTGGAGCAGAGCTCAATGATTCTGGGTCTGATCTGGGGCGGTGTCGGTCTGGTTTACCTGGCATGCGTGACGAAAAGCTTCCGCAACCCGGTACCGCAGTATGAAGATATCGCTCAGTAAGTCATGACTGAATAAAAAACCGGAGGCTATGGCCTCCGGTTTTTTTTGCCGGTTATTCGACGACTACACTATCTCCTGAGCATACTGCCAGAGTGATTTCAGCAGTGTCAGCTTCGCTTTATCCTCGGCATACTGCTGGTACAGCATCTGTAGCTCATCGGCATAGGCCTGCAAAAACTCAGGTGTAAACACCTGACGGCGGTGCTCCAGCCAGCGCTGCTGTTCGTCATCATCGAGGGTGCCGGGGAAGTTGCGTGCCCGGTAGTTGAACAACAGTTTCTCGATTCGCTTATCGACAAAGGTGATATCCAGCGCCGGGAGATTACGCGGCTCAGTTTCCAGCAGAATGTTCATTGCAGCACGGTCTGCGTCGCTGAAAAAGCCGTTATACAGCTGCGCGTCCACATTCTCCGACGGAACGAAAGGCTCGGCTTCGGCAAAGATAGCCAGTACTTTTTCGCGCACCTGTGGGTTATTGCGCAGAACGCTCAGGTTATCCAGGCACTGCTTACGGTCAATCCCCAGCCGTTCAGCATCCTGAGGACGCAGCGTTTTCGCCTGAGCCAGGATAGGGCACTTATTCAGATGCACCAACTTCACCGGCACGGCGGCGTTGTCACCTAACTCGGCTTTCGCCGTATACAAGCGCTCGCGCAGCGCGTCAGCATCGAGTTCCAGCAACGGCGACATATCACCTGCGAGATCCACCATGATCACGGCATTGCGGTTTTCCGGATGCCAGGCCAGCGGGGCCACCCAACTGGTATTGCCACGCCAGGCGCCAAACATGCCGGAAACATGCACCAGCGGCGTCATCTGCGGGACATCAATCAAGGCCGCCAGTTTATGTTTATTACGATGGCTCAACAGATAATCAAACAGTCTCGGCTGGTGGGTTTTCACCAGTTGCGCCATGGCGATAGTCGCGTAAACGTCGGCCATCGCATCGTGGGCATTGCTGTGCTCAATACCGTTCGCTTTCGTCAAATGCTCAAGGCGAAAACTCGGCAACCCATCATCATTCTCCGGCCAGTTGATGCCGTCCGGGCGCAGGGCATAGCAGGCGCGCATCACATCGAGCAAATCCCAGCGCGAGTTGTTGTTTTGCCAGCTCCAGGCATAGGGGTCGTAAAAGTTGCGATAGAAAATATTACGCGTCACTTCGTCGTCGAAGCGGACATTGTTATAACCGAGCACGCAGGTTTTTGGCACGGTGAATAAATCATGGATGCGGCGGGCAAAGTCAGCTTCATTAACGCCGTTCGCTTTGGCGTGTTGCGGCGTAATGCCGGTAATCAGCACCGCCTCTGGCTGAGGCAAATAGTCATCCGCCGGTTTGCAGTAAAAGACTTCTGGCTCGCCAATGATGTTGAAATCGGCGTCAGTACGAATCGCGGCAAACTGTGCTGGGCGATCCAGCGAAGGGCTGGTACCGAACGTTTCGTAGTCATGGAAAAGATATGTGGGCGTTGCCGTTGAATCAGACACCTGAGCTCATCCTGTTGATCAATAACCTGCCTATGGTAAACCATTGCGTCGCATCTTCCGAAGGAAAACCCGCGGCAGAGCGCCATAACCGAAGAGATTCATGACGTAAAAAAATGACTTTCGTCACATTTGTTTGCAATTTGTCCCAGTATCGACATATTAAGTTGCGTAAAAAGAACGGCTAATTTGACGTAAATGAGGATATTTCTTTGAAATGCCGTTTGTTTTTTGCCTTCTCTCTTTTGTCCGCGACGATCCATTGCGCGTTGGCAGATGATATGCCGATTTCTCCCCAGCCGCCGCAAATTCAGGCAGGCTCATGGGTCTTAATGGATTACACCACCGGGCAGATCCTCACTGCAGGCAATGAACATCAGCAGCGTAATCCGGCCAGCCTGACCAAGCTGATGACTGGCTATGTTGTGGATCGTGCTATCGATAGCCACCGTATCAGCGCCAGCGATGTGGTGACGGTCGGCAAAGATGCCTGGGCGCGGGGTAATCCTGTCTTTGACGGTTCTTCATTAATGTTTCTGAAAGCCGGGGATCGCGTAACGGTGCGTGACCTGAGCCGCGGGCTGATTGTCGATTCGGGCAACGATGCCTGTGTAGCGCTGGCCGATTATGTGGCGGGAAGCCAGCCGCAGTTTGTCAGCATGATGAACGATTATGTGCAAAAGCTAAATTTGCGTGATACCCATTTTGAAACCGTACATGGCCTGGACGCGCCCGGCCAGCATAGTTCGGCCTATGATCTGGCGGTGCTTTCCCGTGCCATTATCAGCGGCGAGCCGGATTTTTATCATATGTACAGTGAGAAAAGCCTGACCTGGAACGGTATCACCCAGCAGAACCGTAATGGGTTGCTGTGGGATTCATCGTTGAATGTCGATGGTCTGAAAACCGGGCATACCTCGGGTGCCGGTTTTAACCTGATAGCATCAAGCGTTGATGGGCAGCGCCGCCTGATTGCCGTAGTGATGGGGGCAGAAAGCCCGAAAGGACGTGAAGATCAGGCGCGTAAGCTGCTGCACTGGGGCCAGCAAAACTTCGATACCGTGCAGATTTTGCAAAAGGGCAAAAAAGTCGGCAGTGAGCGTATTTGGTACGGTGACAAAGAGCAGATGACGGTCGGTACCGATCAGGACTTCTGGCTGGCGCTACCGAAAGCGGAACTGCCCAATATTAAGGCACGTTACGTCATGGACAATAAAAGCCTGGAAGCGCCGCTTGCCGCACATCAGCGTGTAGGTGAAATCCAGCTTTATGACCGTGACAAAGTGGTCGCGCACTTGCCACTGGTGACGCTGGACAGTGTCGGTAAAGGCGGCTGGTTCTCGCGTTTGAGCGACTATCTGCATCACAAGGCCTGATGTTGATGCGGACTGGCCGTGACGCGAGTCCGCTCACATAATTCATCTTTCAAAGGTTCCGGGTTTCCATGATTCTACTATACTGTACAAATGAACAGTAATGAGGAGGGTAACATGGCATACACCGTAAAGCAGGTTGATAAACGCACTATCGCCGGGTTTCATCTGGTCGGCCCCTGGGATGTCACCGTTAAAAAAGGCTTCGAGCAATTAGCAATGTGGGTTCATGGTAAACAGGTCCAGACACAGGAATGGATCACGGTTTACTATGACAATCCTGATGAAGTGCCTCCTGAAAAGCTGCGTGCTGATGTGGTTGTTTCGGTTCCGACTGATTTCGTCATTCCCGAAAACAGTGAAGGGGTGATGCGTACGGAGATACCGGCGGGCCTGAACGCAGTGGCGCGTGCTCGCGTATATAACGAAGAGTTCGAACAGGCGTGGAATGCTTTTTTTGATGAATTGATGGCTGACGAGCAGTACCAGATTGCTTTACGTCCCTGCTTTGAGGTCTATCTGAATTCAGCACAGGAGGATGGCTACTGGGAAATCGATATGTATATTCCCGTAGAACCGAAAGTTCTCTGATCGCACAATCTTTTGATGAGGTTCGCTGGTAAGTGGCTTGTTTAGATTTTAACCAGTGAACCTTTTTTTGTTCTAAACAGTGACCTTTGCCGCAGAAAGATCGCTACAATTGCGCCTTCGTTGTTTTTTGACTGGAGAGCGGGTGTGCGTCCCGACAAATCACTCAGTCCTTTTGAGATCCGCCTTTACCGACATTATCGCGTGGTGCACGGCGTACGTATTGCGCTGGCATTCATTCTGACCTTTTTGTTGGTTCGTCTGCTCAATGTCCCCGAGGGCACCTGGCCACTCATCACTCTGGTGGTGATCATGGGGCCGATTTCGTTCTGGGGAAATGTGGTTCCCCGGGCCTTTGAGCGTATTGGCGGCACAATCTGCGGCTCCGCGCTGGGCCTTGTTGCTCTTAAGCTTGAGCTGATCTCTCTTCCGCTGATGGTCATCTGGTGTGCGGGGGCCATGTTCCTCTGTGGCTGGCTGGCGCTGGGTAAAAAACCCTATCAGGCATTACTTATCGGTATCACGCTGTCAGTTGTGGTTGGCGCGCCGGCCGGGGATATGAATACGGCGTTGTGGCGAAGCGGCGATGTCATTCTGGGCTCTTTGCTGGCAATGCTGTTCACCGGTATCTGGCCGCAGCGAGCCTTCCTGCACTGGCGCATTCAAATGGCGAACTACGTTACGGCCTTTAACCGGGTCTATCAGGCTGGTTTTTCGCGTAACCTTGTTGAACGTCCGCGTCTGGACAAGCATCTGCAAAAAATTCTCAATGACGTGGTGAAGATGCGTGGCCTGATTACTCCTGCCAGTAAAGAGACGCATATTCAGAAAGCCATTTTTGAAGCTATCCAGACCGTAAGTCGCAATATGGTGTGTGTGCTGGAGCTACAAATGAATGCGCACTGGGCTTCCCGTTCGAGCCACTTCGTTATGCTCAATGCCAGTACATTGCGTGAAACGCAGCAAATGACGCAGCAGACGCTGCTAACCATCGCCCACGCGCTCTATGAAGGAAATCCGCAGCCGATTCTGGCCAATACTGAAAAGCTGACAGAGATTGTCGCCGAATTACGTGACCTGCTACGCGAACATCAGGGCGATGCCCTGGCAGAGAATTCGATTCACGGCTATGTATGGCTGAGCATGGAACTGGCGCGGCAACTGGAGCTGATGTCCCATTTAATGTGTCGGGCGCTGCGCAAATAAGCCTCACACAATTCGGAAAAGCAGTCCGGCTGTTTCGATTCAGCCCGATTTGGGGTTATGATAGAGAAAAGGATAAAATCATTGTCATCAGCAACGGCTAAAAGTAAGGTCTTAGGCGGTTGCTTTAACGAATCCGAATCTCACATTAGCAGGGGTATCAAAATGGAAACAAGTAAGCCTTCATTCCAGGACGTTCTGGAGTTTGTTCGTCTGTTCCGTCGTAAGAATAAACTGCAGCGCGAAATCCAGGATGTTGAGAAAAAGATCCGTGATAACCAGAAACGTGTACTGCTGCTGGACAACCTGAGCGACTATATCAAGCCGGGTATGAGCGTTGAAGCTATCCAGGGCATCATCGCCAGCATGAAAAGCGATTACGAAGACCGCGTGGATGATTACATCATCAAAAACGCCGAGATCTCTAAAGAACGCCGTGAGATCTCCAAGAAACTGAAAACAATGGGTGAACAGAAACCCGTTGAGCCGAAAGCAGAGTAATCCTCTGACGGTGAGAGGTTCTCTCTCACCGTTCTCTTACCCCGCCTTCCACCATGCGCAACAGATGTTGTTGCGGCCAGTGCTCTCGCAATGCAGGCTTACTGAGTAACGCGCGCACTTTTGCCAGATCATGACGTTCTCTGTCCAGAAATAGTCCCACAACGCTACCGCTATGGGCGACATTCAGCCCGTACAAATCGCACTGCTCAACAATGCCCATCAGCGAAGTAAAACCGGGTTTTGGCAACAGCGTCTGGCTTGCCATGGCGCTTTGCGTCGCCGCTTCGCCCAGTAGTGCAGGATCGTTTGTCAGGCAGGCGCGCTCTACTTTGCGCCAGGCGCTATCGAGAGTGTCAGCACTGGTCATCAGCGCAGCACGACGCGGCAGGCGATGATAATCTTCTGTACGAAGCGTTAGCGGGCTTTCCAGTAATAAAACGTCGAGCGCGGGAACATGTTCGCAGGAGATGCGCGTTTGTGCAGTGTTGTGATCAAATAAGGTCAACGCACGAAAAACGGTACTGTCGGTGGGTTCCAGCGCCACGCAAAGCCGGGAGAGGGTCACGTCATCAAGCGTAAACCCAAGATGACGAGATGCGGCAACTGCCGTGGCTGCAATATCCGCAGTACTGCTCGCCATCCCTTTGGCAACGGGAATGGTCGAGCGGCAGTCAATGCGGATTTCATTGCTTAATGACGCTGGTAGCTGCCAGTGTGCCAGCACCTGTTTTACCATCGCCCGTACCAGGGGGCGTTCAGCAGGCAAAGGCGTACCGGTTGTAATTTCAACCTCGCTGTACCAGTCGACCGGGCAGGAAACCAGCTTTTCACTGCCCAGGATCCATCCCTGAATGATTTCGCCGCAGGATGCGGGACACTGTGCCAGCGCCAAGTTCAACCTCTCATTGTGGTTCGTAACGTCGGGATAGTGTCACGCCGATCCGCTGAACGCCAGAATTTCACGTAATGACACCACACTGCCAATCACAATGAGCGCGGGGGCGTGAAATCCGGCGTCCTCGCTCTCTTGAGCGAGCGCAGAGAGCGGGGCACAGAGAACTTTCTGTTCCGGTGTGCTGGCACGCATCACCACAGCCGCAGGCGTATCGGCTGGTTTACCTGCACATATCAAAGCGGCACAGATTGTCTGTATCTGCGACATCCCCATCAGGATCACCAGCGTCCCCGGCAGAACCGCCAGTTTTCCCCAGTCCTGCGGTTCTTTACCATCCTGTAAATGCCCGGTCACGACATGAAAACTGGAGGCAAAGTCCCGGTGCGTTACCGGGATGCCCGCTGCTGCAAGCCCGCCAATGGCAGAGGTGATGCCTGGCACGACTTCGCATTCGATACCACACTCCCGTAACGCTTGCGCCTCTTCGCTCCCGCGACCAAAAACAAACGGGTCACCGCCTTTTAAGCGCACAACTCTGAGCCCTCTGCGTGCACAATCGATGAGGATCTGATTGATTTGCGGTTGCGGGATAGGGTGGCGGTTCGCCTCTTTGCCCACATCGTGCAATTCACAACCTGCCGGGGCTTCCTGTAACAGGATAGGGTTAACCAGCCTGTCGAAAACAACGGCCTGAGCTTCACGCAGGCAGTTTAATCCTTTTACGGTCATCAGACCCGGGTCGCCCGGGCCTGCGCCCACCAGCCAGACTTTACCTGTCATGCTTCTGCCTCCGCATATTCCGGTAACCCGATGCGCATTACATCACGGGCAATCATCAGTTCTTCATTGGTATTGATCACGGCAACTTTCACTACCGAATGGTCAGTCTGGATAAACGTGGCGTTGCGGCCGTTTTTCTCGGCATCAACGTCCAGCCCCAGGAAATGCAGGTTGTGGCAGATGGCCTCTCTGGCTCGAGCGGAATTTTCGCCAATGCCGCCGGTAAACAGCAGGACATCCAGACCACCGAGCTGCATTACATAGCTGCCGATAGTGGCGCGGATACGTTCAGCAAACAGGGTGAGCGCTAGTGTTGCGCGCGCATTGCCTGCAATAGATGCTTGCTCGACATCGCGAAAATCGTTCGATACCCCAGAAATTCCGAGCAGACCTGATTCGTTATTGAGCAGGGCGTTAAGTTGTTGCGGCGACCTGTCTTCTTTTAATGCTACCCAGGGCAAAATCGAGGGGTCGATATCCCCGCTTCGGGTACCCATCATTACCCCTGACTGTGGTGTGAATCCCATAGAGGTATTAACAGAGCGACCACCTTTGATCGCGCACAGACTACTGCCATTGCCTAAATGGCAGGAGATAACCCGCAATGCGCTTAAGGGGACGCCCAGTTTTTCGGCTAATTGCTGGCTGACAAATTTATGGCTGGTGCCATGGAACCCATAGCGGCGAATTCCGAGTTCCGCGTAATAGCGCCACGGCAGAGGGTAGATGAACGCACTTTGTTCCAGCGTCTGATGAAATGCAGTGTCAAACACGGCAACCGCCGGGGCATGTGGCAGCGCTTTGCGAAAAATGCGAATACCTGCCGCGTTAACCGGGTTGTGTAACGGTGCCAGTTCCGCAAGGCGTTCGATTTCTGCCAGTGCGTCATTGGTAATCAACGCGGAGTCTTTGAATGTTTCCCCACCGTGTGCGACGCGATGCCCCACGCCGTCTATTGCCGATAATGAGGGGATAATATGATGGGAAAGCAATTTTTCCAGCAGTAATGCCGCGGCCTCTTTGTGGTCGGCAATGGCGCGCGTTTCCTGCCATTTTTGTTCCCCCTGCCTGAGGGTAAAAATGGCATCGGAACGTCCGATACGTTCGATCAGACCCTGACAGAGAAGCGTGCCAGCAGGCATGAGGAGAAGCTGAAATTTAAGCGATGAACTACCGGCGTTGATCGCCATTATTGTACGGGACATGCGTGCTCCTGGGGTTGAAGAAAAGCGATGACCTCAGCGATACCCTGACCGGTGTGCGCGCTGGTGATAAAAAGGTGTTCTGCGCCGGACTGCCGTAACCATTCGCCAATTTGCGTAATCTGTTGTTCTGCTACGAGGTCGGCTTTGGTGATGATGCCAATGGTCTGGCGGTTCATCGGCAAGGTAAATCCGGGTGAAAAAGGGCACCATTCGGCGTCGGCATTCAATACCAGCGCCACCACATCGGCTTCACAGGCACTGGTGAGCAAGGCGCTGTAGAGGCATCGATTTTCGAGATATTCTCCTGGTGTATCGATGGTTTCTGGCGACCAGACGATCGCCTGCGTTTTTTGATAGCGCATTGCCTCACCGCGCAAGCGCTGTGTCAGCGAGGTCTTACCGCACTGGCTTGGACCAATTAACATCATTCGTTTCATCATGTCAGGTCCTTGTGACCTGACAGGTCGTAAAATGCAGCATTTCACCGAGCGAACGCGTCACCTGGCGTAGTGCATATTCCACCGAAGAGACATCGCCCGTGAGGACCACGGCGCCCGTGAAACGATCGATAAACCCAATCTCTACCGCCCCGGATTTGGTCGCAATATCGCAGGCAATAATCGAGGCTTCGCTGGGGGTAATCGTCAGGATGCCAATGGCAGAAGCCGTCTCGCTTAACCCCAGCTTTTTGTAGAGATCTTTGCCTGGGTTGGCAATTAAATGGGCGAGGGTGACCTGCTTACCGGGCACATATTCCTGAATCATGCGTTCAGTACTGCGTTGTGTCTCCATTACCCCTCCACAATCTGTCGCCACATGGCTTCATGGGGACGTGGGATCACCGAGCGGTACACAAGTAACCCTTTTTCGCCAGCGCTTTCACTGGCAACGGCGACGGCATTTTCCACATCCGAGATATCGCCGGACACGACCATATAGCATTTGCCGCCGATGCCGAATGCCATATGGACGCGTACCAGGGTGACATTCGACGCTTTCACCGCTCGATCAGCCGCGCTCACGCACGCGGCCACGCTCCAGGTTTCAACGATACCCACGGCCTGGCGTTGTTCTACGGTATTAAGCCCGCTAATGGCAGGCAGGACGCTGGCATGGATATTGGGGAGAACCAGGCTGTCGACCAGCATCTCTCCGGCCTGGCTGTCACCGGTGGCAATAGCCTGTTGGACTGCGCCCACATCGCCTCCCACCATGATCAGAAATTTACCGGGGCAGAGCGTTTTGCTGACCAGAAGCGTCACATTGGCGCTTTTCAGCATGGCATCACCCAATTCCATGCCTTTGGCGATGCTGGTTAATTCAAGTATTCCAATAGCCTGTGACATGGTTATCCTCGTGCAACCGTAATGGCTGTATCTGTGACCGACGCAATAATGCCGTCGATGCTGGCATGAAGGGGAACACCCAGCGCACCTTCGGGAACGTCGGCTATGCGTTGCCCCCGGATGACGGTTTCACCCTCTGTTACGCAGGGAATCGCTGGCGCACCAATATGCTGGTGCAGCGGCAAGACGACCTGTGAAGGGGTAATATCGAACGCTTCCAGCGGCGCATCATGGTACCAGTCGCCCAGGCCAAGTTTGGTCACCAGACGCTTGACGGGGATCAGGCGATAGCGTGCCATCTCATCAGCTTCGCGCAGCGGCCCGTTATAGCGAGCACCGCTGGCGCGTAACTCAGCTTTCAGCAGACGGTTGACCCGCATCGGCGAGATGCCCACCGGGCAGGCAACGCTCTCGCAGACATTGCATTCAGAACAGGTCAAGGCGCTTAGCAGCGTTTGTGGTGTAGCGACATTTTGATAATTGACGGCCCGCACCAGCAGGTGAGGCGAGAGTTCGTGGCCGATCAAATGCCTTGGACAGAGATCGGTACATAACTTGCACTGTTCGCAGACGGTACGGGCGATAGACAGCACGGTACGGTCGTCCTGCAAACGGCGTTGAATCAGCGAGTGCGATTTCGGTAGAACCAGCAGACCACCCGTGGTTTTCGTCACCGGTGAATCCAGCGATGGCAAAAGCCCACCCATCATCGGGCCACCGTTAATAAAACCAGGGTCATCTGGCGTGGCGCCACCCGCCATTTCCAGCACTTCGCGTAACGATATACCCAGCGGAACCGTTACGGTCATGGGATGACGTACCGCGCCGTTTACCGTCAGGGTTCTGCGGGTCACGGGATATTGCTGTTCCACGGCACGTGCGATATTGAGGACGGTCTGCACATTATTGACGACAACTCCAACACTAACCGGCAGCGCGGCTGGTGCGACACGGCGCCCTGTTGCCATCCAGATAGTGATGACCTCATCTCCGGCGGGATAAACGTCAGGCAGAATATGCAGCCGAATCTGCGCCGGTAGCAGAGGGGTAAGTGCGGCAATGGCGGCGCGGTATTTTTCTTTGAGCGCAATAATACCCTCTGTAGCGCCCGTTGCCGTCATGCCATAAAGTATGCCGCGTATCAGTCGTGCCGCCTGTTGGGCCATCAATTGCTGGTCTACTTTCAGCATCGGTTCGCATTCGGCGGCATTAACCAGAAAAATCTCGACCTGCGCCTGTAGTTTTACATGGGTTGGAAAACCAGCGCCGCCAGCGCCAACGACGCCAGCTTCGCGAACGCGCTGGCGAACGGTCTCAGCCGTTGCCGGGGTCAGTTCGCCCCAGGGGGGCGGGAGAAGGGCCGCTTCGCTCACAGCAATTCCTCCAGAAGATGTCGAATGTCATCGCCATCAGCAGGGCGAGGTGTGGTTTTGAGCGTGACATCAGCCAGTGCAGCCTGAACCATGGCGGGGATCCGCTCACGGAATTTGCCTTTGTCTGCTTTCAGCGTGGCTGTAAGCATTGGCATCTCACACTGTTGCCGAAGCTGCTCTATCTGGCGAATCAGTGAATTAATCGCAACCAGGTCATTCGCGCCAGTCGGGCAAAAATGGCAGGCTTTTGCCAGCCGGGCATAACGCTTTGCTGCGCGTTTATCGCCTGCATTAAAGCGGATGACCGCACCCAGCAGTAGGGCGTTAGCCAACCCATGTGGCAGGTGAAACTGCCCACCAAGTTGATGGGCGATGGCGTGATTAATGCCTAAGCCCGCCTGACTGAATGCCATCCCGGCAAGAGTGGCGGCATTGTGCATTTTTCCACGCGTCGCCAGACAATCGCCTTTACGCACCGCCGTCGGCAGATACTGAAAGACAAGCTGTGCTGCTTTCTCCGCCATCGCATCGGTAAAATCACTGGCCCGGGGTGATACATAGGCTTCAAGGGCATGGGTCAGCACATCCATACCGGTATTCGCCGTGATAGCGGGGGGGACGCTGACAACCAGCGTCGGGTCGAGAATGGCGATATCGGGATAGAGCGCATTATCGAATAAGGGGTATTTGATGCCTTTATCCGGGTCGCTTATCACGCATGCGCTGGTCACCTCTGAGCCAGTGCCGCTGGTGGTCGGAATAGCGACACAGGTTTCAATATTGACGCCCTGCTGTTTGCTGAACCAGACGATCGCTTTTGCCGCATCCAGCGCGGAGCCGCCGCCAAAACCGATCACCACCTGCGGCTGGAGTGCATGCATTTGCGTAATGCCTTCCACAACCGTGACGATGGTCGGATCCGGAGTGATGTCGCTAAAGACACTGATGCGGTTATCTGCCGGAATGGCCTGGCGCAGCATCTCAATAAGCGGCGAGCTGGCAAGAAAACCGTCGCAAACAATCCATATGTGCTTATTGCGAAAGCGCTTAAGCACCTCAAGGCTTCCTGCTCCGCTGTAGAGTCGCGTTTGCAGCGAAAATCTCTTCATAACGACCTCGGTTAGCGAATGGAGAAGCCGTTGGTCAGTACGCAACGGCGCGAACGCGCAAAGGTTTTTGCCGATGTCGTGCCTTCGCCGGTTGGTGTGGCGATGGTGAACGTGGTAAAGCCTTCACCGCCGACGCCAATCCCCGCATAGGACGGTCCGTTTTTCACAAAAATGGAGGTCTGCAAACTGCGCGCGGCCAGATTTAAGCGGGAGACATTTTGTGAGTGCATTACCGCCGTATGGTGCAAGCCTTCCTCAACAACGAGGGCAAGGGCGAGGGCAGCATCGAAGTCGTTAACCCGAACGACAGGCAGTACAGGCATTAATTGCTCAGCGGTAACCAGCGGGTCGTTGCCTTGTACTTCGGCGATCAGCAGACGTGGGGCTTTCGGCGGTACGCTCAGACCTGCGGCCTGCAGAATCTGCGCAGGGCTTTTACCCACCAGTTTTTTGTTGGCCACCCCATCCTGGATACAGACGGCGCGCAGTTTATCGATATCCGCACCGGTAATGCGCAATGCGCCAAATGCCTGCATCTGTTGCATCAGGCGGTCTGCAACACAGTCGACCACAATCAGGCTCTTTTCCGCGATACAGGGCAGGTTGTAATCGAAGGATGCGCCATTGATGATGTCTTCTGCGGCTTTCACCAGATCGGCGGTTTCGTCAACAATACACGGTGGGTTTCCGGCACCGGCGCCGATCACTTTCTTACCGCTCTTAAGGCCCATCAACACAATGCCGGGACCACCGGTGATGGCCAGCAGGGCGATTTTTGGATGCGCCATCATCTGCTGGGTGGCTTCGAAAGTGGGCTCGGCAACGGTGACGACCAGATTGCGAATACCCGTATGACGAAACGCGATATCTTCGATCATGCGGATCAGCTTGAGTGAAACTTTTTTCGCCCCCGGATGTGGGCTGAAATAAATGGTATTGCCTGCTGCCAGCATACTTATGCTGTTATTGATGATGGTTTCGGTCGGGTTCGTGCTGGGGGCAACGGAGCCAATGACGCCAAACGGCGAATATTCGAATAACACCATGCCGCCGTCACCGGTCAGTGCGCTGGTGGTAAGATCTTCAATACCCGGGGTGTTTTCCAGCGCGGCTTTGTTTTTGAGAAACTTGTCTTCTTTGTTGCCCATACCGGTTTCTGTGGCGCTCTCCTCTGCCAGTTCGGCCAGACAGGGAGCCAGCTCATCGCGAATGCCAGAAATAATGGCGCTGCGGGTTTTTAAGGGGCACTGTTGGTAGCGCAGGAAGGCCTGGTGCGCTGCGTTGATAGCCTCCTCTGGCGTGGTGAAAACTCCCTGTGTGCCGCTCTCTTTTTTCTCTGGCACAGGTGTTAGTTGTTCGCTCAGGATGGTGCGAATAAGGGTTTCAATTTCGGTCGTATTCATTATTTTTTTCCCGTGTTAATCGCCGCAAGTGCGGTCTGAGCAATGTCCATGTCTTGCTCAACGGAACCACCGCTGATGCCAAGACCACCAATGATGTTGCCGTCACGCCAGATGGGGAAACCGCCGCCAAATGTGACAACTTTGCCTTCCATGTGCGCCTCTAGCCCATACAGCGCGCGTCCTGGTTGCACTGCGTCTGATAGTTCGTGTGTCGCCGATTTCATCGCGACCGCCGTCCAGGCTTTTTTCGGCGCAAGTTCGCTACTGACCAGCAGCGCGTCGGGCATGCGCCAGGTCAGCATGCCGATACCATGGGCGTCCACGACGCTTATCACCACCGGCACGTTAAGCTCGCCTGCGCGTGCCATTGCGGTTTTTGCCAGCTGATGAAGGTCATGAAATGAAAGTGACAAGGGGGTGTCCTTCGCCGGTTTGGCTTGCGCCGCAGCGCGATAACGCGTCGCGACTTCGTGAATGACTTTTTCCTGGTGCGCCAGATGGTCTTCAAGGCGGGCCAGCGCGTACAAGCAGTCGGAAAGGCGGTTGATATAGCGCATCAGCACCTGACGGATGTTTACCTGTTCACTTAACTCCACCAGGCGACGCTCGGCTTTGCGAGCCAGTGTCCGGGCAACATGCAAACGGGCTGCTGCTTCGCAGCGGCCAGGCAACACAAAGCTGTGGACGTTGTCGACCTGGGACATCGCGTTGTCTATGGCCTGTTCCAGCATTGCAATATCTTCGGCGCTGACATAGCGCTGTTTTGGCGAGGGTGTTTCGCTTTCGCTCGCCAGTTCGGCGCTAAACCAGAAAATCTGCAGCTGCACCGCTTCCAGAAAGGGCTTGCTGGTGGGTGCTTGCACGGCGCATGCGCAGAGGCTCAACTGGGAATTGAGTTCATCCAGTGTGCCGTACGCCTCGACGCGCGGATGGGTTTTGCTGACGCGCTGGCCGCTAAACAGGGCTGTTGTGCCAGCGTCGCCAGTGCGGGTATAAATAGCCATTATTCCTCCTTAGCGGGACAGGGTGTCGACAATGCCCACCACCGCCAAATCAATGGCTTCGTTCGGGCCGGAAAAAACATGCCTCGCACTGGAGCCACTGCTGAGCAGAACCAGTTCGCCGACACCTGCACCAACGGAATCAACGGCCACTTCATCACCTTGTAATGGATTGGCGGGAAGTTCGCCGTCTGCCGTAACCCGCCGGACCAGCAGCAATTTTTTGCCCACCAGAGAAGCGGATTTTTGTGTCGAGACTACCGAGCCAGTTACCCTTGCGAGATGCATGCTTTACTCCTGCTTCACGAGTCGTATGTGTTGCGAAATCACCGCGTCGCGGGCAAGCGCCGTGATGACCGTTTTACGTGAGATGGCAAGCCAGCATGCGTTGAGACCGACGACATCGCGGTAACTCAATACTTTTGCCTGATGGATAACCACCGAGCTTCCTTGCTCGTCCATGAACGTCACAGGCAGTTTTGCCAATGTTTTCAGGGGCAAGCAGGGCAGCAGCCTGCTGTTTAACGTAATGCTCACGGACATGCCCAATGCCAGGGCTTCAAACAGGTGCGCAACGGCGGTGTTGTCCTGGTCGCCGTCTGCCAGAGCACGTAAGAAACACATGTCAGTCTGTTGCACGCAGAGCGCATCATGGTTCAGAAAACACTTCATTGCAGAAGCATGACGCAGTTCTTCCTGGCTCAGCGTGATGGTATTGCCCTGCCTGGCCTGCAGGCGGGCAACGATCAGCTCGACAATGTGCGCCAACTGTTCGCTGTTCATGCGCGTGGTACCAGACGAGCGCGAGCGCCGGATTCATCTGCGCCACAGGCGTTCGCTTCATCGGTGTCGATATGCATTTCGAGAAGCAAACCCGGCGCCACGCGGATGGCGACATCATCAAAAATCACCCGGCGCCCGGTGCCATCAATTGCAACGCAGACGTTATCGCCATGGGAAACACGCAGGACCAGGGCGTCGAGCGGCGACATATGAATGTGCCGTTGTGCGACGATGACGCCGTTGGGTAAGTCGATTTCCGCATACGGACTCACCAGCCTGATCCCTGGTGTACCCGCCAGATTGCCGGACATGCGTAGCGGGGCGGCGATACCCAACGTACGGGCATCCGTACGTGAGATCTCGACCTGGCTGGCGCCGCGTAGCGGGCCAAGCAGGCGCACATTTTTCAGTTGCCCTTTTGGTCCTACCAGTGTGACAGTTTGCTCAGCGGCAAAATAACCGGGTTGCAGCAACGCTTTTTTAATCGTCACCGTCTGACCGGGAAATAACCGCTCGAAATCCTCAGGTGAAAGATGGATATGTCGGTTCGATATACCCAGAGGGATGGGACGCGCACGCATCTCATCCAGAACCTGAGTGACCACATTTTCGACTAACTGTTTATCCATATTTATTCCCCTCGCTGACCGCTATGAATACACAGCGAGCGCGGTTCCCCTTTCTGGCGTGGACACGCCGGGTCAAGGCAAAGATTGCAGGTCACCAGTTGAATCGCCGTCAATTCGGAAGCGGCGGATGTTTCCTCACGCAATGGCTGCACGTGCTCAATGCTCTGAACCGGTTTTTCCGTTGTTGTTATCGACACAGGCGGCGTTTCAGGGATGGCTGCACGCGTTGGTGCAGAGGCCAGAATCCCCTCAGCAGGCCGTGCAATGACCTTTTGTGCCACCAGCCCGTTACGCGTTTGCGCAAAGTTGGCGCCAGTGATGATGGCCGACTGAACAGAGGCCACATCACCAGCGACTTTGATTACCGTCCAGCCAGAGCCATTGGTTTTTTCCATACCCAGCAGCGTGATGGAAGCGGCTTTCGCCATAACATCCGCGCAACTGATAGCCAGCGCCAGACCGCTAACTTCAAGTAATCCGAGTGATTGCTTCACGCTGTGCTCCTTTATCTGCCAGTCAGGCTGATTTCGGTAAAATGGCTTCGACGTCGCTGTGCGGACGCGGGATTACGTGACAAGATTTCACTTCACCCACCGCGCTGGCTGCCGCAGCGCCTGCGTCAACGGCGGCTTTCACTGCACCCACGTCACCGCGCACCATGACGGTGACCAGACCCGAACCAATTTTTTCGTAACCTACCAGTTGCACGTTGGCGGATTTCACCATGGCATCGGCGGCTTCGATTGCACCCACCAGACCTTTTGTTTCAACCAGTCCCAATGCGTTGTTCATACTGCGTTTCTCCTGTTTATGGATAAAAGTGGTTACCGGAACGGTATCCCCTTCACCAGTCTGGCGGCGTTATTACCTGCCTTGCGCCGGGACTGGAGGTCTTCATGAAGCATCAGCGTAAAAAGCGGCGCTGATGCGGGTAAATTTCGGTAATGGATAACCAGTTGCTGGCTATCGCAGGCGATACCAACCAGCAGCGCCGATTGGTTCGCTGCCTGCCAGGCATGGGCGACGACATCAAGCCCGGAGGCCTGTTGCCAGCGCCAGGGAATACCTTCCTCTTCAATTCCCCACAGCACTTCCTGCCACTGCGGTTGGCACTCTGCGAGCGCCGTGATAACAATGACCGGGCTGTCCTGCTTAACGTCCATTGGCATACTCCTTCTGCCAGGAAAGGATCAGCCCCGTTGCGACTGCGTTGCGTGGACCTTCGACGCCGCGGATATTTCCCCGTCCGGCCACCAGTCTGTAATGGGCAAGGGCATCGGTGACGAGTTGCGGTATCTCGAAGTCGAGTGAGGAGCCGCCAACCAGCACCACGAACGGAATATCGCGGATGTTTCCGGTTGGGCTTACCTGGCGCAGGGCGCGCAGGGCATTAGTGACAAACACGCGCTCTTTGGCGCTGCGGCGAATAATGCGTACTTTTTCCAGCGCCAGGTCTCCCGGCAGCGGCACCAGCTCATCGGGTTTCACAACGCACACGCGGGCAAACACCGCGGGTGGAAGAGGAGTTGGGAAAAATTGCACGCTGCCGTCTTCATGGCGCAGATGAAAAAGGCTTTCGACTTTCGCGAGTGGGTACTTTTTGATTTCCTCCGCCAGATAGCGATCCTCCAGCCCCAGCTCGCGAGCGATGATCATCGTCACCATGTCTCCGGCTCCGGCCAGATGGGTGGCGGTAATTTGCCCCTGCGGCGTAATAATCGAGGCGTCAGTCGAGCCCGCGCCAAGATCAAGAATGGCCAGCGGCCTCGATGTGCCCGGCGTGGTGAGCGCGCCAAAGATGGCGGCTTCTGCTTCTGCACCGCCCACCTGCACGTCAACGTGCAGTTTTTGCTCAATTTCGTGGGCAATCATGGCCATCTGCAGGCGGTCTGATTTGACCATCGAGGCGATGCCGACGGCTTGTTCGAGTGAGAACTCTCCTGCCAGCCCCCCGGTCACGTTGACCGGTACGGCGGTATCGACAGCGAGAAGATCCTGAATAAATACATCGCTGCTGG
Source organism: Citrobacter sp. MNAZ 1397 (assembly GCF_023613995.1). NCBI lineage: Bacteria > Pseudomonadati > Pseudomonadota > Gammaproteobacteria > Enterobacterales > Enterobacteriaceae > Citrobacter > Citrobacter sp. MNAZ 1397. The sequence continues at coordinate 644,637 of NZ_JAKIVH010000001.1, forward strand.
GTTTGTTGGTGAGCTCAGCCATGGTCTGGCGGACATGTTCCAGCATGCCGCCGATATTGGTGCCAGCCTCGCCGGTGACGTTATCCAGTGTTGGACATTCATTCACCGCTTTCATGATGGCATCGGCCCCGGCGGCAACGTCGACCTTGAGCGTTCTGCCTTTGGCTATAAGCTCAATATTCCCGGCGGGAATTGAGCGGGCTTTTACATCACCGGAGGGGGTCTTCACGACGACAGCAGAACGGTTACCAATCAGCGCCCTGGCCACGGGCACGATGTTGCGTGTCTCATCGGCGCTCAGGGAAAAGACAGTGGCGATGCCGTAAGGGTTAGAGAGACTTTCGATAACTTTGCCCGGCATCGCCACTTCAACAGCGGCGAGCATTCCCATTGGAATACGCTCGATATACAGCACTTCGTCAACGATAGGGACAGGGCGATCGAGGCGGTTACTGACCAGAACGCCATCGTCGCGCTGCAAAATGATGCCATTAATGTGATAACCGACTTGCGTTGAGGCATTGACCATGCGCGCAACATCGGAAAAATCGAATGCAGCGGAAACAACCAGAATATAAGGTTGATCCGCTGGACGGGTCAGAAGCTCATCCGGAGTGATCGTGATACCCACCCCCAGCCCGATACCACCGGGTGTTTTAGGGTTATGGCCTATCATTGTGGATTCGGTGATGATGGTTTCTGTGATGGTTTCCATCGCCACATCACCGATTACCGGGGTCGCTTCGTTGATACGAATAAGCGAAATATCGCCGACAGAGATACCCACATTGGCGACAACTTTGTTCAGCGCTTCCTGAATGCCGAATACATTGCGCAATGTGCCTTTAATACCCGTCGTTTCCGCAAGCGAACTGCTCACAATGTTCAGTACGCCAGTCTCATCCATCGTGGCCAGTGCCACCTCGGTTGACGAGTTACCTATATCAATGCCAGCTATATAACGCATAAGTCATCCCTGTGATTAATCGTCGCCTTTGAGTTTTTTCCGTTCGACGTAAAGCGCTGCCGCCTCACGTACAAACGCTGCGCAAATTTTTGCCTTATAGTGGCTTTCCAGATCCTCTGCGATATCCAGCAACTCTTGCTTGGTTGAACGGTAGGGACGCAGTGCGTTGTAAATTTCCAGGATGCGATCATCTGGTACAGCGGTCAGTTCCGCCGCGCGCTCGAAGTTCATAGCCAGTCGATCACGCCCCGCATCTTTGGCGATAGCTGCCTGGATACGCAGGGTCTCCGGGGTGATACGCATATCCTGCGCGGTGATTTTCCCGTTCAGCACGCTCTCCAGCGTTAACTCATCCAGGGTTTTATTGGTGGATGTTTTCACCCATTCCGGATGTTTGTTTGCCAGCGGATAATCGCTAACTTTGGCCTGATGCGTGGTTCCGCCGGATGGCGCGGTTGATGCCGTAACCGGGGCTGCCCCCTGCAGGCTATTCATACGGCTCAGCACATCACGAACCATTGATTCAATTGCGTCAGAATTCATGGTGTTGTCCTTTTAAAGCGCAACGCGCAGCTCTTGCGGGTTTTTCCCCGTCACGACGTACTTAGTCTCTTTGATATGCAGAATGGCGGACTTGGCCTGATATTTCGGACGTGCCATCTGATCGTTCAGAGTCGGTACAGGTTGCGGCGATTCGCGTTTCGCGTATTGCGCTGCGTTTTTGCCAATCTGGCGGTAGGTTTCCAGCGTCAGCAGCGGTGCCTGCGGGAAGAGTTCCAGGTTGGAAAGCGGCGGCAATCCTTTCTGATGGATGACCGTTGTACCTTTTGACTGGATACCCACCGAGATACCCGAGCCGCTCAGGCGGTTGCCTTCCACGGCGACAAACGCCACATCAGATGATTTGAAGCAGCGAATCACCCGCGCTTTCACCCCTTCTTCTTCAATACCGGCAATGACTTCACGCAGGATGCTCTTATGCGGCAAACCGACGATGTTTACGGTTTGCGAAAGACCGAAAGCAGGGCCAACGGCGATGATCACTTCATCCTGTTGAGTGCCGGGCTTCGCTTCGCCAATTTCCGTCAGAAAGCCGCCCTCAGCCGTTGCTGCGGGTTTAGCAGCACTACCAGGTTGGGCGCTAAACGAGACTTTTTTATCGCTGGTTTGCATTTCTGCCAGCACATCTTCGATGATTTGGCGCAGCAATTTTTCGTTAATTTCCATCATTCACCCCTTAGCCCATTTCGTTCGGATCGAGTGCGCCCGGGATGTTTTTGATCTCTTCCCAGCGTTCACCTTGCAGGCGATAACCTGTTGCCGGACCGGCATAGTCGTTCACATCGTTCACCGCAGAGAGCACCAGCCCGTCGCCGACGATGATGGCCGAGGTATGCAGGTAGTCACCGGTCAGTTTGGCTTTTTGAATGTTCAGCATGTCTTGTGCGACATCTTTAAAGCCACCCTGGGCCAGGGCTTTCACCACTTCGAGACCGTTACGATTCTTGCTGATGATTTCCTGGGCGAATTTGATGTCTTCGACGATATTGCGCTCTGGCATGTCTTTTGAGCCGTGGGCGTATGTTGCCGCTTCCACTTCTTCGTCAGTGATAGGCGGTAATCCCATACCGGCAAAGACGGCCTGCAAAGCGCGAGCCGCTTTGTTGCGAATGGCGATGACATCTTCTTCACGCACCGGGCGTAAACCACCATCAACTTTGAGGTCACGCTGGATAACGTTGTAATCGTCAAAGTCTTCCGCATCCTCGTTGGAGCCTGCGAACATGTTGTCGTAGTTCGGCACGGCGGAATAACCGGAGGAGATAAAATCGGTGCCCGGCAAGAATTGCATCAGCAGACGGGCGGTACGACGCATATCCGAATGGGTGAATGTCTGGTCATTACTGGACGCGCACTCCAGATCCAGAGCGGCACAAATCAGGTTTTCGGCAAGAATGGCGCGAATACCTGACGGCACGGCAGAAGGCACACCCACACAGCTTACCGAGCCGTTTTGCAGACCCTGAACACCCGCGGCTTTGGTGATGTAAATGCAGCGTGCTTCCAGGTAAAGCATGGATTTGCCTTCGGCATAACCCATCTGAACTTCTGACCCGGAGCCGGAGGTGAAGCGCATTTTCAGGCCACGAGAGGCATAGGAGGATGCGAGAAAGCCTTTTGACCAGGGCGTATCATCACCGTCAGTAAACACAGGCTCAGTACCATAAACGGAGATGGTTTCCGCATAACAGGTGTGGCCGAGCATGCCCAGTTTCAGTTCGGTTGCTTCTTCCAGAGAGCATTGGGTTAATACGCCTGGACGACCAACCTGTGAGCCGACCAACAACGCGATGGCATTGAAGGGGGCATAACGGGCGACCGCGACGGTGGTTTCCTGTTCGTCAAATCCACGGAATGCGCCCTCTGCAGCATCAGCGGCAATTTGTACCGGGTTGTCTTTAACGTTAGTGACATGTGCCTGCTGTGATGGGGTACGACGCGCGCGCATTTTCTGCATCGACATCATCATTTCCACCACGTTCATGTGCGACACCACTTCGACGATTTTTGCCGGAGTCATTGCAGTGGTGAGCGGCACAATGTCGCTGCGCTTAACGTTAGGATCGCAGAGCATATTGGCGAGCTTGACAGAGTCCATCGCCATCACTTCTTCCGCGCGCTCGAGATTGATACCGTAGCGGGCAATAAAGTGGTCAATCAGGTCAAATTTACTGGCGGGTTTACCGTCCAGTTCAGTCACCACGCCGTCGACAATGCGTATAGAAGGTTTAGGATCGTTCGGGCTTTCCATTGCGATAAAGCCTTCTTCAATCCACTCCTTCACAAAGCCGTCCTGGTTAACAGGGCGTTTCGCCAGCGCTTCAAATCGTTTCGATCTCATGAAACAGCCTCTCTGTTATCAGATGTAAGACGGGCGGTCGTTTTTCGGCTCAGAACCCATTGTGCCCAGCACGGTTTTACCGATCTCACGGGCCGAAATGACGGCCTGGCGCACAGCGCCGGAATCGCCGGAAATGATCAAAATGGCTTCGTTGCTATAGCTGGTGCCTTTTGCTGGAGAGCTATAGGCCACCACTTCCACATTGGCGGACTTCAGCGCCGTATCGGCCATCAACACCCCAACAGAGGCCGGTGCGCCAACGATCACGCCGCAGGCGCGGCCAACCGGTGCACCAAAAGCTTTTTCCAGCGCGTAGCTGGCGCGGGCGGTGTATTGCATTTCGATGTGACCAGCTTCGTTGGCATAAACATCGCCGAAGGTACGGTCGAGTTCTTTCAGTGCGACCTCGACAGCGCGTTTGACGTCGGAGACATCATTACCGCCGAAGAGGATCAGGGAGCCATGGCCCGCCCCACCTTTGGTATCACGCGGTAATTCAATGCTGATCACTTCGGTGTTGGTTGCCTTCACGGCCTCATCTGCCGCCATGATGTGCGGGCCTGCGCCAGTGCGCGCGCCGAGAATGCCGATTGAGCGGTAGCGTTTTTCCAGCTTCATCGCATCAAGTAATGCGCTATCGACGTTTGCGATCACCAGACCAACGGTGTCGCCGACCGCCGTACCTACAAATTCCGTTAAACTGCAGCTTTTTTCTGCCATAGCCGTCTCTCGTTTGGGATGGGTTACAGTGGGGGAGGTCGCCGGTGTCGGTGATGACACTTTGGCGATCACCTGAGCCATGATCTGTTCCACCAGGTCATTGCTACTCATTGGCTAATTCCCTTAGGTAAGATTTTTTCAACATCAGTGTGCGGACGCGGGATGACGTGTACGGCTTTCACTTCACCCACCTGAGCGGCTGCGGCAGCACCTGCATCCGTTGCTGCTTTCACGGCACCAACATCGCCGCGAACAATGACTGTCACCAGGCCAGAACCTATTTTCTCGTAGCCCACTAACATGACATTGGCGGATTTCACCATCGCATCTGCGGCTTCAATTGCTGCCGTTAAGCCTTTGGTTTCCACCATTCCTAATGCTTCTTGTTGCATAAAGACCTCGATAAGGTTGCCCCCGATTTTTGGACTATACAAATAAGCGAGGAAAAAGAATGGCTGTCCTGAAATTACATTCGGAACTTACTGGTTTAATTAAGTGAAATAATTGCTCTGTTAATTAACATGGTTATGATTTTAAAGGTTATTTTGTTGTTTTTGTTATGGCAAAATATTGCTATGTCAATTTCACTTTTACATTTTTGGAAGTGACTTTATAAAACTGTTGTGATATTTGCGCGGGCGGAATCATTCTGTGAGCAATGCTGTAAAACGATGCACGAAAAAAAAACAATAATTTGATATTTTAATAAAGCGAATAATCGCGAATGAAGTTGGGTGCAGCCTAATATTCATTTAGCTGGAATAGCAAAATATTGTTATTCAGAGGCGACTTTTTTGGCGTTTTCCGCCTGAGATTGCCAACACTTTTCAGTGTCGCATTCCTATAGTGAGCGGCGTTGTACTCTGCTGCCAGCTTCAGGCGTGCTGGTGAGATCGTGACTCTACCTGGAAGGTGACACAAATGAATGATTCACTTAAGGCACAATGCATTGCCGAGTTTTTAGGCACAGGGCTCTTTTTGTTCTTCGGTATCGGCTGCCTGTGCGCCATGAAAGTTTCCGGGGCTACGCTGGGGCTATGGGAAATTTGCATCATCTGGGGGTTGGGTATTTCGCTGGCCGTGTATTTGACCGCCGCTGTGTCCGGTGCACATTTGAACCCAGCGATTACCATCGCTTTGTGGCTATTTGCCTGCTTCCCAGCTCGTAAAGTGGTGCCGTACATTGTGGCGCAAGTTGCGGGCGCGTTCGGCGGGGCAGCTGTGGCCTATTTGCTCTACCACAGCGTATTTATTGAATATGAAACCGCGCATCACATCGTTAAAGGTAGCGTGGAAAGCCTGCAACTGGCGGCGTTGTTCAGCACTTATCCGGCTACCGCGCTGAGTATCTGGGAAGCGGCGCTGGTCGAAATTATCATTACTTCAATCTTGATGTGTATGATCATGGCGCTGACAGATGACGGCAATGGCGTACCACGTGGGCCTTTAGCACCGCTATTGATTGGCGTACTCGTCGCGGTGATTGGTGCGGCTACCGGACCATTAACCGGATTTGCAATGAACCCGGCGCGTGATTTTGGGCCGAAATTATTCACTTTCTTCGCGGGATGGGGAAACATTGCTTTCACAGGGGGCCGTGATATTCCGTATTTCCTCGTACCGATTATTGCCCCCATTATTGGGGCTTGCGGAGGGGCAGCCTGCTACCGCTATTTGATTGGCAAAAACCTCCCTTGCAATGCCTGTAAGCTGGAAGAGAGCAAAAGTTGACGTCTTCTCGAAATAGTATCCTGAAATTACTGTCCGACAATTGTTTATTTCGTGATCTGCTTTCATGAACGCGCTAAATCGTCTCCCAGGGATGGGAGACTTTTGTTATCTTGAATTCAGCCTATGGTCATTCGACGTTATTGGTTGCCTTTTAATATGAATGATTTGTAAACAAAATAGGTTTGTTTATAACAATAAATTAAAATTAACTGAGAGGTTTTATCATGATTTCTGCGAGTGCACTAAACTCCGAACTCATTAATAAAATCGCCCAGGATTTTGCACAAGCCACCGGTTTGGCCGTTGTTGTCGTTAATATCCACGGCGAAGAAATTTCCGAGCTTTTCAACTTCACCCCATTTTGCCAACTGATGCGTCAGAATCCGCAGCACAGCGCACGGTGTCGTATGAGCGATCGTTGTGGCGGCTTCGAAGCTTCTAAATCCAACCAACCCTGCATCTACCGTTGTCACGCCGGGCTTACCGACTTTTCTATTCCGCTGGTCATTGCCGGCCATCTGGTCGGGTTTGTGCTGTGCGGGCAGGTACGCTTGCGGGAAGGCGATAGTGTTGAACTCATTAATATTCTTAATATTGACGACCGCTGGCAGGCGGATCAGAAGCTGATGGATGAGTTTCTGAATGTCCCGGAGATGGACTACTCGCGGGTCATTGCGTCAGCGGATTTGCTTAAGCTGATTGTCGAAAATTGTCTTAAAAAACAACTCAACTTCGTTGTCATCAAAGATCAACAACAGGCGCAGGAAGCGGGACGAACGAGCCGAAATCAGGGGCCGCATGACAGTAAGATGAAGAAGGCGCTGCGTTATATTGATGCCCATCTCTCGGACGAGTTGCGTCTGGAGGATGTAGCAGCGCATGTTTATCTCAGCCCTTACTATTTCAGTAAGCTGTTCAAAAAATATCAGGGTATTGGTTTTAATGCGTGGGTAAATCGCCAGCGGATGGCGAGCGCAAAAGAAATGTTGTGTCACAGCGACTGGAGTATTGCCAGTATTGCGCGCAATTTAGGTTTTTCTCAAACGAGTTATTTTTGCAAAGTTTTTCGCCAGACATATCAGGTAACACCGCAGGTTTTTCGTCTGCAAAATAATGCAAACTATGACGGCGATTAAATTTCCGATAACAATATTTTGTTATTCATAACGGCAATAAAATTGCCTGAAAGGCAGTCTGAATAAGACATTGGGGAAAGGGTTGGACAATAAATTGTTATAGCGCAACAAATTATTGCCCATGCAGGGATAAACTGAACCAGTTTTTATTTTCCTGATGCGATAGATTGCAGTCAGGAGCAAAATCACTTTTTCAGCAATATGCTGTCGTAGTGATACGAACAATGAAGCCAACAGGTTTGCCGCAAATTATCGCGGCTGGGAAGGGGGTGAGAATCCCCCGCAGCCCCCGCTGCTGTGATGCTGACGACCCCGTAATCACCACTGATCGCAAGATTGGGAAGGACGGGCGAGGACGACGCTAAGCCAGAAGACCGGCCTGATGGTTACTCTCAACAACTTCGGTGGGAAGTCGGTTGCTCAGACGCGTACAGTCATAGACTGGGACTACGCATAGCCTGGCACAGCCTTTCCACCCTGAACGGGACTTTAAGGTATGTCTGACGGGCGTCGCGCCTTTATCCTTGCCGGTACCGGAAGTGGCTGTGGTAAAACCACCGTCACGCTTGGCCTGCTGAGCGTTTTGCAGCAGCGCGGTATGCGGGTGCAGCCATTTAAAGTCGGCCCGGACTACCTCGATACCGCCTGGCATACTGCCGTCACGGGTGTGGAATCCCGCAATCTTGACAGCTTTATGCTGCCCGCCCCTACGCTCAATGCGTTGTTTAACCAGCAAATGCAAGCCGCTGATATAGCCGTGATTGAAGGCGTTATGGGACTGTACGATGGTTATGGTACTGACCCCAATTATTGCAGCAGCGCCGCACTGGCAAAACAGCTTGGTGTCCCGGTCATCCTGCTGGTTGACGGGAAAGCGGTGTCGACCTCTATCGCCGCCACGGTGATGGGCTTTCAACATTTCGACCCGGCGCTCAACATTGCGGGCGTAATTGTTAATCGCGTCAACAGCGACAGCCATTTTCAGTTACTCAAACATGCTATCGAACACTATTGCGATATTCCCGCGTTGGGCTATGTTCCTGTCACGCCCGGCGTGGCATTGCCGGAGCGCCATCTGGGGCTAGTCGCCGCCCGCGAATCGGTCATCGATTCCCGGCCGTGGCGTGAATTTGCCGAACGCATCGCGCAAACGCTGGATATCGATAAGCTGCTTTCCCTGATCTCGCTCCCTTCGTTACCGGAGGGGCAATGGCCCGCTTTACCGGCGTGTGACGAAGGGGAGGGGATAACGCTCGCACTGGCCGATGACGAGGCCTTCAACTTTTATTACCCCGATAACATCCAGCTGCTATGCAATGCGGGTGTGAAGATTGTGCGCTTTAGCCCACTGCATGACGCTGAGCTGCCCGAATGCCAGATGCTCTGGCTCGGTGGCGGCTATCCGGAACTCCACGCCCGCGCGCTTTCTGCTAATACCTCCATGCTCGACGCCATACGTTCTGCGCATCGGCGTGGCGTGGCGATATACGCAGAGTGCGGCGGACTGATGTATCTCGGCTCTACGCTGCGCGATATTGAGGGCGATATTCATTCAATGGTGGGGGCGATACCCGGCCACAGCGAGATGGGAAAGCGTCTGACCCGCTTTGGCTATTGCGAAGCCACTGCCCGCCAGCCGACGCTGCTTGCCGATGCAGGGGAAACCCTGCGCGGCCATGAGTTCCACTACTCCGATTTTACCCCTGAGCAAGACGCGGTAATGCAGTGCCAGAAAACCCGCGATGGCAAGATTTTGTCCGAGTGGCAGGGCGGCTGGCAGGTGGGCAGCACCTACGCCAGCTATTTGCACATCCATTTTGCCCAACGTCCGGCCATGCTGAGCCGCTGGATTGCCGCCGCAAGGAGCACGTTATGACGATCCTTGCCTGGTGTGCCGCCTGGCTTTTTGACCGCTGGCTGGGTGACCCTCCGCACTGGCCACATCCGGTCCGCTGGATTGGCGCGCTGATCACCCTGACCCAGCGGGCCGTTCGCCGGGTCTGTCATTCCGATACCGCGCTGCGTGTCGGCGGTGGTGTGATGTGGCTGGTAGTCGTGGGGGCGACCTGGGGCGTGGCATACGGCGTGTTGATCCTTGCAGAATCCATTCATCCGTGGCTTGGCTGGTGTGTGGAGGTGTGGATGATCTACACCCTGCTGGCGGCGCGTTGCCTGGCAGATGCGGCACGGGAAGTGGAACACGCCTTACGCCACGGCTCGCTGGATGAAAGCCGGGAGAAACTCTCCTGGATTGTCGGGCGCGACACCTCGCAGTTACAGCCGCCGCAGATCACCCGCGCGGTGGTGGAAACCGTGGCAGAAAACACCGTGGATGGCGTGATTGCTCCGTTATTCTTTTTACTATTGGGTGGCGCGCCGCTGGCGATGGCCTACAAAGCGGTCAATACCCTCGATTCGATGGTCGGCTACAAACATGAAAAATATCGTGCCATTGGCATGGTGAGCGCGCGCATGGATGACGTGGCCAATTTTCTTCCGGCTCGCCTGAGTTGGTTATTGCTGAGCATTGCCGCCTGGATTTGCCGCCTGAACCCGGCACGCGCATTTCGCATCGGCTGGCGCGATCGTCGCAATCACAGCAGTCCCAACTGCGCCTGGCCGGAAGCTACCGTGGCAGGGGCGCTGGGCGTGCGGCTTGGCGGCCCCAATGACTACTTCGGCCAGCGCGTCGAAAAACCCTGGATTGGCGATGAGACCCGCGCCATCACCGTTGATGATATTTCGCAAACCATCCGCCTGATGTGGGTGGCCTCTACCCTGGCGCTGGCCGTGTTTGCGCTGATGCACGTTACGCTGGCAGGAGCAGCAATCTGATGAAAACAATGGATTATTTACAGCAACCTCAGGCCATTGAAGACAAAAGTTTTGTCATTATCGGCGACATCATTCGCGAAAGCCGGCCTGACTACCGTTTTGCCAGCCCTCTGCATGAAGCCATCATCAAACGTGTGATTCACACCACCGCCGATTTCGACTGGCTGGATATCCTCTGGTTCTCCCCGGACGCACTGGAAAGCCTCGGCAATGCAATACGCTGCGGCTGCACGCTTTACACTGACACTACGATGGCCCTTTCCGGGATCAACAAAACCCTGCTGGCAAAATTTGGCGGGGAGGTGAAGTGCTATATCAGCGACCCGCGCGTGGTGCGCAAAGCGAAAGCTGAGGGGATCACCCGCTCAATGGCGGCAGTGGACCTGGCGCTCAGCGAAGCGGGCGAGAAAGTCTTCGTCTTTGGTAACGCCCCCACCGCGCTGTTCCGCTTGCTGGAGCAAAACATCCAGGTACGAGGGGTAGTTGGCGTCCCGGTCGGCTTTGTCGGTGCGGCGGAATCGAAAGAGGCGCTGGTAGAAAGCGGGTTGCCGGGGATAGCCGCACTCGGGCGTAAAGGCGGCAGCAATGTGGCGGCGGCTATCATTAACGCCTTTTTGTATTCCATGCGGGAGGCGTAATGAGCGAAGAGACGTTCGACGCCCCGGTGTGGCATAACGGCAAGGCGTTACGCAAAGGCTATACCACCGGGTCCTGCGCGACAGCGGCGGCGAAGGTTGCGGCGCTGATGGTCCTGCGCCAGCACATCATTCATCAGGTGTCGATTGTCACGCCCTCTGGCGTCACGTTGCGTCTTAACGTTGAATCCCCGCATATTGAAGGTCAGCAAGGGATAGCCGCTATCCGCAAAGACGGTGGCGATGATGTGGATGCCACCCACGGCATGCTGATTTTTGCGCGTGTCACCCTGAACGACAGCGGCGAGATTGTGCTGTCTGGGGGGGAAGGTGTAGGCACGGTGACCCGCAAAGGCATTGGCCTGCCGGTCGGCAGTGCTGCCATTAACCGCACGCCGCGCCAGACTATAGAAGCGGCAGTACGCGAAGTGATTGGCCCTTCGCGCGGCGCGGAGGTGGAAATCTTCGCCCCTGAAGGGGAAGCGCGGGCGCAAAAAACCTACAACAGCAGGCTGGGCATTCTGGGCGGGATCTCAATTATCGGCACCACGGGTATCGTCACGCCGATGTCCGAAGAGAGCTGGAAACGCTCCCTTTCCCTGGAGCTGGAAATCAAACGCGAAGCGGGGCTGGAGCGGGTGGTACTGGTGCCTGGCAACCACGGCGAGCGTTTTGTCCGCGAGCAAATGGGTCTTGCCAGCGACATCGTGGTCACCATGAGCAACTTTGTGGGCTACATGATTGAAGAGGCTGTCCGCCTGGGCTATCGGCAAATTGTGCTGATTGGTCACCCCGGCAAGCTGGTGAAAATCGCCGCCGGGATCTTCCACACTCACAGCCATATCGCCGATGCGCGTATGGAAACGCTGGTGGCGCATTTAGCATTGCTCGGCGCGCCTCATGAATTGCTGCTTAACGTCAGCGAGTGCGATACCACCGAAGCAGCAATGGAGCACATCGACGCAGCGGGGTTCGGCCATCTGTATAACCATCTGGCGCTGCGTATCTGTCAGCGCGTCATGCAGAACCTGCGCTTTACCAAAAATCCTCCCCAGTGCGATGCCATCATGTTCTCCTTTGATAACCAAATCCTCGGCGCGAATCGCCCATTCCGGGAGATTGTGGAGGATTTGCAATGCTAACCGTTGCAGGCATGGGACCTGCCTCTCTGACTTTAATGACCCCGATGGCGCTGGAGGCCGTCGCGCAGGCCGATATCCTGGTGGGCGGGAAGCGCCATCTGGAGCAGTTCCCTGGCTTTACGGGTGAACGCCGCGCGCTTGATGCCGACATCCCCGGATTAATACGCTGGATTGCACAGCGGATGCATCAGCGCGTAGTAGTGCTGGCCTCCGGCGATCCGCTCTTTTACGGCATTGGCAAACGTCTGGTGGCGGAGTTTGGCATTGAACAGGTGCGCATTATTCCGGGCATCAGCGCCGTGCAGTACCTGTGTGCAAAGACCGGCATCGACATGAATGATATCTGGCTGACCAGCTCCCACGGGCGCGATGTCGATTTTGACGCTCTGGTCCGCTCGCCAAAAACCGCGATGGTGACCGATGCCCGCTGTGGGCCCCGGGAAATTGCCGCTGCCCTGGTAGCGCGCGGTGCCGGGGAGCGCTGGCTGGTGATTGGTGAAAACCTGGCGATGAACAACGAGCGCATTCACGGGCTGCTCGCCCGTGACGTCCATGCGCAGTATGAGATGAATGTTGTGGTGATCCTCAATGAAAGATGAACTGTTCTTACGCGGTGAAAGCGTCCCGATGACCAAAGAAGTGGTCCGCGCACTGGCGCTCTCGCGCCTGAACTTATCCGGCGCACGCCATTTTATTGATATTGGCGCAGGCACGGGCAGTGTCTCCATTGAGGCTGCCGTCTGCCACCCGCAGTTGCAGGTAACAGCCATTGAGCGCAACCCGGCGGCGCTGGGGCTGCTGGAAGAGAACTGCCAGCACTTTGGCTGTCGCAATATCACCATCATCCCGGGCGTGGCGCCGTTATTTGTCGAGCAGCCCGCCGATGCGGTTTTTATGGGCGGCAGCGGTGGCAACCTTACTCAACTGATTGACTGGTCTTTGGCCCAATTGATCCCCGGTGGCCGTCTGGTGATGACTTTTATTCTGCAGGAGAACCTCAGCAGCGCGCTGAGCCACCTTGCCACCCGCCAGGTCGCCGCGCTGGACTGCCAGCAGATTCAGGTTTCGCTTCTTCATGCGCTGGGCAGCGGCCACTACTTCAAACCGAATAACCCTGTTTTTGTGATTTCCTGCGAGAAGGAAGAGTCTCATGGCTGAACAATTTGATGCGCAAACCGTCTGGTTTGTCGGGGCAGGCCCCGGTGACCGGGAACTGATCACCCTGAAAGGATACCGCCTGTTGCAGCAGGCTCAGGTCGTTATTTACGCGGGTTCCCTCATTAATACCGAACTGCTGGAATATTGCCCACCGGGCGCTGAGTGCCACGACAGCGCCGAACTGCACCTGGAGCAGATAATCGACCTGATGGAAGCCGGTGTGAAGGCGGGCAAAGTGGTGGTACGCCTGCAAACGGGTGATGTCTCTCTTTACGGCTCCGTGCGTGAACAAGGGGAAGTGCTGACCGAACGCGGCATCCAGTGGAAGGTTGTTCCCGGCGTGAGTGCCTTCCTCGGGGCGGCGGCAGAACTGGGCGTGGAATACACCGTGCCGGAAGTCTCGCAGAGCCTGATCATCACCCGCCTGGAAGGGCGTACCCCGGTTCCGCCGCTGGAACAGCTGGAATCCTTTGCCAGCCATCAGACCTCAATGGCGATTTATCTCTCCGTACAGCGCATTAACCGGGTGGCAGAGCGCCTGATCGAAGGCGGCTATCCGGCAACCACGCCGGTGGCAGTGATTTATAAAGCCACCTGGCCAGAAAGCCAGACGGTGCGCGGAACCCTCGCGGATATTGCTGACAAAGTTCGCGATGCCGGTATTCGGAAAACCGCATTGATCCTCGTGGGTCCATTCCTTGGCGAGGAGTACCACTACTCACGTCTTTATGCTGCGGATTTTAGCCATGAATACCGTAAAGCCTGAATCTGTCGCGCTGTTCTGCCTGACGCCCGGCGGTGTTGCCCTGGCGAACCGGCTGAAACTGGCGTTGCCCATGACCTGCTACACCAGTGAGAAATTGCTGGAAGAGGGGTTTGTGCCGTTCGATGGCGGCTTTGCCCAGTCGCTGCGCGATGCCTTCACCCAGCACTCCGCGCTGGTGTTCATCGGTGCGACCGGGATTGCCGTGCGCGTGCTGGCCCCACTGGTGAATGACAAATTCAGCGACCCGGCGGTGATCGTTATCGATGAGCGTGGACAGCACGTCATCAGTCTGCTTTCCGGCCATTTTGGCGGGGCAAATGCGCTGGCGCGTTACCTGGCGGGCATCCTTGGCGCGGACCCGGTGATCACCACGGCAACGGATGTCAACGAACTGGCGGCGCTCGATACGCTGGCCTGTCAGCTGGATGCGCGCATGGAGGATCTGCGCGGAGCGGTAAAGACAATCAACCACGGGCTGGTCAGCGGGGAGCGCATCGGCCTGTGGTGTGAAGAAGCATTGCGCGGTGAAGTCGAACGCTGCGACACGCGCGGGTTTATTCCGGTCACTTCGCTCGACGATATGCCTGAGTTGACGGCGCTGATTTGCGTGACCGTGCAGTCTTCACTGCCCGAACTTAGGGTGCCGGTCTACAAGCTGGTTCCCCGCCGTGTGGTGGCAGGTATTGGCTGTCGTCGCGATACCCCGTTTGCGGTGGTGTCAGGACTGCTTAAGCAACAGTTGCAGGCGCATGCTTTCGACCCGCTGGCACTGCGCGCGATAGGCAGTATTACCCTGAAAGAGCATGAAAAAGCGCTCACTTTGCTGGCGGAAAGCCTGCATGTGCCGTTTGAAATTTTTACCGCTGATGCTCTGCGTCAGCATGAACATCGTTTCCCGGCCTCAGATTTTGTGCGTCAGACCACTGGCGTGGGAAGCGTATCCGGACCCGCAGCCTGGTTGATGAGTGGTGGGCAACTGGTTGGCGAGACCCTGCGTGAACAGGGCGTCACTATTACTTTGGGAGTTTCACACTGATGTTAACTGTTATCGGGATTGGCCCTGGCTCACAGGCAATGATGACCATGGAGGCGATAGAAGCCTTGCAGGCGGCGGAGATCGTGGTGGGCTACAAAACCTACACCCATCTGGTGAAAGCGTTCACGGGCGACAAGCAAGTGATCAAAACCGGCATGTGCAAAGAGATTGAGCGCTGCCAGGCGGCGATTGAACTGGCGCAGGCCGGGCATAACGTGGCGCTCATCAGCAGCGGTGATGCCGGAATTTACGGCATGGCGGGTCTGGTTCTGGAACTGGTCAGTAAACAGACGCTGGACGTGGAAGTGCGTCTTATCCCCGGAATGACCGCCAGTATTGCAGCGGCGGCGCTGCTTGGCGCACCGCTGATGCATGACTTTTGCCATATCAGCCTGAGCGACTTACTGACGCCGTGGCCGGTCATTGAAAAACGCATTGTCGCAGCCGGGGAAGCCGACTTTGTTATCTGCTTTTATAACCCGCGCAGTCGTGGCCGCGAAGGGCATCTTGCTCGCGCATTCGAACTGCTGGCGGCCAGCAAAAGCCCGCAAACGCCGGTGGGCATTGTGAAATCCGCCGGACGTAAAAAGGAAGAGAAGTGGATAACCACGCTCGGCGAGATGGACTTTGAACCGGTCGACATGACCAGCCTGGTGATCGTCGGCAATAAAGCCACCTACGTGGCGGACGGCTTGATGATTACCCCGCGAGGCTACGAGTTGTGAGGCCAGGCGATGTACTGGTGGTGGGCGGCACCAGCGATGCGCGGGCCATTTGCCAGCGACTCGATGCCGCCGGGGTGCGCTACACCCTTTCAGTCGCAACCCCCACCGGACAACATCTGGCGGGAGACATTCGCGGTGAGGTGCGCTGCGGGCGGATGGAGCCTGACGCCATGCTGCGCTGGCTTACCGATAACCAGACCCGCTGGGTGGTGGATGCGTCACACCCCTATGCCGAGGTGGTCAGCCAGAACATCGCCGAAGCCTGTCGCCAGGCAAATGTGCTGCTGAGCCGTTACCAGCGCCCGGAACAACTGCCGGAACTGGAACATCCACTGTTGCACAAAGTCGCCTCGATTGATGAAGCCTGCAAAGTCGTACGCGGACTCGGGCAGCGCGTGTTGTTGACCACCGGCAGCAAAGACCTGGCACTCTGGCGCGCGGGGCTTGGTGAGAAGACTTTGCTGGCGCGGGTGCTGCCCGTGGCCGATGTGATGACGCAATGCGCCGAAAGCGGTTTTGGCGTTGGCGAGATCTACGCCATGTGCGGGCCGTTTAGCGCAGAGTTTAACGCCGCTCTTTACCGTCAGTGCCGCGCGGATGTAGTGATCACCAAAGCCTCCGGTGCGGAAGGCGGGTATCAGGAAAAAGTTCAGCCATGTCTGGACGCGGGGATCCCCTGCATTGTTATTACGCGCCCGCAGCCTTCGGTTTCGGGTGAGGAGCTACTGGAAAGCCTGGATGCCTTTTCGCAGCGGCTGCTGCGCTGGCTTGCCACACAGTGAGGAAAAGAACATGAAAAAAGCGCTTCTGGTGGTGAGTTTCGGCACCAGCTATCACGACACCTGTGAAAAGAACATTGTGGCCTGTGAAAGGGAACTGGCCGCCAGTTGCCCCGATCGCACGTTTTTTCGGGCATTTACCTCTGGAATGATCATTCGCAAGCTCAAACGTCGGGACAATCTGCACATCGACACCCCTTTGCAGGCACTGCAAAAACTGGCCGACCTGGGCTATCAGGATGTGGCGATCCAGTCGTTGCACATTATTAACGGTGATGAATACGAAAAAATTGTCCGTGAGGTACAAACCCTGCGGCATCTCTTCAAACGCATGGTGATCGGTGCACCACTGCTCAGTAGCCACGATGACTACATGCTCCTGATGCAGGCGCTGGCTCGCCAGATGCCGGTGCTGACAGAGGGTGAAAAAGTCGTGTTTATGGGCCACGGGGCCAGCCACCACGCCTTCGCCGCTTACGCCTGCCTCGATCATATGATGGCGGCGCACCGTTTCCCGGCGCGTGTCGGCGCAGTGGAAAGTTACCCGGAAGTCGATGTGCTGATCGACAGTCTACGCCGCGAAGGCATTAGCGCGGTGCATCTGATGCCGCTGATGCTGGTGGCCGGCGATCACGCCATTAACGATATGGCGTCTGATGATGAAGACTCATGGAAAACACAGTTTGAACGGGTCGGGATTGCCGCAACGCCCTGGTTGCAGGGGCTGGGTGAAAACCCGGCTATCCGCGCGATGTTTGTCGCACATCTGCATCAGGCGCTGAGCCAGTCACTGGAGGTGGCGGCATGAGCGGCAGACTGTACGCATTAGGGATTGGCCCCGGTGCCAGCGACCTTCTCACCGTGCGCGCCGCGCGCATTCTCGGCAAGCTCGATGTGCTCTATGCCCCGGCAGGGCGCAAAGGGGGAGATAGCCTGGCGCTCTCTATCGTGCGGGAGTATCTGGGCGAGCAGACGGAAATCCGCTGTACCCATTTCCCGATGAGCGCCGACAGCGCGGAAAAAGAAGCCGTCTGGGATGAAGTGGCCGCCGCGCTTAGCGCAGAAACCGAGGCCGGGAAGCAGGTGGGGTTCATCACCTTGGGCGATGCCATGCTGTTCAGCACCTGGGTCTTCTTATTACAGCGCCTGGGGCGTCCTGACTGGCTGGAAATTGTGCCGGGCGTGACCTCTTTTGCCGCCATCGCCGCGCGCACACAAACCCCGCTGGCCATGGAGCAACAGTCGCTGGCGGTGGTCTCCTGTACCGCGCCAGAGGAAGAGATTACCCAGGCGCTGGCGAACCACGACAGCCTGGTGTTGATGAAAGTCTATGGCCGTTTCGCGCGTATCAAAGCGTTGCTGGCCGATGCCGGATTGCTTGACCGCGCATTGATGATGGCTGAGGCGACCCTACCGGGAGAGCAGTGCTGGCGGCGACTTGCAGAGGTAAGCGACGAACAGGCACTGCCGTATTTTTCGACGATTCTGGTGAATAAACAGTGGGAGAGGCTATGAAACGGGAACAACAGCTTAAACGCCTGTCGTTAAGCGGGCTGGCAGCAGGTCTGTTGCTGCTTGTCGTACCGGAGCAGGCATTTGCCATGCACATTATGGAAGGCTTTTTACCGCCGATGTGGGCGCTGGCCTGGTGGATGTTATTTCTTCCTTGTTTGTGGTACGGGCTGGTGCGCCTGCGCCGCATTGTGGCGGAAGACGGTAACCAGAAGGTGCTGCTGGCACTTTGCGGCGCGTTTATCTTCGTGCTGTCGGCGCTAAAAATCCCGTCGGTGACCGGCAGTTGCTCGCACCCGACTGGCGTGGGCCTGGCGGTGATCCTCTTTGGGCCGGGCGTAGTGGCGATTCTTGGTGCGATTGTGCTGCTGTTTCAGGCGCTGTTGCTCGCGCACGGTGGCCTGACCACACTTGGGGCAAATGGCATGTCAATGGCAGTGATCGGACCCTTCGTCGGTTATCTGGTCTGGCAGATGGCCTGCCGTGCGGGTATTCGTCGTGATGTTGGGGTCTTCTTGTGCGCCATGCTCGCCGACCTGGTGACCTATTTTGTCACCTCCGTGCAGCTTGGCGTGGCGTTCCCTGATCCGCAGTCCGGCGCGACCGGTTCCATCGTCAAATTTATGGGCATCTTCTGCCTGACTCAGATCCCCATCGCGATTGCCGAAGGGCTGCTCACGGTAATGATTTACGACCAGCTCACCAAACGCCAGCTGATCGCCGCACAAGGACATTAAGATGAAAAAGACACTGATTTTGCTTGCGATGGTTATCGCGCTGGTGATCCTGCCGTTCTTTATTAATCACGGCGGCGCGTTCGGTGGCTCCGACGGCGAGGCGGAAAGCCAGATTCAGGTCGTCGCGCCGCATTATAAACCCTGGTTCCAGCCGCTGTATGAACCTGCCAGCGGGGAAATTGAAAGCCTGCTCTTTACCCTGCAAGGATCGATGGGCGCTGCGGTTATCTTCTACATCCTGGGCTATATGAAAGGCAGGCAGCGTGCTGACGAACGGGCTTGATCGGCTGAGCTACCAGAGCCGCTGGTTCTCTGTTGCCCCGGAGCGCAAATTCTTTCTCTGGCTGGCGATGATGATCCTGGCGTTTTCGCTGCCCCCTGTCGGGCAGGGGGCGTTGCTGGTGGCGCTGGCGGCTTTTACCTGCTGGCTGCTACGCATTTCGTTCTGGCGCTGGTTGCGCTGGATGGCTATCCCCATCGGTTTTTTGCTGGTGGGGGTGCTGACGATACTGTTTAGCGTCACTCAGGATCCGCAGCATTTGTTGGTGGGCATCCCGTTGGGAAGCTACTGGCTGGGCGTTTTGCCGGAAGGGCTGACAATGGCTAATACCACCTTCTGGCGCAGCCTGGCGGCGCTGGCGGCAACCTTCTGGCTGGTGCTGAACTTGCCGTTTCCGCAACTCATCGTGCTACTCCGAAAGGGGCGAGTGCCGCGTCTGTTGACCGAACAAATTCTGCTGACCTGGCGGTTTATTTTCATCCTGCTGGAGGAGGCGGCGGCAATCCACCGGGCGCAAACGCTGCGTTTTGGTTATCGTACCTTGCCGCTGGGATACCGCTCGCTGGCGATGCTGGTTGGGCTTTTATTTACCCGCGTGTTGCTGCGTTACAAAGAGATGGCGACCACGCTGGATATCAAACTGTATCAGGGTGATTTTCACCTGTAAGGAATGGCATGCTGGCGACCGACGGGCTGTGGTTCAGTTATCAGGACGAGCGCACCCTGAAAGGGTTAACGCTCGATTTCTCACGCCAGCCTGTCACCGGGCTGGTGGGGGCGAACGGCTGCGGCAAATCGACGCTGTTTATGAATCTGAGCGGAATTTTGCGCCCGCAACAAGGAACGGTGCTGTGGCAGGGAAAACCGCTTGATTACAGCAAACGCGGGCTGCTTGCGCTGCGCCAGAAGGTTGCGACCGTGTTTCAGGATCCCGATCAGCAGATTTTCTACACTGACATCGACAGCGACATCGCTTTTGCCCTGCGCAATATTGGCGTGGCGGAAGATGAGATTGCCCGGCGCACCGACGATGCACTCACGCTGGTGGATGCGCAATCTTTTCGCCATCAGCCGATTCAGTGCCTGAGCCATGGGCAGAAAAAACGCATCGCCATTGCCGGGGCGCTGGTATTACAGGCCAAATATTTACTGCTTGATGAACCCACTGCCGGGCTTGATCCCTCCGGGCGCACGCAGATGATCGCGATTATTCAGCGGATTGTGGCGCAGGGAAATCATGTGGTTATTTCCAGCCATGATATTGATTTGATTTATGAGATTTGCGATGCGGTGTATGTTCTACGCCGCGGCGAAATGCTGGCGTACGGCACCCCCGGCGATGTGTTTGCCCAAAAAGCGCAAATTGAACAGGCCGGGTTAACGCAGCCATGGCTGGTAAAGCTGCATACCGAACTGGGTATGCCGCTGTGCAAAAGTGAAGCTGAATTTTATACCCGCATGCGGGCAATGCCTGTTAAGGAGGCGTCATGACGCTGGCGATAATGTTGCAGGGAACGGCATCAGATGTGGGCAAAAGCGTGCTGGTGGCGGGGCTTTGTCGCATCCTGTATCAGGATGGATTAAAGACCGCCCCCTTTAAGTCGCAGAATATGGCGCTTAACTCGGGTATTACCCCAGGCGGCCAGGAGATGGGGCGCGCGCAAATTTTTCAGGCTGAGGCGGCGGGCATCGTCCCGGATGTGCGCATGAACCCGGTATTGCTTAAGCCCACCAGCGACCGCAAAGCGCAGGTGGTGTTAATGGGAAAAGTGGCGACCGATATGGACGCCGTCAGCTATCACGACTACAAACCACGCCTGCGCGAGCAGATTATCCATGTCTACCAGAGTCTGGCTCATGAATACGACGCCATTGTGCTGGAAGGGGCTGGCAGCCCGGCGGAAATTAATCTGCGCGATCGCGATATCGTCAATATGGGCATGGCAGAGATGGCGCAGTGCTCGGTGGTGCTGGTGGCAGATATCGACAGGGGGGGCGTTTTCGCCGCGATTTATGGCACCCTGGCGCTGTTGCAGGAACACGAACGTTGGCGCGTGAAAGGGGTCATCATTAATAAATTCCGCGGCGACGTGGCCCTGCTGACGCCTGGCATCAAACAGATTGAAGACCTGACCGGTGTGCCGGTGCTGGGCGTGATGCCGTGGCTGGAGGTCGATTTAGAAGACGAAGACGGTGTAGCGTTGCAGCGCGGTAAATACCAGCGTACCGGAGAGCGGGCCATTGATATTGCCGTGGTGCAGTTGCCGCACATCTCGAATTTCACCGATTTTAACGCCCTCGCCGCGCAACCGGACGTGCGCGTACACTATGTTCGCTCGCCACAAGAGCTGCGTAATACCGACCTCGTCATCCTGCCCGGCAGCAAAAATACGCTGGGGGATCTCTCCTGGCTCCAGCAGAGCGGGCTGGCGCAGGCAGTCTTAGAGCAGCATCGGCAGGGCGTGCCGGTACTGGGGGTCTGTGGCGGCTATCAGATGCTGGGTGAAACCATCATTGATGAGGTGGAATCAGGGCTCGGTACGCTACCGGGGCTGGGGCTGCTCAATATCGTCACCCATTTTGCACAGAACAAAACCACCACGCTGGTGGCGGCCACTGTCCAGGAAAAACTACCCGGACTGCTGGCGGCCTGCGGGGATATTGCGTTGCACGGCTATGAAATACATATGGGGGAAACCACCCTGCATGATGGATGCCGTCCGATGCTATGGCTGGAAAAAGAAGGGCAACGCATTGCCGACGGTGCGGTCAGCGAAGACGGACTGGTGTCTGGCACCTATCTGCACGGGCTTTTTGACAGCAACGATTTTACCCGCACGCTGATTAACGCGCTGCGCGTGCGCAAAGGCTTGCCGCCGCTGGATAGCATGGTCGATTATGCTCGCTACAAGGCGCAGCAGTTTGACCTGCTGGCAGACGCCATGCGCGAGAACATCGACATCGACAGGATCTATCAGATTATGCATCAACATCAGGAACGCGCATGTTAACGCTGGTTACAGGTGGGGCGCGTAGTGGCAAAAGCCGACACGCTGAATCGCTGGTTGCAAACGCGAAGGGCGTTCTCTATATCGCCACTTCGCAAATTTTTGATGAGGAGATGGCGGCTCGTATTCAGCACCATCGGGATAGCCGTCCGGCGCACTGGCGTACCGAAGAGCGCTGGCAGGATCTGGCCGATATCATCACCGCCGATAACGCCCCGGATGAGGCCATTTTACTGGAGTGCATTACCACGATGGTGACTAATCTGCTGTTCGCACAGGGCGGTGAAAGCGACCCGGACGGCTGGGACTATGCGCAGTTGGAAGCGCGGGTGCAGGAAGAGATCGAACGCCTCATTGCCGCTTGCGCGCGTTGTCCGGCACCGGTAGTGCTGGTGACCAACGAAGTGGGCATGGGGATTGTGCCGGAGAACCGTCTGGCGCGGCATTTTCGCGATATCGCGGGGCGGGTGAATCAACGTCTGGCGCAGGCGGCGGATAATGTCTGGCTGGTGGTGTCCGGGATCGGAGTCAAAATCAAATGATCAGGCTGTTTTTTGCCACGCTGTCGTTTATCAGCCGCTTGCCGGTGCCCGCTCGCCTGGTTCAGGGGCTGGATGTCGAAGATTACGTGCGCGGTATCGTCACTTTTCCCTTTGTCGGCGTGGTGCTTGGCGGTATCAGCGGCGGCTTGTTTATGCTGCTGCAACCCTGGTGTGGTGTACCGCTGGCGGCATTGTTTGCGGTTCTGGCGCTGGCGTTGCTGACCGGTGGGTTTCATCTCGACGGCCTGGCGGATACCTGCGATGGGGTCTTCTCTGCCCGCACGCGCGAGCGGATGCTCGAGATCATGCGCGACAGCCGCCTGGGTACCCACGGTGGGCTGGCGCTGGTGTTTGTGCTGGTGGCGAAAATCCTGGTTATCAGCGAACTCTCCCTGCGTGGGCTTGCTATGCCTGCGGCGTTCGCTGCGGCTTGTGCCGCCGGGCGCGGGTGCGCGGTGGTGATGATGTATGGTCATCGCTACGCCCGGGAAGAGGGGCTGGGCAATTTGTTTATCGGCAAGGTTACGTTCATGCAGACCGTTATCACGCTGGCTTTTGCGCTGCTGGTGGCGGTGGGGCTGGAAGGGACGCGTGGTCTGACAGCGTTGCTGATAACCGTGCTGGCGATTTTTCTGCTCGGCCTGCTGCTTAAACGCACGCTCGGCGGGCAAACGGGCGACACGTTGGGTGCCGCCATTGAACTGGGTGAACTGGTTTTCCTTATGGCGCTGCTCTGAGCGGCCCTTACCACTACTGAGAATTCCTATGCAAACACTGACTTCGTTACTGGCAGCAATTCCCGCGCTCGATCAAAGGGCGATGACGCAGGCGCAACAGCATATTGATGGTTTACTCAAGCCGCCCGGAAGCCTGGGACGTCTGGAGTCGCTGGCGGTGCAGCTCGCCGGGATGCCGGGGTTAGGTGGTAAACCGCAGACAGGGAAGAAAGCCATCATCGTGATGTGTGCCGATCATGGCGTCTGGCACGAAGGGGTGGCGATTTCACCGCAGGTGGTGACGGCTATTCAGGCGGCAAATATGACCCATGGCACCACGGGCGTTTGCGTGCTGGCAGCGCAGGCCGGGGCGAAAGTGCATGTGCTGGATGTGGGTATCGACAGCGATCCGATCCCCGGTCTTATTAATATGAAAGTCGCTCGTGGCAGTAACAACATTGCCACGGGGCCTGCGATGAGTGCCGCGCAGGCGCAGGAGCTGTTGCTGGAAACCATCCGCTATACCCGTGAACAGGCGGCCGATGGCGTGCAGCTTTTTGGCGTGGGCGAGCTGGGTATGGCGAACACCACCCCTGCTGCGGCGATTGTCAGCGTGCTGACCGGGGAAGAGCCGGAGTCGGTAGTGGGTATTGGCGCCAATTTGCCGGAATCACAGCTGGGGCATAAAGCGCAGGTGGTGCGTCGTGCCATTGAGATCAATAAGCCTGATGTAACCAATGGGCTGGATGTGCTGGCGAAAGTGGGCGGTTTTGATCTGCTGGGGATGACCGGCGTGATGATCGGCGCCGCGTCATGTGGCCTGCCCGTGGTCCTGGACGGTTTCTTATCCTATGCCTCGGCGCTGGCCGCGTGCCGTATCGAACCGAAGGTGAAAGATTACCTGATCCCATCGCATCTTTCGGCGGAGAAAGGGGCGCGCATTGCCCTGCAAAACCTTGGCCTGGAGCCCTATCTCAATATGGGGATGCGTCTGGGTGAGGGCAGCGGCGCGGCATTAGCCATGCAACTGGTGGATGCCGCCTGCGCGATGCACAACAACATGGGGACGCTGGCTGGCAGTAATATTGTGTTGCCAGAGACGAAGTAACCAACCGCTCGAATGATCCCCTCGCCCCTTTGGGTGAGGGGAAAATGTCCCCGGTGGCGCGATGCTTACCGGGGCTACGTGGTAGATACTGTGAACGTCTTCAACCTCTTTAGCCATGGTTGACTCGTTTTCCCGCATGACAACCAAAGCGACATCTTTGTGCCTCCTGGCGCAGCGCGTGCAGCGAGGGGGTTGAGTCCCCACTGAAATCGGTGAGACGAAGACCCGATGACAAGGTCAGGCCGCCAGGTATGGGGCGAGTAATGCGAGTCAAACCGACCGCAGGTAGCGGGGCGGGAGGCGAACGCAGTGCAAAGCACCGATTTTTTGCGCGGCCGCGGGGATTGTAAAGGGGAACGTGGTGTTCCCCTTTACCCGTTCACGTGTTCGGGAGATCCATTTCGGCATGAACATAAGGGGAACGGACCCCACCAGCTGAGCCGCATATTCCTCTCACCCCGGGGGAGAGGGAGAAAACCGGTTGTAGACCGGATAAGGCGTTTAAGCCGCATCCGGGAATGCCACCAACGGCACAACGTGTTTTTCTCCCTTGCCGGGGTGAAGGGACTTATCTCCCCGCCTGCATCACCTGCAACAACGTATCCAGCAGCCCAGGAAAACGGGTGTCCAAATCTTCCCTGCGTAACGAAATCATATTCTCCCGCCCCTGCGGACGCTGCCAGACCACGCCGCTATCGCGCAACACGCGCCAGTGATGGGTCATCGTAGATTTCGCCACATCTTCCGGGCGCAGCGCATTACAACTCAACTCACTGCCATCGGCGAGGCGCTTGATCATCGCCAGGCGCAAAGGATTACCAAGGGCAAAAAGGACGTTTTCGAGCAATATTTGTTCGGTATCGGGGTGGTTCGCAATCATAGTTTTCCTGAGTCGGCGGTTGCTCTGCTCATGATGAGCAGCAGCCCGTATCGGCGGCTGGCCGGTAATATACCCGATGCGTACAGGCACGGCTATGCGCCATGCATCAGGTCCAACAATCTCAATGATAGCGCAAAATTTAAAAATAGTACTAGAATACTCGTACAGTTGGACTATTATAGTCTGCGAAACCTAACCGGCCATATCGGTCATTTATTGTCAAACTGACTAAGGACGCATCATGCCCCGACCCATCCCCCTCGAACGTTATCGCAACATCGGTATCTCCGCGCACATCGATGCCGGTAAAACGACAACCACAGAACGCATCCTGTTTTACACCGGGATGAGCCACAAACTGGGTGAAGTACACGATGGCGCGGCAACAACCGACTGGATGGAACAGGAGCAAGAGCGCGGGATTACCATCACGTCCGCGGCGGTAAGCTGCTTCTGGCCCGGTATGGACCGAGGTTACGAACCGCACCGCATCAATATCATCGACACCCCAGGGCACGTGGATTTCACCATTGAAGTGGAACGATCCATGCGTGTACTGGATGGCGCAGTGATGGTTTATGACTCCGTTGGCGGCGTACAGCCACAATCGGAAACCGTCTGGCGGCAGGCCAACAAATACCATGTGCCGCGCCTGGCATTCGTCAACAAAATGGACCGCCCCGGCGCGGATTTCTTCCGCGTGGTGCAGATGATGATTGACCGCCTGAAAGCCAACCCGGTGCCGATTGTTATCCCTATCGGCGCAGAGGAACATTTCACCGGCGTGGTGGATCTCATCAAAATGCGCGCCATTGTGTGGGATGACGCTACCCAGGGCATGACATTTAGCTATGCGCCTGTGCCGGATGATCTGCTGGCCACCGCCCAGGAATGGCGTGAAAAAATGGTCTCTGCGGCAGCCGAAGCCAGCGATGAACTGATGGACAAGTACCTGGAAACCGGCTCGCTGGACGAAGCAGAAATCATCGCCGGGCTGCGTAAACGTACCGTAGCCGGTGAGATCCAGCCGATGCTGTGCGGAAGCGCCTTTAAAAACAAAGGGGTGCAGCGCATGCTCGATGCGGTGATTGAGCTGATGCCATCGCCGCTGGATATTCCGGCGATTCAGGGCGTGGACGAAAAAGGCCAGCCTGCGGAACGTCATCCGAGCGACGACGAGCCGTTCTCGGCTCTGGCGTTTAAACTGATGACCGACCCGTACGTGGGTCAACTGACCTTTATCCGTGTCTATTCCGGCGTGCTGAAAAAAGGCGATGCGGTATGGAACCCGGTGAAAGGTAAGAAAGAGCGTATTGGTCGTATCGTGCAGATGCATGCCAACGATCGCCATGAAGTCGACGAGCTACGGGCGGGCGATATTGCCGCCTGTGTGGGGCTGAAAGATGTGACCACCGGCGACACCCTGAGTGACCCGGATGCGGTGATCACCCTGGAGCGGATGGAGTTCCCGGAACCGGTGATTTCGCTGGCCATTGAGCCGAAAACCAAAGCGGACCAGGAAAAGATGGGTATCGCTTTGCAGCGCCTGGCGTCCGAAGACCCGTCGTTCCGTCTGCACACTGACGAAGAATCCGGGCAGACCATAATTTCCGGGATGGGCGAGTTACATCTGGAAATTATCGTCGACCGTATGAAACGTGAGTTCGGCGTGGAAGCGAATATCGGGCGTCCGCAGGTCACTTACCGTGAGACGTTGCGTAAAGCGGTGAAAGAGATTGAAGGGAAGTTTGTGCGCCAGTCCGGTGGTAAAGGGCAGTACGGCCATGTCGTGCTGAGTCTGGAACCGCTGGAGCCGGGCAGTGGCTTTGTGTTTGAAGATGCCACCAAAGGCGGCGTAGTGCCGCGCGAGTACATTCCATCCGTGGAAAAAGGGCTGCGCGAAGCCATGAACAATGGCGTGCTGGCGGGGTATCCGGTGGTGGACGTGAAAGCGACCCTGACGTTTGGTTCGTACCACGATGTCGACTCCTCGGAAATGGCCTTCCGCATGGCAGCGATCTTCGGCTTTAAAGATGGCGCCCGCAAAGCGGACCCGGCGATCCTGGAGCCGATTATGCATGTGGAAGTGGAAACGCCGGAAGAGTACGCCGGGAATATCATGGGTGACCTCTCTTCCCGTCGCGGGATGGTGCAGGGTATGGAAGAGCGCTTCGGTAGCCAGATTATCCGCGCCGACGTGCCGCTGGCGGAGATGTTTGGTTACTCCACCACACTGCGTTCCATGTCGCAGGGCCGTGCGACCTACAGCATGGAGTTCCATCATTACGCGGAAGCCCCGCGCAATGTGGCGGACGACATCATTGCCAGCCGCGCCAAAGCATAATCTGTTGGCTGTAAATGAAAACCCCGCTTCGGCGGGGTTTTTTATGGGCATTTTTTCTCACCCTGACCCAGACGTAGCCCGGATTAGCGAAGCGCCATCCGGGATATCTGCTTTTCACAACCTTCCCGGATGGTGGCGTAAACGCCTTATCCGGGCTACCCGTTTTTCCCTCTCGCACCAGACGTAGCCCGGAGTAGCGAAGCGCGATCCGGGGTATCTGCTTTTCACAACCTTCCCGGATGGCGGCGTAAACGCCTTATCCGGGCTACCCGTTTTTCCCTCTCGCACCAGACGTAGCCCGGAGTAGCGAAGCGCGATCCGGGGTATCTGAGATTCTCAATCTTCCCGGATGGCGGCGTAAACGCCTTATCCGGGCTACCCGTTTTTTTCCTGTCCTATGGGGAGAGGCCGCAGAGCGAACAAGGCGCCTCCCCGAATGACTCCCCGCTCGCCACATACCCAATCCGGTAATTCTCGCTACCCGCCTGCGGCGCATCGCCAAAATCAACCTGCAGCCATTGCCAGCGGCTGACATCCCAGGCGCAAAGCTGCCCCTCTGGTGGCAGGACTGAAAGGTCACGGTGCGCGGTAATCGGCAGCTTTCTCATCGACAGCCAGACAGCTTTGCGCACCGTATCAATCGCTGGCAAACGCAGCGCCAGCCAGGTATCAATCTGCGGCCAGCCAAAATCTTCCGTCAACTTTTTAAAGCCGGAACTCTGTAAAAATCGCGCCATCGCCCCGGTATCATTCCAGACATACAGCGGGGCGTAGCGGTTCTCAGCGCAATGTACGTCATCGTGCCGCGAGAAGAGGTACGCCTTAAACAGCAGACCAGGGAAACCATCCAGCTTTGCGCCATTTTCCCGGATGCGGGTCTCAATCACTTCCATGTCGTAGTCGGCAGGCAGGGTAAAGCGGTATTGCATCACAATCATTACGCCTCCTCCGACAGCAATTGACCCTGGCTGAAACTCCATTCGTCGGCGGTATTGAACTGGATCATCACCATCACATCATTTGGGTGAATATCCAGCGCGCTCTGCAGCCGTTGGCACAGTACGCGGCAGAAATTTTGCTTTTGCGCACGCGTTCGGGGTTTGCCCGCCAGGATATGAAACTGGATGAAATTGTCGCTGCGCCCGCCGCTTTTATAGTGGCGGTCAAACACCCGCTGCTTGGCCGGCAGCGCTTCAAACACCTGAAAACGGTCGCCGGGCGGAACAGAAAACTCGTCCTCCAGCGTCTGTTGCAGGATGTCGGAAATCTGCGTGATCTGCGCGTCGCTATACCCCTGACGCAGGGTGATACGGGTGAAAGGCATGTGTTTACTCCTCTTCCAGACAACCGAGGGCGGACACCGCCGCAGGCCAGCCCGCGTAGAACGCCAGATGGGTAAAGACTTCGGCTATCTCTTCACGGCTCAGGCCATTTTGCTGTGCGAAGTTGATATGCCAGGGGAGTTGCTGTACGCGGCCCAGCGCCGTCAACGCACCCAGCGTGATCAGGCTGCGCTCGCGCGGGGAAAGCGCCTCACGTTTCCAGATATCATTGAACAGCACTTCCTGGCTGAGCTCGGCCAGCTTCGGTGCGACGCGGGCCAGGGTTTCACGATCGAGGGACTTCGCCATGGTGTTCTCTCCGTATTGACAGTGAGGCGATTGTGGCGCCATATTTTCATCCTGAAAATCAAATTATATGCAATCAACAATCCCGTATTTCAGGACGATAATGAACAAACTTCCCCTGACGCTCGACCTCGATGCCCTGCGCAGTTTTGTAACCGGCATTGAATGTGGCAGCTTTGCACTGGCAGCAAGCCGCCTGTGTCGCTCAACGTCGGCGGTAAGCGCGCAGCTTAAAAAGCTGGAACAACAGTGCGATGCCGAACTGGTGGTGAAACAGGGCCGCCACCTGGCGTTAACGCGCAATGGCGAGATCCTGATGGGCTACGCCCGTCGTCTGCTGGCGCTCAATGATGAGGCACAGCGGGCGCTGAAAGGCGAATTGCTGCAGGGGGAGATCAGCATTGGCATGCAGGAGGATTTTGGCGAGTCGCTGATGCCCGGCATTCTGGGCGAATTCAAGCGCCACCATCCGGGGCTGCGGATCATCGCCCGGGTGGATCGCAACCCGGCGCTGCTCGCGGCGCTCGATGACAACGCGCTGGATATGGCACTCCTGTGGCAGCCGGAAAACGCCCCGCGCGAAGGCAAACTTCTCGGCCAGTGCCAGCTGGAGTGGATACAGCATCCGGAACTGGACATCAGCACGCTGCTGTCCCAGGGCGAGCCGTTGCCGCTGGTGATGTTTGAACATCCGTGCATGATGCGCTCGCGCGCTACTGCCTGTCTGGATCAGGCGGGGATTGCCTGGCGGGTGGTGTTTGTCAGCCACAGTCTGAGCGGTATCTGGGCGGCGGTACAGGCGGGGCTGGGCATTACATTGCGCACGCGGGTCGGTATGCCAGGTAATCTTCGCGTAGTGGGCGGTATTCTCCCATCACCGGGGAATCTGGGGATCATGCTGGCGCAGGGGCAGGGGCAGGGGCAGGGGCAGGGGCAGGGGCAGGGGAATGCGGCAGATACCGGTGCGCGGGCGAAGCTGGGGCAATTGATGGAAGCGGCGTTGCTGAACGTGAAATAAGGTGTTTTCTTGCATGTCGGTCAATTAATTTGATGCATTATGTTAAACAAACGATATTTATTCTCATCGGGGAATGCGTAGAGTAGTGGGCAGCAAAGACAGCAAAGCCCTGTCGACATTTCCCTGAGAATAAGGACCCACGTCATGAAAAAGATCGGATTTTTGTCATTTGGTCACTGGACGCCGTCGCCGCAGTCGGGAACCCGTTCAGCCGCTGACGCGCTGCTGCAATCCATCGATCTGGCGGTTGCCGCCGAAGAACTGGGGGCCGATGGCGCATATTTCAGGGTGCACCATTTTGCGCGCCAGTTAAGCTCGCCGTTCCCACTATTGGCGGCGATTGGGGCGAAAACCAGCACAATCGAAATTGGCACGGGCGTTATCGATATGCGCTATGAGAACCCGCTCTATATGGCTGAAGACGCGGGGGCGGCCGATTTAATCTCCGGTGGGCGTTTACAACTGGGCATCAGCCGTGGCTCCCCCGAGCAGGTTATTGATGGCTGGCGCTACTTTGGCTACGCCCCGTCTGAGGGGGAAAATGAGTCGGATATGGCGCGTCGCCACACCGAAGTGCTGCTGGATGTGCTGCGCGGTGAAGGTTTTGCGAAACCCAATCCACAACCGATGTTCCCGAACCCGCCGGGTCTGCTGCGTCCTGAACCCTTTTCCGACGGACTGCGTGAGCGTATCTGGTGGGGGGCAGGCTCTAACGCCACGGCAGTATGGGCGGCGAAGCTGGGGATGAATCTGCAAAGCTCGACGCTGAAAGATGATGAAACCGGCGAGCCGTTCCACATCCAGCAGGCAAAACAGATCCGTGCTTACCGCGAAGCCTGGGCCGAAGCGGGGCACACCCGTACGCCGCGTGTTTCGGTCAGCCGCAGTATTTTTGCCCTGATGAACGATCAGGACCGGATGTATTTCGGCTCAGGCCGTGACGACAGCGATAAAGTCGGTTTTCTTGATGAGAAAACCCGGGCTATCTTCGGACGCAGCTTTGCCGCCGAGCCGGACAAGCTTGTCGAGCAACTGAAACAGGATGAGGCGATTGCCGAAGCCGACACCTTGTTGCTGACGGTGCCAAATCAGCTGGGTGTGGAGTACAACGTGCATGTGATTGAGTCTATTCTGAAACATGTTGCTCCGGCGATGGGCTGGCGCGATTAAAAAGTAATAACGCCTCGCACAGTTCGACAGGCGAGGCGTTACATCACATTCAAATCGCTTACGGGTGAGCTTGCGGCTGTAGCTGATAAATCCAGGCGCTGACCCGCTCGCCATTCGTAGCGGTGACGTCAACCTCAACGCGATCGTAGCCCTCTTCAAACTCATCCAGCATCGGCCAGTGTGCGTCAAGTTTATCGGAGATAAACAGGTAACCCTGGACCTGCGTTCCGTTTTTCTGCAACACAATGCCCGGAAAATCTGCCGCCGCGCCCCAACCACGTTCGTAAAACGTGCCTGTCACATACCCCGGCAGCCACTCGCCGCCGATGTTTTCCAGAATATATGCATTAGAATGGCCCGGGCGTAGTGTCCCGTAGACAAACAAGCGTTCCATTTTTCCTCGTTAGCTCACGCAATATTGCCCCCAATGGGGAAAGAAGTGTCTTCAAAATAAGAGGTTATCACGCGCGTCGCAACCTGTTGCTCATCGGGTTTTGTTATCGCTGTGCGGCAAAGGATTACCAGAATCGCCACCACGGATGATGTTCTGCAAGGTATTGTTCGAGATGTTCAGTGATATGACCTTGTTCTTCCGGGATAGCCTGCAATCTGATTTGTACCACCTTACCTTTGATGCTAAAGAACAGCGACAAGCCATCCTCGTAAGCCAAATAGCTTGAACCCACAAATTTCCAGACGTCACCTTTGCAACGGGTGAACCTGTCGTAATCGACGAAGGTTTTCGTCACCTTATAATATTTACCGGCAACCAGATGTCTGTAGGTTTGTTTGAGTTTGTGGGTGTCCATGGTGTGGGTTCCTTTGCCTGACGCTGGCAATGATAGGCGAGAACGCAGGAAGAGGGGAATTTATGTGATCATGGACAGGGGTCGAAAAGGAGGTTGTATACGCAAAATGGTTGGATGCCGGCTGAGAGCGAGGAGTGGAGCAGAGCGTGAATCTCTGCCCCTTATTCATCGCCACCCTTCGCGGTGCCAGTGGCGCATACTGAACTATTTCAACCCTTGCCAAACGGCCTGGCAGTATCACCGCTCCCTAAGCGGTCATGTTATAACACGCCCAGTTGTTTCATCAGGGTCAGATTATCTTCAAGATGCCAGTTCGCGATGATTTTATTGTTTCTGACCTGATAGATATCCGTCGCGATGAAATCAACCTGCTGGCCCTTTCCTTTTAGTTTGCCGAAGGTTCCCGTGAAATGTCCGCGGAAATGAAGGTGCGATACCACGTGATCGCCTGCAACGATCATCTGCTCAACCTCGCAACGCAGATCCGGAACGGCGGTACGGAAGGCCCGGGAAGCCAGGAGCGCGCCTTCCGGCCCCTGCTTGCGGCCTTCAGGCGGCGTCTTATCGACAAAATTATCGGCCAGAGCCTCGCGGGCCAGGGCTTCATCACCCGTATTCCAGAAGGTTGCGTAACGTCGAGCAACGGTTTCAAGCGCAGTCACATGCGCTGATGATGTATGGCTTTCCACAATCAGTTCATGGGGTTTCACCAGCTCAGGCGGCGCTGAAAACACAGCGCTGGAAATGGGAAGCAGCATAAGCGCTGCCAGACGGGGAGGATAAAGCGTTATTTTTTTCATAAAAGGTCCTTGGTGTTGCCTCAGAGAAACTGGTGACACGGGCACATTTCAGGCACCCGTGGATAAAACGTGAGGGTCAGTTAATCAGCGCGCCGCCTTCGATATCCAGAAGGGTTCCGGTGACAAAGGGGTTGTCCATCACAAACAGATACCCTTTTGCAATGTCCTCTGGCCGACCGAAGATTTTGGCCGGCAGATTTTCAGCGGCAGAGGCAAGCATTTTTTCGCGGGCCGCAGGATCCATGCCTGCATAAGCCTCGGTATCTGTCAGCCCCGGGCTCACTGCGTTTACCCGCAGCGGAGAAAGCTCTTTCGCCAGCACCTTAACGGCTGACTCCAGGGCCGCGTTCATGGTGGTCTTGACGATAGTTCCCGCGACAGTGCGGCGGGAAACAAAGCCGCTGGTCAGCGTCAGGGTGCCCCGGGGACGAATATTTTTACTCAGATACCTGGCGACATGGATGCTGCCCCAGAATTTGGTATCGAAAGCCTGCCGGGCCTCGTTCAGATTCAGTGAAGTGAGCGCGCCGCCAGGTGCATGCGATCCCGCCGTCACAATGATGTTATCTACCTCTCCGAGCGTCTGGCTAAGCTGAATCACTTCCTCTTCTTTGCTGATATCAAGGGCGACGGTGTTCACTGCGGCTTTTTTCTGGCTCAGAAACTGTCTGGCCCGCGCCAGCTTTTCACTGTCACGTCCGGCAAGAATCAGGCTCTCCCCCCGTTCAGCCAGCGCCTGAGCTACGGCAAAGCCAATCCCGGAAGCCCCGCCGATGATTAATGTTTTCTTCGCCATCATGTTATGCCTCGTCGGTTTTGTAGAACGGATAATCGGTATAGCCTGCGCTGCTTCCGCCAAAGAGCGTGGCGGGATTGCTTATGGTTGCTAATGGAAGGTTATTCCTGAGCCGGTACGGCAGGTCAGGGTTGGCAATAAACGGGCGGCCAAAGGCAAACAGGTCGGCCAACCCCGCCTTAAGAAGTTTGTCCACTTTGTCCTGGTTGTAATTTCCGGCGACAATAAGGGTGCCGCTGAAGGTGGCGCGTAATGTTTCGCGAAAATCAGCAGGTACCTGTGGGGCATCGTCCCAGTCGGCCTCCGCCAGGTGGATATAGGCGATACCTTTCTTCTCGCACCACGCAGCCAGCGCGAGGATCGCTTCATTCACCTGTGGGTCGTTCATTCCGCGTTGGGTGATGAAAGGGGAAAGGCGTATGCCCGTGCGCGAATTGCCGATGGCGTCGCTGATGGCTTCCAGCACCTCCTGTGCAAAACGGATCCGGTTAGCCAGGCTGCCGCCATACTGATCGGTGCGTTTGTTCGATGTCCGGCGAAGAAACTGATCGATCAGATAGCCATTACCGCCGTGCACCTCAATCCCATCAAAACCGGCGTTAATAGCATTTAGCGCGGCCTGCCGGTAATCAGCGATAATCTGCTGAATATCAGCATGCTCAAGTGCCCGCGGTTGTGGGCAGTCGACCATATGTCCTTCCCCCTGCTCATCAACAACCCATACCTGGGCATCGGGTGCGAGTGCAGAGGGCGCGACAGGTTTACCATCTGCATGGAAACCCGCATATGACATGCGCCCAACGTGCCAGAGCTGGGAAAAGATAACCCCACCTGCACGGTGGACGGCTTCTGTGCTCAGCCGCCATCCTTCAACCTGCTCAGGGGAGTGCAGGCCTGGTGTCCAGGAGTACCCCTGGCCCTGAGGTGAAATCTGCGTGGCTTCTGTGATGATCAAACCCGCGCTGGCGCGTTGCTGGTAATACGCCGCCATGAGTGCGGAAGGAATGTTTCCCGGCTGCAATGCCCGCGCCCGGGTCATCGGCGCCATCACGATGCGGTTTTTCAGGCTGAGGGCCTTTAGCGGGTAGCTATCAAAAAGTGTACGATTTTCCATTTTCTGTCCCCGTAATGAATTGTTGAAAGTACTTTACGCGGCGTCAGATTTTTTGATAATGGCATGAAAATAGGATTCTCTTTTCAGGATTACTGAATAATGGGAAAGCTTGAAGATATGACGCTGCTCGTTGCAGTGGTGGAGGCGGGCGGGCTTTCAGCTGCGGGTCGGCGTATGGGACTCTCGGCGGCTACCATGACCGCCAGGCTAAAGGCGATTGAAGAGCGTTATCAGACCCGGTTATTTCATCGCTCTACTCGCGCCATTACCATGACGCGTGCCGGTGAAGAGTTCTATCACGCTGCACTGCGCGTCCTGGAGGAAATGAACCACGCGGAGTCGCTGCTTACGCAAAAAGAAGGCGTGCTCAGCGGTAATATTCGCATTTCGGCCCCCTCCGATTTTGGTCGACAGTATCTCAGCCCGGCACTGCTCGATTTTTCCCGGCTACATCCGGCAGTGAAAAGCTCGGTATACCTGGGGGAAAATGTTGAAGATCTGGTCGCCAACCGTCTGGATATGAGCATTCGCTTCGGAAACCTGCCAGACAGCAGCCTGGTCGTGAAAAATATCCGCCCGAATCACAGGGTACTGGTCGCCTCCGCCAGTTATCTCCAGGCGGCGGGCACACCCGATACCATTGAGGATCTACACCATCACCGATGTCTGGCGCTGGAACTGCGCGGCATGGTCATGAACGAATGGCGTTTTGAGCACGATGGTAAACAGAGTGCATTACGTTTTACCCCAGCCATGGTGTGTGACGATGGTGCGCTACTCCGCCAGTGGGTACTGGCGGATGCGGGTATTGCCAGTAAGTCATGGTGGGATGTAAAGCGTGATGTGGAACAGGGGAGGCTGCGCCTGTTGTTTGCGGAAAGTTTTATCGGGTTTAGCCGCTTTGATAAAAAAAATGTCGGGCTGCAATTTGTCTATCCACAGCGACGCCTGCAGCCGCTACCGGTTACCGCCTTCACACAGTTTTTTATTGACTGGCTGGAAAATGAGTAGAAGCTGTAAATGGACAGAGGGAAAATCTGGCTTGTTTCACTGGACCCGATTGCCGGGCACGAACAAAGCGGAAAACGTCCGGTGCTTATCGTATCGAAGGCCTCATTTAATGCGCTCACCCGTTTACCCGTTGTTGTTCCGGCCACCAGCGGCGGAAACGTTACGTGTGCGGCTGGGTTTGCCGTTTCACTGGACGGTACGGGAACGAAAACGACTAGGATTCGCTGCGGCCAGCCCAGAATCATTGATATGGACGCGCGAAACGGCAAGCGCCTGGAAACTGTACCAGAGGCTATCGTGAATGAAGTACTGGCCCGACTGGAAGCCATTCTGAGATGAGATTTTGCCGTAAGGCAGGGAAATTTGGTGAATCATCGAAGTGAAATGCTCAAAGCCTGACCGCGAGTGCACATCGGGTACAGAAGAAGTATCAAGAATCAGAAAAGCAAAAAGCCTGCTCGAAAGCAGGCTTCTTAAATTTGGCTCCTCTGACTGGACTCGAACCAGTGACATACGGATTAACAGTCCGCCGTTCTACCGACTGAACTACAGAGGAATCGGTGTGGAGTCGTATCTTAGCGGCGAAAAAACTTTTGTCAAACCTGATTTCAGGCGGTTTTGTGCAACTGTCGCAAATCACGGCAGTTTGCTGTAATTAACAACAATTTTTTGGAAATGCTTTGCAGGATCACGAATTCTCCCCCATCATTTGAAATGAAGTTTCATCTTTCTCACTAAGGTCAATTTTGAACGTCGTCGCCCCGATACGCCAGGCCATCATGCGTACGCCATGGTACGCCAAACGCAAGAGCTACAAGGTCCTGTTCTGGCGTGAAATCACGCCGCTCGCTATCCCCATCTTCCTCGAAAACACCTGCGTCCTGTTAATGGGCGTACTCAGTACTTTCCTTGTCAGTTGGCTCGGTAAAGAAGCCATGGCGGGGGTGGGGCTGGCCGACAGCTTTAACATGGTCATCATGTCGTTTTTCGCCGCAATTGACCTAGGAACCACGGTTGTCGTGGCATTCAGCCTCGGCAAGCTCGATAAAAAGCGGGCGAGGGCAGCGGCGCGCCAGTCTCTGGTGATCATGACCCTGTTCTCCATTATTCTGGCGGCGGTTATTCACTACTTTGGCGCGCAAATCATCGACTTTATCGCCGGGGCCGCCACGCCAGAGGTGAAAGCGCTGGCGCTGACCTACCTGGAACTCACCGTGCTGAGTTATCCGGCCGCGGCTATCGCGTTGATTGGTAGCGGTGCGCTGCGTGGGGCCGGGAACACCAAAATTCCGCTATTGATAAACGGTGGGATGAATATCCTCAATATTATTATCAGTAGCATCCTGATTTACGGCGCGTTCTCCTGGCCGGGGCTGGGTTTTGCCGGCGCCGGGCTGGGGCTGACCATTGCCCGATATATCGGCGCGATTGCCATTATCTGGGTGTTGATGATTGGTTTTAATCCGGCGCTGCGCATCCCGCTGAAAAGCTATTTCAAGCCGCTTAACTTCGCCATTATCTGGGAAGTGATGGGCATTGGTATTCCGGCGAGTATTGAGTCGGTGCTGTTTAACGGCGGGAAATTGCTGACGCAAATGTTTGTCGCCGGGATGGGTACCAACGTTATCGCCGGTAATTTTATTGCTTTCTCCGTCGCCGCGCTGATTAACCTCCCCGGTAACGCCCTGGGTTCGGCGTCAACCATCATTACCGGTAAGCGACTGGGCAAGGGGCAGCGCAGTCAGGCTGAACGACAGCTACGCCACGTGTTCTGGCTCTCGACCATTATATTGACGCTTATCGCGTGGGGCACGGCGCCCTTTGCCGGGCTGCTGGCGTCGTTCTATACCCACGAAGAAGACGTAAAAGAGGTGGTCAAGACGCTTCTCTGGCTTAACGCTGCGTTTATGCCGATCTGGGCTGCGTCCTGGGTGCTGCCTGCGGGGCAGAAAGGGGCGCGCGATGCCCGTTTTGCCATGTGGGTGTCGATGCTGGGTATGTGGGGGTGTCGCGTAGTGGCCGGCTACACACTTGGGATTATGCTCGGTATGGGCGTGGTCGGCGTGTGGCTCGGGATGGTCCTCGACTGGGCGGTGCGCGGTGCGCTCTTTTACTGGCGTATGGTGAGTGGCCGTTGGCTGTGGAAATACCCGAAAGTACCGCGAGATCACACGTAACCGCTTCATTTTCCCACAGAGTGGAGAATAAATCGGCAAACGGACATTTTTGTGAAAACAGCCTTTGACAAGGGCAGGTGGCCTCGTTAATATGCGCCTCGTTCACACGATTCCTCTGTAGTTCAGTCGGTAGAACGGCGGACTGTTAATCCGTATGTCACTGGTTCGAGTCCAGTCAGAGGAGCCAAATTTGAAAACCCGCTTAAGGCAACTTAAGCGGGTTTTTGCTTTTCTGATACTTCCACTTCAGTTTATCTGCGCCGTTCCAGCAGCACGAAATAGACGACGGTCATCACCAGCACGATCAACAGCAAAATCAGCGCGGCGGCGGCCCCTTCGTTGAGTGACAGCCCCAGAAATGCCCGACGATAGGCAAAAAAACTTAGTACTTCGGTGGCATTCCCCGGCCCGCCGCGGGTCAGAATATAGGGCAGGTCGTAGGTGCGAAGTTCGTTAATCAGCTGAATCACAATCGCAATGGCTGATACCGGCCGCAGCATCGGCAAGGTGATATACCAGAACTGCTGTAAGCTATTTGCCCCGTCAATTTCGGCGGCTTCGTACGGATCTTTAGGTAACGATGCCAGCCCTGCGGCGAGGATCAGCACCACAAATGACATCTGCTGCCAGACATCAATAAACACCATGCTCCAGAACGCCAGCGTTGGGTTGCCCAGCCAGTCTACGCCCGGCAGGCCAACGCTTTGCAGCATATGGTTGATAATGCCAAGGTTCGGTTGCAGCAACATCCGCCAGATGAGCGCCACGCTCACTGGCGACATCGCCATTGGGATGGTCAGTAATGCAAAATAGACCGGGCGGGTCTTCACCACCCGGTTGAGCATCAGAGCGATACCCAGCCCGACAATAAATTCACCGGTTACCGTCAGTAACGAATAACGGATAGTCAGCCAGGCAGAGTGCCAGAAGGTATCGCTGCTCAGCACGCTAATAAAATTATCCTGTCCTGCAAAAGGGAAGATCTCAGCATGCATCAGCGTATACGACGAAAAAGCCAGTACAACGGAATAGATAACAGGGAAGCCGAGCACAATCGCCAGAGCCAGTAACCCAGGCAGGGCGAATGCCCAGCCTGTTACCCGGAATCTGTCTATTGTTAAACGGTACTTCGGTTTCACGCTAAATTCCTCAGCTACAGCCATCTGCCGGCCCCCTTTGTCTTATTTCACCAGCAACTTATCCAGTTGTTCGGATGCATTTTTCAAAGACTTGTCGACGGTGTTTTCGCCACTCGCCAGCAGGGACAGTTGCGTCCCCAGAACATCTTCATACTGCGCGGAATAGGAGAAGACCGGGAAGGATTTACCGGACGCCACAATATTCAGTGCGTCTTTATAGTAAGGATACTTTTTCAGTACCTCCGCATTTTCATAGACATCTGAGCGAACAGGCGCGTGCCCCTGCAATGCCCGTGCGGTGGTGACTTCTTTGCTCTGTACCCACTGAATAAAGGTCCAGGCGGCCTGTTTTTCTTTATCAGAGACGTTTTTCGGAATGCCCCAGCCCCAGCCGCCGCTCTCACCGTGGCCACCAGGAACGGTTGTCAGCGCGAGTTTACCCGCCACGGCCGGGCAGGCGGTGGCATTATCCAGCTGTGGCAGCATCCACCAGTAGGTCAACATACTGAACGCTTTACCGCTGCACATCAGGCGCACGGTATCGTCGAGGGTGGCGGAAAGCGCGCCGGTCTGGGCGGCATTCTTGATGGCATCCGCATACAGCGTCATCGCTTTATTCCCCGCCGGGCTGTTCAGTGCGGATTTGCCTTTGTCGTCTACGTAAGCGCCGCCGCTGGAAAACAGGTAGTTCGAGAATTCCATGCTGTTCGGATCGCCGCGCTGCCCCTGCATAGCGGCCCCGGCCATGTCACTGTTCTTCTTAATAAATTTGGCAAGTGCGACGTATTCTTCCAGCGTTTTGGGCTGTTCGAGAGGCTTTTTAAACTCGGCCTGATAGGCGCTCTTGATTTTCTCATCCTGCAATACATCCGTGCGGTAAATCAGCCCCATGGAGTAGTTGTACATCGGGATCAGCGTGGTTTTATTGGGCGTCACATTAATCAGCGACACGGTGGCCGGAATAAACGCCGACATATCAAAGTTAGCTTTTTTCACATCCGGGGTGAGGTCGGTCAGCCAGCCAGCTTTGCTGAATTCCCCCGCCCAAAGAAAATCCACTTCCAGCAAGTTGTAATAGCTCTGCGACTGAATCAACTGCGAAACCAGCTTGTCATGCATATCGCCGTAACCGATTTTCTCGAACTGGACTTTAATGTGGTACTGCTTCTCGAAATCAGGCAGCATTTTTTCAATGATTTTCGTTTCCGGAACATCTTCCATCAACGCACGCAGCACAACATCTTCCGCCCGAACGGACGCCGAAAGGCTAAGGACTATCAGACCCGATAACAATGTGACTTTCTTACGATTCAACATAATTAACTCCTGGAGAAGGTGCCGGAGTGTTAACGGCGACGATTTTCTGTCTGGATGGCATGACTTTACTTAACACCGCCGAAGGTGAGCCCTTTGACGATATAACGCTGAATAAAATGTGAGGCGACCATCAGTGGCAACACGGCCAGCACAATGCCTGCCGAAACCTTGCCAATCTGCACGCCGTTTGATGTCTGTAGCGCGGCAAGCGACACCGGGACCGTGGCGGTCTCTGGCCCACTAAGTACCAGGGCAAAAAGAAACTCGTTCCATGACAGGATGAAGCCCAGCACAGCAGAAGCCGCAAGACCCGGCAGCGAAACAGGCAGCACCACATGCCAGAACGCGCCCCAGGCTGTAGCGCCATCGGTCATCGCCGCCCACTCCAGATCCACCGGGATACCTTCGAAAAAGCCCATCAGGATCCAGGTCAGAAACGGCAGGTTTAGCGCGGCATAGACCAGCGTCAACCCAAACAGCGAGTTGGTCAGCCCAACGGTTCGCAGCATGGCGAAGGCGGGTAACACGAGCGCCACCGCAGGCAGCATCTGGGTTGCCAGCATAATAAAGCGCGCCGCTTTACCACCGGTTTTAAAACGGGCGAAGGCATAACCCGTGGCGGCAGCAAACGGCAGGGCGAGGACAACTGATCCGGTGGCGACAATCAGGCTGTTGGCGTAGTGACGTAAAAAACCGTTGTCCTCAATCAGCGAACGGAAATTTTCCCCGGAAAACTGCGGAAAGATATCGCTGCTGTAAGCCATCGATTCCGGCACCAGGCTGGTTCTCACAATCCACAACACGGGCAGTAAAATTGAAAGACAGGCCAGCGCCAGCCCGGTATGAAGTCCAATTTTTCGTAGCATGTTTACTCCTCACGCTCCGATGGTGTCAGCGTTGTCCGGGGTTTTACGGCGCTCAACCACATCTCCGCTGCCGGGGTGAAACAGATGCAGTGAGTTGGGATCAAGCCAGATGCTCAGCGTCTGCCCCACCTTCGGGTGCGTATGGTGATCAAGGCGAATTACAACCGGCACTTTACCGAGCGTGCCGCTGACAATGTTTTCTGCGCCCAGTGCTTCCACCCCGCTGACGCCAATCTCGAGCGGGATCCAGTCCGGTCTGCGCGGCTGGGCGTGAAAATCTTCTGGTCGCACGCCGAGCGTCATCTGTTTGCCCGCCAGATTTTGATAGTCGGCGGCCATCCAGCCCGGTACCGGGAGCAGAGGACCGTCGAACAGTTGCAGGTTCACATCCGTGCCCGTTCGTTGCACAAGACAGGGGAGAAGATTAATTGACGGG
This sequence comes from Citrobacter sp. MNAZ 1397, assembly GCF_023613995.1. Classification (NCBI taxonomy): domain Bacteria; kingdom Pseudomonadati; phylum Pseudomonadota; class Gammaproteobacteria; order Enterobacterales; family Enterobacteriaceae; genus Citrobacter; species Citrobacter sp. MNAZ 1397. The sequence goes on from NZ_JAKIVH010000001.1 coordinate 686,577, forward strand.
GTGGAGAGAAAACGGGCAACAAACGTGTTTACCGGATAGTTGTAGACTTCCAGTGGCGTTCCGCACTGGATCAGATGGCCATCACGCATGATGCAAATGCGATCCGCCATCGTCATGGCTTCAACCTGGTCATGGGTGACGTAGACCATGGTTTTGCCCAGCCGGCGATGGAGCTTAATCAGCTCGCTGCGCATCTCTCCACGCAACTGAGCATCAAGATTTGAGAGGGGTTCATCTAACAAAAAGGCCTGCGGTTCACGCACGATAGCGCGGCCCAGGGCGACGCGCTGGCGTTGCCCGCCGGAAAGCGCTGCCGGTTTGCGGTGCAGCAGTTTATCCAGCCCCAGCATCGCGGCGCTCTCGGCCACTTTACTGTTGATCACATTGCCCGGTACGCCACGCATTTTCAGGCCGAAGGCCATGTTTTCGGCAACAGTCATATGCGGGTAGAGCGCATAGCTCTGGAACACCACGGCAATGTTCCTGTCGCGCGGCGCCACATGACTTACATCGCGTCCGTCGATTAACAATGTGCCATCGGTAATACTTTCAAGTCCGGCGATCATGCGGAGTGTGGTGGACTTTCCGCAGCCGGAAGGACCAAGAAAGATAACAAATTCACCATCCCGGATGTGCAAATTCACATTACGGACGCTGTGCTGATTGCCGTTGTAGGATTTCGACACGTTCCGTAATTCAATGGAGGCCATATTGGGTTACCTCTGTTACGTGTTGCCCATCCTGGGACTGGTGACATCCATGTTCGGTTTTGTTCGAAATAAAGCTACTTTGTTCACAACGACGTGTTCTCAGCCTGTATAAACCCCGCCGGTGACATTGACGCCCTGGCCGGTCATAAAGCGGGCGGCGTCGGAACTCAAAAAGGCCACGACTTCGGCGACATCTTCTGGCGTCTCAAGGCGACCAAGCGGCGTCTGGCGAATGTAATCATCAATCACCTGTTCAGGCGTCATGCCGCGCAACTGTGCTTCCCATTGGACTTCCCGGTTCTGCATGCCGGTTTTAACGAACCCCGGACAGACAGCATTCACGCGGATCCCGTCTGCAGCAAGCTCCCGCGCCAGCGCCTGAGTCCAGCCGAGTACGGCAAATTTGCTGGCGGAGTAATGGGCCAGTAGCGGCGCACCCACTTTGGCGGCAAGCGACGCTGTATTGACGATAGTACCGGATTTACGCGCCACGAATTTGCGCGCGGCAACCTGGTTCGTCAGAAAAATTCCCCGGGTGTTGACGTCAAAATTAAAATCCCACTCATCATCTGTTATTGCCAGGGCTTTTTGCATGGTGGATACGCCAGCATTGGCGATCAGCAGGTCATAGTCCCCCAGCGTTTTCTCTACCCAGCCGAACCCTTCTTCGACAGACGCACGTAAACGAACATCCAGATGAAACGCCACGGTGTTCGCGCCCAGTTCGGTTGCCGCTGCCCAGGCTGCTTCTTCGTTAATGTCTCCAATGGCGACCCGCATGCCCTGGCGAGTCAGGTTACGGGCAATGGCATAGCCAATACCCGTTGCGCCGCCAGTAACAATCGCCACTTTCCCTTGCAAGTCCGGATAGTGTCCGGACGTCAAATGTGATGTGTGCATGTTCTCTTCCCCTGTGTTGATGATTATTTTTTACACCAATATAACGAACACAACAAAACAAATTTCTTATGATAAAAACAATTGCGATCACAAATTTTGTTTTGTATGTTTGTTTTTGTTAATTTCAATGTTCGGAGTCAACCGATGACGCACAACGACGCACTGCCTTTTCAGCCTGACGCTGCCGGATCCGGCGCGCGTTTACGCCGTTCGGCTGCGTCGCGTCAGAGTGAGGTCATGCAGATGCTGGTCCAGCAAGGTGTGGTATCGGTGCCGGAGCTGGCCGCTAAGCTGGCCGTTTCCGAAATGACTATCCGTCGCGATTTGATGGAGATGGAGCAGAAGGGCAGTGTCTGCCGTACACATGGTGGCGCGGTGTTGCCACAGAGCGGAACCGCGGTGGCGATTGACCAGGTGGAACCGAGTTTTGAGTCCCGGCTATTGCAAAACCACGAGGCTAAGCTGCGCATCGCGGCGGCAGCGGCAGAGCTCGGCAAGAAATTCCGCACGCTGGCACTGGATGTCGGTAGCACGACTTTTCTTGCCGCACGTTACCTCAGCCAGTGTTCACATTTGAAAATTTTTACTAACAGCATTCGCGTGGCGCATGACATTGCCCCCGCGAAGGCAGAAATCTACCTTGCGGGCGGGCGAATGCGTCCGGATGAAATGTCGACCGGCGGCTCTGCGGCCCTGCACCAGTTTTCCAGCCTGTGGTTCGACATCACTTTTATTGGCGTCTCTGGCCTGACTGCAGAGGGGATTTATGACTACGCCTTTGAGGATGCGGAACTCAAGCGTCTTTATCTCAACCGTTCCAGCCTGAAAGTGGTGTTATGCGATGCCAGTAAGTTCCAACGGATGTCGCTGGTTCACCTCGCCACGCTGGCGCAATTCGACATTCTGATCACCGAGCAGGAGCCGCCGCCGGTGCTGTCAGCAATGCTCGAGGCGGCAAATATTGATGTGATCATCGCGCCTGCGTTACCAAAAGGCGCGTGATTTCTTTTTTCCATGACATATCAGCCAACACCGGAGAAAGTTATGATCTTTGAATTCCTGGGTAATAAGAAAAAAGCGGTTATCGCAATGGCCCATATTGGCGCGCTGCCGGGCGCGCCGTTGTACGACGCTAAAGGTGGACTCAACAAACTCATCGACGATGTGATAAGCGATGTAGAAAAACTACAGGCAGGCGGTGTGGATGCGATCATGTTCGGCAACGAAAATGACCGTCCTTATGTGTTCAAAGCCTCGCTGGAAGGTGTCTCTGCCATGTCTGCTGTGGTGCAGGCGGCGAAGTCGGTGCTCAAGGTCCCGTTCGGTGTGAACTACCTGTGGGATCCTAACGCCAGCGTCGCTATTGGCGCTGCCACCGGCGCGAGCTTTGTCCGTGAAATTTTCACCGGCGTGTTTGCATCTGATATGGGGATCTGGGAGCCGGATTGCGCCAGCGCGTCTCGCCTGCGCCGCAACCTGGGCCGCCAGGATATGAAATTGCTCTTTAACATCAATGCTGAATTCGCCCATTCTCTGGATGCGCGCCCTATCGAATTGCGCGCACGCAGCGCCATCTTCTCATCACTGGCAGACGCCATTCTGGTCTCCGGGCCGATCACCGGTGAACCGGCAGAACATTCCAATCTGCGCAAGGTCTGCGAAGCGGTGGAGGGGGTTCCGGTTTTCGCTAATACCGGCACAAACATCGATAACGTCACCGACATTCTGAGTATTGCCAGCGGTGTGGTTATCGGCACACACTTCAAGGTTGACGGGCACACCTGGAATCAGGTCGATGGGGACCGGGTTAAACGCTTTATGGATGTGGTCGAAAAACTGCGCTAAGCACAACCCGCGGAACGGGAGGATAAGATGCAGTATCTGTTAGGCATTGATATTGGTACGACCTCTACCATCGGCATCCTGATCGGTTTGCCCGACAAGGTGCTCGCTACAGCCTCCCGACCGGTTACGCTTTCGGCGCCGCACAGCGGCTGGACGGAAGAGTCGCCGGAACAGTGGTGGGCGAATGTCGGCGAAATTTGTCAGCAACTGCTCACACAAAGCGGCATCGCGGCGAGCGAGATCTGCGGTATTGGGGTGACGGGGATGCTGCCTGCCGTGGTCTTGCTGGATAGCGAAGACAGGCTGCTGCGCCCGAGCATTCAGCAGAGCGATGGCCGTAGCGGCGCGCAAGTGCAGCAGATGCGCAGTGAAATGGACAGCCAGCATTTTTTACAGCGCGCCGGAAACGGTATCAACCAACAACTGGTGGGGGCAAAAATCCGCTGGATTGAACACCACGAACCTGCGGTGTTTGAACGTATCGCCACGGTATTTGGTTCGTATGATTTTATTAACTGGAAGCTGACGGGAGAGAAAATCATTGAGCAGAACTGGGCGCTGGAGGCGGGTTTTATTGATATCAGCCGCAATACGCTGGATGACGAGCTGATCGCTTTTGCGCATGTTCCCCGCTATGCGGTACCCCGTCTGGCCCGTTCCCATGACATTATCGGCACGGTAACCGCGCAGGCGGCGGCCTGGACCGGACTTAGTGAAGGCACGCCCGTGATTGGCGGGGCGGCGGATTTGATTGCGTCTGCGCTCGGCGCGGGTGTGACCTCGCCTGGCGAAGTGCTGCTCAAATTCGGCGGCTCGGTGGATATTTTGACCGTGACGGAAACCGCGACCCCAGACCCGCGTCTGTATCTGGATTATCACCTTGTGCCGGGCTGCTATATGCCAAACGGCTGTATGTCAACCGGCGGTTCGGGACTGAACTGGTTTGTGCAGAACTTCGCGGCGCAGCATGAAACGGCGGCACGTGAAAAAGGGATGAGCCTTCATCAGTATCTGGACGCGCTGGCGGAAAACCGCCCGGCGGGCAGTGATGGCCTGATTTTCCTTCCCTATTTTCTGGGGGAGAAAACCCCGATACATGATCCGAATGCCCGTGGCATTCTCTTTGGCCTCACGCTCAGCCACGATGCGGGGCATATCTGGCGCGCGCTGCTTGAAGCCTACGCTTATGCCATCAAACACCATATCGATACACTGGTGGATATCGGTTATCCGGTTAAACGCTATATCGTTTCTGACGGCGGTTCGGCAAGCAAACTGTGGATGCAGATTGTCGCCGATGTGCTGGGCGAGCCTCTTACGCGCCTTGACGGGCATCCTGGCTCATGTCTGGGCGCAGCCTGGACAGCGGCGATTGGCGTCGGGGCGTCGACAGACTGGAAGGGGGCCAGCGCCTGGGTCAACCTCAAAGATGTAATTACGCCACGGCCTGAACATGCCGATGTTTACCACCAGGGATACCCGCGTTTTCGCCAGCTTTATGAAGCCTGCCGTCCATTGACCCGTCAGGAGACACCATGAAATTTACCGCCATTGCCTGGGACGTTGACGGTACGCTGGTGGACAGCGAACCCCTCCATCACCGGGCGCTGCTGGCTGCCTGCCATCGCTTCGGCCTGGATCTGAGCCATATTCCCGAGACGCGCTTTTACGGCGTGCACATTAACGATGTCTGGCAGGCTCTGCGCGCGGACCTGCCCGCCGGGTTGGATCAGGATGTGTGGCTGGCGGCGATTGAGGATTATTACCATGACCATAGCCATGAGCTGGTCGCTATCCCCGGAAGTCGAGAAACCATCCGCAAGCTGGCGGCAAAAGGCATCAAACAGGCCTGTGTGTCGAATTCATGTCGGCGTATCGTCGAAGCAAATCTTCAGGCGCTGGGGATCCGTGAGTGTATTGATGTGGTGGTCACGCTCGATGATGTACATCATGGCAAACCGGCACCCGAACCTTATCAACATGCGCTGGGAGCCTTCGGACTGCCTGCGGCGGCGGTGCTGGCGGTTGAAGACAGCCCGACCGGAATGCGCTCCGCGCTGGCAGCCGGTATGCACGTCGCGTTTTACGGCGCATCACTCGCTTCTGAACAGGGGGTAACAGAAATCACCGCCCTGACGCGGATCCTCGACTGGTTTTAATTCGCACCGTTTCGCGCGGGGCAGCAATGTTCCGCGCAGCGAAATGAACAAAATCGAACAAATTTGGTTTTAAATCACACCACTTCCCCTTAATATTGTGAGCTATATCGTTTAAGCCTCCTTCAACCCGAAACAGAGTATCTATTGTCATGTCAGCAAAACCCGAGATTCAGGCACGTTATCTTCCCCAGGAACGTAAAAAACGGATCCTTAACATGCTGGTCGAGCAGGGGCGCGTGACGGTGGTGGACATCTCAGCGGAACTGGCGGTCTCCGAGATGACAGTGCGCCGCGATCTCGCCGAACTGGAAACTGAGGGTAAACTCAGCCGGGTACACGGCGGTGCGGTACTGACGGAAACGGCAAGCCAGCCGATTATGGATCCGCTTCCGGCGCATTTTGACGCACGTCTCTCACTACACCGGGAGAGCAAAATGCGTATCGCCCGTATGGCCGCCGAAGTCGCCGGGCGTTACCAGAGCGTGGCGCTTGATATCGGCACCACCACCCTGTTTATGGTTGACGATCTGGTGAAGCATGAGCGCCTGAAAATCTTTACCAACAGCGTGCGCATTGCCCATGCGCTGGGTCGTTATGCGCAGGCGCCGGAAGTCTATCTGGCCGGGGGAATGATGCGTGATGACGAGATGGCAATTGTCGGGCCGTCCGCCATTGAGCAGTTCCAGCAGTTCTGGTTTGATATCGCGTTTATCGGCGCGTCGGGCATTACCAGCCAGGGCATTTACGATAGCGCGCTGGATGAGACGGAAATGAAACGGGTGCTGATTCGTCGTTCCGGCTTTAAAGTGCTGCTCTGCGATTCGGCAAAATTCCAGCATATGTCGCTGGTGCAGGTGGCGCAGTGGCAGGATATCGATCTGCTGATCACCGACAGCGCGCCGCCCGCGGTACTGGCAACCGCCCTCGAACTGGCGAATGTGCAGGTGATGATTGCTCCCTGACCGTTAAGCCCGCTATTGTATTACTGCGTTGAGCATGCCGGGAAAGTAATGGCGCCATTTCGGCAATAACTCTTTTAATAACATAGAGCGAAACGGTGCTCATCAGGCCATTTACAACGGCGAGCCCGATCGGTGTTTCCGGACAGACACGTCCAAATCGTGAATCACTCCAGCGCAATAACGCTTCAAACCCGACAATCTTTTGAGTAGCGGCAGAATAAACAGGCTGGTAGTGAAGGCTGATATTACTCGCAAGTAAGTCATGCTTTAATCGACAAAGCATCTGTGGCTCCATGATAAGCACTAATGCTTCTTTTTGTGATAACAGGCAATGAACTCATACAATTCGAGTTTACTGCTCAGGTCGAATTTATTCATAATATTCTTTTTATGACTAATAGCCGTCTTGTAGGTAATGCCAATACGATCCGCTATATCATTCATTCCCATGCAGGCGTTTAAGCCGAAGGCAATTTTCTCCTGCGTAAAAGAGAGGGCCCGATAGTTGCAGTTAATACAGGAGTAAGCGCATTTCCCTGCGCTTTTAGCGCGTTCTTTTGGTGCAGGATTACCACGAATGGCTTTGACAATGGCGTCGTAAACCACAGACGAACTCGCTTTACAGAGAAAGAACTGTGCGTCTTTGATGCAGTCAGGCAGGCTATGTCTGGCTGGAATAGTATCGCCAGCGACAAAGATAAAAGTCTTCACAGACTTTTTTCTGTTAATTAAGTCTTTAAAACATAAGTAATATTCTCCTGTGCATACGGTCATAAAAATAAAATCGGCTTTATGGATATTCTCAACGCTAAAATCCCAGGAAAGAGAAGGTGAAGTGATATTGCATTCTTTAATGGCATCACGAATTAAACCGACGATGCCAGTAGAGAATAATGTGTCATTATCAATATTTATTAAAAATTTCATTCCCTTGAAACCTCTGGGCATCCTGGTGTTGGCTGGTTTATTCTATATACCTGAATAAAACAAAAGCAATAACTCTCTCATAATCTTTAAGAAAATAAGATTTAATCAATTTGACTTAAGAAAAATCTTAATGAATATTCAGGTATCTACCAAAGTGTTAATGCAAAATACAATACCATGTTGTTGGTAAGGCTATGTCAAGAAAGGTATGTGATTGATCTCTTTTATCCGTAATATCCGGCGATAATGTTTTTATGCGAGTGCAAATAGTCTTTCAAAAATAGTAAGAATAATTCTTGCAGAGTTTAAACATAGCCATAAATTAAAGCCTGCACATGACGCCTGTGCAGGCTTTTTGTTTAACCCGGATACACGCAGACTGGCGCTGTTGCCGTTTCCAGCCAGGCGCGTGCATCACCGTCGACCAACGGCAAAAGTGTGTCGCGAACCTGCTGATGGTAGGTATCCAGCCACTGTTTTTCCTCGTTCGAGAGTAGCGGCCACTCTACCTGACTGAGGTCAATGGGCACCAGCGTCAGCGATGAGAAGCGGCAGAATCCAGGCTGGCTTTCCACGACTTCCACCTGGTTTTCAATGCGAATGCCATAGCGCTCGGCCAGATAATAACCCGGTTCGATGGTCATGATATTCCCGGCGACCAGCGGCCACGGATTAACCTTTTTGGCAATGCGTTGTGGTTGCTCATGTATTAACAACTGATGCCCCACACCATGCCCGGTGCCGTGATCGAAATCGAGACCCAATTGCCACAGCGCGCGTCGGGCAAAGGCATCTATCTGATGACCCTGCGTGCCACTCGGGAACTGTAGCGTCAGCATCGATAAAAAGCCTTTCAGCACAGCGGTATAGTGCAGGCGCTGTTCATCGGAAAGGGGGCCAAATGCCAATGTGCGTGTGGCATCGGTTGTGCCATTGCAATACTGACCGCCCGAGTCGTTAAGGTAGAAATTGCTGCGGGTAATGGCAGCGTTGGTGGCTTCGCTGGCGTGGTAATGGCACATCGCGGCATTACTGGCAGAGGCGGAAATGGTACTAAAGCTCTGCTCAATAAAACCAGCCTGTTGCTGGCGGAAAGCCAGCTGTTTTGCCTGCGCTTCCAGTTCGGTCAGCGGCTGGCCTGCGGCCTCACGCGCCGGGACTTCACGTGCCAGCCATGCCAGGAAGTTAACCCACGCCGCGCCATCCTGACGATGGCTGTCACGATAACCCTCCAGTTCAACAGGGTTTTTGTGCGCTTTGATAAACGTGATGGGATCCGCATGCCAGACCACTTCGCCACCATTGTGTTCGATAGCAAAACGCAGGGCGACCGGGGCGTAATCCGCATCCAGCATTACTTTCTTGCCTGCCGCCACCTGTTGGCAGTGGGGTAGAAAATCGGTCCATGCGGAGATCCGCAGGGAGGATTTCAGCACATCCGACAGCTCATGGGTTTTCGCCGGATCGATAAACCACTCCATCTCTCCGTCACGGCTGAGCAGGGCAAATGCGTGAGCGACCGGGTTCATCGCCACATCTGACCCGCGAATATTCAACAGCCAGGCGATGTTATCCGGCTGGGTGATAGCCAGCAGATCAACGCTTTCTTTTGCCAGAATCTCCGCAATGCGTGCACGTTTCGCTGCACTGCTTTCACCGCTTATCGCCAGCGGCATTTCGCGGATCGCCCCGCAGGGCGCCGGGGGACGGTCGTGCCAGATAGCATCAAACGGATCGTTACTTAACTCCACCAGCTCACAATGGGTAGCCTCCAGCGCGGTAAACTGGCTATTGACCATCAGCAACGGCTCAAATGCGATACGGCTGCCAGCGGGCAGCGAATCGTTAAGCCACTGCGCCAGCGGCTCATCGTGCAGATGGTGGATCTCAAATGCATTAAGATCCACCTCCTGACGAACCTGCACCTGGTAGCGCCCGTCGACAAAGATCAGCGCCCGATCGCGCAGGATGAGCGCCAGCCCCGCTGAGCCGCTAAAGCCGGTCAGCCAGGCCAGTTTGTTATCGTGCGGCGCGCAGTCTTCGCTCTGGTACGCATCGGCGCGCGGCACAATCATGCCATCAACATCCATGGCCGCCAGTTGCGTGCGCAATGCCGCCAGCGGTGTTGGGGTTTGCATAAGAATCCTTCCTTATCGTTAGCGGAACGGCGGTTCGTTAAAGGTACGCAGTTTGCGTGAATGCAGCCGGTCGCCTTCTGACCGCAGCAGGTCAATGGCGCGTATACCAATCTGCAGATGTTCGGAAATCGCCCCTTCATAAAAACGGTTGGCCTGGCCGGGTAGCTTGATTTCGCCGTGCAGCGGTTTATCAGAGACACACAGCAGCGTGCCGTATGGTACGCGGAAGCGATAACCCTGGGCAGCAATGGTGGCGCTTTCCATGTCGATAGCCACCGCGCGGCTCAGGTTAAAACGCAGCGCCGACGCGGAATAACGCAACTCCCAGTTACGGTCGTCGGTGGTGACCACGGTACCGGTACGCAGGCGTTGTTTAACCTCTTCACCGGGCATGCCACTCACCTCTTTGGTCGCGTCGTACAGTGCGCGCTGCACCTCGGCGATGCTCGGAATGGGAATATCAGGCGGCAGCACGGCATCCAGCACGTGGTCGTCGCGCAAATAAGCATGCGCCAGCACGTAGTCGCCAATCGACTGGCTTTCACGCAGACCGCCGCAGTGGCCAATCATCATCCACACATCCGGGCGCAACACGGCAAGATGGTCACAAATGGTTTTCGCATTTGACGGGCCGACACCAATGTTAATCAGGGTAATGCCCTGACCGTCGGCGGTGATCAAATGCCAGGCCGGCATCTGGTGCTTTTTCCACGCCAGATCGGAGATGGCCTCCTCCGGCGCGTCGGTGTCGGCGGTGACCCAGTGTCCGCCTGCGCAGGAGAGGGCAACGTAGGGACTTTCAGGGTCCAGAATCTGGCTGCATCCCCAGCGGACAAACTCGTCTACGTAGCGGGTGTAGTTGGTGAACAGCACGAAAGGCTGGAAGTGTTCTACCGGCGTACCGGTGTAATGGCGCAGACGGGCCAGCGAAAAATCCACGCGGCGGGCATCGAAATGCGACAACGGGTAGAGCTCGGTAGGGTGGAACAGACCATCGGCGGTTTCATCGCCAATTTGCGCCAGTTCGGTGGTGGGAAAATGGCGGGTCAGCCCGGCGCTCATTGAGCGATCCAGCGTCAGCTCCGAGCCGTCAATGACATAAGGATACGGGATTTCATGTGCGGACAGCCCCACTTCAATATGTGCGCCATAGTCCTGGCACAGCAGCGTGAGTTGTTCATGTAAATAGCTGCGAAACAGGGTGGGGCGGGTGACGGTGGTGGTGTAGCAGCCAGAGTGAGTGAAACGGGCGTACGCGCGGGTTTTCGGTGGGTTAGTGGCGCTGCCATCCCAGCTTACCGACAGTTCGGGGTAGACGAAAAGGCCATCGGCGCGTGCTTCGTTCGTCGGTAAGGTGCCGTCTTCGATATAACGACTGATGGCGGCACGCAGGTTCGACACTGACTGCTCATACAGGGCTTCCAGTTGATCCAGTGCCTGTTCCGGGGTCAGATGTGCACCCTTTTTATTCATCATTAACTCCTTGTTTCACAGGTGTACGGCTGTAGACGATAGTATGTCACAGCTTTATGAAACAATAACGCCGCATAACGGGTTTCGGAGGATGCCTGTCCTCAACGCCATCGTCGCGTATGGCGCACGGAAATCGTAAGAGGGTGAATGGGGCATGTGGTCAGGAACCGGCGCGACGGCGCGCGCCGGGGGACAGCGTTAGCCGTTGATTTTCACCAGCGTACGGCCCTGAATCTTATTACTCAGTAAATCGGCGGCAAACGCCGGCGCGTGTTCCAGAGCGATTTCGGTGGATGCCTGCTGGTAATAGCTTTCCGGCAACAGGCTGGCCAGACGCGTCCAGATCGCAGCGCGCTCAGCGGTTGGCACCATCACCGAATCTACCCCCTGCAGGCGAACGTTACGCAGGATAAACGGCATTACGGTCGTTGGCAGATCGAAGCCGCCCGCCAGGCCGCAGGCGGCAACACAGCCACGGTAGTGGGTTTGTGCCAGTACTTTTGCCAGCACTTTGCCGCCGACGGTATCAACGGCACCAGCCCAAAGTTGTTTTTCCAGCGGACGGGTCTCTTCGAAATCACTGCGCGGTAAAATTTCATCTGCACCCAACTGGCGCAGGTAAGCGTGGGTTGATTCACGGCCAGAAACCGCCACAACGGTGTAACCCAGCGCTTTCAACAGCACAACGGCGGTGCTGCCCACGCCGCCGCTGGCCCCGGTGACCAGCACTTTGCCGCTTTCCGGTTTCACGCCTGCGTCAACCAGCGCATCCACGCACAGCATGGCGGTAAAGCCTGCGGTACCAATAATCATAGCGTTGCGCGCGCTTAACGCTTCTGGCAGGGAAACCAGCCAGTCGCCTTTAACACACGCTTGTGCGGCCAGGCCGCCCCAGTGATTTTCACCCACGCCCCAACCGGTGAGGATCACTGACTGCCCCTGGGTAAAGCGCGGATCGCGGCTTTCGCTGACGCGGCCAGAGAAATCAATACCCGGCACCATCGGGAACTGACGAATAATTTTCCCTTTGCCGGTGATAGCCAGCGCGTCTTTGTAATTCAGGCTTGACCAGTCGATATCGACCAGTACATCGCCGTCGGCGAGGGCGGGCAGAGTGATATCTTTCACGGCTGCCAGGGTTTTGTTTTCAATCTGTTCCAGAACTAAAGCTTTCATGACTGAGTATTCCTCGTCTGACTGTGTTTTTCGGCGCCAGGGCCGTCCTGTGCAGGTGTTATTTTTGAGTAGTGCTGTGCAAAAAGAATTCCCAGTACTGATTGAGCGGCTCGGCGGACTGGAACAATTTGGCGCGCATCACCGCGCCTTCCCAGCCGGACCAGAACACCCGCGCCAGTTTTTCCGGTGAGGCATCCTGCGGAATAACGCCCTGCGTCTGCGCCTCGGTAAAGCAACGGGCGACGCGCGTTTCCCACTCATCGAGGATCGCGATTAATCGTTGGGGGAATGCTTCGGGTAAGAGGGGGGCTTCCTGTAAAAGATTGCCAACAAGACAACCCCGGCGGAACTGGTATTTCGCCATGCCCTGACCCGCATGAAGAACAAAAGCCGCCATCCGTTCAAGTGGCGGCACGGTGGAATCAAGCAGAAATTTGTCCAGTTTATGGGCAAAAAATGAACCGTAGGCCGCGAGCACCGCCAGGCCAAATTCCTGTTTGCTCTGAAAGCAGTGGTAAAACGATCCCTTCGGCACGGCGATATTTTTAATGACCGCATCGATACCTGCAGACAAATACCCTGTCTCCGTCAACACCGCCAGACCTGAGCGAATCAACGCCTGGCGGGTATCGGTAAATGCGCGTTCGACCTTCGGAGGCCTGCCACGACGGGGTTTTTGTGCAACGATCGTTTCGCTACTCATAATTTAGACCGATTGGTTTTAATTGGCTGAAAGCCTACGCGCAATTGAAGTGTGAAGCAAGCGAAGAAAGGGGAACCACGTTCAGAGCCTGCCCGTTGCGGTATAACCCTTGCGCATTAGCGAGACAAGGACAAAAAAGGCTATGATTAGGCTATGCCTGTCGCATCTGAGGAAAGGAAATCATGCGTCGTATGAAATTGTTTTATGGCCTGTTTATTTTGCTCGTCAGTCAGAGTGTGCTGGCGGTGAGCTACCCATTGCCACCTGAAGGGAGTCGCCTGGTTGGCAGCGTGCAGGTTGCCACGGTGCCGCAGGGCAATACATTGCCGCTGGAGGCCTTTGCCGCGCAGTACGGCCAGGGGCTGAGCAACATGCTGGAGGCCAATCCCGGCGTTGATCCCTTCCTGCCAAAAGCAGGTTCTGAACTGGTGATACCACAGCAGGTCATTTTGCCTGACACCGTACGCCAGGGCATCGTGGTGAACGTCGCTGAAATGCGCCTTTACTACTATCCCAAAGACAGCAATACGGTAGAGATCCTGCCGATCGGCATTGGCCAGGCCGGGCGCGAAACACCGCGTAACTGGGTGACCGCAGTAGAACGTAAGCAGGAGGGGCCTACCTGGTCTCCTACGCCGAATACTCGTCGCGAATATGCCAAAGAGGGGAAAACGCTGCCCGCGATGGTGCCTGCCGGGCCGGATAACCCGATGGGACTTTATGCCATCTACATCGGTAAGCTGTATGCCATTCACGGGACCAACGCCAATTTTGGTATCGGGCTGCGCGTAAGTCAGGGCTGCATTCGTCTGCGTAACGACGACATCAAATATCTCTTCGACAATGTGCCGGTAGGTACCCGAGTGCAGTTGATTGACCAGCCGGTGAAAGCCACCGTGGAGCCGGACGGTAGCCGCTGGATTGAAGTTCATGAACCGTTATCGCGCAATCGCGCTGAGTTTGAATCCACCCATAAAGTCCCGTTGCCGCTGACGCCGACGCTGCATGCTGTCATTAAAGGCGAGGGCGTGGATGCGCTGAAAGCGGCGGAGGTGCTTGAGCGCCGTTCCGGGATGCCGGTGAACATCAGCGAGCCCGCGCACAGCTTTGGTGTGAGTAAAGAACGGTTGTAAACCCACATAAAAAAAGCCCGCATTTGGGCGGGCCCTGGCAGCATAGGTACTCAGGAATGCCCAATGAACGCACGCGTCATGGGGCAAACTTGCTTATGCGGTGGTATTCACGTGACGACCAATTGATGGATTTGCCGGCACCTGAGGTATCTGATTAATGATACCGGTTGCCGTCGCCTCCTGGTTATCCAGTGCTTTTCTCAGGACAATGGTGCTGACCTGGTTCTGGAGATTATAAGCACTGAGACTGGTCGATAATGATGCGATTTGTAATGTATCCATTTCGATCATCCTATTGTTAACAAACAAAAAATCTAACAGTGCGAGGACAAAGCCTCACAGTATTATCGGCATGTTCCGGTAAAACATTAAGTAAGAATAAGTACCCGCCGCGGATTTGTCGAATTAACAGGACGTGCTGTGCTGAAAAGCAAAAACCCGCTTAAGTTGCCTTAAGCGGGTTTTCAAATTTGGCTCCTCTGACTGGACTCGAACCAGTGACATACGGATTAACAGTCCGCCGTTCTACCGACTGAACTACAGAGGAATCGTGTGAACGGGGCGCATATTAACGATGCCTGATCGCCTTGTCAAAGGGCGCAATACCTTTCACATACTGTTTGCTGACTATTTCAACAATGCGCCTGAGAGACCGGCAATTCGCAAAGCGTTTGCACCATCATGAGGCAGAGGAGTCTCTTATGGGGCATCTGGCAAACCACTGTTTCAGTAATCAGATCCCTGGAATTATCAGAATCTCTTATTATCCAGCCTGTTAGCGATGGTCGGATGACTTATCTAAAACTGGCAAGCATATTGCAACTCCTCCGACAACATGACTGCCGGCGTTGGCACTGGTATTCCGAACAGGAGGCAAAATGAACTTAAGACGCCTGAAATACTTCGTAAAAATCGTCGATATCGGCAGCCTGACTCAGGCCGCTGAGGTACTGCATATCGCACAGCCCGCGCTGAGCCAGCAGGTGGCTACGCTTGAGGGTGAATTGGATCAACAACTGCTGATTCGCACCAAGCGCGGCGTGACGCCAACCGAAGCGGGCAAGATCCTCTATGCCCATGCGCGGACTATCCTGCGTCAGTGCGAGCAGGCACAGTTAGCGGTGAACAATGTCGGGCAATGCCTGCGTGGACAGGTCTCCATAGGACTTGCACCGGGTACGGCAGCTTCTTCCGTTACGATGCCGCTGCTGCAGGCGGTACGCTCAGAATTACCGGAAGTGACCGTGTATTTGCATGAAAACAGCGGTACGGTTCTGAACGATAAACTCCTGAGTGGTCAACTCGACATGGCCGTGCTGTATGAGCGCGCGCCGGGTTCCGGGATCACCAGCTTGCCGCTGCTGAAAGAGGATCTTTATCTGGTCGGTACACGCGATTGCCCGGGGCAAAGCGTTGATTTAACAGCCGTGGCGGAGATGAATCTGTTCCTGCCGCGTGATTACAGCGCGGTACGTCTGCGCGTTGATGAAGCGTTCTCCTTGCGTCGTCTGACGGCAAAAATCATTGGTGAAATTGAGTCTATCGCCACCCTGACGGCGGCGATTGCCAGTGGTATGGGGGTGACGGTGCTGCCGGAATCTGCTGCCCGCTCCCTGAGCAGTGCGGCCAATGGCTGGATGGCGCGGATTACCACGCCGTCGATGACGTTACCGCTCTCTCTGAACGTTTCTGCCCGCGGTACGCTCTCGCCACAGGCACAGGCGGTAAAAGATATTCTTATGTCTCTGGTAAGCCGCCCGGCTATGGATAACCAGGAGTTGCAACTGGTGAGTTAAGCGTTATTCCATTACGGAATAACATGCTGGTTTTTATTATTTGTTCTGCCAGGCCTCAGACTTTAACAATAGCGTCATGTCTGATGGGCCTGGAGGGAAAGGTGAATTTCCAGCAACTGAAAATTATCCGGGAAGCGGCGCGCCGGGATTATAATCTCACCGAAGTCGCTAACATGCTCTATACATCGCAATCCGGGGTGAGTCGTCATATCCGCGAGCTTGAAGAAGAGCTGGGGATTGAGATCTTCATCCGTCGGGGCAAACGGCTGCTGGGGATGACCGAGCCGGGTAAAGCGCTGTTGGTGATAGCCGAACGTATTCTTAACGAGGCGAGCAATGTGCGCCGCCTCGCCGATCTTTTCACGAATGACACATCCGGCGTGCTGACGATTGCGACAACGCATACGCAGGCCCGCTACAGCTTGCCGACGGTGATTAAATCGTTCCGTGCGCTGTTTCCCGAGGTCCGTCTTGAGCTGATTCAGGGGACGCCACAGGAGATTGAGACGTTGCTGCACAATGGTGGCGCGGACATCGGCATCGCCAGTGAGCGACTCAGTAATGACAGTACGCTCGCCGCCTTTCCCTGGTTTCGCTGGCACCACAGCCTGCTGGTCCCGAAAGATCATCCATTACTGCAAACCTCCCCGCTTACGCTGGAAGAAATCAGCCGTTGGCCGCTCATCACCTACCGGCAGGGGATCACCGGACGTTCTCGTATTGATGAAGCTTTTGGCCGCAAGGGGTTGCTGCCGGATATCGTGCTCAGCGCCCAGGATTCCGATGTCATCAAAACCTACGTTGAATTGGGGCTGGGTGTCGGACTGGTGGCCGAGCAGTCGAGCGGGGAGAACGAAGAGGGCAAACTGGTACGCCTGGACACGCGTCATTTGTTCGATGCCAATACCGTCTGGCTTGGCCTTAAACGTGGTCAACTGCAGCGCAACTATGTCTGGCGCTTTATCGAACTCTGTAATGCAGGACTGTCGGTTGAGGACATCAAACGTCAGGTGATGGAACCGGACGAAGAGGTGATTGATTACCAGATTTGAGCACAGTATCCCCCGCGAGCTGATGGCGTCGGGGGATCCGCGTGTTGCCGGTTATTCCGCGAATTTCAGCAGCGCATCGCCATCAAGACGATAGCGTACCCACTCGTTTTGCGGCAGTGCGCCGATGCTCAGGTAGAAATCAATCGCGGGTTTGTTCCAGTCGAGCACGCTCCATTCCAGACGACCACATTTGCGCTGCACCGCGCATTGCGCAATGTATTTCAACAAAGCTTTACCTGCTCCGACGCCGCGATAATCAGGGGTAATGTACAAATCTTCCATATAGATACCGTTGCGTCCGAGCCAGGTTGAATAGCTGGTGAAGAAGACTGCATAGCCCGCCACGTTGCCATCAATCTCACAGATTAACGCTTCAGTTTTACTGTCAGCGCCAAATAACGTGGCGTTGATTTCGTCCGGGGTGGTCACCACCTCTTCCGGGGCTTTTTCGTATACCGCCAGTTCATAAATCATGTCATAGATGGCTTTTGCGTCCGTTGGGCGTGCCTGGCGAATCGTGATGCTCATTTCTCTTCCTGTCCGTTATGCGTGGGTTCAAATTGCTGGCGTTAAGCATAAGGGTTATTGTTAAAAGAATTAAGTGCAATGAAATCACTGGTTGATGAATATTATGCATCATGCTCTGCGACGCCTCGATCTGAACCTTTTGCCTGTTTTTGACGCCATCTACCGGCACCGTTCCGTCAGAGCGGCCGCCGAAGAGCTGGCGATGAGTACTTCTGCGCTCAGCCATGCGCTCTCGCGGCTACGTGTCACGTTAAATGACCCACTGTTTTACCGTGAAGGCCACCGGATGTGCCCCAGTGTATATGCGACCCAACTGGCGCCAGCAATCGCCACGGCGTTAAAGTCCCTGAATCAGGAGTTGACGCCGCAACCTGCGTTTGACGCTGCCAGCAGCAGCGACTGCTTCCAGATTGCGATTACGGATTTCACCGCTTTTTGTATCTTTCCGGCTTTGATGAATCGGCTGCAGGAGACGGCTCCGGGTCTGCGTTTTGAGTTGCGCTATTTGCCGCACAGCCCGGCGTTGACGGAGTTACTTGCCGGGGAGATTGATCTGGCGCTGGGGTTTAGTGCGCCAGATGATGCGGTGCACGCAGAACTGGATGAAATTGTCTGGTTTGAAGATGAGTATGTCGTCATCAGCAACAGTCAGCGCACCCGACTGACGCTGGCGGATTACCTTGCGGCCAGCCATCTGGTAGTCACCCCCTGGAACGAGAAGCAGGGTATTTTGGATCTGCAACTTGAGCGGATGGGACACACGCGGCAGGTGGCGATAAAAACGCCCTCAATGCTCAGCGCGCCCTTCATTATTGAGCAGAGCAATCTGTTGCTCGCCATCCCGCGTTTTGCTGCCGGAAAGATGAACCAGGCGGCGCAGTTAGCCATCTTCGATCTGCCCTTTGCCGTGCCGCCATTTGAAGTAAAAATTTATTCACATAAGCGCAGCGGTAAGCGGGCGGCAACAGACTGGCTGAAAGGCGAGTTGCAGGCGCTGGCAGAGAAAGGAGTATGAAGCCACAAAAACAAAAACCCGCTTAAGTTGCCTTAAGCGGGTTTTCTGAATTTGGCTCCTCTGACTGGACTCGAACCAGTGACATACGGATTAACAGTCCGCCGTTCTACCGACTGAACTACAGAGGAATCGTGTGAACGGGGCGCATACTACTTGCCACGTTCATATGTGTCAATACCTAATTTAACCTGCTGATTCAATTGGTGAATTAAAGCGCAGATTGCCTTTTTAGTGTACACGGTTAACGGGGTCATTCGCTGAGAAAGGGCGATCGCGCAGACGTGATAACGGATCCTGAGCATAAAACTGACAGAAACGTTGCCAGAGCGCCGGGAAACGTGGGGCGAACAATTCAGGTGCGCTGAAAAAATATTCCGACAGTACGGCAAAACATTCCGCAGGGTCGGTTGCGGCATAGGCATCAATACTGGCCGCGCTTTCTCCCACCAGATCGATCTCATCCTGAATGTTTTCCATTGCCGCATGCAGGTCATGCTCCCAGGCCGCGACTTCACGCAGAGGGATGAGCGGAATACCGTTTGCCCGATCGCCATTACGGGTATCGAGCTTGTGTGCGACTTCGTGAATGATCAGGTTAAAACCCGATGCATCGAACGAATCCTGAATATCCAGCCAGTTCAGGACAATCGGCCCCTGCTGAAAGCTTTGCCCCGACTGAACGACGCGCTGGCTATGCACCAGTCCAATGCCATCTTCCCATTCGTCGTCAACGACAAAAGGAGCAGGGTAGATGAGCACTTCATGGAAACCATCCAGCCATTCAAGGCCGAGTTCCAGTACCGGCAGGCAAAAGAGCATGCTGATACGCGCGCTCTTTAGCGCATCCAGTTCGAAACCTTGCAAGGCAACTAACCGCTTTTGCTGCAAAAAACGGTCTGCAAGTTGAACCAGTCTCTCTTGTTCATCTAAAGAAAGGCTCGCTAACACGGGGATATTTAACGCGTCTTCCCATGGGAATTCCGCACCGTGAGAGGCTTCCTTTGTTTTCCAGGGCCACTTAATCATCGCTTTGCTCGCAAACTCGCCACTTGAACCAAATTAACGGGACAGGGTCTGTTAAAATGCCAAATTACCTGGCATCATGGCAACCATTGAAACGGAGAGATGCCGGAGCGGCTGAACGGGACGGTCTCGAAAACCGTAGTAGGGGCAACTCTACCGGGGGTTCAAATCCCCCTCTCTCCGCCATTATTCAATCAGTTACGCGCCTTGCTTTCAACGACTCTCGTCACAGATGTTTTTCTCATTACTCCAGTAAATTTTATCATTACACGCTTTATTTTGCGGCAGGCCTGTGCTTTTGCCACAAAAAAGCCCGCTTGCAGCGGGCCTTGAAGGAAAAGTACGATTAGAACTGGTAAACGATACCCATCAGGAATTTATCGTCTTTATCAGTGCCTGTTGATTTCACATAGTGTGTGTCGTTCAGCAGATTAAACTGATAGGCCGCATAAACGTTCATGTTTTTGTTGAAGTAATACCAGGTGCCAAGCTCGATGTAGTTTACGCGAGCGGCATCACCACCTTTGAAACTACCACGACGGCTCAGGTCTTCGCCTTTAGAGTAGACGTAACCCAGAGACGGGCGCAGGCCAAAGTCGAACTGGTATTGTACAACGGCTTCGAAGTTGTGCGTTTTATTGGCAAACTGACTATCGTTTTCTACCGTCATATTGCGGGTTTCACCGTACATCATGGCAGCATAAACATTGTTTGCATCGTATTTTGCCGCGATGGACCAGACTTCGGCGTTATCGCCTTTGCGGTCGGCGGACTGTTCATCGGTACGGTCAGATTTGCCGTAGGTTGCAGCAAAGCCAAAGCCGTCGAATTCATAAGAGGCGGACATGCTGTAGCCGTCGCCATTCTGTTTCTTAACATCGCGGTTGCTGTTTTTGCCTTGATATTGCAGCGCCAGGTTCAGCCCATCCACTTCACCAAAGAAGTCGGTGACGCGGTAAGTGGCGACACCGTTGGTACGACCGGTCATAAAGTTATCGGAAGCAGCCCAGGAATCGCCACCCCAGCCGACCAGCATATCGGTGTATGCCGCAACGTCATAGGCCACGCCGTAGTTACGCCCATAATCAAATGAACCGTAGTTGCCGAATTTCAGGCCCGCGAAGGCCAGACGCGTTTTTGACTCCTGGCCGCCTTCTGGTTTGCTGGCGTCCATGTTGTATTCAAACTGACCGAAACCGGTCAGCTCGCTGTGGATCTGGGTTTCGCCTTTAACGCCGATACGCGCGTAAGAGGAATCTTCGTTTTCGCTGTTGTGGTTATCGGTATTGGTCCAGCCACGCTCGCCGACCATTTTTCCGTAGAAATCGACTTTATTACCATTCTTATTATAAATTTCTGCCGCATTTGCTGCACCCGCAGCTAATAATGCGGGCACTAAGATTGCCAGTACTTTTCTTTTCATAATCTATTCCCTTGAGATCATAATTTATATGAATAATTGCAATTTCATCCGAAATTACAAACTGAATACTATTCTATTAAGTTCATTAATTTTTACGTCAAAAATGTAAGTAAATTATTTAAAATATTGCAAAATGTTTCTATTTGGGATGGTATTTAGATTATGAATTTTAAAATAGTAAAGCATTTAGTTAGTTGATTTTATTGTATTTTTATTGTGTATGATTCTCTTGGGTATATAGTTTTAACGCATTTTATTTGATGTGCTTATCTTTGAGTGGTTTATATTTTCGTGGCGAACATAAAAGGTGAAAAAAAGCCTGAGAGATCCCCAGGCGAAATAGTGCGGAAAAGAATGATGAATAACTCAGAAGTAACTCAATACTGATAGTCGTGAAATAGTGCCACAGAATCTAAGATAAATATACCGTCAATTTATATGACTCTTTTCTATATATGAAACAGGCTAAATGCATCTTAATTATTTTCAGGTTGAATGATTGCGGTGAAAAACAACGCAAAAAAGGTCAGTTGCGCAAGATCAATTTATGCTCTTTTTGTTGAGTCTGACTGGATAAACACTTTTGAAAAACCCCGAAGACCAGTGTATTGTGATGTACATCACATTTATAGTGAAATTATATAGTGTTGTTGCAGTGATGATGAAGAGCGCCAGGAAAGATGAGGATCCAGAAAAAAAGATACGCGGCCCCGGGGGGAAATTGGCCCTATGGGCTTTCTGGTTGTTTTGCCTGCATTTTATCTGGAGCCTTGCGCAGATTGTCTGGACTGCCAATCGTACCGCTGCAATACCGGCGGGGATGTTGTTCGATACTGAACCGGGCCAATGGATACTGGCATTACTCAGTCTCCTGACTTTCGGCACAGTAGGGCTCATATTGGGTGGGATTGCATGGTATACCCGCCCTCGTGGGACGAACGCATAAGCAATGAAATAAAATGATGCTATGGTTACGGTTTTCCCTGGATGGAGTAACCATGACATTAACTGACTGGCAGCAGTGTTTCGACACATGGGTCGGACAACATTATAGCCAGACGGATGCCGCCCACGATGTCGCCCATTTTCGCCGGGTCTGGCGTACCGCGCAGCATCTTATGGAGGGGCAGGAAGTAGACGCGCTGGTGATTCTGACGGCCTGTTATTTTCACGATATCGTCAGCCTGGCAAAAAATGATCCACGGCGGTCCTTAGCCTCGCGTATGGCGGCGGAAAAAACGGTAGCTATTCTGCGCGCGGATTTTCAGCATTTCCCGGAAGAACGCTACCCTGCGGTGCGTCACGCTATTGAGGCGCACAGCTACAGCGCCGGGATCGCGCCACAAACGCCGGAGGCGAAAATTGTTCAGGATGCCGACAGACTTGAAGCGCTAGGCGCCATTGGGCTGGCACGCGTTTTTGCGGTTGCCGGTTCGCTGGGTGTCGCCTTATTTGATAGTCGCGATCCCTTTGCCGACGGGCGTGAACTCAACGATAAACGTTATGCGCTTGACCATTTTCGCACCAAGCTGCTGACGCTGCCCGCCACCATGCAGACGGAAAAGGGGAGAGCGCTGGCGCAGCATAATGCCGATTATCTGGTGCAGTTTATGGCAAAAATCAGCGCTGAATTACAGGGTGATTACCACGGGCTGGATAACGAAGTCTTGCATCGTTTTGGTCATCATAAACCAGGTCGGTAAAACGAGGGGGAGCACATGGCAGATGTCCACGATAAAGCGACGCGCAGCAAAAACATGCGTGCCATTGCCACCCGTGACACGGCAATCGAAAAACGGCTTGCTTCGCTGCTGGAGATGCTTGGCCTGACATTCCGTGTCCAGGATGCTGCGTTACCTGGACGCCCTGATTTTGTGCTGGACGAATATCGCGCCGTCATCTTTACCCACGGCTGTTTCTGGCATCACCACGAGTGCTATTTATTTAAAGTGCCCGCGACGCGTACTGAATTCTGGCTGGAAAAAATAGGTAAAAATGTCGTGCGTGACAACCGCGATAGCGCATTGCTGCGAGAGCAGGGGTGGCGCGTACTCATTGTCTGGGAATGTGCGCTACGCGGGCGGCTTAAATTAACGGACGATGCACTGGCCGAGCGGCTCGAGGAGTGGATCTGCGGGGGCGGTGACGCCGCGCAGATCGACACACTGGGCATTCATCAATGAACGTTACTTTTCCGCTTCACAAGGGCTAATCACGGGTCGGGCAGGGAGAAGGTATTTCCCCAGCGTCACCAGTACGACAGCCATAATGATAATTCCGAGCGCGAGCCACTCGATGCTGGAAAGATGTTCGCCGCCAAAACCGGTACCAAGCAAAACGGCCACAACCGGGTTAACGTAGGCATAGCTGGTGGCGATAGCCGGGCTGACATTGCGTATCAGGTACATATAGGCATTGATGGCAATCACAGAACCGAAGATGGCCAGATAGCCGACCGCCATAAAGCCCTGCACCGTCGGTAGTGTGGTCATCCTCTCGCCGCTGAGTACGGAGGCGGTCAACAAGACGAGGCCTGCTGCCAGCATTTCGATTGCGCCAGCCATCATGCCGGTGGGTAATTCAATACGTGAACCGTAGACGGAACCGAATGCCCAGCTCAGCGAGCCGACAAGGATCATCAGCGCACCCCAGGGATTACCGCTCAGGTTGCCGCCGCTATTAAGCAGGATGATACCCGCAAGGCCAATAGCAATCCCCATCCATTCTAATTTGCGGGTCTGAATACCAAAAAAATGACTAAAGCAGAGCGTAAAGAGCGGAACGGTCGCTACGACGACGGCAGCGATGCCGGAAGGGACGTTCTGATGTTCCGCAACGGTCACAAAACCGTTACCGACGGCAAGTAATAACACGCCAATCAGCGCCGCATTAAGCAAAGGACGCAGCCGGGGGAGTTTATGGCCCGTAATAAGCAAGAATGCCATGAGTAAAATGCCGGCAGAAAGGAAACGTACGCCAGCCATCATAAACGGTGGCCAGCTTTCAACCCCGATGCGAATAACAAAGTACGTGGAACCCCAAATGATATACAGCGCAAAAAGTGCACCAATAAGCGGTAGAACTTGCCTGAAATGCATACTCACTCACAGCAAAATAAAAAGGAGGCATATAGTAAACGCCAAAACTATCGCCCTGGCGAGTGGTTAATTGTATTTTATCTGTTAAATTTTTGTTGTCTTACGCTTGAGGATTTTCGCTGTGGCTTTTTTACATCATACTTAGAGAATCAACAGGCAAAAAATCGCAGATAATCAATAAGGAAGACCATTTTGGCAGGAAGTAGCTTATTAACTTTACTCGATGACATCGCTACATTGCTGGATGACATTTCGGTGATGGGTAAACTGGCGGCAAAAAAGACCGCTGGCGTACTGGGTGACGACCTCTCCCTCAATGCCCAGCAGGTCACCGGCGTACGCGCAAACCGCGAATTACCCGTCGTCTGGAGCGTCGCAAAAGGGTCACTGCTCAATAAAGTGATTCTGGTGCCGCTGGCGCTATTGATCAGCGCTTTTATCCCCTGGGCCGTTACGCCGTTATTAATGATTGGCGGGGCGTTTTTGTGTTTTGAAGGTGTCGAGAAAGTATTGCACACCCTTGAGGCCCGTAAACATAAAGAAACGCAGGAAGCGCGCGAACAGCGGCTGAATGCGATGGCCTCACAAGATCCGCGCGAATTTGAACGCGATAAAGTTAAAGGCGCAATCCGCACCGATTTTATTCTGTCGGCAGAAATTGTCGCTATCACCCTGGGTATTGTGGCTGAAGCGCCGCTGTTAAATCAGGTGCTGATTCTGTCCGGAATTGCGGTGCTGGTCACGATTGGGGTGTATGGCCTGGTGGGCATTATTGTCAAGCTTGACGATATGGGGTACTGGCTGGCAGAAAAACGCGCGGCGCTTGCGCAGGCGCTGGGCAAAAGCTTGTTATTTATTGCGCCCTGGCTAATGAAAATATTGTCGGTCGTCGGGACGCTGGCCATGTTCCTGGTTGGCGGCGGCATTGTGGTTCACGGTATTGCGCCGTTACACCACGCCATTGAACACATGGCGCAAGGCAGTAATACCTTCGTTGCGGCATTGCTCCCCGTGCTGGCTAATCTGGTATTGGGTTTTATCATCGGTGCGATAGTCTTATTAGCGGTGAAACTTATTGCACGACTGCGTGGTACGCATGCCTGAATTCTCGATTTTGCCACTACGCAAAAGGTTGAAACTTCGTCTAAGGTGAAATCGTTTCACCCTGATACAGGAGGCAAAGATGGTCTTTTTGGTCAGTGATGAAGTAAAAGCAAAAAATGGTGGGCAGTGCATGATTGTCACCGGTTATTCCAGCGGGATGGTGGAGTGTCGCTGGTATGACGGTTACGTCGTAAAACGTGAAGCCTTCCGGGAAGATGAACTGCTTCCCGGTGAAGGACGAAAGCTTTGCGAAGAGGCATAGCCATCTAAAACGCCCGGCATGCCCGGGCGTTTTTCTTCTTTCAGTTATTTGCCGTTGGCAATCGCATAACGCATTCAGCGTTGCGTTTATTCAGGGAGTCTTTGTGGGGCAGGAAAAAGTCGTTAAAAGTCCTCCGCGACTTGCGTTTGTCAAAACCTGGTTTGTTCCCAGCCGGGTCGTGAATCTCTGTTTTGTTATTGTGCTGGTCTGTTCTACGGTGCTGACATGGCGTGAAGTCATTGTGATGAAAGGCGCGTATGTCGTCAGTCAGCGTAACGCGCTGGATAATGTTGCCAATGTGCTGGACAGGCAGATGCAGGTAGGTATCGACCGTCTGCTATTTTTCCGCAACGGTATGCAGTCTGCGCTACAAACGCCGCTCGCTTTCGATGTTTTACGTAACATACAGGCGGAGTTTGAACAGAAGCGCATGCTGCCTTACTGGCAAATAGTGCTGGATAACCGCCGGACGCTGCCTTTATATGGTGTGTCAGACTATTTTGTCGAGCAAAGCGCCTCGTTAAGCCGCGATAACCCGCTATTGCATAATGAACTGACTGCCGCAATGGAGCTCGGTTATCTGTTCCGTTTTGCCTCCAGTGCCACTATGTTTCCGCGTCGTGCGCTCTATGTCTCCCGTGCGGGTTTTTTTATCTCCACATTACCAGTCGGGAACAATAATGAAATTGTTCAGCAGTATTACCAGTATCTGACCAGCCCCTGGTTTAGCGGGCAAAGTGAGCGTGAAAACAAACTGCGCGGTGTACGTTGGTTTAGTGACGAAGCGCACGAACTGAGTCTTGCCGATTCGCTGGTGACCGCCAGTGTGCCGCTGGATCATCAAAACGACTGGTATGGCGTTCTATCAATGAGTTTTCCTGTGTCATCAATGAAGGCATTACTGACCGAAGCGCGACAGAATCAGGATAGAGGCGAATACCAACTGTATGATGCGCAGTTTGCTTTGCTTACGACTACCGCAGAGCGCGGAACCGCGAACCAACAATTTTCCAGTGAGGAACGGGCGCAGCTGAAACGGGAAATGGCCAAAGACACAGCGGGCGGCTTGCGCCTGGGGACGCGTTTCGTGAGCTGGGAAAAACTCAAACATTTCGAAGGTAGTGTGCTGCGTATCCAGACGTTGCGTGAGGGGTTGCGCGGTGATTTTGGCAGTATCAGTCTCGCCCTGGCTTTATTGTGGCTCCTGTTTACCACTCTGCTGTTGCTCTCGTGGGGCGTTATCCGGCAGATGGTCAGCAATATGTTCCAGCTCCAGCATACATTGCAATGGCAGGCCTGGTATGACCCATTGACGCGACTGAATAATCGCGGCGCGTTGTTTGAGCGCGCCCGGGTGCTGACAAAGGAGTGTGCTGCGCAAAATCTCCCGCTCTCGGTGATTCAAATTGACCTTGACCATTTTAAGCGGGTCAACGATCGCTTTGGTCACCAGGCCGGGGATCTGGTGTTGTCTTATGCTGCGGGCTTGATTGGTAAATCGATCCGCGAGCAGGATGTGGCCGGGCGAGTCGGGGGGGAAGAGTTTTGTGTATTGCTGCCCGGGGCGACGCTCCTGGATGCGACCGTGGTGGCAGAAAAAATCCGCCAGCGTATCAGCGACAAAGAAATTTTTGTTCAAAAGAGTAAAACCATTCGCGTTACCGCCTCCCTCGGCGTATCTGGCGCGCAGGAAGGCGGCAACTATGATTTCGAATATCTCCAGTCTGTTGCCGACAGCCGTTTATATCAGGCAAAAAATAACGGTCGCAATCAGGTTTGCGCCGAGGACGGCGTGTCGCCACTGCCCAACACATAATCCATTCCTTCCCGCCACCCCGCTGCGCCTTCAAGGGCGCAGTGGTATACCCGCTCAGGGGTATCATATTGTAAGCGGATCCCCTCACGGTTCAGCCCTTTCACCACAATAGCGAAATTGACGCTATCCAACAGCGGCGCATCGTTGGGACCATCCCCTAATCCCAGGGTGATATGACTCGTACCGTCATAATGACGATACTGGCGTATTAACCAGTTCACTGCCTGGTCTTTGCCGCTACGTTCATCAAGGACATGCCAGAACCTGGCCCCCTGCACGAAACGTAAGCCGAGCTGGGCCAGTTCAGCGTCGAAAATCTGCATCTGTTCATCGCTATCCCGCCAGATTAAGGTTTCAGACGCTT
The DNA here is from genome assembly GCF_023613995.1 of Citrobacter sp. MNAZ 1397. Lineage (NCBI taxonomy): Bacteria > Pseudomonadati > Pseudomonadota > Gammaproteobacteria > Enterobacterales > Enterobacteriaceae > Citrobacter > Citrobacter sp. MNAZ 1397. Next base: position 714,184 of record NZ_JAKIVH010000001.1, read on the forward strand.
CCTGCAAACGGGCGAGCGCGGCTTGCGCTGGTGGAAGACCGGTGACATCAGCCAGAATGTGCTCGTCCATTTCGCTAAAGGTCGTGAACTTGTAGCCATCGCGACTGCGCAGTTCAATGAGAACTTTTGTAATTTCGTCGTGGGAAGAGCCTGTCATGATACGCGGATAGTTTTCGTGATCCTGCCAGTGTTCATCAAGCTGAATAACAGCGCCGTTCTCGGCAATAAAGGGCAGGCCTTCCAGACCCAGCATGCGTTGTACTGCCATCATCTCGGCGGCAGTTTTGCTACTACAGAGGATCAAAGGAATATGGTGTTCACGCAGCCGGGCAAGCCACTCAGCCGCCGGTTGCCAGTCGCCGGTGTGGCTATCCTGGAGTGTGCCGTCAACATCGGAAAACACCAGCAGTGGGTCGTCAAGCGTTGGCATGGTCTGCTCCTTGCAGTCAGGTAAGACAAATCTCATTTTTACGTAAGGCCACTTAGCGAAACATCGATACCGAATGCAGGTAAGCGGCATGGCGCGGGCACTCATGGATGTGCACTCGGTGTAAATATTGCGCGACTAAATTATTCAACCCAGGAATATTACCTTGTCATGCAATAAGTTTGAGGATATGGTTCCAGTTACATCAGATTCCCTGGTGTAACGAATTTTCAAGTGCTTCTTGCGAGAGCAAGTTTTATCCCGGCCACCCCATGACCGGGATTTTTTCTTTTTAGCGATTTAGCGATTCACTTCCGTCACGCTAAAGTCGTGAATATCAAGCTCGAACGCCTCTGCCAGTTCACGCCAGGTGTGGTAATCCCGCCCATCGATGCTAACGCGCTGACCATCGCCGTCAGCAACCCGATGGATTTCGCTCTCGCATATTTCGTTGATTGCTGCCAGCAGGGCGTCAACGTCGACATTGACGTCCCGTTTTGCGGTGTCGCTGTACTCTTTCACTGTACTCATCCGTTTCACCTCATTGTCAGGCCCATTGATCAGTATAGTCGGTAGAAAAAATAGTCAGCCAAACGCCCGGAGGCTGCCAGCTATTGAGAATTGTTCTACACTGGCACAAATGAAACAGGAGGATGGATATGAAGGTAAACGATCGGGTTACGGTCAAGACGGACGGTGGTCCGCGCCGTCCGGGTGTCGTGCTGGCTATTGAAGAATTCAATGAAGGTACGATGTACCTGGTGTCACTTGATGATTACCCGCTCGGTATCTGGTTCTTTAATGAAAAAGGTCATCCGGACGGGATTTTTGTTGAACTGATTGATTAATTTCATTCGCCCTCCGTTCAGGAGGGTGATCCCTCAAAATTTTATCGCATATTCACAAAGATACCGCTGGTTACATTGTCGGTCAGACGAACGACATGATAGATCACTTGCTTATTATGCGTTTTAATTTTCCTTTTAATATTACCTTTATGGGAAGATACCGTTTTAGCTTTAATATTCATCTGATCGGATATTTGGATGGTATCCTGCCCCGACATCCACATCTTGAGCATGCTGGATTCCGTCCGACTCAGTGATAGCGTGGGTAAATTAATGTGCCCAATACTCTTTTTCTCTTTACTAAGATAGTCAGCCAAAATATCGTCCAGGGACTCAGGCTTTATCGACTTGGAACTGATCAATAAATTCTTGCGGACTAACAAATATTCATCAAAGTGAATATTAGCTATTGCCATAAATACAATAAATAACGTCCGGGGGTGTTGAGTAATGATTTCTTTTATATGCTGACTGCTGACAGGATCGTGAATAAAGCAGTCCTCATTAATAAACACCACCGTGGGTTGTAACGCCACACATGCCGATTCGAGCTCATCAACGGTTGTTACATCGTTGATTTCTCGTTTCTTTACCCCCCGGCTTGCCAGATACCCCGTTAGTCCCAACCGGGTATAACTGCATAAATCCATAATAATCGTTGACATGGCATACCCTCACTCAATGCGTAACGATAATTCACCCTCGCCAGAGGTCCCTGAACCACCAGGCAAAAAAGTAATAAAACAATGAGCAGGACGACCTCAGGCGAAACCACTATCCCGTAAAGTTACGTATAATTTGCCAGGAATCATCTCAAAGTAAAGTAAATGTTGTGTTCTGTGAGAACCTTAAAAACAATTAACCCGCGTCAGGTATATCGTAGGGAGTGATTCCCGAAATTGATTTTAGGAATTTCCTTAGGAAGGCTATATAAAATGTGTGGGTTGTTATTTCTTGGGCAGTTCGCCGACTATATCGGCTAATAGATTGAAAACCTCACCAAATACACGTTCGGTGTAAGGCGCGATTAATGGCATCATGGCCACCATGAGCAAAATGCCCACCGTTAATGTTATCGGGAAACCGATAACAAAAAGGGAGAATTGTGGAGACATTCGGTTTAATAAACCCATCGCCAGGTTAATGGTCAGCAGCAGGGTAATGATGGGCAAAGCCAGCATCACGCCATTAACGAAAATCATACTCGCGGAGCGGGTGATGGCCATAAACGCATCACTGTTCACCGGATCTCCGCCTATCGGCAGCGTATGAAAGGTGTCCACCAGCATACTAATCAGCCACAGATGACCATTGAGAACTAAAAACAGCAGCATCGCCAGCATGTCCATGAAGCGGGCGAGCACAGGCATATTGAGGTGGCTGGTAGGATCAACAAAGGTCGCGAATGACAGACCCATCTGTAAACCAATCAACTCTCCGGCATAACGAATGGTCGCGAAGGCAAACTGCATCGTAAAACCAAGCGCTATGCCAATCAGAAGCTGTTGTATTGCCAGCCAGAAGCCATTCGCGGAAAACATGGTTGCGTTGACCGGGGGCAGCGTCGGCGCGACGATAAAGGTGATCACCAGACCCAGCCCCATTTTTACGCGTCGGGGGATAGAGTGCTCACTCAGGATCGGAGCCGTCATAATCAGCGCCATAATGCGCAACAAGGGCCAGAAATACATGCTGAGCCATTGGAGCCATTGATCGCTGGTGACATGAAACATGCGGGGCTTACCCAATCATATAGGGCAGGTTACTGTATAACGTGCGCATATAATCCAGCAGCAGGTTGAGCATCCACGGGCCGGCAATGATGATAGTCACAAACACCGCAATGATTTTTGGAATGAATGAGAGAGTCATTTCGTTAATCTGGGTAGCGGCCTGCAGGATGCTGATAATCAGACCCGTCACCAGGGCGACCAGGAGCAATGGCGCGGCGAGTGCGAGGGCAACTTTCATCGCCTCGGTGCCAATCATCATGACCGATTCAGGTGTCATCTTTCACTCCTAACTGTAGAAACTCTGCGCCAGTGAACCGACCAGCAGTTGCCAGCCATCCACCAACACGAACAGCATTAACTTAAAGGGCAGCGCAATAGTGGCAGGAGGCACCATCATCATCCCCAGTGCCATCAGGACGCTGGCGATCACCAGGTCGATAATCAAAAACGGGATGAATATCGTAAAACCAATCTGGAAGGCCGTTTTGAGTTCGCTGGTCACATAGGCCGGCAGCAGGATGCGCATTGAGACGGCTTCCGGCCCCTGAATCGGCGGGCTATTGGATAAGCGGGCGAAGAGGGCGAGGTCGGCTTCGCGCGTCTGGCGCAGCATAAACTCACGCAGCGGTTGTGCGCCGCGCTCCAGCGCCACATCGACAGAAATCTTGTTTTCGCTAAAGGGCTGATAAGCGTCGGCGTAAATCTTATCGATGACCGGCGACATAATAAAAAAGGTTAAAAACAACGCCAGCCCCAGCATAACCTGGTTTGGCGGCGCGGAAGGGGTACCCAGGGCATTACGCAGCAAACCAAACACGATGATGATACGTGTAAAACTGGTCATCATCAGCAGTACGGCAGGCAGGAAGGTCAGTGAAGTGATAAAGACCAGCGTCTGCACCGGCAGGGACCAGCTTTGTCCGCCGTTGGCCAGAGGTTGACTCACCAGGCCCGGGAGTTGAGCAAATGCGGCAGGGGCAGCCAGCCATAATCCGGCCAGCGCGAAAGGTAACAAACGGCGCATCAGGTTCTCCCGGAACGCTTAAGCAAATTCTTCATCACGGACTGAAAGTCCGGGGTCTTCTCTTTCATGTCTTCATTGTCGGCGGGGGCCGGAGGAAGCGTGTGCAGTAAATTAATCTGCGAAGGGGTAACGCCCAGGACCAGGCGCGCATCTTCCACCTCAACAATGACCACGCGCTCGCGTGGCCCTACGGAGGTAGTGGCACTGACTTTTAGTCCGCGGCTACCCGCAGATTTACCGGCGAATCCCAGACGCTTCGCCAGCCAGGCGACAATAAAAATTATCGCCAGAATCAACACCAGCGCGCCACTGACTTGCAGCAGTGGCGAACCCGGTACGTTTGACGGCTGGCTAACCGTGGCCTGGGTTTTCATTGGCGGCCTCAGCGGCTCAGGCGACGCATGCGCTCAGACGGAGTAATGATATCGGTAATACGTACGCCGTATTTATCCGCAACAACCACAACTTCGCCTTGCGCAATGAGGTAACCGTTGATCAGAATATCCAGCGGCTCACCGGCCAGACCGTCAAGAGCAACCACAGAACCCTGCGTCAGACGCAGCAGCTCTTTAATGGTCATGCGCGTACGTCCAAGCTCTACGGTCAGTTTGACCGGGATATCCATAATCAGATCGATATCCTGTAGGCTACCCGTGACGTCGCCGCCGCCCAGCTGTTGGAAGACAGCGTCAGCTGCACTTTTGCTGGTGGTGGTTTTTTGTTCGTTCAACGCGTCAGCCCACAGATCGTCCATTGCGCTACTGTTTTCATCGGACGGATTGTTCATATCACTCATTTGGGCTGTTCCTCATTCAGCGAATTCAAAATCGGGTTAATCAGATGCTCGACACGCAGGGCGTACTGACCATTTAGCGTGCCATACTGGCTGGTGAGTACAGGCACTCCGTCCACATGCGCAATGATGCGATCGGGTTTCTCGATCGGCAGGACATCGCCGGGCTTGAGTTTAAGTATCTGCGACAGCCGCAGTGAAATATCAGCAAAATTAGCAATCAGCTCCAGCTCAGAGTGCTGAACCTGGCGCACCAGGTTGTCTCGCCAGTTCTGATCTTCCGAGCGGGAGTTCTCCAGCGGCGGGTTGACCAGCACTTCACGCAGCGGCTCTATCATGCTGAATGGCAGACAAATATTAAACTCACCCGTCAGGTTGCCGATTTCCACATGGAACGGCGTGTTCACCACGATGTCGTTAGGTGAGGTCGTAATATTGGTGAACTTAACCTGCATCTCTGAACGTACATATTCAACGTCCAGCGGATGGATAGCTTTCCATGCATCACTGTAGCCCTCAAGCGCCAGTTTCAACATGCGGTTAATAACACGCTGTTCTGTGTGCGTAAACTCGCGGCCTTCCACCTTCGTCGGGAATCGTCCGTCACCACCAAATAAGTTGTCTACCGCAATAAAGACCAGGCTTGGGGAGAAAACAAATAATCCCGTACCGCGCAGTGGCTTAAGGTGGATAAGGTTAAGGTTGGTCGGAACCGGCAAGTTACGCGCAAATTCGTGATAGGGCTGAATGCGAATCGCGCCAACGGTAATATCCGGGCTACGACGCAACAGGTTAAACAACCCCATACGGAACTGACGCGCAAAACGTTCATTAATAATCTCCAGCGCCTGCAGACGTTCACGTACTACGCGGCGCTGGGTATTCGGGTCATAGGGACGAATATCGCTATCGCCGCTTGCACCTGGCTTCGGAGCATCGCTCGTGTCGCTGTCTCCGTTGAGCAGCGCGTCGATTTCGGCCTGAGAAAGAATGCTATCGCCCATGTCTTTACCGCAGAATGAAAGCTGTATAAAGAACGTCAGTGACTTCTTGTTTCGGTTGCCCCGCCACTAACGGTGTTGCGATTGCTTCTTTAATCGCTGTAGCCAGTTGCTGCTTACCTTCGTCAGTGGCGAGCTTTGAGGCATCCTGACGTGAGAACAGCAACAGCAAACGGCTACGAACTTCTGGCAAATATTCGCTCAGTCTGGCACGCGTGACGTCGTCTTTCAGACGCAGCGTGATGCCGATGTACAGCACACGATCCGCATCGCCCAGGTTTACCGTAAAGGTATCAAGGGCGAAGAATACAGGTGCCGGAGGCGGCGGCGGGGCTTCTGTTTCCGCCTTCGCGTCCGTAGACGGATGCTGTTGCATACGCCAGTAACTATAGCCAGCAGTCGCGCATGCAGCGAGGGTGATTAACACCAATAGCGGGATCCAGATTTTACGCTTACGTTTTTTTTTGTTGATAGCGGTGTCAGTCATCTGATACGTGCTTCCTGTTAGGTACTGCTCATAGTCTGATTATCCCGTGTCCTGTCCGCGTCAAAGCGCGGAAAAGACGGGGATAATCATGCTACCTCTGGCGTTTAGGCAAAGATATCGACTGCACCGTTACCACGCGCCGTCGATTGCAGGCTTGCAGGCGCGATCAGCGGCTCATCGTCTTCTGTTGCCAGATTGTTACCGCCGCCAGTGCGTGAAGAGTGTTGCTGTTGAGAAAAAGATTGTTGCTGCCCGGCAAAGCTTTCGCTACTGATGCTGCTTTGACCCAACTGGATGCCGTTTTCAGCCAGCGATGTCCTGAGCGTAGGCAGTGCAGCCTCCAGCGCCTGACGAACGTGGCTGTGCGGCGACACCATCTGAATTTGCGCCAGATTATCATCGAGTTTCAGGGAGATTTGTACCTGACCAAGATCTTCCGGGTGCAGATGCAACTCGGCGCTTTGCTGACCCTGTCGGGTAAACATAGTGACGTGCTGGCTGAGCGTCTGTTGCCATTCATGGCTGCCTAACGGTGCGCTCAAAACGGCAGAAGAGATCGGCGCGCTGGCCTGGGCTGATGATGCATTACTGACGACAGGCGCAACGCTGGCGGTGGTGTTGATGGTCATGGCGGCGTTGTCCGCATCTTGTTTCGCTGCGGGGGCCAGCGTGCTGCCAAAAATGCCGGCATGCTGTTGGGCGACATCATCACCGGCAGAGAGGTCCGTTCCATGCGCTGCGGTATTTGCGTTATCGCCTTTTTGCGCACCGGCTGCAAGGGTCGCCAGATCAACTCCGCTACGTTTTGTGGCGCCCACCGCGCTGGAGGCGGCGGTGGCGACGTCAGCGGTGGATTTTGTCGGCGTCAGTTGGGCAGTTTGCTGATGCGGCAGCATAGCCATCAGTGCGCTAAGACCCGCCAGCTCTTCTTCGCTTAAATCACTGCTGTCATCGTCAGTGGCTGCGTGAGTGGCAGTGCCCGTCTCTGTTTTTCCGAGCGCAGCAAGAACGCCGCTTTTGGTTTCCGGCGTCAGGCCCGATAACAGCGCTTGTACCTGGGTTTTACCGTCGGTGGTCAGAGTATCAGTATCGGTTTTGACTGTCTGGCGGGCCAGTAAATCTGCCAGTTTCTGTGCAGGACTCTGCGCATCGTCAGAAGACAATGCGCGCAGATTTTTCAGCGATTTGCCGCTGGCGGCTTGCAGGTCGGCAAGGGTAAAGGTTGTCTTGCCCTCTGCGTCGGTGCCGGTAAGCGTTTTTCCGCCAAGGGCGCCTGCCAGCAGGGCAAGAAAATCTTGTGCTGTATCACCGCTCGTTTTGCCAACACCTGTTTGCACACCGGAGGTTGCATCCACGTCTGTCGAAAGCAATTTCTGCAAGTTGATCATTCATTTTTCCTCTGGGATGCGCGTTGTGCAAATTCATCCATTTTCTTTTGATCAAGGCGGTTTTCCGCCTGTAGTGCGGCAGCGTTTTGTCTTTCCTGCAGAGTTTGCCATGCCTGCAGTCGTTGCTTTTTCTCTCGCCAGCAATTCAGTGCGGTGTCGACTTTTTCATTCCACTGCATCAGTTGCTGTCGATGCTGCTCAATGGCTTTTTCCAGCGTCTGAATAAACTGCTGATAGTTTTGCCAGCGCTGGGCTCCGATCCCCTGGCTCATATCATTATTCAGGTTGTTGCGGTATTCATGCTGATAATCCATCAGCATCTTTAGCTGCTCTTCCGCTTGCTGGCAACCGCGGCGCATTTCACCCAATCTCAGGGCTGCGTCGTCAACTTCTTTCTCTGCCAAATCCTTTAGCGTCGTTAATGCGCTATTTTGCGTCATAGTCGTCGCTCTCCCACTGCGTTATGCGTTCGGGAAAATGAGTTCAAGGGCTTGTATTGAATCTTCCCACCCGGCACGTTCGAAAATGCCTTGTTGTAAAAAAGCCTCTAACTGCGGCCACAATGCGATAGCTTTATCCAGCATCGGGTCACTGCCGCGCGCGTAGGCGCCAACGCTCACCAGATCACGGTTACGCTGGAAGCTCGACAACAACTGTTTGAAATTTCTGACTCTGGCGTAATGCTTTTCCGTAATCAGGGCCGTCATCGCACGACTGATAGACGCTTCGATGTCGATGGCAGGATAGTGTCCTGCCTCTGCCAGCCGACGGGACAGGACAATGTGTCCATCCAGAATGGCGCGCGCGGAGTCGGCAATCGGATCCTGTTGGTCATCCCCTTCGGTCAGCACGGTATAAAACGCGGTAATGGAGCCTCCGCCGCTAATACCGTTACCTGCACGTTCCACCAACGCAGGTAATTTGGCAAAAACGGAGGGGGGATAACCTTTGGTGGCGGGCGGCTCGCCGATCGCCAGCGCGATTTCACGCTGGGCCATCGCATAACGCGTCAGGGAATCCATAATCAGCAGCACGTGCTGGCCGCGATCGCGAAAATCTTCAGCAATGCGGGTGGCGTAGGCTGCGCCCTGCATACGTAATAAAGGCGAGACATCCGCAGGCGCGGCGATCACAACCGAACGTGCGCGACCATCGGCACCGAGGATATTCTCGATAAAATCTTTTACTTCACGACCACGCTCACCGATGAGCCCGACCACGATAACGTCAGCCTGGGTATAGCGGGCCATCATGCCTAATAAGACGCTCTTACCCACGCCGGAACCGGCAAACAGCCCCATGCGCTGGCCGCGGCCTACCGTTAACAGGGCGTTGATGGCTCGCACGCCGGTGTCAAGCACATGCTCGATAGCCGTACGTTGTAGCGGGTTAAACGGTTGGGTGATCAGCGCGCCGGTTTCACCGGTATCCGGTGTTGGCATACCATCGAGTGGTTTGCCGCTGCCGTCCAGTACACGACCAAGAAGGGCAGGGCCAAGCGGCAGTTGTTTGCTGCTTTGCAAACCATCGCCAAGAATACTTTTCGCATAGACGCGAGCGCCAGGGAGGATGCCTTCCACTTCTTCGAGCGGCATCAGGAACAGGCGTTGTCCGTTAAAGCCGACAACTTCGCTTTCGACTTCTCTGGTCTCGCCGTTTTCCTGACGTTCAATAACGCAGGTAGCCCCCAGCGGCAGTTGCAAACCTGTCGCTTCCAGCACCAGACCGGTAGCACGCGTCAAACGACCATAACGACGCACGGATGGCAGTTGCGCCATTCGGGCTTCGAAATTATCGAGCGAAGTCAGCCATCGAGTCAGACGTGCAGTCATTAAACGACTCCCGGTGCCGCAAGGCGGCACAGTTCCTGCCAGCGCGTTGCCACGCTGGCGTCGAGATCGCCCTCATCAGCAGAGACTTTGCAGCCACCTGGATGCAGGGTCGGATCACCGCGCAGACGCCAGCCATGCAGGCTGAGCGTCGCGCCAAGCATCTCTTCTACGCGTTGCAAATCATCAGGATGCACGCGTAACTGTGGTTTACCGCTGAACAGAGGTTCTTGTTGCAGCAGCGTCTGGATCTGTTTAATCAGGGCGCCGTTATCCACGCACGCGGCCTGGCCAATGACCTGACGCGCGGCTTCAAGCGCCATCTGCATCAGACGGGAGGCAATCACGCTATCCAGCGCATCCAGGGTGTACTGAAATTCGCTAACCAGTTGTTGCATACGGGCATGGATAGGTGCCTGCTGCTGGCGCGCCTGGTTCATACCATTTTCATAGCCCTGAGAGAGGCCTTCCTGGTAACCTTGTTCCTGGCCTTTTTGTCTGCCTTCTGCCAGACCTGCATTATAGCCTGCTTCATGCGCCTGCATCTGTATCTGTGCTAACTGCTGTTGACGCTTTTGTTCAGCAGATTGTTCGTCTTCGACCTCTACATTCGGCTCATCGCTTGTGGACAGCGCGGCGATAAACTCAGGTACCGGTAGAGCGAGATCTTCTGGTGTCCAGATCTTCCACGGCAATTCATTAGACATAGGTATCCTCGCCGCTGCCAATTACCATCTCGCCGGTTTCGGCCAGACGACGAACAATAAGCAGAATGGCTTTCTGCTCGTTTTCCACCTGCGACAGGCGGACCGGGCCACGGTTGGCAAGATCGTCGCGCAGGATATCCGCCGCACGCTGGGACATATTGCGCAGGAACTTGTCGCGCAACGGCGGTTCGGAGCCTTTGAGCGCGATAAGCAGGGATTCGGAATCCACTTCCTGCAGCAGGCGCTGGATACTGCGGTCGTCCACATCCACGAGGTTTTCGAACAGGAACATCTCGTCGATAATTTTTTGTGCCAGCTCGCCGTCGAATTCGCGAACCGCCGAAATAACGGCTTCTTCCTGCTGCGTTTTCATCAGGTTGATGATCTCCGCCGCCGTTCTCACGCCGCCCATTTTGCTGCGCTTGAGGTTCTGACCGTCGAGCAGGTTGTTGAGTACTTCGGTCAGTTCGGCCAGTGCGGCTGGCTGTACGCCACCGAACGTGGCGATACGCAGCATGACGTCATGGCGCAGACGCTCATCAAACAGGGCAAGAATATCGGCAGCCTGGCCACGTTTGAGGTGGACAAGGATGGTAGCGATAATCTGTGGGTGCTCGTCGCGAATAAGATCGGCGGCACTCTGCGGCTCCATAAAGTTGAGCGTCTCGATACCGCTTGTGGTATCGCGGGTTTCGAGAATATCTTCCAGCAGGCTGGCGGCACGCTCTTCGCCGAGCGCTTTCACCAGTACCGTACGCAGGTAGTCGTTGGCGTTGATATTCAGGGCCGCGAATTGTTCAGCCTCGCCCTCAAACTCCTGCAGGACTTCTACTAATTGCTTATTAGAGAACTGACGCATGCTGGCCATAGCGGTACTGAGATGCTGCACTTCCCGCTGGGACAGATGCTTGAACACTTCCGCTGCGCGATCTTCTCCAATGGTCATTAGCAGAATGACGCTTTTATCGGTACCGGTAAGGCCGGTTGCATTATTGCTCATTTTCAGTACTCATCCACTGGCGAATGACCAGCGCCACAACGCGCGGATCGTTGTCTGACATCTCACGAATGCGTTGGCTCATCACCTCGGCACTCAGACGCTGATTATTACGACGCTGCTGGAGTTGTTCGTCTTTGCTGAGACGAACTTCCACGGACTCTTCAATTTCAGCACGGGCACGCTGTGCTTCCTGTATCGCTTTCGCCTCTTCCTGACGGCGAACCAGCTGCGGACGTACCGCTTTACGCCACAGCAGCCAGGCGACAATCAGAACCAGCAGCCAGCGACCTGCAGTCAACATCTGATCGATGAAGCTCTGCTGTTGCCAGAATGGAAGTTGACCACCCACATCGTCGGTTGCGTTGAACGGGGAGTTCACCACGTTCAGGGTATCACCGCGTTTTTCGGTATAGCCCATGGCTTCGCGGGTCAGGTCTTCAATTTGCTTAAGCTGATCTGCGGTCAGCGCTTCGGTCTTGCCATCCGCCAGGGTTCGGTAGTTCACCACGACGGCCACAGAGAGACGCTCGATATCGCCGACATTCATCTTGGTGTGGCGAATGGTGCGGTCTACTTCGTAGTTCGCCGTTTCGTTACGGGTGGTATTGCGCGGCACTGCACTGTTTGCAGCCGAAGAGGCCGTCTGCTGACCCGTTTGATTTTGCTGTCCGTTCTGCTGATTCGCCTGTGGCGTTGTGATCGGTGCGGCATTGGCCGGGGCAGGCTGGTTAGACAGCGCTCCCGGTACGCCGCCCGGATAACTTCCGCCAATCTGCTCACTTTCGTTGGTCTGGCGAGAACGCAGTACTGCCTGAGAGGCATCGCCGTTTGGCTGGTACTGCTCTTCGGTTTGTTCTTTGTTCGCGAAATCAATCTGCGCGGTAACCTGAGCGTGAACGTTACCGTTACCCACGATTGGCGCAAGGATGGATTCAATACGACGCTGTACGCGACTTTCGACATCTGATGCGTATTTTAACTGCGCATCGTTGAGGTCACGGCCTGCGGTGTTGGACTGCGTTAACAGGCGGCCACTCTGATCAACCACGGTCACATTACCCGGCGGCAAACCAGCGACGGCGCTGGAGACCAGGTGAACGATTGCTGTGATTTGACCGTCATCCATGGCGCGACCCGGTGCAAGGTTGACCGTGATCGAGGCAGACGGCGATTTTTGTTCACGCACGAATAAAGACGGTTTTGGCATCGCGAGATGGACACGCGCGGTTTTCACCGGACCCAGTGTTTCAATGGTACGGGCCAGTTCGCCTTCCAGCGCGCGCTGGTAGTTAACCTGCTCGCTGAACTGGCTGATGCCAAATTTTTCCTGATCCAGCAATTCGAAACCGACAGCACCGCCTTTCGGCAGACCCTGTTGCGCGAGGCGCAGGCGCAGCTCATGAACTTTATCTGCAGGAACTTCAAGAGCCCCACCGTTCTCAGAGAAACGGTAAGGAATGTTCATTTGCGTTAATTGGGTAACGATAGCCCCGCCGTCCTGATCGGAGAGGTTGCTATAAAGGGTGCGGTAGTCCGGGCTTTTTGCCCACAGTACCATGGCGACGACGATAGCAACGGCTGCAGCCGCCGCCACCATTAATGGGATCTTGGGGTTCGCGCGCAAGCGGTTGAGCCACTCCAGAGATTTATTCTGTGGTGCAGAAGTTGCAGTCGCACTCATTGCGCACCTCGTAACTCAGGGTGGATGTTGTTATTTGAGTAGTGAAACAAAACAGACTCCCGGATCGGCAAACTCGACATTTGTCCATTAATATGGCTATGCCATTATTTGATGATTCAGAATTTTCTATGCCTCAAATAACCTGGTTTTTTATCGTTATTTACCGCCATTATCTTATTGACGAACTGGTAACCTTATCCGTGTATCAAACCATCCGGGGATAATCCATGGCAATTCAGGGTATAGAAAGCGTTATCAGCCAACTGCAGGCGACCGCAAGTCTGGCGAAAAATCAAAGCGTTGATAACGCTGACAGCGTTCAGACGGTGAGTTTTGCCGGGCAGCTGCATGCCGCGCTGGATCGAATCAGCGATACGCAGAACACGGCGCGTACACAGGCTGAGAAATTCACCCTTGGCGAACCGGGCGTGGCGTTGAATGACGTAATGACCGACTTACAGAAATCATCCATTTCCCTGCAAATGGGTGTCCAGGTGCGTAACAAGCTTGTAACGGCTTACCAGGACATCATGAATATGCAGGTTTAGTTTTTTGCTGGCAGCCCCGTCCGGAGCTGCCACTTTTTTCACCGAACTTCACGTAAAGAGTGCCGGTGAGCCATCCTTTAGCCGCCTTTTCCCTATTTCTGAATCATATAACGAATCGTTGGCCCATCCTGCTGGATGTCCAGCACCGTATAGCCATGGTTTCGCGCATCGACAGGAATGTTATTGATTGACTGCGGGCAGTCGCTGATGACTTCCAGAATTTCGCCTTTTTTTAACTGCGGCAGTGCCTCCAGCGTCGCTACTGCCGGGTAGGGGCAGGGTTCACCCGTCATATCCAGACGGTAATCGGGTACGATGTTCATGCGGTCTCCTTAATTGCCGCCCGCGATGCGCGGCGGAAAAATTGTTTTTCCCAGCCAATGACAAAGAGCAGGGCGATAAGCAGCAGGGCATACGTCACCAGCAATCCGCCGAGCGGCCCAAAGGTTTTCAACAGGTTGACTTTATCCCAGTTTGTGGCGAGCGCAGGGGAGATGTCATCCCAGAAGTAAGCCAGCAGAGTTGAACCAATAACGTTACCCAGACCGACCCACCAGTAATGTACCTGCCCTTCAACGGCACGATACATCCAGCCGGTCTCACAGCCGCCGGCCAGCACAATGCCAAAGCCAAACAGCAAGCCACCGAGAACGGCATTCGGGCCTGCCCACATGATTTTGGCTTCCACACCCAACTGTATGTAACTGAAAATACCGATCGCGCTGGCCGCCATGCCGAAAATAATCGCTTTTGCCATTAACGTACGGCCCGTTATCCACATATCGCGGAAGGCGGAGGTGAAACAGATCTGCGCACGTTCAATCAGCAAACCAAAGCCTACGCCGAACAACATCGCCAGCCCCAGCTTCGGCTGGTTCATCGCCGTCAGCAGCGCCCAGCCAATCATCCCGGCAAATATCAGCATCCCCAGACGGAAGCGCCGACGCGCCTGGTCCGCGTTTTGTGTCAGTGGCGACGCCGCTGAGACTTTCTGCATTTTTACCGGTATGCGGAAAAGGGGGAGGAGCGTAAAGCGGGCACCCAGCCATGAACCGATGGCGGTAGCGACGGCAAAAAACCAGGCGTGTAGCGAGAACTGCGGAATGCCGGTAAAGAAGGCTGCCAGGTTACAGCCCATTGCCAGACGCGCGCCAAATCCGGCGATAATCCCGCCGATGACCGCCTGGACAATGCGGATGCGATGCTGCGGCAGACGGAGTTTCACGTTGTTTGCCCATAATGCTGCGGCAAAACAACCGCCAAACATACCGATAATCATCATGCCGTCTATTCGGGTCAGCGGTGTGCCATCAAGATGAATGAGTTTAAAGTATCCCCACTCTTCGGCGTGTACCCCTGCCAGTTGCAGCAGTTGCCCGCCCCAACGGGTAAATTCCCCCGTTACCGCCCAGAAGGTGCCGGTAATGCCGAAATAGTAGGTGGAAAGAATTCCCGCTGCGATAACCGCCGGAACAGGCGACCAGAATTTAATCAGGAAGGTCGTTTTAATGTGTTGCCATGACATGGTATTAGCCTCTGAACTCAGAAGGTGCCAACGAAAGATGAACCGGACTGTGCCCGGGACGCGCATATTAGCTGTGTTTAATAACTTGAAACCTGTACTCAGTCAAAAATCGGGTCTGGTATGATGAAACCCTGGTGGCCGCAGGCGTTTAGTGCCACACTCATTCTGTCGCAAAAAGCAGGAAAGATAATGAAAAAACAACTGATTATTGGCGCAATGCTGGCACTGAGTGGTTGCGTGCAGGTGGATGATTTTACCTCGGTGGTCAAGCACCCGGCCCCGGAAGGGCTGGCGGGCAACTGGCAGACGGTGGGACCGCAAAGTAAACTGGTCAGCCCTGAGGCTATTGCCTCGCTAATCATTACGCCAGAAGGGGATACGCTGGATTGCCGTCAGTGGCAACGCGTGATTGCGGTACCGGGCAAGCTGATGCCCAGGGGAGATGACTGGTATAACGTGACGCAGCAGCGCGATATCTATCGCCTTGAGCGCGACGGTAATCAACTTGACTATGACGGCATGACCTTGCGCCGGGTTGATAAGCCGACCGTTGAGTGTACGCAGGCGCTGGCGAAGAAAACCGTTATTGGCGTGAAACCCTGAACAACGGCGCTGAGCGAGTCCGTTCGCTCAGCGCAATCATTACAGCACCTCTTCCTGTACCCAGACGCTGACACTCCCGCCATGGCAATAAAACGTGCCTTCACCGTTTTCATCGGTGGTGACACTCTCCTGGTAGTCCCCCAGATAATCACGCCACACTTTATTGCCGTAGTTAACACCGAGATTCAACGTCTTCTCGCCGTCATCACCGTTTGACATGACGACCACGCAGCCAGGATTGTCTTGCGTCCCGCTACGGCTAAAAGCGATACAGTTAGGGTGATCGAACCAGAGCGTCTGCACCCCATGGGCAAAGCGCTGGCGGGCAAGGATAAGCCGGTCCAGCTTGTCGATAACCGGCATATCGACATGGTATGTTTCACCATCGCCGCCGGTATCTTCATAACTTGCGCCGAACAGATCCGGGTAGAACACAGACGGTACGCCATTTTCCCGCAGCAGAATGAGCGCATAGGCCAGCGGTTTAAACCAGGCTTCTACCGGCGCCTCCAGTGCCTGGAGCGGCTGTGTGTCATGGTTGGCGACCAGCGTCACGGCATGGAACGGGTCAGCTTCTACCAGCGTGCCGGTAAAAATTTGGCTCATATCATAGTCGCGCCCCTGTTTTGAGGCTTCATGAAAATTCATATGCAGCGGTGCGTCGAACAACATAGTCTTGCCCTCGACCTGGCCAATGTACTGCTGCAGTTTATCCACGTCGTGAGACCAGTATTCGGCGACGATAAATAACGGCTCAGGCGCCACATCCTGCACATGTTCTATCCATTCTTTATAGAACCATGCGGGAATATGTTTCACGGCATCAAGGCGAAAACCGTCACAGTGAGTCTGGTCCATCACCCAACGCGCCCAGTATTTGATCTCTTCGGTCACAGCGTGGTTACGAAAATCGATATTCGCTCCCATCAGGTAATCGAAGTTACCCATCTCGTCATCCACCTGATCGTTCCAGCCTTCGCCAGTGTAATCATTGATGATTTTAAACACGCCGTCTTCTGCAGGATTTTCAATATGATCGATACCGCTAAAACATTTGTAATCCCAGATAAATTTTGAATATTTTCCCTGACGGGCAGGGAAGGTGTAGCGTGTCCAGGCTTCGCATTCCAGCACCGTGTCATCAATTTGTGTCCGGTCTTGCTCGTTCACTCGATTAACGCGAATCGCCTCTTTTTCATCGGCGCCCATTTTATGGTTCACCACCACGTCCAGGAGAACAGCAATACCGTGGCTGTGCAGCGCGTCGATAGCGGCATGAAGCTGATCCTTATCGCCATATTTTGTGGCCACGGATCCTTTTTGATCAAATTCACCTAAATCAAAGAGATCATACGTGTCATATCCCACAGAATAGCCGCCGGACGCGCCTTTATACGCGGGCGGTAACCAGACCATGTTGATGCCAAGATCATTGAGGCTGGCAGCACGGGCCTGAAGTTCGGGCCACAGCTTGCCGCCGTCGGGGTAATACCAGTGAAAGGTCTGCAATAAAGTGGGGTTTTTCATCTTCCTTGCTCCAGAAGTCGCGTCATTGGACTTCTGGAGTATGGAAGAAAACCATAGGATTGGTGGTTACTGATTTAAATTATTTGGGAACAAGATTTTACCAGACAAATTACCATAAGCTGAGGTCAGAGACTGTTGCTTACCTGTTTTATCAATCAGGTGGCGCAGCTCTTCCATGCGCTGCTGTAACAGCACCTTGAGCTCAGCTTCATTTGACAACACCATCCCCAGCAGCTCTTTAGCCTGCTGATTTTGCAGTTTGTTGCCTGGTGAAATCGGGTTGCGGGCAATACTCTCTACAAGCTGTACGTAGTTGACTTCCTGTTCAATCAATTCATCCCATTTACCTGAATGGGCGAGATTTAGCATGGTGATGCTCAGAGCATGCAACGCATGCCAGTCGGTAAGAGATGGGATGAAGTTAGTCATCAACGCATGTCCTGATGAGTAGAAGCCGATGTGTTAATTTGTTTCCACGCATCAGCGATATTGTTCAGCAGTCCCTCTACCTCGATGATGCCTTCCACGTCGTTATGCAGGTTTGACTGTAACAAACGGCGCACCATATAGTCGTAAAGCGATGCCATATTTCGAGGGAGCTCACCCTCAACATCCATGTCCAGCCCTGCCTTGAGACCGTTATCTATAATGCTGATAGCATGTGAAAGTGCCTGGCCTTTTGACACCAAATCCCCTTGTTCGAGGAACAGCCGTGCCCGGACAAGGGCACTGTGTGCCCCGTCAAAAAGCATGACAATAAGCTGATGTGGGCTTGCGCTCATTACAGCGCTTTCCAGCCCAACTTTTTGGTACGAATTAGCACCACTTTGACTATACATATCAAATCCTTAACTGCGGGAAGAACTAAACTGCTGCGTTAAGTAAGTTGCGGTACTGTTTAACTTACTGACCAGCGTGTCGAGCGCAGTGAACTGTGACTTGTAACGCGCCATGGTTGCTTCAATCGTTGCTTCCATATCGGTATAACGCTGATCCAGAGTCTTAATGGTCTTGTTAATACCGTCTTGCGCGTTCTGGATAACGCCCGTTTTACCTGTCGCGGTGCTCAGCATCGACGTCAGGGTATTGTTCATCTTGGTCGCTAAACCGGTCTTGGTTCCGTCACCAATAAAATAGGCCTGAACCGATTCCGGGTTGTCGGTTAACGCTTTCGATAACTTGGTCGAATCCACCGTTAATGTTCCGGTCGAGCCATCGGAGCCGGTTACCGGGTTTTGTGTAATCCCAAGCTGAGCCAGAATTTTGTAATTGCCGCTCTGGCTTTGTACGTCAGTCAGCAGAGAACGCAGTTGAGACTGAATCGAACGTACGTTCGAATCGCCCAGCAGCGCGCCGTTACTGGAGGACTGGCTATCAGCGCCTGCATCCACGGCAACATATTTCGTTACGCTAGCGATAGTGGATTGCAGTGAGTTATAGGCGGTTACCCAGTTATTGATAGCCGTGGTGTTAGCGTCTGTTGCACGGCCAATACTTAGCGTTTCATCTGCCGTACTTTTTGATTTGAGCGTCAGCGTCACACCGGGCAATGCATCAGTAATGGTGTTGCTGGCGCGTTCAATCGCCACATTATTGATGGAGACCTTCGCGTTCTGAGAGGCTGTCTGCACGGCAAGGGCGCTACTCGTGCTGTCATGACCAATCTTCTGCTGCAGGGTATCATCGCCCGTTACAGTGACCGTCATGTCATAATCGGTACCGGTCGATTTTGAGGTCAGCATCAGGCGATAGTCACCATCAGTTGCCTTCATTACCGTTGCGCTGACGTTGCCGCCCGCTTTGTTGATGGCATTAGCGATACCGGTCAATGACGTATCAGAATCTGCTAATTTGACCGTCAGCGGCGTTTTTGTCCCCGCCTGGGTAATGGTAATGGTACGGGTGTTGTCAGTCGTCGTTCCGCCAAGCTGTGTGGTATTGCTGGCAATACTGGATGACATCAGTACTTGCGCTTTCGCCACCTGACTAACGTTAACAGTATAATCCCCTACCGTTGCATCACTGGTCGTGGCCGCAGAGAAAGAAGTGTTAGTACTGTTAACTGTTGTTGAGTTCCATGTAGATGCTTTACCCAACGCCGCCGTTGCGGTTTGTAGGCTGGTTAAGGCACTTTGCAACTTACCATACGCACTTAATTGAGCGGTATATGTGGTCTTCTGGTTGGTAATCGTTGTCAGCTTGGTGTTTTCAGCTGCTTCCAGGTTGTTGTACAACGTGGTTAGATCCAGACCGGAACCTACACCAAGGTTACTAATAGAAGCCATGTCTGTTTTCCTTTGCGTCTTGTGTGTAACTTGACTCTCTATCGGCAACTCGAGCAAAAAGTTTACACACCGTATGAAAAAATAATCGACAGAAAAGCGGGAGCAGTTAGGGGTAAATAAGAGGATTGTAGAAGACAAAAACCGCTCCGGAAAGGCGATTTTTTGAGCTAAAAAGACGCTTTAAGAATTTTAAATCATTTAAAAACAATGAGATAAAAGTTTTTATCGATTATTTCTAAAGTCCTTCGAAGATGCGCCGATACCCTTGTTGACGGTGAGAGACGCCGTAAGTGTTAGGCACCGACCCTAAATCAATTTTTGAAGGAAAGTAATTATGGCAGTTATCAATACTAACCTGTTGTCACTGACTACTCAGAACAACCTGAACAAATCTCAGTCTGCGCTGGGCACTGCTATTGAGCGTCTGTCCTCCGGTCTGCGTATCAACAGCGCAAAAGATGATGCGGCTGGTCAGGCAATCTCCAACCGTTTCACTGCAAACATCAAAGGTCTGACTCAGGCTTCTCGTAACGCGAACGACGGTATTTCTATTGCTCAGACTGCCGAAGGTTCTCTGAACGAAATCAACAACAACTTGCAGCGTATCCGTGAGCTGGCAGTTCAGGCTCAGAACGGTACCAACTCCGGTTCCGACATCGACTCCATCCAGTCTGAAGTTAACCAGCGTCTGGACGAGATCAACCGTGTTGCAAGCCAGAGCCAGTTCAACGGTATCAAAATCCTGGCTGGTTCCAACTCCGCAACCACTATCTCTATCCAGGTTGGCTCTAAAGATGGCGAGAAAATCGACATCACCATCTCTGGCAACAGCGGCTGGAACAAATACAGCGCAACAGGTACCACCGGTGTTACCACTGGTCTGGCATCTGGCGAAACTCGTAGCATCAAAGCTAAAGGCTTCGACGTTCTGGCAACCAACGTACTGTCTTCTATCGACGATGCACTGAAAGCTGTTGATACTCAGCGTTCAGACCTGGGTGCGATTCAGAACCGTTTCGACTCTACTATCTCCAACCTGAACAACACCGTGACTAACCTGTCCGCAGCACAGTCCCGTATTCAGGATGCTGACTACGCGACCGAAGTGTCCAACATGAGCCGAGCGCAGATTCTGCAACAGGCAGGTACTTCTGTACTGGCTCAGGCGAACCAGGTTCCGCAGTCTGTACTGTCCCTGCTGCGTTAATAACACGCTTCAATGTGACATTGAAAACCAACCCTCCGGGGTTGGTTTTTTTTTGCCCTTACGTCAGCTAATTTCATAAACAGAATACCGATCCTCTGCCTTTTTCCTCTATGGTGAAAGCATCACAGTGTTACGATAATTTTTCTTTCGCACGTTGGCAGTATGACTAAGGATAAAGGAAGATGAACGTAGCCATAATGCAGCCCTATTTTTTCCCATGGATAGGGTACTTCCAGCTTATCTACCAGTCAGACGTCTTCGTGCTCTACGACGATGCCAACTTTATCAAGCAGGGATATATCAATCGCAACAGCATTCTTGTTGATGGGCAGGCGCAGAGATTTACGCTACCTGTACCCTCCGCATCGTCGTTCAAGCGAATTGGTGAACTGACGTTCTCTTTGCAGGTTGAGAAGATCGCACGGACCCTTGAGCAAAGTTATCGCAAAGCCCCTTTTTTTAGCGACGTCATGCCGCTGGTGGAAAAAGCGTTATGGAATAAAGATCGCGATATTACCGCATGCTGTCGGGTCGCGATTGACGGCGTATCCGGTTACCTTGGACTGGAGCAAAACATAGTACGATCCTCCAGCCTGACTTATGATCGTAATGAAAATGCTGAGAACAAGGTCATCGGTATTTGCAAAGCGCTGGAAGGCGAGCGGTATGTCAACAGTACCGGAGGACGTCATTTATACAGTGCGAAAAATTTTGCGCAACACGGTATTACGCTCCGTTTTTTGCAGGCCAACAATACCGTGTATTCACAAGGCGCGCATGATTTCGTGCCTTATCTTTCGATGATTGATGTTCTGATGCATTGTGAGCCTGAGCAGGTGAGGCAGGCGTTGAAGAATTTTAGCTACGTTGACTGAATTCAGAATGGCAAATAAAACATTCGGTGGTTACTTCCCGTTAGAATTACCTCCTGCCGGCGCACATTATTACCCGCGTGCCAGAGCGTACCACTCTGCGCGCGGTGCCCTTTATCATCTTTTAGAATGTGTGCAGCCGCAACGTCTCTGGTTACCCAGGCTGATTTGCCAGAGTGTGATTGATGCGGTTGTTGCAGCGAGAATAGACATTGTCTGGTACAGACTCACGGACGATTACCTGCCGTTGTTCGCTATGCCGTTTGAAAAAGAGGATTGCCTTCTTTATGTTGATTACCTGGGGCAGGGTGGGGAGCAGAAAGAAAAACTTTCGCGAATGATCCCCGCTCATCGGATCATCTTCGATCACTCTCAGGCATTTTATCAGCAACAGTATCCGGCGTTGGCCAATCTCTATTCACCGCGGAAATTCTTTGGCGTTGCTGATGGCGGATTTTTGCAGACACAGATTGAGTTACCGTTTCCTGAGATTCAGGATCGGGAATCGCTACACCATTTTGCACATCTTCTGGTGCAGCACGAACACGGCACTTCTGCCGGTTATGCCGATTTTCAGCAGGCGGAGTCAGCGCTTAATAACATCACGGCAAGGAAAATGTCCGCATTGACGGAGCGCATCTTGCGTTCAGTGGATTACGAACGTATCAGAACGGTCCGTGAGCGGAATTATGCTCTGCTAAGTGAATCGCTTGGCGCTCTCAATGCATTTCGCTTTGCAGAGGCTCCGGTCACGGGGCCATTTTGTTACCCGTTTTTCTACCCGACAAAAGCATTACGTCAGGCGCTGATTGCCCGAGGCGTATTTGTCGCCACCTACTGGCACGAAGTTCTTGAACGTGTCGAGCCTGACAGTGTCGAGGCGAACTTTGTCAATTACATGATCCCCTTGCCGTGCGACCAACGTTATAGCGAAGAGGACATCCAGCAGCTTAGTGAGATTGTCAGGTCTGTGGTTACGGATGAGGCTAAGGAATAAAGATAATGAAAAAAATGAATGTGCTCGTTTTCCCCTGCGGATCGGAAAACGCAGGAGAGATCGCGCAATCGCTTCGTTATTCGCTCCATATTAATCGCCTGATTGGCGCATCAAGCTGCGATGATCACGGGCGTTTTCATTTTGCGGATTACATTGGCGATGTTCCCTTTATCAGTGCACCGGAATTCGATTCTCATTTCAGAGAGATGCTGGTTACCCATAAAATTGACATCATTTTTGCTACTCACGATACGGTATGCGAAAAATTGGCGGAAATGGACGATTTAGCCGGTTGTTATCTCGTTAATGGCGACAGGGAAACCACACGAATTGCTCGCCGTAAAAGTCTCACATATCAGCGCTTTGCGGGCGCAAGCTGGATCCCGCATGTCTACGCTATGGGGGAAACGCCAAAAAGCTGGCCGGTCATTGTCAAACCTGACTGTGGTCAGGGGGGGAATGGCATCGCACTCGCGGCGAATGAGGAGCAACTCGCGCAAAGTATTGCCGGTAGCGATATGCCCGTGATTGTTGAATATCTGCCCGGCCGCGAGCTGACGGTGGATTGTTTTACCAACCGGCGTGGCGAACTCGTCTGGGCGGGGCCGCGTACGCGTGAACGGGTGAGGGCGGGTATTACGATGCGCTCGCAAAGTGTCGCTCTTGACGACGAGATTGCCGCTATCGCCCGCGAAATTAATGCCGGGTTAACCTTAAGAGGTCCCTGGTTTTTCCAGTTGAAACAAGACAGTGCCCAACGCTGGAAATTACTTGAAGTGTCATGTCGCGTCGCCGGGACAATGGTCGCCCAACGCGCTCGCGGTGTTAATTTGCCGCTTATGGCGCTACATGATTTTATGGGAAGAGATGTGATTCCGTTGGTCACGCCGCATGTGACGCTTATTGAACGATCGATCCGCACTCGCGCAGCAACGACATTGCATTACCAGCGCGTCTATGTGGATCTGGACGATACGCTAATTATTCGAAACCAACCTAACCCTGTAGTGCTGGCTTTTTTGTATCAAAGTCGGGCCCGTGGTAAATCACTACATTTAATTACCCGCCACGAGAAAAAACCGCTCGAAACATTAAATCAGGCGGCGATTTCACCGCTGTTGTTTGATGAAATCATTCATTTGCAAGACTCAGTTAAAAAATCAACGCATATCAAAGGGCCTGCAATATTTATTGATAACTATTTTCCAGAGCGGCTGGATGTTGCACAACTGGATGATGTGCTGGTGCTGGATGTGGATGCCGTCGATTTTTATCTGGAGTAATAAAACTACATTCTTATAAGATATGTTATCTATTTGATTTAATATGATAATTTTGATTTCCGGATGCGAGTGACGCAGTGTATTTGCTGCGTCTTTTTGCCCCATTTTTTGATAGATAGAATTACCCCCATTATTGACGTTTACTCTGCCAATGGACACTACAGCGCGCTGGTAGGATGAGGAAAATGGTTTCCAAACTGTAAAGGATAGCGCTGTGTTCTCTTTAGATTTACCGCAAAATTTCAATTTAGCGTCAGTCAATTCCGCTATACCTAAGTCGACCACTGTTGCTCCTTATCTCAGCGCAACACGTATTCAGGCGAGCGCCTGGCTATATGGTATTGACGGCGCAGCGCCAGATCGCGCGCGTATCCTGGATATTGGTTGCGGCGATGCTTCGCATCTTATGCCTTTTGCTCTCGCTTACCCGCAGGCCGAAATTATCGGTATCGACCTGTCGTCGGAGAAAATCGAAGCCGGGCAGCTGCAGTTCAAATTAGCGGGAATTAAGAATACCCAGCTGTTTTGCACGGATCTGGAAAATTTGCTTGCAGGTCTTGGCGTTCAGTTTGATTACATCATCATTCATAATATTTTCTCGCTGCTTGATAGTCAGACGCGTGAAGCGTTGTTTGCCTTTTGCCAACAGCATCTTACCTCCCAGGGCGTGGTTGCGACCGAGTGGCTTACCCAGCCAGGCGCGGGTGTAAGCCAGATTATTCAGGATGCAATCGCTCTGCATGCGCGCGACGCGAACAGTGATGAACTGCGTTTAAGCAGTGCCCGTGCTGCATTAACCTGGCTTTCGCTGGGCATGAGTCAACACCCGGCTCGTGAAGCGCTGCAAGAGTTAATCAGTGAAGCCGAGGCGATGGATGATGAAACCTTCGCCTTGCGTTATTTACACGGTATGAACAATGCCAGCTACTTTGTCGATTTCCATGAGAGCGTGACACGTTCCGGACTACGCTATGTTGGCGATCTCTTCCCCTGGAAAGAGTGCCCTGCGCATTACGGCGACAAGGTGGCAGAACTTTCAGAGGCCGTTTGTCCGCACAAAGATAAATTGCTGGTTCAGCAATACCTCGATTTCTCTGTTAACCGTCGTTCGCGCTTTAGTTTGCTTACAGTCGCTGAGTCAGCGCAGGACATTGCTGCCCAACCCGATCTCAGCCGCTTGCGGGATTTCCATTGGGCAGCGAGTTTCCGTCGCGAAATTGATGGCAACGGCAAGATTTATAATCGCCTGCGTTCTGAGTCCGGTGCTTTTATTGCGACCGATGATGTGGTCACGTTGTCTGTGCTGGATGCGTTGGGCGAAGCATGGCCGCTGAGCATGAGTTTTGAGCAACTGGCATTCCATACACGCTCTCCGGAAACCGAAAAAGTAGACCATGAAGAGAAGCTCTTGCTCTCATTGGGCGCCTTGTTCATGCAGGGTGCTGCTGGATTATATTTCCAGCGAATCCCGTCTGTTTACAATGAACAGAAAACGCCGCATTTGACCACCATCTTTGGCCAGGCTTTCCAACAATTAAAATCGGGCTTTAACTTCTGGAACGAAGCTGTCGAACTGACCGCGCAGGAAGTGTCAGTGCTGGAAAAAGATAATCTGGCGTTTGCTGACATCAAGCTGGTAGACGGTTTGCGTCGTAAAGGGGTATTGACGGGTAGCGTTGCCAGCTGGATTGCGCACTATCAGTCATTAATCAAAGTCGCCACGCTACCAGAAATGGCGGGCACGATCCTGCCTCTCATTCTTTTCTCCAGCGCGCCGCAGAATGGTGGCTTCGATGGGGCAAATCTGCGTGCGGACGCTACCCCGCTTGATAAAAAGAATACGCAGCCGGTCGACCATAAAACCGTTGATCGCCTTGATTCGCTTATTCTCAACAGTGAGTTTGATAAAGCGAGAGAACTGGCGCTGGACGTGGTCAGTAAGATGGAAGCGAATCCGAATGCATGGCTGGAACTGTCACGCGTCTACAGCCGTACTTCCGAATACGGTAAAGCGATTGGCGCTATTAACCGCACGCTGAGTATTACCTCTGTCAGTTGGGACATCTATTTCGAACTGGCCGTGGCGCTGTGGCATTTGCAGCAAGACTGGCTGACAGGACGCGTGGTGCGCGCCATTCTGCGTGCAGATCCGCGTAATGCGCTCGCCTGGGATGCGTTGGGTCGCCTGTATTCTGACTATGAAGCCGTAGCCAGTGCTGAATATTGCTATAAAAAAGCGTTATCCATTACGCCGAATAATGCGGGTATGGTCGCTAACCTCGCAGTGTTAGTGGCAGAAAATTTGCGGGTAGAAGAGTCTATCAGTTTACTTCGCAAAGCCATTAAACTGATGCCGTCAGACCAGGGTAATTACAGCCGTCTGAATTTTGCGTTGTCCCATAGCGCAAACATAGAGCCAGCGGCGCTGTTCGAAGAACACCGCGTTTATGGCCGTCTGACGGAGAAATGGGCAAAAGAGCAGAAAACGCGCTTTAACTGGTCAGGCAGTAAAGATCCGCAACGCCCGTTGCGTATCGGGTTTGTATCCGGCGATCTTTGCCATCACCCGGTGACCTGGTTCCTTAAACCATACTGGGCAAATTTCAACCGTGAACAGTATGAATTGTATGTCTACAACACCTCGCCAATTTATGACGATGTGAGTGAGTATTTCGAGAAAACATCAACGAAATGGCGCAATGTCTTTACGAAGAGTGCGCTGGAACTCGCCCGTATCGTTAATGAAGATGCTGTGGATATTCTTATCGATCTCTCCGGCCATACAGGTTACAACCGCCTTGCGACGTTTGCGCTGAAACCAGCACCGGTTGCGCTTGGCTGGATTGGTTATCCTTGCACGTCCGGCCTGATCGCAATGGATTATCATATTTGCGGCACGGGTATGGCGAAACCCGGAGAGCTTGATGATCAGTTCACCGAAAAACTGATCTTTATGCCAATGCCTGTTCAGTATGAGCCGCCGAAAAACGTGCCAGATGTGAATCCATTGCCTGCTCTTTCTAATGGGGTGTTTACCTTCGGCAGCCTTAACAGACCGAAAAAGATCAGCGACGGTGTGGTTGCCACATGGGCCAAAATACTGACTGCTGCGCCTAATGCCAGAATGTTAATTGGTTATATGCCATCAGAAGAGGTTTCCGCACGTTTGCGGGAGAAATTTGAGGCGCTGGGCGTTAAATCCGATCAGCTTATTTTCCGTGCAAAAACGCATTTTGCAGAATATATGCGTATGCACCTTGAGATTGATCTTATGCTTGATACTTTCCCGTATGACGGCGGTACCACCAGTAATAACGCCGTGTGGATGGGGGTTCCGATGCTCACCCTGAGCGGAAGAACGATGGCCGGTCGCCAGGGTAATGAGATCATCAAAGCTTATCAGCTTGAACAATTCCTTGTTAAAGATGAGGAAGCTTATATCGAGCATGCTCTGGCATGGATAGATAAAAAAGAAGAGTTGAATTCCATCCGCTTAAATATGCGTGAGCGTTTTGTGCAACGGAAAAACGATGTTGTTGATCCTTCGCGAACCTTTGAAAAATTGCTCCGTACCATCTGGCAGAATTACTGCGATGGTAAGAAGCCACAAAGTTTTGTTCTCGATATCAAAGATATCGAGGCGAGCCAGGAGTAAATCCATGCGCGATAATATTTATGTAACCAGCCCGTTACTGCCGCCGCTTGAGGAGTTTATTCCTTATCTGGAGCAGATCTGGCAAAGCAAACATCTGACCAACTCAGGCCCGTTTCATCAGCAATTTGAAGCGGCGCTGGCGAAATATTTGGGTGTTGAGTATCTGTCGCTATTTTCAAACGGTACGCTGGCGCTGTTAACGGCACTCCAGGCATTAAGAGTAAAAGGGGAGGTGATTACCACCCCGTACTCTTTCGTGGCGACGGCGCATACCATCCTCTGGAACTCGTTAAAACCGGTTTTCGTGGATATCGATCCGAAAACCTGCAATATGGATCCGCGTAAAATCGAAGCGGCGATTACTCCGGAAACGACGGCGATTTTGCCCGTCCACTGCTACGGTATTCCGTGTAATGTGGATGAGATTCAGCGTATTGCTGATATGTACGATCTGCGTGTTATCTATGATGCGGCCCATGCCTTTGGTGTAAAAGAAAATGGCAGCAGCATCCTGACCCATGGGGATCTCTCGATCCTCAGTTTCCACGCGACGAAAGTCTTTAATACAGTCGAAGGCGGCGCCATTATTTGTCAGGATGCGAAAATGAAAAAACGCATCGATGATCTGAAAAACTTTGGCTTTGCAAATGAAACTACTGTGGTTGCGACGGGTATAAACGGCAAAATGAACGAAGTCCAGGCCGCTTTTGGTATGCTCCAGCTGCAACATATCGATCAGGCTTTGCTCAACCGTGAAGTAATCTATAAGCGTTACGTCGAAAAACTCGCAGGTATTAAAGGCTTGCGGATCCTGGATAAACCGCAAAATATCGAGTGGAATTATGCTTATACACCGATATTTATCGATGAGAATTTTGCCTGCTCACGAGATGAACTCTATGAAAGTCTCAAGCCGCATAATATTTTTACCCGACGTTATTTCTATCCGCTGATTTCTGAGTTCCCGATGTACCGCGGATTACCCAGCGCACAGCCGGGCCTGATGCCTGTGGCTGAGAAAGTATCTGCTTCGGTGCTTTGTTTACCGATCTACCCAACATTGACGCTTGATGAAGTCGATATGATTACCGATCTTATTCGCGAGAAAAGTTTGGGACACTCTATCTCTCCTGACCACTGTGACTTTAAATTAGTATTGCCGGGTATATGATATGAAAAGAGTGATCACCTTCGGTACTTTTGACGTCTTTCATATTGGACATGTGAATATTCTTGAGCGTGCCGCTCAACTTGGCGATTATCTTATTGTGGGTGTTTCTTCTGACGCGCTGAGTTTTAAAAAAAAGCAGCGCTACCCGCTCTATAGCCAGGATGACCGCGTTAAAATTATCAGCGCATTGCGCTGTGTAGACGAAGTGTTCATAGAAGAATCACTGGAAGATAAAGCCCGCTATATCGAGATGAAAAATGCCGATTTGCTGGTGATGGGTGATGATTGGGAAGGGCGTTTTGATTGGGTTAAACCGTGGTGTGAGGTCGTTTATTTGCCGCGAACACCGTCGATCTCGACGACCGAAATCATTGAGATTGCCCGTCTGCGCTAATAATAAAAAACCCATCTTTACGATGGGTTTTTTTATATCCATATTCAATCAACCAGACTGTTTTTGTCAGCAATCCATCGTTGTAACAGGGATGACATCTCTTCAAACGCCTCAACGATTACCGTTTCACAACCCGGATATAAAAAGTACTGGACATGCGGGTGCGCGCCAGCAGCCCTGCCTGCGCCAAGGCGTTCATAATCGATGGAGGCCTTACCGTTTTCGGTTTTAAGGTAATCCAGGAGGTTAAACTGGTTCGCACTATCCGCTTGCCACGCATACATCTTGTACTCACCATTCACATACAGCAGATGGAAAAGTTCAGAGGTAATAGAGTAGCCTTTACGAAGCGGGGTATGGCGCGTTTCACCGGTCTGGGCAGCAAACAGATTTCGACTGTAACTGTATTTCCTGTCACCAGAAAGCGCTGAGAAGCTTGCCGGGTTATCTTCACCCGTCACCGGAATATTCAACATATCAAAGACCGTTTTTTTCAGATCAATCATGCTAACCAGATGATTGATATCACGTGCTTTATAGTTGCTGTCGTAGATAAATGCCGGTGTATGAACCAAAGAGGTATAAGGTTCGATGGCATGGGCAAATCCGCCATTAAGGCCGTGGTTCCAGAAATCGTCGCCGTGATCGCCAAAGATAACCAGCGTGGTATTTTCCATCTGTTTATGATTCATCAGCAGGCGCAGGATATCACCCACGGTATTATCCATACTCTCATAACCACGTTGCCAGCGGATGAAACTATTATCACTGGCACCTTTATAACCGTCCTGATAGCACAGGTGACTACACAGGTTCCAGATATACAGCGCGAAAGGCTGGGAATGGTCAGCAATAATAGACTCGGCGGTATGTAGCATCTCGCTGGAAGTGTCATACCATTTGAAGCGATCGCGCTCGCTCCAGATCATGTCAAAACTCACCACGTTTTGTGGGAAACCCAGCCCTGCAGTACGGTAACCGGCATTATGCAGATCATCAAACATGGACGGCGACTTACGGCGCGGCACCAGTCCTATCTCAAAATTCACATTATGCTCAAGGATGTCGTCATCACCGTGCAGTAAATCACTGACGGCCATGAACGATGATGTCGCTGATGAGATAAAATTATTCAAGCGTAATGTATGCGGCGTCAGGCTGTTCAGGCATGGAAACCACTGGCGACGGCTGTATATCGCCTGATTAAGGCTTTCGAGGTGAATGAAAACGACATTTTTTTTCATGATTATTCCTTGAGAATAAGGTCTGTCATAGTGACATCAAGGTATAAATACCTGTTGTTGAAAGCCTTCCGGATCGTTCATCAATGCCACTCTTGTGAAATGACGTTTGTATGTCGATGCACCGTAATCTTATCATTGCGGCTTACATGGTTGGCTCTGCCCAAAAAAGAATCTGTGCGTCGCCGTTTGACAAGCTGACCTTTAGCGGCTGGCTTGCGCATAACGGTAACAGGCGTTTTGTGATGTTCGTACTTAAAAGGCGAATAAAGCGATAATCCGCCTTGAATACTTTTTTGAAAAAGACGCTGGTTAAAAGTATTGCCATATTTTTCATGAACAAAACCACTAACCCGATATTCATAACCACAGCACTTCGCCCGAATCGGCAAACCATGCTTATCGCATAATTGTATTTCTAAAGCGTGTTTGCCGTTAATTGTCCGCGCGCCGGGATAGTGACTTTTGCCGTTTGGTTTAATAAATAGCTGCCAACATTCAGTCACTTCCATATGGGTATCATTAACAGACGAGAAAATGATACCCAGAGTATTAACCAGGGGAAGAAATTTATAAAAAAATGGTCCAGCGTAATGTCTACCTGCAACTGATTTTTTTGCTTCTTTTTCAGTCAGATGCCGCGTGGTGGCTACGTGATTTGCGTCATACGCAGGAAAGTAAAACGGGATGTCGTATAATAGATTGAGCGCCTGACAGGCCTGTTGCCAGTCTGCATTTCTGGTGTCTGACAATATAAAAGACCCCCGAATATTATAACGGGCTGGGTTGTTACAACGGGAGCTTGCTGGAAATAGCTTCACCGTTTTTTCATAACGAAGCGATAGCCAAATCTCACGACCGATTTCTGTACCAGCAGGTGAAATTAATACATTGATCATGCGGCGCCCGGGCGGATGGGAGTGTACATTTACAGTATGAGATGAACTCTGATACACAACCCTGCAAATAACCCCCCATTTCACCCACTATTCATCCGATTAAAAGTGCTACAGAATCGGATAATCATGCCGATAACTCAAACTAACGCAGGGCTGTTTATCGTGAATTCACTGTATACCGCTGAAGGTGTAATGGATAAACACTCGCTGTGGCAGCGTTATGTACCTTTGGTGCGTCACGAAGCATTGCGCCTGCAGGTGCGTTTGCCGGCGAGTGTGGAACTGGACGATCTGCTACAGGCGGGCGGGATCGGGTTACTGAATGCAGTTGACCGATACGACGCTCTGCAAGGAACGGCATTTACCACTTACGCAGTGCAGCGCATTCGTGGGGCCATGCTGGATGAATTGCGCAGCCGTGATTGGGTACCGCGCAGTGTCCGGCGTAACGCTCGCGAAGTAGCACAGGCTATGGGGCAACTTGAGCAAGAGCTGGGACGTAATGCGACCGAAACAGAAGTCGCACAACGCCTCGGTGTTCCGGTTGAAGAATACCGTCAGATGCTGCTTGATACCAACAATAGCCAGCTTTTCTCCTATGACGAATGGCGAGAAGAGCACGGTGACAGTATCGAAGTTGTGACTGACGATCATCAACAGGAAAACCCGTTATTCCAGTTAATGGAAAGTAATTTGCGTCACCGTGTAATGGAAGCGATTGAATCCTTACCGGAGCGCGAACAACTGGTTCTGACGCTTTATTATCAGGAAGAGCTTAATCTTAAAGAGATTGGCGCTGTTCTTGACGTCGGAGAATCTCGGGTTAGCCAATTGCATAGCCAGGCTATTAAGCGCTTACGTACAAAGCTGGGTAAGTTATAGGTTGGTGAGACTATCCGTACTGGATCGCCCCTGAAAAATGCCGCACAACGCATTGACAACCAGGAGTTATCATGACGGTGCAGCAACCTAAAAGACGGCCATTAAGCCGCTATTTAAAAGACTTTAAACACAGCCAAACACATTGCGCACATTGTCACAAATTACTCGACCGCATCACCCTGGTGCGTCGAGGCGAAATTGTGAACAAAATTGCAATATCACGCCTGGATATGCTTCTGGATGAGGCTGCCTGGCTGCAGGAACAAAAAGAATGGGTAGCGCTCTGCCGATTCTGCGGTGACCTGCATTGCAAAGAGCAAAGTGATTTCTTCGATATCATTGGATTTAAACAATTCCTTTTCGATCACACTGAAATGAGCCATGGCACGGTGCGCGAATACGTTGTCCGTCTTCGCCGCCTGGGAAATCATTTAAGTGAGCTTAATATCTCCCGTGATCTTCTTGACGAAGGGTATCCTGATGAAAATCTGGAGCCCTGGTTACCCACCACCAGTACCAATAATTACCGTATCGCGTTGCGTAAGTACGCACAATTTAAAGCACAAGCACGCTTTAACGTTGCGCAAAAGATCGCTGTCGGTGCTCGATCTGATATATATTAAAAATGAATAAAATGTAACGCACAGGTGCCTGAAAATGATTCAGGTACCGTGCGTTACGCTCTTCATTTTCTGGTCGGAGACACTATGAAACTTGCACTTTTGGGTCGTCAGGCGCTGATGGGTGTTATGGCAGTCGCGCTGGTTGCGGGGATGAGCGTCAAAACGTTCGCCGCTGAAAATTTACTGAATAAAGTTAAAGAGCGTGGCACGTTGCTGGTTGGACTGGAAGGCACCTACCCGCCGTTCAGCTTTCAGGGTGATGATGGCAAGCTTACCGGTTTTGAAGTTGAATTTGCCGATGCGCTGGCGAAACATTTGGGCGTGAAAGCAGCGCTGAAACCCACCAAGTGGGATGGCATGCTGGCGTCGCTGGATTCAAAACGTATTGATGTGGTGATTAACCAGGTCACTATCTCCGATGAACGTAAGAAAAAATACGATTTCTCCACCCCCTACACCGTCTCGGGTATTCAGGCACTGGTGAAAAAAGGCAATGAAGAGAGCATCAAATCCTCTGCCGATCTGAAAGGTAAAAAAGTGGGCGTGGGTCTGGGTACCAACTATGAAGAGTGGCTGCGCGCCAACGTGCAGGGCGTGGATATCCGTACCTACGATGATGATCCGACAAAATACCAGGATCTGCGCGTAGGCCGTATTGATGCCATTCTGGTGGACCGTCTTGCCGCGCTCGATCTGGTGAAAAAAACCAACAATACGCTGGCCGTTGCGGGGGATGCTTTCTCACGTCAGGAAGCGGGTGTCGCATTGCGTAAAGGTAACGAAGACCTGCTGAAAGCCATTGATGCGGCGATTGCCGACATGCAGAAAGACGGCACTCTGAAAGCGCTATCGGAAAAATGGTTCGGCGCAGATGTAACGAAGTAATCTCTCCGTAAGAAAAAGGCGCTAAATTCAGCGCCTTTTTTATTTACGCGCGGTATACGTGCATAATAAAAACAATTCCTATCTCGCTACCGGAGGATCAATGTCCTTACAAAATCTCACCCGTTTTCCCCGACTGGAATTTATCGGCGCGCCGACGCCGCTGGAATACCTGCCGCGTTTTTCTGATTTCCTCGGTCGTGACATTTTTATAAAGCGCGATGATGTGACTCCCATAGCGATGGGCGGTAATAAGCTGCGTAAGCTGGAATTTCTCGCCGCAGATGCGCTGCGCGAGGGGGCTGACACGTTGATTACCGCAGGCGCTATTCAGTCTAACCACGTGCGTCAGACGGCGGCGGTGGCAGCGAAGCTCGGGCTTCACTGTGTGGCGCTGCTGGAGAATCCGATTGGCACGACCGCAGAAAATTATCTGAGCAACGGTAACCGTCTGCTGCTGGACCTGTTCAACACGCAAATCGAAATGTGCGACGCGCTGACCGATCCCAAACGCCAACTGGATGAGCTGGCAACGCGTATCGAAGCGCAGGGGTTTCGCCCATATGTGATCCCGGTTGGCGGCTCGAACGCGCTGGGGGCATTGGGTTATGTAGAAAGCGCGTTGGAAATCGCTCAGCAGTGTGAAGGTGCCGTAGGGCTTTCTTCGGTTGTGGTGGCGTCGGGCAGTGCCGGAACGCACGCCGGCCTGGCGATTGGCCTGGAACAACTTCTGCCGGAAGTCGAGCTCATCGGTGTGACGGTATCGCGCAGTGTTGCTGACCAAAAACCGAAAGTGGTAACCCTGCAACAGGAGGTTGCACAGCTGCTGGACGTGAAGGCCAGCGCAGAGATTACCCTCTGGGATGAGTATTTCGCGCCAGGCTACGGCCAGCCTAATGATGAGGGTATGGAAGCGGTTAAACTGCTGGCGCGGCTGGAAGGTATTCTTCTCGACCCGGTGTATACCGGCAAGGCGATGGCGGGTCTTATCGATGGAATTGAGCAGAAACGTTTTAAAGATGATGGCCCGATTTTGTTTGTCCACACCGGCGGCGCTCCGGCGCTGTTTGCCTATCACCCACATGTTTAATCTCCGGGCAGAACAACCATAATGCAAGAAAGTCTACAGCTGGTTTTCGACTCAGCGCCGTTCCTGCTTAAAGGGGCGATATTTACACTGCAACTGAGCATCGGTGGCATGTTCTTTGGCCTACTGCTGGGGTTTGTACTGGCGTTGATGCGCTTGTCGCCGCTGCTGCCTGTACGCTGGCTGGCACGCGTCTACATCTCGATTTTTCGCGGTACGCCGCTTATCGCCCAGCTGTTTATGATCTACTACGGCTTGCCGCAATTTGGCATTGAGCTGGATCCGATCCCGGCGGCGATGATCGGTTTGTCGCTCAATACCGCCGCCTACGCCTCGGAAACATTGCGCGCGGCGATCTCGTCTATCGATAAAGGGCAGTGGGAAGCCGCCGCGAGTATTGGCATGACACCGTGGCAAACGTTACGGCGCGCAATACTGCCACAAGCCGCGCGCGTGGCGTTGCCGCCGCTCTCTAACAGCTTCATCAGTCTGGTGAAAGACACCTCGCTGGCGGCGACGATTCAGGTGCCGGAGCTGTTCCGTCAGGCGCAGCTGATCACTTCGCGTACGCTGGAAGTGTTCACGATGTATCTTGCCGCTTCGCTGATTTATTGGGTTATGGCGACAGTGCTCTCTGCGTTGCAGAACTATTTTGAAAACCAGTTGAACCGTCAGGAGCGCGATCCGAAATGAGTGCTATCGAAGTGAAAAACCTGGTGAAACAATTCCACGGCCAGACGGTGCTGCACGGTATCGATCTTGAGGTGGCGCAAGGGGAAGTGGTGGCAATTATCGGCCCCAGCGGATCCGGAAAAACCACGCTATTGCGCAGTATCAACCTGCTGGAGCAGCCCGAGAGCGGTACGATTCGGGTGGGCAATATGACCATTGATATGGCAAAGCCGTTGGGACAACAGAAAAACCTGATTCGCCAGCTGCGTCAGCATGTAGGTTTCGTGTTCCAGAACTTCAATCTCTTTCCACATCGCACGGTACTGGAAAACATCATCGAAGGGCCGGTGATTGTGAAAGGGGAAACGAAGGATGAAGCGACTGCACGGGCGCGGGAGCTGCTGGCCAAAGTAGGGTTAAGTGGTAAAGAAACCAGTTATCCGCGGCGGTTATCCGGCGGACAACAGCAGCGCGTCGCGATTGCGCGTGCGCTGGCGATGCGCCCGGATGTCATCCTGTTCGATGAACCGACCTCGGCGTTGGATCCTGAGCTGGTGGGAGAGGTGCTCAATACCATCAGGCAACTGGCGCAGGAAAAACGAACGATGGTCATTGTTACCCATGAAATGAGCTTTGCGCGAGATGTCGCAGACCGGGCCATCTTCATGGATCAGGGGCGCATTGTCGAACAGGGTGCGGCGAAGTCATTATTCGCGAATCCGCAGCAGCCACGCACACAGCAATTTCTGGAAAAATTCCTGATGCAGTAATGATTCACCGATTCGGCAGCGACTCGCTTTTCGAATCGGTGAGTTGTATCAACTTAAGCTAAATTTATTAGCGCACTTTAAAGCATATGCATTGCAAATAACGCTATTTAGCCACTCTCCGTCGCCGCATTTTCCCGCAAAAACAGTAGCTTCTGCCTTCACGGCTCGCCATAACCTGCGAAAATTTTTACTGATTTCCGCTAATACCGATATTTTACACTTATAAAAAAGATTTATGTGTTAATTTAATGTATCCATAATAATGATTATTATTGTCAGGGGTGATATCGGTCAGTATGCAGGATAATGATTTTTTCTCGTGGCGCAGGGAAATGCTGCTACGTTTTCAGGAGATAACCGACAAGGAAGAGGTCTATTCAACATTAAAGCAGCAAACGCAGCTGCTTGAATTTGATTTTTTTGCA
This sequence comes from Citrobacter sp. MNAZ 1397, assembly GCF_023613995.1. Taxonomy (NCBI): domain Bacteria; kingdom Pseudomonadati; phylum Pseudomonadota; class Gammaproteobacteria; order Enterobacterales; family Enterobacteriaceae; genus Citrobacter; species Citrobacter sp. MNAZ 1397. The sequence goes on from NZ_JAKIVH010000001.1 coordinate 750,650, forward strand.
CTGTGTGTTCGTCATCCGGTGCCGTTTACGCGCCCGAAAATCAATGTCCACACCACGTACCCGGATGCCTGGATGGCACATTATCAGGCTGAAAATTATTTCGCGATTGATCCGGTACTTAAACCAGAGAATTTCCTTCACGGGCATTTACCGTGGAATGACAAATTATTTCACGAGACACCGGAATTATGGAATACCGCACGGGATTTTGGATTACGTAAAGGGATAACGCAGTGTTTGATGCTGCCAAACCATGCACTGGGATTCTTGTCCGTGTCTCGCTCGAGTATTCTTCATCATCCAGAGCATGATGAAGAGATTGAGTTGCGCCTGCAAACACTGATTCAACACAGCCTGATCACGCTTTCCCGACTGGGAGACAATATGGTCATTGCGCCGGAAATGAAATTCAGTAAGCGCGAGAAAGAAATTCTGAAATGGACAGCGGAAGGGAAGACATCGGCCGAAATCGCTATGATTTTGTCCATATCTGAGAATACGGTGAATTTTCACCAAAAGAACATGCAGAAAAAATTCAACGCGCCGAATAAAACACAGATTGCCTGTTATGCGGCGGCAACGGGAATCATCTGATCTGCATCTTCGTTCTGCGTGCCAGACGTATACCGGCTGCCAGCTTTTGTGCTGCCAGCCGGATTCACTTACTGGCGATAAGCTTGTTTGATCTGCTTCACCGTGTTGGTGAACACCGCAGCCTGGGCTTCATCTTCCAGCGTCGCGATCTGTTTTTCCATTTTAATGATGACGCGACCTGCATCAGCCTGCCCCATAGCCTGCAACATCAGCGTGATCATCGTTTTCAGGCATGAGACTTCCTGAGCCAGTTCCTGGTTATTATCAGCAGTGGAAAAATCAGGTGTGCTCATTTATTTACCTCGTTCTGTTACCGTGCTTAGCGTGACGGTGAATGTCAAAGCGGCGGAGTATACCACAAGCCAGGGGAAAAATAGCAGTGGTTGTTTTATGCGCACGCGTTATCTGGTTTATTAAATTAAACATTAACAGAATATTTAATTTTAATAGTGCAGGCAAAATATATGTTTAATAGAGGTAGAGTGTCGGTTAATTATTGTTACAAAGTACCGCTTCTATTTCCCCGGCAGAATAAAAAAAGTGCGTTCCGTCAACTTTCCGAAAAGCACTTTTAAACACGCAAACCTGATGCGGCGCGGGTTAAGAAAGTTTCCACAAAATGTACAGGTTAATTTCCAAAAACGAGACCAAAATCGAATGAGTGGCATTTTTTAACTTTCAATAATGCGGCAAAAACCGTTAGTATGTGAAGAATTAGCTTGCAGCAGCGTCATCCCTTTTCTGGAGATATTCCATTGATCAACGTACTTCTTGTTGATGACCACGAACTGGTGCGCGCAGGGATACGACGCATTCTCGAAGATATTAAAGGCATAAAAATTTCTGGCGAAGTTTGTTGCGGCGAGGATGCCGTAAAATGGTGCCGGGCACATTCCGTCGACGTTGTGTTGATGGACATGAACATGCCGGGCATCGGCGGCCTTGAAGCCACACGCAAGATTGCGCGCGCTAATATCGACACCAAAGTCATCATGCTTACCATCCATACAGAAAACCCGCTTCCTGCGAAAGTGATGCAAGCTGGCGCGTCAGGTTATCTTAGCAAAGGCGCTGCACCGCAAGAAGTCGTCAATGCGATTCGCTCCGTCCATTCCGGACAACGATATATTGCGTCTGATATTGCTCAGCAGATGGCTCTCAGTCAGATTGAACCGGAAAAAACCGACTCACCGTTTGATAGTTTGTCTGAACGTGAATTGCAGATTATGCTGATGATCACTAAAGGTCAGAAGGTCAATGAGATCTCTGAGCAACTGAATCTCAGCCCCAAAACGGTGAACAGCTATCGCTATCGCATGTTCAGTAAATTGAACATTCATGGTGACGTGGAGCTGACTCACCTGGCGATTCGCCATGGTCTGTGCAATGCGGAGACGTTAGCAAGTCAGTGAATGAAGTTTTCGATTCAAAAGCCTTTCTCAAAACAGTGACCAGCAAACCGGGTGTCTACCGTATGTATGACACCGGCGGTACGGTTATCTATGTTGGCAAAGCAAAAGATCTTAAAAAGCGCCTCTCCAGTTATTTTCGCAGCAATCTCGCCTCGCGAAAAACAGAGGCGCTGGTTGCGCAGATCCAGCAGATTGATGTCACGGTAACGCATACCGAGACGGAAGCATTATTGCTGGAACACAACTACATCAAACTTTACCAGCCGCGTTACAACGTATTACTGCGCGATGATAAATCCTATCCTTTTATCTTCCTGAGCGGCGACACACATCCGCGCCTGGCGATGCATCGTGGTGCGAAGCATGCCAAAGGGGAGTATTTTGGCCCGTTTCCAAACGGCTACGCGGTGAGGGAGACACTGGCGCTCCTGCAAAAGATTTTCCCCGTTCGCCAATGCGAAAATAGTGTCTATCGCAATCGCTCGCGGCCGTGTCTGCAATATCAGATTGGTCGCTGCCTGGGCCCTTGCGTGGCTGGCCTCGTCAGCGAAGAGGAGTACGCGCAGCAGGTGGATTACGTGCGTCTGTTCCTGGCAGGTAAAGATGATCAGGTGCTTACGAAACTGATTGCCCGAATGGAAAAAGCCAGTCAGGCGCTGGAATTTGAAGAGGCAGCGCGTATTCGCGATCAAATTCAGGCCGTGCGCCGGGTAACCGAAAAACAGTTTGTCTCAAACACCGGCGACGATCTGGACGTGATTGGCGTGGCATTCGATGCTGGCATGGCCTGTGTGCATGTGCTCTTTATTCGCCAGGGCAAGGTATTAGGCAGCCGCAGTTATTTCCCCAAAGTGCCGAATGGTACTGAGCTTGGTGAGGTGGTGGAAACCTTTGTCGGGCAGTTTTACTTGCAGGGGAGCCAGATGCGCACTCTGCCGGGTGAGATCCTGCTGGATTTTAACCTCAATGACAAAACGCTTTTGGCGGATTCATTGTCGGGGCTTGCCGGACGCAAAGTAAACGTGCAGACCAAACCACGTGGCGATCGTGCACGCTACCTGAAACTGGCGCGTACCAATGCCGCGACGGCGCTTAGCACGAAATTATCGCAGCAGTCGACCGTCAACCAGCGGCTGACGGCGCTGGCTACCTTGCTAAAACTGCCTGAGGTGAAGCGTATGGAATGTTTTGATATTAGCCATACCATGGGTGAGCAGACGGTGGCGTCCTGTGTGGTATTTGATGCCAACGGGCCTGTGCGTGCGGAATACCGGCGTTACAACATCACTGGTATCACGCCCGGCGATGATTACGCTGCAATGAACCAGGTGCTGCGTCGTCGTTACGGGAAGGCGATTGAAGAGAATAAAATTCCGGATGTGATTTTGATCGACGGCGGGAAAGGGCAGTTAGGGCAGGCCAAAACGGTTTTTGCTGAACTCGATGTTCCGTGGGATAAACACCATCCACTGCTGTTGGGCGTAGCGAAAGGAACCGACCGCAAAGCAGGGCTTGAGACGTTGTTTTTTGAGCCGGAAGGCGAAGGGTTTAGTCTGCCTCCTGATTCCCCCGCGTTGCATGTGATACAGCATATTCGCGACGAGTCGCACGATCATGCGATCAGCGGGCATCGCAAAAAGCGGGCGAAGGTGAAGAATACCAGTACCCTGGAAACCATCGAAGGCGTTGGTCCAAAGCGTCGCCAGATACTGTTAAAGTACATGGGGGGGCTGCAGGGCTTGCTGAATGCGAGTATTGAAGAAATTGCAAAAGTGCCGGGCATCTCGCAAGGTCTAGCAGAAAAGATCTACTACTCGTTGAAACATTAAGGGCTCTGTAGCAACATAGGGTCAAAATTTACTGACAACAGATAGTTACCGTCATTATGCGATTTAATATCCCTACGTTGCTTACCCTGTTTCGCGTCATCCTTATCCCATTTTTTGTTTTGGCATTTTACTTGCCTTTTCAATGGGCTTCGTTTGCATGCGCGCTGATTTTTCTCGTCGCCGCAGTCACCGACTGGTTTGACGGTTTCCTTGCGCGCCGCTGGAACCAGAGTACGCGTTTTGGTGCATTTCTGGATCCGGTGGCAGATAAAGTGATGGTCGCTATCGCAATGGTGCTGGTAGCAGAGCATTACCACACCTGGTGGGTGACGCTCCCGGCGGCAACCATGATTGCCCGCGAGATTATTATTTCGGCCCTGCGCGAATGGATGGCGGAATTGGGTAAACGCAACAGTGTTGCCGTCTCCTGGATCGGTAAAGTGAAAACGACCGCACAAATGACTGCACTGGTCTGGATGCTCTGGCGTCCAAATGAATGGGTCGAATGGGCGGGGATTGGCCTTTTCCTGATTGCTGCGGTACTGACACTGTGGTCGATGTTGCAATATTTGAACGCTGCCCGCGGAGATTTGCTTGAACAGTGATCGTTTCGCGTTAATTTTCAGCAAACGATCCGGGTTTTGAAAAATATCGTTGACTCAGTGCGTCAGGTAAGTAGAATGCATCGCATCGGACGGCAGCGTAGCTCGCCAGAAGATAACAAAATCAAGTGATTAGAACAAAACTTGATATTGCGGGAATAGCTCAGTTGGTAGAGCACGACCTTGCCAAGGTCGGGGTCGCGAGTTCGAGTCTCGTTTCCCGCTCCAGTTTAAAAGCATCGGCATATTGCGGGTGTTGGCTGAAAGGCATGAAGATTCTGGCGCGTTAGCAAAGCGGTTATGTAGCGGATTGCAAATCCGTCTAGTCCGGTTCGACTCCGGAACGCGCCTCCAATTTCTTCCCGAGCCCGGGTGGTGGAATCGGTAGACACAAGGGATTTAAAATCCCTCGGCGTTCGCGCTGTGCGGGTTCAAGTCCCGCCCCGGGTACCATGGGAAAGATAAGAATAATCAAAGCAATAAGCAGTGTCGTGAAACCACCTCCGGGTGGTTTTTTTGTTTTTCTACTCCACCATTTCCAAAGAGGCGTCCAAAGAGGCTTTTCCGCGGACTCCTGGCCATTCACGTTTCCTGAAATTCGATAACAGGTCAGTTTTTACTTTTCGCTCGTCTATTGTTACCTGAGATGCATCATCTGGTCGTTGATTGGTAACCAGATGAAAATGGCGATAATCAACTACATCAACGCATTAAAAATGGGCAATGATGCGCTGCTGAGCTGTGCTCACTTAGGGGGATTCCAGTCGATCCGCTGGCGTTCTGCGGATTCAGCATCCGCAAGGACATCAATTTCAGAGAGTTAAGAGTTGGAACGGGCAGCCAGTAGTGGGCCTGCTATTGGATAGATTGCTTCTCTCACGGTTTTTCTGTGTCCTGGAATGGGCAATTTATGATCTGCTGTAGATCCCAGCCTACATTTGGCCGCCTCTATGATACAAGCGCCCCCAGGGGATGCTGTCTCTCAGGTTAAGCAGGTAAACTGCACAACCATTCTGGCGCTGCATGGGCGTTAGTTGTCTGCGAAATGAATTCATTAGCGAAGATGCGGAACCATGGGAAGGCATGGTTGTAATCCGGAGTGTGGCTTATTTCTCCCACCAGACGGATGTAGATGTTAATCCTGTTATGTGAGAGCAGGTCGCAGCGGGCAGATTCCTCGCAGGCTCGTCATCTGTCCAACCGGCTGACGCCGGTTGTCGAGCCCCGGTCGGGGGTTCTCATCCCCCCCGGTACGGGAGAATATAAAAGAAAAAAGCCCGTACTTTCGTACAGGCTCTTATCTGAAATGATGGCGGTGAGGGGGGGATTCGAACCCCCGATACGTTGCCGTATACACACTTTCCAGGCGTGCTCCTTCAGCCACTCGGACACCTCACCACATTATTTTGATGCCACACCTCTGGGGGGCAACGGGGCGCTACTATAGGGAGTTGCACTAAAACGGTCAAGCATATTTTCGGTATTGATGATTGTTCGCTTAAGGTCTGAGCAACGACGGCGGATGACAAGCTGATAATGCGCTGCTCTACTTTGTGGCATCAGTCCAGATTGTCAGTTTTCCCGGATGCGCTGGCGCTTATCCGGGTCAGGAAATGAGGTGCGCGCTGAACCGATTTCCTCACACCTTTGGGGGGAGAATAGTGTCAGGGGAATAAAGGCATATTGCTGGCGTTTGCACTTTTGGGGGGATATAAAAGAAAAAGCCCGTACTTTCGTACAGGCTCTTATCTGCAATGATGGCGGCGTCATAGTCATATCTAACTTAACGGTTTGTGACAGCCATACCTTAGGATAATACTGCGACAGAATTTGATGTTCCTGTTGGCTCCACTGCCGTCGCTGTGGGCATCCCGTTTGTCTTTCATGAAATAGATTGCTCATCGTGGCCTTCCTGGCGGTAATGGCAGAATATCTGCAATTCTGTTGCCAGAGAGATTTATTTTTAAACGCCACAGTATCCGAACATATTAAATTTTCTTTCGGTTTTTTTTGTTTTTATGTCAATAGTGGCTTTAATATCGCTGCCTTCTTCATCCTCTGCTGGTTCTGCAATCGGAGCCTGTTTTACGGTGAGCGAAATGTCTTCACTTTTGTATTCTGAGGTGTTTTCTCCTGACGATATCTGTTTCAATATAGTTATCTCTCCATTCAATTTCATGATGGCAGAATACGTACACTCTCCGCCCGCGGCAGGACAAATTGCGCCTTCAACATAGTTATAGGAATCCTCTTTCTTATTATCAGTCAGACTCAGAGTACAAGTGAAATGCCTCAAATCAGTAATCTCATCATCGGCAATTTCACCAATGTCTAAACTATTAGTCTCAATGCCATCTGGCGGTATAGTAGCAGGTTCGTTTGCAGCACAGCCAGCAATACCAGATAACATCAGAGTTAAAAGGAATATAATATTTTTAATCATTTTCATCGATTCCATCAATATTAAGATCTGGGACGGTTATTTTTCCATACATTCAGATATTGAGTAGGATCTGTCACGTCGGAACGCCATCTGTAATCCCCGGTAGTTGTTGTAAGAGCCGTTGATGATGCTCCATTGGTATAAATCTCCAGATGCAACATAGATGAACCACCTCGCAACCGCCCAACCTTAGCAATAATCTGCCCTTTTTTGACGGATGAACCACCAGAGTATGAGCATGAGCCAGGAGCAATTTCGCCACAACGAAGAAGAAGGTTGCCATGTCTGATTTCTACAGCATAAGTACTCGAATAAAAGGAATAGGGGTTTTGAACTAATACTCCATCCGCAACAGCATAAATAGGCGTCCCCACAGGGAATATTAAATCGCAGCCAGCATGTTTGCGTGCACTTCCATCTTTGGCTTTGCGCGGAGCACCAAATTGATGACCTCCATTTGACCATGATTTTTCGGGGATTTTCGGGAAGGGAAAACAGAATACTTCACTTGTCTCAGCAACCGCGCCATTTGAATTAACGGGGACTGGATGACGGGGTAGTTGAAGAACCAGTAGATAAACCATTTATGAATCTGTACTGAATATCTAGTTTTTGCCAGGTCTGTGGCCCCGTGATTCAGGCATTCTTTCATCTGATCATGATTCGGCACGCCAGCGGACCAGAATTAATCTGGTCTGAGGTTCAGGCAACCAGGCGATAGCATCTGCCATACCCCGCAGGAACGACTCACTATGACCTTGAGTCATGTTGTGCAACATCCTGATATATGATGGCTCATCCCGTTCCAGAGTCAGCAACCAACAAATAAACGCCTCGCTTTCGGTTTTCCAACGGGAGTCGTTCTTAAATGCTGCATCCCATCCCTCCTGACCAGCAGCACGTAAACCATTAATATGCGCATTTAGCTGTCGACGGAATGGTGCCATTTTTGCGAAGTAACCAGCGGTGAAAAACGTCCGATATTGAGTTGTTGCCAGTAAAATACAGCATCTCTGGCATGTTGTAAGTATCCCACATATCAATGCCTATAGGCCATGTTGTCAGTGACTCCGATTATGTTGCTTTTTTTTCTCCATGGGGCGTGGCTCACCATATAAATTAACACGTAGCGGTGAATCTTTTTTCCCTTAGAAGCGCACAACTACCATTCTGCTTCTCTACCACTCCGTTCACGTCGAGCATAAAACGCAAGCCCTGTTGTGACATCATATTCTCTCTTAAGACCTTAAGACCTTAAGACCTTAAGACCTTAAGACGTAAGTCAGCCGATAGTGACGGTGCCGCTGCCGATAACCACGCCGCCACAATCAATAGCATCACCGGTTCTGGCGGCGGGGAGGCCATCAATAAAAACATTGGATGAGCCACTGGCGATTTTTCGCGGATGAGGCGGATGTTTGGGTTTTGAATGAGGAGTTAACGGATCGCCCATACGGGCGGCGGGTAAGCCGTCAATGAAGACGGTAGGGGAGCCAGCGGTGATCACGGTTTCGTAATAACCATCATGTTGAGTGCCTTTATCGTTAAGTCGGGCTGCTGAGGGCATAGGTAGTATCCTTACTGTATATTGATATATTATTGAATTTTTCATTGCATAATGAAATATAAAACAACAATATTTAATTGTGCGTGGGGTTTTAAATGTCACAATATGGCGTTAAGTAAATGGCTGGTGTTTGTTAGCACTACGATAAAATGTCTTTCATAAAACACCGTCCATTACATTCCCTTATAGTCATTGTTAATAATGGTGAGAATAAACCTTGCTTGATATTTTATTTTGTTTTTCAGTGTGTGGTATTTCATTCCTGTATACCAATTTAAATTGACCATCTTCTATTTGATACTTTTCTTTTAAATAAGGCTGAGGAATGGGCTGGGTGATTTTTTTAATTGAGCCATCCTCATTTTCTGTATATTTGTAAATGACATGAATGTTAATTTCAATTGTGTAATCAGGATTGATAATAAAATCTGAAAAACGGACTATATCTTCATAACCAAAGAGACTACCAATCAATAAAGCATCAACTAAGTTGCCTTTCTTGTCATAACTATTTAGTTGTATGTTGAGTAATAATGTGTCGGTTTCGCCTGTTTTATTATAAATTATCAGTCTGTAAGTATTTGACTTATGAACAAAGTGGCCAAGCTCATAATAACGGTTATTTTCAGCAACATATGGAGAAAGGAAGTTATCTCCTTTTACTTGAACTTTAATTTCTTGCTGATTGAATGGTTTGGTTAGTTTAAGATAATTTTCGGGTAGTTTTAACTCTATTGCATCACTATAGATATTTTGACCGATATACTGATAGTAAAATTCCAATAATGTAGAACGCTCAGAGTCAACAGGTAGAGGTAATTTTTTACTTTCTCCGCTATTACCCCCACCTATTAAAACCATAATGCAAACTAAAATTATCTTCACAAAAAATTTATTTTGTTGCATATTAACTATCTCTAATCAGTAAGTAACTCTAATGTGGGATTATATCCTTGTAGATGTATGTGATGTTGATGGTTCGCTGCATGTTTTATATTTTTCAAAATTGGACTTTCTGTTTCATTAGGATGTTCGTTTTTCCATGCTGCAGACCATTCATTCCATGTAGCACTGGTATTGGGACTATTATTACTGTCCCAGTATTTCCATCCTAAAATGCTTCCCCAACCAAATCTATTTAGCTCCTCAATGAATCTATTTTGTCTCTCAACATCTAATCCTTTCCAGCCACAAGGGTCCCCAGATTCACTGTTTAAGTTTAGGTGAATTCCGTTTCCTGACTCATCTTTCCTTAAATAGCGCATATCTAAATTCATTCCATTTTTATGACTACTACTGGGAGCGGGTGATACGCCGCAACTATCACTACCGCCATTATAATTAAAATCCGTGTAGCCCGTATTTAGCATTGCACCAAGTAAAGATGCTGTAGCAATATCACTCGCATAAGGACGTACAGTATTTATCGATAATGTAAACCTTACATTTCCATTCAAATAACTACTTATATTATCACTTATATTTATGAGGTAAATCATATCACCTCCTAATTTATCTTTATATCTATCATCGGCATATGTATCTTTTGTTACTACAATATCATATGTGCCAATTTCATATGGATTATTTGAAGAATCATGGTAAATATATTTTGCTTTACTGCGTGCATTTTTTAGTGAGTATTCGGTTTTATCTGTGCCATTACCGGTCTCATCAATTAATTTGTATTTTATTATTCCATCATGATATATGTGATACTCGATTGATGATTTTACCCTCGTAATTTGTTGGTGTGTTATGTTGTTATTGGATTTTGATGTGATGCCAGTAGTTATTTTATTAATATCGTTCAATATGCACGCTCCATGTTCAAATTATTAAAAGACGCAACAATATTTATAGCAAAGGATAAAACCATTAAAAATCAAATATATTGTTTTCAAATGAATTTGATTAGACTGAGGGAAAACCAGAAATATAAATTGGTATCCTTCAAAAACATATTAATGATTTTAAGTTGTTGATTTGATTATGAGAGTAAATTCAATGAATTGGCTTCATTTTTTGTCCTTTAATTAGTTTTGTGTTAAATACATCTTAAATTTTTAATGTATTATTTAATGCCGCTCCAGATTATGGCCTGACGTAACTTAAAACCATATCTGAACACTAATCTCTATAATATATCCATATAAAAACTTCATCGACAACTCCTGTGCATATGGCATGTTCGTAGTCTCCTGCCTTACTGGATGTTACAAAGCGCCGCATTATTTTTAATATCTTTAGTATCTTTAATTAAGTATTGTAAGTTGCCTTAAGATTATTAATTGCATATCAACCGAATTTTTATTTCTTCTTCTTTATCTGTAGTAAACGTTGTTGTAAATCCTTCAGCATCCGTGACTCCATTTATCTGTGAACTATCTGCAAAATAAGCAATATATTTCGTATTTGCATAAGGTACATCATCATCATCCGTAAAATGGAACTGGAGTTTATACTCCCCCAGTTCGGTCACAGGCAACGGCTTTATCACATCCCCCGGACTCCCACCGCCATTCAGGTTTATCTTCGCACCGACGATATCCACGCCACCCGGATGGATGTCGATAAATGACCCGCCCACCTTCAGACTGATCCGGCTGCTGCTCTCCAGCACAATATCGCCCTGAACCTTGGACCCCAGCGCACCGCTTATCTTCTGTGCCAGGTCTCCCTTCACCTCCAGGCTCTTTGTCCCTTTCACCAGGCTGATATGGTCGCCGGTGGTGGTGTGCTCCTGCTTTCCCTTCACTGACATCTTCCGGTCATTGTCCACAATCAGCGTCTCGTCATTCCCCACATGTTCGCGGCGGTCGTGCGTTATCTCTGTCTTCCGGTCGTTCTTCACCGTCACTGTGTCATCGTGGCCCACCGTCACCTGACGGTCATTCCCCGTTGTGCTGGTCTGGTCATGCGCGACCGTGACGGTCCGGTCATGTCCGGCGGCATTCTCCTTACCGACGGTGACCGTCTGCCCGAGTCCCACCGTAATCTTCTGGTTATTGCCGATGGTCTCCGTATGGTCCACCTTCACATCCGTTGTCCGGTTGTTCAGTACCTCGGTATCCATGTTTTTCTGTGCGTGGAGACCGTTTCCGTTGCCGAGACTGCCATCATGTCTTTCAACTCTCTTACATTTATGAAGCCCGTAAACCCGGCGTTAAGGAACCGATTGTTGAGATGGCTTTTAACGGTGCAGGTGTTCGTGATACCTCCCGGACACTGAAAATTGACCTCAACACCGTCATTCGGGCATTAAAAAACTCTCGCCACGAAAAGTAACATCAGCGCCCGCTGCTCATGCCGATATCGCGCTCATCTGCGAAGTGGATGAACAATGGAGCTTTGTGGGTAAAAAAGCACAGCAGCACTAGCTCTGGTATGCATACGACACAAAACATGGCGGCGTACTGGCTTACACATTTGGTCCGCGGACCGACGAGATTTGGCGCGAATTGCTGACGCTTCTCGCGCCCTTCAGTATCGGCATGATAACCAGCGATGTGTGGGGCAGTTATGCCCGGGAGGTACCGAAAGATAAGCATCTGACCGGGAAAATATTCACTCAGCGAATTGAGCGAAACAATCTGACGTTACGAACCCGGATCAAACGACTTGCCCGCAAAACGATTTGTTTTTCGCGCTCAGTTGAACCCCATGAAAAAGTCATTGGCAGCTTTATTGAGAAATTCATGTTCTCCTAATTGGAGTCATCACTCCTTTTTGATTGTATATTACTGGAATGATAGAGAATTTCTAACACTCCAATATATTCCATCCATTTTTTTCATGATCAGCAACCATATGTGTCATATCAAAAGACCAACCTAAATTCATCGTCGCACAATTGTAGTTTCTCTTGCATCAGGAAGAACTGCAGGATATGTTTTTCTGTTTTCCCCGAATATCAGTGCTGCCTTAACTATTTTCACCATGACCAATAATACCTCGCAGAGCAAGCACTATCTCTTCACAAGCTTATACATAAGTTAGCGTTACATCCGTTGTATTACTAACTCGTGTGCCTGCGGCACACGATGATCTTTCCCTGTATGAACTATTTAGATCATTGCGTCTTATCCGTATCATATGGTAGCAAAAACATTGAGTTGCACTCTCTCTTATTACATCCCCAAGAAATACTTTTATTATCACTTCGCCATATCGCAGTAGAGGCAGCATTAATAATAAACCGCCACTGAATGTTATTATAAAATAAAACCCCCTTTATCTCACATGGCAACCAATAATAATCATTTATTATCGAGCTATCATTTTTATATCTTATGCTCAGTAAAAATATACGCTTCACTTGATTTTTATTTAAATGCCAGGATCGGCATGCCTTAAAAAAACCTCATTACTTTCGTTGACCTTCTCTCCCGTGTATTCAGATTTTCCAACAAAAGCAACGCTCAATTCATCAGAAAATGCCATCCTCACAAAAAAAATGCTAAGAATAGTCGTATAGCCCAGCACCTTCACCAGATGTTTTATATGATATTTTATCATGTTCATATATATCTTTTTTTTGTAGTTCATAAATATTCATTAGTATATCAATTAGTTTATTAATAGACTTCATCTGCTCAGCGGTAGGATTCTCCCATGAACCACTAACATAATCAGCTACAACTTCAATGCCAACGCTATCTTTATTATAAGGGTACCGGCCGGGGTATTCTTTCTCCAATTCATACTCGTGCAATCGTTTAGGATTCCAGCCAAAACTCTGTATTTTTTTTCTTCATTAGACCATGTTTTTTCTTCTTGGCAGCGTGATCTTATTTTTCCGATATGAGGAGTCCATTCAAATAAACTTGCTGATTGATATAAAGTCCCATTTTTTGCGACTACAAAGTGAGTCCCTTCTTTTTTCGTCTTGAAACTATCAAATGGTTCTGATGAAGATTTGGTCCTATGCAATATAATTGCATTAATTTTATCCATTTCGCCATGTTCTAACTCTTTAACAGTTTTTTTTGTTATCTCAGCATTCTGGATATATCCTTCCGGATCAACATAAATCACTGTTTTTCTACAATCTTTAACTTTATTATTTTCGTCAGTTGTAGTCACCCCCTCAAATTTACACTTCTTATTTTCTCTTTATCATAAACTAATGGAAAGGGATTTTTTGTTCTCACTGCGTCTGTAGTCCCTGTAGCTGAATTATCTGTCATTTTATTCTTCATCCATATAAACAATTATATAAAACACACAACACCGGATAAAGCCCATATCTTCCCGTTGTAGTTAATTTCGTTTAATAATAACCAATCATTAAATGAGCTGTAATAGTTTCCTCACCATCCTTAATATAACTGTCCGAGTATCCCTCTCCATCCGTCAGACCTTCTTTCTGCGTACCATCAGCAAAATGCACAATATATTTGGTGTTTGCATACGGAACACCATCATCAGTGATAAAATGAAACCGGAGTTTATACTCCCCCAGTTCGGTCACAGACAGCGGCGGTATCACATCTCCCGGACTTCCCCCGCCATTCAGGTTTATCTTCGCACCGACGATATCCACCCCGCCCGTATGGATGTCGATAAATGACCCGCCCACTTTCAGGCTTATCCGGCTGCTGCTCTCCAGCACAATATCGCCCTGAACCTTGAACCCCAGCGCGCCGCTTATCTTCTGTGCCAGGTCTCCCTTCACCTCCAGACTCTTCGTCCCTTTCACCAGGCTGATATGGTCGCCGGTGGTGGTGTGCTCCTGCTTTCCCTTTACTGACATCTTCCGGTCATTACCCACAATCAGCGTCTCGTCATTCCCCACATGCTCGCGGCGGTCATGCGTTATCTCTGTCTTCCGGTCGTTCTTCACCGTCACCGTGTCATCGTGGCCCACCGTCACCTGATGGTCATTCCCTGTCGTGCAACTCTGGTCATGCGCGACTGTGACGGTCCGGTCATGTCCGGCGGCATTCTCTTTGCCTACGGTGACCGTCTGTCCGAGCCCCACCGTAATCTTCTGGTTATTGCCGATGGTCTCCGTATGGTCCACCTTCACATCCGTTGTCCGGTTGTTCAGTACCTCGGTATCCATGTTTTTCTGTGCGTGGAGATACACCTGCTCCTGGTCCGTCGCATCCTCGAACCGCAGTTCGTTAAACCCGCTGCCCTTGTAGGTTTTCGAGCGGATGGTCATCTGCGTTTTGGTTCGCGGCAGGCTGCCCGGTGAGCGGTTATCCTGGTGATAGGTGCGTCCCATAATAATGGGCTGGTCAGGGTCGCCGTTGAGGAAGTCCACAATCACCTCATGGCCGACGCGGGGTATCGCCAGGTTGCCAAACCCGGCGCCGGCCCACGGCTGTGACACCCGTATCCAGCAGGAGCTGTCCTCGTTGCCCGGACAGTAGCGGTCCCAGTGGAACCGCACCCGGACACGGCCATGTTCATCGCAGAAGATTTCTTCGCCGGCAGGCCCGGTGACGATGGCGCTCTGCGGGCCGTCCACGGACGGTCCGGGCAGGGGAGACGCGCGCCATGTCCGGTCAGCAGGGATGACGTCAAAATGGTTGCTCAGTGTGGTTCCCTGCCCCTGTCTGCCGTGCTGTGCCTGAGGCTGTTCGCCCCTCAGCACGCAGGCGGTAACCTGCCATTATCTCCCTGATGCGCAGGGTTATTGCCCGATCGTCACGCCGGCTCAGCCAGTGGTAAACCGTTCTGCTCTGCATCAGCAGCCCGCAACCCCCCGGACGCTGATACGGTAAGCCCCCAGTAGGAAATGCACCGACTGGCGCTTTTGAGCCGGCCTCAGAACTTTTGTTTCAGCACCTCCTGAAGCATCTCCTTGTTCAGACTCAGCTCAGCCACCCGTTTTTCAGGCGCTGATTTTCCTCCTCCAGGTGCCGCAAACGTCGCAATTCCGTCACGCCCATGCCGGCAAATTTCTTTTTCCAGCAGTAAAAGGTGGACTCAGAAATGCCCATCTTTCTGCAGATTTCCCCGACGCGGGTGCCGGTTTCTGCCTGTTTCAGTGCAAATTCAGTGCAAACGCAATCTGCTGCAATCTGTTCTTCGGTATAACGGGTCTTTTTCATGGCGATGTGCCTCCCAGCAATAGAAGAAAGACCGGATACTTCAATTTAGACTGGCACTGTTTTCAGGGAGGAAATCATATTTACCTATGTGAAATGATAGTGTGATCTTGATTTATACATGCGGGTCATATTCAATACATGCATAGTCTTTGAGGGTATGAAGTTAGATTTTATTTATCATTCAAAATGAAATAAACACTTAGGTAATTGCCTTTTTCTGGCAATGATGTAATGAATTGGGTGTTTACTAAAACCAGTATTTTTCCCAGTCTTCTTTGTATCTTTTTTTTAATAATTCAATTTTTGTGATATGGTATGGTTTTATTTGATGTCCATTTATTTTTATCTGAATTACATTTGAGGTAATATCAACATAGTTTCTGTTTTTTCCTCCATTAGGGAAAAATTTATGCATGAAATTTTCCATGCTTTTCTCTTGTGCGGAATAATCACGTTCACATAAACTGATTAATTTCTGTATGTAGAAGCTTTCATTGTTTTTCTGGCATGAGGGATAATGAAAATTAGTGATAAAGAAAAATGACTTATTTATGGATCTTTGTGAGAACCATTTATCGTTAACAACGCGATATTGTAATGACTTTATTATATATAAATGATTTCCAGGTGCGAAAGAATAGGCGTTATTGATATTAACATTAAAAGAAAGGGTTTTACTTGATGGGAGTTTAATCCATTCTGATGTTTTATCATTGTTGTTATTTCTGCCTATATAGAGATCATCATTATCATCATCTTCAATATATTCACATATATTTGTGGCGCGAGGAAGAAATTTGAGATGGACACCCTCCATGAGGATAAAAAAAGCATCTTGACATAAAGGAGAGAAAAAATATGGATCATTCGTATCTGGGTTAATTGGTAATAATCGCTTGTGGATATAATAATCTATTTTATCCATGTTTATAAAACTTATAGTTGCCGATACATGATGTCCTATTTGTTTTGCTGACAAAGTAACATAAATTTTATCATTATTTTCTTTAATGTTATTTTTTATGATTTTAGAAAAATAATATGGTGGTGATGTGAGTTTTTCGAATGATGTAGGGGCGGGGGTATGAATAAATGTATCTTGTTTTATAAGAAAGTTTTCATTAGATAATACATGAAATGGTATGGATGCCATTGCAACGGTGTTAATCAATTTCAAAATATTTTTCAATGTTATAGGCATTTTTAAAAACCTTTGGGTCATGTCTTGTACTTAAATCTATGGCATTAGCTATTTCTCTACCTTTTCCTAAATCGTCACTGCTCAGGCCTCCATAATATTGAACGCCATCCCAGATAGTAAAGAGGTGTGATAACTCATGACATAATGTGGATACTTGAGAAGATTTCCCTGTAGTTTTTTTGCATGTGAAGTTTTGTAATATATCAATAGTTATTCTTTTTTGATATTCAAGTTTTAATATCTCTTCTTGTGATTTGTTTTTATAATTATGATCTTTAAGATTAATATGAGTTGTTTGGAGGGCAGGTATGCGCGCTGACCCGATGGGTCTATCTGTCAGGTTGACAAAATTACTATATATGATCTTGTTATTTCCATCCGTTCGGTTGCCGATAATCAGACTGTCACAAATAAAAATCATTCTGTCAACGCCATTTTTAATAAACTCATGTGCGGTAGTTTTTATGCGATATGGGGTTATTTCTCCGTTCGCATTAACTTTTTGATTTGGTGTGTAGTAGTCGACTGTTATATCAGTTTTTCCCGATAAGCCAAATATGTCTTGAAATTCTTTTTTATCGGCATATGTCCATGCCTCCAGGTTTTTTTTTCTTGTACTTAACACTCTCTTCGTGGCGACCAAAGCGCCAGTTATCATCTTCATGAATTGATCGGTAACTTTATACTCTTTAATACATGCTTTACTTCTTTGGGTTGAAGCTTGCGAGCTGCCTTTATTATCACTCATATACACCCCCTTCAATCATATCAATACTCTGATGCAATAATCTGATCTTAATTTTCTGTTCAGTATCAGTGATGAACATTTCTGTATATCCTTCCTTATCTGTTTTACTCTGTGTTTGTGTACCATTCTCAAAAAATGCGATATAGCGCGTCTCTGAATAAGGTATCTCATCGTCGTCCGTAAAATGAAACTGAAGGTAATATTTTTCGACGTTATCCTGATTGTCTTCGGTATCATCTGGATCATCATTACTCCCAGTCCTTCTATCTTCTTTGTCATCCGCGTTATCATCCTGATCCGCTGGCGCTTTCAGAACGCTTGGTTGCATTGTCCCCATCGGTGTTCCCGGATTTCCCCCGCTGTTCAGGTTGATCTTCTGCCCCATAATGTCCACCCCGCCCGGATGGATGTCGATAAATGACCCACCCACTTTCAAACTGATCCGGCTGCTGCTCTCCAGAACAATGTCGCCCTGAACCTTGAACCCCAGCGCGCCGCTTATCTTCTGTGCCAGGTCTCCCTTCACCTCCAGACTCTTCGTCCCTTTCACCAGGCTGATATGGTCACCGGTGGTGGTGTGCTCCTGCTTTCCCTTCACTGACATCTTCCGGTCATTGCCCACAACCAGCGTCTCGTCGTTCCCCACATGCTCGCGGCGGTCATGCGTTATCTCTGTCTTCCGGTCATTCTTCACCGTCACCGTGTCATCGTGGCCCACCGTCACCTGATGGTCATTCCCTGTCGTGCAACTCTGGTCATGCGCGACCGTGACGGTCCGGTCATGTCCGGCGGCATTCTCTTTGCCTACGATGACCGTCTGTCCGAGCCCCACCGTAATCTTCTGGTTATTGCCGATGGTCTCCGTATGGTCCACCTTCACATCCGTTGTCCGGTTGTTCAGTACCTCGGTATCCATGTTTTTCTGTGCGTGGAGATACACCTGCTCCTGGTCCGTCGCATCCTCGAACCGCAGTTCGTTAAACCCGCTGCCCTTGTAGGTTTTCGAGCGGATGGTCATCTGCGTTTTGGTTCGCGGCAGGCTGCCCGGTGAGCGGTTATCCTGGTGATAGGTGCGTCCCATAATAATGGGCTGGTCAGGGTCGCCGTTGAGGAAGTCCACAATCACCTCATGGCCGACGCGGGGTATCGCCAGGTTGCCAAACCCGGCGCCGGCCCACGGCTGTGACACCCGTATCCAGCAGGAGCTGTCCTCGTTGCCCGGACAGTAGCGGTCCCAGTGGAACCGCACCCGGACACGGCCATGTTCATCGCAGAAGATTTCTTCGCCGGCAGGCCCGGTGACGATGGCGCTCTGCGGGCCGTCCACGGACGGTCCGGGCAGGGGAGACGCGCGCCATGTCCGGTCAGCCGGGATGACGTCAAAATGGTTGCTCAGCGTGGTTCCCTGCCCCTGTCTGCCATGCTGTGCCTGAGGCTGTTCGCCCCTCAGCACGCAGGCGGTGACCTGCCATTCCCGGTTCAGGGTGAGGGAAGGGTGACCGGTAAGGGTGAAGCGTTTACCGGGCCACAGCTTCGCCGAGTTACTGACCCCGGCGGCGGTTTCGGCATCATGACGGAAGCCCTCGGCCCGGTAGCGGGCAAAATCCTGTCCGTGCTGCTCGTCCTTGAAGCGCCCCGGATAGTCGAAGATTTCGTACTGAGTGCGCTGGCCGTTGAGGTGTGTGGCGTGGTGGCTGAACCAGCCGGGCCAGCCGGGGGTTTTAAAGGTGTAATCCTGGTTCTCCACGGAGGAGGGGCGGACCTGCGCCCGGTAGCGGAACTCACTGACGCATTCCGCGGAGACTTCGCTGCGGGTGTTCGGATTAAAGGGCAGGGAGCCGAGCGCGGAGACACCGGCCACATCATCACAGAGCACCAGCGTCTGCGCGGTCCCGGCCGGAGAGCACCAGTCAAAATAGAAAATGCCTTCCTCAGCCCACAGCCGGGAGAGAAAGGCGAGGTCGCTTTCGCCATACTGTACGCAGAACTCGCGGGCCGGATGGGCTTCATAAAAGGACGGGGTCCAGTCGGTGATGCCGTTTTCACTGAGCAGGGTGGCGGAGATGGCCTGGATATCCTGCTGCTGAAAGATGCGGAAATTCCGGCGCAGTCCGGCCCGCCAGAGCGGGGGCGAAAGGGTCAGGTGGTAATTCATCTGCCAGTCGTTGTTTTCACCGAGTTCCACGCCGGTGACGATACCGCAGAGGCGGCGCTGTACACCATTCCCCTGCCAGACGGTGAGGGTGGCGTTCTTCTCGAGAAAATCTTCAGCGGTGAGGTCGGGGAGACCGCTGGCGATATCGACGCTGAGTGTAAAAGGCGTGGAGAGGTTCTGACAGAGGGTGAATCTCACCACGGCGGTGCTCATCGCCAGTAACCCGTCCACGTCGAGCGTAAAACGCAGGCCCTGTTGTGACATAAACTTACTCCCGGTATTGTTGGCAGAAAAACAGAGCCACAGTCAGACATTCTTGCCGTAATGGCACATGCCACGCGCATTTTCAGGCACGCTACCGCCGAAGTTTCCGGCATCCGCCATCTCCCGTATGCAAAACACAACTTTGTACTGGCACTGCTTTTTATGACCTGTTCCTTTGAAACAGCACCCTGCCTTTCGGCAGAATGCTGTCATTTTTTGCTTATGCTTCCAGCGGTGCGCGCCAGTCGTCTGCGCCGGAGGTGCCTGCGGAGACGTGCTCCCACTCAATTTTGCGGTAAGCCAGAGAGACTTTAACCAGCTGAGTGAACTCTCGTTTACCCTCGTCCTGGCAGTGCGGCATATGGCAGTCAATATCCACGATGGTGGAGTCGGTCAGGCGGGTGGTGAAGAAGTGCTCCTGTTTACCTTCAACCGAGGTGCGGTACCAATGCAGCTCGGTGGTCGGCAGCATTTCGCCGGAGGCCAGCGCGTTGTACAGCAGCGGAACCGCTTTGTTCAGCGCCACGGTGAAGATAAACGGCTTGTGCGCACGCTGGCCTGATGGCTGACCGGACTGCGGGTCGGTCGGAACGGTGACGTTGTGGCTGAATTCCTGCACCAGCATTTCGTTTTCATGGCCCTGAACGTAGATATTACCGACAGATTCGGCGGTAAAAGCGCGATCGGTGATCAGTCCCTGAGTTTGTCCCTTAATTGAGATGTAACACGGTGTTGGCATTTCCTTAACTCCTTTGTGTTATTTCATATTTCACGCCAATTTTCATTAGCGAAATTACCATCTACTGGTAAGCATAAAAGTATTCATAAAAAGAATGCTTTCATGCTTATCTTAAAGCGAGGTTAGGCGTTTATCAGATTCGCGAAAATTAATTTTTATGGTGGTCATTTTGATTGTGGGGAATTTTTTTTGCTCCAATTGCCAATCATGAATAAATATTGTTTTATCCGATTTTGTTGTCTTGTTTTTAATTTTGTGGAATTTATATTTATCTTCGTTATGATTTTCCTATTTATATTCATTATTCTTTTGATGTTCGTGAGTTTAATGTGAAAGTCTTTAAAAACAATCTATTGAAATGGATTGTTTTTGTCGTCTTTTTCACTATTTATATCTGTATCATAGATAAACTATGAGGTTTTGCGTTATTCGTCACATCATGTGATATTACTTGACGAGTTAACTAAAAGTAGTTTTAAAATTATCCTCTAAGAGTATTATATAGCTCGGTTAGTATTTATGTCATGGTGAATTTCAATTTTGGTTTTGAACGATTATTTTTATGGTTGATTCAGGTTCTGTTGGCTGAATTGAACATTAGTCATAGTTTTATGGAATATTATTCATGAGTAATCATAATGACGGGAGCATTGCTCCCAAAGAACGTATTAATGTTCGTTATATATCGAAAGTAAATGGCCAGGCTGCTGAGGTGGAATTACCACTCAGTCTGCTGGTCACCGGCGATTTAAAAGGTAAACCGGACGACACTCCGCTGGATGAACGCCAGCCCGTGGCTATCGATAAAAACACCTTTAACGCCGTACTGGCGCAGTCGGGCATTGAACGTAATGTTTCCGTGCCATCGGTACTTAGCAGTGTGTCGGGTGCCCGTATGGATGTCAGCCTGAAGGTGAAATCAATGGCGGATCTCTCGCCGGATAACATCGCCGCCCAGGTACCGGAGCTGAAAAAAATGCTCGAATTGCGTGAAGCTCTGGTCGCCCTGAAAGGGCCGATGGGTAATATCCCTGCGTTCCGCGCCCAGCTACAGGCGTTGCTGGATAACGAAGAAACCCGCGAACAACTGATTCAGGAGCTGGGTCTCGCCAGTGGCAAATAACGTGTACAAGGATTTCACTATGTCAGATATTGCATTGCAGGAAGCCCCCGATGCCGCTTCTCCCACAGGCTCATCATCCCTGCTGGATGACATCATGGCGCAGAGCCGCTTTCAGCCAGAGTCCGAAAGCTATGACATTGCCCGCCAGGGCGTGACGGCGTTTATCTCCGCCCTGTTGCAGAATGAAGCTGAGTCCGTCGATATTCTGGCGGTGAACGCCATGATTGCCGATATTGACGATCGCACAGGTCGCCAGATGGATCTCATCCTCCACGATCCGGCAATTCAGGAGCTGGAAGCGCTGTTGCGTTCCCTCAAATTACTGGTTGAGCGCACTGACCCACGCGAAAACATCAAAATTTATCTGCTGCACGCCACCAAAGAAGAGCTGCTGGATAATTTCGAATTCGCACCGGAAATCACCCAGTCCGGCTTTTATAAACATGTCTACTCCAGCGGTTACGGGCAGTTCGGCGGCGAGCCGGTTGCGGCGGTTATCGGTAACTACGCATTTAAAAACAACGCGGCGGACCTCAAGTTACTGAAATACGTCAGCGCGGTTTCCGCGATGGCCCATTCGCCGTTTATTTCCTCTGTGGCTCCGGAATTTCTGGGGCTGGAGTCGTGGACCGAGCTGCCGGGCATTAAAGACATTGGTGCTATCTTTGAAGGCCCAGCTTACGCCAAGTGGCGCGCCTTGCGTGAGTCGGAGGATTCTCGCTATCTGGGGCTGACCTCACCGCGCTTCCTGCTGCGCCAGCCGTATGCGCCGGGAGACAACCCGGTGAAAAGCTTCAACTATCGTGAGAATGTCAGCCGCCGCCATGATGATTATTTGTGGGGCAACACCGCTTTTCTCCTGGCGGCCAACATGGCGGACAGCTTTGCGAAGTACCGCTGGTGCCCGAATATCATCGGTCCGCAGAATGGCGGCTCGGTGAAAGATCTGCCGGTCCATCTGTATGAATCTATGGGGCAATTGCAGGCCAAAATTCCGACTGAAGTGCTGATCACTGACCGCCGCGAGTTCGAACTGGCGGAAGAAGGATTCATTACCCTGACCATGCGTAAGGGGTCTGATAACGCCGCGTTCTTTTCGGCAAACTCGGTACAGAAACCGAAAATCTTCCCGAATACGCCGGAAGGCAAGGAAGCCGGGACCAACTACAAGCTGGGAACTCAGTTACCTTATCTGTTTGTTATCAGCCGTCTGGCACACTACATCAAGGTGCTGCAGCGCGAGCAGATTGGCTCCTGGAAAGAGCGTGGCGATCTGGAGCGTGAACTGAATACATGGATCCGCCAGTATGTGGCTGACCAGGAAAACCCACCCGCTGATGTCCGCAGCCGTAAGCCGCTGCGCCAGGCAAAAATTGAGGTACTGGATGTGGAAGGCGAACCGGGCTGGTACCAGGTGTCGTTGTCAGTCCGTCCGCATTTCAAATATATGGGCGCCAGCTTCGATCTTTCGCTGGTCGGGCGTCTGGACCGAGATTAAGCACCATGATGAAGCGGGATATTGATAAAGCGGGCAGCCTGTTTGACCGTATTGGCGAAGCGGCGGTTCCCAAACGTGAGCGTGGACCCGGTATTAATCTGCTGCATTCCATCAGCCAAAACCTGTACAGCATCCTCAATACCCGCACCGGCAGTTGCGCCGGCTCTCCGGAGCTGGGCGTTGCTGATTTAAATGATAACACGTTAGCCCCGGGCAATTTCAGGGAAGAGATTGCAAGAGGCATTCACGACTGCATCCGTCGCTATGAGCCACGCATTTCCGGGGTGACGGTAACTGTGGCGTCACCCGACAGCTATACGCCCCTGATGCTGCGTTTTCATATTCTGGCGCAGGTCAGTTTTCACGACGCCAGGGACGTTCTGGAGTTTGACATTCTGCTGGATAACCGCCAGCGCTACCGGGTGGAGTACCACTGATGGCTTTTGAAGAACGCTATTACCGCGAAGAGCTGGACTACCTGCGACAACTGGGTAAGCTGCTGGCGCGAGATAAACCCTATCTGTCCCGTTTTCTGACCGAGAAAGAGGGCGACCCGGACGTGGAGCGTCTGATGGAGGCCTCGGCGTTTCTTTCCGGCGGGGTGCGGCAGAAGCTGGAGGACGCGTTCCCGGAGTTCACAAACGGGATCATCCGCATGTTGTGGCCCAACTATCTGCGTCCGGTCCCCTCGATGTCGGTGATTGAGTATCAGCCTGAAGGTAATATTAAAGCGCCGGTGAAGGTTCTGCGTGATGAACTGGTCAGTTCAGGTGTTGTTCGTGTCGCTTCATCAGGACGGAAGGTGCTGGGCGACGATGACCGGACACAACCGCCTCCCTGTCATTTTACCCTGGCCCGCGATATCTGGTTACAGCCTTTACAGATACAGGATGTGCGTAATGCCAGTAGCCTCGAAGAGGGTATTATTGATATTGATTTTTTTGCCGAAAACGGTGTGTCTTCATGGGCGCTGGATTTAAATAAAATCAATTTCTGGCTGGGTAATGAAGATGACTATACCCGTTACCAGCTTTACCTGTGGTTCAGTGTGCGTCTGATGGATGCTGAACTGGTTATCGGTGACCGACGTGTTCCCATGCCTGATTTATGGCTGGATGCCACAGGGTTTGAGCGGGAGGATGCGCTGCTGCCGTGGCCGAAAAACGTTCATAACGGATATCGCGTACTCCAGGAATATTTCTGTTACCCGGAGAGCTTTTTCTTCTTTCATCTGCGCGATGCCGTGCCGCTGCCGGAGGGTTTTCACGGTGGGGCATTTACGCTACGTCTGCACTTTAACCAGCCGTTGCCGGTGGATGTAAAGCTCCGCGCGTCATCGCTGCATCTGTTCTGTACACCGGTAGTGAATCTGTTTGTCCATCAGGCCGAACCCATCGCACCGGATGGCAGCATGCCGCAGTATCCGCTGCGTGCCAGCCATCAGCATCCGGATGCCTACGATATTTTCCGCGTGAAGTCGGTGTCCAGCAAGGTTTCTATTTCCGCTGAGGTCGCCGGAGTGACCAGTCCGTCGCGTCTCTGGCCGGAGTTCGAAAGCTTTAACCACCAGATGGAATACAGTCAGCAGCGTGAGGTGGTCTACTGGCATCACAGGACAAAAACCTCGTTATTTCATCGCGGGCTGGAGCACAGTATTGCGTTTGTGCGTGCTGACGGCAGTCTGCCCGATCCCGCGAACCTGAGCGGCGAGGCGCTCAGCGTGTCGCTGGTCTGTACGAACCGGATGCTGCCCGTGCAGTTGCACACCGGCGATATCTGCGTGGCTGTGGGCAAAAACCCGGCGGTCGCCAGTTTCGGCAACGTCACCCGCCCGACGCGCCCGCTCTTTCCGGTCATCGACGGCGATATGCAGTGGTCGCTGATTTCCTGTATGAACCTGAATTACCTTTCTCTACTGGATAGGGAGGCGCTGGTACAGATCCTGCGCACCTTTGATTTACCGGGCATCCAGCATCCACAGCAGGCCCGCCTGTCGCAGCAGAAGCTGGATGCTATTGAGAGGATGGAAACTAAGCCGGTAGATCGGCTGTTTAAGGGCGTAGCGGTGAGAGGGCTGGCCACCACGCTGTGGATCAACCCGTCACCGTTTGTCTGTGTAGGCGAAATCTACCAGCTCGGTAATGTGCTGACGCATTTCTTTGCGCTCTACGCCAGCATCAATTCGTTTCACCATCTGAAAATTATCAACACGGAAAGTCAGGAGGCCTGGGAATGGCAGAACAAAGGCCAGCACGCCCTGATGTAGATTTTCCGGTGGATGTTCGCGATACCAGTTTTTATGTCCTGCTGGAGTCGCTGTACCGCCGTTACGGCGAGCCAGGCAGTGAGCCCTCACTGCGCACGGAGCCGGAACAGGAGGTGGTACTGTTCAAATCCGATGCCAGCATTGCATTCCCCGGCAGCGATCTGACCTCGCTCACGCGTGACGACCGCGGGCAGTTTACGCTGACCACGAAATTTCTTGGCTTTTCCGGCAGCCAGTCGCCGTTGCCCGGTTACTACCTGGACCGGATGGCGCGGGAGTCGGCGCAGAATGAAGAAGGGCTGAGAGAGTTTCTCGATCTGTTCAGCCACCGCTGGACGCAATTTGTGTATCACGCCTGGCGAAAATACCGCTATTACATCTGCTTTCGTAACGGTGGTACGGACAGCTTTTCGCAGCGCATGTTCGCGCTGGTCGGGCTGGGCAGTCAGGGCCTGCGCGATAAACTCGCCATTAACCACAGCAAGATGCTGGCTTATGCGGGTGTGCTGGCTGCACCGGGCCGTGCGCCGGAGGTGGTTTGTGACCTGGTGTCCCACTGTTTTGATTTGCCGGAAGTCACCCTTGAAAGCTGGCAGTTGCGCCGGGTGGTGATTGAGCCTGGCGAACAAAACCGGCTGGGCCGGCGTAACCCGAAAAATAATACCGCCGGATATGTTCCCGGACGCTCGGTGATAGGCGTCAATTTTACTCTCGGTGCCCACGTACCGGACCGCAGCGGCAAATTCCTGCTGCGGATCGGCAGCCTGTCCATGTCCCGGTATCTGTCGTTTTTGCCTGGCGGCGAGGAGCATGCGGCGCTGACTCTGTTTATCGCCTTTTTACTGCGCGATCAGTTTGCCTGGGATTTACGTCTGGATCTGGCCCCGGCGCAGGCACAGGGCATGAAGCTGGGCGACCGCTGCCGCGCCTGCATCGGGCGTACTGCTTTTATCGGCGAGCCGAAAATGCCGCCATCCATCACTCTCCACATCAGGGATTAATTTTATGGAGCCGCAAATGGCTGAGGAAAAAACGCCGTCTTCCGGATTATCGCTGACGTTGCAGGTAATGAACAGCAATGAACTGGAAAGCGGGCGCGCCGCGAAATGTCAGTTTTCTGCTGACGGCGGAGATATTGGTCATGCTTCCTCGTGCCACTGGCCGGTGCAGGACAGGGCTGGCGCGGTTGCGGGTCGCGCCTGTCAGATAGTTCTGCATGACGGCGCATTCTGTCTGCGCAGCCTGATGCCCGGCGTGATGATTAACCTTGCGCCGGTAGGCATGGATACCGGGCTGGTGCGACTGCGGCAGGGCGATGAAATCAGCATTGGTGCGCTGGCGCTGAAAGCCTTTTTGCATGAGGGGCGTCGCACCAGCTATGACGAACAGATGGTCGCGCCAGAAAGCATTATTAATCACCGCGACAGCCTGACGGAAACGCTGATGTCCACCGAGGGGCAGCCGGATTACCCGGGGCTGTCGCACCGCCATCAGCTGACGGCGACCGTGGCGAACGCCTTCTCTACCGATCCGTTGCAGGTTTTGCAGAGTGAAAGCCTGACCACGGCGGTGACAGGCGCTTACGGGCAACCGACCGTGCCGTTGTCCGATTTGAGAGCAGATGGCGGCATCGATACGCCGTTTATGGACCTGCCGCCTGTGTATGCCGAACCGCGTGGCGAGGCGCTTTCTCCGGCTGAGACGTCGCATAGGCATCTGGCGGTGACGCCGTTGCTTCGAGGGCTGGGTAGTTCGCTCAGCGTCAGCAACTCGCAGGACGCGGATGCCTTTCTGGAAGAGACCGGACGCGCGTTACAAGCGGCCATTCAGGGGCTGCTTGATTTGCAGCACAGCCAGAACAGCCTGTCAGATAAACATCTTCGACCGCTGGAGGATAATCCGCTGCGTCTGAATCTGGACTACGCCACAGCGCTGAAGGTGATGTTTGCCGAAGGCAAAAGCCCGGTACATCTGGCGGCCCCGGCGGCGATCCGCGAGAGCCTGCGCAACATTCGCCATCATGAAGAAGCCAACCGAGCCGCGATTGCCGAAGCGCTGCGGGTGATGCTCGATGCCTTCTCACCACAAAGCCTGCTGAAGCGCTTTGTTCAGTACCGCCGTAGCCATGAATTGCGCCGGGCGCTGGACGATGCCGATGCCTGGCAGATGTACCGTCATTATTACGACGAACTGGCGTCTGACCGCCAGCAGGGTTTCGCCATGCTGTTTAATGAGGTGTATGCCCAGGTCTACGACCGCGTGCTGCGTGAAAAGCAGCGGGAACCGGAAGCATGATGAGAGGCAGGTTTGCGTTCGTTCTTCTGCTTGTAGCGATGGCCGGGGCGTTAAGCGGTTGCGAGGTGAGCAAAAAAATCGGCCAGGTTATCGCCAATCCCGATATTCCGGTGGGAGACCTGAGGCAGCAGTCCTCCACGGTGACGCTCACGCTGCTGACCGAACCGGATGCCAATATGAACGCGGAGGGGGAGGCCACGCCAGTGGATGTTCAACTGATATATCTGAGCGACGATTCAAAACTTGCGGGCGCGGATTATGACCTTGTGGCATCCACACCATTGCCGGAGGCGCTGGGAAAAAACTATATCGATCATCAGGATCTTACCCTGCTGCCCGATACGCTCAAAACGTTGCCTGACGTGACGCTGGACAGCAAAACGCAGTTTATCGGCATTGTCGCCTATTTCTCCGACGACCAGGCCAGTGAGTGGAAACAAATCGTACCGGTCGAGAGCACTGGTCACCACTATCGCCTGCTGGCACATCTCCGGCAGAACAGTATTGAAATGAAAACCGAGGACAACTGACGATGGCAACCACCAATAACCGCGTGCTCTGGCAGGAGGGCCTGTTTGCGCTGCCTCAGCATTTTCAGCAGCAGCAGCGTCATACCGATTATCTGCTGCATGAACGGCTGGACGCACAGACGGATTTTGCCTGGGGATTTACCGAACTGTCGCTGAATACCGAACTGCTGGCGCAGGGCAAGGTGATGATTGACAAGGCCGCGGGCTGTCTGCCGGATGGCACGGTATTCCGCATCCCTGACCAGGATTTACTGCCACTGCCGTTTCAACCTGGAGAGCTGACAACGCCGGAGAGCCACGACATTTATCTGGCGCTGCCGGTCAGTGGCCATAATATCAGTGAAATTCAGGGCGTGCGCCGCGCCGGGCAGAGTTCGGAACGTTACTGTCTGAGTTATAGAGATGTCTATGACGTGCATACGGAAAACGGTGACGTCCAGCCGCTGTCGCTGGGGCAACTGATGTTCCGCATTGTCAGTGGCGCAGAAGATCTCAGCGCGATGGTGGTGCTGCCGCTATGCCGCATTCGTAGCTTCCGGGCCGGCGGCGGTCTGGTGCTGGATGAGGCGTTTATCCCGGCCTGCCAGTCAGTGCGCGTCAGCCCGGTGCTGAACCGTTTTGTCGGCGACGTACAGGGGATGATCGCCACCCGCGCCGCCGATCTGGCGAAACGTATTGGCTCGCCAGAGCAGAGCGGCATTGCCGACGTGGCCGAGTTTATGATGCTGCAGATGCTCAACCGCAGCCAGATGCACTTCACTCACCGTGCGCATCTGCATACCCTGCATCCGGAGACGTTCTATCTGGATCTGGTGCGGCTGCTGGGCGAACTGATGACCTTCACCGAAAACAGCCGCCAGCCGTGTGCGGTCGAACCCTACGATCACCGTGATCTCACGCAGTCCTTTAAAACAGTGATCCCCGAACTGCGCCGGGCGCTCAATATCGTCCTACAGCCGCGCGCGCAGAATCTGCCACTCATTTTTACCGAAGGGGTGTATCTGGCGACGGTCAACGATCCGGGATTATTGCAGTCCGGCGTGTTTGTACTGGCGGTCCGTGCCCGGATGCCGCACACGCAGCTGATCCTCCAGTTTACCCAGCAGTCGAAAATTGCCGCCACTGACAAAATCCGCAATATGGTCAGCGTTCAGGTGCCGGGTATCCCTCTACGCGCGTTGCCTGCCGCGCCGCGCCAGTTGCCGTACCACGATGGTTATGTCTATTTCGAGCTGGAAAAAAGCGGTTCCGCCTGGCAGGACGTGGTAACGGCGGGGGCGCTGGCGATGCATATCTCCGGTACTTTCCCGGAACTGGATATGCAGCTGTGGGCAATAAGAGGCTGACTTTATGAATGAACAGACGGTTTTTTCGCCGGATGGCAGCGACGAGGACATCACTTGCCGCCAATATAAACTGCGGCTTCGTGGTAACAGCCTCAATGCGATGATCGATGCCGCCACGCCGTTGCTGGGGATGGTGATGCGCTTGACCGGCATGAGCGGCAACGCCATGCCGGAACATCTGTTCACTCAGGTTGTGACGGACGTGCAGGCAGTAGAGCAGTTGCTCCAGGAGCAGGGTTATGAACCCGGCGTTATCGTCTCGTTTCGCTACATCCTCTGCACCTTTATTGACGAAGCGGCGCTGGGTAACGGTTGGTCGAATAAAAACGAGTGGATCAAACAGTCACTGCTGGTCCATTTCCACAACGAAGCCTGGGGCGGTGAGAAGGTGTTTATCCTACTGGAGCGCCTGATGCGCGAACCGGTGCGTTACCAGGATTTACTGGAATTTCTGTATCTGTGTTTTTCACTGGGTTTTCGCGGGCGCTACAAGGTAGCCGTCCACGAGCAGGGTGAGTTTGAGCAGATTTACCATCGCCTTTATCACGTCCTGCATCGGCTTCGCGGTGACTCACCTTTTCCGTTGTTGCACCAGAATAAAAAAATACAGGGCGGACACTACCAGTTGATTAAACGACTCACGGTTAAGCATGTCCTGCTCAGCAGTGTTGCCGTATTGGCGGCGCTCTATCTGTTTTACCTGCTGCGTCTGGACGACCAGACTCAGGATATTCTTCACCAGTTAAACCGGCTGCTTGCCAGGTAAGGATACCTTCCATGATCCAGATTGATGTTTCCACGCTGGTAAAACGACTGAACCCGTTGTCCCGCCAGGCGCTGGAGATGGCTGCCACGGTCTGCATGAGCCTGCAGGCCACTGAAATTACCGTCAGTCATGTACTGATACAGATGCTGGCTATTCCTCGCTGCGATCTGCGCGTCATTACCCAAAAAGCGGAGATTGGCACGGAAGAACTGGGTCAGGCGCTGACCGTGGAACATTATGCCACCATGCGCCATTCCGACAGCTACCCGGTTTTCTCACCGCTGCTGATTGAATGGCTGCGCGACGGCTGGCTGCTGGCCTCCGCCGAGATGCAGCAGACCGAACTGCGCGGCGGCACGCTGCTGCTGGCACTGTTGCAGTCGGCACATCGTTATGTCCCACCAGCCGCCGCCCGCCTGCTGACAGGGATCAACCGTGACCGGTTGCGCCAGGATTTTGCCGACTGGACGCGAGAGTCGGCGGAGTCGGTGATGCAAAACGGGGAGAAATCCGTACCTGCAGTGCATTCAGAGGACAGCGTGCTGGGGCGCTTCGCGAAAAACATGACCGAAGACGCCCGCAACGGCAAACTTGATCCGGTGCTGTGCCGTGATAACGAAATCGACCTGATGATCGACATTCTCTGCCGCCGCCGTAAAAATAACCCGGTGGTGGTGGGCGAAGCGGGCGTCGGCAAAAGCGCCTTAATCGAAGGGCTGGCGCTGCGCATTGTGGCAGGTCAGGTACCCGATAAGCTGCGTAATTGTGAAATTATGACGCTGGACTTAGGCGCGTTACAGGCGGGGGCATCGGTTAAAGGCGAATTTGAAAAGCGCTTTAAGGGACTGATGATAGAAATTATTCAGTCGCCGAAACCGATCATTCTGTTTATTGACGAGGCACATACGCTGATTGGCGCGGGCAACCAGCAGGGCGGGCTGGACATCTCCAACCTGCTCAAGCCCGCGCTGGCACGCGGCGAGCTGAAAACCATCGCTGCCACCACCTGGAGCGAGTATAAAAAATATTTTGAGAAAGATGCCGCGCTGTCGCGCCGCTTCCAGTTAGTGAAGGTGAGCGAACCCAACGCCAACGAGGCCACCATTATTCTGCGCGGTCTGTCGGCGGTGTACGAACAATCCCACGGCGTGCTGATTGATGACGACGCCTTACAGGCCGCGGCAACGTTAAGCGAGCGTTATCTCTCCGGGCGGCAGTTGCCGGACAAAGCCATCGACGTACTGGATACCGCCTGCGCCCGCGTGGCAATTAATCTCTCTTCCCCTCCGAAACAGATTTCCGCACTGATGACATTGTGTCGCCAGCATAAGGCGGAGATCGGACTGCTTGAGCGGGAAATCCGTATCGGCCTGCGCACGGACAGTGCACGGCTGGAGGATGTTCATGCGCAGTATGAAACGACACAGTCTGAGCTGCAGGCGCTGGACGCGGCATGGCATCAGCAGCAGGCGCTGGTACAAGAGATTATTGCCCTGCGTCAGGCTCTGCTGGAAGAGGCTGAAACAGCAACTGAGACAGAACCTCTTTCCACAGAAGTTGAAAACGTTACCGATATCGCTGATGCAGAGCCACAGGCTTCCCCGGCTGAACGCCTGGCACAACTGACCGCCGAACTCAATGCCCTGCACAACGCACAACTACTGGTTTCCCCGCACGTGGATAAAAAACAGATTGCGGCGGTGATTGCTGAATGGACCGGCGTACCGCTCAACCGTCTGTCGCAGAATGAGATGTCGATCATCACCGACCTGCCCCAGTGGCTGGGCCATACCATCAAGGGCCAGGATTTAGCCATTAAGCATCTGCACAAGCACCTGCTGACCGCACGCGCCGACCTGCGTCGTCCTGGCCGTCCGCTGGGGGCATTCCTGCTGGCAGGCCCGAGTGGTGTAGGCAAAACCGAAACCGTGCTGCAACTGGCGGAACTCCTTTACGGCGGACGTCAGTACCTCACCACCATCAATATGTCGGAGTTCCAGGAAAAGCATACCGTCTCACGACTGATTGGCTCCCCTCCAGGTTACGTCGGCTACGGCGAAGGCGGCGTGCTGACCGAGGCCATTCGGCAGAAACCGTACTCCGTTGTTTTGCTGGATGAAGTCGAAAAAGCCCACCCGGACGTGCTCAACCTGTTCTATCAGGCGTTTGATAAAGGCGAGATGGCCGATGGCGAAGGTCGCCAGATCGACTGCAAAAATATTGTCTTCTTCCTGACTTCCAATCTTGGTTATCAGGTGATTGTTGAATATGCCGACAATCAGGAAGCCCTTCACGATGCGCTGTATCCGGTACTGGCCGACTTCTTCAAACCCGCGCTGCTGGCGCGTATGGAAGTGGTGCCGTATCTGCCGCTGTCACGCGACACGCTCGCCACCATTATCGCCGGGAAGCTGGCGCGCCTCGGCAACGTGCTGCATTCCCGTTTTAACGCGGAAGTGGTGATTACGCCGGAGGTGACGGAAGAAATTATGCAGCGCGTCACCCGCGCAGAGAACGGCGCGCGCATGCTGGAATCGGTAATTGACGGCGAGATGCTGCCGCCGCTGTCTCTGCTGTTGTTGCAGAAAATGGCGGCAAACGCGGTGATCACAAGGATAACCCTGGGTGTGGCAGACAGTGCGTTTACCGCTGATCTTGAAGAAGAGATAGCCGTCAGCGATAACGTACCGGGGCAGGAAACAGAGGATGCTGCCCTGTGAGTCACGCGCACATTTTCCGGTATATCGCGCTACTGGCAGGGATGATCACCAGCACCGTACAGGCTAAGGTTCAGCAGGAACAAGTTGTTCCCGGTATCGCCCTGTCAATAGCGTCGGCGACGGCTACTGACATTCGGACCATTACCGGTGCGGATGCGCAGGCTCGGGTAAATGCCATGACCGTCTGCCGGAAAGAGCCTGCGCCCCTGGAGCGGCTGGCCTGTTATGATCTGATTCTGGCACCGGTTCAGGAGCAGGGGTTTGATGGCTCGCGAGTAAAAGCGACTTACCAGGGCGAGTCCTGGACGCGTGCCATGGAGCAGGAAAAACGACGAACAGACAATTCCACCGTGCTGCTGCTGACTCAGCGCCCCGGCGAACGCCCGACGGTGATTATTACCACCCCAGCCATTGGCAGCCTGCCACCGCGCCCGGTGCTGATGTTCTCCTGCGTGGACAATATCACCCGGATGCAGGTGGCCCTAACCCATCCCCGCAAGGAGAACGATATTCCGGTCAGCCTTGTGCTCGAAGGCAGGGCGTTTCGTTCGCACTGGTTTGTGCGGGAAAACGGCATGCTGCTGGAATCCAGCCGGGGCCTGCCAGGGATTGAAGAAATCAGGCAACTTTTTGGCGCTAAAACGCTGACACTTGAGACGGGGGCAGACAAAAAACTGACCTTTAACATTGACGGACTGGGGCAGATTATCGCGCCGCTACGTGACGCCTGCCATTGGGCAGGGGAGTGACGAATATGGATATACAGAACCCGGAAGTCTGGCTGTCTCATCTGCTGGAAGCACTGCCGGAAGAGAAACTGGCCGCGAAACTCAGCGATGAGAACCCGCAGTGGGAATATATAGACGGCGAAATCGTTAAACTTGGCTCGCTGGCCCACAGCCAGCTTGATATCCCGGAAATCCAGCGTCAGGGGCTGGTGCTTCTGGCGTCAGAAAGTAAGGATTTTCGCCTGCTGACACATCTGTTGCGCACCCTTCAGCATGCAGGCAATCCATTGCTGGCGCTCAGAATGCTGACGCAGTATGTCACATACTACTGGATCACCGGCTGGCCGCAGAATGCGGTGAACAAAGGGCGTCTTGCCAACCAGATATTGAAACGCTTTGAATCCGGTATTACCCGGTTTGCTTCGGCGTCAACGCCCGTACAGCGGGATGACCTGCTGGGCGAACTGGCAAAACTGGCACAGTGCTGGCAGTCGAATAATATGCCGGAACTGGCCTCCGCAACGGATGATTTATTCGCGCTGTACCAGAGGGCTTTTCGCGACAGCTTACCTGTGACGGCCCCGGCAGCACCATCAACCGTAACAACAGGCACCCCGACAGCCGTTCCGGTTCCTCACGCGCAGGTCACCGCAATCCCCGCTGCGGTCGTGAATATCGACAGCCACAGTGATAAAGCCTGGCGCGACACGCTGCTGAACGTCGCCACCATTCTATGCGAACGCCAGCCGGACTCGCCACTGGGCTACCGGATGCGCCGTCATGCGCTATGGCAGACCATCACCAGCGAACCGCAGGCGGAAAGCGACGGACGGACGCCACTGGCGGCGGTTTCCGCTGATATGACAGCGGACTATCAGGCGCGGCTCGCCAGCGCTGATATGGCACTCTGGCAGCAGGTGGAAAACAGTCTGTTACTGGCCCCGTACTGGCTGGATGGTCATTATCTCTCCGCGCAGGCCGCACAGCGCCTGGGCTACCATGATGCGGCGAAGGCGATCCGCGATGAAGTGCGTCGCTTCCTGAACCGCCTGCCGTCACTTTCCTCCCTGCTGTTTAACGACCGCACGCCGTTTCTCAGCGCCGCCACCCGGCAGTGGCTGGCGGATGAACCGGTGAAAAGGACAGAATCGCTGGTGGCCGCAGATAAACTGACGCAGCAAATCCAGGACTGCTATCGGGAGAAGGGCCTGGAAGCCGCGCTGGCGCTGGCGGAACAGCAACCGCAGCACTCGCCGCGCGAACGCTTTTACAGTCAGTATCTGATGGCGCAACTGCTGGAAGCGTCCGGTATGGCGCAACTGGCGCAGCAGCACTATCGGATGCTGTTTAAAACAGGCCAGCATACGATGCTGGGCGACTGGGAGCCGTTACTGCTGGAACAACTGGAAGAAAAACTCACGCCGGAAAAGTGAGATAAAAACAGGAGCGTTTTGTGTTCAGAATACCCACACCCCGTGTCCCTCGTCTTTTCAGCGGGCTGACTTCCATGCTCAGACCGGCCATGCCCCGGCTTAAGATTTCTGCGGCGTGGCTGCTGGCGCTGGTCTGGGTGGCGCTGCTGGTCTGGATCTGGTGGAAAGGCCCTGCATGGAAATTTTATGACGTACTCTGGTTGAAACCGCTGTCACACCGCTGGCTGGCCACCGCCGTCTGGGGCCTGATAACGTTGGCATGGCTGACCGTCCTGGTCATCAGGCGCCTGCAACAGCTTGAACGGCAGCAGAAACAGCAGCGGGAGGAAGAAAAAGATCCGCTCGGCCTCGAACTGAACGCTCAACAACGCTACCTTGACCGCTGGCTGCTGCGTCTCCAGCGCCATCTCGACAGCCGCCGTTCTCTGTGGCAACTGCCGTGGTATATGGTTATCGGTCCTACCGGAAGCGGCAAAACCGCGCTGCTGCGTGAAGGATTTCCGTCCGACGTTATTTACACGCCGGAGGCGGTACGCGGAACGGAACAGCGGCTGTACATCACGCCACACGTCGGTAAACAGGCGGTGATTTTTGACGCCAGCGGTGCGCTGTGCGGAGAGCCGGACGCGGATACGCTACACCGGCGTTTGTGGCAACACTGGCTGGACTGGCTGGTACAAACACGCGCCCGTCAACCGCTGAACGGCCTGATCCTGACGCTGGACTTACCCGATCTGCTGACCAGCGGAAAACGCCAACGCGAAGCAGTGTTGCAGACCCTGCGCAGCCGCTTGCAGGACGTGCGCCAGCATCTTCATTGTCAGCTTCCGGTTTATGTTGTGCTGACTAAATTGGATCTGCTGGCCGGGTTTTCCCCACTGTTTGCCTCGCTGGATAAAGCGGGCCGTGACGCTATCCTCGGCGTCACCTTCACCCGCCATGCCCATGAGAACGATGACTGGCGTACAGAACTGAATACTTTCTGGCAGACGTGGGGAGAGCAACTCAACCAGGCTTTGCCGGATCTGATGCTGGCGCAGAACCACCATCGCAGTGCCCTGTTCAGTTTCGTCCGCCAGATGCAGGGGGTCAACGATACGCTGACTGCGCTGCTCGACAGCCTTCTGGACGGTGAAAATATGGACGTGATGCTGCGCGGCGTCTATCTCACCTCGTCCCTACAACGCGGGCAGGTGGATGACATTTTTACGCAGTCCGCCGCCCGACAGTATCAACTGGGCAGCGGTCCACTCATCGCCTGGCCCCTGGTGGACACCACGCCGTATTTTACCCGCAACCTGTTTCCACAGACGCTGCTGGCTGAACCGAACCTGTCCGGAGAAAACAGCGTCTGGCTGGGAAATGCCCGCCGTCGGATGATGATATTTACTGCCGGTAGTGCGCTATTGATCGTGCTGGCTGTGGGGGGCTGGCATCACTATTACAATAGCAACTGGAACGCGGGCGTCAGGGTGCTGGAGCAGGCCAGAGCCTTTATGGACGTTCCACCGCCGCAGGGGACCGATGAGTACGGCAACCTGCAACTGCCCCTGTTGAATCCGGTGCGCGACGCCACTCTTGCTTACGGCGACTGGGGCGATCGCAGCCGTCTGGCCGATCTCGGACTGTATCAGGGCAGGCGCATCGGCCCATATGTAGAGCAGACCTATCTGCAACTGTTGGAGCAGCGTTATCTTCCGTCGCTCATCAACGGGCTGATAAAGGATCTGGCGAACGCCCCGCAGAACAGCGAGCAGAAACTGGCCGTGCTGCGCGTGCTCAGAATGCTGGAGGATAAAAGCGGGCGCAACAATGAAGTGGTGAAACAGTATATGGCGAAACGCTGGAGCGAACGGTTTCATGGCCAGCGTGATATTCAGGCGCAACTGATGGCGCATCTGGACTATGCGCTGCAACATACCGACTGGCACGCGCAGCGTCAGGCGGGCGAAAGCGACGTCATCAGCCGCTGGACGCCGTACGATAAACCCATCATTGATGCACAGAAAGAACTCAGCAAACTACCGGTTTACCAGCGGGTGTATCAGAGCCTGAAAACGCGCGCACAAGGCGTTCTGCCTGCCGACCTGAACCTGCGCGATCAGGTCGGCCCGACTTTTCAAAAGGTGTTTATCTCCGGCGATGACGACAAACTGATTATTCCACAGCTTCTGACCCGTCATGGGCTACAACGCTATTTTGTGACGCAGCGTGATGAACTGGTGGCGCTGACGGCAATGGATTCGTGGGTGCTGAACCTGACCCGCAGCGTGAAATACAGCGACGCAGACCGCACGGAGATCCAGCGCCAACTGACC
This sequence comes from Citrobacter sp. MNAZ 1397, assembly GCF_023613995.1. NCBI lineage: Bacteria > Pseudomonadati > Pseudomonadota > Gammaproteobacteria > Enterobacterales > Enterobacteriaceae > Citrobacter > Citrobacter sp. MNAZ 1397. The sequence goes on from NZ_JAKIVH010000001.1 coordinate 788,291, forward strand.
GAGCAATATCTTGGTGACTACATCGCCACCTGGCGCGCCGGAATGGATAACCTCAATGTGCGTGATTATGCGTCCGTCGCGGAACTCACCGGGGCGCTGGAGCAAATTATCAGCGGCGACCAGCCGCTCCAGCGGGCATTGACCGCGCTGCGTGACAACACCCACGCCATCGTCCTGCCGGACAAGCTGGATGATAAGGCGCGTGAGGAGGCGCGGAACGCGCCGGATTACCCGTTACTGACGCGCCTCGGTCACGAGTTTGCCCCGGAAAACAGCACGCTGGACGCGCAGAAGGATAAAGAAAGCTCGATGCAGACGGTTTACCGGCAACTGACGGAGCTGCACCGCTACCTGCTGGCGATACAGAATGCCCCTGCGCCGGGAAAATCGGCCCTGAAAGCCGTGCAGTTACGGCTTGACCAGAACAGTAGCGACCCGATTTTCGCCACCCGGCAGATGGCGAAAACGCTGCCCGCGCCGCTCAACCGCTGGGTGGGTAAGCTGGCCGACCAGGCATGGCGTGTAGTGATGGTGGAAGCCGTTCACTATATGGAAGTCGACTGGCGCGACAGCGTGGTGGTGCCGTTCAGTGAGCAGTTAGCGGACAAGTATCCTTTTAACCCGCATTCGCCGCAGGATGCATCTCTGGATGCGTTTGAACGCTTCTTTAAATCCGGTGGCGTACTGGATACGTTTTATGCGCAGAACCTGAAGTTGTTTGTCGAGGGCGGGGTGGAAGTGAACGGCGACAATGCTGTCGTTATCCGCGAAGACGTGCTGAAACAGCTGGAGCGGGCGCAGAACATCCGCAACATTTTTTTCAGTAAGCAGAATGGCTTAGGCGCGCAGTTTGCAGTGGAAACTGTATCGCTCTCTGGCAACAAACGGCGCAGTGTGCTGAACCTGGACGGGCAGTTAGTGGACTACAGCCAGGGACGCAACTATACCGCCCATCTGGTGTGGCCGAACAACATGCGTGAAGGCAATGAAAGCAAGCTGACGCTGATTGGTCTCAGCGGTGGTTCGCCGCGCAGCATCAGCTTCCGCGGGCCGTGGGCGCAGTTCCGGCTGTTTGGCGCGGGGCAGCTCACCGGTGTACAGGAGGGCACTTTTAGCGTGCGCTTTAACGTGGACGGTGGGGCGATGGTGTACCGGGTGCATACCGACACCGAAGATAATCCTTTCAGCGGTGGGCTGTTCAGCCAATTCCGCCTGCCGGATACGCTGTACTGAGGAGACAGGGATGAACAACGACGCACTTACGCAGACCATTGTGACTGGCAGCGACCCGCGTGGTCTGCCGGAATTCAGCGCCATTCGCGAGGAAATCAACAAGGCCAGTCACCCGTCACAGCCGGAGCTGAACTGGAAACGGGTGGAGTCGCTGGCGCTGGCGATTTTTAAAGCCAGCGGCGTGGATTTGCATACCGCGAGTTACTACACCCTGGCGCGCACCCGCACGCAGGGGCTGGCGGGATTCTGCGAAGGCACGGAACTGCTGGCGGCGATGATAAGCCACGAGTGGGATAAGTTCTGGCCGCAAAACGGAACAGCACGCACGGAAATGCTCGACTGGTTCAATACCCGCACCGGCAACATTCTGCGCCAGCAGTTGTCCTTTACGGAAGCCGACCTGCCGCTGCTGTACCGCACCGAACGGGCATTACAGCTTATCTGCGATAAGCTGCAGCAGGTGGAATTGAAGAAGATGCCGCGTGTGGAAAATCTGTTGTACTTTGTGCAGAACACACGCAAACGGCTGGAGCCGCAGCCGAAGCACAGTAGGGATTCGCAGGCGAAAACCACTGTCAGGACGCTGGTCTATGCCCCGGAGAGCGCCGTTGCCGCCACGTCAACAATTGCGGACATTGTTCCGCCGTTGCCTGAACTACCGGAAATGAAGGTGGAGGTTCATCCCAACGCGACAGCAGGCAGCACGGCGGGAGTCATGTCGCGTCTCAGCGTGAAAGGTTTTGCGGCAGGCGCTGCCTTTACCGCCGTTATCGCTGCCGTGCTCTGGTGGTGGCAGATCTATCCGATACAGCAGCTCCTGGCCAGGGTAAATGACACAGCGCAGGGCGCAGCCACGGTCTGGCTGTCATCTCCCGATCTCGACCGTTACGCGCAACGTCTGCGACAGCTTCCTTATGCGTCTCCACTGCAACTGCTGGAAACCGGAATGCAGATGGTCCGGACTGCCGACAGCCGCTGGCCGGAGAGCCTGCAACAGCAGCAGGCAACAGCTCAGTGGAATGAGACGCTGAAAACCCGTGCGCAAAACAGTCCGAAGATGACAGGCTGGCAGCAGACTCGCCAGGATTTACGCGCGTTTGCCGAACTGTTGGTTCAGCGCGAGCAGGCAAAAGAAGGCTTCACACTTTCCTATATCAAAACAGTGATTTACCAGGCTGAGCGGACGCTGAACCAGGAGACGCCGCTGGAGTCGCTGCTGACGCAGTATCAGGAAGCCCAGGCAAACGGACAGGCAACTGGCGTTCTGGAAAAACAGATTAATGAACGGCTGGATGGCGTGTTAAGCCGCTGGCTGCTGCTGAAAAATTCAATCAGCCCGGATGCGGCTGACAAACATTAATTCATAATAATTTCAGGGAGATTACAACATGGCAAATCCGGTTTACCTGACATTAAACGGGCAGTTTCAGGGGCTGATTTCGGCGGGGTGTTCATCGCTGGCTTCGATTGGTAATAAAGCACAACTTAAACATCTGGATCAGATTATGGTGACAGAGCTGAATCATGGTTTAAGCCGTGCGCAGAATGTGAATCACCAGGAACTGAGCATCCATAAACCGGTGGATAAATCGTCCCCGTTGTTGAGCAAGGCTATTAACGAAAATGAATGCCTGACCTGTGATTTTGACTTTTATCGCACCAACCGCTTCGGCATCAATGAACTGTATTACAAACTGAAGCTGATTAACGCCAGAATTTCCAGCATTAATCTGACGGTGCCGGATACTATTCTGAACGGCCAGGGACAGCCGGAAGAATCGGTGTCGTTTACGTATGAAAGCATCAGCTGGGAGCACTGTATTGCCGGAACCAGTGCATACAGTCTGTGGAGTGAACGAATTTATTAAGGAGCGACAGGTGAATAACCGGATACCAGAAGGCATGTCTGTGCGCATCTACGGCGTGGGCACTGGTATGGTTTCTGGTCCGGAAAACAGGATGGTTCGGAGAATCGGATATTCTCATATCACTGGGTGCCGCCACAAATTATCAGCGGCAGAATATCAATCCAATGAGAATAATCCGGGGCATTATTTATTACGCCAGATTTATGTTCCTGTCATGGTGTTCCGTTCTGTATAGGGCCGCTTTAGATAATCAGCCATTAGTAAAATCAAATCGTGAAGCAATCCGGTTAAGAAGATGAAGATAGTGCCGGAAAGCTGATTTTAACCCGGCGCTATATACCTTGTTAAGTTTCCACTGACGGCCTTTGGGGGTGCCTTTGCTTTTTTATATGTCATAAATCCACTGATGAGGAAATCTGGCATACGGATATTACTGATAGCGGTTGACCAGGTCTTTAGTCACTGCTGCATACGTTTTCTGCCTGAGCTGGATTATTTGCTGTTCTGTTACAGGCGTTTCTCCGGACAGGGGCTTGAGGATGCTGTATTCATAATTGATGGGTGACCAGGTTGCCCACTCTCCTGATGCAACATCCACGAGGGCAAAGCGAACCAGGTAACGTAGCGAGGCGGAACCGGATAATGTTTCATTACGGTAATCAGACCAGACGGTGGCTTTTGCTGCGGTGTCGTACCTGCCAATCTGCAAAGTATCCCAGTAGACAATGACTGCTTTCTGATGTCCTTTTGCTGCAATATAACGCAGTGCCTGCATATAGTTCATGTTCTCGCTAACATCAGCATCTGGTTCTTTATTTTTGGCGGGTTTATTGCACGAGGTTGTTTTTTGTTTGTCCGGAATTCCGGAGAATGTTGATATCTGGTAATATTTCCCCATTTCCTGCTGCATTAACATTTCCGGTGCACGATTTCCTGACTGAACCAGAATCACGGCAGAATTTAACGGAATGCGAAAACCTTCACTGCCCATTGCAGCCTGAATATCTTCTTCTGAAACAGATAAGGTGGTTTCGTTGCCGAAAATATCTTTGTCTGTGAGATGTGTTGTACTTTTACTTATACTACTTACCGATCCTGATGGTCTGTTTTTTTTTGCATCAATAGGGGAGCGAATACAACCCGTTAACAGTAGCGTTGTTGCGCATAAAAACATCACTAATCGGGCATTCATCTTTATATTTCCTTATCGTGTAATAATGCGAATTTGACCAAAAAATGTCGATCTATTATATCGCATCACCAATGTAGCAGGTAATGAAATTAATATTCACTCCTCCAATGTTTTTTCTGATATCATATATTTTATTTATTTCTCGCTAAAATAAACTTTAAATCCTTTCTTAATTTTTTGCTGAGAGACAACCGCGCTTTAAGATGAAATATGAATCTAAGGAGAGAATAAAATATAAATGCTGAATGATGGCGGTGAGGGGGGGATTGACTCGCTTCGCTCGCCCTGCGGGCAGATTCCTCGCCGGCTCGTCATCTGTTCAACCGGCTGGCACCGGTTGTCGAGCCCCGGTCGGGGGTTCTCATCCCCCCCGGTACGGGAGAATATAAAAGAAAAAAGCCCGTACTTTCGTACAGGCTCTCATCTGAAATGATGGCGGTGAGGGGGGGATTGACTCGCTTCGCTCGCCCTGAGGGCAAATTCCTCGCAGGCTCGTCATCTGTCCAACCGGCTGACGCCGGTTGTCGAGCCCCGGTCGGGGGTTCTCATCCCCCCCGGTACGGGAGAATATAAAAGAAAAAAGCCCGTACTTTCGTACAGGCTCTTATCTGCAATGATGGCGGTGAGGGGGGGATTGACTCGCTTCGCTCGCCCTGCGGGCAGATTCCTCGCAGGCTCGTCATCTGTCCAACCGGCTGGCGCCGGTTGTCGAGCCCCGGTCGGGGGTTCTCATCCCCCCGGTACGGGAGAATATAAAAGAAAAAAGCCTGTACTTTCGTACAGGCTCTTATCTGAAATGATGGCGGTGAGGGGGGGATTCGAACCCCCGATACGTTGCCGTATACACACTTTCCAGGCGTGCTCCTTCAGCCACTCGGACACCTCACCACATTGTCTTCCCGATGTTGTCGGGACGGGCGCTAATGTAGGAAAAAGCGGGACTTCCGTCAATCTTCTTTTTCAATAAATTAGTGCGTTTAGACAAACTTCAATCAACTTGCTTCTTAAATGTCCTGAAACTGGCTTTTTTACCGGCAAAACACTTTTCTAAATACTTTCAATGATATTTGCTAAGGTGATGTGTGAACATAACCGTCTGACAAGATAACAGATAACCCCGATAGTGACCGGGAAACCAAACCATCAATCTGGAGCTGAAATGGAGATTATTTTTTATCACCCGACCTTCGATCCCGCCTGTTGGCTGCCAGCCTTACGCAACGCATTACCCGGTGCGAACGTGCGTGAATGGCGCAAGGGTGATGATGAACCTGCCGATTATGCGCTGGTCTGGCATCCTCCTGTCGAGATGCTGCGCGGCCGTGAACTGAAAGGGGTATTTGCGTTGGGAGCCGGAGTCGACTCTATTCTGAGTAAACTCAAGGCGCATCCGGAGATGCTGGCCCAACATATCCCGCTGTTTCGTCTGGAAGATACCGGCATGGGGCTTCAGATGCAGGAATATGCGGTGAGTCAGGTGCTGCACTGGTTCCGCCGCTTTGATGATTATCAGGCATTAAAACAGCAGGCCAGGTGGCTGGAGCTGGAAGAATATCGCCGCGAAGATTTCACCATCGGCATCCTGGGGGCGGGTGTGCTTGGCGCGAAAGTGGCAGCCAGCCTGAGCGCATGGGGATTTCCGCTGCGCTGCTGGAGTCGTTCGCATAAAGATTTACCAGGTGTGACCAGTTTTGCCGGAACAGAAGAGTTAGGCGAATTTCTGCACGGGACGCGCGTATTGATCAATTTGCTACCTAACACCCCTGAAACGACGGGGCTCATTGATCTCAATGTGATAAATCAACTGGCGGATAACAGCTATATTATGAACCTGGCGCGGGGTGTTCATGTGGTCGAGGACGATCTTTTGCAGGCGCTGGATAGCGGTAAATTGAAAGGGGCAATGCTGGATGTCTTCAGTCGCGAGCCGCTGCCGGCCGACCATCCTCTCTGGGCGCATCCCCGTGTTGCCATGACGCCACATATTGCGGCCACCACCCGTGCAGATGAAGCCATTACTTTTATTGCTGCTACGATCGGCAAACTTGAACGTGGCGAAATCGTGAACGGGGGGGTTGATCGTGTTCGTGGCTATTAGTGAAGCTTCCGTGTCAGACCGGGTTTTTCATTAAAAATGGCAGCGATAACTGCTATCCTTGCAGAAACAACTACAGGAGAGTTTCATGTATCCCGTTGACCTGCATATGCATACCGTCGCCAGCACCCATGCCTATAGCACCCTGCAAGACTACATTACCGAAGCAAAGCGAAAAGGGATTAAGCTGTTCGCTATTACCGATCATGGCCCTGATATGGATGATGCACCACACCACTGGCACTTCATCAACATGCGTATCTGGCCACGCGTTGTGGATGGCGTCGGCATTCTGCGTGGCATTGAAGCCAATATCAAAAATATTGACGGTGAGATTGATTGTAGCGGCCCTATGCTAACTTCGCTGGATCTGATCATTGCAGGCTTTCATGAACCCGTGTTTGCCCCGCAGGACAAAGAGACCAATACCGAGGCGATGATTGCGACGATGGCGCATGGTTATGCACACATCATCAGCCATCCGGGCAATCCAAAATATCCCGTCGATATCCCGGCAATTGCCGCCGCCGCCGCGAAGTACAATGTGGCTCTGGAAATCAACAACTCCTCTTTCCTGCATTCGCGTAAAGGTAGCGAAGCAAATTGCCGTGCGATAGCTGCCGCCGTGCGTGATGCGGGTGGGTGGGTTGCTCTGGGGTCTGACTCGCATACGGCATTTACGCTGGGCGAATTTGCGCAATGCCGTGAAATCCTTGATGAGGTCGATTTCCCGGAAGATCGTATTCTCAACGTCACACCGCGCAGGATGCTGAGCTTCCTTGAAGCGCGTGGAATGACGCCTATTACTGAATTTGCCGACTTTTAATTAGCCACTGGAATCATTGCATGAACGAATTTTCCATCCTCTGCCGCGTACTGGGTTCACTGTTTTATCGTCAGCCACAGGATCCCTTACTCGTGCCGCTCTATACCCTCATACGTGAAGGGAAGCTGGCGCATAACTGGCCGCTGGAGCAGGATGAAATGCTGGAGCGCCTGCAAAAGAATTGTGATGCACAGGCGTTGGCCGCTGATTTTAATGCGCTTTTTGTCGGTAACGAAAGCCGCGTTTCCCCCTATCGCAGCGCGTGGATTGACGGGGCGACAGAGGCAGAAGTGCGGGCATTTCTTTCGTCTCGCGGTATGCCGTTGACCGACGCACCTGCAGATCATTTTGGTACGCTGCTGTTGGCAGCCTCGTGGCTGGAAGATCAGTCGGCAGAAGATGAAAGTGAAGCGCTGGAAACACTGTTTGCAGAATATCTGCTGCCGTGGTGCGGCACATTCCTCGGCAAAGTGGAAGCACATGCTACTACGCCATTCTGGCGGACTATGGCACCGTTAACGCGTGATGCTATCTCTGCCATGTGGGATGAATTGCAGGAATCAGAAGAGGAATAAATGTGATGTAAGTCACATTTAAACTGCAACAAGAAATGTGACATTGCAATTATTGCGCTTGATATCACATAAATCAGGCGCGTATCTGCTAAGATGCGCGCCATGAACATACTCCTTTCAATCGCTTTAACGACAGGCATTCTCTCCGGTCTCTGGGGTTGGGTTGCTGTCTCTCTTGGTCTGATCGGCTGGGCCGGATTCCTTGGCTGTACTGCCTACTTTGCCTGTCCGCAAGGTGGTCTTAAGGGCCTGTTAATTTCTGCCTGTACGTTAATGAGCGGGGTAGCCTGGGCGCAGGTGATTATTCACGGCAGCGCGCTGGCTCCGCATCTTGAGATTGTAGGGTATGTCATGACTGGCCTGGTGGCGTTTCTGATGTGTGTCCAGGCGAAAAATCTGCTGCTTTCTTTCGTTCCGGGCACGTTTATTGGCGCATGCGCTACTTTTGCTGGGCAGGGCGACTGGCGTATGATCGTGCCTTCGCTTGCTGTCGGATTGTTATTTGGTTATGCCATGAAAAACAGCGGATTGTGGCTTGCTGCACGTAACGCTGGTGGGATGACAAAAGAACAAAAAAAAGCGTGACGATTTAACCCGTCACGCTTTTCCGTATTTACCATCAGGATTGCGGAGGCATCGCCGCCATCTCGCGATATTTGACCAGCACTTCGTTTTTGCTCTCTGCCTTGTTTTGCAGATCCCACAACCCGCGATCGATACCATCATTAATCAACAGAATGACCCCGGTCTCGATAGCAGACATCAGGCAAAGCATGACCGGTTCATTAGCCGTGTAACCCACTTCGCCTTCCAGCAGACGCTGATAATCAATAAAACGAAATACCCCAGCCTGCACTTCATAGGACAAAATAGTCTTACTGGTATTTACTGACGAGAGCACTTCACCGGTACTGACATTGACCACGCGTAGGTTAACGGCGATCTGGTCGAGTTGATATTGCGTGTCGGCACCTATACCGAAATAACGTGCGCCTATGCCCCCAGATTTGACATTGCTTTCATAACCAATTATCGAGCCTTCAATCATTACATTCGCAGCGGTCAATGACTGGAGCGGGAAGCGGTTATTAATAGCAACCGTGCCGTTTTCCTGCGCCGCGCGAATGATTTTGCGTTCATTCAGCAAATTCTGCAGCCCCTGGCGTTCCAGTGGAACAAACCAGCGTGAATCTTTTAGCGCCGTCACCAGCATGGAGGTAGCGCTCTGCGGAACCGCGGTCGAGAAGTTACTGGCCGGGTAGGGTTTAAACTGCCCGGTTTCATCCTGAATGTTATATACCGACACATATATTTTACCGGACGGCAGCGGCAAATGCGTTAAATCACTGTAGCTTTGTGCCCGGGGTAATAACGTAGGTTTGGCGGCTTGTTTTGGCGGCGCGGTTAAGCATCCGCTTAATAAACACACGGCCAGAAGTATGAATAAGCGCTGCATGATTATTGTCCTGTAATGGCGATGCCTTAAAAATCGGTTGAACCGTTTTGCAAACCTGAAACCTGAATAGTTGACGTTTTGCCTGTTTTTCTGTCAGTTACATTTAATTGTAACTGTCCATCTTTATTGGCAATATCAACGATAAAGTCGCTAGTTACCATTCGACCAGGTTTGCCGGAATTTATATTTGTTAATAATCCACCCAGTATTTGTGATTGAATAGCCTGAGTAAAATTATCAAGTGCCGATGTCGTCTCAACGCCAAGATCTTTATAGCTTGGATCTTTATAAGAGTTTTGTGCTTGCGCGCTATTTAATAAAAATGCGCCGTTATTAGGGTTGCCCCCGAAATTAGGGTTGCGGAACTGGAACGTCATTTGCCCGGCCCAACTTGATGGCGTTATCAACATTAATGAAATGACGGCATATGCAATACGCATGTTACCCTCCGGATGTTTATCGTGTTTTAGAATTCATCTGTCGCTAAATCGCGGGTGCTGAGTAATGCCTGATCAATTTGGCGACGGTCGAGTGCTTCGTGTGTCTGTGCAAGTGCAATATCAACATTCTTGTCAAAATCACGCCGTGTCGGGAACATAAAAGTCTGATACACAACACTTTGATTAATCGTGATGGTTATCCAGCTTCCCCAGCGAGCACTTGGTCTTTCATTGATAGTTAAATTCCCTGTCCAGGTACTTTCCCACTTATCACTAAAAGCACGATAAAAATCGTGTCCGATCGAAGAAACCGTATGGTCGGTGAGTAAACCGGGAATCTCCACTTCGACAGCGTGCAGATTCCCGGCGGCCAGCAAGAGTGTTGCAGCCGCAAGGTAGTGCGATACGCGTTTCATGGCATTAACGCCTGAGATTGTCGTTGGCCCAGGAGACCGCCTGAGTACGGTTTTTTACTGCTATCTTTTTGAAAAGGTTATAAAGATGTGTTTTAACTGTATTTTCGCTGATAAACAGAGAGCGGGCGATTTCAATATTGGATGCGCCAATGCGCAACTTATTCAAAATCTCTTTTTCCCGGTGTGTCAGCAACGCGGATTCCGAACTGCTGTACCGATAATTTCCAGAGTGGGTGATTAAGTAGCTGGCAAGCTTTTGCGAAAAGTAGCACTCACCGCGCAGGATCCCTTGCAACCCCTCAACCATACGGGATTCATCTTCCGAGACATAAAATACCCCATTGATATGCGGCCAGTTTTCGATATCACGGAACGGATATTCCTCCGGCGTATTCATTAACAATACTTTTAATGTATTGTTTTTTCTGGACAAAATGTCCTGCCAGTATTGGATGATTTTCTTATCCGCCTCCATCATATCGAATAACACCACACAATCGCCGGGAATGTCCTCCAGCGAGCGTTGAATATTATGCAGTTTCCCGCTCATCGACAGAGAATGCTTCAAATGCTGCAACAAGGCTGTTGCCTGCAAGGAGGGTTTGGTAATTAACAACAATGTATGATTGTACGAACTATGGACTTCACTGAACATGATGAAACCCCGCGTTAAAGACATCCGCAGCTTCCCCACCCAAAGGTGGGGAACCAGAAGTACTGACAGATGCTGTGTTGCTGTGTGTAGTAATAAATACTTAATCCCTAACGAGTAAGGGAAATTAATAAATCTAAATGTGTACTGCTAATTCCAATCTAGTCTTTGCCCTTCTTAAAGCAAGTGTTAAACATGTAACCTAATGTAAAAATAAATATTAAAATATTTCATTGTGGTTTTTTTATTGTTTAGTTTTGATAGGTAAGTTGTACATGAAATCATACTTGCACACATTTTAAAAATCATACAAATTAATATATGTAATTGTTTTTAATGGTTTTTAATAATAACCTTAAAGTAGTATGGGTAATGCCACAACAAAGGTTTTGGTATGAGGGTCGATGTTCGGTTTGTGCAGTAAAAAAAGGAACGATTGTGAAGGGCGAGAAAAGAAATGTTATCTCCTTCTCAGAACCTGCTTACGGATTACTTCGTTACAACCAAATTGTTATAAGCAAACCCACCTGCCAAAAAAGTCAATATACGCTCTCTATATGCGCGTACCGGTAACAATACAAATGTTCATACTTTGGTCTTAAGTGGAAAGTAAAAAATACGAATCACGGGTGAGATATTTTATTTTTCTCACTGCCCATACTGATTTCCGTAACGCAGCGTTAACAAATTAATTGACGATGTTATCGCTGGCGTGACAAATATTTAAACTGTCTTTTTAATAAATGACCAGGTCCAGGGTGACAACATGAAAAACAAGTTGTTATTTATGATGTTAACGATGCTGGGTGCACCTGGGTTTGCCGCCGCTACGGGTTATGATATGGCCGGTTCGGAATATAACCTGGCGGTGAATGAATTAAGCGCCGCTGCCTACAATAAAGCGGCCATTATTGGTCAATCCGGTGCAAATAATAACGCACAAATTAGCCAGGCAGGCTCGAAGTTATTGTCAGTTATTTCCCAGAATGGTGGGAGCAATTCGGCAAAAATTGACCAGTCAGGAGCATATAACCTTGCATATATCGATCAGTCAGGCAGTGCCAATGACGCGAATATTACGCAAGGGGCTTACGGCAATACCGCAATGATTATCCAAAAAGGGTCGGGTAACAGAGCGAGCATTACACAGTACGGTACACAGAAAACAGCAGTCGTTGTCCAGAGACAGTCGCAGATGGACATACGCGTTATACAACGTTGATGCCATTGTGGCTTTAAAATCAATCCGATGGGGGTTTACCATGAAACTTTTCAAAGTGGCAGCAGTAGCAGCGATCGTCGTTTCAGCCAGTGCTTTTGCAGGCAGCGTCCCGCAGTTCTCAGATCATGGCGGTCATAACTATGGTGGTCCGGATTCAGTACTGAGTATCTATCAGACCGGTAGCAGTAACTCCGCACTGGCACTGCAATCCGATGCTCGCGACTCTTCCACTACAATCCGTCAGAATGGCTCAAGCAACGGCGCTGATGTTGGCCAGGGTTCTGACGACAGCACCATCAGCCTGTCACAAAATGGTTTCCATAACAGTGCAACGATTGACCAGTGGAATAGCAGAGATTCTACTATCTCTGTAAGCCAGTATGGTGGTGGCAACGGCGCGTTGGTTAATCAGACTGCTTCTGGCTCTACCGTCAACGTACACCAGGTTGGTTTCGGCAACAATGCAACTGCCAACCAGTACTAACAGACATATCGTTTGAAGAGACAGGGCTACGGCCCTGTTTCTTTTTGGGAGGCGTTATGAACACATTGTTATTACTTGCCGCTCTGTCCAGCCAGATTACCTTTGACACGACCCGCGTTGGCGATATGTATACGATTACCCCACAGGTTTTACTCACCGAAAATTGCGTCTGTCAGGTACAGATTCTGGCAACACGAGAGGGGCAAGGCGGCCAGAGTCGTACCCAGCAGCGTAAAACTATTCAATTTATCGCTAATCAACCGACGTCGTTGATGCGGTTAAGTATGAATATTGAAGCGCAAGATAGTGTCGATATTGTCGTTACCGTCACCGATGGGCAGTCAGTGAATGTATCCAGGCACTGGACTTCACAACAAAAGATATAACGCATTCATTTCATGAATGTTTCTTGATGAAAATAGTTTGTTTCAATGCTGTTAAATTTGATTAGTTAATGTATACATAAAGTTGACATCTTGTTTTTATGAGGTGTCTGAGCGGTGCCACTCTCACCATCTGCAAAGACCACCCATTATTGAGGTTTATATGTCAGCTTCCAGCATGCTGTTTCTTCCAGCACTCCTTTTGTCTGCCGTATGCAGTTCCGTTTCGATGGCGTCGACCGGCGGGGTTATCTATTTTGAAGGGGCGATTGTCGAAAGCCCATGCGATGTCAGCGTCGACGCTCACAAGGCGACGGTGGCATGCGACCGCCAGGGACAGGCTAAAACTCAACAATTCTCCCTAAAAAAGCTTACCCAGGAGCAGAGTGGCTTAGGCAACCTTGTGACCATGAAAATCAACTACCTCAATCCGGCGCATACGCTGGCTGTGATGGACATTACCTATAACTAATCGTTTTACAGGCTCAATTTGCGCAGTAATGCAGACCGGGCCTGATCAAATTTCATTCCTGGCTGCGCTACACTTGAGAGAAGAGAAAGCTATGAGGCAGGAACATGCAAGCGACAATGCAGGTTATTCAAGGGGATATCACCACCGTCAGCGTGGACGTTATCGTTAATGCGGCAAATTCATCACTGCTTGGCGGCGGTGGGGTGGACGGGGCCATTCATCGGGCGGCCGGTCCGGCATTGCTGGAAGCCTGTCGGCGCGTGCGCCAGGAGCAAGGAGATTGTCCGCCCGGACATGCAGTGATCACCACAGCCGGAAAGTTACCGGCAAAAGCCGTTGTGCATACTGTTGGTCCGGTATGGCATGGTGGAGATGATCATGACGTTCACCTGCTGGAAGATGCCTATCGCAACAGTCTGATGCTGGCCGAAGCCAATAACTTTGAATCCATTGCCTTTCCGGCAATCAGCACCGGGGTTTACGGTTATCCTAAAGCGGCCGCAGCGGAAGTCGCCATCAATACTGTTGCGGCATTTCTGGCTGACCATCCGCAAATACGTCGCGTAGTGTTTGTCTGTTTTGATGAAGAAAATACCGCGTTGTATCGGCGACTGCTGACACAGCGCGGAGCTGAAAATAATGCCTGAGGAGAGAACGCTGACAAGGTACCGCTGCGTTTCTTTTTAAAGTTAACGGAAAACATTAGCGAAAGTAATGCAGACGCACAACGCCAGGGCGATGCGTTTCGGATTTTCTAACCCACCCGACGCGGCGCTGGCGGATATACTTTGACAGCTATGACCATAAAAATACTCGATGAACCTGATTTTCCCTCGCAAGAGCACGTGACTCCGCCGCAGGATACGCGGTTGGGGCGAGCGGTTACGCCATTGTGCGAGGCCCACCCGGGCCTGTGCGGGCTGGTGGCGCTTGATGACAGCCTGGATGCCTTTGTGGCACGTTACCGTCTGGCAGAAATGGCGCAACGTACTCTGGATGTGCAGTATTACATCTGGGAGGACGACATGTCTGGCCGACTGCTATTGCTGGCGCTGCTGGAGGCCGCGGAGCGCGGTGTTCATGTCCGGTTGTTGTTGGATGATAACAATACGCTTGGCATGGATGATGTTCTACGCCAGCTTGATGCCCATCCACGTATTGAGGTGCGCCTGTTCAATCCCTTCTCATTCCGCACGCTGCGTGCGCTGGGCTACCTTACTGATTTCGCGCGCCTCAACCGTCGTATGCACAATAAAAGTTTCACTGTCGATGGTGTGGTGACGCTGGTCGGCGGACGCAACGTCGGGGATGCTTATTTTGGCGCCGGGGAAGAACCGTTATTTACCGACCTTGATGTTATGGCGATAGGCCCGGTGGTGCGCGATGTCAGTGATGATTTTTCCCGCTACTGGCACAGTGAGTCCGTGTCACCGTTGCATGCGGTGCTGGACTTGCCACAGGAAGAGATTGCCGGGCGCATCCGTTTGCCGGAGGCCTGGTATCAGGACATCACCGCTGTCCGCTACCGCAACAAGCTTGAATCTACCCCCTTTGCCAGTCAGTTGGAGTCCGGGACGTTACCGATTGTGTGGGCGAAGACCAGGCTATTAAGCGATGATCCACGTAAAGGGCAGGGGAAAGCACACACGCATACCTTGTTACCGGAGCGTCTGAATAATGTGATGGGGACGCCTGAACGGCAGGTGGATATTATCTCGGCCTATTTTGTTCCCGGACGTCGGGGGGTTGCCCAGCTCATTCGTCTTGCGCGCAAAGGCGTAAGTATCGCTATTCTTACGAACTCTCTGGCAGCGAACGATGTTTCTGTGGTGCATGCGGGCTATGCACGCTGGCGTAAAAAGCTGCTCCGTCATGGAATAGCATTGTATGAGCTAAAGCCAACCCGTGATGAGGCACACCCGGTCCATGACCGTGGGCTGACCGGGAACTCCGGTTCCAGCCTACACGCCAAAACATTCAGTATCGATGGCGAAAAGGTCTTCATCGGTTCGTTTAATTTTGATCCACGTTCGGCAATGCTGAATACGGAAATGGGTTTTGTGATCGACAGTGCTGATTTGGCCCAGCGCATCCACCACCGTTTTTTACGCAGTCAGCGTGCGGCGGCGTGGCAACTGCGCCTTGATCGTTGGGGGCGTATTAATTGGGTAGAGTTGCAGAACGGCAAGGAGACGGTGCTGAAAAAAGAACCGCAGACGCGGTTCTGGCAGCGAATGCTGGTACGGCTGGCATCGCGGCTTCCGGTTGAATGGCTGCTCTGATTTCCAGGCAGCCATTGTTGCCTTAACGCGCTGTTGCATGGGTATTGCTGGTTTTGCTTTCCGGTTTGCCTGAAAAGAGGAAACGCAGTAGCGGGATACGCAGGTGCGCCTCATACAGCAGTAGCGCAGATCCAATGACAAACACCAGGCCGGTGGTAAATCCCAGCAAGTTGGAATGGATGTGTGGGGTTATCCACGCGCCGAACAGCAGTGTTAACGGATGGTGTACCAGATAGATAAACAGCGATGCGTTAACAAAATAACTCACGCGTGCAGACTGGAAATTCAGCATTCGGTGGCCCAGTGAAAAGACCACATTCACCATCCACAGACCCAGCAGCATGGTAATTACCGACTCGGTTTCATACATCCAGCCATCGCCGCTGCCATAGTGTTGATTCAGAAGATACGCGGCAAAACCGATGAGCGAACCCGCAAAGCAGGCAGGGGAGGGATTAACAAACAGCGATTTTAATCGCGGGTTAATAAAGGTCAGCGCTCCCAACAGGAAAAACGGGATATAAAACAGTGATTGCATGACGGCGAAATTGAACAACCCGTCGCGCAATATATCAGGATAAATTATGAATACGAGTCGGCGGAATGCAGCATAAAGGATGCCGAATGCCAGGAACGCAACGGAAAGTTTGCCGAGCGTTATGTTGTCGAGCAGGCGCGCCGCATTGCTTTTAATTCTCCGGAACAGCCACATGCTGACGGTTGTAAGCACCACCAGTACCAACAAAAACCAGAGATGGGAAATCAGCTCCCACACCAGAGTATTGAATTTGTCGTACAGCGATAACGTATGCCAGTCCTGGGTACGTCCGTTGACGTATTGCAACATGATAAATTGCGGAAGCGTGAGCAGTGGAATGGCCGTCAGCATTGGAATGCCAACACGCTCTACACGTACAGTCCACCAGCGTTGTAGCGGGTAGCGCAGATAAAGCATGTAAGAGAAGTAGCCGGAAATGACGAAAAACACCTGCATACGGAAGGCGTGGATCGCGTCATTGAATAAGGTCAGCCACCATGACGGGTGCGCACTGTTCACGTGCCACATATGGCTCGAGTAAATCAGCGAAATGTGAAAAGGGATCCCAAGCAACATTAACCACGCGCGGATGGAATCAAGGAAATATTCACGTTGTGCGGGTATTCTGCTCATATGACTCCTTTAACTCTCAGACTTTTCGTCTTATCCATAAGACAAATAATGATTACATTCCTAATCAACCCTACACTATGACCGATAGACTGTCTCCAGGATAAGTACGCAAAACGATAAAGGGTTAGTTTCATTTGCTTATTCACTGAGCCGGTGTGCTGAACAAAGCGGGGATTCAGTTGTCGGAATGCCAATGTTTCCATTAAAATGGATCGGATCGATTTAAGCACACAAAGGGGGAAGTGCTTAGTTATTATGAAACCTAAATTACGAATGATGAAAATGCGTTGGTTGGGTGCTGCGGTACTGTTGTCATTTTATACGTCATCAGGCTGGGCTTTTTCCATTGACGATGTCGCAAAACAGGCACAATCCTTAGCAGGCAAAGGTTACGAAGCGCCAAAAAGCAATCTGCCGTCCGTATTCCGCGAGATGAAATATGCGGATTATCAGCAGATTCAATTCAACCATGATAAGGCCTACTGGAGCGCCATTAATACCCCATTTAAGCTTGAATTCTATCACCAGGGCATGTACTTCGACACGCCGGTTGCTATCAATGAAGTCACTGCTACCGCTGTTCGCAAAATTAAATACAGCCCGGATTATTTTAACTTTGGTAACGTGCAGCACGATAAAGACACGGTCAAAGATCTCGGATTCGCCGGTTTCAAAGTCCTCTACCCCATTAATAATAAAGATAAAAACGATGAAATCGTCAGTATGCTGGGTGCCAGCTACTTCCGTGTGATTGGCGCAGGCCAGGTGTATGGCCTTTCTGCCCGTGGTCTGGCGATCGACACGGCTTTGCCGTCAGGGGAGGAGTTCCCTCGTTTTAAAGAGTTCTGGATCGAACGTCCAAAACCGACTGACAAACGTCTGACCATTTTCGCACTGCTGGATTCTCCACGCGCCACCGGCGCCTATCGCTTTGTCATTATTCCAGGGCGCGATACTGTCGTTGACGTGCAGTCTAAGGTCTATTTGCGTGACAAAGTGGGCAAACTGGGTGTGGCGCCGCTGACCAGTATGTTCCTGTTCGGACCATCACAGCCGTCACCGGCAATCAACTACCGCCCTGAACTGCATGACTCCAACGGGTTGTCGATGCTCGCCGGCAATGGCGAGTGGATTTGGCGCCCGCTGAACAACCCGAAACACCTGGCAGTAAGCAGTTACGCTATGGAAAACCCGCAGGGCTTTGGCCTGCTGCAACGGGGTCGTCAGTTCTCGCGTTTTGAAGATATCGACGACCGTTATGACCTGCGTCCAAGCGCCTGGATCACCCCGAAAGGCGACTGGGGCAAAGGGAAGGTTGAGCTGGTGGAAATTCCGACCAACGACGAAACCAACGATAATATCGTCACTTACTGGACGCCGGATCAACTGCCGGAGCCGGGTAAGGAGATGAATTTCAAATACACCATCACCTTTAGTCGCGATGAAGACAAGCTGCATGCCCCGGATAACGCATGGGTGATGCAGACTCGTCGCTCTACCGGCGATGTCAAACAGTCCAACCTAATTCGTCAGCCGGATGGTACGCAGGCCTTTGTCGTGGACTTCACCGGTCAGGATATGAAGCAACTGCCGAAAGACACCCCCGTCACCGCGCAGGCCAGTATCGGTGATAATGGTGAAATCGTTGAAAATACCGTTCGTTATAATCCTGTCACGCAAGGCTGGCGTTTAATGCTGCGTGTGAAGGTCAAAGATCCGAAGAAAACCACCGATATGCGTGCCGCACTGGTCAATGGCGACAAGACCCTGAGTGAAACCTGGAGCTATCAGTTACCTTCCAATGAATAAGACAACTGAGTATATCGACGCGCTGCCGCTTCCGGATGCGGAAAAGGCAGCGCTGCCGACAGAGAGTATTCGTGCTGTGCATGAAGCCCTGGACGATGAGCGTCACAGCTGGACCCGTGACGATGATTCGCCGCTGGGTTCAGTAAAAGCGCGTCTTGAGCACAGTTGGCCTGACTCCCTTGCGAAAGGTCAACTCGTTAAAGATGATGAAGGGCGCACGCAACTGGAGGCAATGCCGAAAGCGAAGCGTTCTTCGATGTTCCCTGATCCCTGGAGAACGAACCCGATTGGGCGTTTCTGGGACAGGCTTCGTGGTCGCGATGTTCAGCCGCGCTATATGTCGCGGTTGACCAAAGAAGAGCAGGCCAGCGAGCAAAAATGGCGTACGGTGGGTTCTATTCGCCGTTACATCCTGCTGCTGCTGACCCTGTCGCAAACCGTCGTTGCTACCTGGTACATGAAAACCATCCTGCCTTACCAGGGCTGGGCGCTGATTAACCCGTCGGACATGGTGGGCCAGAATCTGTGGGTTTCCTTTATGCAGCTACTGCCGTATGTGCTGCAGACCGGTATCCTCATTCTGTTTGCCGTACTGTTCTGTTGGGTGTCGGCCGGTTTCTGGACCGCACTGATGGGCTTCTTACAGTTGCTGATAGGGCGGGATAAATACAGTATCTCCGCTTCCACAGTCGGTGATGAGGCGCTCAATCCTGCGCACCGCACTGCGCTGATCATGCCTATCTGCAATGAAGACGTTGATCGTGTTTTTGCGGGCCTGCGTGCGACCTGGGAGTCGGTAAAAGCGACCGGTAACAGTGAACACTTTGACGTTTACGTACTCAGTGATAGTTACAACCCGGATATCTGCGTTGCTGAGCAGAAAGCCTGGATGGAACTTATCGCCGAGGTGCAAGGTGAAGGGCAAATTTTCTACCGCCGCCGTCGCCGTCGCGTGAAACGTAAAAGCGGTAACATTGATGATTTCTGCCGTCGCTGGGGCAGCCAGTACAGCTACATGGTAGTGCTGGACGCCGACTCCGTGATGACCGGTGATTGTCTGACCGGGCTGGTGCGTCTGATGGAAGCGAACCCGAATGCCGGTATCATTCAGTCGTCGCCAAAAGCTTCCGGCATGGATACGTTGTACGCCCGCTGCCAGCAATTTGCTACGCGCGTGTATGGTCCGCTGTTCACCGCAGGCCTGCACTTCTGGCAGTTAGGGGAATCACACTACTGGGGTCACAACGCGATCATCCGCGTGAAGCCGTTTATTGAGCACTGCGCGCTGGCACCGTTGCCGGGTGAAGGCTCGTTTGCTGGTTCGATTCTTTCTCATGACTTCGTTGAAGCCGCGCTGATGCGTCGTGCGGGCTGGGGCGTCTGGATTGCTTATGACCTGCCAGGCTCATATGAGGAACTGCCGCCGAACTTGCTGGATGAGCTCAAACGCGACCGTCGCTGGTGTCACGGTAACCTGATGAACTTCCGTCTGTTCCTCGTGAAGGGGATGCATCCGGTGCACCGTGCGGTGTTCCTGACAGGGGTGATGTCCTACCTCTCTGCGCCGTTGTGGTTTATGTTCCTGGCCTTGTCGACTGCGCTGCAGGTGGTGCATGCATTAACAGAGCCGCAATACTTCCTGCAACCGCGTCAGCTCTTCCCGGTATGGCCGCAGTGGCGCCCGGAACTGGCTATCGCGCTCTTTGCCTCAACGATGGTTCTGCTGTTTTTACCGAAACTGCTGAGTATCATTCTGATCTGGTGCAAAGGGCCGAAAGAGTACGGTGGTTTTGTACGGGTGACACTCTCCCTGCTGCTGGAAGTGCTGTTCTCCGTTCTGCTGGCGCCGGTGCGTATGCTGTTCCACACGGTATTCGTGGTCAGCGCATTCCTCGGCTGGGAAGTGGTCTGGAACTCACCGCAGCGTGACGATGACTCGACCCCGTGGGGCGAGGCGTTCATGCGTCATGGTTCTCAGTTGTTGCTGGGGCTGGTGTGGGCAGTGGGTATGGCATGGCTGGATCTGCGCTTCCTGTTCTGGCTGGCGCCGATCGTCTTCTCGCTGATCCTGTCTCCGTTCGTGTCGGTCATTTCCAGTCGTTCAACGACGGGCCTGCGTACCAAGCGCTGGAAGCTGTTCCTGATTCCGGAAGAGTACTCTCCGCCGCAGGTGCTGGTGGATACTGATAAGTATCTGGAGCTGAACCGCGGGCGTTCACTGGAAGATGGCTTTATGCATGCCGTGTTCAACCCGTCGTTTAACGCGCTGGCAACGGCAATGGCAACCGCGCGTCATCGTAGCGGGCATATTCTGGAGATCGCCCGTGAGCGTCACGTTGAGCAGGCGCTGAACGAGACCCCGGATAAGCTTACCCGTGACCGACGTCTGGTGCTGCTGAGTGATCCTGTCACCATGGCGCGCTTGCACTACCGTGTATGGGCATCGCCAGAGAGGTATCTCTCGTGGGTAACCTTTTATCAGGATGTGAAACTCAACCCGCTTGCTCTGAAGGCAAAGTAAGCTGAGATGAGAAAATACCGGCCTCAGGGCCGGTATTTTTTTACGTAAATAATGATATGTGAGGTAATGGGTGAGAATTCTTATCGTGGCACTTATGACATGCCTGCTGAGCGGATGTGGCAGCATCATCAGCCGGACGATCCCTGGCCAGGGGCATGGCAATCAATACTACTCTGGCGTCAAATGGGATGTCCGCGACTCCGCATGGCGCTACGTTACCGTACTCGACCTGCCATTCTCGCTGGTGTTCGATACGCTCTTACTGCCCATTGATGCTCACCATGGTCCGTATGAATAACTAACGCTCGTCCCACTCATCCGCAGCGGCCTGACCTTCTTCCGTATCAAGTGGAGGTTCAAGCTGGAATTCCCCTTCATCCCACTCGTGTAGCGTGTTTTCTTCCAGCCACTCCTGACGCAGCTCTATCTCATCAAAATCGCCGTCAAAAACACTCTGTGCGGCTTCGCCCGATAACATCGGTAGACACTCGCCTTCCTCTTCGTCTGTTGCGAAGAATTCAGCCTGCCACATAATGTCTCCGTCCTGGAGCACGTATTTCTGGACGTTGAATTGCTGCACACTGGCATCTTCTTCCTCCACGCCTGGATTATTGGCCAGGAACTCTTCGCGAGCAGCATCAATTGCTTCTTCGAGCGTAGCGTACATAGTCATAAATTTCTCCCTGTGGTTTGACGAGGTATTCAGGGAAAGAATAGTTGAATATGAGGTTTTGCAAGTGCCCGAACAAAAAAATCAGTCATCGGTGTTAATCATCGATGACGTGGTCAGCGACTCTGCGGCGCGCGGGACGTTGTAAACTGACCCAGGAGTAAAAAGCGTTAAACAGGACGATGCCCGCCGTAACGCAGAATACGGCGCGAAAACTGTAGTTTGCCGAGACCGCTGCGCCGAGCAGTGGGCCGGTCACATTACCGATATCGCGGAATGACTGGTTGTAGCTGAATACACGGCCTGCAATTTGTTGGGTCGTGTTATAGACCAGCAGTGTTTGCACTGCGGGGAGCAGGGCGCCATCGGCGGCACCCAGGAGAAAACGCAGTAACCCAAGCTGCCACGGCGTTTGTACAAAGGCCATAGGCACCAGCAGTAAGACGGAAATCAGTAGCGCGGCGATTAAAATCTTTTCCGGGCCGATACGATCGCCCAGCCGGCCAAGGCGCGGTGCGCTCATCAGCGCCGCCATACCGGGAACCGAAGCAATCATACCGCTAATAAATGCAATATTACCGACGTTACCTGCCAGTTCACGGACATAGAGCGTCAGGATAGGGGCGATAGATCCCGTTGCGACCTGAATGATCATCGTCGTGACAAACAAACTCAGCACGAGGCGCGGACTTTTCAGCGAAGCGAAAACTTCTCTTGCATGAAGCATCTCTTTTTTCGCCACCGGGGTGAAATTTTCCCGGATGCAAAAAAGCGTTAACAAAAAGCAGATAAACAGAACCGAGGCGGTGATAAAAAAGACCATCCGTAGCCCGTACATATCGGCCAGCAGCCCCCCTGCCAGTGGGCCAAGCAATGCTCCTGCTACGCCGCCCGTAGATAATGTTCCCATCGCCCATCCGCTGCGGTTTCGTGGCATCTGTGTTGCGATCAGCGCGTTGGCATTCGGGATAAAGCCGCCGAGCAAGCCGAGCAGGGCGCGCAATACAAGAAACTGCCAGATAGTTTGCGCAAGCCCCATCAGGGCCATGACAATCGCCATTCCCAGCGCAGAACGCAGGAGCATTATTTTACGCCCTTTGCGGTCAGCGAGGCCACCCCAGAAGGGGGAGGCGATTGCGGAAAAAAGAAAAGTAATACTAAAAACCAGACCGGACCACATGTTAAGCGCGCTATGCCCGGTAACGCCGAGTAGCTCCACATAGAGAGGCAAAAAAGGCATGACCAGACTAAATGCCGCGCCAGTTAAAAAACAGCCTACCCAGGCCACGGTCAAATTACGTTTCCAGTTTATGGGAGCAGGAGATGACATTACCTTCCACGTTACGCGTGTCACACGCGAAAAATTAGCAATCAAAAATAATAAGCCTGCTAATTATGCGCCCGGGTGATAAAAGCTGCAATGGAAAGCATGTGAAGAAATACAACAAGCGCAGCCCGGCGGACCAGGCTACGCAGGAGGTTAATAGCGAGAAGGGACACCTTCCGGGCGGGTTTTGAAGCGACGATGCAGCCACATATATTGCTCCGGGGCCATCAGAATGCAGCGCTCAACAACTTTATTCATCCAGGCTGCGGTCTCTTCTGCACTCTCCAGCGGTGGCGTGGTTTCACCTTCCAGCATGATCAGTTCATACCCTTTACCGTCTGGTTTACGACGCGGTACAAAAGGTACCAGGCAAGATTTAGACATTTTCGCCAGCATCCATGTGCCGGTAGTGGTAGCGGTCTGCTCTACCGCAAAGAACGGTACAAAGACGCTGGAGCGTGGGCCGTAGTCGTGGTCCGGCGCGTACCATACGACATCGCCGCTTTTCAGTGCGCGCACCATCCCTTTCAGATCTTTACGATCTATCATCGTCTTGTTTGAACGTAACCGTCCCCACGTTTGTAGCCAGTCCAGCAGGGGATTGTCATTGGGCCGATACACTCCAATGCCAGGAATATGCATACCGAAGACGCGTGCCCCCAACTCAAGCGTTAAGAAGTGCACGCCGATAAGCAAAATCCCCTTGCCTTCGGCGAAGTGTTTTTGCGTGTTGTCCATCCCGATGACATCCACCCAGCGATTGATTCGTCTGTCTGGCCAGAACCACGCAATCCCGGTCTCCATTACTCCCATTCCGACAGACTCAAAGTTCTTTTTGACCATTTCCTGACGCTCTTGCTCCGGCATCTGCGGGAAGCAAAGCTCAAGGTTGCGATGTGCGATACGCACGCGGCGCTTCATCAGGCGCATTGCCAGCCTTCCTGTACCGCAACCCAGGCGATAAATGGCCGGATAAGGCAGTTGTACCACCAGCCACAACAACCCAATACCGCACCAGGTTAGCCAGTAGCGCGGATGTAGCAGTGACGGGGAAAATTTAGGTAAATGCGTCATATCGTTCCTTTACTCAGCAAAAATCTCCTGCATTGTCGCATTTTTATCGAATCAACCAAAATCACTACCAGTTAAATGCGTAATTGCCAGGCTATTGTTATTGAAAGATGATTTTAATGAGGGAAATGTAGCGCAAATTGTGTGGATGTAAATTGCTACTAATTGCTTTATGATGCCGCCCGATTTTATTGATTACCGCATTGCAGGATACGTACACCATGCCAGTGTTACACAACCGCATCTCGAATGACGAACTGAAAGCGCGCATGCTTGCAGAAACCGAGCCGCGCAAGACCGTCTCATTCTATAAATATTTCTCCATCGTTAACCCGCAGGTCACGCGCGACATACTCTATACCGCCTTAACAAAGCTGAATGTGTTCGGTCGCGTATATTTAGCTCATGAAGGGATCAACGCGCAAATCAGCGTGCCGGAAAGCCAGTTTGAAGCATTGAAAGCCTATCTCTACAGCTTCGATCCTGCCCTGAATGGCCTGCGTATGAACATTGCGATTGACGATGATGGCAAATCATTCTGGGTTCTGCGCATGAAAGTGCGCGATCGCATCGTCGCGGACGGGATTGAGGATGCCTCGTTTAATGCCAGCGATGTCGGCGAATACCTGAAAGCCGCCGAAGTGAACGCGATGCTCGATGACCCGGATGCGATTTTTATCGACATGCGCAACCACTATGAATACGAAGTGGGCCATTTTGATGGCGCGCTGGAAATTCCTGCCGACACCTTCCGCGAACAACTGCCAAAAGCGGTTGAAATGATGCAGGAACATAAAGACAAAAAGATAGTCATGTACTGCACCGGCGGGATCCGTTGTGAAAAAGCCAGCGCCTGGATGAAACATAACGGCTTTAACAAAGTCTGGCACATCGAAGGCGGGATCATTGAATATGCCCGTCGCGCGCGTGAACAAGGGTTACCGGTGCGTTTTATCGGTAAGAACTTTGTTTTTGATGAACGTATGGGAGAGCGTATCTCTGATGACGTGATTGCCCATTGCCATCAGTGCGGTGTGCCATGCGACAGCCATACTAACTGTGTGAACGATGGTTGCCATTTGCTGTTCATTCAATGCCCGTCATGCGCCGAAAAATTCAAAGGGTGCTGTAGCGAAGCCTGTCTGGAAGAGAGCCAGTTACCGGAAGAGGAACAGCGTAAGCGGCGAGCCGGAAGGGAAAATGGCAACAAGATTTTCAACAAATCGCGTGGCCGACTGAATACAAAACTCGGTATCCCGGACCCTGAGTAAATGCTTTCGCCAGCGTGGGCCCTGTGCTCACAGGCTACGAGCCAGGGCGGATCATCGTCTATGATCCGCCTCTGATACTTCTGCGGGTGGTTACTTCTGCTGTACGCCTTCCACTGAGATTATCAATTCGACCTCCTGCGAAGCAGGGCCAAGGTCGGTCGTGATATTAAAGTCTTTAAGTTTAATTTTCCCTTCCGCTTCAAAACCAGCGCGTTTGCCACCCCAGGGATCATCACCCTGACCAATCAGTTTGGCTTCCAGTTTCACCGGTTTGGTCACGCCGTTTAAGGTCAAATTGCCGGTGATATCCAGCTCATCACCGTCTTTTTTTACTTCAGTCGAGGTGAAGGTTGCCTGCGGATGTTTCGTCACATTGAGAAATTCACCACTGCGAAGATGTTTGTCGCGTTCCGCATGGTTGGTATCGACACTGTTGGTATTGATGGTGACATTGACTTTATCAGAGGCAGGATTGGCCTCATCAAAGGTAAAAGAGCCGTCAAAGTCTTTAAATGTGCCGTACAACCAGCTGTAACCGAGGTGCTGGATGCGGAAATTGATGAAGGCGTGTTGACCTTCTTTGTCGATTTTGTATTCCGCTGCCATCGCGGAACCCGCAGAGAACAGTAACGAAGCGAGAGTAAAACCCAGCAGGCTTTTCTTCATATCATACTCCAGAGTCAGATGACGATTTACCCAGCATGCGCTTTAGGGTGTCGTCTTTATCAATGAAATGGTGTTTAAAGGCGGCAAGGCCGTGCAAGACCGAAAGGATGACGACCGTCCATGCCAGCCACAGGTGAATATCTCCGGCGAGGTCTGCCTGCGAGCCTGCATCGGCAATCGTGGCAGGCACATCAAACAGGCCGAAAACGCTGATCGGCTTCCCGTCAGCGGTGGAGATGAGGTAGCCACTGAACAGAATGGCGAACAGCAGCAAATAAAGCGCGACATGTGCAACCACCGCGCTAATACGCGTCAATCGAGAGTAGCTTGCGAGTGGCGCGGGAGGAGGAGAGAGGCGCCGCCAGATAAGGCGGATTACCAGTACCAGCATCAGGACAATGCCAATACTTTTATGCAGTTCGGGCGCCTGATGGTACCAGCCATCGTAATAGCTGAGCGTGACCATCCACAAACCCAGCGCAAACATGCCATAGACGGCAATTGCGACCAGCCAGTGCAGGACAACAGAAATTGCGCCATAGCGAAATGGAGAATTACGAAGTTGCATAATGTTAACCGCAAGAGTGTAAAAGTTAATTTAAAATGGCGTCAGAAAAATAATATTGCAACTTAAAAATAACAATTAATAAATCTGATTTTTTAATATCATAAAATTTGAATAAATTATCATGGATATGTTCAGTTGATTCGAGCGTGAGGAGGTGATTGATGCTTATAAGGCCTGAATAGAAGGGGTTGAGTAGGGTTTTTTATTTCAAAAAATCTGTCGATATTTTGGTTTTTTTAAATTAATGTCAGTAAGCGTCAATATTTGTTATTCAGCCCAGACAATATAAATAAGATCCACAAGGGCAATGATTGACCATAAAATGATATATACCATTAAATGCTCGCGGACATTATTAACCAGATAAAGGAATAAGCGGCGCATAATCTCTCCTGATAATCGGCCAAAAGAAAAGGCGGCCCATAAAGGGGCCGCACAAAGAAATTATCCTGCAAAGCGTGCTAAAGAGAAGGGGGTCAAATCAAACTTACTGCTTTCACCCTGGGCGAAGAGGGCCGCAATTTCCCCCAGTACCGGCGCAAATTTGAAGCCATGCCCGCTTAAGCCTGTGACCAGCAAAACATCGGAAGAGCCGGGTAGGGTGTCGATAATAAAGTCTTCATCAGGAGAATTGTCATAAGTACAAGAGGCGCCGTACAGACACCCGCCGATACCCGGCAAGAACTGGCGCAGGAAGCTAAAGCATTCAGAGCCATCAGAAGCCACCGCGCCAAACGATACGCGTTCGCTGGCCTCGTTGATGAGTTGTCCGCCGTTATGCTTGCCGATTTTTAACGCGTCGTCCTCAGCGGGGAAACCATAGTATTGAGAGCCATCCGCCATTTCACCGGTAAAGGCCGGGAAGCGATTTTTGGTACTGTAACGACCATCGGCCTGGAACCAGGCAAAGACTTTTCGTACTGGCTGCACAGGTAAGTCCGGAACCAGTCGCGAAACCCATGTACCGCTACTCACCAGGACCTTTTTCGCGCTGAATGTGCCCTCTGACGTATCAATACTCACGCCATCATCGGCAGTATGCAGGGCTGTCACCGGGCAGTTAAACAACTGTGCGCATCCGGCTTCTTGCGCCAGGCGAATCCAGGTTTTAATTGCCAGTTCGCTGCGCAGTACGCCGGAGTCTGCTTCGAACAAGCCGATGTAGTCATCGGGGACGACGATTTCCGGCCAGCGTGCCATCAGAGATGGCGCATCAAGTTTTTCTACAGCCAGATTCCAGCGCAGCGCGCTTTGCGCGACATTGACCAGAAAAGAGGAGTGCGCAGGGCCAAGATTGAGGACGCCGGTGCGCTCAAATACGGCTTCGCCGCTTTCAGCAACCAACTGATCCCACAGTTCCTGAGCGCGCAGTACCAGCGGAACGTATTTTTCACCCTCCCCGTAAGCATGGCGGATTAAACGGGTATCGCCATGATGGCTTCCTTCCTTATGTGGCGGCAGGTGCGCATCGGTCATCAGTACGTTGAGACCGGCACGGGACGCATAATAGCCCGCCGCTGCACCGACAGAACCGCTGCCAATGATGATCAAATCGTATTTCATGTTGTTCTCCATCAAGTGCGTAGTCAGGAGAGTAAATAACCGGGAGGCGTTATACAAGACGGGAAATAATTAAGGCACCCCATGGGTGCCTGTTGAGTGATTATTGAGCATTATCGCTAATGCCTACGATACTCATTTTCCTGGTACTCGCCTGATTCTATTTTGGCGATACCCGCTTCTAAAATCGAAATAAACTGGCGGGCAACTTCGGTCGTTAACCACAACGTCTGGCCTACTTCTGTATCCTGTGAAGCGGCTCTGTTTGGGGTCTGGTAATGTAAGCGCAACATCAGTGCATCGTAACTGTCCACTGTGCTGATATCCCATCCAACCAGAGGATGGGTCTGGATGACTTCATTATTCTTTTCCATCATAACCCCCTTATGGCGTGTTAACTGACAACGACTTTCGAGGTTCAATGCGTGTTTTGTGAAGCCTTTTCAGTATACCAATATTTAACCTTGCTGATCGAATAAATAACACTCTGCAACATAATTTTATTGCAGCTGGATTTTTTTGAACAAGAAAGCGCTAACTTACGCGTTATTTTTAAGTGAGTTAGGAGAGAAGTAGGATTTTTACTTAAAAAAACAAAAAAGCCGGGGCGACCCGGCAAAACATGCACAATACAGCTTATTTTTTAATCCCGGATAAACCAGTCGTCTGCGCTTTCCCAGGTTTCTTGCAAAATTTCACTGATGCGCTCTTTATCTTCTTTTGCTCCGCCCATTACGGACAAGTTATTTGCTGTCGCATAACGGACCGTAATTTTATTTTCGCTATCAGGGTAATAATTATTCAGTCGGCGGGATAACTCGCTCGCCAGCGCATCGATAGCGCCAGGCGGGAGTGGTGTAGTTTTGGCAATAGTGACTTCAATGCGCATGGCAACCCCCTGTGTTATATACTGTGTATTTATACAGTTACCTTGCAGGGTTTACAACAGGGGGCGTGAAAAAAATCAGCATTTCACTGTCCAGCGCACGGTCTCACCGGCAAGGAACGGGATGATCGCATCTTCCGGCAAGTCAATACTGTCGATAACCGTGGAATCTTCACGCACCAGCTCAATAAAAGACTCATTCACCGGGAGGCCATAAAAACGCGGGCCATTGAGTGAGCAGAAACCTTCAAAGTGCTGCAGCGCATTCATCTCCTCAAACACAGTGGCATAACTTGCCAGCGCGGTCGGCGCGTTGAAGCAGCCTGCACAGCCACAACTGGCCTCTTTACGATGGCGGGCGTGCGGCGCGGAGTCCGTACCGAGAAAGGCGCGAGTAAAGCCGCTGGCAACCAGTTCACGCAGTGCCTGTTGATGCACATTACGTTTCAGGATGGGCAGACAGTAGAGATGGGGGCGCACGCCGCCAACCAGCATATGGTTGCGGTTGAACATCAGATGCTGCGGTGTGATGGTGGCGGCCAGCAGTTCATTGCCGTCACGCACATAATCTGCCGCATCTTTCGTCGTGATATGTTCAAAAACCACTTTCAATCCCGGCAGACGCTGGCGAAGCGGCTCCATCACCGTCTCTATAAAACGGGCCTCGCGATCGAAGATATCGATCTCCGCATGGGTCACTTCACCGTGTACCAACAGTGGCATCCCCAATTTTTCCATACGCTCAAGCACCGGCATGATGGCATCAATACTGGTCACCCCATGGCTGGAGTTGGTGGTGGCATTTGCAGGATAGAGCTTGGCGGCAGTAAAGACGTTCTCGCGAAAACCGCGTTCCACTTCGTCAGGATTGAGCGAGTCGGTCAGATAGCAGGTCATTAGCGGAGTAAAGTCATGCCCGGCAGGTACGGCATCAAGAATGCGCTGGCGATAAGCAATAGCCGCATCGACGCTGGTCACCGGCGGGGCAAGGTTGGGCATGACGATTGCGCGAGCATAGATTTCGCTGGTCCAGGGCACGACGGTTTTTAACATTTCGCCGTCACGTAAATGAACGTGCCAGTCATCAGGGCGGCGGATTTTTAAAACCTGGGATTGTGCTGTCATGAGAGTGCTCCGGCTGGGTGAGAATCAGTCAATATGGCTGGTTTTTTGCCGGGCACTAAGAATAAGCGTATACCCGTCATACTTCAAGCTGCATATGCATTGGCTTCACGGGCATCCCGGTCACTCACTTGCGTAAGTTTCCGGGAATTCACGGCTTCGCTGTCTTTCAGCAATGCGGCTATTTTAGGTATAAAACAGCTCCGTTTGCCGCTTTTCCGTAAAAAACCTTACGCGCTTAATCGGTGAGGGGGATGATAATTTCTCCGGGTTTCACTTCGATACCTTTGGCATATTTTTTCGCCAGCGCTTCGCCTTTGCTGCTATCTTCACGCAGAATATAAGCAGGATGCTGATTAAAGTAGGTTTGCAGGGACTGGTTCAAATAGGGCATCAACGTTTGCAGAATGGACTGCATTTTCTGCGGCGCGACGGTCGCGTCGACTACCTCCATTTCCTGGAGATAGATTGCCCCTTTTTCTTTATCAAAGACCGGCAATGCCTTCATCTTGAGCTTCATGGTGGCTTTCTGGCTACCGAAAAGGGAGTTCATATCCAGACTGGCATCGCCGGAAAGCGTAATCTTATTCGGTTCCTCGCGTCCAATCTGGCTGGCCAGATTGCTAAGGACAATATGTGCATCCGCCACGCCAGGCAGGCCGATATCTTTGGCGAAATTGTTGCGTTTTTGCAGTGACTGGTTAATTTCCTGCTCGCTGATGCTGTACTGTGTTAGCTGGTTACAACCCACCAAAACGCCGCTTAAAATGAGCGCCGCGGCGAAGATAATCTTTTTCATTGTGTTCCTCAACAGAGTGCCTGTGTATTCATCCTTGTCTGCAGCATCAGCCCAGGGCACAGGATAAGCCAGCAGAAAAAGCTGAAAGCGGAAGCGTACGCTTCCGCCTGGGGCATTATATCGCCATTGATGAGAGCACGTTAATTTGCGTCTGTTTCGCCATATTATCGCGGTAGTCGGCCACGCGAGTCGGCCAGTTAATCCCGGCCACAATAGTCAGATTCCGCAACAAGGGGAACAGGTGAATATCATCATCCGACAGCTCGCCATTAACTGCATTTGGCTGAACGATAAGCTTATCCAGTGCGCGTAAATCATCGCTGATGTTCTTGATAAGGCCGGATGAATGGGACATATGCTCAGCAAAGTCGCCGATGGCCGCCTCTTTTTTGGCGACAAAGTACGCTCTCGCTTCAGGCGTCGCGAATTCATCAAAGGCGCTTTTAGCAAAGCGCGGGATGAGCAGGCGATTAACGTAGCTATTCACTTTTCTGAGCCAGGCGTCGAGAGCCGGATTCTGCTTCCCGGTCAGCAGTGGCTTACCGCCGAGCTTGTCGACGTAATGCACAATATCCATGCTTTCTGGCAGATAACGGCTGTCATCTTTTTGCAGTATCGGCGCCATTTTTTTGCCGATCATACGGGTTGGCGTTGCCTCGTCATCATTGAGCAACACATTGAGTTCGACG
Organism: Citrobacter sp. MNAZ 1397; assembly: GCF_023613995.1. Lineage (NCBI taxonomy): Bacteria > Pseudomonadati > Pseudomonadota > Gammaproteobacteria > Enterobacterales > Enterobacteriaceae > Citrobacter > Citrobacter sp. MNAZ 1397. The sequence goes on from NZ_JAKIVH010000001.1 coordinate 820,017, forward strand.
GGGATATTTTTGAGACCGAAAATCATGCGGGCCTTAACGCAGAACGGGCAGTGATCATAAATGTAGAGTTTCACGATTCTCCTCCATACTGATTGTCCATCACAAAAAAGTATGGAGGAGATTAAAAGGAGTGGCAAATTACGCGCCGGGCTCGAGCAGGCGGGAAGGGGTCCGTTTTTGAGCAAATTGCCACAGTAAGGCGAAAAAGGTGATAAGACCAATCAGCGCCAGCATCATCCACGGCAACGCCGGTTGACTCAGTGCTTTACCCACGTCAAACAACCAGCCACCGCCGGCGTAACCCAGCGCGCCGCCAAAGGCCAGACCCAGACGGCTGAACCCCATATAGCTACCGCGTGCACGGGAATCAGCCAGTGCCGCACTTAACGTTTCACGTGCCGGCTCAGCAATAATGGATCCGATATAAAAGGTGCAAATCAGCGTAAACAGCTGCTGCAGGCTGGTAACAAGGCCTATTGGCAACAGGCTGAATGACATAAACAGTAGCCCGGCCATTAGCCGATGTTCCAGGCGAAACCGCTTTTCGCTCCAGCGGGCGATAGGGTATAGCAGCGTCAGCGACAGGCTGGCCTCGATGGCATACATCCATTTGACTGCTGCTGGCGAACCGGCAATATCATTCACCATGATAGGCAGCATCAGCATCACCTGTACCGCCAGCATGTAATACCCGGTGAGCGTCAGCACATAGGTGACAAAACGTTTGTCACGCAATACGCGGCTGAGTCCTTCGCGTACCGGCGTTCTTACCGTCGATAATTTCCACGCGGGCAGTAGCCAGGCATTAAAGCCTGCGCAAAGGACAAATACAGCGGCGCCGACGGCACAGACCAGACGAAAATCGTATTGCAGCAACCAACTGCCAATCAGTGCGCCGATTACCGCCCCCGCGCTGTCCTGCATCATCAGGATAGAGAAAAAGCGGCCACGCTGGGATGGGTGAATCAGCTTGACCACCAGCGCAGTGCGCGGCGGGTCAAAGAGCGTACCGCCTAGTCCGGATAATATGCAAGAGCACCACAGCAGCCAGGGATCGTGAGCGATGCCCATGGTGGCAAAACCCGCTGCACGCATGAGCATGCCGGTAACGATCAGCGGTTTGGCACCAAAACGGTCTGCGATAGCGCCGCCGAAAACGCCCAGTCCTTGCTGCACGAATTGCCGTAACCCAAGGGCAATACCGACGATTAAGGCAGCCCAACCGAGTTGATCAACAAAACGTATAGAAATAAGCGGGAAAACGACGAAAAAACCCAGCACCACCAACATATTATCGACGAGCAGGAAATATTTACCCAGGCTCCTTGCCTGCGATACGCGTGACATTCCCCCTCCCGGGAAATAAAAGAAAGTACTTTCATATTCTGCCGGGTCGCCTGATGTTTTCCCATCATCGGGGCGACAATATTTTTTTATCAAAAGCGGGCTTTAATTCAGAGTTCTCATCGAAAAAACGTATGGATGACGAAAATGCAGGTTGTTGTTTTCACAGAGTGGCCGAGCAAATGTATAGTAAAGGGAAGGGGTTGAGAGTAGTAACCGGAAGGAGAAGGAATGAATGTTTGGCTATCGCAGTAATGTGCCGAAAGTACGCCTGGTCACTGACAGGCTGGTGGTTCGCTTAGTCCATGAGCGGGACGCCTGGCGCCTTGCGGACTATTACGCCGAGAACCGTCAATTTTTAAAGCCCTGGGAACCGGTTCGTGATGAGAGCCATTGCTATCCGTCCGGTTGGCAGGCACGCCTGGGCATGATTAACGAATTCCATAAACAAGGAACCGCATTTTATTTCGCGTTACTCGATCCAGAAGAAAAAGAAATCATCGGTGTGGCGAATTTCTCCAATGTGGTACGCGGTTCGTTCCATGCCTGCTATCTGGGATATTCCATCGGGCAAAAATGGCAGGGGCAGGGGTTAATGTTCGAAGCGCTGACGGCAGCCATTCGCTATATGCAACGAACGCAACATTTGCACCGTATTATGGCGAATTATATGCCGCACAATAAACGCAGCGGCGATTTACTGGCGCGTCTTGGTTTTGAAAAAGAGGGCTACGCAAAAGCGTATCTGCTGATTGACGGACAGTGGCGCGACCATGTGTTGACGGCATTGACCACCAAAGACTGGACCCCAGGTCGTTAAGGAGAAAACATGAAGTATCAGCTCAGTGCCACGGAAGCGCGCGTCATCGGATGCCTGCTGGAAAAACAGGTCACTACGCCAGAACAATATCCACTGTCAGTCAATGCCGTGGTGACCGCATGTAACCAAAAAACCAACCGTGAACCGGTAATGAACCTCAGCGAGCATGAGGTGCAGGACGTGCTGGATATGCTGGTGAAGCGTCACTATTTGCGTACCGTCAGCGGTTTCGGTAACCGTGTCACTAAATATGAGCAGCGTTTCTGCAACTCCGAATTTGGTGACCTGAAACTCACCTCAGCGGAAGTGGCCATCATTACCACGCTGTTACTGCGTGGCGCGCAGACGCCAGGCGAACTGCGTGGACGCGCGGCGCGGATGCATGAATTTAACGATATGGGTGAAGTGGAAAGCGCGCTGGAGAATCTGGCTCAGCGCGAAGATGGTCCGTACGTTGTGCGCCTGGCCAGAGAGCCAGGCAAACGGGAAAGCCGTTACATGCATCTGTTTAGCGGTGATGTGGAGACGCTGATTAACGTTGTGGAGGCGGTAAGCCCGCTTGATACCAATAACGATCTGGCTTCACGTGTCGAAGCGCTGGAAAACGATGTTGCCGAGCTGAAACAGCGTCTGGCTTCATTACTCGAACATCTGGGAGATTAATCGTGGCGGCATTACGTATTGGGGTGGTGGGATTGGGCGGCATCGCGCAAAAAGCCTGGTTACCGGTACTCGGGGCGGCGACCGATTGGACGCTGGCGGCCGCATGGTCGCCGACGCGGGAAAAAGCGCAGCGCGTGTGCGACACCTGGCGTATCCCTTATGCCGGGTCGTTAGCCGATCTCGCTGCGCAGTGCGACGCAGTCTTTGTCCATACCTCTACTGTCTCGCATTATGCAGTGGTGAGTGAACTGCTTAATGCCGGTGTCCATGTTTGCGTCGACAAACCCCTGGCAGAAAATCTGGCAGATGCGGAAAAGCTTATTGAACTGGCGGCGCGCAAAAAGTTGACGCTGATGGTGGGGTTTAACCGCCGTTTCGCGCCGCTGTACCGTCAGTTAAAACGTCATTTGCCGCAGGCTGCATCGCTGCGTATGGATAAACACCGCAGCAACAGCGTTGGCCCACACGATCTGCGTTTCACCTTACTGGATGATTATCTGCATGTTGTGGATACGGCACTCTGGTTAGCAGGAGGCAGCGCGTCGCTTGCCAGCGGCACATTGCTGACCAATGACGAGGGTGAAATGATTTATGCCGAGCACCACTTTGCGCAGGGCGCATTGAACATCACCACCAGTATGCATCGCCGTGCCGGTAGTCAACGTGAGTGGGTGCAGGCCGTAACGGATGGTGGACTTTATGACGTTACCGATATGCGTGAATGGCGCGAAGAACAGGGGCAGGGGATAGTGACGCCGGCAATCCCCGGCTGGCAGAGTACTCTGGAGCAGCGAGGCTTCGCCGGATGCGCGCGTCATTTTATTGAATGTGTGCAAAATCAGACGGTTCCGGAAACAGCCGGAGAACAGGCCATCATGGCCCAGCGCATCGTTGAAAAACTCTGGCGTGAGGCGATGAGCGAATAACCCTCTGTAACATATGGCGGTAGAAATTCGCGTTATTCCAGGTAGACTAAGCGCTTCGCGATACCAACGCCTGCTTTGTGCAGGCGTTGTGTTTATGGAATCCTAAATGAACTTATTAAAATCGCTGGCGGCCGTCAGCTCAATGACCATGTTTTCTCGCGTGCTGGGTTTCGCACGTGATGCCATTGTGGCGAGGGTATTTGGTGCGGGGATGGCGACCGATGCCTTCTTTGTGGCATTTAAACTGCCGAATCTCTTACGACGTATTTTTGCCGAAGGGGCATTCTCTCAGGCTTTTGTGCCCATTCTGGCAGAATATAAAAGTAAACAGGGCGAAGAGGCGACGCGGGTTTTTGTTGCCTATGTCTCGGGGCTGTTAACACTGGTGCTGGCTGTTGTCACCATTGCCGGGATGCTGGCGGCGCCCTGGGTGATTCTGGTTACGGCGCCGGGGTTTGCCGATACCGCCGATAAATTTGCCTTAACCTCTCAGCTTTTGCAGATAACGTTTCCCTATATTTTGCTGATTTCACTGGCGTCACTCGCCGGGGCGATTTTGAATACCTGGAACCGTTTCTCGGTCCCGGCATTCGCGCCCACATTGCTTAATATCAGCATGATTGGTTTTGCGCTGTTTGGCGTGCCATATTTCCATCCGCCTGTACTTGCGCTGGCATGGGCGGTAACGGTGGGCGGTATCCTGCAGTTGGTTTATCAACTGCCGCATCTGAAAAAAATTGGCATGCTGGTGCTGCCGCGTATTAGTTTCCGCGATGCGGGCGCGATGCGCGTGATGAAACAGATGGGGCCGGCGATCCTCGGCGTATCGGTCAGTCAGATCTCCCTGATTATCAATACCATTTTTGCCTCTTTCCTGGTCTCAGGTTCGGTCTCCTGGATGTATTACGCAGACCGCCTGATGGAGTTTCCATCCGGGGTGCTTGGCGTGGCGCTGGGGACGATTCTGCTGCCGTCGCTCTCGCGAAGTTTTGCCAGCGGTAATCATGATGAGTATTGCCGCCTGATGGATTGGGGACTGCGGTTGTGCTTTTTGCTGGCGCTTCCCAGCGCGGTGGCGTTAGGCATTCTCGCAAAACCGCTGACGGTTTCGCTTTTTCAGTATGGTAAATTCACCCCGTTTGATGCCCAGATGACGCAGCGCGCGCTCATCGCCTATTCGGTTGGTCTGATGGGCCTCATTGTGGTGAAAGTGCTGGCGCCCGGATTCTATTCACGACAGAACATCAAAACGCCGGTAAAGATTGCTATCGTCACGCTGGTGATGACGCAGTTAATGAACCTGGCGTTTATCGGCCCGCTAAAACATGCCGGTCTGTCACTCTCGATTGGTCTGGCGGCGTGCCTGAACGCCGGTCTGCTCTACTGGCAGCTGCGTAAGCAGAATATCTTTACCCCACAGGCCGGTTGGGGACGTTTTCTTACACGTCTGATTATTGCGGTGCTTGTGATGGCCGCGGCACTGTTTGGCATGCTGTATGTGATGCCAGACTGGGCGCAAGGCAATATGGCACATCGACTGATTCGGCTGATGGTCGTGGTGGTGGTAGGGGTTGTGGCTTACTTTGCCACGCTGGCGCTGCTGGGGTTCAGAGTGAAAGACTTCGCCCGTCGGATAGCGTAAACGCGAAAGGGAGTCGCCCCTGACAGGCGACTCCCGCAAAGAAGAATGTGAACGCGACAGCTAGATGGAAATCTTTTTTCCGCCCCTGCTACCCGTAAAGGTCTGACCATTCGCACCATAAAGCCCAGGCTCCTGGTGAGGTTTCAGTACCTCGAGCGCTTTTCGGTTAAGGGCAATTTGCCCTTCGAGCAACCAGCCGTTGTGCTGGTTCAGATCGCGCAGGTGTTGCGTTTTTCGGGTGATTATCTGCCAGCGATCGGCAATATCGTCGTTCGCGCTACTTTGCACTTTCTGCGCTTCGCGACGTTGCTGCTCCAGATAATCCAGTGTGGCAAGCAATGAGCTTTTCTCTTCCGTGATGCGCTGCAGCGTACTGCTATGCACATGGCCCACAGAGAGTTGTTTTTGCTCAGCATCCATCACGTCTTTTAATGCGTTCAGGATAACTGTCATTTGATCAAGAATATCTGACAGTTGATTCATACATTATTTACTCAAGTAACTCTGCACTTCGTTAATCAGGGCATCAGCGATTTTGCCGGTGTCCATCTTCAGCTCACCATTACGGATTGCCGTTTTCAGTTGTTCAACGCGTTCCATATTGACGTCGCCGCTGCCCGGCTGCATCAGTTTGGATTGGGCATCGCTCAGCGTTACGCTCGTGCTGTTGGCGGTCTTCGATTTTTCCAGACGTACTTTCTGTGCCTGGGTGTCGCTGGTCTCACGTGTTGTAACGGTGCTAACCGGCTTTAAAGGCGATGTACGATCAATGCTCATAGTGTGTTGTCCTCATAGAGGTTTTCCGGCGTTTTGGGTCTGCCATCTTCAGTCGTTGCTTATTTATCGGCAGATGCCGCAAATTCTTTAAAAAGATTATAGGTTAATCAGAATATTCCCATCAGCGCCGACAATTCCACTTACAATTTGCCCTGAAGACATGCGTACCCGGGCACTTTGCGACACCGCCGCATTGTTCAGTGCCTGGCCTTCACTATTGACACTAAAGCCTTCGCCATTTGCTACAACCATCACGCGCTGGCCGGCTTTTACTCGCCAGGCCTGGCGCAGCATCGAGAGCTGAACCGGTTGATCGGGTGAGAGATCGCGCAGGCTAACAGCATCTTGTGCCTGAGAAATATCGAGCATTGTTTTCGGCGGTAACTGATCGAGCCTGCCGCGTTTGAGCGCTACACTTCCCGGCGTCAGAACCGTGCCGCGGGCAATCGCCTGAGCGGCGACAACATAATTTCCCGTCGCCTGGACGTTCACCTGTAAATAGCGTTTTTCGTTACCGCAGTTGGTCAATACGTTGACGTTTCCCCATAGCTGAGCGTACCCCGTCAAACTTAAGGCTGGTTGCTCGCAAGTGGGATAAAGATTTTTCGGCGTGCGTATTGTTACCACCACCTCGTCACTAAAGCCAGCCAGTCGTTGTGCAAAAAACGCGGTGAGCTGCGCTTTTAAGTCTTGCGCCAACACTTGCGGGCTTAAAATCAAAAACAGCAATGCCGCGGCTAAACCGCTTTTCAACGTGTTCATCGCAGACCCCTGCCTGTTGTTTGTTGAAGAGATGACAGGATTCTACCCGCCATACAAATCTATCAACGGAATAAATAGCGACGCATTTTGCGCTTATTCCGTCGATAAGGCGCGCGTAATGAGATTTAAGCTGTTGACTAAATAATTGTCATCAGCGGGGAAGCCATGCTCGATAAACTTGATGCCGCGTTACGGTTCCAGCAAGAAGCACTGAATCTGAGCGCGCAGCGCCAGGAAATCCTGGCCTCCAATATTGCTAACGCCGATACCCCGGGGTATCAGGCGCGTGATATGGATTTTTCCAGCGAACTGAAGAAGGTGATGGAACGTGGCCGGGCAGAGAACACAGGCGTCTCGCTGGCGTTAACTTCCAGTCGTCATATTCCGGCGCAAGCTATCTCCACCCCCTCTGCGGACCTGCTTTACCGTATTCCGGATCAGCCGTCAGCCGATGGCAACACCGTGGATATGGATCGCGAGCGTACACAGTTTGCGGATAACAGCCTTAAGTATCAGACAGGGCTGACCGTGCTGGGCGGGCAGATTAAAAGCATGATGTCCGTGTTGCAGGGGAATAACTAACCATGGCTTTGCTGAATATCTTTGATGTCGCTGGCTCTGCGTTAACCGCGCAGTCTAAACGTCTGAACATGGCCGCCAGTAACCTGGCAAACGCCGACAGCGTTGCCGGACCGGACGGAAAACCTTATCGCGCTAAACAAGTCGTTTTTCAGGTGGATGCTGCACCTGGCCAGGCGACGGGCGGCGTAAAAGTGGCGGGCGTTGTTGAAAGCCAGGCGCCCGACAAGCTGGTTTATGAACCCGGCAACCCACTGGCGGATGCGAAGGGCTACGTCAAGATGCCTAACGTTGATGTTGTCGGTGAAATGGTGAACACCATGTCTGCGTCCCGCAGCTATCAGGCGAACGTGGAGGTGCTCAACACCGTTAAAAACATGATGCTTAAAACGCTTACCCTCGGCCAGTAAAAGGAGACATAAATGTCTATCGCCGTAAATGTGAACGACACATCCAGCAACAGTGTCAGCTCCACCAGCAGCAGTAGCAGCTCGTCTCCGCTGACCACGAGTAGCGCGTCAGATCTACAGAGCAGCTTCCTGACCCTGTTAGTCGCACAGTTAAAAAACCAGGACCCGACCAACCCGCTTCAGAACAATGAGCTGACCTCGCAGCTTGCGCAGATCAGTACGCTGAACGGGATTGAAAAACTGAATACCACGCTGGGCTCTATCTCCGGTCAGATCGACAGCAGCCAGGCGCTGCAGGCGAGCAACCTGGTGGGCCATGGGGTGATGATTGAAGGCACAACGGTTCTGGCCGGTAACTCAACAACAACACCGTTTGGCGTTGAATTGACCCAGGCTGCAGACAAAGCGACCGCGACCATCACCAGTAAAGACGGCACTGTCGTTCAGACCGTTAACCTGGGGCCGCTAACCGCGGGTGTCCACACCTTTAGTTGGGATGGGAAGCTTTCAGACGGCACTACCGCCCCCGACGGTTCTTATAAAGTTTCTATCGCCGCCAGTTCAGGCACTACGCAACTGGTTGCTCAGCCGCTGCAATACGCTCTGGTTCAGGGTGTAACGCTGTCGGATTCAGGCAACAAGTTAGATTTAGGTACCTACGGCACCACTACGCTCAACGAAGTTCGGCAGATTATTTAAGCCTTAACACTTATCAGGAGTAAGTCATGGCCTTTTCACAAGCGGTCAGCGGTCTGAATGCTGCGGCCACCAACCTCGATCTTATTGGTAACAACATCGCCAACTCCGCTACGTATGGCTTTAAATCCAGTACTGCGTCCTTCGCCGATATGTTCGCGGGATCTAAAGTAGGTCTGGGCGTTAAAGTCGCCGGTGTTACCCAGGATTTTAATGACGGCACCACCACCAATACCGGCCGTGGCCTGGACGTTGCGATTAGCCAGAACGGCTTCTTCCGTCTCGTTGATACCAACGGCTCTGTTTATTACAGCCGTAACGGCCAGTTCACGCTGGATGAAAACCGCAACCTCGTGAACATGGAGGGGTTGAAAGTGACAGGCTTTCCGGCAAGCGGTACCCCTCCGACTATCCAGTCGGGTGCTAACCCAACGGCGATTACTATCCCGTCGACGCTGATGTCAGCACAAATCACGACGACGGCTACAATGCCCGTTAACCTGAACTCGTCTTCGAAGACGCCGACGGTGACAACGTTCGATCCGACTAACGCTGACAGCTACAACTTAAAAGGGCCAATCACCGTTTACGACAGCCAGGGTAACGCCCATGACATGAATGTGTTTTATGTCAAATCAGCTGACAATACATGGGATGTCTACACCCAGGATTCCAGCGTAACGGGCTCTACGGCGACCAAAGCAGCGCAGATGGTCTTTAACCAGAACGGTAGTCTGCAAGGTGTATATAACTACACCCTGAATACCACTACCGGTAATTATGACTTGTCCACAACGGCGAATACGAACCCGGCCATTACTGTCACCTCCGGTACACTCAGCGGCGCGACGCCGGCGACATTCTCCCTGAGTTTCCTGAACTCCATGCAGCAGAACACCACCAGCGCTGTCGTGAGCACCTCGCAGAATGGCTACAAGCCGGGTTCGATGGTGAGCTACACCATTAACGATGACGGCACCATCGTGGGTTCCTACTCCAATGAACAGAAACAGGTATTGGGGCAGATTGTTCTGGCGAACTTCGCCAACAACGAAGGCCTGAAATCTGAGGGTAATAACGTATGGTCTGCCACTAACTCATCCGGCGTTGCGCTGCTGGGCACGGCGGGTACCGGTAACTTCGGTTCGCTGACCAATGGTGCACTCGAAGCTTCTAACGTGGATCTGAGTAAAGAACTGGTCAATATGATCGTCGCGCAGCGTAACTATCAGTCGAACGCGCAGACCATCAAAACCCAGGATCAGATCCTTAACACGCTGGTTAACCTGCGTTAATCGGCTGACGGGATGGTCTAATGGATCACGCAATATACACAGCGATGGGTGCGGCAAGTCAGACGCTGAACCAGCAGTCTGTCACCGCCAGCAACCTGGCCAACGCGTCAACGCCTGGTTTCCGTGCGCAGCTTAGTGCATTGCGTGCGGTTCCGGTAGAAGGGCTGTCGCTGCCGACACGTACACTGGTCGCCGAGACCACGCCTGGCGCTGATATGACGCCAGGCGACCTGAACTATACGTCACGCCCGCTGGATGTTGCTCTGCAACAGGACGGCTGGCTAGCGGTGCAGAGCGCGGATGGTTCCGAAGGGTATACCCGTAACGGTAACATTCAGGTGACGCCGACCGGGCAACTGACCATCCAGGGGCATCCGGTAATGGGTGAGAGCGGACCCATTGCCGTACCGGAAGGTTCGCAGGTCACGATTGCTGCGGATGGCACCATTTCCGCGCTGACTGCCGGCGACCCGCCGAACACGGTCTCTCCGATTGGCAAACTGAAACTGGTGAAAGCCAGCGGCAGTGAAGTGGTACGTGGCGATGACGGTCTTTTCCGCGTCAGCCAAAGCGCACAAGCCACTCGCGGTCAGACGTTACAACCGGATCCGAACATTCGCGTGATGTCAGGTGTGCTGGAAGGCAGTAATGTCAAACCTATGGCAGCGATGGCCGATATGATCGCCAGCGCCCGCCGCTTTGAAATGCAAATGAAAGTTATTGGTAACGTTGATGAGAATGCGCAGCGTGCCAACCAGTTACTGTCCATGAGCTAATAAACAGGATTTCCTATGATAGGTTCATTATGGATCGCTAAAACCGGCCTCGATGCCCAGCAAACCAATATGGACGTTATCGCCAACAACCTGGCGAACGTCAGCACCAATGGTTTCAAGCGTCAGCGCGCGGTATTTGAAGATTTGCTTTACCAGACAATTCGTCAGCCTGGCGCGCAATCTTCTGAACAGACAACGCTGCCTTCTGGCCTGCAGATTGGTACCGGTGTTCGCCCTGTGGCCACCGAACGTCTGCACAGTCAGGGTAACCTCTCCCAGACGAACAACAGCAAAGATGTGGCTATCAAAGGTGAGGGCTTCTTCCAGGTCCTGCTGCCGGACGGCACCTCTGCCTATACCCGTGACGGTTCATTCCAGGTTGACCAGAATGGTCAACTGGTAACGTCGGGCGGCTTCCAGGTTCAGCCAGCTATTACCATTCCGGCTAACACGCTGAGCATCACCATTGGTCGTGACGGTGTGGTCAGCGCCACGCAGCAGGGTGCGACAGCGCCTGTGCAGGTCGGGCAGCTTAACCTGACAACCTTTATGAACGACACCGGTCTGGAAAGTATCGGTGAAAACCTGTACCTCGAAACACAGTCTTCCGGTACGCCGAACACCACGACGCCGGGGCTGAACGGGGCAGGTCTGCTGTATCAGGGGTATGTAGAAACCTCGAACGTAAACGTGGCAGAAGAACTGGTGAACATGATCCAGGTTCAGCGCGCTTATGAAATTAACAGCAAAGCGGTATCGACCACCGATCAGATGCTGCAAAAACTGTCGCAACTCTAAGGCGTTATCCGGTGCGGCACAGGCTGCACCGGAACCCTGATTTCGAAGATGAATGTAATGCAAAAAAACGCCGCGGGCCGCTACCCCCTGTTAGCTTTACTGGCACTGATGTTGAACGGATGTGCCTGGGTTCCCTCAACACCGCTGGTGCAGGGCGCAACGACCGCTCAACCGATGCCGGGACCCGTTCCGGTGGTCAATGGCTCTATTTACCAGACTGCGCAGCCTATCAACTACGGCTACCAGCCGCTGTTTGAAGACCGCCGTCCGCGTAACGTCGGGGATACATTGACGCTGGTGCTGCAAGAAAACGTGAGCGCCAGTAAGAGTTCATCAGCGAACGCCAGCCGCGATGGCAAAAGCAGCTTCTCTATGGATACGACGCCACGCTACCTGGAAGGCCTGTTCGGCAATTCGCGCGCAGATCTGACAAGCGAAGGCAGCAACTCGTTCAACGGGAAAGGCGGCGCCAACGCCAGCAATACATTTAGCGGCACATTGACCGTCACGGTCGACCAGGTGCTGATCAACGGCAATTTACATGTGGTGGGTGAAAAACAGATCGCCATCAACCAGGGCACTGAATTTATCCGCTTCTCAGGTGTTGTGAACCCACGCACCATCAGCGGCAGCAATACTGTTCCGTCCACGCAGGTGGCGGACGCGCGCATTGAGTACGTCGGCAATGGCTATATCAACGAAGCGCAGAATATGGGCTGGCTGCAGCGTTTCTTCCTTAACTTATCGCCGATGTAACCGGGGTGAATTATGTTTAGATTTCTGGCTGGAATAGCGTTGGTGCTGGTGGCGTTCGTCGCCCAGGCCGACCGCATCCGGGACCTCACCAGTGTACAGGGCGTACGTGAAAACTCCTTAATTGGTTATGGCTTAGTGGTGGGTCTTGATGGAACGGGTGACCAGACCACCCAGACGCCATTCACGACCCAGAGCCTGAATAACATGTTGTCGCAGATGGGCATCACCGTCCCGGCTGGCACCAACATGCAGCTCAAAAACGTTGCGGCGGTCATGGTCACCGCCCAGCTCCCGGCGTTTGGCCGTCAGGGGCAGACCATTGATGTGGTGGTCTCTTCTATGGGTAACGCTAAAAGCCTGCGTGGCGGTACGCTGCTGATGACTCCGCTCAAAGGGGTGGACAGCCAGGTATACGCGCTGGCGCAGGGGAATATTCTGGTTGGTGGCGCAGGTGCCTCTGCGGGTGGCAGCAGCGTGGCGGTTAACCAACTTAACGGTGGGCGTATCACCGGTGGGGCCGTGATTGAGCGTGAACTCCCTTCCCAGTTTGGTAATGGCAATACCATTAACCTGCAACTGAATCAGGACGACTTCACGATGGCGCAGCAGATTGCTGACACCATCAACCGTCGCGGCATGGGCGGCGCAACTGCGCTGGATGCCCGTACGGTGCAGGTCCGTGTGCCGCAAGGTGGCAGTTCGCAGGTGCGCATGCTGGCGGATATCCAGAACCTGGAAGTCGGTGCCGCGCCGCAGGACGCGAAAATTGTTATCAACTCTCGCACCGGTTCTGTTGTTATGAACCGCGAGGTGACGCTGGATAACTGCGCCGTTGCACAGGGGAACCTCTCTGTCACGGTCAACCAGTCTGCTAATGTAAGCCAGCCGAACACGCCGTTTGGCGGTGGTCAGACAGTGGTCACGCCGCAGACACAGATTGACCTGCGTCAGAGTGGCGGTTCCCTGCAGAGCATTCGTTCCAGCGCTAACCTGAACAGCGTGGTACGCGCACTGAATGCGTTGGGTGCGACTCCCATTGATCTGATGTCGATTCTGCAGTCAATGCAGAGCGCAGGTTGCCTGCGGGCTAAGCTGGAGATCATCTAATGCTGACTGACAGCCGTTTGATGGCGAGCGCGGCATGGGACGCGCAATCGCTTAATGATCTGAAAACCAAAGCCGGACAGGACCCGCAGACGAACCTGCGGCCTGTGGCGCGTCAGGTTGAAGGGATGTTCGTGCAAATGATGCTCAAAAGCATGCGCGAGGCCCTGCCAAAAGACGGCATTTTCAGCAGCGATTCCACGCGGATGTACACCAGCTTATATGACCAGCAAATTGCGCAGCAGATGACGGCCGGCAAAGGGCTTGGTCTGGCCGATATGATGGTTCAGCAGATGTCAGGCGGTCAGGCGCCGGTGGCGCCGGGTGACCAGATGCAGCAGGTGCCGATGAAGTTCGACCTCGAAACCATCAATACCTATCAAAGCCAGGCGATAACGCAAATGGTGCGCAAAGCGTTGCCGAAAGCGCCGGAAAATAATGACGAGCCGCTGAGCGGCGATAGCAAAGACTTCCTGGCTCAGCTCTCTCTGCCTGCCCGACTTGCCAGTGAACAAAGCGGGGTGCCGCACCACCTGATCCTGGCGCAGGCTGCACTGGAATCCGGTTGGGGCCAGCGACAAATTACCCGTGAAAACGGCGCTCCGAGCTTTAACATCTTCGGCGTGAAGGCGACGCCCAGCTGGAAAGGGCCGACCACCGAAATCACCACCACAGAATATGAAAATGGCGAAGCCAAAAAGGTCAAAGCCAGGTTCCGTGTTTACAGCTCGTATCTGGAAGCGCTCTCTGACTATGTCAGCATGCTCAGTCGTAATCCGCGGTATGCGGCGGTAACGACAGCGGCAACGCCGGAACAAGGCGCACAAGCGCTGCAGAACGCGGGTTATGCCACCGATCCGAAATATGCGCAGAAACTGACGAGTATGATTCAGCAGCTTAAGTCTATGGGCGAGAAGGTCAGTAAAGCCTACAGCAATGATATTGAAAATCTGTTCTGAAATGACTCAAGTTCAGCTCCGGGTTGCCGATAATCGTTAGCAGGACTTATGTCTCAAAGTTTATAAGGAACCTCAATGGCCAACTTGATTAATACCGCAATGAGTGGGCTCAGCGCAGCCCAGGCGGCGCTTAATACCACCAGTAATAACATTTCAAGTTATAACGTGACGGGCTATACCCGCCAGACAACAGTCCTGAATGCGGCGAATAGCACACTGGGTGCTGGTGGATGGATTGGCAACGGTGCGTTAGTCACTGGTGTACAACGTGAATATGATTCTTTTATCACCAACCAGTTACGCGCAGCGAATACGCAGAGCAGTAGCCTGACGACCCGTTATAACCAGATGTCAAAAATTGATAACATGCTGTCGGGTTCAACCAATACTCTGGCCACTGCGTTGCAAGGTTTCTTCTCCAGCGTTCAGACGCTGGTCAGTAACGCCGAGGATTCATCATCCCGACAGAGCGTACTGGGTAAAGCTGACGGTCTGGTTAACCAATTTAAAGTAGCCGATCAGTACCTGCGCGATCAGGACAAACAGGTCAATACCTCGATCTCATCAAGCGTCGATCAGATTAATAACTACACCAGCCAAATCGCTAATCTGAACGACCAAATTTCACGTCTGACGGCAGTAGGCGGTGGCGCATCGCCGAACGACTTGCTGGATCAGCGCGACCAACTGGTGAGTGAGCTGAACGGCATTGTGGGTGTCGAAGTCAGCGTCCAGGACAACAGTACGTTTAACATCACAATGGCGAATGGCTACACGCTGGTTCAGGGCAGTACATCCCGTCAGCTGGCAGCGGTAGCATCCAGTGATGACCCTTCCCGTACGACGGTTGCTTATGTTGACCCGACCGCAGGGAACATTGAAATTCCGGAAAAACTGCTGACCACCGGTTCACTGGGGGGCGTGTTGACCTTCCGCTCTCAGGATCTGGATAAGACGCGCAACACGCTGGGCCAACTGGCTTATGCGTTCGCTGATGCCTTCAATGCGCAGCATAAACAAGGCTATGATGTCGAGGGTGATCCTGGTACTGACTTCTTCACAATTGGCACGCCGGCAACCCTGAGTAATGCGAAAAACACCGGCACTGGCGCGCTGACAGCAACAATCAGCGATCGTAACCAGGTGCAGGCGACGGACTACAAACTGATCAAAACCGATACTGGCTGGAATGTGACCCGACTGGCGGATAATACGGCGTTTGCCGTCGCGCCTGATGCCAGCGGCAACCTCAATTTTGACGGTCTGAAAATCAGCGTTTCCGGTACAGCGAACAAAAACGACAGTTTTACGGTGAAACCGGTCGTGAACGCGATTACCAATATGAGCGTTGCCATCACCGATGAGTCGAAAATTGCCATGGCGTCCAGCGCGACATCCGGCAAAAGCGACAACACCAATGGTCAGGCGCTGTTAAATCTGCAAAACAGCAAAGTCATCGGTAATACCAAAAGTTTTAACGATGCCTATGCGTCAATGATCAGTTATGTCGGTACGACCACGTCAACGCTGAAAACCAGCAGTACTACGCAGGCGAATGTGGTTACGCAGCTTTCTGACCAGCAGCAATCGATTTCTGGCGTCAACCTCGACGAAGAGTACGGTAACTTGCAGCGTTACCAGCAATATTATCTCGCAAACGCGCAGGTGTTGCAGACGGCAAACACGCTGTTCGATGCGATACTGAACGTACGCTAAGTAAGGGGTAAGAGATGCGTATTAGTACTCAGATGATGTATGAACAAAACATGCGCGGTATCACCAATTCACAGACTAAGTGGATGGATTATGGCCTGCAAATGTCGACAGGTCAGCGCGTGAACAAGCCTTCTGATGATCCGATTGCCGCCTCCCAGGCTGTCGTGGTTTCGCAGGCGCAACAGCAGAACGAACAGTATAAAACCGCGCGTACTTTCGCTACCCAAAAAGTCTCGCTGGAAGAAAACGTGCTGTCACAGGTGACCACTGCGGTGACGTCGGCTCATACGTCCCTGGTTGCGGCGGCGAATGGCACATTGAGCGACGACGACCGCGCATCTATGGCGACGGAGCTACAGGGTGTCCGCGATCAATTGCTTAACCTGGCAAACAGCACGGATGGTAACGGCCGCTATATTTTTGGCGGTTATAAAACCGATACCCCCCCGTTTGATGCATCGGGAGCTTATAATGGCGGCAACGTTGCCATCTCTCAGCAGGTGGATGCGTCCCGTAGCATGGTGATTGCCCATACGGGTGACCAGGTTTTCAATAGCATTACCAGTAATGCTATTCCGGAACCTGGTGGCGGCACTTCGCAAACCAACGTGTTCAGTATGTTAGATGACGCGATTGCGGCGCTGAAAGTCCCGGTTTCGGGTGATGAGGCTGCACAGGCTGTCTCACAGGCAGCACTGGACAAAGCCAACCGTGGACTGACTAACTCGTTGAACAACGTATCGACCGTTCGTGCGCAGTTGGGTACACAGTTACAAGAGCTGACCAATCTTGATGAATTGGGTGATGACCGTTCGCTTTCGCTGAAAACACAGATGAGCGATCTCGTCGACGTAGACTGGAACTCGGTCATATCGTCTTACACCATGCAGCAGACGGCATTGCAGGCATCCTATAAAGCATTTAGCGACATGCAAGGCATGTCGCTGTTCCAGCTCAATAAGTAATCTTCGCTTTAGAACATGTCTGGAAACTGGAACATGTTCTGTGTGCCTGCACCGGTCTCCGGTGCGGGCCTTTTTTTTATCCGATATTCCGCGATTCTGCCGCGAGACGGCGGTTATCCACTAAACGGATCACCAGGGCGACTGCGCCTGTCAACGTTGCCAGCGCCACCACGCCAGGCCAGGCGGCGATAGTGTAGATCTTACTACCCAGCGCAGACCCCAGCGCCATACCAATGAACACGACGGTAAAGAGCAGCGCATTCAGGCGGCCACGCGCTTTTGGCTCCAGGCCATAGACCAGATTCTGGTGTGCCACGAGACTGGATTGTAAGCCCAGATCAAAACCAACGGCTGACAGCGCTATCAGTGCCAGTTGACCATGCGGTGACAATACCGGCAGTGCGAACATCAAAGCAAAGGAGAGGGTGACCAGCGCCGCACCCAGTTGGGTCACTTTTTCGGCACCGACTTTATCTGCCAGCCCCCCGGCTAATGGCGCCGCCAGCGCACCTGCTGCGCCTGCAATACCAAACATACCTGCGACTGCGCTTCCGAGATGATATTTTTCCAGCAACATAACGGCGAGTGTTGACCAGAAAGCGCTAAACGCAATGGATAAAAAGCCCTGTGCAAACGCAGCACGGCGTAGGGCAGGGTAACGTTGCCAAAGGTGCGCCATCGTTTTCATTAACGCCGGATAACTCAGCGTTGAATGCGCGGCGAAACGCGGCAATACAAACCACATCAGCGCGGCGATAAAGGCAATGCTTACCGCTGCAAGCTGGAACATAATGCGCCAGCCAAAGGCGGCGCCGACAACACCGCTCACGGTACGAGAAAGTAAAATCCCCAGCAGTAAGCCGGTCATCACGGTACCGACGGTTTTCCCCTGCTTACCCTCAGGCGCAAGGATGGCGGCGGCGGGAACGATATCCTGCGCCATGGTTGCCGCCATCCCTATCAAGAGACTGATCAGCAATAATCCGGGTAACTGTGTCATCAGGCTACAGGCCAGTAGCAATAAGGCCAGTGCCGCGCTTTTAACCAGAATAAGATGGCGACGATCGTAACGGTCACCCAGCGGCAATAAAAAAAGGATGCCCAGCGCGTAGCCTGCTTGCGTTAGCGTTGGGACCAGCCCCATTCCGTTAACGGTTAAATGCAGGTCGCTGCCCATCAGCGGTAATAACGGTTGTGCATAATAAATCGCCGCGACGCTGAAACCCGCCCCCAGCGCCAGCGCAAAGATAATCCACTGCGCCGGGTTTATCGATTGAGAATGACGGTTCATAACTTTTCCTCAAACATATTCATAGTTGGTGTGAATCTATTTTTGACGAATCCAGCGTGACGCGGTAGCCAGCGGAGTGGTAAAACGGTTATACGTGAAACGTATAGTGAGAATTTAAATGCAGCGTACAGAACGTATAGACCGCGTCGATTTAATGCGCACGCTGGTGCGCATTGTTGAAGCGGGGTCGCTATCGGCCGCGGCGCGTCAACTCAATACCACTCAGGCCACGGTAAGTCGTCGTCTGCAGTCGCTGGAAACCATGCTTGGGGTCAAACTGGTTCTTCGCACCACCCATGCGATGAAACTTACCGACGATGGTGAGCGCTGCTATCAACATGCGAGACGCGTGATTGATTCCTGGCTTGCGCTGGAAGACGAACTGAGCCAGACAGAAGACGAGCCCGTCGGGATGCTTCGTGTACGGGCGCCCCACGCCTTCGGCCAGGAGCAACTTCTGGCTCCGCTGACACATTTTCTCGAGCGCTATCCTCAGCTTTCTGTGCAATGGATGCTGAACGATAAGATAGTCAACTTTCTTAGCGACAACATTGATTGCGCGATTCGTGTCGGGGCGGAGGTGGACCCGGCGACCGTTTCCGTTCTGCTTGCCGAAGTTCCACGTTGTATCGTCGCATCGCCGACGCTGCTGGCCCGTGTTGCGGAAATCCACACGCCGCAGGATCTTGGCGCGTTACCGTGGATTGCGTTAAGCACCTTCTATCAGCATAACGTAGCGCTCACAAACGCGCTCAGTGGTGAAACAGAACACGTCATCATCGCTCCCAGGCTCTATACCGACAGTTTATATGTGACGCGTAATACGGCGTTGACGGGACTGGGTGTGGCCATTGTCTCAAGCTGGACGGTACAACAGGATATTGAACAGGGCAGACTGGTGGTTTTACTGCCCGAGTGGCAGATTCCACCGTTGCCTGTGCATCTGGTCTACCCGTGGGCGCGTTATTATCCGGCACGTTTGCGGATGTTTCTCCAGCTGATGCGCGAGGTGATGCCGGGCCTGAGCGGTATGCAACAGCCTGCGCTGAAAGCATAAAAAAGCCGACCCGGAGGTCGGCTTTTTATCAGCATAGTGCTTATTCTGCTGCGTTCGGACGCGTGGCCGGCGCAGTTGCCGTATGCGTGGCGCTGTGACCGCCTGCTGAGCCTTTGCCGTCAAAGTTGAACTGCGGACGGACCCAGTCACTGTGACGCGGCGCTTCCGGCACATAGGCAGGTGCGGGTGCTTTGGTCATCGGCGCCGTGGCATGGTTGGCCTCGCCGGCTGCAACAGGTGCTGCAGTGAGCGGTGCAGTAGCTTCAACAACCGGCGCTACCGGAGTAGCTTCTGGCTGTTTGTCTTCAACTGCAGCGTGCGGTTGCTCCGTAACCGGCGCCGCTTCTTCAACCGCTGGCGTGATATCAGCAGGTTCAGCGGCCTGCGCCACCTCTTCGGCGACCGGACGGTCTTGCTCTGCGATCAGTTCAGGCTGCGCTTCAACCGGCGTTTCAATCACTTCCGGATGCGTGGTGTCGACCACAACAGGCTCTGGCTCGATAACCGGCGCCTGTGGTGCGACTTCAACCACTTCTTCGCCATGTACCTGCGCCTCAGACACAACTGGCTGTTGTTCTTGCTGTGCGGCTAAGACAACCTGTTCAGCCTCGGCAATCGCTGGCGCGACATCATTAGCGACGGCATTGTTTTGCTGCTCAACCGCCGGTACTTCTTGCACCTCGTCCTGAGGACGGGCAACCGGGTAGCGAATCCAGACTTTACCGGACGCCATCTCAGGCGAAGCGCAGGCAATCTCCAGCGGCATGGCGGACTGGGTCGG
The DNA here is from genome assembly GCF_023613995.1 of Citrobacter sp. MNAZ 1397. Lineage (NCBI taxonomy): Bacteria > Pseudomonadati > Pseudomonadota > Gammaproteobacteria > Enterobacterales > Enterobacteriaceae > Citrobacter > Citrobacter sp. MNAZ 1397. Next base: position 840,134 of record NZ_JAKIVH010000001.1, read on the forward strand.
GTAACGCTCATCACGGTAACGGCGACGACGCTGACCGCTTACGCGCAGATGACGCGGTGAACGGCGAGAACGACGCGGCATGCCTGCAGTATCGCGATTTTCTGCGGTTTCTTCTTGCTCAGCGGTGTTTTCGACAACCGCTGGCAGATCCAGTTTCGCCAGATCGGTACGTTGTGCGGACGCTTCCGTGGTTTTCGGTTCGGCTGCAACAACAACCTCTTCATTGGTGTTTGTCTGAGCACCATCGATACGGATTTTTTGGTTCAACTGACGCGGCTTACGACGCGGCATCACCTGAACGCGCTCTTCCTGTTCGGTTTCCTGCTCAGGCTGTTCTTCACGGTTCAGCGCTTTTACATCCTGCTGCGGCTGGCGTTTTTCGTCGCTATTACGACGGCGATTACGCTCGCGGCGGGAAGGTTGCTGCTCATCACGCTGTTTGCTTTTTTCCGTCTCTTCCGCGGCTACCGGAACTGGCTGGCGAGCTTCACGCGCCTCGGCATTTTGCTGCGGTTTCTCACGGCGGTTGCGGCGGTTTTCATCGCGGTTGTTCTCACGACCTTCACCACCTTCTCCACGCGGCTCTCGGCGTTCATTGCGATCGCGGCGGTTACCCTGACGCGATTTACGGCGATCTTGCTGGCGCTCCTGCTTCTCTTCCGTCTTCTCTTCTTTAACGTCGGCTGGCGCCGCAGTTTCACCACCCGCAAACAGGTTTTTCAGGGCGGAGAAGAAACGGCTCAGAAGACCCGGCGCCGCAGGCGCTGCGACAGCAGGCGCGCTGATGGCAGCCGGTTGCGGTTTCGCTACCGGTGCTTCCGGAACGGTAGGCGCAGGTGGAACATCCGGCATGACGAAGGTCGCCAGTGCAGGCTGCTCAGGACGTTTACGCTCAGCAGCTTCTTCGTCTGACGGCATGGCCATCTCTTCTTCATGCAGCTTCGGCAGCATGTAGCTGAGGGTGGTGGTCTCTTCGCCTTTACGTACGCGCAGTACGGAGTAGTGCGGTGTTTCCATCTGATCGTTCGGTACGATCACGCAACGCACACCACCCTGGCGGGTTTCAATAGCGCTTACGGCGGCGCGTTTTTCGTTCAACAGATACGAGGCAATCGGCACCGGAACGATGGCATGTACTTCCTGCGTATTCTCTTTCAGCGCTTCTTCTTCAATGAGACGAAGAATAGAAAGTGACAGGGATTCGTTGTCACGGATAGTCCCGGTTCCGCTACAACGTGGGCACACATGGTGACTGGACTCGCCCAGTGACGGGCTCAGGCGCTGACGGGACATCTCCAGCAGGCCAAAGCGAGAAATATGGCTGATTTGAATACGCGCACGGTCCTGACGAACGGCCTCGCGCAGACGGTTCTCCACCGCACGCTGATGGCGTACCGGCGTCATATCGATAAAGTCGATAACGATCAAACCGCCGAGGTCACGCAGACGCAGCTGACGTGCAATTTCGTCGGCTGCTTCCAGGTTAGTGTTAAACGCGGTTTCTTCGATATCACCACCGCGAGTTGCACGCGCGGAGTTGATGTCGATGGCGGTCAACGCTTCGGTACTGTCGATAACGATAGAGCCGCCGGACGGCAGACGGACTTCACGCTGGAAAGCGGATTCAATCTGCGATTCGATTTGGTAGTGGCTGAACAGCGGAATTTCACCGGTGTAGAGCTTAATTTTGCTGCTGAAATCCGGACGACCCAGCGCCGAGATATGCTGGCGAGCCAGCTCAAGCACTTTCGGATTATCGATAAGGATTTCACCAATGTCCTGACGCAGATAATCACGGAAAGCACGAACGATGACGTTACTCTCCTGGTGAATCAGGAACGGAGCAGGGCGGTTTTCAGCGGCTTTCTGAATGGCTTCCCAGTGTTTGAGACGGAAACTCAGATCCCACTGCAGGGCATCGGCAGATTTACCCACACCGGCAGTGCGGACAATCAGACCCATGCCATCCGGCAATTCGAGACTGGCCAGCGCTTCTTTCAGTTCGGTACGATCATCGCCTTCAATACGACGAGAAATGCCGCCCGCGCGCGGGTTGTTTGGCATCAGTACCAGATAGCTGCCTGCCAGGCTAATAAAGGTGGTCAGCGCAGCGCCTTTGTTGCCGCGTTCTTCTTTATCAATCTGGACAATAACTTCCTGACCTTCGCGCAACACATCTTTGATGTTCGGACGGCCATGAGAGTTGTAATTGGCAGGGAAGTATTCGCGGGCAATTTCTTTGAGGGGAAGGAAACCGTGACGTTCAGCACCGTAATCAACAAATGCAGCTTCCAGGCTCGGTTCAATACGGGTGATTTTACCTTTGTAGATGTTCGCTTTTTTCTGCTCGTGTCCAGGACTTTCAATATCCAGATCGTACAGACGCTGCCCATCAACAAGGGCGACACGCAACTCTTCTTGCTGAGTTGCGTTGATTAACATTCTTTTCATCGTAACTTACTCATTATTCTTACATTGACGACTAAGCTGCGGGCATGATGACGCCTTTCCGGGGGAGAACCGATGGCCTCGTGTCTGTTCACGTCGCCAACCTCACGGTTGTCGTACGCTTAAGAGGCGCAGTGTGTCGGTTGCCTGTATTTCCTGTGGAAAAAACAGCGCAATTATCAGGGGAACAGCCTGGGAAAAACTCTCCAGAGAAGATTCCATCTACCGGTAAGGACTGCAACCCGCAGCCCGCTAACTGCCTGAAAGTCCAATACGTCTTACGCCATTGCTGCGTGTATGGTCGGACAGGCAAAACTGGTCATTCCGCACAATTGCTTGTTAGAACAAGATCCAACGCGGAAAACTGCAACATTATTCCTTGCGAACCCTGTTATAGCAAGCTGACTTTTACCTTTTATCACCCGGTTACTCACAGTTTTTTCACTTTTGCCTGACGATTGGTTTAATAACCGCCAAAACGTCTGTGTAGAACGAAGCAGACCAGGATCAAAAGTAAATATAAGCATATAAAAATGAGTGGCGCTATTCATCGACGCTATTTAGAATCGCCTCCCATGAAAACTGAGACTCCTTCCGTAAAAATTGTTGCTATCGCCGATGACGAAGCGGGGCAACGCATCGATAATTTTTTGCGCACCCAACTGAAAGGCGTGCCAAAAAGTATGATTTACCGCATCTTGCGTAAAGGCGAAGTTCGCGTGAATAAAAAACGCGTGAAGCCGGAATATAAGCTTGAAGCTGGCGATGAAGTGCGCATTCCACCTGTCCGCGTTGCGGAACGGGAAGAGGAGGCGGTTTCGCCGCACCTGCAAAAAGTCGCCGCGCTCAGTGACGTTATTCTGTATGAAGATGACCATATCCTGGTGTTGAATAAACCTTCTGGCACCGCGGTACACGGCGGCAGCGGATTGAGTTTCGGCGTCATTGAAGGCCTGCGTGCATTGCGTCCGGAAGCGCGCTTTCTGGAACTGGTGCACCGTCTCGATCGCGACACCTCCGGCGTGCTGCTGGTCGCCAAGAAACGTTCTGCGCTGCGTTCGCTGCACGAGCAACTGCGCGAAAAAGGCATGCAGAAAGATTATCTGGCGCTGGTGCGCGGTCAGTGGCAGTCCCACGTTAAAGTGGTGCAGGCGCCGCTGTTGAAAAATATTCTCCAAAGCGGCGAGCGTATCGTGCGCGTGAACCAGGAAGGTAAACCGTCGGAAACCCGTTTCAAAGTGGAAGAGCGTTATGAGTTTGCCACGCTGGTGCGTTGTAGCCCGGTGACCGGACGTACGCATCAAATTCGCGTTCATACCCAATACGCGGGCCACCCCATTGCCTTTGACGATCGCTATGGTGACCGTGAGTTTGATAAACAGCTGGCAGGCACCGGGTTAACCCGATTGTTCCTGCATGCCGCAGCGTTGAAATTTACCCACCCCAATACTGGCGAAACCCTGCGTATCGAAGCGCCGCTGGATGAGCAGCTCAGGCGTTGTCTGCAAGTGCTGCGTAACCAGAAAGCATAAGCAAGGGCGGTCAGCATGACCGCCTTTCTTTATTATGTTATGCACGGGTCGGTTTAAGCGGCATCGCGGTATTCTTTTCCTGAATCGGCAGGTTGATCAGCGCCGCCAGTAGAGCCAGGGCGATATCTGCATACCATACCCAGTCGAGATTCCCTGCGTATTCCATGGCCAGCCCCCCCAACCATGCGCCTAAGAAAGCGCCGACCTGATGTGAAAATAAGGTAAAGCCAAACAGGGTCGCCAGATAACGGGTACCGAATAACTTTCCCACAATTCCTGCGGTTGGTGGCACAGTGGCAAGCCAGGTCAGGCCTATCGCACAGGCGAAGAGGTAGAACGCCATCGGCGTTTTGGATGACAACAAAAAAGCGATAATCAATATTGCACGGGATGCATACAGCACGGCGAGGATATATTTCATCGGGAATCGCTTCCCGAGAAAGCCCGCGAAAATACTGCCTGCGATATTACAAAGACCAATTAGCGAAAGGCTAATGGCGGAGACCGAGGCATCATGCCCGCACAGGCTAACTTCACTCGGCAAATGTGTGGTGAGAAACGCCACGTGAAATCCACAGGTCAAAAAACCTGCGTGCAGGAGCAGATAGCTGGGATGGCGAAATGCCGCGCGAATCTGCTGTTTAAGACCCGGGTCGTCTGACTGGGCAGGTTGAGCCAGCTTGGGGGAAGGCTTTTCGTTTTTCCGACACAGAAACCATGAGGGAATTATCGTCGACAGCGCGGCGAGGGCCAGGAAAACCAGCCCTGCGGCGACACCACGCAAACTGACAATCAGTTGTATCAGCGGAGCGAAGATAAATTGTCCCATGGAGCCACCGGCATTGATCATACCGCTGGCAACAGAGCCTTTATCGGAGGGCAATCTACCCGCAACAATGCCAATTAATACCGAGAAGCTACCCGCGGCAGCGCCAGCGGGGCTTAACAGCCCCTGCGCGAGGGTCAGTGGTAAAAATGAGGACGCCCACAGTGTGCCAAGTTGCCCCAGCGCAATGAGGATAGCGCCGATAACCAATACATTGAAGGCACCGCGCTTGTCTGCCCACGCGCCAAAAAGCGGCTGAAAAGCTCCCCACATCAGTTGGCCTATCGCCAGTGCCATACTGACTTCGGCAATACTCATGGTGGTGGAGTGGACAATAGGGTGGACAAACAGCCCCACCGTCTGCCGTACTCCCATGGTAATCATTAAAATCAGGCTGGCCAGGGCAATCAACGGCCATAGTCCCGCCGACGGCTGTTGAGATACGTGACGTTTATTCACCGGGGTTTCCTTAAATAATGTCAGTCCATCGCTAGCGCTATTAGCGCGATAACGGGTTACATCCTTCCCGGCGCAGCATCTGGCACAGCGCAATCAGCGGCAGGCCAATCAGAGTATTTGGATCGCGGCCTTCAAGGCGGTCAAACAAGGCAATACCCAAGCCTTCACTCTTAAAGCTTCCCGCGCAGTGCAGTGGATTTTCTTTGCGCACGTAGTCTTCAATTTCCTGGGCGCTTAAGTGGCGAAAATGCACATCGAAAGGTTCGCACTCAGTTTGTAAATGGCCCGTTGCGGAATTAAACAACGCCAGCCCGGTATAGAACGTCACGATATTTCCACTGGCCCTGGTTAATTGCCGACGGGCATTTTCTTCGGTCAGCGGTTTGCCGGTAATTTCACCTTCCAGCATGCACACTTGATCAGAACCAATAATCAGGTGATGGGGAAAACGTTGGGACAGAGATTGCGCTTTCTCCTGCGCCAGGCGCAGAACCAGATGGCGTGGGGATTCGCCAGCGTACGGAGTTTCGTCAGTCAGTGGTGCTGCGCATTCAAACGCCAGACCGAGCTTCTCTAGCAGCGCGCGACGCCAGGGGGATGTCGATGCAAGAACGATATCTGACATATTTTTTTCACCAAATATGGCTTAACCATGACAGGCATTTTAAACTGTAGGCCGCAATGTGTGCGAATTATTGGCAAAAGGCAACCTCAGGCTGCCTTTTTCTTTGACTCTATGACGTTACAAAGTTAATATGCGCGCCCTATGCAAAAGGTAAAATTACCCCTGACTCTCGATCCGGTTCGCACGGCTCAGAAACGCCTTGATTATGAGGGCATCTATCTGCCCAATCAGGTTGAGCGTGTCGCCGAGTCTGTAGTCAGTGTGGACAGTGATGTGGAATGCTCCATTTCGTTCGCCATCGACAACCAACGCCTCGCGGTTATAACCGGTGATGCGAAGGTGACGGTGTCCCTCGAATGCCAGCGTTGCGGCAAGCCGTTTACCCATCAGGTTCACACAACATATTGTTTTAGTCCTGTCCGTTCAGACGAACAGGCTGAAGCACTGCCGGAAGCGTATGAACCGATTGAGGTTAACGACTTCGGTGAAATCGATCTGCTTGCAATGGTTGAAGATGAAATCATCCTCTCCTTGCCTGTAGTTCCGGTGCATGATTCTGAACACTGTGAAGTGTCCGAGGCGGACATGGTCTTTGGTGAACTGCCTGATGAAGCGCAAAAGCCAAACCCATTTGCCGTATTAGCCAGCTTAAAGCGTAAGTAATAGGTTTTCCCCGCTCAAACGGGGGTAAATCGTAATTAAGGAGTAAGGTCCATGGCCGTACAACAGAATAAACCAACCCGTTCCAAACGTGGCATGCGTCGTTCTCATGACGCGCTGACCGCAGTCACCAGCCTGTCTGTAGACAAAACCTCTGGTGAAACCCACCTGCGTCACCACGTTACCGCCGACGGTTTCTACCGCGGTCGCAAGGTAATCACTAAGTAATCACGCGCAAGCGTGATCAAACTTAGTGAGGATTTCCCCGTGAAAACGGGGATATACCGATACCTTGACTCGTCTAACCCTGGCGTTAGATGTCATGGGGGGCGATTTTGGCCCTTCCGTGACAGTGCCTGCAGCTTTGCAGGCACTGAACTCTAATTCGCATCTTAATCTTCTTTTAGTCGGCGATCCCGACGCTATCACACCATTGCTCGCCAAAGCTGATTTTGAGCAACGCTCGCGCTTGCTTGTTATTCCCGCACAGTCAGTTATTGCCAGCGATGCGCGCCCCTCGCAAGCTGTCCGCAACAGTCGCGGCAGTTCAATGCGGATGGCGCTGGAGCTTGTAAAAGAAGGTCGCGCCGAGGCCTGTGTCAGTGCGGGTAATACCGGCGCGCTGATGGGGCTGGCGAAAATGCTGCTCAAACCCATTGAGGGGATTGAGCGTCCCGCGCTGGTTACTGTTCTACCGCACCAGCAGAAAGGGAAAACGGTGGTGCTTGATTTAGGTGCCAACGTCGACTGCGATGGTAAGATGCTGGCGCAGTTCGCTGTCATGGGAGCCGTGATGGCAGAAGACGTTGTGGGGATCGCCAATCCCCGTGTGGCTCTTCTGAACATTGGTGAAGAAGAGACCAAAGGCCATGACAACATTCGCGATGCTGCCGCAATTTTGAAAGCAGTTCCGACGATTAACTATATTGGTTATCTGGAAGCGAACGAATTACTCACCGGTAAAACGGATGTACTGGTTTGTGACGGTTTTACGGGAAACGTCACATTAAAAACGATGGAAGGTGTTGTCAGAGTGTTTCTTTCGCTGCTGAAATCTCAGGGCGAAGGAAAAAAACGGTCGTGGTGGCTGATTTTATTAAAGCGTTGGTTACAAAAAAGCCTGAGCAGGCGATTCAGTCACCTCAACCCCGACCAGTATAATGGCGCCTGTCTGTTAGGATTGCGCGGCACGGTGATTAAGAGTCATGGTGCAGCCAATCAGCGAGCGTTTACCGTCGCGATTGAACAGGCAGTGCAGGCGGTGCAGCGGCAAGTTCCCCGACGAATTGCCGCTCGCCTGGAATCTGTGTTACCGGAAAAAGACTGAGCGTACATGTATACGAAGATTATTGGTACCGGCAGCTATCTGCCTGAACAAGTGCGAACTAACGCCGACCTGGAAAAAATGGTGGATACGTCTGACGAGTGGATTGTCACCCGCACAGGCATTCGTGAACGCCGTATCGCTGCGCCAGATGAAACCGTCTCAACCATGGGCTTTGAAGCGGCAAAGCGCGCCCTGGAGATGGCAGGTATCAGTGCGGATGAGATTGGTCTGATTATTGTCGCTACCACCTCCGCAACACATGCATTTCCTAGCGCCGCATGTCAGGTGCAGAATATGTTGGGCGTGAAAGGCTGCCCGGCATTCGATGTTGCAGCTGCCTGTGCGGGCTTCACCTATGCGCTTAGCATTGCCGATCAATATGTGAAATCGGGTGCGGTAAAAAATGCGCTGGTGATCGGTTCAGACGTTCTGGCGCGTACCTGCGACCCGGCAGATCGCGGCACCATTATTATTTTTGGTGATGGTGCGGGCGCGGTTGTGCTCGGAGCATCCGAAGAACCGGGTATCATCTCTACGCATCTGCATGCTGACGGTCGTTACGGCGAACTGTTAACGCTGCCGAATGCCGATCGTGTGCATCCAGAGAATCCGATTTTCCTGACAATGGCAGGAAACGAAGTCTTTAAAGTGGCGGTGACTGAGCTTTCTCGCATCGTCGATGAAACCCTCGAAGCGAATAATTTGCAGCGCAGTGAGCTGAACTGGCTGGTGCCGCATCAGGCAAACCTGCGTATTATCAGCGCGACAGCAAAAAAACTGGGTATGTCGCTGGATAACGTTGTAGTGACGCTCGATCGTCACGGTAACACTTCTGCGGCGTCTGTCCCTTGTGCGCTGGACGAAGCGGTTCGCGACGGGCGTATTCAGCGCGGTCAATTGATTCTGCTGGAAGCCTTTGGCGGTGGTTTCACCTGGGGTTCTGCGCTGGTTCGTTTCTAGTATTAAGGATAAAAACATGACGCAATTTGCATTTGTGTTCCCGGGACAGGGCTCTCAAACCGTGGGTATGTTGGCTGATATGGCGGCAAGTCACCCGGTTGTTGAAGAGACATTCCGTGAAGCCTCTGCGGCACTTGGCTATGATCTGTGGGCGCTTGTTCAACAAGGGCCGGCGGAAGAGCTGAATAAAACCTGGCAGACACAGCCTGCGCTGCTGACGGCTTCTGTTGCCTTATGGCGCGTGTGGCAACAACAGGGCGGCAAAACGCCTGCGCTGATGGCTGGTCACAGTCTGGGCGAATACTCTGCACTGGTCTGTGCAGGGGTCATTCCGTTCGCAGACGCAGTGCGTCTGGTCGAGCTGCGCGGCAAATTCATGCAAGAAGCCGTACCGGAAGGGACTGGCGCCATGGCGGCGATTATCGGTCTGGATGATGCATCCATTGCTAAAGCGTGCGAAGAGTCCGCGCAAGGGCAGGTTGTTTCTCCGGTGAACTACAACTCTCCGGGCCAGGTGGTTATCGCAGGCCACAAGGAAGCGGTTGATCGTGCGGGTGCCGCCTGTAAAGCTGCTGGCGCGAAGCGCGCCCTGCCGCTGCCGGTCAGCGTGCCGTCCCACTGTGCGCTGATGAAACCCGCTGCAGAGAAACTGGCGGCAGAATTAGAAAAAATCACTTTCAGCGCACCGCAGGTTCCGGTGGTAAACAATGTTGATGTGAAATGTGAAACATCGCCCGAAGCGATTCGTCATGCGCTGGTACGTCAGCTTTATAGCCCGGTGCAATGGACTAAAAGCGTAGAATTTATGGCATCACAGGGCGTTGAGCACCTGTATGAAGTTGGTCCTGGTAAAGTGCTGACCGGTCTGACAAAACGTATTGTTGATACCCTGACAGCGTCTGCGCTTAATGAGCCTGCCGCACTGTCAGAGGCACTTGCGCAATAAAAGAGGAAAACCATGAGTTTTGAAGGAAAAGTCGCGCTGGTTACCGGCGCGAGCCGTGGCATTGGCCGCGCAATCGCGGAAGCCCTTGTTGCTCGTGGCGCGAAGGTTATCGGTACTGCAACCAGTGAAAATGGCGCTCAGGCTATTAGTGAGTATTTAGGTGCAAACGGCAAAGGTCTGATGTTGAATGTGACCGATCCTGCATCTATTGAATCTGTTCTGGAAAACATTCGTGCCGAGTTTGGCGAAGTTGATATCCTGGTCAATAATGCCGGTATCACTCGCGATAATCTGTTAATGCGCATGAAGGATGACGAGTGGAACGATATTCTCGAAACCAACCTGTCATCGGTTTTCCGTCTGTCAAAAGCGGTGATGCGCGCTATGATGAAAAAGCGTCATGGTCGTATCATCACTATCGGTTCTGTGGTTGGCACCATGGGAAATGCTGGTCAGGCTAACTACGCTGCGGCGAAGGCAGGTCTGATTGGTTTCAGTAAATCGCTGGCGCGAGAAGTCGCATCACGCGGGATTACTGTGAACGTTGTTGCTCCGGGCTTTATTGAAACGGACATGACGCGTGCGCTGTCTGACGACCAGCGTGCGGGTATACTGGCGCAAGTTCCTGCGGGTCGCCTTGGCGGTGCTCAGGAAATCGCCAGCGCGGTTGCATTTTTAGCCTCTGACGAAGCAGGTTACATCACTGGTGAGACCCTGCACGTCAACGGCGGAATGTACATGGTTTAACCACGATTAAATTTATTTGCGTTATTAGGGCGAAAGGCCGCAAAATAGCGTAAAATCGTGGTACGAACTGCCGGGATTTAGTTGCAAATTTTTCAACATTTTATACACTACGAAAACCATCGCGAAAGCGAGTTTTGATAGGAAATTTAAGAGTATGAGCACTATCGAAGAACGCGTTAAGAAAATTATCGGCGAACAGCTGGGCGTTAAGCAGGAAGAAGTTACCAACAATGCTTCCTTCGTTGAAGACCTGGGCGCTGATTCTCTTGACACCGTTGAGCTGGTAATGGCTCTGGAAGAAGAGTTTGATACTGAGATTCCGGACGAAGAAGCTGAGAAAATCACCACCGTTCAGGCTGCCATTGATTACATCAACGGTCACCAGGCGTAAGTGAACATCTCCAGGCGGTCACTCGACCGCCTGAGTTTTATCTTTTATCCCCCTAATCTTAATCTTTTTTCCCTCCCTGGAGGACAACCGTGTCTAAGCGTCGTGTAGTTGTGACCGGACTGGGCATGTTGTCTCCTGTCGGCAATACCGTAGAGTCTACCTGGAAAGCTCTCCTTGCCGGTCAGAGTGGCATCAGCCTGATCGACCATTTCGATACTAGCGCCTACGCAACGAAATTTGCTGGCTTAGTAAAGGACTTTAACTGTGAAGACATCATCTCGCGTAAAGAACAGCGCAAGATGGATGACTTTATTCAATATGGAATTGTCGCTGGCGTTCAGGCCATGCAGGATTCTGGCCTTGAAGTGACGGAAGAGAACGCAACCCGCATCGGTGCCGCTATTGGTTCCGGTATCGGTGGTCTCGGCCTGATTGAGGAAAACCACAGTTCTTTAGTGAATGGTGGTCCGCGTAAAATCAGCCCGTTCTTCGTCCCGTCGACGATTGTTAATATGGTGGCCGGTCACCTGACCATCATGTTTGGCCTGCGTGGCCCAAGTATTTCGATTGCTACAGCCTGTACGTCAGGTGTGCATAACATCGGTCATGCTGCACGTATGATAGCCTATGGCGATGCGGATGCGATGCTTGCCGGCGGCGCGGAAAAAGCGAGCACCCCGCTCGGTGTGGGTGGCTTTGGCGCGGCACGTGCGCTTTCGACACGCAACGATAATCCTCAGGCGGCGAGCCGTCCGTGGGATCAGGACCGTGATGGTTTTGTTCTGGGCGATGGCGCAGGCATTATCATGCTTGAAGAGTATGAGCACGCGAAAAAACGCGGTGCGAAAATTTATGCGGAAATCGTCGGTTTCGGTATGAGCAGCGATGCTTACCACATGACATCTCCGCCGGAAAACGGCGCTGGCGCTGCTGATGCAATGGTCAATGCCATTCGTGATGCGGGCCTTGAGCCAGGCCAGATCGGCTATGTTAACGCCCATGGGACATCGACCCCGGCGGGTGACAAAGCAGAAGCGCAGGCGGTGAAATCCGTATTTGGTGATGCAGCAAGCCGTATTATGGTGAGCTCCACCAAATCCATGACGGGTCACCTGCTGGGTGCGGCGGGTGCGGTAGAGTCTATCTACTCTATCCTTGCACTGCGCGACCAGGCTGTTCCGCCGACCATTAACCTGGATAACCCGTCTGAGGGTTGCGATCTGGATTTCGTTCCGCACGAAGCCCGTCAGGTGAGTGGTCTGGAGTATACGCTGTGTAACTCCTTCGGCTTTGGCGGTACTAACGGCTCCCTGATCTTTAAAAAGGTCTGATCGTAACGCTGTTTTTACCGACCAGCCTGTAAAAAGGTCCGCACTGCGGGCCTTTTTTATTTCAGTTTTCTCCGCTTGTCCTGCAAAGAGTGTCCTGCCACACTACTCTGCCACGCATAAGGAGCCTCTATGTTATTGATTAATGGTTGCGAGCAGGCATCTCTTGCCGCAAATGACAGAGCGACTCAATTTGGCGACGGCTGTTTCACTACGGCACGTATCGACAACGGAACCATCAGCCTCCTGGCTGAACATCTGCATCGTCTCAAACTCGCGTGTGACAGGCTCTTTATTCCTTTTAGCCAATGGGAAACCCTGGAAGATGAAATGCGCCGTATTGCCTCGGGAAGGGCGAGTGGGGTCCTTAAGGCGATCATCAGTCGTGGCGGCGGTGGACGTGGTTACAGCGGAGCCGACTGCCAAAATCCGACGCGTATTCTCACTGTTTCCGCTTATCCGTTGCATTACGCACGCTGGAAGGAAGAGGGCATTACGCTGTCACTCAGCCCTGTAAGGCTGGGACGAAACCCACACCTTGCCGGTATCAAACATCTGAATCGGCTGGAGCAGGTCCTGATCCGCCGTTATCTTGAGCAAACTCACGGTGACGAGTCGCTGGTTCTTGACAGTGAAGGGTGGGTTACGGAATGCTGTGCCGCGAATATTTTCTGGCGCAAAGGCCGCGATGTGTTTACCCCAGACCTGGGTCAGGCGGGCGTAGACGGCATTATGCGGCAATTTTGTCTGCGCCAACTGGCATTTTCCGAATATCGCGTTGTCGAAATCAATGCGTCGCCAGATGCGCTCTACGCTGCTGATGAAGTCATCATCTGTAATGCATTAATGCCTGTCATTCCCGTGCGCGCGTGGGATGGCATAAGCTGGACTTCCCGGGAGTTGTACCAATTTCTGGCCCCTCTTTGTGAGCACCCGATATCGTCATGAAAAAAATGTTGCGCGTTGTATTTCTCCTTTTGCTGGTCCTGGTGATTGCGGCTGGTGCGGGTATATGGAAAGTTCGTCAGTTGGCTGACAGTAAACTCCTCATTAAAGAGGACACCATTTTTACGCTGGAGGCCGGAACCGGGCGTCTTGCGTTGGGTGAACAGCTGTATGGTGAAAAGGTGATTAATCGCCCGCGGGTCTTCCAGTGGTTGTTGCGTGTGGAGCCTGATCTTTCGCACTTTAAAGCCGGCACCTATCGTTTTTCCCCTGACATGACAGTGCGTGAAATGCTCCAGTTGCTGGAAAGCGGCAAAGAGGCGCAGTTCCCGCTTCGTCTGGTTGAGGGCATGCGGCTAAGTGACTATCTGCAGCAACTGCGTGATGCGCCCTATATCAAGCACACCCTGAAAGATGATGCCTACGCGACGGTTGCGCAGGCGCTGGATCTCGAACATCCGGACTGGGTGGAAGGCTGGTTCTGGCCGGACACCTGGATGTATACCGCGAATACGACGGATGTTGCACTGCTTAAACGTGCGCACCAAAAAATGGTACGGGCGATTGATCAAGCGTGGGAAGGGCGTATGGAAGGGTTGCCTTACCAGGATAAAAACCAGATGGTAACGATGGCATCCATCATCGAGAAAGAGACTGCAGTGGCCAGCGAGCGCGATCAGGTCGCATCGGTCTTTATCAACCGTCTGCGTATTGGAATGCGGCTGCAAACAGATCCCACCGTGATTTACGGGATGGGCACGCGGTATAATGGTAAATTGTCGCGCGCTGACCTGGAAACGCCGACCCCGTATAATACCTATATCATCAGTGGTCTGCCGCCTGGCCCTATTGCGACACCTGGCGAAGCGTCATTGAAAGCCGCAGCGCACCCGGCAAAAACGCCCTATCTCTATTTTGTCGCTGATGGTAAAGGTGGGCATACATTCAATACCAATCTCGCCAGCCACAACCGGTCAGTGCAGGACTATTTAAAAGTACTTAAGGAAAAAAATGGGCAGTAAATACATCGTCATTGAAGGGCTCGAAGGGGCAGGGAAAACTACCGCGCGCGATGTCGTGGTTGACACGCTGCGTCAGATGGGCGTTGAAAAGATGGTTTTCACCCGCGAGCCGGGCGGTACTCAACTGGCAGAAAAGCTGCGCAGCCTGGTGCTGGACATTCGCTCTGTCGGCGATGAGACGATTACGGTTAAGGCCGAAGTATTAATGTTTTATGCTGCCCGCGTGCAATTGGTTGAAACGGTGATTAAACCGGCACTGTCCAATGGGAACTGGGTGATAGGCGATCGCCATGACCTCTCTACGCAAGCCTATCAGGGCGGTGGACGTGGCGTCGACCAGACCATGCTGGCAACGCTGCGTGATGCGGTGCTGGGGGATTTTCGCCCGGACCTGACGATTTACCTGGACGTGACGCCGGAAGTGGGGCTTAAGCGTGCCCGTGCCCGCGGCGAACTGGATCGCATTGAACAAGAATCTCTGGATTTCTTCAACCGCACGCGCGCACGCTACCTTGAGCTGGCTGCGGCAGATGACAGCATTCGTACCATTGATGCCACGCAATCGCTCGAAGACGTTATGGCGGATATTCGTCAGACGGTCACCGCCTGGGTGCAGGAGCAGGACGCATGAGATGGTACCCGTGGCTGAGGTCGGATTATGAGCAACTGGTTGCCAGTTATCAGGCCGGTCGCGGGCATCATGCTTTACTGGTCCATGCGCTACCGGGAATGGGTGATGATGCGCTGATCTATGCGCTGAGCCGTTATCTGCTTTGCCAGCATCCGGAGAATGCCAAAAGCTGTGGCCATTGCCGTGGTTGCCAGTTAATGCAGGCGGGTACTCATCCGGATTATTACCCGTTAGCACCAGAGAAGGGCAAGACGACGCTCGGGATCGACGCGGTACGCGAGGTCAGCGAAAAACTGTATGAGCACGCGCGCCTTGGCGGCGCTAAAGTGGTCTGGATTCAGGATGCCTCGCTTTTAACGGACGCGGCGGCAAATGCCCTGCTCAAAACGCTGGAAGAACCGCCGAAAGAGACCTGGTTTTTCATGAGCTGTCGTGAGCCGGCGCGCTTACTGGCCACGTTGCGTAGCCGCTGTCGGATGCATCACCTCGCACCGCCCGCCGAAAACTACTCTTGTGCCTGGCTTGCTCGTGAGCACAGCACGTCACAAGAGACGATTGTCAGTGCGTTACGCCTGTGTGGCGGCGCGCCAGGTGCGGCAGCGCAACTGCTGCAGGCTGACAACCTCGCACCGCGTCAGGCGCTGTGCCAGGCCGTCGGACAATTGCCAGGGCATGGCGACTGGCTTTCGCTGCTGACGGCACTGAACCATGAACAGGTGGCCGAACGTCTGCATTGGCTGGCGACGCTCCTGCTGGATGCGCTGAAGGTTCAGCAGGGCGCAACGCTGCTGACGAATATGGATGCGATTGCGGTGGTACGCCAGCTTGCCAGCCAGTTTAATGGCGAGCGCCTGCAAGCCTGTCTTCGTGCTGTGGTTGAATGCCGCGAACAGGTGATGACAGTGGTAGGCGTCAACCGCGAATTGTTATTGACCGACCTTTTACTACGCATTGAGCGTTACCTGCAACCCGGTGCCGCATTGCCCGGACAGTATTTCTAAGAGAGAGATTATGTTTTTAGTCGACTCCCATTGCCATCTCGATGGCCTGGATTATCAGTCGTTACATACGGACGTAAATGACGCGTTAACGAAAGCGGCGGCCCGCGACGTGAAATTTTTCCTCGCCGTGGCGACAACACTGCCGGGTTACCGCAGTATGCGCGATTTGGTGGGGGAACGTAGCGATGTGGCTTTTTCCTGCGGCGTTCATCCGCTCAATCAGGATGAAGCCTATGCGGTGGAAGATTTGCGCAGAATGGCCGCAGAAGACGGCGTTGTGGCGATGGGGGAAACGGGGCTGGACTATTACTACACGCCGGAAACCAAAGTCCGCCAACAAGAATCTTTTCGTGACCATATCCGTATTGGCCGTGAACTGAACAAGCCGGTGATCGTGCACACCCGCGATGCGCGTGCAGATACTCTGGCTATTCTGCGGGAAGAAAAGGTGACGGACTGCGGAGGCGTACTACACTGTTTTACGGAAGACAGGGAAACGGCAGGTCAGTTATTAGATCTCGGCTTCTATATCTCGTTTTCCGGGATCGTCACTTTTCGTAATGCAGAGCAACTGCGTGATGCGGCGCGCTATGTCCCGCTGGATCGTTTGCTGGTGGAAACCGATTCGCCTTACCTGGCGCCGGTTCCTCACCGCGGTAAAGAAAACCAACCGGCGTATGTCCGGGATGTTGCTGAATATATGGCAGTTCTGAAGGGCGTTTCGGTCGATGAACTGGCGCAAAAAACCACAGAAAACTTCGCCACCTTGTTCCATATCGATCCGGCCCGCCTGCAATCCCTCTGAATTTTCAGCTTATTTTAGTGCTCGTAATTAATAAGTAATAAGAGTAAAGTTCACCGCCACAAAAGAGGCGGTGAACGCTTTTTTTGACACATTCGGTAATGGGTTTTGTAAATCTATGAAAGTTTTGCCTCTGGCGCTAACTGAAACGTGATAGCCGTCAAACAAACTTATGCGGATTTATTTTACTCTGTGTAATAAATAAAGGGCACTTAGATGTCCTGTTCACAGCACGGTTCTCCCCCCGTGCCAATGCGCAAAAAGCGTAAAAAAAGCACAAATACTCAGGAGCACTCTCAATTATGTTTAAGAATGCATTTGCTAACCTGCAGAAGGTCGGTAAATCGCTGATGCTGCCAGTATCCGTACTCCCTATCGCAGGTATTCTGCTGGGCGTCGGGTCTGCTAACTTCAGCTGGCTGCCAGAAGTGGTTTCTCACGTAATGGCCGAAGCAGGCGGTTCTGTTTTTGCTAACATGCCGCTGATCTTCGCTATCGGTGTTGCTCTGGGCTTCACCAATAACGATGGCGTCTCCGGTCTTGCTGCTGTGGTTGCCTACGGCATCATGGTTAAAACCATGTCCGTGGTTGCGCCGCTGGTACTGCATTTACCTGCAGAAGAAATCGCGGCTAAACACCTGGCAGATACTGGTGTCCTCGGTGGTATCATCGCCGGTGCCATCGCTGCGTATATGTTTAACCGCTTCTACCGTATCAAGCTGCCTGAGTATCTGGGCTTCTTCGCCGGTAAGCGTTTTGTTCCGATTATCTCCGGTCTGGCCGCTATTATCTTCGGTGTTGTGCTGTCCTTCATTTGGCCGCCGATTGGTACTGCTATTCAGGAATTCTCTCAATGGGCTGCCTACCAGAACCCGGTTGTTGCGTTCGGTATCTACGGCTTCATCGAGCGCTGCCTGGTACCGTTTGGTCTGCACCATATCTGGAACGTTCCTTTCCAGATGCAGATCGGCGAATTCACCAACGCAGCAGGCCAGGTGTTCCACGGCGATATCCCGCGTTACATGGCAGGCGACCCGACTGCGGGCAAACTGTCTGGCGGCTTCCTGTTCAAAATGTACGGCCTGCCGGCTGCTGCTATCGCGATTTGGCACTCTGCTAAACCAGAGAACCGCGCGAAAGTGGGCGGTATCATGATCTCCGCAGCATTGACCTCGTTCCTGACCGGTATCACCGAGCCAATCGAGTTCTCCTTCATGTTCGTTGCGCCGATCCTGTACGCAATCCATGCGATTCTGGCTGGCCTGGCATTCCCGATCTGTATCCTGCTGGGTATGCGTGACGGTACATCCTTCTCTCACGGTCTGATCGACTTCATCGTTCTGTCCGGTAACGGCAGCAAACTGTGGTTGTTCCCGGTTGTAGGTCTGTGCTATGCAGCGGTTTACTACATCGTGTTCCGCGTACTGATTAAAGCACTGGATCTGAAAACCCCGGGTCGTGAAGACGCATCCGAAGAGTCTAAAGCTGGCGCGACCAGCGAAATGGCTCCGGCACTGGTCGCTGCGTTCGGCGGTAAAGAAAACATCACTAACCTGGATGCTTGTATCACTCGTCTGCGCGTTAGCGTTGCCGATGTGGCAAAAGTTGACCAGCCTGGTCTGAAAAAACTGGGCGCGGCAGGTGTGGTAGTTGCAGGTTCAGGTGTACAGGCAATTTTCGGTACTAAATCCGATAACCTGAAAACCGAAATGGATGAGTACATCCGTAGCAACTAAGCCGTAAAGTCTGGGGAGACTGAGGCAGCCGAAAGGCTGCCTTTTTTACATTTAAGGGCGGGTGAAATAAGACTCACGTCAGAGGTTGAAGGCATTGCAGTAAAAAGCCCGTAAGCGAACTCACGGGCAAGGGTTTATATCGGAACTCGACCATCAGAAGCTATAGCTGGCGCTAAGAGAAAAATTACGCGGCGCGCCGTAGACGGTATAGCTACCAACATAATCATAATACTCACGGTCAAACACATTGTTCAGGTTTGCCTGAACGGCGAAATCTTTGCTGACCTGATAGCGCCCAAACAGATTGACCAGTGCGTAGCTGCCTTGTTCTGCGCGTTGGGTGTCCGACACGTCGGTCCAGACTTTGTTCTGCCAGTTTATCCCACCGCCGACCGTTAACTCAGGCAGTGTCGGCAACTGATAGCGGGTAAACAACTTCATGGTGGTGCGCGGCTGATCGGAGCTGACCGCTTTACCCTGTTTGTCTTCGGCAATAAAGCGAGTCGCGCCGAAAGTTAACTGCCATTCATCGGTCAGCGCGCCGTTCAGTTCGAACTCGATCCCCTTACTGACGACGCCATCCAGGGATTCATAGATCGACTCCCCGTCTGGCATATAGGTGTAAGTATTGCTGGCGACGCCGTCTTGCTCGATACGGAACACGGCAAGGGAGGTCGTCAGGCGGGTGCTAAACCAGTCTGCTTTCACCCCGGCTTCATAGCTCTTACCGGTGGTGGGATCGAGATAGCGCCCTGACGCATCACGTTTGTCCTGCGGCTGGAATATCTCGGTATAGCTGGCATATGCGGACCAGTCTTCATTGATGTCATATACCAGACCCGCATATGGCGTGACATCGTCTTTGGTGCTTTCCAGTCGGGTCGACGGCGAGCCTGACGGGTTATAGCGAATATTGTATTCGGTATAACGTGCACCCACGATCAGGTGCAGCGGATCGGTCAGCGAGAAACGCGCCGAGGTGTAGGCAGAAGACTGACGAATGTCGTCTTTGCTGTATAGCGCCCATGGCGTCCATGCCGGGTCGGCAATATTACCGCTCCAGCCATTCTTGAATGAGCCGACATCAATCATTGTTCCAGGCGTGTCCGGCAGGGCGTTGTCATAATGGTTACGCTGGCGGCTGTAGCTTGTGCCGAACATGAGTTGATGCTGGCGGCCAAACAGGTCAAAACCGCCACGCATGAAGGCATCAATGGCATCCTGTTTACGCTCACCACGATTCCAGCCGCCGTAACCGACCATTCCCTGGCCTGTGGCTTCATCCGGATAACCGTACATATACATCATTTTGGTATCGAAATTGGTTTGCGCATGCATGCCGTTAACATGCGCTTCCCAGCCGTTGCCAAAACGCTGTGTCAGGTTTGCGAAGACCCTGGTATTGTCTTTATTGGAATAGGCCCAGTTCGGCGCCACCGTTGTACTGCGATCATATTTCGCTTTGCTGCCATCGGCGTACCAGGTGGGCAGACCACCCCAGGTAGGGCTGTCGGTCTGGCTTTCCTGATATTCATATCCCAGCGAGAGGGTGGTGCTGTCGGTCACATCGGCATCAACGACGCCGTAGATGAATTTCTTGCGGTAGTGGTAGGTATCTACCCAACTGTCATTATCCTGATAACCGGTGATGACGCGGCCACGCACTTTTCCCGATTCGCTCAGTGGTGCCTGTAGATCAAGGACATAACGTTGTTTATCCCTGCTACCGTACGTGGCGGACACGTTACCTTTAAATTCGGTGCTATCCGCATGTTTACGCACCATGTTGACGTAGGCCGCCGGATTGCCGGTGCCGGACATCAAACCTGTCGCGCCGCGTACGACTTCAATGCGGTCATAAATGGCCGTATCGGCGGCGGTATCACCGAAGTTCCAGACTTCACTGATGGAAGTCGGGAGGTCGTCATACGCGTAGTTGTTGACAAAGAAGCCACGTGAATAAAACACGGTGCGATCGCTGTCCTGTACCTGCGCGGTGACGCCGGTTGTATTAGTCAATACCTGCCCGATAGCGTTCAGGTTTTGATCCTGTATACGTTGCTGGCTGATAACACTTACCGATTGCGGGATATCGCGGGGTACAAGCAGCAATTTTGTCCCGGTGGTTGTGGTCTGAACGCTGTAGTCGTGATCCTGGTGGCTATCTCTCTCGGTGCCAGAGCCGCCCTCAACGATGAGGGTTTCATCATTACCGGATGTGGATGCCGCGAAGCTTGCGGCTGGCGTTAACGCGAACCCAATACAAACAGCCAGTAATGAGGGCGCACAGGCAAGTGAGCGCTGATCATTCCCGGCGTTCATGGTGAAAGACATTATTAACCCTTAATGGTGTGGTAACGGGATTATCCGGATCGCGAGATGTTGTCGGCGCCCGGCCTGTTTTATATTTTTCAATTAATAAATGCGCATGAAAATGCAAATGCGAAATATACGCATTCAGTATTGCAATGTAAACAGATGTAATATTCCTGTCTGAGTGATTGATTTAAAGCGCTTATGGGTAGGGGTTGGTTATAACACCACCAGCTGGTGGTGAAATCTTGAAGAAAAAGAGCGTTGTAGTTGAAACAGCCGGAGAATCTCGCTCATACTCTACACTGTATCTCGTGATGGGGCGGTTTCGCCCGCGCGTATAAAAAGGAAAACGTCATGGCCGAAGAAACCATTTTCAGTAAGATTATCCGTCGTGAAATTCCGTCGGACATCGTCTATCAGGATGAATTAGTTACCGCTTTCCGTGATATCTCTCCCCAGGCACCGACGCATGTGCTGATTGTGCCCAATATTCTTATACCTACGGCGAATGACATCACCGAAGCGCATGAACAGACAATGGGGCGCATGATGACCGTAGCGGCAAAAATTGCCCGCGCTGAGGGGATTGCAGAAGAGGGTTATCGCCTCATCATGAATTGTAACCGCCATGGTGGGCAGGAAGTCTGGCATATCCATATGCATTTATTGGGTGGTCGCCCCTTAGGTCCGATGCTGGCACATAAAGGCGATTGATATGATCAACGGACGCGTTGTACTTCTGGTGACGGCTCTGAGTTTAGTCGGTTGCGGCTCGCGTCCTGCGATCCCGGTGGCCAACGATCAAACGCTGGTAATGGAAGCCAATGTGCTGGCCGCAGGCATCACCGCTGATTCCCCCACGCTGAGCACGCAAGAAATCCAGCCCTCTGCCTCGTCTCGCCTGTTCAATGAACGCGCGCAGCCGGTAACCATCAATTACCGTTTTTACTGGTACGACGCCAGAGGCCTGGAAATGCACCCGCTCGAAGAACCGCGTAGGGTAACGATCCCGGCGCACTCCGCTGTCACACTTTATGGAAATGCAAACTTCCTGGGTGCGCACAAGGTCAGACTTTATCTCTATCTATAAGGGGTGAAAATTGATTAAAACATTAGGACGTTTCGCGCTACTGACCACAGTGGCGGTTATCCTTTCAGGGTGTATTACCCGTGGCGAGCAAGAACCCGCACCGGTTGAACAAGCGAACCCAACGCCACAACAGCCTGTTCCGCAGCAACCACAGCCGTCGCAACCTGTACCGACGGTGCCGTCAGTGCCATCGATCCCGGAACAACCTGGGCCAATCGAACATCCTGATCAAACGACTCAGCCGACACCGCGTGAGCGTCACTACGACTGGAACAGCGCCGTACAGCCGATGATAGGTAAAATGTTGCAGGCGAGTGGAGCCTCGGCGGGTAACGTATTGCTCGTTGATAGCGTGAACAACCGGACTAACGGTTCGGTGAACACCAGCGAAGCAACCGAAACCCTGCGCAGCGCGCTGACCAACAATGGCAAGTTTACCCTGGTTTCAGCGCAGCAACTGGCAATTGCCAAGCAGCAACTGGGCCTGTCGCCACAGGATAGTCTCGGTACGCGCAGCAAAGCGATTGGTATTGCCCGCAATGTAGGAGCTCAGTACGTGCTGTATTCCAGCGCGACAGGCAACGCCAATGCGCCGACACTGCAAATGCAACTGATGCTGGTGCAGACTGGCGAAATTGTCTGGTCAGGTAAAGGTGCGGTTCAGCAACAATAATCTTACGCGTGACGCGCTGCTGTCACGCTATTTCCCGCATTATGCTCCCGTCGAAGGTCAGGATACTGGCCTTAGCGGCGGGAGTTGTCTTATCAGCAATGGCCATCAACGTCTGATTTTACGCCAGCAGCATCAGGCAACATCGTCACCCTTTTTGCGCCAGTATCGCGCGCTTAAACGATTACCGCAGCGCATTGCGCCGCAACCCTGCTTTTTCGTTAAAGGCTGGATGGTAATTGACTATATTGCTGGCGATATGCAAAGCAACTTGCCGGCCAGCCATAATCTGGCGGCCTTACTGTATGATCTGCATCGCTGCCCCCGCTTTGGCTGGCGTCTTACTCTGCTGCCTTTACTGGAGACGTACTGGCAACAGTGTTCGCCGTCGCGTCGTACGCCGTTCTGGCTGCAGCAATTAAAATCGCGCAGGCAAGAGGGCGAGCCGGCACCCTTGCGACTGGCTCCATTACATATGGATGTTCACGCGGGCAACCTGGTGCACACTCATGACGGGTTGCGGTTGATCGACTGGGAGTATGCCGGTGACGGTGATATCGCGATGGAACTGGCAGGCGTCTGGACCGGGAGCGAGCATCAACGGCGTGAACTGGTGGCTGAATATGCACGTTTCGCCATGCTTGACGAAACGCGTTTATGGCGTCAGGTGCTACGCTGGCGTCCGTGGATAGCAATGTTGATGGCGGGCTGGTTTGAGTGCCGCTGGCAGCAGACGGGCGATCAACAATTTATAACGCTGGCTGATGCCGCATGGCGTCAGTTAAAGATGAAAGGAAAAGAGAGGTGAGTGTGGGTCCGGTCATGTTAGATGTGCAAGGCTACGAACTGGATGCGGAAGAGCGCGAAATTCTGGCGCATCCGCTGGTGGGTGGCCTGATTCTATTTACCCGCAATTATCACGATCCGGCGCAGTTGCGCGAACTGGTACGCCAGATCCGTGCCGCATCTCGCCATCGTCTGGTGGTCGCGGTCGATCAGGAAGGTGGGCGGGTTCAGCGCTTTCGCGAGGGTTTTACCCATCTGCCGGCAGCGCAATCTTTTGCGGCCTTGCTGGGAATGGAAGAGGGCGGCAGAGTGGCAGAAGAGGCGGGCTGGCTGATGGCAAGCGAGATGATTGCGATGGATATCGACATCAGTTTCGCGCCCGTACTTGATGTGGGCCATATCAGCGCCGCGATTGGCGAACGTTCCTATCACGAAGATCCGGTAAAAGCGCTCTCCATCGCAGGACGTTTTATCGATGGCATGCACAGTGCGGGCATGAAAACCACCGGTAAGCATTTTCCGGGGCATGGCGCCGTGACGGCCGATTCACATAAAGAGACGCCGCGCGATCCGCGGGCTCAGGCGGAGATCCGTGGCAAGGATATGGCGGTGTTCCGCGCGCTAATTGAACAGGGCAAGCTGGATGCGATTATGCCTGCGCACGTTATTTATACGGATGTGGATTCACGTCCGGCCAGCGGTTCTCCCCACTGGCTGAAAACCGTGCTGCGCAGTGAGCTGAATTTTGATGGCGTGATTTTTTCCGACGATTTATCAATGGAAGGCGCGGCGATCATGGGCAGCTATGCCGAGCGTGGACAGGCATCGCTGGATGCAGGTTGCGATATGATCCTGGTCTGTAATAATCGTAAGGGCGCAGTCAGTGTGTTGGATAACCTGTCGCCGATCAAAGCAGAGCGTGTTACGAAATTGTATCATAAAGGTTCATTTTCCCGTCAGGAATTGCTGAGTTCTGCACGCTGGAAGGCCGCCAACCGTGAACTGGAACAACTCCACGCGCGTTGGCAGGAATACAAGGTGGCTCAGTGAACCTTTGTGGACGGGGTACTGGAGTAGGGTGAGGATACAATGATCATCTATTTGCACGGTTTTGACTCAAACAGTCCGGGAAATCATGAGAAGGTACTGCAACTGCAATTTATCGACCCGGATGTCCGGTTGATCAGTTACAGCACGCGTCATCCGAAGCATGATATGCAGCATTTGTTAAAAGAGGTGGACAAAATGCTGCAGCTCAACGTGGATGAACGGCCGCTCATTTGCGGCGTGGGGCTGGGAGGATACTGGGCGGAGCGCATAGGTTTCCTTTGCGACATTCGGCAGGTCATGTTCAATCCTAACTTGTTCCCCTTTGAAAACATGGAAGGCAAGATCGACCGACCGGAAGAGTACCTCGACATTGCCACAAAATGTGTGTCGAATTTTCGCGAGAAAAATCGCGATCGCTGCCTGGCGATCCTGTCTCGCCGTGATGAAGCGCTGGATAGTCAACGTTCGTCTGATGTTCTGCACCATTACTACGAAATTGTCTGGGACGAAGAACAGACGCATAAATTTAAAAATATCTCGCCGCACCTGCAGCGAATTAAAGCTTTTAAAACACTTGGTTAATCCTCCTCAGCCCGACACTCGTCGGGCTTTGTTTTGCTCCCTTCGTTAACTGGTTTTAGCTCACGTTTTCGACCAGCGTGTTTCAGAGCAACTACACTTGTTCATCTTTTAAGCACCAAAACTTGATGCATATCAATTTTGGTATGACCAATGCACCGTTCATGTTATTCTCACTGACATAATTTGGTTTTCATGATGTAACTTGTTGTTAATTAAGAGTTATATTTATAACTTTTAATTAACAATTGGTTAATAATTTTGAGGGGGTCACGTTGACTACACCATTGAAGAAAATTGTGATTGTTGGCGGTGGTGCTGGCGGGCTTGAACTGGCGACACAGTTGGGTAAAAAATTGGGCCGCGGTAAGAAAGCAAAAGTTACGCTGGTGGATCGCAACCATAGCCACCTGTGGAAACCACTGTTACATGAAGTAGCAACAGGATCGCTTGATGAAGGTGTTGATGCGCTGAGCTATCTGGCGCATGCGCGTAATCACCATTTCCAGTTCCAGTTGGGCTCTGTGGTTGATATCAATCGCGACGCGAAAACGATAACCCTGGCAGAGTTGCGTGACGAGAAAGGTGAACTGCTGGTTCCTGAACGTAAGCTGGCGTATGACACGCTGGTGATGGCGTTAGGCAGCACGTCAAACGACTTCAATACCCCTGGCGTAAAAGAGCACTGCATTTTCCTTGATAACCCGCACCAGGCGCGCCGTTTTCATCAGGAGATGCTGAACCTGTTCCTGAAATACTCTGCCAGCCTGGGGGCGAACGGCAAAGTAAACATCGCTATTGTCGGCGGTGGGGCGACGGGTGTTGAGCTGTCTGCCGAGTTACATAACGCAGTGAAACAGCTACACAGTTACGGTTATAAAGGGCTGACCAACGAGGCGCTGAACGTCACGCTGGTGGAAGCAGGCGAGCGCATTCTGCCCGCGCTGCCGCCGCGTATTTCCGGCGCTGCGCACAATGAGCTGACCAAAATGGGTGTGCGTGTTCTGACGCAGACGATGGTCACCAGCGCCGATGAAGGCGGTCTTCACACCAAAGATGGCGAATATATTAAAGCCGATCTTATGGTCTGGGCAGCCGGTATCAAAGCACCGGACTTTATGAAAGAAATAGGCGGCCTGGAAACGAACCGGATTAACCAGTTGGTGGTTGAGCCGACCCTGCAAACGACACGTGATGCGGATATTTATGCCATTGGCGACTGTGCCTCCTGCGCGCGTCCGGAAGGGGGCTTTGTGCCGCCGCGCGCTCAGGCCGCACACCAGATGGCGAGTCTTGCGCTGCACAACATCCTGGCGCAAATGAAAGGGAAACCGACGAAGTCCTATGTCTATAAAGATCACGGCTCGCTGGTTTCACTTTCCAACTTCTCCACCGTGGGGAGCCTGATGGGTAACCTGATGCGCGGGTCAATGATGATTGAAGGGCGTATTGCGCGCTTTGTTTATATCTCACTGTACCGTATGCATCAGATTGCGCTGCATGGTTACTTCAAGACGGGATTAATGATGCTGGTCGGCAGTATTAACCGTGTCATTCGCCCGCGCCTCAAGCTTCACTAACGGGGCTTACTGCTCTCCTGGGTTACATTCCAGGAGAGCAGTACATCCTTCTGCTATACCGCCAGCATATGCTCGGATAACTCCGAATCATGCTGTTCTCCTGCCTGATTTCTCTTTTTTTCCGCTCATTCCGATTGGCTTATAGCACTGCCAGGTTGCAAAATTGTTACGAATAGCAAACCAGGGAGGAAATCCTGTGAATAAGTCAATGTTAGCGGGTATCGGTATTGGCGTGGCCGCTGCTCTGGGTGTCGCAGCGGTTGCAAGTATGAATGTCTTCAATCGCGGGCCGCAGTATGCGCAGGTGGTTTCCGCCACGCCAATCAAAGAATCCATTAAAACGCCGCGTCAGGAGTGTCGTAATGTCACCATGACGCATCGCCGTCCGGTTCAGGATGAAAATCGCCTGACCGGTTCAGTACTGGGCGCGGTTGCCGGTGGCGTTATCGGTCATCAGTTCGGTGGGGGCCGTGGTCGCGATGTCGCCACGGTCGTCGGCGCGCTGGGCGGTGGCTACGCCGGTAATCAGGTCCAGGGCGAAATGCAGGCAAGAGACACTTACACCACGACTGAGCAGCGTTGTAAAACGGTGTATGACAAATCGGAAAAAATGCTGGGGTATGACGTCACCTATAAAATTGGCGACCAGCAAGGGAAAATCCGCATGGATAAAGACCCTGGAACCCAGATCCCACTGGATGACAACGGTCAGCTTATTTTGAATAACAAGGCCTAAAATAGCAGTACTGTACCCATTGGCTCCTCAATTGCTCAGGCTGAGGAGCCTTTTTTACAGGCACAGAATTCAGATAAGATCATGCTGCCGATAGAGCAGAAAGCCGGTAATGACCACTGAGATAAACGCGAATAACACCGAACCACCACATACAACCCAGAGCCCGAATAACAATGTTATTACTATTAGCACTTTAAGTAATGGTAATAGCAAAATCATCTCCATTTTCCTTCTGAATGTGAATAGTCAGCCAAAGTACATAATTCCGTATATACAATAAGATAGCGTAGGGTTAGAACTAACAGTTCGCTTATACCGTCATCCTGACATTTATGGTTCTTTTACTACTAATGGTTAGCAGCGAAATAATTCCTGTTTAATATTAGCAAAACGGCAAAAATGGCATGCAGTTTTCACCTATTAATATAATAGGTGAAAACGATAATTATTGCGGAGGGAGGCAAATCAGGATGTGGTCAACTGGGGCCATAAACGCAGCGTAGTTGCCGCAATCTGCAGCAACTTCTCACGACTCGCTCCTTCCCGGGCACTGATAGACATGCCCTGCAGAATACAGCTTAAAAATTGCGCCAGCTCCTGAACATCCGCGTGGGAGGGAATTTCCCCTCGCGCCTGACGTTGTAACAAAAATGTGAGCAACATCTGTTCCTGCTGCGCATGGCGTGACTTGATGGTTTCGGCAATCGCTTGCGATGAGGCGGCCAGCGTCGCGGAGGTGTTGATCAGAAAACAGCCCGCCGGAGTATCCGTGCTGGTAAAGCAGTTTGCCACCGCCGTGAAGTAATCTTTTAACGCCTGTCCCAGCGGTTTGTCGTCGCATAACAGTTGGGCTTCATGTTTGGCTGCAAAAAGCGAGATATAGCGATCCAGCACCGCGCGGAACAGGCCTTCTTTATTCGTAAATTCCGCATACAGCGTCGGTGCTTTCGCGCCCGTTGCCTCTACGAGATCAGATAAAGACGTGGCTTCGTAGCCATGCTGCCAGAATAATACCATGGCCTTATCAAGCGCCACTTCCCTGTCGAACACTTTCGGTCGGCCACGGCTTTTTTTCGTACAAGTGACTTCACTGGTCATAGTGCCGTTCAACCTTTGTTGGTTTGTTGAGCAATCATTATAAAAATAAATGCTGTCAGACACCAGAGGCAAAATAGCACAAATGATTAAATTCTATCTATATGATAAATATCATTTTATTAATTTAGTTAACGTTCGTTATTAAAATGTATTGACGCGTGACGCAGATCACACTTATCATTTGTCTATCGATCGTTAAGTTAATGCTTACGACGCTTCTTTCATCTGCTACAGGAACAAAATCATGAAAAACGTTAAAACACTGTTTGCCGCTGCCGTACTGAGTTCACTTTCTTTTGCAAGCTTCGCTGCTGTTGAAGTCCAGAGTGCTCCGGCAGGCCAGCAGCAAGTCGGTATCATTGGTGCTTCTGCAGGCGCTAACCTCTCTTCTGTTGAAGATCAACTGGCTCAAAAAGCTGATGAGATGGGCGCAAAATCTTTCCGTATCACCTCTGTGACCGGTTCTGATACCCTGCATGGCACGGCAGTGCTGTACAAATAAGTTAAGCCACTGAATTAACCCTCATAAAAAAGGCCTCGCAACTGCGAGGCCTTTTTTTGTTACCCGGACATTAAAGGGATTGTTGCAGCGCATTGTCATGGAGGGTGACATCGACCGGCATGCCGGAACGCACTTCCATCGCACGTTCAAATACCTCACTTGCGCTTTGCGGTGAGTCTTTGAAGGCCTGCATTGTGGCATTAAGTACAATCGGTAAGGTCTTCGGGTCGTCATCAATGGATTTTGATAGCGGCTGGTGCACTTCTACAAGTCGTGTGCCGTCAGGTTCAACCGATGTTTTTATCGGTGTATTGATAATATTCACGCGCGTACCGGGTGTGATAACCCTGAATAAGGTGGCAATGTCGTTATCACGCAGACGGATACAGCCAGAGCTCACACGCATACCAATGCCAAAATCGGCGTTAGTTCCATGAATCAGATAGACACCACCGTAAGCAGCAAGGCGAATGGCATGGTGCCCCATCGGATTTTCCGGCCCGGCAGGGACGACCGCCGGTAAATCTATCCCCTGGGCTTTATAACGCGCACGAATATTGGCTGTAGGCGTCCAGGTCGGATTGGCCCGTTTATCGGAAACGGTCGTCACCATCGTAGGCGTCAGCGTATCGCCACCCAGTTGCCCTATTCCGATAGGGTAGACGGTGACTTCGTTTTTACCTGGCGGGTAATAGTAGAGACGCAGTTCGGCCAGATTAATGACAATACCTTCGCGCGGCACGTCTGGTACCAGGGTTTGTAGCGGGATCGTCAGCACATTGCCTGCGCGCGGAACATAAGGATCGACACCGGGGTTCGCCTGCAACAGAGCCAGGAAACCGACATTGTATTTTTTGGCAATTGCCTCCAGCGAGCCGCCATCATTTTCTACCACGTGATAACGATTTTCACCGACCAGCCGACTACCGTTGGGCGGTAAAGGCCAGGTATTGGCTTTCGCTGGTAAGACTAGCGTGGCGGCGAGGAAAATCGCCCAGAGGACAAAACGGGAGTTATTAAGCATTACCATTATCCATGTAAATTATAATGTTATTTTGTCAGATAGAGATAATGGAATTATGGCGGGAGGGAATGTCGGGAAGTCCTGGAAGAGTGCAAAGTGTTTGTAAATATTTCAAAAAATAACCGGGCCAGTACGGGTACTGGCCCACAGAACACTATGCGATCGCGTTCTCTTCCAACTGTCGCATGAAGTTACGAACCCACTCCATGCGAGTTTTGCGATCCGTCAGCTCCTGGAAGAATTTCAGGCGCGTCGGGCCGTCAAGGCGGAAGTGTTTTGGCTGTTTTTGCAACAGGCCGATTAGCCATGCGGGATTGACATGATTTTTTTCATTGAACTCAATCGAGCCGCCTTTTTCATTCCCTTCAAGCTTACGAATCCCCAGTTTCTGCGCCTGTTGACGCAGCCGCGCAATATCGAGCAGGTTTCGTGCGGCGTCAGGCAGCAGGCCAAAGCGGTCAATCAACTCCACTTTAATCTCATCGAGCTCATTTTCACTCTTCGCGCTGGCAATGCGCTTGTAGAAAGAGAGGCGGGTATTGACGTCGGGAATAAAATCATCCGGCAGTAGGGAAGGCATCCTCAGTTCGACTTCCGTTTGCTGGCTGGTGAGATCTTCAAGCGATGGCTCACGCCCGGCTTTAAGCGCATCGACCGCATTTTCCAGCAGCTCCATGTACAGCGAAAAGCCGATGGTTTCCATTGAACCGCTCTGATCTTCTCCCAGCAGTTCGCCGGCGCCGCGGATTTCCAGATCATGGGTCGCAAGGGCGAAACCGGCACCTAAATCCTCCAGTGAGGCAATAGCTTCGAGACGCTTTTGTGCATCGGTCGTCATCGCTTTCGGGTGTGGTGTCAGCAGCCAGGCATAGGCCTGGTGGTGTGAACGACCCACGCGCCCACGTAGCTGGTGGAGTTGCGCCAGGCCAAAGTGATCGGCTCGCTCAATAATGATCGTGTTCGCGGTAGGGATGTCGATTCCGGTTTCGATGATGGTGGTACAGACCAGCACATTAAAACGCTGGTGGTGGAAATCATTCATCACCCGTTCCAGTTCGCGTTCACGCATCTGGCCGTGGCCGATGGCGATACGTGCTTCCGGTACCAGTTCTGCCAGTCTGTCGGCAGCTTTCTGAATATTTTCGACGTCGTTATAAAGGTAGTAAACCTGCCCGCCACGCAGGACTTCACGCAGTATCGCCTCGCGTACGACCAGGCTGTCGTATTCGCGAACGAATGTTTTCACAGCCAGGCGGCGCGCAGGAGGCGTTGCGATAATCGACAGATCGCGCATACCGCTCATGGCCATATTGAGTGTACGCGGAATTGGCGTCGCGGTTAGCGTGAGGATATCCACGTCTGCGCGCATCGCTTTAATCCGCTCTTTATGACGTACGCCGAAGCGGTGTTCTTCATCGACAATCAGCAGCCCCAGGTCTTTCCACTTCACGTCGTTTTGCAGCAACTTATGGGTACCGATAAGAATATCGATTTTGCCCTCAGCCGCCTGCTCCAGCACCTGCGTCTGTTCTTTTGCGCTACGAAAACGCGAAAGCATCTCCACACGCACTGGCCAGTTGGCGAAGCGGTCACGGAAATTGTCGAAATGCTGTTGAGCGAGCAGGGTAGTGGGCACCAGCACCGCCACCTGCTTGTTGTTTTCGACGGCAAGGAAGGCGGCGCGCATGGCCACTTCGGTTTTACCGAAGCCGACATCGCCGCAGACCAGGCGGTCCATAGCCAGTGGCTGGCACATATCACTCAACACCGCGTTAATGGCTTGAGCCTGGTCTGGCGTGGTTTCAAACGGGAAGCTGTCGCAGAAAAGCTGGTACTGTTCGCGATCGTGTTTAAATGCAAAGCCGGACTTCGCGGCGCGTTGAGCGTAAATATCCAGCAGTTCTGCCGCGACATCACGAACTTTTTCTGCCGCTTTCTGCCGCGCCCGCGCCCAGGCATCACCGCCCAGTTTATGCAGCGGCGCGTTCTCCTCCGCGCCCCCGGCATAGCGGCTAATCAGATGCAATGAGGAGACCGGTACGTAGAGTTTGGCATCCCCGGCATAAGTCAGCATCAGGTATTCGCCTTTAATGCCGCCCGCTTCAAGCGTGGTCATCCCTGCATAGCGTCCAACCCCATGTTCCAGGTGTACCACCGGCTGGCCTGGGTGCAGTTCAGCAAGGTTGCGAATCAGCGTATCGGGATTAATCGTGCGGCGCGTATCCTGGCGGCGGCGGGCAACGCGCTCACCCAGCAGATCGCTTTCGCAAATCAGCGCGCGGTTACGTAGCGTGTCGATAAAGCCATGTTCTGCCGAACCAATGATCAGATAGCGCCCGGCATCTTGCGCGTCATCCAGTCGGGTAATGCGTTTCGGCGCAACCTTGATACGTGAGAGTAGTTCTCCCAGCGCTTCACGACGTCCCTCGCTCTCGACCGAAAACACGACCGGCCCACTAAAGGATTCGAGGAATTTGCGCAAATTATCCAGCGGTGATTTTTGCTGTGCCTGAACGGCCAAATCCGGCAATGTCCGGTAGCCGAGGTTCACATTGGCGGCTTTGTCCGCCAGGTTTTCGGTTTTGAGTTGCACGCGAGGCCAGAGTTTGAGTTCGCTGAACAACTCATCTACCCGCAGCCACAGCAACTCAGGCGCCAGCAAGGGGCGCATCGGGTCCACGCCGCGATTTTCAAAGCGCGCCCGGGTCTCCTGGCTAAAGCGTTCAGCGCTGTTTTCCAGATCGCCCGTGTTAATAAGCAGCGTATTGTCCGGCAAATAGCTAAACAACGACGGCAACGGTTCGCTGAAAAACAGGGGCTGCCAGTATTCAATACCGGTTGGCAAAGTGCCTTTGCTTACCTGTTGATAGATATGTTCGGCATCGCGCTTGACGTCAAACTTATCGCGCCACTGACTGCGAAACAGTTCGATTGCGGTTTTATCCGTCGGGAATTCATGAGCAGGCAGTAAATTGATCGCCTCGACCTCTTCCAGCGTACGCTGGCTGTCCGCATCGAACAGACGAAGGCTGTCAATTTCATCATCGAAGAAATCAAGACGATAAGGTTGTGCGCTCCCCATCGGGAAGAGATCCAGCAGCGCCCCGCGGGTCGCGTACTCACCGTGCTCCATAACCTGATCAACATGGCGATACCCCGCGCTGTCCAGCTGCGCGCGCAGCGCGTCACGGGACAGCCGCTGGCCTTTTTTCATGACCAACGCATGCCCGTGTAAATAGCTATGCGGGCAGACGCGCTGCATCAATGTATTTACCGGGACAATCAGCACACCACGCTGCATAGAGGGCAACTGGTAGAGTGTGGAGAGACGGGAGGAGATGATTTCCTGATGCGGCGAGAAACTGTCATACGGCAGCGTCTCCCAGTCAGCAAGATTCATCACCAGATTGTCGGTGAACTGGCTGATTTCGTCATGCAGACGCAGGGCATTTTGCATATCCGGCGTAATCAGTACTACCGGACCTTTGTGTCGCTCAATGATTTCCGCGACTTCGGTCGCGCAGGCAGCACCAGTCAGTTCGCCAAGCTGGCGCTGCTCGCCGGGTTTGACGGGCAGAGAATAACGGTATTGTTCAGGCATAGATAGGGTCTGGGTCTCTTATGGATATGCCCCTTGTTATGGGGGCATATCACTGATACGCAATCCCTTTATTATCCGCGATTGTGCACTATTCGCCAACCTCAACACACGCGCTTATCGTGTTTGCAGCGGCGGTGCCAATTTTGCGGGCGGAGTGAAAAACAGATCGGCAAAAATCGCCGAGGATATTTTCCGTATACACAAGCCAACCAGGGTACAAATAACCAGACTGCAGAACGGATAGAGCAATACGATGGTAAGTTCGACGGCAGGCGACCAGCGCCCGGCATTCATCGGCGTCAATAAAGCCAGACTGAGCGCTTCAATCAGAATGCGATGGGTGGTGTAGATAGCGAGCGTATTGCTGCCGACGATATTCAGCACTGCATTGTCGCCTGAACCAACACGCGCTTCCAGCGCATGGAACAGACGCAAAATCAGCACTACCGACAGCAGACTAAGGGGCAAGGGCACATTTAAAAACCAGAGGGCCACCGCAGCAAGCAATGCTCCCACCAGCCAGACAATGTAGCGACGAAAAGAGAAACGCGTCATTGCATCCATAATGGCGCCGCCAAACCATGCTCCCATGCTGTAGTAGATCATGTTGCGCAGTACGCTGTTCATACCCCACCAGGGCGAGGGCAAAAAGTTAATCGCGACGCTGAGGAGTGCCATTAGGGCGAGTGCAGCAAGAGCCCAGCGGCTCAGTAATTTGCACAGAATGAAATAAACCACCAGCGCGTAGAGATACCACAGGCTGGTACTGGCGGTGAGCATCCCTTTAATAAACGCAGAGGGGGTATCCGCATAGGCGGCGTTAGAAGCACCGCTTAAATCCCGCGCTGGGGCGAGCCAGTCATTAATGTGGCTTAGCGCCAGCCACTGGAGTACGCCCCAGAGCACAAGCACGTAAAAGATGCTCCAGATCCGCTTGTCGATCGTCTCTTTCCATGGCACCTCGTCAATGTAGCGTCGAATCAGGTAGCCAGAGAGAAAAAAGAACACGGGCATGCGGAAAGGAGCAAGGTAAAGATTAAAGTAGATCCAGCACTTTGCCAGCGTTTCTGACCACGCGTGGCTGAATGTGGTGAGGTGCGGGTAAAACGTAATAACTGAGTGATAGATAACCACCAGACAGATACATAATCCCTTGATTTGATTTATCCATAGAGTCTTTTTTTTCATCATCTTTCGCCGTTTGTATTACAAAGTTCGGCGTTTATCCTGGTGGCGTCGGTGCGGGGTGTAACGGTAAACAGTCTGTATTTCATCCCTTTTCGGATAAATATCAGGGGGTGAGTAAGAAAACGACATAGCGACGGGACACGAAACGCGTAAAAGTCGCGCAACTAGCAATTTGATTTATCGGATTTTTTCCTGGCCTCTGAGACGTCCGCTTACCGTTTCACTCATTTACGCTCTACGCTTTCGCTTATATACTTCGGAGTCTGCTAACAGCAACCAGACGGATTTCATGTACCAGCCTGTCACTCTCTTTATCGGCCTGCGCTATATGCGTGGGCGTGCAGCCGACCGCTTCGGTCGTTTCGTTTCCTGGCTGTCAACCATTGGCATTACGCTTGGCGTAATGGCGCTGGTGACCGTGCTGTCGGTCATGAATGGCTTTGAGCGCGAACTGCAAAATAACATCCTGGGTCTGATGCCACAGGCTGTCATCACCGCGCAAAACGGCTCGCTCAACCCTGAACAATTACCTGCCAGCGCGCTCAAATTACAGGGCGTTAATCGCATTGCGCCATTGAGTACCGGTGATGTCGTTCTCCAGAGCGCACGCAGCGTGGCTGTTGGCGTAATGCTGGGGATCGACCCGGCGCAAAAAGATCCGCTCACCCCGTATTTGGTCAATGTACAGCAATCTTCGCTGGAAGCCGGGCAGTACAATGTGATCCTCGGTGAAGGTCTGGCCGGACAATTAGGCGTCAATCGTGGCGACCAGATTCGCGTCATGGTGCCATCTGCCAGCCAGTTTACGCCGATGGGGCGTTTGCCCAGTCAACGCCTGTTTACCGTGGTCGGGACTTTTGCTGCCAGCAGTGAAGTGGATGACTACCAGATGCTGGTCAATATCCAGGATGCGTCCCGTCTGATGCGCTACCCCGCGGGCAATATTACCGGCTGGCGTTTATGGCTGAATGCGCCACTGCAGGTCGATGTTCTGAGCCAGCAGGCGTTGCCGCAAGGGACCAAATGGCAGGACTGGCGCGAGCGTAAAGGCGAACTCTTCCAGGCTGTGCGTATGGAGAAAAACATGATGGGGCTGCTGTTAAGCCTGATCATTGCGGTGGCGGCTTTCAATATTATTACCTCCCTTGGCCTGATGGTGATGGAAAAACAGGGAGAAGTAGCGATTCTGCAAACCCAGGGGCTGACGCCGCGTCAGATCATGGCCGTCTTTATGGTGCAGGGCGCAAGCGCCGGCATCATTGGCGCGCTGCTGGGGGCGGCGCTAGGCGCACTGCTTGCCAGTCAGTTGAATAACCTGATGCCTGTCATCGGTGCGTTTCTTGATGGCGCTGCGTTGCCGGTGGCCATCGAGCCGTTACAGGTGGTTGTTATCGCGCTGGTGGCAATGGCCATCGCGCTGTTGTCTACGCTTTATCCTTCCTGGCGCGCTGCCGCCACTCAACCCGCTGAGGCTTTACGTTATGAATAAGATCCTGTTGCAATGCGACAACCTGTGCAAACGCTATCAGGAAGGGAAAGTGCAAACCGACGTGTTGCACGATGTGAGCTTTAGCGTGGGTGAAGGTGAGTTGATGGCCATTGTCGGCAGCTCCGGTTCCGGTAAAAGTACGCTCCTGCATCTGTTGGGCGGGCTGGACACGCCGACCTCTGGCGAAGTGACCTTCGATAACCAACAGCTGAGCAAACTCTCCTCTGCGGCGAAAGCGGAGCTACGCAACCGCGAACTCGGCTTTATCTATCAGTTTCACCACCTGCTGCCGGATTTTACCGCTCTGGAGAACGTCGCGATGCCGCTGCTGATTGGTAAGCACAAAGCGGCGGAAATTGATGTCCGGGCGCGGGAAATGCTGCGGGCGGTTGGGCTTGAGCATCGCGCCAGTCATCGCCCCTCGGAGCTCTCAGGCGGCGAGCGTCAACGCGTGGCCATTGCTCGTGCGCTGGTGAATAATCCACGTCTGGTGCTGGCGGACGAGCCGACCGGTAACCTTGATGCCCGCAATGCGGACAGTATTTTCCAACTGCTGGGGGAACTGAACGCGTCACAGGGCACGGCGTTCCTGGTGGTCACACATGATCTGCAGTTGGCGAAACGGATGAGCCGCCAACTGGAGATGCGCGACGGTCGCCTGAGCACTGAAATGACCCTGATGGGGGCCGAGTGATGGCGTCTCCTCTGTCATTACTGATTGGCCTGCGTTTTAGCCGTGGCCGCCGCCGCAGTGGTATGGTTTCGCTGATTTCCGTCATCTCCACGATAGGTATTTCCCTTGGCGTTGCGGTATTGATTGTCGGTCTGAGCGCAATGAACGGCTTCGAGCGTGAGCTTAATAACCGTATTCTGGCGGTTGTGCCGCATGGCGAAATTGAGCCAGTGAATCAGCCGTGGAATAACTGGAACGACGCACTGGAAAAAGTAGAAAAAGTGCCTGGTATTGTCGCCGCTGCGCCCTATATTAATTTCACCGGCCTTGTGGAGAGCGGCACCAATTTGCGAGCGATCCAGGTGAAGGGGGTAAACCCTGAGCAGGAATCCCGTCTGAGCGCATTACCCCATTTTGTGCAGGCCGACGCCTGGCGCAATTTTAAACCTGGTGAGCAGCAGATTATCCTTGGTAAAGGTGTTGCGGATGCGCTGAACGTAAAACAGGGTGATTGGGTATCGATAATGATCCCCAATTCCGACACCGACCACAAACTGTTGCAGCCCAAACGCGTCAGACTGCATGTTACCGGCGTATTGCAATTGAGCGGTCAGCTCGACCATGCGTTTGCGATGATCCCCATGGAAGACGCGCAGCAATATCTGGATATGGGCAGTAGCGTTACGGGCATCGCCATAAAAGTGAAGGACGTTTTTAACGCGAACACGCTGGTGCGTAGCGCCGGTGAAGTCACCAACAGCTATGTCTATATTAAAAGCTGGATCGGTAAGTACGGCTATATGTACCGCGATATTCAGATGATCCGCGCCATTATGTATCTGGCGATGGTGCTGGTGATTGGCGTGGCCTGTTTCAATATTGTCTCCACGCTGGTCATGGCGGTAAAAGATAAGAGCAGCGATATCGCCGTGCTACGCACATTAGGAGCGAAAGATGGTTTGATCCGGGCGATTTTCGTCTGGTACGGCTTGCTGGCCGGCCTGTTGGGTAGCGTGATCGGCGCGGTGATCGGTGTGGTTGCGTCACTGCAACTGACCGCCATAATCCGCGTGATTGAGAAGATTATTGGTCATCAATTTTTATCCGGCGATATCTACTTTATCGATTTTCTACCGTCGGAGTTACACGTACTGGATGTGGTGTATGTATTGGTCACCGCCCTGGTGCTGAGTCTGTTGGCAAGCTGGTATCCGGCACGCCGGGCAAGCAATATCGATCCGGCGAGGGTGTTAAGCGGACAATAATAAAAAGCAAAAAGGAGAGGCGATGTATTACGGATTTGATATCGGCGGAAGCAAGATAGCGCTGGGGGTATTTGACGATACCCGTCGTTTGCAATGGGAAAAGCGCGTCGCCACACCGAAAGACAGTTATGAGACATTTTTAACGACTATCACTCAACTGGTGGCCGACGCTGATGCACGCTTCGGCGGTCAGGGCAGCGTCGGCATCGGTATTCCGGGCATGCCGGAAACCGCCGATGGCACCCTCTATGCCGCCAATGTGCCGGCCGCCAGTGGTCAACCGCTGCGCAAGGATTTGAGCGAAAGGCTCGCGCGTGATGTCCGCCTTGATAACGACGCCAACTGTTTTGCTCTTTCCGAAGCCTGGGATGATGAGTTTCGTCAGTATCCGATTGTGATGGGGCTTATCCTGGGGACCGGCGTTGGCGGTGGCATCGTCGCCAACGGCCAGACCCTCAAGGGACGCAGCTATATTACCGGCGAGTTTGGCCATATTCGTCTGCCGGTGGATGCTATGACGCTGATGGGCTTTGATTTTCCGCTCACGCGTTGCGGCTGCGGCAAACTGGGCTGTATCGAAAACTACCTTTCCGGGCGCGGTTTTGCCTGGTTGTATCAACATTACTACCACCAACCCTTATCGTCCCCGGAAATCATTGCGCGTTGGGAGCAGGGCGATGCGCAGGCGAAAGCGCATGTTGAGCGCTATGCTGATTTGCTGGCGGTGTGTCTTGGGAATATCCTGACGATAGTGGATCCGGATTTACTGGTTATCGGTGGCGGCTTATCGAATTTCTCTGCACTGACGTCGTTGCTGGCGGCGCGTTTACCGCCACACTTGTTGCCGGTTGCCCGGATACCCCGCATTGAACGTGCTCGCCACGGCGATGCTGGCGGCATGCGCGGCGCCGCTTTCCTTCATCTTACTGATTAATCCTGAGAGGATGATATGCAGTCTCGTCGGTCACATCGTCTCAGCTGTTTTCGCCGTAACAAACGCCGTTTGCGTGAGCGCTTACGTCAGCGGATTTTTTTCAGAGACCAGGTGGTGCCGGAAGTGATGGAAAAACCGAGAGTAGTGGTACTAACGGGGGCGGGGATCTCCGCAGAATCAGGTATTCGCACTTTTCGCGCTGCCGATGGTTTGTGGGAAGAACATCATGTGGAAGATGTGGCAACACCAGAAGGTTTCGCCCGCAATCCGCAGCTGGTGCAGTCTTTCTATAATGCGCGTCGCCAGCAGCTCCAGCTCCCGGAAATCGCGCCAAACCCGGCGCATCTGGCGCTGGCGAAGCTGGAAGATATCCTCGGCGATCGCTTTTTACTGGTGACGCAGAATATCGACAACCTGCACGAACGCGCCGGAAACCACCATATCATCCATATGCACGGCGAATTGCTGAAAGTGCGCTGTTCGCAGAGCGGGCAGGTGCTGACGTGGACACAGGATGTCACTGCGGAAGACAAGTGTCACTGTTGCCAGTTTCCTGCGCCGTTACGCCCGCATGTAGTCTGGTTTGGTGAGATGCCGCTCGGGATGGACGAGATTTATCATGCACTCGCGATGGCCGATGTGTTTATCGCCATTGGTACCTCCGGCCATGTCTATCCGGCGGCCGGTTTTGTCCATGAGGCTAAACTGCACGGTGCGCACACCGTTGAGCTCAACCTTGAACCGAGCCAGGTCGGCAGCGAGTTCGAAGAGAAGCATTACGGCCTCGCCAGTGAAGTGGTGCCGGAATATGTTGAAAAGCTGCTGAAAGGGCTTTAAGTCGTGTGAAGAAAAAGGGCCGCGAAGATGCGGCCCTTTTTTATGGGGTGAGCCTGGCAGAATGAGTGTTAACGGCCTGCCTTGAGCTTCTGGTAATACTCTTCGTAAATGGCGCTGGCGTTGCCGACATCGTTTTGCCATTCACCTTTGCTGATGGTTTCAGCATCCGGGTAGAGTGATTTATCGTTAGCCACTTCCGGGCTGAGCAGCTTACGGGCCGCGAGGTTTGGCGTCGGATAGCCAATGGTTTCCGCTACCTGCTTAGCAATTTCCGGGCGCAGCAGGAAGTTAATAAGCTTAAGCGCACCCGCTTTGTTTTTAGCATTGGCCGGAATCGCAAGGCTATCCATCCAGAAGATGCCGCCTTCCTCAGGCCAGATAACCTGCAACGGCGTGCCCGCCTGGCGGGCGACATACGCGGAGCCGTTCCACACCATACCGAGATTTACTTCGCCTTCCATATACGGGTTCGCCGGGTTATCGGAGTTGAACGCCGCCACGTTAGGCATCAGTTTTTGCAGCTCTTGGTATGCCGCTTCAATCTCTTTCGGATCGGTCGTATTGCCGGACAGCCCCAGTTTGCGCAGCGCCACCTGGAAGACTTCGCGCGCATCATCGGTAAGCAGCAGGCTGCTTTTATACTCAGGTTTCCATAGGTCCGCCCAACGGGTCACCGACTTAGGATCGATCTCTTCGCTATTAATGCCAATCGCTGTCGCACCCCAGATATACGGAATGGAGTAGTCGTTATTCGGGTCAAACGGCTTGTTCAGCATATCCGGGTCGAGATTATGGAAGTTGCTCAGCTGCGATTTATCGATCTTTTGGATCATGCCCTCTTTACGCATTTTGTCGACGAAGTAAGTTGAGGGTACGACCAGGTCGTATGCACCATCTTTATAGGTTTTGAGCTTGGCATACATGGTTTCATTCGATTCATAGGTCGAATAGATAACCTTGATGCCCGTCTCTTTAGTGAACTGCTCCAGCAGACCAGGCGGTACATATTCCGTCCAGTTGTAGAAGTAGAGTGTCTTGCTGTCGTCCGCGTGAGCGGCATTCATGCCCAGTGCCAGAGCTCCGGCAGCAAGCAGGTGGCGTGACCATTTTTTCATTTAACGTCCCCTGAGATAAATACCCGTCGTCTTTCAAGCCGCATCTTTGTTGGCTGCGCTCGCTAACCCCAGTCACATAGTTATCTATGCTCCCGGGGATTAACGAGCTTGCGGCCGCAATGCAACTCGAAATTCTTAGGGTATCGGCCCTGGCGGCCTTTCGTTTTATCACGTGCAAAAAGCTGGCTTGCGATAACCATCACCAGCGACAGAACGAGCAGAATGGTTGCCAGCGCGTTCACCTCGGGTGAGACGCCGACTTTCACCATGGAATAGATTTTCAACGGCAGAATTTCATAGCCCGGTCCGGTAACGAAGGACGAGACTACCACATCATCCATCGACAGGGTAAAGCTCAACAGCCATCCTGCCGCCACGGCAGGCATCGCCAGCGGCAGAATGATTTTGCGCAGGATCACCAGCTCGCTGGCGCCCAGATCTTTTGCCGCCTCCAGCATCCGCACATCAAATCCTTTCAGGCGTGAATAGACCGTCACGACCACAAACGGCAGGCAGAAAGTAATGTGCGAAAACAGCAGCGACCAGAACCCCAGTTCTATACCCAGCAGCATAAACAGCACCAGTAATGAGATGGCCATGACGATATCCGGCGACATCATCACCACGAACAGCATACCGCTGACAAAAGGTTTGCCGCGAAAGCGATAGCGGTACAGCGCCACGGCGGTCAGCGAACCGATAAGCGTGGCGAACGTGGCGGAGAACACCGCCATCGTCAGCGAGTGCTGTGCCGCCTGCAACAGACTGTCATTATTCATCAGCAAGCTGTACCAGTCGGTGGTAAACCCTTGCCAGTTAATCCCGAATCGTGAGCTGTTAAACGAGTTCACAATCAGAATGATGATGGGAATATAAAGGTACGCGTAAATGACGGTCATAAAACCGCCGCGCAGCAGTCGACCGATCATTCCAGCTCCACCTTCTTGTCAAGCAGACGCGAGGCGCGCCAGTAAACCAGTAACAGCAGGCCCATCACAAGGGTCAGCGTGATGCTGGTGGCCGCGCCAAACGGCCAGTCGCGAATATTAAGAAACTGACTTTTGATCACATTGCCAATCAGCAGATTTTTGGCGCCGCCCATCAGATCCGAGACGTAAAACAACCCCATCGCTGGCAGCAACACCAGCAGACAACCGGCAATAATGCCCGGCATGGTCAGCGGAATAATAATACGCAAAAAGGTCTGCAACTTGCTGGCACCGAGATCCTTCGCCGCTTCCAGCAAGGGTTTATCGAGCTTTTCGATACTGGAGTAGAGCGGCATGACCATAAAGGGCAGCAGGATATATACCAGTCCGATAATCACCGCCGCAGGGGTGAACATCACGCGGAGTGGTTCATCAATGACCCCCAGCCAGAGCAAAAAAGTATTCAGATACCCTTTGGTGCTGAGGAAAATTTTCAGGCCATAGATACGAATCAGCGAGTTGGTCCAGAACGGAACGATCAGTAAAAATAACAATAACGGGCGCACTCTCGCGGGCAGCTTTGCCAGAAACCAGGCGAAGGGATACCCCAGCGCCAGGCAGGCAAGGGTCGCTATTACCGCCATATTCAGCGAATGCATTAGCACATCAAAATAGAGAGGGTCCAGCAGGCGGGCGTAGCTATCCAGCGAGAAGACCATCGACACGAAGTGGGTATCGTCACGGGTCAAAAAGCTGGTCGCAATGATCATCAGGTTGGGCAGAAAGACAAACAGCACAAGCCAACCGACGATAGTGGCAATCAC
The DNA here is from genome assembly GCF_023613995.1 of Citrobacter sp. MNAZ 1397. Lineage (NCBI taxonomy): Bacteria > Pseudomonadati > Pseudomonadota > Gammaproteobacteria > Enterobacterales > Enterobacteriaceae > Citrobacter > Citrobacter sp. MNAZ 1397. The sequence continues at coordinate 882,806 of NZ_JAKIVH010000001.1, forward strand.
CACATTCTGGAATTTACTTGTGCTCTTCATCAGCCAGTACGACCTCCCAGCTTTCCACCCAATTAATCGCCATTTTTTGGTTCAAAGAGTGGTCAAAATCGGGGTCATCTTCGTTGAAGAACTCGCTGACCAGCACCATTTTGCCGTTCTCCAGCTCTACCACCGACTCCAGCGTCATCCCTTTATAATTACGTTCGCGTACATAACCTACCAATCCTTCAACCTCTGCGACGTCATTGATTTCTTCGACGCGCAAATCTTCCGGGCGCAGCATTACGTTTAGCAACTGGCCCTTTTCGACCGGGAAGCTGACGTAAATATTGCATTCGCGTCCTTCGACGGTCGCACGCACGCGCCGGGCATCGAGACGCTCAATGACGATGGCACTGAAGATATTAATCTCACCAATGAAACTGGCGACGAAGAGGTTCTTCGGCTCCTCGTAAATTTCCCGCGGCGTACCGTCTTGTTCTATTTTGCCGTCACGCATCACCACGATCCTGTCTGACATCGTCAGCGCTTCTTCCTGGTCGTGGGTTACGAAGACGAAGGTAATACCCAGTTTACGCTGCAACGCCTTTAATTCGTTTTGCATCTGCTTGCGCAACTTGTAATCCAGCGCGGAGAGCGATTCATCCAGTAAGAGCAGGCGTGGCTTGTTTACCACGGCGCGAGCAATAGCAACACGCTGTTGTTGACCACCGGAGAGCTGGTGCGGTTTGCGCCGGGCGAATTCTTCAAGCTGCACCATTCGCAGGGCGTCAGTGACGCGCGGAGCAATCTCTGCCGCAGGCGTTTTTTGCATCCGCAGACCAAATGCCACGTTTTCAAAAACGGTCATATGAGGGAAAAGCGCGTAGCTTTGAAAGACGGTATTAACGTGGCGATGTTCTGCCGGTACGTCGGTGATATCCTGGTCGTCGAGTTTGATATGGCCCACATCAACGCTTTCAAGCCCGGCTATCAGGCGAAGCACGGTGGTTTTGCCGCAGCCGGACGGGCCGAGCAGGGTGAGGAATTCGCCGTGATTGATGGTCAGGTTAAAGTCAGAAATGACCGTTTTACCATCAAAACCTTTACAAAGGTCGACCAGTTGCACCAGCGGAGTGGGCGAACGCGGTTGTGTATTCAATTTTTTACTCTGTCCCTTGTCAACGCATCGGATAACACTCCGGATGCGGGGTTTGTGATTAACCACCTTAGGGTCTGACACAGTGATGAAGGCCTGGCATTCTACGGCAAAGCACTGAAATCGCCAATCATTGATCTATTTACGCGGCCAAAAGTTGGTTTTGTCAGCTACGTTTAACTGAACAAAACAAAAATGAAAATATCCTCGTTTGCGGGATAAAAGTGACCTGACGCAATATTTGTCTTTTCGGGCTTATTAATAATGTTGTCACGTTTAGCGAGGGTGGCTGTATGGATAAATTATTAGAGCGTTTTTTACAGTATGTTGCGCTGGATACTCAGTCGAAGCCGGGTGTCCGTCAGGTACCGAGTACCGACGGGCAATGGAAGCTCTTGCGCTTACTCCAGCAGCAGCTTGAAGAGATGGGGCTGGAAAATGTCACACTGAGCGAGAAAGGGACAGTGATGGCTACGCTGCCCTCTACGGTTGACAAGCCGGTGCCCGCTATTGGCTTTATCTCGCATGTGGATACCTCCCCGGATTGCAGCGGTAAAAATGTGAACCCGCAAATCCTCGAAAACTACCGTGGCGGCGATATCGCACTGGGTATCGGCGATGAAATACTTTCACCCGTCATGTTCCCGGTGCTGCATCAGTTACTGGGGCAGACGCTCATTACCACCGACGGTAAAACCTTGCTGGGTGCCGATGACAAAGCCGGTGTGGCAGAAATCATGACCGCGATGGACGTGCTGAAACAGAAAAAAATCCCGCACGGTGATATTCATGTGGCGTTCACCCCGGATGAAGAGGTCGGTAAAGGGGCGAAGCATTTTGACGTCGGGGCGTTTGGCGCGAAATGGGCCTACACCGTTGACGGCGGTGGAGTGGGTGAACTGGAGTTCGAAAACTTCAACGCCGCCTCAGTCACGATCAAAATTGTTGGTAATAACGTGCATCCCGGAACCGCGAAAGGGGTGATGGTGAATGCGCTGTCGCTGGCCAGCCGTATTCATGCGCTGGTGCCTGCCGACGAGAGCCCGGAAAATACCGAGGGTTATGAAGGTTTCTACCACCTTACCAGCATCAAAGGCACCGTTGAACGCGCGGAGATGCATTACATCGTTCGCGATTTTGACCGCAAAGCGTTTGAGGCGCGTAAACGCAAGATAATGGAAATTGCCAAAAAAGTCGGGAAAGGCCTGCACCCGGACTGCTACATTGAGCTGGTGATTGAGGACAGTTATTACAATATGCGCGAGAAGATTGTCGATCATCCGCATATTATCGATATCGCCTGTCAGGCTATGCGCGATTGCGATATTGAACCGCAGATGAAAGCGATTCGCGGCGGTACCGATGGTGCGCAGCTGTCATTTATGGGGCTGCCTTGTCCGAACTTGTTTACTGGCGGTTATAACTATCATGGCAAACATGAGTTTGTGACGCTGGAAGGCATGGAAAAAGCGGTACAGGTGATTGTGCGTATCGCCGAATTGACAGCGAAACAGGAATAAACATTTTTTCTTAACAACGAGACAGACAGGCCGGGCAAACGCGACGCTGCCCGGCTTTTTTATGGTTTAGTCTTCGAAGAACCAATATCCGCTGTTGACCAGCGCGGCGAGCATTGCAAGGAATGACGGGTCTTCAAGTGCATCGCCAAAGGCGCTCTCATCCAGAACGATATGATTTGCCAGCGCGTCGAGTGCCGGGCGGTGCGGGGAGTTAATGCGCTCGCCGTTAACAAATACTTCGCCCGCAATACGCAACACGCGCAGCCCGCCTAAACGCACCAGCTTATCACCCTGTTTCAACGCATCATAAATCTCATCAGGCTGGTAGGGCGGCTCAGGTGGGGTGACGTCCAGCTCATGTCGCGACTGGGTAATAAACTCACCGATCCACTCATTGAAATGCTCTGGCTGATTGATCAGATCCAGCATCATCTGGCGCAGGCCATCCAGCTCTTGCGGCAGGACATCTGCCGGGTGTTCGCGTGACGGCACATCCGGGTCGGTATACCGCTGGCTGCCCAGTTCGCGCTGCAACACATAATCGGCAAAACCACTGATCAATTCGCGTCCGCTAGGGGCCCGGTAGCCGACGGAGTAATTCATGGAGTTTTCCAGCGAGTAGCCCTCATGCGGGAATCCTGGCGGAATATAGAGAATATCGCCCGGCTCCATCTCTTCATCGATAATGGCCTCAAAGGGATCGACCTGCAGCAGGTCCGGGTGTGGACAGTGTTGCTTCATTGGCGTCTTTTCACCCACACGCCAGCGACGACGGCCGGTACCCTGAATGATAAACACATCGTACTGATCGAGATGCGGGCCCACGCCGCCGCCGGGCACGGAAAACGAAATCATCACATCGTCGGTGCGCCAGTCGGGCAGGGCGCGGAACGGACGCATCAGCGCCGCAGTCGGTTCATGCCAATTGTTCACCGCCTGCACCAGTAGCGACCAGTTGCTCTCGCCCAGATGATCATAGCTTTCGAACGGCCCGTGGCTGACCTGCCATTTGCCATCAAGATGGCTTACCAGTCGGCTGTCGACTTCATCTTCCATGGCCAGACCGGCCAGTTCGTCAGGGGAAATGGGATCGATAAATTGTGCAAAGCCGCGTTTGAGTACCACCGGGCGTTTTTGCCAGTAGCGCTCGATAAAATCCGGCCAGTTAAGGTTGATGTTATAGTCCATGTTTGTTTCCCCAAACGTTAGTTTGAGTCGGAGTATAACGGATGGTGGACGGCCTGCGTGGGACAGGCCGAGTTATTTTGACTGAATGCGTTAATTATCGCCGCTTATCGGTTGCTGGCGGCCGAAGATGGCCTCCATTTTTGCCCCGCCGAGTAAACTTTCGCTGGTCAGGATTTGTCCGTCGTATTGTTCAACGATTTCGCGGGCGACGGATAATCCCACTCCCTGACCCGGGCGCAGCGTGTCGGCGCGCTGGCCACGATCAAACACCACCTCACGTTTGGATAACGGGATCCCCGGACCATCATCCTCGATAATGATGTGCACGTTCTCATCGGTCTGCCTTGCCGACACTTCGACAAATTCGAGGCAATACTTACAGGCGTTATCCAGCAGGTTGCCAATCACCTCCATAAAGTCGTTTTTCTCACCCACAAAGCTGATTTCCGGCGAGATATCGAGACTGATATTCACTCCTTTGCGTTGATACACTTTGTTCAGCGCCGAGGTCAGGCTATCAAGAAGCGGAGCGACCGGGTGAAGTTCACGGCTAAGCAGCCCGCTGCCACCGCGCATGCTGGCGCGGTGCAGATAATAACCAATTTGCTGAGAAATACGGCTTATCTGTTCCAGCATTACCGGTTCGGCGTCGCTGACGCTCAGTTTTTCACTGCGTAACGAACGCAGCGTACTTTGCAGCACGGCCAGCGGTGTTTTCAGGCTGTGTGTCAGATCGGTGAGGGTGGTCCGGTATTTGTCGTAGCGCTCACGCTCGCTTTTCAGCAGGCGGTTGAGGTTACGCACCAGACTGGTCAGCTCGCGCGTGGTGGCCGGGTTCAGATTCTCGCGGTGGTGTTCTTCCAGCTCGCGTACCTCTTTCGCCAGTTCCTCTATGGGGCGTAAGCTCCACCAGGCGGCTATCCACAACAGTGGGATCACCAGCAACAGGTTTGCCGCCAGAACATAAATGAACCAACTCCACACCATCCAGGATCGCTTGAGTTCGATGGGAACGGTGTCAATAACGACAATGGTGAGCTGCGGCATTCGCGCCGTGGCCGGATAGAGGTTGACCGCCACCGAGTGGGTCATTTCGGACGTGTTGTCATCTTCGCGAATTTCGTTGAACTGTTCCACCACCGACTCATCGTTATCCACCAGCGTGCTGGAGTCGTCCACATCCGCTTCGATTTCATGGAATCCGTCGGCCTGGAGCCAGGAGGGATCAACACGTTTTGCCAGCCAGGGGATATCTCGCTGCGCCCAGATAAGTTTGCCATCTTTATCATAAATCAGCGTGATGGTCGGGCTCTGTAAATTGAGGCTGTTAGGCAGGTCGACACTCAGGGTGTTTTTTTCCCAGCGGGCAAGGGTATAGAACAGGTTACTTTCACCGCGCAGCAGACGAAACGTGGTCTTATCGAAACTGACGCTGTAGCCTATCAGGGCAACCATGCCATAGGCGAGTGACAACACCAGCACAACGGCGGCGGTCGCCAGAAGAAAACGAACCCGTAACGAGAGCGGCAGAAGATGCCGCATTACCCGTTTCATTTGGGCAATTCGAAGAGATAACCCTGGCCACGTACCGTGGTGATCACCTCTGCGGGATAGAGTGCCTGGATTTTCTTACGCAAGCGCCCCATCAGGACATCAATGGTGTGGCTTTCGCGCAGTTCGGCATCAGGATAGAGCTGGAGCATCAGGGAGTCTTTGCTGACCACTTTGCCGCTATTGCGAATCAGAGTCTCCATAATGGTGTATTCAAACGCCGTCAGTTTAACCACTTCGCTGCTGATCGACATTTCCCGGCGCGAGAGATCCACCTGAAACGGCGGCATAGAGATAACCTGCGAGGCCAGACCGCTGTTACGGCGCATTAATGCCTGAATGCGGGCCACAACTTCTTCAATGTGGAAGGGTTTGGTGACGTAATCATCGGCGCCCGCGCTCAGCACTTCGACTTTATCCTGCCAGCCTTCACGTGCGGTCAGGACTAAAACAGGCAGAGAGACCTCATGACTGCGCCAGCGGCGAATGAGCGATAATCCATCTTCATCGGGCAGGCCGAGATCGACAATGGCGATATCAGGCACGTGTTCATTAAGAAAGTAGTCCGCTTCCTTTGCATCTTCCGCGGCATCGACCTGATGTCCCAGTTCCTGAAGTTGAACTTTCAGGTGGTGACGCAACAGGGCATTGTCCTCCACAACGAGTACGCGCATCGTCTTAACTCTCCTTATATTTTCAATACGAATAGTGTAACGCTGATTCTCTGGCGGCAGGGATAAACATTTGTTAAACCGAGAGGAAGGAAGCCCTCTTTCCCGATGAAAAGAGGGCGAAAGTCGGCAGGAAGGGATTATTTCAATTCATCAACCATCGTGATGGCGCGACCAATGTAATTTGCCGGGGTCATCGCTTTCAGACGAACTTTCTCGTCCTCGGGTAGCGCAAGGCTATCGATAAACTGTTTCATGCCTTCGGCATCCACACGTTTACCACGGGTCAGCTCTTTGAGCTTCTCGTACGGTTTTTCGATACCGTAGCGGCGCATAACGGTCTGAATCGGCTCTGCCAGTACTTCCCAGTTATGATCCAGCTCGTCCAGCAGACGGTCGCGGTTCACTTCCAGCTTGCTCACGCCTTTCAGCGTTGCCTGATAGGCAATCAGCGCATAACCGACGCCAACGCCGAGGTTACGCAGTACGGTGGAGTCGGTCAGATCGCGCTGCCAGCGGGAAACCGGCAGTTTGCTGGCCAGGTGCTGCAATACGGCATTGGACAGGCCGAGGTTGCCTTCGGAGTTTTCGAAGTCAATCGGGTTAACCTTATGCGGCATGGTGGAAGAACCAATTTCGCCAGCGATGGTTTTCTGTTTGAAGTGGTTCAGCGCGATGTAACCCCATACGTCGCGATCGAAGTCGATCAGAATGGTGTTAAAGCGCGCCATGCAGTCAAACAGCTCGGCAATATAATCATGCGGCTCGATCTGCGTAGTGTATGGGTTCCACTGGATACCCAGTGAGGTCACAAACTCTTCGCTGAACTGGTGCCAGTCCACTTCCGGATAGGCGGCGATGTGGGCATTGTAGTTACCTACCGCACCGTTGATTTTGCCGAGGATTTCCACCTGATTTAGCTGGCGATACTGCCGTTCCATACGGTATGCCACGTTGGCCATCTCTTTGCCCATGGTAGACGGCGTCGCCGGCTGCCCGTGAGTACGGGAAAGCAGAGGGATATCGCGATATTGCACGGCCAGGTCTTTCACCGCATCAATAACCTGACGCCAGTATGGCAGGATGACCTCATCACGCGCGGTTTTCAGCATCAATGCGTGGGAGAGGTTATTGATATCTTCTGAGGTGCAGGCAAAGTGGATAAATTCAGACACCGCGTGTAACTGCGCGATATCCGCCACTTTTTCTTTCAGAAAATATTCGACCGCTTTCACGTCATGGTTAGTGGTGCGCTCGATAGTCTTAATGCGCGCCGCGTCTTCTTCATTGAAGTCGGCGACGATTTTATCGAGGAAACCGTTTGCGTCGTCAGCAAAAGCAGGAACTTCCTTGATCGCTGCATGTGACGCCAGCTTTTGTAACCAGCGTACTTCGACTTGTACACGAAATTTCAGCAAACCGAATTCGCTGAAGATCCCGCGCAGCGCGCTGACTTTATCGCCGTAGCGTCCATCGACAGGGGAAACGGCGGTCAGTGAGGATAATTCCATAGTTCAGAACTCCGGGAGGTTAACAATGAGCGAGAATTTGTTTGGCCTGAGTGGTCAGGCGATTACGGGAAAACATTAACTGCAGGCGGCCACCGCCAACCTGGTGCCACAGCACAGCGGCACGAATGCCGGCAAGCAGTGTGGCGCGAACTTTTGCCTGGACCTGCGGGCTTTGCAGAACCGCAGGCGAACCCGTGACCTGAATGCGCGGCCCGAGCGGGCTAATCACATCGACATAAATCGCGGCCATGGCGCTAAGCAGCGTCTCTGACTGGAGATCAAAATGCTCAAGCTGGCGCTGCAAACCAGCGATACGGTCACCGAGCGTATTCATCGCATCTTTGTGGCCCGCCAGCTTGCGCTCCAGCACCATCAGGCTAAGAGTATAGCGGGTCAGTTCGGCATTCAGCCCCTGACGGCTGCTGGCATTAAGCACGCCGAGCAGCGTTTCCAGCCCGGTACGCAGGTTCGCTTCGCTACCGCCAAAAACGCTCAGGGTGGAATCCGGGTTGAGGTCGATGACGCTATTGAGAGAAACATGGAGCGCGTCGGCGTCGCAATGTCCCTGATGCGCCAGTTGCTGCACCAGACGGGCGGACTGGCAAATACCCGCCAGCGCCAGGGTGATGTCGTAGTAATTCTTAGCCACACTCGCTCCTTGATTCGCTATCTCAGTCTCGTCGATTAAACCGGCAGCGCGATACGCTGTTCGATAATGCCGCCGCCGAGGCACACTTCGCCGCTATAGAAAACGGCAGACTGGCCTGGGGTCACCGCAGCCACCGGCTCGTCAAAACGAACCTCAATACGATCGTCATCCAGCGCCGTAATGGTGCACGGAATATCGGTCTGGCGGTAACGGGTTTTCACGGTGCAGCGCAGCGTACCGACCAGCGGTTCGCGATTAACCCAGTGTAACTGCTGAGCAATCAGCCCAACGGACATCAGACGTGGGTGATCGTGCCCCTGCGCGACCACCAGAATATTGTTTTCCACGTCTTTGTCGACCACGTACCACGGGTCTTCAGTGCCTTCTTTGGTACCACCAATCCCCAGACCTTTGCGTTGGCCCAGCGTGTGGTACATCAGCCCCTGATGCTCGCCAATCTCTTCGCCATCAACGGTGAGGATTTTGCCCGGTTGGGCAGGCAGGTAGCGGCCTAAAAATTCGCGGAATTTGCGTTCGCCGATAAAACAGATACCGGTAGAGTCTTTTTTCTTCGCCGTGACCAGCCCCAACTCTTCGGCGATTTTACGCACTTCGGGTTTTTCCAGTTCACCGACAGGGAACAGGCTTTGCGCAATCTGCTCATGGCCAAGCGTATAAAGGAAATAACTCTGATCTTTGTTACCATCCAGCCCGCGAAGCAAACGGCTTTTGCCATCGACATCCGCGCGACGCACGTAGTGGCCGGTCGCAATATAATCGGCACCCAGGTCTTCGGCGGCAAATTCGAGGAAGGCTTTAAATTTGATCTCTTTGTTACACAGAATATCCGGGTTCGGCGTGCGTCCGGCTTTATATTCCGCCAGGAAGTGTTCAAACACGTTATCCCAGTATTCTGCGGCAAAATTTACGGTGTGCAGTTCAATACCGAGTTTGTCACACACGGCTTGCGCATCGGCCAGATCGGCCGCTGCGGTACAGTATTCCTCGCCGTCGTCCTCTTCCCAGTTCTTCATGAACAGGCCTTCCACCTTATAACCCTGTTGCAGTAACAGCCAGGCAGAAACGGAAGAATCGACACCGCCGGACATGCCGACGATCACTTTTTTTGGGCTATCAGACATAGAATACTCACGACATTGAACTTCAAGGCGGCGTATTCTATCACGCACTCGCCGCGCAGGCACCCCTGCATATTACCAATCCGCAACAAGTGGGACGGAAAATACCGCTGACCTGCCCGGTCGTGAGCGTTGCGGCGTGATGGTTCGTGGCAAATGAGGCACAGAACGATAAACCCCAGCGTGGCTGGGGTTAGTGTTAATACATGCCTTTTGAGTCGGTGTGTCAGGCGGCACGCTGATCGTCGATGCTGAACTGCTCCACACTCTGGGCAAGTTGCTGGGCCTGTTCTTCAAGAGAACTGGCCGCCGCCGCCATCTCTTGCACCAGCGAAGCGTTCTGCTGGGTGACGCCATCCATCTCGTTAACCGCAATGGTCACCTGGCTAATGCCTTTGGCCTGCTCATCAGAGGCGACAACAATCTCATTAATGATGGTTTGTACAGAATGAACCGCCTGGGTCATTTCCTGCATTGTCTTCCCGGCATCATTAACCAGTTGAACGCCGTTTTCGACACGCTGGCTCGACTCTTCAATCAGTGCGGCAATTTCTTTCACCGCATTGGCACTGCGCTGTGCGAGGTTACGTACTTCGGAGGCCACTACGGCAAAACCGCGCCCCTGTTCGCCTGCGCGCGCCGCTTCGACGGCGGCGTTAAGTGCCAGAATATTGGTCTGGAAGGCGATACTGTTGATCATGGTGGTGATGTCACTGATTTTCTTCGAGCTGTCATCAATCTGCGACATGGTTTTGACCACCTGACCGACCAGCGCTTCACCCCGGCTGGCAATCTGCGTTGCATTCGCCGTCAGGGCCGTTGCCTGGTGTGCGTTGGTAGCGTTATGTTTCACCGTCGCACTGAATTGCTCCATGCTGGCGGCCGTTTGTTCCAGCGCTGCGGCTTGCTGCTCCGTGCGTGAAGAGAGGTTTATGTTGCCGCTAACAATCTCCCCCGCGCCCTGACGCACGGAATCACTGGCATCTTTGATCTGCCCGACGATCTGGCGAAGTTGTGCCTGCATGGTCTGCAACGCGAAAAACAGGCTATGGCGATCACCGGATTTAACATTAATTTCGTTATCCAGCTTGCCGTCTGCGACCGCCAGCGCGATGGTTGCGGCTTCCAGAGGTTCGCCGCCAATCGGTTTCAAGACCTTGCGGCTAAAGACGATACCCAGCAAGGCGCTAACCAGCAGGATGCTGAGTACCATCAGAATGATGGCGTTCATCAGTTGACGGTTGGCCGCTGCCATCACCTGACTGACCGGCGCGACGACGCCCAGATACCATTTGTCGGTACTGTTACCGATAGAGACAGGCTGCCAGGTCACTAAAGCATTTTCACCGAGGATGGCGTCAGGTTGTTCCACAACCTGTGAAGAGAAATTATTCGTGTTGCCCGGAAAAGGTTTGCTGGTCATTTTCTTGTCGGGATAGGAAATCACTTTGCCCGCCGTCGACAGCAGAACGGCGTAGCCGCCGCCTTCCCACGGTTTAATTTGGTTTACTTTTTCCTGTAATGAAGCAAGCGAGATATCCGAGGTGATCACAGCTTGCAGTTTGCCCTGACTGACCACCGGGGCCGCGACAGAGGTCAACAGCGTCGGCACGCCGTTGTAAGCGTAGCTATAGGGTTCAATCAGTGTGTCTTTCTGCGATTTTTGCGGCACCAGATAATAATCACCCTGGCCTGGCGTCAGATAAGAGAGCAGGGGGTGCATCTTGAAATTGCCTGACTGATCGCGGTCAACGAAAAAGGCATAACGGCCCTTCGGCGCCTGATCGGGCTTATCAGCAAAATCCGCATCTTTTCCGTCAAAGGCGTTTTCTTCAAAAATCACCGAGATGGAAAGGTAATCAGGATTGTCACGCAGGGCGGATTCCATCATTTTATCGGCGACTTTTCGATCTGTTATCCCGGCACCCGGTAAGGCAATGAGGCTGTGGCCAAGGTTATGCGCAACATCGCGCGCATAGTTAAGATCTTGCTGAATTTTCAGGGCTTCACTCTGCGCAATCTGGTGTAAGTATTGTTCTGCTAATGATTTTTGCTCATTGCTGGACTGCCAGCTCAGCACGCCAATGGTTGCAACAAAGCCGAGAGTGATGGTTAAGGCGCCTGTAAGTAACATCTGGGCGCGGGTACTCATCTTTTTTTGCACATATTGTCTTGCCATCACCGTACCTCTGATTTCAACGTGTAGCATCATTACAATCCCGCAAATCGGGAATGCCTTCCTCGATGACTATCGGCGTATATTTTTTGATCTTTAATTGTTAACTATGTGACCACCATGGCGTAAAAATGCACAAAAAAGCCCTTAGGTAGCAGGAGTAATATGCCACTTATGTGAAATGTGAAGGAATATACCGAGTGTAGCGTGACTTCTGGTGTGTTAAGTTGTAGTTAAATATTTCGCTTTGGTATTAATTCCACAAGCGGTGAGCCCGGTTACGACAGGTATGAACAATAAAGCCGCGCTGGCGCGGCTTTTGTCGGAAACAGGTGCTTATTGAAAGGGCCAGTTGAATTCGCCAATCACTGATAACGGATAACGTGTGCCGGTTTGCCAGCTGCGAATGCTTTCTGCGACCAGCGGGGAGCGAAGGTTCTTCGCGGTCAGAATTTCGTCAGCGTTGACCCACAGACAGCGATCAATATCACTGTCGTGTGGCTCCGTGGCGCAGACATCCTCCAGATCGACGGCAAACAGAAAACGCAGGAAGGGGGTTTTGTCCGGCGCAATCCACTGATGCATACGAATAAAGGCATCGGGCGTGGCATGAATACCCGTCTCTTCCCACAGCTCACGTTTTGCCGCCTGCACCAGCGTTTCATTGGCTTCCAGATGTCCGGCAGGTTGGTTCCACAGCGCCTTGCCACTGATTGTCTCTTCTACGACCAAAAACTTGCCCTGCGCATGGACGACGCAGGCGACGGTGACATGAGGTTTAAACATACGTTCCTCTTTGTTTATCGAAGTTATTCATCAAAGCCATCGGCCATATCCGGCCAACTGATCTCGCCACTCTGCTTATTGATACTAATATAGGCCACCGGTGGAGACGTCTCGCTATCAGCACTGCCACGGCACAGCGCTGATTGGTGATCTTCGCGCACGATAATCTGAATCTCTTTTGGCGCGTCCCAGCTTTCGTAAAACACACAGTGATAGTCGGTACGCAGGGAAAGCGTGGCAATGCGCGTGGCTTTATCGACAGAGAGCGGGTTTATGTCATCGCGATAACGATCGCCCTCGTCAACCGGTGCCAGCTGTGATTTTTTAAGCCAGCCGCGAATGATGCGGTGATCGGGACCGTACCAGGCCACCTCAAGAAAATCATCCTCGGACTGTTCCTGAGCGGAAACACTATCCCCCGGCACCAGGAATACCGACGGGCTACGGCACTTTTCGTTGGGCATTGAGTAAAACCACGCTCGCGCCTGACCCTGAACGCGGAATCTGTTCGTGGTCGAAGGGGCTTCTCGCACACGTGAAGGCAGGGCCTCATTTGCCCACGCCTGGCATTCATGACTGATCGGCAAAGGGGGGGGTAAGGGGGTCAGTTGATCGGCCGTCACCCAACCGGTGGCGAAAGCGCCACTGGCATCCCGGTAGCGTACATAGCGAAAGGGATGGGTTGGGGATACCCCGCCTGATTTACCGTATAAAACTGAGCTTCGCAGGATTTCAACGGTGTCGCCGTTGACTAAAAAAGCGGGAAGCTGGCATTCCGAGCCGGGGGCAGAATAAAAGTGCAACCGATCAGGGCTGGTCACTTTTGCAACCTCGACGAGATAGTCTGCTTCGCCTGCGGCCCTCCCGCCAATGGTTTCGCAATTTTCCTCAGCAAAACATAATGAAGAAACAGCGCAGAGCAGTAAAAAAGTCGCAACCCGTAACAACATACCTTCTCCTCATCCATGACAACATACAGTTAACGCGTCGTTTCCGGCATTATTCAGTATAAACAACGCCTTTATTTGACTTCCCGCCAGTGGCCATTGAGCAACCCATCGAGGGTATATTCACCCAACGCATAACGGATAAGCCGCAGAGTCGGAAAGCCGACATGGGCGGTCATTCGTCGAACCTGACGATTGCGGCCTTCGTAAAGGGTGATTTTAAGCCAACTGGTGGGAATGGATTTCCGTTCACGAATGGGGGGATTACGCGGCCACAACCACTCAGGTTCGGCAACACGTTCAATACCGGCGGGCAGAGTGGGGCCATCATTCAGGGTAACGCCGTCGCGCAACGCGGCCAGCACCTCGTCACCGGGCTCTCCTTCGACCTGGACAAAATAGATTTTGCCGGTACGTTTCCCCGGTTGCGTCAGCTTTGCCTGCAATACTCCATCGTTGGTCAACACCAGTAAACCTTCGCTGTCGCGATCGAGACGCCCCGCCGCGTAGACATTCTGAACAGGTATATAATCTTTAAGCGTACTGCGTCCGGCCTCATCGGTGAACTGTGGCAAAACATCATAGGGTTTATTAAACAAAATCACCCGCTTTGGCTGGTTTTCGCGCCGTGGCTTAGTAGCTTGTCGTGAGCTGAATCGCTCAAGGTGGTGATTTCTAAAAGAAGTTTTCTTCATGGTATTTTCAGTGGTTATCAATTGCCGCATTATAACTGAAACATGATTGCCTTTCATGGAACCCAACTATCAGGTAGTATTGACAGGCTAATTACAATTCATTAACAAAAATCAGTAACAACCAGAAGCGCTCGAAGGAGAGGTGAATGGAAAGCAAAGTAGTTGTTCCGGCGGAAGGTAAGAAGATCACCCTGCAAAACGGCAAGCTGAACGTTCCGAATAACCCGATTATCCCGTTCATTGAAGGTGACGGTATCGGTGTCGACGTTACCCCGGCGATGCTGAAAGTGGTCGATGCCGCCGTGGAGAAAGCCTATAAAGGCGAGCGTAAAATTTCCTGGATGGAAATTTACACCGGTGAGAAGTCTACCCAGGTTTACGGCCAGGATGTCTGGCTGCCAGCTGAAACCCTCGATCTGATTCGTGAATACCGCGTTGCCATTAAAGGTCCGCTGACCACGCCAGTTGGCGGCGGTATTCGCTCTCTGAACGTTGCTCTGCGTCAGGAACTGGATCTCTATGTGTGCCTGCGCCCGGTACGTTACTACCAAGGCACGCCAAGCCCGGTTAAACACCCGGAACTGACCGACATGGTCATCTTCCGTGAAAACTCCGAAGATATTTATGCCGGTATCGAATGGAAAGCCGACTCTGCTGACGCGGAGAAAGTGATTAAATTCCTGCGTGAAGAGATGGGCGTGAAGAAAATTCGCTTCCCGGAACATTGCGGTATCGGTATCAAACCGTGCTCCGAAGAAGGCACCAAACGTCTGGTACGTGCGGCCATTGAATACGCTATCACTAACGATCGCGATTCACTGACCCTGGTACATAAAGGCAACATCATGAAGTTCACCGAAGGCGCGTTCAAAGACTGGGGCTACCAGCTGATTCGCGAAGAGTTCGGTGGTGAGCTGATCGACGGCGGTCCATGGCAGAAAATCAAAAACCCGAACACCGGCAAAGAGATCATCATTAAAGATGTTATTGCCGATGCGTTCCTGCAACAGATCCTGCTGCGTCCAGCCGAATATGACGTTATCGCCTGTATGAACCTGAACGGTGACTATATCTCCGACGCCCTGGCAGCCCAGGTTGGCGGTATCGGTATCGCACCGGGTGCGAACATCGGTGACGAATGCGCACTGTTCGAAGCGACCCACGGTACTGCGCCGAAATATGCGGGCCAGGACAAAGTGAACCCGGGTTCTATCATCCTGTCCGCAGAAATGATGTTACGTCACATGGAATGGTTCGAAGCCGCTGACCTGATTGTTAAAGGTATGGAAGGCGCTATCAACAACAAAACCGTGACCTACGATTTCGAACGTCTGATGGAAGGCGCTAAACTGCTGAAATGCTCAGAGTTTGGCGACGCGATCATCGCGAACATGTAATCCGCCTGGCGGGTTAAAGAAGAACGGGAGCCAGTAGGTTCCCGTTTTTTATGTGGCCCAGAAAATCCTCCCCCAAAATCTTTCTCCAAAACCACTGTCAATACGCCCCGCTTGAATGATGTTTCAGCGCCAATGCAATCTGTTCTTCGGTATAACGGGCTTTATGTATGGCGATCGCCTTGAGTATGCCGGAAGATCGCTAAATGTGAATGGCACGATTATACGGGATACTGACAGCGTAACGCGCTACTTTAGCGAAAGCTGCGGAAGTTGTAATCTGAGGCTTGAAATGATGCGGTGATGGGATAATTGAAAATGTCAGAGTTTGTGAGCGACTACAAAGCGGCATTTACGCTTAAGAATGTAATTAGCCTGAGACGTTGGGTTTATTTCACTTTAAAGAGCATGCTGTTATTTCTCCTTTTGGTATTATTTTTCTCCATCTTGCAGTATGTGGCCATAGTATATACGCCACTGTTTGAGTATGTGACAGTGCCGGGTATAAAGTTGTCTAACATGTATGGCATAGCTATTGTACTGGCGGTCAGTTTCGGGCCGAGCGTGCTTTATCTAATCAGAATTTTTACCCGATAACATCGGCAAGAACCTTAGCAGGGCTTATATTTTCATATGAAATAGTAACAGGCATTCACTGAATGCCTGAGACAGTGTATTAAGAATACCGCGTGAAAACCACAGCGAACTAACGAAACCACGATTGTTGTCTATATCATGCAAAAAAAACAATAAAAAAATCAGATGAATAATCCGCTATTATTTGTTGATTAAATGCAGGGTGTATTTAATTGCGGGTATCAACAGATGATGTTAAATAGTGGAATGTTTATTTTTGCACATTAAAAAAAGCATTAAAACAATAATTAAGTTGTACTATTTTAAATACTTCGCCAAAAACTTAGTTATATACTCTCGATAAATGGGCTCGGGGGTGTATATGAAAAGAAAATTCTCTGTCGCTTTTGTTTTTGGTCTTATCGTTTCATCATTGCCTGGTTATGCTGATGATAATATTTCTATTAATTATGGGGTGGGGAGCACGAAGGGAAAGCACGGACTGCAAGGGGTTAATGCCGAATTTTTGCATCAAAAGGATAATATCGGAGTAATTGGCTCGGCAACCTATTTGTCAAAAACGGATGGGGAATATGTAAAAACACAATATGCCTCAATCCAGGTAGGGCCTTCTTTTGCTTTATCGGATTCCTTCTTTTTATATGGTAAGGCAGGTATTTCAGCAGCCTCGAAGCTCAAGGACGATCAACCAAATGAAAAGTATGGTGTGGCATTTAGTACTGGCGTGAAATATAAATTAGTCAGTAATGTTACTCTCAATGCCGGATATGAATTAGGCATTATAAATGACACAACTATCAATGTGGCTTATCTGGGTGTCGGCTATAGCTTTTGAAAAGAAGAGGTGGGCATGTGGATGAAGAAAAAGAAAGAGCTATGTTGGTTATTAATGGGCTTACTTTTTATTCCTATGGTATTTACCACCAAATTAAAAACTTGCATTTGATAATTGAAGGGCTGGAAATAGCACAAGCAGATCTCCATTTGGTTCTTATCGCGAAGGAATTAAAAAAGTTTCTGGAATCCATCTCAGAGGTTGGGGAAATAGATAAATATTATGAATGATCATTCATTTGTGCGTTTTTTTATCGTGACGGATAATATGTACCTTTACCTGGGTTTTAAAAGTTTAATAGAACAGATCGGGGTTTATAATGACAAGGTTTGGACAATATCACAGACCAATAAATTACCAGAGTGTTCAATATACTCAAAAGAACGAAGCTATGACATTATCATTTCTGATAATTATTTGCATCGCTACCTTGCGTCGCAAAATGCAGTTAAAAATGTTATTATACTGCCTGCAAACTTTGATGTGACAACATACGTTGATTGCTTTAATGATCTTAAAAGCATAAAGGTTGATAGCCTTGAAAAATGTCTTAAACAACTTTCCCTCAGGGAGAAGTTATTGTTTGCTTTTTTCTCAGCGGGGATTGATGATGATTCAATTGCTGCAATTTTACAAATTTCGAAGAAAACAATCAGTGCGCACAGGCGTAACATTCTGGCTAAGCTCAATCTAAAAAACAGGAATGAGCTTTATTTATACGCTTTAGCAATAAAAGAAGGTGACCAGTGAACAGCAATGAAGTAATGCTTATTATAATCCTTTTTATACTCTTATTTTGTTGTTTGTTTTTTTTCTTTAAAAATTATAAATACAATCTTATGAACGATATTTGTGCGAAAAGTAAACCAGGATGGAGGTTAATGATTTTTCCCCCTGAATGACACTAGTATCTTTCAGGGAGATTTTTCATGTCTAAAAGCCTCCCTCTATTTATCTTTATATATTGACCATCGCTCAATTCTCTCAGTATATTATTTAACGAGCTTCTGGATATGTTGCTTCGACTCATTATGAACTTAAAGACGGATATCTTTTCTCGTTCGTTTTGTGGCAGCTCCCATAAAACCTCAAGATTGTTTTTTATTATATTATAAACGTTTTTAGAGTTGAATTTTTCATCTCTTTTAAAAAAGAAATTTGCCATTTCTGTTGATATGATATAAATTTCGCGCCATAAGGATTGTGCGCTAATTAACTCTATAAATGAATTTTTTTCAATCGCAACAAGTTTTGAGTCGGTCGCTGTTTTTAAGTAGTGGTATATATTTTCACCATTTAATGCGATAACGCCCAGTAATGCAGGTGCACGGAGGGAAAAGAGTAAAATATCATCTGTTGCTCTATGAATATCTACTTTTCCCTCAGATAAAAAATAGATATACTTTTTGTTTTTTATCGTGAATGGGATCCGTTGATTCTCAGATGCATATATAAGTTGACTCCCTGATGCACTTTCTAAAAAAGGAATAACCACTTCAAGCTCATGGATGTTATTCATGCTGTTCATAATATTTTTCTACTCATCTCATCGTTTAAAGTAATTGGATGATATGTTTTTTAGTAGTAAAATCAAGTACATTGTTGGTTATCAATTTGTGTATTAATGCACAAATGATGTAATATTTTCTTACATGTAATTGATGGTGAGACGCATGTTGTAATAGCTTTAAGTCATTGCGTTCAGAGAACTGGTGGTATATGCCAGAGTAAATCGTTTATTAGGGTTGTTCTTTTTATCGGCAATTATATGTTCATATTTTGTGTGCCATAATCTTTATCCGTTAGATGGGGCTGTACTTATTCGTTCTGTGATTTTAATATAATAATAATGTATTATCAAAAAGGGTTGGCGAGGTCTATTATTAATCAGTTTGTAACTTGTATCTGGAATGTCATATATTGATCTCGTGAAGTACCGTGTTAAGCACAGGATGTGCTAATGAGTACAATAAGTTAACATATCCTTAGCGTTCTTTTTTCAGTATGGTTTTCCTTATAATTAGCAGGCTTAGCGCGCTTATATGATAAAAAAGAAGCACAGTGACTCACAGGGGAAATCTATCCCTTATATATTTAGCGCTGTTGTGGCCGTTGCGGGGAGCCTTCTGTTAAACCAGATGGTTGTTTTGCTATCCGCATCGTTGAGCAGGGAAAGCGACCAGGATTCGATGTTTGAAACAGGAGCAAGTTGTGTCGCTGTAATGATGTTGATAGTGTCTGTTTACCGATATCTATTTAAAACGACCGGGCTGAACAGATGTGAAGAGGTCGGGTAAGTTATCAGGCTAAGGAAAGCTGAGTTCTGCAGTTATCATCCTGGTTTCGCGTTTCCTGATCTTTGTCCTTCATGACGCATTTGGTTTGATATAAACCGCGCGCCCTCACGTAAAAGCTTGCCACTTTAGGCTATTCTTTCTTTATCAAATAGCCTAAAGGAGCATTCAAATGCGTCAGCGCGGAGTCGTCCTTCATCATGAACACCGGATTGGTTATGTCATCATTCGCGATGAATTCGGCAATCACACCGTCGTAAAACTGCTTACAGGAAACGATATTGAAAGAGGGGATATCATCATTGGGTTCCTGCATGGTGAAGGCGATCAAACCTTTCATAACGAAACCCAGGATGTCTCTCTGGAAGTTCAAATTCAGGGGCATGGATTGTCCGAAGAGGCGACAATCCATATGATTCAAAAAGCCCACTAAGTTACGCGTCAGGGGTTGAATTGCCGGGACAACAATTTGGCTGACGGGACGGTGAGGCACTTTTTCATGCCTTCACGTCAGCCGTTCAGGATATTGATGATTAGAGACGTCAATATCATCCGCCGATAAGTGCGTCTGTACGCCGATAGGCGTGGGATGGAGTATTCTTCGCTGGTACATAAAAAATCAGGAATCGTTATCGATATCCCGGATCGTCAATCTGGTGACCAAAATGCGAATGCGTTAAGGGAAAACAGACATACGGTCAGTATTAACATATATCCGCCTTCCGCCAAGGCTGCGTATTGTTGCATCTGAAATAATTAGCGGCCTTTTATCAAGAGATTTGAGCGCATTTCTTACAAACCCATAAAGCGAATATTTCGAGTGGGGCGAACGCTTTCGATAAAAAAATAAATTATTTGCGCTGAAAAACAAAAAAGAAAAAGGACAGTTTCGACATCAAAACTGTCCGAGAATGCGGTAGAGAATGTTAAATTGTATTTCCTTCACATGCGTACTTTATATCTTTCCTAAGCTAAACTTACCAATGCATTTTTTTCTTGTTATGGATTGAGAAAATTGATGATCGGGTTATTAATATCGGGCTTTATTGGTTCGGCCCCAACAGGCGCCCTCAGCAGAAAAGGGCGCCCGGGCGTCATTATGAGCCATACTGATGTTGATCGTTGTGAATCCGTCCTAATACACGATAGGGCTTAGAGTCCGCAAGCCAGGCCATCATGTCTTCTGGTGGGATGGGTCTTGAAAAATAATAGCCTTGCGCCTCATCACAGCCAAAGTCAGTAAGCATTTGCGCCGTCTCATGATCTTCAACCCCTTCGGCCAGCACTACATAATGGAGTTCTTTCAACATCATGATGACATTTCGGGCAATGATGCGACTGCCAGTGTCAGTTGTAATCTGACTTACCAGGGAGCGATCCAGTTTAATCACATCAATGGGGATGCGACGCAAGTAACTGATATTACTATAACCGGCGCCAAAGTCGTCCAGGAGGATCTGGAAACCGAGTAATTTCAGGCGATCCAGCTCTTCAAGGGCGGCTTCACTCTCCAGAACTTTTTCTGTCTCCAGACACTCAATGCGAATATCTGCCGGATGCAAGCCGGCATTCAGCACGTTGCTTTCCAGTTCATCCGCAAAACCGGGATGAGAAAAGTCACTGACTGTCACGTTTATTGAAACTGGCAGGGTAATACCCTGGCTACGCCAGGATGTCAGTTGCGCGATGACCTTTTTAATGACCCATTGGGTAATTTTCGACATCAGGCTGGTTTTTTCTGCCAGCGCAACAATAGTTGCCGGAGAAATATTTCCGAGTTGTGGATGACGCCAGCGCAACAGCGCTTCCACCCCTTCCGTTTTGCCAGAGCGCAACGATACCTTCGGTTGAAAAACCAGATATAGCTGGCTGGTTGATTTAATCGCCTCACTTAAGTCATACAAGAGTTTAAAGTCTTTATTTCTTTTGTGATCAAGGATGGGATTAAATTGCAGGACTGGAATATCCTGGCGAATGGATTCGTGCAGGGCGCTGATCGCCTGGCGGACAATTTCATGGGCGTCATCTTCCTGGGGCGAAAATTTGACGTAACCGGTATGTATAGTCAGTGTAATATCAATATTTTGCGCCATTTGCGCCTGCGTTCCTGGCAGGGTTTCTGCGCGCTTAACGAGCGCCAATGCT
This sequence comes from Citrobacter sp. MNAZ 1397, assembly GCF_023613995.1. Lineage (NCBI taxonomy): Bacteria > Pseudomonadati > Pseudomonadota > Gammaproteobacteria > Enterobacterales > Enterobacteriaceae > Citrobacter > Citrobacter sp. MNAZ 1397. The sequence goes on from NZ_JAKIVH010000001.1 coordinate 904,033, forward strand.
TGTTCTAACTCAACCAGTACCGCAAAACGGGCGGGCGCGAAAGAATATAAAGGAATACTCTCTTTTAACCGCAGGCGCATACGCAACAGTGGGATAAAGCTACGCAGCATATTATCCACCGCATGCAACCCAAGGTAGCGGATAAGCTCATAGGCGCGAGGCATATCAATACAATCAAATATCACCAGACCATAGGTTCCGGGATCTTTTTCCAGCGTTTTCTGTTCCATTTCACGCAGCAAAAACTGGCGGTTAGGAAGCCCCGTGAGCGTATCGACGCGGCCAATGGAATATCGCGCTTCGAGGTAGACGGCTGAAAGCTCTGCGATGCGATTAAAATTTTCTATCTGTTGCTGCGTCGGGGTAAAGATGCTGGAACTACTGACACAAAGTGTGCCAAGCACCATTCCTTCTTGCGTCATCATCGGCGCAGAAGCATAAAACAGAATATCGCCGTTCTGCACCAGCGGTTGATGAGAAAAACGATCATCCAGCCGGGCATCAGGACAAACAACAGTCTGCCCACTGGCGCGGGAATACTGACACATCGTTTTTTCAATCGGGACTTTGAGATGCTCCAGCGGTACATTTTTAACATATTTGATATATTGGTAGTCATCATCAAATACGGTAATAAAGCAGCCTTCGACATTCATCACCTCGCAGGCAAGGCAGGCATACTCTGTCAGGGCCGCGTCGCGGGTTTTATCCTCTTTACGCAATAATTCCAACGCCGCCAGCCGTTTGCTTTCGCTTCTTTTAAGTCCGGTGAACATTGCGAGCTCCTGCTCAAATAAATGAGGCTGTTAGGTTATGCTCTGTGGACAACATCACTGGTCACGATGACATCTACTATGACTGTTAAGTTTAGCTCACCATCTACCACCAGCCGAGTTGAGTACCAGCGACGGCAACAACAGCCACAATGAGCATAATGATTGTTGACTTTCTCACGAACGTGCTCCTGAGCTGGCAACGTTGCCAGCGATACAGATAATAATTAAATAGAAGAAAATAAGACAATTCTCAAGCAAAAAAACGGTCAGAAGCCAATTAATTGAGTCGTAAAAAAGGCTTCTTGTGTTTTTCGTTTTTATCCTGATACATAGCCTGGTCGGCGATGCGCAATGCGCTGTCAGCATCAGTATTATCGGGATTAATTTCAACAACACCGATACTTGCACCAGGATAAAATATTCGTACGGGACCCAGTCGATATTCCCCTGTGAGACATTTATGCAAATTTTGCTTAAGGGAGGATAATCTTTCGGACTGTGTTTGATCGCGTGGCCCACCGGGGCAGGCAATTAAAAATTCATCACCGCCAAGGCGTCCGACAACGTCATCTTTGTCGCAACCATCCAAAAGTCGATGGCCAATCTGAATAAGGAATTGATCGCCTGATTCATGACCAAGCTCATCATTTATTTTCTTAAAATTGTCGAGGTCAATAAACGCGATAATTATCCGGGTATTAAGGTTCCTGCCAAGTGAAAACAAAGTTGTCAGATTTTCAAAGATAGCCCGTCGGTTAGGCAGACCGGTCAGTGGGTCAGTATAAGAATGTGCGATAAGCGCCGCGTTAGCTTCTTGCAGTTGTTCCACGAGCTGATCTTTTTCGATGGATCGCGCAATCAACCCGGCAAACAGGCGTAAGACTTGTTCGCCGCGAACGCTCAGTGTGCGGGTGCCCTTGCTGGCGGCACAGAGCGTGCCATACAGAGAGCCATCCGCCAGATGTACAGGTGTGCTTAAATAACTGGTGATACCGAGCGTTTGCGCCGCTTCGCAATCTGCCCAGTGAGTTGCTACGTTATCGCTAAAGAAACAGCCATCATCGAGCGCCCGCTTGCACAGGCTGTCGCCCCACGGCAGCGAAAAACCCTCAGGAATATCCAGTTTTTTGCTGTTTCGCGCATACTGGATATGCTGAAAACGGCCATTGTCGTCGATCTTGGTGAGGTACGTCGATTCCATTTCAGTGACCATCTGCAGCATTTCAAGGAGTTGCCGTACCAGACTTTCAAGAGATTGATCTTTATAGAGTGTTTCGGAAACTCGGGCCAGAATGAAATCGGACATTACGCTCATTAACTCCTGTGCACTGCGCGCCATATGCACTTGATGCGGAAAATTTAGGCCGCCATATTAAAACATGGCTTAGATAAATTATATATCTGCATCACTAAATGGGTTTCTCAGGAGATGACGGAAAAAAAAGCCCCGTTGATGAGACGGGGCAAAAACTCATTGATTACGGAATGATGTTCTCTGGTCATGGGTGAGAACGAGGCCAATATATCGGCAAAAAGTGGCGTAAGAATGGAGAAATCATGGAGATGTTTGATGTAACGCATTAAGCTAAATTGATGGGTTATTATTTCAATATGGATAATTCGATGCGTAATGTTTTTTTCTTTTTTATTTGTACATTAACGGCATGCTCCACGAAACCCGGTACGCCTCGTCCACCTGCTGCGGGGAAAGCCAATCCGGCAGCGGTGTATTGTCTGCAGGTGGGCGGACAACGCGTGCCTGTGCAAAGCCCGCAAGGGGTACGTACAGAGTGTAAATTATCAGGCGGTGAAGTGATGGATGAGTGGGAGCTTTGGCGACGCGACCATCCTCAATCTCGCTCGTGACACGCGACCTGCATCAGGGTAAACTTGCTTAAGAATAATCTTATTTTCCATGATGCATGTGTACGCGAGAGAATTATGTTTCAGTTACGACCGGGTAGCCTGGCGATAGTCATTGGTGCGCAAACGCCTGCCGGGCGCGCCAATATCGGTAAATCAGTTGAATTATTTGGCCTTTGCCAGCCTGGCGAGGTGTTTCTGAACCCGGTCAATGGCGTGATGACGCGTATGCCGCAAAATGCACGTCGTGCATTGTGGTTGGTGACCGGTGATGTGCGATCGTTCGATGGGCAACAGGGGTTCGCCTTTATTCGCGCCGAGCATCTGCTACCCCTTGACCCGGATAGCCTGCCCGAACATCAACGTGGGCAGGTTATTTGCTGATTTATAGCGATTCCAGCCATTCCGCCAGCACCAGTGCATGATTTTGCCTGGTGTCTTTGGCGGCATAGAGTAGGGTGAGAGCGTCTTTACCCTTCTCGCAGAGCTGTTTTCCTGTTTCGTGCTTATCCGCAAGCTCAGCAAGGTACGCTTCGCGAAACGCGGCGAAATCCAGCACGTCGCCGTGAAAGGCTTTGCGTAGTTCGCTCGATGGGGCCAAATCCTTACACCACTCGTCGTAGTTGAGATCGGTTTTTTTCACCCCTCGCGGCCACAGGCGATCGACCAGCACCCGATAGCCATCCTGTCCGGAGGCCGCGTCATAAACGCGTTTACATTGAATCATTTTTACGTTTCCTCTCCCTCGCGTATGGCTGCAGTTGGACGTGCCGCCAGCGAGCCAGAATTTTACTGTCTATTATTTCTCCAGCTTCGACGCTTCTGTTGCCTTAAGCTCCGTTTTCATCTGAATACAGCAAAATGTGTCCTGCCATTTTTAATGTGTTGTGATGTAGACGAAAGATCGCTAATGTGAGGTTCCTTATGTTATTCGTTAATTGCTCCGACATAGGGACCCCTTCATGACCCATATTCCCGTTAAAGATACCCTGCGAATTGCCCTTGTGGGTGATTACAATCACGACGTGGTTGCGCATCAGGCCATTCCACTGGCCATCGACGATGCCGCCGCCGTTCTTGAGATTACCGCAGATTACGACTGGCTGGCGACTTCTGAGATCAGAAGTAGCGATGACCTGGTTGGCTATGATGCAATCTGGGTTGTTCCGGCAAGCCCGTATAAAAATCCCCAGGGAGCCTTTATTGCCATTCAATATGCGCGGGAAAATGCGATACCGTTCCTTGGCACCTGTGGTGGCTTCCAGCATGCCATTATCGAATATGCCCGCCACGTCATGGGTGTGAGTGATGCCGCTCATCAGGAAACCGACAGCACCGGGAGGATGGTGATTGTTCCGCTAAGCTGCTCGCTGGTCGAGCAGGTAGCGGAAATTGAATTGCGCCCGAACACGTTAATCGCCCGCGCCTATGGACAAGAGAAAATCAGTGAAGGCTATCACTGTAACTACGGTATCTCGCCTGAATTTGCTGCCGAACTGGAGAAGAGCGATATGCGAGTGACCGGCTGGGATGAAGATGGAGAAATTCGCGCAGTTGAGCTTACCAACCATCCGTTCTTTGTTGCCACCTTGTTCCAGCACGAGCGTAATGCTCTTGCCGGACGTCCGGTACCGCTGGTACAGGCGATGCTGAAAGCCGCAAAAGATTGAGGGCAAGAAAACAGACCGCACAGGCCTGTTTTCTTATGCAGTCGCCATTTCACGATCGCGTCCGGCGCAGGCGCCAAATACCGCCATCAGGACCGACAATATCGCGCAGGCGATAAGCGGGATTTGCCAGGAGCCGCTGGCATCGTGGATTTTCCCCATCAGCGGTGGACCACAGGCCGCCAGCAGATAGCCTACCGATTGTGCCATCCCTGACAGCGCAGCCGCCTGATGCGCGGAGCGCGCGCGCAGGCCAATAAAGGTCAGACCGAGGATCATCGTGCCGCCGGATCCAAAACCAAACACCAGCGTCCAGATAACCGCCTGTTCCGGCCAAAGCCAGAACCCGGCAGCACTCACCGCGCACAGCAGCGCAAACAGCACTGCCAGCGCACGCTGGTCACGCAGACGGTGCAGAATGAGCGGAACCAGAATGCCGGGCGATGCCGTGGCGAGCTGGAGCAGGCCGTGCAGCGAACCTGCACCGGACTCACTATAGCCATGCGTGATAAGAATGGCCGGTAACCAGCCAATCACTACGTAATAAATCAGCGAGTTAATGCCTAAAAACAGCGTGACCTGCCAGGCCAGCGGTGAGCGCCAGATCCCCCGACTGTGTGCCAGCGGTGAGCCTGATACGTCGGCGGGTTTTGCGAAACGCAACTGCGGTAGCCACAGCAGCATCGCAACAAGCGGAAAAGCCATGAGCATCAGCAGCGCGCCATGCCAGCCGGCGCCCATCAGCGAGAGCGGGACAACCAGCGCGGAACCGAGCGCCGCTGCAGCCCCCATAGTCAGAGAATAGGCGCCGGTCAGTCTGGCGATCTGGCCTGCGTAATCGCGTTTAATGATGCCCGGTAACAGCACATTCCCCAGTGCGATACCGCTACCAATAATGGCGGTGCCGATAAAAAGCAGCACCGGTGAGGGCAGGGAGCGTATGGCGATGCCCGCGCATATCAGCAGCATTGCGGTAAAAAGGCTGCGTTCCATACCCAGACGCCGGGCAATGCCTGCGGCCAGGGGAGAAACAAGCGCAAAAGCCAGCAGAGGCAGAGTGGTGAGCATCCCGGTTTGCGCGGTGGTTAAGCCATAATCGATGCGAATGGAATCAAGCAGTGGTGCGGCCCCGGTAAAGGTGACGCGCAGCGTAGTTGCAATCATGAGGATCCCCGCAATAAGCAGTGCTCCTTGTTTGCCCCGTGAAGAAATCGCAGTGGTCATTGTATTCTCAGGATAAATAGCAGAACCACACCATACCCCTTTTTTGTCCTGATGGAATCAAGCTAAAATGACACTTTATCGCTAAATTCGGACAATATTATGCACGGTCTTGGCCTGGCGGGTTTTAACCCTGACAGTCAGCAAGAGGCGGCACTGGCGTTTAGTATTACTGTCGAGGCCGATGAGCAGCGGATCCCACAGCATCGGCACCGCAAGGGACAATTAATTCTGGCTCTGAGCGGGGCAATTACCAGTGAAGTAGAAAACGCCCGTTGGATGGTGCCGCCCCATCACGCCGTGTGGTTGCCGGGTCTGGTTGCCCACAGTAATCTCGCGACGCCGGGGGCGAAGCTGTGCTTTTTGTTTGTTGAACCCGATTGCGTCGATATGCCAGCACAGTGCTGTACCCTGAAAATTTCCCCCCTGGTGCGCGAACTGATCCTGACGCTTTCTGCGCGTAACCATCGTGAACGCCAGCAACCGGCAACCCAGCGGCTGGTGCAGGTTTTGTTTGATGAACTGCCCCGTCAGCCGCAAATGCAGCTCCAGCTTCCCGTTTCCCCGCACTATAAAATTCGTCAGATGGTCGAAACTATGGAACAGGCGCCGGCCCGGTGGCAGACGCTGGGACAATGGGCGCAGGAATTTGCGATGAGCGAACGTAACCTGGCACGGCTGGTGGTAAAGGAGACAGGATTGAGTTTTCGCCGCTGGCGGCATCAGATGCTGTTGATCCTTTCCCTGCGTTTATTGATTGGCGGCGAGTCGGTACAAAATGTCGCGCAGGCGCTGGGTTATGATTCGACTACTGCCTTTATTACAATGTTTAAGAAGGGGTTAGGCCAAACTCCGGGGCGTTATCTTGCCACACTTGGGAGCGGATGATTATTTTCTGCTGCACATTCCCTTTAAGTACCAGGGTTTATGTGGGTTTCCTCTGCCGGTGACTTATCAATAAGTAGTTCATATGGTATGAGTATTTTTAATAACTTTTTTAGATAATAAATGCACTTTTTGATATTTGTCTGATGATTACGGTTATGTGACTTTAGCCCTGAAATTTTACTAATAACAGGGCGTAAGGATTAGCATGGCAACCACATCTTCCAAAAAAATCGGTGCGCTAACCGCACTGGCACTGCTTTCAACTTTCTCATTTGCCGCGCATGCAGACAAACTGGCCGATATCAAAGCCGCTGGCGTAGTGAAAGTCGCAACGTTTGACGCGAACCCGCCGTTTGGCGCCATCGACCCGCAGAGCCATGAAATCGTTGGCTATGACGTTGATTTCGCGAAAGCGCTGGCGAAAAGCCTCGGCGTAAAACTTGAACTGGTCGCCACCAACCCGGCGAACCGTATTCCGCTGTTGCAGTCCGGTAAAGTGGATCTGATCGTCGCAGATATCACTATCACCCCGGAGCGTGCACAGGTTATTGATTTCTCAACCCCATACTTCGTTACCGGGCAGCAATTCCTGGTGCCCGCCAGCGCGTCCGACAAACTGGATAGTTACAGCAAAGCGCGTATTGGTGCGGTAAAAGGCACCACCGGCGAGCAGGCGCTGCATCAGCGCTTCCCGCAGTCTCGTGTGCTGGCCTATGACGATATCCCACTGGCGCTGACCGCACTGCGTAACGGCAACGTACAGGCCATTACCCAGGACAGTACCATCCTGGCGGGGCTGCTGGCGGAAGCGCCGGATAAAGCCAAATTCAAAATTCTGCCGGACCTGCTTTCTAAAGAAGAGATTGGCGTGGGTGTAACCAAAGGCGAAACCGCGCTGCTGAAAGCGGTGAACGATGAACTGGTGAAACTGGAGCAGAGCGGCGAAGCGGCAAAAATCTACGACGTCTGGTTTGGTCCACAAACTAAAGCCCCGGCTCCACGCAGCTTTAAAATAGAAGCGAAGTAATATGTTGGCAGGTCTCTTTTCTACCTCCGTGGCGCAGGCCCCGGAGGCTTTTCCCGTGCAAAAAGGAACGGTGGAGTTTCGCCAGGCCAGCAAAAGCTATGGCGATCATCGTGTGTTAAACGCTATCGATTTGCAGGTTGCGGCAGGGGAAGTCATTGCCGTCTGCGGGCCTTCCGGCTCTGGCAAGTCGACGCTGATCCGTCTTATCAATCAACTGGAAACCCTGACCAGCGGCGAAATTCTGGTGGACGGCAAACCGACCAGCCAGCTTAAGGGGCGTGAATTGCGTAATTTGCGCCGACAGGTCGGTTTTGTGTTCCAGCAATTCAACCTTTATGCGCACCTGAACGCGCTGGAAAATATCACCCTCGCATTGACCCGTATCCATGGCAGGTCAGCAGCAGAAGCGAAAAAAATTGCTCTGGAACTGCTGGACCGTGTCGGACTGCGTGACAAAGCCAGTCACTACCCCGCACAGCTTTCCGGCGGCCAGCAGCAGCGGGTGGCGATTGCCCGTACGCTGGCGGCTGGGCCACATATCATCCTGTTTGATGAACCAACCTCGGCGCTCGACCCGGAGATGATTGGCGAAGTGCTGCAAGTGATGAAATCGCTGGCTCATAGCGGGATCACCTTGATCGTCGTGACCCACGAAATGCAATTTGCCCGGGAAATTGCGGACCGGGTGATTTTTATCGATGGGGGCGAAATTCTAGAGCAGGCTGCACCGGAGGCGTTTTTCACCGCGCCACAGCATCCGCGCGCCCGGCGCTTCCTGCAAAAAGTGCTCAATCCGCTCCATGCTGACGGCAAGGAGCTGTAATGGGGATTCATCTCGACTGGGCGGGCGTCTTTACCGGCCAACCCGCACAATGGCTCACGTCGGGTTTTCTGACCACCATCTGGGTTACGGTGACTGGGGTTATCCTGGCGACTGCCATGACGGTATTGCTACTGGCCCTGCGTCTGGCAGGCGGGAGAGTGGGGCGAGCGGTAGTGGCGGGGTGGGTTTCGCTGTTTCGCAATACGCCATTGTTGGTGCAACTCCTGTTCTGGTATTTCGCCGCATGGAACGTACTGCCCCTGGCATTTCGTCAGTACGTCAACGATGACCACGCCTTTAGCATTCTGCCGGGAGATGTCTGGTGGTTTACCCCGGAATTTCTCTCTTCGGCCTGGGCGCTGGGGTTATTCACCGCGGCGTTTCTGGTCGAAGAGATCCAGGCCGGATTGCACGCCGTACCGCGTGGGCAAATCGAAGCCGCAAAATCACAGGGCTTTAGCGATCTGGCGCTGTTTCGCTGGGTGCTTCTGCCGCAGGGGCTGGAGAACGCCTGGCAGCCGGTGGTGGGGCAGTATCTGAACCTGATGAAGCTCTCGTCGCTGGCAACCGGCATTGGTTTTGCTGAACTCACTTATCAGACCCGGCAAATTGAAAGCTTTAATGCCCATGCGCTGGAAGCCTTTACGGTGGGAAGTGTGCTGTATCTGGCGCTGGGGCTGGTCATGAGTCTGCTGTTTAACCTGCCGCGCGGATGGCGAGCAATGGCCCGCAAGGAGGCGCACCGTGATCGATAATATCACCGTGATCACCGATAACCTTGGTTATCTGATGCTGGGGCGTGCCGCACAGGGCGAACCGGGTGGCGTGCTGTTATCGGTGCTGATGACCCTGGGGGCCGCCGTGCTGGCGTTTCCCGGCGGCGTGTTGCTTGCCTGCTGCGCGTGGCGTTTTGCGGGCTAGCCGCGCAAGCTGCTCTTTCTGTGGGCAGAGTTGATTCGTGGGATCCCGCTGATTTTTGTCATCTTCTGGCTGTGGTTTTTGCTGCCGTGGCTCACTGGCGCCGACTTGCCGGGGGCGGTGACCGTCACCCTGGCGCTGGCGTGGTTTACCTCCGCATCGGTAATGTACTCGACGCTGGCGGCGCTTAACGCGTTACCGAAGGGGCAATATGAGGCGGCGATAAGCAGTGGGTTTGGCAGCCTGGACATCCTGCGTCTGGTGCTGCTACCGCAGGCGTTACGTAATGCCATTCCGTCTTACATTGGTTTGCTTATCGCCCTGCTGAAAGACACCTCACTGGCGTTTATCGTCAATGTGCCGGAGTTGACCACGGTCGCCGGGCAGGTGAATAACCGGGTGCAGGTGTACCCGGCGGCCCTGTTTATCTTCACCGGTCTGGTCTATTACCTGCTGTGTACCTTACTGGAGTTTGGGGTAAAACGCTGGCAGAGGCGGCATTTACTGCCGACCAATTAGCAGCGAAACCAGACCTGCCGCAATCAGTGGCCCTACCGGTACGCCCCGGAACAGGGCCACACCCAATACGGTTCCCACCAGAAGGCCTGCCACCAGCGATGGCTGCGCGCTCATCAGCGTCACTCCACGGCCCCCGAGCCAGGAGACAAACACCCCCACTGCAATGGCTATTAATGATTTCCAGTTGAGAAAAGAGCTAATCAGCGTTGATGGCGGCAGTGAACCGCTGGCGATAGGGGCCATCACCCCGATGGTCAGAATGACAATGCCGAGGGTCAAACCCTGTTTTTCGACCCACGGAAAGTAAGCATTGAGCGGTGTGATACGAATAATGATCAACACCATAACGGCAACCGCAACGGTGGTGTTGTGGCTAAAGAAGCTCAGCGCCACAAGGCCAATGAGGATAAAGAGAGTGGTATCAAACATGGAGAGTGTTTCGTTCCTTGCCAGTGAAAAGATAAGCCTGCTTACATTACTTTACGCGGATAGGCATTGTTAAGCAGGCTTTTTATAACGAAACCCTCATTTTCAGGCATTTGCATCAGGCGTCAGGCAACATTCCTGTTGCTTTACTGCCTTCACGAATAAAGACCGGAATCGTCTCCAGCCCGGCGTCCACGGTCATTCGCTGCTGGCCTTGATAGCGTTCACCGTTCAACGCTACCCAACCGTGATTGCCTGGCAACCAGACTTCACGTTGGCGTTGCCCTGCGTGCAGAATCGGCGCCACCAGAATGTCCTCGCCAAACAGATACTGATCTTCCACCTGCCAGCTTTGCGGCTCATCCGGGTAGTGCCAGAACAGCGGACGCATCAGCGGATCGCCATGCTGGTGGGCATTAGCGAATAGCGCATCCACATAGGGGCGCAGCTTTTCACGCACGGATAACCAGTGTTGCATGATGGCGTAATTCTCTTCGCCGTAGCTCCACAGCTCATTAGGCGAACCGCTGTTGCATTGCGGGATACCGTTACGGTAACTTTCCGGCGGCTGGATTTGCGGTTCACGGTAGCCGTGCATACGCAGTACCGGGCAAAAGACCGCCCACTGGAACCAGCGGATCAAAAGTTCGTGGAAAGCGGAGTCGTTGACATTCCCGCCCTGGAAACCGCCAATATCGGTCGTCCACCAGGGGATCCCCGACAGCCCCATATTTAACCCGGCAGCAAGCTGGTTACGAAATGCATGGAACGAGGAATGCACATCGCCGGACCATGCCAGTACGCCAAAACGCTGGCTGCCCGCCCAGGCGCAGCGCACAAGGTTAATGATCTCGCGCTCACCGCAGGTCTGCAGGCCGTCATAAAAGCCCTGGGCAAAATCGCGAGGATACTGGTTGCCCACTTCCAGCACCGGCCCGGCGTGATAGCGGTAGTTATCAAAATCGTAGGCGCGGTACTCCGGTTCGGCCTCATCCAGCCAGAACAATTTAATGCCCAGATCGTAATAGTTTTTCTTCACCGTTTCCCAGACAAATGCCCGGGCCTGGGGATGTGTGGCATCGAAGAAAGTGGTGTTGCCCATAAAGTCGAGATTAACCTGTACCCCGCGATCGCTGGTCACCAGCAACCCCCTGGCCTTCATCACCGGAAAGAGCGGGCTACGCGCTTCCACTGTTGGCCAGACGGAAACCATCAGTTCAATGCCCATCGATTTCAGCTCGTCCACCATTGCCTTCGGATCCGGCCAGTCCACCGGGTCAAAACACCATGTCCCCTGATTCGGCCAGTGGAAGAAGTCGATGACCATCACCGACAGCGGCAGATGGCGGCGGCGGTACTCACGAGCCACCTCCAGCACCTCCTGTTGAGTGCGATAGCGCAGTTTGCACTGCCAGAGCCCGCTGGTGAATGCCGGTGCAGGCGGCGGCGTCCCTGTGGCTTTAGCGTACTGGCGGGTAAGCTGTTGAACACTGTCAGCTGCGGTGATCCAGTAATCCATCTCTTGCGTGACGCGGGCAAGCCAGATGGTCTGGTTTTTTGCGAAGTTCGCTTCACCAATCGCCGGGTTATTCCATAACAGGCCATAGCCGAGGCTTGACTGCATAAAGGGGACGCTGGCCTGCGAGTTACGCTGCGCCAGCTCCAGCGCACAGCCTTTCAGATCCAGCCATGGCTGCTGATATTGCCCCATGCCATAAATCCGCTCCTCCGGGCGTGATTCAAAACGGACGGTAAGCTGATACTTGCCGCCTGGCAGCGGTTTAAATTCGCGGCCATCAAGTTTCAGGGCGCTGATGTATTTATCCTGGCTTTTTTCACTGGCGCCGATACCGACAGTAGAGCGTTGCCGCCACATCTCTTCGAGCAGTAATTCGCCGCGTTGGTTGTAAAACGCCAGTTGCCCTTTCAGATTAAGCACTGCGGTAATGTTACCGTTGCGCAGCGTCAACTGTTCCGCGCCTGCGGTTATCTGCGGCTCACAGGTCTGTGGCGGCAACAGGGCGTGCGGATTGTCGCTAAACGTCGGGGCGCAGGTGGCGCGCACGCGCAGGCTGTGTTCTCCCCAGGCTTCGATACGCAGGATCTGACGCTCAAAACGCCATTCAATGCTGTCCGGGTGTTGAATAAGTTCGCTCATGGGTAATACGTCCTTTTTACGAGAGACTGTGACGGGCAAGGTTGATAGATTTCATGGTGTTATCGTCGAGCTTGTACCAGCGCAGGGTGGCGAAAGCGGCCAGCGACAGCAGCCCCGGCACCACGGTGAAGAGGGCGACGATGCAGTACATGGCAACAGATGTCTGCTGTGGGGCGTTGGCGATATACCCGCTTAGCCCTAACGTCCAGCCGACAATAGCGCCGCTGATGGCCATGCCGAGTTTCAGGACTGCAAGGAAAGTTGAGAAAATCACGCCGTCCATGCGTTTACCCTGCAGCCATTCGCCATAGTCGGCGACGTCTGCCATCATGACCCACATTAGCGTGGTCGTGGCCTGGTAGAGGGTGGATACCACGAAGGTCAGCGGCACCAGCACGTATATCGATTTTGGCGCGAAGAAGAGGGCGATACTCAGTACACCAGCAAGGACGGCACAGTAACCGAACATCTGTACTTTGCTAAAATTGCGGGTCAGTCGTTTTGCCAGCGCGCTGCCTGCGGCCTTACCCAGAATATGCGCGCCAAGCATCCACATAAAATAGCTGGCGCTGCCCAAATAATAGGTGACGAAATACATCATCGCGCCAAGGCGAATAACCCCAAAACCGATATTGGTAATCACCAGCACAGAGACAACGCGCCATTGATCGTTGCGTAATAAGTCGCGTAATTCGCCGAGATAATTGTTGTGGGTCGCTGGCGCTTTAATTCTCTCACGTGTATTCGCAAAGCAGATCCAGAACATGATAACGGCAGCGCTGGCCATTATCGCCATCGCCCAGCGATAGCCTGATAATTTATCCTCACCGCCGAGATATTGCGCCAGCGGCATCATAAAGAATGTCGACATGGCGCCGCCAAGAGTGGCTAAAAAGAAACGATATGACTGCAGCGAAATACGATCTTCATTATTGGGGGTAATGACCGCGCCCATTGAGCAATAGGGAATATTGATCGCCGTGTACATCAACATCATAAAGGTATAGGTGATTGTCGCGAACACCATTTTACCGGTAAGGGTTAACGATTCAGGCACGGCGTAGGTTAGCAGGCAACTGACGCCAAAGGGTAACGCCAGCCACAGCATCCATGGGCGGAATTTCCCCCAGCGTGAATTTGTGCGGTCGGCAAGATAACCCATCGCCGGGTCAATAATGGCATCAGCGGTACGGGCCAGTAAAAACATGGTGCCAACAAACGCGGCGGGTAATCCAACAACATCGGTGTAATAAAATGTCAGAAATATAATGACATTATCCAGCCCAACATGGCTGGCCATATCACCGAGTCCATAACTGATTTTTTCTTTACGGGTGATCGTTAAATTCATTGTATTCACCTGGGTTTGTAAGGTTATTTCAGGGGTGCGCTACGGAATAAGGGTGTTGCAATATTGTATTTATAACAATTGCGAGATTTGTCATCGGAATTACGGAAACTACTTTTCGTGATACCGGTAACAATTTATTGAACGGACACTGAAAAGCATTATTTTGCCTTGTGTTTTTAACGTGCTGATAAGCAAGCGGCAGGAATCGTTTCAGCGCCGGGAAATTCATCTGAATAACCCAAAACTGTCATCGAATTGTCACCCGGTAACATTATGAATAAGGGAACCGGGCTAAAAGAGGCAGGTTACCCATGAACGATTTTATACTGACAGATGGCGTTATCATCACCTCGTCATTTATTGCCATCATGGTGGTGCTGGTGGTTTCCGTTCTTGCGCTGGAAAAAGCGGGCTGGCCCTGAGCATACAGGCAGGGAGCCCGCATGGTAGTTAAGTCTCGCGACGAAACTCAACCAGTTCAGGACGCGCAATGCGTAAATAATCTTGCGTGTTGAGAATGATCGACTTTTCGAGCAGGCCTGCATTGAAAGCAATATCTTCGTAGCGGTCAAAAAGGAGCGGGTCTGCCACCAGGTTCAACGATGGATGAAAACTGAACGGCGGAATAGCGCCGAAGACACAGGCTGTCAAATCATCCACCTCGACCGGGCTCGCCAGCGATGCCTTATTCCCGCCAAAATGTTCCGCAAGCCTCGATAAATCAGCCTGCTGATCGGCCGCAAGGATCGCCAGCACATGCATCTTCACGCCGTTGCCTTTGATTTTACACACCAGTGCTTTAGCCCCTTGCCCAAGCGCAGTACCACGAATCTCGCTAACAGCCTCACATTTGCCGGAGGCTTCGTGTTCGACCAGACGATAACGCGCCTGGTGCTGCTCCAGCAGTTCAAGTAGATGGTGATGGATATTTCGACTGGCAATTTCGGACATCGTCCCTCCTTAACGGTAATAAGCACCCGGCAAGAATAGTCCAGCTACGCAGGGATGAAAATAAAAAAGCCGCCCGGAGGGCGGCCCAAAGTACAAGCACGACTACAACGCTTTATGTGTACTGTTTAAAAAACGACGCTCGCAAGGAACGAAGTAAGAATCGAGTTTGTCTGGTGAGTAATATGCCATATTCGCCGTGAGACAAGAGGGCGAATAGCTGCATTTTTGTACCGTAATTTGCCCGTTTGCGGCGAGGAGAAAAAAGCCAGCGTGGGGCGCTGGCTTTCAATATCGCTAATTACCAGAGGAGGCATTCTGCTTATGGAAAAGCTCGCGGAATACCGGGTAGATATCTTCCTGATCGCGGATATGCTGGATGGCGAAGTTATCAAACATGGTCTGCAGATGTTCATATTCGCGCCACAATGTCTGGTGCGCGCGGCGTGTTATCTCGATATAGCTGTAGTAACGCACCACTGGCAGAATTTTCTTCGCCAGAATTTCATGGCATAACGGGGAGTCATCGGCCCAGTTATCGCCATCCGATGCCTGAGCAGCATAAATATTCCATTGTGCCGGGTCATAACGCTCTTTCACCACTTCATCCATCAGTTTCAGTGCGCTGGAAACAATCGTACCGCCCGTCTCTTGCGAGTAGAAAAACTCATGCTCATCGACCTCTTTCGCCTGGGTGTGGTGACGGATATAGACGACCTCTACGTTTTTATAGGTTCTGCTCAGGAACAGATAGAGCAGGATATAAAAGCGTTTTGCCATATCTTTTGTCGACTGGTCCATGGAACCGGAGACGTCCATCAGACAGAACATCACCGCCTGACTTGAAGGCTCCGGGCGTTTTTCATAATTTTTATAGCGTAAATCGAAGGTATCGATAAAAGGTACACGTTCGATTTTTGCGCGTAGTTCGGCAATTTCCTTGCGCAGACGCTCTTCTTCAAGCAACTGGGCCGGTTCGCTTTTCTCGACAATGTCCAGGCTGCTTTCCAGTTCACGTAGCTGACGACGCTTGCCTGCTGTCATCGCAGTACGGCGCGCCAGTGAGTTTTGCAGTGAACGCACGACGCTGATATTAGCGGGAACACCGTTCGCCGTGTAGCCGGCACGGTGGGTCTTAAATTCATTAAGCTGACGCTGCTGGTTCTTTTTCAGATTTGGCAACGCCAAATCCTCGAACAGAAGATCGAGGTACTCATCTTTCGAAATCTGGAAAACAAATTCATCCTGGCCTTCGCCGTCAGCGCTGGCTTCGCCCTGACCGCTGCCACCACCGCCACCGCCGCCCTGAGGGCGCTCAATGCGGTCGTTTTGCACAAAATGATCGTTGCCCGGATGCACGCGATGGCGCAAACCGCCGCGTCCCTGATGAAACATCGGTTCGCTGATGTCTTCGTTCGGGATGGAGACGGATTCGCCATTCTCCACGTCGGTGACCGAGCGCTTATTGATGGCTTCGGAGATCGACTGTTTTATTTGCGCTTTATAACGGCGTAAAAATCGCTGGCGGTTAACCGTGCTCTTGTTTTTACCGTTAAGACGCCGGTCTATGAACCAGGTCATAAGTCCCTCCCGTACTGCATTTGCCAACTCTATCCTTCGTTCTTCGCGCCGCAGGTGTTGACGGCTTTCGTCTACCCGATGCATGACCCATGCCGGTCTATCGGGAACTGCTCGCTTGCCAGCTTCCTGTGCCACAAAAAACAAGGATACGCACAGATTATTCAGGCCCGGTCAGCGCTACGCTGCCGGGCCATATTGGCTTTATGATGATTTACGTACACGCAGATACCATTCGCACAGCAGGCGAACCTGTTTGCGGGTATATCCTTTCTCCATCATACGATCGACAAAGTCATCGTGTTTTTTCTGCTCGTCGGTTGAGGTTTTGGCGTTAAACGAAATAACAGGCAGTAATTCTTCGGTATTCGAGAACATTTTTTTCTCGATGACCGTGCGCAGTTTTTCGTAGCTGGTCCAGTTCGGGTTACGGCCGCTATTGTTAGCACGGGCACGCAGTACGAAGTTGACTATCTCGTTACGGAAATCTTTCGGGTTACTGATCCCGGCCGGTTTTTCAATTTTTTCCAGCTCAGCATTCAGCGATTCACGGTCAAACAGCTGACCGGTATCCGGATCGCGGTATTCCTGATCCTGAATCCAGAAATCGGCGTAGGTAACATAACGGTCGAAAATATTCTGCCCGTATTCCGAGTAGGATTCGAGGTAGGCCGTCTGGATCTCTTTGCCGATAAATTCGGCGTATTTCGGGATTAGGTAGCCTTTCAGGAACTCAAGGTAACGCTCCGCCTGTTCTTGCGGGAACTGTTCACGCTCAATCTGCTGCTCCAGGACGTAAAACAGATGAACCGGGTTTGCCGCCACTTCCGCATGGTCGAAGTTAAACACGCGGGAGAGGATCTTAAACGCGAAACGCGTGGACAGGCCGTTCATCCCTTCGTCCACCCCGGCGTAATCACGATACTCCTGGTAGGACTTGGCTTTCGGGTCTGTATCTTTCAGGCTCTCACCATCATAGACACGCATTTTCGAGTAGATGCTGGAGTTTTCCGGCTCTTTCAGGCGCGACAAAATCGAGAAGCGGGCCAGTGTTTCCAGCGTACCAGGGGCGCATGGCGCGCTGGTCAGCTCACTGTGGTTAAGCAGTTTTTCGTAAATTTTGATCTCTTCGGAGATCCGCAGGCAATAAGGCACTTTGACGATATAGACACGGTCAAGGAACGCCTCATTGTTTTTGTTATTACGGAACGTGACCCACTCTGATTCGTTGGAGTGCGCAAGGATGATGCCATTAAAGGGCAGGGCAGAAATCCCCTCGGTACCGTTGTAGTTACCTTCCTGGGTAGCGGTCAGCAGGGGGTGCAGTACTTTAATGGGCGCTTTGAACATCTCAACGAATTCCATAATGCCCTGGTTAGCACGGCACAGTGCGCCGGAATAACCATAAGCATCAGGATCGTTTTGCGCGTGGTTTTCCAGTTTACGGATATCCACTTTACCTACCAGTGCAGAGATGTCCTGGTTGTTCTCATCGCCCGGTTCTGTTTTGGCGATGGCAATCTGTTCAAGTACGGATGGCCAGACTTTGACCACGCGGAATTTGGTGATGTCACCGCCGAAATCATGCAGGCGTTTAGCCGCCCACGGCGACATGATGGTGCCGAGGTAACGACGCGGAACGTTGTATTCCTTTTCCAGAATTTGCGCGTCTTCCTGGGGATTAAACAGGCACAGCGGATGGTCATTTACCGGGCTACGTTCGCCATTGGCGCTCAATACGTAGATCGGCACCCGCTGCATTAAGGATTTCAGGCGTTCGGCGAGCGAGGATTTACCGCCACCGACCGGGCCGAGCAAATACAGGATCTGTTTCTTCTCTTCCAGACCCTGGGCGGCGTGTTTGAGATAAGAAACAATTTGCTCGATTGCTTCTTCCATGCCATAGAACTCTTCAAATGCCGGGTATCGTCCAATAACTCGGTTCGAAAAGAGACGGGAAAGCCGTGGCTCCTGGGCAGTATCCACCATCACTGGCTCACCAATGGCCATCAGTAGCCTTTCTGCCGCGTTAGCGTAGGCACTGCGGTCTTGCCGACAGATGGTAAGAAATTCCTGCAGTGTGAACTCTTCGTCCTTGGCAGCTTCATAGCGCTGGCGGTAGTGATCGAATATATTCATGGCATGCCGTCCTTTCGTTTTTTAGCACAGGTAAAGAGCCGTTCATATGAATAGTAGAGGCTCCCGGAAGCGTTAACTGAACGACGCTAAGAGTCATACAGCAACCCTCATGCCAGGTTGCATGTCATTAACAAAATGCGGGTTCGTTAAATCGTCTTCTTATATTTAAGCGTAGATGGCATTTGCAAAACTTGCATGCCGCCTAAAACTAATTTCAATGACATATCAATAACTCATCCATAAAAGCTTTCTTTTGTGATAAGCCTTCCACTCTCAAATCACAGCGGCTTCATAAAACAGTAAGCCCCCTGTCATATACAGACCACAGGCTATAGGGTTTAGTTTTGTAATGATTAAGTAAAAAAATTTGGGATGACTGTCCTGGACGGTTAAACTTCACTCCGCCGATTATTGACTACAGGAATTAATGGACTGTGATGAAACTCAAACTCCTGGCACTGGGCGTGCTGATCGCTTCTTCTACATTTGCTGCCAGCGCCGAAAGCAATTTCTCCCTGGGCGCGGGTGTGGGCGTGGTAGAGACGCCGTATAAACAGTACGACAATAAAGCCTATCCGATTCCGGTTATTACCTATGAAAGCGATGACTTCTGGTTTCGTGGTTTAGGCGGTGGCTACTACCTGTGGAAGGATCAGGCCGACCAACTCTCTGTCTTCGCTGCCTACTCGCCCTGGAGCTTTAAGCCGGGTGACAGTGACAATAATCAACTGCGTCAATTGAATAAACGTAAGTCAACCGCAGTGGCGGGGCTTTCTTATATCCATAACACCGAATATGGCTTTCTGCGTACGTCACTGGCAGGCGATGTGCTTGATAACAGTAATGGTGTGACATGGGATTTGGCCTGGTTGTATCGCTATACCAATGGTGGTCTGACGCTGACGCCGGGCATCGGCGTTGAATGGAACAGCGATAATCAAAACGAGTACTATTATGGTGTATCGCGCGCGGAATCGCGTCGCAGCGGCCTTAATAGTTACGATCCGGACAATGGCTGGAGCCCTTACCTGGAACTTACCGCCAGCTATCGTTTGACAGATAACTGGAGTGTTTACGGCACCGGGCGCTTCACCCATCTGTCTGATGAAATCAAAGACAGTCCGATGGTGGATAAATCCTGGGCCGGATTGTTATCCACAGGGGTAACGTATCGTTTTTGATTGTGCTTTTTTATAGTGCAATCTGTGCATCAAAACAGGGCTATTGGCCCTGTTTTGCTTTACGGTGGTGCATTTAGCGCAGGAGGATGATATGGCTCAGAGAAATGTAGTCTTCGCGGGCGAAGTGGCGCTGCCTGCTATTGGTCAGGGTACCTGGTATATGGGGGAAAATGACCGTCAGCGCAGTAAAGAGGTGGATGCACTACGGGCGGGCATTGACGCGGGGCTCAGGCTCATCGATACGGCGGAAATGTACGCAGACGGTGGGGCAGAAGAGGTGGTTGGTGAGGCACTCCAGGGGGGCTTACGCGACAACATCTATCTGGTTTCGAAAGTCTATCCATGGAATGCCGGCGGTAAAAAGGCGATTGCGGCCTGTGAGGCCAGCCTGCGCCGTCTGAAAACCGACTATCTGGATCTCTATCTGCTGCACTGGCGTGGCAATTTCTCGCTGGCCGAAACGGTCGATGTGATGGAGACCCTGATTGAACAGGGCAAAATCCGCCGCTGGGGCGTATCGAATCTCGACTATGCCGATATGCAAGAACTCTGGCAGGTGCAGGGTGGTAAAGCCTGTGTGACCGATCAGGTGCTTTACCATCTGGGTTCGCGCGGGATCGAATATGATCTGCTGCCCTGGTGTCAGGAACAACAGATGCCGGTAATGGCTTATTGCCCTCTGGCACAGGCTGGTCGCCTGCGGGACGGATTGATGAATAACAGCGTGGTGACCGATATTGCCCGCGCCCACAACGCGACGGCGGCGCAAATTCTGCTGGCATGGGTTATTAGTCACAAAGGGGTGATGGCGATTCCAAAGGCGGGCACTGTGGCGCATGCGCAGGAAAATGCCGCTGCGTTGGATATTACCCTGACGCAAGAGGATCTGGGACGCCTGAATGACGCATTTCCGGCGCCGGGCCGTAAAACACCGCTGGACGTGGTGTAATAAAGGAAAGGGTCTCTCTCCCGTGCGGGGAGAGAGACTGAAGCATTAGCGTTTGATGACGCGAATCGTCTGAGACAGGCGAGACGGTTTTTCTTCGGTGGTTTTTTGCGGCGCGGTCGCGCAGGCAGACTCAACGCAGACAAAGGTTTTATAACCATCATCCGGCATATCGGTCATGCTGGCGGAGAGTGCCGGACCCGGGTTCCATGCGACCACATTTTTATGATGATGGTGGATCACTTCAATGGTGCGGTTCAGCGCACTGTCATGAATCACGCTGCAGGCTTCCGGGTTCAGATAGACGCGATCGGTACGATCCGGGAAGGTCTGCACGCCATCGGTCAATGCATCTTCTTGCGCGTTGTTCACTTTATCAATAAAACGATCGCCCAGGCCGCTGACTTTTACAGCATGGATATCGCCAACGTTGAAATAGGTATGCAGTGCTGAGGTGGTTTCAAAATCACCGTGCGCTTCCAGTTCGATTTCGCACGTTTTACCCAATTTATAGCGGGCAAACAGCGTGAACTCATGCGGCCAGTATTGGCGGGATGCTTCGCTGCTGTGCAGCTCAAATGTCAGCACAACGCCATTGTCGTCTTCATTATGTGCTTTCAGTGTCCATGCCAGATTACGGGCGAAGCCGTGAGCAGGCAGACCCTGTTGCGCTGCCGGACCAAACCAGGGCCAGCAGATCGGTACGCCGCCGCGCAGCGCTACGCCGTTTTTGAACGGCGTGTTGCCGCTCAACCACAGTGCTTCGTCTTCACCCTGCGGTTTCCAGGAGAGCAGATGCGCCCCCTGCAAAGCAAAAGAGGCTTTAACTTGTGGGTGATCGATAACGATAACCTCCAGTTCATCCATCAGGCGGCGAGAGAGGGTGGAGGTAATTTGTTCAACAACCGGGAGAGCAAAAATTTTGTTTATCATGGTGCAATCCTTCGTTTAGCAAGACACAAAATCATGAAAGCTGCATCAGGACGGCAAGTCTGGGGGAGAGCCGGGAACACAGACGTTTCTGTGGCCAGTATCCGCGAGCAGCGCCAGTGAGGAAGCAGCTTTCAGGATGACGCGAAACATAAAAAAAGGCGACCGAAGTCGCCTTTATAGATCAATTTCTCATCCCAACTTATTTGGAGATGTGAGCGATCAGGTCCAGAACTTTGTTAGAGTAGCCGGTTTCGTTGTCGTACCAGGATACCAGTTTCACGAAGTTGTCGTTCAGTGCGATACCTGCTTTAGCATCGAACACGGAAGTGCAAACTTCGCCGTTGAAATCGGTAGAGACAACGTCGTCTTCGGTGTAACCCAGAACGCCTTTCATTGCGCCTTCAGAAGCCGCTTTGATTGCTTTCTTGATTTCTTCGTAGGACGCTGCTTTTTCCAGACGAACGGTCAGGTCAACAACAGATACGTTCGGAGTCGGAACGCGGAACGCCATACCAGTCAGTTTGCCATTCAGTTCCGGCAGTACTTTACCTACAGCTTTAGCTGCACCGGTAGAGGACGGGATGATGTTCTGTGCTGCGCCACGGCCGCCGCGCCAGTCTTTGTGAGACGGGCCATCAACGGTTTTCTGAGTAGCGGTAGTCGCGTGAACAGTGGTCATCAGACCTTCGATGATGCCGAAGTTGTCATTGATAACTTTTGCCAGCGGTGCCAGGCAGTTAGTGGTGCAGGATGCGTTAGAAACGATGTCCTGGCCAGCATAAGTTTCGAAGTTAGCGCCACGAACGAACATCGGGGTGTTGTCTTTGGAAGGACCAGTCAGAACAACTTTTTTCGCACCAGCAGTGATGTGTTTACGTGCAGTTTCGTCGGTCAGGAAGATACCGGTAGCTTCTGCTACTACGTCAACGCCGATTTCGTTCCATTTCAGGTTAGCCGGATCTTTTTCAGCAGTAACACGGATGGTTTTGCCGTTAACAACCAGATGGCCGTCTTTGACTTCTACGGTACCGTTGAAACGGCCGTGAGTAGAGTCATATTTCAGCATGTAAGCCATGTATTCTGCGTCTAACAGATCGTTGATACCAACGATTTCGATGTCAGAACGTTCCTGAGCAGCACGGAAAACAATGCGACCGATACGGCCAAAACCGTTGATACCTACTTTGATAGTCATATATTCCACCAGCTATTTGTTAGTGAATAAAAGGTTGGCTGTAAAATTACAAAAACCTTACGCAGCGTCAAGCGGAATCGTGTCAATCATTGCGACAAATCAATCCTCCGCATAACCTTTGTTCGACTGACTCGTCTCACTCTTCCTATGAGCATGCTCCCCTTATGGGGACGCCGCCCCGAATTTTAAAGGTCATGCAGGATAAAAATGTGAGAGTGATCACAATTACCCGCCCGGGAATTCGCAGCAAGTAAGTTTAGATCAAAAGTTATCACTTCATTGTTAATGTTTTGTTAGAATCGAAGGGAAGTTGTACGAATTCTTACCGCGAGATGTGAGCCTATGACGACGAAATCCTCTCAGGATGACCTGAAACAAAATCTGACAGAGATGCAATTCTATGTGACGCAAGATCACGGTACCGAACCGCCTTTTACAGGTCGTCTTTTACACAACAAGCGTGAAGGCGTGTACCACTGTCTGGTATGCGACGCGCCGCTGTTTCATTCGCAGACCAAATATGATTCAGGTTGCGGCTGGCCGAGTTTTTTCGAGCCGGTAAGTGAAGAGTCTATCCGTTACCTTAATGATTACTCGCACGGCATGCAGCGCGTTGAAATTCGTTGCGGTAATTGTGACGCGCATCTGGGACATGTTTTCCCGGATGGACCACAACCGACCGGTGAACGTTATTGCGTAAATTCCGCCTCTTTGAGTTTTACCGACGATGAAAACGGCGATCGGACTCAGGGATGAGGAATCGATTCAGCTATTATTCCACTGGAGTTAATTTAGCATGGATTTCGAACAAGTCATTAACAGTATGACGCCGGACATCTACCAGCGTCTGGTTACCGCTGTTGAATTGGGCAAGTGGCCGGACGGTGTTGCGCTGACGGTGGAACAAAAAGAGAACAGCCTGCAACTGGTCATGCTTTGGCAGGCCCGCCATAACACCGACGCGCAACATATGACCATCGACACCCACGGACAGATGGTGATGAAGAGCAAGCAACAACTGAAAGAAGACTTTGGTATTGCGCCGAAGCCGATTGCGACGCTGAAAATGCAATAACACCCTTGATAAGCGGCGAGGCCATAGCGCTTCGCCCGCATTTTTGTCCTTCCTGTTTTACCCTCCTTTTCACTCCTTACTTACTCTTGATGGCCTCGTCGCAAAAATCTGTTTTTTCCACACATTAATCTGTTTTTATTAATCTGTTGATTTTAATGAGTTTTGTTGATTCTTCGTGCCCGCATTTGTGATCTGCGTTGGGTAATACAGAATAAAATCTGTGTTTAGCAGATTTAAAGTTGACTTCAAAAATGCATGGCGCGAATAATATCCTCACTGAAACAGATGAAATCACTGAGGAGCAAGCGATGAAAGCATTAGCGCGTTTCGGCAAGGCATTTGGCGGTTACAAGATGATTGACGTACCTGAGCCTGTGTGCGGCCCGGATGATGTCGTCATTGAAATCAAAGCCGCAGCGATCTGCGGTGCGGATATGAAACATTACAAAGTCGACAGCGGTTCCGATGTTTTTAACTCAATCCGCGGCCATGAATTTGCCGGACGCATCTGTAAAACCGGGGCAAACGTGAAGGACTGGAAAGTCGGCCAGCGCGTAGTGTCCGATAACAGCGGCCACGTCTGCGGCGTGTGTCCTGCCTGTGAACAAGGTGATTTTCTGTGTTGTACAGAAAAAGTGAACCTTGGTCTTGATAACAACACCTGGGGTGGCGGTTTTTCGAAATATTGCCTGGTGCCCGGTGAGATCCTGAAAATCCACCGTCGCGCACTGTGGGAGATCCCGGAAGGCGTCGACTACGAAGAAGCGGCAGTTCTCGATCCTATCTGTAATGCTTATAAATCTATCGCCCAACAATCCAAATTCTTGCCCGGCCAGGACGTTGTGGTCATCGGTACCGGACCGCTGGGTCTGTTCTCTGTCCAGATGGCGCGCATTATGGGGGCGGTCAACATTGTGGTCGTCGGGCTGGATGAAGATGTTGATGTTCGTTTCCCGGTAGCCAGAGAGCTCGGCGCAACGGCGGTGGTCAACGGTTCGAAAGAAGACGTTGTTGCCCGTTGCCAGGAGATTTGCGGCAAAGATAACCTCGGGCTGGTGATTGAGTGCTCAGGGGCCAATATCGCGCTGAAACAGTCCATCGAAATGCTGCGACCGAATGGGGAAGTGGTGCGCGTAGGTATGGGCTTCAAACCGCTCGATTTCTCTATTAACGACATCACTGCATGGAACAAGAGCATCATTGGGCACATGGCCTATGACTCCACCTCCTGGCGCAACGCCATTCGCCTGCTGGCCTCCGGTGATATTCAGGTGAAACCGATGATCACCCACCGTATTGGGCTGTCAGAGTGGGAAAAAGGCTTTGACGCGATGGTCGATAAAACGGCAATCAAAGTCATCATGACCTACGACTTCGATTGATAAACCGTTCCTTGTTATTAGCATCACCAATGCGATCTTGTCCTTTATTTTGAATGTTGAAGGAAATAATAAAACAAGACGTCGCGGACGGAATACACGAATACAAAAATTAATGCTTTATTTCGTGAGGAATATCTTATGGGAAACACAATTGAAAAACCCAATTGTGGGGCAAGACTCGACCGTCTTCCGGACAGCCACTGGCATTATACTATGTTTGGGATGGTGGCTTTCGGATTATTAGTTTGCTGGAGTAACGCCGTTGGTGGGTTAATTCTGGCGCAGTTAAAAGAGCTCGGATGGACAGATAATTCAACGACCGCAACCTTTTCTGCTATTACCACGGCGGGGATGTTCGCCGGGGCATTAATTGGCGGCATCATTGGCGATAAAATTGGCCGTAAGAAAGCCATTATCCTTTATGAAGTTATTCATATTGTGTCAATGATTGCCGGTGCGCTCTCTCCGGATATGACGTTCCTGATTGCCTGCCGTCTGGTGATGGGATTTGGTCTGGGCGCGCTGCTGGTGACGCTGTTTGCCGGTTACACCGAATACATGCCGGGGCGTAGTCGTGGAACCTGGTCTAGTCGCGTCTCCTTTATTGGCAACTGGTCATATCCATTGTGTTCATTAATTGCGATGGGGCTGACGACAATGGTCAGCGCGGAGTGGAACTGGCGTGTACAGCTTATTATTCCGAGCGTGCTCTCGTTGATTGCCACCTGGCTTGCCTGGCGTTATTTTCCCGAATCCCCGCGTTGGCTGGAATCGCGTGGACGCTATGCGGAAGCAGAGGCCATCATGTCGGAGATCGAACGTAAAGTCAGTCTGCAAACCGGCAAGACACTGAGCGTGGTGACACCCACTGAGAGTAAAAGCCTGCCCGCCGTGGTGCCTTATTCATCGCTGCTGAAAGGAGCGTTACTTAAACGGGTGATTCTGGGATCGTTTGTCTTAATCGCCATGAATGTGGTGCAGTACACGCTAATTAACTGGCTGCCAACCATATTTATGTCGCAGGGGATTAACCTTAAAGATTCCATCGTGCTGAATACCATGAGCATGTTTGGCGCACCGTTTGGCATTTTTATCGCCATGATGGTGATGGACAAAATTCCACGCAAAACAATGGGTGTCGGATTACTGCTATTTATTGCTGCACTGGGTTATTTCTATTCTCTGCAGACCAATATGCTGATGATTACCGTTTGTGGCTTCTTCCTGATTACTTTTGTTTATATGTATGTCTGCTATGCCTCGGCAGTCTACGTACCTGAAATATGGCCTACCGAAGCAAAATTGCGTGGCTCGGGCCTGGCGAACGCCGTGGGTCGCATTAGCGGAATTGCCGCACCTTATGCTGTGGCAGTTCTGCTCAGTAACTATGGCGTCACCGGTGTCTTTATTCTGCTCAGCGTCGTGGCCATTATCGTCGCGGCGGCGATTGCAACCATCGGTATCGAAACAAAAGGGGCGTCTGTCGAAAGTATTGGGATGGATGCCGTTACCACCAAATAATGCGTCTTCGAAAGGAAAGTGTATGCAAAACTCTAAAGCAATTTTAAAAACACCCGGCACGATGACAATTCTCCCGGCGAATATGCCGGTGCCAAAAGATGATGAAGTCTTAATTAAAGTGGAATATGTCGGTATTTGTGGTTCGGATGTTCACGGTTTCGAATCTGGCCCTTTTATTCCGCCGAAAGATCCGAGCCAGGAAATTGGTCTCGGCCATGAGTGTGCCGGTACCGTGGTGGCCATTGGCCGTAATGTTAAAAAATTCAAACCGGGCGATAAAGTCAATATTGAACCCGGTGTGCCCTGCGGAAAATGTCGCTACTGCCTGGAAGGCAAATATAACATCTGTCCTGATGTCGACTTTATGGCAACCCAGCCAAATTACCGTGGCGCTCTGACATATTACCTCTGTCACCCTGAAAGCTTTACCTACAAGCTGCCGGAAAATATGGACACCATGGAGGGCGCACTGGTCGAGCCTGCGGCGGTGGGGATTCATGCCGCGATGCTGGCTGACGTAAAGCCCGGCAAAAAGATTGTCATTCTCGGCGCAGGCTGTATCGGCTTGATGACTCTGCAGGCTTGCCGCTATCTGGGCGCCACGCAAATTGTGGTGGTTGATGTGCTGGAAAAACGACTGGCGATGGCGGAAAAACTGGGCGCTAGCGCGGTGATTAACGGCGCGAAAGAGGACACGGTGGCCTGCTGTGCCGAACGTATTGGTGAGATGGGGGCGGATATCGTTTTTGAAACGGCCGGTTCAGCCATCACTGTAAAACAGGCACCTTATCTGGTGATGCGCGGTGGCAAAATAATGATTGTCGGTACTGTACCGGGCGACTCTGCGATTAATTTCCTGAAAATTAATCGTGAAGTCAGCATTCAAACGGTATTCCGTTATGCCAATCGCTATCCATTAACTATTGAGGCTATCTCCTCCGGTAAATTCGATGTGAAATCGATGGTCACCCATATTTACGATTATGACGATGTGCAACGCGCATTCGACGAATCGGTAAATAACAAACGCGAAGTCATTAAAGGCGTTATTAAAATTTTAGCTTAATTCATTAATGAGGTGTTATTCATGCTGGCAGATATCAGATTCTGGGAAAATCACGCACAAGAAAACCATTATGCGATTGCGCATTTTAATGTCTGGAATGCGGAGATGTTGATGGGCGTTATTGATGCGGCGGAAGAGACAAAGTCTCCGGTCATTATTTCTTTTGGTACAGGTTTTGTAGGCAATACATCGTTTGAAGACTTCTCTCATATGATGGTCTCCATGGCGAAACAAGCCACGGTTCCGGTTATTACTCACTGGGACCATGGCCGCAGCATGGAGATTATTCACAATGCCTGGCAGCACGGGATGAACTCTTTAATGCGTGATGCATCGGCATTCGACTTTGAAGAAAATATCCGTTTGACCAAAGAGGCCGTGGATTTCTTCCATCCGCTGGGTATTCCGGTCGAGGCGGAACTGGGCCATGTTGGCAACGAAACGGTCTACGAAGAGGCGCTGGCGGATTATCACTATACCGACCCGGACCAGGCTGCGGAGTTTGTTGCGCGCACCGGGTGTGACTCGCTGGCGGTGGCGATTGGCAATCAGCACGGCATTTATACCTCCGCGCCGCAGCTTAACTTTGAAGTTGTCCGCCGCGTTCGTGAAGCTGTCTCGGTTCCGCTGGTTTTACATGGCGCGTCCGGGATCAGCGATGCGGACATCAAAAAAGCCATCTCGCTGGGCATCGCCAAAATCAACATCCATACCGAGCTGTGCCAGGCGGCAATGGTGGCGATAAAAGAGAACCAGCATCAGCCGTTCCTGCATCTGGAGCGCGAAGTGCGTAAAGCCGTTAAAGAACGTGCGCTGGAGAAAATCCGTCTGTTTGGTTCGGACGGTAAGGCGGAATAGCAACATGGGTAAAATAGATGTCATTTGCGTGGGGGCCGCGATTGTCGACATCCCATTGCAACCGGTGAGTAAGAACATTTTCGATGTTGATTCTTATCCGCTGGAGCGCATTGCGATGACCACAGGCGGCGATGCCATCAACGAGGCGATGATCATTTCTCGCCTCGGGCATAAAACCGCCCTTAACAGCCGCATCGGCAATGATGCGGCAGGGCATTTCATCCTCGAACGCTGCCGTCAGGAGAACATCGATATTTACAGTCTGCGCATGGACGAGGGTGTCGATACCTCGATCAACGTGGGGCTGGTGACCAGCGACGGTGAACGGACCTTTGTGACGAATCGCAACGGCAGTCTGTGGAAGCTGGCGCTGGAGCATGTGGATTTCAGCCGCTTTGCCGAGGCGAGATTGCTGTCGCTGGCGAGCATCTTTAACAGCCCGTTGCTGGATGGCAACGCGCTGAAAGAGATTTTCATCCGCGCCAAAGCACAGCAATTGCTTATCTGTGCCGACATGATCAAACCACGCCTGGGCGAGACGCTGGACGATATCCGCGAGGCCTTAAGTTACGTGGATTTCCTCTTTCCCAACTATGAAGAGGCGAAGCTGCTCACCGGTGAGACGTCGCTGGACGGTATTGCCGACAGCTTTCTCGCTTGTGGCGTCAAAACGGTGGTGATCAAGACGGGCAAGAAGGGCTGTTTTATTAAGAACAGCGAGACGCGCCTTGAAGTGCCTGCGGTGAAAGGGATCACCGCCATCGACACCATCGGGGCCGGGGATAATTTTGCCTCCGGGTTTATCTGCGGCCTGCTGGAGGATAAATCGCTGCGTGACTGCGCGTTGTTTGCCAATGCCACGGCTGCGATCTCGGTGCTCAGCGTCGGTGCGACCACGGGCGTGAAAAACAGACAGCTTGTCGAACAACTGCTTGATGAGTATGAAGGATAAATAAAGCATGAAAATGATACCGTTGGGAAAAACCCAGCTTGCCGTTTCGCAACTCGGTCTGGGTACCTGGGCCATCGGCGGTGGTCCCGCCTGGAATGGCGACCTGGATACCCAGGTTTGTATCGATACAATCGTGGAAGCGCACCGCTGCGGCATCAACCTGATTGATACCGCACCGGGGTACAACTTCGGTAACAGTGAGCGCATTGTCGGCCAGGCATTGACTGACTTACCGCGCGACGAGGTGATTGTCGAAACCAAGTGCGGCATTGTGTGGGAGCGTGAAGGCAGCCTGTTTAATAAAGTGGGCGACCGCCAGCTGTATAAAAACCTCACGCCGGAATCTATCCGCGAAGAGGTGGACGCCAGCCTGCAACGCCTGCGGATTGACTGCATCGATATCTACATGACCCACTGGCAGTCGGTGCCGCCGTTCTTTACCCCAATTGCAGAAACCGTCGCAGTGCTTAACGCGTTGAAGAAAGAGGGCAAGATCAAGTCCATCGGCGCGGCAAATGTGGACATCGGACATATCGAAGAGTACCTGCGTCATGGCGAACTGGATATAGTACAGGCGAAATACAGCCTCCTTGATCGGCAAATCGAGCGTGACATACTGCCGCTTTGCCAGAAGCACGGCATCGTCCTGCAAGTCTATTCACCGCTGGAGCAGGGACTGCTGACCGGCACTGTGACGCGCGACTATGTTCCGGTGGGTGCGCAGGCAAATAAAGTGTGGTTCCAGCATGATAATATGCTACAGGTTATTGATATGCTGGAGAAATGGCAGCCGCTGTGTAAAAAGTACGATTGCACGGTACCCACACTCGCACTAGCGTGGATATTGAAACAAAGCAGGCTGATTTCTATTTTGAGCGGCGCGACCTCACCGCAGCAGGTGCGGGAAAATGTGCGGGCAACGGCCATTAATCTCAGCGATGCCGATGCATTAATAATGAAAGAGATGGCTGACGCGCTTATTAATAAGTAACAGAAATGACGGTGTGTCTTTGTTTCTCGGAAATACATGAATAAATCTGTGATTCAAACATATTCTTTTGAAAGTAAACATGGCGTGTGACATACTGCCTGGATATCATGTTATTAAACGAAGCAGAGGCATACCGTGGCTGCAAAGGACCGATTGCAAACCATTAAACAGATGGTAACCAACGAAAAGAAAGTGCAGGTGACTCAACTGAGCCAGCTCTTTCAGGTTACCGAAGAGACTATCCGTCGCGATTTAGAAAAGCTGGAAGCCGAAGGGATCATTACCCGCACTTATGGTGGTGCGGTGCTCAACAGTGCCAGCATCACGGATAACGTTCATTTTTATAAACGCGCGAAATCTTTTTTTGAAGAGAAGCAGGTTATTGCGCTAAATGCGCTGCCGTTTATTAATAACAAGACCACGATGTCTGCAGATTCCAGTACTACCGCAATGGAGCTGTTGAAATTATTAAAAGACCGCAAAGACCTGACGCTGTTGACTAACTCAACCGAAGCCTTTCGCGAACTGGCACAGTCGGACATTAATATCGTATCAACCGGGGGCGAGTTTAATAAGAATACGCTTTCTTTTCAGGGGCGCATTACTAAAGAAATTATTGGTAAATACCATGTCGATATTATGGTGATGAGCTGTAAAGGTCTGGACATCGACAGCGGTGCGCTTGATTCCAACGAAGCAGAAGCAGAAATAAAAAAAATGATGATCAGCCAGGCGACAGAAGTTGCTTTGCTGGTGGATCATTCAAAATTTGACCGTAAGGCCTTTGTTCAGCTCGTCGATTTTAGCCACATTAATTATATTATTACGGATAAAAAACCAGGCGATCAGTGGATTTCATTTTGTCAGAAAAACAATATTCAACTGATTTATTAAGTTTGGGGGTGGGCTGAATATCGCGCGAATGTGCGTGGCAGCCTGTTGGTCATTATCCCTCAAATATGGTTAATGATTCCTGGTGTAAAAAATCGTTAAACGGACTGAGCGAATGCATATTCGTTATTCTGGTTGTGACTTTCACCAGGCATATTTTGAGGCATAGATAATGGAACAATATGACCATATTGGCATCCGCATGGATCGTTTGCCACTCTCATCTTTTCATTACCGGATATTTGGCATTATCGGGCTGAGTTTATTAATTACCGGTTTTCTCAGCTATTCGGGAAATGTCGTGCTGGCAAAACTGGTCAGTAATGGCTGGTCAAATAATTACCTCAATGCGGCGTTCACCTCCGCCCTGATGCTCGGCTATTTCATTGGCTCGCTGATGGGGGGATTTGTTGGCGATTATCTGGGGCGGCGCAAGGCGTTTCGCATCAATTTGCTGATCGTCGGATTTACCGCCACCGCTGCCACCTTTTCTCCGGACATGTACTGGCTTATTTTCCTGCGCTGTCTGATGGGGACCGGAATGGGGGCGCTGATTATGGTGGGGTACGCCTCTTTCACCGAATTTATTCCCGCAGCTATCCGTGGCAAATGGTCCGCGCGCCTGTCGTTTGTCGGCAACTGGTCCCCGATGCTCTCGGCCGCTATCGGCGTGGTGGTGATCGGTTATTTGAGCTGGCGGGTCATGTTTTTGCTGGGCGGGGTATCGATGCTGGTCGCCTGGTGGCTGTCGGGGCGTTATTTTATTGAATCACCGCGCTGGCTGGCGGGGAAGGGCAAAGGCGATGTTGCACAGCAGGTGGTATGCGAGATTGAGCAGCAGGTTAGCCGGGAGAAAAACATAGCCCTGGCGGAGATAAAACCCGTCGCGCATCGATCTGCCGGGACGGAAAAAGGCAGTTTCTGGCAGCTCTTTCGCGGCGATATGCTGCGCAGAACGCTGGTGGCGATCACGGTACTGGTGGCAATGAATTTTTCGCTCTATACCATTACCGTGTGGATCCCCACAATATTCGTTAACTCGGGGATTGATGTCACCAAATCGATCTTTATGACCGCCATTATTATGATTGGTGCCCCCCTGGGGATTTTCATTGCCGCGATGATTATCGATAAATTCCCGCGCCGCTGGTTTGGTTCCATTCTGCTGCTGATTGTGGCGGTGCTGGGCTATTACTATTCGCTGCAAAAAGAGGAGTGGGCCATTTTATCCCTCGGTCTGGTGCTCATTTTCTTCCTCTACATGTATGTCTGCTTCGCCTCGGCGGTATACGTCCCTGAATTATGGCCGACCCATTTGCGCCTGCGAGGCTCCGGCTTTGTGAATGCGGTGGGGCGTATCGTCGCCGTCTTCACCCCGTACGGCGTGGCGGCATTATTGACCCACTACGGCACATACGCGGTCTTTTCGGCGCTGGGGGTGATGCTGGTGTGCTGCTCGCTGATCCTGTTTCTGTTTGGGATTGAAACGCGGATGATATCGCTGGAAAAGATTTCGGAGCTGTCGTGAAAATGTCGTCCGGTTTGTGGGCCGGACGACACTATCAGGCTTGCGTTTCCTGCCAGTCAGCCAGCGTATAAAGCGTTGCACCTTCGGCTGACATCTCCATAAAGGCATGCGCGCTATCCTGCGCATTGATGTTCACCCCACGGCAGCCGTCGGTAATGACGTTGACACGATAACCCAGTTTCAGCGCATCCAGTACGGTAAATTTCACGCAATAATCGGTGGCGAGCCCCATGATGGTTAGCTCAGCAATGCCATGCTGACGCAACCAGTCGTCGAGCCCGGTTTTCTGCCGATGTCCGTTATCAAAAAACGCGCTGTAGCTATCGATAGCCGGATTTTGCCCCTTGTGAAACACCGCATCCATTGCTGAGGCTTTCAACAGGGGATGTAACGCCGCGCCTTCGCTGTGCTGCACGCAATGATCCGGCCAGAAGGTTTGCGCCAGGCCATCAAGCACACCTTGTGAAAAGGGCGCAACCTGATGCTGACTGGCGAAACTGCCATGATTAGCCGGGTGCCAGTCCTGCGTCGCCAGTACAGGTTCGCCGCGTGCCTGGCACCAGTCAATCAGCGTGTTCGCCACATCGACCGTGCTGTCGCCTTCTGCCACGGCCAGCGCGCCGCCTGCACAGAAATCATTTTGCAGGTCGACCAGGAGCAACGCGCGTTGTTTCATCGGGGTTTCCTTATTCGTCAGCGGTGAGTTCACCGCGCAGATTCTGCGTCATGGCGCTACGAATCGTGGCCGCGTCCAGATCCTGGCTCAACAGATAATGCAGTTTAGTCAGTGTGGCCTCAACAGTCATATCCGCACCGCCAATCACGCCTGCGTGCGCCAGTGCGTTGCCGGTGGCGTAACCGCCCATATTAACCTTACCCGACATACACTGCGTCAGGTTAACCACCACAATGCCACGCGCACTGGCTTCCTGTAACTCTTTGAGGAACTCGCCGTTTTGCGGCGCGTTGCCCACACCATAAGAGCGCAGGATCAGCGCTTTAACGGGTTGACGCAGGAAGTTTCTTACCACGTCTGCCGAGATGCCAGGATAAATCGTCACCACGCCAATCGGCTGCGGGGTGATCGGATGGACAATCAGTTCGCCGCTACCGTGCGGCGCAGGTGGCGTATTGAGGCGACGAATATGAATTCCCGCTTCCAGCAGCGGCGACAGATTCGGCGAGGCAAAGGCGTCGAAACCGTCAGCATGCGCTTTCGTCGTGCGGTTACCGCGATAGAGGCGGTTGTTAAAAAACAACGTCACTTCGTTAATCGGGAAGTTGGCCGCCACGTACAGCGAGTTGAGCAAATTAATCTGCCCGTCGGAACGCAGTTCCGCCAGCGGAATTTGCGAGCCGGTGACGATAACCGGCTTACTCAGGTTTTCCAGCATAAACGACAGCGCCGAGGCAGTGTATGCCATGGTGTCGGTGCCGTGCAGGATGACAAAGCCATCATAATCGTTGTAATGGGCTTTGATATCGTCAGCGATATGCTGCCAGTCCTCCGGCGTCATATCGGAGGAGTCCATCAACGGATCATATTCGTGGATGGTGAAGTCAGGCATTTCGGGGCGATGGAATTCAGGCATTAACGCCAGTTGGCGTTGCAGATGACCGGAGACGGGAACATAGCCGTGTTCGGAGCGTTGCATACCGATGGTACCGCCAGTGTAGGCAACATAAATCGATTTCTTTTGCATGATAGAAAATGTGT
The DNA here is from genome assembly GCF_023613995.1 of Citrobacter sp. MNAZ 1397. NCBI lineage: Bacteria > Pseudomonadati > Pseudomonadota > Gammaproteobacteria > Enterobacterales > Enterobacteriaceae > Citrobacter > Citrobacter sp. MNAZ 1397. The sequence goes on from NZ_JAKIVH010000001.1 coordinate 938,571, forward strand.
TGTCGCAGAGTGGGGGGGAGTATATACGCAGTGAATGAATGATGCAGCGAAAGCGCGAAGAAAAGGCGGAGTCAGCGTGATGCCGATCTCCGCCTGCTTACAAAATGTTCAGTTTATTAGCGAATGTTGGCGCAGGTCAGGCAAAACGCGTAACGGTTTTGCGGATCATTAAACGCCGCCAGTTTGTCTGTTTCAGCTTTGACCTGAACCGCCGCATTGGCCAGTGGCGCAGGCAGATACGCCTGCAATGCCTGTGGCAACATAGCGCGTACGGAACCTGACATGCTGTCCATCACGCGATCAAAGAATGAGGGCTCATCCTGATACCAGTCCACATGCCACTGTTTGAGTTTCGCCAGCTCTGCCGCTTTGCTCAGCGCATCGTCGAAATCACCCAACCCGTCGACCAGCCCGTTGGCTTTCGCATCCTGCCCGGTCCAGACGTGACCCTGGGCGATTTTATCAATCTGTTCCGGCGTACTGTTACGCGACTGAGCAACCAGAGTAATAAAGCGTTTGTAGCCGTTCTCAATGCTTATCTGCATCATCTGCTGAACTTCTGGCGGCAGCGCTTTGGTCATGCTGACATCCGCCAGCGGTGACGTTGCCACGCCGTCGGTATGCACGCCAATGCTGTCAAGGCTGTTCTCCAGCGTATTGATAACGCCGAAAATGCCAATCGACCCGGTCAGCGTGCTGGCATTGGCCACGATGTAGTTCGCAGGCGTTGAGATCCAGTAACCGCCGGATGCCGCCATACCGCCCATGGAGACCACGACCGGTTTGCCTGCCGCGCGCGCTGCGGCCAATTCAGAGCGAATCACTTCCGAGGCGCTTACGCTGCCACCAGGGCTATTAACACGCAGGACAATGGCTTTCACTTTCGGATCCAGTCGTGCATCGCGGATCTGCGACGCGGTAGTATCACCCCCCACGTTCCCCGGGGTTTCATTACCGTCCATGATCGCGCCATTTGCAAAGACGACAGCGACGGCGTCGCCCATATCGCTCGGTTTTTTCAACTGATAATCGTAATAGCTGATGGCGCGGAAATTTTTGTCTTTATCATCCCAGCCGAACTGTTTGGTCAGCGCTTTTTCCGCATCGGCGCTTGAACCCAGTTCGTCCACCAGTTTGTTATCCAGCGCGTATTTAGCCGTATCGCCATCAACTTTACGCAGCCCGTCCAGCACGCCTTGGGCGCCTGGGAAGATCTGCTGTGCGGTAACCTGGCGGTTGGCGGCGATGGTATTGAGATAATTTTGCCAGAGTTCGCCTACCCAACGGCTGTCGGCATCGCGCGCGGCCGGAGACATGTCGTCGCGGATAAACGGCTCGACGGCGGATTTATAGGTTCCGACGCGGAACACATGGGTGCTCACTTTCAGTTTGTCGAGCAGGGATTTGTAATACAGCCCGTTAGTGGCGAAGCCATGCAGATCAACCACCCCTTGCGGCGAGAGCCAAATCTTATTGGCAAAGCTTGCAAGGTAATACTGGCCCTGGCTGTAGTTATCGCCCACCGCATAAACCGGCTTACCGCTGTCGCGGAACTCACGCAGCGCCTTACCGATATACTGCATAGAAGGCTGATCCGCTCCGGCGAAGTTTTTCAAATCCAGCACAATCCCGGTGATATTCCGGTCTGATTGCGCCTGACGAATGGTGTCGACGATATCGAACAGCGAGTTTTCCTGCAGGCGGTCGGAGCTTGCGCCAAAGAACTGGCGGCCCAGTGCGCCGAGTCGGTTGCTGGCAGACGGTTTATCCACTACCACACCGGTAATATCCATCAATAACGCACCCCGGCTGGCATGTTCTGCTTTGCTGTCGCTAAACTGCATCCACAGACCGACGCCGACCAGCACCAATAAAATAAAGAACAAATTGAGCACCAGATTGCGGATAAAGTTCAGCAATCGCCATGTCCACTTAAAAAAAACGGCAATAAAGCGCCAAAGGGTTCGCATGTATTCTCCCTGGTTAGTAACGTTTGCCGCTGCCCTGAGCGACAAGTGTGGTTATCCTAATTAGCCTGGCTCCTGTTGTCAGCAGGAATCGCTGCTGGTGCTGTAACAAAATCTACGCACGTGTTAATTTTAGGAACAAATTTCAATACAGGAGTTTAACTAATGGATGCACTTGAACTGCTCGTCAACCGCCGTAGCGCTTCCCGGTTGGCTGAACCGGCACCGACAGGCGAACAACTGGACAATATTATCCGCGCGGGGATGCGTGCGCCGGACCACGGCACGCTACAGCCGTGGCAATTTTTCATTATTGAAGGCGAGGGCCTTGCTCGCTTTGGCAGGACGCTTGAGCAGGGCGCCCTCAGCGCCGGGCTGGACGAAAAAGCGGTAGAAAAAGCACGGACTTCCCCGTCCCGTGCGCCGATGATTATCGCCGTGGTGGCGAAATGTGAAGAGAACCCGAAAGTGCCGCAGTGGGAACAACTGCTCTCGGCAGGCTGTGCTGTGATGGCGATGCAGATGGCGGCGCTGGCGCAGGGGTTCAACGGCATCTGGCGCACCGGTCCATTGACCGACAGTCCGGTTGTGCGCGACGCACTGAACTGCCGCGCGCAGGATAAAGTGGTCGGTTTCTTATACCTTGGCACCCCGCAACTTAAAGTCTCCACGACCATTAGCACGCCGGATACCGCGCCCTTCGTCCGTTATTTCTGATACTTGTTGGTAAAACTGTCTGGATTGTGAGCGAATCGCCGCAATTCGGACAGTCACGCTTATCATGCAACGTTTTGGGCGTTACCATAGCCGGATTGTCCTGACAGGAGTTGTCCATGAACGAACACGGTATTCGTCTGACGCAATACAGCCACGGAGCGGGTTGTGGTTGTAAAATTTCCCCCAAAGTGCTCGATACTATTCTGCATAGCGAGCAAGCGAAGTTTATCGACCCGAACCTGCTTGTGGGGAACGAAACCCGCGATGACGCGGCGGTATACGATCTCGGCAATGGCACCAGCGTTATCAGCACAACCGACTTTTTTATGCCCATTGTCGACAATCCTTTCGATTTTGGTCGGATCGCCGCCACTAACGCCATTAGCGACATTTTCGCCATGGGGGGCAAACCGATCATGGCGATCGCGATTTTAGGCTGGCCTGTCAACAAACTGGCGCCTGAAATTGCCCGTGAAGTTGTCGAAGGTGGCCGCCATGCCTGCCGACTGGCGGGTATTGCGCTGGCGGGCGGGCACTCTATTGATGCGCCAGAGCCCATTTTCGGGCTGGCGGTGACGGGCGTGGTGCCGACCGAGCGCATCAAGAAAAACAGTACCGCGCAGGCGGGCTGCCGACTCTTCCTTACTAAACCGCTCGGCATTGGCGTGCTGACAACCGCCGAGAAAAAATCGCTGTTGAAACCCGAACACATTGGGCTGGCAACGGAGGTGATGTGCCAGATGAACCTGGCCGGCGCCGCGTTTGCGGGCATCAGCGGTGTGAAGGCAATGACCGATGTTACCGGTTTTGGTCTGTTGGGCCACCTCAGTGAAATGTGCCAGGGCGCAGGCGTACAGGCGCAAATCTGGTATCAGGATGTGCCGAAATTACCGGGTGTTGAAGAGTACATTGCGCTTGGTGCGGTACCGGGCGGCACCCAGCGTAATTTCGCCAGCTACGGCCATTTGATGGGCGAGATGCCGGATGCGGTGCGTGATTTACTCTGCGATCCACAAACCTCTGGCGGTTTGTTGCTGGCGGTGAGCGCCGAGGCAGAAGGCGACGTTTACGCCACGGCGGCAGAATATGGCATTACCCTTGCGGCGGTGGGCGAGCTGGTTAGCGCACGCGCAGGGCGTCCGATGATTGAGATCCGTTAATCCAATGCGGTTGTTTATTGCCGAAAAACCCAGTCTGGGCCGCGCCATTGCGGATGTGCTACCCAAGCCGCATCGCAAAGGCGACGGCTATATTGAATGTGGCAATGGGCAGGTGGTGACCTGGTGTATTGGTCATCTGCTGGAGCAGGCGCAGCCGGATGTCTACGACAGCCGCTATGCACGCTGGAACCTGGCGGATCTGCCTATCGTGCCCGAAAAATGGCGGCTCCAGCCACGTCCCTCGGTAACCAAACAGATTAATGTGATCAAGCGTCTGCTCTCTGAGGCGACGGAAGTCGTCCACGCCGGTGACCCGGACAGAGAAGGGCAGTTGCTGGTTGATGAAGTACTCGATTACCTTGAACTGTCGCCGCAAAAGCGTCAGCAGGTCCAGCGCTGCCTGATTAACGATCTTAACCCCCAGGCGGTGGAGCGCGCGATTTCACGCCTGCGCGCCAACAGCGAATTTATTCCTTTGTGCGTTTCGGCACTGGCCCGCGCCCGCGCCGACTGGCTGTACGGCATCAACATGACGCGCGCGTATACATTGCTTGGGCGTAACGCCGGGTATCAGGGGGTGCTTTCCGTTGGTCGCGTACAGACGCCAGTTCTTGGGCTGGTGGTGCGCCGCGACGAAGAGATCGAGAACTTCGTGGCAAAAGATTTTTTCGAAGTGAAGGCGCATATTGTCACCCCGGCAGGGGAGCGGTTCACCGCCCTGTGGCAGCCGAGCGAGGCCTGTGAACCTTATCAGGATGAAGAGGGGCGTTTGCTGCACCGCCCGCTGGCTGAGCACGTGGTCGCGCGTATTTCCGGGCAGCCAGCGAACGTTACCGCCTATAACGATAAACGGGAATCAGAACCGGCGCCGTTACCTTTTTCGCTTTCAGCGCTGCAAATTGAAGCCGCGAAACGCTATGGCCTGAGCGCGCAGAACGTTCTCGATATCTGCCAGAAGCTGTATGAAACCCACAAGCTGATTACCTACCCGCGTTCGGACTGTCGTTATTTACCAGAAGAACATTATGCCGGGCGTCATGCGGTGATGAACGCGATTGGCGCTCATGCGCCGGATCTTCTGCCGCAGCCTGTGGTGAACGCCGATTTGCGTAATCGCTGCTGGGATGACAAAAAGGTGGATGCCCACCACGCCATTATTCCCACCGCGCGCAGTTCAAAGGTAAACCTGAGCGAAGGTGAGGCCAATGTTTACACTCTGATTGCGCGTCAGTATCTGATGCAGTTTTGTCCCGATGCGCTGTTCCGTAAATGCCAGATCGACCTCGATATTGCCAACGGCAAATTTATCGCCAAAGCGCGTTTCCTTGCCGAAGCGGGCTGGCGCACGCTGCTGGGGGCCAAAGAGCGTGACGAAGAGAACGATGGCACGCCGCTGCCGGTCGTGGCGAAAGGCGACGAACTTTTGTGTGAAAAAGGTGAGGTCGTGGAGCGTCAGACCCAGCCACCGCGCCACTTTACTGATGCGACGCTGCTTTCCGCGATGACGGGTATTGCCCGCTTTGTGCAGGACAAAGAGCTAAAAAAAATCTTGCGAGCAACGGACGGTCTGGGTACCGAGGCCACCCGCGCAGGCATTATCGAACTGCTGTTTAAGCGCGGTTTTCTGAATAAAAAAGGGCGCTATATCCTCTCGACTGACGCCGGACGTGCGTTGATTCACTCTCTGCCGGAGATGGCCGCCAGACCGGATATGACCGCGCACTGGGAGTCTGTGTTGACGCAAATAAGCGAGAAGCAGTGTCGTTATCAGGACTTTATGCAGCCGCTGGTTGGCACGTTGCATGAGCTGATTCATCAGGCTCGCAACACGCCGGTACAGCGGTTTCGGGGAATTACCGCCCCGGCGGGTGAGAAGAAAAAAACATCGGGTAAGCGGGCAACACGTAAACCGCGCAAAGATGACCCAACACCTCCGCAGCCCGCTGCCTGAGGCGCGTATCAGCATATGCATAAGAAGGGGGGCGGTCACGGGGGAAACACCGTGATTTTGCCCAAAGATGACGTTAACTTGCACAATTCGTAAAAAGACGTGATGGTGTCGTCTTCCTGTCACGGCGAAACGGGATTATTATGCGCGCGAACACAGACCATTGAGTAGCAGGACTGGAAAATGAGCGAGCAAAAAGCCATAGAAAGAAGCGAAGTACGTATCCCCGCCACTGTGCGCAACGCGCAATCCGATCGCAAAGAAAAAATGTTCAACGAACTCACCGCGGATGAGCAAATCGCGATCATTCTTAAACGTCACAGGGAAATTGTCTCATCGCTGGTGGTGAACTGAACGCCTGATGAGATTGCCCGGCGGCGTTGCGCTTACCGGGCATGGAACAGGAAAGCCGGGGCGACGCCGTGCCGCCCGGCAGAATGACTCAGATAAGCCCCTGACCGATCATCGCATCCGCCACTTTCACGAAGCCCGCAATATTGGCGCCGCGAACATAGTGAGTCTGCTTACCATCGCCGCCGTACTCCACACAGGCGTGGTGAATATCCAGCATTATGTGGTGCAGCCGCGCATCCACTTTTTCTGCTTTCCAGCCAAGACGCGCCGCGTTCTGTGCCATTTCCAGCCCTGATGTTGCCACCCCTCCGGCATTCGCCGCTTTACCCGGCGCAAACAGTACGCCTGCGTCCAGGAACAGATCGGTCGCCGCAATCGTGGTTGGCATATTGGCGCCCTCAGCGACTGCTTTCACGCCGTTGGCGATAAGCGTACGTGCGGCATCGACATCCAGTTCGTTCTGGGTGGCGCACGGCAGAGCAACATCGACCGGCACCGACCAGGGCTGCTGGCCTTCAAGGTACTGCAGACCAAACTCACGGGCGTAATCCGCCACGCGTCCATGCTGCTGCTCTTTAATTTCAATCAGACGTGCCAGTTTTTCGCGGGTGAAGCCCGCTTCATCGACCACGGTACCGTTGGAATCAGAAGCGGTAACCACGCGTGCGCCAAAGGCCATCGCTTTTTCGATAGCATATTGCGCCACGTTACCGGAGCCAGAAACGGCCACGCGCAGGCCTTCCAGACCCATACCATGACGCTTGAGCATCGCCTCGGTGAAATAGACCAGGCCGTAGCCCGTGGCTTCCGGGCGAATTAAACTGCCGCCGAAGGAGAGCCCTTTGCCGGTGAACACGCAGGCGTTATTGTTGGAGAGTTTTTTCATCATCCCGGCCATAAAGCCCACTTCACGCGCGCCTACGCCCATATCACCTGCCGGGACATCGGTATCCGGACCCAGATGGCGATACAGTTCGGTCATGAGCGACTGGCAGAAACGCATCACTTCCGCGTCGCTTTTCCCTTTAGGATCAAAATCGCTGCCGCCTTTACCACCGCCCATCGGCAGGGTGGTGAGGGCATTTTTGAAGGTCTGCTCGAAACCAAGGAATTTGAGGATTGACAAATTGACTGACGGATGGAAACGCATGCCGCCCTTAAACGGACCAATGGCGGAGTTAAATTGCACACGCCACGCGCGGTTAACCTGCACCTGGTTTTTATCGTCCACCCACACGACGCGGAATTGAATAACACGTTCCGGCTCAACCAGCCTTTCCAGCAGTGATAACTGACGATAACGCGGGTTTTGTTCGAGAAAAGGCCACAGTGTGGTCATTACTTCACGTACGGCCTGAGCGAACTCGGGCTGATGCGGATCGCGCTTTTGAACGTGGGAAAGAAACGATTCAAGAGAGCATGTCTGTTCCATAGATATAAGAGCCTCTTATGTTGATGGTGTGATTTTATGGTTGTTGTGAGCTAAAAAATCAGCGTTTTTCGACTATATCATCTGCAATATGCGGTAAAGCAAGCAAAAATAGGTCAGCGATATCAAATTAATAATAGGCGTCAAGTCATAACAAAAACCGATGATGAAAGAAAATGCGGTTCGTTAATAGAGATACGTTATAGTGATAAAGGGTTCTATTCAGGAAGAAAATGCTATGAAGCGTTCACTGTGGGGTTGGGGTTGTGTGCTGATGTTCGTCTCAGCGGGGGCCAGTGCGGAGCGACATCTGTCGCCGGATGTACAGGTGAATGTTCCTCCGGAAGTATTTACTTCTGGCGGTCAGCAGAGTTCGCAGCCCTGTAATCAGTGCTGCGTTTATCAGAATCAGAATTACACCGAAGGGGCGGTTATTAAAGCCGAAGGCGTGCTGCTCCAGTGCCAGCGCGACGAACGCACGGTGTCTACAAACCCGCTGGTCTGGCGTCGCGTGAAGCCATAAAGGCCTCCAGCAGAGGGATATCTGCAGGCGCAAGCGGCCAGTTAAAGGCTTCCTGCGGCGCACACCAGATGAGCGCCGCGTGGTGATGACGGGTAAGAGTGCCGGTGAAGGTCGGCACATGCCATGCGTGCAAATTGATAATGCGCCCGGAGACTTCGCGCTGATGGCTGGCGATATATTCCGTCGGCGTGGCTTCAATGCCAAGCTCTTCGCGAAGTTCGCGTATTAGTGCGTCTGACTGGCTCTCCCCGGCTTCTACCTTACCGCCAGCAAATTCCCACAGCCCCGCCTGATCGCCCTGTTCCGGGCGCTGCGCCAGCAAAATCTGACCATCGCGCTCAATAATGGCGGCGACAACCTCTATCGTTTTAAGCATGATTATCCATTCTTGTGCTGCAGACTCCACTCATACCAGCCGCCATCATATACCCCGATGTTTGTCCAGCCCATGGCGCGCGCGCAGATAAATGCCAGCGAGGCGCGCCAGCCGGTTCCGCAGTAAAAGGCGATTTGCTGGTCTGCGGTAATATTCCATGCGTCCCACATGGCCGTGATGTCATTCGCGCAGCGTAAGGTCGCATCAGGGTTGAGAAAATCCTCGATGCCATCTTTACCGCGTCCGCCACGTCCCCAGCGCGCACCGGGGATGTCGCCCCTGACATCAATATACGCGTAACCACTGGTCGCGCCGGAATACTCAGCCCAGGAACGTACACTCACCACCGAGGCATCCTTACGGTTCAACAACGCCCGGGTCTGCGGCAGGGAAAGCATCAACTGCGGTTGCGCCGGGATCGGTGCACCAAAATCGCGGGCGGGCGTGATGGATAGCGCCTCGCCGGAGGCCACCGGAAAACCAGCGCGAAGCCAGGCTCGCCAGCCACCGTCCAGTACACGCACATCCTGCACCCCGGCATACAACAGAATATGGGCCACGCGCGCGGCGGCAAGCGGGTTACGGCTATAGAGAATGACCGTGGTATCGCAGCAAACGCCGTGCGCGGACAGCACGCCACGCAGAGTCTCAGAAGCGACGACGTTCCACAGCGGCTCGTTTTCCAGCTCCAGGGTGTCGAGATAATCCGCGCCGGGAATATGCCCTTGCCGGAACTCGTCGTGCACGCCCCAGCCCGCTTCTATCACCTTCCACGTACCGACGGGCTTCTCGCTGACCTGGCGATGGGTCATTAACGCGTTAAGCCAGCTTGCCGGAACAATATGGTGAAAACCGGGCAGACGCTCAAGTGCAAGAGAGGAGGAAAATGCGTCGCTGATACGCCAGGGCGCATGGAGTCCCTTCTGGTGTAACCAGGCCTCGATCGCGTCATTGTCTTGCGGTGCACCATAGAGCGCGATACGGGTTTCAGCGCTAACCGGGCGCAGGGCAGACCAGGAGGCAAACTGTGCGTCCGTCATCTCGTCCAGCCAGCATGCGGCAAGGTTACGCGCGCCTGGGAGGTGGCCGGATGTCCCGTACAGCGCATCCGGCCAGCCGTTATACAATGCGCTGTCGCGAGTATCGATAACCACGCCATTGTGCTGGCGGAATTGGCAAAGGGTGATGTTTTTAGCCATTGCGTGTCAGGTCCAAGGGGGCGGTCATAACAGGCGACCGCCACAATGGGAAAGTGACGCTTATTCGACCTTAAACGTAGCCCATACCGGGGCATGGTCGGAGGGTTTATCCATACTGCGGATCGCATAGTCGATGCCGGTTTCGATGCAGCGTTCCGCCAGCGGTGAGCTTGCCAGCAGCAGATCTATACGCAGCCCCCGATTGTCATCAAACCCTTTGGAGCGGTAGTCAAACCACGAGAAGCGCTCGTTATTGTCCGGGTTTGCCGCACGCCAGGTATCCACCAGCCCCCAGTTCACCAGGCGACCCATCCATTCACGCTCTTCCGGTAAAAAGGAGCACTTGCCGGTCCGCAGCCAGCGTTTGCGGTTCTCTTCACCGATACCGATATCAAGATCGGTTGGGCTGATGTTCATATCCCCCATGATCAGGACCGGATTCTCTTTTTTCAGCTCATTATCGAGGAAGTTTTGCAGATCCTGGTAAAACTTCTCTTTGGCCGGGAATTTGATGGGATGGTCGCGGCTTTCCCCTTGTGGGAAATAACCATTGATGACCGTGATATTACCCAGCGGAGACGGAATTTCCGCCATGATGATGCGGCGCTGTGCTTCCTCACCGTCGTCCGGGAAACCACGACGTACGGAGACTGGCGTCGCTTTGGTCAGTAGCGCCACGCCATAGTGCCCTTTTTGCCCATGATAAAAGACGTTGTAGCCGAGTTTCGCCACCTCTTCGAGCGGGAACATATCATCATGGACTTTCGTCTCCTGCAGGCCAATCACGTCGGGCTGATGCTGCTCGACAATGGCTTCAAGTTGATGGGGACGGGCTCGCAGGCCGTTGATATTAAAAGAGACAAATTTCATAGTCGCCGCCAGATTGCTGTGGGAAATGTGGCAGGGATGTTAGCAGAAAATGAAGAAGAATGGCTATGGGATTGGGCTGCGGTCCTGGCCTGGAAAGGGGGCAATGCATTTATTAAAGCAAACATCGCCCACATGCCATTGTTACGCTGAACTTACACACGTCAGCCTTTTCACGCCTTACTTGCGATACTGTTCGCTCCCCCATGCCAGCATCCCTTCCAGTAATTGTTGCAATAAGGACTGCAAGGCAGGGGCCCGGGTTTCAGACCAGGCATAAGGGGGCGTTTCATCCATATAGTTCACCTGCGCCAGTTCAAGCTGCACGGCGTGGATATCGGCATCGGGTTGGCCATACGCTCGGGTGATATAACCCCCTTTGAAACGCCCGTTAAGCACATGGCTGAACCGCGACTGTTGCTGGCAAATGCCCGTCAGCACTTCACTTAATTCGGGCGAGCAACTGGCGCCGTTATTGGTGCCGAGGTTTAAATCGGGTAACTGTCCGTCAAACAACCGCGGGATAACCGACGCAATGGAGTGCGCATCAAAGAGCAGCGCATAACCAAACTGCTGCTTAATCCGGGCAAGTTCGGACTGAATCCGCTGATGATACGGCTGCCAGATTTGCGCCAGATAATCCTGACGCCGGGCGTCGGTCGGTATCTTGCCGGGCTTAAACGTGTCACGACCATCAAACAGGGTGTCCGGATAAAGGCCCGTCGTTGCCGTGGTGTAGAGCGGTTTGTCGTCAGAGGGCCGGTTCAGGTCGATAACAAAACGGGAATAATTCCCGACCAGCACACTGGCCCCTAGCGCCCGGGCAAAATTATACAGGCGTGGAATGTGCCAGTCCGTATCGCCCAGCGGCTGTGCCGCCTCGCTGAGGCCTTCTGCGACCTCAGGCGTCAGGCGTGTTCCTGCGTGGGGAATACTGATCAGCAGCGGCGATGTGCCCGCCGTGAATTCATAGGGGGCGGTGATGGGTGAAAGACTCATAGATGATGGTTTCCTCGAACGTTTCCACGATAGACCACCGTGCAGGGCAACTCTCCGCCCAGCCAGTAGACCAGCTCAGCCGGTCGCGAGAGCGGCCAGTGGATAAAATCAGCCGCCTTGCCCGGTGCCAGCGTGCCGTGAGAGTCCTGCAAACCGAGCGCGCGAGCGCCGTGGCAGGTTACTCCGGCCAGCGCTTCTTCCGGTGTCAGGCCAAACAGCGTGCAGCCCATGTTCAGCATCAGGCGCAGCGAGAGCACCGGGGAGGTGCCGGGGTTAGCATCGCTCGCCAGCGCCATTGGCACCTTATGCTGGCGGAAGAAGGCCACCGGCGGCTGCTGTTTTTCGCGCAATAAATAGAACGCGCCGGGCAACAATACGGCAACGGTCCCGCCGGTCGCCATGGCGATGGCATCGTCTTCGGTGGCATATTCCAGGTGATCGGCTGACAGGGCGCCATGGCGGGCTGCAAGCGCACTGCCGTGCAGTGAAGAGAGCTGCTCCGCATGCAATTTCACCGGCAGGCCCAGGGCTTTTGCGGCGTTGAACACCTGCTCAACCTGGGCCGGGGAGAACGCCAGATGCTCGCAAAACGCGTCGACAGCATCGGCCAGGTTTTCCCGGGCGACAATCGGCAGCAGGGTGTCGCAAATCAGGCGGATATACTCATCGGGCCGGTTTTTATATTCGGGAGGGAGCGCATGCGCGGCAAGACAGGTGGATTTAACCTCCACCGCAAGCCGCGTCGCTAAGGTGCGGATCACCCGAAGCATTTTCAGTTCGCTGTCGATAGAAAGCCCATAACCCGATTTTATCTCAACACAGGTGACGCCTTCGGCTAACAGCGGGCGCAGACGGAATAGCGCCGATTCGATCAACTCCTCTTCTGTAGCCTCACGGGTGGCGTTAACCGTGGAGATGATTCCACCGCCGCTTGCCGCGATCTCCGCATAACTTACGCCATTAAGCCGCTGCTCAAACTCGCCGCTGCGATTGCCGCCAAAGACCAGATGAGTATGGCAATCAACAAAGCCGGGCGTAATGATCCCGCCGGCAAACTCATGCTGTTCGGCGTCGGGGAAAGGAGGGCAATCAGCAACCGGGCCGAGCCAGACGATTTTCCCGTCAGCCACGACGATAGCGCCGTTTTCTATCAGGTTATAGTGTCCGTCTTGCATCGTTACCAGCGTGGCGCCACGCCATACGCTATCGCAACGGGCTGGTGGTGTCGTGGAAAACGGCAAAGGGTCGGTTAACGACATGACACACTCCGGGTTGGATTTATCTTGTATAGACAATTAAAGTCAACCTAACGCATAACCGAAAACGCGGCAAGGCGAGCAGAAAGAGTTTTTTCTTATTGCTGGCTGGCTTACATATTCAGGAACGCGATAGCGGCCACAAAGCCGCTATCGGTAAAGCGGAAATTAGCCGTGGCTGGTGAAACGGCCAAACAGCTGGTAGCGCGAGCCCGGGTAAACCAGGCGGGCGGAGGTAACGATGCGGCTGCCGCTCCAGGTACGGCGGTGGATAAGCAGGCAGGGTTCATGTTCTGCCAGTTGCAGTAATTCGCGCTGCTCGTCGCTGGCGCTGACCGCTTCGACCCGATGTTCACCTGACGTCAGCGGTGATATTTCCATCAGATAGGTGTAAGGCATCTGTTTGTTGAAAACCTGGCGCAGATAATCCGGCGCGGCGGCCGGGTTAACGTAACGGTCTTCGATTTGCACCGGCACATTGTTTTCGTAATGGACGATCTGCGAATAGAACAGGGTGTCGCCGGGCGCGATCCCTAATTGCATGGCTTGATCGGCATCGGCCTCGCGGGCTTCGCATACCAGAATTTTACTGTCGTGACGATGACCACGCTGGGCGATTTCATCAGCAATATTATGCACTTCCAGCATTGGCGTGTAGGCCTTTGCTTCTGCCACGAAGGTGCCGACACCCTGCATGCGAATAAGAAAACCTTCGCTGGTCAGTTCACGCAGCGCACGGTTAATGGTCATGCGGCTTACGCCAATTTCATTGACCAGTTCGCTTTCTGATGGAATACGTTGATGGGGCTTCCAGGCGCCAGAGCGAATCTGGCCGATGATTGCCTGCTTCACGCGCTGATAAATCGGGGCAGGGGTATCACTCATGGCGGCGGCAAGCTCAGACAGTGCCTGCCGGGTCACGCCGTGTTGTGCTACACCGTTCGGTGAAGGCTCCGACATTTTCTTACCTCTCAAAAGATCCACAGGTATCAGGAACGTTTTCACAACGCCCGGCTATCTCCACCACTCAGGGGATCAGCACAGGTGGCCGAAAAACGAAAAATAGTAAAAAAAACACGCTGCAAGTTTACAGCCAATTCAGGCATATGTATATGTATAGACAAATTGGTCAAAGGTTTGGCAGTAGCCTGCGCAAAGGTGTGCAGGCTTTGCTTTCCCCTTCTCAGGAACGTTGTTATGCCTGCATATTTTGCTCCACGTGTCTTGCTTGCTACGGGTTGGGCGCACAATGTCCGACTGGAGGTTGATGAACTCGGCATGCTGACCGCCATCACGCCGGAAGCCTCTTCCCATGAGGGTATCCCTCTTTCCGGCCCGGTGGTGCCAGGGATGCCAAACCTGCATTCTCATGCCTTTCAGCGCGTTATGGCCGGGCTTGCGGAGGTGGCGGGCGACCCGCAGGACAGCTTCTGGACCTGGCGGGAACTTATGTATCGCATGGTGCAGCGTCTGACCCCGGAACAGGTCGGTGTGATTGCCCGCCAGCTCTATATTGAGATGCTCAAAGGCGGCTATACCCAGGTCGCTGAATTCCACTATCTGCACAATGACATTAGCGGCAAGCCCTATGCCGATCGCGGTGAGATGACCGCTCACCTGAGCGCCGCAGCCGGGGACGCGGGGATTGGCCTGACACTCCTGCCGGTGCTATACAGCTATGCCGGGTTTGGCGGACAGCCTGCACAGGCGGGGCAACAACGCTTTATTCAGGATGTCGACAGTTATTTACAGCAGCAGGCGGTGATTCAACGGCAAATTAACGGCAACGCGCTGCAAAACCTGGGGCTGTGTTTCCATTCCCTGCGTGCGGTCACCCCGGAACAAATGTACCAGGTGCTGAAAGCCAGCGACCCGACGCTCCCGGTGCATATTCATATCGCCGAGCAACAAAAAGAGGTCAACGACTGTCTGAACTGGAGCGGTCAGCGCCCCATCAGTTGGTTGTATGACCATCTGGATATCAATGCCCGCTGGTGCCTGATCCATGCCACCCACGCGGATGCCTACGAAGTGACGAAAATGGCGCACAGCGGTGCGGTTGCCGGCCTGTGCCCGACCACCGAAGCGAATCTTGGCGACGGTATTTTCCCGGGCGTTGACTATCTGGCACAGGAAGGACGCTGGGGTATTGGCTCAGACAGCCATGTCTCGCTCAACGTAGTGGAAGAGTTACGCTGGCTGGAATATGGTCAGCGTCTGCGTGACCAGCGGCGTAATCGACTGATTGCGCAGGAGCAAACGCGGGTAGGGGATGTACTTTACCTGCAGGCGTTATCCGGTGGCGCGCAGGCTTGCGGCGTGCCGGTGGGGCAACTCTCGGTCGGTTATCGCGCCGACTGGCTGGTGCTCGACAATCAGGACCCTTATCTGGCTGCGGCCACCGACAACGCGTTGCTTAACCGCTGGCTATTTGCGGGGCATGTTGGTCAGATTCGCGATGTTTATGTTGGCGGCGTTGCGCGCGTTGTCGATGGGGTTCATCCGCAGCAACAGGCTGCAGCGTCAGATTTTCTGCACCTGCTGCAACAGCTTTCTCAGGAGAGCGCATGAACAACTGGCATCCGTTTTCCCTCGGCAGATTGCCGGTGAGTCGCTGGCGCAATGGTGGGGGAGAAACCCGCGAGATCGTCAGTTGGCCGCAGGGGGGGGCGGAATTTGACTGGCGCGCCAGTATTGCCACTATCGCTGCCGATGGCCCGTTTTCCGCCTTCCCGGGGATTGACCGTTCGATAACGTTACTGAGCGGAGAGGGCGTGAATCTGTCAGATGGTGGGCAGCTTAACCACCGCCTGAGCACCGTCGGCGCACCGTTTCCTTTCAGTGGCGATCTCTCTCTGAGCGCACATCTCCTGGGCGGTACGACGATGGATTTCAACCTGATGACGCGCCGCACGACCTGCGCCTCCCGGGTGGTCGCCCTGCGTGAGCGCGGGACAATCACTGCGGAGAAAGGCGGCGTGTTGTATGCCATTGAGGGCGACTGGCAACTGCCGGACGGCACCCATTTTGGCACAGGCGAGGGTTTCTGGTGGTCAACAAGCGACGGGCAAGCACAGGCGCAATGGACGATTTCGCCGCTGGCACAATCGCAACCTGGATGTCGCTTGCTGTTGTGGGCTGCGGTCACGGACTAACCCGGGGCAGGCTGCACTGAAATGGCGCGCCGGGCGCACTACTTTGATTCTTCAGGCCCACGGACCGTGGGCGAAAGCAACGATGCGGGCGTACTTCCGGACTGGCACAAAGCTTGCTTTATCTTTCTCGGCTTAATTGTATAGACAAGAATATACAGTAGCGTCATTCGCCGGTGGCAATTTGCTGCGCAGGCATTCCCCGAGACAGGTAATTTGGCAGGAGTGGCAGATGAGCAACATGATTTCCAGGACTGTACTAAAGCGTTCATTATCTCTGTTAGGTCTGGCAGTCGCGTTAGGTGGTGTGGCTAACACAGCGCTGGCGGCGGATACGCCGGTGGCGATCGGGATTTCCGGCTGGACCGGCTTTGCGCCGCTGACCCTGGCTGACAAAGCGGGCATTTTCAAAAAGAACGGTCTTGATGTGACCCTGAAAATGGTCCCGCAGCAATCCCGTCATCTGGCGATTGCCTCCGGCTCGCTGCAGTGCGCGGCGACCACGGTAGAAACCTATCTCACCTGGAATGCCAGCGGTGTGCCGATTAAGCAAATCGTGCAACTGGATAAATCGTACGGCGCGGACGGTATCGCAGTGCGCAGCGGTATCAATAGCGTCGCGGATTTGAAAGGCAAAACCATCAGCGTCGATGCCCCCGGCACCTCATCTTATTTTCTGCTGGCGTGGATCCTCGATAAAAACGGCATGACGATGAAAGACGTCAAGCTTGCGACCTTAGGGCCGGACGCCGCCGCACATGCGTTTATTGCCGGGCAGAACGATGCCGCCGTGACCTACGAACCCTATCTCTCCAACATTCGCCAGAGTCCGGATAAGGGCAAAATCCTGACCACCACGCTCGACTATCCTATGGTCATGGATACCCTCGGCTGCACGCCTTCCTGGCTGGATAAAAACCCGAAAGCGGCCCAGGCGCTGGTCAATAGCTACTTCGAAGCACTGGATATGATCAAAGCTGACCCGGATAAAGCCAATGAAATCATGGGCGCGGCGGTGAAAGAGACCGGTAAACAGTTTGCCGAAGAGTCCAGCTATCTGCGCTGGCAGGATCGCGATGCGAACAAAAAATTCTTTAGCGGCGAAATCGTGAGCTTCACCAATGAGGCGGCACGTCTGCTCACGGAGATGAAAATTCTGCGTAAAACGCCGGACATCAACACGTTGTATGACGCGAAGTACGTTACTCAGCCATGAAGGACCACGATATGAACAGTCCTGTCAGTCAGGCCGCGGACTACGCCAGCAAGACCACGACAGACTTACGCGAGCCGGCACCTCTGCCGGCAAGCAAAAAGGTCTGGCATAACCCGATGATGGTGCCATTACGCCCCGTTGCGCCGCGGCACCGCTGGTTTCTGGGTTTCTGCTTCTTTGTGCTGTTTTTCGCCTTATGGGCGCTGGTGACCTTTACCGGCCTGGTTGCTCCGACCTTCCTCGCAAGCCCAGCCAGTATGCTACAGGAAGGGGTGTTGCTGTTTACCGATTTCGATTTCACCACGGATATCGGTATGACAGTAATGCGTGTACTGGGCGGGTTTATCCTGGCCTGCGTTATTGCCGTGCCGCTGGGTATCTGGATGGGTTCATACAAACTTATCGAAGCCTTCTTCGAGCCGTTTGTCTCATTTTGTCGCTATCTGCCTGCTTCCGCGTTTGTGCCTCTGCTGATCCTGTGGGCCGGTATTGGTGAAATGCAGAAGATCCTGGTGATTTTTATTGGTTCTTTCTTCCAGATAACCCTGATGGTGGCTGTCGCCGTAGGGGCTGCGCGTCGCGATCTGGTTGAGGCGGCCTACACCCTGGGGGCGACCAATAAAAGCGTGGTGCGTCGGGTGATTATTCCCGGTGCGGCGCCAGAAATCGCCGAGCTTTTACGTCTGGTGCTCGGCTGGGCCTGGACCTATGTCATTGTGGCGGAGCTCATCGGTTCATCCAGCGGGATAGGCCATATGATTGTCAACAGCCAGGCGTTACTCAACACTGGGCAGATGATCTTCGGCATTATCGTCATTGGCTGTATCGGATTGCTCTCCGACCTGTTGTTTAAAGCGGTTAACCGCCGCCTGTTTGTATGGAGTTCTCTGTAATGAACTATCCGAAGCTGAGTGTTCGCCAGGTGGAGCGTGTCTTCAGTGGCCCGAAAGGTGAAAAAACCCAGGCCCTGTTGCCGGTGGATTATCAGGTCAATGAGAACGATTTTATTACCATCCTCGGCCCTTCCGGCTGCGGGAAATCGACGCTTCTGCGCATTGTCGCCGGTCTGGATCAGCCCACGAGTGGTGAAGTCTGGCTGGATGGGGAACTCGTTGACGGCCCCGGCGCGGACCGCGGCATGGTATTCCAGAGCTATACGCTTTTTCCCTGGCTCACCGTTGAGCAAAATATCCGCTTCGGTTTACAGGAGCGAGGCGTGAGTAAAGCGGCGCAAAAGGAGCGCAGCGACTACTTTATTAATAAGGTCGGTTTGCGTGGGTTTGAGCATCACTTCCCACGTCAACTGTCAGGCGGCATGCAGCAACGTACGGCTATTGCCCGTGCGCTGGCCAATGACCCGAAAATTCTGCTGATGGATGAACCCTTTGGCGCGCTCGACAACCAGACACGCGTGATGATGCAGGAGCTACTGCTGTCGATATGGGAGTCCTCGCGCAAAACGGTGCTGTTTGTGACCCACGATATTGATGAAGCCATTTTTATGGCCAATAAAGTGGCGATTTTCAGCGCCCGCCCAGGGAGAATCAAAACCGAAGTGGCGGTGAATTTTCCGCACCCGCGTGATTACACGTTAAAGACGTCACCGGAGTTTATGACGCTCAAGGCGCGGATAACGGAAGAGATTCGTACCGAAACGATGCAGACCATGGATCATTGATCGGTTATTTTTTGCGTCGTGTTGCCACTTTTTTGTCAGGTTGTGCGTAAGCACCCGGTGGGCCGAGTCCTGACCGGGTATATTTTCAGCTCTACTTGTATATACAGGAATAGATTATGGCTCCTTCATCCTCCGGTTTCACCCTTTGCCGCCTGCAGCCAGGCCATGTAGACCTGCCCATGCTGCGCCAGATTTATCAGGGCAATGTTCATCTCGCGCTGGCGGAAGAGGCCCGTGCCGATGTGCTGGCCTCTCAGGAGACGGTTACCCGCATTGTGGCATCGGGGGACGTGGTGTACGGCATCAATACCGGGTTTGGCAAACTGGCGCAGACCCGTATTCCGGCCGAACGCCTGGCGGAATTACAGCGCAATCTGGTGTTGTCGCACAGTGTGGGGACGGGTAAATATCTGGCGGATAACATTGTGCGCCTGGTGATGGCAACGAAGATCCTCAGTCTTTCGCGTGGCCATTCCGGCATTCGCATTGACGTGATTGACGCCCTGATTACGCTCTTCAATGCCGGGGTCTATCCCTGCATTCCGGAAAAAGGTTCGGTAGGGGCATCCGGCGATTTAGCCCCGCTGGCGCACCTGTCGCTTATGCTGATTGGTGAAGGCACGGTGACGGTGCAGGGCAACACAATGTCTGCGGTGGAAGGTCTGGCAAGTGCGGGGATACGCCCCTTTGAACTCGGGCCGAAAGAGGGGCTGGCGCTGCTTAACGGCACTCAGGTGTCGACCTCCCTGGCACTGTCGGGGCTATTTGAGGCGGAGCGCGTCTTTTCCGCCGGGCTGGTGGCCGGCGCGCTGTCGCTGGAAGCCATCAAAGGTTCCGTTAAACCGCTCGACCCGCGTATTCATGAAGCCCGCGGACAGCAAGGGCAGATTGCCGTGGCGGCCGCGCTGAGCAAAATTCTCGCCGGGAGCGACATTGTGACCTCCCATGCGGCATGTGGCCGCGTACAGGATCCGTATTCCATTCGCTGCGTGCCTCAGGTGATGGGCGCATGTCTTGATAACTTGCACCATGCCGCACGCATCTTGCGCATCGAAGCCAATGCCGCTTCCGATAATCCACTGGTCTTTGCCGAAAACGGCGATGTGATTTCCGGTGGTAATTTTCACGCCGAACCGGTGGCCTTCGCCGCCGACATTATTGCGCTGGCGGTCGCTGAGATTGGCGCCATCTCGGAGCGTCGTATGGCCCTGCTGCTTGATACCGGGTTGTCCGGTTTGCCGCCGTTCCTGGTGCGTGACGGCGGTGTGAACTCCGGCTTTATGATTGCCCAGGTTACCGCCGCCGCGCTGGCCTCGGAAAACAAATCGCTGGCCCATCCAGGAAGCGTCGACAGCCTGCCCACCTCTGCGAATCAGGAAGACCATGTCTCAATGGCGACCTACGCCGCGCGCCGTCTGGGGGATATGTGTTTCAACACCAGCGTTGTGGTTGGCATTGAAGCGATGGCGGCCGCGCAAGGGGTGGATTTCCATCGTCCGCTGCAAAGCTCAAAAACGCTGGAAAACGAAATGAACGCCATTCGCCAGAACGTCGCGTTTCTTGAAAAAGATCGCCTGATGGCGCCGGACGTCGAAATGATGCGTCTGTGGGCGTCCCGCGAACACTGGCCCGCAGAAATCGAAGCGCTGTTGCCGAGCTTCGCCTGATAACGCTGTGCAAAAAATTCAAATTTAGAGAAGGAAATGAACATGAATGCGCCACACAAAAATGCCGAAGCCCGCGTTGTCCGCGCTCCCCAGGGGACCGAACTGAGCTGCCAGAACTGGTTGATTGAAGCAGCCTATCGCATGATTCAGAACAACCTCGATCCGGATGTCGCCGAGCGCCCGGAAGACCTGGTGGTTTATGGCGGCATCGGCAAAGCAGCTCGCAACTGGCCGGCCTTTGAGGCGATCCTTGAGAGCCTGCGCAATCTGCGGGAAGACGAAACGCTGCTGGTCCAGTCGGGAAAACCGGTCGGCGTTTTTCGCACCCACAGCAACGCCCCGCGCGTGTTGATTGCCAACTCCAACATCGTTCCTCACTGGGCGAACTGGGAACACTTCCATGAACTGGATAAAGCCGGTCTGATGATGTACGGCCAGATGACGGCCGGTTCATGGATATACATTGGTGCGCAGGGCATTGTGCAGGGCACTTACGAAACCTTCGCCGAAGCCGGTCGCCAGCATTACAACGGCAACCTGCGCGGCAAGTGGATTTTAACCGCCGGGCTTGGCGGCATGGGTGGTGCCCAGCCGCTGGCGGGAGTTCTGGCAGGCGCATGCGTGCTGGCGATTGAATGCCAGGAATCACGCATCGATTTCCGTCTGCGCACGCGCTATCTCGACTACAAAACCCGCAGCCTGGACGACGCCCTGACGATGATTGAAAAAGCCTGCGCCGAGAACAAAGCCATCTCTGTTGGCCTGCTGGGCAACGCCGCCGAGCTGATGCCCCAACTGGCGGCACGGGCGAAAGCAGGCGGCCTGCGCCCGGACATTGTCACCGATCAGACCTCGGCGCACGATCCGCTCAACGGTTATCTGCCGGAGGGCTGGAGCCTGGAACAATGGCAGCAGGCACGCCAGTCCGACCCGCAATCAGTGGTGAAAGCGGCTCGCGCGTCGATGGCGAAGCATGTACAGGCGATGCTCGATTTTCACGCCATGGGGATCCCGACCGTCGATTACGGCAACAATATTCGCCAGGTTGCCAAAGAGGAAGGGGTGACCAATGCCTTTGATTTCCCGGGCTTCGTTCCTGCTTATATTCGTCCGCTCTTCTGTGAGGGCAAAGGCCCCTTCCGCTGGGTGGCGCTCTCCGGGGACCCGGAAGATATCTACAAAACCGACGCCAAACTGAAAGAGCTCTTCCCGGATAACGCCAATCTGATCAACTGGTTGGATATGGCGCGTGAACGTATTGCCTTCCAGGGGCTGCCTGCGCGTATCTGCTGGCTTGGCCTGGGGGAGCGTCATCTTGCCGGGCTGGCCTTTAACGAGATGGTGCGTAATGGCGAGTTAAAAGCGCCAATTGTCATTGGCCGTGACCATCTGGATACCGGCTCTGTGGCCTCGCCAAACCGTGAAACGGAAGCGATGAAAGACGGTTCTGATGCAGTCTCTGACTGGCCGCTGCTCAACGCGTTGCTCAATACCGCTGGCGGCGCAACCTGGGTCAGTCTGCACCATGGTGGCGGCGTGGGAATGGGCTTTTCTCAGCACGCCGGGATGGTCATTGTCTGTGACGGCAGCAAAGAGGCGGATGAACGTCTGGCACGGGTGCTGTGGAATGATCCGGCCACGGGCGTGATGCGCCACGCGGATGCGGGCTATGAACAGGCGCAGGAGTGCGCCGAGCGTAATCACCTGAACTTACCGATGCTTTGATCATCAGCGCCGGATGGGCGGCTCGCGCTCATCCGGCTTTTCCTGAGGGATACGTAATGACGTTCGATGTCGCGGTTTCCGATCCACTCTTTGCGCAACAACAACAGACACTCAACAATCTTGCTCGCCCCACGACACGCAGCCTGGGTCTGTATAACGCGGGCCTGTCGGCAGAGGCTGTGCGGCAGAAATATGGCGTAACCCATATCGCCAAACTGGCCAGTAATGAAAACCCGTTGGGCGCCAGCCCGCAGGTGGTATCAGCATTACAGGCAGATGCTGATTTCAGCGCGGTCTATTCCGATGCCGCCAGCGCCCGGTTGCGCGATGTGCTGGCGGACTATACCGGCGTAAGCGCCGAAAATATTGTCACAGGCAATGGTTCAGAAGACATCCTGCATATGCTGGCGCTGGCTTTTCTTAACCCTGGTGATCGCGTTGTCACGCTGATTCCGTCGTTTGGCCTGCACGAGATCTTCCCGCGCATGATGGGAGCGGACGTGACCCTGGTGGGGGTTGATCAACGACAACAGTTCGACATTGCGGCCTGGGAGCAGGCGCTCTCCACGCCGGCGAAAATGGTCATTTTTAGCAATCCGTCAAACCCGGTGGGGTGCATGCTCGACAAAGACGGTTTTGCCCGCATCATTGCCGCCGCGCCGCAGGAATGTGTGCTGGTCATTGATGAAGCCTATTTCGAATATTGCCATGAGAACCCGGATTACCCCGATAGCCTGGCAGTACTGGCCGCGCAGCGGCGCCCGTGGATTGTGCTGCGTACTTTTTCGAAAGCCTGGGGTCTGGCGGGCCTGCGCGTGGGCTATGGCTTAGCCAGTCACCCTGAACTCGTCAACTTGCTCAACCGCGTACGTACACCATTTAATATTAATCGCGCGGCGCAAACGGCGGCGGTGGCCGCGTTAGGCGACCAGGCGCATGTGAAGGCGAGCGTTGCCCTGGTGAACGCGCAGCGGGAGCGTGTGGCCGCCGAACTCAGACGTCTGGGATTTTACGTGGCGCCCTCACACGCCAATTTTCTCTTCTTTGACTGTGGACGCCCCAGCGGCGAAATGGCGCAGCATTTATTGCGCTATGGCGTCATTATCAAGCCGTGGCGGGAGCCAGGCTATGAGCACTGGATCCGGGTGTCGATGGGCAACGAAGAGGATAACCAGCAGTTTATCGACGCCCTGAAAGCGATCCTTGCGCAGGGGGCGGTGTGAAACGGTTGGCACTGAACATTGAAGAACTACGCCAGCGAGCCAAACGCGCGCTACCCCGTTTTGCTTTTAGTTATCTGGAAGGCGGCGCGGATGATGAGCAAACATTACGCGATAACCGCCGTGTCTTTGCCCGCTGGCGCTTTATTCCTCCGGTGCTGAACGACGCGAGCGAACGCGATCTCTCGGTTACCCTTTGTGGTCAAAAACTGGCGGCACCGCTGCTGATTGCGCCGACGGGTTATAACGGCATGTTGCGTTATGGCGCCGATGCGATGTTAGCGCGTACCGCCAGAGATGCCGGTATTGGCTATATCCAGAGTACCGTGTCGACCGCACCGATTGAGGAAATTGCGGATGAACACCTGCCCCAACACTGGTTTCAGCTGTATGTGCTCAAAGACCGGACGGTCACCACGGGGCTGCTTGAACGCGCAAAAGCGGCAGGCTGCACCACGCTGGTGGTCTCCGTTGATGCGGTGCATTTCGGCAATCGCGAAAAGGATAAGCGCAATTACCGCCGTCCCATGAAGCTCTCTCTCCCCAGTCTGTTTGATATCGCGTTACATCCCGCCTGGGTATGGCGCACCATTCGGCCTGCGGGTGTACCGGGATTTGGCAATTTAACCCCTTATATCCCGGCGGATAAGCGGCGGGGGGCCGGGGGCGCCAGCTACTTTGCCGCGCAGATGGACACGCGCCTGAGCTGGGAGACGCTGACTTGGATCCGTAGCCAGTGGTCAGGGCCAATGTTGATTAAAGGTATTCTCGCGCCGGATGACGCAACGCGGGCCTTTGCGGCAGGTATTGATGGCATTGTGCTCTCGAACCACGGCGGGCGACAACTTGACGGGTCAGTGAGTGCGATGGAAGTGTTACCTGAGATCCGTCATCGCTGCGGCCCGGACGCAACGATTCTTATCGATAGCGGTTTTCGCCGTGGCACTGACGTGGTGAAAGCGCTGGCGTTGGGGGCGAACGGCGTTTTGCTCGGGCGGCCCATGCTTTATGGCGTGGCGGCTGACGGTGAGGCCGGGGCGAAGCAGGCGCTGGCGCTGATTTTGCAGGAAGTTGACCGCACCCTCGCACAGCTGGGATGCACGTCTATTGCCCGGTTAGGGCCACATTTACTGCGACCTCAATCCTGACAAGTAAGGAGGCAGGTTTGTTCATCACGGAGAGTCATTTATGCAGGCACTGAACATCATCTTCCCGGCGCAAATTTTACGTGGCGCAGGCGTTATCACCCGCCTTGGCGAGATATGCGCCGCGTTGGGCAAGCGCGCGCTGGTCATTGGCGGTCATGCCGGGTTGGCCGCTGTGGATACGCAGATTCGCCATCAACTGGCGGCCTCCGGGATTGAACTGGTAGGCCTGCAATGGTTTGGCGGTGAATGCACTGAAGAGAATATTGAGCGCCTGGCACGAGAGGTCGAGGTGACGGGGGCGGAGATGGTGATAGGCGTCGGCGGCGGGAAAGCGCTTGATACCAGTAAAGCCGTGGCGGTACAGAGACATGTGCCGATTGTCACTATTCCGACCATTGCCGCAACCTGTGCGGCCGTGACGCCATTGACCATCCGTTATCATGCCAATGGCCATTTTCGCGATCTGTTCCCCTTAGCCCAGGCGCCCGCTGCCGTGATTATCGATAGCGAAATTCTGACCACCGCGCCGTTACGCTGGCTTGCGGCGGGCCTTGGCGACACGCTGGCAAAATGGTATGAATTTCGCGCAATCAGCACGCAGCATCAGAATCACAGCGGCGTCGCGCAGGCTTCCAGTGCCAACAGCCGTATCTGCTATGACCTTATTCAGGCCCACGGCCCTGCTGCCTGTGACGCCGTAAGGGCAGGGAAACCCAGTGCCGCGCTGGAACAGGTGCTGGATGCCATCTTTATGTTTGCCGGACTGACCTCGATGATGAGCAGCGGTGCTCATGCCGCGGCCGCCCATGCGATTTATGAAGGCTTTACGGTCTGTGATAAAACCCGCGAATTTGGTCACGGGCTTCTGGTGGGTTTTGGCAACCTGTGTCTGCTGGCGCTGGAAAATCGCAGTGATGCGGAATTGCTTGAGGCGGTGCGCCTGGCGCATGCCTGCGCGATACCGCTACGTCTGAGTGATATTGCCGCGCTGGATGCCAGCGAGCTTGAAGAGATTGTGCAAATGTCATTGCATGCGCCGGATATGCAAAATATGCCGGATAACATCACCGCCCACGCTCTTTATCAGGCCATTGCCCGCGTTGAAGCGATGGCGGCAGTCGTCTGACTTGACGGTTGGCCTGGTCATATCACCCAAAGGGCTGGCAGCGATGCCAGCTTTTTTCATTCTGTTGAACAGGTGTGGCGCCCCATAACAGTGCGTAACGCCCCAAATTGTCGCAGGATTAACCGATAAATTTCGCAGACGATCACAGATTCAGAATTATATTTTATCCATGCATAATCTTTCTGATTTTCTCTCCGCTATCCAGACTTCATCTAATATTATTCACTTTTTATGCAATTTAAGTGAATAGCGACGGGTTTTAACTTATTGATATTTCGTTGTCAGGCCGCGTTTATGCATTTTGAACGCTGGCTGGCACGTCCTGTGCAATATACATTTACAGCGTAAATACTCATATTTTTTAACATATATTCAACCAATTATTTACCGGATGAGGTCGCTATGTCGCAGTCAATTACACGTGAAAACTTTGATGAATGGATGATGCCAGTGTACGCGCCAGCGCCTTTCATTCCGGTCCGTGGCGAGGGTTCTCGCCTTTGGGATCAAGACGATAAAGAGTACATCGACTTTGCAGGCGGCATTGCCGTTAACGCACTGGGGCATGCCCACCCGGCGTTATGCAAAGCGTTAAGCGAGCAGGCGTCGCGCTTCTGGCACACCGGAAACGGCTACACCAATGAGCCGGTATTACGTCTGGCAAAACGCTTAATCGACGCCACGTTTGCCGAAAAAGTCTTCTTCTGCAACTCCGGGGCGGAAGCCAATGAAGCGGCGCTGAAACTGGCGCGCAAATATGCCCACGATGCCTTTGGCGGTAAGAAAACGGGCATTGTGGCGTTCAAAAATGCTTTCCATGGCCGCACGCTGTTTACCGTAAGCGCCGGCGGCCAGCCAGCCTATTCGCAAGACTTTGCACCGTTACCGCCGGATATTGCGCATGCACAGTACAACGACCTGGCGGCTGCCAGTGCGCTCATCAATGACGATACCTGCGCGGTCATTGTCGAGCCCATTCAGGGGGAGGGGGGCGTGGTGCCTGCCACTACTGCGTTCTTACAGGGGGTGCGTGAGCTGTGCGATCGCCATAATGCGCTGCTGATTTTCGATGAGGTACAAACGGGCGTCGGGCGTACCGGCGAACTATATGCGTATATGCACTATGGCGTAACACCTGATGTGCTGACCACCGCCAAAGCGCTGGGCGGCGGTTTTCCGGTGGCGGCGATGCTGGCCCGGGAAAAATATGCCCGCGTGATGACCGTTGGCACCCACGGTACGACTTACGGCGGTAACCCACTTGCTTCTGCAGTCGCCGGCGCGGTGCTGGATATTGTCAATACCCGGCAGACGCTGGATGGCGTGAAACAGCGCCACCAATGGTTTAACGAACAATTGCAGGCCATTAATGCCCGCTGCGGTCTGTTCCGTGAAGTTCGTGGTCTGGGGCTATTGATTGGCTGTGAACTCAACGCTGAGTACGCCGGAAAAGCGAAACAGATTTCGCAACTGGCGGCCACAGAAGGCGTCATGGTGCTGATTGCCGGGGCAAACGTGGTGCGTTTCGCACCTGCGCTCAATATTAGCGAAGATGAGGTCTCTCGCGGGCTGGCGCGCTTTGGTATCGCCTGCGATAAATTCGTTGCGGGGTGTCCATCATGATGGTGATCCGTCCTGTTGAGCATGACGATCTTCCGGCGTTGATGGCGCTGGCAGGAAAAACAGGCGGCGGGTTGACCTCGCTGCCTGCGGATGAAGCCACGCTCTCAGCGCGCATTGAGCGTGCCCTGAAAACCTGGCGCGGTGAGCTGGCGAAAAGCGAGCAGGGCTATGTGTTTGTCCTTGAAGTGGTTGAAACCGGCGAAGTGGCCGGGATCTGCGCCATTGAGGTCGCTGTGGGGCTTAATGACCCCTGGTATAATTACCGCGTTGGCACGCTGGTCCATGCTTCAAAAGAGCTTAACGTTTATAACGCGCTGCCCACGTTGTTCCTCAGCAATGACCATACGGGCAGCAGCGAGCTTTGCACCTTATTTCTCGACCCGGCATGGCGCAAAGAGGGCAACGGGTATCTGCTTTCTAAATCGCGTTTTATGTTTATGGCCGCTTTCCGCGACCGCTTTAATGAGAAAGTGGTCGCGGAGATGCGTGGGGTCATCGACGAGACCGGTTATTCGCCCTTCTGGGAGAGCCTTGGCAAACGCTTCTTTTCTATGGAGTTTGCCCGTGCGGATTACCTGTGCGGCACCGGGCAGAAAGCATTTATCGCCGAACTGATGCCCAAGCACCCGATTTACACCGATTTTCTCTCGTCCGAGGCGCAAGCGGTGATTGGCCAGGTCCATCCACAAACAGCGCCCGCTCGCGCGGTACTGGAGAAAGAAGGCTTCCGCTACTGTAACTATGTCGATATTTTCGACGGCGGGCCAACGCTTGAATGCGACATTGACCGCGTTCGCGCAATCCGTAAAAGTCGTCTGGTTGAGGTGGCGGAAGGCCAGCCTGCGCCGGGGGAATGGCCTGCCTGTATGGTGGCCAACGAGCAATATCATCAATTCAGAGCCATGCTTATCTATGCCGACCCGGCAACGGAGCGGTTGGTACTGAGCGCTGCACAACTTGATGCACTCAAATGTCATCCGGGCGACAAAGTGCGCCTGGTACGCCTGTGCGCAGAGGATAAAAAATCATGAATCAATGGATTAATGGCGAGTGGATTGCGGGTCTGGGTGCCCGACGCATCAAAAAGAACCCGGTCAGTAACGAAACCGTGTGGCAGGGTAATGACGCCGACGCTTCTCAGGTCGGGCTCGCCTGCGAAGCGGCGCGGGCTGCGTTTCCGGCCTGGGCCAGACTCACGATGACGCAGCGCCAGGCGATTGTCGAAAAATTCGCCGCACTGCTGGAAGCCAACAAAACCGCATTAGCTGAGATTATCGCTCGTGAAACGGGTAAGCCGCGCTGGGAAGCGACCACTGAAATCACGGCGATGATCAATAAAGCCACCATTTCGGTAAAAGCGTACCACGCGCGCACCGGCACGCAGCACACCGAGATGCCAGACGGGGCTGCAACATTGCGCCACCGTCCACATGGCGTTCTGGCGGTATTTGGCCCCTACAATTTCCCCGGTCATCTCCCCAACGGGCATATTATTCCGGCCTTGCTGGCGGGTAATACCCTGATTTTCAAACCCAGCGAGTTAACGCCGTTGACCGGCGAGGCAGTAGTTAAACTCTGGGAACAGGCAGGTCTGCCGCCTGGCGTGCTGAACCTGGTGCAGGGAGGACGGGAGACCGGTCAGGCGTTAAGTTCGCTTGAGGGCATTGACGGCCTGCTGTTTACCGGCAGCGCCAGTACCGGTTTTCAACTGCATCGCCAGTTGGCCGGGCAGCCGGAGAAGATCCTTGCCCTTGAAATGGGCGGTAACAATCCGCTGATTGTTGAAGACCCGGCGGATCTGGACGCCGCCGTGCATCTGACTATTCAATCGGCGTTTATCACCGCCGGGCAGCGTTGTACCTGCGCGCGTCGTCTGCTGGTGAAGCGGGGCGAGGCGGGGGATGCTTTTTTGCGCCGTCTGGTGGAGGTCTCCTCGCGCCTGATGCCTGCGGCGTGGGATGCGGATCCGCAGCCTTTCTTCGGCGGGCTCATTTCAGAACAGGCGGCACAGCATGTCCGGCAGGCCTGGCAGGAGCACGTTGAACGTGGCGGCAAAACCTTACTTGAGCCGCATCTACTGCAGGCCGGAACATCACTGCTGAGCCCCGGCATTGTTGAGATGTCGGATGCGCAGAATGTACCGGATGAAGAGGTTTTTGGTCCGTTACTCTGTGTCTGGCGCTATGACAACTTTAATGAAGCCATCGCGCTGGCAAACAATACCCGTTACGGGTTGGCCTGTGGGTTGATTTCACCGGACCGTGAACAATTTGAGCAGTTGCTGCTGGAGGCGCGCGCCGGGATCGTCAACTGGAATAAACCGCTCACCGGTGCGGCGAGTACTGCGCCTTTTGGCGGCGTGGGCGCCTCAGGCAACCATCGCCCCAGCGCCTGGTATGCCGCCGATTATTGCGCCTGGCCTATGGCCAGTCTCGAATCGGCAGAGCTTGTCCTGCCGCAATCACTCAGCCCTGGGCTTGATTTCAGCCGGGAGGCGACGCGATGAAAGCGCGGGAAGTTAACTTTGATGGCCTGGTAGGCCTGACACACCATTATGCCGGACTGTCGTTTGGCAATGAGGCGTCGACGAAACACCGTCACCGGGTCTCTAACCCGAAGCTGGCGGCAAAGCAGGGGCTGTTAAAGATGAAAGCGCTGGCGGATGCCGGTTTTCCGCAGGCAGTGATCCCTCCGCAGGAAAGGCCGAACGTGCTTGCTCTGCGCCAGCTCGGGTTTAGCGGAAGTGATGAGCAGGTGATTGAGAAAGCTGCAACGCATTCACCTCACTTACTTTCTGCTGTCAGCTCTGCATCATCCATGTGGGTGGCGAACGCGGCGACGGTCTGTCCTTCAGCCGATGCGCTCGACGGGCGGGTGCATCTGACAGTGGCTAACCTGAATAATAAATTTCACCGCGCCATCGAAGCACCGACCACCGAAGCCGTGCTAAAAGCCATCTTCCGCGATGAGCGTATGTTTGCCGTGCATCCGGCGTTGCCACAGGTGGCGATGTTTGGTGATGAAGGGGCAGCTAACCATAATCGTCTTGGTGGCGACTACGGCGAGCAGGGGGTTCAGTTGTTTGTTTATGGCCGCGAAGAGGGCAGTAACGCCGCCCCCGGCCGCTATCCTGCCCGCCAGACACTGGAAGCCAGCCAGGCGGTGGCGCGGCTTAATCAGGTCTGCCCGCGGCAGGTTATCTTCGCCCAGCAAAATCCCGCGGTAATCGATCAGGGCGTGTTCCATAATGACGTTATCGCGGTATCAAACCGGCAGGTGCTTTTCTGCCATGAGCAGGCGTTTTTGCATCAACAGGCGCTGTTTAGTCAGCTTCGCGCGCGGGTACAGGGATTTATGGCGCTGGAGGTTCCGGAGGCCGAGGTCTCTGTCAGCGACGCGGTGGAAACCTATCTGTTCAATAGCCAGTTGTTGAGCCGCGAAGATGGCAGCATGGTGCTAATACTGCCGCAGGAATCTCGTGAGCATGCGGGCGTCTGGCGCTATTTAACCACGCTGCTGGAGCAGGACAATCCCGTCAGCGAAATCAAGGTGTTTGATCTACGCGAAAGTATGTCTAACGGCGGCGGCCCGGCGTGTTTACGGCTACGCGTCGTCCTGAAAGATGACGAGGCACAGGCGGTGAATCCGGCAGTTATGATGAATGATGTGCTGTTCCGCGCACTAAATGAGTGGATTGAGCGTTATTATCGTGACAGGTTAACACAGGCCGATCTGGCCGATCCGATGCTATTACGGGAGAGCCGGGAAGCACTGGATACGTTGACGCAAATGTTGAGATTAGGTTCCGTTTATCCCTTCCAGCAGTGACAGGAGGCCGTATGGACAATTTTCTCGCAATGACGCTGTCAGGTGAAATGCCCCGCAGGATGGCAGGGGAAGCAGGTGCGATCCACTGGTTATGGCATGAACAGGGCGTACTGGAGCTGCTGCCCCCAAAGCCAGTAAAGCGCTCTCTGGTGCTTTCCTGTGCCATTCACGGCAATGAAACCGCACCGGTGGAGATGCTGGATGGGCTGTTAAAACAGCTATTAAACGGGACGCTGGCGTTGAGCTGGCGCCTGCTGATCATTATCGGTAACCCTCAGGCGCTGGGGCAGAATAAACGTTTTTTGCGTAACGACCTCAACCGCCTGTTTGGCGCACGATGGCAAGGTTTTCCGGCCAGTGATGAGACGATCCGCGCCGCGCAACTGGAACGGGCCGTCACCCATTTCTATGCGGAGGACGACGAAGAACGCTGGCACCTTGACCTGCACACGGCGATACGTGGTTCATATCATGTACGTTTTGGCGTACTCCCTGCGCGGACTGAACCCTGGGATGAAATTTTTCTCAAGTGGCTCGGCGATGCCGGACTGGAGGCGTTGGTCTTCCATCAATCGCCTGCGGGAACCTTTACCCACTACACCTGTGAACAGTTCCAGGCCCACTCCTGCACGCTGGAGCTTGGTAAAGCACTACCGTTTGGTGAAAATGATCTGAGTCAGTTTGAACGCACTCGCTGGGCGCTGGCGGCGTTGCTTTCCGGCGATGTGGTTCCCGAAGCAGAAACCGTACCGTTGCGCTATCGCGTGGTGCAGCAGTTAACACGCCGCAGTGAAGACTTTGTGCTTTATATGTCGGATGAGACGCTCAATTTCACCCCGTTTGCGGCGGGTACGCTGTTGGCAGAAGATCGTGGTGAGCGTTACGTTGTCCAGCGCGATCAGGAATATGTGCTCTTTCCTAATCCGAAGGTTGCGGTAGGGTTACGAGCGGGGTTGATGCTGGAACGCATCAGTTAGCGCTGACGATATCCGAAAAAGAGCGCGCCCTGACATGACGTCGGGCGCGCTTTTATCGCTAAACGCGCTTTGCGATGATTGCTCAGGCGTTAGCACTCTGCGGAATATAATCCTCAGATTGCAGGAAATGGTTAATCAGGTAGATCATGGTCTGTCCTGAAAGGCCACGCATGCACTCATAGGTTTTATCTTTAGGACACCATTCAGCAAAAGAGACCCCGTTTGTTTCTTTGGGATCTGTACTGACCAGTCTGCCGCATGGGCCGTAAGCCGGGCAGGCAACATCTATACCTAATGCATTCCAGCCCTGAACGCCATTCCTGAAGGGTAAACGGTTTTTCGCCTCAATCTGCGAGTAAATAGAAATGATGCCGATCGAGGTCATGCCAGCAAGCGCAACCGGACCGGAATCACAGGCGATCAACAGCGCACAATGGCGCATAAAGTAGATCGTTTCCATAATTGAAAAGGCGTTGATTGCGGAAATGGCGTGCGGGTTTGTAATGGTCATCAGATCGCGCTTATGACTATTATTTTTATCGCTGCCAATGATAACCACCTGCCATCCCGCATCGACCATATGATCGGTTACGGCATTCCAGCCCTCTTCTGTCCAGGTTCGATTTGGCGCACCAACGTTTGGGTGCACCAGCACGGTTTTGCCCGCATTAAGGTTATGCTTTTTTATGAATGCGTCGACACGGGTCGTATCAAGATGACTTAAATCGATCTTTGGCTGTAAATCGCTTTCTCGCCACTGTGTGCCAAATTCATCCAGAAAAGCCAGGGACATATGTTTTGGCGCCAGGATCTGATCCCATTTATCAAAAATGTGAATCTTCTCTTGCATGCCCACTTTTTCAATGAGTTTGCTTTTTCCTTCCGTAACGGAATTCATTGGCCAAAAGTAATCTACTGCCGGACAAGCTGAGGCCATATCCTCAAAAAGCTTGTTGGCAATAAGGACAAATTTCTCCGTTGTTTGTGTTTTCAGCGCAGTTAATGCGCCAAGCGCAAAAACAACGTCACCCATTGAGGCCGCACAACGAAAAATGCGCAGGTTATCAGGGGATAAAAGTGCATCATTGTCAATGAGTTCAAGGCTTTTGGTATTTGCAAAACAGGCGAATTTACCGGTCAGTTGTTCTAATGGCGTCTCTTCCATGCGCGGCAATGTCAAAATAACCTCATTCCCGTTCATCAAAAACATCTCGGTACATAATTCTCCAACCATCTGCCCGGGAAGAGCATTACATCTATCAAGAAAGACCAGCGGAATTGTATTTGGTAGATGTAAAACCTGTAGATCATGCGGATAAGTTATGCCTTTTCTGCCACCCCACACGAGAAGTTTATTAAAATGGTTGTTCTCTGGATTGGCGCGAAGTTCGCTAATGAGGTTCTCGATATTCGCCTGGCAATCGCGCATGGAATAATCATTTTTTAAAATGACTAATAAGGTATTGCCATCGATGAAATCGCGCGCTGTTTCGATTTCAGGGAAATTGAAAAGCACCGTTTTGACATTTGGGTTGGTTTCTAATGGTGATATGGATAACCCATGCTCATTAAGCAGAGTGTTGTCGCATGAATAATATTTGGTGTCGTAAATTTTTCCAAATGAGTATGTGACGACAGGATTCCACCCTCTGCTTGATATAAGATTCTCTTTTTTAGTAAATATTTTATCTTGTAAATGTTGAGCATATGTAGCGATTGCATTTTGGCGTTGTGCAGCAGGTAATGCAAGTAATGTATTACGCGTTATGATAGAAAGAGGATCATCCTCATAAATTCTTAAATGTGTTTTATTTCTTGGATGGCGCGATTTGCTCAGGATCGTGCCAATATCTTCGGCATGTCCGGTGCCAAAATGAAGGTAAACAGAAGGAATTGATTTTTGGCTAATGCCATATAAGATATCTTTTACAACATCGGGAAAGTTTGCATAAGTGATGTTGATAATGGTGACATTGCTTTTTTCTTTAAATTCGTCCTTGTAATCTAATGCCTGTCGTAATATAAAAGTATGCGAACTGGTATCGCTAATTTTTTCGGCAATATCGGTTGCCTGCATGCTAAACGCAGATGGGCTAGTTTCGATGTAAAAATGGAACTTCATCTTCTCAATTCCTCAATGAGCTATCCATAGCCTAACTGATCTATTATCTATCTTATTAAAATTTAAGGGTAGCATGCCCGACCTTGTTCTAACTGAGGATTAGGCCCGTTTTTGCTATCTAATTAGAGCAATTGCACTTAACGTCTTTAAACGGAGCTTGTGAAATATCTAATTGATAAATATGTGATTTTTATTTTTTGTCGACTAAAAATCAACTGTCATGGCGATGAACAGTCGCGCATTATGGCGCTCGTCTCTCCATGCGTTGCGCAATGTATCGACATGAAGAACCTCTTTACAAGGGCGCAAAAGCATCCCGCAGCCAGACATGGTTACCCTTCCAGCATCCTCAACATGCAGTGTTAAGGTAATTCTATACTTTAAACTGAGCACGAAAGTAGCGTCTTATCCTGACGTAAATGGGCGCTGCAGCTGTTATTCTAGATTATTGCTCTGGGAGGTAGGGTGTAGTCGAGCTAAATGTTGAGTGAAATACCAAGCCTCATACGACTACATGGATATTGAACGATTAGAACCTGGTTTTGTGAGGATGCATGATAATTAAAAGCCTTGTACATTCATCGAAATGCAAAGTCTGTGAAAGCGATGCCCATTTGTGTGGAGTTGTTGACTTTAATACTTCATGCGACAGTAAGTTACCCGACCATGCAGTCTTACCATTGACCGGGATACCCATTTATTATCATCGCTGCGAGAATTGTGGACTGCTCTATACTCATGCATTTGATGACTGGGGATTCGATGATTTTAAAAAATACATTTATAATGATGATTATATAAATCACGATCCTGATTTTCTGGGTGTCCGTCCAAGAAATAATGCAGAATTGGTTATGTCTAATTTCAAGCCAATACTGAAATGGAATGTACTCGACTATGGTGGTGGTGATGGCCAGCTTGCAAACTTACTCTGTGAGCAGGGTGTAAAAGCCGTTGGCTGGGATCCGTTTCATTTAAATTTAGCGTTGCCACAAGGCAAATTTGAATTAATCACCTCTTTTGAAGTTTTCGAACATACGCCTACCCCCGTTGCAACGCTCTTTGAAGCGTTCAGTTTTCTGGATGAGCGAGGGGCAATTTTCTTTTCAACATTAGTCAGCGATTCCATGACCAATGAAGGAACCCATAGTTGGTATGTTGCGCCCAGAAATGGTCATGTGACCATCCATACTAAGAAATCACTTTCAATTCTTTTTGCGAAAGTTGGCATGGAAGTGTTCAGTTTTAGCGATAGCGTGCATATAGCATATTTTCCAACGCCAGCGGACGCTTGATACGATATTCTGGCCTCATTATCTTACCGATGTGAGGCTTTTCTTGCTCAATCAAAGTCAGCGGACCCGAGTTGCAGGCCCGCATGACCAGGCAGCCGACAGTGACGTGCCAGCCATGTTTGAACTGTTTGTGTGATTTTTAACTCCATATGCAGATTATTCTTGTTGCATTGGCTTGTTATTATTCTCACGCCTTATATAATCTCCATTATTACCTGTGAAACTGCCTGCCATTATATTTCGTTTGCCTCTCTCCACCGTTTATTCATATTTTCTCCACAATTGCTGTAAAAATGTTTTTTACACTTTCATTGTTTTACTGATGCTCTGATTTATTGACGAAGAAAAGGTTAAAGTGAATATCGTCAACACGGCATACGCCGCAAGAAAACATGAATAGTAAGGAACTATATTATGCGTAAACTCACCGCTCTGTTTGTTGCCTCTACCCTGGCTCTTGGCGCTGCTAACCTGGCGCATGCTGCCGATACCACTGCTGCACCGGCTGATGGCGGCCCGCTAATGCATCATAAAGGCCCGCGTGGACCTCATCATGACATGATGTTCAAAGGTCTGAACCTGACGGATGCGCAGAAACAGCAGATCCGGGATATCAGGAAAGGCGAGTATGAGCAAATGCAGCAAGAACGCCGCGATATGCACAGCATTATTGCCAGCGACACCTTCGATAAAGCGAAAGCGGAAGCGCAAATCGCCAAAATGGATGAGCAGCGTAAAGCACATATGCTGGCACATCTGGAAACGCAGAACAAAATCTACAACGTTCTGACGCCGGAGCAGAAAAAACAGTTTAATGCCAATTTTGAGAAGCGTCTGACAGAACGTCCTGCGCCAGAAGGTAAAATGCCTCAACCTGCTGAATAATTGATTCAGCAACCCCTATCAAGACCGCCGGTCTTGCTCATAGCACGTGTTTACGTTGTGGGCAGGACTGGCGGTTTTTCTTTCCTGCCCCCCTTGTCTGCCGCCTGTATCACGGTATCCTCAACCTGCTCGTTTTTGACAGAAAATTTCCGCGTATCATTACGTTAATTTTTTTACATGCTGGCAACAGTATTGCTAAGGCATCCTGCTTTGCTGCCGATAATCTTTTAATGGCAGGATGGATGATAATGACACGCTGCCTTTAGAAGCAGCGGCGCGGCGTTCTCTGGCTGCGCCATTCAGGAGTGATGATGGAATTCTTTGATATCCGCAAAATGCCGGTAAATCTCTGGCGTAATGGTGCAGGCGAAACCCGAGAAATTTGCTGTTTTCCGGAGGCGACGCGGGATTTCAGCTGGCGGGCAAGTATCGCGTCGCTGGCCAGTAATGGCGAGTTTCCGCAATTTCCGGGAGTTGATCGTGTCATTACACTGATTGAAGGTGGCGAAGTTACCCTGGATGGCGGCCATGAATTCTGTCATACGTTGAAAAAATTCCAGCCTTTTACCTTTGCCGGAGAACAGCCGGTAAAAGTACAACTTCATGACGGGCAGATGTCGATGGATTTCAATATCATGACTCGCCGCGATCGCTGCCGTGCGAAAGTGCGTATTGCAGACCGGACTTTTACAACCTTTGGTACTCGGGGAGGCGTGATCTTCGTGCTGAGTGGCGCATGGCAACTTGGCGATAAGCTGCTTACCGCCGATCAGGGCGCCTTCTGGAGTGAAGGTCGCCAGACATTGCGCTTGCTCAAATCAGAAGGCCAGTTGCTTTTTAGTGAAATTACCTGGCTTCCCGGTCACTGAGGGAATTCGCTAATCAGATACTCTCCGGACAGCAATGGTTTGCAGAGTATTTTATAGCCATCGTGATCAAACCCTGCGGGCGTGCGGAGCAATTCTGCCGCCTCATCTAAATGGTTGACGGCCCCAAGCCACAGCCAGTTGTGGATGATATGGTATTGCGTCATCGTTTCTCCTACTTCCTGCAAGCTAATCGGCCCATTCCAGGGCCAGCACACCAGGCGCATGCGTTCCATTGCCGCCAGAAAACGACCATCATGTTCGGCTACTGTTTCTTTACCGCAACACGCGCCCGCACACCGGCGTAACGCCGAGCGGAAACAGCCGCGACCACGGGTTAATGACTCCAGGCCAAGCAGACCATAACAGAGCTTTTCGTCATCGGCGATGGACTGCAATGTTTGTAGGGCGGCGCGACGGTTGGCAAACAGGCCGTACAAGCCGCTTTCTGAGGAAAAATCCACTTCGCGGGCGTAGACCACCAGTGGTTTATCGCCTTTGATTGATAACGAACAAAGCTGGCGGTTACGACGCAAGCGTTTATTAAAAAGCGGTTGTTGCTCTTTTATCAGACGCGCCTCAAGCAACAGGGCGCCGAGTTCGCCTGCGGTACATATCCAGGTGATACGCCGGGACTGACGAAGCATCGCGGCTTCGTCGGGGGTACGCAAATGGGAAAGAACCCGGCTGCGGATATTCACGCTTTTACCGATATACAGCGGCATCGCGTCGCTTTCGCCATGGAAAAAATAGACGCCTGGCTGCTTTGGCAGTGCTTCAAGCCATGGGCGTAAATGCTCGGGATATTCATAAATAGCCGCCGCTTCAAACTCAAGACGCGGGGCGGATTGACGCCTGTTCACTGCGGACTCCTGATACTGTCTGGATATCCAGTGTAACAGGCTCTGGCGGGTGAAAAAAGAGGCGGCTTGCGCCGCCCCTGGGATTTATTGCTTTTTCCAGAAATCGTCGAAAACGGTAATCGGCGGGCGACGTTTATGCTCCGTCTTCAGATACCAGCCTTCGATAATCTGCGCGGTACCGGCGTCCAGCGTTTTTCCTTCCAGATAATCATCAATGTTTTCGTAGGTCACGCCGAGTGCCGCCTCATCGGGTAGAGAAGGGCGATCGTCTTCCAGATCAGCGGTGGGCGCTTTCTTGTACAAGTGCTCCGGGCAACCCAGGGAAGCCAGTAGCTGTTTACCCTGGCGCTTGTTGAGGCGGAAAATCGGGTTGATATCGGTACCGCCATCACCGTATTTGGTGAAGAAGCCCGTCACGGCTTCTGCCGCATGGTCAGTACCTACCACCACGCCTTTCGTCATCCCGGCGATGCTGTACTGGGCTTTCATACGCTCACGGGCCTTTTCATTACCACGTATAAAGTCGCTCAGCTCGATTCCTGCTTCGCGCAGCGCCTGTTCACTGGCCAGCACGGCTCCCTTGATATTAACGGTCAGCACACGATCCGGTTTAATAAACTCAATGGCATCCTGGCAATCCTTTTCGTCTGCCTGTACGCCGTAGGGCAAACGTACCGCGATAAACTGGTAACTGGTATCCCCGCTTTCCTGGCGCAGCTCGGAGATGGCGGTCTGGCAAAGCTTACCGGCCAGGGTTGAATCCTGGCCACCGCTTATCCCCAGAATCAGCGAGCGTAAAAAAGGATAGGTTTGCAGATAGGATTTAAGAAAATCTACGCTACGGCGAATTTCTTCTTCGGCATTGATAGTCGGCTTGACGCCCAGCGCCTGAATAATTTCTTGTTGCAGAGTCATTTAACCCCTCCGTCATGTGGCCTGCTATGCAGGTAGCAAATAGGTGATGAAGCCAAATTAACCCTTTGACGGTAAAACGACAAGGATCACGCATTTGAGTGTCGTAAAATACGCCGTTTTTGCAGGCATGCGTAGTTTTATTAGAATTTTCCGAAAGTTATGCCAGTCATTCTGTATAGTTGAAAAATGCAATTTTATATTCCAGGCTTAGATAACACGCTGATACACAAGCGGATAAACAAGAGGATGGAATATGAACAAGAACATCGCAGGAATTCTGGGTGCAGCGGCGGTACTGACTATGCTGGCAGGGTGTACGGCTTATGATCGCGCTAAAGATCAGGTGAGCCAGCCAGTGGTCAAAGATGTGAAAAAAGGGATGACGCGCCAGCAGGTTATGCAGGTTGCCGGTCGTCCTTCTTCCGAAGTGACCATGATCCACGCGCGTGGTACGTGTCAGACCTATATCCTGGGTCAACGTAATGGTAAAACTGAAACCTATTTCGTCGCGCTGGATGAAACGGGTCACGTGATGAACTCAGGCTACCAGACCTGTGCTGAGTATGACACCGACCCGCAAGCGCCTAAGCAGTAACCTTTAAATCTCTTTGCCTGAGCAGAACTCAACCGGCCTGAGGGCCGGTTTTTTTACGTCAGGATCTTTTTTAACGAAGCGAATTATTTGACCGGAATGTGAAGAGAGTCATGATACCTGGTCAATGAGAGACAATTTTGGTTTGTCGTGAATTATCCCCTTGTAACGCACCAACGTATACTCAATACAACATCAAAAACAGATAACACGGCGTCTCGCCATACGACGTAATCACACATTCTTGCGATGATAAACGCCGCTCAAGGGAGGTTTTATGGATAAGAAAGTCATCTATTTGTTCTGCTCAGCGGGCATGTCTACCTCGTTGCTGGTGTCGAAAATGCGTGCGCAGGCGGAAAAATATAATGTGCCAGTGATAATTGATGCCTTTCCGGAAACGCTGGCAGCAGAGAAAGGTCCACAGGCTGATGTTGTTCTGTTGGGTCCGCAAATTGCGTATATGCTGCCAGAAATCCAGCGTATTTTACCCGATAAGCCAGTAGAAGTTATTGATTCATTGCTCTATGGCAAAATCGATGGTTTAGCTGTTCTTAAAAGTGCCATTGCTGCCATTAAAAAAGCAGCGCTTTAATTTTTTATTTTTCCCGTCAAAGAGTAATTTCACACATTCATGCCGCAATTAACGTTGCGGCACTTAGGGGCTTATTTGTATGAGTAAAGCGATCAATTATCTGGAAAAGATGCTGCTACCGTTCGCAGTAAAAATAGGCAAGCAACCGCATGTCAACGCGATTAAAAATGGATTTATTAAATTAATGCCATTAACGCTCGCTGGGGCCATGTTTGTTTTAATAAATAACGTCTTTCTGAGTTTTGGCGAAGGATCTTTTTTCTACTCCCTTGGCATTCGACTGGATGCGTCAACAATTGATTCCCTGAATGGCCTTAAAGCCATCGGCGGTAATGTCTATAACGGTACGTT
This sequence comes from Citrobacter sp. MNAZ 1397, assembly GCF_023613995.1. NCBI lineage: Bacteria > Pseudomonadati > Pseudomonadota > Gammaproteobacteria > Enterobacterales > Enterobacteriaceae > Citrobacter > Citrobacter sp. MNAZ 1397. Next base: position 979,210 of record NZ_JAKIVH010000001.1, read on the forward strand.
GGGCATTATGTCGCTGATGGCGCCTTTTTTTATTGGTATGGCGCTGGCGGAGGAACGCAAAGTTGATCCCCTCGCGGCGGGGTTGTTGTCCGTGGCGGCGTTTATGACGGTAACCCCGTATAGCGTGGGGGAGGCTTACGCGGTCGATGCCAACTGGCTCGGCGGCTCGAACATTATTTCCGGTATGTTGATTGGGCTTGTGGTCGCGGAAATGTTCACGTTTGTTGTTCGGCGTAACTGGGTAATCAAATTGCCCGATAGCGTGCCTGCCTCGGTTTCGCGTTCCTTTTCGGCACTGATTCCGGGTTTTGTGATCCTCTCCATCATGGGGATTATCGCCTGGGGACTGGCCGGCGCCGGAACAACCTTTCATCAGATCATTATGGATTCCATCTCTAAGCCGCTGGCGGCAATGGGCGGGGTAGTCGGCTGGGCGTATGTCATATTTACCTCGCTGCTGTGGTTCTTTGGCGTCCATGGCTCTCTGGCTCTGGCCGCGCTGGACAGCGGAATTATGACGCCGTGGGCGCTGGAGAACGTGGCGCTTTATACCGAGTACGGCTCCGTTGATGCGGCGCTGGCCGCGGGTAAAACCTTCCATGCATGGGCGAAACCGGTTCTTGATTCCTACATCTTCCTGGGCGGTACCGGGGCGACACTGGGGTTAATTATTGCCATCTTTATTGCGTCTCGTCGTGCCGATCACCGTCAGGTGGCGAAGCTGGCGTTGCCTTCCGGCATTTTCCAGATTAACGAACCCGTGATGTTCGGCCTGCCGATTATCATGAACCCGGTGATGTTCATTCCGTTTATTCTGGTGCAACCTTTACTGGCAGCCATCACCATGACGGCCTACTACATGGGGATCATTCCACCTGTCACCAATATCGCACCCTGGACTATGCCCACAGGGCTGGGGGCATTCTTTAATACCAACGGCAGTATCGCAGCCCTGTTACTGGCGCTGTTCAACCTCGGCGTGGCGACGCTGCTCTATCTGCCGTTCGTCGTGATATCGAATAAAGCACAAAACACTATCGAAGCCGAAGAGAGCGAGGAAGATATCGCTGAGGCGCTGAAATTTTAAGGAAAATAGCCGCGGCCGGTGTACCGCCGCGGCAACAGACGAGGAGTCATCATGCTGGATTTAGATAACCTGCCGGAAACCGACGCCGCCGCCGACACCCTGGAAGAGGTCGTCATGGGGCTCATTATCAACGCGGGTCAGGCGCGAAGCCTGGCGTACAATGCGTTAAAACAAGCCAAACTCGGTGATTTTGAGACGGCAAAAACGCTGATGGAGCAATCCCATGTTGCCCTGCATGAAGCGCACCGCGTACAGACACAGCTCATTGAAAGCGATGAGGGGCAGGGTAAGATAAAGGTGAGTCTGGTGCTGGTTCACGCACAGGATCACCTGATGACAGCCATGCTGGCGCGTGAGCTCATTACCGAGTTGATTGAACTGCACGAGAAAATGTGACGATAAAGGAGAAACCCACGATGCAGCCAGAGGTAAACGCGACGGACGCGAGAATAGTCAGAGAGCAGCAGCTTTTTAATGGCCGCCCTTTTCACGTGTTTATCTACAACAAAGTTGAGAGTATCAGCGGGCTGCATCAGCATGATTACTATGAATTTACGCTTGTTCTGACCGGGCGTTACTATCAGGTAATCAATGGGAAACGGGTGTTGCTGGAGCGAGGCGATTTTGTCTTTATACCCGTCGGTTCGACCCACCAGAGCTTTTATGAGTTTGGCGTGACGCGAATTCTTAATGTCGGGATCAGCAAACAATTTTTTGAAACCCATTATCTTTCACTGGTGCCGTTTTGTTTCGTTGCCTCGCAGAGTTATCGCATCAAGGCCACGTTTCTGGCATACATCGAATCGGTCATTGCGTCGCTCAATTTTCGTGATAGCGAACTTGATGAGTTTATTGAAAATGTGACCTTCCATGTTATCAATCGCCTGCGTCATTATCGTGAGCAGCAGGAGGAGGATTGCATTCCTCAATGGTTAAAAATGACAGTAGAGGGTATGCACGACAAACACCGTTTTGGTGAGCACGCGCTGGAAAATATGGTCGCCCTGTCGGGGAAATCTCAGGAATATTTAACCAGGGCGACGCAGCGCTATTATCATAAAACACCGCTGCAAATTATTAATGAAATTCGGATTAATTTTGCCCGCAAACAACTCGAAATTTCGAATTTCTCTATTAATGATATTGCATGGGAGGCAGGGTACAGCAGCCCCAGCTTGTTTATTAAAACTTTTAAAAGATTGACCTCATTTACACCGGGTAGTTACCGTAAACAACTGACCAATATTTCCTGATTTGCGGGGTAATGCCCCGCTAACAAACATCATCATTTTATAATTATCGCACTGCGGTAATGACACGGCTTGTCTTAACATCAGGCCAGAGGGAGAAGATATGACGACCAAACTGAAAATTGTCACCATTGGCGGCGGCAGCAGTTATACCCCGGAATTACTGGAAGGATTTATTCTTCGCTACCATGAATTACCCGTCAGTGAATTATGGCTGGTAGATGTGGAGGAGGGGAAACATAAGCTGGATATCATTTATGATCTTTGCTGCCGCATGGTTGACAAAGCGGGGGTACCCTTAAAGATATTTAAAACCCTCGATCGACGTGAAGCGTTGCGCGATGCGGATTTTGTCACTACACAATTTCGTATCGGCCAGCTCAAAGCACGGGAGCTTGATGAGCGCATTCCTTTAAGTCACGGTTACCTTGGTCAGGAGACCAATGGCGCCGGTGGCTTGTTCAAAGGGTTACGCACTATCCCGGTGATTTTCGATATTCTTCGCGATGTGGAAGAACTGTGCCCGCAGGCATGGGTGATCAATTTCACTAACCCGGCCGGTATGGTGACAGAAGCGGTTTACCGCCATACCAACTTCCGTCGCTTTATTGGCGTATGTAATGTCCCCGTCGGCATGAAAATGTTTGTCCGTGATGTTCTGCAACTCGCGACTACTGACACGCTATCGCTCGATTTATTTGGTCTCAACCATCTGGTCTTTATCAAAGATGTGCTGGTGAATGGCGAGTCGCGTTTTGCCGAGTTAATGGAGGGGGTTGCTTCCGGACGGCTGGCAAAATCATCGGTGAAGAATATTTTTGACCTACCGTTCTCCGAGGGACTGCTGCGTTCGCTCAACCTGCTGCCATGCTCATATCTGCAATATTATTTCAAATCCAAAGAGATGCTGGGCATCGAAATGGGGGAATATTACAAAGGAGGGACGCGTGCTCAGGTTGTTCAGGAGGTGGAAAAAAATCTCTTTGAAATGTACAAAGATCCAACCCTCAATGTGAAACCGAAAGCGCTGGAGATGCGTGGTGGGGCGTATTATTCCGATGCCGCTTGTGAAGTGATCAACGCGATTTTTAATGATAAGCAGACGGAACATTATGTGAATGTGCCGCACCGGGGGAGCGTGGAAAATATTCCTGCGGAGTGGGCGGTAGAAATGACCTGCCTGTTGGGGCGCGATGGACCAACGCCGCATCCACGCATAAGACACTTTGACGACAAGGTTCTTGGGCTGATTTATACCATTAAGGGCTTTGAGATTGCTGCAAGCAAAGCGGCGCTGAGCGGTGAATTGAATGATATTTTACTGGCGCTCAATCTTAATCCATTGATTCACTCAGATAAAGATGCGGAAAAACTGGCCCGCGATATGCTGCTGGCCAATCAGCAATGGCTACCGCGTTTTGCTCCGGCAATAGCATCCTTCGAAGAGTGAGGGAGTTATGCAAAGACTCTTAATCGTCAATGCGGATGACTTTGGCTTAAGCCGTGGGCAGAACTATGGCATTGTCGAAGCCTGTCGCAACGGTGTCGTCACCTCGACGACTGCGCTGGTGAACGGCGCCGCTGTCGACCATGCCGTTGCTCTGCGCGCTCAGATCCCGGCGCTGGCGGTGGGGTTACATTTCACTCTGACGCTGGGAAAACCTGTGGGAAATACGCCATCTCTGACGCGAGAAGGGCTACTGGGGAAAGGGATCTGGGATTTGGCTGCGCAAGGTGCGTTGCCGCTGGAGGAGATTGCCGATGAACTGGCCTGCCAGTATGCGCGCTTTATTGCGCTGTTTGGCGAGCCACCGTCACATATCGACAGTCATCATCATGTGCATATGATTGGCGCCATTTTCCCGCTGGTCGCGGCGTTTGCACACGAAAAAGGCATCCCGTTGCGTGTCGATCGTGATGACGCGCGGCGCCAGGGAATTGAGACCAACGAGGTTCGTAGCACAAGCGGTTTTTCCAGCGCCTTTTATGGCGATGAGATATCACCCTCGTTATTTGTGTCCATTCTCGATGCTGCCTTGCAGCGTGGTGACAGTTCGCTGGAAATGATGAGTCATCCGGCTTTTGTCGATAAGGCGCTGATGACCAGCAACTACTGTTATCCACGCTTAGACGAGCTCGATGTCCTGACGCAGCCATCGCTGAAAGAGGCAATTGACGAACGAGCCTTCAGGCTGGCTACCTTTCGGGATCTGTAAGTAACGCACCGCGGCGAAGGCCGTGGTGCGCGTTTATCAGGCAGGAATACTGGCGATTTTACTCATGCGTGACCAGATACGGTGCGCGCGCAACAATCCGAGAAAATCGTCCATGCTGCTACCCGCGGCATCGTCGGCCTGTACCACACCTTCTTCACCCTGCGTACCAACCTGTAAAACGGAGCTGAATTGACGGGCATCGCCCAGCAGCGTAATGGGTTTTAAATGTTTGTAGGCTTCCAGAAGATAGTAAAGCGCATCGCCATTATTCACGAGCTGGCTGAGATCGCCGCCCGGCACAATGACACCATCAACGGTCAGCGACGGTGCGCCCGCAAAGGTTCCTGCGACAGGTAATACTGAACCATCATCGGCAACCACATTGCCCATTCGGGAATAGAGCAGTTTTGCGTGCACGCCTTCTGCCTTAAGACGTTGCAGAATATTGAGCACATCGCTGGCACGCGTTTTATCATTCAGCAACACGGCAACGACACGACCTTTTATGGAACCCTCCGGGATGGCATAGAGGCTGAGCGAGGGATCTTTTTTCAGGCCGTTAACGTCTTTCGGCGGCGCGACGTTGCGTTGTTCTTCACTTAACGTAATGCCGAGATTCCCGGCGACGGCATTGGCCAGATGCACGTCAATATGCGCCAGTTGGTCAACCACCCGTTCACGAATGTATTCGCGCACGACTTTACTCAGCTCGAAGCTGAAAGCATCAATAATATGCTGCTGTTCGAATGGCGTCTGGCTTAACCAGAACAGGCGAGGATGCGCATAATATTCTGCAAATGAAGGGCTACGTTCGCGAATTTTACCGCCTTCGACCCGTTCCTGGTACGACTCAAATCCGCCCCGTTTGGGACCAGGCGGCGTCTCGCGCGGCCAGTTATCATTAATCGAATTGGGTTCGTAATTTGCCGGGTTGGTGTCGATATCCATCCGATGCATGCCGTCGCGCTGGAAATTATGGTACGGGCAGCCAGGACGGTTTATCGGGATCTCATGAAAGTTTGGTCCACCAAGGCGGCTAATTTGCGTATCCGTATAGGAAAACAGACGTCCCTGCAGCAGGGGATCGTTAGAGAAATCGAGGCCTGGAACAATATGGCCGGGATGGAACGCTGCCTGCTCGTTTTCGGCAAAGAAATTATCCGGATTACGGTTGAGCACCATTTTGCCCACCCGTTTCACCGGCACCAGCTCTTCCGGGATCAGTTTCGTTGGGTCGAGGAGATCAAAATCAAACTTAAATTCGTCTTCTTCTGGAATGAGCTGTAATCCGAGTTCATATTCCGGGTAATCACCCGCTTCAATCGCTTCCCACAGATCGCGGCGATGAAAATCGGGGTCACGTCCGGTCAATTTCTGCGACTCATCCCACACCAGAGAGGCTTTACCCGCCAGCGGTTTCCAGTGAAAACGCACAAACGTGGCCTTGCCTTCGGCATTGATCATACGAAAAGTATGAATACCGAAACCTTCCATGGTGCGATAGCTGCGAGGGATCCCTCGGTCAGACATCGCCCACATGACATTATGCAATGTCTCTGGCTGCAGAGAGACATAATCCCAGAAGGTGTCATGAGCGCTCTGCCCCTGGGGAATTGCCCAGTGGGGCTCTGGTTTTACTGCATGAACAAAATCCGGGAATTTATGCGCATCCTGAATAAAAAAGACGGGCGTGTTGTTGCCCACCAAATCGAAGATCCCCTCTTCGGTGTAAAACTTGGTGGCAAAGCCACGAATATCACGCACGGTATCGGCGGAGCCCGCTCCCCCCTGAACTGTGGAAAAGCGTACAAATACCGGGGTGATTTTCTCCGGGTCTGAGAGGAAATCCGCCCTGGTGATGGCCGATAAATTTTCGTAAGGCTGGAAATAGCCATGGGCGGCAGAACCCCGTGCGTGGACGATACGCTCAGGAATGCGCTCATGGTCGAAATGGGTGATCTTTTCACGCAGGATGAAGTCTTCCAGCAGCGTCGGTCCCCGCGTGCCTGCCCGCAGTGAGTTCTGATCATCAGCGATGCGTACGCCCTGATTCGTCGTCAGTGGAAAATTTTCACTGCCCTTACGAAAGGCTTCCAGCGCGGTGAGTTTCTCATTGGCAGTGTTAGGGGCCTTTAAACTGCCTGGCGCGGTGGGTTGCTCGCCGGGCGCGGAGAGATGTGGGGAAGGGCGATGGGAACCGTCCGCCGGTGCCAGCGAATCCAGACCGGGCTTTGACTCACTTGCATCATGCACCGGTGATTGATGATTTTTAGGGTTTTGTTCTTTATCCGACATTGAGTATGTTCTCCTGTTTTCATTGCTGAAAAATTGTCGTTGCTTTGGCAAAACCCTTCTAACTATAGAACAACTCAGGGCGATACTCAGGCGCAACGGCGACGGGAGGGCAGATAAGACGGCAAAAAACCGCAGAAAATCAGTCCGGAGGCGACGCGCGGGGTGACGATCGGCTATGATAGGACTTTCGTGTTAGTGGAATTCGTTTTTGTGAACTCTTCGCTTATGAAACCTTTGCGCCATCAAAACCGTCGTGTTATCAGCTATGTACCCCGTATCGAGCCTGCACCCCCTGAACATGCTGTGAAGGTTGACGGGTTTCGTGACGTCTGGTTATTGCGCGGAAAATATGTGGCCTTCGTGTTGCAGGGCGAGCGTTTTACGCGTTCACCTGTTTTTAGCGTGCCTGAAGCCGCTCAGCGCTGGGCAACGCAGATTCGCCAGGAAGGCGAAATCGACGAATAAAAAAAACCGCCTGCAATGATGTGTCAGGCGGTTTTCGTTTCTGATGACGCGAAATTAGCGATGTGCCAGTTCGGCGTCCTCTTCACTGTTCAGGATGGTTTTGTCCGTCTGCTTAAGCCACTGGCTGGTCAGTGTACCTGCGGTCATTGAGCCGCTGACATTAAGCGCGGTACGCCCCATGTCGATCAGCGGTTCCACCGAAATCAGCAGTGCAACCAGCGTAACCGGTAAACCCATCGCAGGCAGCACAATCAGTGCGGCGAAGGTCGCACCGCCGCCTACACCCGCAACGCCTGCGGAACTGACCGTCACGATACCGACCAGGGTCGCAATCCACATCGGATCCAGCGGGTTGATGCCGACTGTCGGGGCAACCATGACCGCCAGCATTGCCGGGTAGAGGCCTGCACAGCCGTTCTGACCGATGGTTGCGCCGAACGAGGCGGAGAAGCTGGCGATAGACTCAGGTACGCCCAGGCGACGAGTCTGCGCTTCCACATTTAGCGGAATAGACGCGGCGCTGGAACGGCTGGTGAAGGCGAAGGTCAGTACGGGCCATACTTTGCGGAAGTATTTCAGCGGGCTGATGCCATTGACACCCAGCAGTAGGCCATGCACCACAAACATAATGCCAAGACCAATATAAGAGGCGATAACAAAACTGCCGAGCTTAATAATGTCCTGAATGTTAGAACCGGCTACCACTTTGGTCATCAGCGCCAGTACGCCGTACGGCGTCAGTTGCATCACCAGACGCACCAGTTTCATCACCCAGCTTTGCAGCGTATCAATGGCGATGAGAACACGTTCGCCTTTCGGCGCATCATCTTTGAGCAGTTTCAGGGCGGCGACACCCAGGAACGCGGCGAAAATCACGACGCTGATAATGGAGGTTGGGTTTGCACCCGTCAGATCGGCAAAGGGGTTCTTCGGTACAAACGACAACAGTAGCTGCGGTACGCTCAGATCGGCCACTTTGCCCACGTAGTTGGTCTGAATCGCCGTCAGACGCGCCGTTTCGGCGGAACCCTGAACCAGCCCCTCGGCGGTCAGACCGAAGAGGTTGGTCATCATGACGCCAACCAGCGCTGAAATCATGGTTGTAAACAGCAGGGTGCCGATGGTTAAAAAACTAATTTTCCCCAACTGAGAGGCGTTGTGCAGGCGTGCAACGGCACTCAGAATAGAAGCAAAAACCAGCGGCATAACAATCATTTGCAGCAGCTGCACGTAGCCGTTACCGACCACGTTAAACCACTGAATAGAATTCTTCAGTATCGGATTATCCGAGCCGTAGATAGCCTGCAACGCCAGGCCAAACACCACGCCCAGCCCTAAACCGGCCAGTACTTTTTTTGCCAGACTCCACTTTTTGTGACGCGTTTGCGCCAGCAACAGCAGCAGTGCGACGAACACCACAACGTTTGCGATTAAAGGAAAGTTCATCCCCGTTCTCCTGATCTCATTATAAGGCCGGCATCCAAAGGTCAGCCAATGGCGGAAGGTTAGCAGAAGAGGTTCGCAAGTCTTATATCCAAATGGAATGTATTATGCCGTAAGGGTAGAAAGTGCCGATTTAATGGTCAGTCTGGTGATGAATAAAGCGATTGAACTGGTTTTGCAGCAAATTAATCATCTGCGATGACCAACGCACTGCACTGTTATCGGGCAATGTCTGCGGCATCCACAGCGCCCAGGTAAACAGCGCCATGCATAACACACGTTCCAGTTGATTACCGCGCTGCGGTGAGAGTAATGGCAGACGAAATCGCCAGCGACAGGGCCACAGAAGCGGGACGCCCGCAGGGGTTATCATATCGGCAAGAATATGGCTCAAATAACCCAGAACCATCCCCTGCAGTGCATCTGCCGGGATAATCCAGCTGTCGGGCACTTTGAGATAGAACAGGGTTAAACCAATAAATACAGCCAGAAGACTATGGGTAAATCCCCGGTGACCGAACATGCGGGCCACGGGTTTTGAAACCCACTTTAGCCGCTGCCCAAGAAACGACTTCGGGTGGTCAATATCGGGTAGAAGACAGGTCAGAATGGCTGACGGAACGATATGCCACCAATCCCCGTGTGCCAGCACAGGCGTCAATTCGGCATTTTTGGCAAACACCGCACAGGCAATGGAAAAAAGCAGGTGTCCTTCCGCCGTCATGATAAAACTCGCTAAACTGTCGATGCATACAGTATAGGGTTTTTATACAGTAGGCGGAAGAGGTGACGGTGTAACTCTTTGTCACAAGAGTGACATTTAGCGCGCCAGCCAGCCACCGTCCACGGCGAGGGTGTAGCCATTAATATAGTCAGAGGCCGCAGAGGCCAGAAAGACCGCCGGGCCTTTGAGGTCATCCGGCTTTCCCCAGCGTCCCGCCGGAATGCGATCAACAATTTCCTGGTTACGCTCTGCGTCTTCCCGCAGAGCCTGGGTGTTATCGGTAGCCATATAACCAGGAGCAATGGCATTAACATTAATGTTGTGCGATGCCCATTCATTGGCCAGCAGGCGGGTCAATCCGAGAACTCCACTTTTGGACGCCGTATACGACGGCACGCGGATTCCGCCCTGAAACGAGAGCATAGAAGCAATATTAATGATTTTCCCGCCGTCGCCCTGGGCAATAAACTGACGGGCGACGGCCTGGGAGAGAAAGAAGACCGTTTTGACGTTGAGGTTCATCACATCGTCCCAGTCTTTCTCGCTAAATTCGAGTGCATCGCAGCGGCGGATAGTCCCGGCGTTATTGAGCAAAATATCAATGCGACCCAACTGCGAGACGGTCTTACTGACGATGTCATTAATACAGTCTTGTTTGCCGAGGTCGGCCTGGATAGCAAGGAACTTACGGCCCAACGCAGTCACTTGTTCGGCGGTCTCTTGTGGTCGCTTACGGCCAACGCCAACAATATGGCAACCTGCTTCGGCAAGCCCCAGCGCCATTCCTTGTCCCAGCCCGGTATCGCAACCGGTGACAATAGCGACTTTATTTGCAAGCGAAAAGGCATCAAGAATCATAATTCCCCCAGGTCCTGGTTATTGTCATATTGCCTGAGATGAGAATAGGGGCAGAAAGGGAGAATTACAAATAAATTGAAACGATGTTTTAAAAATAAAAGCCAGAGACAGTACAGACTATCTCTGGTGACGAAGCTTAGCCGCAAAGATGCGTCAGGGTGAGCGCATCAAGGCTGGATAACTTCACATCGGCCAGCGCATAGCGTGGATCATCACGGTTTTCCTCGGCTGGCACGACAATAGAACGCATCCGGGCGGCTTTACTGGCGATCATTCCATTGACGGAATCTTCCAGCGCCACGCAGGCGAGCGGGTCAACACCAAGCTTTGCGGCGCAGTCCAGATAAACCTGCGGATGGGGTTTGCTGTATGGCAGTTTTTCTGCCGACGCCAGCGCATCGAAATTATCGCGCAGGCCAAACAGCGTGAGCGTTTTTTCCAGCATATGCAGCGGTGATGCCGAGGCCAGACCCACTTTCAGACCGCTGGCTTTGCACAAAGCAATCGCTTCGCGCGCGCCTGGCAGCAGTGGACGCGTCTCCTCCACCAAAGTAATGGCACGACTGATGATGCGATGGGTTACCTCATCGCAGTCCGGACCGCTCCAGGGTTGCCGTGCAAACCAGAGGCCAACAACCACATCAATGCGCAGGCCAAGGGTATCCGGTAGCTCATCTCGGCGGGTAATATCAACCCCCAGGCTTGCCATGACTTCCAGTTCAGCACGATCCCAGAGTGGCTCTGAGTCCATAATTAATCCATCCATATCGAAAATGGCAGCGAGTATTTGTCGCGGGGCAGACATTAACACCTCTCTTTTTTGCGTCAGAACACAGGGAGAAACACTTTTTATGGTCAGAAGGCCATCATACCGTCTTTAAAGAACGGGCGAAAATGAATATGAGAGGGTAGACTTAGGCGGAAAACGGAACGTCTCACAAGGGGAATCCATGACGTATCAACAAGCTGGACGCATTGCCATCCTAAAACGCGTCCTGGGGTGGGTTATTTTTATCCCATCGGTGATTTCGACAATTATTTCAGTACTTAAGTTTATGTACGACCACAGTGAAAAACAGCCTGGCATCAATGCCGTTATGCTGGATTTCGCCCATGTGATGATTGAGATGATGCGGTTTAACACGCCATTCCTCAATTTTTTCTGGTACAACTCTCCCACGCCGGATTTTCACCATCAGCTTAATATCGGTTTCTGGATTATTTTCGTGCTGATTTTTGTCGGGCTGGCGCTGCAGGCCTCCGGGGCAAGGATGAGTCGTCAGACACGTTTTCTGCGTGAAAACCTTGAGGATCAACTGATTCTGGAAAAAGCAAAAGGTGCCGAAGGGCTATCACGCGAAGAGATTGAAGCGCGTATTGTCGTGCCGCATCACACCATCTTCCTGCAGATTTTCCCGCTCTATGTCCTGCCTGTTATTTGTATCGTCGCAGGTTACTTCTTTTTCTCTCTGCTCGGCTTCCTTTGAACTAAGGCCACCTCTGGGTGGCCTTATCGTTCCGTCATGCGGCAAGTACCCGCTCCAGCGCTTTTTGCGCCGTTACCAGATGCTGCCCACCGAACAAAATCGCCCGGTTAAAGAGGGTGTAAAGCTGGTACACGGGCTGACGGTCGAGGAAATCACCGGGTAAGGGGGATACGGACTGGTAGCCATCATAAATTTGCGGTGGCTGATCCGGATGTAGCGGGAGCATCGCCAGATCACATTCTCTGTCTCCCCAGTAACACGCCGGATCGTAAATAAACGGGCCGTCCGGACCAAGCGCGCAGTTTGCTGACCACAGATCGCCATGGAGCAGGGATGCCTGAGGCTGGTGCGAAGCAAGGCGCTGCTGAACATGTTCGACTATGGCGTCGATATTACCAAACTCCAGCCCTTTTTCTGCCGCCAGCTCCAGCTGCCAGCCGATACGTTGCTCGGCAAAGAAAGTTGACCAGCGGCGTTGCCAGGCATTGGGTTGCGGTGTTGTCGACAAATCGTTATCAAAATCAAGACCGAACTGCGGTTGATCGCTCCACTCATGCAGCCGTGCCAGCTGCTGGCCGAGTAAAAAAGCGCTGTGGGCATCGAGAGGACGGGCCGGGAGATATTCCATGACCAAGAAGCTGTAGTCGCGGTCACTGCCGACAGCCAGGACTTTGGGTACGCGTACCGTATTACTGCGGGAGAGCAGTTCAAGCTGGTCAGCTTCTGCGGTGAAAATGGGCAGTAATTCCCGTTCATCGCATTTTACAAACAGATCCTGACCGCCATAACGCAGGTGCCATGCAGCATGGATTTCTCCACCTGGCAACTCGTCACGCTGTTCGATCTCACCATCACCGAGTTGTTCGCTTAACAGACGACTAATTGCTTGCCACATGATATGTCCCCCCATGTTATCAGCCAGATCATAAGGTTAGCGCACTAATACCCTGGAAAAATACGAACCAACGCACACCTGCGCATCCTGGGACGGGCAATGGCACTTATTGTGTCTGTTTTTGCCATTCTTCCCAGGTTGCAACACTGATGTCAGGCTTTGCGCTCACGACGCTATCTGCAAGACCACTGGCCAGTTCACTGACCTCTTGTTCGCTCAGTGGGCTAATAAGGCCGAAGGTATTTGTCCCAAGGTCATGGACTTTGCCTTCTTCGTCTGTGAGCGTCAGCAGAAATCCGGCGCGCGTAAATTGGTTATTCAGTTCATTGATTTCAGCCAGGCTCTGTTCGTGAAATTTCACGGTGACCACGTAGCGGGTAATACCGTCACTGCTCATAATTCACCTCATTGTTATCCTGAATTTTTTTAGCATAGTCGGCGAAGGGGATTTGTCGACTGCCGCCAGTCGAGGTGATGCCCCCGCGGTAAGGCGAGGGCGCATTTTCAGAGATTACGCAGGTAATCGTAGATTTTTTGTGTGTCGGCGCGGGAACACAATTTTGTCCCCTGATTGATCGTTGCAGCACTCCCGGCAGCAACACCGAACTTGACCATGTCTTCAAGCGACGCGCCTTCGGCAAGTTTTAGCGTCATCGCGCCGACCATACTGTCGCCTGCGCCCACAGTGCTCTGGCTTTTCATCGGTGGCGGCACAACCTGGACACACTGGTTGCCATCGACGGCCAGCGCGCCCTGTGGACCGAGAGAAACCACGACTCTCAGCGCTTTACCCTGACGAACAATCTCTTTTGCCGCATTCTGCACGTCATCCGGTTGCGTCAATTCGCGGCCTGCCAGGGCGCTGAGTTCTTTTTGGTTCGGTTTGACCAGCTCGATATTGCCGATATCGAGCGCAGCGGAAAGGGCATCTCCCGAGCTGTCGACAATGCAGCGGATCCCTTTTTGTTGGGCGGCCTTAATCAATTGCGTCAGTTTTGTCACGTCAATACCTGGCGGCAGGCTACCGCTAATCACAAGGATCGCGCCGCTCTCAATGGCGAGCACTTTCTCTTCCAGTCGGCGGAATTCATCAACGGTCAGGGTGGCGCCAGGCATCACAAAACGGTATTGCTCACCGCTGGTCTCAACGTGGACATGCAGGTTTTGCCGGGTCCAGTCGTGCGTTTCGACGCATTGCGTGGGAACATGTTCATCGGCGAGCAGCGCCGTTAAGTGTTCGCCTGTTGCACCACCTGCCGGGAAAATCGCCGTTGCTTTTCCACCCAGATGGGCAATGGCGCGTGCGACGTTAATCCCGCCGCCGCCGGGTTCAAAGACGGGCGCGCTACAGCGGAGTTTCCCTTCCGGGTAAATGTGTGGCGTAAGCGTCGCGCTATCGAGGGAAGGGGCCAGCGTCAGGGTATAAACCGATACCATAATGATCTCCTTTTACGGTGAGTGTATTAATTCTGGCATCTGATACGCAGAAGGCAATGTAAATAACACGATGATTTGGAATATGAATTTCCGATAAGTTGAGATGAAACTTTTAGACATTTAATGTCTATTTGAGATCTGTCTTATTCAAAAAATGAAATAAGAATTCATTGCTATGTTTAACGGCACTTTTTATAATTTGTTACCTTTCAATGGACCGTCGGTCGTTGATCCACCTGAAAGTTTCCGGGACCGTTACGGTCTCTTTTTTTGTTGTTCGGACTCCTAATAAATGAAGCTTTTTAAGACAGTACCCGTGCTGATTGTTCTCGCGGGAGGCGTGCTTGCGTCGTTGAATGCTGCCGCAGATGACACCGTTTTTACTGTTATGGATGACCCTTCCACCGCCAAGAAACCGTTTGAAGGTAGCGTTAACGGTGGTTACCTGGCCCAGTCTGGCAATACCACCAGTTCTTCTCTGACTGCGGACTCCACCCTGACCTGGTATGGCTCAACTACCGCATGGTCTTTATGGGGAACCGCGAGCAACACCTCATCAAATGATGAGCGTTCCTCAGAGAAATATTCCGCAGGTGGACGTAGCCGTTACAACATGACGGATTACGATTATCTGTTTGGCCAGGCGAGTTGGTTGACCGATCGCTACAACGGTTATCGTGAGCGTGACGTTCTGACCGCTGGTTACGGTCGTCAGTTCCTCAATGGTCCGGTGCACAGTTTCCGCTTTGAATTTGGTCCCGGTGTTCGTTACGACGAATACACTGACGGGGACACCAAAACGCAAGGCCTGGGCTATGCTTCCGGTACTTATACCTGGCAGATGACCGACAACGCCAAATTCACGCAGGGTGTCTCTGTGTTTGGTTCAGATGACACGACGCTGAACTCTGAGACTGCGTTAAATGTTGCTATTAATGACCACTTTGGTCTGAAAGTGGCATACAACGTGACCTGGAACTCTCAGCCGCCATCCTCAGCGCCAGAGCATACCGATCGTCGAACCACGGTCTCCCTCGGCTACAAGATGTAACCGCACTGGGCCGGGTTCTCCGGCCCTTTATTTCCCCATATATGTTGTTTTTGCCAGCGCAATGGCATTGCTGATCGCGGCTTTTGCCTGCGGACTGTTTTTCCAGCAGGTTGACCCGACGAGCGCGGCCCCCTGGGCGAGGATATCGTCAACGACTGCGCCACTGAGTTGATGCAGTGAGCTAAATCCCATTTGCTCCAGACGTTCAATTACCTTCGGACCGACACCGTTACAGGCGAGCAGGGCCGTACGTTCTTGTGCGCTAAATGGCATCGACATTTCCTTATTGTGATGATCGCCTTGCTGTAGATATCCAGTATTATTAAGGAATAACAAAAGAATGACCAACTACCGAAAGTCGTGATCACCTCATGGGGGAGTGAATGGGTAAAACAAAAGATGCCGAGTTATACGAAGAAATGTGCCGGGTTGTCGGAAAAGTCGTACTTGAGATGCGAGACCTTGGCCAGGAGCCCAAACATGTGGTTATCGCCGGGATGGTGCGAACGATGCTGGCGAATCAGCGTGTACCGCGTACGGAATTAACCAAACAGGCCATGGCGGAAGTTATCCGTGCGCTTGGTTTTGAGGCTTCCTGAGATTCTTTTTGTGAGCCATGATGGCTTTTATTGATGTGGCAAATTACGTGCCAATTTAGCAATGGTCGGGTAGTGGAAGCGTAATTTATCTCAACTAAACAAATGGTTACCCCGTATGTGATCTTTTGTGTAAGGCTGGAGTACGGCACGATACTTGAAGATATTTTGAGTCCTGATGCTGCGGGTGTGGCGACAGCCCAGCATCATTAGGCGATTCTTATTCTGATGGCCGAAGTCGAAAAACGTAAAAGCCAAATTCAGGCGCTAGTCTCTTAATAGTAAATGCTCCTGTTGATCTGAGCGCAATTAAAATCCTCTGTATTAATATACAGTCTTAATGTGGGCCGATAATATTGAATATGACATTGCGGAGATTCTTCATTAAAAACAAGTATGCCATGTCGACGATACTACGTGCATTATTGAAATCCCGGGTGGTCAGGCTGTGATTCAGGCTGAGAGGAAGCATGCTAATGGAGCCAGTGTTCTCTTTGCTGCGTTCGGGTTGTTGTTCTCTGATCGTTTTACGGGGAAATCTCTCGTTAGGGGAATGGGCGATTTGCTTTAAGGGGCTTTAAATGGCTCTGGCCAATCACACATACTGAACCTAATAATTGTTCCTTGAGACGATATATTATAGCAATGTGATGTCAGCCTCATATCATGTCTTCGGGTTGCTATAATCAATGGCAGATAAGAAGTTGAGATGGCATTATTTGGCCTATTAATTACATTGAAACTCTAGAAACAGCAGTAGCATAGTGATTAAGGAACTATTTTGATGGATAAGCTAGAGTTAGCTGCTAACCCGGTTACCGGCCATAAATCTCCAGGAGGCATCATCCTTGCGGGAAGCGCCCTTGGTGTAGTTTTTGGAGATATTGGAACAAGCCCACTATATACACTGAAAACAATTTTATGGCTATCAGGGAATAACCCAGACCCTTCTGTAATTTTAGGCTTGCTATCGCTGATTATCTGGACGTTGATCCTTGTAACTTCTATTAAGTATGCATTTTTTGCTATGCGTATTGATAATAATGGCGAGGGAGGGATTATGGCCCTGATGTCATTATTAGTAAGCAAAGGAAAAAAAAGTCGATGGGTCATCTTCTCTGCTTTATTGGGTGCTGCGCTAATTTATGGTGATGGGGCAATTACTCCAGCTATCTCTGTACTCTCTGCACTTGAAGGTTTAAATATTGTTCTACCGGAAGCTCAGTCTTTCGTCTTGCCAGCAACTGTCGTCATTCTGATTTCCCTTTTCGCTATTCAACCTTTTGGCACAGCTAAAATTGGTAAAGTTTTCGGGCCAATCATGGCATTGTGGTTTTTCGCAATTGCAGGCCTTGGGATACTGGGTATCGCTCAAAACCCAAAAGTGATGTTGGCTGTTAATCCTTACTATGCCATTAATTTTATCTTTTCGGATGGTTTGGCCAGCTTTCTGGTCCTGGGCGGGGTTTTTCTTTGTGTGACGGGAGCCGAAGCACTCTATGCAGACATGGGGCATTTCGGGAAAAAACCTATATGGATAGCCTGGTTCGGGTTGGTTTTTCCCAGCTTACTGCTTAACTATGCCGGTCAGTCAGCACTCATTTTAGCTGGTGCTGATTTAACCCAGAATATTTTTTTCCTTTTGTGTCCTTCTGCAATGCGGATTCCGCTGATAATTTTGGCAACGTGCGCCACAATAATAGCCAGTCAGGCAATAATCACGGGTGCATTTTCTATGACCAGACTGACAATGCAACTAGGTTGGTTGCCTCGTTTGCGAATTAAACAAACTGCTGCTGACAATTACGGCCAAATCTACATTGGAACAATAAACTGGCTATTAATGGTTGTAACCGTTGGCCTCGCTTTGTTCTTTAAGTCATCTGATAACCTCGCCGCAGCATATGGTATTGCTGTATCCCTGACCATGCTGATGACATCATATCTGCTCTTTATAGCAATGCGGACTATATGGCACTGGAACCTCATCTGTAGTGTTTCGATAGCGACAATTTTTCTCATACTCGACACAAGTTTTCTTGTGGCAAATATGATCAAAGTGATTGACGGCGGCTATATCCCTCTGCTTCTTGCTGCAATGATTTGTACAGTTATGTTTGTATGGAATCGGGGGGTTAAAGCAACAATGCAGGCTATTAGTGAAAAAGGAATGAGTATTGATGATTTTTTTATCAAAATTCGAGAGAAAGGGATACCGCGAGTCCCGGGATCGGCTGTTTTTTTAACTCGAACCCGAAATGAAGCACCACCTGTAATGCGCTGGCATGTCGCGCGAAACCGTGCTTTGCAAAATAAAGTCCTATCAGTCACAATCGATACTCTTAATGTGCCGGTCGTCGATCCTGGTCAACGTTTCGTCGTTACTGAGCTGAGGCCTGATTGCTGGAGAATTATTGCTCAGTATGGTTTTATGGAACGCCCCCATCTTCCTGAATTAATGAAAGAGATTGAAAAGATTAACGACCAGTTTGTCTCTGATGATGCCACCTATTATGTTGGTCATGAGACAATAGTAGGGCGTGATGATGGATGTGGGATGGCTGCATGGCAGCGGAATAGCTTTGCTTTTATGGTGCGGAATTGCACCCATGTTATAAATTATTATCAGTTACCTAATGATCAGGTTGTTGAAATTAGTCGGCGGGTAGCTATTTAAATGGCTTGGTTGCCTACAAAACCTGTTGGTCGATGAAGAGGGGACACGCCAGGTTGACCAAACCATGAGCGGTATTGTTAGTTCGGTGATTCAGGTCAACGATTTGATGAAGGAAATAGCAGCAGCCTCCGCTGAACAGGACCGGGGGATCGCACAGATTGCGATGGCCGTGACAGAAATGGATACCATAACGCAGCAAAACTCGTCGCTTGTGCAGGAGTCCTCTGCTGCTGCAACGAGTCCTGAAGATCAGTCAACAAAACTGCAGAAAATGGTAGATGTTTTTCGCCTGCCCGGTACAGAGAAAAAGACAAAACAGGCCAGTAAAATAATGCCGACTCCTCGACTTGCAATTGCTGCGGCAGGTATGGCGCGAGAGATGGAGATTGGCAAGCATTCTAATACATCGTCATTCCTGGCAGCCTGCCGCTTCCCCCTGATAGTTACAGGCCTTAACTGCCGCATCTCAGGCCTGCGGTGTTGCAGTTCTTTTAATGTCAGATTGATAAGTCTAATCAGCCACTATTCACATATCTGCTTTATCGATCATTTTCTCAAGCATGAGGTTTAATCCCTCCTTTTCAGTTTCAGAACAGTCTCTGTACAGGAGCACCTGCATTGACTGAACGTTCAACCTCAGTAACGAGGCATATCTGGTGTACTCGCTTTGTAAGTTCAGCCAGAATGATTTCTATCTCACCGGGTAAACCATCAACATTTCTTTTGGCGTAAACAAGCGCAACGAACATAAACACTGCCATTCCGTCAGATTTAAAAAACAGAAAATGAAAGAATGTCGGAAAGACTAAAGCAGAAAGAGGAAGGTGTGATTTTGTTTATGCGTGTAACGTATTTCGTTAACCTCCCTGGCGAAAACGACGACTCCGTAATGTGATGAGATTAACGCTAAACTTTTATCATACTGATTAGACGTGTACTATCTGTGGTGAGCTTATTAGCAGAAGAGAAGGGTACGTTTGGCATTATGTACACGCTAATGTACGCATTCGTCAGAGTGAAGACGAAAACCTTATCTAACCTGCTGATAATTATTTGAAATATGATTTTGCATGTGATCTTTCGTGTGGGTCACCACTGCGAATTAAGGATATGAAATGCCTGTAATTACTCTTCCTGATGGTAGTCAACGCCATTACGACCACGCTGTTAGCCCAATGGATGTGGCTCTGGATATAGGTCCGGGCCTTGCGAAAGCGACGATTGCCGGTCGTGTAAACGGTGAACTGGTTGATGCGTCCGATCTGATTGAAAATGACGCTACCCTGGCTATCATCACCGCCAAAGACGAAGACGGTCTGGAAATCATCCGCCACTCCTGTGCACACCTGTTGGGTCACGCTATCAAGCAACTGTGGCCGAACACCAAAATGGCAATTGGCCCGGTTATTGACAACGGCTTCTACTACGATGTCGACCTTGACCATACCCTGACCCAGGAAGATATCGACGCGCTCGAAAAACGTATGCACGAGCTCGCCGAAACCAACTATGACGTCATTAAGAAGAAAGTCAGCTGGCACGAAGCGCGTGAAACCTTCGTGAAGCGCGGCGAGAGCTACAAAGTTTCTATTCTTGATGAAAACATTGCTCATGATGACAAGCCAGGCCTGTACCATCATGAAGAATACATTGACATGTGCCGTGGACCGCACGTGCCGAACATGCGTTTCTGCCATCACTTTAAACTGATGAAAATCGCTGGCGCCTACTGGCGTGGCGACAGCAACAACAAGATGTTGCAGCGCATCTATGGTACCGCGTGGGCTGATAAAAAGGCTCTGAACGCCTACCTGCAACGCCTGGAAGAGGCGGCGAAACGTGACCACCGTAAAATCGGTAAGCAGCTCGACTTATACCACATGCAGGAAGAAGCGCCGGGCATGGTATTCTGGCATAACGACGGCTGGACTATCTTCCGTGAACTGGAAACCTTTGTCCGCTCCAAACTGAAAGAGTATCAGTATCAGGAAGTGAAAGGTCCGTTCATGATGGACCGTGTGCTGTGGGAAAAAACCGGCCACTGGGACAACTACAAAGATGCGATGTTCACTACCTCGTCTGAGAACCGTGAATACTGCATCAAACCAATGAACTGCCCGGGCCACGTTCAGATCTTCAACCAGGGTCTGAAATCCTACCGCGACCTGCCGCTGCGTATGGCGGAGTTCGGTAGCTGCCACCGTAACGAACCATCAGGTGCGCTGCACGGTCTGATGCGTGTTCGTGGCTTTACACAGGATGACGCGCATATCTTCTGTACGGAAGATCAGGTTCGTGATGAAGTTAACGCCTGTATTCGTATGGTCTATGATATGTACAGCACCTTTGGCTTCGAGAAGATCGTGGTCAAACTCTCAACGCGTCCGGAAAAACGTATCGGTAGCGATGAGACCTGGGATCGCGCAGAAGCGGATCTCGCTGTGGCGCTGGAAGAGAACGGTATTCCGTTCGAATACCAGCTGGGCGAGGGCGCATTCTACGGTCCGAAAATTGAATTTACCCTATATGACTGCCTCGATCGCGCATGGCAGTGCGGTACTGTACAGCTGGACTTCTCTCTTCCTGCGCGTTTAAGCGCCTCTTATGTTGGCGAAGACAACGAGCGTCAGGTACCGGTCATGATTCACCGTGCAATTCTCGGTTCTCTGGAGCGCTTCATCGGCATCCTGACCGAAGAGTTTGCTGGCTTCTTCCCAACCTGGCTTGCGCCAGTTCAGGTCGTGGTGATGAACATTACCGATTCTCAGGCGGATTACGTTAAAGAATTGACGCAGAAACTACAAAATGCGGGCATTCGCGTAAAAGCAGACTTGAGAAATGAGAAGATTGGCTTTAAAATCCGCGAGCACACTTTACGTCGTGTCCCTTATATGTTGGTCTGTGGTGATAAAGAGGTGGAAGCAGGCAAAGTTGCCGTTCGCACCCGCCGCGGTAAAGACCTGGGCAGCCTGGACGTAAGTGAAGTGATTGAGAAGCTGCAACAAGAGATTCGCAGCCGCAGTCTTCAACAACTGGAGGAATAAGGTATTAAAGGCGGAAAACGAGTTCAAACGGCACGTCCGAATCGTATCAATGGCGAGATTCGCGCCCAGGAAGTTCGCTTAACGGGTCTGGAAGGTGAGCAACTGGGGATTGTGAGTCTGAGAGAAGCTATCGAAAAAGCTGAAGAAGCTGGAGTAGATTTAGTTGAGATCAGCCCTAACGCCGAACCGCCAGTTTGTCGTATCATGGACTACGGCAAGTTCCTTTATGAAAAGAGTAAGTCTTCTAAGGAACAGAAGAAAAAGCAAAAAGTTATTCAGGTTAAGGAAATTAAATTCCGACCTGGCACAGATGATGGCGACTACCAGGTAAAACTCCGCAGCCTGGTTCGCTTTCTGGAAGATGGCGATAAGGCCAAGATCACACTGCGTTTCCGCGGTCGTGAGATGGCCCACCAACAGATTGGTATGGAAGTGCTTAACCGCGTCCGTGACGATCTGAGTGAACTGGCAGTAGTCGAGTCCTTCCCTACGAAGATCGAAGGCCGCCAGATGATCATGGTGCTCGCTCCTAAGAAGAAACAGTAAGGCCTTCAAGTAGCAATTCCTGTGGTGCCTTTGGGCTTCACAGGTTTTGTTCGCCTGGGTTTCGTTTATTAACAATGCGAAGTGGAAGTTATTAAAATGCCAAAAATTAAGACCGTACGCGGTGCTGCTAAGCGCTTCAAAAAAACCGGTAAAGGTGGTTTTAAGCACAAGCACGCTAACCTGCGTCATATTCTGACCAAAAAAGCTACCAAGCGTAAACGTCACCTGCGTCCGAAAGCCATGGTTTCCAAAGGCGATCTGGGCCTGGTAATCGCGTGCCTGCCGTACGCATAAGTCGTTAACGTTTAACTTTTTTAACTTAGAATAGATACAGGAGAGCACATATGGCTCGCGTAAAACGTGGTGTAATTGCACGTGCACGTCACAAGAAAATTTTGAAACAAGCTAAAGGCTACTACGGTGCGCGTTCACGCGTTTACCGCGTTGCCTTCCAGGCTGTTATCAAAGCAGGTCAGTACGCTTATCGTGACCGTCGTCAGAAAAAGCGTCAGTTCCGTCAACTGTGGATTGCGCGTATCAACGCAGCAGCACGTCAGAACGGTATTTCTTACAGCAAATTCATCAACGGCCTGAAAAAAGCCTCTGTTGAAATCGACCGTAAGATCCTGGCTGATATCGCAGTATTCGACAAAGTAGCGTTCACCGCTCTGGTCGAAAAAGCGAAAGCAGCTCTGGCTTAATAAGTCAGTGGAAGAGGGGGCAATGCTCCCTCTTTTCGTTTATACCCGTCATTTTTCACCTTGCATGCGCGTAGACTAAGGTTAATCACCCGGTCACTTACTTACGTAAGCTTCTGAGAATTCACACTCTCGCCGCTTTTCTGCAAAGCGAATTATTTGGGGTATAACATTATCAGATGATTGACTTTTTCCCGGTGAGCCCTTTCAATAAAGGTAATCCGCTTTTTACCACACAAGGTAACGCAAGCATGAATGCTGCTATTTTCCGCTTCTTTTTTTACTTTAGCACCTGACTCCGGGAGGCTAGCGCGTGAAAGAAGAAACGGAAAATTAACGCCAAAAGCCTCCAACAGGAGGCTTTTTTTGTGTCTGAATTTTAAGTAAAAAGTCCAATAACAAGGACATAACGAGGAAAATTATGTCACATCTCGCAGAGCTGGTTGCCAGTGCACGGGCAGCCATTAATGATGCCTCAGATGTTGCTGCGTTAGATAACGTACGCGTTGAATATCTGGGTAAAAAAGGGCATCTGACCCTTCAGATGACCACCCTGCGTGAACTGCCGCCAGAAGAGCGCCCGGCTGCGGGGGCGGTGATTAACGAAGCGAAAGAGCAGGTCCAGCAGGCGCTGAACGCGCGTAAATTTGAGCTGGAAAATGCCGCCCTAAACGCGCGCCTGGCTGCGGAAACCATTGACGTATCCCTGCCGGGGCGCCGCATCGAAAACGGCGGGCTGCATCCGGTCACTCGTACTATCGATCGCATTGAGAGTTTCTTCGGTGAGCTTGGCTTTACCGTGGCGACGGGCCCGGAAATCGAGGATGACTATCACAACTTCGATGCGTTGAATATTCCAGGCCACCATCCGGCACGCGCTGACCACGACACTTTCTGGTTTGATGCCACCCGCCTGCTGCGTACGCAAACTTCTGGCGTGCAGATCCGCACCATGAAAGAACAGCAGCCGCCGATTCGTATTATCGCGCCGGGCCGCGTGTACCGTAACGACTACGACCAGACGCATACGCCGATGTTCCATCAGATGGAAGGTCTGATTGTTGATACCAACATCAGCTTTACCAACCTGAAAGGCACGCTGCACGATTTCCTGAACAATTTCTTTGAGGAAGATCTGCAGGTCCGTTTCCGTCCGTCCTATTTCCCGTTCACCGAACCGTCCGCAGAAGTGGATGTCATGGGTAAAAACGGCAAATGGCTGGAAGTGCTGGGCTGTGGCATGGTGCATCCGAACGTTCTACGCAATGTGGGTATTGACCCGGAAGTTTACTCTGGCTTTGCATTTGGGATGGGGATGGAGCGCCTGACCATGCTGCGTTACGGTGTGACCGATCTGCGTGCATTCTTCGAAAACGATTTGCGTTTCCTCAAACAGTTTAAATAAGGGCAGGATAAATAATGAAATTCAGTGAACTGTGGTTACGCGAGTGGGTTAACCCGGCTGTCGATAGTGAAGCGCTTTCCGACCAAATCACCATGGCTGGCCTGGAAGTTGACGGTGTCGAGCCGGTGGCTGGCGCCTTTAACGGCGTGGTTGTGGGTGAAGTTGTAGAGTGTGGTCAGCACCCGAATGCCGACAAATTGCGTGTCACCAAAGTGAATGTGGGCGGCGAACGCCTGCTGGATATCGTCTGTGGCGCGCCTAACTGCCGCCAGGGGCTGAAAGTTGCTGTTGCCACCATCGGTGCAGTACTGCCGGGTGACTTCAAAATTAAAGCGGCCAAACTGCGCGGCGAACCGTCAGAAGGCATGCTGTGCTCTTTCTCTGAGCTGGGAATTTCCGACGACCACAGCGGCATTATCGAACTGCCGTTGGATGCCGCGATTGGTACTGATATCCGCGACTATCTGAAACTCGATGACAACACCATCGAAATCAGCGTGACGCCGAACCGTGCTGACTGCTTAGGGATCATCGGTGTCGCCCGTGATGTCGCCGCGCTGAACAAAGCACCGCTGGTTGAGCCGGAAATTGCTCCGGTTGCTGCCACCATTAACGACACGCTGCCGATCACCGTTGATGCCGCGGATGCGTGCCCGCGTTATCTGGGACGTGTAGTTAAAGGCATCAATGTACAAGCGCCGACCCCGCTGTGGATGAAAGAAAAACTGCGTCGCTGTGGTGTGCGTTCTATCGACGCGGTTGTGGACGTGACCAACTATGTTCTGCTGGAGCTGGGTCAGCCGATGCATGCCTTCGATCTGGATCGTATCGACGGCGGTATCGTTGTCCGTATGGCGAAAGAGAACGAAACGCTGGTACTGCTCGACGGTAGCGAAGCCAAACTGGCGACTGACACGCTGGTCATTGCTGACCACCATAAAGCGCTGGCGATGGGCGGCATCTTTGGTGGTGAGCATTCTGGCGTGAACAGCGAGACACAAAACGTGCTGCTGGAATGTGCGTTCTTCAGCCCGCTGTCCATCACTGGTCGTGCGCGTCGTCATGGTTTGCACACGGATGCTTCGCATCGCTATGAACGTGGTGTGGATCCGGCGTTGCAGTACAAAGCAATGGAACGGGCTACCCGTTTGCTGATCGATATCTGTGGTGGTGAAGCCGGTCCGGTAGTTGATATCACCAATGAAGCCACACTGCCAAAACGTGCGACCATCCGTCTGCGCCGCAGCAAGCTGGATCGCCTGATTGGTCATCACATTGCAGATGAGCTGGTTACCGACATCCTTAAACGCCTGGGGTGTGACGTTACCGAAGGTCAGGATGAGTGGCTGGCTGTTGCGCCGAGCTGGCGTTTCGATATGGAGATCGAAGAAGACCTGGTAGAAGAGGTTGCGCGCCTGTACGGGTATAACAACATCCCGAACGCACCGGTACAAGCCGGGCTGGTGATGGGGTCACACCGCGAAGCCAATCTGTCGCTCAAACGCGTTAAAACGCTGCTGAATGACAAAGGCTACCAGGAAGTGATCACCTACAGTTTCGTTGATCCGAAAGTTCAGCAGTTGATCCATCCGGGAGAAGAGGCGCTGATTCTTCCAAGCCCGATCTCCAGCGAAATGTCGGCCATGCGCCTGTCATTGCTGACCGGTCTGCTCGGAACGATCGTCTATAACCAGAACCGCCAGCAGAGCCGTGTGCGTATCTTCGAGACCGGTCTGCGTTTTGTGCCGGATACACAGGCGCCTTTAGGTATTCGTCAGGATCTGATGCTGGCGGGTGCCATCTGCGGTAACCGCTATGAAGAGCATTGGGATCTGGCTAAAGGCAGTGTTGATTTCTTCGACCTGAAAGGCGATCTGGAATCCTTACTCGACCTGACCGGTAAATTGTCCGCGATTGAGTTCCGCGCAGAGGCGATTCCGGCACTGCATCCTGGGCAATCCGCAGCGATTTATCTGAAAGATGAATATGTTGGTTTCATCGGTGTCGTGCATCCGGAGCTGGAACGTAAGCTCGATCTGAATGGTCGTACGCTGGTGTTTGAACTGGAGTGGAATAAGGTCGCAGACCGCGTGGTTCCTCAGGCGCAGGAGATTTCTCGCTTCCCGGCGAACCGTCGCGATATCGCTGTCGTGGTCGCTGAAAATGTGGCCGCGGCGGATATTTTAGACGAATGTAAGAAAGTT
Organism: Citrobacter sp. MNAZ 1397; assembly: GCF_023613995.1. Classification (NCBI taxonomy): domain Bacteria; kingdom Pseudomonadati; phylum Pseudomonadota; class Gammaproteobacteria; order Enterobacterales; family Enterobacteriaceae; genus Citrobacter; species Citrobacter sp. MNAZ 1397. The sequence goes on from NZ_JAKIVH010000001.1 coordinate 1,005,588, forward strand.
GGCGTAAATCAGGTAGTTGGCGTAAACTTATTTGACGTGTACCGCGGTAAGGGTGTTGCGGAGGGGTATAAGAGCCTCGCCATTAGCCTGATCCTTCAGGATACCAGCCGTACACTCGAAGAAGAGGAGATTGCCGCTACCGTCGCCAAATGTGTAGAGGCATTAAAAGAGCGATTCCAGGCATCATTGAGGGATTGAACCTATGGCGCTTACAAAAGCTGAAATGTCCGAATATCTGTTTGATAAGCTTGGGCTTAGCAAGCGAGATGCTAAAGAGCTGGTAGAGCTGTTTTTCGAAGAGATCCGTCGTGCTTTGGAAAATGGCGAGCAGGTAAAACTCTCCGGCTTTGGCAATTTCGACCTGCGTGATAAGAATCAACGTCCGGGACGTAACCCGAAAACGGGCGAGGATATTCCCATTACAGCCCGGCGCGTGGTGACCTTCAGACCCGGCCAGAAGTTAAAAAGCCGCGTCGAAAACGCTTCGCCCAAAGCAGAGTAATCTGGACTAATTAAAAAGGCCGCAATCGCGGCCTTTTTCTTTCAGCACTGAATACCCTCTTTAAAATCAACTCACTCAATAACGCATTAATTGAACTGCATGCTGAATTACGCACAACTCCAACAGCGTCGCAATGGTCAGTGGCTCTGCGGCCTTGCGCTGCTTTTGCTGATCGCGCTGTTTATAAGCCTGTGTGTGGGCGATCAGTGGATTGGTCCTGCAAACTGGTTCGAGGCCCGTGGGCAACTTTTTGTCTGGCAAATACGCCTACCCCGTACGCTAGCCGTGTTGCTGGTGGGGGCGGCGCTGGCGTTAAGCGGCGCTATTATGCAGGCGTTATTTGAGAATCCGCTGGCCGAACCAGGGCTTTTGGGTGTGTCTAACGGCGCGGGGGTGGGTTTGATAGCCGCAGTGCTGCTGGGAAAAGGCGTATTGCCCGGCTGGGCGCTGGGACTTTGTGCCATTGCCGGAGCTCTGGTCATCACACTTATTCTGCTGCGCTTTGCCCGACGGCATTTGTCGACCAGCCGTCTACTGTTAGCGGGCGTCGCGTTAGGGATCATTTGTAGCGCACTGATGACCTGGGCCATCTACTTCTCCACTTCTTTCGACCTGCGTCAGCTCATGTACTGGATGATGGGCGGTTTTGGCGGCGTTGACTGGCGACAAAGCTGGCTGATGGTCGCACTGCTACCGGTGATGGGGTGGACGTGCTTTCAGTCGCAGCCACTCAACGTACTTGCGCTGGGTGAGACATCTGCCCGTCAACTCGGGTTACCTCTGTGGTTCTGGCGCAATGTGCTGGTCGTGGCAACGGGCTGGATGGTGGGCGTCAGTGTCGCGCTGGCTGGCTCGATTGGCTTTATTGGCCTGGTGATTCCCCATATTCTTCGTCTATGTGGGCTCACCGACCATCGTGCGCTTCTGCCCGCCTGCGCGCTTGCGGGGGCGACGACACTGCTGTTTGCCGATATCGTCGCCCGAATGGCGCTGAGCGCCGCAGAATTACCTATTGGTGTTGTGACGGCAACGCTGGGGGCGCCGGTGTTCATCTGGCTCTTGCTCACGGCAAAACGCTAAGGGTTGAGGACGTCATAACCTGCAGGCAACAATAACGTAAAAGTGTGTAACAACGACGCGTCAAAAAAAGGAAACTCGCCTGATTGACTGTTTTTACATCATTTTTGCTACATGACAGAAGAAGGACTATCACGCATTATCTGGCTATTATTAATGACTGGCCGGGCGAGAGATCCGGCGTCTGAATGAACCGACTGAGGGGATGCTATGCACCAGGATATTTTGAACACCGAGATTACGACGATTGATGGCGAACATATCACACTGGAAAAGTACCAGGGCAAGGTTATTCTGGTGGTGAATGTGGCATCCAAATGCGGCCTGACGCCGCAGTATGAGCAGCTGGAGAATATTCAGAAAGCCTGGGAGAAAGACGGTTTTGTCGTGCTGGGCTTTCCATGCAATCAGTTTGCCGGGCAGGAGCCGGGCAGTGAAGAAGAAATCAAAACCTTCTGCAGCACTACCTATGGCGTAACTTTCCCAATGGCAGCCAAAGTCGATGTCAACGGTGAAAACCGTCATCCTTTGTATCGGAAACTGATTGCCGCTGTGCCGAAAGCTGTCGCCCCGGAAGGTAGCGGTTTTTACGAACGCATGGCCAGCAAAGGGCGCGCGCCGCTCTATCCGGATGACATCCTGTGGAACTTTGAAAAATTCCTGATCGGCCGCGATGGTCAGGTGGTTCAGCGCTTCTCGCCGGATATGACGCCCGAAGATCCTATCCTGATGGAAGCGATTAAGCTGGCGCTGGCAAAATAATGCCGTTGCTGCAACTTCATGCTCTTGAGGAAGCTGGAAGGCTGGGGCCTGTTACGGCCCTGGTCGACAACGCGCAAATGTTGCACCTGGTCGGGCCAAATGGCGCCGGGAAAAGCACGCTCCTGGCGCGTATCGCCGGGTTGACGCAAGGAAAGGGCTGTGTGCAGCTAAATGGGCGTCCGCTGGCGCAATGGCATGCGCCACAACTGGCTCGCCATCGCGCTTACCTGGCCCAGCAGCAGACGCCCCCCTTCGCCATGCCGGTATGGCATTATTTGTCACTGCATCAGCATCAGCAGATCAACGACAGCGTGGTTGAAGAGATTACGCATAAACTCGGACTGGGGGATAAGCTGGGGCGCACTGTCAATCAGCTCTCCGGTGGGGAATGGCAGCGGGTTCGGCTGGCTGCGGTGATTGCGCAAATTCATCCGGCCGCTAATGCGGATGGGCAACTCTTGTTATTAGACGAGCCGATGAACAGTCTGGATGTTGCCCAGCAGGCCGCACTGGATGGCATTTTAAGCGAGCTGGTGGTGGCAGGGATCACCGTTGTGATGAGTAGCCACGATCTTAACCATTCGCTACGTCGTGCGCATCAGGTGTGGCTACTCCGGCAGGGCAAACTGATTGCCAGTGGCCCACGTGATGAGGTATTAACGCCACAAAATCTGGCATCGGCATACGGTATGCCATTCCGCCGTCTCGACCTGGCTGGTCACCGGATGCTCATTCCAGAGATATAGCAGCAAACGAAACTTGCAAGGATTGCAATTCACACGCTAAATTATTCCAGCATAACGAAAATAGAGGTTTTGCTGGATGCGCATCTGGTTTCTTCTGGCGGTATTAATTCTTTCAGGGTGCAGCAGTCATCGTGCGCCGCCGCCTAACGCTCGCCTTTCTGATTCCATCACCGTCATTGCCGGGTTGAATGATCAACTGCGTGACTGGCGTGGCACCCCTTATCGCTATGGCGGCATGAGCCGCAATGGCGTCGATTGTTCCGCCTTCGTGATGATGACCTTCCGCGATAAATTTAACCTTGTCCTTCCCCGCGATACGCGTAAACAGGCGGAAGTGGGAACGAAAATAGATAAAGATGAACTGCTGCCTGGCGATCTAGTGTTTTTTAAAACGGGCTCCGGTGATAACGGTCTGCATGTAGGCATCTACGATACCGATAATGCGTTTATCCATGCGTCGACCAGTCAGGGGGTCGTGCGTTCTTCATTAAACAATGTCTACTGGCGGAAGAATTTCTGGCAGGCGCGTCGTATCTGATCCCCTTCCGACAACAAGCAGCGAATGGCTGGCCGGTTCGCTGCTTTTGTGAACTAAACGCAAATTTTGTTATTTTCCTCACTGTTCATTCATTCTTTCTTCAATATTTATTATTTAACTGTTCGTTACCTTAAAGGGCTGTCAGTATCGTAGCAGGCGCTGGTATGGGCAATTTAACCAGGATAAGCTTGCGCACGAAAATAAGGAATTTTCGACAATATAATGGGAAATGATGAAGTCAGTTTTCTTTAGTTCAACTACGTTGAAGCATGTGCGCATTGGTTTTTCGATGCAGGATATCAACCTTAATGCGGGGTTGGCACCATGATCGTCTCGTTTGATGACACCTATCGCTCAGAGTTTTTACTACAGCCTGCGCGCAATGGTTACGGTACGCTTGTCGGAATTGAAATTGTGGTCAATTTCGTTGGAGCGGGCGCTGTAAGGGCCCCTGCAGAGCGGATAGTGCCACGCCTGAGCGCAGACGAAACGCTGACGCTTTTTACTGAGCAATTAGAATTACTTGAATCCTGTAAGTTATTCTTTATTCAGCATCAACTTCTCGCCTGGATAAATATTTCACCCGTTATTGTCGATGCGTTACTCTCGAATGCGGTACCTGAAGAGACGATAACGACATATCCTTTCCTCGAATTTACTGTGAATGAGAATTATCCCAACCTGACAAAGGGCAATGAAAATAATTCACTCGTCGCGTTTAGCGAACGTTATCCCTTAATCCTGAGAAATTTTGGTGCCGGGTCGGCTTCCACTCGCGCCATATTTGATGGGCTTTTCAGGCGGGTGACGCTGGATAAAAATTTTATTCATCAACGCCTGGCGTCGCGTTCATTTGAACCCTTCATGCGTGCAATCGTCTCACAAATTTCCCCTTATTGCCGTTCAGTAATGATTGACGGTATTGACGATGAAAAAACCTTAAAGCGGGTGAAGCCGTATCAGTTCAGCGCCATGCAGGGGACGTTATGGCCGGCAGTCCCTGCCGCTCAAATCACCAGTCTGGTCCAGGGATAACCTTGCCTTTAACCCGTATTTAACATCATATAAACACACTACAATAAAGACAGGAGGAACTATGGCCCTGTCTTTTATTACCCGCTGGCGCGATGAGCTGCCAGGTTTTTATACCAGCCTTTCCCCGACACCACTGAGTCATGCGCGGCTGCTTTGGCATAATGCAGCACTGGCAGAAGCGATGGGTATCGATCCCGCCCTTTTTGCCCCCGAAGAGGGGGCAGGTGTATGGGGTGGCGAAACGCTGCTTCCCGGCATGTCGCCGCTTTCCCAGGTCTATAGCGGACATCAGTTTGGCGTCTGGGCGGGACAGCTGGGCGACGGGCGCGGTATCCTGCTCGGCGAACAGCGCTTGCCCGATGGCACAACGCTGGACTGGCACCTTAAAGGCGCCGGGCTTACGCCCTATTCCCGCATGGGTGATGGTCGCGCTGTTCTGCGTTCAACCATTCGTGAAAGCCTGGCTTCTGAGGCAATGCATCATCTGGGGATCGCAACGACGCGTGCGCTTTCAATTGTTACCAGCGACACGCCTGTTTATCGCGAAAGCGTCGAACAGGGGGCAATGATGATGCGTATTGCGCAAAGTCATATCCGCTTTGGTCACTTTGAGCACTTCTATTATCGGCGCGAACCAGAAAAGGTACGCCAGCTGACAGATTTTGTGATTCGTCATTACTGGCCTCATCTGCTGGATGAGACCGACAAATATGACATCTGGTTCCGGGATGTCATCGCCCGTACCGCTGCGCTGATGGCACGCTGGCAGGCGGTGGGCTTTGCTCATGGGGTGATGAATACGGACAATATGTCGATCCTCGGGCTGACCATTGATTATGGCCCCTTTGGTTTTCTTGATGATTATCAGCCCGGCTTTATCTGCAATCACTCTGACTATCAGGGACGTTACAGCTTTGATAACCAGCCGACCATTGCCCTGTGGAATCTGCAGCGACTGGCGCAAACCCTGTCGCCGTTCATGAGTGCCGATGTGCTCAATGCAGCACTGGACAGTTATCAGCCCGTATTGCTGAGCGAATATGGCATATTGATGCGCCAGAAACTGGGTTTTTTTAGCCAGCAAAAAGATGACAATGTGTTGTTAAGCGATCTCTTCGCTCTGATGGAACGTGAAGGCAGCGATTATACCCGTACGTTCCGCATGTTAAGCCATACCGAACAGATGAGCGCCAGCAGCGCGTTACGTGATGAATTTATCGATCGCGAAGCGTTTGACAGCTGGTTTAGTCGTTACCGCGCGCGTCTGGCGCAGGAGCACATTTCGGATGCGCAACGTCAGCAACTGATGCAAAGCGTGAACCCGGCGGTTGTGCTGCGCAACTGGCTCGCGCAGCGGGCGATTGAACAGGCGGAGCAGGGCAGTACCGAAGAGCTGGAGCGTCTGCATGCCGTCCTGCGTGAGCCTTATGCGGATCGCAACGATGACTATAGCCGACGCCCACCTGACTGGGGTAAAAGGCTGGAGGTCAGCTGTTCAAGCTGAGTCTCTACTTCGTTAGTATCAATTTCCCGGCGTGCGTCTGTCGCAAGAGATATTCTTGTCCCTGATGCTCGATGACAACGCGCGCCGCATCCCCCAATAGCGTTTTGCTGCTGATTCTGCGATCCTCGGGAAGGATGACTGCCGGGCTGGCCGGTTGTTTCTCTGCCGGAGCGGTCGGCTTATCCTTGTTCGACATGGCACGGGTAACTGTATGGATATGACAATGATAATTATTATTAATATCAGCGAAGTGGGCTGCAAGTCATATTTTAAAAACCAATCATTTGGGGTAGGGAGTGCGTCCCGCCGGGAGACCCGACGGGAAAAAGAGTTACAGACGAGATGTGACGGCAGCAGCGAGTTTTTCGAGCAACACTTTGCTGTCTTCCCAGCTCAGGCAAGGGTCAGTGATGGACTGGCCATAGACCAGCGGCTGGCCTTTGACGATCTTTTGCGTGCCTTCTTGCAGGAAACTCTCGGCCATAACCCCCGCAATTGCTGTGGAGCCGCCACGAATCTGCTCACAGATATCATCGCATACCTCAAGCTGGCGACGGTGCTGTTTCTGGCAGTTGCCGTGGCTGAAATCGACGACCAGTTGCTCCGGTAGATCAAATTCGCGCAGGGTAGCGCAGGCGGCGGCAATGTCTTCGGCGTAGAAGTTGGGTTTTTTACCGCCACGCATAATGACATGTCCGTAAGGGTTACCGCTGGTCTGATAGATCGTCATCTGTCCGCTCTTGTCCGGTGAGAGGAACATATGGCTGGTGCGGGAAGCGCGAATCGCGTCCACCGCAATCCGGGTATTACCGTCGGTACCGTTTTTGAAACCTACCGGGCAGGAGAGCGCCGAGGCCATTTCGCGGTGGATCTGACTTTCTGTCGTGCGTGCGCCAATAGCGCCCCAACTAATCAGGTCAGCAATAAACTGTCCCGTCACCATATCCAGAAATTCGGTCGCTGTCGGTACACCCAGTTCATTGACTGCGAGCAGGAGTTTGCGCGCCAGTTCGATACCATGATTAACGCGGTAGCTGCCGTTCAGATCGGGATCGGAAATTAACCCTTTCCAGCCCACCACGGTTCGCGGTTTTTCAAAATAGGTGCGCATCACAATTTCCAGTTGCGCACTGTGCTTTTGCCTTAACCCCTGCAGGCGACGGGCATAATCCATCGCGGCATCCAGATCGTGGATAGAGCACGGGCCAATAATCACTAACAGCCGTTTATCTTCACCGTTAAGGATTTTCTCGATACGGCGACGGGATTGGGTGACATGTTCGGCAACCGCAAGGGAAACGGGATGCCGCTGCGCTAACTCAGCCGGCGTGACCAGGCTCTCGATGCGCGCAGTGCGAAGTTCATCGGTTTTGTTCATCAGAATTCTCAAAATTTTGTGCTCAAACGGCCAAATGCCGGAGGCGATGCGCACACCTTAAACCAATCCTTGCTTAATTCAATAGCAGGTTGTGATGCGCATCACATCGAAGGCCAGCATGATAGCAAAAATGTCACCCACGTACTAGTGTGTTAGTACATGCGACGGTTTAGCCCCATCATGTCGAGAATTTTGGTGGCGATCTCTTCAACCGAATAGTTGGTACTGTTTAACCACGGTATCTGATTTTTGCGGTAAAGCGCTTCCACCTCTGCCACTTCCATACGGCACTGGCGTAATGAAGCGTAACGGCTATTTTCCCGGCGCTCTTCGCGAATAGCCGCCAGACGTTCCGGATTAATGGTCAGACCAAATAATTTATGCTGGAGAGGTTTGAGTGAGACAGGCAGGACGAGATTATCCATGTCATCGGCAATAAAAGGATAATTAGCTGCGCGAATACCGAATTGCATTGCCAGATAAAGGCTGGTTGGCGTTTTACCGCAACGAGAAACACCCAGCAAAATCACCTGGGCCTGATCCAGGTTGCGCAACGAAATACCGTCGTCGTGAGCCAGCGTGTAATCAATAGCGGCAATCCTTGCGTCATATTTTATCAGGTTGCCTGGATTTAACCCATGGGTGCGATGCGCAATAGGTGTCGGGTCGAGTTTTAATTCTTGCTGTAGTGGCGCAACCAGTGCCTGAACAATGTCCTGACAGAATCCTTCACTCTGTAAAATAATGGTTCGGATTTCTGGTAGTACGATGGAATAAAACACTAACGGTCGTACGCCCGTCTGCTGATAGATAGCGTCAATCTGCTCTTTCACTGCTCTGGCGCGGCTTTCATTCTCCACGAACGGCAGCGTGATGCTATTGATGGCGACAGGGAATTGCGACATCACCGCATGGCCTAATACCTCTGCAGTGATAGCGGTACCATCGGAAATATAAAAAACCTGGCGATCCACAGCGCTGTCCATTTTACCCTTCCTGATTGTCATGCGTAATTATCTGAAAGCATAAATTAAAGTCACGCATCTGCGTAGCGCCTTTTCTGAATTTTTAAAGTGAAACACTATTTTTGTTTTTAATGAAAAGTACGGTTCATTTTTATTATGGGCGCAAAAAAAGAATGATTTTGAGGTTTTTCCGATTATCAGATACGTAACCATTGACGGGAAAGTGTCCGAAAAGACAAAAATTTAAATTGCTTGAACGATTCACCGTTTTTTCAGGCGGAATAATTATGCCAGGATGAAAAGGTAGTAAATGCTTTATTACCCCATTCAAATATCACAAAAGGATTGTTTAGATGTCCAACAATGGCTCGTCTCCGCTGGTGCTTTGGTATGACCAACTCGGCATGAATGATGTAGACAGAGTTGGGGGCAAAAATGCCTCCCTTGGTGAGATGATTACGAATCTGTCCGGTATGGGCGTAAGCGTACCTAATGGGTTTGCAACCACTGCCGATGCGTTTAACCAGTTTCTCGATCAAAGCGGCCTGAATCAGCGCATCTATGACCTGCTGGATAAAACGGACATTGACGACGTTTCCGAGCTGGCGAAAGCTGGCGCGCAGATTCGCCAGTGGATAGTCGATACCCCGTTCCAGCCGGCGTTTGAAGAGGCAATCCATCAGGCATATGCCAAACTGTCCGCTGATGACGAGCAGGCATCCTTTGCTGTGCGCTCTTCTGCGACGGCAGAAGATATGCCCGACGCTTCCTTTGCGGGCCAGCAGGAAACCTTCCTGAACGTGCAGGGGTATGACGCTGTGCTGGTGGCGGTGAAGCATGTCTTCGCTTCCCTGTTCAACGACCGTGCGATCTCCTACCGCGTACACCAGGGTTACGATCATCGCGGCGTAGCGCTCTCGGCCGGGGTGCAACGGATGGTACGTTCGGACATCGGTTCTTCCGGCGTCATGTTCTCTATCGACACCGAATCCGGCTTCGATCAGGTGGTATTCGTCACCGCGGCCTGGGGCCTGGGTGAGATGGTGGTACAGGGGGCAGTGAACCCGGATGAATTTTATGTTCACAAGCCAACGCTGGCGGCAGGGCGTCCGGCTATCGTGCGCCGCACGATGGGGTCGAAGAAAATTCGCATGGTCTATGCGCCGACCCAGGAGCATGGCAAGCAGGTGCGTATTGAGGACGTTGAACAGGCTAATCGCGATCGCTTCTCGCTGACCAATGAGGAAGTGCAGGAACTGGCGAAACAGGCTGTGCAGATTGAAAAACACTATGGCCGGCCGATGGACATTGAATGGGCGAAAGACGGCCATACTGGCAAACTGTTTATAGTACAGGCGCGTCCGGAAACCGTGCGCTCTCGCGGTAAAGTAATGGAGCGTTACACGCTGCATGCGCAGGGCAAAATCATCGCCGAAGGGCGTGCGATTGGTCAGCGTATCGGTGCCGGTCCGGTGAAAGTGATTCACGATATCAGTGAAATGAATCGTATCGAAGCAGGTGATGTGCTGGTAACTGACATGACCGACCCGGACTGGGAACCGATCATGAAAAAAGCGGCCGCGATTGTCACCAACCGTGGTGGCCGTACCTGCCACGCAGCCATTATCGCGCGTGAGCTGGGGATCCCGGCAGTCGTCGGTTGCGGTGACGCAACGGAACGCATGAAAGATGGCGATAAGGTGACTGTCTCCTGCGCCGAAGGGGACACGGGGTATGTCTACGCCGAGATGCTCGACTTTAGCGTGAAAAGCTCAAGCATTGATGAAATGCCTGCGCTGCCGCTGAAAATCATGATGAACGTCGGCAACCCGGACAGAGCGTTTGATTTTGCCTGCTTGCCGAATGAAGGTGTAGGTCTGGCGCGCCTCGAATTTATCATCAACCGTATGATCGGCGTGCACCCGCGTGCATTGCTGGAGTTTGATGACCAGGACGTGAAACTGCAAAACGAAATCCGCGAAATCATGAAAGGCTATGATTCGCCGAAAGAGTTTTACGTCGGGCGTCTGACCGAGGGTATTGCAACGCTGGGGGCGGCATTCTATCCCAAACGCGTAATCGTGCGATTGTCAGATTTTAAATCCAATGAGTATGCCAACCTCGTCGGCGGCGAACGTTATGAACCGGACGAAGAGAACCCGATGCTCGGCTTCCGTGGTGCTGGTCGCTACGTTTCCGACAGCTTCCGCGACTGTTTCGCGCTGGAATGTGAGGCGGTGAAACGCGTGCGCAACGAGATGGGGCTGACCAACGTGGAAATTATGGTCCCGTTTGTTCGCACCGTTGAGCAGGCGAAAGCGGTGGTGGAAGAGCTGGCACGCCAGGGACTCAAGCGAGGTGAAAACGGACTCAAGATCATTATGATGTGCGAGATCCCGTCGAATGCGCTGCTGGCCGATCAGTTCCTGGAGTACTTTGACGGCTTCTCTATCGGCTCAAACGACATGACGCAACTGGCGTTAGGCCTCGATCGCGATTCCGGCGTTGTCTCAGAGCTGTTTGATGAGCGTAATGATGCGGTGAAAGCCCTGCTGTCGATGGCCATTCGCGCCGCCAAAAAACACGGCAAATATGTGGGGATCTGTGGTCAGGGCCCGTCGGACCATGAAGATTTTGCGGCCTGGCTGATGGAAGAGGGGATCGATAGCCTGTCCCTGAACCCGGACACCGTGGTTCAAACCTGGTTGACGCTGGCTGAACTGAACAAATAAGCTCCCTGTGCCTTCGGATAAAGCCTCACTTCTGCGGGAGTGAGGTTTTTTTATGCCGAAATACGCTTGAAATAAGTTAATTCTTAGCTGAAACAAAATGTGTTTGCGCACGCTTACCTTAGAGATGTGTCATCAATCGAATTACACTGGCCTCGTTTTAACACATCTGCACGATTCATCGACTCAATTATCCATTCCATGCAGATAGCGCTGATCGCATGTGCTGCGTCAGAGATATATTCTTTTTGCCTATTGCAGGGAATTTACGCGACCGCGTATTGCTGTGCGAATATGGCTACCCTGGCGTGCTCACGTCTTGTACTTATATTTTAGCTGGCAATCAGAATCGCAAAATAACGACAGGCCGTTTGTTAATGGCTGAGGCGGCTTTGCGTGCGATTAACCAGAGGATCCTGTGAGTTTATTTCTATCGTGGTGGGTAAGTCTCATATTCGCTCATCCGGATTATCTCCTCTTAATTAAGGTATATTCTATGAAACGTTTTTTGCTGATTATCACCGTACTGTCTTGCATGGCGCTTAATGGCTGCGCATCATATAACGAACATATTAAGGCGTGTGACGGGCAGGATGTCAGTACCGCGCATCTGGCCTTTGATTATCTGCCCATAGGCGCAGTACTGGATAACGGAGCCTGCGCTGTTACCGGCAACGGCGCGCATTTTAACAACACGGACGGCGTAAAATGAACTTCTATCAAACGGATACCCTGAGCGCTGTCGTCGCACGTCTGAGAGAGCTTAGCCATGAAAATCGCCATTGTGAAAATACGCTGGCGCAGTTATGCGATGCGGGAGAAAAGGCCCTCAGAATACACACCGAAGATGCATATAATACTTTTATGTCCCAATGTGGTTCGACGCTGGCAGACATTAACGTGAATCTATGATGCGATTGTTATTATTATTAACTTCCTGTGTTTATTCTTGCGCGGTTTTAGCAAGTCCAGTGAATAGGGAGCGAAGCAGTCCATTATCTGTATTAACGCTGTGCTAGTAATTAAATATGATTATACCGATGCTGAGTTAGCCCATGTCACGCTGGATATAGCCGTGAAGGAAAATAGTTCGACGATAAAAGGCATGAAGGTCTTCGACAGTCAGGACAGCACAGCGGATGCCGTTGAATTTACCCTTTTAAATATGACGATAAGACAGACAACATCGCTATTCAGGACAGTAAAGAAGAACATCATGTATTTTAACTTCACTAACCCTGTCGTAGACTGTGCGGTCATGACAGGAGCGAATGTATGAGATGGTTTATCACTGGCGGCTTTTTATTGTTTGCCGTATGGGCAATTCAGGATACTCCCCGGTGAGGTACGACAGGCGGTTAACCGCATCGCTGACGCTTCCCCGCATTAGCCTGTTTGATGGGTAAAAAAAAAGCCCATCGTGGGAGATGGGCAAAGACTACACACAGCAATTCGTTGTTTCACTCAGGGGATTTCCATGCTTATAAATCAAGGTGTTGATTTATAACCGTGACCTTATAGTAGGCTATCCGGGATTTTAGCGTCGATCAGATTCGTCTCATTAGTTAAACGGTGGTTAAGATTTTGCGGAGGAAACGGCGCAAACCTTTTGTCAGGAGGCTTGCGCACGGGAGGGAGAGTAAATAAATGATTAGCAATGCTTCATAATCATATTCACGGGCATATCAGATACGGGTATCCTCAGCGCTCTGTTTATCTTTCAGCGCATCATTTTCTTCGGGCCCGGGCATCGGGGCTTCATTAACCCAGGCGGAAAAGAGTCGCCATGAAACGGCCAGTAATACCGGACCGATAAACAATCCGATCATCCCGAAGGCTACCAGACCGCCAATAACTCCGGAAAGAATCAGAATCATCGGCAAGTCGGCTCCCATACGAATCAGCATTGGACGGATAAAGTTGTCCAGCGTACCAACGACGCAGCTCCAGACCAGCAATACCGTGCCCCAGGTCGAGTCGCCACTCCAGTAGAGCCAGATAATTGCAGGCACCAGCACGACCAGTGGCCCCAGTTGTACCAGGCATGTCATTAACATAATGACTGTGAATAACGTGGCGTATGGCACACCCGTTACCGCCAGGCCAATCCCTCCCAGAACCGCCTGCACCAGCGCCGTGACGACCACGCCGAGCGCCACGGCGCGGATGGCCTGGCCAGCCAACAGAACGGCGGCATCGCCGCGTTTGGCCGCCAGACGATAGGCAAAATGGCGAATCCCCTGTGCAACTTGCTCACCGCGCCAGTACAGCAGGGCGCTAAACAGCAGCATCAGGGCACAGTGCAGCATAAAGCGTCCAATATGCGCAGCCTGACCGACAAACCAGGTGGTGGTCGTGCCGACATAAGGGCGGACTTTAGCAAGTATCGCGCTGCCGCCCATATCCAGGAGGTTATGCCAGCCGCTGTATAACTTGTCTCCAATCAGCGGAATGCTATGGAGCCACTCCAGGGTCGGTGGCGTCATTTCACCCGACGTAATGGCCTGAATGACCGGGCCACTGTTATCCACGAGGCTATTAACCAGCAGCGCTACCGGAAGAATAAATAACAGAATCAATAATAACGTCATCACGATGACCGCCAGTGAGCGGCGGCCAAACAGTACCCGTTGAACGCGCAAAAGTACCGGCCAGGTGGCGATGACCACGGTACCAGCCCAGGCGAAACCAAGAATAAAAGGCTGAACGATCCACAAACAGGCGATGATCATAAGGGCTAAAAACAGTACCGACAGCATCACCTGCGGTACATCCCTGAACTGCGATTGAAAGGCCATAAAACGTAATCACCTTTAATAGGAGGATGCGGAATCAGTAACGATAATGATTAATGATTTCAGCGATTTTTGACAGTCTGATTCTGCCCGTAATTCTGGTGGGCGTATAAGAAAAAAATGTGATACAACGATGGATGCTGCAAGCAAACGATTAACTATTCACAACTACTAACAGTCAGGCAGGGTCAAGAGTAATGATCCCACAGATTTCTCAGGCACCGGGCGTCGTTCAACTGGTGCTGAATTTTTTACAGGCACTGGAGCAACAAGGTTTTACCGGCGATACCGCCACAAGTTATGCCGACAGGCTGACCATGGCGACCGACAACAGTATCTACCAATTGCTACCCGATGCAGTCGTCTTTCCCCGTTCCACCTCTGATGTCGCCTTAATTTCGCGCCTCGCGGCGGAAACGCGTTTTCAGTCGCTGGTCTTCACACCGCGGGGCGGTGGCACCGGCACAAACGGCCAGGCGCTGAACCAGGGCATCATCGTTGATATGTCCCGTTATATGAACCGCATTATGGAAATTAATCCTGAGGAAGGATGGGTGCGGGTTGAGGCGGGGGTCATTAAAGATCAGCTAAACCAGTTTCTTAAACCGTACGGCTATTTCTTTGCGCCGGAGCTGTCCACCAGTAACCGCGCAACGCTCGGTGGCATGATCAATACCGACGCTTCCGGTCAGGGGTCACTGGTCTACGGAAAAACGTCCGACCATGTGCTGGGCGTACGGGCCGTGTTGCTCGGCGGCGATATTCTTGACACTCAGCCGGTGCCCGTCGAACTGGCGCAGACGCTTGGGAAAGCGAATACGGCGGTGGGGCGCATCTACCGCACCGTATATGAGCGTTGTCGGGATAACCGTCAACTGATTATCGACAAATTCCCTAAACTAAACCGTTTCCTCACGGGTTATGACCTACGCCATGTCTTCAATGATGAGATGACCGAGTTTGACCTGACCCGCGTGTTGACCGGGTCTGAGGGAACGCTGGCATTCATCACCGAAGCGCGTCTGGATATTACCCGTCTGCCGAAAGTGCGTCGCCTGGTGAATGTGAAATATGATTCATTCGACTCTGCGCTACGTAATGCGCCGTTTATGGTGGAAGCACGCGCGCTGTCGGTCGAAACGGTGGATTCAAAAGTTCTCAATCTGGCACGTGAAGATATTATCTGGCACTCCGTAAACGAACTCATCACCGATGTGCCGGATAAGACCATGCTGGGTCTGAATATCGTTGAATTCGCCGGCGATGACGAAGCATTGATCGCTGAGCAGGTCACTTCTCTTTGCGCCCGCCTTGATGCGCTGATGGCAGAAGGGGCTGGTGGGGTGATCGGCTGGCAAATTTGCGACGATCTGACCGGCATTGAGCGTATCTACGCGATGCGTAAAAAAGCCGTCGGCCTGCTGGGTAATGCAAAAGGGGCGGCAAAACCGATTCCCTTTGCCGAAGATACCTGCGTGCCGCCGGAACACCTTGCAGATTATATTGTCGAGTTTCGCGCACTGCTTGACAGCCATGGGTTGAGCTACGGCATGTTTGGTCATGTGGACGCGGGCGTACTGCACGTGCGTCCGGCGCTCGACATGTGCGACCCGCAGCAGGAGGTTTTGATGAAGAAAATCTCCGATGATGTGGTGGCATTGACGGCGAAATACGGTGGCTTACTGTGGGGTGAGCACGGTAAAGGTTTCCGTGCCGAATACAGTCCGGCGTTCTTTGGCGCGGAACTGTATGCGGAGCTGCGCAAAGTGAAAGCCGCGTTTGATCCGGCAAACCGCCTCAACCCAGGCAAAATCTGTCCGCCTGAGGGGATAGATGCGCCGATGAAGCAGGTGGATGACGTCAAACGTGGCAGCTTCGACCGACAAATTCCGATTGCTGTGCGTTCCTCCTGGCGCGGCGCGATGGAGTGCAATGGCAACGGTCTGTGCTTTAACTTTGATGCCAAAAGTCCCATGTGCCCGTCGATGAAAATTTCCGGAGATCGTATTCATTCGCCGAAAGGCCGCGCCACGCTGGTCCGTGAGTGGCTGCGTCTGCTGGCCGATCGCGGTATCGACCCGGTGAAGCTGGAAAAAGAGATGCCGGAAAAGCGTGCCAGCCTGCGTTCGCTCATTGAGCGTACCCGCAACAGTTGGCACGCGCGTCACGGCGAGTATGATTTTTCACATGAAGTGAAAGAGGCCATGTCGGGGTGTCTGGCCTGTAAAGCCTGCTCGACTCAGTGTCCGATTAAGATAGATGTGCCGGAATTCCGCTCGCGCTTTCTGCAGCTTTACCACACGCGTTACCTGCGTCCGATGCGCGATCATCTGGTCGCGACCGTGGAAAGCTACGCACCGCTGATGGCACGTGCGCCAAAAACGTTCAATTTCTTCATGGGCCAGCCGTGGGTGCGTTCGCTTTCGCAAAAACATATCGGCATGGTGGATCTGCCGCTATTGTCTGTTCCCTCTTTACAGCGACAGATGATGGGGCACCGTTCGGCGAACCTGACGCTGGAGCAGCTTGAAACGCTGAGCGATGCGCAGAAAGCCACCACGGTGCTGGTGGTGCAGGATCCGTTCACCAGTTACTACGATGCGCAAGTGGTGGCGGATTTCGTTCGCCTGGTTGAAAAACTGGGCTACCAGCCCGTTGTGCTGCCCTTTTCGCCTAATGGCAAAGCGCAGCATATCAAAGGCTTCCTGCAACGTTTTGCGAAAACAGCGCAAAAAACGTCGGATTTCCTTAACCGTGTTGCGCAACTCGGAATGCCGATGGTGGGCGTCGACCCGGCGCTGGTGCTCTGCTACCGTGATGAATACAAGCAGACGCTCGGCGAGAAGCGCGGCGATTTTCATGTCATGTTAGTACATGAATGGTTGCCTGCCGCACTGGAAGGGCGTGAGAATCGCACTATCAGCGGTGAACCCTGGTATCTTTTTGGTCACTGTACTGAGGTGACTGCGTTACCTGCTTCTGTTTCGCAATGGACCTCCATTTTTGCCCGTCTGGGCGCGAAACTGGAAAATGTCAGCGTAGGTTGCTGCGGTATGGCAGGAACCTATGGACATGAAGTCAAGAACCACGCTAACTCGTTGGGGATTTACGAGTTGTCCTGGCATCAGGCGCTGCAACGTCTACCGCGTAGCCGCTGTCTGGCGACAGGTTACTCTTGCCGCAGTCAGGTGAAGCGCGTGGAAGGAAATGGCGTGCGCCACCCGCTACAGGCGCTACTGGAGATTATGGGATGATCTGGAAACGTGAGGTGACCCTTGACGTGCTCAATGCGATGGGCGAGGGGAATATGCTGGGTCTGCTGGATATTCGCTTTATTGCAATTCATGACGATGCGCTGGAAGCGACAATGCCGGTTGATAGCCGTACACATCAGCCGTTTGGTTTGCTGCATGGCGGAGCCTCCGTGGTGCTGGCGGAATCGCTCGGTTCCGTCGCCGGGTATTTATGTACCGAAGGGGAGCGCAAAGTGGTGGGTGTGGAGGTGAATGCCAACCATATCCGTTCTGCACGTAGCGGGCGTGTGCGCGGTGTCTGTCGCGCACTGCATACCGGCAGTCGCCATCAGGTATGGCAAATCGATATTTACGATGAGCAGGATAAATTATGCTGCTCATCGCGCCTCACGACTGCAGTCATCTGAGATAAATTTGCGACAGGGAAACCTGTCGCAAAAATTCATATTTTCTTCATTCATTTTCACATTCAGACTTATCCATTCGTGCTATATTGGGCGCGTTTGAAAACCGCTTCGATGGTCATCGAAGCCAGACGCTGTAACGCATAAAGACCTAATGAAGTGATTCGTTGTTTCCTTAAGCGCTACTCCCTACAGGCTTACAGGTAACAACAATGCACTCACCGTTTAAAAGGGCGTTTTTACACCCGCGCCATTGGGGCACATGGGCCGGGCTTGGCCTGCTCTGGTTGCTCGTTCAACTGCCTTATCCTCTTCTCTCTCAGCTTGGGGAAACGCTCGGGAAACTCGCCCGTCCTTTTCTTAAGCGTCGCGAACGTATTGCCCGCCGCAATCTGGAACTTTGCTTCCCCAATATGGACGACGAACTTCGCGAAGCGATGATTGAGAAAAACTTCATGTCGCTCGGCATGGCGCTATTTGAAACGGGTATGGCCTGGTTCTGGCCTGATAGCCGTGTGCGCCGCTGGTTCGATGTTGAAGGCTACCAGAATCTTGTTACCGCACAGGCGAGCCAACGCGGCGTAATGGTCGTCGGTGTCCATTTTATGTCGCTGGAGCTCGGCGGCCGCGTAATGGGGTTATGTCAGCCGATGATGGCGACATACCGTCAGCATAACAGTGAATTGATGGAGTGGGTGCAGACGCGAGGCCGGATGCGTTCCAATAAATCAATGATCGACAGACGTAATCTGAAAGGACTGGTGAGCGAGCTGAAAAAAGGCGAGGCCGTCTGGTTTGCCCCCGATCAGGATTACGGCAGTAAAGGCAGCACCTTTGCGCCATTTTTCTCTGTCGAGAATGCGGCAACCACCAACGGCACTTATGTCTTATCCCGCCTTTCCGGGGCTTCAATGCTGACGGTTACCATGGTGCGTAAAGCGGATCGCTCAGGTTATTCGCTGCATATCGGTAAGGCGATGACCGACTACCCGGCGAAAGATGAGCACGAGGCCGCCAGTTATATCAATAAAGTCATTGAGCGTGAGATTCTGCGCGCGCCGGAACAGTATCTGTGGATCCATCGTCGCTTCAAAACGCGTCCGCCGGGAGAAGCATCGCTGTACCTGTAATGATTATCCCGGTCGGCGCTCAGCCGACCGGATACCAGCCTGCAAGAAAGGCACCGTCAGATTTTTCTCCTGACGATAGGCCAAATCAAACCATGTCTACGACCTGTAGACCTGTCGACGTTGTTTACGCGGCAGTGCAATGCACCTTCACCAGACGTCAGCGATTTCGCTTCAGGGGCGTATTAATCGAGCGCCGGGATCGCCAGCCCTTTAAGCTTGATGACGAAGTGATTTTCATGGCGGGTAATTTTCGCGCCGTCATCACAGTATTCGGTTGAGAGCTGGAAAAACGCGTCTGCGTCTACATCGAACGCCAGTTCGATTTCACTGTATTTCCCTGAGTTAAGCATCTGATAAACTTGCTTTAAGCTGTGTGCTTTGGCTATCGACATGATATAAAAACCTCAGAAATGATGGCGAAATGGTTAAAACCTGACCATTGGTTTATAGCAGGCAATGGCGAAATTTGCATCCGTTAAGCAGGGGGGAGCACGTAACGTTCACCGGGAAATTTTACATCTTGAATAATGTTATATTATAACATAACATTATTTCTTTTCGTAAACCGAGGGACGGATTTTGGTCAGTCATTTTGCAAAAACAACGGTAGTTCTGGGAACTCTTCTAGTGAGTGCAAGCGCATTTTCTCATGGCCATCATTCGCACGGAAAGCCGCTAAGCGACATAGAGAAGAAAGCGGCGAACGGCGAATTTAACGACAGCGATGTCAAGGACAGGAAGCTGAGCGACTGGGACGGTATGTGGCAGTCTCTTTATCCTTACCTGCAAAACGGCGATCTGGACCCGGTATTGCGGGAAAAAGCAGAAAAAGAAAAGAGTAAATCGTTCGATGAAATTAAAGCGTACTACCGAAAGGGATATGCCACCGATATTGATACGATCGGTATTGAAAAGGGTGTGATCGAATTCCACATCGGCGACAAGGTCAGTGCCTGTAAATATGATTACGCCGGGCATAAAATTCTTACCTATTCTTCCGGTAAGAAGGGGGTGCGATACCTGTTTGAATGTAAAGATGCCAGCAGTAAGGCGCCACGATATGTGCAATTCAGCGACCACATCATCGCCCCGCGTACCTCCGCACATTTCCATATCTTTATGGGGAATGCCTCTCAGGAGGCGCTGCTGGCAGAGATGGACAACTGGCCAACCTATTATCCTTATCAGCTTAAAAAAGATCAGATTGTTGATGAGATGCTTCACCACTAATTGAATATCTGTGCCCGCTTCTGCGGGCCTTTTGTGCCTCCCTGCGCTTTAGTTTCGCTGCCAGCTCTTGTAGCATATGCCGCTCATCGGTTTAACGGTATTTGCAGGAGGCAATGTGTTTGCCGAATATGGTGTTATCAGTTTCTGGTCCTATTTCATCGGGGCGATTTTCATTATCTTAGTACCTGGCCCCAATACATTCTTTGTGCTTAAAACCAGCGTGGCAGGTGGGTTGAAAAATGGCTATGTCGCTGCGGCGGGCGTATTTATCGGTGATGCGGTATTGATGTTTCTGGCCTATATGGGGGTGGCGACACTTATCAAAACAACGCCGGTATTGTTCAATCTCGTCCGCTATCTTGGTGCGTTTTATCTGCTCTGGTTGGGTGTAAAAATGCTCTACAGTACGTTTTTTCGTAAGGGTAAAAGCGTGAATGAGCATGAGGAGCACAGGGGCGATATTTTCAAACGTTCGCTGGTATTGAGTCTTACCAATCCGAAAGCGATTCTGTTTTACGTATCGTTTTTCGTGCAGTTTATCGACGTTCATTATACCAATACAGGAATGGCGTTCTTTATTCTTGCCAGTACGCTGGAATTAATAAGCGTCTGTTATTTCAGTTTCCTGATCATATCCGGGTCCTATGTGACACAGTTTGTGAAAACGAAAAAACGTCTCGCAAAACTCGGTAACTCTCTCATTGGTCTTATTTTTGTCGGTTTTGCCGCCCGACTGGCAACGCTGCAATCCTGAATAGCGCTGAGGCCTGTGTTTAACGGGCCTTATCGCAACGTTGAGTCGCTACACTTAGCCTGCAATATCCAGACACACTCCCGCGCCTTTTTTCTTCGAACCCACTTTTTCTGATGCGACGGCAAGGTTAATAATCGTCATCAGTATCTTTTAATCGGGAGCGGATAACGAGGACAGCGAGGATGATGACAACGGCAAGAATGCCCAGGAACCAACGCATAATGACGGCCACTTTGGGTAGAGACACTGTTGATACATTTTACCATTATAGGACCTGTACAATGCATTCAATTCGCGTATGAAATACAGGCATAACAGTGTCTTGTTTTGTCTGTGCGGGTGATGGACATAGTGATGTATTTACTGCGAGTATTGATGAAATAACGGTGTCGTCTACCTGAACATAACTCTTATGCGGTGTGTGTGATGAAAATTTATCTGGTCCGGCATGGTGAAACCGTCTGGAATGTTGAAAACAGAATTCAGGGGCATCTGGACAGCCCGGTTACCGGGCAAGGCACCAGACAGATCACTGCACTGTGTCGGGATCTGATAGACAAATCTATTGGCCTTGTCGTTGCTTCGCCTTTGGGAAGATCGGTAACCGCTGCCGGGCAAATCGCGTCCTGGCTCGATAGCCCGCTTCAACTCGATCCTGCCTTTGTTGAACGTCATTTCGGCGATTTAGAAGGGAAACGTATTGACGAATTAACAGAAAAAGAGCGCACGCACGCTGCGATGGTTCTTTCCGGCACTCCGGGTATCAGACCGCAAAATGGAGAGACGCCAGAGGAGGCTACCCGAAGAGTCCTGACCGCACTGTCCGGTTTGTCGGTTTTCGAGGGCAATGTGTGCGTCGTTTCCCACGGGCACGTTATCCAGTCGGTTATCAGTACGCTGATAGATAATAATCCCGAAAATTTTGACCGATATGCGCATTTGAATGGCGCGTATTCTATTCTCGCTTGTACGGAAAAAGGACTCGCGGTAGAAAAATGGGGAATGTCGACCCATCTCTTTTCCCGACGGACGCCACCTGGGTTCGATTCGCTGTAGACCGAGTGTTACGTATCTTCTTGATATTCCGTTTTGTGATGAAGTTAACTTTTTGATATCAGGAAAAATTTTCGGAATTCCTCTTTTTGCTCCCTATCTCAAAAATAGGTATTACCTATACATCTTTTCCTGACGCAGGCGCGCCATACTCGCTGGCGAAAATAGCTATTATTTATCAAATCATTAAACAATCTTTCACTTCTCTGTAAAGCCTTCGCATAGAGTCTATGCTTATACCATGTGCTTAAAAAACGGGCAGGACACGAATAACCCTTCGGAATAGAGGTTGAAGTGATAATCATTATCACTAACATAGTGTTATGTCTTTCAGGATTTATGACGTGAGGTAGACCTATGGAATCGCAATCAGAGACGTTCGACCCGGCTGACTTTGCCTGGCGCGGGCTAACGATGACGCCTGCCGCTGCAGAACACATTCGCGCATTAACCCGTAAGCAACCCGACCTGTTGGGGGTCCGGCTGGGGATTAAACAAACCGGCTGTGCAGGTTTTGGCTATGTGCTGGATACCGTCACGCAACCGGATAAAGACGACCTGCTTTTTGAAAAAGATGGCGCAAGATTGTACGTGCCGCTCGGCGCGATGCCATTTATTGATGGCACCGAAGTGGACTATGTGCGCGAAGGATTAAACCAGTTATTCAAATTTCATAACCCGAAAGCCCAGAACGAATGTGGCTGTGGCGAAAGCTTTGGGGTATAGGCGGTACTATGTCTCGTAATACTGAAGCAACAGACGATGTCAAAACCTGGACCGGAAACCTCAACTATAAAGAGGGCTTTTTTACCCGGTTAACCACTGACGAACTGGCGAAGGGCATTAATGAAGATGTCGTGCGCGCGATTTCGGCCAAACGTAACGAGCCGGAATGGATGCTGGAATTTCGCCTGAGCGCGTTTCGCGCCTGGCTTGAGATGGAAGAGCCTCACTGGCTGAAAGCCCATTATGCGAAACTCGATTATCAGGACTATAGCTATTACTCCGCGCCATCCTGCGGAAGCTGTGATGATACTTTTGCCTCGCAACCGGGGGCGGTACAGCAAACTGGCGCGAATGCGTTTCTGACTGACGAAGTGGAAGCGGCATTCAATCAACTTGGCGTGCCGGTCCGTGAAGGGCGTGAAGTGGCGGTCGACGCCATTTTTGACTCCGTATCTGTGGCCACCACCTACCGGGAAAAACTTTCCGAACAGGGGATTATTTTTTGCTCGTTTGGCGAGGCCATTCACGACCATCCGGAACTGGTGAAAAAATACCTGGGTACCGTCGTGCCCTCCAACGACAACTTCTTTGCGGCGTTGAATGCGGCTGTCGCCTCTGACGGTACGTTTATCTACATCCCGAAAGGGGTGCGTTGCCCGATGGAGTTGTCGACCTATTTTCGCATCAATGCCGAAAAAACCGGGCAATTCGAACGTACCATTCTGATAGCGGATGAAGGCAGCTACGTTAGCTATATCGAAGGTTGCTCCGCGCCAGTACGCGACAGCTACCAGCTTCATGCTGCCGTGGTGGAAGTCATCATCCATAAAGATGCAGAAGTAAAATACTCTACCGTGCAGAACTGGTTCCCCGGGGATAACAACACTGGCGGGATCCTCAACTTCGTGACCAAGCGTGCGCTGTGCGAAGGCGAGAACAGTAAAATGTCCTGGACGCAGTCGGAGACGGGTTCAGCTATCACCTGGAAATACCCCAGTTGCATCCTGCGCGGCGATAACTCCATCGGTGAGTTCTTCTCCGTGGCACTGACCAGCGGGCATCAGCAGGCAGATACCGGCACCAAAATGATTCACATCGGCAAAAACACAAAATCGACCATTATCTCGAAAGGGATCTCGGCCGGGCACAGCCAGAACAGCTATCGCGGGCTGGTGAAAATCATGCCGAGCGCCACCAACGCGCGTAATTTCACCCAATGCGACTCCATGCTGATAGGCCCGGATTGTGGGGCGCATACCTTCCCCTATGTGGAGTGCCGCAATAACAGTGCGCAGCTGGAGCATGAAGCCACGACTTCACGCATTGGGGAGGATCAGTTGTTCTACTGCCTGCAACGCGGTATCAGCGAAGATGACGCCATTTCAATGATTGTTAATGGATTCTGTAAAGACGTGTTCTCCGAGTTGCCGCTGGAGTTTGCCGTTGAAGCACAAAAATTGCTGGCTATTAGTCTCGAACACAGCGTCGGTTAAGAATGAAGGAATAAACATGTTACGTATTAAAGACCTGCAGGTAAGCGTTGAAGATAAAGAGATTCTGCGTGGCCTGAGCCTGGATGTGCGTCCGGGGGAAGTGCACGCGATTATGGGGCCCAACGGCTCCGGTAAAAGTACGCTATCTGCAACGCTGGCAGGACGTGAAGATTACGAAGTCACCGGCGGTAGCGTCGAGTACAAAGGTAAAGATTTGCTGGAACTTTCTCCGGAAGACAGAGCCGGGGAAGGGGTGTTTATGGCCTTCCAGTATCCGGTTGAAATTCCCGGGGTCAGTAATCAATTTTTCCTGCAAACGGCACTCAACGCCGTGCGCAAATACCGTGAGCAGGACGAACTGGACCGCTTTGATTTTCAGGACCTGATGGAAGACAAAATCAAGCTACTGAAGATGCCGGAAGACCTGCTGACCCGCTCGGTTAACGTGGGCTTCTCCGGTGGCGAGAAGAAGCGTAACGACATCCTGCAAATGGCCGTGCTGGAACCTGATTTATGTATCCTGGATGAAACTGACTCAGGGCTTGATATTGACGCGCTCAAAATCGTTGCCGACGGCGTTAACGCGCTGCGCGACGATAAGCGTTCTTTCATCATTGTGACGCACTATCAGCGGATCCTGGATTACATCAAACCGGACTATGTCCACGTGCTGTATCAGGGGCGCATTGTGAAATCCGGTGATTTCACGCTGGTTAAGCAACTGGAGGAGCAAGGTTATGGCTGGCTTACAGAACAGCAGTAACGCGCTGCAACAGTGGCATCATCTGTTTGAACAACAAGGCGGGGCACGCTCAGAGCAGGCGCAGCAGCATCTGCAACAAATGCTGCGTTTAGGTCTGCCGACGCGCAAGCACGAAAACTGGAAATACACGCCGCTCGATGGTTTGTTAAATAGCCAGTTTGTTACCACGGCGGGCGCATTGAGCGTACAAGAGTGTGATGCGCTCGCATTGCCGGTCGATGCGCTACGCCTGGTATTTGTGGATGGCTATTACAATGCATCGCTCAGCGACGATATTGCCGGTTCTGGTTTCACCGTGACCATTAACGACGACCGGCAGTCTTTGCAGGCCCCGGTACAGCCGGAGGTGTTTTTACACTTAACCGAAAGCCTGGCGCAAAGCATTACTCACATCAGCGTCGGACGTAATCAGCGGGCGACCAAACCGCTGCTGCTGATGCATATCACCCAGGGGCTGGCCGGAGCCGGGATGAACACGGCTCATTATCGCCACCACATCTCGCTGGCCGAAGGGGCCGAAGCGACCCTTTACGAACACTATGTCAGCCTTAATGCCCATCGCCATTTCACCGGCGCGCGGCTGACCATGGACGTGGCGGCGAACGCCCGGTTGCACCATGTAAAACTGGCGTTTGAAAACCCGGAAAGTTACCACTTCGCCCACAATGACATACGCCTTGGCGCCGATGCCGCAGCGTACAGCCATAGCTTCCTGCTGGGCGGTGCCGTGTTGCGCCACAATACCAGTACTCAACTCAACGGTGAAAATACCACCCTGCGCATGAACAGCCTGGCGATGCCAGTGAAATCAGAAGTGTGTGATACCCGGACCTGGCTTGAGCACAATAAAGGCTATTGCAACAGTCGGCAGTTACACAAAACGATCGTGAGTGATAAAGGCCGTGCGGTATTCAATGGCCTGATCAATGTTGCGCAACACGCCATCAAAACTGACGGACAGATGACCAACAATAATTTGTTGCTGGGACGACTGGCGGAGGTGGATACCAAACCGCAACTGGAAATCTATGCTGATGACGTGAAATGTAGCCACGGCGCAACGGTCGGGCGTATTGACGACGAACAAGTGTTTTATCTGCGTTCGCGTGGCATTGACCAGCAGGCGGCGCAAAAGATGATCATTTACGCGTTCGCCGCTGAGCTCACCGAAGCTATCAGCGACGAAGCGCTCAGGCAGCAGGTGATGGCGCGCATTGGCGAACGCCTTGCGGGAGGCTTAGCATGAGTTTTTCCGTTCATAACGTACGCGCCGATTTTCCGATACTGACGCGTGAAGTTAACGGGGTACCGCTGGCGTATCTGGACAGCGCCGCCAGCGCGCAAAAACCCAATCAGGTTATTGATGCCGAGGCGGAGTTTTTTCGCCACGGTTATGCGGCGGTGCACCGGGGGATCCATACCCTGAGTGCTGAAGCGACGCAGCGCATGGAACTGGTTCGCACGCAGGTCGCCGGTTTTCTGAACGCCCGCTTGCCGGAAGAACTGGTTTTCGTGCGCGGCACCACCGAAGGCATCAATCTGGTGGCCAATAGTTGGGGCGCCAGTCAGGTACATGCCGGTGACAACATCATCATCAGCGCGATGGAGCATCACGCGAATATCGTGCCCTGGCAGATGTTGTGTGAGCGCGTTGGTGCCGAGTTGCGGGTCATACCGATTAATATCGACGGGACATTACAGCTTGAGGCGCTGCCCGGCTTGTTTGATGCGCGCACGCGCTTATTGGCAATTACTCACGTTTCCAATGTGCTGGGAACGGAAAATCCGGTAGCGGACATTATTGCCCTGGCGCATCAACATGGCGCGAAAGTGCTTATTGATGGCGCGCAGGCCATCATGCATCACCCGGTCGATGTGCAGGCGCTGGATTGCGATTTCTATGTCTTCTCCGGTCATAAGCTCTACGGGCCGACGGGGATTGGCGTGCTGTATGTTAAAGAAGACATCCTGCAGGCTATGCCGCCGTGGGAAGGTGGGGGGGCTATGATTGCCACCGTGAGCCTTACCGAAGGGACCACTTATGCCAAAGCGCCGTGGCGCTTCGAAGCGGGCACGCCGAATACCGGAGGGATTATTGGGCTGGGTGCGGCTATCGATTACGTCAGCGGACTGGGGCTGGATGCGATTGCGCAGTATGAACAGACGTTGATGCGTTATGCCCTGAACGCGCTGGCGGATGTGCCTGATTTAACGCTTTATGGCCCTCAGGAGCGTTTGGGGGTGATTGCCTTTAATTTGGGTAAACATCACGCCTACGATGTGGGAAGCTTCCTCGATAATTATGGTGTGGCCGTGCGAACAGGGCATCATTGCGCAATGCCATTGATGGAGTTTTATCATGTTCCGGCAATGTGTCGTGCGTCATTGGTAATGTATAACACGGAAGAAGAGGTGGATCGTCTGGTGGCTGGCCTGAAACGTATTCATCAGTTGCTGGGTTAACAGAGAGGCAAACATGGCCGTTTTACCCGACAGAGACAAACTGCTGCGCAATTTTGGGCGCTGCGCCAACTGGGAAGAGAAGTATCTGTACATCATTGAGCTGGGACAGCGGTTGCCAGCACTTAGCGACGAGGCGCACAGTCCGGAAAACATTATTCAGGGCTGCCAGAGCCAGGTCTGGATTGTGATGCGCCGTAATGATGAAGGCATGATAGAACTGGCTGGCGACAGCGATGCTGCCATCGTTAAAGGGCTTATTGCCATCGTGTTCATTCTCTATCAACAAATGACTGCTCAGGACATCGTGGCGTTCGATGTGCGCCCGTGGTTTGAAAAGATGTCTTTGACTCAGCACCTTACGCCTTCCCGTTCTCAGGGGCTTGAAGCAATGATTCGCGCAATCCGTTCCAAAGCCGCCAACATTAGCTAAACTAAATAGACAGCTTTCATCCTGTTACGCGAGGTGCATGCGCGCCTCGTTGGTTTTTCAGCTTTCGGCCTTTGCCGTGATACAGGACATTCAGTATGAAACGCGCGTCTACTATAACACTGTCTCTTATTGGCGCTTTTAGCGCTATCCAGATGGCCTGGGCTGTGGATTATCCGCTCCCGCCGGCCGGAAGTCGTCTTATCGGTCAAAACCAGACCTATACCGTTCAGGAGAGTGATAAAAACCTGCAAGCCATTGCGCGGCATTTTGACACCGCGGCAATGCTGATTATTGAAGCCAACAATACTATTGCTCCGGTACCCAGAGCGGGTACGGTCGTGACCATTCCGTCACAGATGCTGCTACCGGATACGCCACGGGATGGGATTGTCGTTAATCTGGCCGAATTGCGGCTTTACTATTATCCCCCAGGTAAAGGCATCGTTCAGGTCTTCCCGCTGGGGATTGGTCAACAGGGTCTTGAAACACCGGTAACAACCACCCGTATTAGCCAGAAGATCCCCAATCCCACCTGGACACCTACCGCAGGCATCCGTGCGCGTTCTCTGGCGCAAGGTATTGAATTGCCTCCTGTGGTACCCGCAGGGCCAAATAACCCTCTGGGACGCTATGCGCTGCGTTTGGGGATAGGAAACGGCGAATACCTCATACATGGTACCAGCGCGCCTGACAGCGTAGGGCTGCGTGTGAGTTCAGGGTGTATGCGGATGAATGCGGCAGACATTCAGGCGCTCTTCTCGCAGGTCAATACCGGTACACGGGTAACCATCCTTAACGAGCCGGTAAAATATGCTGTGGAGCCGGACGGACGCCACTATATCGAGGTACACAGGCCGTTATCACAAAACGTCGGTGAGGACACCCAACGGCTGCCCATCGCGTTCTCAATGAGCCTGGCGAGTACCATTGAGCAAGGCGGTGGCGACAGGGCGCTGATTGACAAGGCATTATACCGTCGCGCGGGTTATCCGGTGGCAATACCGGCCAACCAGAGCGGAAAGGTCACAACACAGAGCGTGCTGTCAGTGCAGAATCGCGGCGCTGATACAGAAGTGAATACTGAGGAGGGCGGGAAGACCGTTACGCAATAATCAGGGAAGGTAAATCACAGATAAAAAAATGGCGCACAATGTGCGCCATTTCATCACAGGTACTCTTACTTACGGTAAGAATGAGCCTGGTTATCCAGACGCTGGTTAGCGCGAGCTGCGTCGTCTTTAGCAGCCTGAACGTCGGAACGGATTGCGTTCACGTCGTTGCTCAGCTGGTCAACTTTAGCGTTCAGAGTCTGAACGTCAGAAGACAGCTGATCGATTTTAGCGTTGCTGGAGCAACCAGCCAGCAGAGTAGAACCCAGGATTACCGCGCCCAGTACCAGTTTAGTACGATTCATTATAAATACCCTCTAGATTGAGTTAATCTCCATGTAGCGTTACAAGTATTACACAAAGTTTTTTATGTTGAGAATATTTTTTTGATGGGAATCCACTTAAATTTGATCGTTCGCTCAAAGAAACACCGACTTTGAATAAAACGTTAAAAAAAGTGTGATAAAACAGCAAGCTTCCATCGGATTCATCTTAGATAATAAGCAGTTTAAATAGTGAAATCCGATTTGCTTTTTTATTCGAGGCGATTTCTGATATATAAAAAAAGCGCCCGAAGGCGCTTTTTTAAACACGAATATTCGTCCGGGTATTATTACAGGACGTGTACCGATGCTGTGTTGGTCGTGCCGCTGGAGACCAGGGCGCCGGAAACCATCACGACAACGTCGC
Organism: Citrobacter sp. MNAZ 1397; assembly: GCF_023613995.1. Classification (NCBI taxonomy): domain Bacteria; kingdom Pseudomonadati; phylum Pseudomonadota; class Gammaproteobacteria; order Enterobacterales; family Enterobacteriaceae; genus Citrobacter; species Citrobacter sp. MNAZ 1397. The sequence goes on from NZ_JAKIVH010000001.1 coordinate 1,035,118, forward strand.
CTTTCTGCGCCAGACCGCTCTGTACGGCCAGTTCTTTGCCCAGGCGGTAGAAATCATCAGTAGAAGCGATTTCTTCAACCAGTTGTGCGACAACGCCTTTGCTCAGCACCAGCTGACGCGCGGTCGTTTCGTTGGTCGTCAGCGCCAGGATGGTGGCATCCGGGAAGTATTTACGTACAGCACGTGCAGATTTACCGCCCTGGGTTGCTACCACGATCAGCGGAGCATCCAGTTTTTCAGCCGTTTCAACCGCACCACGGCACACCGCTTCGGTGATGCGCAGTTTACGGCTGTCGTTGTTGAAATCCAGACGGCTGGTCATGACGCGATCGGTACGTTCGCAGATGGTGGCCATGATGGTCACCGCTTCCAGCGGGTATTTACCTTTCGCAGATTCACCAGACAGCATAACGGCGTCGGTACCGTCAAGGATGGCGTTGGCAACGTCGCCCGCTTCCGCACGGGTCGGACGCGGGTTCTTGATCATAGAGTCCAGCATCTGGGTCGCAGTGATAACCACTTTGCGCGCGCGGATACATTTCTCGATCATCATTTTCTGCGCGAAGATGACTTCTTCAACCGGAATTTCTACGCCCAGGTCGCCACGAGCCACCATGATGCCGTCAGACGCTTCGAGGATTTCGTCGAAGTTATTCAGGCCTTCCTGGTTTTCGATTTTGGAGATGATCTGGATATTCTCGCCGCCGTGCGCTTTCAGGTGCTGACGAATTTCTTCAACATCAGAACGTTTGCGGATGAAAGAGGCAGCAACAAAGTCAACGCCTTGTTCGCAGCCGAAGATCAGGTCTTGTTTATCTTTTTCAGCCAGCGCCGGCAGAGCGATGGAAACGCCAGGCAGGTTCACGCCTTTGTTTTCGCCCAGGTCACCGTTGTTCAGTACTTTACAGATGACTTTGTTGCCTTCAATCGCCGTGACTTCCATGCCGATCAGGCCATCGTCAACCAGCACCGTGTTGCCAACCTGCAGATCGCTGGTGAAACCTTCGTAGGTAACTGCAACCGTTTCAGCGTTGCCGATAACTGTTTTGTCGGTGGTAAAGGTGAACGTCTGGCCCGCTTTCAGCGAAACATCGTTACCGCCTTCCAGTTTGATTGTGCGGATTTCCGGACCTTTAGTGTCCAGCAGAATCGCCGCTTTTTTACCGGTTTTGCTCATTACGTTGCGCAGGTTCTGGATGCGCTGGCCGTGCTCAGCATAGTCACCGTGAGAGAAATTCAGACGCATTACGTTCATTCCTGCGTCCAGCATTTTTGCTAACATCTCTTCGGATTCGGTTTTCGGACCGATGGTGCAAACAATTTTGGTCTTTTTCATGACAGTCTTAGTCTTTAAGTTGAGAAGGATATGGAAATCACGCTCCGGTTAGCGCGAAGCTTCGGAGTCAAACCTGTGTTGCGAAAGTTGCGATGCCACTGCCTAAGGATAGGTGACATCAAAAAAGCGTGCAGAGTAATGTGTGCCTGTGTTTCAGCCCAGCCGGGTAAGTCGTAATGTAATGGTTGAGTTTTACAGTTCAATGAGCTGAAACCATTCAAGAGTGAATAGGATGCCATTATACGATGAAAAACGAGCAAAAGGAAAATGAAAACGCTGTTTCAAAAATCATCTGGGCAGTTTCACAACGAAGTGTTATCAACGTGTTAAGTTATCACAAAATTGAATTTGCATTGTTGACGGCAAAATAAAACCTTTGCTCACAAAAAGGCAAAGGTTTGGGACGGTTTACTGACAGGGCGGCTATCGATTTATGGCAACATAGTGGCAACAAGTGCCCCGGTCTTTTGCGCCAAAAGAACCTGGCTTAACCGATTTAGCTATGGAGCCGTTGCAGCGCCTGAGCATGAACTTTGGGGCAGCCGGCCGCCAGAATATGTCCACCTGCCTCAGGGCGATCGCCGTTTAAGGTGGTTACAATACCGCCTGCCTGCTCAATAATGGGAATTAATGCCACAATATCATAGGGTTGAAGAGAGTATTCCAGGCAAAGATCAATCTGCCCGGCAGCCAGCATTGCCATGGCATAGCACTCCCCGCCATAACGTGTCATCAGCGCAGCATCGTCCAGTGCCGCAAAGTTAATTTCCGGGAAACGAGCAATGGGTTCAGGCGAGGTGATATGCAAAATCGCCCCCTCAAGCGAGAGGCCTTTGCGGGTGTTGAGCGGTGCAGTACCCTGCGGACCACTGCGCCATGACTGCCTGCCATCTGCCCAGAAACGCTCACCGGTAAATGGCTGGCTCATCATGCCCAGATGACCACGACCTTCAACGGTCAGGCCAATAAGCGTTCCCCATACCGGAATACCACACAGAAAGGGGCGGGTGCCGTCGACCGGATCCAATACCCATTGCAACGGCCCGCTTCCGGTGATTCCGAATTCTTCGCCCATAATTGAATGGTCAGGGTAACGGGTGTCAATGATGGCGCGAATGGCGCGTTCTGCCTCGCGGTCCGCATCGGTCACGGGGTCAAAGCGATAACCTTCTTTTGGTTTTGTATCCACATGCAGGTTTAATTGCGAACGAAAACGCGGCAACGTCTGTTTGTCTGCCGCATCAGCAAGTTCATGCAAAAAAGCAATATCGGGTACAGCGTGGGCCATGATTACGTCCTCATCAATAAAATTACCGTAAGTCTTCCATGCTCGTTATTGCTCGATTGTGCATCTTTATTGGTTGTGCTTCAAATCATTATCATGGTTATGTTGCGCAACCGGCAAGATACGGCGCCTGGTCTGGTGAAGTGAACATAATCGAGCGGCCACCCGTACGGTCTCGGGTCACCGGATGACAGGAAGTGCAAAGCGCGGGACATACAGTCTGTAGATACTCAAACACCAGGCGTCATGAGCGTATGTACCGTCTCAGGATGAACCCTGGTCAATCATGTCAGAACCTGGAGTGATAAAGATGACGATAAAAGTACTTGGCTATGCCGCACAATCGAGTAAAGCCCCTCTCTCACCGTACTATTTTGAGCGTCGGGATCCCCGAGCGGATGATGTGGTGATCGATATTCTGTATTGCGGTGTGTGTCACTCTGACTTACATCAGGCGCGTAATGACTGGGGGTTTAGCCAATATCCCCTGGTGCCGGGGCATGAGATCGTAGGCCGCGTCACCCGTGTAGGACCGAGTGTAAGTAAATTCAAGGCCGGAGATTTGGTGGGGATCGGCTGCATGGTGGATTCCTGTCGCGAGTGCTCCTCCTGTAAGCAGGGGCTTGAACAGTATTGCGAAGAGGGCAACATTCAGACCTACAACGGCATTGACCGACATGACCATATGCCGACCTACGGCGGTTATTCGCGCACGATTATTTGCAGTGAAGATTTCGTGTTGCGCATTCCGGAAAACCTTGATGTACAGGCTGTTGCACCGTTACTTTGCGCGGGCATTACCACCTGGTCGCCGTTGCGTCGCTGGGGGGTGAAAGCCGGTAGCAAGGTCGCGGTGATCGGGCTGGGTGGGTTAGGGCATATGGCGCTGAAACTGGCGCATGCGATGGGGGCGGAAGTCACGCTATTCACCCGTTCACCTGGCAAAGAGGCAGATGCACGGCAACTGGGTGCGCAACACGTGGTGCTGTCGACCGATCCGCAACAAATGGAGGCGGTAAAAGGGCAGTTTGAGCTTATTATCGACACCGTGCCTTATGCCCACGACATCAACCCGTATATGCCGACGTTGACGCTGGACGGCACGCTGGTGTTTGTTGGCCTGCTGGGCGATATTGAACCGGCGGTCAGCACTTTGCCGCTGATTCTGGGGCGTCGTTCCGTATCGGGGTCGTGTATCGGCGGTATTGCCGAAACGCAGGAGATGCTCGATTTCTGCGGTCAGCACAACATCACGGCAGACTCAGAAGTGATTCGTATGGACCAGATCAACGATGCCTTTGAACGTTTGCTGAAAAGCGATGTGAAATACCGGTTCGTGATCGATATGCAGACGCTATCGGACTGAGTGAGGGCATTTGACGGCAGGAAGAACCTGCCGTCTCTTATGAGTGAACCGGGTAGATTGACATCCCAGCGAGGGGGCCGTCTCAATTGACCTCCAGCACATCTAAAACGAGGTACGGGTCACCGTCAGCTCCACACTGCCATTGTTGTTGGCATACATCTGCCAGGCATCATTGGCAAAGGCATACAAATAGCCGCTCTTTTGCGGCGTAAACGTACAACCTGAACCAATGCGAAACACTTCATGAGGCAGAAAATTGGTGGCATTTTTCGGTGGCGTTTCGGGCAAGACGTCATTAGCGACCATCCCCATCAAGGCAAACCAGGGCGCGTCCTCTTCACGCCTGGTATACCAGAAATCCGCCTGATGGTTATGCGTCAGTTTTTGATATAGGACTTCGGCTTTTCCTAACAGCGAGGCGGCCATTTGTACCGCTTCTCCCGGCTGGAATTTTCCGTCATTGTTCCCCTGTGGGCCGCAGATAATGCTGCTGTCTTTCCACTCGCCACTGGCGCTCAGGCTATATGTCACGCCGCCTTCCAGATAGATCCCGGTAGCGTTCCAGTGCTCGCGGGCATAAACCTTCAGCGTTGCCTTATCGCCCGGGATTTTTAAGATCATGCCCGGCCAGTAAATGCCCTGGACTAGAGAAGGGCAGGTGTGGCGAGTCATGGCAGAAGGGTGGAAGGGTGACGCGGGGAGTTCAAAACAAGGCACATTGCGGGGGCGGGTTTTTAGCGACGCGAAGACGCCGGTTACAGAATCATGTAATTGATCGAATGCGTCAGGTTTGATCTGTTGCAGTACATCGTCACGGAATTGTAATCCCAGCGCCTGCGCTTCTTTTATCATCCATTCCAGCGCACCGTCGGCGAGGCCGCAGCGCGAATAGCCGCCACCGATATCGGAATGGACACCAGGGAACCACAGTTGAATAACATCTGCCCCGGCAGGGATATCGGTCCATAGTGTGGGGATAAAGCTTTGCCTTTTTTCATCAATAGCCATCGCGTGGCGCGCATGAAGAATATTGTGGCTCAGCGCGGTATTATGAAAACGATAGTTGTCAGGATTGTCGATAAGATTAAGTATCACCATATCGTCCGGTACGCCCAGCGCCCCGACGGTATCCCAGACGCCAATGAAATGAATCGGCAGATCGACTCCCCCTTCATATACGGGCCAGGCGGGGACTTTCGTCGTCGGATCGCGATAGTGGGCAAAAATATCGCTGACGGCAGACCAGATATCGCGCTCACTTAATCCTGCAGGGTTCAGTAACCCGCAACGGGCGATCATGCCAGACAGGCTACGGACGGTATAAGCTCCACGACTGAAGCCAAACAACCAGATGGCCGCATTGGGCTGGTAATGACGGGCCAGCCAGTTATAGGCGCTCATAATGTTATTATCCAGCCCTTCACCGGTTCCCCCGCCGACCACACGATTCCACCACCCGCCATCGGTGCCGACACCAGGGTGATAATACACCTGTTGTTCAGGCGTAACGGCCAGGGCATTACGTAATTTGACAACGTTGGTGGGAGCCGGAATTCCATTATCCATTTGATCCGGCGTGTTCCATGTGCCGTCGCAAAATACGATGAGGTGCATTTTGGATCTCCAGTTAACCGCAAGAAAAGTATGGCTAATGACGATCCAGTAATAGTGTATTGTGGCGTTTTGCGCGTATATCTTTGAAAGAAGACGCTAAGCTGCGGGTAATTTGCATTTTTACAGGTAAAACAGCGGAAATGCGTGGTAAGCGAAACGGTAAATGCTGGTGTTGCGCAAACAAACAGACGAGAAAAAGAAAGAAAAGAAACGACTGAGAATGGTGCGTCCGAGTGGACTCGAACCACCGACCCCCACCATGTCAAGGTGGTGCTCTAACCAACTGAGCTACGGACGCACTAAAGAGATGGTGCGTTCAATTGGACTCGAACCAACGACCCCCACCATGTCAAGGTGGTGCTCTAACCAACTGAGCTATGAACGCATTGTTGTGCCTGACAACGGGGACGAATATTAGCGGCAGCCTGGTAATGTGGCAAGAAGAAAATCGCGATTTTCTGCCGGAATGCAACCGACTGCGGAACTTTTATACATGAAGGGCATATTTCACTGATGTTAAAGGATAATGATTGAGCAAAATGCCTTTCCGGAGGATTGCTGTGATGATTCTCTGTACAGTGCGTGATTTTTCTTCCTTCTTTTGGCGCTACATTTGATGGCGCAAAAATCGCAACGCGCCCTGATTTTTGCTTAATGGACAGGGGTAAGCACCGATTGACCGGCAAAACAGGCCTGCAGATTATCTAATACTAATTTGATAGTGGCTTCTGCCGCCTCAGGCGTGCGCCCGGCAATGTGCGGAGTGATAATCACATTCTCTTGTGCAAGTAGCTCCGCAGGGACGTCCGGCTCACCCTCCACAACATCCAGCGCGGCACCCCCAATAGACCCCTTTTTCAGGGCATTAATTAGCGCAGACGTGTCGACCACGCTGCCTCTGGCGATATTGATGAGAAAACCGTCCGCACCGAGCGCATTGAGCACCGCGTCATCCACGAGATGTCTGGTCATTGCGCCGCCGGGAGTGGCCACCACCAGAAAGTCTGACCACTGCGCGAGGGTGACAGGTGACGGGAGATAATGCCAGGCGCAATCGGCACGCGGTGTGCGGCTGTGATAGGCCACCGACATGCTAAAACCGGCAGAAGCGCGCCGTGCTATCTGCTCACCGATATTCCCCAGTCCTAAAATCCCCAGTCTCTTGCCGGAGACCATTGGCCGCACTTGCCGGGACGCTGCCCATTCGCCGCGCCTGACCGCCGAATCAGATTGAACAATTCCCCGCGCGATTGCCATCAGCAGAGCCATTGCATGATCGGCCACGGAGGTATCATTGGTCCCCGGTCCATGGGTGATGATGATATTTCGCGCTTTCGCAGCCGATACATCGATATTTTCATACCCGGCACCCAGCGCGCAGATAATGTCGAGTTTCGGGAGTGCCGCTATCACAGCGGCGCTGAGGCCCGTTGAACCGTTGGTGAGGACGGCGCGGATGCGCTCACCGTCGTGTTCTACAGCCTGCGCGCGATCCGACGCTGTGGGGGCATAGTGTGTTTCAAAGCCCGCCGCGGCAAGCCGGGAAAGGTGCTGTGGCGCAAGTTCAATCGTAACAAGTAAAGGGATCGACATAACGGTGCCTTTCTATATCCATTGACTTTAGAGGGAGGGGCAACGCATTCAACAAACTGCCGGAGATACATAGCCTGAGAATGATCCTCATGCTACACAAAAGCAAGCGACGGTTTAGTCTGTCGCCAGACGATTGTGTGACAAAAAATCAGGTGAGATAAAACAGATAAATCAGAACCGCGCCGATAAGCAGCCAGCAGGGAAGCGAGAAATAAAAGATACTTTTTGTGTCACGGTCGGTTTTCACGACGGTCAACACGACAAATACGCTGACCAGAAGCGCGATAAAAAAAAAGGTGAGTACCTGGCTGGCGGCAATAATCTTTAACGCGGCAAACAGAAGCAGACTGGATGCAATGGTAAACAGCTTGATTTTACGTGTGAAAGCCACAAAACCCACAACAAAGTAAACTAACGCAACAATGCCAGCCATCCGGCACTCCTTTTGCTGAATTTCACGTTTAACCCGAATGTTTTGCCTGGCTAAACGAATGTAAAGCACGTCGCCGGGCAAGAAAACGTAGCCGCCTGATGACGGCTATGCTGATATTAGCGCGCCGCGCGCTGCAAAATAATAGACGACGGCTGGCGCTGCAGGAAACGCATTCTGAGCATCATCAAAATAGCGGCGGAGGTCAGCCCGATGATAAAGCCCATCCAGAAGCCCGCCGGCCCCATCCGATCGACCACCAGATCGGTTAACGCCAGTACATAACCTGACGGCAAGCCCAGCACCCAGTAGGCGGTGAAAGTAATAAAGAAGATAGAGCGCGTATCTTTATAACCGCGCAGAATCCCGCTGCCGATGACCTGAATAGAATCGGATATCTGGTACAAACCTGCCAGCAACATCAATTGCGAGGCCAGCGTCACCACCTCCGGATTATCGTTATAAAGCAGCGCGATATGTTCGCGCAGCGCAACGGTAAAGATAGCGGTCAGTACTGCCATGCACACGCCCACGCCAAGGCCGGTATGTGCGGCCGTTTGCGCATCGAGCGTGGAACCTTGTCCCAGGCGAAAGCCGACACGAATCGTGACGGCGGCGGCGAGCGACATCGGCAAGACAAACATCAGCGAACTAAAATTAAGGGCGATCTGGTGCCCTGCGACATCCACAATCCCCAACGGCGAAACCAGCAGGGCCACGACGGCAAACAGCGTCACTTCGAAAAAGAGCGCCAGCGCAATAGGCAGACCAAGCTGTACCAGACGTTTCAGTACGCTCAGATCCGGTTTGCCTGAGTGCGTTTCACTGCGGATATCGCGCAGGGAGCCCGCACGTTTCACGTACGAAAGCATGGCAATAAACATTACCCAGTAGACCGATGCCGTTGCCACCCCGCAACCAACGCCACCCAGCTCCGGCATGCCGAAGTGACCATAAATAAAGACGTAGTTAACAGGAATGTTCACCAGCAGGCCGAGGAACCCCATCACCATCCCGGGTTTGGTTTTCGCCAGCCCCTCACACTGATTACGTACGACCTGAAAGAACAGATAGCCCGGTGCGCCCCACAGCAGGGCGCGTAAATAACCCACGGCTTTATCCGCCAGTTGCGGATCGATGTCATGCATGGCGTGAATAATATAACCGGCGTTCCACAGCACGATCATTATCAGGATCGACACCGCAGCGGCAAGCCAGAAGCCCTGGCGTACCTGGTGCGCAATACGTTCGCGGCGTCCGGAACCGTTAAGTTGCGCAACAGTCGGAGTCAACGCCAGCAACAATCCATGACCAAAAAGGATGGCGGGCAGCCAGATAGAGGTACCAATGGCGACGGCAGCCATATCGGTGGCGCTGTATCCGCCAGCCATGACAGTATCAACGAACCCCATTGCGGTTTGGGCGATCTGCGCGAGGATCACCGGAATAGCCAGAGCCAGCAACTGGCGCGCTTCTGTAAAGTACTTCTGCACTGAAAACACCTTGGTATAGTTGTTATATGCGATGAACGTTCAATTCATTAAAAAAGAATATAGATGTGTCTTCTGGTCCGGGACACTGCGGGGATGGTCAGAAATCCAGCATAGCGTTAAGCATTGCGATCAAATCCTTGTTCATTTTGCTTGTCAGTTTGAGTAAACCATTCGGGCTATCATGGGCCCCTCTGGTCGGTTGTTAATAAAGGAACGTCGCCGGGGAAAACCAGCGCGAAAAATGTGTCGGGGGACGGTATCGTGTGCCCGAAAAGTATCGTCGTCTCCCGTCAGTGCCGGGATATTAACGCGAAGCGGTTGTTTCTTTATTCTGCTATCGAGGTTACCGACAAATCTTACAGGTTGTTACCTGTTTTTGCCACGTTAACGATAAGCGATCATTATCCGTCCCACTGTTTTTAGCAGGGGGAGGCGGCGCGCCAGTTCGCTTACCCTCTGAGCCAGACATCTAAAAAGAGAGGCTGAACATCATGGAATCTCACGCGGCAAAGCACATTCTTTCGCTCTACGAAAGGCATGCTGATGAGTTCGCCAGGCTGCGACCTCGCGATCTGTTCGAAAAAAAGTGGCTGGACAAGTTTATACAGCGACTTCGTCCGCGCGGGCATATTCTGGATATCGGCTGCGGGAACGGTAAACCCATCGCGGAGTATTTTATTGCTGGCGGCTTTACGCTAACGGGCGTGGATGGCTCAGCGGCGATGATTGCACAGGCGCAAACGCATTTCCCGGCGCAACGCTGGATCCACCGGGACATGCGGCACCTGACGATGGATGAGACATTTGATGGTCTGATAGCCTGGGACAGTTTTTTTCATCTGACCCAGAATGACCAACGTGCCATGTTTCCCCGGTTTGCTGCACTTAGCCACCCGGGGAGTGCATTGATGTTTACCAGCGGCACGTCGAATGGCACCGCGATGGGGACGTTTGCAGGCGAGCCGCTATATCACGCGAGTCTGGCACCCGAGGAATACCGTGAGATTCTGGCGCAACATGGGTTCACCGTTGTCGATGTGCAGTTTGAGGATCCGGAATGTGGTTATCACTCTATCTGGCTGTGTAAAAAAGTAAATTGAGATGATCCTGTGGTTTTATACCTCAGTCGCCATCATCCGCCCCGCGAGGCTGGCAACATGATTTTCCTCCTGTTATTGTGCGTTTAGAAAACGGCGGTGCCGTAAATGACATACAGGAGTGGTAGGCATGTTTACTGGTATTGTACAGGGCACGGCAAAACTGGTGTCCATCGATGATAAGCCCAATTTCCGTACTCACGTCGTCGAGCTACCGGATCATATGCTGGAAGGGCTTGAGACGGGAGCCTCTGTCGCAAACAACGGTTGCTGTCTGACGGTCACGGATATTAATGGCAGCCATATCAGTTTTGACTTGATGAAAGAGACGCTGCGCATCACTAATCTGGGTGAGCTGGCGGTCGGTGACGCAGTCAACGTTGAGCGTGCGGCAAAATTCAGTGACGAGATTGGCGGACATTTAATGTCGGGTCATATTATGACCACCGCCGAAATCGTTAAAATCCTGACTTCCGAGAATAACCGTCAGATCTGGTTTAAGGTACAGGATCCGGCGCTGATGAAATACATCCTCTATAAAGGTTTTATTGGTATTGATGGCATCAGCCTGACGGTAGGCGAAGTGACGCCAACGCGTTTTTGCGTGCATTTGATCCCGGAAACCCTGCAGCGCACCACGCTTGGCAGTAAAAAATTGGGCCATCGCGTGAATATCGAAATTGATCCGCAAACGCAGGCGGTCGTTGATACCGTGGAACGTGTGCTGGCGGCAAAAGAGGCGGCGGCAGTCATGGTCAGTAACGACGAATAAGTCCGTAAAAATAGTAATAAGGAGAATATGTACGTGTTCTCCTTTTTTATGCCATCAGAAAATGGCTAAGCGTCGGTTGAGTGCTGCACGGTTCAGACAGAAAGAAAAAACCCCGCGAAAGCGGGGTCGGTTGTTAGCGTGCTACGCGAAGTCCGTGTTCAATACCCCGGCTAAATACCACCTGCCAGAGTTGAATATCCCGCGCACGGAAAGCGCCTGCGCAGGCGTTCAGGTAGTAACTGAACATACGTTTAAACCGTTCGGAATAGTTATCGGCGATGTCTGGCCAACTGGCGAGGAAGCGTTCATGCCAGGCCATCAACGTTTTATCGTAGTCTGCGCCGAAATTATGCCAGTCTTCCATCACGAAATGAGATTCACTGGCATTCGCTATCTGCCGTACTGACGGAAGGCAACCATTGGGGAAGATATAGCGGTCAATCCACGGATCCACATTATGATCGGTGCGCCGTGAGCCAATGGTATGCAGCAGGAAAAGACCATCCGGTTTAAGATTACGGTCAACGACCGTGAAATACGTGTCGTAATTTTTTGGACCGACATGCTCGAACATACCGACAGAGACGATGCGGTCGAACTGATCGTTCAGATCGCGATAATCCTGCAGGCGAATATCGACATCCAGCCCCATGCACCGCTGTTGCGCCAGTTTTTGTTGTTCGGCAGAAATCGTGACACCCACGACGCTTACCGCGTAATTCTGCGCCATAAATTGCGCCAGGCCGCCCCAGCCACAGCCAATATCCAGCACGCGCATCCCTGGCTTGAGTTGCAGTTTTTCGCAAATCAGGCGTAGTTTGGCAATTTGCGCGTCTTCAAGGCGTTCAGCCTCTTTCCAGTAGGCGCAAGAGTATTGCATCTGTGGGTCCAGCATGCGGGTAAAAAGATCGTTGCCCAGGTCGTAATGTTCTTTGCCGACGATCCATGCGCGTTTTTTGGATTGCAGGTTAAAGAGTCTTGCTCCGGCGATACGCAGGGTATCTTTCAAATGGCGAGGGAGCTGTTTTTCCAGCCCGGCACGCAAGACTTTCGTAAAAAACACGTCCAGCCGGTCACATTCCCACCAGCCGTCCATATAACTTTCCCCCAGCCCGAGCGAACCCTCCTGCAAAACGCGTTTAAAAAAATCAGGGTTTTTAACCTGAATATCAGATGCCGACGGTCCATTTACCTGGATACCGGCGCGGCTCAGCAACTCGTTTGCGATACGGAACCAGTTATCATCCCGTACGCTAACCTCTTCTATACACGATGAACTCATAACTTCTCCACCACCAGCAAGTGATCAGAACCTTAAAAGAGCGTAGACGCTTTTTGAGGTATGTGAGAAATCTCACGGTTTGCGCCGTGAGGCTGATATCCGACGTAGAACAGAGGAAGGGAGATGCCCCTTGCCAGAAAGGCCTTCCATGGTCGTACGGGAGCACTCCGGCTCCCGTTAATACATAATATTTATCGTATTTGTAACTAGCCGGAAAAGAGTATAGGCCTCAAAATCCGGTGATACAACAGAAAACTGTTAGCAAGCTAATCACTAAACTGTAACATAGTCGCTCGTGAAACTACGCATGCGAAGACGATTCACTGACCTCATCTGCATGATAACTCTCACTTTCCTGGCGTTGCATACGGTAGCCAAAAGCAACCAGAATGACCGTCGACAGCATCACACTGGTGGTGGCAAGCAGAGGGTGGGCAATGAACCCCGAGACCACCAGACTTGCAACAAAACAGAGCCCCAGTTGCAGTGTATTCTGCAAGGCAGCCGCCCTGCCGGTAGCCTGCGGGAAGGGACGCAGCGCCTGAGCCACCACGATCGGATAAATGGCGCCATTTGCCATCGCCATCAGACAGAAGGGGATCAACAGGGCGGTCAGCGAGGCGCCAGGCAATAGCCCCACCCCCCAGGTTGCCGCAACGCTCAATGCGAAGGCCAGCAGCAACCACGGTAATAAACGGGCGCCAGCCCATTTTTGCAATGCGGCACGACAGCCGTAACCCCCGACCAGAAAGGCGATGGTTTGCGGCACATAACTCAGACCGATCACAGCGGGGCCGTATCCCATCTCATGAAGAATAAACGGTGAACCGGTAAGCCAGGCGAAAAAGCTGGCTGAGCAGGCGGCATAAATCAGCACGTTGCCGCGATAGGCTTTATCGCGCAGCAGCGCGGCGAAAGTCAGCGCCTGTGTGGTTTGTGCAGGGAGTTGTGCGCCACGGCGCAGACGCAGCGCCGGAAGCATCAATATGACGGTTATCATAAATAATGTGGCGAAGATTGCCTGCCAGGAGAAGTGCGCCAGAATCCAGCTGCCAAGCAGAGGCGCGAGGGCAGGAGATAAACCCACCAGCGGCATGATAGTGGCAAAAATGCGATTTGTTCGCTGCGCCGGATAATGATCCGTCACCAGTGCCTGCCAGGTCACGGCAGCCGCACAAACGCCGACGGCCTGGATAAAACGCAGCACCAGCAACCATACTGCGTTCTGCACCCACAGCATGCCGAGGCAGCCGACGGCGAAAATGGCCAGTCCGCTGAGCAAAACAGGTTTACGACCATAGCGATCCGACAGCGGACCCCATACCAGTTGGGCAACGGCAAAGCCGGCAAGGAACAGGCTCAGCGTCGCGCTGACCGCGGCGGCAGACGTATTTAAATCTTGCTGAATGTCGGCGAACGCCGGCAGGTACATATCGGTGGCCAGAAAGCCCAGTACGCTTAAGCCCGCGAGCCAGACTAAAAATCCTTTTCCAGGTTGCATGGCAGATCTCTTTTTGTGGCAGGTAAACAGGGCTCCAGAGTCTAAGGAGTGCAAGTCAGCTTGTGAAACGCTAATATTTGTCCGGTGGTTTCAAAATTTTTGCAGGCAGATTATGTGGTCAGAATATTCCCTTGAAGTGGTTGATGCCGTGGCCCGAAATGGCAGCTTTAGCGGTGCGGCGCAGGAGTTACATCGTGTGCCTTCTGCGGTCAGCTATACCGTACGTCAACTTGAAGAGTGGCTGGCGGTGCCGTTGTTTGAACGACGTCATCGGGATGTCGAATTGACGCCCGCTGGCGTGTGGTTTTTGAAAGAGGGTCGTTCTGTTATCAAAAAAATGCAGATCACCCGTCAACAGTGTCAGCAAATTGCCAACGGCTGGCGGGGGCAGTTATCCATCGCCGTTGATAACATCGTTAAACCGGAACGTACGCGGCAGATGATTGTCGATTTCTATCGCCATTTTAGCGATGTCGAACTGCTGGTTTCCCAGGAGGTGTTTAACGGTGTGTGGGATGCCCTGGCCGATGGACGTGTTGAACTGGCTATCGGCGCAACCCAGGCGATCCCGGTCGGGGGTCGTTATACCTTTCGCGATATGGGCATGTTGAGCTGGAAATGCGTGGTCGCTCGCCATCATCCGCTGGCGGCGATGGCATCGCCGCTCAGTGATGATACGTTACGGAACTGGCCATCTCTGGTACGCGAAGATACCTCCCGTTCGCTGCCTAAACGCATCACCTGGCTTTTGGATAATCAGAAGCGGGTCGTCGCGCCTGACTGGGAATCATCTGCGGCCTGCTTGTCTGCCGGGCTGTGTATCGGGATGGTGCCTGCGCATTTCGCCCGACCGTGGATTGATCGCGGTGAGTGGGTTGCGCTGGCACTCGAAAATCCTTTCCCGGACGCCGCCTGTTGTCTGACCTGGCAGCAGAATGACGCTTCACCGGCGCTGAGCTGGTTACTGGATTATCTGGGCGACAGCGAAACGCTGAACAGGGAATGGCTGCGGGAGCAGGAATGAACTGCTCCCGGCAGGATCAACGGCGATAGTCGCGGAAAGGACCGTCGGCAACCGAGCGGCGTTCAATCAGGCGTGGATGCACTTCAATAGACTGCGACTCTTCACGCTTGTTTACTATGCGGTCCAACAGCATGTTAAACGCGGTTTCACCCAGCGAGTCTTTCGGTTGGTGGATAGTCGTCAGTGAAGGGGTAAAGAAACGTGAATTGCGCACATTATCATAACCGATCACCGAAATATCCTGCGGCACGCGCAGACCCATTTCATCGGCCGCGCACAACGCGCCCATCGCCATAATGTCACCACCGCAGAATACCGCGGTCGGGCGAGAAGACTGGGTCAATATCTGTTGCATTGCACGATAGCCAGACTCCGGCTCAAAATCACCCTGCACAATCCAGCTTTCCGGTACGGTGATGTGGGCCTCTTCCATCGCTTTCATAAAGCCGCTAAGACGACCCGCGCCCGTGTTGCGCTCTAATGGCCCAGGGATAACGCCAATCTCGCGATGGCCCCGTTCAATCAGGTAACGACCAGCCATATAGCCGCCGGCAAAGGCGTTATCGATTACCGTATCGGTAAAATCGGCTTTTGCTTCACCCCAGTCCATTACCACCATAGGAATGTGGCGATACTCTTCCAGCATGCTGAGTAGCGATTCCGGATATTCAGAACACATGACCAGCAGGCCATCGACACGTTTTTGCGCCATCATGGACAGATAGGCGCGCTGTTTTTCCAGGTTGTTCCAGGCATTGCCGAGAATAAGGGTGTAGCCTTTCTGGAAACAATTTTTCTCGACTGCTTCAATGATCTCGGCGAAATAAGCCGCTTCGCTACTGGTCGCCAGCAAGCCAATAGATTTGGTGTGATTAACTTTCAAACTGCGGGCAACCGCGCTGGGAGAGTAGTGTAACTCTTTAATCGCTGCCCAGACCGCGTTACGCGTCTCTTCTGCAACGAAACGCGTCTTGTTAATTACATGTGATACGGTTGTGGTGGAAACGTTTGCTCGCTTCGCTACGTCTTTAATCGTTGCCATCAGATCTTACTCCAGACCATATCGTAAACTCCTGATAATACATAAGGTAAACGTTTGCCTTCCATCACCCTGTACCCATAGAAGGGATTGCAATACGCCGGGAAAAAGACACTGGACGTCAGGAGGGGAGTCAATGGCCGGTACGCTAATAAATTTAGCGTCGAATTTTGTCTGATCTTGGCCAAAAGGGGAAGTGCTAAAACGTGTATCACTCTAAATCCTGCAAGATTTTTACGTTTATTTGTGCAAAAATGCGTTACATCACTTTTTGTGTGGGAATTAATAAGGAGAAAAATTGATGAGCACCGACCTGAAGTTTTCTTTAGTAACTACCGTAATTGTACTTGCTCTGATTGTTGCTGGCGGACTGACTGCCGCACTGCATTGATTTATCCCGGGGGAGAGCCCTCTTTCCCCCGTCTCTCTCCCCGATTGTCATCAAATTGGCAATAGTCTTTTCCCATTTCGCTAACTTCTGTTTTTTGTGATTAATGTCATACTTTTGACTTCTGTGACGGTGTCGCGCGTCGACACGGCAATTCCGGAGTCTATTTATGAAGATCAATTTCCCACTGCTTGCCCTGGCGATTGGCGCTTTCGGCATCGGTACGACCGAATTTTCACCCATGGGGTTACTCCCCGTTATCGCCCAGGGCGTGGATGTCTCGATCCCGGCAGCGGGTATGCTTATTAGCGCCTATGCCATTGGCGTCATGGTTGGCGCACCGTTAATGACGTTGCTGCTTTCACATCGGGGGCGACGTAATGCGCTGGTATTTCTGATGGCGATTTTTACCCTCGGGAACGTACTGTCGGCGCTTTCACCTGATTACACAACATTAATGCTCTCGCGGATCATTACCAGTCTGAACCATGGCGCTTTCTTTGGGCTTGGTTCTGTGGTGGCCGCAAGCGTGGTGGCAAAAGAAAAACAGGCCAGCGCAGTGGCCACTATGTTTATGGGGCTGACTATCGCCAATATCGGCGGTGTGCCTGCAGCAACCTGGCTGGGCGGGGCGATTGGCTGGCGCATGTCGTTCCTTGCCACTGCGGGGCTGGGTATCATAGCTATGGTCAGTCTCTACTTTTCATTGCCGAAAGGTCGCGCCGGTGAACGTCCTGATGTGCGCAAAGAACTGGCAGTATTAATGCGTCCTCAGGTGGTTTCCGCGTTGCTGACGACGGTTCTGGGGGCCGGGGCGATGTTCACGCTTTATACCTACATTTCACCGGTACTGCACCGTATTACCGATGCCACGCCTGCGTTTATCACCGCAATGCTGGTACTGGTGGGCGTTGGATTCTCCATCGGCAACTACCTTGGCGGTAAGCTGGCCGACCGCTCGGTTACGGCGACCCTGAAAGGCTTCTTGCTGCTGTTGATTGTGATTATGGCTGCTATTCCCTGGCTGGCGCGCAGTGAAATCGGTGCGGCAATCAGTATGGTTATCTGGGGCGCGGCAACCTTCGCGGTGGTGCCTCCGTTGCAGATGCGTGTTATGCGCGTGGCGCATGAAGCCCCGGGCCTGTCATCATCTGTCAATATCGGTGCATTTAACCTGGGCAATGCGCTGGGGGCAGCGGCAGGGGGCGCGGTGATTTCGGGTGGACTGGGATATACCGTCGTGCCGGTAACCGGGGCGATTATCGCGGGGATGGCGCTACTGCTGGTGTTGCTTTCCGGTAGAACGAATGCAGAGCGCACCTGCACAGCGGCGGAATAAAAAAACAGGAGGGTTTCCCCTCCTGATGATTATGCAGCGAGATTCTTCGCGACAAACTCCCAGTTGACCAGCGCCCAGAAATGGTCCAGATAGTTTGGACGGGCGTTACGGTAGTCAATGTAGTAGGCGTGTTCCCACACATCCACAGTGAGCAGCGGCGTAGCGTCGGTGGTCAGCGGTGTTCCGGCATTCGATGTCGAAACAATGGCCAGTTTGCCATCGGCGTTTTTCACAAGCCACGTCCAGCCTGAACCAAAGTTCTTCACTGCGGCATCGGTGAATTTCGCTTTAAACTCAGCAAAGCTGCCAAATGCGTCGGCAATCGCAGCTGCTACTGCACCAGCAGGTTCGCCGCCTGCGTTCGGGGCCAGACAATGCCAGTAGAAGGTGTGGTTCCAGACCTGGGCTGCATTGTTCAACACGCCGCCCTCAGAGCTACGAATAATCTCTTCCAGCGTTTTGCCTTCAAGCGGGCTACCTTTGATCAGGTTATTCAGATTGGTGACATAAGCCTGATGGTGTTTGCCGTGATGGTACTCCAGCGTTTCCGCAGAAATATGCGGTGCCAGGGCGTCTTTTGCATACGGTAATGCAGGTAATTCGAACGACATTGCTTCACTCCTTATTGTTGTAATGCACTCAATAACCTTATTGAGTGTAAGGATAGGGTAGCAAATCGAAAGGGGATAAAAAAGAGAGAGTTACCCGCCGCCTGAGCGGCAGGTAAGAGATTAGCGGATGGTTTTTGGCGTAACCATTCTGCGGGCACCCACATAATGACGCTGCCAGTAATCTTCGCTTAATGAGGTAATCTGGATATCCTGGCCGCTGCGTGGCGACTGAATGAATTTGCCGTTGCCGACATAAACACCCACGTGGTCAGCGGTACCACGGCCCTGCGTACGGAAGAATACCAGATCGCCGCTTTCCAGTTCCGCAACGTTGACCGGAGACGCATCACGCAGGTGATACATTTCGTTCGCGGTGCGGGGAATGCGGAATTTCACCAGATCTTTATAGGCGTAATAGACCAGACCACTGCAATCAAACCCGGTCATCGGGGAGGTGCCACCCCAATGGTAAGGTTTGCCAATCTGATTCATCAGCTTGGACATGGCAGTTTTCTGTACTTTTTGGATACGGACTTTGTGCGCTTCGGAAAGAGCAACAGGTTTGCTGCTTTTCACTTTTACACAATGCGGCTTATGGCCTTTACGCTTTGTGCATTTTTCCGTCATAGCGGTAGCGGCGATGGGTTTCGTGCTGGTTTTACTGTGACGGGAGGAATTCTTACTGGTGGTTTTACTGCTGCTGGTCGACGTTTTTTTCGTCGCTGCTGCTTTCTTATTTCCGGCTTTAGCCGTTGTTTTTGTTTCGGTGCGACTGCTTTTCTTTGATGTTTTTTCTGTGGTGGTTTTTTTCTTACTCTCGGATGCTTTCGCCAGATGCGTTGTCTTATGCACGGCCGAACCTCGCGTTTGCTCGGAAGCACTCGCTAATGGCGTGAAAGTCAACGTGGTGAACAACAAAGCACAGAGCGTGATCGAAGCTGTATGAATTCGCGCCACTGAGCAATCCCCTGATAAGTGCAGGCATTCAATAATGCTTGCGTATGATTTAGAACCGCGTCGATTCTAATCTAAAAAAAGCCGAAAAGTTAATAGGGTTTTTGCATCTAAAACTGTGTTTCGTTAGCAAGCGCAAAAAAAATCGCCAATTGCCCCTGGAGGAAGGTCAAATAGTGAACTATTGCGTGCGGTAAAACGTGAGATAAATGACATTTTGAAAGCAACTTATCGCCACAGACGATAAAATAATGAGTGGTGAACAAAATGTTATTTTCGGTTACGCACCTTAACCGTTACAATGATGACTATCTGCCGAAAAGAAGTTGAAGGAAGCAAGACAATGAGCTCTACCCTTGAAAAAATCCAGCGCCAGATCGCTGAAAACCCGATTCTCCTGTATATGAAAGGCTCCCCGAAGCTGCCAAGCTGCGGCTTCTCTGCACAGGCAGTGCAGGCACTTTCCGCTTGTGGCGAACGCTTTGCTTACGTTGATATTCTGCAGAACCCGGACATTCGCGCCGAGCTGCCGAAATATGCAAACTGGCCCACCTTCCCACAGCTGTGGGTTGATGGCGAACTGGTAGGCGGGTGTGACATCGTGATTGAAATGTACCAGCGCGGCGAACTGCAGCAGTTGATCAAAGAGACTGCGGCGAAGTACAAATCCGAAGAGCCGGACGCGGAATAATCACCGCAATAAAAAAGCGACCTTCGGGTCGCTTTTTTTTATGCTTCGCTATCTGCGATGGGGAGTGGCCAGCCGCCCAAACGTTTCCAGCGGTTAACTATCTCGCAAAATAGCAGCGCGGTCTGCTCAGTGTCGTACAGCGCGGAGTGCGCCTGGGTTGCGTCAAAATTGATCCCGGCCGCGGTGCAGGCTTTTGAGAGCACCGTTTGACCCAGCGCCAGTCCGCTTAACGATGCGGTATCGAAAGTCACGAATGGATGGAACGGATTACGCTTAAGCGATGCACGCTCAGCGGCAGCCATCATAAAGCTGTGATCGAAAGTGGCGTTATGGGCCACCATAATGGCGCGATTACAGTTCTGATCTTTAATACCTTTACGCACCATCTTAAAAATTGCGTGTAGCGCATCGTGTTCACTGACGGCACCCCGTAGCGGGTTGCTCGGGTCGATACCGTTAAACGCCAGCGCTTCCGGCTGCAGGTTAGCCCCCTCAAAGGGTTCAACATGAAAATGCAGCGTGCTGTCAGGCATTATCCAGCCTTGCTCGTCCATTTTCAGCGTGATGGCAGCGACCTCCAGCAGTGCATCGGTTTTGGCGTTAAACCCGGCGGTTTCAACATCAATCACGACAGGGTAAAAACCGCGAAAACGGTCGCACAGACCGGTAAGTTGGGCATTATCGGACATCGGAGTCTCTTGCTAAGGGAAAATGGCAGCGCATTATGGCAAATTTTGCGAAGGGATGTAAAACAGCGGGCACCAGAGGCGCCCGTAAAGCATTAATTGCCCAAACCGCGTCCGGCATCTTTGGCTTCAATCAATTCGACCTTGTAGCCGTCAGGATCTTCAATAAAAGCGATAACCGTGGTGCCGCCTTTTACCGGTCCTGCTTCACGCGTCACGTTGCCGCCATTTTGACGAATACGCTCACAGGCTTCTGCCGCATTATCCACTTCAAGCGCAATATGACCGTAAGCGCTGCCCAGATCATATTTATCGACGCCCCAGTTATAGGTCAGTTCAATAACGGCCGTATCGGTTTCCGGGCCATAACCCACAAAAGCCAGTGAATATTTATATTCCGGGTTTTCGCTGGTACGCAGCAGTTGCATGCCCAGCACGTTGGTGTAGAAATCGATGGAGCGTTGCAGATCGCCAACGCGCAGCATGGTGTGAAGTAAGCGCATAATGTCCTCTTAAGCGTCAATGAATTTTCATTCGAAACAGAGTTTTAGTATAGCGGCGGATCCCTGCCGCTATCAATGAAGTGATTATAAAGAAGGGTAGTCGGTATAACCTTCCGCGCCACCGCCATAGAAGCTTTCCGGGCGTTGCGGATTCAGTTCAGCTTTGCGTTTCAGGCGTTCAACCAGGTCCGGGTTAGCGATGTAAGCACGACCAAAGGCCACGGCATCAATCAAACCTTTCGCAATCAGATCTTCTGCTTTTTCTACGGTGTACGCGCCCGCGCCAATGATCGGACCGTGGAAACGTTCACGCACTTTGCGACGGAATTCTTCGGTATAAGGCTGGCCGCCTGCCCAGTCTGGCTCGGACATATGCAGATAGGCAATCCCGCGTTTACCCAGCTCCTCGATAAAGTACAGCGCGTCTTCTTCTTCATTCGGGCCATTATCGGTGTTCTGGAAAGAACCGATAGGGGAGACGCGAATACCGATGCGATCCGCACTCCAGGCGGCGCTGACTGCATCGACGACTTCCAGCACCAGGCGGGCGCGGTTTTCGATGCTGCCGCCATACTGATCGGTACGCTGGTTGGCAGACGGTGACAGGAACTGGTGCAACAGATAGCCGTGGGCAGAGTGCAGTTCGACTAAATCAAAACCCGCTTCACGGGCGTTGATGACCGCCTGACGGAAATCATTGACGATGCCCGGGATTTCGCTGGTCTCCAGCGCGCGCGGCATCGAGGTGTCTTCACGGGTGGCGTTGCCGTTAGCGTCGCGCAGGGACGTGCGGGTGCCGGAACTGATCGCCGAAGGAGCAACAGGGGCCTGACCGCCGGGCTGCAGGCTGGTGTGCGAAATACGCCCGGTGTGCCATAACTGAACCGCCATATGGCCGTTTTCAGCATGTACGCCATCGGTGATTTTTTTCCATGCAGCAATTTGTTCCGGGCTGTGAAGGCCCGGCGCGCCGGCATAGCCTTTTGCCTGTGCGGAGATTTGGGTCGCTTCGCTGATGATAAGGCCGGAACTGGCGCGCTGGCGGTAGTATTCGCCCATCAGCGGGGTCGGGATATCGCCAGGTTCAATGCTGCGCAGACGTGTCAGCGGAGCCATCAGCACGCGGTTTGGGATGGTAATCGCGCCAATTTTCAGCGGCGTAAACAAATTACTGGACATACATTCTCCTGAATAGACCGGTCGACTAGTAATAGGGTAAATAAAAACGCCTGTTAAAGAGGCGCTGCAATAATCGTTTTCGCATGGGCCAGGGCGCTTTCCAGCGGCACGGCACTGCGTGAAATCTTAGCCTGCAGATTCGCGCCCAGCCACAGGGAATAGAGTACCTGAGCCTGCGTCAGCGCATCACCTGCCATTGTCAGACATTTATCATGGCGGCCATTTTCCAGCGCCTGCGCCAGTAAGGTGATAATGCCGCTGGCACCTTTGTCCATGGCTTCACGCATCGTTTCTGACAGGTCACACACCTCGGCAGAAAGTTTGACGGTCAGGCAACCGCTGATAATACCCTGCTCGCAAAATTGGATCAGCGTCTGCTGATAATAAGCGAGCAGGCGATCGCGATAGTTTCCCGCGCCCCTGGCAAAATGGTCTGCCAGACGCTGGTGATATCCGGCATAATGGCGTTCGAGCATCGCAACCCCGAACGCTTCTTTTGAGCGAAAATAGTGATAGAAAGAGCCTTTCGGCACTTCTGCTGTTTTCAGTAATTCGCTCAATCCCATTCCAGTAAAACCGCGGTGCATGCATAAGCGCTCGCCGGTTTCCAGCAGGTGTTCGCGGGTATCGTGTTCAGTATTTCTGCTCATGTGCACAATCTACTAGACCAATCGGTCTATTGCAAGTAGCAATACATGCGTTCTCAATCTTGCAGGTTCCGCGCGCGCAGTCTTCAATAAAGAGAGACAAATACCACAGGAGGCGTTGCGTGCCAGAACAACTGGAGTTTTTCCCCGTCCAGAGCCCGTGCCGGGGAATATGCCAGTCAGATGAGCGGGGATTTTGCCGTGGCTGTATGCGCAGCCGCGAAGAGCGGTTCAACTGGCAAACCATGAGCGATGCGCAAAAGCAGGATGTCCTTCGCCTGTGTCGTCAGCGCTTTTTGCGCAAATTACGGGCGAATAAACCCCTGCCGCCTGAAGAACCTGAGCAACCTTCACTGTTTTGACGCCATAATTGCGTATACTCATGGCAAATTATTGCTGAGGAAGTGGTTATGGTTCAGAGAATTACCCTTGCACCGCAGGGACCGGAGTTCTCCCGTTTTGTCATGGGTTACTGGCGACTGATGGACTGGAATATGTCTTCCCGTCAGTTGGTGAGTTTTATTGAGGAGCACCTGGATCTCGGCGTCACCACCGTCGACCATGCGGATATCTACGGCGGCTACCAGTGCGAGGCGGCTTTTGGCGAGGCCCTTAAGCTGGCTCCGCATCTGCGTCAACGCATGGAGATTGTCTCAAAATGCGGCATTGCCACCACCGCGCGCGCTGAGAATGCGCTGGGCCACTACATCACCAGCCGCGATCACATTATTGCCAGCGCCGAGCAATCTCTGGTGAATCTGGCGACTGAACGTCTGGACCTGCTGCTGATTCATCGACCGGATCCGCTGATGGATGCCGATGAAGTGGCTGAGGCCTTTCTGCATCTGCACCAGAGTGGCAAAGTGAGCTATTTTGGCGTATCGAACTTTACACCGGCGCAGTTCTCGCTGCTCCAGTCGCGTCTGCCGTTTACGCTTGCGACCAACCAGGTAGAAATTTCTCCGGTTCACCAGCCGCTCTTATTGGACGGTACGCTGGATCAGCTGCAGCAATTACGTATTCGACCGATGGCATGGTCATGTCTGGGTGGTGGGCGTCTGTTCAACGATGAGGCATTCCAGCCACTCCGTGACGAACTGGCGAAAGTCGCGCAAGAGTTGAATGCCCGGAGTATTGAACAGGTCGTCTATGCCTGGGTGATGCGTTTGCCGTCGCAGCCGCTGCCGATTATCGGTTCCGGAAAAATTGAACGCGTTCGTTCTGCGCTGGAAGCGGCAAGCCTTGAGATGACGCGCCAGCAGTGGTTCCGCATCCGTAAAGCAGCCCTGGGTTACGACGTTCCCTGATGAACATCTGAGTGACTTTCCGCCAAATCTTTTTCCCTGGTTTAAACTTACAGGGCAAAAGCTAAAAACGGAGGTCATATGAAGCGTTTTAGTCTGGCAATGTTGACACTGCTCGTCTGCGCCGGTGCGCAGGCGGCCAGTACCGAAGTGAAGATGAACCTCGTCACTGCCGAGGGGATGGGTCAGTCGGTCGGAGCGGTGAAAATCAGCGAAACCGATAAGGGGCTGAAATTTACGCCCGATCTGAAAGGGCTCCCGCCCGGTGAACATGGCTTTCATGTTCATGCTAAAGGGTCATGCGAACCTGCGATGAAAGAGGGAAAACCCTCAGCTGCCGAGGCGGCTGGTGGTCACCTCGACCCGGATAAAACCGGCAAACACGAAGGCCCGGAAGGGATGGGGCATTTAGGTGATTTGCCCGTACTGGTGGTCAACAATGATGGTAAGGCGACCGATGCGGTGGTTGCGCCGCGCCTGAAAAAACTCAGTGAAGTGAAAGATAAAGCCCTGATGATTCACGTTGGCGGCGATAACATGTCTGATTCGCCGAAACCGCTGGGCGGCGGCGGGGCGCGTTATGCCTGTGGGGTTATCCGCTAGCGGGATCGGCCAGTGTGCCTGCTGCCGGGGCTTGCTCCAGTTGCGATAAAGAGCAATATAATCGCCAGATAAGCGATGCCAGCTCCCGAGCGGCAGGCTGATGATGACGTGCCAGCGCATCACAAATCCGTTGCAGTTCGCCAAGCGTTACTGCCAGCGGGCGCTGTTGTACGCCACGTTCACTCATCACATCACGTAACAGGCTCAGACAAAGATCCCGCACTTTCGACAACGGATCTGAGCGTGCCTCCCAGTCGCGCAGTTGCCAGACGACGTGCGAACAGTTGAGCAACACCACCCCCCAGCGTAGCAACCAGCGGCGGGCAAGCGCGTCTTTGCTGTTACTCAACTGACTGATATGGTGATAAACCACAGACTCAAATTCATGCTCGCTCATGGTCGGAAGACGGCTGAGCTGGTCGACAAAGCCTCGCCGAAGCGCACGAATATGACGGCGGCTTTTGCGCGCATCTGAGCCGGGACGCAAAATGGCAAACGCCAGCCATGCCAGCCCTACGCCGAGAATTTTCGCCAGATCGTCATTTAAAAAATCTGCCAGGTCATAGACCGGGGGATTGGTCACCGAAATAAACGATCCCATAAAAACAATCAGTTGCCCCCACAGACCCGCCAGCTTTGGCATTTGTAGTTTGAGCAGTTGCATTGTGGTTAATAGCGGCAGCAAAAAAAGTAAGAACACCCATAAATCGCTGATCTGTACCATCAGGCCAAACTTGACGACAAAACTGAATAACGTAAGTAACGCGAGAGTGCGCAGAAGCAGCGTCAATGAATTAAACGGGGCGGGAGAAACTGAATACAATACGCAACTGATGGCGGCAAGCGTCAGCGCTGCATCACCGTACTCCCATTGACTGGTGATGGTCCATGCGCCCACCAGACTCAGGGCGCAGAAGGTGCGCATCCCGCTCCATAGCGCTTCGGCGTTATCGGTAAAGCGTGCCAGCGCCCGGCTTCGGGGCAGCGAAAACTCGGTTATCGGGGTGGCCTTTTCCAGTCGCGCCAGCCAGCGGCTGCTTGCAAGGTACAGGCGGCAAAAATATCGCAAGCGGTGCCAGAAGGCGCGATGCCGGTAATCGTAATCATCTTTCGGGGCCAGGGGAGCAATAATGCGCGCCACGCTATAAAAGTGTGCGCCGGGCCGGGCAAGTTCTGCCAGTAAGGTTTCGAGTATAGCCCGCGTATTATCCGGTGGATGCGGCCAGTTCAGGAGCAGTCGGCGCAGGCTCGAGATAACGCTGGTCAGACGTAACTGCTGATGGAGCAGGTGGTTGAGAAGCCGGTTCTGACGCCGAAAACGGTAGTGGCTCCAGAAAGCCTGAATGCGCAGCAAATTCATGGTCAGTATCTGCCCGATAACACTTTCATGAGCCGTGCGAATGGCGTCAGTTGTCTCCTGTTGCCAGAGCAGGCTGGCATGTTCGAGCAGACGCGTGTGCATCTTTTTCAGCGCGCTAAGTAACGCGGTACCATCAGATGTACTCGGCATAATCATCATCATCATGCCGCCACATCCGATCCCCAACAGCACTTCACAGACGCGGGCCTGGGCGATATCCCACAATTCGGTCGTGTCCGTAATATTGACCACCGGAAAGGCAATAATCGCCGCGGTGTATCCCGCAAGCTGGAAGGCGTAAGCGACGTTATTACTGAACTGCGCACAGGACCAGGTACAGAAACCTATCCACGCGGCCATCGCGGACAGGAATAGCCAGGGATCATTGAGCGTATGCCCGGCAATGATCATCGCCGCCGTCGCGCCCAGCAGGCTGCCCGCGACGCGACCCAGACTTTTACTGATTACCCCGCCCACGGTCGGAAAACTCACCACGGCGGCGGACGTCATTGCCCAGTAAGGCTCGTCAAGATTGAGGTAATAGGCGACGGTGAGGGCCAGACACATCGCGATACTGTTGCGCATGGCGTACCGCCACTGAGGGCGCGTCGCGGTAAGCCAGGGCAGGGTAAGCGCGATTTTCACTTCGCGCCGCCGATGGATACCGTGCATGTGGTCCCGGAGACCAGGGTCACATCCGCAGGCAGGGCGTCGAACTGGATTCGAACAGGCACGCGCTGGGCCAGACGTACCCAGGGTACGTTCGGCTTGATGTCCGCCACCAGGCCGCTGTCGGTTTCCACGCTCTGGTCATAAATTGCCCGGCCGATACTGGAGACGTGACCCTGTAACGTAATATTGTCGCTGTAGAGAACGATTTGTGCCGCGGCGCCCTCATGAATATGCCGCAATTTTGTCTCTTCAAAATAACCCACCACGTAAAAGGAGTGGCTGTCGACCAGCGCAAAAAGCGGTTGCCCGGCGGAGGCATAGTTGCCTGTGCGGGTGGAAAGGTTGGTTATCCAGCCGTCGACGGGCGCTTTGACCTGCGTCTGTGAAAGCTGCCACTGCGCCTGTTCAAGGGCGGCTTCGGCTGCATTAACGCTAGCCTGCATTGCCTTGACGTTAATATTGGCGGTATCGAGATCTTCTGCCGAAATATAGTTTTTCGACAGATGGCGACGACGGTTGGCTTCATTGTTGGCTTTGGACAAATCCGTCTGTGCCCGCGCCAGCTGTGCCTGGGCATTTAGCACAGCGATTTTGTACGGTGTTTCGTCGATACGGAACAAGATATCGCCCGCTTTCACCAACTGGTTATCCTTAATATTTAGCTCCGTAATGCTTCCTGACACCTGCGGCGTAATGCTGACCTGCTCGGCGCGGACTTTACCGTCGCGCGTCCAGGGCGCCTGCATATAGAAATTCCATAACCACCAGCCAGCGGCGAGTGCCACGGCCAGAACCAGTAACGTCGAAAAGTATTTAAGTGATTTCAGGCGCATAGTTACCACATGATCAAAAAGCCGAGAGACAGACTGATAGCGATCACGAACAGTGAGAGATCCATCAGGATGGGATGCCAGATATCCCCTGCGTACATCCAGTCACGCAGTAAGCGATGCAGAACCAGCCACACCATAAATCCCAGCAGTACTGCTTTAAAGATAGGGGGAAAATAAACCGAAGCGCCGAAGATCAGGTCCTGCAGGGGAAATTCCGGGGAGTGAATTGTCAGCGTCACAAGCGTTAGTCCTTTACAGAAAGATTCACCGGTTCATTTTGATGGCGCAGACCGCCAGACAGAGGTGTTAAGAATGGGCGAACACTGTGAATGCAGCAATGCATTTGTTTTAGCAATATAAATGCTGCACACTATTCTAAAATGAGTATAATAACTTAGCAAGCTAATTATAAGGAGATGAAATTGGAATCGCCATTAGGTTCTGATCTGGCACGCTTAGTGCGCATCTGGCGTGCTCTGATTGACCATCGCCTGAAACCTCTGGAATTGACGCAAACGCATTGGGTCACGCTGCATAACATTCATCAGCTGCCTCCCGATCAGTCGCAAATTCAACTGGCAAAAGCGATCGGCATCGAGCAGCCTTCGCTGGTGCGTACGTTGGACCAACTGGAAGAGAAAGGGCTTATCTCTCGCCAGACCTGTGCCAACGATCGCCGTGCAAAACGGATCAAATTGACAGAAAAAGCTGACCCGATCATCGAAGAAATGGAAACGGTGATTAAGCAAACGCGGGGCGAAATTCTTTCGGGTATTTCTCCGGAAGAGCTGGATTTGTTGATAAGCCTGATTGCCAGGCTGGAACAGAACATCAATGAGCTGCAGTCGCGAGACTAACGCTCAGCGGTAATTAAAAAGCCTCGCGTTTGCGAGGCTTTTTTTATCCCGACGTTTACGTCGTCGCCTGTTTAAGCGTAGAGGCGATTAACGCGGGGAAACGGTAACCTGACGACCATTGGTTGCCAGTGCGACACGCTGGCCTGCGACGAAACGGGAGTTCCCCTGTTTCTGCACAACCATAATGCTGCTGCCATCGTCTTTACGAATTTCCAGTTCCACACCCTGTGATTTATTCATCGCACCCTGCACGCTCTGACCGGCTACGCCACCTGCAACAGCACCCGCCGCTGTTGCCAGTGAACGCCCGGCACCACCACCCACGGTGTTACCCAGGAAGCCACCCAGTACCGCGCCACCCAAAGCGCCGACAACGTTGTTTTCATCGCCGCCCTGGATCTGTACCTGACGAACGTTGACAATGGTGCCGTAAGTGACATTTTGTACTTGTTTGGCTTCTGAGGCGGAATAGACATCTCCCGAAAGAGTATTGTCATTAACACAACCCGCCAGAGTAAATCCAACCAGCGTAACTGCCAGTGCACGTAACATCATCTATGAATCTCCTGTTCACCAAAACATGCTCTGCTGAGCATCCGTCATGGTTAAATTATATGGCATTTAGTCACATCGGGTCACATCTTCTGCCAAAACATAGCAAAAATAATAACAGTGATGGATTTAACCGGTCCTAAACGAGCAGATTATAAGCGTATAGCGCATTTTTTCATTCCGCGAACGCTGATTCGATTGTTAAAAAGTATTTGTAATCGATAGCTTTACAAAACGCTTTATGATGGAGTGAACGTCTAAAGCCCTACAACGAGGAAGGCGTATGAAATCGGGTCGCTATATTGGCGTAATGTCGGGAACAAGCCTTGATGGCGTAGATGTCGTGCTTGCCGCTATTGATGACAAGATGGTCGCCCAGCAGGCCAGCCTCACCTGGCCGATGCCCATTCCGCTGAAAGAGGCCATTCTGAGCATCTGTCAGGGCCAGCCGCTCACCCTGTCGCAACTGGGGCAACTGGATACGCGCCTGGGTAAGCTTTTTGCCGACGCCGTCCTTGCGTTGATGGAGCGAGAACATCTCAGTGCAAAAGATATCGTGGCTATTGGCTGCCACGGTCAGACTATCTGGCATGAACCCACCGGCGATGCGCCTCATACCCTGCAAATTGGTGATAACAATCAAATCGCCGCATTAACCGGCGTGACCGTTGTCGGGGATTTCCGCCGCCGCGATATTGCGCTTGGCGGGCAGGGCGCGCCGCTGGTTCCGGCGTTTCACCAGGCGTTGCTGGCACACCCCACTGAGCGCCGGATAGTGCTGAATATCGGCGGTATAGCCAATATCTCGCTACTTTTCCCGGATAAACCGGTTCGAGGGTATGACACCGGGCCGGGAAACATGCTGATGGATGCGTGGATTTGGCGTCAGCTTGGCAAGCCATACGATAAAGACGCCGGTTGGGCGAGCGGCGGGAAAGTCGTTTTACCGCTGCTGCAAACTATGCTCAGCGATCCCTATTTTGCTGCTCCGGCGCCGAAAAGTACCGGGCGCGAATACTTTAACTTTGGCTGGCTTGAGCGCCAGTTAACCGCTTTCCCGGCGCTTGACCCGCGCGATGTCGAAACCACATTGGTTGAACTGACGGCGGTGACGATTTCTGAACAGGTGCTGCTGTGCGGCGGCTGCGAGCGTTTACTGGTCTGTGGTGGGGGAAGCCGCAATCCGCTGTTGATGGCGCGCCTGTCTGCGTTGTTGCCGGGCACCGAAGTAACCACAACGGATGAGGCGGGAATCAGCGGCGATGATATGGAAGCTCTGGCTTTTGCCTGGCTTGCCTGGCGTACGCTGGCGGGATTACCGGGTAATTTACCCTCAGTCACGGGCGCATCGCAGGCCACTGTGCTGGGGGCTATTTATCCGGCTAATCCGCGACAGAATCAGAGTTAACTGACTTTCACCCGGGTTGCGTACCGTTAGACTCCGTTGTTTAAGGGGGACGTTATTCGCGTCCTCCATGACCAGGACAGTCTCGGGAAAATCTAATGAAAAGAGTGTTAGTCGCCTGCCTGCCCGCGCTTCTCGCCGGGTGTAGTTACTACAACCAGTTTGTTGAGCGCATGAATACGGATACGCTTAACTATCAGTGTGATGAAAAGCCGCTTACGGTGAAATTAAACCATCCTCGCCAGGAAGTGAGCTTTATCTATGACAATACGCCGCTAATCCTTAAGCAAGGTCTGTCGGCATCGGGGGCTCGTTATACTGACGGTATTTACGTTTTCTGGTCGAAGGGGGATAGCGCTACGGTCTATAAGCGTGACCGCATCGTACTGAATAACTGCCAGTTACAAAACCCGCGGCGTTGAGATTTTCGCAAGGGGGGGGCACAATAGCCCCACCTGATAATTCATCTTGCTAACGCCATGTCTGATAACGATCAATTGCAGCAAATCGCGCATTTACGCCGCGAATACACCAAAGGCGGCCTGCGCCGCGCCGATCTCCCCACCGAACCGTTGCCGCTGTTTGAGCGCTGGCTTGGTCAGGCGTGCGAAGCTAAACTCGCCGACCCGACCGCGATGGTTGTGGCGACTGTTGATGAAACCGGTCAGCCTTATCAGCGTATTGTGTTGCTCAAGCACTATGACGAGAAAGGGCTGGTATTTTACACCAACCTGGGTAGCCGCAAAGCCCACCAGATCGAGAAAAACCCGGCCATCAGTTTACTGTTTCCATGGCACATGCTGGAGCGCCAGGTCATGGTGATCGGTAAAGCTGAGCGTCTTTCTACTCTGGAAGTGGTGAAGTATTTCCACAGTCGCCCACGCGACAGCCAGATTGGCGCATGGGTCTCGCAGCAATCGAGCCGCATCTCCGCGCGCGGTATTCTCGAAAGCAAGTTCCTTGAACTCAAGCAGAAATTCCAGCAGGGCGAAGTTCCGTTACCCAGTTTCTGGGGCGGCTATCGCGTCAGCATCGAGCAGATGGAGTTCTGGCAGGGAGGCGCGCACCGCCTCCACGATCGTTTTTTATACCAGCGTGAAAACGACGCATGGAAAATTGATCGCCTCGCGCCGTAAACCCTGAAAAATGTTGCGCTAAGCGCTGGTGCTCCTGCATCCGGCGCTTTATTCTATGTAACTTTCGCAACTGGCGAAAAGTCGTGTACCGGCAGAGGTGCAGTCGTTTTAAATGGAGAATTTGATGGCAAGCAATAACTTGATTAAACAATTGCAAGAGCGCGGGCTGGTAGCCCAGGTGACGGACGAGGAAGCGTTAGCAGAGCGACTGGCGCAAGGCCCGATCGCGCTCTATTGCGGCTTCGATCCCACCGCTGACAGCTTGCATTTGGGGCATCTTGTTCCATTGTTATGCCTGAAACGCTTCCAGCAGGCCGGGCATAAACCTGTCGCGCTGGTGGGCGGCGCAACGGGTCTGATTGGCGACCCGAGTTTCAAAGCCGCGGAGCGTAAACTGAATACCGAAGATACGGTGCAGGAGTGGGTAGATAAAATCCGCAAACAGGTGGCGCCGTTCCTCGATTTTGACTGTGGCGAAAACTCAGCTATTGCGGCCAACAACTACGACTGGTTCGGCAGCATGAACGTGCTGACGTTCCTGCGCGATATTGGCAAGCACTTCTCCGTTAATCAGATGATCAACAAAGAAGCGGTCAAGCAGCGTCTGAACCGCGACGATCAGGGGATTTCGTTTACCGAGTTTTCCTACAACCTGCTGCAGGGTTATGACTTTGCCTGCCTGAATAAACTGCACGGTGTAGCGCTGCAAATCGGTGGTTCTGACCAGTGGGGCAACATCACCTCTGGTATCGATCTGACCCGTCGCCTGCATCAGAACCAGGTCTTTGGTTTGACCGTTCCGCTGATCACCAAGGCAGATGGCACGAAGTTTGGTAAAACCGAAGGTGGCGCTGTCTGGCTTGATCCGAAGAAAACCAGCCCGTACAAATTCTACCAGTTCTGGATCAACACTGCGGATGCCGACGTTTATCGCTTCCTGAAATTCTTCACCTTTATGGACATTGAAGAGATCAATGCCCTGGAAGAAGAAGACAAGAACAGCGGCAAAGCACCGCGCGCCCAGTATGTGCTGGCCGAACAGGTGACTAAACTGGTCCACGGCGAAGAAGGTCTGGTGGCGGCAAAACGCATTACCGAGAGCCTGTTTAACGGCAACCTGAGCGATCTCAGTGAAGCTGATTTCGAGCAACTGGCGCAGGACGGTGTGCCAATGATCGAGATGGAAAAAGGTGCGGATCTGATGCAGGCGCTGGTGGATTCAGAGTTGCAGCCGTCTCGTGGTCAGGCGCGTAAAACAATCGCTTCCAATGCGGTCACCATCAACGGTGAAAAACAGTCTGACCCGGAATATTTCTTCCAGGAAACCGACATTCTCTTTGGTCGCTATACGTTGTTACGTCGCGGTAAGAAGAACTATTGCCTGGTGTGCTGGAAATAAGTCAGATAAGTGATAAACGAGAAGGAGTGGGAAACCACTCCTTTTTTTTACGGCAAAAAAGCGGGAAATTAAATGCCTTCTGCGGCCAGCGCTGCGGCAACGGCCGGTCGAGAGGCGACACGTTGCATATAGGCGGCAATATGACCAGCCTGCGGGAAGTTCAGTTTCACGGCTACCGCCCAGCGCAACACTGTGAACAGATATGCATCGGCAATGGAAAAGTTTTCACCATTTATCCACTGTTGATTTGCCAGTGCCGCGTCAACATACTCCAGTTTCTTTTCCAGCAGGGCGCGGGCGGTCGGTTTGAACGCTTCCGGCGTATCCGGGCGAAACAGCGGAGTAAACCCTTTATGCAGTTCCGTCGCCACGAAATTCAGCCACTCCAGGGTCTTGTAGCGGCTCAGGAAACCTACCGGTGGCAGCAGGTCGCTTTTCGGCGCGCTGTCAGCCACATACTGCATGATCGCAACGCCTTCGGTTAACAGGGTGTTGGCATCAATGGCCAGGGCCGGGATCTGGCCTTTCGGGTTGATAGCCAAAAAGTCGTCGCCGTTCTCCAGACATTTTTTTGCCAAATCCACGCGCGCCAGTTCAAACTCTTTACCTGCTTCGCGCAGAACAATATGGGAAGCCAGTGAGCAGGCGCCGGGTTTATAAAACAGTTTCATTCTTCACTCCGTTGGTTGAAATCCGGCATAGGTTATTACCTGCAGGTATAAAAAAAAAGCCGTTAACGTGCGTTAACGGCTTTCTGTTGAAACTCTGCGCAGTCTTATGCTGTCGCGGCTTCCGACACTTTCGCGTCTTTATCACCGCTCTGGGTCATGCGGTTCAGTTTCGGCGCGGTGAGAATCATCAGCGCGGCGATAACAGCCGTCACAATACCGATTTGCAGGAATACGTGACCGTAGACGTCAAGTGACATCAATGGGTCGGTGACGTTTTCCGGGATAGCCATCTGATTAGCGACGTAGCCTGCGATAATATTCGCACCGGCGGTCGTCAGGAACCAGCTACCCATGATAAAGCCCATCAGACGTTGTGGAACGAGCTGTGCCACCATGGCGAGGCCCAGACCAGAAATCATCAGCTCACCGATACTCTGCAGCCCGTAGCTCGCAACCAGCCAGCTTACCGAGACGATACCGGCATCAGAGGCGAATTTCGCGCCCAGCGGCAGGATCAGAAACGCCCCGGAGCACAGCACCATACCGATGGCAAATTTGTACGGCATCGGCAGGGTATCGCCCATTTTGTTATAGATAGCGGCCAGGATCGGACTACCAATGATGATCCAGAACGGGTTCAGTGCCTGGAACTGTTCCGGCTCGAACGTGATACCCAGCAGGGTATGCTCAACGTTACGAATGGCGAAGAAGTTCAGAGACGTCGGCATCTGGCTGTACAGAATGAAGAAGACAATGGCCTGCAACATCAGGATGAAGGCGACGATCATTTTACGGCGTGCCGCACCCTGCAGAGCAAAGGTCTCTTTTGCGAAAATGCATACGATGCACAGTGCAACCACACCCAGAACCATACGTGCGATGCCCTGGTTATGCAGCAGCCAGGTGGCAATGGTAATCAGGATCGCGACACCGACGATGGTTGCCAGCAGGTAGCCCATACGAACCGGTTCGAAGTCAGGTTTAGAGCCGTAGTTTTTCACCCAACGTTTGCAGAACGCGAAGTTCACGATGGTGATCAGCAGACCAACGACGCTCAGAGCAAATGCGGTGCTCCAGCCAAACTGTGCGGCCAGCCACGGCGTAGCGAGCATAGAGAAGAACGAACCGACGTTGACGGACATGTAGTACATGGTGAATGCGCCGTCGAGACGCGGGTCATCTTTTGCGTAGCAGGTAGAGAGCAGGGAAGACGGGTTGGCTTTAAACAGACCATTACCGACTGCAATCGCCGCCATGCCCATATACACGATACCGGCATCGTGACCAGACCATGCAACCAGTGCGTAACCGATGGCGAGTACAATGGCACCCAGCATGATAACGCGCTTTGTCCCCAGGACTTTATCACCCAGCCAGCCGCCAATAGCGACAAGACCGTAAACCAGAGCGCTAAAAGATGAAAACAGTGTAATTGAGTCCGCTTCGGACATACCCAGTTGTTTTACCAGGTAAACAGCCATGATCCCCTGCAGGCCATAGAAGCCGAAGCGCTCCCACAGCTCGATGGAGAAGATCAAATAGAACGCTTTAGGTTGTTTGAAAGCGTTCAGACTCACGCTTTCGGTTGGTTTGTTTGCAGTTGACACATATACCTCTTTTTTTACATCCCATATTAACGGGGTGATTCGAGACGCGATGCCCAGTATTCATCGCGCTTATAATTATTGCGGGAGGGAAAACGGCGGGTAATGTTCCTGATCCTGGGATTCGAGGCAAGGCTTTTGTAATGATCTGTTACATTTATCTTTAACGATATTATAATCCAGCGGCAGAAATGTTATTCAGAGTTAAATTTCGCATGTAAATTAATGGCAGTTTTTTTCACTGATGAAGGGCGGTGAGATTTCCACAAAGGTGATATATTCTGCTGTAAAGCGGTAACTGTAGTTAATCAGCCTGGTCTGATTATAATTAATGGTCTTATGTGTTGGTTTGATCCCTGCATCCCCCTCTCTCACCAGGTTTTTATTAAGCCAAAGATCCTTTTTTTAACACCTGCGCATCAATGTGATAAAAATCACATTGCTGTAGAATTTTTTTTCATAAAAAAACATTGCCTCTGATTAAAAGCTAATAAGCAACAGATAATATGATTAAAAAGCGAGTTGAACGTTATAAAGCGCGTTATCAGGGAAACAATGCAGGTATGTCTTTTTACTTATGACAAGACATTAACTGCACAACCAAAAATTCCCGCCTATTGCCATGTGCATCAGAATGCAGTAGATCAATGTTTTCACGAATTTTTTCCTTTAAATGAGCAAGTCGATGGCAGTGTTACGCGATACTGTCCAACTTCTTTTCGCAAATCTTCGGAGTCCTTTCATGAACGTGCATTCGTGGCTTAACGCATTACATATCATCGCGGCGGTAATCTGGATTGGCGGAATTTTTGTGATGGCGACGGCTGCGGCCTGGTGCGCACAGGCAGGCGGGAAAAATGCACCAGCGGCGACCGCTCTGGCGGCATTTGTGCGCAGCTGGAGTCGTAAGGTCACGACGCCTGCGATGATCGTATTGTGGGTTATGGGGCTGGCGATGGTGCTGGCACACGGCCAGATGCCGCATTTGTGGCTGATTCTCAAACTGGTTGTGGTGGTGTTGCTGTCAGGCATTCATGGAATGTTATCTGCAACCTTGCGTCGTCTCGCTGGCGGTGAAATCGCGAAAGTACCGGGAATGGTACCACGCGCCACGACCTTCGTTATCGTGGCCGTGGCGGTCATCATTTTGCTGGTCGTCTTCAGACCGTTCTGAACAAAGGCGAATTCAGAGTTCGGTTTTGCTTTCGAATTCGCACAGATCTTCAATAATGCAGGAGCCGCAGCGTGGCTTACGGGCAATGCAGGTATAGCGACCATGCAAAATCAGCCAGTGATGGCAATCGACCTTAAATTCCGCCGGGACAACGTTGAGCAACTTTTCTTCAACCTGTTCGACGTTTTTCCCCGGCGCGAAGTGGGTGCGGTTACAGACGCGAAAAATATGCGTATCAACAGCAATGGTCGGCCAACCAAACGCCGTATTCAGTACCACATTCGCCGTTTTACGTCCGACACCCGGTAGCGCTTCCAGCGCCGCACGATCTTCCGGCACCTCGCCGCCGTGTTTTTCCACCAGAATACGGCAGGTCTTAATGACGTTTTCCGCTTTGGTATTAAACAGGCCAATGGTCTTGATATAGGACTTGACGCCCTCGACCCCCAGCTCAAGCATGGCGTGCGGGGTATTTGCAACCGGATAGAGCAGGGCAGTTGCTTTATTCACGCTAACGTCGGTTGCCTGCGCAGAAAGCAGTACCGCAATCAGCAGTTCAAAGGGTGAGTTAAAGTTAAGCTCTGTGGTCGGGTGCGGATTTGCATCCCGCAGGCGGGTGAGGATCTCCCGCCGCTTTGTTTTGTTCATCAGGCCTTCCCGGGCACCGTGTGCGCAGTGTCGTTGGCAATGGTCGCCGCGCGACGTTTCTTCGTTCTCTCGTCAATCAGATATTTGATTGCCAGCAGCATGCCAAGACCGATAAATGCCCCTGGCGGCAGCATGGCCAGCAGGAAAGACGAGTCGGTATGGAACACTTCAATACGCAAGACTTTCGCCCAGTTGCCGAGCAAGCCATCCGCGCCATCAAATAAGGTTCCGTTGCCGAGGATTTCACGAATCGAACCGAGTGTAAACATGGTACAGGTAGCCCCCATGCCGATGGAAAAACCGTCAAGGGCAGACAATCCTGGCCCTTTTTTTGCCGCGAAAGCCTCGGCACGCCCCACCACAATGCAGTTGGTGACAATCAACGGAATGAAGATACCGAGTGACTGATACAAACCATAGGCATAGGCGTTAATCAGCATCTGGACGATGCTCACAACGGAGGCGATGATCATCACGTAAATAGGGATACGGATTTCAGATGGCGTCCAGTGGCGTACCAGCGAAATCGTAAAGTTGGTCAGCGTCAGTACAAGCGTAGTGGCAAGGCCGAGGCCCAGCGCGTTGGTTGCCGTAGAGGTCACGGCCAGCAGGGGGCACATACCTAATAACTGAACCAGCGCGGAGTTATTCTTCCACAGCCCCTGGACAATAATGTCTTTAATTTCGCTCATGGTTACTCTCCACAGCTCGGTAAACTGGAAAGTTGCGCGGGTAGCGTTGACGCGTACAGCCCGGCGCGTTTCACCGCATTGACCACTGCTCGCGGGGTGATGGTCGCACCGGTAAACTGATCAAAATCGCCACCATCTTTTTTCACGGCCCAGTGCGGATCGCTGGCCCCTGCGATTTTCTTGCCAGCGAAATGGGTGATCCAGTCAGAAACACGCAGCTCTATTTTGTCACCCAGTCCCGGTGTTTCGTGATGTTCGGTCACACGGGTGCCGAGAATAGTACCGTTAAAATCGGCACCTACCAGCAGTTGAATAACGCCGGAATAGCCGTCTGGTGCGGTCGCTTCAATAACCGCTGCGACCGGCGTATCGTCTTTACGGGCGATATAGACCTTATGTTTGCCTTTCCCCAGCGCGGGCGCTTCGACCACGTAACAGCTCTCCTGCAAGGCGTTATTATAGATGTCGGCAGGCAATACCTGGCCAAACAATGCCTTTTGCTGCTGTACCGCCTGATCGGCAATGGTGGATTTGGTCAACAGGTGAATGGCTGCCGTCATTCCGGTTGAAGCCGCCGCGAACAGCGTCAACGTCATGCCGTATTTACGCATGGTATCTAGCATGGCGACTCCTTAACGATGGCCGTACACGCGCGGGCGTGTGAAGTAATCAATCAATGGCACGGTAATGTTTGCCAGTAGCACGGCGAACGCCACGCCATCCGGATAACCACCAAAGCTACGGATAAGCCAGACCAGCAACCCTGCAAGGGCACCGAAAATCAGACGACCTTTATTGGTGGTGGACGCGGTCACCGGGTCAGTCAAAATAAAAAACGCGCCCAACATGGTGGCACCTGAGAGCAGATGCAGTTGTGGCGATGCCAGACTTTGCGGTGAAAAAATCCAGCCCAGCGTTGAACATACCGTCAGCGAAACGAGGAAGGCTACGGGGATATGCCAGCGAATAGTTTTCTGCCACAGCAGGAAGAGACCGCCCAACAGATAACCCAGATTGACCCACTGCCAGCCTGCGCCCGCGAGCACGCCGCTGTAAATCGACGATTTGAGGATCTCATCAACCGGGTGACCGGCATGCAGCGATGTTTTGAAGGTATCCAGCGGCGTGGCCTGGCTGATGCCATCAATCCCCATCCGCAGACTGTCCATTGTGTGGCCGGTAGCGGCATGTCCGGTGAAGATGATTTGTACGGCGTCCATCAGGCCAGGAACCGTTTTGGCTATCTCAAAAGGCGGTAACCAACTGGTCATCTGTACCGGGAAGGAAATTAGCAGGACGACATAACCGATCATTGCCGGGTTAAACGGGTTATGCCCAAGGCCGCCATAGAGTTGCTTGGCAATGATGACCGCGAACACCGTACCCAGGACCACC
The DNA here is from genome assembly GCF_023613995.1 of Citrobacter sp. MNAZ 1397. Taxonomy (NCBI): domain Bacteria; kingdom Pseudomonadati; phylum Pseudomonadota; class Gammaproteobacteria; order Enterobacterales; family Enterobacteriaceae; genus Citrobacter; species Citrobacter sp. MNAZ 1397. The sequence goes on from NZ_JAKIVH010000001.1 coordinate 1,074,253, forward strand.
ATCCACCACGGGGCGAACGGCGGAATGCTGACCGCGAGCAGTAAACCTGTCAACAGGGCGGAATTATCTGCGAGGATGGCCCCCACATGCTGCTTACGCAACCGCAATACCAGCGCTTCCGCCGCCAGCGCACTCACGCAGGCAAGGATAATCTGCAACAGCGTTCCCCAGCCGAAGAACCAGAGTTGCGCTGCGATACCAGGCACAGTCGCAAGCACGACCAGCAACATAATACGCGATGTCTGACGCTGGTTATGGGTATAAGGGGAACTGGCAATTCTGAAAACCATTTAATCCTCGTTAACTGCTTGCTGAGCGGCTTTTTTTGCCTGAACCCGGGCGATAGCTGCCGCTACTGCCGCCTTTCGGGGATCGTCATTAGCAGCAGGGGCCGGTGCGGCCTGCTGCTGTAATTTTTTAGCCTTCGCGCGGGCAATAGCCGCTTCGACGGCTGCCTTTCGCGGATCGACGGGTTCAGCCGCAACGGGAGCTTCCGTTGGCACAACGACGTCGCTGGCCCCTTGCTGCTGTAATTTTTTAGCCTTCGCGCGGGCAATAGCCGCTTCGACGGCTGCCTTTCGCGGATCGACGGGTTCAGCGACAACGGGAGCTTCCGTTGGCACAACGACGTCGCTGGTCCCTTGCTGCTGTAATTTTTTGGCTTTCGCACGGGCGATAGCCGCTTCGACAGCTGCCTTGCGCGGATCGACTGGTTCGGCGTTAGTAGGAGCCGCCTGCGTATCTGAGGTTGCGGCTTTGCGGGCTTTAGCGCGTGCAATCGCCGCTTCCACGGCGGCTTTACGCGGATCGACAGTTTCGCTGGCGACAGCTGCGCTCTCCGGCACATCTTGTTGCTGCGCTTTTTCTGCCTGACGCGCGCGCGCCTGCGCCTTACGCGCCTCGCGGGCGGCAATCACCTCACTGTTATCCGGCACGCTTCCGGCCTCAACCACGATGGGTTGCGTGCGGGTGGCCTGTTTTTCACGCACGCGGGCGAGGGCCGCGTCAATGGCCTGCTGATCTTTTGCGGCGGGTTGAATGGCCGCTTTTTTGTGGCGCTCAGCGCGTGCGGCTTTTTCCCGCTCCAGACGGGCCTGGCGTGCCTCAAAGCGCGCTTTAGCTTCGGCGTTGCGCTTTTCTTCCTGCGAGATAGCGTAAATCTCGGCTTTTTCCTGACGGAAATACTGCACCAGCGGGATGTTACTCGGACAGACCCACGCACAGGCGCCGCATTCAATGCAGTCTGACAGGTTGTGTGCAGTGGCTTTGTCATGCTGCTGGCCTTTACTGAACCAGTAAAGCTGCTGCGGCAGCAGGTCCGCCGGACAGGCATCAGCACAGGCGCTACAACGAATACAGCCTTTCTCTTCCTGTTGCTCACCCATTTCACTGACGGAAGGGGCCAACAGGCAGTTGGTAATTTTGACCACCGGGACATCGAGCCAGGGCAGGGTAAAGCCCATTAACGGTCCACCCATGATAACCAGTTGTTCGGCGGACGGACAAAAGCCGGCGTGTTCGAGTAAATGACGCACCGGTGTTCCCAGCCGTGCCCAGATGTTTCCTGGCTTGCTCACGCTCTCTCCGGTCAAAGTCACTACACGTTCGGTGAGGGGTTCGCCGTCAATAATGGCGCGCTTAATGGCATAAGCGGTGCCGACGTTTTGCATCAGCACACCAATATCGGATGAACGACCGCCGTGAGGAACCTGCTTGCCGGTCAGAATTTGCGTCAGTTGCTTTGCACCGCCGGATGGGTATTTGGTCGGGATGACGCGCAGCTGGATATCATGCGAACCCGCCAGCACCGCACGCAGCATGGAGATAGCCTGCGGTTTGTTATCTTCAATACCGATCAGCACCTGACGGGGTTGCAGAATATGCATCAGGATGCGCACGCCTTCGACTATTTGCGCGGCGCAATCCTGCATCAGGCGATCATCAGCGGTGATATAGGGTTCACATTCGGCGGCATTGATAATCAATGTCTCAATAAGATCGCCGCCACTTTTCAGTTTCGCGCCGGTCGGGAAACCGGCGCCGCCCAGTCCGGCAACGCCAAACTGGTGAATACGCTCAATCAGCGCGTTGCGATCGCGCGAGCGGTAATCGCTCCAGCCGTCGCGTTCAATCCAGCGATCCTCACCGTCCGCCTCAATAATGACGCTCAGTTCAGGCAGCGCAGAGGGGTGCGCGGTAGAGTGGGGGGCTATGGCGACAATTTTACCTGAAGTCGGCGCGTGAACCGGCAACATACGCCCGCGACCACGGGTCAGGGGTTGACCACGGAGCACGCTATCGCCCACGCTGACGCACAGTTCACCCTCAGCGCCGATATGCTGTTTTAAAGGAATAACAAAACGCGTCGCCAGCGGAAGCTGGCGCAGCGGTGTACTGCTGGACTGTGTCTTCATTTCCGGCGGATGAATACCGCCGTGGAAATCCCACAGTTTGTTTTTGCGAAAAGCAGAAAATAACTTAAGCATGTTGTTCCACGGGAATGATGCGCACGGGAATGGCCTGCAGATCCCATTTCCAGCTGGCGGTGGTGGTTTCCACCGGACGCAGTTCAATACACTGCGTCGGGCATGGATCCACACAGAGGTTACAGCCGGTACAAAGGTCACTCATTACCGTGTGCATGGCACGGGTCGCGCCGACTATCGCGTCGACCGGACAGGCCTGAATACATTTGGTACAGCCGATGCAGTTCGCTTCATCAATAATGGCGAGCATGCGTACCGGTTCTGATACGACAACGTCGCCGTCGATGGGCTGCGGCTCTACATTTAACATTTCGGCGATTTTCAACATCACCGCTTCCCCGCCCGGTGCGCAGCGGTTAATTTTCTCACCCTGCAGGCCAACGGCCTCAGCATAAGGGCGACACCCCGGATAGCCGCATTGCCCACACTGGCTCTGCGGCAAAAGATCGTCAATTTTCTCGACGACGGGATCGTCTTCCACCGCGAAACGACGCGAGGCATATCCCAGTACAACACCAAACAACAACCCGAGTACGCTCAGGGCCGCGATGGCAATCCAGATTGCATTCATTACAACTTCACCAGACCACTAAAGCCCATAAAGGCCAGAGACATCAAACCGGCGGTAATGAGAGCAATCGCATTACCGCGAAACGGCGCTGGCACATCGGCGACGACAAGACGCTCACGGATGGCGGCAAACAGCACCATGACCAGCGAAAATCCAACGGCGGCGGAAAATCCGTACAGCGCGGATTGCAGGAAATTATGCCCGAGGTTGATATTCAGCAACGGCACGCCCAGCACCGCACAGTTGGTGGTGATAAGCGGCAGAAAAATCCCCAGCAGGCGATACAGTGCCGGGCTGGTTTTACGCACCACCATTTCGGTGAACTGCACCACCACGGCAATGACCAGAATAAATGCCAGCGTACGCAGATAGATGAGATCCAGCGGAATGAGCAACCAGGTGTCGATAATCCACGCACAGATAGACGCCAGCGTGATAACGAAGGTTGTAGCGAGACCCATACCCATTGCGGCTTCGAGTTTTTTCGAAACCCCCATAAATGGGCACAGGCCAAGAAATTTCACCAGTACGAAATTATTGACCAGAACGGTTCCGATAAATAGCAGCAGATAGTCTGTCATTATTTGGCCTGAAATAAAAAAAGCCGCCTATTATCGGTCAAACAGCACCGGGCGACAACAGGATAACTGTAAGGTTATTACGGGTTCACAAAGGTCGCTTTGACCCGCTGCGATCGCTTGAAATAGGGCACAATCAGCGCGGCGGCGAGTAATGCCGATAAAAGCCCGCGTACCGCCACATCGTCAGAAACGGGGGAGAAGGCAAAGGCTTTCAGCGCCAGCAGCACGCTAATCAGTAACCAGATAATCATATGTTTCAGGACGCTACGGCGGCGTTTAAAAAAGGCGATAACCAGCCATAGCGTGTAGTACCAGACGCCTGCGGCGAAGGCAAACGAGACAAACCACGTCAACAATTCCGCCAGTGGCCGCACGCCGATGGCGGCAATGACCAGCGGAATCTGTGCTTTAGCGATATCCAGGAGCCGTAACGTCTGGCCCAACAATGCGACCAGCAACCAGGCTAAAGGCGCAAGCAGCCAGCCCCCGATTCTCTCTGCAGGTGTCGTTATCATGCTTATTCCTCGTAGGCGGTCACGGATTTATCGGCCAGGGAGTATAAAGCATTATGCGCCGGATGCCAGTGGCGTTATTGCACGTAATGCCATACGGATTTAGGCACCCGGCCAATATCGAACAAGCGACCACCCGATACCAGCTCAGCACGACGATGATCGGCAGCGCGATACATGTTAATGATTTCTTCGTTGTCGGTCAGAGTGTAGTTAAGGTGATCAAACAATTTTTCCAGACTTTCAAGGGAACTGATTTTGCGGAATTTTAATAAATAGTCCTGAACGGTCATTTTAAGCGTTATCCATGTTATAAAAAGGCATTAATACATTCGCGGGTAATTCGTTCGAATAATAGTCGGGCTTATCAGGACGTAAATTGTCTCTGAATGTATTGCCATGAAATTAAGAATTTTCTTTAGGTTAAGCGGATGCCAGAACGGCATCCGTCAAGAAGATTAGCGCTCTTCGCCACGCCTGGCAATACGCAACGCAGTACCATATTTAGGTATGTCCACGTTCGCGTCGTATTTTATTTTTTCTGCGCGACGATACTCTGTTCCGGCGGCTGGTAATTATCAATATGACTGGCGAACACCAGCAGAACGGTCGAAACACCCAATACAACCCAGCCTGTTAATTCAATAATCCGATTGATGATAGTGGCCATAACTCTACAACTCCCTTAGGTCTGGTCAGGGATGTTAACCGGGCAAACCGCAGACGACAAGGGACTGACGCCTGTTTTTAGATAATTCCGTATCATTACAGTGAGGGTATGAGGAATCCCTTTCACAGGAGAAATTTCTTAAGCGCATATGTCGCTGTTGTCCCTGAAAGAGAGATGGTGTGAAATACACATTCCAATAATGAGAGGCCGCTTTATGAGTGACAATATCCGTGTCGGACTAATTGGTTATGGCTACGCCAGTAAAACCTTCCATGCACCGTTGATTGACGGCACGCCGGGAATGGAGTTGGCGGCAATCTCCAGTAGCGATGAGTCGAAAGTGAAGTCGGACTGGCCGGCAGTGTCGGTCGTATCGGAACCGAAACACTTATTTAATGATCCCAAAATTGACTTAATTGTCATCCCCACGCCTAACGATACCCATTTCCCACTGGCTAAAGCGGCACTGGAAGCGGGCAAACATGTGGTTGTCGATAAACCCTTTACGGTGACGTTGTCACAGGCCAGGGAGCTGGATGCGCTGGCAAAAAGCTGTGGTCGCGTCTTATCCGTGTTTCATAACCGCCGCTGGGATAGCGACTTTCTGACGCTAAAAACCTTGCTGGCAGATGGTGCTTTAGGTGAGGTGACCTTTTTCGAATCCCATTTTGACCGCTATCGCCCGGAAATTCGTAACCGCTGGCGTGAACAGGCGGGCCCGGGAAGCGGTATCTGGTACGATCTGGCCCCGCATTTACTGGATCAGGCTGTAAACCTGTTTGGTCTGCCCGTCTCCCTGACAGTGGACCTGGCGCAACTGCGTCCGGGCGCGCAGGCGACAGATTATTTCCATGCGGTGCTCTCTTATCCGCAGCGCAGAGTTATTCTTCATGGCACCATGCTGGCGGCGGCGGAATCAGCGCGCTACATCGTCCATGGTACGCGTGGGAGTTACGTGAAGTTTGGCCTCGACCCGCAGGAAGAACGCCTGAAATCGGGAGCAAAACTGCCACAAGAAGACTGGGGATACGATATGCGCGACGGGGTCTTAACCCGTGTCAATGGCGATGCCCGCATTGAAGAAACCTGGCTGACGGTGCCGGGCAACTATCCCGCCTATTATGCGGCTATTCGCGATGCGTTAAACGGCGCGGGTGAGAACCCGGTTCCGGCGAGTCAGGCAATCCAGATAATGGAACTTATCGAACTGGGGATTGAGTCGGCAAAACATCGCGCGACGCTTAATCTGACCTGACTAAAAATGCCGCTCAACCGAGCGGCATTGTTTTAGCCCTGCAAAACTTTTTCTCTGAGCGCCTGTTTTTCCGCCACAGAGAGAAATGCGATTTGCAGGCCGTTGATCTGCGCCTGACGAATCTGGTCGCGACTCAGTCCGGCGGCCGGTGCAGCAATCTGATACTCATGGCTAATATCCACACCCTGTACGGCCGGATCATCTGTGTTAATCGAGGCCAGCACGCCATGCTCAAGGAAAGTTTTCAGGGGATGTCGTGTCAGCGACGACACGGTACTGGTCTGGATATTGGAGGTCAGACAGGATTCGATTCCAATGCGCTGTTCGGCAAGAAAGGCCATCAGTGCCGGGTCTTCAATCGCTTTTACCCCATGACCAATGCGCTCGGCGCCCAGTTCACGAATCGCTTGCCAGATGCTTTCAGGGCCAGCCGCTTCGCCTGCATGGACGGTGATATGCCAGCCTGCATCGCGTGCGCGATTAAAATGGGGCAGGAACAGACTACCTGGAAAGCCCAGCTCATCGCCCGCGAGGTCCAGTGCTGTGATGCTGTCGCGATGTGCCAGTAGAGCTTCAAGCTCCTGCAAACAGGCCGCTTCGCCAAAGGTACGACTCATAATCCCGATTAGACGCGCTTCAACGCCAAACGCCTGGCTGCCTTCGCGCACGCCAGCGATAACCGCTTCGACCACGCCAGCGACAGGCAAATTATGCGTCATTGCCATATAGCCCGGGGAGAAACGCAGTTCAACATAATGCAGCCCCTGGCGTGCGGCGTCTTCCATATTCTCGTAAGCCACGCGACGGCAGGCATCGAGGGAAGCCAGCACTTTTACGCCCCAGTCAAGCTTCGCAAGAAAGCTCACCAGATCGGGTTCATTGGCAGTGACCTGTACGTGTGGCAGTAATGTTTCAAGAGATTGCGCAGGAAGGGTAATATTAAACTCACGGCCAAGATCGAGGATGGTTTGTGCCCGAATGTTGCCGTCCAGGTGGCGATGAATATCAGTTAATGGCAGGTTGGTATCAATCATGGTCGCACTCTTATTTTAGGTAAAGTGCGATACATTATACCACATGCCGACAGCGCATCAGCATTAATGATAATAGATTGAACTTATAATGAAGCTTTTCGCGTCTGCGGTTAAGAATGGCTAAGAGCGGCTTATGCTTTTTATCTCCCCCTGCAACGTCACAGGGGGAGTGATGTCGTTTATCGCGACGTGTTCAGATAGTTAACGAACAACCAGTACCGGGCATTTTGCGTGCCGGACCACAGCAGCGGCATTTGAGCCTAACAAATAGGTGGTCATATCCGGTCGGTGTGAAGCAATGATGATGAGATCGGCTTTTACACTGTCGGCGAGTTTAAGGATCTGATCCTTCGGCGTCCCGGTAACAGCATGCGTCTGAACTTTTTCCATGGGAATTTTAAACTCTTTGACGATTTCATTCAGTCGCGATAGCGCCTCTTCCTGCAGGTCTTTTAATTTTGGTAATGCAGCTGAATACGCCAGTCCCAGCGTTGAATAATAAGGATGAGAAGGAATAACCGTCAAAAAATGGACTTTCGCAATATTGATAACGGCATGCGCCTGAACATACGGGATGACCTGTCGGGTCAGTTCGCTTTCAGAAATATCGATGGGTACTAATATGGAGCGATACATATAGACCTCCTGTATGATTTCATACAGGTTAAATAGTACGCCATTAACCATAAAAAAAGTGTGTGATCGGTTTCAGTTCCCGGTAAATAACAGCAATTACAACTTTTGTCGTAGCGTCATTGTTATTTTGCCAATGTAGCGAGCGTCGTGGATGAGTTGCGTGGCGGCGGTGTTGAAGTGCTTATAGCGCTTAAAAAAAAGCCCCTGAAAGGGGCTTTAGGGTTACTGTTGTGGCACCGCAGGTTCGACAGGTGCTGTCGGATCATCCGGTGTTTCCGGTGAATCTTCCTGCAGTGGCATTGAGGGCAGGCCGAACATACCAACAAACTCGTCCAGCGACATTTTCTCGCCGTTCAGTGTCACCTGACCATTGGCATACTGCAGGCTGGTGCCAATGGTATTGTTTTCCAGGGTCGTAATACGGAACATCTGACCCATTGCCGCCAGGCCTTTCACCTGCTGGCTTGCCAGTTTGGCTGCTTCATCCTGCTGGTAGCCTTCCAGTTTCGCAATCTGCGTCATAAACTCCACCGCCATATCCATCGGGATGGTCAGTTTGCTATCCAGAGACTTCACATTTTTATCCACTTCCTGGGCCAGCGTCTGCGGCGCGGTAACCGCCGTATCTGCGGCCGGATTTTTCAGGAACAGGGAGAGGTTCAGTGCCGTTTCACCTTTGCTGTTTTTCCAGCTCAGCGGGGCAATGGTAATGACCGGCTCGCCTTTTAACAGCAACGGGAAGGCATTAAAGAAGGCTTCCGCCGCTTTTTGCTGATACAGCGCCGGGTCTTTCATGACATCGGGCTGCGCCATCAATGCCTGTGTCTGGGCATTATACTGCTGGCTAAACTGGTGCCAGGCCTCGCCGTCAATCTGGCCAATCTTCAGCGTCAGGTTGCCGCTGCCCATTTCCTGATTCTGGATTTTCAGGCTCTGGATGGTGTAATCGAGCTGGCTATTAATGGTTTTGTTATCTTTCGCGACTTCGGATTTGCCGTTCAGATTCATTCCTTCAATGACAGCCATCTCTTTGTTCTCAACAGAGATAGCCAGCTTGTCGAGGGTCACTTTCTGGCTGCCAACGCGCTCGTTGAAGCTGGCGAGTTGGGTGGTCCCCTCGGTTTTCAGGTTGTTGAGCGAGAGCTGAATTTTCTGACCGTATTCGTTAACCGTATCAACCAGCGCGCTCTGCGCCTGGCCGCTGACGGTAATCGCATTGCCGTCTTTATCGGAACTTATACGGAATTCACCACCGCTAAAGGCCACTTTCTCGCCCTCTTTTTCCGAGTTAAGCGGACGCAGCGTGAGATCCGTACGGGTATCGCCGCTGTAACTGATGCGGGTCTCAGCAACGAATGGCGATTGCCCTTTCGCGATATCAAACAGCGGCTTTGTCATCTCATTGTTGACGAGCGTGGAATGAACCGATGCCATGGACGGGACGACGTTCAACGTTTTAAGTTGCGCCAGCGGGAAAGGACCATGGTCAATATTTTCATGCAGTACGATGGTCTGGCCCGGCTTAAACCATGGGTTTTCCTTACCCTCGACCGGTTTTACCACCAGTTCCATCTGGCTGCTGAACAGACCCCGATGGTAATTTTGAGAGGATAACTCCACGCTGGCTTCAGGCGCGGTGCGTTTAATCTGTTCATTCGCCTGGCTAATCATCTCACCCAGACGGCTTTCAAGCTGTTTACCCGTGTACCAGGCACCACCTGTCCAGATGATCCCCAGCGCAATAACAACTCCGGCAGCAACCAGCGTTTTTTTCATCGTTATTATCCCTAAAAATAAAACCAGGCGGGATCATCCGCCTGGGTATGTGAAAAGGCTCTGTAGAGCTTAGCAATCCTTGCTAAAAAGTTCAGTAACTAGTTGAGCTTATTGTAGACCCGCGCCAGTCTGCCCACGCCGCTTACCCGCACAGGAGATTCGCTGGCGCTAATAAATGCCGATTCGCCGGGTTTCAGCACCAGTGTCTCATCGCCCTTGCTGAGTACCGCTTCGCCTTCCACGCAAAACAGGATGGCCGCGCTCTGCTGTGCCAGATCGCTTCCGGTGGTTGAAAGGTCATGCAGCGAAAAAGCAAAATCATCAACCGGGATCGGGAACTCCAGAGCGGACGCCTGTTTTACGGGTTGTGTCAGTAATTCACCGGCCGCTTTAGGGGTGAATTTCACATTTGCCACCAGTTCCGGAATGTCGATATATTTCGGCGTCAATCCCGCGCGCAGTACGTTATCGGAGTTGGCCATGACCTCCAGCGCAACCCCCTGTAGATAGGCATGCGGGGTTTCGGCGAACAGGAACATCGCTTCACCCGGATTGAGTTTCACCACATTAAGCAGCAGCGGGGAGAACAGGCCGCTGTCATCGGGATAAAACTCAGAAATCACACGAATAGTTTGCCACGGTTCGCCCTGCTGGCCGTTGAGTGCCGCTTTCAGTACCGCCAGCGCCCGCGATTTCTCATCACCCTTCAGATTCAGCAGGCTGGCGAACAGTTGGCTCAGGCGTTCCGCACCGGGTTCTTGCAAGAAGTGAGCGATAGCCTGATTAGCGCCCGCCACCGGCTGCAACAGCGAGACAATCTCAGAGAACGGACGGAAGGCGTTCATCGCCAGGAAGGGCGTCAGTGCAAAGACCAGTTCCGGCTTATGGTTCGGGTCTTTGTAGTTACGCTCGGCCGCATCGAGTGGAATACCGGCGGCGTTCTCTTTCGCAAAACCGATTTCAGACGCGTGTTTGTTCGGGTGCACCTGAATAGACAAGGGCTGGTCGGCGCACAGCACCTTAAACAAAAAGGGCAGCTCGCCGAAACGTTCGGCGACCGCGCTGCCCAGTAGACCTGCTTTATCCTGTTCAATCATCTCGCGAAGCGAGAGAAGATGTCCCTGTGCATCCTGCACTTTTGAGCTGCTCTTTGGATGAGCGCCCATCCACAACTCGGCCATAGGCTGGTTGTCTGGGTTGGCAATGCCATAGAGTTCCGTTAACGCGTTTTTACTTCCCCAGGCATAGTGCTGCACTGAGTTAATGAGTTTTTGCATTATCCCGCCCTTCATCGTGGTCAACTTGATTGCTCGTATTAAAGCAATAAATTTGTTCGAAGTAATCAGAGCAGGCAAAAAGTCGTACTAGTCTCAGTTTTTGTTAAATAATTGTGTAGGATATGCGGACTCGCTTTTTTGTGGCAGATGGATGTCCTGCCGAAACAATAACCAGTTCGTGCTGTAAGTGAGAGAACAATGTCGAATAAACCTTTTTATTATCAAGAGCCTTTTCCGCTGAAAAAGGACGAAACCGAATATTATTTACTCAGCAGCGATTACGTTTCCGTCGCCGAGTTTGATGGTCAGGAAGTCCTCAAAGTCGATCCTCAGGCGCTGACCCTTCTGGCGCAACATGCCTTCCACGATGCCTCCTTCCTGCTGCGCCCGGCACATCAGCAACAGGTTGCCGATATCCTCAGCGATCCGGATGCCAGCGAAAATGACAAATATGTCGCGCTGCAATTCCTGCGTAACTCCGAGATTGCCGCAAAAGGTATTTTGCCCACCTGCCAGGATACCGGCACGGCCATCATTATGGGTAAAAAGGGGCAGCGCGTGTGGACGGGGGGCGGCGATGAGGCGGCCTTAGCGCGCGGTGTCTATAACACCTTTATCGAAGATAACCTGCGTTATTCGCAAAACGCGCCGCTGGATATGTACAAAGAGGTCAATACCGGGACTAATCTGCCGGCACAGATCGATTTGTATAGCGTTGATGGCGACGAGTATAAATTCCTTTGCATCGCCAAAGGGGGCGGCTCCGCCAATAAAACCTATCTGTATCAGGAAACGAAAGCGCTGATCACCCCGGCGAAACTGAAAGGGTATCTGGTCGAGAAAATGCGTACCCTTGGCACGGCTGCCTGCCCGCCGTACCACATCGCCTTTGTGATTGGCGGCACCAGTGCAGAGGCCACGCTCAAAACGGTCAAACTGGCGTCGACCAAGTATTACGATGGCCTGCCCACCGAAGGTAATGAGCACGGTCAGGCGTTCCGCGATGTGCAACTGGAAAAAGAACTGCTGCTTGAAGCCCAACAGCTCGGCCTTGGCGCGCAGTTTGGCGGTAAATACTTTGCGCATGATATCCGCGTGATTCGCCTGCCGCGCCACGGTGCCTCTTGTCCTGTGGGGATGGGAGTTTCCTGCTCGGCTGACCGTAACATCAAAGCCAAAATTAACCGTGAAGGCATTTGGCTGGAAAAACTGGAGCAAAACCCCGGCAAGTACATTCCGCAAGCGCTGCGCCAGGCCGGTGAGGGCGAGGCGGTGAAGGTCAACCTTAACCGTCCGATGGAAGAGATCCTCGGCCAGCTCAAACAGTATCCGGTATCCACACGCCTGTCGCTGACCGGGACTATCATCGTGGCGCGTGATATTGCGCATGCGAAGCTTAAAGAGCTGATGGATGAAGGCAAGCCGCTGCCGCAGTATGTGAAAGATCACCCCATCTACTATGCGGGACCCGCGAAGACGCCGGAGGGATATGCTTCCGGCTCACTTGGCCCAACTACCGCCGGGCGTATGGACTCATACGTTGACCAGTTGCAGTCACAAGGCGGCAGCATGATCATGCTGGCAAAAGGCAACCGTAGCCAGCAGGTGACCGATGCCTGCCATAAACACGGTGGTTTTTACCTTGGCAGTATCGGCGGTCCGGCGGCGATTCTGGCGCAAAACAGCATCAAGAGCCTTGAATGTGTGGCTTACCCGGAACTGGGTATGGAAGCTATCTGGAAAATCGATGTTGAAGATTTCCCGGCCTTTATCCTCGTGGATGACAAAGGGAATGATTTCTTCCAGCAAATCCAGTCGGGCCAGTGCGCACGCTGTGTAAAATAAAACCTGCCGCCCCTCGGGGCGGTTTTTTTGCACCGGTTAAGCGCACGAAGCAATAAACGTCGTCATAACAAGCATCAATACTTAAGCTTTGTTTGCAGGTGAGCAATGTCGGTACTCAACATCACTTCGTAACAGGGAGAAAGTAATGACAACGCATCGTAGTGAGAAAGATTCGATGGGCGCGATTGACGTCCCGGCAGACAAGTTGTGGGGGGCGCAAACCCAACGGTCGCTTGAGCATTTTCGCATCTCGACGGAAAAAATGCCGGTCTCGCTTATCCACGCACTGGCACTGACCAAACGTGCGGCGGCAAAGGTCAATCAGGATTTAGGGCTGCTGACAGCGGAAAAAGCACAAGCCATTATCGACGCGGCTGATGAGGTGCTTGCCGGAAAACACCCGGATGAATTCCCACTGGCTATCTGGCAAACAGGTTCCGGCACCCAGAGCAACATGAACATGAACGAGGTTCTGGCGAACCGTGCCAGCGAATTGCTTGGCGGCGAACGTGGTATGGGGCGCAAAGTGCACCCGAATGACGATGTTAACAAAAGCCAAAGCTCGAATGACGTTTTCCCTACGGCGATGCACGTGGCGGCGGTGATTGCTCTGCGCGAACATTTGCTGCCTCAGCTTCTGGTGCTGAAAAAAACATTGAATGAAAAAGCGATTGCCTTCGCCGATATTGTCAAAATTGGTCGTACTCACCTACAGGACGCCACGCCGCTAACGCTCGGCCAGGAGATTTCCGGTTGGGTGGCGATGCTGGAGCATAACCTCAAACACATCGAACTGAGCCTGCCGCACCTGGGCGAGCTGGCGCTTGGCGGGACGGCGGTGGGAACCGGGCTCAATACCCATCCGGAATATGCCAGACGAGTAGCAGAAGAGCTGGCCACCTTTACCCGGCAACCGTTTATTACCGCACCGAACAAATTTGAGGCGCTGGCCACCTGTGATGCACTGGTTCATGCCCACGGTGCGCTGAAAGGGCTGGCGGCATCATTGATGAAAATAGCTAATGACGTGCGCTGGCTGGCTTCCGGCCCGCGTTGTGGGATTGGCGAAATTTCTATTCCGGAGAATGAACCGGGAAGCTCCATCATGCCGGGTAAAGTCAACCCCACGCAATGTGAAGCCATGACCATGCTCTGTTGTCAGGTGATGGGTAACGACGTGGCGGTCAATATGGGAGGCGCATCCGGTAATTTTGAGCTCAACGTCTTCCGGCCCATGGTTATCCATAACTTCCTGCAGTCGGTGCGTCTGCTGGCTGATGGTATGGAAAGCTTTAACGAACACTGTGCGGTGGGGATCGAGCCGAATCGTGAGCGTATCGATCAGTTGCTCAATGAGTCTCTGATGCTGGTGACTGCCCTGAATACCCATATCGGTTATGACAAAGCGGCAGAAATTGCCAAAAAAGCCCATAAAGAAGGCCTGACGCTCAAGGCTTCGGCGCTGGCGCTCGGCTACCTGACCGAAGCCGAGTTTGACAGTTGGGTACGTCCGGAATCGATGGTGGGCAGCATGAAGCCCGTTTAATCGGCAAGATACAGATGCAGCCGGGGAATTAGTAGCGTCAACGGCTGCGCCTGCGGTTTATAACGGTGCTGGACATTATCTTCCTGGTAATTCAACAGTTCGCCGATGTCCGGCACTTTCCCGCCGTGTTCTTCACTTACCAGCGCAATCAGCGGCGTCGGGCAGGCGTACTGCACCTGCTTTTGCGAGTCCGCATACCAGACGCGTGCTATCGGCTGTACCTTTACCGGACGTTTAATTTTCAGGTGCGCCTGCTGCGGCAAAGAGGCAATGGCGGCGTACTCTTGCTCAAGACGCTCCTGCCACTGTTCTCGCGTCCAGGGAGCGACGGCGCGCGGCGATTTACGGCTTTTATCAAGGAGTGCGAGCACCTCATCGCGGGTAAAATTCTTGATGATATGCTTGTTAGCCCAGCCAAAGCGCAACGTGGCGGGGTCGCGCAGGTGAGTCAGGGTGCGGTAAGCATTAAGTGTAATCAGACCGGGTAAATGGCGATGCACCCACTCGAAGCGGGCAGTCGCTGCCAGTCCGGAATCGACGGTCACAATGCGTTCAAAGGTCATTTTCAGGGCATTAATGGTGTTAATCGTCTGCTCAAGTCGGGTACGGGTTGGCACATCCACCTGATAGCAAATGACCCCAGGCAAACGCACGGCGGCTTTACTGCTGCGGTTCTCCGACTGTTGCTGGATAAACAGATGGGTATAGTGGCGCAAGGCAGCGTCAGCGGCACGCTTGCCCACCAGTTGCTTAACCTGAATGGCAGGCAGCGGCTCGTGCTCCGCGCCTTTGGCAACATCCGGCAGAGTGAAAACGCGGCCCGCCAGTAAACGGCAATCGGCGAGTTGCCCTTTTAAGCCTGCCAGTTCTTGTTCGAGCTGGCGAAAGGTGGTGTTCAGGCGTTCAATCAGGTCGTACGCGGCCATTTTTTCATTCCTTTAGTTACAACATACTTATGTTGTAGCACAACTATCTACACCTGAACACGGTGCAAGTCACGCTTTTCAGGTGAGGGAAGTGTCGTGCCAGACCGGCCACTGGAAACAAAAGCGGGCGCCGCCTGCATCGCTCTCTTCGCATCTGACTTCACCGCTCATCGCCTGGGCGATAGAATGCACGATGGCAAGCCCCAGACCACAACCGCCAGTTGCACGGTCTCTGCTGGGGTCCAGGCGCACAAAGGGCTCAAATATACGGCTGCGCTCATCAGGGGCAATCCCGGGCCCATCGTCTTCAACAATCAGGCTTGCCTGCGAGCCTTCAAGTTGTAATGTCACTTTTACCGTGTTCTGGCAGTAGCGCAGGGCATTATTGATGAGGTTATCCAGCACTCGCTCCATCAGACGCATGTCCAGCGAACCATAGTCACCGGGCTGATTATTGAGCGCCAGCTGGTGGTCCGGATTGACGCTGCGGGCATCCAGCATATAACCGTCCAGCCATGCGTTGAGATCGGGCGTGGTCAGTTTCAGTTCGGTCTGTGGGCGATCGAGGCGCGCGTAGGTGAGCAACTCCTGGATAAGTCCTTCGAGTTGCCCGATATCGCGATTCAACGCGCTACGTTCGCCATCACTCAGGTTATCGCTCATCTCCAGGCGGTAACGTAGCCTGACCAGCGGTGTGCGTAATTCATGGGCCACGCCATCAATCAACATTTTCTTACTGGCGATCAGGGCGTTGATATTATCCGCCATCTGGTTAAAGGCGATCCCCAATCGTTCAAAGCTGGATGTACTGTCAAAATGGATACGTTCTTCCAGATGACCTTCCCCAAAGCGCTGGGCGGCAGATTCCAGCCGTAGCATCTCCTGCCAGTGGGGACGCATCCAGATAAACACCGGGAAGGCCAATGAAATAGCAATAAACGCCATCAGCGCCATATCAAGCAGACGCATTTCATGCAGGTAAAAGAGGTAGGGGACCGGGCCTACTGCCAGGACATAGTGGCTACGTGGAATGCGCTGAATAAAGGTATATTGCGAATCCAGCGCGACAATATCGCCTTCCTGTAGACGCTGTTGCGCGGGGGCTTCGAGTGTGAACTTGCTCATCGGCTCCACGCGCATGTTAAACGACAGGTTCAGGTCCAGCTCTTTGAGTGTTTTGTTCCACTGGTGCGGCGGGATTTCACGCAGTTCGCTGCGCATTAAGTACAGCGAACTTTTCATCAAATCGTCCAGCGACTGTCGCCCCGCACGCTCAGCGGTGAATTTATAAACCAGCCCGACCAGCATGGTCATCACCAGAAAGCAGACAAACAGTAACAGATAAAACTGGACGAAAAGTTTTTTCATGGCGACACCCGCGAAGAGGACCGGACTCAGTTATCCCAGGCGTGCGGGGCGAAGAGATAGCCTTTGTTGCGCACGGTTTTAATACGGAAAGGTTCGGTGGCGTTATCGAGCAATTTTTTGCGCAGGCGCGAAATCGCCACATCAACACTGCGGTCCATCCCATCATAGGTCACGCCGCGCAGGTTTTTCAGCAACGCATCGCGGTCCATGATCTGTCCTGCGTGGGTAGCCAGTTCCCATAGCAGATCGAAATCGGCGGTAGAGAGGACAACCTGCTCGCCTGCCAGGAGCACCTGCCTGTTTACCGGATCGATGGTCAGTGTGCCGAATTGCAGCGTCTTATGCTGCTTAAGCGATGCCGGGGCAGATTCTTGCTGGGTGGTGCCGGCCTGCTGGCGTAAGTGCAGTCGCAGACGCGCCAGTAAAACCGCAGGGGGGGTTGTTTTGAGAATGTAATCATTCGCGCCCATCTCCAGCGACAGAATATGGTTCATATCACTATCAAGCGAGGTGAGAAGGACGATAGGGCCGCTCCACTGCTGGCGTAAATCGCGACACAGTGTCATCCCATCTTTGCCGGGGAGCATGATATCCAGGAGAATTAGATCTGGTTTTTCACGGGCGATGACGTCTTCTGCTCGATCACCACGCGGTTCAACGATCACATCCATATCGTGTTTGCCCAGATATGCCGCAATAAGCGCGCCCACTTCCGGGTCGTCTTCCACAAAAACGATCTTATTCATATATCATCGTGATGAGTCAAAAAGATGAACATACACTGCCTTTATTGATCCTGCCATTAATCTTTTCTAAACATGCTCCCCATCCGCTATGCTGTAGGCCTTTGTTGTCATGATGAGAAAGGGAACCTGATGGCCCTGGTGATAAAAGCGGCAATCGGCGCGCTGGTGGTATTATTAATTGGATTGCTGTCAAAAACGAAAAATTACTATATCGCTGGACTCATTCCGTTATTTCCGACCTTTGCCTTAATCGCCCATTATATTGTGGCAACCGAGCGGGGCGTTGAGGCGTTACGTACTACCATCGTTTTTGGCATGTGGTCCATTATTCCCTATTTTCTTTACCTGCTGTCACTGTGGTATTTCACCGGATTTATGCGTGTTGGATACGCGCTGAGCGCCGCAGTGTTCTGCTGGTGCCTCAGCGCATGGCTGTTAATTTTTATCTGGAGCCGTCTCCACTAGCGCAGCGGACGGCCGCCATCCACACCGAACGTACGTCCCGTGACGTAGCAACTGGTCAGCAGATAATCGACCAGATCGATAATCTCTTTCTCGCCGGGGGCGATTTTCATCAACGATTTATTAAGCGCCTGCTGACGGTATTCCGCGTCATCGTCGTCATTAAACAGGATCAGCGCCGGGGCAATAGCATTGACCTTCACTTCCGGCGCCAGCTTTTTGGCAAAAGAGCGGGTCATATTATCCAGCGCCGCTTTACTGGCGGCATAGGCAATATGTTTGTCGCTTCCACACTCAACGACATAATCGGTAAAGTGAATAATGTCGCTGGCAGCATGCCCGAAGCCGCGCAATAAGCTCTCCAGTGCGTGGTTAAGTAAGTAGGGAGCATGGACGTGGATCTGCAGCATCCTGGAAAGGACATTGGGCAGCGCAACGCCGGGTTTTTCACCCGCCCAGTCGCCCGCATTGTGAATAATGGCCCGCAACCCCTGCGTTTTCTCCTTCACCCTATCGGCGAAGGCCAGAACGCCTTCATCACTGCTGAAATCTGCCTGAATGCATAAAGCGCCCGCAGCGGTTAACTGTTCAATCGCCGGATAGTGTGTCCGGTAACTGACGATAATCGGCTGCTGCTGGCTAAGAAAATGGTGGGCGAGGGCGAGGCCGATGCGACGGCCTCCTCCGGTAATCAATATCGGGCGTGTCTTCGTGTTTCCCATCGAATACGTTCTCCTTCTCAACGGGGCGTACGCGCTGTTTACCCCATCAACATCCACGTGGCGGGAATGGCGGCGATCAGCAGCAGACCAATCAGCACTCTTTCCCGACGTTTAAGCAGACTGGCTATGTCATGCGTGCGGCGTGCATAGATAAAGACCAGCAGGCCAGGCGCATAGAGCACAACCGACAACAGCAAATGCATCGGACCGGATGCATACAGTAACCATAAGCCATAGAGGCAGGCGCCGATAGCGACGGCGCGGTGCAACGGGCGACGAGAGATTTTCAGTAAGAATGCCCCGACCAGCAAATAAGGAACCAGAATCATCTCGGACGCAATGGTCAACAGCGTATTGTAATCAGAACCTGTGAGCCAGATCAGCACCAGCGAGACCTGCACGCTGATATTGGTTAACCACAACGATGCCTCCGGGGCATTATTCTTGTTTTGGCGGGCAAAAAGGCGTGGAAACGCCTGATGGGTGGCGGCCAGTAGCGGCACTTCCGCAGCCATGATCGTCCAGCTCAGATAGGCGCCGCAGACCGAAACAATCAGCCCTGCAGCGATGACCACATCGCCCCAGGATCCCATCAGCCTGACCATCAGGCCGGCCATGGATGGGTTACGCATTGCCGCCAGTTCCGGGCGCGGTATTACCCCCAGAGACAGCAATGTCACCAACAAATAGACACCGAGGGCAGCCAGCACTGCCAGCAGGGTGGCGCGTCCCACATCGCGCTTGTCGCGCGCGCGCGCAGAAACGACCACGGCGCCTTCAACCCCGATAAACACCCAAAGGGTAATGAGCATGGTGTTTTTCACCTGCTCCCATACGGGTACCCCGAGTGCGATACCGGAGAAATCCAGGCTAAACGTATCGTAATGGAAGGCGATTGCCGCCAGCACAATAAACAGACCAAGCGGTACCAGTTTGGCGAGTGTCGCGGCGAGATTAATGCTGGCCGCCGTCTGCACGCCGCGCAGCACTAATGCGTGAACAAACCACAGCAGCAGGGAGGCGCCGACAATCGCCTGCCAGGTATTACCGTCGCCAAAGAAGCGCAGCTCTGGCGTATCGGTAAAGAAACTTAGCGCAGAGAAGACAATCACCAGATATGAGACGTTGGCGATCACCGCGCAAAGCCAGTAGCCCCAGGCGGAACAAAAACCAATAAGTTCGCCGAAACCTTCCCGGGCATAAGTGAAAATACCGCCGTCCAGATCCGGGCGAAGACGCGTCAGGATAAGCATGGCGAAGGCGAGCAGTAATATCCCCGCGCCGGTAATAGCCCAACCAATCAATAACGCGGCTGGGCTGGCGATTTCCGCCATATTTTGCGGAAGGCTGAAAACGCCTGCGCCGAGCATTGAGCTTAATACCAGCGCAGTTAAAGCGCTCAGGCCAAGTTTCTTTTCCATGGGTATCCTGTTATGAACGGACTCAATCCAGAATAATTATTTCGCATATGCGCATAAAAATGGTGGATATCACTGAGGCGCGGGATTTTACGGAGAGTCGTTATGGCATGCAATGCGTGACGGGTGAATTTCGTGAAAAAAATAAAAAAGGCGACCTGGGCCGCCTTTAAGGTGAAGGGGAGACTTATTTGTACAAATCAGCGCTGACGGTGATATTGCTACCATTTTCCTGCCACTGGCGGGTGATGTGGTAGTACTTGGCGCCTTTCGCCGCGGCACGTTTAGCGACTTGATAAGAGATCTCGGTCAGGTTGCCGTAGTTACCGGTGAAGGTGACACTGTCAAACGGAATCATTTGCGCAGCAGTGATTTTATTCACTTCTTCGATTTTTTTACCATCAGGCAATGTGACAGTGTAACGGTTTGAGGTTGAGGATTGTGTTTCGAAGAAACGACCCACCTCAGCGCTCGGCGCAGCGGTAGTGGCGACGCCTGGAATTTCTACTTTTTTGGCTTCTTCACCGCCTTTCGCTAATGCCGCGCGGCCTGCTTCGGAATCACGTGGGATAGCATCCGGGCTCTGCAGTACGCGTTTTTTGGCATCGGCTTTATAGATATAGGCCGTAATCAACTGGTTGCCGCCTTCGTTGGCATCCACCTGACGGACGATATAGAAAGAGGCAGCCCCTTTCGCTTTCGCCGCTTTGGTGATGGCATCGTTTACTTCCGGCTGGGAGCGATAGAATCCCTGCACCGTCACGGTATCGAACGGTTCCAGCTCAATGGCCTGGGTCTTCGGCAGCTCAGTAACGCCATTGATGACGCGCAGTTTTGGCGCATCGGCTTTCGGTGCATCGGCTTTATACAGGTCCGTGGTGACACGCTGGTTGCCGCTCTCACCATAATCGGAGGTATCTACAACATAAAACGAGGCCGCGCCTTCTTTATCAGCACGGTTCGACGCGGCTTTAACGGCATCGCCAATAGAGTTAAAGCGACCGGTGATAACAACGCGATCGTAGGGCTTCAATGCTGACGCTTGCTCCGGCGTTAACTCTGTCGCTGCGTTGACTGACAGGGCCGTAACGGACAAAAGTGCTGACGCCAGGAGGGTGTACTTAAGCTTCATAAAAATGATCCTTCGCCTTGCGCAAACCAGATACTGGTGTTGTTGTTGACTTAAAAACGTCGCTGATTATTGCATTTAATCAACACGACTGTCTGCGTCATTTTTCACTGAGTGTGCTACACGCCAGACGTTTTACGATAACGTTTAATGATATGTTGAAAAAACAGGCTGTTGACCAGCAAAAGTCATAAAGCATATGAGTTTTATAAGTTAATACATTGTTAAAATAGCGATGTGCGCTGGAGATTAATCGTGTTTTGCCGCTTCGCCTGAGCGGAATATCGGCTTGTTTAAATGAATTAAAGGGAAATAACCCTGTCAGCTCCGCTACCTGCCCGGTTTTCGCAGATAAAAACAGAATTTCTGTTTTCTGACGGTAGATCACAGGCGTTATTTTCAGTAGGTTATAGAAAGTTTGTTACTGTTTTATTTTCCGGGATGCAGTCTGTTTATTTATCTCTGGCAGGCAACGTAATGCCCGGGCATCACTGACAAACCATCATCTAAAATCGATGGAAGGGAAAACTATGCGTATTGGTGTACCAAAAGAACGGTTGGCCAATGAAACCCGCGTTGCGGCGACGCCGAAAACGGTAGAGCAATTGCTTAAATTGGGTTTCACCGTCGCGATTGAAAGCGGCGCGGGCAAACTGGCAAGCTTCGATGACAACGCGTTTACCCAGGCTGGCGCAACCGTGGTGGACGAAAATAATGTCTGGCACTCTGACGTTATCCTCAAGGTGAATGCACCGACCGATGAAGAAATAGCCTTGCTTAATCCGGGCACGACATTAGTCAGCTTTATCTGGCCTGCGCAAAATGCGCCGCTGATGGAAAAACTGGCTGCCCGTAATATTACCGTCATGGCGATGGATTCTGTGCCGCGTATTTCTCGCGCTCAGGCGCTGGATGCATTGAGCTCCATGGCGAACATTGCTGGCTATCGCGCTATTGTGGAAGCCGCCCATGAATTTGGCCGTTTCTTTACCGGGCAGATCACTGCCGCAGGTAAAGTCCCGCCAGCGAAAGTGATGGTCATTGGCGCAGGTGTTGCCGGTCTGGCCGCAATTGGTGCCGCGAATAGCCTCGGGGCGATTGTTCGCGCGTTTGATACCCGTCCAGAAGTGAAGGAACAGGTCCAGAGTATGGGCGCTGAGTTCCTGGAGCTGGATTTCAAAGAAGAAGCCGGTAGCGGCGACGGCTACGCGAAAGTGATGTCCGAAGCGTTTATCAAAGCGGAAATGGAACTCTTTGCCGCGCAGGCAAAAGACGTTGATATCATCGTCACCACCGCATTGATTCCGGGCAAACCGGCGCCGAAACTGATTACCCGCGAGATGGTGGATTCCATGAAATCCGGCAGCGTGGTGGTCGACCTGGCGGCGCAAAACGGCGGAAACTGTGAATACACCGTGGCGAACGAAGTCGTTACCACGCCGAACGGCGTTAAAATCATTGGTTATACTGACCTGCCGGGTCGTCTGCCGACGCAGTCTTCTCAGCTTTACGGTACCAACCTCGTCAACCTGCTGAAACTGCTGTGCAAGGAAAAAGACGGCAATGTGACGGTAGATTTCGAGGACGTTGTCGTGCGCGGCGTGACCGTGATTCGCGATGGCGAAGTCACCTGGCCGGCTCCACCGATTCAGGTCTCCGCGCAACCGCAGGCTGCGGCAAAAGCGGCGCCTGCCGCTGCGAAAGAAGAGGCTAAACCCACATCGCCATGGCTGAAATACGGCATCATGGCGCTGGTCATTATCCTCTTCGGCTGGCTGGCCGACGTTGCGCCTAAAGAGTTTCTTGGTCACTTCACCGTGTTTGCATTGGCCTGCGTGGTGGGTTACTACGTAGTGTGGAACGTCTCCCATGCCTTGCATACCCCGCTTATGTCGGTAACCAACGCCATCTCCGGCATTATCGTCGTTGGCGCGCTCTTACAAATCGGCCATGGTGGCTGGGTCAGCTTCTTAAGCTTTATCGCCGTACTGATTGCCAGCATTAATATTTTTGGTGGTTTCACCGTCACTCAGCGCATGCTGAAAATGTTCCGGAAGAACTAAGGGGTAGCACATGTCTGGAGGATTAGTTACAGCTGCATACATTGTTGCCGCGATCCTGTTTATTTTCAGCCTGGCAGGGCTATCGAAACACGAGACGTCCCAGCAGGGTAACCGTTTTGGCGTTGCCGGGATGGCGATTGCGCTGATTGCCACGATTTTCGGGCCGGACACCGGCAACGTGGCGTGGATTATCGTTGCGATGATCATCGGTGGTGCAATCGGTATTCGCCTGGCGCGTAAAGTTGAAATGACCGAGATGCCTGAGCTGGTCGCCGTGTTGCACAGCTTTGTAGGTCTGGCCGCGGTGCTGGTTGGCTTTAACAGCTACCTGTACCACGAACCGGGCATGGAGCCGATCCTGGTCAACATTCACCTGACCGAAGTGTTCCTGGGCATCTTTATTGGTGCGGTCACCTTCACCGGTTCTATCGTGGCGTTCGGTAAGTTGTGCGGCAAGATCTCCTCAAAACCGCTGATGCTGCCAAACCGTCACAAATTGAACCTTGCGGCGCTGGTGGTCTCTTTCATACTGCTGGTTATCTTTGTTCGTACAGAAAGCGTGGGCCTGCAGTCTCTCGCGCTGCTGGTAATGACAGCCATTGCGCTGGTATTCGGCTGGCATCTGGTGGCCTCTATCGGCGGTGCTGACATGCCGGTTGTGGTCTCAATGCTGAACTCCTATTCCGGTTGGGCGGCAGCGGCGGCTGGTTTTATGCTGAGCAACGACCTGCTGATCGTCACCGGTGCGCTGGTGGGCTCTTCGGGTGCGATCCTCTCTTACATCATGTGTAAGGCGATGAACCGTTCCTTTATCAGCGTTATCGCCGGTGGCTTTGGTACCGACGGCTCCTCAACGGGCGCCGATGAAGAAGTGGGCGAGCACCGCGAGATCAACGCCGAAGAGACGGCTGAAATGCTGAAAAACTCGCACTCAGTCATCATCACCCCAGGCTACGGTATGGCGGTAGCGCAGGCGCAGTATCCGGTGGCCGAAATTACCGAGAAACTGCGTGCGCGCGGCGTGAAAGTGCGCTTCGGTATCCACCCGGTAGCGGGCCGTTTGCCGGGACACATGAACGTACTGCTTGCAGAAGCGAAAGTACCGTATGACATCGTGCTGGAAATGGACGAAATCAACGATGACTTCGCCGATACCGACACCGTACTGGTTATTGGTGCGAATGACACCGTTAACCCGGCGGCGCAGGACGATCCGAAGAGCCCAATCGCAGGTATGCCTGTTCTGGAAGTATGGAAAGCGCAGAACGTTATCGTGTTCAAACGCTCCATGAATACCGGTTATGCAGGGGTACAGAATCCACTGTTCTTTAAAGAGAATACCCAGATGCTGTTTGGCGATGCCAAAGCCAGCGTGGATGCGATTCTGAAAGCGCTGTAACGCGCCGCGCTTATCTCAACCGCTCTTCGGAGCGGTTTTTTTTTGTCTGCGTCTATACTTTTTCTCTTCACGGTTATGACGAGGGAAAGAATGGAATTTTTATCACGTTTTGATTTGATATCTTTAATGATGACGCCATCGTTCTGGATTGCTGTCTTCACGGTCGTCATCATTACGATATTGGCTTACTGGCTGCTTAACCGTTTACTGCGTATCGTCGGTAAAGGCGTTCAGAGCTGGGGCGATAAGCATCACAGCACGCAGAAAATGCGTCTGGTGCTCAATGACATGTTAGTCAGAACCAGTAAGGTGCTGCTCTTTATCGCCGCCTTTCTATTTAGCCTGCGTTTTGTTGAACTCCCCACTACTCTTTCCGCGACAATCAGTCATGCCTGGTTTCTGGTGCTCGCCATTCAAATGGCGCTCTGGTTTGATCAGGGGATTATTTCCTGGCTGCACCAACTGCGTTATGAACCCGGCATGCACAAAAATCCGGTGACGCTGGTCATTACCGGCTTGCTGCTACGGATGCTGATTTGGACCGTTATGCTGTTGTCGATTCTGGCGAATGCCGGGGTGAACATTACCGCGCTGGTGGCCAGTCTCGGCGTCGGCGGCATCGCCATCGCCCTGGCGGTACAGACTATCCTCAGCGATGTCTTCGCCTCGTTGTCGATTGGTTTTGATAAGCCTTTTGAGATTGGGGACTTCGTGGTGTTTAACGATGTCGCCGGGACTGTTGAGCATATCGGTCTTAAGACCACGCGCATACGCAGTTTGAGCGGTGAGCAAATTGTCTGTGGTAACGCGATTCTTCTGCAACAGACGCTGCATAACTATAAGCGTATGCAAACCCGACGTATCGTTTTTACTTTCGGTGTTGCCTTGTCAACGCCGCCGGACAAACTCCGCCAGATAGGTGAAATGATAAAAACCATCATCAATGACGTCGGGGAAACTAAATTCGACCGCGCCCATTTTCTTGGCTTCGGCACCGATCGACTTAACTTTGAAGTCGTACATATCGTCAATACGGCAGATTACAATAAATATATGGATATCCAGCAGGAGATTAATATTCGCATTATGGAGCAACTGGCGGCGAATGACGTGCAGTTGGCACTGCCTACAACCGTTGTGAAAGGGCCATGGCCTGCTGGCGTGCCGGATGCCGACAGCCAGCAAGAGACGATGACCGGGACGCGCAGTTAAAACACACTCACCCGGCATACCTTACTGACATATGCGCGCCGCCTGACGGTGGATTACCCTGGCGCGCAGTATGTCGTAGACCCAGTTAAACGCCATGGTGTAAGGAAGAAAGAAGAGGAAAAAGCCGATTTCCAGTAAGAAAGCCTCAACCAGCCCAATGCCAAGCGTCAGCGAGGCTATCGTCACGCCAATGATGATAAAACCACCTTCAAAGCCCAGCGCATGCCAGGCACGAACCTTCGCGGTGCGGGTCAGGCGATGAACGGGCCAAAGCCGGTCAAACAGTGCGTTATAAATCACGTTCCAGATCATCGCCGCAGTGGCCAGCAGCAATGTCAGTCCCCCCATCTCCAGCACCGGACGCTGCATTATCCAGGCGCTGGCCGGGGCGCAAATAGCGGTGGCAATCGCTTCGAAGCTCACTGCGTGAAAAATGCGCTCGGCCAGGCTTCGGCGCTGTACGGCATGTTGTTGCATGATTTCGGGTCCTCTTTGTCGTTCGACGGGTTTACTGAGAGGATTTTTATCGTTTTATGAGATAAATTAAAGATAGATACCATCGACTAAATAGATACATCATGCGCTACTCTCCGGAAGCTCTCACTGCCTTTGTTGAAACCGTTGCCTCTGGCTCTTTTTCTGCCGCGGCGCGGAAACTGCGGAAAAGCCAGTCCACTATCAGTACCGCTATCGCTCATCTGGAAGCCGACTTAGGCGTGACGCTCTTTGATCGTTCAGCCCGTCATCCGGTGCTGACGCCAGAAGGGATGCGGGCGCTCAGCTACGTGCAGGCCATTCTCGCCGCCAGCGATAAACTGGATGAGCTGGCAGTCTGGCTGGTGGGGGAAACGGAAACGCGGCTGACGTTCATACTTTCCGATACGCTGAACCCGGATACACTGGCGGATCTGTTGGGGGAGTTCGACAAGCGCTATCCGCATACTGAATTCGAATGTCTGATTGGCGAAAACGAGGATGTTATCGATCTGCTGCAAAAGGGACGCGCGCAGTTAGGCTTAACGGAAGCCCGTGATACCTATCCGACGGACATCGGTGCGATGCGCCTGCCAATGCAGAGTCGCATGGATATTTACGTGGCGCGTGGGCATCCGCTGGCACAGCAGGGCAGCGTCTCTGAGGAGCAGTTACGTACCTGGCGTGAGTTGCGGCTTAATACCTATCTGGAAAACCGTAATATGCCTGCGCGCGGCCCTGTATGGTCAGCGCCGAGCTATCTGCTATTACTCAGCATGGCTGAGCAGGGGTTTGGCTGGTGCGCATTACCCTGCGCGTTGGTGGATGAGTTTTCCGGGGCGAAAAAATTGACGCGTGTCGATGTGCCGGGGTGGCCGCAAAGTATCCTTATTGACCTGCTGTGGAATAAAAAGCAGCCGCCAGGCGTTGCCGGGAGCTGGCTGCGGCACTATTTGCAGCACTGGCGAGGTAAGCAATAAAAGAAAACGCCCGCGAGTGGCGGGCGTTATGCTGTGGGCTGCGGTTAATCGTCTTCTTCGTCGTCCAGTTCAATCGGACTCTGATAGTCGTCAGGTTTGATGACCAGCAGATCGCAACGCAGGTGATCGATCACCTGTTCAGCGGTATTCCCGAGGAAAGCGGCGGAGATCCCGGTGCGTCCAACAGTACCCAGCACGACGATCCCTGCCTGCAAATGTTCCGCCAGATCCGGAATGACTTCTTCCGGCAGACCTTTATTTACATGGGTTACTTTTTCATCAATACCGAATTTCTGCCGTAAGGCTTTCATGGCAATCAGATGTTGGCCGCGAATCGCGTCGTTATAGACGCTCGGGTCAAACTCCGGCAGTTCAATGGCAATGTTAATTGGGGTGACCGGATAAGCGCCGACCAGATGCACTTCAGTGTGGTTGACCTGTTCAGCCAGATGCAGGGTCTCTTTCACCAGTTTTTCATTCAGCGCATTGTGATATTGCTCTTCGCTGGCAAGATTGACCGCCACCAGCGCTTTACCGCCTTCAGGCCACGGCTGGTCTTTCACCATCCAAACCGGGCAAGGACATTTACGCAGCAGATGCCAGTCGGTGGGGGTGAAGATAACCGATTCCAGTTTGTCATGCTGGTGGGCCATTTTCAGCAGCAAGTCGTGACCACCTGATATCACTTCCTGAATGATGGCCTCGAAGGGACGGTTATGCCATACCACTTTAATATCAATAGGAACGCCAGCATCCACATAGTACTTCGCCTGTTCACGTATCCAGGCCGTACGCTGGCTGATCACGCCTTGTCTCATGGCTGTGCGTTCGTCAGGGGACAGAAGGGTGGTCATTTCGTAAGAGAAATCATAGATCGGCAGGAATGCTTTAATCCGGCCGCCAATCCGTTGATGTAAATACACGGCACGTCGTAATGCGGGCTGATCGTCCTGGTTAGGATCGATGGCGACCAGCATATTTTGATACTTAGCCATACAGGGTCTCCTTACATCTGTCACCACAGTCTGTAATTACAAGATAACCTATAAGTACTGAATGAAACAGGGAAAACCTTTTGCCAGATCAATAAATCATAAAAATTTAAGTGCCCGGCAAAAGGTCAAAAGGAGGGGGTAAAATCAGGCGACGTTACGCGAATGTCCGGCAAGCTGTGCCAGGATATCGCTGTTCTCGATAGTGATATATTTGCCTTTCACCGCGAGCATTCCGCTCTTCTGGAAACGACCCAGCAGACGGCTGATGGTTTCTACAGTCAGGCCTAAATAGTTACCGATATCGCCACGTGTCATGGTCAGGCGGAATTCACGGGGAGAGAATCCTCGCTGGGCGAAACGCCGCGACAGGTTATAGATAAACGCGGCCAGGCGCTCCTCGGCGTTCTTTTTCGACAATAACAGGATCATGTCCTGATCGCCTTTGATCTCGCCGCTCATCAGGCGCATCATCTGCTGGCGCAGGTTCGGCATTTTGCCTGACAGATCATCCAGCGTTTCGAACGGGATTTCACAAACCATTGATGTTTCCAGCGCCTGAGCAAAGCTCGGGTGGTGGCCTGTGCCGATGGCGTCAAAGCCCACCAGATCACCCGCCAGATGAAAACCGGTG
Source organism: Citrobacter sp. MNAZ 1397 (assembly GCF_023613995.1). Taxonomy (NCBI): domain Bacteria; kingdom Pseudomonadati; phylum Pseudomonadota; class Gammaproteobacteria; order Enterobacterales; family Enterobacteriaceae; genus Citrobacter; species Citrobacter sp. MNAZ 1397. The sequence goes on from NZ_JAKIVH010000001.1 coordinate 1,102,967, forward strand.
ATTTGCTCGTCACCCTGTTCAGTGATGGTGTAGCTCTTGATCGTGCCGGAACGAATAGCGTAAAGCGATTTCAGTTCATCCCCGGCTTTAAACAGAGTCTGACCTTTCTGGATGGGCTTTTTGCGCTCAATGATATTGTCGAGCTGATCGAGCTCGTGTTCATTGAGTGTGAAGGGGATGCAGAGCTGGCTAATACTGCAATCCTGGCAATGGATTGCACATCCGCCAGACTGAATGCGTCGTATAATTCGCTTTTCCGGGATCATAGGTCTGCTCAAGCCGTAATTGATTTTAGTCAATTTTATCATCTTTTTCTTGAACGCGTAAGCCTGGCGAAACGTCAATTCAGTAGAATTAAAACAGGTATCAGAAACGATGAAACAGGTGAGCAAACCATCTTATTGATATTCCATCGTTTCAGTAAGGCTTTTATCACAGAATCCCGTGAAAAAGAGCACAAAGAGCCCTTTTTTTTCACAATAGCAAGTAACCTTCATGGCGCAATAACCACTCTTTACGCTGTACGCCACCGGCATATCCAGTCAGGGTTCCGTTGCGACCAATTACCCTGTGGCAGGGAACCACAATACTGACCGGGTTTGAACCGTTCGCGGCACCTACCGCGCGCGCGGCGCCGACGCGACCCAGCATCTCCGCTAACTGACCATAGTGCATGACATGGCCGCACGGGATCTCGCGTAGCGTTTTCCAGACTTCGCGTTGAAAGGGGGTACCCGCCGTGGCGGTTGGCAGGGTGTCTATTACCGCCAGATCGCCTTCAAAATAGTCCAGAAGTTTGCGGCTTAACCCACCAGGGTTGGTGGCAGGGCGGCGTGTATAACCTTCCTTGCGATAATGAATATTCAGCAGTTCAACCATGCGATCGCTATGCTCTTCCCACTCAACCGCGCGCAAATGGAATGTTTCATCGCACAGGACCCACAGTGGGCCCAGCGGGGTGGCAATTTTATCCTCAAGTAGCGTAAGCATCGGCAATCCTTTCTCAAACATCGCAGCAAAACGGGGGGAATTGCGCAATTTAACACGATCGAGAATGTGGCTCTATACCCCCCTGGAGGTGCAATAAATCAGGCAAAATCGGGAAAGGCTAACAATTATTCATGGAATATATTGCTATCACTATGGGAAATGTGTGGTTATCCAATAGATGATATATTCTCCATTATCGAGAAAATAAAAAAATAGAGCCTGCCGACATCCGTCAGGCTCTACAGTACACACAGCAACGCGTCCGTTCGATAATTATTTTAAACTTCATCCTTGCGCGGTAAATACAGTTATAGTTCTGCTGTTGGATATTTCCAGTTGAAATGGTGATTAGTTTCACGATAATTTAACTTAAATTCTGGATATTAATGACAGTAAACTTCTAGTTAAGCGAGGTTAAATAGCGAGCGAAATTAATTTCGATAATTGCTTCAAATATCACATTAATTGCTACCCGTTAAATGAATATCAGGCATTGTGGCATGCTGCCGCGCCCGCTATAGTAAGCCCCTCTGATGTAGCGGGAGGACTAAACCATGAACCCTGATGACAAATCACTGTTTCTTGACGCCATGGAGGATGTCCAGCCACTTAAGCGCTGTGCCGATGTTCACTGGCATCCGGCCCGAAATACGCGTGCACCACAGCATATCGACACGTTGCAGCTTGATAATTTCCTGACCACCGGATTCCTCGATATTTTGCCCCTTGATACACCGCTGGAATTTCGCCGCGAAGGGCTGCAAACCGGGGTGATTGATAAACTTCGCACCGGCAAGTATTCCCAGCAGGCCAGCCTTAGCCTGTTACGCCAGCCCGTTGAGCAGTGCCGACAGTTGCTATTCCGCTTTGTGCATCAGGCGCGGCAGGATGGATTGCGTAATCTTCTGATAATCCATGGAAAAGGGCGGGAAGATAATTCCCATGCCAATATTGTTCGCAGTTATCTTGCCCGCTGGTTGACCGAATTTGACGATGTTCAGGCATTTTGCGCTGCGCAACCACGGCATGGCGGCAACGGCGCATGCTATGTATCGCTGCGAAAATCGGCAGAGGCGAAGCAAGAAAACTGGGAGCGTCACGCCAAGCGTAGCCGTTGAACGGCGGTTACTCCACTAATGGCACATCCTCTATCCGGGTCGTCCATGCCGGGGAGAGCAGGTAGCGTTTCATTGACCAGGTCGGGGCAACGCCCTGGCCTGCAAACCACATTTTATTGCCTTTTTCGTTCATGCGATCCATTACGTACATCAATGCCTGACTATTTGGTCGGGGGGCATACTCATCGAATAAATTAAGTTGTGCTACGCCTTGACTAAAGAAGTCTCCTAATATAACACCCGCTTTTTGATATCGCGGGCCTTGCTTCCAGATAATATCCAGGCTACGCGTTGCCGCGGCAATAATATCTCTGGTGTCTTGCGTGGGGGTAAGCAGCGTAATTCCTGCACTCTTACTGTAATAAGGTTCATCAGGGTCGTGCGGGCTACTTTTTATAAAAGCGCCGATATATCGGCAATATTGATGCTGGGCACGCAATTTTTCTGCTGCTCTGGCCGCCCAGGTACTGATCCCCTCACGGACTGAGGAATAATCGCTAATTCGCTGACCAAAAGATCGCGAACTAATAATTTCATGCTTTGCTGGCGAGAATTCCTGAAAACCGAGGCATGGCTCACCACGTAGCTCGCGAACGGTTCTTTCCAGTACCACGCTGAAGTTTTTACGAATAAACCATAAATCACATTTTGCCAGCTCCAGCACAGTGGTGATATTCATGGTGTTTAGCTTTTTTGTCAGACGCCGACCAATACCCCAGACCTCCTCCACGGGGACGGATGCCATCAACCGTTGTTGACTGGCAGGGGTTGAGAGATCCACCACGCCGCCGCTCTGCGCCTGCCATCTTTTGGCCGCGTAATTTGCCAGCTTCGCCAGCGTTTTCGTCGGTGCGATGCCCACACCCACGGTCAGCATGGTGCGTTGATAAACAGTATCGCGAATATATTTGCCGAAGCGCTTGAGGTGGGGAATACCGGAAAGATCCACAAATGCTTCATCAATACTGTATTGATCCACCCGCGGGCAAATTTCTTCCAACGTACTCATCACCCGATGGCTCATGTCGCCATAGAGGGCGTAGTTGCTGCTGAATACCGCCACACCATGGCGCTGTAACAGATCTTTTTGTTTGAAATAAGGCTCTGCCATGCCAATGCCCAGCGCTTTCGCCTCGGCAGAGCGGGACACAATGCAGCCATCATTGTTTGAAAGCACTACGACCGGTTTACCACTCAGATCTGGCCGCCAGACGGTTTCGCAACTGGTGTAGAAGGAGTTAACGTCAACAAGGGCAAACATAGCGATCTGACCTCTTCCATAAATACTGTTTTTATATACAGTACTTCTGGTCAGAGAAATGATCAAGGACTTGTTCGCCTGGACGCCAGGCGCATGAAATAAAAGGGCCGCAGGCAACGCGTCAATCCCTCTCATCAACCCCGACAATTAACAGGTCTGGCCTGAGTCACCATAAAGTTAATGCCTGCCGTGTCGATATATATTGGGCAACTTTGCCTCTTCCCTGGACCCATAATATGCTCAAAAATATACGTGTCATCACCGGCATCATCATTGCCTTGTCGGTATTTTGTCTGCTTCAGCTCGTTACCGGCGGACTTTTCTACTCCGCTGTTAATAATGACAGAGTGAACTTTCAGAATACGGGCATCCTTAGCGCACAGCAGGAAAATCTTGGCGATAGCGTCAATACGCTGATTAAAACACGCGTCACCGTTACCCGTGTGGCGATCCGCTTTTTAAAAAATCAACGCGATCCGGCATCGCTTGCCAGTATCGATAAACTGCTTACGACGGCCTCTGAATCTCTGAGCAAGGCCGAAGGGTACTTTAACAACTATAAAAATACGCCGCCCGTGGCAGGCCAGGATGCCGCGTTAGCCAACGAAGTTTCGCAAAACATCACCAAAATGCACGACGTGTTGCAGCAGTCCATCACCTTCCTGCGGGCAAACAACTACGAAGCCTATGGCAATCTGGATGCTCAACAGGCGCAGGATGATATGGACGCCAGCTATGCGAAATGGCGCAACGAAAACAACACCTTCCTGCAGGCAGCCGCCCGGGAAAACCAGAGCAGCTTTACCAGCATGCAGTGGACCCTTGGCGTGATTCTGCTGGTGGTGATCGCGGTCATGACCGTAATCTGGCTGGGGCTGCAACATCTGCTGCTTAAACCACTGCACAGTGTGATGGGACATATTCGCGCTGTTGCCGATGGTGACCTGACACAGCCGATCTCCGCAGAAGGCCGTAATGAGATGAGCCAACTGACCAGTAGCCTGCATGACATGCAATCCTCGCTGGTCAGAACCGTGAGCGCGGTGCGTAACAGTTCCGATTCGATATATACCGGTGCGAGCGAAATCTCTGCCGGTAACAACGATCTCTCTTCCCGCACTGAACAACAGGCCGCGTCACTCGAAGAGACCGCCGCCAGTATGGAACAATTGACTGCGACGGTGAAACAAAACACCGATAACGCCCGTCAGGCTTCAAACCTGGCGAAAAATGCCTCCGACACCGCCGCACGCGGCGGCCGTGTGGTAAGCGATGTGGTACGTACCATGAGCGAGATCTCCAGCAGTTCTCAGCAGATAGCGCAGATAACCAGCGTGATCGACGCCATTGCCTTCCAGACCAATATCCTCGCGCTGAACGCCGCGGTTGAAGCCGCGCGTGCCGGTGAGCAGGGGCGCGGGTTTGCGGTGGTCGCAGGGGAAGTTCGCACACTGGCTAGTCGCAGTGCGCAGGCGGCAAAAGAGATCAAAACGCTAATAGAGAACTCCGTCAACCGCGTCAACTCTGGCACTTCGTTGGTGGCAGAAGCCGGTAATACCATGCAAGAGATCGTCAATGCCGTGACGCGCGTAACCGATATTATGGGCGAAATCGCCTCCGCATCGGACGAGCAGAGCAAAGGCATTGAGCAGGTGAGCCTCGCGGTATCGCAAATGGACAGCGTTACCCAGCAGAACGCCTCGCTGGTGCAGGAGTCCGCTGCGGCCTCAGCAGCACTGGAAGAGCAAGCTGAACAACTGCGTCAGGCCGTCGCGGTCTTCCGCGTAAATGGTCACAGCACGCTGTTGCAAAGTAAGCCCGGTAAACCAACCATCGCGCCGCGCACGACCGTTACCGCCGCCGCACCTGCTGTTGGCGACGGCAACTGGGAAACGTTCTGAGTTTACCCGGTCAGATGACTTGCCGTTATTCCCTCTCTTTGAAGGAGAGGGAAATCAACGGGGCTGTTCTGCTCCCCCGCCTCCGTGGGGGACAGGCTGAAAATAACAAACCGCACTTCACGCCTGTTTTAAATCCCGCAACACCGCCAGTAAATGTTGTGTCGATATATCATTTTCCCCCTCTCTCCAGGCTAATCCTAACTCCCGCCACAATGTTGGCTTGAGGGGACGAACCGCAATGCGCTTATCACGGGAGTCTGGCGTACCCGATTCAAGCGGTAACAGCGTGGCGCCATAACCTGCGCCTACCAGACTTTTTATCGCATCGTTGTAATCAAGTTTAATTCGCGGCGTAGGGCGGTGTCCCGTTTTGGCAAACCAATGGTTTGTCAGTTGTGATAAGTGGGTACCAGAACCGTTGAGGATCAGCGGTTTTTCAATCAACCATTGAGGCGACACCACATCCGGTATTTCCCAGTTGGCAGGCAGAAAAGCGACAACCGGATCCCGCCGCCAGGTATCGATTTCCAGACCATTACCCCGCAGTTGTGGGAGCGCAACAATCCCAATATCGAGTGAACCGGATTTCAGTTGCTCAAGGGTCTGCTGAGACGTGAGCACGGTAATCTGCACATCAATATTCGGATGGAGCCGAGCCAGTTTTTCAATTGCCTGCGGCAGAAGATTGGCGATAGCGCCTGTTGAGGCGCCCAGTCGGACCTGCCCGGTCAGACCCTGCGCCTGACGCGAGATATCCTCAAGCACATAAGCGGCATCCGCCAGTAACCGACGCGCATGCGTGACCAGCTTTTCGCCAATCGCCGTTGGTCTGACGTTGCCACGGGTACGGGAAAGTAGTGTCGCCCCTATACGATTTTCGAGTTCGGAAATATGCAGACTGACCGTTGGGGGAGACAAGTGCAGTCGTCCGGCGGCCTCATTGAAAGAGCGGGTATCGGCAATGGTTATCAGTGTGCGTAACTGATCAAGGTTAATCTCACGCATCAACATACCTCAGAAAAACTGAATTTCACGTAAATATAATTCAACTTTACCTATTCTTAACACGGGCACAATATCCATGTCATGAAATTCTATCCGTGACCAGGAGTGACAATGACAAACGTATTTATTGATGGTGAGCAGGGCACAACAGGCTTACAGATACATGACCGACTGCGCGGTCGTGCAGACATCACTCTGATGACGCTTCCTGTTTCACAGCGTAAACACACGCGCCTGCGCGCAGAGATGCTCAACAGCTGCGATATCGCTATTCTGTGCTTACCTGATGAGGCTGCTCGCGAGGCGGTGGCGATGGTGAAAAATCCGCACGTGCGGGTTATCGATGCCAGTTCAGCCCACCGGGTCACGCCCGGCTGGACTTACGGTTTTCCTGAGATGAGCGCCGGCCAGCCCGATCGTATCAGGGCGTCAACGCGCATCACGAACCCTGGCTGTTACCCTACGGGAGCGATTGGTCTCCTGCTGCCGTTGGTCAATGCCGGACTGTTGCCCGCCGATTATCCCCTTTCTGTTCATGCTGTTTCTGGCTATTCGGGCGGGGGAAGGGCGGCGATAGCGCAGTACGAAGGCGAACAGGCAGATGCGGCACCTGCGCTCCAGGTCTATGGTCTGGCTCTCAGACACAAGCATGTTCCGGAGATGACGCGCTACGCCGGGCTCTCTGTTCCGCCCGTCTTTATGCCCGCTTACGGTGGGTATCGTCAGGGGATTGTAGTGAGTGTGCCGTTACAGCAACGCTTACTGACTAAAAACGCCAGCGCTTATGCGATACATGCTTGCCTGACAGAGCATTACCGCCATAGCAAGCATGTCAGGGTGCGGCCCGGGATGACAGCCGGCGATGCAGATCGGATCAACCCGGAGCGTCTGAACGGCACGAATGATATGGAGCTTGGCGTATTTGCAAACCCCGAAAATGGACAAATACTGCTGACAGCGGTCTTCGATAACCTCGGCAAAGGGGCTTCGGGCGCTGCCGTGCAAAATCTCAATCTGCTGATCGGTGCCGACTAACACGCAGCCATCAAACCGGGCTTTTATGCCCGGCATCTGCTCCTGGTCGGCGGGTAAGCCGATCATGAAGATGGCTCATGTTGTAATGAAATTAACTCGCTTTTACTCATCCGATGGCTCTGGCATAAATATTTAACATTAACTTATTGATAACATGAAAACGACGACTGAGAAACCAGAGCGCCTGGTAACTCAATGAAGGGATAAGGTTTTCATGTCAGACATCCGGGTGCAAAATCGCGATGAATAAAGATTTCACGTTTACCATTAAGCGCAGTCGCTTCGACGAAAATTATAACCCCGCGGCAAATACGCGCATTACGACTAACTTTGCCAATCTGGCCAGAGGCGATAACCGACAGGAAAACCTGCGCAATACATTAGTGATGATCGATAATCGCTTTAATGCCCTGGCTCACTGGGATAATCCCAAAAGCGATCGGTATTCGGTCGAACTTGAAATTATCTCCGCAGAGATGACGATTAGCGCTAAAGAGGGTATTGCATTCCCGGCCATTGAAATCCTGGAAACGCATATTGTAGATAAGAAAACCAATGAACGTATTGCGGGAATTGTCGGAAATAACTTCTCTTCATACGTGCGAGATTATGACTTTAGCGTATTGTTATTAGAACATAATAAAGACCAGGCTCGGTTTAGTCTTCCTGACAATTTTGGCGATTTGCATGGCAATATCTTCAAACATTTCGTCAACTCCAGTGCCTACAAAGCAAACTTTAAAAAGTCACCGGTCATCTGCCTGAGCGTGTCCAGCAAAGACATTTATCAGCGCACGGGCAATCAACACCCTGTATTGGGTATTGAATACCAGCCCAACGGTACATCGCTGACGGAGCAGTATTTCAACAAAATGGGCCTGCAGGTTCGCTATTTCATGCCGCAAAACAGCGTTGCGCCGCTGGCCTTTTATTTTTCGGGTGATTTACTGCGTGATTACACCAGCCTTGAGCTGATCAGTACCATCAGTACGATGGAGACATTTCAGAAGATTTATCGTCCTGAAATTTACAATGCTAATGCTGTCGCCGGTCATTATTATCAGCCAGACCTGAATCATCAGGACCATTCATTAACCAAAATTGTCTATGACCGGGAAGAGCGCAGCCAGTTGGCAATCGAGCAGGGTAAGTTTACTGAAGAGCACTTTATCAAACCCTACAAAAATATTCTTGAGCAATGGTCTGCTAACTACGCTCTCTAATTAATCGAGACTAAAAGGTCATTTATTATGAAAACATTGCTCCCCACGTCAACTGCGGGCAGTTTGCCGAAACCGTCCTGGCTGGCCGAGCCAGAAAAATTGTGGTCCCCCTGGAAATTACACAATGAAGAGTTAATTGAGGGGAAAAAAGATGCCCTCAGTTTATCTCTCTACGATCAACTGCGGGCAGGGATTGATATCGTCAGTGATGGTGAACAAACGCGCCAGCATTTTGTGACAACGTTTATCGAACACCTCAGCGGTGTTGATTTTGAAAAACGTGAGACCGTCAGAATTCGTAATCGCTATGAGGCGAGCGTGCCGACCGTGGTGGGTGAGGTAGCGCGTCAACAACCGGTTTTTGTTGAAGATGCCAGATTCTTACGGCAACTGACTAAACAGCCGATTAAATGGGCGCTGCCCGGGCCGATGACGATGATCGATACGCTCTACGATGCCCATTACAAAAGCCGCGAAAAACTGGCCTGGGAATTTGCCAAAATCCTCAATCAGGAAGCAAAAGAATTAGAGGCGGCGGGTGTTGATATTATCCAGTTTGATGAACCTGCCTTTAATGTATTCTTTGACGAGGTCAATGACTGGGGTGTCGCCGCATTAGAAAGAGCCATTGAAGGGCTGAAATGCGAAACGGCGGTACACATCTGCTACGGCTATGGCATTAAAGCCAATACTGACTGGAAAAAGACGCTGGGCTCCGAGTGGCGGCAGTACGAAGAGGCGTTTCCGAAGTTGCAGACGTCAAATATCGATATTATCTCGCTGGAATGCCATAACTCGCGCGTACCTATGGATCTGCTGGAACTGATTCGCGGTAAGAAAGTGATGGTGGGGGCGATTGACGTGGCAACGTCTGCTATTGAGACGCCTGAAGAGGTCGCCAGTACGCTGCGCAAAGCCCTGCAATTTGTTGATGCTGATAAGCTTTATCCTTCGACTAACTGTGGCATGACGCCTTTATCGCGTCGGGTCGCCAATGGTAAGCTCAATGCCTTAAGCGCAGGGGCGGAAATCATCCGCCGTGAACTGTCGGGCAAATAACGTTACCCGTCAGGGACGTTTTACACGTGCAGTCCGGTCCGGTGGGGGATCAATCGTTTTTTTGTCTGAATAGCCGGACTGCATGTTATCTGAGATTGCCGTTAACATGGATGAAGCACGGCGACTGCTTACCTCCAGTTGCATAACAAAATAAATATCTCGTATATAATATATTTTCCTCATCTGCCTGTAATTAACAACAAGCTTGCTGCGATTTAATTTTTTGCATGTTATACCCTGGCGATAAAAACGTGTTTTATATGTAAAATCCCCTCTCAAGATTAAAGTGTAAAAAAATAATTTAATACCACTTAATATTGAGTAAGCATTCCTTAACTGAAATTTTTACTGTTGCCGATATAAAGATAAGCATTCCAGCGCCGATAAAAATAAAACCGCATTTGCGCTGATGAGGCTGAACATGACCATTCTTAAGAAACTGACATTAATATTTATTTTTTCAATTGTGATAATGATCACCCTTGGTGGACTTAGCCTGAAAGCGCTCAATAACGCACAAGACCGGTTCGAATATGTGACAACAAATAGTATGCCGAGCATCAGTAAACTCAGTGAAGCTCTGCTACACAGGGAAGAGGCGAGGCGTCAGATTCTCATGTCATTGTTGGTAAATGACAAAGAAGTGTTTGAAAAACATATCGCTACGGCGACCAGTGAGTTAAATAAAGTTCAAAGCATATTGAATGAATATCAATCAAAACTCGTTTCAGACCAACATGATGGTGAATTAATTAAAAAAACCATCCGCACGTTTGAAGAATATAAAGCAAAAGTGGCTGACATGAAAAATGTCTATGAGAAAGACGGTCTTGATGCCGCCAGATTACTGGTATCTGACGGGGGCGCAACGGCCATCGCTTCTGTAGCGCTTAGCGCGGCGATACAAGAAATGCTGGAGTATAATTATAAAATCGCTGTTAATTATGCCGAAGACAACCATAATCAGTATCATGAAACTGTGTGGTTCCTGAGTATTATAATTATTTCTGCGGTTGCAGTTATCACCCTTTTCTCATGGCAAATTTTGACATATCTGAAAAAAGGATTACGCACCCTTCAGGAAAGCATGGCCACTATCAGTGAGACGCTGAATCTTACCCTTCGCTTAAACATTGATAAAAATGATGAGCTTGGTATGACAGCAAAAAGTTTTAATGGGCTGGTTGAGAAAATCAGAGGGGCATTAGCAAGCGTAAAAGATGCCAGCAAAGAAGTCGATACCGCGGCGAATGAAATAGCCATGAGTAACGACGATCTCTCTTCACGAACTGAATCCCAGGCCTCTTCTCTGGAGGAGACGGCGGCAAGTATGAATGAGCTGTCAGTTACCGTGAGTCATAATATGGATAACGCCAAACAAGCGAATGCGTTTATTGGGCAAGTCCAGTCGATAGTCAATGAAAGCCATCAGGAACTGGGCGCTCTGAAAGGCTCTATTGACGATATTTCCTTATCTTCAAGCAAGATTGCAGAAATTACATCCATCATTGACGGCATCGCTTTTCAAACCAATATCCTTGCGCTTAACGCAGCAGTGGAAGCGGCTCGTGCCGGGGAGCAGGGGAAAGGGTTCGCCGTCGTGGCAGGCGAAGTGCGTTCGTTATCTCAGCGTTCTTCCGTCGCCGCCCGCGATATTCGCGACTTAATTGAAGAGGCGCTGAAAAATATTAATAAAGGCGTGGTGTATGCAGCCAGTGTCACCACGAAGATGAATAATGCCCTGGGCATGGTAGATGAAACGACACAGCTCATTAACCAGGTGAATCACTCTTCCAGCGAGCAGAGCCATGGCATCGAACAGGTCAACATTGCCGTAAGCCAGATGGAAGGTAACTTGCAGCAAAATGCGGCGATGGTAGAACAGATGGCCACCGCAGCAAACTCGTTAAGTCAGCAGGCTGGCACACTCTTACGTGAAGTGGAAGCATTCCACTTATAAGGGCGTCTGATCGACGATTTATTAATAGCAGACCTGCGTTATGCTCGTGTCGTGCCAGACGCTGATAAAGACACGGAGCAGGCCTGCTTAGCGGATATCAGGCCGGAATGGCTGACTATAAATCAATCACCAGTTCTCCGGAGTGGCTCCGCGAGCAGCACAGCGCGACATGTTGTGCGGCCGCGGATTTCTCTGCGGGTGATTGCACGGTATCCCGGTGATCGACAACACCCTCGAGAACCGGCGTCAGGCAGGCTCCGCAGATCCCCATTTCGCAGGAAAGCGGCACTGCCACGCCATTATCCTGCAGCACCTGCGCGATGCTCTTGTTGGCCGGTACGGGCCACTTCTCCCCGCTGGACGCCAGGGTAATCGTAAAGGTGGCTTCATTCTGTGCAGTCGACGTCGGGGTAACGGGCGCAAAGGCTTCGCTGTGGATATGCGTCTGCGCCCAGCCTTTTTTCACCGCAGCGTCCCTGACTGCCGCCATAAACCCCACTGGCCCACAGGTGTAAATGCGCTCTCCGCCGTCGGGAGCTGGAAGGAGGGTCGCCAGCGTCTGACGCGGGCTATCACCCTCAGCAGAACAATGCACCACGCAAATGCCATGTCTGAGTGGCCGGGAGAGCTCGCGCAAAAATGCGGCCTCTTCCCGACGCTTGACGAAGTAGTGCAGGACATATGGCGTACCTGCGGCTTCCCGTTGCAGCAACATTGCATACAAAGGGGTGATGCCTATCCCGGCCGCCAGCAGCAGAACCGGGCCATCGTCGTGCAGGGCGAACAGGTTGCGCGGCGCGGAAATCATCAGCCTCTGGCCGGGGCGAAGCGTCTGGTGAACATAGCGTGAACCGCCACGCGATGCGTTCTCCTGCGCCACGCAAATAAGGTAGCTCTCCGCTCTACTTTCGCCGGTCAGGGAATACTGGCGGATCAGGCCGCAGGGCAGATGGACATCAATGTGGGCACCCGGCTCCCAACCGGGGAGCGGTTCTTGACTGGCGCTAACCAGTCGCACGGCCAGACTCTTGTCACCCTGGCGCCACAGCCCGTCAACCACCACGTTCAGCATCTCGTTCATGGGACACCTCATACCAGGAAAAACTCGCCAAAGCCCATTTTTTTCAGGCCACGGCGATAGGCAATTGAACTTCTGTCTGCCGGAATATGGGCTTCCAGCGTCAGATCCAGCGGCAATCTTTCCGGACGCTGGGTTTCCACCATCAGACGATCTTCTTCAAATACGCGCAGATTAAAGGCATGGACATCCTCGATTGGGACATGCAGGTCGAAATTGCGCGCGATAGGTGCGAACATGCGGGTCACACGCGAAGAAACCGGCGATGCGGCATTCATAATCACCAGCCGCGCTTCGCCGGGAAAATGGATCGTCAGCGTAGCGGTAAAGGGCAGATGCATTTCAAAATGACGCAGCCACTGAAAACCCTCCGGTGCCTGATGTTGAGAACTCGCCGGATAATTGCCTACCGAACTCCAGTAATCGGCGATAAACCCGAACTCGGTTTCCTGCGGGTTATAATCGGGGACGACCTGGTTACTGGCATCGGCAAAGGTTGCCGTGTGGATCCAGGCAAAATGGGCAACATCCAAAAAGCCTTCTACCTGCCGTCCGGCAAAACCGTTCACTTCAAAGGCCGGGCAGTTAATCTGCTGAAACCCAGCGTCATCCCAGTGGGGCATGGTTGGCAGCGGTTGGGGGTTTTCCGCGTCAAACGCCAGGCATGTCCAGATCAGGCCGTAGCGCTCTTCAACCGCATAAGTTAGCAGGTTGAGCTTTGCCGGGACCGCCTGGCCGGGGCTGGAGGGGATGCGGTTGCAGCGCCCATCCTCACCGAAACGCAGCCCGTGGTAGGGACAGACGATCCCTTCGTCATCGTGAAAACCAAGCGTCAGCGGCACACCGCGATGCGGGCAGACATCACGGGCGACCACCACCTGACCTTTCACGCGATAAATCACCAACTGCTCATCAAGCAGCGTGGCCTTCACCGGCGCGGCGCCAATGTCACAGGCGCGGGCGACCGGGTGCCAGCATTGCGCCAGCCGTAACCAGTCCTCCGGTTCGAAGGTGCAATGGGCGGGTGGGGTGGGGAGTACTGTTTTCATGGTCATCCTTCCTGCTCACAGAAAAGCAATTGTTTAATTGTTGTAACTTTATTGTTGTCATATTAGGGTGTGCACATCCATCACCATTAATTCACACCCCCGTTGCAAAAAACTGTACAGGTGCTGCATGAGTCCCTTTTCACGTTTCGCCGTCTATTTCGCCGAAGTTGCCCGTAGTGGCAGTCTGCGACGCGCCGCAGAAAAATTGCATATCTCCCCGTCAGCCATTAACCGGCAGATCCTGCAGGCTGAGGAGGCGTTCGGTACACCGTTGTTTGAACGGCTTCCGGAAGGCTTACGCATGACCACTGCGGGGGAATTGCTCTACGACAACCTGCTGCGCTGGCGAAAGGAGTTTCAGCTTACCCGGCAGAAATTTGATGAGTTGCAGGGGCTAAAACGCGGCACGGTCAGCGTGGGGATGGTGCAGGCGCTGGCGGAGGGGAGTTTTGCCAGCGCGCTGGCCGATATTATTAGCGGGCAATCCTGGCTGGAGCTGGTGTTGCAGGTGGCGGATAGCCATACCGTCAGCCAGAAGGTGCGGCAGGCCGATCTCGATTTTGGCTTGATCCTCGATCCGGAAGGTCAAACGGGGCTGAACGTGCTGGCATTTGCTGAACTGGAGATGGGGGTTGTGATGCGCCCGGATCATGAAATGGCCCAGGCATCGGTATTGTCGCTGGGTGAGCTGAGCGATGCGCGTCATATTCTGCCCGGCGCCCCGCTGATTGTGCATGATCGGGTAGGCATGCTCTATCGGCACTACGATCTGGCGCCGACGAACACCATCAATTGCAACGATATCCGGCTTATCAAATCGCTGGTGTTAAAAGGTAGCGGCGTCACGGTGCTGAGCCTGCTGGATGTACTTGACGAAGTGAAAAGCGGGCAACTGGCGTTTGTCCCGCTGCGTAACAAACTGTTGCGTCCACTGACGCTGGCGCTGTGCACCGCGCCGTCGCGTCAGCTTTCCCGCCCGGCGCAAATGGTTATCCAGAAACTGACCACGGTGATGGAGGAGATGCAGATTCTGCACCCGCCATTGGTCTGATCCCCGGTGGCGCTGTCGCTTACCGGGGCTACGGGGTATCGCTGTCTGCGGGAGAGTAGCCCGGACAAGGCGTCGCGCGCCGCCGCCGGGAAGGCTCCCCGGTGGCGCTGTCGCTTACCGGGGCTACGGGGCATTGCTGTCTGCGGGAGAGTAGCCCGGACAAGGCGCCGTGCGCCGCCGCCGGGGAGGCTCCCCGGTGGCGCTGTCGCTTACCGGGGCTACGGGGTATCGCTGTCTGCGGGAGGGTAGCCCGGACAAGGCGCCGCGCGCCGCCGCCGGGGTTACGGGATATCGCTATCTGCGCGCTGATTACCCTAACGGCCCACCCTGAATGGTATCGCACAGGCCGTTGATAATGCGCTCGCCGCTCTCTTCTTTAAGTTCCTGATACCAGGCCCGCGTCAACGCCATATCCTTGCCATGCGTGATATCGCAGCGTTTTCGTGCCTTGAGTACCAGATCGCGCACCCGGTCACAGCGCTGCGCTTCATACTCGCGCAACGCGCGTTCAATGTTGGTCTGCTTACGGAACATCTCTCCCAGCACAACCGCATCTTCCATTGCCGCGCAGCCGCCCTGGCCGATATCCGGCGTCGTGCTGTGCCCGGCATCGCCCAGCAATGCCACTTTGCCACGCACCAGTTTATCGAACGGTTCGATATCATGGATCTCAATGCGGTTGGTGGTTTGTGGATCAAGGGCGGCGATCAGCCGCTGAACCGGTGGTGCCCAGCCGCTAAAATAGCGCGTCAGATCATCACGCAGCGTGGTGCGATCTTCGGCAAGCCCGGCAGGCAAAGGTACATCGAAGAAAAAATAAAAGCGCCCATCTGAGACCGGCATCAGCGACACCCGTTTGCCTTCGCCGACAAACGTTGTCCACTGCTCGGCAGGGGCAATGGCTTCGTCGATGCGGATCAGACCATTCCAGTTGACATAACCCGCGTAGCGGCGTTGCGGCGTATAGCCCAGCACATAGGGACGCAGCGCCGAATGGCTGCCATCGGCAGCAATCAGAAAATCACCGTGCGCAGTGCTGCCATCGGTAAACCACGCGGTAACGCCGTCGGCGTTCTCTTCCACGCCGCTGACCCGCTTGCCAAACTGCACATTATCGCGTCCCCAATAATTGAGCATTTCGCGCTGCAACTCCGCGCGCGATACCGGGCACGGACGACCACCAACCCGTTCGACCAGGGGGGCAAGGCTAAACTGCGTCAGGGTTTCGCCCTGACGGTAATCTCGATAGGCCATAGCGCGCATCGGCCCGCCGTAAGTCTCCATCATCTCGCCCATACCCAGATGACGCATGCACTTCACGCCGTTGGGCCAGATGGAAATTGCCGCGCCGACGGGCTTAATCTCTTTTACCGCCTCAAAAACGTCACAGGCAATGCCCGCATTTTTTAACGCGACGGCAGCGCTCAACCCGCCTATACCTGCGCCAATCACCAGTGCTTTCATTCTGCTCTCCTTTTATCTGCCTGAAAGAGATTCAGCAATTTGCGTACCAGGATGTGCGCAGGCGTAAAAGCAGGGTAAATCAACCAATGCACCATTTTGTTGCACTATTGTTGTGCATATTTGCAATAGTGTTGCCTTTTTGTGAATCAAAAATTTCTCCGTCAGATGTAGAGAATCGAAAGTTTCACAGCGGTGTCAGGGATTATTGACTCTGGCCTGCTTTGTGCATCAGGCCGTTGACGCTAATCGATAACAGGATGCAAGGCCATGTCTGATGAGAAAAACAACGGTTTATTGTACGGGCTGGAACAGCGGATCCCGCCGCTGCCCGCTTTTTTCAGTGCGTTACAGCATGTGCTGGCCGGATTAGTCGGCATCATCACGCCACCGCTGATTATCGGCGCGACGCTGGGGCTGGGTGAGTGGATGCCGTATCTGATCAGCATGTCGTTGCTGGCTTCGGGTATGGGTACGTTTCTTCAATCCAACCGCGTATGGGGCGTTGGGGCCGGGATGATCTGTATGCAGGGCACCAGTTTCGCTTTTCTCGGCGTGGCTATCGCCGGCGGAATGTGGGTGAAAGGTCAGGGGGGGACCGCGCAGGATGTCATGGCGATGCTGTTTGGCGTGAATGCGGTCGCCGCGCTGGTACCGATGATCGTCAGCCGTTTTATTGAGCCGCTCAAACGCATTTTTACGCCGATCATTACTGGCAGCGTGATCGCCCTTATCGGTATGAGTCTGATTAAAGTCAGCGTGAATAACTGGTGCGGCGGTGTGCAGGCGAAAGATTTTGGCAGCATGAGCAATATCGCCCTTGGCGCAGGTACGCTGGCAGTGATTGTGCTATTAAGTTGCGCGAAGAACCGCTGGTTGCGCCTCTCTTCCGTGGTGGTTGGCATTTCTGTTGGCTGTATTGCGGCGGCGCTTGCCGGAAAATTTCATTTCAACGGTCTCGGCGAGACCTGGTTTCGTTTGCCGGCGCTATTCCCGTTTGGTTTCCAGTTCAACGGCGCCATTTTTCTGCCGGTGGCGCTGGTATCGCTGGTCTGTATTCTTGAGGCAGTAGGCGATCTCACCGCCAACTGTCTGATCTCCCACCAGCCGATTGATAACAGCGCCTTTCGTTCCCGGTTGAAAGGCGGCATCCTCGCCGATGGCATCAGTTGCATGATTGCGGCGATGCTCTGCGCTTTTCCGAATACGACCTTTGCGCAAAACAATGGCGTTATCCAGATGACCGGCGTTGCCAGTCGCTTTGTCGGGCGCTATATCGGCGTGATCCTGATTTTGCTCGGGCTGTTTCCGCCATTTGGCGAAGTGCTGCGCCAGATCCCACTGCCGGTACTGGGCGGCGCGACCATGGTGATGTTTGGTTGCGTCGTGGCTGCCGGTATCCGCATCATTACCCAGAACCCGTTAACCCGCCGCGACATGCTGATCGTCGGGCTGGCGTTCGGTTTCGGGATGGGCGTCGAAGCTGTACCCGCTTTTCTTGCCCACTTCCCGGCGATTATCGGTAATCTGTTTGGCTCAGCGGCCACCTGCGGCGGTTTAGTGGCGATTGTGTTGAATCTTATTCTTCCGGAAGAAAAACCAACTATCGTTGCTGACACAAGGAGTCACGATGATCGCGCTGAGTCACTTTAATCAACTGGAGCCTGATGCTGCGATGGCGTTGTTACAGCCTTGCGTGGCGCTCCCCGGCTGGACAGCGGCGCTGGTTGCCGCACGTCCGTTTGCCAGTCTTGCCGCATTGCGCCACACCGCGCAGGCGCTGGCTGAATCCTGGGGAAGTGCCGAACTGGAACAGGCGCTGAGCGCACATCCGCGTATTGGCGAAAAACCCGCAGGTCAGCAGACGCATGCCGCGCTATCGCGCCAGGAGCAGTCGGCGGTCAATGCAGATGACATGCAACTGGCAGAGGCATTGCGGATGGGCAATCTACGCTATGAAGCACGTTTTGGCAGGGTCTTCTTGATTCGGGCAAAAGGTCGCAGCGGGGAAGAGATCCTGCATGCGCTAGAACAGCGGCTGGCTAACAGCGTAACCGAAGAAATGGCGGTGGCGCTGGAACAGTTACGCGAAATAACCTTATTACGACTGGCAGGAGCGATTGGCGAATGAGCAGCCTTAGTACCCATATTCTTGATATTTCTACCGGTAAACCGGCACCCGGCGTGACGGTCTTTCTGGCGCGCGATGAGCGCGTGCTGGCGCAGGGTATCACCGACGGTAATGGGCGCATTGGTGCGTTTTCTGTGCCGCTGACACCGGGGCGTTACAGGCTGGTGGCGCAAACAGGGGAGTGGTTTGCGCAGCATGATGTGGCGACACTGTTTCCCTGCGCGCAAATTGATTTTGTGATTACTGAGGGGGCAGAGGAACATTTCCATCTGCCGTTTTTAATTGCCCCCGGCGGCTGGTCAACCTATAGAGGGAGCTGATTCCCCGGTGTCGCTGCGCTAACCGGGGCTACGGATGTAGCCCGGGTAAGGCGCTTGCGCCGCCACCCGGGAACGGGGTTACTCCTCAGCCAGATTCCCCCAGGCGCGCTGACCGTTAATCCACGTCTCGCTGATATTACGGTCATCGCCAAGGGTCATCAGCACAAACAGTTGCTCATAAATGTCCTTGCAGCGCTCGTTACGCAGGCGCTGCAACGGTGTAACTGCCGGATCGATGACCACAAAGTCAGCCTCTTTCCCGACGGCGAAATTGCCTATTTTATCATCCAGACGCAGGGCATGTGCGCCGCCAAGCGTGGCGTGGTAGAACGCTTCGCTGGCGCGCAGACGATAGCTTTGCAACTGGCCCACTTTGTAAGCCTCGCCCAACGTACGTAACATACTGAACGTGGTACCTGCGCCCACATCCGTGCCAATGCCCATGCGAACCTTGTGCTGCCAACTGGCGGGCAGGCGGAACAGCCCACTGCCGAGAAACAAATTTGAGGTCGGGCAGAAGGCCACCGCAGAACCGGTATCATGCAGACATTGCCACTCCTCATCATGCAGATGGATACCGTGAGCAAAGACGCTACCCTCGCCGGTCAACCCATAATGGTGGTAAACGTCGAGATAGCGCGCATGCTCTGGCCAGAGATCATTCACCCACGCCACTTCATTGGGGTTTTCACTTAAATGCGTCTGGAGCCAGGTCTGCGGAAACTCTTCGCGCAAACGGCGCACAGCATCAAGCAACTCAGGTGTTGAGGTGGGCGCAAAGCGTGGCGTAAGGGCATAGCCCAGTCGACCCTGATGTTGCCAGCGCAGGATCAGCTCACGGGTTTGCCGGTAACTCTCTTCAGCGGTTTCACTGAGGTACTCGGGTGCATGGCGATCCATCATCACCTTACCGGCAATCAGGCGCATATTCAGGCGTAACGCTTCACTAAACAGGGCATTGACCGACGCCGGATGCAATGTGCAGAACACCATTGCCGTGGTGGTGCCGTGGCTTAGCAACTGCTCAATGAAGAACCTGGCAATCTCGTCCGCGTAAGCTTCATCGGCAAACTGGCTCTCTACCGGGAAGGTGTAAGTGGTCAGCCACTCCAGCAGTTGTTCGCCAAACGCGCCGATCATCTCCGTTTGCGGGTAATGCACATGGGCATCGATAAAGCCGGGCAGCAGCAACTTGCCACGCCGGTCGGTGTAGCCTTTTTGCGCATCAAGATGCTGTTCTCCCTCCTGCCAGGTCATTCGCGCCTGTATGTAACCGTCGCGGATAAACAGCAGCCCGTCTTCAATAAAACGCGCATTAAGGGCGATTTCGTCTGCGCTGTCGCAGACCTGAGCAATATCAAACAGCGCGCCGCGGATAGCGACATGGTAGTCAATCATCTTTTCTGCCTTCGTTGTTTCCATACGGGTAAAAAAATTATGCAAGATGAGTGCCAGTGAAGGATGAATGGTGGGGGAGACGGCGTGGTACACCCAAAAATCGGCCCCTTTGACGGGCGGAAAAAGAACTGTTTTGTGGTGAGAAGAGGGCGTGTGCACCTGCGGCAACATGCACACAGCATCAGGGCTAACGGTGAGAAGAGGCGCTTGATGACTGCATAACAGCAAGTAGATTTCGTTTTGGTTTTACCTGAGCCGTGACGCCACGGTCAAAGTCCATCAAATTTTCGAAACATCCAGCCCGGCTGCTTTCAGGCGATTGACGATTTTAATCATTTTACTGACGACCGTTCGGAATGATTGATTAACGCCAATTCGATCGCAAACAATGTCACTTGGCACATGCTTCAACTCATCAGCATATTTAATAAGTTGCAGATGCATTTCTGCTGATTTAGCGCGAGGGGGGGCGTCACGCAGAGCTTTTTTAATCTCTGCATAGATGTATTCCTGATTATCCATTAAGTAGACCTTACTTGTTTTGCTGCTAAGTATTACTGAAGGTTATTTACTTTTAACACATATTCACGTGATGAATGAAAGGTATGGCCTCCACATTATGAAGATATATCCTGTATGTAAATTCTGGCGAATTCTACTGCATCTGCGCTCCATGATCCCATGGCCTACATTTTGTGTGTCCTGGGGGTAGCAGTCCGTACTGCAGAGCAGCGGCATCCTGTTGCTGTTTGGGGCTTCGGAGCAACGCCTCTTACGTTCATACCCTGCACTATAACCTGGCGGGTCACTGACCAGCGCAGTCGATGAGTATAATCCGACAGGAAGGGCGTTTGCCGGGGGGGTATATTCGCGTTGAGAATGCTTGCAAGAGTAGAACTGTTTGAAACAGAGAGCGTTTAGCCATACACTCACTCCCCCTTAAATTCCCGGGAGACGGAAAGTGAAATTATTTTCATCACAACGAACAGACGCCTGGTTATTAACAGAAAATTTGGCTGAAAGCTTTCGGTATTATATTGTTGACAACAGAAATTATTTCTCGCAATTTGAACCATTACGCGATGAAGCGTATTTCTCCATGGAAAATATTATCACCAGGATAAAAAGCTCATGTAATGAATTCGAAGAAAAGAAAAATCTATCTATTGTCTTCACCATGAAAGGAGAGAATAGAATCATTGGTAACATCAACTTTACCAATTTTGTTTATGGTGTTTTCCAGGCCTGTTACCTGGGTTTTTCGCTTGATCGTTCTTATCAGGGGAAAGGCTTGATGCGCGAAGTCCTCAGCGAGGCGATTAGCTATATACACAAACATTATGGGTTGCATCGTATTATGGCGAATCATCTCCCCGACAATGAACGTAGCGCAAATACCCTTAAAAGCCTCGGATTTATTAAAGAGGGGTATGCCAGTTCTTACCTCAAAATAAACGGTAAGTGGCAGGATCACGTTCTGAATTCACTTGTGCTTCCCGAGAATTAATACACAGGACAAGCAAAAAGAGCATTCACTCAAAGGCGTGGGCAGAGCGTTTCACCTCGTTATCAACGAACCCCACCTGCCGTTAAATCTCGCGTTTTTCAGCCCATTTGAGCATTGCATCGAGAGCCGGGCACAGCGCCTGGCCCCACTCGGTGAGGCGATATTCCACCTTCGGCGGCACCTGCGGATATACCGTACGTGATACTATCCCGTCTGATTCCAGCTGGCGCAATTGCTGGGCGAGCATCTTCTGCGAAATACCGGGGATCAGTTTTTCAAAATCGGAATAGCGTTGTACTTTTCCATCGAACAGATGAAAAAGAATAATTAATTTCCATCGGCCTTCAAGCAGGCGCAGAACCTGTTCCACGCCGCTTGCGGCTGATTCCGGGCTATATAACTTACTCATAATTCAGTAGCTCACTTTTTTGTGCGTACTTGTCAATTTCACAGTCTATGTTGAATATACCCGTACTGTAAATAACGGGAGTCAAGAACCATGTCTTTATTATTACCCCAGGCTATTGCGACCTATTTTGTGATAAGCAATGGCGGCGATATCGCCAGCGTTGAGCACTGTTTTACCGCTGACGCTATTGTAAAAGATGAAGGTAAAACCCATCAGGGACACGCGGCTATCGCGGCATGGCAACGCGCCGTCCGGACTGCATTTGATTACAGCGTCGAACCGCTTGACATACTTACCGAAGATGACCGGGTGACCGTCACTTCGAAGGTTGTCGGCAATTTCCCCGGTAGCCCGGTAACGCTCAGGCATGCTTTCGGGCTTTCTGGCGGCAAGATCAACACGCTGGAGATCGTATAATGGCATTGAAACTTGATTTCCAGGGTAAACGCGTGCTGGTAACCGCGGGCACCAAAGGCGTCGGCAAAGCGGTCGTCGGGCTATTAAAAGAGTGGGGGGCGAGGGTATTAACCACTGCTCGTCACGCACCCACGGAATGTGTTGCTGATGCCTTCGTGGCGGCGGATCTGACCACCGTTGAAGGATGTGCCAGCGTCGCACATGCTGTTCAGACACATCTGGGCGGTGTTGACGCCATCATTCATGTGGCGGGCGGTTCTACGGCGCCTGGCGGCGGTTTTGCGGCGCTGGGCGAAGAGGAGTGGCAACAGGAACTCAATCTTAATTTGTTGCCCGCAGTTCGCCTGGATCGTGCGTTGTTGCCCGGGATGCTGGCGCAGGGGAGTGGGGTGATTATCCACGTCACTTCTATTCAGCGTGAGCTGCCATTACCGCAATCGACAACCGGTTACGCGGCGGCTAAAGCGGCGCTTTCGGCATACAGTAAAAGCCTGTCGAAAGAGGTTTCACCGAAAGGTATTCGCGTAGTTCGCGTTGCGCCTGGCTGGATCGAAACCGAAGCCTCGGTGGCGATGGCTGAGCGGCTGGCGCAGGAGGCGGGTACGGATTACGAAGGCGGCAAGCAGATCATCATGAATGCACTCGGCGGGATCCCACTGGGGCGTCCCTCTAAGCCGATTGAGGTGGCGAATCTGATTGCTTTCCTTGTGTCACCCTATGCGGCCACCATCACTGGTACTGAATATGTGATAGATGGCGGCACGATTCCGACGGTGTAACCCTGGTCCTCAGTCTACCGGCAATATCCATAATGCCGCCTGTGATATAGCCTTCTTGCGGACCCGCCAGATACCTCACCATGGCGGCCACTTCTTCGAGTGTGGCGATAAGACGGATGGGATGAAAGGCGATCAGTGATTCAGGCACTGATTCGCCTAACGCCTCGCGTTGCCTATCAGTGGGCAGGATGCCGGGCTGGGTAACATTCACCGTTATGACAGATGCGTTTACACCCGATCAGGCTTAGACAGTCTGAGAGCAATACGAAAAGGGGAAATACTATCAGCAATGACGTTTTGATTTCCTGAATATCCACCAGGCAGAGAACATATAAATAAAGAATTTACGCTAATACTTAACGATGCTTTTTTACGTCGCCACTGAACAACTATGATATTTATTATCATTTCGACCAAAGGCAGGCGGGATAATATTATCAACATTTAGCGCTCAGCCATTATTCAACGTTAATACAAACTTAAGATTTAACCTCCAAAATAAAGGAATGCGCATTTTTATCTATGAGCAATACTGGTGTTATTAACCTGCACATTTACTGGAAAACAGAAACATGCATCTTGAACGACACAGCATTGAAAGCGTGGGATGGTTAAGGGCTGCCGTACTGGGGGCTAATGACGGCATTGTTTCCACGGCAAGCCTTGTTCTCGGGGTAGCGTCTGCGAATCCGAACCCTTCTGCGATTTTACTGGCGGGGATTGCCGGGCTGGTTGCTGGCGCGATGTCGATGGCGACAGGGGAATATGTATCCGTCTCCTCTCAGTCTGATACTGAAAACGCGGCTCTCGCTCAGGAAAAAAAGGAACTGGAAACAGATTACCAGGGCGAAGTACAGGAACTGACTTCACTGTATATGCAACGGGGGCTGGAGCCAGCGCTTGCCAGTCAGGTGGCGCAACAGCTTATGATGAAAGATGCGCTTGATGCCCATGCACGGGAAGAACTCGGTCTGACAGGTACCAATTCTGCGCAACCGCTGCAGGCGGCCATCTTCTCGGCAGGGAGCTTTTCTGCCGGCGCGGTACTGCCTGTCATCATTGCCTGGCTTACCCCCACGTCACTGATTTCTTTGTTTATAATCCTTTCCACTCTTTTTTCACTGGCTGTCCTTGGCTATATATCATCGGTGGTGAGCAAAGCGAATCCGCTCAGGGCAATAATCAGAATTACGTTCTGGAGTACCATGGCGATGGTTTTATCGATGGGAATAGGTCATCTTGCCGGGCAGTCACTGTTTTAGCACATGCTTTAATTCTCAGAAAAAATGCGTCCAGTGAACAAGTGAATAATCCTTTCCAGGATAAACATAAAAATATCACGGACTGGCAAGGCGATGACGTCATAAACGTTGCTAGCGCGGGCCAGTGATCCAGGTCGATCGAAAAGAAGGGCGCGCCAGTCCGGCACGGTAGAGAGATAAGCATCCGCCACGCTGGAAGAAAGACCTGGCAGGTAGTGGGCTGTGCTCAGGGTTGTATCAGCGTATGCGAAGCGCCTGAGAAATTTTTCGCGAATGATCTGCCCGCCATCGGGCGCAGATGTGGCTGGGTATGTTCAAGCCGTAGCCGCTTCCCGTATCGATTTTTTCAGGCACAAATAAGGCGAAAATCAGCATTTAGCCAGGCAAATTACTTGTTCTGATCAGTTTCCGGTTTCTTCAATACAATCAAAATATTGACCTGTATCAATAACCACATAAGAGTAATGGTTTCCCGTCTCGATTGCCCCTATAATCTCCGTCCCTTTTCATGTCTTAAGTTTAAGCTGGAGGATACATGGAGCTCAGCCGGAGGCAGTTCTTTCGAATCTGCGCGGGCGGTATGGCAGGAACCACTGTTGCATCTCTCGGATTTTTATCATCTTTTTCCGTTCATGCGGAAACACGTCAATACAAACTCTTAAAAGCAAAAGAGACGCGTAATAACTGTACTTACTGCTCTGTCGGCTGCGGCATGCTGATGTACAGCCTTGGCGATACGGCCAAAAACGTGAAAGAAAGCATTTACCATATCGAAGGCGACCCGGACCACCCGGTAAGCCGGGGGTCATTGTGTCCTAAAGGGGCAGGCGTGCTGGATTATATTCACAGCGAGACGCGCCTGCAGTATCCCGAATACCGTGCGCCAGGCTCAGATAAATGGGTGCGCATCAGTTGGGATGAGGCCATTAACCGGATTGCGCGGTTAATGAAAGATGACCGTGACGCGAACTTTGTCGAGAAAAATGCCCAGGGGCAGACCGTCAACCGTTGGACCACCACCGGTATGTTGTGCTCTTCGGCCGCCAGTAACGAAACCGGTATTCTCGACGGTAAATTCACCCGCAGCCTGGGGATGGTCGCCATCGATTGTCAGGCACGCCTGTGCCACGGGCCAACCGTCTCTGCGCTGGCACCGACCTTTGGTCGTGGTGCGATGACCAACAACTGGGTTGATATTAAAAATGCCAATGTGGTGCTGATCATGGGCGGCAACGCCGCAGAGGCACACCCGGTGGGTTTCAAATGGGTCGTTGAAGCACAAACGAAAAATGACGCCACGGTGGTGGTGGTCGATCCGCGCTTTAACCGCAGCGCCGCGGTAGCCGATCTTTATGCGCCTATCCGCGCGGGGTCAGACGCCGCCTTCCTGCTGGGCGTGATTCGCTATCTGCTGGAAAATGATCGCGTTCAACACGACTATGTGCGCCATTACACCAACGCCAGTCTGCTTATCCGCGACGACTATCAGTTCGAAGACGGCGTGTTCAGTGGCTATGACGCGAAAAAGCGCCAGTACGATAAATCGAGCTGGTTTTATCAGCTTGATGAGCAGGGCAATGCTCTGCATGACGAGACACTAAGCCACCCGCGCTGTGTCTGGAACCTGCTGAAAAAACATGTCGAACGTTACACGCCGGAAATGGTCAACCGTCTGTGCGGTACATCGTTGGCCGATTTCAAACGCATTTGCGAGATCCTGGCCAGCACCAGCGTGCCGGACCGCACCGCGACGATTCTTTACGCGCTGGGCTGGACGCACCATACCGCCGGGGCGCAAATCATCCGCGCCGCGGCAATGTTGCAACTGCTGCTCGGGAATATCGGCATGGCGGGAGGCGGCGTCAACGCGCTTCGTGGTCACTCTAATATTCAGGGTTACACCGACCTTGGCCTGTTATCAACCAACCTGCCGGGCTATATGCCGCTGCCATCGGAAAAACAGCCCGACTACCAGACTTATATTTCACAAATTACCCCGCCTGCGCTGGGGGTGAACGAAGTCAACTACTGGCAAAACACACCGAAATTCTTTATCAGCATGATGAAAAGTTTCTGGGGTGAGCATGCGACGGCAGAGAACAACTGGGGCTACGACTGGCTGCCGAAATGGGATCGCCTCTATGATGTGATGACCCAGGCCGAGTTGATGCTGGAAGGGAAGATTAACGGCTATATCGTGCAAGGCTTTAACCCGCTGGCAGCGTTCCCGGATAAAAACAAATCCTCCCGCGCGCTCTCGAAGCTCAAATACATGGTGGTCATTGACCCGCTGGTGACGGAATCGTCAAATTTCTGGCAGCACCACGGGGAGATGAACGACGTCAATCCTGCGGACATCAAAACGGAAGTTTTCCGCCTGCCGTCATCCTGCTTTGCCGAAGAAAATGGTTCGATTGCCAACTCCGGGCGCTGGCTCCAGTGGCACTGGGCGGCGGCGGAGCCACCAGGCGAAGCGTTGCACGACGGTAAGATTCTTGGACGTTTGTTCATGCGCTTGCGTGAGCTTTACCAGCAGGAAGGGGGCGCGAACCCGGCGCCGCTGATGAACATCAACTGGAACTATAAAGATCCGTACGATCCGCATCCGGAAGAGATTGCCCGGGAAGCGAACGGGATGGCGCTGGCCGATCTGTATGACGACAAAGGGCAGTTGATCGCCAAAAAAGGCCAACAGCTCAGTAGCTTTGCCCAGTTGCGTGATGACGGCACCACCAGCAGTTTTTGTTGGGTATACTGCGGAAGCTGGACAGAGCAGGGCAACCAGATGGCTAACCGCGATAACAGCGATCCGTATGGTCTTGGCTGTACGCCAGGATGGGCGTGGTCGTGGCCGGCTAACCGTCGCATCCTCTATAACCGCGCCTCCGCCGATCCATCAGGGAAACCGTGGGATGCCAAACGCGCGTTGCTGCACTGGGATGGTAAAAAGTGGAGCGGGATGGACGTGGCGGATTACAGCCAGGCCGCACCGGGCAGCAATGTCGGGCCGTTTATCATGAACCCGGAAGGGGTGGCGCGCCTGTTCTCTATCGACAAAATGAACGACGGGCCGTTCCCGGAACATTACGAACCGATTGAATCGCCGATTGGCACTAATCCGCTGCATCCGGCGGTGGTCTCCAGTCCGGTGGCGCGTATTTTCCATGACGATATCGCCAATATGGGTAAAGCGGACGCTTTCCCGTATGTCGCTACCACCTATTCTATCACCGAGCTGTTCCGCCACTGGACCAAACACGCGCGCCTCAACGCCATCGCGCAGCCCGATCAGTTCATCGAAATTGGCGAATCGCTGGCGCAGAAAAAGGGCATCGCGGCAGGCGATACGGTGAAAGTGAGTTCGAAACGCGGCTTTATCAAAGCCAAAGCGGTGGTGACGAAACGTCTGCAGACGCTGACCATAGACGGGAAGTCGGTCGATACCATCGGCATTCCTTGTCACTGGGGTTTTGAAGGGGCAACGCGCAAAGGCTTCCTTGCCAACACGCTGACGCCATCGGTCGGCGATGCCAACTCGCAAACGCCGGAGTACAAGGCGTTTCTGGTTAACATCGAGCGTGTGTAAAGGAGGGAACCTATGGCTATGCAATCACAAGATGTTATTAAACGTTCCGCGACCAATGGGTTGACGCCCCCTCCACAGGCACGGGATTTCCGTGCGGAAGTGGCAAAACTCATCGATGTCAGCGTCTGTATCGGCTGTAAAGGCTGCCAGGTCGCTTGCTCTGAATGGAACGACATTCGCGACGAGGTGGGCTACTGCAACGGTGTCTATGACAACCCGACCGATCTGAGCGCGAAGTCCTGGACGGTGATGCGTTTTAGCGAAACCACGCAGAACGATAAACTGGAATGGCTTATTCGCAAAGATGGCTGTATGCACTGCGCGGATCCGGGCTGCCTTAAAGCCTGCCCGTCTGCCGGCGCGATTGTTCAGTATGCCAACGGGATTGTGGATTTCCAGTCCGAGCATTGTATTGGCTGCGGCTACTGCATTGCCGGCTGCCCGTTCAACATCCCACGGCTGAACCCGGACGATAATCGCGTCTATAAATGTACGCTTTGTGTGGACAGAGTGAGCGTCGGGCAGGAGCCTGCATGTGTGAAAACATGCCCGACCGGGGCGATTCAGTTTGGTACCAAACAAGAGATGCTCAACGTCGCAGAAAACCGCGTGGAACAGCTTAAAAAACGCGGCTATGACAACGCGGGCGTCTATAACCCACAGGGCGTGGGCGGCACACATGTGATGTATGTTCTGCATCACGCGGACCAGCCAGCGCTCTATCACAACCTGCCGAACGATCCGCAGATTTCCACGCCGGTCAATTTATGGAAAGGCGTTCTCAAACCGCTCTCCGCAGCCGGGTTTATCGCCACCTTTGCCGGGCTGATTTACCACTACGTGGGAATAGGGCCGAACAAAGAGACGGATGATGACGAAGAGGAGAACGGTCATGAGTAAAAGCAAAATGATCTTGCGCACGAAGTTTATTGACCGCGCCTGTCACTGGACGGTAGTGATCAGTTTCTTTCTGGTGTCGCTTTCCGGCATTGCGCTGTTTTTCCCCACCCTGCAATGGTTGACCGAAACGTTCGGAACGCCACAGGTCGGGCGCATATTGCATCCCTTCTTTGGCGTGCTGATATTCGTCCTGCTGATGTTTATGTTTGTCCGTTTTGTGCATCACAACATTCCCGATAAGCAGGATATTCCGTGGGTTAAAGGGATTGTGGAGGTACTGAAAGGCAATGAACATAAAGTGGCGGATGTCGGGAAATATAATGCCGGCCAGAAGATGATGTTCTGGAGCATTATGAGTCTGATTTTTGTTCTGCTGGTCACCGGCGTCATTATCTGGCGACCTTATTTTGCCCATTATTTTTCCATCACCTTTGTCCGCTGGAGTTTATTAATCCACGCGACGGCCGCGATTGTGCTCATTCACGCCATTCTGATCCATATGTATATGGCGTTCTGGGTGAAGGGCTCCATTAAGGGCATGATTGAAGGCAAAGTCAGCCGCCGCTGGGCGAAGAAGCATCACCCGCGCTGGTATCGTGACGTTGAAGCTGCCGAAAAAGAGGCGCAAGAGAGCAAGCCCTTGTGACGTAATGGCGACCACCGCGCTGCGGTGGTCGCTGTTGTAAGACGTTGCGTTTTGCGTTGAGAAATAAACACGCCAGCGTTGCCATTTAAATGAATCAGGCTTATTTATTGTAGCGTGCTCCATACTCTCTCCATTAACTGGACAATATAAAGCAATCTTCCTCCGACACAATATCGATCGTGCTCAGGAGGAACCATGAATAAGCTTAATTACATTCTAAAATATGCCGAATATTTAATCAGAAAAACCAGGGTGTTTGTTACCCCGGATCTCTATTTTCACACAGCAGCGCTTAATAAAATTTCCGGAAGTCAGGCAGACCTGATCAATCCTGTGACATTGAGTGAGAAAATTTGTCACCGGCTGGTATTTGATCGTAACCCTTTTTATACATTATTAGCGGATAAACTCGCCGTCCGTGATTATGTACATGCAAAAACCAGGCGGGTTAAAACCATCCCATTGATTGGCGTCTACCACCGCGTTGACGATATTGATTTTAGTACGTTACCCGAACGCTTTGTTTTAAAATGCAACCATGACAGTGGAAGTACGGTAATTTGTAAAGATAAAGACAGGTTTGAGCCTGCGAAAGCATTGAACAAATTGAAGCTTGCGCTCAATAAAAACATGTATTACACCACCAGAGAGTGGCAGTACAAATCTATAACGCCGGTGATTCTCTGCGAAAAATATATCGATATTTTTTCTGGGGTGGTGAGAAAAAAGACGCCTGAAATGTTCAGAATACATTGCTTTCATGGGGTGGCGTGTTTTGTAGAGGCCGATTTTAGCGATGAAAGCGGCAACGAATACATCAATGTTTATGACAGGTCATGGAAGCTACAACCTTTTCAGATGGAATACCCAAACACACCGGATGCCGTTGAGGAGCCACGGTTATTCTATAAAGCCATTATTGCGGCTCAGGAGCTGGCTGATGAAATTGACTACTGTCGTGTCGACCTGATGCTGCAAGGGAATGACCTTTATTTTAGCGAAATAACATTAAGCCCTATGCGCGGGAAACTAAAGATCACGCCTGCAAGCTGGAATGCGAAATTAGGCGAGATGTGGGATCTGACGCTGTGTAAAAACAGGCTCCATTGAGCCTGCTTTACCGTATTATTGCTTTTCCTGACTGACAGGCCACGATATCTTAAAAATTGAGTGTTTTTCTTGGGTCTGGCAGTAAGTTGCATTCCCACCATGGGCGAGCATAATCGCTCTGACCACTGATAACCCTAATCCGCACCCCTCAGGGTTACTCTTTCTTGCCTGTTCTCCTCGCTGGAAAGGCTGGAATAACAGGCCCAGGCGTTCCTCAGGAATGCCTGGGCCGCTGTCTTCAACGAGAATGAAGTTTTCCTTCCCGGCAATGCCATTTTTTACCCGTAACGATCGTGACGACGCGTATTTTAATGCATTATCAAAAAGCACCGTCAGGCATTGCATAATACGTAGAGGATCACAGAAACACTGCTGGTGCTCAAGTTCAGTGGTGATAGTAAAGTGCGCGCGCTGAAATTCGGGTAAAAAGTTATCAAGCACACTCCTAATCGTTACCTCAAGGTCAGTCTCACTGAGGGTTAGCGTATATCCGGCCCCACCATAAGAACTGACAACCCGCAGATCTTCGATTAAATGCGCCAGACCTTCGGTTTGCTTAAGCAGGTTCTGGAACAGGACGGGCGCTGGCTCGAACACACCGTCAACCAGTCCTTGCAATCTTCCTCGCAGAATCGTCACCGGCGTTCTAAGCTCGTGCGCGATAGCCGAATTCCATAAGTTCCGCTGAATATCCAGGGTCTGCAGTTTTTCTGCCATTTCATTGAAATCGTTGACGAGATTATTCATCTCTCCCAACTGAGAGCTCGTACAGGTTGCCCTTGCGTCAAGGTTGCCCTGGGAAATTTGTTTCAGGCTATACGCGACCGCATTTAACGGCGTCAGAATTCTGGAGGACAATTTCACCGTAAAGAACAGCGAAACGACCAGACTGGTCAGCGAAGCTATCATGATCCACAGCCAGTCCACCATGGTCATTTCATCTTCATTTCCTGTCAGGGCCCCTCCAGGCAAATAGTAAATTAAAAAAGTATAAAATAAATAAGAGCCCAGTACGGCGATAGCGATAATAATGAAGGTGAGCGACAGCATATATGTCAATATTTGACGACTGAGAATAGGGTCTTTTTTCATTTATTCTCACCCAGGCGGTAACCCAACCCTCTGATACTCTCCGGGATCCCTTTCAGTCCCGCATTTTCCAGCTTTTTGCGCAGCTTGCTCATGTGGCTGTCTACGGTTCTGTCCAGTGAATCACCTTCTGGCAGGCAGGAATCAAGTAACTCTTCGCGTGAGCATACCTTTCGCGGATTTCTCGCCAGATAGGTGAGAAGTTTAAATTCAGTCGTCGTCAACACCGGCGTAACGACTTCGTCCCTGACGTTTATTTCAATATAAAAATCATCAGGATAAATGGTCAGATACGCTGTTCTTATCGGCCTGGTATTAACGAGTTCTGTGTTCATTCGGGTTCTGCGCAGTACAGCCTCAACCCGTGCGATAACTTCCGAAGGATTAAACGGTTTTATGACATAATCGTCTGCCCCGAGCCTCAGCCCCATCAGTTTGTCGATGTCCTGATCGAGTGCCGTTACCATAATAACCGGTACGTTACTCTCTTTGCGCAAGGTCGTAAGAACATTCCATCCATCGTAAACAGGCAGATGGATATCAAGTAAAATGAGGTCTGGTTTATGCAGGCGAGTAAAATTTATGGCCTGCTCACCATCCCTGGCTCGAAAGGTTTTCATAGCCGCGCGCTGCAAATAGCTTATCAGTATGTCGGCAATTTCATCGTCGTCTTCAGCAACAATGATCAGGTTGTCTTTGTTCATTTTATCTTCCACCAGTACCGATGATAGAAATTATTCTATCTAAAAATATCTTATGTCGTACTTGTTTAAAGGTTATTGAATACAATGTGCGTAAAGTCTGTTTGTCTGATATTACTCCTTGTTAGGACTAATCTGACAGTTCCAATCCAAAAAAGTTGCATTCCTGTGCGCTTTTCCGCAAGAAATAAACTGCGTGAAGGTATCTCCACACTGGCTACACAATCCCGAAATAAACAATCAACAATCTGATGCAATCATTTCAACTGGAGAAACCAGGCAAGACGCCGAACGCTATTTATTTTCAAAATTTATAACGTCTAAAGCCAGAACTTTATGCATAGTTGATGCACGTTAGATTGTGTCAGGGAAAGTAATATGAAAGACATTGAACGTATTTTTCAAAAGGTAATTTGGGATTCTTTTTTGTTTTTTCTGGTATCGTGCATATTACTGTTTCCGTGGTTGTTTGTTGCGCACACTATTGAAGAAAAAGCAGATGTCGCGGTCATCTCTTTGCCCCTGGCGTTTACCTGTGTGGTCATCGCTTTTTTCTTTTTTATCATTCAAAAGAAACCAGGGGCATTAAGGGAGTTAGCCGTCATAACGTTCTATGTTATTGTTGTCTTTGTTTATACTATTCTGGTGTTCAATTTACTTCTCAATATGATGCCAGGGATGGATGATTTTATATTTTATTACGGATGTTTTTTAAGTGTCTTTTTCTTCGGTACGCCAGTGTATTTATTGATGCGGATGATGTGGACTTTTTTCACCATAAAGTAATTGTGTGATGCATAAAGGGACAGAGAAAGTCCGCCTCCACACTCTTTCCATAAACCTGTCATACGTGGTCAATATCGTTTTTTTATCATTGAAACACATCATTTATCACATGACTTTCCGCCGGGAAGGGTGAGGCAGGCTAGTGAATTTTTTAATTTTCCTGAACGTTATGTCAGTTGACTGGAATTATTTCTGATGCCGTACTTTTTTATTGAAAGACCCATATTTGCCTGGGTGGTTGCGCTGTTTATTGTTCTGACCGGCCTATTGTCTATCCCCCAACTGCCCGTAGCACAATATCCGGCGGTTGCACCGCCCGGTATTATCATCTCGCTCAGTTACCCCGGCGCCAGTCCGGATGTCATGAACACCTCTGTCGTTTCGCTTATTGAACGCGAGATCTCAGGCGTGGATAACTTACTGTATTTTGAATCGTCCAGTGATACCACCGGTATGGCATCTATTACGGTCACTTTCAGGCCGGGTACAGACATTAAACTCGCCCAGATGGACCTGCAAAACCAGATCAAGATTGTTGAGCCGCGTTTGCCGCAGGCTGTGCGGCAAAATGGTATTAATGTTGAGGCCGCTAATTCCGGATTTCTTATGATGGTGGGTTTAAAATCCCGCACCGGCGAATATCAGGAAGCGGATTTAAGTGATTATTTCGCCAGAAATTTGACGGATGAACTGCGACGTGTGCCGGGTGTCGGGAAAGTGCAGCTATTTGGCGGTGAGAAAGCGCTGCGGATCTGGCTTGACCCGATGAAATTACACGGTTACGGACTCTCTGTTACGGACGTATTAACCGCAGTGAGTCAGCAAAACGTGATTGTCTCTCCTGGCCGAACGGGAGACGAGCCAGCGGTCTCTGGTCAGGCCGTTACCTATCCGATAACCGTCAGGGGGCAACTCTCCTCTGTTGAGGCGTTTCGCAATATTACGCTTAAATCGGAGGTCTCCGGCGCTCGTCTGACCCTGGCCGATGTTGCCCGCGTTGAATCCGGGTTACAAAGCTATGCCTTTGGAATTCGTGAAAACGGTGTTCCGGCAACGGCTGCCGCTATCCAGCTTTCGCCCGGTGCAAATGCTATCAATACGGCATCCGGTGTCCGAGCGCGACTGGCTGAGCTGTCAGGCGTACTTCCTGAGGGAATGGAATTTACGGTTCCTTTTGATACAGCGCCTTTCGTTAAATTATCCATAATGAAGGTGCTGGAGACATTCGTTGAAGCGATGGTTCTGGTCTTCTTCGTCATGCTGCTTTTTCTGCATAAAATCCGCTGCACGCTGATCCCTGCCATCGTTGCGCCTGTGGCGCTGTTGGGGACCTTTACGGTGATGTTGTTAAGCGGTTTTTCCATCAACATTTTGACCATGTTTGGCATGGTGCTGGCAATCGGCATTATCGTTGATGACGCCATCGTTGTCGTAGAAAACGTTGAACGCCTGATGGAAGACAAGGCGCTCTCACCGAAGGAGGCAACGCGACAAGCGATGCATGAAATCACGCCGGCCATAATGGGTATTACGCTGGTGCTCACGGCGGTATTTATCCCGATGGCGTTTGCCGGAGGGTCTGTCGGGATTATTTACCGGCAGTTCTGTATCTCTATGGCGGTGTCTATTTTACTCTCCGCCTTTCTGGCACTGACGCTTACGCCAGCACTCTGCGCAACGTTATTAAAACCCCATCATCATACCTCGCATAGAGGCAGCGCGTTTTCCGCGTGGTTCAACGGTCGTTTTTATGCGCTTACTTCGCTTTACGCCTCCGGCCTCGGATTTGTTCTGAAACGGACCGGACGAATGATGATGCTCTATGCCGCGTTGTGCATGGCGCTTTTTCTCGGTCTGTCTTCGTTACCGTCATCATTTTTACCGGATGAAGATCAAGGCTACTTTATGTCATCAATCCAGCTTCCCTCAGACGCGACGATGCAGCGTACGCTTAAGGTGGTGCAAAAATTTGAAGAGGAAATCGCCGGTCAACCGGCGGTCGAAAGCAACATTATGATTCTGGGATTTGGGTTTTCAGGCTCCGGTCAGAATTCAGCCATGGCGTTCACCACCCTTAAGGACTGGAAACAACGCGAAGGAATGAGCGCACAAGATCAGGCTGACGCTATTCAGTCAAGAATGGAGAGTGTGTCCGACGGGGTCACAATGAGTCTGCTTCCGCCGGCTATTTCTGATATGGGGACCTCATCCGGGTTCACGTATTATGTGCAAGACCGGGGAGGCAGGGGGTATCAGGCGTTAAAAAAGGCAGCGGATGAACTCGTCGTGCAGGCTAATAAAAACCCATATTTGACCGATGTTTACATTGATGGTCTTGCGGAGGGAGCAACGCTCGCCCTTAACATTGACAGGGAAAAAGCCGAAGCCATGGGGGTTTCGTTTGATGAGATTAATCAAACCCTTTCCGTCGCAACGGGATCAAACTATGTCAATGATTACATCAATAATGGCCGGGTTCAGCAGGTCATTGTCCAGGCTGATTCACCTTTCCGTATGCAGCCGGAACAGTTATTACATTTATCGGTTAAAAACCGCCAGGGGCAGATGCTTCCGTTGTCCACGTTTGTAACGCTCTCCTGGCAGGTCGCGCCGCAGCAACTGAACCGCTATCAGGGCTATCCCGCCATTCGTATAACCGGAAATGCATCGTCCGGTGAATCCACAGGTACCGCAATGGCGGCAATGGAGGAACTTGCAAAAAACTTACCGTCAGGTTTTGCGGGCGAATGGGCAGGCAGTTCATTACAGGAAAAGGCATCAGCATCACAGCTTCCGGGGCTCATTGTTCTGTCGATGTTAGTGGTGTTTATGGTGCTCGCCGCGCTCTATGAAAGCTGGTCTGTTCCCTTTGCGGTGATGTTGGTTGTTCCGCTGGGTTTGCTCGGCGCCGTACTGGCGGTAACCGTTGCGAATATGACGAACGACGTCTTTTTTAAAGTCGGTCTGATAACCCTTATTGGGCTCTCTGCCAAGAACGCCATTCTGATTATTGAATTTGCGAGACAATTAATGCACCAGGGCAAAAACATCATCGAGGCGACACTCATTGCCTCCGGACAGCGTTTGCGCCCGATACTCATGACATCTTTAGCGTTCACATTAGGCGTGGTTCCCCTGATGCTTGCCAAAGGTGCAAGCGACAGCACTCAGCATGCTATAGGAACAGGGGTATTCGGAGGGATGATCAGCGCAACGTTACTGGCTATTTTCTTTGTTCCCGTATTTTTCGTCGTCATTGTCCGCTTTCTTGAAACGCGAAAATTCGGCCAGAATAAACCCCGAAACAGGTAATCTCCACTATCGCTTCCATCCAGTACCTTTGCGGTGGGCGGATGTGCCGAGCTTACTGCGCGAGGTCCTGTAGAGGTGTAATAGCAGAACCTGAAATCTAAGACTATTCTTAATTTCAGTCGTTGTGCTGGTTTACGCAGATGTAAACACAAGCACGGTATTGCGCACGCAGGTAGAGCTATGGCCCTGAAAGATGAGAGACTTTATTCGGAAATTTTAGAGCTCCTCCTCGCCGCGACGATCGAGCCTCAGGTGTGGTCCTGCGTGCTTGAAAAAATCGCCTTACTGGTAGGGCATCAATATGCCGCGTTACTTTTTTACGACAAAGGCAATGCGCAACTGCTGACGGATGCCCTGCTCTGTGAAGAAAAAGTATTTACCGCCTATCGTGATGTATTTTTGGCGCTGGATCCTGCTGAGAAAATATTGACCAGTGCCCCAGTGGGAGAGCTCTATCAGGACAGAGAGGTATTGGGAGATAAATTTATTGCCTCAAGCGTTTATTACAATGAATTTCATCGTCCTAACGATATGAATTATCTGACCAGCGTTAAATTAAGTGCTGTCAATGGTTATGCCTGCTTTTTATCGCTAATGACTGCTAACGGTGCGCTTTACCCACAACAATCGCATTTTGATCTTTTTAAGCGTCTTATACCTGCGTTAATTACAGCCACTCATCTTCATGCCCGATTTGAGTCACTGCGGGAAAATTTAAAATATCAGAACGCATTGCTTGATAATCATATTTATCCGGTATGGTTAGTGAACGGTGTGGGAAAAATACTCTATGCGAACCGTCATGCCGAACATTATCACGACAGGTACAGGGATAGCTGGGCAACCTGTCACGATACGCTGAATATCAATACCGACAGTAAAAAATTAAAGCAGGCTATTCGGCGTGCCACGTCAACCGATTCACTGCCAAAAGCGGGTCTGTGCTATACGACAGGAAGTAAGACGATGCCAGTGCTTGTGCTGCCTTCAGCGCAAATGGTCGGCGTTGCCAGCATTATCATTCCGTTACCCTTACTCAGCGGTACGCCGCTTATCGATCTCTTCGGGCTTACCCCCAGTGAAAATGCCCTGACAGGATTGCTGATTCGTGGAATGACGGCAGAAGAGTGCGCGCTCCATTTACGCGTCTCTATTGCTACGGTGCGAACGCATCTGAGCGCGCTGTTCAGAAAAACCAACACCCGTAACCAGTCTGAGCTGCTGTTGATTGCGAGAGCAGTTCACGGCTAATTTTTTATCCTCTCATCTAAATGAATGAGAGGATTTTTTCCAGCGGAAATTATACTCGGATTTAACAGGACAAGCGGCTATCTGCCTGGCCGGGCATTATTTCCTCAGCCACGGTTGTGTGCTGCTGTCTCCTTGTTAAGGAAAGTCATTGCAAATGGATGTGATTTTAAACATCTGTCTGTCGTCTATTGGCGAGGTTTTGATATGCTAAGATCTTCTCTCTTATTTATTGTACTGGCTATCGCATTTTTAAGTGCCTGTTCATCTGATAGCTATAATAACAGAGTCTATCATCCTAATTATCAAAAACTGGATGTGACGGATACCGGTCAAAAAGTGATTGTCTCTGAGCGTAATAACTCCAGGTTTATTATTACTTATTTATACGATGAAAAAGGGTACTGCAGTAAATGCGCCGTTTATAAAGTCGCAGCGATGAATAAATCTGATCATCCATTTGATTTTGGCGTGCGTAATTTCGATGTGAAAAACGGCGCTACGCCCGTCATGCTTATGAGTTCAGCGGATGTCAGCAAGGTTCAGGATGATAAAATGAGCTCGCACAATACCTTCTCGATGATCTCGGGTCTTTTGATGGGCGTTGCGGCAGGTCTCGCAAAACAGCCCTCAGTGGCCAGTGATTATACCAACTCTCTTGAACAAACAACCCAGCAGATTCAAAACGAATCTGACTTTATTAATAACAAATTCTCTAATGAGTCTTTGAACGAAAAACGCATTGCTCCTGGCGAAGGCTATGGTGGGGTGATTATTGCTCAAAATCTTAATTTTGATTCACCACTCTTTTTTCATGTGGTAATTGATAACGAAGTCCACGATGTCGAATGGAATAAAACAAAATGAAGACATTATTGATTATTCTTAGCCTGTTTTTTTTGTGCGCGGCATCGACCTATGATGATCTCCTGAGTACGGGAAAAAAATACCAAACCCAGGAAGAAAAAAACAATATTGAAAAACATACTCTGGGGAAGTGTGCCGCCTGGATGAGTAAAACACCTGCGAGCGTGGAAAAGGTTAAAAGCAAAAAAAGTTGTCCCAACCCGACAGTGGCGTACGAAATCGCTACCGGGGTGGGCGATGAGCGTCAGGGTCTGGAAACCTCGCCGGAGTTACTAATTCAGACCCATGGTTCGTTGGCTGCCGCCATCGAAATGTCAAAAGTACAAATTGCCGAATATGACCGTTATGCAGCGTTACCGGAATCTGAGGTTCCCGCATGGGCCAGGGCGCTGGCCCGTCATGGCGCAGATGAATTCCGGCAAAAAATTATGCCAGCGTTAATGTGTCGTGCAGGCGTGGAAACGTCCGATCCTGGCGATGCGCTACCAGCGGAGTGTACACCCGAGCTAATGAAACAGTTGGCAAGTAATAAGGACAGCGGGAAGCAGAAGAAAAGTGTTCAGACCGATAAACCGAGTGATGAGGGTCTTGATTATACAGGCAAATCCTGCTCATGGTTCATTGTAAAGGACGCAGAGAGCTGCCAGTCGCGTGTCTGTTTCTATTCCGAGGGGCAGTCTGTTTCTTATGGTAAAAGAGCCTACCGTTGCCAGTCCGGGCGCTGGACGATGATACGCGACTGCACCCAGTCAACCAGTAAAAGCCGGGAGGGGGAGTGCGTAAAAGATATCCGACGTGATTTTGGCATACCCCAAAATAAAGAAACACCCGCGCAGAAGGTGCTTCTTGATGATTAGCGTGCGGTAGAGTCCGCCATTACAGGTAGTCACTGTCGGTTACCAATGCATATCGGTAATCCCTCTCATTTCAGACATTCATTACATCAGCAGTGCGACCATCGCGATAAGCGCCGGTAGCGCCTGAACATAGAGGATTTTCTTGCTGGCGGTTGCTGCGCCAAATACCCCGGCTATCAATACGCATGCCAGGAAGAACAGTTTGACTGGAAACCCGGCGTCCCCCAGCCACAGACCCCACAGCAAACCGGCGGCTAAAAAGCCGTTATACAGTCCCTGATTGGCGGCCATCACGCGGGTGTCACGGGCAAAATCGGCGCTAAGGTTGAACGCCTTGCGGCCTGTTTTGGTATCCCACAAAAACATTTCAAGAACCAGAATGTAGACATGGATAGCGGCGACAAGCGCGATGAGGATGTTTGCTAACACAAGGAACCTTAACGGATAAGAGCAGGGTATCTGGAGTATAGATAACGGTATAAAAAAACGAAGAAAAATCCCTTCGTTTTATCGTGTGGATGCGGGCTAACGACTAAACACGGTTATTAACCCGCTCCGTTTTTAGCATAAAGGATATTTTTTAAACGCGGGAAGGGTCTCGCAGAAATCAGCAAGCCACGCAATGTGTTTAAAATCGCCAGCCAGTACGACATGTGGGATCATCGACTGAATAAATGTCCACACTACCGCGCTGGTGACGCAAACCTGATCGGGGCGCTGCGCGGCAGGGCGGCCTGCCAGCAGCGTCTCCCACTCCTGGCAGGCGGCTAACAACTGCTGTGTCACTCGCGCCACCCATGGCTGATGCTGCTTTTCTTCCGGTCTGAGATGGTGCTCATAAATGTGTTGCACCGCTTTTTCGCAGGCGGCCAGCACCACACCCAGCAGACGAAGGTCGTGTGCCAGCGCCTCCGGCTCTGCGGGGAATAATTTCTGCTCTGCGCCCGCCAGTGTCTCGAAATAGTACAAAATAAGCGTGGATTCCATTAACTGTACGCCGTTATCCAGCAGCAGCGTTGGCGCTTTGACCACCGGATTAATACGAGCGAACGCGTCAAATGAGCGAAAAACCGACAGCGGTATACTTTCAAATTCGATGCCATAGAGTTCCAGGGATACCGCAATACGCCTGACGTAAGGCGAGTCCATCATGCCAATGAGTTTCATCGTGATTCCTGCCCATTCCAGCAACAGCCGTTAATTGATTGACCGCGACACCTGTCACAGTGATGCCCCGGTGTAGAAGACGAAGAAACCTTACCGTATATCGGGGGGGACGAATATCACGGGTTTCTTACCATATGTGTTAGTTTTGCTAACGTTTAATGTGGTCATCGTGTGTCCTGCAAATAACGTTAAAATTAACTGACCGAACATCATTGGCTTATCGCTTTACAGTTATCTGCCGTTGATTTAAGAAAGCCTGTTTGGTAGTAACGTTAACGTATTGGATCCTGTGTTTGAGGAAAGCACGATGTCGGATTTCCCACCGATCGCCAGCCTGCGAAGTTTTGAGGCCGTTGCACGCCTGGGTAGTGTGACCCAGGCGGCAAAAGAGATGAACGTGACTCATTCTGCCATAAGTCAGCAAATCAAAATCCTTGAGGAGTTGGTGGGCGTAAAACTGTTTATCCGTCACGGGCGCGGGGTGCAGATTAGCGAAGAAGGACGGCTGTATGCGTTACAGATACGCGAGGCGTTAAATCACATTTCAGATGCCACCCGGCTGGTGCAGGTTAAGCCGCGCACGATGGAACTGACTCTGGCGACGGTGCCTTCTTTTGGCAATCACTGGTTAATGCCGCGCCTGATGCGGTTTCGCGAGAAATTTCCTCTCATATCGTTACGTTTACAGGTCAGTCTGACGGTTACCAGCCTGCAACAGCAAGTCATTGATATTGCGATCCGTATGGGGCAGGGCGACTGGGAAGGCATGGACAGCCGCTTTCTTTTTTCTGATGAGCTGATTGTCGTTGCGGCACCTGGCTATAACAATGGCAACTTACCCACCACGCCGCAAGAGGTGGCGAAGAGTCACATTATCTTTTCGACGGAGTCGTGGAAAAGCTGGTGCCTGAATGCCGGCCTGGAAAAAGAGATCGTGCCAGCGGGACTGCGTATCAACGATTCGAACCTGGTGCTTGAAGCCGTCCGGCTGGGCGCTGGCATTGCGCTTGAGCGCCGTTCTCTGGTCAGGGACGCTATCGCGCGGGGCGAACTGGTGCAGATAACCGCATTCTCGGCGCCTTATCCCTGGCACTACTGGCTGGTGACCTCTGCACAGACAGAGAAAGCGCGGGAAATCTCTCTTTTCATCGCCTGGCTGGATGAAGAGATAGCCCTGTGGCGCGAGCAGACGCCGTGAAGGCCAGATTCGCCAGGTGGCGGAGAATCCGCTATTATCCGCTCTCCCTTTTTCGCCGGGCAGCCTGATGTCTGAGATTATCGATACCTTTATTGCCCCGCCATGCCAGGAGGAAGTTACGATCCTTTGGCAAGACGAACATCTGCTCCTCATCAATAAACCCGCCGGGCTGCTTAGCCTCTCCGGGAAAAACCCGCAAAATCTCGACTCTGTGCATCACCGGCTGGTCAACCTATTCCCCGGCTGCACGCTGGTCCACCGCCTTGATTTTGGTACCTCCGGGCTGATGGTGGTGGCGCGCAACAAGGCGATCAATGCTGCACTCTGCCGCCAGTTCAGCCAGCGCACGGTGAACAAGGTCTACACTGCGTTGCTCTGCGGGCATTTGGCCAATGATGGCGGGGTGATCGACGCGCCGATCGCCAAAGATCCGGCGCTGTTTCCGCTGATGTCGATTTGCGCTGTTCACGGCAAACCCGCACGCTCACGCTACCGGGTCGTGGACCGTTTTTTTCAGGAAGGGGAAGACGGAACGTTACTGCCACTGACGCGGGTCATACTGATTCCGGAGACCGGGCGCACCCATCAATTGCGCATTCACTGCCAGCATCTGGGCCATCCGATTCTGGGCTGTGACTTGTATGGCGGTCTGAGGCTACCGGGCACAGCGCGAACACCGCGAATGATGCTACACGCCAGTGAATTGCATTTTGTCCATCCGGTCAGCGCAGAACCGATAAACGCCTGCCACGCCAGCCCGTTCTGAACAGTAGATACTGTGAACGTTGAGGGAGAGGGCCAGGGTGAGGGGGAAAATGCGACTCTGGTGGTCATTCCGTTCACCTTATGTTCCTTGCTTTTCTGTCGCGACAGAACCCGTGAACGTGCCAGGGTGGCTCACCGCCACCCTGGCGACCCGGGCTCCCGGCAAAGAAAATCGCCGCTGGCGCGGTCCATTCGTCTTATGTCGTCTGACTTTCGGGGCGGGGACCAGCCTGCGTCCTTGCAGGCTATCCCCTCCGCCCGCTTCCCTGCGGGCGGCCCCGGTCAGCCGCCAACGCCTCATCGATTTTCAGCCGGACCCTGTCATCGCTGTCACTGTTTTATTCTTATTAAGCGGCGTTATCGCTGTAAAACATAAGATTACTGGAGATTCCTCAGCCCCGGGGGAGAGGGAGAAAA
The DNA here is from genome assembly GCF_023613995.1 of Citrobacter sp. MNAZ 1397. Taxonomy (NCBI): domain Bacteria; kingdom Pseudomonadati; phylum Pseudomonadota; class Gammaproteobacteria; order Enterobacterales; family Enterobacteriaceae; genus Citrobacter; species Citrobacter sp. MNAZ 1397. Next base: position 1,146,030 of record NZ_JAKIVH010000001.1, read on the forward strand.
CCGGTCGTAGATACTGTGAACATCTTCAACCCTTTTTAGTCATGGCTTACTCGTTTTCCCGCATGATAACCATAGCGACATCTTTGTCCCCCCTGGCGCAGAGCGTGCAGCGAGGGGGGTGAGTCCCCGCTGAAATCGGTGAGACGAAGACCCGATGACAAGGTCAGGCCGCCAGGGATGGCGGACTGAGGTTTGTCGAGACACGACAAAATCGTCCGGAGCGATTTTGAACAACGCAACGCGTTGGCCCGAAGGGCGAGCCCCAGGGATGGGGCGAGTAATGCGAGTCAAACCGACCGCAGGCAGCGGGGCGGGAGGCGAACGCAGTGCGAAGCATCGATTTCTTTGCGGGGCCGCGGGGATTGTAAAGGGGAACGCGGTGTTCCCCTTTACCCGTTCACGTGTTCGAGGGTGACATTTCGCCATGAACATACGGTGAACGGAACCCACCTCCCGAGCCGCATTTTCCCCCTCACCCTGGCTCTCTCCCTCAAGGGAGAGGGGACCGATCGTGCTCGCATTTTTGTGGGGACTCCTCTCCCCCTCTACGATCGGGCACCGAACCTGTAGATCCGGATGAAGCGCCGGGAGGATGCCCGGCGCGGTACATAAGTGCGGTGGCAAAGGGGGATTAAATGCTGCGGATTACCACATCAAATCGTCAGGTATTTTGAAATCGGCGTACGGATCGTCTTCGTCCTGCACTTCTTCGCTCAACGCGCTGTTTAACACAATGTAACTCTCATCGCGCTGGGCAATTTTATCGGCGACGACGGCAGGGATGATCGCGTATTCGCTGTCGCCATTGCTGTTGGTTACCAGACGTGCAATGGCGAGGCGGCCATTGATCAGTTGTGTCTGCGTTGCCTTATCTACCACAACCTTTTTGATGAGGTTATTGTCGGTGAAGTTAAAATCGATATTGCCTTTGGCGATGACGATTCGGTTCATCTCAATAAGCTGCTTCACCTGCGCTTTATACTCTTTCGATAACGCCGCCTGCTTTTGTTGCTCGCTCAGCTGCTTATCGCGCTCAAGTTGCGCCTTTTTGTTCTCTTCTACCGCCTCTCTTGCCTCACGAGCCTGAACGCGTGATTTCTTGGCCGTTCTCTGGACTTTGGCCATCTTTTTGCTGGTTACTAAACCTGCTTTCAGCATCTGCTCTTGTAAGGTGAGTTTTGTCATCGTCGTTTCTAACCTGGTAAAGAATTTGCGTGATTATAACGGTAATTATTGCGGATGTAACAGGTGTGGCCGTGACCGTGACGTTACGCGTCCTAAACCTGACGCTGGTATAAAGAAGGACGTAGCGGAATCAATTGTTACATTTATGTATCATGCTTCTGACTTGAAAACTCGTTACTCTCTCTTCTTGCGGATATGACGTGACATACCTGATTTCCAACCTGCTGATTTTAAAATGGAATATGGGAAGTGCGGCGTATAAATGGCGGCACATATACTCGATTTGTGAATGCGAAACCCTCGCGGGATTGCCACTTAAGAAGAGGTTTCATGTCTTTACGATCGCTACAGGCGCTGTGTTTAGTGAATTTTTTTATGGCGGATGTCAGGGACGGTCTCGGCCCTTTTTTAGGGATCTTCCTCACTGAACATCACTGGCAAACCGACAGTATTGGCTGGATGATGACGCTTGGAGGTGTGGCAGGGCTTCTTGCCACGATGCCCTCCGGGCTGGTTGCTGATGCGTCACGACATAAGCGGGCAATACTCGTTACCTGCGGTCTGCTCATCACTGCCGCGACGCTGCTGCTCTGGGTATTTCCGACGCTGTATATCGTCGGCTTTTCTCAGCTTGTCACGGGAGTGTCTGCGGCTTTCATTGCCCCTGTGCTAACCGGGATCACACTTGGGTTAACGGGCTCATCCGGGTTCAACCATCAAATGGGCAGAAACGAGGCGTTTAACCACGGCGGAAATATGAGCGCCGCGATACTGGCGGGTGTACTGGTCTTCTACCTGGGCACAGATGCCGTGTTCATTTTGATGACCGGTATGGCGATTTGCGCCACGATGGCGGTGTTTGCTATTCGCAATGATGACATCGATAACCGTGTCGCCCGTGGATTAAGTGGCAGTGCGGATCCTGCGGCGCTTCCCAAACTGTCCGTTATTCTCGCACACCCCGCGGTGATTACCATCGGGGTAACGCTGCTGCTTTTTCATCTGGCAAACGCCGCGCTGCTGCCGATGCTCAGTATGCGTGTGGCATCGGCGCCGGGAGGGGAAATAAGCGCGGGCGTGTATGCAGCGGCGACGGTTGTCATTTCGCAACTGGTGATGATCCCCGTGGCCTTATTCGCCGCGGCCAGAGCGGAAAAATATGGCTATCCGCTATTGATCGCGGCGGCCTTAATTGTCCTGCCGCTGCGCGCGGCGCTGGCTTGCACCTCAGCCGACCCACTTTTTATGATACCGGTGCAGATTATGGATGGCGTGGCGGCAGGCCTTCTGGGTGTGGCGGTTCCGGGTTATATCGTCAAGTTGCTGGAAGGCAGCGGGCATACCAATGCCGGGCAAAGCTTTGTCATGCTGTTACAGGGGGCGGGCGCGGCATTCAGTCCGGGCCTGGCGGGCAGTATTGCGGCAAAATATTCCTACAGCGTGGCTTTTGCCGTGCTGGGGGCAATTGCGTTACTGGCGCTGCTTATCTGGACCCTGCGCCGCTTTTTTTATGGAACCCACGAGGAGCGGCGATCTTATTGAGGCGGCGCGAAAGGGGAAAAACAATGAACAGGGGAGTGAGATGATTTTAACGACCATGCCAGGGCTTATTATCCGGCGCTTTCACCGCAAAGACGCCGCGGCTTTTTATGCTTATATGGCTTCGCCGCGTGTGCCCTGTTTTTATGATGAGAAAGTCAGCACCCTGGCAGAAGCCGAAGAAGACGTGGCTAAACGCGCCAGCGATGAGACCCAGTTCGCCGTCTGCCTTAAAGAGAGTGATGCGCTTGTTGGTCATCTTTTTGCCGATAACCACGGGGAACCCGATCCGCATACCTGGAGCATAGGCTGGCACTTTAATCCGCAATATGAAGGGCGGGGATTTGCCACCGCCTCTGTCAGCGCGCTATTCACTTATCTGTTTACGCAAAACGAAGCACGGCGCCTGTATGCCTATGTGGAAGACTATAATCTGCCGTCACAAAAACTCTGTGCTCGCCTGCACATGCGACAGGAAGGTTGTTTTAAGGAGTTTGTCTCGTTTACAGACGAAAAGGGCGAAGAGCGGTACGACTCTACGTATGTCTACGCGCTGCTTAAAAAAGAGTGGCAAGCGACGTTTTGAGTTCGGTGACGGGACGAGAGATTATCTCACCTGTCAGGTTTTATTCGCGAGAAAGAGAATATTAAGACAATCCGATAACCGCGATAATGTATTACCGGATTGTCTTTCATTCTCGATTAATAACAGATGTTAGATGGGCATTCAGGCCATTTTAAATACGCTAACCAGGTCTTTCAGCACTCTGGCCTGCTCGTTAAGCATTTCTGATGCCGCCACGGATTCTTCAACCAATGCCGCATTTTGCTGTGTCGTGGTATCAATTTGACCGATCGCAATATTAATCTGATGCACCCCTTCGCTCTGTTCCAGACTGGCCTGTTCGATCTCTTTAAGAATACTCGAGACGCTGTCAACGTTGTGCACAAGACCATCCATTTTTCCGCTAACCTGACGCACCATATCCAGACCCCGGGAACTTTGCTGCATGGAATTTTCAATCAGAGAACGGATATCCTTTGACGAGTTCGCTGTTTTTTGCGCGAGAACGCGAACTTCCTGAGCAACGACGGCAAATCCTTTTCCGTGTTCACCTGCGCGGGCGGCTTCCACCGCCGCGTTGAGGGCCAGTATATTGGTCTGGAAAGCAATGGAGTCAATCAGACTAATGATGTCAGACATTTTATCTGCGGAGTTGGTGATATTGTGGATTTCATGCGTCAGAGACGACATTAACTTTTCATTATCTTTGGCCGTTATGCTGGCATTTTCTGAGAGCAGGGAAGCATTCGCTGTATTACTCCCGGTATTTTTCACCGTGACGGAAATCTGCTCCATCGACGCGGCGGTTTGTTCAACCGAACTGGCCTGTTCCTCCGTTCGCGCGGACAAATCCCTGGTGCCAGCCATGATTTGTGAGGCACCTGTCGCGATATTTTCCGCCCCGCTGCGAATTTCAGTTACGATTTTTCGTAATTCTTGCTGCATATGGGCAATGGCCCCGGTCAGAATCCCTGTTTCATCTTTAGAAGTAATAACGATGTCAGTACCGAGATCGCCTTTGGCAATACGGGTGGCGGCACTGACGGCATGATTGATAGGACGGACAATGGCACGTGAAATCAGAAGTGCCATGATGATACCGAGTGCTAAACAGATTATTGATACAACGATCATTGTCGCTTTGCTTAATGCGTAATCACCGAGAAAATCCGCATAGGATGTCTGCATTTCATTACGCTGTAGATCGATAAATTCGGTTATTTTCTCCAGGTATTGACCTTCGTAAGCACGGGTGTGAGTGGTGTACTCATTGACGGCGGCCTCAGGATCGGTTTTAAGGTTTTTTATCACTAAAGCGCGTGACTGAATGTAAGCTGTACGCATTTCAGATATCTTGTTTAATAATAATTGTGAAGGTTCATCGTCTGCTTTTTCCCTCAGTTGTTCATATAACGCCGTTACTTCTTTACTTTTAGCATTCAATGCCTGCAAAAGCTGATCTTTTCTCTCTGGTTCTTTTTCGATAATTGCGTTAAGTAATAACGTTGTCGCGTTATTGACCTCTCTTATAACATTATTGCCAAGAGCAGTTGTCGGATAATCCTCCGTTACGATTTTCGATATTTTATCTTTAGCTTCATTAAGCCTGAAAAGAGAGTTTGCTGAAATAAATACCATCAAAAGCAATATGATGCCGAATGCCAGTAATATTTTGTTTTTGATACTTAAACCTTGTGTTTGACTGTTGGTCTTAACTTTTCTCATTTTTCTTTCCTTGTTAAATTTGAAGTTATGCCGATCTGCTCCTGCAGAGGGCATTTAATACACATCGGCATGATGCTGATAATACTTAGCCATTGATCGTTAAAAACTAAAAAAATTAAATTATTGATAGTTTGTGACTATTGAAATTAATTCGATTGATCGATGGAATGTTGCATAAATTTAATGCAACAAATTTATTGAACGATTTGTGCTATTATTCGCAATGCGTATTGAAAAGAACAAGGTTGGCTTTTAACCGTCGAATTGCTAAGGGAATTTAAAAAAAGACAGCCAGGGTAAGGTGATGGAGTCTGACGATAAACGTAAAATGATAACCCACAGGACATAAGCAAATCTTGATGATGACAGTCGATCCGATGGCGCATTGCGCCTGTGTTTCGTGCTTTACCCTCACTTTTCTAAAATTACCTTATAAAACGCTTTCATCCGGCGAAGCGGCCAAAGCCGCTATTACTCGCCATACTTATTCATTGTTATCAGTCAGAGGCTCAGGAAAATAATCACCCGTGACTTCCCGGCCATATCTGACATCCTGGGTATTATTTTGCGCGCAAAATAATAAGAACTCATCTAAGGGCATTGGCTTCGCATAAAGATAGCCCTGTTGCAGATCGCACCCCATTTTAAATACGGTGTCGGCCATAGTCTGTGTCTCAATACCTTCAACAACGATGTTCATACCTACATCGTTTGCAATTTCGATGATTTTCTCTAAGATTACTCTATTTTTTAAACTATGATCTATGCCTTTTAATAAATTCTTATCAATTTTTACTTCACTAAATGGCATTTCATTTAAGATATTTAATGAAGAATAACCAGAGCCTAAGTCGTCAAGCGACCATAATGCTCCTTTCCTCGAGAATTCATTCATGACGTTTAAGATATACTTCTTATCATAAATAAAAGCACCTTCTGTTATTTCAAGCTTGATATTTTTGAGGTTAAGATTGTTTTTATTGAGAATGCTGTCAACGGTATCGGGAAACTCAGCATCCATTAATTGTATTGGGCTGATGTTTACAGAAACCGTAATGTCTTTTATTTTGTTTTTGAGCGCCAGCATATCATCACCTACACGTTCCAAAACCCAGTAGCCGATGGGTAATATTAATCCGGACGCCTCGGCTATCGGAATAAAATAATCGGGCGCTATAAAACCTCTGACGGGATGTTTCCAACGCAGTAATGCTTCTGCTGAAACAACTTTCCCCTGACGATCGATTTGCGGCTGATAATAAACAGAGAGTTGTTTAGTTTTTATGGCTTTCGATAGTGCGTAGGTAAGATACTTCTCATTAGTATAATCGCCGCGGAAGATGATCAAGATACCAAATATAAGTGCAACAGCAGTAACGTAGTTTATGAAAACACCTTTGGTCATGATGTATTCTGGCGGGTGAAGAAGCTCACTGGTAAAAGAAAGATCAGACACTGAGTAGGTCAAATAGAAAACAAAGGCAAGAAAAGGCATTACTGTTTTCACATAGAATCGTTCATGCCTGAGAAATAAAGCCCCACCAACAGCATATACCAGCAGGTAAGAGTGAGACGAACGGGGTATGGCAGCAAGAGGGTAATCCGTTAAAGGGATCACAGTGCAAACAATCAATATCAGGTGGGAGAAAATAAGCGTGTTTTGCTTTGTGATCCCATTAAATGCCATCTTCATGGCATAAAAACCGACAAGAATGACAGATAAACATAATGCGGCGATATAAGGTTTGTCAGCAAACAGATATGCTGTACTCCAGGCTGCACCTCCTGTCAAACAGATAATCCCGGTCAGGAAAAGTAAAAAATACTGCCGTCTTGTATGATTACAACGAGGCAGTCTCTGAATGTAAGATTCAAAAAAACAAACGAATGAGTTTAATAAAGAATGCATGCGATCCCCTGAATTTGTTTATTATTGAAAATAGTCATTTCAGCATAGATCCTGAGAGGTACGGATTAATGGTTTTCTCTTCTTGTCTTTCATTTCGCATTCCTTTTTAAAAGAGGCAACAATTCAGTCTACTATACCTGATATTTTCCATACTGATGAATCTGACCGGTGTTGCTGAGCGCTAAATTGTGGTACTCGTTGTTTACTACACCATTGAATACAGAGTTGAGAATGAAAAGACGTTATGTGATTGCAGATGTTTTTACGGATACGCCGTTTGTTGGCAACCCTGTCGCTGTCGTGTTAGATGCAGAAGGGATGAGCACCGGGCAAATGCAACAGATTGCCGCTGAATTTGGCTACAGCGAAACGACATTCGTACTGCCGCCGGAAGACAGAGCAAACACGGCGCATGTGCGCATTTTTACCCCCACGCGGGAAATTCCTTTCGCCGGGCATCCTAATGTCGGTACCGCCTTTGTGTTGGCGAGTTATGCAACGGCGAGGGACGAGACGCTGCCTGAGACATTGCTGTTTGAAGAAGCGGCAGGTCTGGTGCCCGTTCGGCTGCTCAAAAACAACGGCACCATTAGCGGGGCCGAACTGCGGGTGCCGGAGCTGTTGTCTTGCCGCTCCGAAGTAAGCGCGGGGCAGGTTGCCGCCTGTTTGTCGCTGGAAGCAGAGTGTATCCGTACGGCTGTGCATCAGCCGCTGGTGGCCTCGGTGGGGCTGCCGTTTTTAATTGTTGAACTGGCCTCCCGCGATGCGCTACGCCGCTGTGTGCCGAATCTACAAGGGTTTCGGGCCGTTCTCCCGCTGGACGGTGCCGTGTCCATTTATGCCTATACCCTGGACACAACGCGGGAAGAGCATTGCGATTTGCAGGCAAGGATGTTCACGCCGCGGATGACCGAAGACCCGGCGACAGGCAGCGCGACGGCTGCGTTGACGGCGCTACTGGCTTCTCTGCACGATAAAAGGACGCTCTCTTTGCGTGTAAGTCAGGGGGTGGATATGGGGCGGGCCAGCCTGCTATTGGCAGAGTATGACGCCTCGCAGGGTAAACCGGTTGTGCGGGTAGGGGGAAACAGTGTGATCACCATGGAAGGGACATTTAACCTGTGAAGCCATGTCAGCCTGTTGGGCTGACTTCATTGCGCCGGGGGAAAAATTAGCGGGAAGGGGACAGACAGCACAGGCTGCCGCCTTCCCAATAAAGACTGAGACGACGTTACTCGTTGCCCCATTGGTTGAGGAAGTTTGCGACGTCATCAATACGTTTTTCATTGATGCCTGCTTCGCGGGCCATCTCTTGCTGCGCCTCTTCGCTGATCTCTTCATTAGCCATTAAACGGGTGATGAGCAACTGAAAATAGTGTGCCAGGGGATCGCGTTCTGACTCGCTCACCGGCTTCTCGCTTTCCGTCGAATACTCATCCACGATGTCATAAAATTTAAGTGGTATTTCGTTGTTCATAAGTCGTTCCCTAAGTCCTGAGCCAGTTGATACTGCCGATGTGGCTTAGATAATAGCAGTCTTATTTTACTCCCCGAGCGAAAATCGCCGGATGAATACGGAAATATCTAAATGGGGCAGTAAGTCGTGCCGGCATGCGCTATATCAATCGTGCGATGTCGGCACAGGGGCAGTCTGATGATGTCAGACTTTGAGCATTTTAACTGTGGCTTCGACATCTATTTCATCTTGCGAGAAGATTAACGTCGTGCCCTGGAAGGTGGTGATCGCCAGTTTTTTTACCGCACGCATTTCGCCTGGTTTCGCGGCGGATTTCGGCTTGATATTGTTCATCAACAGACCCACCGACAGGACAGCATTTTCTTTATCAATGCCGGTTTCAACAGGCATTTCTTCACTGAACACCACGAAAGACTTGATCGAGGCGAGTTTAAGGCGCTCGCCTGCGATATAGATGTATTTGCTTTCCGGGATGACTTTGACCGCATATGCCGACAATCCTTTATTGTTGGTGGTCGGTTCGAAGGTCACCGCTGCATCTTTCTTGATCAGATCAGGGTTGGCGACCTTAATCACATGAAAGTACCGGTTGTCGCCGTTTTCATCTTTGATAAATCCAAAACCTTTATCTTTAAACCACGTTGTGATCGTTCCGTTCATCGCCATTACCGCCTGATTAATCGTTTATCTACTCAATTTTTGCAGCGCGCAGTGTAAAGCACAATGCGCGCGCAGACTACGTCTTTGGATTAAGTGTGGGTGATAAACCTGGCGGAGGCGAGGGCGGGGAAGAAAAGGCAAAACGGTTGATTAGGGGGCGAGGTGATGCGCTAAAGCTTGCGAGCTTGTAAGATTGGTTCTCGCGCTCTATCGCCAGGAACGGGCTGAGTCTGATAATCCGGGAATGTGAATTTCTGCATTACATCCAGTGGCGCGATTGTTTCGTGGTGGTGGCTGTTTTTTCCGTCGTCCGCACCCTGGCGGCTGATGCCACATTTACTGTGCAACCCCGCGCTGCGTTAAAGAATATATCTGTCATATCAGATATATTCTTTAACGTGATTGCGAACTCCTCATGGTGTTATTTCCTTTTCTGAAATGCAGTGCCAACAGAGTAGAACCTAAGTGAGCATCAACAGGGCGGGATAATCATATCCCATTCTGACAACTTTTTTTCTGCCTGAGAATTCACTCAAGCAAAACCCCAATGATGAATGAGAACGGAAAAATGGGACTTTCTTTTATGAGTGAAGAAGAAATAAAAACACGAATTGCGAATTATCCTATTGTGGATAAATAATATTTATAATATTACAAGGAATTAAATTCATTAGTCATTGTTTTTATTATAAAAAATAATTAAACAGATGAGTTATCTACAATGTCTTTTTCGCGAAGTCATTCGCACTCCCTGCATTCGTTTTTTCTTATCTGAGGCTTAAATTTACTGCGACTTGCGCAGTGACCATCTCGTGCTGAAATATCCGTAGAAAATACATTGCCTGTTTCTATAACTAACAAAGGTAGGTTTACAATCAAAATGCACTGTTTGTAAAATAGTGTAAGCTTAGTGGGAGGGTAATTATCCCTTTAACTGGTATAGCAAACTTCTTCGGGCGCACGCCGCGAAAGTCGTTTTTCCCATTACACACAGTGGATGAGTTAATAACGTTGAAAAGCATAACGGAATTGAAAATGGGTTATACAAAGGTAATCTTTTGGCTTCTGTTAACCCTGTTTCTCATACCAGCAATCACATTAGGTTTTGCTGAATACGGGAGTAAATCACTCAATCAGGAATACACACAATTCTTTATTGAGGATGCACAAAAACAACATCAGGATGCCGATAAACTCGCCGGGTTCCTGCAACAGAATCCGCCTTCAAGCGTCTGCGGTCCGGTTGACGAAGATCTGCTCAACTACAAAAAAGCAGTCTGTTTACCGGGCTCAGAGCTCTGGCAGTTTTACATGATGGGCAACGTTGCATTGTGGACGTTGATTGCCGGCGGCATTGTACTGCTGATGATCGTGTTATTCAGCGCGCTGGCCTTCAGGAATCGCCGGAGTCAACTGTTAAGCCTGATGCTGGCGCGTCCATTCCTGATGCTCGCGGGTTCACTTGAAGTGATTGTGCAAGGTGGGATGCTGGTATGGCTCTCTTTCTGGGGAACCGCCTTCTTCACGCAAACCTACTATCCAAAACTGGTTATAATAGTGGGATTGATGGTGCTGGGCGGTATCTATTACATCATCAAAGGCATCTTCAAAAAGCTTCCGCCTGAGGAGAATATCGAAGGCGAAGTGGTAAGCCGCGAAGCCGCCCCTGCACTGTGGTCAAGAATTGATGCGCTGGCTGCCCGGGTAGGAACAACCCCGCCGGACCATATTGTTGCCGGTATCGACACCAATTTCTACGTGACAGAAGCGCCGATGCGCGTAAATGACCATCTGTTAACGGGCCGTAAACTGTATGTCAGTATACCGCTGTTGCGTCAGCTGACCCTCGCGCAGGCCGATGGCGTCATGGTGCATGAGCTGACTCACCTGCATGAAGGCGATACGGCGTCGGGCGCGTTACTGGGGCCGAAGCTGCACCGTTTCGATCTCTATATCGCTCTGATGAGCGAGAATGTGGCCACGCTGATTGTCTACTATCCGCTTTATCTGTATCGCATGCTGTTTGAACTGGCATGGCAGCGCAACAGCCGTGAACGTGAGTTCGTGGCCGATCGCAATGCCTCTGCGCTCATCTCACCTGCTGCGATTATTGAATCCCTGATCAAGATTTCAGCCTATGCCAGTTATCGCTATGAGGTTGAGCGCAATCTCTTTGAAAACAATGCGCTGCATGAGAGTGAACTGGGGATCCGTAAAACCATTGCAGCCGGTTTGCCTGCGCATGTGAATTCCCCTGGTTTTATCAGCACCATGCGTGAACAGAATGTGCCGCATCCCTTTGATTCACACCCCCCCCTGGCTGAAAGAATGCGTAACGTTGGTTTTTCCGTTGAAGAAAGCGCCTATTCCTCGGTGGCAGCGGAACTCCCGACGGAGAGTTGGGTCGATTTAATGCCCGTTGCCGACAACATCGAACAGCAGCTGTGGCAGAAATATGAACGTGATTTCTCGTCTAACCATGAAGAGAGCCTGGCATGGCGCTACCAGCCCACGGGCGAAGCCGAGACCGCGCTGGTTCTTAAGTATTTCCCCAATGTTCCCTTTACACTGAAAGACGGTTCGCAGATCGAAATCACCTGGCAGGGCATTGTATTGCCGAAAACGGCTGAGCTGCTGGAGTGGGATAACGTTAAAAATATCAACGTGCTTCGAAACTTTGGCCGGGATACGTTGCATGTCCAGCATGTGCAACCGAACGCCCACGGCAAAAAACGCAGCAAAATCCCTCTGCCGGGCCTCAAGAAAGAGATTGATAGATTCAAAGGCGTGCTGGCCTGGTACTGGCATCGCCACCAGACGGCACGGTCAATACAGGCACAAGCTCAGACGCTGGCTCAGCACGACGCATAACCGGTGGCTCAACCCTGTGACAGGGGTTGAGCTGCAATCGTTATTGCTCATTAACGTTCTCAAGGTTCGACCGTATTTAAAACACGACCAGAAGTGTCATTCCCGCTAGATTAGTAACCGTACTCTGCGCAGGCTATATGCCGATAAAAACCTGCCATGACGCATGATGGGTTACTTTTCTTGATAGCGGAGAGCGGGAATGGTGAAAAGCTGATGTCATTCCCCTGTTGCTGTTGCATTTGTGACTAACGCAGGATGGAGTTAATAACGGTCGCGCCTGGCTGTGAGTTCAAGGTCACCCGATTCAGCTCCCGACACTCAGGTCTTCGCGAGTGGGCCCTTGAAAGTAGATGCTACTTATATGGCAACTACGCGGTTGAGACAGCACAAAACGAATCGTTTCCCAAACCGATCGCCCATTCATTAGACGTTCCCCCATTCTGGATTGACTCTCGACAAACGTATCTAATCCTGTGAGTTCGAAATCCGGCGGGTACAACCCGGTTACACGGATATTTTCCCCGGACAACTGCTGTGACAGTTTCGTTGTAAACCCACTAAGCCCGTGTTTGCTGGCGAAAAAAGCAGGATGCGCAATGGAATCGGTAAAATTCGGTACCCCGCATGAAGAGATAATCGAGACGATATCAGCACTGTCAGAACGTCTTAACCCGGGCAGCAAGGCTTGAGTCAACAGAATCGAACCTGTCAGGCCTGAACTGACGGTATTGATAATTTCTGTGTCAGGCTGATCGTCTAATCTCCCGGATAACCACTGCGCGGCATTGAGGATTAAAATGTCTATGGGCTTATCTGCGGCCAACAGCTGTGAAGAAAACTGAGAAACGGATTCAGGCCGGGTTAAATCACAGAGATACCCTTTTGCAGTGCCGCTTTCAGCCGCGATGATGCTACAGGTTTTTTGAATATCCTCTGCCCGCCGCGCGCAAAAATCCACCTCGACACCCTCTCGCGCCAGCCACACGCTCAGCGCCTGGCCAAATCCTCCGCCTCCACCGGTAATAACCGCTCTTTTACCTCTCAGCATCTTCCTGCATCCTTTTGTTAATGGCTCTGTGTGGATGTAGATATACAGGAGGAGGGGGAGTGACTTCTTTCCGTGAGTGCTATTTGTATATGAGGAATATGAATGCGACGCACCGCAAACTGATAATGGTCTGCCAGCGGAGTAGTTGCGTCCATTTGTGGCGCAGAGCGGTTCAATAAGTGTGTTGCGTCTATCGGCTGAACTCACAGCGAGAAGCGAGCATCCCAACCAGCGAAAGGTCGTAAAAAAACCGCCTTGCGGCAGCTTAGACATGTGATTAAGAAGTGGCGCTTGCAAGTCGTGCTGCAAATCCAATAAAGAACATCCCTACCAGCGCGTTTCCGATTGCAGATAGCCAACGATTGCCTTTAAGACGACTAAGCAGATAGGAGCCGCAGAAAACGAGAAAGCCGAAATATACGAGAGTAATTGCGAACATCACTGCTGCAAGAATGATAAACGCCATCCAGGAGTGCTCAGCCTGAACATTGATAAACTGGGCGAAGAAAGAGATATAGAACAACAGCGTCTTTGGATTCAATAGCGTAACCAGCATTCCGCGCCCGATGATCCCTCCCGCATCAGCTGAAGATTTTTTTTCCTTACTCGTTTCGACGACTGGCTTAAACACGGTGCGTATCGTTTGTACACCGAGATAGAAAAGATAAGCAGCGCCTGCGTATTTGATAGCGTTGAACAGGGCAGGCGTTGAATTGATAACCGCCGCCAGCCCACACCAAGCCAATAGAACCAGGATTACGTCGCTCAGGAGGATTGAAAATATTGCAGCAAAACCCCGGCTGATACCGCTGGTAATACTCGTTTTAATCACGAACATGGTTTCAGGGCCAGGCGCAAGGACGATCAGCGTTGCACCAAGCAGGTATGTCCAGAAGTTAACGACACCAAAATCAGCAAACATCTTCCCTCCAGTTCTCTCGTTATCAACGAGGCCATTCTAACTAAAGTTGCGTTAATGAAAACACATCACCGCGACTTTCAAGGCAAAGCATGTCCACTCCTGGCAACCTACGGAAAGTAAGCCTGCTCACTGGGGGGGCTGGGGCAGAGTTTTCTGGCGTACCAGTAATCGTATTTGCTTACCACGATAGTTAACATTGTCCTGAAACTGAAAACCAAAGCGCTCAGCTAGATAATTTGAACGTTTGTTCTCTTCATCAATAATACAGCACACTGGAGAGGAAAATGTCTCATCGGCCCATTGTAAAATTGCGCCCAGCGCTTCAGCCGCATAACCTTTGCCACGTACTTCTGGCATTAACGTCCATCCCGCTTCAGGATATTCCAGTGCAGGCGTGATCTCACGATGAGCATTCATAAAGCCAAACGAACCCGCATAACGGTTGGTTGATTTTTCAAAGACAGCCCAGTAACCATAACCCAGCATCTGCCAGTGCCCGATATCGCGTAACAAACGGGCCCAGACCGTTTCTGCAGTCGGTTTTTCTCCGCCATTAATCTTAACCATTTCCGGAGTGGCCCAGCATTCCTTGAGCGCCGGGAAATCTTCAAGCGTGTATTGCTTTAAAATCAGGCGCTCTGTTTCAAGCTGTGGCGCTTGCTGTATCAGCATTGTTTACCCTTTTAGTGTGAGTTTTATGATTCTTCTAAATTACCACCGCGAGCGCGTTGTTGGCGAAGAAATCGGCAATGTCTGCCGCATTAAACACGCTCTGAACTTCTCTGTTTCAGTTATTTACTGCTGGCAGACTGTGGACCACGGTAATCACCGCCAAGCGCTTTAATCAACGTGATATCGGTGCTGAGCCGCTGGGCCTGGATATCCAGCAGTAAAAGCTGCTCCGCGATAGCCGGACGACGCGCTTCCTGCGCCGCATAGTTGCTGATAAGTCCGCGCTGATGGTGCGCGCTGGCGCTGCGGGTGGTTAGCATCGCCGCCGTCACTTTCTGCTGCTGCAGCGCGGCCTGCTGGTTCAAATCATTAAGCTGGCTGGAGCTAATCGCCACGTCGCGCACCGCGTCCAGCACCGCCTGGTTATACTGTTTAATCAGTATATTGCTCGCCGTACGCGTCGATTTCAGGTTGGCGTTTAAGCGCCCGCCGTCAAATAGCGGTAAATAGAGCCCCGGCAGTATATTGATCTGCTGGAAAGAGGACTTAAACAGGTCGCCGACGCTTAGCGCGTTGTAGCCCCAGAAAGCCTTGATATCGACGTGCGGGTAAAACGCCGCTTTTGCCGCGTCCACCTGGCTCATGGAGGCGCTGACATAACCGCGTAGCGCCTGCAGATCCGGGCGGCGAGCCAGCAGCTCAAACGAGAGCGAGTCCGGGAGTGTCTCCTGCAGGGTCGGCAGCGCTACAGGGTGGATCTCCGGCAGGCTATGCGCATCGGCGCCGATGAGCGCGCGCAGCGTTTCCCGATACTGCGTCAGCGTCCCCTGCGCCGTAATCACTTGCTGCTGCGCCGCCAGGAGCTCGGCCTGGGCATTGGCGACATCAACGCTATCCTCGACGCCGCGCGCGGTACGATGCTCATGCGCCTGCACCGAGAGGCTGGCGATAGCCTCCAGTTGATTGAGTAATTCAATTTTCTGAAAGGTTGCCTGCATCGCAAAATAGAGCTGAGCCACGCTACTGGCGAGATCCAGTTCGATACCGGCGGTCTCCGCCTGGCGGGCATTCTTTTCGCCAATCGCGGCGGCAACACGGGCGCGGTCGGAACCCCAGAGATCGATATTCAACGTTGCGCCGACCCCGACCGTATTCAGCGTGTACCACGGGCCGTTTTTATCCACCGGCAGGGAGAAGGAGTAGGGCCAGGTGAACTGTTTATTGGTCACCCGCAGGTGGTTTTGCGCCGCCACGGCGGTGGCCTGTACGCCCATTGCCGATTGCGCCAACTCCACCGTGGACTGCGATTGCGAAATCCGTAGCCGCGCGGCCTGCATGGTCGGGGAGTTTTGCAGCGCGCGATTGACCAGCATATTAAGCTGGGGATCCTGATAGCCTTCCCACCAGCGCGCCGTCGGCCAGCCGCTGTTCGCCAGGTGGATCACCTGCGCCAGCTCGGCCTGCTGCGGATTAACCAGCGGAACCTGGCCGGGATCGTCCTGAATTAACGCGCACCCGGTTAATAACGTCAGGGCGAAGGCAAGTGCCGGTGAGCACCAGACGCGCGGGGAAGGAGTAATGTTTGTCATGATCGGGCTGCCTGTCGCGGAATAACGGAAGTCGCAAATGACCACGTCGGAAGCGCGGCCAACGCGTTGAGCAATGGCGCGCCAAACGGGTTCGCCGGGTCCGGGTGAAGCACTTGAGGGGTTATCGCTGTGCTTTGTTGCTGGTCGATATCGGCGGCGTAGCCTTCAAGCCGCCCGGCGCAGCGGGCTAAAAAGGTATCCTCCGGCGTGGCGTACAGGCGATAGCCTTCGCTGAGACGCAGGATCTCCTCTGCCTGACGGAATGTCGCCCGTACCGGCCAGTTTTTCGCATCCGGCCACGGATGCGCGTAGGTTGCCAGCGGCTCGGCGGCAACGCGGTTGAGTAATGTCTCGCTTTCAGTCAGCGCAGCAAAGAGTGGTACCAGTTGCACTTCATCGTTGCGGGCAGAGAGGGTTTGCGCCAGTTGCCGATAGAGCTGCGCCAGCCGCGCTTTGAGCTGTGGCGCTTCACTATCCGGCCATAAATAGAGATGAACAATAGAGGAAACCAGCACGCCAAGCAGGATCCCGATAACCCTGTCGCGCAGCTCGGTAAGGTTGCTGAGCGGACCAAACCAACTGAGAAACGCCAGTGCAAAGGTAAAGCCTATCTGGATCCCGGCGTAGGCAATGCGTTCCGAACCTGCCGCAATCCACGCGGCCAGCGCGAAGACCGGCAGGGTCATTGCCAGCAGCCCGCTTAGCGAGTCGGTCCAGGGCTGCACAAAGACAATCAGGATCAGCGCAATCAGCGTGGCCAGCAGCGCGCCGCCGATGCGTAGCCACGTCTTTTGCAGGGTGGCGCCCAGACCCGGCTGGGCGACAATCACACAGCTCAACATAATCGTGTGAATGCCCTGCCAGTCGGCGGCGGTGTAAAAAACATAGCACAGCAGGGTAGCCAGCAGCGTTTTCAGGGCAAAGTGCAGATAGGCGGGATTGGACCACGCGTCCGGCAAAAGTAGCGGCGCTTTTTCCACTTCGCCCCGCGGCAGCGGGATGGCTTCGCCGCGTGCCAGTCGCGCCAGAACTGCGGCGATTTCCTGCAAAATGGCGCTGTTGGCACTCTCGCGCGGGATCACCAGCGGCTGGCAATCCGCCGCCGTGGTGGGCAGATTATCCGCCAGCGCGTTCAACTCGCGGGCTAACTGCTGACGCGCATCGGAATGGTCGTTGCCCGGCTGTAGCAGGGTTATCAAATGATAGCAGCGCAGCGCGGCGGCCATCAGCGACTGCCAGACCTGCGGGCTGGCGGCAATCTCCGGCGTGGCGCGCGTGGCCTGCTGATACAGAGACTGCAGTTGGTTAAATTGTTCGGCCAGCGCTTTGAAAGTAGGTTGCCCATCGTCGGGATGGGTAAGGGCCCGTGCCGTCTGGCGCAGCATCACCACCAGCCGGGCTTTGAACTGATAGCCGGGAAAAGCCTGTCGGAAACAGGCATTGACCAGCAGCGTCACCAGAATGGCGGTGTTAATCGCCACCCACAGCCACATTAGCAGGCGCACCAGAATTTCACTCTGGCTGGTCATTGACGGGAAGGTCTGGGCGTAGATGACCGCCAGCGCCACCACGAAAAAGGCCATCCCCAGCTTACCCAGCACCCGCATCAGGTAAATTGCGCAGAAGAACAGAAACACCGAGGCAATCAGACGAATGAGCGGATAGTCATAGGTCCATTTGATAATCAGCAGCACACCGCCCAGGGCGACGCTGACGGTGACTACAAAAACCACGCTGACCAGCTTGATCATCAAAATATTAGGCTGGCTGACGTAAAACACCACGATCAGCGCGACGGCGAGGAAGGGGATATGCAGCGTCATAAACAACACAATCAGCACTGCGCAGCTCAGCGTCAGGCGTAGGGTGTAGTTCGCCCGTCCCGGCGCATCGCGGAGTTCCCGGGTCAGAAACGACCAAAAGCTTTGCATGCCGTCTCCTTATTGCGGCTGCAGGACGGCGCTGGCGGAAGCGCCCATACGAAACAGATTCAGATCCGGGTCTTTGACGGCAATTTTGACCGGGAAACGCTGGGAGACATGCACCCAGTTAATACTCTTCTGGATGACCGGCAGGCCCTCAATCACGCTGCCGCCATCAGGCAGAACGCCGGTGCCGACCGAGTCGACGACGCCCTCGAAGGTGCGGCTGTGGTTGGTCATCACGGTGATTCTGGCCGGGACGCCGGGGCGCACGTTCTGCAAGTCGGTTTCGCGGAAGTTCGCCACCACGTACCAGTGGTCATCATCCAGCAGGGTAAAGACCGGCTTAAGGGCTGAGGCATACTGCCCGACCGTCGTTTTCAGCGCCACCACCACGCCATTAAACGGCGCGCGGACTTCGGTAAATTCGAGATGCAGTTCGGCCAGCGCAATTTGCGCCAGGATCCCCGCGCGCTGCGCCACCATGGCATCGACGCCGGTCACGGCGGCGGAAGCCTGTTTGGCCTGCAACAGCGTGGCCTCCAGCTCGGCGCGCGCCGCTTTTTCAGCCGTTCGCGCCTGGTCAAGATCCTCCTGTGAGGCAAACCCTTGCGGAACCAGCGGTTCAAGACGTATGCGTGACGAGGTAGTCTGTTTAACCAGCGCTTTAGCGCGCTCGACGGCGGCGCTGACCGACTGCGCGTTGTACTCCTGCGCTTTGATCGTGCGCTGGGTCAGCATGATCTGCGCATCAAGCGTGGTCAGTCGCGCTTTGGCGTCATCAAGCATCGCCTGGTAGGGGCGCGGGTCGATGCGGAACAGCAGATCGCCTTTTTTCACCCGCAGATTATCGCGAATCGGCATCTCGACGATCCGCCCGCTTACTTCCGGCACCACGTCGATGGTATCGGCATAAACATAGGCATCGTTGGTTTCCGGTGAGGTTTGCAACTGCCAGATAACCAGAATCAGCGCCACGATAGCGGCAAGAACGAGCGCCAGCAGGGGCCATTTTTTGCGGATAACGCTTGAGCGGGATGGAGTCATAGGATTGGATTTACGAAGAACAGGAACCACAAAATCGTGGCGAACAGGAACATCAGCGCCAGATAGCTGAAGACCAGCGGAGAAAATCGCGATTGCCATCCTTTACGAACGATCAGGATATGGCAGGGAATAAGTAAAAGCGCAGCGCCTGATAAACAGAAGAACCAGCCGGGAAATACTGCGCCTAATACCGGAATCGCCGGGGATAATGAGCAGCCGGAGAGTGTAAACAGCGAGAATAAAAGCGTAGGGCGCGCCAGTTTTATAATGCGATTCAACAATCAATACCTGAGTGCTCGTGTCATGGTGAAATGAGTTTAATCTCCTTGATTGTGAAATAAAAGTAACTCGTCCGGTATCCGGAGCAGAACTTCTCTCTTTCGCTGGCTACATGGTTTGGCGAGCATTTCACCACTGGTCCGGGAAGGTGATGCTGGCTTTAGTGAAACCGGCGCACTTTGCAATGTTCTGCCCAGCCTAACATTAAGAACAAGGTTGAAGCAGCATCATGCCAGCGCGGCGCTATCGCCGTGAATATAAAAGTAAAACAATATGGATTGTCCATGTTTTAATTCCTATATTCAAAGCATTACAAAAATGCCGTTGGCATTCTTTACACCCTAACTTTATATGGCTCACCTGGCTATGCATAACACCCTGTATGAAACATTGCTGGAAGCACCAGGCCCGCAAGGCTCTCTCAAAGGCACTTTACTTAGCCCCTGTCCGAAGCCAGAACATGTCATTCTGATTATTCCCGGTTCCGGACCCACTGACCGCGACGGCAATAATCCTCTTGGGGTTAATGCGTCAACTTATCGGCTTATGGCGGAAAATCTGGCGCTAAAGGGCATTGCAACGTTGCGAGTGGACAAGCGTGGAATGTTTGCCAGTTCAGCGGCGGTAACGGACGCAAACGCTGTGACCATCAATGATTATGTTGATGATGTTTGTTCCTGGATAACGGTATTGAAACAGCAACTGGAAACCCCCTGTATCTGGCTGCTCGGGCACAGTGAAGGGGGAATCGTCGCACTGGCCGCGGCGCAGGAACCTGATGTCTGTGGTCTGATGCTGGTTGCAACACCCTCGCGCCCGCTGGGGGAAGTGTTAAGAGAACAGCTTAAAGCCAATCCGGACAATGCAATTCTGCTGGACGATGCGTTTTTTGTTATTAACGAACTGGAGCAGGGTAGGCGTGTTGATGTTCAGAATATGCATTTCGCTGTCCAAAATTTATTTTACCCGGCGGTGCAGGGATTTCTTATAAACATTTTTTCCTTTAACCCAACGCATCTCATCGCGCGAATGCCTAAGCCAGTACTGGTATTACAGGGGCAACGCGATCTCCAGGTTCCGGAACATGATGCCCGACAGCTTAAGTCAGCCAATCCGAATGCAACCCTTGTTCTCTTGCCGAATGTAAACCATGTCCTTAAAGCGGTAAATTCGGACGACAGGGGGGAGAATAATGCGGCTTATACAAACGCGTCGCTTCCCCTGGCGGCCGGAGTGGTCGACGCCATTGCGCAGTTTCTGACGCATAACGCAATACACCATTAACTCGCCTGGCGGGCATGAGATGCATCAACGGTTGTTTTTCGCGGCATGAGGCCAGCAAACTGATGCCACAGGTAAAATCGTCGGACTTGCTGGCGGTACCGGAAGCATGATGGACAAGCTCGGCATGACACAGGTCATTGACTGTATCGAAGCGCAGAAGGATGAGGACATTGGAATCATTAAAAGCAGGGTGTAACGCGAAAAAAATCGCCTCCGCGATAGTTTTTTCTTTTCTGTTTGTTCTTTTATCGGCGTGCAATGATATGAAAAAGATAGAACCGGAAAAATATTTTACGGGTTCGCAACTGATTTTGGCGAAGGCTATTCAGGCGGCAGATCGTGAGGCCATTCTCCATCTGGCGAAAGAGACTGACCTTAATAGACCAGGGGCTGAGGAGCTGACACTTTTATTTTTCGCAATGAATGAGTGTTTTTACAATAATAACCCTCCTGAGCGATTGCAGATCATAACGGATTTGGTTCATGCAGGAGCAGATCCCCTACAGCCGCAAATGAATATGCCGGGTAGCCCCGCTGAGGTTGCCGCAAAAGGTGACAAGGACATCTGGTTGAAGGCGATGCTCGATGGTGGGCTGGATCCTAACGCCAGGGATAAGTTGCATCATGAGGCCCTTATTTTTTCGACGATTAAATCAACAAATAATTCAACGCTGGCGCTGCTAATCAAGCGGGGAGCCGATATCAACACTCGAGACTCCTTAGGCCAAACGCCGCTTGTTGACGCTTTTTTTAGATCAGAATTTGAGAAGGTTTTTTTTCTGCTGGACAACGGTGCTGATCCCAATCCGGTGAATAAGCAAGGTCGTTCCTTCAGGCAGATGGTTGATTTTGAACTTCAAAGGATCAAAAAAGGCAGTGAATATTACGATAATTTATTGAAATTAAAAGAAAAAATAGACAGCCTGTCTCAGTGATGTGCTGGAAAGAGTGAAGTGTGGCGCAGGCGCTGTAACCTAAGGGACGGAGCCTGCGCCACACCCTCCGTGAAATTCCCCCACTCGCCAGTCATAAAATGCGCCTCGCCGTACCAGGGTTATGAATGCGCAACATCCGCGAATTTTCGCCCATCACCCATAACCCCCCGCAGTGCGGTTAATTCTTCTTCTGTTTGCGCTGCCAGATAATGCCACCATCATTCAGCGCAGCCAGTGCCAGTTCGCGTGAGAGAGGCGGCCTCATCGACCAGCCCACCACGTTACGGGCGAAGCGGTCGATAACGACCGCCAGATACAATCAGCCCTGCCAGGAATGGATATAAATGATGTCGGCGACCCAGACCTGATTGGCCCGGACAACACTAAACTGTCGCTGCACGCGATTAGGGACAACCACTGAAGGTCGGCCAGCGATACGGTGCGGCGCTTTATAACCGCGCACCGCTTTGATTTGGTTTAGTGGCATAATACGGCCCACCCGATTTTTGCCTGTGTGCCGATTTCCCTTGGGCATAATCCTGGTCCAGGCAGGCGACTTTAGGCGCCGTTACTTTAAATTACTGCAAGAGTTTATATACTTCTGTATCAAACCGGGCAGGATGTTGCGAGCCAGTAGGCTTTCTGCTCACCCACAGAATAGCCTTTTTGTTAAGGATAACAAATGCATACCGATAAATGGTATGGTGTGTTTCAGGAGTCGATATCGTGACAAATTACATGTCATTGACTTACATTTTCGAAGAAAAAGTTGCTCCATGGCGCTTTCCCTTTATTGTCCGTCCCCATCTTGCAGTGCAAAGAATCAGAACGATGCCCCCTTCTTCGCTGAGCTCGATGTTAAGCCGTCCGAATTCACATCAGCCACAAAGTGGAGCAAATCCTTATCAGGCTGGTCGGGACATTCATACTGTCGCCACTGTGGATATTGAGCGTGGCACGATGGTGGCTATTGATGATAGCTTTGGTTTGTGGTCGCCCGCCGTCGCTGTGTTCTTCATTGATAATGAGGGATGCCTTCAACTGTATTCGGCGACGCTGCCTGATAATTATCCGGTTAGCTCTATCATCCGTCGATATGAAGAAATGGTCAGCACATTTGGTAATCGCCCCGCGCCAACAGATATTCCTCTAAGTCAACTTAGTCGTGCTGACACAGCTATGCGAGGTGAAGAACCCAGTGCGGGCGGTGGCCGTAGTAGTCGAATAAATGAGCCTGTCCGCCCGCTCACAAAAGCTGAGCGTTGGCAGGAGAGAAAAAATCTCATCAGTAAAGGCCGGCGTAGTGTCTATCCCGATGCGCAGACCGCTGCTAACCGGCTGGCTGAGAATAATATCGCTGTCGAAAAGGCAAAGCTCGCTCAGAATGTCTATGGCCGCGCAGGGCAGACGATAAATTCATTTGAAACCATGCCGGATGTGCCTGAGGGGTGGTTTGATATCAGTAATGATGATCAAGCGTTAGCCTCTCTGGGCTTGAAACGCGAGATGTTATTTGACCAGCCGGTTGACCCTAATTTTTTTAGCCGTGTTTATGCCCCTGATAAATATGTCTTCGGGGATGATATGAACCCAACAGTTGTTTTTCGGGGGACGCGGCCAGAGGTGATGCAAGACTGGGACAACAACTTCAGTCAGGGCGCAGGATTCGACTCATCCTATTATGAAAAAGCCGTAAATATTGGTCGTATGATCTCAGAGAATGGTAGCAAAGCCGACATTGCGGGCCATTCTCTTGGCGGTGGTCTGGCGTCTGCTGCCGGGATGGCCAGCGGCCAACAAACGTGGACATTCAATGCTTCGGGGCTCAATCCTGGCACAGTTGAAAAATATGGCGCCCAGCTGATGGGTGATGGCTCTGCGATAACGGCCTACAGAGTCAATGGTGAGGTACTGACTAAGCTTCAGGAAGTGAGTGTTACGGATCTGATTGATGCGAATTTTGATCTGTCTCTTTTTGCAGCGAAAGTGGGTGTCTCAAATATGCTCCCTAATGCCATAGGTAAAACCGTCGGACTTGCTGGCGGTACCGGAAGCATGATGGACAAGCACGGTATGACACAGGTCATTGACTGTATCGAAGCGCAGAAGGATGAGGACATTGGAATCATTAAAAGCAGGGTATAACGCGAAAAAAATCGCCTCCGCGATAGTTTTTTCTTTTCTGTTTGTTCTTTTATCGGCGTGCAATGATATGAAAAAGATAGAACCTGAAAAATATTTCACTGGCCCGCAGCTTATTCTGGCTAAGGCTATCCAGGCGGGAGATAGTGAATCTGTTATCCGCCTGTCAAAAACAACCGATCTGAACACCCCGGGAAACGAGCATTTTACCCTGCTGTTTTTTGCTCTGAATGAGGTTATGTATAACGGCAATCCGCAAAAAAGGTTAGATATTGTCACGGAGCTTGTACGTGCAGGAGCGGACCCCCAACAAGCACAACCGAATGCGCGCGGCACACCGGCCCAAATGATGGCAATGGGTGATAAAGATATATGGCTTAAAGCGCTTCTCGACGGCGGACTTGATCCTAATTCTCGGGATAAATTACTCAATGTTCCTCTTATCTTTTCAGCGCTAAGTGCAAAAAATACAGCCACGCTTGCGCTTTTGATTGAACGGGGTGCCGATATTAATACCCGGGATATCCTGGGTAACACGCCGCTTGTTGACGCTTTTTTTAAAGCCGACCTGGATAAAGTTTCCTTTCTCCTGGACCATGGAGCAGACCCTAATCCAGTAAATAAGCAAGGTCGTTCCTTCGGGCAAATGGTAGACAGGCACTTAGGACAGATTAAACAGGGTACTGAGTACTACGATCGTGTGGTGAAATTAAAAGAAAAAATCGACAGCCTGTCTCAGTGATGTGCTGGAAAGAGTGAAGTGTGGCGCAGGCGCTGTAACCTAAGGGACGGAGCCTGCGCCACACCCTCCGTGAAATTCCCCCACTCGCCAGTCATAAAATGCGCCTCGTCGTACCAGGGTTATGAATGCGCAACATCCGCGAATTTTCGCCCATCACCCATACCCCCGGAGTGCGGTTAATTCTTCTTCTGTTTCCCGGCTCGTGAGATGCGTTGCCAGATAATGCCACCATCATTCAGCGCAGCCATCGACGCCAATTACCCGGTTTCACCTCTGTGTTTTTTTGCCGACAGTGGCAGGGGGCTGGCGGCCAAAATAGTGATGAAACGTAACGTTTAGCGTATGTTTTCGTATGAGTAGGTTTCTGCTCCCATAAATGCTGATGCTAAAAATTTCAGCCGTTCCGGTAACGCGCCAACAGGACGTTTTAATATGCTTACAGATAAAAAATTTCGGTTATATCACCCCCTAAAGGGGATTACGCATACTTTCGGTGACGAGTGGTTTGCGTTGAAAGCAGAAGCCTTCGCACGTTTTTTCGGTACGCCGACGTTTCTGATTGGACAGACTCTCGCGGTGATCGTCTGGATTGCCCTGAACGTTTCCGGCGTCGTGAAGTTTGACCCCTATCCCTTTATTTTACTGAACCTGGCATTCAGCATTCAGGCGGCTTATGCCGCTCCGCTGATCTTGTTGGCACAAACCCGCCAGGCGGAGCGCGATCAGGCGCATGCCCTGGCGGATGCACAACACCGGGAAGATCTGGATGACGCAATGACGAAGCGCCAGTTGTTAGCCGAGGAGCAGTCGGCACACTTGTTGGAATTGCTGAAACAAAATACGCAACTGACCGAGCTTACACGGCAAATGGCTGAGCGTATCGAAACGCTCACCCTGCAGCTTGCGAAGCGTGAGTTTCACGGACCGCAGTCATAATCTTCTGCTGGCGTGCGGGAGGCAGTGGGTGGTTATCGCAGTTATCCGATGACGACGCTGACTGGAACACGATGCTTCTTTGCTGAGGCCATAAAAAGCATGTTGAATGTCTCAGGGAGTCAAGGGGACAGACTCAGTCACCGCATCGACGCGAAAGCATCAAAACAAAAATGTGCTTAAATCAGAAAGTACCCCTCAATAAGGCAAAACCCTCACAATGACATCTCAGGAACTCAGTTTGCACGTTGAAACATCCCGATTGCGCCTTCGTCCCTTACGGGCAACAGACGTCGCCGATCTGTACAGAATTTACGGCGATCCCGCGACGAACACGTTTAATCCCGCCGGACCATACCCGGACATTGACTACGCAAAAACGGTTCTCATTCGCTGGCTCGACCACTGGCAAACTCATGGGTTCGGAAACTGGGCAATATCGCTGCTCGATCATCCTGACAAAGTCATTGGTTTTGGTGGGCTGAACATTCGTCGCCAGGGCGACATTATGATTAATAATCTTGGCTATCGATTCTCGACGGATGCCTGGGGAAAAGGCCTGGCTACCGAATTTGCTACGGTTACGCTGAGATATGGATTTGAGACTATCAAATTTAGCGAAATTTCCGCTGTTGTAAGAGAAAACCATCTGGCTTCGCGTAAGGTGCTCATGAAAACGGGGCTACGCTATATCAAAGAAATCAATGATGTCAAAGATGCACCGCCAAGCCTCCTGTATTCACTGACCGTGGATGAATGGCTGAGCAATTCCAGATAAACCCGTCTGTCTTCACTTCTGTTCTGAACGTGACGCGGGCGTTGATGCCGCCCGATGAATGCCTTCCGGAAAGATATCCCGAAAGGCAGAGTCAGTAATTGTCGGCATTCGCGGGTACATATAAAGCGCTATGAATCCTTTCGCCGCTCTTTTTAAGCCAGTCCTGCCCCCGCTAAAGGCTTGCAGACATAGACGGTCTCTTTAATCCCGGTTTTGGCTTCGTACTGCGCCGCAACGGCCTCTTTCACCGCTGGCACCAGTGCTTCCGGCACCAGCGCGACCACGCAGCCGCCGAAACCGCCGCCGGTCATGCGCACCCCGCCTTTGTCGCCGATGGTGGTCTTCACAATCTCCACCAGGGTGTCGATTTGCGGCACGGTGATTTCGAAATCGTCACGCATGGAGGCATGCGATTCCGCCATCAGGACGCCCATTCGCTGCAGGTCGCCTTTTTCCAGTGCGTCGGCAGCCTCCACGGTACGCGCATTTTCAGTCAGCACATGGCGGACGCGCCGGGCAACCACCGGATCCAGTTCGTGCGCGACGGCATTGAACTGATCGATATTCACGTCACGCAGCGCTTTTTGCTGGAAGAAACGCGCCCCGGTTTCACACTGTTCACGGCGGGTGTTGTACTCGCTGCCCACCAGGGTGCGTTTAAAGTTACTGTTGATGATGACGATGGCGACGCCCTCCGGCATGGAGACCGCTTTGCTGCCCAGCGAGCGACAGTCGATCAGCAGTGCGCTGCCTTTTTTACCCAGCGCCGAGATGAGCTGGTCCATGATGCCGCAGTTACAGCCGACAAACTGGTTTTCCGCTTCCTGGCCGTTCAGGGCGATTTGCGTGCCGTCCAGCGGCAGGTGGTACAGCTGCTGAAACACGGTGCCGACCGCCACTTCCAGCGACGCGGACGAGCTCAGGCCCGCACCCTGCGGCACGTTGCCGCTGATAACGAGGTCCGCGCCGCCAAACGTGTTGTCACGTTTTTGCAGATGTTTCACCACGCCACGCACATAGTTCGACCACTGTTGCGAAGGGTGGGTCACGATGGGGGCGTCCAGCGAGAATTCATCCTGCTGGCCGTCGTAGTCGGCGGCGATAACGCGCACGGTACGATCTGTCCGCGTGGCGCAGCTGATGACGGTCTGGTAATCAATGGCGCAGGGCAGCACAAACCCGTCGTTATAATCGGTATGTTCGCCGATCAGGTTTACGCGCCCCGGTGCCTGAAGGGTATGGGTGGCAGGGTAGCCAAATTTTTCAGCAAACAGGGACTGTGTTTTTTCTTTCAGACTCATGGTTAAACTCCGGATTCGCGGAAATGAACAGCGCTGACCGCGCGCAGACGTTCAGCCGCCTGTTCTGCCGTCAGGTCACGCTGCGTCTCGGCCAGCATTTCATAACCGACCATAAACTTACGTACCGTGGCGGAGCGTAATAACGGCGGGTAAAAATGCGCATGCAACTGCCAGTGGCTGTGATCCTGTTGTGTGAAGGGCGCCCCGTGCCAGCCCATCGAGTAGGGGAAGGAGCACTGAAACAGGTTATCGTAACGGCTGGTCAGTTGCTTGAGGGCCAGCGCCAGGTCGCTGCGCTGTGCGTCGGTTAATTCGGTGATCCGCCGGACAGGCGCTTTGGGTAACAGCAGCGTTTCAAACGGCCAGGCCGCCCAGTAGGGCACCACGGCCAGCCAGTGTTCGGTTTCAACGACGGTACGGCTGCCGTCCCTGCGCTCACGTTCGGCGTAATCCACCAGCATGGGGGAGCCGTACTGGCGGAAATAGTCACTCTGCAGGCGGTCTTCACGTTCGGCTTCATTGGGCAGGAAACTGTTGGCCCACACCTGGCCATGCGGGTGCGGGTTCGAGCAGCCCATTGCCGCGCCTTTATTCTCAAAGACCTGAACCCACGGGTACGTCCGGCCCAGATCGGCGGTCTGCTCCTGCCAGGTTTTCACCACCTCTTCCAGCTCGCTCAGGCTCAGTTCCGGCAGGGTTTTGCTGTGATCCGGCGAGAAGCAGATAACGCGGCTGGTGCCGCGCGCGCTCTGGCTGCGCATCAGCGGATCGCTGCTTTCCGGCGCGTCCGGCGTGTCGGTCATCAGTGCCGCAAAGTCATTGGTAAAGACATACGTACCGGGATAATCGGGGTTTTTATCGCCGGTGACACGGGTGTTGCCCGGACATAAAAAACAGTCGGGATCGTGGGACGGCAGGGTCTGTTTCGCCGGGGTTTCCTGGGCGCCCTGCCAGGGGCGTTTGGCCCGGTGCGGCGATACCAGAATCCATTGCCCTGTCAGCGGGTTATAACGGCGATGCGGATGATCGACCGGGTTAAATTGCGTCATGATTCACCTTGTTTACATCACCCTCCGAAGAGGGGAAACCGATTCTACGGGGAGATGAGTTTTGCGGGGGGGGGCGCCGTGTTTATTCATGGTTTGGCAAGGCAATTTCTTTGCTGACACGCAGCCCCTGGTTGTCAAAAATCATGCAGTGCTGGCTGTCAAACGCGAGGGTGATTTTTTGCCATGGGCGGAAGTGCACATCGCCGGGGAGCAGGATTTTAATGTTGTCGTGGCCATAGCACTGGCCGAAGAGATAGGTATTGTTGCC
The DNA here is from genome assembly GCF_023613995.1 of Citrobacter sp. MNAZ 1397. Classification (NCBI taxonomy): domain Bacteria; kingdom Pseudomonadati; phylum Pseudomonadota; class Gammaproteobacteria; order Enterobacterales; family Enterobacteriaceae; genus Citrobacter; species Citrobacter sp. MNAZ 1397. The sequence goes on from NZ_JAKIVH010000001.1 coordinate 1,174,872, forward strand.
GAGTCGTTCCACTACTTCGCACTGGAATTCCAGTTGCGTGCCGCGCGTGATATCCGTAGAGAGATGTTCCGGGCGGATCCCCAGCGTGACCTCCGCGCCAGGTTCAAGACGAGACGTAGTTATCTGAAGCGTTAATGAATGTCCCTGCGCGAGCGTGACCGTCAGCTCGCCCGGCTGCCACGCCTTAACGGTCGATGGCAGGAAATTCATTTTCGGCGAGCCGATAAACCCGGCGACAAACTTGTTTATCGGGTTGTAATAGAGCGCCATCGGCGAGCCCATCTGCTCAATATTGCCGTAATTCATCACCACGATTTTATCGGCCAGGGTCATCGCTTCCACCTGGTCGTGGGTGACATACACCATGGTCGTTTTCAGCTCCTGGTGCAGGCGCGCGATATGCAGACGCATCTCGACACGTAACTCGGCATCGAGGTTAGAGAGCGGTTCATCAAACATAAACACACGCGGGTTACGCACAATTGCGCGACCAATCGCCACGCGCTGGCGTTGACCGCCGGAGAGCTGTTTCGGCTTTCTGTCGAGCAGATGGCTGAGTTGCAAGGTCGTGGCGACCATCTCCACCTGACGGCGGATCTCCTCCTTCGGGACTTTATTGACCTTCAGCCCGTAACCCATATTCTCCGCCACGGTCATATGCGGATAGAGCGCGTAAGACTGGAACACCATCGACACGCCGCGATGGGCGGGGGCAACATCGTTCATCACCTCATCGCCAATCAATACTTCCCCTTCGCTTACCTCCTCCAGGCCAGCAATCATGCGCAGCATGGTCGATTTTCCACAGCCGGAAGGGCCGACAAACACGGCAAACTCGCCGTCTTCAATCGACAGATTCACATTGTTCAGCGTCACCGTATCACCAAAGCGCTTGGTGACATTCCTCAGTCGTATATTGGACATCAGCGTTCCCCGAAATTAGTAACCGTTATGTGCAGCGATAAGCGCGTTGTCAGATGTTTTTGTATTACGTATAACAATCAGACGACAGGGCTGCTCAACCGCGAAAATTCATGCTCAGACTATAACTTCCAGTGTTTTAGCGCCCTATATCGAATTTTCATTTCTGTTGCGTCTGTCACACAACTGACAGTTAATTCTCGTTTTGTTAGTCACTCAAGCGTAACGTATAACAAATTCAATTAAGCGTATAAATACGTTTTAACCCCAGTGATATCAGGTGATTTTAACGTTGTCTCATCGGATGTCATAACTTGAAAACCACTAGAATGTTATACCTTGACATGAGGGTGATAATGAAAAAGAGAACACTTACCGCACTGATCCTCTCTGCACTGGCTGCCGGCCAGCTTATTAGCCTGTCGGCGCATGCGGCGACAAAGCAGCTTAACGTCTGGGAAGACATTAAAAAGTCCGTCGGTATCCAGGACGCTGTCAAAGATTTTGAGCAAAAGTACGACGTTAAAGTGAATGTTCAGGAGATGCCCTACGCGCAGCAGCTGGAAAAATTACGCCTGGATGGCCCGGCAGGTATTGGGCCGGATGTGCTGGTTATCCCCAATGATCAGTTGGGCGGCGCGGTTGTGCAAGGGCTGCTGACCCCCCTGAATCTGGACAAAGAAAAGGTTGACGCCTTTACACCTGCATCCATTAATGCCTTCCGTCTGGATAACACGTTGTATGGCGTACCGAAAGCGGTCGAAACGCTGGTGCTGATTTACAACAAAGATCTGCTCGACAAACCGCTGCAAAGCCTGCCGGAGTGGCTCGACTATTCGAAAAAACAGCGTGAGCAGAACAAATACGGTCTGCTGGCCAAATTTGACCAAATCTACTACAGCTGGGGCGCTATCGGTCCCATGGGCGGCTATCTGTTCGGAAAAAACGACAAGGGCGGCTTCAACCCGAAGGATATCGGCCTGAATAAACCCGGCGCGGTAGAGGCGGTCACTTTCCTGAAAAAATTCTACAGCGAAGGGGTCTTCCCGTCGGGGATCCTCGGTGACAACGGGCTGAACGCCATCGATTCACTGTTCACCGAGAAAAAAGCTGCTGCGGTGATTAACGGCCCGTGGGCTTTCCAGCCGTATGAAGCCGCTGGCGTTAACTACGGCGTGGCGCCGCTGCCAAACCTGCCGGATGGCAAACCGATGAGCTCCTTCCTGGGTGTGAAAGGATATGTGGTCTCTACCTGGAGTAAAGATAAGCAACTGGCACAGCAATTTCTCGAATTCATCAACCAGCCGCAGTATGTGAAAACACGCTATATCGCCACCCGCGAGATCCCGGCGCAGAAAGCGATGATTGACGATCCGATGATCAAAAACGATGAGAAAGCCAGTGCGGTAGCGGTGCAGGCCGCGCGTGCCACGGCAATGCCGGGCATTCCGGAAATGGGGGAGGTCTGGGGACCGGCAAACGCGGCGCTGGAGCTGAGTCTGACCGGGAAGCAGGAACCACAGGCCGCGCTCGATGCCGCCACCAAACAAATTCATATGCAAGTTGAAGCCATGCAGGCCAGTAACCAGTAACCGCTTGTTGTAGCAGAACGGGAGGGCAACCTCCCGTTGTCGAAAAGGAGTCGTACGTGATTATCAGTCCCAGCGAGAATTTTGCCAAAACGCAAAGTGCTGGCCGTCATGCATGGTGCGGGCTGCTGCTGGCCATCGTGCCGGGCTTTGGTCAGTTTTATCATCGTCAGTGGTTAAAAGGCCTCATCTTTCTTGTTCTGTTGAGCAGTTTTACCGGCATTTTCTATGATTTTTTGCGCGAAGGACTCTGGGGGTTATATACCCTTGGGGAAGAAGTGCCGCGCGATAATTCGATCTTTTTGCTGGCGGAAGGGATCATCAGCGTACTGATCATCGCCTTTGGCGTGATGGTCTGGTCTCTTTCTTTGCGCGATGCATGGATTAACGGTAAAAAGCGTGACGAAGGCAAGCCGCTCAATAGTGTGCGCAAGCAGTATCAGATGCTACTCAGCGATGGGTTTCCTTATTTGATGATCACACCTGGCTTTATTCTGCTGGTGTTTGTGGTGATTTTCCCGATCCTGTTCGGCTTCTCTATCGCGTTCACCAATTACAACCTTTATCACACGCCGCCCGCCAAGCTGGTGGACTGGGTGGGATTAAAGAATTTCGTCAATATTTTTACCCTCTCTATCTGGCGTTCGACGTTTCTTGATGTGTTGCAGTGGACCGTGGTCTGGACGTTGCTGGCAACCACCCTGCAATGCACCGTTGGCGTACTGCTGGCGATTCTGGTCAATCAGAAAGACCTGCGGTTTAAGCCTCTGGTGCGCACCATCTTTATTCTGCCGTGGGCGGTGCCGGGTTTTGTCACCATTCTGGTATTCGCCGGGATGTTTAACGACTCCTTTGGCGTGATTAATAACGCGATTCTGGCGTTTTTTGGTATCGCACCGAAAGCGTGGCTTACCGACCCCTTCTGGACGAAGACGGCGCTGATCATGATGCAAACCTGGCTTGGTTTCCCGTTTGTCTTTGCGATGACCACCGGGGTATTGCAGGCAATCCCTGACGATCTGTATGAGGCGGCGAAGATGGATGGCGCCAGTACCTGGACACGCCTGCGCACGATTACGCTGCCGCTGGTGCTCTACTCGATTGCCCCGATCATCATCACCCAGTACACCTTCAACTTTAATAATTTCAACATCATCTACCTGTTTAACAACGGCGGCCCGGCGGTGGCAGGGGCAAACGCGGGGGGAACCGATATCCTGGTGTCGTGGATCTACAAGCTGACCATGTCCTCATCGCAGTATGCGATTGCCGCGACCATCACCATTTTGCTGTCGATTTTTGTCGTCGGCCTGGCGCTGTGGCAGTTCCGTGCCACCAAATCCTTTAAAAACGACGACATGGCATAAGGGAAGAAAAATGGCTAAATCACAAAGTATCCGCCGCGAAAAGTGGATCCGCCTGTCGCTCTCCTGGCTGGTTATCGTGCTGGTATCGGTGATTATTATCTATCCGCTGGTGTGGACGGTGGGTGCCTCACTGAATGCCGGTAACAGCCTGCTCAGCACATCGATAATCCCGGAGAATCTCTCATTCCAGCACTATGCCGATCTGTTTAACGGCCAGGTGAACTACCTGACCTGGTACTGGAATTCGATGAAGATCAGCCTGCTGACGATGATATTGACTTTAATCAGCGTCAGCTTTACCGCGTACGCCTTTTCGCGATTCCGCTTTAAAGGGCGCCAGAACGGCCTGATGCTGTTTTTGCTGTTGCAGATGATCCCGCAGTTCTCTGCGCTGATCGCCATCTTCGTGCTGTCGCAACTGCTGGGGTTGATCAACAGCCATATGGCGCTGGTGCTGATCTACGTTGCCGGGATGATCCCTATGAATACGTACCTGATGAAGGGGTATCTCGACGCCATTCCGCGCGATCTGGACGAATCGGCTCGCATGGATGGCGCCAGCAACTTCCGCATCTTTATCGAGATCATTATGCCGCTGTCCAAGCCGATTGTGGCGGTGGTCGCGCTGTTCTCCTTCACCGGACCGCTGGGGGATTTCATTCTCTCCAGCACCATTTTACGCACCCCGGACAAATACACGCTGCCGATAGGTCTGTACAACCTGGTGGCACAAAAAATGGGGGCCAGTTACACCACCTACGCGGCGGGCGCGGTGTTAATCGCCGTGCCGGTGGCCATTCTCTACCTCGCCTTACAAAAATACTTCGTCTCCGGCCTCACCTCCGGCAGCACTAAAGGATAACCACATGAAAAGATTTACACCCGCTCTGCTTGCTGTTTGTCTCTGTAGTTTGTCCGCCAGCGCTTTTGCCGCCGACGCGTTAAAGACGCGCCCGTTCAGCGGCATGCCAGCCGACTTTATTAAAGGGGCAGATATCTCAACCCTGCTGGATGCCGAAAAGCACGGGGCGAAGTTTTATAACGACAAGAATCAGCCGCAAGATGCGCTCGCCATCCTGAAAGCCAATGGCGTGAACTATGTGCGTCTGCGTTTATGGGTCGACCCGAAAGATGCGCAAGGCCAGGCCTACGGCGGCGGCGATAACGATCTGGCGACCACGCTCGCGCTGGCAAAACGCGCGAAAGCGCAGGGAATGAAGCTGCTGCTCGATTTCCACTACAGTGATTTCTGGACCGACCCGGGCAAACAATTCAAACCGAAAGCCTGGGAAAAAATGGATTATCCGCAGCTAAAAACGGCGATCCATGACTATACCCGCGACACCATTGCCCGTTTTAAACAGGAGGGTGTGCTGCCGGATATGGTGCAAATCGGCAATGAAATTAACTCCGGCATGCTGTGGCCGGAAGGCAAAAGCTGGGGGCAGGGCGGCGGTGAGTTTGACCGACTGGCAGGGTTGCTCAATTCCGCTATCGACGGGCTTAAAGAGAACCTGAAAAACGGCGAACAGGTGAAGATTATGCTGCACCTGGCCGAAGGCACGAAAAACGATACCTTCCGCTGGTGGTTTGATGAAATCACGAAACGCAATGTGCCGTTCGATGTGATTGGCTTGTCGATGTACACCTACTGGAACGGGCCGATCAGCGCGTTGCAGAGCAATATGGACGACATCAGCAAACGCTACAACAAAGATGTCATTGTGGTGGAAGCGGCTTATGGCTATACGCTGGCCAACTGCGATAACGCTGAAAATAGCTTTCAGGAAAAAGAAGAGAAAGCTGGCGGCTACCTTGGCACCGTGCAGGGGCAATATGACTATATCCACGATTTAATGCAGTCGGTTGCCAATGTTCAGGGCCATCGCGGCAAAGGTATTTTTTATTGGGAACCGAGCTGGATTGCGGTTCCCGGAAATACCTGGGCGACGCAGGCGGGAATGAATTATATCAACGACAAATGGAAAGAAGGCAATGCGCGGGAAAACCAGGCGTTGTTTGATTGTCAGGGGAAAGTACTGCCGTCGGTGAAAGTTTTTAATTAACTCTGGTGTTGTAAATTTCAGGATCTTTAATATGAATAAATTTGCGCCTTTAAGCCCGAAGGTTGTCTCGCTATTGCATGGCGCGGACTATAACCCGGAGCAATGGGAGAATTATCCAGGCATTATTGATAAAGATATTGCCATGATGAAACAAGCAAAATGCAATGTCATGTCGGTCGGGATATTTAGCTGGTCAAAACTGGAACCGCGAGAAGGGGAGTTTAATTTCGTCTGGCTGGATTCGGTTATTGAAAAGTTATATGCGGCGGGAATACATATTTTCCTCGCCACGCCGAGCGGCGCACGGCCTGCCTGGATGTCGCAGAAATACCCGGAAGTACTGCGTGTCGGACGCGATCGCGTCCCGGCACTGCACGGTGGGCGGCATAATCATTGTATGACCTCGCCGGTGTACCGGGAAAAAACGCTGAAAATCAATACGCTGTTAGCGGAACGCTATGCACACCATCCGGCGGTCCTCGGCTGGCATATCTCCAACGAGTATGGCGGCGAATGCCACTGCGATTTGTGTCAGCAAAAATTCCGTGACTGGTTGAAAGCTCGTTATCAGACGCTGGAAAACCTCAACCACGCCTGGTGGAGCGATTTCTGGAGCCACACCTATACCGACTGGTCGCAAATCCAGTCGCCGTCGCCGCAGGGCGAAGTGTCAATCCACGGCCTGAATCTTGACTGGCGACGCTTTAACACCGCGCAGGTCACCGATTTCTGCCGCCATGAAATCGCTCCGTTGAAAGCGGCGAATGCGCAGCTTCCGGTGACCACCAACTTTATGGAGTATTTCTACGATTACGATTACTGGCAGCTCGCGCCGGCGCTCGATTTTATCTCCTGGGACAGCTATCCCATGTGGCACCGGGACAAAGACGAAACGCAGCTTGCCTGCTACACCGCGATGTACCACGACATGATGCGCACGCTTAAGGGCGGCAAGCCGTTTGTGTTGATGGAGTCAACGCCGAGCGTCACCAACTGGCAGCCGACCAGCAAAGTGAAAAAGCCGGGGATGCATATCTTATCCTCGTTACAGGCGGTAGCGCACGGTGCGGATTCGGTACAGTACTTCCAGTGGCGTAAAAGTCGCGGTTCTGTCGAGAAGTTCCACGGCGCGATCATCGATCATGTCGGTCATCTTGATACCCGCGTCGGGCGTGAAGTATGCGCGCTGGGTGAGATGCTCGAAAAACTCACCCCGGTGATGGGGTGTCGTACCGATGCGCGCGTGGCGGTCATCTTTGACCAGCAAAACCGCTGGGCGCTGGACGATGCTGAAGGGCCGCGCAACAAGGGGATGGAGTATGAAAAAACGGTCAATGAACACTACCGCCCGTTCTGGGAAAAAGGCATTGCGGTCGATGTCATTAACGCCGACGCCGATTTGAGCCGTTATCAACTGGTGATCGCACCGATGCTGTATATGGTACGCGAAGGGTTTGCTGAACGCGCCGAGGCCTTTGTTGCGGCGGGTGGGCATCTGGTCACGTCCTACTGGACCGGGGTGGTGAACGAGAGCGATCTCTGTTATCTCGGCGGTTTCCCTGGCCCGCTGCGCAAGCTGATTGGCATCTGGGCTGAGGAGATCGACTGTCTGGATGACAATGAGCGCAACCTGGTGCAGGGGCTGGCGGGGAACGATGCCGGATTACAGGGGCCGTATCAGGCGCGTCATCTGTGTGAACTGATTCATGCAGAGAGCGCCAAACCACTGGCGACTTATCGGGATGACTTCTATGCCGGTCGCCCGGCGGTGACGGTCAACCCGTTCGGTAAAGGTAAGGCCTGGCACGTAGCTTCGCGCAACGATCTGGCGTTCCAGCGCGATTTCTTTGCCAGCCTTATAGATGAACTGGCGCTACCGCGCGCCGTTGAACAGGATTTCCCGCCAGGTGTTGTGGCCACAGCACGTACCGACGGGGAGACCACGTTTGTCTTTATTCAGAACTTTAGCGCCCAGCAACAGACGATAACCCTGCCCCAAGGCTATCAGGATTGTCTGTCTACCGCGTCCGTCAGTGGTTCGCTGACATTGACGCCCTGGGATTGCCGTGTTGTTCGCCGTCAGGCGTAAGGTCTGACTTATGCGCCTGCCCATTCGGGCAGGCTTTTTTTTATCTGTCGAAAATCAGGAGTCGATGATGGTGAGTCTTAAATCCTTCCTGCACTACTTCTCTGAACCGAAAAATGCCGCAGCAGCGCCCATCAGCGAAGCTGAGCGGCAATTGATCCAGCGGCTGGTGCAGGCATTTGGTGGTGCGCAGAATATTGAGAATGTGGATGCCTGTCTGACCCGGTTACGCGTAACGGTGAAAGACCTGGCCATTGTGGACTCCCAGGCGCTGCAACATGCAGGGGCGCTGGGGGTCATTATTATTGGTCAACAGGTGCATGCCATATTTGGCAAGCAGTCCGATGCGCTGCGCAAGTTACTGGATGAACATTTCTTTTCCCGCACATAAATAAAAAGGGATACCCGCAAGGGTATCCCGAAATAAATAAAAGGAAAACAATGGCAATATAAATACTGTCAGGTAATAACCCGGCAGTTCTCGGAGATAAATAACGAGGGTAATACATTACTAAACAAAATCATCTCGCGTTATATCGCGACGGTAGCACTGGACATATCCGAGGGCTTATTGATATAAGCAATCGGTAGTAACTGATGCAACTGATAAAGCGATAACGGGGATGATAATGTTTATTTACCACCAGGCTTCGACCTGTACGCCAAAGTTCCACGTATTATTTTTGGTTCCATCTTCAAATGACTTACCATTTTCCGAATCATTTAAATACGAAGCAAATACGCGTAATTCAGGGCGTGACATAAATTCCGGGCCATCTGCCAGACCCACCGCGAAGGTGTATTTTTCGCCGCTCTGTTTGTAATGGGTGCCGTTTTTATAGTCGTCTTTCTGATAGAAACCACCGACTTCACCGATCAGGCGAACATAGTTGGTCATCTGATACTGCGCGCGACCGACCAGTGAAACCAGGCGGGTTTTATCGGTATATTCCGTAATATCATTAGCAGATCCGTAGGTCAGCACGTGGTTGAGCGAGAATTTGCTGGTAATTGGAATGAGCCCGGTGTTGATCACGCGATAACCGCTGGCGTCGTTCACATAATGCCACATGTCATACCAGCCGCCGCCCTGCGATACCATGTTCTGCGCCAGCCCTTTGTTGGCATATTGCAGCACCAGTTTGTTGTAGCCGCCAAACATATCCTGACTGATTTCGCCGGTCACCATGACACCGTCATCCGCTTCGTATAATCCGCCGTAATCTTTCTGTTTTTTGGTCGGATTTGGCATCGCGTAGTCAATGCCGAACTCTGTCCAGGCGCCTGACCACGGCTTCCATCCCGCGTAGCGAACGTCGATATAGTTGATGTTGACGTCATTGTCATTATCGACGCGGTAATCAACATCATTGGCGTCACCGCGGATCCAGGCCACCGAGACTGCACCTGGCCCGACGGTATAGTTTTCGACCCCGGCGCCGGAACCGGAGATATTCCAGTATTTGGTATCAATGATATGCAGATCGTGGCGCTGGTAGTAACGCTTACCGCCCCAGATAACCGCATTGGGATCGTTGGGAATAAGCCCTTTAATTTGCAGGTTCAACTGGCGTAAGCCGAACTGTGCGTCGTCGCCAATGGTGGTTTCGTTGTCGTTAGAACCGTCAGAAACCATGCTGACCATACTGTCGAGGTAAAAACTCACGTCATCTTTTTTATAGACTTCGGAACCCAGTTCCAGCTCACCGTAGGTATCGGTTTCGTTACCCAGACGACCCAGTTTGTTCTTTTGCCACTCAACCTGTCCGCCATCGCCGGACACGCCTACGCCGCCGCGCAGGTAACCGTGAAAGTCGATAGGGACAGATGTCGCAGCCAGCAAAGAAGTTGAAGTCAGCGCAGTGGCTAACGCAAGAGAGAGAGTGCGTAGCGTAGTGTTCATATCATTCCTCTTATTGTTTTGTATTACGTTCACATAAGCAGTGTCATAAAATGCCTAAATGTAAAAACTGGCAAACTAACGATTGTGAATATGTGATTAACTGCAAATAAATCAGCGTATTTTGTTACAGATAGCGAATCTGTTCACAATGTTGGCGGTTGTGAGCGTCATACTTATTTTGTTAAAATGACGCGGAGGGATGCGTGACGAGCGTTTTTTCAGGTCGCCCCTGTTACACTTGGCGTATAACAACATAAGGAACCGGACCATGAAGTCTAAAAGTGCAACGCTGGAAGACGTAGCCCGTCATGCGGGTGTCTCCTACCAGACCGTGTCCAGGGTACTCAACAAATCTGCCAATGTATCCGAAACCACGCGTTTAAAAGTGGAGAAATCCATAGAGTTATTGCGTTATGTACCGAACCGGCTGGCGCAGCAGCTAGTCGGTAAGCAAAGCCAGACCATCGGCCTGGTGACCACCTCTCTGGCGCTCCATGCTCCTTCACAGGTGGCGGCGGCGGTGAAACGCTACGCCAATCTGGATGGCTACCAGGTGTTGATTTCAATGATCGATGAGAACGTCAATCAAGATATTCAATTCGCCATCAACGAACTCAAGTCGCAACTGGTGGATAAAGTCATTATCAACGTGCCGCTGGAAACCGAAGAGGCGCAACGCATCGCTTCTGACAACGATGACATTGTCTGCTTGTTCCTCGATGTCGATCCCTACAGTTCCGTGTTTAACGTTTCGTTTAACCCGGCAGACGGCACCCGTGCCAGCGTCAAACATCTCTATGACCTGGGCCACCGGGAGATTGCGCTGCTGGCCGGGCCGGAAACCTCCGTGTCAGCCAACCTGCGGCTGAAAAGCTGGCTAGATACGCTTAACAGTTATGGACTGAAACCGGTGACCATTTTTCATGGTACCTGGGATGCGCAGAGCGGTTATGCGGGCGCGTTGCAGATGTTACGTGAAACACCGAATTTCACCGCCGTGCTGGTGGGGAACGACCAGATGGCGCTCGGCGTACTCAGCGCATTTCATCAACACCAGGTCGCTATTCCGGGTGAGAAATCGGTCGTGGGTTATGACGGGACCTATGAAAGTTCGTTCTTCCATCCGGCATTGACCACCGTTTCGCTGGATCTCGATTTGCAGGGAAAGGAAGCGGTGCGCCGCCTGCTCGATAGCGGCCACGGTGATTCGGCGCGCAGTTCGTCAGTGTTACCGGCGAAGCTTATCGTCCGTCACTCCACCGGGGGTGTACAGGAACAGGAGATTAACCTGCAGGATATCGCCCGGCAATTGCAGGAAATAGCACATAAGCTGTGGAAGTAACTCACGTTTGGCTACTGACGCCATACCAAAGCCCGTCGCTTTTTGTTGCATCCCGTTTAACCGTGCTACTGCGCGATGGGTTCGTCAAATGCGGTCGGCGTGAAGCGGGGGAGAGGTGATTCACGTGGATAGATACGGGCGCCATTCTCTCCCCTGTGCTGGTCGCCAGCGGATTACTCGATAACACCACTGTCAGACTGCCGCAACCGCCCGGTGATGGCGATCAGCGCATGAACGTCTTCTGGCGTCAGCTTATCGAGAAAATTCCGCCGCACACTTTCCGTATGCACTGGCCGTGCTTTGGCGAGTAGCTGACATCCAGCTTGCGTAATACTTACCGAAATACCTGCGAAGTGAGTGCGGCTTCTCTGTACAAGTTCTCGGGAGGCCATGCGTGAGAGCTGGTGTGAAAGCCGGGACTTGTCCCACTCGAGGTACTCCAGCAGATCACGCTGAAGAAGTGCGCCATGTGGATTTTTACTGAGTGCCATAAGGATCATGAAATCCGGACCGGACAGACCGGTAGCATCATTAATGTCCCTGACAATACGCCCCGTTATCACTTCTGCAAGCCGACGATAGCTGCGCCATGCCATCCACTCTTCGTCTGAAATCTCTGCGGTCGTCATAATTTATCCAGAACTCCTGGTTGATGTATCAACTATGTGGTTATACAGTATACGTTTTGACGCCTGAGAAAAAGACACGTGTCGGACAAACTGAACATCGCCATCGTTGGCGGAGGCCCAGCGGGTCTCACTGCGGCCGTTATCCTTCAGCGCAGCGGTTTTAACATAACCGTATTCGAAGACGAATCTGCTGATTCTGAGCGCAGTCAGGGAGGCTCGCTTGATTTGCACGCTGACAGCGGTCAGGAAGCGCTGCGCAGAACAGGCCTGCTTGCGCAATTCCTAAAAATAGCCAGGCATGAGGATCAGCAAAGCAGGGTGCTGAACTACCGTACCGGAGAAGTTGAGGGCGACATGCTTACGCCGGAAGGCGAAATGGATAAACCTGAAATTGACCGTGGCGAGCTGAAAAATCTGCTGCTAAATGCCCTCTTACCCGAAACCATTCAGTGGGGGCATAAACTTCATTACATTGACTACGGCCTGAATGGAAAGCACGGGCTAAATTTCAGAAACGGCAGGCGTGTTGAAGCCGACATTATCATTGGTGCGGATGGTGCCTGGTCGCGGGTCAGAACTTACCTGACGCCGGAGCGCCCGTTTTACACGGGGATTACCTTTTTTGAAGGCTGGATAGACCAACCAACCGGGGGAATCAATAGCATTGCGGGAAAAGGGACTGCATTCAGCTTTGGAGGGGCTCAGGCGCTCATTACACAACGGAACGGCGGGGGGAGGATTTGCGTATACGCGGCCCTGAAACGCGACATGGATATCCTTAATCAAGATATAGCGTCTTCCGGGATTAACGCCTGTGTACGTGACGGCTACAAGGACTGGGCTCCTTGCCTGCAGTCAGTCGTTAATGCGACCGGTGATTATGTCAGGCGTCCGATTTACAGCCTGCCCATAGATTTTGGCTGGACGCCGCGTCCAGGCATAACGCTCATTGGCGATGCGGCGCATCTGATGCCGCCCGTGGGCGTAGGTGTCAACCTGGCCATGCTTGATGCCTCAGACGTTGCTCTGGCATTGTGCGAGGCATCGCATCCGCTGAACGGGTTACGCTATGCGGAAACCATCATCATGGAACGTGCGCGCGATATTATGCCCGGCGCAATATCTGGCTTTCAGAACTGGTTCAGCGAAAAAGAATAGCCTGACGATTCTGCTTACGCACGGTTATGTCGGTCTCTTTTTCCATCATAAAGGCTCATCAAACCGGTCTCGTGCGCACGGTGAGCATTTAAGGTGTCGATAAATTGAAACAGCACTCAACATGCGACGGGATGCTCTGCAAGCATTGAAATCCGTGGCATATAGCGCAAATCGACTGAACGTGTAGTGACATTCCTTCAATCCGATAACCCGTAAAAGAGAGCTACTGCGTTTTCTTGTCGTCATCACTGATGCTCGCTTCTGGCACAGAGCGGTCGGCATGCGGGGAGGCCACTCTGCTCTGACCTCAAAGTGGACATTATTCTCGCTGATATGCAGTATGACTCGCAGAAATGAATGCTCCGGTAGATGAGGTTGTGCGGGTGTAAATTAACCTCATTGCGCCACACCACGAAAGTAATAACGTATGAGTAACAGACCTTCCTTCCAATATCATTTTCCCCTAAAGAACAGAAGAGCATTGCCGATATTATTTTCTAAACAGGGAGGAAAATGATGCAAGGATTGGCCGTTAATTTAGCCCGTGGTCTCATACTCGCCATACCGCTCTTCGCGAGTTGTCATCAAATAAAACGACCAGCACATCGCTGCATGCTGTTAATGCGTCTGAGTTACCTCTCTGTTAGTAATAACAATTCAAAAACAAATACCACAAGGAAATTACATTAATGAGTCATTTCATTAGCAAGAGTGGAGCAGGCAAAGCTGCTACCTTATGTGTCATGTTATTATTAGCTGGCTGTAGTACTTATTTTTCTAAACCTGCGCTGTATGTTCCCCCCGCGAACTCGCCGGATATCGCGAAGATTCGTTTGATGGGCGCACCCATGAGTTACGCTCTGTATCAGAAAGACAGTGATGGTAAGGAAACCGGCGGCTGGGTTCAGGAACATAGTGCTTATTTCAATATTCTCCTTGGCAATACCCATAATCTGGGGTTTCCTAAATTAAAAAATAAAGATTATAGCGACACCTTTTTCGAAACGACTTTACTTCCCGATCGTCTGACAACCATCCATCACTCTTTACACGGTGGTTGCAGTGTTAATTTGGATTTTACCCCGAAGAAAAAAGCGTTGTATGAGGTTCATTACAGCTATGCCGACAAGACCGGTTACTGCGTCATTTATGTAAAAGAAATTAAATACGACGCTGACATGGGTATTTATTACGAGGATAATGTGAAATGAAAATAAAACATTTCCTTCTGCTGGCGTTGAGTACCATTGCGTTGAGCGGTTGTACTGCAAACGTAGACAAAACACGGATGTCTGATTTAAATAATTACTCAGAGAAGGTCATCCGGGACAGTATTGTTGTGGGTAAATCCACCAAAAAGGATGTGCTGTTACTCCTTGGGGCTCCTCTCACGCCAAAAGACTTTAAAACGGTAAACACCTGGATTTACGCTTCAAAGGTGGTGGATCGTCGCCTCTATTTCTTTATTCCGGTATTCCGCGACCGGGATCAACTGCTGTTGCTGCAATTCAATGATGCTGGTGTCGTGAGCAAAATGGATTACACCGAGAAGTAATTCATCGGCAGGCGTAATGCCTGCCGGCTTTTTCAATCACTGATTTCTCGCCCCCGGCCTGTAAGCATGCTTATTACCAAAATAAGCACAGAGAAACGCGACGGCCATAAACGTCAGGAACGGCCAGGGAAATGTGACTATCCGCTATAAAAATGATGCACCATCACAAATTGTTGTGCTGGGTAATGCCGGCAATTAAGGGCTGGGCTGGCTGCTAATATACGGCATCTGTGACGTACTGCTCTATGCCGTCGTCGCAAATTTTCCTTAACCGGAAGAACAATCTCTGCTCACTCTAATAAGTATAGCTGGGGTGATAAACTGGCGTTAATACCAGGGCCGCAAGCCAACAGGCGAGATAAGCGATTCCCATACCTGAATGGCTGCGGACCGTATTTAATATCCAATAAACATTAACGCCAGTCGTCAGTCAGGTCTTTCAATTGGAAGATGCCGTGGGTCTGATGGTTATTTCTGTTGTATCAACACTCTCTGGAGCCTCAATGACCTGCCGTACGGCACGGGCAATATCCGCAGGTTTAAGTGCAACAGAACGGTACACGTCCATCGCCGCTTTGGTTTCCGCATGCGTAATGGTGGAAGCCAGCTCACTTTCTACCACGCCAGGATTGACACAGGTCACGCGTATATTCGAACTTTCCTGACGTAAACCATCTGAAATCGCTCGTACTGCGAATTTTGACGCGCAATAGACGGCGGCAGTTGGTACGACAGCAAGGGCGCCGATAGACCCCACATTGATTATCTGACCGGAGCCCTGCGCTTCCATTACAGGAAGAACAGCGCCTATCCCCCAGAGCACTCCCTTGATATTCACGTCGACAATGCGTTCCCACTCATCCTGTTTGCCAGCTGCAAGTGGAGAAAGCGGCATGACGCCCGCATTGTTGATCAGCACGTCGATTCGGCCCCATTGTTCCAGAGCGACCTGCACGAAGTCCGCCATCGACGGGCGGCTGGTGACATCTAACTCCCGCGCCAGGGCAATACCGCCCGCGCTGCGGATGTCTTCGGCAATGGCGTCGATACGCTCCTGTCGGCGAGCCCCTAATAACACCTTCGCGCCTGCATTTCCAAGCTCTCTGGCAATACCTTCCCCAATCCCGCTGGATGCGCCGGTAATTAATATCACTTTATTCATAGCATGCTCCTTTCGTTGAGTTCGAAACGATCATAGAACGTCATGATTGGTTCCAGTATTCTGGTTTCATTGGACTCACTGGTTAGCAATGTTAAACAATGAAAATTGATCTTAATCTTTTACCTGTTTTTCTCGCGGTGGCCGAAGAACGTAATTTCAGCGCCGCCGCTGCGCGTCTGGATGTCACCCGATCGGCGGTGAGCCAGGGAATCAGGCGGCTTGAGGACGCGTTCGGCACAATGCTGGTAATGCGCACGACTCGCTCAGTAACGCTGACGGAAGCCGGAGAGCGGCTGCGTCAATCCCTGTCATCACCGTTATCGAGTATTGAAGCGGCGTTTGAAGAAGTGGCGTCGGACGTTATGCCACGAGGATGTCTTCGGATCGCAGTGACCTCGATTGCCGAAGCGTTTCTTTCCGGTCCGCTGATCGCCTCGTTTGCGGCAGCCTATCCAGCCGTGACGGTTGATATTGTCGTGACGGATGAAGAGTTCGATATTGTGGCTGCGGGTTATGATGCTGGCGTAAGGCTTGGGGAGGTTATCGAAAAGGATATGGTTGCCGTCCCGCTTACAGGAAAGCAGCGTGAAATGGCGGTTGCCTCGCCCGCGTATCTAGCGGCGAACAACGTACCCTCCCATCCTCGCGAATTGATCCATCATCGATGTATCGGCTGGCGTCCAGCCAAAGATGTTGCCCCTTATCGCTGGGAATTTGAAGAGGCGGGAGAACCTTTCAACCTGGCGATTGAACCACAGATCACGACGAACGATCTGCGCCTGATGTTGCGGCTCGCGCTTGCCGGTGGCGGCATTACGTTTGCCACGGAGGACACGTTCAGACCTTTTGTTGAAAAAGGGCAGCTTGTCTCATTGCTGGACGAGTTTCTGCCTTATTTCCCGGGTTTCTATCTCTACTTTCCTCATCGCCGCAATATGGCGCCAAAACTCCGTGCCCTTGTCGACCATGTCAGGCGATGGCGGCAGCAGGAACTGTAATAGCGGAGAACAGCGCTGAAAAGGTAGAACGCGACAGGTGGGTCAATATTCAAAAACTCACCTGGTTAATCCATATTCTGTAAATTCAAAAATCCATATTTTTTAAAGATGGTATTTAAGTTATTTTTTTAAATTAATAAGTTAATTAATGATGTCACTTTTATGTTTTTTTGTGTAATTGTAAAGTCCATCACAGAAACACAGGTTACAGCAAATTCGTCCATATTTTCGCATGTCACTCACTGACACTCTGCCCCAGTGCTGATTTACTTTCATTCGATACCTTACTTTTTTGCAGGCAGGAAAAATGGCTTCTATGAGTAGTGATTCTGTAGTGTTACCGCGCGCACTACGTGATACCCGACGCATGAATTTGTTTGTTTCTATCTCGGCTGCTGTTGCGGGGCTGTTGTTTGGTCTGGATATCGGGGTGATTTCCGGTGCATTGCCCTTTATTTCCGAGCATTTTGCGCTTTCCAGCCGTTTACAGGAGTGGGTCGTCAGCAGCATGATGCTGGGCGCAGCGCTAGGTGCGCTTTTCAACGGGTGGTTATCATTTCGTCTAGGGCGTAAATACAGCCTGATGGCGGGCGCAATACTTTTTGTCGCAGGTTCACTTGGCTCTGCTTTTGCCCACAATGTTGAGGTGTTGTTGCTCTCCCGCGTGCTGCTGGGCGTTGCGGTCGGCATTGCCTCTTACACTGCACCACTTTATCTCTCTGAAATGGCCAGCGAAAATGTGCGTGGGAAGATGATCAGCATGTACCAGTTGATGGTCACCTTAGGCATTGTGCTGGCGTTCCTTTCCGATACTGCTTTCAGCTACAGTGGCAATTGGCGAGCCATGCTCGGTGTGCTGGCGCTGCCTGCGGTTGTCCTGATTATTCTGGTCGTGTTTCTGCCCAATAGCCCACGCTGGCTGGCCCAAAAAGGGCGACACATTGAGGCAGAAGAGGTACTGCGTATGTTGCGTGATACCTCTGAAAAGGCGCGCGATGAACTGAACGAGATCCGCGAAAGTTTGAAGCTGACGCAGGGTGGTTTCCAGTTGTTCAAAGCTAATCGTAATGTGCGCAGAGCCGTGTACCTTGGCATGCTGTTGCAGGCGATGCAGCAATTCACGGGCATGAATATTATTATGTATTACGCGCCACGCATTTTTAAAATGGCTGGATTTACAACCACTGAGCAGCAGATGATCGCCACCCTTGTGGTTGGGCTGACTTTTATGTTCGCCACGTTTATTGCGGTATTCACCGTCGATAAAGCCGGGCGTAAACCTGCGCTGAAAATCGGTTTTAGCGTGATGGCTATCGGCACGCTGATCCTCGGATACTGCCTCATGCAGTTCGATAACGGTTCGCCATCAAGCAGTCTTTCATGGCTTTCTGTCGGTATGACGATGATGTGTATTGCAGGGTATGCGATGAGCGCGGCACCGGTTGTATGGATCCTGTGCTCTGAGATCCAGCCTTTAAAATGCCGTGATTTCGGCATTACCTGTTCAACCACCACAAACTGGGTATCGAACATGATTATCGGCGCAACCTTCCTTACCCTGCTTGACGCGATTGGCGCGGCGGGTACGTTCTGGCTCTACACCGCACTCAATCTGGCTTTCATTGCATTAACGTTCTGGCTGATTCCGGAAACCAAAAATGTGACGCTGGAACATATTGAACGTCGTCTTATGACGGGTGAAAAACTGCGTAATATTGGGATGTAATTTATCGCGCGTAATTTATCCCGCATTGGTGAGCAGTAAAGCAGGTTAATTAATAAATTAGCCTGCTTTAATCCAGAATCCTTACCGATACACTATCTTTGCTAAATTATGGCCGCTGCGGTGAGCCAAATTTTGCAGCAATCATTTCAGCGGTAGGTTGTATTCCACCAAGACTCCACTGTTCCGGTTCATGCTCGTCAATTCGGACCCATACGGAACGGCGAAACTCCGGATCGCCTTTGCCCTCGATTTCAACAATAAGGTCAGTCATACGGCGCAGAAGTTCATTTTTTTGCGCCGGGCTCAAAATCCCTTTAATGGTTTGCACATTGACGAAGGGCATTGTATTCTCCTGAAATAGCTGGGTATGAAAATCATACTTAGATTAAGAGGCAACTGCAGACATGTCAAAAGATAATTCATTACCGTACTTACTACCTGAGCTTTGCGGGCTTGCCGCAGCAGCAGAACTACTTGGTGATCAATGGGTTTTGTTGATTCTACGGGAAGCTTTTTACGGGATAACGCGCTTTGAAACGATGCGTGAACATACAAAAATGACAAAACAGACCCTGGCAAACCGATTAAAAAAAATGACTGAACTCGGTCTGCTGTGCAAAATGCCCTATCAGGAAGAGGGGGCTCGTGAACGCTATGAATATGTTCTCACACCAAAAAGCCGATCTCTGGCACCGCTTCTTATTTCCCTGATGGAATGGGGGCATAAAAACCTATTGCATGATGAGCCGCATATTTCATTAATTAATAAAAGTACGGGAGACGTAGTACATAGCGCATTTGTCTCAGCGAAGGGAGAGGTTGTTGATGCTAACAACCTCCAGATAGTGGCTTTTAAACGTTAATTTCTCTCTTGCGCTAGTTTTCGCGGGTTGTGCCGCGCTGGTTTCCTGACGGAATTTTCACAAACCGGCTTTGCTAATATAAGCCTGTAAGCCCGCGGCAAGAATATCAAATACCGTTTTACAGGCCTTGCTGTGGCGCAAGTCTTCATGCATCACAAGCCAGGTGTCGAGATGAAACGCAAAAAAATCAGGCATCACTCTCTCTAACGGAACAGGAAAATCGGCCAGTTGAACCTGACACATTCCTATACCCGCACCGGCGCGGATAAGGTTCAATTGCGCCACATCACTGTCAGTGCGCACGGTAAAGCGTTCACGATTTAACTGAGGAAAGTGTTTCAGTGCCTGTAAAATAAAGGGTGTCGTTTTATCAAAGCCCACAAGCGTATGGGTGAACAACGCGTCAATACTCTCCGGTGCGGCGTGGCGTGCCAGATAGGATGGCGAGGCATGCAGACCAATTTCAATACTGCCTAACCGACGCGCAATCAGTTGTTCCTGCACCGGTGTGCTCATGCGTACCGCAATATCCGCTTCCCGGTTCAATAAATCCTGCATTCGGTTAGACAGCACCAGTTCAAGGATAAGCTGCGGATAATCTTCTTTAATTCGTGCAATCAGAGGTGGCAGCACCTCAGTGCCGATAATTTCGCTCGCCGAAACGCGAACCACGCCATGTAAGCCGGCGGAGTGGGCACTGAAGCTGGCAGCCGAACGCTCAATCATACTGGCGGTGTTTTCCATCGCTTGTGCATGGCCTTGCAGCGCGGCTGCCGCATCCGTGGGCTGCAGGCCCGTTTGCGAACGTGTAAACAAAACCAGACCAAGGGCGGATTCCAGTGCCGCTATGTGACGCCCCGCAGTGGGCTGGGTAATCGCCAGCAGACGGGCTGCCCCCGACAGGGAACCTTCTTTCATCACTGCGAGGAAGGTTCGATACCATTCCCATGGAATATTTTGCTTCATACAAAAATGCATACCTGCTGTCTGATGTCATGCAATTACATTTAGCCCGCGTGGGCTTTACGATGTCAAGCAGACATCCAGCAAAGGCAAGAAAATGAAAAGTAAAAACACGGTACTCATACTGGGCGCAACGGGTGGAATCGGCGGTGAAATCGCCCGTAAACTCATCCGCGAAAAATGGGACGTTCGTGCGTTGCGCCGCAATACGCCACAGAATGAAGAGCATGGGGATATAACGTGGATAAACGGTGATGCGCTGAATGCTGAGCAGGTCGCGGCTGCCGCGTCACGGTGTAGTGTGATAGTTCATGCTGTTAATCCGCCGGGTTATCGAAACTGGGAACAACTGGTTTTGCCCATGTTACAGAATACCATCAATGCCGCAGAGAAAAATGGCGCATTAATCGTTCTCCCCGGCACCGTTTACAACTACGGTCCGGACGCCTTTCCACTCTTGCGGGAAGACTCTCCCCAACATCCTGTCACCCGAAAAGGGGCAATACGGGTGCAAATGGAGAAGGCCTTATTCGCTTACGCGCAGCGTGGCGGAAAGGTGCTGATTCTGCGCGCCGGTGACTTCTTTGGCCCTGACGCAGGCAACAACTGGTTTTCGCAGGGATTGATCAAACCGGGGCAACACCCGCGGATAATTAAAAATCCTGGCAAAGCTGGGACAGGCCATCAATGGGCCTATCTGCCGGATGTCGCCGAAACGCTGGTTGCGCTGTTAGCGCGTCGGGAGCAACTTGACCCTTTTGCCTGTTTTCATATGCGAGGACACTGGGATGAAGATGGTACGGCGATGACTGGAGCCATACAGCGTGTCGCACAACGTGCGGGTGTGAATGCAAAAGTAAAATCTTTCCCCTGGTGGCTCATTAGGGCGATGGCGCCTTTCAACACCACGCTGCATGAAATGCAGGAGATGCGCTATTTATGGGAACAGGCAATACAGATGGACAACGCCAAACTGATCGCTTTTTTAGGCCACGAACCGCATACCCCGCTTATTGAGGCTGTGCGTAGCACTTTAATCGGCCAGGGCTGCATTAACGAGGCGTTATTGCCGCATTCGTGAGCGGTGCAGGGGGTGACATCGAGTGCCACTTCTGGTGCGCAGCGGCAAAGTCAGGCATAGAGAGGTCCGCTGCGAGCGAACAGCGAAAGTTCGTAATTTATCCCATAGTTGATGGTGCGTTAATAGATGGAGATCAGGTCAGCTCCGTGGCGAAATGTATGGTTCCCGAAGCATGACCGGGCCACGCTTCAGGTTATACCCGGGACTGACCGGCGAACCGGAAGAGCCTATTGCGCACCCGGTTCGCCGGTCTGATAACCGGTGTTTCAAACCTGGAAGATTTCCACCATTCCCCGAAGCGCGCGAGCCTGCTCTGACAGAGACTGTGAAGCTGTCGAAGATTCTTCAACCAGTGCGGCGTTATTCTGCGTGACTCCATCCATCTGGTTCACCGCAATGCTGACCTGCGAAATTCCCTGCATCTGCTCTGATGAGGCATGAGAAATGTTGTCCATGGCCTCCGCGAGCTCGCCTACCATGCCGACGATTTTAAGTATGCTCTGACCTGTACCTGCAGCCACTTCCACACCACTTTCCACCTGCTCAACAGCCTGCTCGATGAGTTGCTTAATATCCCGTGCGGCGTTAGCACTACGCTGGGCAAGCGTTCTGACTTCGCCTGCCACCACAGCAAACCCACGCCCCTCTTCACCGGCACGGGCGGCTTCCACCGCAGCGTTGAGGGCAAGAATGTTCGTCTGGAAGGCAATACTCTCGATGACGGCGGTGATATCCCTTACCTTTGCCGCGCTCTGTGAGATGGCGTTCATGGTTTCCGACATACGATGCATGTTTGCTTCACCGGTGCGGGCAAGAGAGGCCGTTTCGCGGGCTGACTCTGCAGTCTGCTGCGCGCCTGTTGTATTACTTTTCACCGTGGCGGTGAGTTGCTCCATGCTGGCGGCCGTTTCCTGCAGGGCGGCGGCCTGCTGTTCCGTGCGGGAGGACAGCTCTGTATTACCCTGTGCAATTTCATCGGCTGCCATTGCTACGGATGCGGCTGAATCTTTAATCTGCGACACCAGTCCGCGCAGATTCGCTTGCATACTGTCAAGCGACGCCATGAGACTGGCTGTGTCATTGTGACGAAGGATCACCGGAGTCGTCAGATCCCCGGCGGCAATTCGCGACACAACCTCAGCCGCATAACGCGGTTCTCCGCCCAGTGTTTTCAGTGTGCTACGGTTAATCAGATAAACCAGTATCAAGAGTAGAATGCTGATAGCGAGAAATTGGGCGATATTCTGGTAAAGAGAATTGAGAAACACTTCGTGGATATCATCAACGTAAAGACCCGTCGTAATAATCCATCCCCAGGGAGACCACGGAATGTTGTAGGCAATTTTGGGTTTCGGAACGGTGTCTCCCGGCCGCGGAAAATCATAGGCGGTAAAACCATCATGGCCATCCTTCGTCAGTGTGACCATATCTCTGTAAATATATACGCCATTCGCATCGGCAACATCCGGCCCTTTGCCAATTAACGCGGCATTGATGGGATGCATAATGACCTGCGCCTGGTTATTCAGAATAGTAAAATACCCTGTGTCGCCATAGCGTAAGTCTTTAATGATCAGGATTGCACGTTGTTGTGCTTCCTCTTTTGATATCAGTCCCTTATCAACAAGTGTAGCCTGCGTTTTCACCACGCTGAGGGCTAACTGGGAAACATACATTAATTCCTTTTTTCGTAGCGCCAGCTGGTCATCTTTAATTTTTACTGAGCCAAAGAATAATGACCCGGCAAGGCTTAACAGTGCGACAGCAAGTGGAAGCCACAGTTTATGCGCAAAGGATAATTTCATAACATTTTAGCCTGTTGTTGTTGTATAGGCAGGTATTGCGCAAGCCTTTCGATATCAGGCCACGCTTAATCTCTTTATCGGCAAATGAAGAGAAAAAATTAATCGGTAAGGCGGAATTTCGTAGTTGTTCCATAGCAGATGGAGTTTTCTAGCGAAGCCGCGTAGTAATTAACAACGCGCAGGTCAGTTGCACCCGCTATTAATAGGGTGTTTTATGCCGGAACCGTTGGTGCCCAGATTTGAAAGGGACAACAAGCGCAACAGGGGAAATAATTCATTACTACTGTTGTACTGCCTTCGTCAGTGGGTGATGGGAACGGTAACGCGCGCGGAGGTGAGGCGTTTCATCCAGAATACGACAAGGATATACAGCGCAATATTTTTCCGAGCGCATTTACCCGCGACGGCGATGATTAATATACCGACAAAAAAGCAGGAACTCCCTCAGATACATTTTTTGGGTGGCTGAGCCATATCCTGCTGCTCCTGGCCCTTTTTGCAGTGATACTTCTTGCGCTTAATAAGGTTTACGCTTCGCTGTTGCGCGATAACAGGCATATAAAAGATCGGGCCGTGGCGAAAAGGGCTACCCGAATGGTCAGGTTGTCAGGCGCAAAAAGCGATGGATGACGCATTAGCAGGGCGACAGTTTGCCGTTTGTCCGCACGCTGATGAAAATCTGCGGCTGTGGGTTAAAAAATAGGTTATTGAGCCCGACAGGTTTACCGGTCGGGCATGTTTCACGTATCAGACCGGATAGCAAATCTCTTCCGGCTGGCGTTGCATAATGACGTTACCGTGACGAACAGAGGTCAGCACTTTCGCCTGGCGGCACACCGCATCGTAATCATTTTCCGCATCCAGAATCAGCAGGTTCGCCGGGCGCCCTTCGACAATGCCATAGTTATCACCTAAGCACAGCGCACGGGCGCTATTATCGGTGATCAGGTCGAGGCAGCGTTGCAAATCTTCATATCCCAGCATATGGCAAATATGCAGCCCGGCGTCGAGAATGCGCATGATATTGCCGTTGCCCAGCGGATACCACGGATCCTGGATGGAGTCCTGAGCAAAGCAAACGTTGATACCGGCGCGGTCCAGTTCTGCAACTCGCGTCACGCCGCGGCGTTTCGGCCAGGTATCAAAGCGCCCTTGCAGGTGAATGCTTTCGGTCGGGCAGGAGATAAAGTTGATGCCCGACGCTTTGAGCAGGCGGAACAGCTTCGAACAGTAGGCGTTATCATAGGAGCCCATGGCGCAAGTATGGCTGGCGGTCACCTGCGCGCCCATGCCTCGCACCCGGGCTTCTTCTGCGAGTACTTCCAGGAAGCGCGACTGCGGGTCGTCGATTTCATCGCAGTGCACATCCACCAGGCAGCCATGGCGCTGGGCCAGGTCCATCAGGAAACCCAGCGAACTGACGCCTTTATCGCGGGTGTTTTCGTAGTGCGGAATACCGCCCACCACGTCGGCACCCATCTCGATAGCGCGGGTCATCAGCTCACGTCCGCCGGGGAAGGATTCAATGCCCTCCTGTGGAAACGCGACAATTTGCAGGTCGATAAGATGGGCGGCCTCTTTTTTCACTGCCAGCATCGCCTCCAGCGCCGTCAGAGACGGATCGGTCACATCAATATGGGTGCGTACGTGCTGCACGCCGTTATCGCGTAACATACCGATGGTTTTCAGCGCCCGCTGGCGCGTATCTTCAACCGTTACGCTCGCTTTGCGCTGGCTCCAGCGGGCGATACCCTCAAACAGCGTACCGCTCATATTCCACTCCGGCTCACCCGCGGTCAGGGTGGCATCAAGATGGATATGCGGTTCAACAAACGGCGGGATAACCAGCTTTTGTTGTGCGTCGAGATCGCCTGTCCCGGCCACTGGCGTTGAGGTCTGCAAAGTGATGCTTTTAATCACAGCACCATCTAATTCAATCGTATAAAGCGCTTCTTTATGGCGCAGACGCGCGTTGATAATTTTCATAAATGTTCCCGTAAATGGTTTTGTGACATACGCCAGATCGTTAAAGCGACCGAGGCGTTGAGATGAAATTGAGGATGGCTTATCGGATAGCTGGTCAGCTTTTCGATGCGCTGGATGCGTTGATGTAGCGTGTTGCGGTGAATGCCAAGCCGCTCGGCGGCCCTGACCACGTTGCCGTTCTCCTGGAGCAAGGTCTCCAGCGTCTCCATTAACAGCCACGGACTTTTGCGATCGCGTTCTATCAGGCAACCGAGGGTGTCATGCATAAAATCGCTCAACAGTGCAGGGTCACCGATGGCAGAGAGGAGTTTGATAAAGCCGAGTTGTTGATAGTCGGTAATGCGCTGGGCCGGGCGCAGAGTATCGCTAAGATCCAGGGCCTGCCGCGCCTGCGACAGCGCACGCTGATAATCCTGTAATTGCTGCACTCTCGCGGAAAGGCCACACAGTAGCGACAGCCTGTCGTCACCTTCTGCCAGCGCGAACAGCCACTGTGCTAACCAATTTTTCTGCTGATAAAACTCACCGTCCTCATCCGGGAGCAGGAAGATAAACATATTGCTACGTTCTACCAGCGGATAGGGGTTGTCCTGCTGATTGAGTTGCTGCTGCAATCGCTGGCTTATGATACGGCGGGCCTGCTGTAACCAGACTTCGGCCTGCTCGGGCGGAAACTGGCGAAACAGGTTTTGTATCCCCTCAAGACGCAATGCCACTACCCGCAGGGGACGGGTAAAATCCAGTCGCTGGTGGAGGGCGCGTTGCTGCAGGATTTGCAGATCGGGAAAATCGCCCGTTAACAGCTGTAGCAGAATATCGCGTTGGGATTGCAGGGCATTTTCGCTGCGCACCAGCGCGGTACCGATGCGCTCGGTGACAATCACCATCTTGAGCAAATAGGGCTGTTCGATCAGCGGAATACCCAGTTCATCGGCCAGCGCGATCAGACGCGGCGGGATGGCCTGAATATACGCATCGCCGGTGAGAATAACCATTCCGGCTATCCCGCGCTGCTTGCCTTCCATCAACAAATGGACCAGGTTGTCTTCATCGCGGGGATGGTTGATTCCGGTGATAAATACCAGCTCCCCGCCCATAATCCATTCGGCGATATTTTCATTTTCCGCCACGTAGTACCAGCGAACCGCCAGCTGTAGACCCTGTTTACCCGCGCGCAGGCGCATGGCGGAGAGTTCCTCCAGGGCAAGGATTTCGCTGACCGTCAGGCTCATGACTACTGCTCCGCAATGGAATCAGCGGCGGGCTGGCGTTTGCCGAGGCGGGTCAGGGCGATATAGACCAGCGCGGAAACGCTAATGCCAACCAGCGGGGCGATCCACGGCGACAGGTAAGCCACCACCGCGCCCACTGCGTAGGCGCTAAGCCCCAGCCAGTTAAAGCGAGGTAAACGGGCAGCCTGCAGCAGCGGATAGCGGCCGCCGCGATAGAACCAGTAGTCGGCGAGGATAACGCCGCCGATGGGCGGGATAATGCTGCCCAGCAGCACGAGGAAAGGGATCAGCATTTCATACATACCGCCAATCGCCAGCACAATACCGACGCCAGCGGCGAGCACGGTCAAAGTACGGCGGCGCTCGCTGCGCAAAAGGTGGCAGGCGGCGGCTGAGACGTTATAAATTGTTGGCCCCTGAATGGTCAGCAGGTTGAGGCACAGCATTATTACCGCGGCGACGGAGAGCCCCTGCAGAATCAGCACTTCCACAATATCGGCCTGCTGATAGACGATGGCGCACCACGCTCCGGCAACAATCATCAGCCCGTTGCCGATGAGGAAGCTGCTCATGCTGGCGACGATAGCGGTGCGGCTGGAGTTGGCCAGCCGGGTCCAGTTCGTTGCCTGGGTCGCGCCGCTGGCGAAGGTACCGAACACCATGGTGATGGCCGCCGACCAGGTCATGGTTTCACCCGGTTCAATTTTGGTCATTGCCTGCCAGCCACCGGCGTGATGGGCGGCCAGATACATCGAAACCACCAGCAGAATAAACATCAGCGGCACCGACACGCGGGATAGCGCATCCAGCCCCTTGTAGCCCACCAGCGCGGTGACACAGAACAGGATCCCGAACACGATCATCAGGGGGATGGTCATGACAGCAGGCAGGGCGAGGATTTTCACCAGCGAAATGGCGACGGTCGCGGTACCCCAGGCATACCAGCCCAGCTCGGCGAAGCCGAGAATAAAATCGGCGAGTTTGCTGCCAATTTCCCCGAAGCAAAAACGACCCATCAGTACGGTATTAAGCCCGCTGCGGGCGGCTATCCAGCCGAGTGAGGCGGCGTAGAGGGCCAGCAGAAAGTTACCGATAACCGCAATCCACAACAGATTGACGATAGAAAAGGAGACGCCAAGTTTGCCGCCTGCGAACATTGTGCCGGTAAAAAAAGTAAAGCTGAACAGGACCATGGAGATCGAAAATACGCCCTTACGCCCGGAGGCTGGCGCTTCGATGAGCGGAAAATCATTGCTGTTTGACATAATTGAACCTCTGAGTGGCTATCTTAATGGCTATGCCAAAATAGCAAGAGGTATGCCAAAATTATTTGGGCAGTGGTGACACAACGAAGTGGGCACATTGCACATAAAACTCCCTTAATCGACAGGTCATTGTCAGGAGAATGTGCATGGTGCAAATTTTCGCACCATAACAGAGCAGCGGCGAACGAACCTGTCTCGGTGTGCATCCACTCTTCACGTATATAGAGGCCCGACCCGGAAAGGGGGATATACCCGCATCAGAAGAGGGTAGGCGACAACCCCGCATCGTTCGAATGACCGAAACACTCAGCTTTCGAGCGCCGCAAGGAGCGCGGCTTCCATTTTCTCCGGGGTAGTGAACGGCGCAAAACGTTTGAGCGGTTTACCGTCGCGTCCGATCAGGAACTTCGTGAAGTTCCACTTGATTCGCCCACCCAGCACGCCGGGTAATTCCTGTTTCAGATAACGAAACACCGGGTGCGCTGAGCTTCCGTTGACCTCAACTTTCGCGAACATCGGGAAACTCACACCATAATGAATGTGACAGGTCTGTGCGATATCCTCGGCGCTGCCGGGTTCCTGTTTACCGAATTGGTTACAGGGGAAACCCAATACCACCAGACCCTGGGCAGCGTATTTTTTGTAGAGCGCTTCAAGGCCGCCGTATTGTGGCGTGAAGCCGCAATGGCTGGCGGTATTCACGACCAGGACCACCTTACCCGCGTAGTCGGCCATTGAAATAAGCTGGCCGCCCAGGCTGGTGGCTGACAGTTGGTAAAAGGTAGTCATAGCGAAATCCTCAAAGCAGAACCCGTTCGATGTCGACATTGCCACGTAGCGCGTTACTGCGGGTTTGGGGCATGACAAGGGTTAATATCGGTTATCCCCACGCCTTATTTTGGATAACAACGCTGTACTTATCGGGATCAATAAACGTCTTTCCGTTGACATCCCAATAAGGATTAAAGGCGCTGACCTCTTGAAAACCCGCCTCGGCCATCCTTATGCAGGTCCGTAACCACTCATCTTTTTGCGGATAATAGAGAACGAGCAAATCCTCTGCCGTCTGGGAAGGGGCTACCGGATGGTTCAGGCATACCGTCATCTCAATATGCCAGGGCAAGCCTTCACAGCCTAACATTATGCCGTTGAAACCATCGTGATCCGTGAACTCTGCAATTTTTTGCAGGCCCAATCCATGGCGGTACATCAGAAAAGATCTTTCCAGGTTTGTAACGGGCCTGGCAATGCGCATGTGAGTAAACATCCCGGATATTCCTTTTACTGTATCAAGGTTGCGAAATCTGGTCTGATTTTACATACGACTCTTTTTTTGATTTGTCGGTTAGGGCCATGCGTTTTTCTCACATTATGCACTTCCGCGCTGAGCGAAAACCGGACGTCATTTCCGCCTGGAGGAGAAAGGCACTTCAACCGTCAATGGCAGCGTTTCCTGTATCGTCCCTCATCAAGAAGCAGGGCAGGTATCAGGATGATAGCTGAACGCAGAAAAGCCAGAGGGTTATGACGTCAGCCGATAGTGCGACTGCACCAGACCCGACGGGAAGCTGCGGCTTGATAACAGCGTCAAATCGATATCATGGGGCAGCGATCCGAATAGCGGTATTCCCGAACCGAGCAGGACAGGAACAGTAGTGATAACGATATCGGCGACCAGACCTTCGCGCAGGAACGACTGTATTACCTGCCCGCCATCGATATAGACGCGATGTGCATTCTGCGCAGCCAGGTCATCAATCACTTCCCTGGGTGTGCGGCGGGAGAACTGCACTTTGCCCTTTAGCGCCTCGGGCACGGGGGTATCGGTGAGCTGTCGGGAGAGCACCAGGATGGGCCGATCATAAGGCCATTCGTCAAAGGTCAACACCTTCTCATAGCTCCCTCGACCCATCACGATCCAGTCTTTGTCCGCGATGAATGCGGCATAACCATGATCTTCTGTCGGGTCATCGCGCTGCAACAGCCAGTTGATATCGCCATCCTTTCGGGCGATGTAACCATCAAGACTGGCTGCGATAAAAACGTGTGTGGTGACCATCAGGTGCTCCGTATTCAGGCTACATATATTCTGTTGAGTTTAGCGATGTTGGCAATATTGACATACTCTCTGTGGAAAAACCGCCGCATGAGATGAGCAAAGTCCCTTTTATGGATTAAGGCAAAAAATCGCGTGGCGTTGCATCCTGTATGGCGCAAAAAAACGCTATTTCGTTAATCAGGCGTTCACCATCAACATGTGTTTAACGTATAAACGTGCCAACCGGATTTTTATTCGATTGCTGGATGAGGTGGAATCCCGCGGGCAGAGGTTAACAGTGCCTGCTTCGGGCAACTGGAGTGCAAATGCGTCTCGCGCGCAGGGTTTAAATGCCAGAAAAGCGTGTCGAGTCTGACATTTTTTTATGACCAAAATACCCGTCATGGATATTGATTTTTGCTATAAGGTAAAGGTTGTGCTGCCGTTGCATGCCTATTCTCAATCATGATGTCAGGCCTTATGGAGTTTGTACTGTGAATGCGAAATTAATTGAGCCTTTGATGTCGGATTTATATTGTCTGGAGCCTTTGGTTAAGTCGCATGCGCCCGGAATGTATGCCGGATTGTCTATTGAAGGTGATTATAAATATATCCCCTCCAACCCGCCGACAAGCCTTGCTGAGTTGATAGCGCGCTATGAGCGAATTTCGCAGAGACATTCGCCAGATAAACGTGAAATATGGCTCAATTGGGTCATTATAAATCGTCAATCTGGTGCGTATCTGGGATATGTCCAGTCTACCCTTATGGTTAATGAGGGCTGGGCCTATATTGCTTATCATGTGTTTGCGACGTATCAAAGAAAAGGGGTGGCAAAACAGTGTGTCAGCATATTGATAGATTTTTTATTTAATCATTATAAATTATCTCATGTCGATGCATTGATTGACTCTCGCAACCTGGCTTCTATTCGTTTAATGGAGTCTTTGCAACTCAAAAAAAATTAATGAGTTAAAAGATGCGGATTTTTTCAAAGGATCGACAAGCAATGAATGTCATTACAGAATTTTTAACAGTGAATGGTCGATAAAGGCATGCGGTGATGGCACTGATTAATGGGGTAAAAAGAATATATCGCCATGGAGTAGGGAACGGGCAGTAAAGGAAATAATATTCAGCCCTGATGAGGGCTGAATATTAGCTTTTCCGCCGATCAGTTATCGCAATGACCTGGCACTGCTAACTTAACTTCAGATTTAGAGACGACGCGGATACCTTCGTTTTCGGAAACCTGCTCAAGTCCAGCGCCACCAACAAATACGCCCATTTTGATGTACTGGCGAACAAAGTAGTTTTTCCCAGACGTGACATTAAGTGTCAAATTATTAGGTGAAAATTCGGATTCAGTTCCCAGCGTATGTGGTTGGTTGGTCGATATTTGCTGATAGAAAAAGACTCTGTCGGCCGTTTCACCAAGGCAACGCCCGTCAAGATACACATCCTTTTTTAAAGCTTTACCGACAAAGCTGTCTCTGTATACATAAAGACCTGCTTTGCCATTTTCCGGAACAGGAAAAGACTTAGCAGTTGCGTTTTCAGCATTACTGGCCAAAGGAACCGATGCACAGCCACCCAGAAGCATTGAGGAAAGAATGACTGTGGAGAATATTATTTTGTTCATAGAATTCTCATAGAGTTAAGTAAAACAGCGTGATAAGAATAATCTTATTCTACACGTGCGTCACTAAGGGAAGCATTAAATCATGACACGCCCAATGTTCCTCTTGAAGCCGTCAATGTCAGCTCCCCGCTCACAGCAGACATTCATCACCTGCAATCCCTTACGTCTTTAAATACCCTTCCTGGTTGGCATCAAACACAACAGCTCACCCATTCAGCGAATTTATCCTGAGGCTGCAGAATTGCCTGTAGCCATTTTTCCTTTAAACCCGGCATTCCATGCCCGGAAGACTAAAGCTGTATGTTCAGATGACGGAGACGGCTCCCGCTTCGAGGGCGACGTTATATCACCCCGATGAGCCAGGCATCCAGGCGGGCGTGCAGCCGGACGCCCGGACAAGTATGCCAGGAGCGTTACAGGCCCAGCTCCGATAAACCCGGATGGTCATCCGGACGACGGCCCAGAGGCCAATGGAATTTGCGCTCACTTTCTTTGATAGGCATATCATTGATACATGCGTAGCGGTGATGCATCAGCCCGTCTTCGCCAAATTCCCAGTTTTCGTTCCCGTAAGAACGGAACCAGTTACCGGAGTCATCGCGCCACTCGTAAGCGTAACGGACCGCAATGCGATCACCGTCAAACGCCCACAGCTCTTTAATGAGGCGGTACTCCAGCTCTTTTTTCCACTTACGCTCAAGGAATTCTCTGGCCTCTTCACGATTATTGGCAAACTCTGCGCGGTTGCGCCATTGGGTATCCAGAGAGTAGGCGAGTGACACTTTTTCAGCATCGCGGCTATTCCAGCCATCCTCAGCAAGTCTTACTTTTTCAGTTGCTGATTCGCGAGTAAACGGCGGAAGGGGTGGGCGGACTTGTGAAGCGGACATAGTGGTGCCTCCAGAATAAGTGGATATTTCAGTGAGTATTTCATGGTTGGAATGCAGATCCTTGCTACGGGATCTGTTTCAGTAACAGCTGAGCGACATCTCTTGCATCATCGGCAGCGCTGTAATCACCCATAACACGAGACATGGTGATAGCGCCTTCAATCAGTATCAGTAGCTGCCGGGCCAGCGGTAACGGCTGCGCTGTATTCAGCTGGCCGGTAAGCTCAAGTACGTAGTCCAACAGCTTCTCTTTGTGCATTCTGGCTATCTGACGAACCGGATCAGAAGCATCTCCGACTTCGCCTGCCGTGTTGATAAATGCGCATCCGCGATACCCCTCCGATTCGAACCAGCCTTTCAGTACGGTGAAGATGTTCAGGATGCGCTCTTGTGGCGTAGCCGCCTTGTCACATTCGGTCCGGAACCATTCCATCCAGCGGATATCACGTGCATTCAGCGCTGCGGCAGCCACTTCGTCCTTGTTTGCGAAATGGTGATAAATACTTTTCCGGGCCACGCCTGAGGTCTTCACCAGAAGATCCATGCCGGTGGCATGAATACCGTTCTGGTAGATGAGTTCTTCAGCGGTCGCGAGAATCTTGTCTCGGGTGTTAGTTGTGTTTTTGTTCATAAAACAATGGTAGAACGATCGTTCTACCTTTTCAAGTGTGAGTTCATAATCTTTTTGACTTATCAGCGGAAAACGGCAATAAAATACTTTTAAATCAATAAACTATTTTTTTCATGGTCTGAAAGTTTCTACAAAATGTACTTTGCCGGAACGGAAAACCGATCTCCGACAGGGGGATTTTGTGCAATCTGTGTGCAAAGGAAGGATGCGGCGACCCGGCGAACAAGGCCGTTATTTTTGAGGGAAATAATTCATCAGTTCGGGAGGCAAGCTGTAACGGAAGGGCGGCCCGATAACGCCAGACTCTCTTTAACCGCTCGTTCCATCTGGCGTCTGTTAAGAATGAGACAGGTGCGTTCACCGGGTACAGTCAACCGGAACTCGTCAGTTAATGGCATACGAGATATCAGGTACCATCGCCCTTTTAAAAACAACCAGTTCATTTTATACCTCGAACTCATTTTATACCTCGAACGACCTGGGGTCGGCCCACAGGTCCAGACGATTTCTGCGTTTTCCTGCGCTAAAGCAAACCAGAGGTGCGGTTAAACACCTGACTCTTACAAGAGGCCAGAATCACTACATATTCTTCCTGCTTCGGAAGGCTGCCACTTTCATACGATTGCCGCATGTCGCCATGCTGCACCAGCGGCGGCGATGCGATTTACTTAAATCGTGAAAAAGTAAAATACAGTTATGGGCTTCACATTCACGCACGTATTCAAATTTGTCGTCAGCGATCAGTTTCACCAGTGCGTCAGCAACAGGCCAGAGAAGGCTGGCGGGGGTACGCGCGTCTGAATGAACTTCAACACGGTATCGCTGCGCCTCTTCATCCCATTGTAGCCTTGTTTCAGGATGCCCTTCTTCAAGGATCCGGTTAATCACCGTCAGATCCGCTGCAACGGACGCCATAGCCGCATGCACAACCTTTCTGGCGGCATCGCGGAGCTGGCGAGCCTCAGCCAATAATCCAGCAGGCGCTTGAGTACCTTTCGGGACAAGACCTGCTGTTTCCAGCCACGCTATGACGCTGAGATCGCTTGCGAAACAATCATATCGCTCATCACCTGTCCCGTATTCACTATTGATGAAATCCAGCGCGAGGTTATCGGCCAGAAAGAGAGGTTGAGAAGAAAGCTGTTTGATATCCATCACTGACCGTAACTCATAAAATCATTTTGACAGGTTACCAGATTTGCCTGTAACCTTCAATTTCACATTTTAACGGTTACACAGGAATTTTATGGTGTCTTCCACTTCCGCATTACCTGCGTCTGCCTCGTCGGCTACTCAGATTCATTACCGCTATAAACAGGCGGGCGATGTTAACGTTTTCTATCGCGAGGCCGGTGATAGCACGGCGCCGGTGTTACTTATGCTTCATGGCTTCGCAGGTTCATCGTTTATGTTTCGTGAGCTTTTTAGCCAACTGGCCGATCGTTACCATCTAATCGCACCAGATTTACCGGCCTTTGGTTTTACCGGGGTTCCGGAGAAGGGTAGCTATTCATATACCTTTGACCAGCTAGCAGAAACCATTGACCGATTTACCGAGGAACTCAATCTCGACGCGTATGCGCTGATGGTCCACGATTACGGCGCGCCTGTCGGATGGCGACTGGCAGCAGCACACCCGGAGCGGGTGACTGCGATCATTTCTCAGAATGGCAATGCCTATGAAGAAGGGCTGGGTGAAGCCTGGGCGCCTATTCAGCGATACTGGCGCGAACCTACGCCGGAAAACCGCAAGGCACTGCAGGAATTCCCCACACCAGCTTCCATTAAATGGCAGTATCTCGAAGGGGTTACCGACCCGTCTCTGGTTTCGCCTGATGGTTATACGCTTGAAGGAATACAGGTATCCCGGCCGGGAAATGCGGAGATCCAACTGGACCTGTTGCTCGATTACGCCGCGAATGTGGATAAATATCCCGCCTTTCAGCGTTATTTCCGTGAATACCAGCCACCACTGCTGGCCGTATGGGGGAAAAATGACCCGTTTTTCCTCGCGGAAGGCGCTAAAGCATGGAAACGTGATCTGCCGAAGGCAGAGATAAAGTTTTATGACACGGGCCACTTCGCGCTCGAAACGCATGTTACCGAGATAGGTATGGACATTCGTGATTTTCTTGATCGGCATGTCCGCACGTCAGGCTGACGCCCCTCCCGGCAGAGCGGCCTAATATCCTGCCGGGTTTTTTCTCTGGCCGTGTTAATGCTCGATGGCGTCACTCAGGTTGTACCACATTGCAACGGAAATACTCCGGATGGTTTCACACTCTGTAATACAATTACACTGTTTTGAGGTGGTGTAATTTATTGATAGTAAATAATAAAATTAACCTTCATGCAGTTTGTTAATAAGGAAGTTCTGAAAAATAATTATAAATTGTAATATTTATACATGACTTAAAAATGGCTTGATATGCTGTCTCTCTCTGGGAACAGATAGACAGGAAAACATCATGCTTTTAAACGAAAAAGCTGCACCTTATGAAAAAGAATATAAGGTTAAGCAGCATGGCAATAAGAGCATTAAAAATATTTTTCTTAACGGCGACCATCGTTTTAAGAATTATGCGGGGTTAAATTTTAGAAGCGCTGATTTTACAGGTGAAGATCTGTCATTCAGCGATCTGAGAAATGCCGATTTTTCATATGCATGTTTACGAGGCGCCAATCTTAGCTATTGCTCTTTAAAAGGAGCCATCTTTGATTATGCTAATTGTTATGGCGTGAATTTTACGGAAAGCGATCCTGAAAATGCGAGTTTTTACAAAACGGTTTCAGAGTCAGAGACGTTATCGGATTCCGTCGTAAAACCCGACCTGCTGGTTTCAATTTATATGCCTACATGGAACAGAGAGGCGTTAGCAAAACGCGCAGTCGAATCAATTTTGAAGCAAGAATATACAAACTGGGAGTTAATTATCGTTGATGATTGCTCGCCAAATTATCTTAACCTTCAGGGGTTTATTGAGGGACTGGCGGACTCACGCATAAAATACATCAGGAATGACTATAACTCCGGCGCTTGTGCTGTGAGAAATCAAGCCATTAAGCTGGCGAAGGGTGAATTCATTACGGGCATTGATGATGACGATGAGTGGTTGCCTAATCGGTTAACGTCCTTTCTTAAGGATCAGCACAAACTCCATCAGCACGCGTTTTTGTATGCTGATGATTATATTTGTGATACATCAGGCTATCTTTCGCTGGAGAGCTTGAGGATTTATCCAAAACCAGATTATAACCAGCAATTATTTAATAAAAAGAACATTGTCGGCAATCAGGTCTTCACGTTAACATCGCGTTTGCAGACTATTCTTTTTGATACGCAGCTTGCTGCCGCGCAAGATTATGACGCTTTTTATCGACTTGCTGAGCAATATGGTGGACCTTTTAAAATAAAAATGGCCACTCAGATTCTTTATGTAAACCACGGTGAAGTAAGAATAACGGCTTCGCGGAAAAAATTTTCGGGTTATTTCTCTTTTTATAAGAAACACAGCAGTAAGTTTGACAAGTCAAGCAAGAAGTATCAACTTTTTACCCTCTATTATATTCGCAAGAAACCAATGTCTTTTCGGGTTTTCAGGCGCTTATTGTGCTTGCGCAATGTTAAGCGCTACATGATGCTTCATACCGTATTTAAAGATAAGAAATTTTAAAACGTTACATGCTCACATTGTCGGGGTATGTTTGCAGGGTTTTAACGTTATTTAATTTGCGCAATTACGTGCGCTGGCATGAATCTGCACAGCGTCACGCACATAAGTCCCGACACCTTACATAGTAGAGAGAAGAGTGAAGCGTTACGTGTAGCTTATTGTGCACGCTTACCTTCCTGTACCCCTGTTCATCCCGATTCCCGCCATTCAGGATGAACTTGGGGCACCATCCTCTGTTTTCGCCACGTTATACGCACCCAATAATCCCCCGGTTTTCGCCGCCCGTGACACCCCCGGTGTCATATCCTTCTGACCATGGCGTCAGCCGTGTCATCGTCAAAAAATCTCATCTCTGCTTTACATTTCATTCGTGATATTGATAATCATTATCAAAATATTTCTTATTGTTGTTATTTGTTTCTCTTACGGAATGATCCCCAAACAAGATGGGGAATAATGATTGAGGGTTGTTTGCATGAGATTTTCCCCTTTATACGGCGCGATGGCTCTGGTCTTCACCTCGCCGCTTTATGCGCAGGAAGCGACAAGTCGTGATGATGAACTGATTGTTAGCGCGACACGTACGGAGGGGTCACGTAATGATTCCCCCCAGGTCATAAAGGTCATCAGCGAAAAAGAAATTGCCCAACAACGGCAAATCACCTCAGACACGTCACAAATTCTCAGCAATTTACTGCCGTCATTTTCGCCGCCGCGGCAGAAGATGTCCGGCAGTGGGGAAACGCTTCGTGGGCGCACACCGCTGGTGATGATTGACGGTATTCCACAGTCAAACCCGCTGCGTCCAACCGGACGCGAAATGCATACCATTGACTCGTCGATGATTGAGCGTATTGAGGTGATCAAAGGGGCAAACGCCAGCAACGGCGTCGGCGCAACGGGAGGGGTGATCAATATCATCACGAAACGGGCGCAACCGGGCAGCGTGAACCAGCATTTCAGCGTCGAAACTACCACCCCTACGGCGGAATTTGACCGCGATACGCTGGCGTATAAAACCAACTACAGCATCAATGGCAGCGAAGAGTATATCGACTACCTTTTTTCGTTGAGCTATGAAGATCAGGGCCTGTTTAAGGACGCGAATAATCATGCCATTGGCGTTGATAACACGCAGGGTGACCTGATGGATTCCCGCGCGTGGGACATGCTGGCTAAGGTGGGGTACTGGCTGGATAACGATCAGCGCATCCAACTCAGTCTCAACCGTTACCGTCTGAAAAATAAAGATAACTACGTTAGCGTGAGGGGAGACCGTGACGCTGGCGTGCTCACCACGTCGGTTAAGGGCAACCCGGAAGGCAGTGCTCCCCATAACGATGTCTGGACTGTGGGCACAACCTACGATAACTACAATCTCGCGGGCATGAAGCTGACGGCACTGGCTTACTATCAGCGCTATGAAGCCTTATTTGGCGCAACCAACTCATCATCTTTCCAGGATCCTGCCATCGCGCCCATTGGGACCCTCTATGATCAGAGCCGGGCCTATACCGACAAATACGGCAGTAAAATCGCGCTGACCAGGGATGATATCTGGGATGATCGCATCAAAGCGACACTGGGATTCGATACCCTGTTTGATAGCTCAAAGCAGGATTTGTGGTCAACCGGGCGCACCTATGTGCCGGAAATTAATTACACCGACCTGTCTCCCTTCCTGCAACTGGAATTTGCCCCCGTCGAGTCGGTGAAACTAAGCGGCGGCGTGCGCTATGAGTACGCGCGTCTGAAGATCGACAATTACCAGACGGTATGGGCGAATGACCGTGTGAAAGTGGAGGGCGGAACACCGTCTTTCGACCAGACGCTCTATAACGCAGGTGTGGTATGGACCCCCATTGAGCCGCTCAGCCTCTTTGCCAGCTACAGCGAAGGCTTTACCGTGCCGGATGTCGGACGCGTACTGCGTGGCATCGATACGCCGGGGATTAAACTCAATGATTACAGCGGGCTGCAGCCGATCGTCACTAAAAACAGTGAAGTCGGATTCCGGGTACAGCAAGCCCCGTTTGATTTCGAGGCCAGTTATTACAAATCCACCTCGAAACTGGGGAGTCGTGTGGAACTGGTCAATGATGCGTTTGTCGCTCGTCGCGAAAAAACGGAGATTGACGGTGTGGAAATTAGCGCGGGCTACAGCCCCAATGCGGACCACAAACTCACCGTCGCCTGGTCGCACATGCGCGGTCGCTATGACAGCGATGACAACGGCAGCCTTGATGCAAAACTCGATGGACTGAATATCTCCCCGGATCGCATCATCGCCAGCTGGTCAGCCAACTGGAATGCTGAGTTGAGTACATTCCTGCAGGCTAACTGGGCGTTAAGCAAAGAATTCGATGACGCAGAGAAAGACTTTTCCGGCTATGCGCTGGTGGATGCTGCCGTGGGCTACAAACTGCCTTACGGAAAGTTAAATCTCGGCATCTCTAACCTGCTGAATAAGCAGTACATTACCTACTATTCCCAGAGTGCCTCTGTCGACCCGGACCGCTATTTTGCGGGACGCGGGCGCACAGCCACGCTCGGCTACAGTATTGATTTTTGACGCAGACCGCCCCGTTGTGGGGCGGTATCAATGATGATGAAAAATACACTCTCATTTTCTCTGACGCGTCGACGCATACTCCAGTCACTGTTGCTGGGTGTCACCTCACCGACGTTATTTGCCCGTCAACCGGCCATGCCGCGCGTCGTGTCACTGTTCCAGGGGGCGACCGACAGCCTGGTCGCACTGGGTGTCACCCCCGCAGGCATTGTTGAGTCATGGACGGAGAAACCGGTTTATCGCTATCTGCGTCCGCAGCTTTCCGGCGTCCCGCAACTCGGCCTCGAAACGCAGCCTGCGCTGGAAAAAATCGTGTTGCTCAAGCCGGATATCATTTTTGCATCCCGTTTCCGTCACCAGGATATCGCGCCGCTGATGCGGAAAATTGCCCCCGTTGCGCTACTGGATGATGTGTTTGAGTTCAGGAAAACGCTGACGGTAGTGGGCGAAAATCTGGCAATGAAGAGCGCCGCAGGGCTTCTGCTTGAACGCTGGGATGCACGTGTTGCCTCGCTGCGAAGCCTTATCCCGGCGCGATTTGATACAGCGAACAGGCCGCAGGTCTCGGTGATTGAAGTACGTCCGGATCATATTCGTAGCTACGTTGCACGAAGCTTTCCGGGCTCGGTGATGTCTGAACTGGGTTTTACCTGGAATGAACAGGCGATGCAGGCGCAAAGCGCATCGTTGCGTTTCTCTGGTATGGAGAATATTCCCTTGCTGGACGCCGATATCTTTTTCATTTTGCTGCGGGCAAATAGCCCGGCGATCGCCCGGCAGTATCAAACGCTAACGGCACATCCTCTCTGGCAGCAGATGCGGGCGGTGAAAGCGGGGCAATTATGGGTTGTGGACAGCGTGCCCTGGAGTTTGTCCGGGGGCATTCTGGGGGCAAATCAAATCCTGAGCGATGTCGAATATGCGTTACTCAGGGGGCGGCGATGAGAGGAAGATTTCTACTCTGTGGTCTACTGCTGGCAGTGATGGCGGTGGTCAGTATGATGACGGGCGCCCACTTTTATACCTTCGCGCAATTAATAAAAGCACTGTCTGATGCGGACCCGACCAGCGCGGTGGATACCATTATTCGTACTTCACGTCTGCCGCGTACCCTGCTGGCGATGGGCGTGGGGGCATTTCTGGCGGTGGCGGGCGGGTTAATGCAGGCGCTGACCCGTAACCCATTAGCCTCACCGGGGCTGTTTGGCGTTAACGCAGGTGCGGCGTTAATGATTGTGCTGGTAGGCAGTTTTTTTGCCGTTATCTCCCCCTGGCTAACATTGTGGCTGGCATTTACCGGCGCCTGTGCCACCGGCACGCTGGTCTGGTTTAGCAGCCGTATCAGCAAAGGACAGCTCAACCCATTGCGCCTGGTGCTGGCGGGTGTTGCCATTACCGCACTGTGTAATGCCTTTACGCAGGCAATACTCGTCGTCGATCAGGAAACGCTCGATACCATGCTGTTCTGGCTGGCGGGCAGTCTTGCGGGTAATGATCTGGCGCAGCTTTACCCGCTGCTGATTCCCGGCGTGCTGCTGGTGGTCGCTGCCTGCCTGTTTGCCGGGCAAATGAACGTACTGAATGCCGGCGAAGAGATAGCCCGTGGACTCGGGCTCAACATCGCCCTGGTCCGGCTGCTGGCAAGCGTGCTGGTGGTTGGGCTGGCCGGCTGCGCTGTGGCGCTGGCGGGCAGTATTGGCTTTGTCGGGCTTATCGTCCCGCATATTGCGCGTCAGTTGTTTGGCAGTGACCTGCGCCAGTCGCTGCCGGCCAGTGCCTTGCTCGGCGCGTTGCTGCTACTGGTTGCAGACATTGCCGCCCGGGTGGTGATTTTGCCGCAGGAAGTCCCGGTCGGGGTGATGACGGCATTCATGGGCGCGCCGTTTTTTATTTTGCTGGCGCAGCGAAGGGGGGAACATGCCGGATAACCAACTCTTCCGTCTGGGGCCATTTTCACGCCCGTTCTCCCGGCGTTTGCTGCCGGTGTTACTGGGGTGTTCACTCCTCACCATGCTCGTGACTCTCGTGGCGCTGAGTATCGGCGATGTGACGATTTCGCTGCCGCAAACTTTATGGCTTCTGTTCCAGCCCGACGACCGACCACAACGTTTTATCTTGCATGAGTTGCGTTTACCCCGCGTGACGCTGGCGCTGCTGGCCGGCGGTGGATTAGGGATGTCCGGGCTCATCATGCAGACACTGGTGCGAAACCCGCTGGCCTCGCCGGATACCCTGGGCGTAACGACCGGGGCAAGCGCCGGTGCGCTGATTTGGCTCTCTTTTTTCAGTCTGCAATACGGCAGCGCATTGATGCCCTGGGCGGCGATGGCGGGAGCGGCCTGCGCTGTTGGGCTAATTTTCCTGCTGTCATGGCGTAAAGGGCTGACGCCACTGCGCCTGATCCTGACCGGTGTCGGTGTGTCGGCGCTGGCGGGGGCGGTCGTCACCTTCGTTCTGGTCCTCAGCCCGCTCACCACCACCTTTTCCGCCTGGGTGTGGCTAAGCGGCAGCGTTTATGCCGCGACCTGGGATAAAGTGCTGAAACTGCTGATGATTTATCTCTGGGCGCTCCCGTTACTGCTTTTCTTGCTGCGCTACCTGAAAACGTTGCAATTGCATGATGAGCTGGCAAGCGGACTCGGCGTACGAGTACACCCCCTGCGGGTGCTGCTGTTACTCGGCTGCGTAGTCCTCTCCGGCGGGGCGATTGCGCTGGTGGGGGCCATGGCATTTGTCGGACTGATAGCGCCGCACATTGCCCGACTGGTGGTGCGTAACGGCTTTTTTGGTCAGGCATTTGTCACTGTTTGCGGTGGGGGCTGCATGGTGGTCACGGCTGATCTGCTGGCGCGAACCCTGTTTCAACCCGCCGATCTTCCGGCGGGGATTTTTGTGGCGCTGGCCGGCGCGCCGTTCTTTTTATGGCTGCTCATCCGGCAGCGAACGTAACTGATGAGGAAAACGTGTCTCTCACAACCCAAAAGCTGAGCATCAGCTACCAGCAGCAGCAGGTGATCGATTCGCTGGATTTAGCCCTGCCAGCCGCCAAAGTGTCGGTGCTCATTGGTAGCAACGGCTGCGGTAAAAGCACGCTGCTAAAAGCTATGGCGCGATTGCTGACGCCGCAGTCAGGAACGGTCATTCTTGAGGGGGCGGACATTCACACCAGTAATACGGCGCAGATTGCCCGCAAACTGGCCATCCTGCCGCAAACGCCCGTTGCACCGGAGGGCATCACCGTGCGCCAGCTGGTCAGTCTTGGGCGTTTTCCTTACCAGAACTGGTTGCGTCAGTGGTCAATAGACGATGAACAGCAGGTGGAGGAGGCGTTACGCCTGACGGGAACCGCAGCCCTGCAGCATCGTCCGGTGGATGCGTTATCCGGCGGGCAGCGTCAGCGGGTGTGGATTGCCATGACGCTGGCGCAGGCGACGAACACCGTGTTACTGGACGAGCCGACAACCTACCTGGATCTGGCGCATCAGATAGAGATTCTGGAATTGTTGCGCGGACTCAACCAGCAGCAGGGCAAAACCATTGTGATGGTCCTGCACGACCTGAACCTGGCCTGCCGTTATGCCGATCATCTGGTGGCCGTACATAAAGGCAGGATATATGCACAAGGGACGCCAAAACAGGTCATGACAGAAACCCTTGTGAGAGAGGTGTTTAATCTGCGCTGTCGGATTATTGACGACCCCTTTTTCCATACGCCGCTGTGCATTCCTTTTCCGGGAGAAACGCATGCTGACGAGTGAGGAATATGCGTACCTGCAAAACGTGTTTCGCCTGCGTACGCTCGCACAGGCAGACAGGCGCAGCGTGCCGGGCGAGGCTATCGGAGATGTACAAACGTGCCGGGTGTTACTGGAACGCGTGATGCCGCTAATTGGCGCGCCGGACCTGGCAATTGCCGCATCGCTTTTTGCCAAACGAGTGGCATTTCTCGCATCCGGGAATGTGCTCTATGCAATGAGTGTCTTTGATAAAGGCCTGCCGTTATCACTTAATACCTGTCGGCTGGAATATGCTCACGATGGCGGTTTGTGGACCTCGTCACTGCCGATGGATGTTACTGCGACGGCGTACACGCCGGGAGCGCGTGAGGCGTGGCGTGAGGCTATCGTCGGCGCGTTATTCCGAACATTCTTCGCGCCGTTGTGGCAAAGCCTGTCGCAGGTGAGCGGTCTGTCGCAGCATATCCTGTGGGAGAACACGGCTGTGCGGGTTTATTCCTTATATCAGGGACGAATGGAAGGGCTGACTGTAGAGCAGGAGGAACGCCAACAGGCGGATTTTGCCTGGCTGCTGGAAGGGGCCGAACCGTCACTGTTTGGTCTGCCATGGAACCCGCTCAAACGCTTTCGCCGCCCGCTACAACAGAGTGCGGCGGGAACCAGAGTGCGCTTTCGCCGTACCTGCTGTTTTTATTACAAAATGGTGCAACCTGTGGCGTATTGCCATAATTGCCCGCTGTGCAAGGTAACCTGATTCCGGGGACAGGCGCCATCGCGGGAAAAGGGCCGAGACAATGAGCCGCAGGAACGCGCGGCTAACGTTAGGCTACAAGGACGGTACGTAGTTCGCTTAAAGGGACCGCTTTTGTGAAATACCACCCCTGGGCGCAACACCCCGGTATGTTTTCCTTCAGAAATTGATACTGTATGTCGGTCTCTACCCCTTCGAAAACCACGATTTTAGGCATGTTTTTAAACATCTCTATCAGTCCGGGAAGGATGTGATTATTGATGGATTCTGTCCCTATGGAATCAGTGATTGATTTGTCAATTTTGATTTCACCCACGTCAAGTAATGAAAGCCAGTTCAGGTTGGAATAACCGGTGCCAAAGTCGTCGAGGGCGAATATTATCCCGGTGCCCTTAAAAAGATCCATGGAACGCTTAATATCTTCGGTACCGGAACTTTGCCTTTCCGTAATTTCAAGAATAATTGATTCGCCAGCTACGTTCTCGTGTTGTAACGTGCTCAGCAATTTTTCGCGAAACGCCTCGGAACAGATATCCGCGCAACTGACGTTAATGCTGAGGGTGATATCACTGCTCTGCAATACCGATGCACACTCTTTGATGGCATGCTCAACGACATATAGGCTGATTTTATTTATCAAGCCATTTTTTTCCGCAAGCGGAATAAAGATATCAGGGCCGATGTGTCCGATTTGTGGATCCGTCCAGCGTAACAGCACCTCGATGCCGGTTATTTTTCGATCTTTAATTTTATATATAGGTTGATAAACGAAATGTAATTCACGCTTTTCAATCGCATTTTTTAGTCGGGCAAGGAGAGATTGATTATGTGCAGTATTATTAACATAAAGGGCGGCAATCAACAGGCCGATGATAAGAGATGCACTAAAAAGAGAGACCAGAAAATAAAGATTGT
This sequence comes from Citrobacter sp. MNAZ 1397, assembly GCF_023613995.1. Lineage (NCBI taxonomy): Bacteria > Pseudomonadati > Pseudomonadota > Gammaproteobacteria > Enterobacterales > Enterobacteriaceae > Citrobacter > Citrobacter sp. MNAZ 1397. The sequence goes on from NZ_JAKIVH010000001.1 coordinate 1,219,419, forward strand.
TTTTGAAAAATAAAGGGAGCGATGTCCCGGCAATAACACAAATGTTATTCACACTATTGCAGGCATGTTCAGTAAAATACAAGTATGAACGTTGTTTTTTATGTTCTACAGATTCCAGTAAATGTGTGTTTTTTCCAATCATAAAAAAATGATTGTCATGTTTGAAATCACCTATAATGGCATCGAAATCCATCTTATTGGCCTCCTCCCAGAAACGCTGGAAGGCAAAAGGGGAGACCGTTATGGCGAAGTTACTGGTATAAAGGACATCTGCCGTAATGTTTTCTTCAATCTGCGCATCAAAGACCCACGTATAGCTTCCCCGGTTGACCTTATTTCTGAACATATTCAGAGAGAGGGGGGCATTCAGTTTGCCCCAGAGGGCCGAACAGACAATTTTCTCGTCCTGAACATAGGCGATATCCTTGATCAGCGGATAAGGCCAAAGCCGTTTACGCAGTGCCAGCACGTACTGTTCGCTGCACGGCTCATAGACCGCAAACTCCTGTCGCAGTCCGTCAATCAGTTTTACTTGTGAGATAAGGCTATTGCTGCGTGCCAGAATGGACTCAGCATAATCTTCCAGTTTTTCATGAGCATAGATATAGTACACCCCCAGGCCTGCGCCATACAGAACGCCGAAGGTTAACACTATAGATAATGCGTAAATGCCGATCTTGTGGTGGATAGTTCTCAGTATTTGCAGTGGCATTGTTGACAACATTCCCCTGTCGTTATGGTTATCCGGCTTGCACGCTTTGCACAGTCTTCACTCTATCTCAGTCTTTGCCCTCTGCCTTGAGAGGTAAACCGTACTTATCGTAATTATCGGCCGTACGGCGCGGGACTTTATCCGTGATTTCTGTAGATTCTCACGACCGTTGTCAACTCCGGTGAAATCACATTTTTCAGTTTCACAAAACACAGTTTCGAAGAGTAATGCTAAAAAGAGTGATTCCTGTAAAGATTAGCTTAGCGACAACATGTTCCCTGTCCGTAAATATTAAAAAAGATAACTATTCTAAAGCCCGCGCTGATGAAGGCCATGAGCGGGCTGAGGGTTTTCTTGTTCAGCAAGTGAGGTAACCAGGTTTGACTGCACTTTAATGAGGCACTGATTGGTCTCAGCCAGCGCGAGTATTTGCGTAGCGGTCAATTGCTTAACTGCCTGAATCAGCTCAATGTCCATGTTTAAAAAGCATTCGGCTTGTTTGATATCTTCTGCTGCTACGCGTTGTGCCAGTAAAAGATATGACAAATTAAGGTTGTGAATTTCTTTCAGGACAGAAACAGGTGTGATCATTTTTACGCCGGATTAAAAAACGGAAGAAAGAGTATGCAGTTTAAGAAACCCATTGCCTTATATGATACATGCAAAATACAACTTTAGTATAAAAATTTACATTATTTTCACAATGCGTTTATATCTGGCACGAAAATATTTCCAGGATGTCATTCTGAGAGTGAGTTAATAATGAAAGTCATTCGCGTTGGCGTTACGAATATTTTGTTTCTATAACAGAAAAATTTAAAGGGCGGCTTACATACCCTTTTCTGTTTTAGATAAAAAGACTCTGACCGGATTTATCGGGGGAGAAGGGGAGCAGATACCTGCATGTGAACAAACAGATGCCATGCGGAGAGGGTATTCTATGCGCTACAGCTATTATTTCCCTCTGCACAGCACGGAAGGAAACACCGTGCGGGTTTCTCTTTGACGTACCTCGCGCTTTATGTGATCGACAAAAGTGTATGTATTTTTATATTCATGTGGCAGCTGTTTCGGTGCGGAAAAAGGCCATTAATAAAATGAATGCTGATGTAGGCCTGTGGCATTGAGCTGTGTTAATACACTGAAAACTAAACTATCATTGCCTTATTGCAAACCCGCGCTGCCAGCTTTGTATTATACATTATCCATTCCTCTGACACTCATTTATTCACTCTTAAAATTCATTTATTCATACAATTTCATCTGAAAAATAAAACTCTTGTGGGTTGAAAAAGTTAGGTGATTTTCAGTAGAATTCGACAAAACAATATTACATCAGGTAATTTCTGCAATCTTAATTTCATGTTGGTTATGTATCGATTGTATTTATAATTCTAATGAATAATATAACGTATTATTTATCTGAATATAGAGGGCTGACATATATATTCCACGGAGGGATATACCATGCAGGGACAGGTCTTTTTTCTCTTCTTTCTGCTTGCGAGTGCAACAGCGCAGGCGGCTGTTCAGTTCGACGGCACGCGGGTGATTTACCCGGCAGCGAAACGCGAAGTTACGCTCGCGCTCACCAATAATGCCAGCGGGCCGCGCTTGTTGCAGGCGTGGATGGATGACGGTAATCCTGATTTGCGCCCCGAAACCGGCAAAGTGCCGTTTATTGTCACCCCGCCGGTGTTTCGCCTGAATGCCGAAAAAGGGCAGTCGCTGCGCATCCGCTTTACCGGTGGCAAAGTCCCACAGGACCGGGAATCGGTGTGGTGGCTGAATGTGCTGGAAGTGCAACCGAAAACGGAGCGCGGCGCAAAGAACCCGAATCTTGTGCATTTTCCTGTGCGCACACGTCTGAAAGTATTTTACCGCCCGGCGGGCTTACCGGGCACGCCGGGCGGGGCGGTTAACACGCTACGCTGGCGGCTTAGCCGCGAGGCCGGCGCAATGAAAATCATCTGCGAAAACCCGTCGGCGTTTAACGTTTCACTGGCCCGCATCAGTCTTTACGCAACAGATCGGCCCAATGAAGAAGTCAAAGGCATGTGCCCGGCAAAGGGCAGCGCAGCCTTTACGCTGGAAGGCACGGAAACGGGGAAAGTCTATTTCACGACCATCAGTGATTATGGTGGTTTTGCCCGGCATAGTGCCGTGTACACAGGTTAAAGGGAATTAATTATATGTTACACAGGGGAGTGGAGAACAATATGAATAAATTCATTGTTATTCTTAGACTAGTAATTATCGTTACATCGTGTTTGTTCAGTTTTATAAGTTATGCGGGCTGCAACTTCAAGCCGGGGCACAGTCGCTACGATTATAGTTATTCTATTGACAGTACAATTGCATCTCTTTCCGTGGCAAGAAACCAGCAGCCTAATACAAAATTGGGGCCGGTGATTAGTTTTCCGAACGGAGAAATTGTAGAATTTAAATGTAATCCTAAGATAAATTACATAATGATAAGATATGGTACGCCTATGACCGAGTCTCCTTATCCCGGTATTTATAATACCAATATTTCTGGGATAGGTATTATGGTATGGACCGAAGTTTATCCCCCCAATATAGTTGTGAAGAATAATCTTGGTTCCTACCACCATGGTTTCGGAGACGGTTTTTTTGAAGCTGCACAGCACTTTCTTATCAAAGCTCAGTTGTACGTTACCGGCCCGATCGGGGATGAGGCTGATGCTCTGGATTTGAATTTTACGATTGAAGGCTGGAATAATACCACCAGAAATTCTACTGAAGGGGGAGTGGAGTGGAGCCGACTGACCATCACTGGCCACGTCCCCGTTACCGTCAAATCCTGCGAAACCCCCGATATTCTTGTTGACCTGAAAAAGCACAGTAAACCGGATTTCACGACCGTTGGCTCGACCAGCGCCGCCACGCCGTTTAACTTTGAAATCAAAAAATGCAGCAAAGATATGGCAGCGGTGAAATACACCTTCAAACCCGCCGCGGGTATTAACCTGGTAAACCCGGGCGCCAGTAACCAGCACGTCACCCTGCGAACCGGCTCCACGGCAAGCGGGGTGGGGGTGCAGGTACTGTATGCCAACGACACGCTGGTGCCGTTTAATACCGCAGTGAAATACACGGGCTATAACGCCTCGCTGGGCGGCGACTATGTTATCCCGATGAAAGCGCGCTTTATCCGCACCGGAGAGGTTACTCCCGGCACGGCGGAATCTGCGGTGGAATTCACGATGGCGTATGAATAACGTGGGCGACAATCTGAGCGTGGGGCCGAGCCGTAAATACGTCCTGGATGCGATGTTGTATTCACGCTGACCCGGAAGAAAAGCCTGAACTGCAAACCGCTATTGTCCAGCCATAGCCTCCACAGCTAAAAAACCGTTATATAACTCCTGGCTGGCGGCCATTACCCCGGCTGCCGCAGGCGAAATCGGCGCTCAGGTTAAAGGCCTTGCGGCCTGTTTGGATATCCCACAAAAACGTGCGCCCCTCTTCACGCCCGCACGCTCGCCGCACGAACGTGCAGGGTGCGCCGGGGCGTCGTGATGATGGTCGTTACGACGCCGACAATATGTGCGCCTTCCTCTTCATCAATATATACCGTGCGATAGTTTTCGTTCTCCGCCACCAGTCGCGGCGGCGAGAGACGCAGTCGCCGGACGGTAAAACCGCTCAGCAGGCGGGCTACAACGATATCGCCATCCACCGGCTGCAGGCTGCTGTCTACTAACAGTAACGATCCGGGCAGGATCGCCGCGCCGCACATGGCATCGCTGGCGGTGCGCAGCACATAGGTTGCTGACGGATGGCTGATCAAATGTGCCACCAGATCGATCGCCCCTTCGATATAATCCGCTGCCGGGCTGGGAAAAGCGCTGGTTGTCATTGCATGTTGCTCCCACGTAATGACAGGCACAAGGCTGCCTGACAAACCTGTCGACGTCCTGGTAAAAGTGAGGCTTTCGCCTTTGATACATCCATGGTGACTGTTTTTATGTATTACTGTGTTTATATACAGTATCGTCAAAAAAACGTATCGATCAAGCGGCCCGGGCGCGATTTTTGTGAAGAGGTTGATGGCACAAGGATTTTTGTTATTTGCTGAAAAAATGCGCATCCCGGTATTTTCCACCATTGCCTGAGCATCGGGACTGTGCGACGAATAAGCGAAATGATGATATTTCGGCTGTGACGTATTATTTCGCGGCGGCAGTCGTTTTTTACATTCAGGGGGCCAGCCACTACACTTAGTGGCAGTTTAACCATTGGATGGCGAAGATGACGGCATTGAAAACTCATAATTTCTTTTTTATCGTTCTGTTGTTGCTGGTCAGTGTGGCATTTTTTAGCCTGATCCAGCCGTACTATGCCGCTATTATCTGGGCTGTTATTCTGGCGCTTATTTTTTATCCGTTACGGGTGAAATTAACCGGCTGGTTGCGGGGGCGTGATGGTATTGCCTCGCTACTGACCGTACTGCTTATCTGTGTGTTAGTTTTTATTCCATTGATGATTATTGTCACGTCGCTGATTACAGAAATTAATGCGCTCTATCAACGCTTGCAAAATAACGCCACGGACTTACCGCAACTCTTTACTGACAGTATTAGTTATCTGCCTGGCTGGGCACAGGGATATTTGCGTGAAAATGACTTTGACTCCGTGGGGGCCATTCGCGAAAAATTATCCGGCGTGGCGCTGAGCTCCGGGCGATATCTGGCTGGCAGCGCGGTGATTATCGGTAAAAACACGCTGAGTATTAGCGTCAGTTTCTGTCTGATGGTCTATCTGCTGTTCTTTTTACTGAAGGACGGTTCCCGGCTGGTACGCAGAATCTTTACGGCTATTCCACTGACGGACAAAATTAAACGTCGCCTGTTCCATAAATTTGCCAGCGTCTCCCGGGCAACGGTAAAAGGGACGCTGGTGGTGGCAATTGTGCAGGGCGCGCTGGGGGGCTTTGGTTTCTGGTTTTCCGGCATTAACGGTAGTTTGTTGTGGGGTTCGCTGATGGCGTTCCTGTCGCTGATCCCGGCGGTCGGCACGGCGCTTATCTGGGTCCCGGCGGCTATTTTTCTCTTCTCCACCGGGGAAATTATCACCGGTACTATGATGTCGCTCTATTTTATTGTGGTGGTGGGGCTGGCTGATAATATCCTGCGGCCATTATTAGTCGGCAAAGATACCCGAATGCCCGATTATTTAATTTTGCTGACCACGCTTGGCGGGCTGCAATTCTTTGGCATTAACGGTTTTGTCCTGGGACCCATGATTGCCGGGCTATTTATTGCATCCTGGAATTTACTCGCCGAGGACCGGGCACTGGCAATGAAATCGGAACCATAATCTGTATCGCCGCCGTAGATATTTTCCTGCGGCGGCTGCGATTAACTTTCTACAAGCCGGGTAACCGCGGGTAAAGAAGTGAAAAGAATTTGAGGAAAAACAGGCTCTGTGGTAGAAAGAGAGCGTGTTTTACTACTGAGGACAATCGCTCCGCCACGATGAGAAGCAATGTGCGGATATTGTAATTTTATGGATAATTTGTTCAGGACGTTCATCTCTGGCTTTTCCCGTCTTACTTCTTCTGCCCTTTTGCTTTCCGGCGAACAACACTGGCGCTCGGCGCTATAGTCTTTTCCTCCCTGCTTAGGCTCGCGTAAACCACGCGACTGTCATTTTTACCCCCTGGGTTTTCCGTTATGGAAGGACCCTGCACAATTATATTCTCAAGCAGGAGAAGCATGATGATTTACTGGGTATTATTAGCGCTGGCCATTGTGGCTGAAATAACCGGCACATTATCAATGAAGTGGGCAAGTGTGACCGACGGACACACCGGTTTTATTCTGATGCTGGTGATGATTGCACTGTCATATATTTTATTATCATTCGCAGTGAAAAAAATCGCTCTCGGCGTGGCCTATGCGCTGTGGGAGGGGATCGGTATTTTACTGATCACCTTGTTTAGCGTTGTGTTGTTTGATGAAGCGCTCTCCCCACTGAAAATTGCCGGACTGATGACACTGGTTGCCGGGATTGTGCTGATCAAATCGGGTACCCGTAAAGCGGTCAACACACCGCAGGAGCGCCGCAATGCAACAGTTTGAGTGGGTTCATGGTGCCTGGCTGGCGGCGGCTATTGTCCTGGAGATCGTCGGCAATATTTTCCTTAAATTATCAGCGGGTTTTCGTCATAAATTATACGGAATTGGCTCGTTGGCGGCAGTGCTCGCCGCCTTTGCCGCGCTGTCACAGGCAGTGAAAGGTATAGATTTATCAGTTGCCTATGCGTTATGGGGCGGGTTCGGTATCGCTGCGACTCTGGCGGCGGGCTGGATCCTCTTCGGCCAGCGCCTGAATAATAAAGGCTGGGCAGGGGTTATCTTACTGATTGTGGGTATGATACTAATAAAACTCGCCTGATGTGATCGCTGCCCTTATCAGGGGCAGCGAAATCCACCGACTGTATTACGCTTAGTTAACGGAAGTCCTCAACCGGCTGTTTTTCCTGTTAAGGATTAAGAGGGAGGCAGTGTATGTTGAACCCATTTAGCTGGCGGAATATCCCGAATGCCAAAACCCTGTTCGTCATGATCTTCCTGGCGGGCATTGGGCTTATTTTTTCCATCGTCGCACTGCTCTATCTTTCATTGCATCTTATCAGTAGCAAAGCCAATGAAATTGATGAACATCGTACCGCTCTGTCGGTACAGGGGGCGATTCAGACCTCGGTGAATCGTGTGCGCTCGCTGGTGATTGATAACGCCGTCTGGGATGATGCGGTGCGGGAGGCCTACCGCTCACAGCTTGACACTCAATGGCTCTACAAAACCTGGGGTGAGGGATTTAAAGTCAATAATCTCTATGACGGTACCTTTATCCTGGATGAAAATTTTAACGTCTTATGGGGATCGTTTCACAGCACGAGGTTTACAGAGCATTCACTCGACTTTTTTGGTAAGGGTTTACAAACCCTCATTCGTAATAATTCGGCCTCGCTGGTATCCAGCAATGAAATTTATGCCGGGATTACCCGTACCCGCAACGGCATTGCGTTTGTAGGGATTGGCCTTATCCGCCCGATGGTGGGGAATTTACAGGTTAATGATAATACGCGGCGTTATCTGGTAATCACCCGCCACCTCAATACACAAATCCTTAAAGAGTTGGGCGATACATTTCAGATTGCTGATTTAGCGTTTACGGAACAGAAGCAGGATGAATCCGCCGTGCCGCTGGAAAGTTCGGCGGGGGAAGTGCTGGGCTGGCTAAACTGGTCGCCGCGTTTGCCGGGCGCAGAGGCTGCCGAGGCGGCCTCTGCCAATATTCGTCAAATCGCCCTGCTGGCATCGGGATTGATCCTCCTGTTTATTCTCCTGAGCAGCGCCGGGCTGTATAAGCTGGCGAAAGGGGAGAAAATTGCTCGCAGGATTGCCTTAACCGACTGGCTGAGCCATCTGCCGAATCGCCGCGGTCTGATTGAACATCTCGATAAACTCGCTGCGCAGGGCGATACCAGTATGATGAGTGTCGCCTTTGTCGATCTCGATGGCTTCAAGGATGTGAACGACATTTACGGACATGACGTTGGCGACCGCCTGATCCGAACCATCGCCCAGACGCTACGGGAAAAAGTACCCGCACAGGGGATGCTGGCGCGAATGGGTGGAGATGAGTTTGCCATGACCATTGGCGGCCCCTGGGCAGAGGAGCAGACTGCAAGATTTGCCGAGCGTGTGCTGGCGTATTTGAATAACCCGATTCAGGTGGGCGAGCGAACAATTCATATTGGTGCCAGTATTGGTATTGCCAGCGGCACACTGGTGGAGTGCACCAGTACTGAGCTTTTCCGCCGCGCTGATATTGCTATGTACCACTCAAAAAGCCTCGGCAAAGGACGCATCACGCACTACGATGCGGCGCTGAACAGCGCCCGCGAGTGGCAATTACTGATTGAAAATGATATCCGTAGCGGGCTGGAGCGCGGTGAATTTGATGTCTGGTATCAGCCTATTGTGGATGCGCGTACCCTGGCGATGACCGGAGTCGAAGCGCTGGTTCGCTGGCCGCGGCGCCCGGCCGGGGAACTCAAACCCGAGGATTTTATCGTGATTGCGGAAACCAGCGGCCTGATTTATGAGCTCGGACAATTTGTTCTGCGCCGCGCCTGTCATGATCTCCAGGCGTACAGCGATTTAAAATTGTCGGTGAATATCTCCCCGGCGCAATTTCGCGATCCGGATTTTGAGGACAAGGTGGCGAAGGTGCTAATAAGCACTCGTTTCCCGGCGGCGCGCCTGCAACTGGAAGTGACCGAAACCTATGTCCTGGAAAACCCGGAGCGTGCGCATATCGCCATTACTACCCTGAAAGCGCTGGGCATGTCGGTTGCGCTGGATGATTTTGGTACCGGCTACTCCAGTATTGGCTATCTGCGCCGCTTTAATTTTGAAACGATCAAAATCGATAAATCACTCGCCGGGCTGGTGGATGATGACGAACAAGCGTCGGCACTGGTGAGCGGTACTATCCGTATTGCCAGCGCGCTGGGAATGATGGTGGTGGCGGAAGGCGTGGAGAATGAAAAGCAGATGAAGATGCTACGCCTGGCCGGCTGCGACCAGCTACAAGGTTACTGGTTTAGTGAGCCCATGCCGCTGGAAGACATCTTGCACTTACGTCGCCAACGGCAGGGATGACCTTACTCTTTTGCCAGCGCTTCGAGTTTGTCACGAAAACCGGTTACCGAGATGGCCCGGTTATCGGCGCGCCAGCGATCTTTGGCCGCAGGGGCGGAACTCTGCACCGCAATAAGCTGCCAGCCTTCGGCCGTTTTCAGCATCAACGGCGAGCCGCTGTCGCCGGGCAAGGTATCGCATTGATGAGACAACACGCTGTTTTGCGCCCAGCCGGTAACCACGCAATTTTCGTGGCTGTACAGCGTGTCCAGATGATCGGCCGGATAGCCCGACTGCGTGACTTTGCGCTCAGCCACTTTTAGCGCATCCGTTAGCGCCGCTTTATCACCCACAAACAGCGGTAACGGCGTAATGCCGGACGGCGGGTTGCGCAACACAACCAGCCCAAAATCCCAGGGGGCGGCAGACGAAGGCACAATCCAGCCATCGCCATCAGGTTTCAGCCGCTTACCCAGCGAGGGGTCGACACGCCCTTCGATACCGTGGATTTCATAGCGCCAGGTCCCTTTCTGCGCAACAAAACGCAGCGCTACCGCTTTATCCGGTTTGCCGTTGGGCGGCGTCAACAGACAGTGCCCGGCGGTTAAGGCCAGATGCGGAGAAATGAGCGTCGCGGTACATAAGTTGCCACTGGCCGTTTCCAGTTGCCCAATCGCATCCCAGGGCGAACGGGTCGGCGTGGTCACACGAACGCGATCGTCATGACCAAAGAACAGCGTCTTGATCTGAGCCGCATCGATGGTGTCATCATCACCTTCGTCGGCATGTCCGTAAGCAGAAAAGAGAAAAAACGATCCCAGCAATAGCACAACGGTTTTTCGCATATCACACTCTGGTGGGGTAATTATGATTATTTAATGTGAACCCGGATTTATAAACTATAGACGGGGCGAGAAAAAAGTGGGAGCAAAATCAGCGTGCTACATCAGGAAAGAAAAAGCCGAAGGGCAATGAGCGCGCAAACAATTAGCATTAACAGGATGAACTCGAAACGATAACGTCGCAGCATACATAGGCCCTCCAGAGAAAAACGGCGCTTCACCTCAGGGTTCAGCGCCGACGATTTACTCAGCCTGTACAGCAGGCGGGGTATTACACGGTAACTTATGCAGCCGGTTGAGCAGCTGGTTTAGTTGCAGTGTGTTTTACGTGTTTTTTATGGTGTTTTTTAGCAGCCTGAGCTTTCTGCTCTACAGCCGGTTTAGCGGCGACTTTTTTGTGGTGTTTTTTCTTGGCAGCCTGAGCTTTCTGCTCTACAGCTGGTTTAGCGGCTGCTTTTTTGTGATGTTTTTTCTTAGCAGCCTGAGCTTTCTGTGCAACGGTTTTTTTCTTGTGAACTTTTTTCACATGAGTGGTTTTAGCCGGAGCAGCAGCCGGAGCAGCAGTTGTGGTGGTAGCAGCAGGAGCAGGTGCCGCAGTTGTGGCCGCAGTATCAGCAGCGAACGCAACAGAAGACAGACCCATAGCAGCGGCAACAACCAGAGCTAATACTTTTTTCATTCTGATATCCTCGAATTTGGTTTCATCGTTCAACCCCACTGCGGGGCCGTTGAAGAGACTATACCCACACCGATGCGCTCTTTCCGTGAGTGATTGGTTTCGGCGTGTAACGGGATGTACAAACGAGCCGGGGGTCACAGCTCAGGGTTGCTGCGAGAATGAAAAAGTGTTTATTTTCAGTTAATTAGAATTATATTTATCAGCTATCCAATGTGCATCCGTAAGGTGGATGTCATCATTATTGCCGCAATGACGCCAAAAAAGGGGCTGAAAGCTTGTGTGGACACCAGACGCATCCCCCCCTGGCAGGATTTAAAGCAATTTATTCATGTTATAGCCGGTGACCTGATAGCCATTAGCTTCATAAACTTTTTTGGCATGTGCATTTTCGGCAGCGACGCGTAATTTGATTTGCCGGATACCCTGGCCCGTGAGCAGAGCCTCCAGGCTTTGCATCGCGCGGCTACCGAGTCCCTGACTGCGAAACGCGGGTAGAAGGTAAAAATCATAAATAAATGCCGATTGATCCTCCGTATTTGCCCGATACCACAAGTAGCCAATCTGTTGTTCGCCGCCGTTGTCCGTATGCACGATGCTTTTCAGGCTTTGACCTTGCGTTTTCTCACCGTCAGGCAAGCTGGCGGCGATTTCCCGTTTTGCCTGCGCTACCGCCTCCTCCTGGGATAAGTGATAATTAGCGGCAATTTCCTCAGCATAGTCGGGAATAAAATAGGCCAGAAAACCTGCAAAATCCGTTGCAGACATGGGGTGAAGCACAATCATATTTTGCCTTTTAGAGTGTGAGCCGGCACAGATCAGCGCGCGAGCTGTGCCGGGGACGATTACAAATAACGTGTCGTCAAATGCTGACGGAAATAGCGGCTGTTCAACGCCTCGCCGGTAGCCTGTTCAATCAGCTGTGAGGTGGAGAAACGGCTGCCGTGCTGCCAGATATTCTGTCGCAGCCAGTCAAACAGCGCGGAAAAATCGCCTTGCGCGATGGCATCGTCGAGTCCTGGCAGTGCGGTACGTGCGGCCTGGAACAATTGAGCAGCATACATCGCGGCCAGTGTGTATGACGGGAAGTAGCCAAACCCGCCATCCGTCCAGTGGATATCCTGCATACAGCCGTTACGATAGTTGCCTTCGGTGGATAAACCCAGCCACGCCTGCATTTTTTCATTCCACAGGGCAGGGATATCGTCCACTTCTATCTCGCCATTAATCAATGCCCGCTCAATTTCGTAGCGCAGGATCACATGGGCCGGATAACTGACTTCGTCGGCATCGACGCGGATAAAACCCGATTTGACCCGCTGGTTCCAGGCAATAAAGTTACCCTCTTCAAACGCGGGTTGTGCGCCGAAACGTTGAATAATCGCGGGCAGCAGACGTTTCAGGAAGGCTTCGCTGCGACCAAGCTGCATTTCAAAAAACAGGCTTTGCGATTCATGGATGGCGGTAGAACGCGCTAGCGCGACCGGTTGCCCCAGCCACTGACGCGGCAGGTTTTGTTCATAACGAGCGTGCCCGGTTTCATGAACCACACCGAAAAGCGCGCTGAGCAGCTCATTTTCATCATAGCGGGTGGTGATGCGGACATCTTCCGGCACGCCGCCGCAGAACGGGTGCGCGCTCACGTCCAGCCGCCCGGCGTTAAAATCGAAACCGAGGAGCGTCATTGCTTCCAGCCCCAGCTCACGCTGGGTAGCGACGGGGAAGGGGCCGACTGGCGCGATCAGCGTTTCACGCGACTGTTTGTCAACCACACGCTGCAGCAGGTCCGGGAGCCAGGATTTCAGGTCGGCGAACAGCACGTCCAGACGGGCGCTGGTCATGTCCGGTTCGAAAATATCCAGAAGGGCGTCATACGGCGAGCAACCTTTCGCCCGGGCGCGGATCTTCGCCTCCTCGCGGCTGAGTTTGACGACCTCTTTCAAATTGGCGCTAAAGCCGGTCCAGTCGTTCGCCGGACGCTGAGTGCGCCAGGCATGTTCGCATTTGCTGCCCGCCAGCGCTTTCGCTTCAACCAGCGACTCCGGTAACAACGCGGCCTGCTGGTACTGGCGCGTCATCTCACGCAGGTTTGCCTGCTCAACATCATTGAGATCCTCGGAAAGGGCATTTTGTAGCCATTCACCGACCTTTTTATCGGTCAGAATTTGGTGCTGTAACACACCCAGTTCAGCCAGCGCTTCGCCACGGGCGGTGCTCCCCCCCGGCGGCATCATGGCGAACATGTCCCAGCCAGCGATGGCGGAGAGGTGTTGAAACCGGCTCAGACGAGTGAAGGTGCGGGTAAGGGATTGATAGTTTTGATTGTTATCCATATTGCCTCTGCAAGCGAGTTCGGAACGATGTTAATGAGAGTACAGAGATTCAGGCCGTTAGCAACGGACAAAAAAGTTATGCGCTGGTTTATGGGGGGGAATGAACAACTGGCCTGAGCTCGGGTACAGAATAAAAACCCCGGAAATAGCCCGGGGTTATCGGTTACCTCATACCGCTTTAACGTAAGCGGCGGTGGAGTCTGCTGCCGACACATAACGCCAGTAACAGCATCAGCGCAATAAAGCCGCCAACGCCATTCCAGCCATAGTTATGCCAGAACACGCCACCGAGCGTACCTGCGATACTTGAGCCCAGATAATAACTGAATAAATACAGTGATGAAGCTTGCCCTTTGGCGCGCCGCGCACGTGGGCCAATCCAGCTACTGGCGACGGAGTGGGAGGCGAAGAAACCAGCAGTAAAAAGCAACATGCCGATAAAAATCGTCCACAGTGAAGGGAATAACGTTAATAAAAGACCGGAAAGCATAATCGCAATCGAGGCCACCATCACCGGCCCACGGCCATATTTGGCGGTCATTGCCCCGGCGCGAGGCGAACTCCAGGTCCCGGTTAAATAGGCGACGGAAAGTAATCCCACCACCGCCTGACTTAAAAACCACGGCGACTGCATTAACCGATAACCAATGTAATTAAACAGGGTAACGAACGAACCCATTAACAGGAATCCCTCAAGAAATAATAAGGGCAAACCTTTATCGCGCCAGTGCAGACGGAAATTAATGAATAAGGTGCGCGGGCGTAGCGAGCTTGGGCGAAAATGGCGTGACTCCGGCAAGATACGCCAGAACATTAACGCGGCAGCCAGCGCAAAACACCCAATGGCGGCCAGTGCGATACGCCAGTTAAAAAAATCCGTGAATACGCCGCTAATAAGACGTCCGCTCATGCCGCCAATCGAGTTGCCGCTAATGTACAGCCCCATGGAAAAGGCGACAAAGCTCGGGTGGATCTCTTCACTGAGGTAGGTCATGCCCACGGCGGCAACCCCACTCAATGACAGCCCAAGCAGAGCGCGCATAAGCAGAATGCCGTGCCAACTGGTCATCAGCGTTGAGAGCAGCGTACAACATGAGGCCAGCAATAAAGCGGTGACCATGACTTTCTTGCGGCCAATTGCATCTGATAGCGGACCGGTAAATAACAGACCGATAGCCAGCATGGCGGTAGAAATGGACAGGGAAATACTGCTGTTTGCCGGGGAGACGCCAAATTCCTGCGACAGCACGGGCAAAATAGGCTGTACGCAATAGAGCAGGGCGAAGGTGGCCAGTCCGGCGGAGAAGAGCGCCAGAGTGACGCGCATAAATTGGGGGGTACCACGTTTAATAAATTGTGTCGGCAAAGAACGATTATTTTCATCAACACCACTTGCCGGAAGAGTGTCAACGGTAGTTGTACGGCTCACTTGAAATCCTTAAGTTTACATCCCGGTCAGGCGGGGATGTATTTAAGGGTATGAAACAGGCATTGTTCTGTCTAATATATTAATAATCTCAAATGATACGTTTAAAATATGAATATCGAGCTTCGTCATCTCCGTTATTTTATTGCCGTTGCTGAGGAACTGCATTTTGGTCATGCGGCGGCGCGGTTAAATATTTCCCAGCCGCCGCTTAGCCAGCAAATCCAAATCCTTGAGCAGCAAATTGGCGCGAAGCTACTGGCGCGGACTAATCGCAGCGTGTCGCTGACGCCCGCAGGCCGACAGTTTCTGGCAGACAGTCGGCAGATATTAAGCCAGGTGGATGATGCCGTTAGTCGGGCGGCCCGGCTGCATCAGGGGGAAACCGGGGATTTGCGTATTGGATTTACCTCATCGGCGCCGTTTATTACTGCGGTATCAGACACCCTGTCGTCGTTTCGCCAGCGTTATCCGGATGTGCATATCCAGACCCGGGAAATCAATACCCGTGAGCAGATTGCCCCGCTCAATGAGGGCAAACTTGACCTCGGGTTGATGCGCAATACCCTACTGCCTGACACGCTGGCCTGGCAGGTCATTTTGCGAGAGCCGTTGCTGGCGATGATTCATCGCGATCACCCTCTGGCTGCGAAACCCGGCGTTTCACTGGCGGAACTGGCGCGTGAGCCGTTTGTCTTTTTCGACCCGCATGTAGGTACCGGGCTGTATGACGATATTCTCGGATTATTGCGCCGTTATCACCTGACGCCGTTGATTACTCAGGAGGTGGGGGAGGCGATGACTATCATTGGTCTGGTTGCGGCGGGGCTCGGCGTGTCGATTTTACCTGCCTCATTTCGACGTGTGCAGCTTAAAGAAATGCGCTGGGTACCGATCCTGGAAACGGATGCGGTCTCGGAAATGTGGCTCGTATGGGCAAAGCATCATGAACAGGGAACCGCGGCACAGCGTTTCAGACAGCAACTCATTTCTGCTGTGAATGCATAAAAAATGGTCAGTATACGTCTGCAAAACGTGCGGTAAATCACAAGCCTACGTAAATATTTGACGGCGACTATTGAAGTGCTTCACCATATCCCAAAGTTTATTTCGAGCTCGAAAATAAAGGGAGTCAGAGGTGGTTGCTGATAGTCAGCCTGGGCATATTGATCAAATTAAGCAGACCAATGCAGGGGCTGTCTACCGCCTTATTGATCAGCTTGGCCCGGTGTCGCGCATCGATCTGTCACGTCTGGCGCAGCTTGCGCCGGCCAGTATTACCAAGATTGTGCGGGAAATGCTTGAAGCGCACCTGGTACAGGAGACTGAAATTCAGGAGCCGGGTAGCCGCGGGCGGCCAGCTGTTGGGCTGGTGGTTGAGACCGAAGCCTGGCATTACCTCTCTTTGCGCATCAGCCGTGGGGAGATCTTTCTCTCATTGCGTGATTTAAGCAGCAAACTGGTGGTTGAAGAGCGGCAGGAGCTTCCGCTGACCGACGATAAGCCGCTGCTACAGCGCATCATTGTTCATATCGATCAGTTCTTTATTCGCCATCAGCAAAAGCTGGAGCGTTTAACCGCCATCGCCATCACCCTGCCAGGAATTATCGACACGGAACATGGCATTGTGCACCGCATGCCGTTTTATGAAGACGTCAAAGATATGCCGCTTGGCGAAATGCTGGAACAGCATACCGGCGTGCCGGTCTATGTGCAGCATGACATCAGCGCCTGGACCATGGCTGAGGCGCTGTTTGGCGCGTCGCGTGGGGCGCGTGATGTTATCCAGGTGGTTATTGACCATAACGTCGGGGCCGGAGTGATCACCGACGGTCGCCTGCTCCACGCGGGTAGCAGTAGCCTGGTGGAGATCGGCCATACGCAGGTCGACCCGTACGGTAAACGCTGCTACTGCGGTAACCACGGGTGTCTGGAAACCATTGCCAGCGTGGAGAGTGTGCTGGAGCTGGCACAACTACGCATGAGTCAGTCGATGAGCTCGATGCTGCACCAACAACCGCTGACAGTAGAATCATTATGCGATGCGGCGCAGCAGGGCGATTTACTGGCGAAGGATATTATCAGCGGCGTGGGTGCGAATGTCGGTCGCATTCTCGCCATCATGGTGAATTTATTCAATCCGCAAAAAATCCTCATTGGTTCGCCGCTCAGTAAGGCGGCGGATATCCTCTTCCCGGCGATTGCTGACTGCATTCGCCAGCAGGCGCTGCCCGCCTACAGCAAACATATTGCCGTCGAAAGCACACAGTTTACCAATCAGGGCACCATGGCCGGTGCGGCACTGGTGAAGGACGCGATGTATAACGGATCCTTGCTGATTCGTTTGTTGCAGGGGTAACATTTTTACACTGTTCTACTAAAAATTGCGCTATCTCAAGCTGAACACCGCAGCCCTAACGTAGACTTTCGCTACTGAATTATTTTCCTGATTTATATTTTCGTAGCACAACGGTGGAGTTAGCGATGCTTAAGCGTTTCTTTGTAACGGGTACTGATACGTCTGTCGGGAAGACAGTGGTGTCCCGCGCGCTGCTACAGGCGCTGGCCGCTGGCGGCAGTACCGTCGCGGGTTACAAGCCAGTCGCTAAAGGGAGTAAAGAGACGCCGGAAGGCCTGCGCAATAAAGATGCGCTGGTGCTGCAAAGCGTCTCTTCAATTGATTTACCGTATTCTGCTGTCAATCCCATTGCGTTTAGCGAAGATGAAAGTAGCGTGGCGCACAGTTCTGCGATTAATTACACCCTGTTGTCCAATGGCCTGGCGAGCCTGTGCGATCAGGTTGATCACGTGGTAGTGGAAGGGACTGGAGGCTGGCGTAGCCTGATGAACGATCTGCGTCCGCTTTCCGAATGGGTTGTGCAGGAGCAAATGGGCGTGTTGATGGTGGTCGGAATACAGGAAGGCTGCATCAACCATGCGCTATTGACCGCACAAGCTATCGCCAGCGATGGTCTGCCGCTGATTGGCTGGGTGGCCAACCGTATTAATCCAGGGCTCGCGCATTACGCTGAAATCATCAATGTTCTCAGCCGCAAGCTGCCTGCACCGCTGGTGGGCGAGCTGCCTTATTTACCGCGCGCCGAACAGCGCGACCTGGCGCATTATATCAATTTGCAGATGGCGAAGGGGATGCTGGCCGCCGAGCGCGTGCTGGCGTAAACCGACTGCCAGACCTGGATGGCGGCGCAAGCGCCTGTCCGGGCTACACGTTTCGTGCGGCACATACGTAGCCCGGTTAAGCGTCGCGCCAGCCAGGATCAGGCATCGCTGTGAATATTCAGCACCCGACGTGTTTTGCCGGAGCTTAAATAATCCGCGATATAATCCTGTGAAATCTCCCCGTTATAGCGCCCGGCTTCATCAACAATGGGCATCCAGCTGGTGTTACTCTCATACAATTTTGACAGAACCACGCGCAGATTATCCTCAGCTTTGCCGGTGATACGGAATGGATGCAACAGCCCGGCGCAGTCGCCCTGCGCGCCGCGCGCCTCCCGACGTTTCACAAAGCCCAGCGGTTTACCGTCGCCATCGACCACGGTAATCGCGCGAATATCGTTATCATCCATCATTGCGAACGCCTCCTGCGCGGCCGTTGACTCACGTACCGTCAGCGTAGGCTGTTGATCGGTGACGTCGCCTGCAGAAACCAATAGCAGGCGTTTCAATGTGCGGTCCTGACCGACGAAAGAACCGACAAACTCATTAGCCGGTTTCGCCAGCAGTTCGTCCGGGCTGGCGCATTGCACAATACGTCCCTGGCGGAATACCGCAATCCGGTCGCCCAGCTTTAACGCCTCATCAATGTCGTGACTGACCAGCATGACCGTCTTTTTCAACGTGCGCTGCATCTCCAGAAACTGATTCTGGATCACTTCGCGGTTAATGGGGTCGACCGCGCCGAACGGTTCATCCATCAGCAGGACCGGTGGATCTGCCGCCAGTGCGCGAATCACCCCGATACGCTGCTGCTGGCCGCCGGACATTTCACGCGGGTAGCGGTGAAGGAATTTTTTCGCATCGAGCGCCACCATCTCCATGAGCTCTTCGGCGCGGCTTTTACAGCGGGCTTTATCCCAGCCCAGCATGCGCGGCACCACGGTAATATTTTCTTCAATGGTCATGTTGGGAAACAAACCGATCTGCTGGATAACATAGCCAAGATTGCGCCGCAGGCTGACGATGTCCATTTCGCTGGTATCGTTGTCATTGACCAGGATTTTACCGCTGCTGGGCATAATCAGGCGGTTAATCATCTTAAGCGTGGTCGTTTTGCCGCAGCCGGACGGGCCCAACAGTACGCACATTTCACCCTGCGGCACGTGCAGGTTGATGTTGTCGACAGCCTTAACGGTCTGGCCATTTTTCTGTGTAAATTGTTTGGTCAAATTTTCCAGTTTTATCATTATCGAATCCCCTTCGGTGTCAGTACCACCTGCAAGCGATGCAGTAACCAGTCAAGCACGATGGCCAGTAAACAGATCATCAGCGCGCCCGCAATCAGCATGCGGATATCGCTGCCGCCGATACCATTGAGTAACAGCAGCCCAAGACCGCCAGCGCCGATAACTGCCGCAATGGCCATAACGCCAATATTCATCACTACGGCAGTACGAATGCCGCCGAAAATCACCGGCAGCGCCATGGGTATTTCTACCCAGCGCAGACGTTGCCAGAAGGTCATGCCAATACCGCGCCCGGCTTCGCGCAGGCCTGGAGGCAGGCTGTCCAGCGCCGTATGGGTGTTCCGGACTATAGGCAGTAAAGAATAAAGGAACACGGCGGTGATAGCGGGCAGGGCGCCGATCCCCTGACCGACCAGCGAAAACAGCGGGATCATCAAACCGAACAAGGCAATCGACGGGATGGTCAGGACAATGGTTGCCAGTCCCAGCACCGGCGTTGCCAGCCATTTATGCCTTACGATAAGGATCCCCAGCGGCACGCCCGTCACAATGGCCAGACCGACAGCAAGCAGTACCAGCCAGAGGTGCTGAACGGTGAGCATTGCCAGATAGCTCCAGTTATCAATCATGTAATGAATCGTATCCACAGGCGCTCCTTATAGCAGACCTTTCTCACGCAGGAAGTCGTGCGCCACCTGCTGTGGCGTCTGATGGTCAATATCGACTTTTGCGTTGAGCGTCATGATGACATCGTTATTGAGCAGGCCGGAGAGCGTATTAAGCGCCTCTTCCAGCCCCGGGTTGGCCGCCAGCGTGTCTTTCCGCACGACCGGCGTTACGGCATAGCTGGGGAAGAAACCTTTGTCGTCTTCCAGCACTTTCAAATCGAAGCCTTTTACCCGACCATCTGTCGTGTAGACCAGACCGGCATCGACGAAACCATCACGGACGGCGTTATAAACCAGCCCGGGATCCATCTGACGGATTTGCGGCCTGTCCAGCGCCAGGTTATAGGCCTGCTGGAAGGGTTTCATGCCATCGCTACGTCCGGAGAATTCAAGATCCAGCCCCAGCATCCAGTTGTGTTTGGGATCGCTCTTCCGAATCTGCTCAATCTTCGCCACCATGTCCGACATGGTGTTGATGTGCTCGGCTTCCGCGCGTTTGCGCTGCATGGCAAAGGCGTAGGTATTGTTCATGTTGGCGGGTTTTAGCCACACCAGACCGTGTTTTGCATCCAGACGTTTTACCGTTTCGTAAGACTGCTCTGGCGTCATCCGCTCTTTTATATGATTGAAGATAATCAACGAGGTGCCGGTATATTCCCACGTCATATCAACCTGTTTGTTGATCATGGCGTTGCGGGAAATCACCGTGGCAATATTGGTTTGCGGCTGCACCTGGAACCCTTTTTTTTGCAGATACTGCACCGTCAGGGCGGAGAGAATGTGCTGCTCCGTAAAGCTTTTGGTCGCCAGAATCAGTGGGGCGGCGTGCACGCTGGCGGTAAAAAGCAGCGTGGCACTCAATAGCCCCAACAGGCGTGAAGTCAGTCTCATAGGGATTCCTTTTCTTATTATCAGGCCGAGTGAGGACTCAGAAAACGCCCGAGCGTCGCCAGCAGCGTGTCCAGAATCAGGGCAAACAGAGCGGTAGCCGCCGCACCCAGGATCAAGGTCGGGAAATCGTTCAGATAAATGCCCGGGAAAATCAGCTCACCATAACTGCTGGCGCCGATTAAAAAGGCCAGCGGCGCGGTGCCCACATTGATTGCCGTGGCGATACGCACCCCGGAGAGGATAACCGGCAGCGCATTGGGCAACTCCACTTGATAGAGCCGTTGCCATTTGGTCATGCCGATACCGTTCGCGGCTTCCAGCAAGGCTGCCGGAACCGAGCAGAGCCCTGCATAGGTATTTCGCACAATGGGCAGCAGCGAGGCCAGGAAAAGGGCGAAGATGGCGGGCTTATCACCAATCCCGACGATAACCATCGCCAGGGCAAGCACAGCCAGTGGTGGTAACGTGTTACCAACGTTAAAAATCTGCATCACGTATTCGGCGACACCGCGCGCAGCCGGGCGGCTAAGCGCAATTCCACTGGGAATACCGATCAGTAGCGCAAAGAACATGGAGCTGAACACCAGAATAAGGTGCTGTTGCCCGAGATAGACTAAATCGACCTGGCGGGCTCTGATGGTATCCAGACCAATACCCCAGACCAGGAGCGCCAGTACGACGACGATCGCCGCAGTAAACAGCAAGGCGCGTGAGAGCGCAGAAGTGTGCATTGCAGTGTGTCTCCCTGTGTGCATGCGTTATGGCAACGGAGGGTTGCGTGTTGTTATGCCATGTTCGGCAGGGTAGTTGAGCTATAGCAATGACCTGGGAAGGATTCCAGTTTCAGGAGAATCTTTTAAGATGCGGATTTTGCAGATGATTTACGCCATCGCTGATGGGATAACGGTTAAGAGGGGAGCTAAAGAATTGTCTTAAAATCACGCCCTTAAAGTGACGTTGTCACTTTAAGGGCGTAATGCAGCTGATTATCGGGATAACGCTTTTTGGGCAACCGGCATTAATAAACGGCTCTGCCAGTCGCTCAGGGTTAATTGCGTAAGCCTGCCGGTAGCCTGCCAGAACGGGTGACGGGCTTGCGCTACAAAAACTTCAAGAAAGCGCCCGGCCCAGGGCAGAAGATGCCAGGCAAGTAGCTCATCGCAGGTGGTGTAGCGCTGATTTTCAACAAGCCAGGCTGCCAGCATCAGCAGGGTGCCAAAATGATCTTCCGGCTCATTCTGGCTGGCCTCCCAGGCTATCTGGTTGTCACGCATCCACTGGCGAAGTTCGAGTGTAGATTCGCCAAAAAGGACGCTCTCTTTGTCCAGCCAGACGGATCCCCAGGGCGGCGCAGGCAGCGCCCACGGGCCAATAAACAATCGCTGCCAGGCCTCGGAAATCGTCTCCTCGCTTTCAGCGCAGAATAAGGGCACGAGCGGTACCAGTGCCTCCGGTGCCAGCGGCCATTGTGTTTGCCATTCCCCTTCGCAAAATGCGGCGATCAGCGCTTGAGCCTGCTCGCTTTCCGGCGGGTAGTAAAACATCGCACCCAGTATTCGTGCCGAAAAGGCGAAATCGTCTGTATGTAAAGTGTCAGTCATTAGGTTCCCTGCAACTCAGCTTAACCAGCAACTGCCATGCCGACAGTCATGTGTAACCCGTAGAACAGACCACGGCCAATCAGCTCACCTACGACCACCAGCGCGATACCGGCCACCAGGCTTACCGCGCGTGGTTGTTTTCGCATGACCAGCGGGCAGATCCAGCAGCCGAGGCCAGCAGCCAGCAGGACCATCCGCCAGACCTGCATTTCGCCCCAGGCGGGCACCAGCATGCTGGCCTGCTGTACGGAACTGTGGATCCCTGCAAGGCTCATGCCTTGCAGGATAACCAGACCGAGGCTTGCCAGCAACGCCACTGCGCTCAGCGAGGCGAAGGTCGCGCCGTTGAAAGTAATGTGCGCCAGACGCAGCAGCAGCGCCGCCAGTAACGGGCCGCCGAGTAGCATAGTGAGGAAGAATCCGACAGTGGTATAACCGTTATACCAGGTCGGAACGGTATCAATCTGATAGACGCGGGTCATGGCCCAGACAAATACCACGCCCAGCACCATGCTGACAATCAGCCATATTCTGCCCAGCGCAGCGGGCATTTTCCCGAGCACGGTGACCAGCCACCAGAAGCCGCCGACAGCAAAAAACAACGACCCCGCGGCGATTTCATTACTCAGCGCAGAGGCGCCCACGCGGTTTAACGAGTTAAGCGCGCGCATCGGTGAACCCAGGTGCATCATGGAGGCGACAAAACCGATCCCCATGAGTACCCACAGAAAGAACATGCTCAGCGTGATGCGACGCTGACCGGGCGCATCGTCTTTCGCCGCCATCCAGCCCATACCGGTGACGATTAGACCACCCGCCACGCATTGCCCTAACACGGTGAACAGCACCAGCGGCCATTCATGCCATCCGTTTCCCATCTTACACCTCCAGCGGATTTGCCAGATAGCCGGTGGTATCCCCTGTCGGGCGGCTGTTGGCGTTAGGTTTAATCACGATGCACGGCTTCGTGAAGTGCGACGCCGGGAGCGGGGCGACAGCCGCCAGCTCACCGTGTTTTTTGCGCAGCTCGTCAATCGGGCCGAAATCCAGCGCACGCAGCGGACAGGATTCCACACAAATGGGTTTATGCCCCTCGGCGACGCGACTGTAGCAGCCGTCGCACTTGGTCATGTGCCCTTTTTCGGCGTTGAACTGCGGCGCGCCGTACGGGCAGGCCATATGGCAGTAACGGCAACCGATGCAGATATCTTCGTCCACCACCACAAAGCCGTCTTCGCGTTTGTGCATCGCCCCGCTGGGGCAGACTTTGGTACAGGCCGGATCCTCGCAGTGGTTACAGGCGATGGAGAGGTAATAGGCGAAAACGTTCTGGTGCCAGACGCCGTTATCTTCCTGCCAGTCTCCACCCGCGTATTCATAAATGCGGCGGAAGCTGACATCCGGGGTTAAGTTCTTGTAATCCTTACACGCCAGCTCACAGGTTTTGCAGCCGGTGCAGCGTGCGGAGTCGATATAAAATCCATATTGTGTGCTCATCGGCTACTCCTTAAACCTTTTCGATTTCGACCAGATTGGTGTGCTGCGGGTTACCTTTCGCCAGTGGCGACGGACGGTGGGTGGTTAAAGTGTTCACGCAACCACCATGATCAACGCGATCGCCATTCATATCGGCGTTGTGCCAGGCGCCCTGGCCCATGGCGCTCACGCCCGGCATGATGCGCGGTGTCACTTTGGCCGCAATGCGTACTTCGCCGCGGCCGTTGAACACCCTGACGGTATCCCCACTGGCAATGCCGCGTTTTTGCGCATCAATCGGGTTAATCCACACTTCCTGGCGGCAGGCGGCCTCAAGGATATCGATATTCCCGTAGCTGGAGTGCGTCCTGGATTTGTAATGGAAACCGAACAGCTGTAGCGGATATTTGCTACGCGCCGGGTCGTCCCAACCTTCCGGCGTCGAGGCGTAGACCGGTAACGGACTGATCACTTCCCCCTCAGGAATCTCCCAGGTATTGGCAATGTTAGCCAGGCTGCTGGAGTAGATTTCAATTTTGCCAGAGGGCGTTTTCAGCGGGTTAGCCTGCGGATCGTCACGGAATTTTTTATAGGCCACATAGTGCCCGGCGGGGTCTTTACGCTTGTAAATCCCTATTTTTTTCAAATCGTCATAGGAGGGCAACTGAGGATCTTTTGCCAGCATTTTGGCGTAAAGATACTTAAGCCACTCTTCCTGTGTGCGCCCTTCGGTGAATTTCTGATAAATATCCGGCCCAAGGCGTCTGGCGATCTCGCTGGTTATCCAGTAAATCGGTTTGCGCTCGAATTTCGGTGCGGTAACCGGCTGGATAAAGATCAGATAACCCATGTTCCCCGCGTAATCGTTCGGAATGATATCTTCCTGCTCAACGGTCATTAAATCAGGCAGCAGGATATCCGCGTACATTGCCGACGAGGTCATGAAATTCTCAATGACGACAATCATTTCGCATTTCTTGTCGTCCTGTAAAACGTCATGGGTATGGTTGATGTCGCCATGCTGGTTGGTGATGGTGTTTCCGGCGTAGTTCCAGATAAATTTGATGGGGACGTCGAGTTTGTCTTTACCCTGAACGCCATCACGCAGGGCTGTCATCTCCGGCCCGCGCGCAATGGCATCGGTCCAGGTAAAGCAGGAGATTTTGGTTTTTACCGGGTTTTCCGGCATCGGCATACGTTCAATGGTAATGGTATAGGTGGACTCGCGCGCGCCGCTGTTTCCGCCGTTGATCCCGACGTTCCCGGTCAGAATAGGCAGCATCGCGATAGCGCGGGAGGTCAGTTCGCCGTTCGCCTGACGTTGCGGGCCCCAGCCCTGGCAAATACAGGCGGGTTTGGTTTGGCCAATTTCACGCGCCAGTTTGACAATACGATCGGCGGGGATGCCGGTCACGGCAGAGGCCCATTGCGGCGTTTTGGCAATGCCGTCATCACCCTGACCTAAAATATAGGCTTTGTAATGACCATTAGCTGGCGCGCCTTCCGGCAGGGTTTTTTCGTCATACCCGACGCAGTACTTGTCCAGAAAGGGCTGGTCGACCATGTTTTCGTTAATTAAGACCCAGGCAATACCGGCAACCAGCGCGGCATCGGTGCCCGGACGGATGGGGATCCACTCATCTTCGCGCCCGGCAGCGGTATCGGTATAACGCGGGTCGATAACGATCATCCGCGCGCCGGAACGCTCGCGAGCCTGTTCCAGAAAATAAGTGATGCCGCCGCCGCTCATACGGGTTTCGGCCGGATTGTTGCCAAACATCACCACCAGTTTGGTGTTTTCGATGTCTGACGTGCTGTTGCCTTCATTGGAGCCGTAGGTGTAAGGCATCGCATAGGCGATTTGCGCCGTACTGTAAGTGCCGTACTGGCCGAGGAAGCCGCCATAAATGGCCATCAGGCGGGCAATAATAGAAGCAGAAGGGGAAGAGCGGGTGATATTGCCGCCCACGATACCCGAGGAGTAATTAATGTAGACTGCCTCGTTACCGTATTTTTCCACAATTCCTTTCAGACTGCCTGCGATGGTGTCGAGCGCTTCATCCCAGGAGATGCGTTCAAATTTGCCTTCGCCCCGTTTGCCCACGCGCTTCATTGGGTAATTAAGACGATCCGGGTGGTTGATGCGACGGCGGATTGAACGCCCGCGCAGGCAGGCGCGAACCTGGTGATTACCGTAAACATCATCCCCGGTGTTATCGGTCTCGACCCAGTAGACCTCGTTATCGCGCACGTGAGAACGTAACGCACAGCGACTACCACAGTTCACGGAGCACGCGCCCCATACCACTTTATCTTCGGCGGGTTGCAGGGCGCTTTGAACCGCAGCCGCCGCGGCGCGCATACCAAAAGGAAGAGAAAAACTGCCTGCCGCCAGCGCCAGCGAACCCAGCGCGGTGGATTTAACGAGTGTTCGTCGGCTGATCCCGCCACCACTCTCAATAATGGACATAGCTCACTCCGTTATAGCTTATAATAGAAAGATATTACCCACCGAAATTACGAGCAGGCTAACAATGGGAGTGATGTTACTTAAGAAGAGGTAGAGGGATCTTAATGGGGATCAAGAAGAGGGCTAATCCCCATTATTTTTGCAGGGAAATAAATTTATTGCGCGGCGGGTTTGTCACTCTCTTGCGGCGTTATTTCACCAGATTGTGAGTTTGCGCTACCCCGGGTGCGGGTATAAACAATTTTCCAGTTGTCATTACTGCAATGACCCACTACCTGCGCACCAGACGCGCTACTTTGATCGTTAGGTTCGATGGTGAGCGTAAAGTCTGTTTCTGGTACGCCGTTATTTATAATTCTTTGTTGTATATCGTTTTTTACTCTTTCGCAGGAATCCGGCGCGGCATAAGCGGAGACCGAACCGAGGAATAAAAGTGCACCTAACCAGAGTGAATGTTTCATTTGCGACTCCTTCTACATTAATAACGTTAAATGCATAGCAACTGAGATATAAGGCTAAGCCAAATCAGCATAAAACAGGAATGCGCATTATCTTAGTTTTGTATCGCTATATTATAAAATATATAGCGTGGTGTGTTTTCTGTAGAAAACGGGCAAGCTTATCAATATTGTTTTGCCGTGCCGAATCAGCAGGTCACACCAGGTAAAAACCCTCGCCAGTACCGATCGCCAGTGGGAACAGTGGGGCGAGAAGGTGTTGATCCATCGCGGTCTGGATGAGCAGAAAATCGCCAATCGTAACGCCATGTCCCCCATCGCTGTCAGTCCCGTCGCTCGCGTGAGGGGGGATATGCTCGCAGGACGCCAGATTATCGCGCGTATTTTCAAGCAAATCCGGGGCACAAAGGGGGAGCGACCATTCATCAAACAGATGTAAATAGCGCGTTCCCGCACCGAAATGTCCGTTACCAGGCAGGATGGCGCAATCGAAAGGTTCTTTGGTGAAATCGACATTGTCGATATCCATCCCGATGCTGGGCACTTTCGCCGGGGTGATAACGCTAAACCACGGAGCTGGCTTTGCCGGGCATCGGGGGTAAAACCCCTCTTTCTGTGACGAAATGAGATTCCCACTGCCCGAATAATTACAAGATTTGCTAAGATAAGCGCAACGCATTGTGAAATTTGGGTGAACCTATTGAAAAAACAAATGATACTCATCGCTCTGGTCGCCACGCTGGCGGGCTGCGATGATAGCAAAGGACCTGTATCTTTTACGCCGGAGATGGCGAGTTTTTCGAATGAATTCGACTTTGACCCACTACGCGGTCCAGTAAAAGATTTCAGCCAGACGTTACTGAATGAGAAAGGTGAGGTATCGAAGCGCGTCAGCGGGACGATGTCCAAAGAAGGGTGTTTCGATTCACTGGAATTGCACGACCTGGAAAACAACACCGGGGTTTCGCTGGTGTTGAATGCCAACTATTACCTTGATGCCGACACGCAGGAAAAGCGTCTGCGTCTGCAGGGGAAATGCCAGTTGGCGGAATTCCCCAGCGCAGGTCTGACCTGGGAGACGGATGAGCGCGGCTTTATCTCTTCCGCACGCGGCAAAGATGTAGAAGTGAACTACCGCTACGACGACGAAGGCTATCCGCTGGGGAAATCAACAACCTCGAAAGATATGCATCTGTCAGTTATCTCGACCCCGTCGAATATAAAAGGTAAGAAGCTTGATTACACGTCGGTCAGCACGCTGAACGATAAACCACTGGGTAATGTCAAACAGAGCTGCGAGTACGACAAGCATGATAATCCGGTAGCCTGCAAGTTAGAGATTGTCGATACGAGCGTGACGCCTTCTGTTGCGAAGAAATACAGCATTAAGAACACCATCGAATACTATTGATGGCGTTGACCGCCGCGCTTATTGCGCGGTGGGCTTCAGTAAGGTCCCGCCGCTGCTTTTATGATTTTCCAGGTATTGCTGCTGGAAAATGCACATCCGGATGGTATTACGGTACTCACCGTTAATAAAAAATTCGTGAATCAATTCGCCTTCCACCATAAACCCGAGTTTGCGGTAGATATGGATGGCTTTCTCATTCTCTTTATCCACGATCAAATAGAGCTTATACAGATTTAATACCGTAAAGCCGTAGTCCATCGCCAGTTTTGCCGCGCGGGTGGCGAGGCCTTTTCCCTGATGCTCAGGCGAAATGATTATCTGGAATTCGGCCCGGCGGTGAACGTGGTTAATCTCAACCAATTCGACCAGACCGGCTTTATCGCCATTACATTCCACCACAAAACGGCGTTCACTTTGATCGTGAATATGCTTGTCATATAAATCTGACAGCTCGACAAAGGCTTCATACGGTTCTTCGAACCAGTAACGCATGACGCTGGCGTTGTTATCCAGTTGATGCACAAAACGCAAATCCTCACGTTCGAGCGGACGAAGTTTGATATGAGCAACATCGGTCATATGAAATCCTTTTAACAACGCGAAGGCGGGCGTTGGTTAACGCCCGGGGAACGAAAGGGGGGTTATGGCGTAATCTGACGGCCGGTGCGGCGGTCAAGGCAGCGCAGGGTGTTGGGTTCCCAGTATGCATTCACGTTGGCGCTTTTGTGGCAGTTATCCTGGGCGTCAAAGGCGACGTCAGTCTTATCCCACTCTTTTTCCACGCGTTTGTTGACTTTGTGGCGCAGCGAACGGGTGTCATCCCACTGTTCTTTTTCCATGGCTGCTTGCTGGCGGCTTTGTGCGCTGTCGCCGGATTCAATCACTAACTTATTGGTCTGCGCTGGGGCGCTGGCGGTGTACACGATGGCACCCAGCGTCAGCATTGCCGTCAGGCACAGGCGTTTGCTCAGTGAAATGTTCATTGCAATTTCCTTCTTGAGGGGATCTAAAAGCTACAGAGCGATTCTACTCGATTCATCCCTGGACGCATACCCTGCCGGGTGTCCACATATTAGTGGGTTATCCGTTAAGATAGTTCAATCACGACATAATGAAAACGCGAGAGATGATCAAGACAACCCTGCTTTTCTTTCTGACCGCCTTATGTGAAATCGTTGGCTGCTTTTTACCCTGGCTGTGGTTGAAACGGGGCGCTACGCCGTTGTTACTGCTTCCGGCTGCGGCAGCGCTGGCGCTTTTTGTCTGGCTGCTGACACTGCATCCTGCCGCCAGTGGAAGAGTGTATGCCGCTTACGGCGGGGTATATGTCTGCACCGCCTTGCTCTGGCTGCGGGTGGTCGATGGGGTGAAGCTCAGCCTGTATGACTGGATGGGGGCCGCCATTGCCCTTTGCGGCATGCTGATCATCGTTGCCGGGTGGGGGCGCGCCTGAGCGCCTGTTTTGTGATCGGTCGCGGCTTTTTTGATCATTATACTTGTATGGTAGTAGCTCAGTTGCGTAAATTCCCTGCATCGCAATGAAAGAGGCAAGGAATAAGAAATGAAAATTGTTGGAGCTGAGGTTTTTGTCACCTGTCCGGGGCGTAATTTCGTTACCGTCAAAATCACCACCGATGACGGTATTGTTGGGCTCGGCGATGCCACCCTTAATGGCCGCGAACTCTCCGTAGCGTCATATTTGAAAGATCATCTTTGCCCACAGTTAGTGGGGCGAGATGCACATCGCATCGAAGATATCTGGCAGTTCTTCTATAAAGGTGCGTACTGGCGCCGTGGCCCGGTGACTATGTCGGCGATATCCGCAGTGGACATGGCATTGTGGGATATCAAGGCCAAAGCCGCCAATATGCCGTTGTATCAGTTGCTGGGCGGCGCCTCTCGCGACGGGGTAATGGTCTATTGCCACACGACCGGTCACACTATTGATGATGTGCTGGAAGATTACGCGCGGCATAAAGAGATGGGCTTTAAAGCGATTCGCGTGCAGTGCGGCGTACCGGGAATGAAAACCACCTACGGTATGGCGAAAGGCAAAGGTCTGGCCTACGAACCGGCAACCAAAGGTCTGTGGCCGGAAGAACAACTTTGGTCCACCGAAAAGTACCTCGATTTCACCCCGAAACTGTTCGATGCCGTGCGCAGTAAATTCGGTTTCAATGAACATTTGTTGCATGACATGCATCACCGTCTGACGCCCATTGAGGCCGCGCGCTTTGGCAAAAGCATTGAAGCGTTCCGCATGTTCTGGATGGAAGACCCGACACCCGCGGAAAACCAGGAGTGCTTCCGTCTGATTCGCCAGCATACCGTTACGCCAATCGCCGTTGGCGAAGTCTTCAATAGCATCTGGGACTGCAAGCAGCTTATCGAAGAGCAGCTTATCGACTATATCCGTACCACGATTACTCATGCGGGCGGCATTACCGGTATGCGTCGTATCGCTGATTTCGCTTCACTCTACCAGGTACGTACTGGCTCGCATGGCCCGTCCGATCTTTCACCCATTTGCCATGCAGCGGCGCTGCATTTCGATCTGTGGGTACCGAACTTCGGTGTTCAGGAATACATGGGTTACTCAGAGCAAATGCTCGAGGTCTTCCCGCATAGCTGGCGCTTTGATAACGGCTATATGCATCCAGGCGACAGACCTGGCCTCGGCATCGAGTTTGACGAAAAACTGGCGGCGAAATACCCCTATGACCCTGCCTGTCTGCCGGTTGCCCGGCTGGAAGATGGCACGTTGTGGAACTGGTAATAACGCTCGTTGACATGGACGTTCATTAAATAATAACTCTCTTACTCGGGAATATAATTATGGTTAGTTCAGTGGATATCAAAAACGCAACAGACAATACGCCTGTAATCAAACGTGTCGCCACTGCGTCGGCGATCGGTACTGCGGCGGAATATTATGATTTCTTCGCTTACGGCACGGCGGCCGTTCTGTTTTTTGGTCATCTCTTTTTCCCCAGCAGCGATCCCCTTATTAGTACCCTGGCGGCATTCGCCACCTATGCGGTCGGTTTTTTAGCCCGTCCGTTGGGCGGCATCGTCTTTGGCCATATCGGCGATAAAGTCGGGCGTAAAAAAGCCCTGGTCATCACCATTTTAATTGTGGGCCTGGGGACATTCTGCATCGGCTTATTACCGACGTATGAAAAAATCGGTATCTGGGCGCCGGTATTACTCATCCTGATCCGTGTATTACAAGGTTTTGGCGTCGGGGGAGAACAGGCGGGGGCGGTATTAATGACCGCCGAATACTCCGCACCGGTACGCAGGGGCTTTTTTGCGAGCTGGGTACAAATTGGCGCGCCAGCCGGCTTCCTGTTGCCGATGGCGCTCTTTGCTTTACTCAACGGCGTTCTCTCGCCAGAGGCGATGATGGATTACGGCTGGCGTATTCCATTCCTGCTGAGCGCATTGTTGGTGATCGTCGGCCTGTTTATTCGCTTACGTATTGATGAGTCACCGGTGTTTGCCAAAATTCGCGAAACCAAAGCGGTTGAATCCCGCCCGGTTGTCGAAGTCATCCGTCATTATCCGGGCATTGTGGTGAAAGGGGTGTGCGCAAAATTAATTGAAGCCTGTACCTTTGCCATGTTTACCGTGATTGTGCTGGCTTACGGTAAAGCGAATAACTTAAGCGCCAATATTCTGATGGATGCCATGATCGTCGCCGTACTGTTGGAAATTATTGCCATTCCGGCGATGGGGGCGTTAAGCGACAAAATTGGCCGTAAACCGGTTTATATCACCGGAGCATTATTACAAGTGATCGCCATTATTCCGTTCTTCCTCGCAATCAATCAGGACAGCTATTGGCTGACGCAGATAGCGATGGTGATGGTTATTACCTTTGGCCACAGCATGTGTTATGCCCCCCAGGCCTCGTTCTTCCCGGAATTGTTCCCGACACATATCCGTTGCAGCGGTATCGCCCTGATCTGGCAGGTCGGTTCGCTGATCGGTAGCGGTGTGCTGGGTCTGGTTGCGGTGAAAATCCTGCAGATGACGGGTGGGCATTATTACGGTATGGCGGCGTATGTCATCGTATTGGGTGTGATTTCAGTCATTGGACTTGCGCTGATGCCTGAAACCGCCCCGCGCCGACGCCAGGGGGAGTACCAGCAGTGGGGACAACACTGATAATTAAAGATAGGACTAACTGACCTTCTTTTGTCACCTCCTCGCTGGAGGTGACAATTCATTAAAACAACGGCAAAACCTCATCCTTCTTGTATGGTAGTTGACCTGAATCAAAGATGTCATACCAATCAAATGAGATGGTTTACAACATGATGATGTCACTCACCGCAATGAAGCGATTTTTAACTATCAAATGAGTAAAACCATGGAAAATCAGCTGTTAAAGGCGAATGCCGTTGTTCCGGCATACGACCGTCAACGTCTTGTCTCACGCATTGTGCATCTCGGCTTTGGCGCGTTCCATCGCGCACACCAGTCCGTTTATGCCGATATTCTGGCTGCAGAACATGGCAGCGACTGGGGATATTGTGAGGTCAACCTGATTGGCGGTGAGCAGCAAATTGCCGATCTGAAAGCACAGGATAATCTCTATACTGTGGCGGAAATGTCGGCTGATGCCTGGACTGCGCGTGTTGTTGGCGTCGCAAAACGTGCACTGCATGCCCAGGTTGATGGTCTGGAAACGGTTCTCGCGGCAATGTGCGAACCGCAGGTGGCGATTGTGTCGCTGACGATTACGGAAAAGGGTTACTGCCACTCGCCGGCTACCGGGCAATTGATGCTCGATCACCCGTTTATTGCCGCTGATTTACAACATCCGCAACAGCCGAAATCTGCTGCCGGGGTGATTGTTGAAGCACTGGCGCGTCGTAAAGCGAAAGGGCTGGGCGCCTTCACCGTGATGTCCTGCGATAACATGCCGGAAAATGGCCATGTAACACGTAACGTCATTTGCGCTTATGCCCGCGCAGTAAATGCAGAACTTGCCGACTGGATTGAAGCGAATGTGACGTTTCCGTCAACCATGGTGGACCGTATTGTTCCCGCTGTGACGGCGGATACGCTGGATAAAATCGAACAGCTGACGGGTGTGCGCGATCCGGCGGGTGTAGCTTGTGAGCCGTTCCGTCAATGGGTTATCGAAGATAACTTTGTGGCAGGTCGCCCGCAATGGGAAAAAGCCGGGGCCGAGCTTGTCTCTGACGTGGTGCCGTTTGAAGAGATGAAACTGCGTATGCTCAATGGCAGTCACTCTTTCCTCGCGTACCTGGGCTATCTGGCCGGTTACCAGCACATCAATGAGTGCATGGAAGATGATAACTACCGTCGCGCCGCTCATGCGCTGATGTTGCAGGAACAAGCGCCGACGCTGAAAGTGAAAGGGGTAGACCTGGCACATTATGCCGATCTGCTGATTGCCCGTTACAGCAACCCGGCTCTGCGTCACCGTACCTGGCAGATTGCAATGGACGGTAGCCAGAAACTGCCGCAGCGTATGCTGGATTCCGTGCGCTGGCATCGTGTGCATGGTCATCCCTTTGATTTGCTGGCGCTGGGTGTTGCTGGCTGGATGCGTTATGTGGGCGGCGTGGATGAGCAAGGTAATGCGATTGAAGTCAGCGATCCGCTGCTGGCTGTGATTCAGAACGCTGTGGCGAGCAGCGCAGAAGGGGACGCTCGCGTTAACGCACTGCTGGGTATTGAAGCGATTTTTGGTACTGAACTGCCGAAAGATGAGACCTTTGTTGAGCAGGTAACACGCGCCTATCAGGCACTGCTGGCAAATGGAGCGAAAGCGACGGTGGCGCAGTACGCAGCGAAATTCTGATCTAAATGCCGCCCTCAGGCGGCATAACACCGTTAGTGCAGGCCAAGGCGAATCAATTCAACAGGTTCGAACTGGCCTTCACAACCTTCCACTTCTACCGTTTTGCTACGACGCAGCTGAGCTGGCGTCAGTCCATCGGCATGGATAGCGACAATTTTCCCGGTACGACCTGTGCCATTAATCATGACGCGGCTGCCGGTGGTGATTGCATTACGGTTACGATCATAAGTCATCATGGTGGTTTCTCCTTTTATCATCCGCAAAACATGCCGGGGCAAGGCGTCCCCGTCACGGACGCCTTATGAAAACGCTTTTGCTCAGATGATTTTTTGTTTTTGATCAACGTCACACTTTTTAGTGGGTAAAAACAGCACGACGTTTTAAAAACGAAACAGGAGGAGGGGAATTACTCTTCACTAAACCAGTCGCGATTTTCCTGACTGATGAGCTTCACAGATCCGCTGATTTCCTGCAGGTGGCGTGTCATGGCGTTATCCACCGCATCGGCGTCTCTTTTTTCCAGCGCATCAAAAATATCCTGATGCTGGCGCAGCAACATTTCCGGGGGAGATACATGGTCGAGACTCATATAGCGTACACGATCCATGGTCGCTTTCAGGTTTTCAATCGTGTCCCAGGCAAGCTGACAATCGGCAATTTGCGCGAGCTTCTGGTGAAATTCATCGTCCAACTGGAAGAAATCATTCAACTGCTTACGCTCGATGGCGGTGCGCTGCTGATTAAGATTCTGCTCCAGCTGATAACAATAGCTATCCGTCATCATCCCGGCGGCGCGGCGAGCGACCGCACACTCAATGGCCTGGCGGACGAAGCAGCCATTGCGAACCTGAGCCAGGGATATTTTATTCACATAGCTGCCGCGCTGGGGGCGGATTTGAATAAGACCGTTTTCCGCCAGCTTGATAAAGGCTTCGCGCACGGGCTGACGTGAAACGTCAAAACGGATCGACACTTCTTTTTCAGAAAGCGGCGTACCCGGCGGAATCAGACAATGAACGATATCTCGACGGAGAATACGGTAGATTTGCTGGTTGACGGGTTGCGTCGGGTTGAGCTGGGTTTCAACGATCATTCGCACTTACTTTTTAAGAGGTTAACCCATCTACCATACCATTAAATAGACGCCGTTCCCATACCCGGCCCGCAGGCCGGGGCGGGAAAACTAACCAGCGCGATGGACGCTCAGACCCGCGTAGGTCTGACTGACGGGCATCATCTCCAGAGTATTGATATTGACGTGTTTTGGCAGCGTAGCCACCCACCAGACCGCTTCGGTAACATCTTCCGGCGTCAGGGCGTTGGTGTTTTCATAGGTCTTTTCGGCTTTTGCGTCATCGCCTTTAAAACGCACATTAGAGAACTCCGTACCGCCTACCAGTCCCGGCTCAATATTGGTCACGCGAACAGCGGTACCGTTAAGGTCGGTGCGCAGATTCAGGCTGAACTGCCGCACAAAGGCTTTGGTGGCGCCATAGACATTGCCACCAGCATACGGCCAGTTCCCCGCCGTCGAGCCGATGTTGATGATATGACCGCGATTACGCTCGACCATACCCGGCAACACTGCCCGGGTCATATACACCAGACCTTTGTTGTTGGTATCGATCATGGTTTCCCAGTCATCCACATTGGCTTTATGGGCAGGTTCGAGTCCCAGCGCTAACCCGGCGTTATTCACCAGTACGTCAATTTCTTTCCATTCAGCAGGCAAATTTGCCAGCATCTCTTCAATGGCTGCACGGTTACGCACATCGACTTGCGCGGTAAACAGACTATCGCCCAGTTGATCTTTCAGTTCTTGCAGGCGCTCCTGACGGCGGCCTGTGGCAATGACTTTGTGTCCATTTTCGATAAAACGACGTGTGATACTCTCGCCAAAACCCGCTGTTGCCCCGGTAACCAAAATTATCATCTTGCTGTTCCTCAACGCTTTTTGTGGTGTATTACGATAGCACGCACCGCTCAGTGGCGGTAACCTAAGTTAAGCCTGGCAAAAAATCTTCACTTTGTGCTACTGATAGATCATCACAGCCAATACCTTGGATGTCTGGTCTGGGGTAACTAACCGCATTCAGGAGTAAAATATGTCGGTAACGAATCCTTTCTTCGATGTCAGCGCACTGCCGTATCAGGCGCCGCGCTTCGATCTTATCCATCAGGATCACTATCGCCCCGCATTTAATCGAGGGGTTGAGGAAAAACGAGCCGAGGTGACCGCCATTGCGCAAAACCCGGCTCCCGCTACGTTCGATAATACCCTGTTGCCGCTGGAGTGCAGTGGTGAGCTGTTGACGCGAGTGACCAGTGTCTTTTTCGCAATGACCTCCGCGCATACCAATGATTTTCTACAGCAGTTGGACGAAGCGTTTTCCGCTGAACTGGCGCAACTGGCAAATGATATTTATCTCAACGACGCGCTGTTTGCGCGTGTTGAATCTGTCTGGCGCAATCGGGAATCAGCCAGTCTTGATGATGAGTCGTTACGCCTGGTTGAGGTCATGTACCAGCGTTTTATGCTGGCGGGCGCGACGCTTTCCGCTGACGATAAAGCTGCGCTGAGAGCATTAAATACTGAGGCGGCGACGCTCACCAGCCAGTTTAACCAACGCTTGCTGGCGGCAGACAAAGCCGGTGGCCTGGTGGTGGATTATCTTCACCAACTCGACGGACTGAGCGATGACGCTATCGCCGCTGCCGCGGATGCCGCGCGAGAAAAAGGGTTGACCGATCGCTGGCTACTTTCGCTATTAAACACGACGCAGCAGCCGGCTCTGGCCGCGTTGCGGGACCGTCAGACGCGCGAAAATCTCTTTACTGCCGGTTGGTTACGTACTTCGCAGGGGGATGCCAATGACACGCGCGCAATAGTCTTACGGCTGGCGCAATTGCGTGCGCAACAGGCATCATTGCTGGGTTTTGCGGATTACGCCAGCTGGAAAACGGCGGATCAGATGGCGGGCTCTCCGCAGGCTGCATTTGATTTTATGCGCGGTATTGCCCCGGCGGCTCGCGCCCGCGCTGAACGTGAACTGGCAGATATTCAGCAGGTCATCGATGAACAGCAGGGAGGCTTCGCCGCGCAGGCCTGGGACTGGTCATGGTATGCTGAGCAAGTAAGACGCGCTAAATACGATCTCGACGAATCGCAGGTAGCCCCTTATTTTGCGCTCAACACGGTACTGAACGAAGGGGTATTCTTTGCCGCGAACCGGCTCTTTGGTATTCGCTTCGTTGAGCGTACTGATATTCCTGTTTACCACCCGGACGTGCGAGTCTGGGAAATTTTTGACCAGAATGATGAAGGGCTGGCACTGTTTTACGGCGATTTCTTCGCCCGCGACTCAAAGAGCGGCGGCGCATGGATGGGGAATTTCATCGAGCAATCGACGCTGCTTTCCACCAAACCGGTTATTTACAATGTCTGCAATTACCAGAAACCAGCAGCCGGGCAGGCAGCGTTGTTATCGTGGGATGATGTCATTACGCTCTTTCATGAGTTTGGTCATACGCTGCATGGTTTGTTCGCCCGCCAGCGCTATGCCACTCTTTCGGGTACCAATACGCCGCGCGATTTCGTCGAATTCCCGTCACAGATTAATGAGCACTGGGCAAGCCATCCGCAGGTGTTCACGCGTTTTGCGCGCCATTATCAGACCGGTGAACCGATGCCGGAAGCGCTGCGCGATAAAATGTTGCGCAGTACCCAGTTCAATAAAGGTTATGACATGACCGAGTTGCTCAGTGCGGCGCTGTTGGATATGAACTGGCACAGTCTGGATAGCGCTACCCAGGTCAGTGATGTCGATACCTTTGAAGCGCAGGCGATTCACCACGAAGGGCTTGATATCAGCGCGGTACCGCCCCGTTATCGCAGCAGCTATTTTGCTCATATCTTCGGCGGTGGTTACGCAGCGGGTTATTACGCCTATCTGTGGACGCAAATGCTGGCGGACGATGGCTTCCAGTGGTTTGTGGAGCAGGGCGGTTTATCCCGAGAAAACGGGCAAAGATTCCGCGAAGCGATTTTGTCACGTGGCAATAGTACTGATTTAGCTGAACTTTATCGCCAGTGGCGCGGTCATGACCCGCAGATTGAACCGATGCTGAAAAACCGAGGCCTGAGCGAGTAGGCTGTGAAAGAAAGAAGAACCGGGAAAATTCCCGGTTTTTTTACGCGTCGTTATTCACTATTACGTTTTCGTTAAAACGAAGCGCAAGCGGAGGCGGCGCAATGTGATTCAAGCGACATAGTTGATAATGAAATAATTTTTTAGTGTGATAATTCATCATGTATAGCTATCGTTAAACGATGGGCGTATGGATTTGGATATTTGATTATTTAAACCCTGCTGACTGATTCTCTGGTTGTATTATCTTTGCTTTCTTCCGGTTATAAACGGGGAAGTTGTGCAATTTGGAAGGCAAGCCGGTTTGATGAGTATTATTTACGCTCGGATTATTCCTGAAATTAATATGTCAGCCAGTATGATGTAATAATTACATCCCACTCAGGTACGTGTTTATTAATGTGAATGCAAGATGAGGAAAGTACTGTTATTTATCAAAGATAAACCAGTAGAATTAATCGACGTCAAACCTTATGCGCGTAAGGTTAATTGTATCTACCCGGGGGCGGTTGTAAGAAGTCTGGCCATAGAGATTGCCTTTGTCACGTTTAGCAATGGTAAGTGTGGTGCCATCTCTTTTGTCGCAGACCGCTATGTTTCTCAAACGCATCTTGTAGAGGCCTGGAATAAGCTGGTACGCAACGGTGAGAAGTAAATAGGTTACGGGGCCTGCTATAAATACAGCAGGCCGCATAATGGGTACCAGACCGCCCAGGAATCGGCTTAAGCGCCTCGTACATGGGGTGACAGTTTGCGCCATGAGAAAAACAGATTCAGTGTCCCACCCCAGAACACGCCATCAACGAGGCCGGTAATAACGCCGAACAACGCGCTGAATTGTGCAGCATGATGCGCCTCAGGATGCAAAGATAACCAAACCAGCAGACAATATTTCGAGACGAAGGCAATAATAATAAAGATTAGCGTCAGCGGTGTGCCCGCCCGAATAATCTTTTCACTGTGTGGTTTGTTTTTTAAACGAGGCTGGTTTTTCCACAACTGCCACCCAGCCAGAATACCAAACGCAAGGCCGATTGACATCCCCATTAGAGATGCAACATTAAAATTAAATGCTTCCTTTAAACCCCATACACCCCATATCAGAAAGAGTAGCGGTAAAATAAATAATTGACTGATATTCATCTCTCGCGCTGAGAGTGCGGCATAACCCCGCAGAATAAGAAAGAAAAATAGTATCCATACCCAGAACGGGGTATGACTAATGATGCCGAAAATGGTCACGGTTATTCTCCTGTCGGAATGTTTTGTCCGGCAGAAGTATGTGCAAAGACAGAAGAGAACAACACGACTTGTGCACGACAGAGGCATGACATCAACACGACAGGGCATTATTACTCGCGCAGCGCGCTGTTTTTATGGCGGTGATACGTCCTGTAACGACATCGTTTTTGTTTATTCGACGCAAGGTGCGTTAAAATCTCCCTCCTTGTTGGTAGATGACATAGCTAATAATGATTTTTCCTGGTTCATCCGATGTGCAGGTTCCTGAAACGGAACTGGCACGCAAAAGCATGTTTAAAGCGTTGTTGTACCGTGACCGCACGCCTGTCGCAGTATTAATTTCTGCCGCCATTGTCGGTACCCTCGTCGGGCTTATTGGTGTTGCGTTCTTTCGCGCCGTGAATGCCGTGCAGCACTGGCGAACAACCTTTTTGCATCAGGCAAACATAAGCGGGTGGTCGCTTTGGGTTCTGGCTTTTATCATCTCCGGGCTGTTGGCGATGCTCGGTTATCTTCTCGTCAGACGTTTCGCGCCTGAGGCGTCGGGTTCAGGTATTCCGGAAATCGAAGGTGCGCTGGAAGAGTTACGTCCTGTACGCTGGTGGCGAGTCATACCTGTGAAGTTTTTTGGCGGCATGGGAACACTCGGAGCAGGTATGGTGCTGGGCAGAGAAGGGCCAACCGTTCAACTCGGCGGTAATATTGGCCGAATGGTCACTGACCTGCTGCGGATACAGCATGGCGAGGCTCGCCATTCACTGCTGGCAACGGGGGCCGCCGCCGGGTTGGCCGCCGCGTTTAATGCCCCGCTGGCGGGGATCCTCTTTATTCTTGAAGAGATGAGACCACAATTTCGCTACAACCTTATCTCCATTAAAGCCGTTTTTATTGGCGTGATCATGGCCAGCATCGTCTTTCGCATATTTAATGGCGAAAGCCCGGTCATTGCCGTAGGGCAGTTATCCAGTGCGCCGGTCAATACATTGTGGCTGTATCTGGTGCTGGGGATGTTATTTGGTCTCGTCGGTGTGTTATTCAATCGCCTCGTGTTTCTTTTTCAGGACGGTTTTCAGCATATCTATGCCGGGCGAACGGGACGAACTCTGCTGATTGGGGGATGTATTGGCGGCGGTTGCGGCATTCTTGCGCTCCTTTATGCGCCTGGTGCCGGTGGCGGTTTTGAGCTGATCCCCGACGCTGCCCACGGGGGTTATACCTTTTATGCGTTGATTGTGATGTTTCTGGTCCGTCTGCTGACAACACTGCTGTGTTTCTGCTCCGGGGCACCTGGCGGGATTTTCGCGCCAATGCTGGCTTTGGGCACTGTGCTGGGTACCGCCTACGGTGTTGGCGTGGCGGATTTATTCCCGGCCTATGGGCTTGAGGCTGGTACGTTCGCGATTGCCGGAATGGGGGCACTCTTTGCTGCGTCCGTTCGTGCTCCGCTGACAGGGATCGTCCTGGTTCTGGAAATGACAGATAATTATCAGTTAATACTTCCTATGATTATTACCTGCCTTGGTGCGACATTACTCGCGCAATTTCTCGGCGGAAAACCGTTATATTCTTCAATTCTGGCGCGTACATTGGCAAAACAGGCGACACAAGAAAGCGCCGTACGCTCATAACGCCCACCGCTCCGGTTCGACGGCCCTTAGCCTGTGCCGTCGAATTTCACCACGATCACCTTGTTGCTGAGATCAAAACGGTCGGATCATTGCGATTTTTTAATCTGGATCGTCTTCCCGATATTTTACGCTTGTTAATCAGCGCCATACTATGCTGATAATATCAATGCCGCGTTACTGCCGGGCAATTCGATAAAAGTAATCCGTACTAAAACCTGTTCAAGAGAGGGAGTGCGCGATGGACTATTTTTTCTTGATTATAAACAGCGTAATGGCCGGTGCGCCAGGATACTTTCCTGACGCTATCAGGGCGATGTCTGAACGGTCCGGTGAAAAATTATTAAATATCTCGGCTATCATTCTGCAGCCTATCGCATTGCAAAAACTGACGGATGCCCACCGGGAACAAATAAACAATCTCTGCGGAAATATCATATTACTTGCAGAGCAAGATGACCTTGAAACCTTTAAAATGAAAGTGAAAGCGTTTGGCGAAAAATGCAATTCGGTCAGCTAAATATTCAACAGAAATGTAGGTGCGTTGGCACTTTCAATGCCTGAGTTTCGTGGTTTCCATGACGAAGGAAATGGTCATATTTGTTAAAAAAGGGGATTTGGCGGTATGGTCAATGCGATGTAAAAACGGGGGAACAGGCCAGTTTCTCAGGCAGTCAGAGGGGAAATGCATAAATAGTCGTTAAAGCGTCGCCACACGACCTGAAAGCGACGCTTTCATTGTAAACAATCCAGGCATTTATTTGACGCTCTCGTCCATTGTCACATTCATTGTGACGCCGCCTTTATTGTTCGGATCGTCAGTATAGGTAATCAGTACGTCTTTGCTGGCGACACGTAATCCCTCGGCTTTTGGCGTAGAAGAAACGTACCCTCCGTTATTAAACTCGACGGTTGTTGTCGTTACACCGGCATTTTCTGTCTCAGTGATAAAGAGGGAACCGCCATGTTTGACATTGACGGTTGTGATTACACCAATGACTTTATGTTCACCGGACTCAGGATCAAAAGAAATTTTCGGCATTTTTCTCTCCTCGGGCAGACAGACTATCTGCATTCACTTTTTATCCCATATTTATATTAACGGCCTGGTGGGGAATAAGTTGAGTTTTTTCGCTATCCAGAATCAATTTTTTAGTTAAGAATATGTTTACTTTGCATTAATTCATTATGCCGCACACAAGCGGAGGGCCAGACTAGTAAAACATACCCGGTGCGACTAAACTTAAATGGTCTGGTCTGGCAAGCCGACAAGCAACAGTTATGACGTGATGAATCCCCCTCAGCGGCGGGGCTGGTCTTAATACCATGCAAGTCGTGAATAGCGAATGCGTTTCTGGCTGACCGTCAGGAACACCGGGAGGCACCCGGCATCACAGTTTCTACACCCTGTAAGACTCCTTTCTCCTTATTGAGTCTTTCTCTTTTGCCGTACATGTTGAGTGAACTTGCATAACACTCATCCCGGCGAATTACTCGCAGAGCGTCCCCATGAAAGAGGGTTATTACTGGATCCAGCATCAGGGTATTGTGCAGGTGGCTTACTATACCCACGATAAAGTTGAAGATATGGATACAGGAAAAATAATGACCGG
The DNA here is from genome assembly GCF_023613995.1 of Citrobacter sp. MNAZ 1397. Lineage (NCBI taxonomy): Bacteria > Pseudomonadati > Pseudomonadota > Gammaproteobacteria > Enterobacterales > Enterobacteriaceae > Citrobacter > Citrobacter sp. MNAZ 1397. The sequence goes on from NZ_JAKIVH010000001.1 coordinate 1,261,955, forward strand.
TGTCTGGCGACTTACTGAAGGGTTTGAGATCTGCCATGATTTTGATGTGGAAATCGTTGGCGGACCCCTTGCCTTAACGGATAAAGGTTAAATGTGTTTGATCATGTGCTGCTTAGCTTAGCGAGTCCGTCTGTTTTTATCCTGGTTCCGCCAGTGAATAGTGGCAGTCATATTTATGCCACATTTGGGCTGAATAAACGCTTTGGCAGAAATGTGAATGCTGAGATCTCACTCCTGATTTGAGCGGATATACTTTTTATGAGCCGCTTATAAAAGGGGTAAGACAATGATTTACTCATCCATAAAAACGCACTACCTGTCAGCAGAATCCGGCGATCGCCTTGTTCGTTATGACATTATCGCGACAGACTCCGATACCTATTTAGTGAAGGTCATTGACGAGCAAAAAAGCACGATGGCTGAGCCTAAACCATTACTACTCATTGATCAGTTTCATGTAACGCGCAGTGATTATTTTGAACACTACGGTATCAACGTGGCGCAACAGGCGATAACGTTCAATTTACCGCCCTCATTTGAAGACTATCTTCTGCTTTATTGCCAGCGACACCGAAACAAGTATGTTTAGCACTACGCCGCTCTCGGGCGGCTTTTGCCGTAATAAGGATTTGCTATCGTTATACTTACCGCTTGTCGTGGATCGTTTGATGCACAACAGGCCTGTTTAACCCAAAGGAGAGTGACAATGAGACCGAAAATCACACCGGAAGAGGTTGCGTTACTGGTAGAGGATTTAGATATGCTGGGTGAACAAAATCTCGTTGGTATTGAGGCCTATGAAGCGCTCTACCTACTGGAAATGCGCCGTCAGACAGCAAAACTCAATGATATCAAGCGTATACTGGGAGAGAAAGAGGAGTAAATATTGCGGACCTATCCCTGACTCCGTTGTTTATGGGGTGTCCGCATCGTTCATTACCTTCATCAGCCCTATCTGGCGCTTTACTTTTTACTCAGTGGAGAGACCAACTCACGGATAATCTCGACCTTCTGCTGCGGTGATAACCACAGGCGCTGGGGTAGCCATGCTGGTTTGTGTTGTTTGGCGAACGAGTGAAACAGTTGATTGAGCCAGCTATCGATATTCATGCGTACCTCCTTATTGGTTAACGCGAGTGTACGCATTAATTGCGGAACAAAAACTGAGCTTATTGAATCAACTGTTCCGCATTTAATTCCCTCAATGCCCAGACCGTTCATGTGCAACCAGCAGGCGCGAATAAGCTGACACAAAGATATGGTAGATTAACGCCTCCACTAACAACGGAGTGTTGTAATGAAAGCGATAGGTATTTTTTGTGGTTCATCTTCCGGGGAGAATCCGCTGTATATCGAAACAGCGCGCGATGTGGGTAAAATCCTCGCGACGGCTGACATTTCTCTTGTGTACGGTGGCGGTAAGGTTGGCCTGATGGGCGCCGTTGCCGATGCCTGCCTGGCGCATGGCGGACATGTGGCGGGGGTTATGCCTCGCGGGCTGTTCGAAAAGGAGATCGCTCATCAGGGGCTGAGTGAACTTCACGTCGTTGAAAATATGCACGAGCGAAAAACCAAAATGGCGGCGCTGTCGGATGGCTTTATCGCATTGCCAGGTGGAGCGGGTACACTGGAGGAGATCTTCGAACAGTGGACCTGGGCACAGCTTGGCATTCACCACAAACCCTGCGCGTTCCTTAATATCAATGGTTACTACGATCCGTTAAAGGCGATGGTTGAGAAAATGGTTGCCGAGGGATTTATGCATGCCCGCTACGCCGAAATGTTACCGTTTTCAACGGATGTCGAACGTGTCGTGACGTATTTCCGTAACTATCAGGCGCCCGCGAGTAAGTGGGTAAAAAATTAACCACATTGAATTCTGCTGCGCCGGAAATCTCCCGGCGCAGTACACGCAGGAAAGAGTGTTATGCCACACACTGTACATCCCGTCGCCGCCGTTCTGGGGGTAATCGTTCATGAATCTCGTATACTTCTTGTACGCCGTTCTAACCCACCGGACGCAGGTTTTTGGGGATTTCCGGGGGGAAAAATCGAGGCAGGCGAAACCCTGGAACAGGCGGCAATACGCGAAGTAAAAGAAGAGACCGGGCTGAGGGTAATTTGCCTGGCGAAAGATGTGCCTCTGGAGGCATTCGATTACGGCGCAGCCGGAGAGCTTCGCTACCATTATCTGCTGATCCCAGTCATTTGTGCCTGGCAGGGAGGGGAACCGAGTGCCGCATCGGATGTTTTTGACGCACGTTGGTTTAACGCTGCTGATTTACGGAGCGGTGATTTTTCTTTCAGTAAAGATGTCGTGGAACTGGCGATAAAACAGATCAACGCTGTTCATTCGTGAGTGTCGATATTATCGCAATGAAGTTAACGGAAAAACGGTATCACCGTTGGCAGGCCGCAACATTCACAACTGCGGCCCGTCAATCCGCTGCTCCGTAATCAAAGGTGTTATGTTTTGCTAGTGTCTTTTTTCTTTGTTAAAAGAGACGTCGCCGCGGCCGTTACAATCCCTATAAGAGGCATGGCTATTGCGCCTGCCATGAAGTTATGCTGATCTATTTCCTTTTCCTTGCGAATATCAGCAAAGCGAGCAAGCGCCAGTGTTTCATTCGCGGCGATGACCTCTTCAAACTGCTTTTCATAACCCTGCTCAGTCAACTCAACGGCACGTTGTTCCTCCGATTTTTTCAGAACAACGGTCTGTTTATCCTTTTTAAAAAAACAGTATTCCGGCATGAGGCGCTCCTTAAGGAGGAAAGGGCATTAAGCTTTAACAGCGTACCAATTTTAATCAAACCAGGCACCTGCTTAGGAATGATTTTTACATCGCCTCAATCCCTGGACTGAAAACACCGGCACATATTCGATGGGGTAGCCAACGGGATAACATTTATAACCTGCGTGGCTAAGGTGCGATGGATATACTGGCAGATAATCCTGCCACCAGCTCTACACCCTGTGGCAGGGTATCTATGTGAATACGTACCGGGACGCGCTGAGCAAGTCGTACCCAGTTAAACGTCGGCTCCACTTCGGGCAGGCCAAGCCCGCCCGTGTCGTCGTTATTATCACCAATCCCATGCCCGATACTCTCAACGTGACCTGTCAGTACGGGCTCGAATCCCATCAACGCAATATGCGCTGTATTTCCCACGCGAATATGGCGCAGCTTCGTCTCCTCAAAATAGCCTACTACCCAGAAGCTGTTCGCATCGACGATGGCCACTTTCGTTTCGCCGGCAGTTGCATAGTCACCAGGGCGAAGCCTGAGATGCGTGACATATCCAGCAACCGGCGCCCGAACGGTGGCATGGGACAGATTGAGCTCTGCCAGTTCCAGCGCGGCCAGCGCGCCATGATAATTCGCGGTTGCGACATTCGCCGCGCTGCTCGTTTGCTGCAAATCCTCGCTAGATATCATGCCTTTTATCTGCGCACGGCGTCGGGCGGCATCCTGGCGCATCAGCATTTCATGACGTTTAGCATCGACATCAGCCTGCGCGCTGAGCAACGCCAGCGTCAGCCAGTGGGGATCGATGGTGTAGAGTACATCGCCACGGTTAACCCACTGATTGTCTCTGACCGCTACGCTGATAACCGGCCCTGATACATCCGGCGCGATTTGTACCACATCAGCACGAACCCGGCCATCACGGGTCCAGGGCGTCTGTGCATAATGCTTCCACAGCATGAAAGCCAGAATAGCTGACACAGCGACAGCGCTGAGTGTCAGCGCATAGCGGGTCAACAAAGAGAGGAACGATTTCATGCAAATAACCCCAGTGCGTTAAAATCCTGCAGGAGCAGGAAAAAAGTGACGATATACATGGATAAACCAATCAGCGGGCGGCAAGGCAAACGGCAATAGAGCCTGCTGAAAGATAAAAGCGGCACCAGCAACAGTGTGCAGGCCAGGCTAACGAGCGCAATGACCAGCAACCCGGGGAGATAGACGCCCCCAATATTAATGTCATTCAGCATTCTTATGTTCCTTGTTGCGATCCCGTAGCGCGCAGTACAGGTCAGCGAGCCTGTCAACCACCTGGCGCGATGGCTCATCTGCCGCAGGCAGAGAGAGGCTAATCGTTGACGCAATACGTTCGCGTAAGGCAAAAATGTCTTTTGTGTGGATAAGCTGGTAAAGCAGGTCATTGATCTCTCTGGCGGTATCCCTTTCCGCCCGCGAATAGCAGTGGCGTAAATGCATGACAGAGAGACCAATACGCAGGTAGTGCAACATATGCTCAAGCACCTGTCCCGAGGCGTGTTCACTGCGTTGCAAACGCGGCAGCAATAAAGCTGTTCTGTCGATCATCAGATTGGTCCAGTACATTTCATCGGGTCTAAAAACACCTTTCACACTGCGGCGGATATCACGTCGGCATAGTTTCAACAGGCGGTTTATTGCTGCGTCTGCCTGTACCGTTTGCAGCAAACTCATGCTGACGACGGCAAAGCCGATAGCGGCAAATAAGGCAATCGACGTATTGATGGCGCCGGCGAAGTCTCCGCTGTAATGCGCACCTAATTCGCAAAGGATAGGCAGTGTGAGGGTGATACCCATGGCCATAAACGTAGACGGCGGGCGCGCCTGGAGCGATCCGGCCAGCAAATATGCCGGCGCAAGCACCGCAATCAACACCGCGAAGTCGGTCACTTGTGGAAGCAGGACAAAGCTGTAGAACAGGCTTATCAACACGCCCCAGACGGAACCAATAATGTATTTCACAAGATGCTGCGCTGGCGTGTCGAAACTGGCAAACAGCGTACAGCAGACCCCAAGAACAGAGACCGCCGTTGCGCCATCTGGCCAGGCAGAGTAAATCCAAATCAGACAGCCGCTTAATATTATCGAGAAAGCGCCCAGCGCGGTGCGCGCGGCGCTAAGGGGATCACGGTGGAAAACATAACCTTTTGCGGCGTTGACCTCGGGTAGCACCGATGCGGGTTTCGCATGACGAATCGCATTAGAAAGACGTGCGCATTGCTGCAAAAGAACAATGGCCTCGGTCAGGTGGCGCGTAAAACTGACCTTTATCGCGTCCTGAATTGTCGCCATCTGCGAAGCGTACAACCCCGTTAACTGCTCACTGCGTTTTTGGAGCCCATCGGCGGTGATTTTCTGCTCGCTTTCCTCCCCGACGGTAAGCCATGTCCGGACATCCTGTAGCAATATCTGCAACTCGACCGGCATTTCCTCAGGCGCCTGTAAGCGGTCGCGTAATTCACAATTCACAATCAACAGACGTGCCAGTCTGTCATGGATGGCTTTTCTTGCCTGGCGGACCGGTGCCGCAAGGGTAAAGTCATAAGGGATATGGTGGCTGATACCCTGCAGGAACTGCAGCGTCAGCGCCAGATGAAGACTATCTGAATTCTCATCGGGTTTGCCTGCCAGGGTGTCGGCAATCCTCAACCGTGCCGAGCGCAGTGTCTGCGATAATTTATTGTTGAACAGCCCTGAAATACGCGCAGGCAACACGTACCTGTGAATAAACGCGGCGCAGAAAATACCAATCATGATCTCCTGCACGCGAAGAATAGCGATGTTAAAAATAGAGCCGGGATCAAACACCGCAGGAAAACCAATCAGGCTTGCGGTGTAACCGGCTAATACAAAAGCATACGCACGCGAGGTGCGTACAAGGAGGGATAAATAGAGGCAGAAGGTTATCCAGCCTGTGAGCATCACGCTGCAAAGCACCGGCGTGTTCACAAAAGTCGGCACGATCAAGACGGTCGCCCCGGCTCCTGCGACCGTCCCGGCCAGACGATAAAGACTTCTGCTGAGTGACGCGCTCACCGACGTTTGCGAGACAATATATACGGTAATGATTGCCCAGGATGGGCGCTCAAGACCTATCGATAGCGCAATAAAATAGGCGAGCATCGCAGCGGTAAAAGTCTTTGCCGAATAGAGCAGCGCGTTAGCATCGTTTAGCAAAGCAGGAGAGGCCGCACGGCGTAACAGCTTGCTGACAGCACGCAAAAAATGACAATGATAGAGAGCGAATGTATTCATGCCGGGCATTATTACCGGCTTGCGTATGCCATTAAATACTCTATTCTGTCAAAAAATACCTAAATGTTGCCAATTCCATGAAGCCGCAATTCGTTACAACATTGTTTGACCCTGATGCCACATCATCGCCGGCAGTGGCGCGCCATCTGGATTTTATTGATTACGAGGCCGAAGTGCCGGTGCATACGCACCGGAAGGGGCAACTGATCATTGCGCTGTATGGCGCGGTTATCTGCCGCGCGGAAAATGACATATGGATAGTGCCGCCCAATTGCGCCGTATGGATACCTGGCGGGATCCCTCATAGCGCCAAAGCCACCTGGAATGCGCATCTTAATTATTTATTTATTGAACCCGGCGCCACGGCGCTTCCGGAGAAATGTTGCACGCTGGCGATTTCGCCGCTGATTAAAGAACTGGTAGACCGACTAACGCGAGAGGGCATTGAATACCCGCCCGATAGTCATGCAGCCCGGCTGACCAGAGTGACACTTGACGAGTTAGCCACGATGCCGCAACAGAAATTAAGTCTGCCTGTATCGGCCCATCCCAAAATACGTGCAATGGCTGATGCACTGGTCAGTAACCCGGAGGATCGCAGCACCTTTAAAACATGGGCAAAACGGCTGGCGCTCAGCGAGCGATCGCTGGCGCGCTTGATGCTACGTGAGACAGGGCTAACGTTCGGGCGATGGCGTCAACAGCTCCATCTGATTCTTGCCCTACAGGCGCTGGCAAGCGGCGTCTCGGTACAGAACGTGGCGGCAAACCTGGGGTATGAATCAGTGAATGCTTTCATCACCATGTTCAAAAAAACAATGGGCAGCACGCCGGCGCACTATTTTACCGAACGCAAAACTGACGTCCGTTAATTGGCAGGTTTTGTATGAAAGCTGAACAAAAGTGATCCAGACGGCGGCATGAAAAGAAAGTTAATGGGCGTCTTTGAACAGAAATGACATGCATGTATAACTATTTGAGTAAGACCTTCAGAGGTGGCCTGGTGGCGCCATTTATGATTCCCCCAACAGTTGAATCCAGACGAGCATTTTTTTGAGTATGTACTGTTTAAAATAAACACTATCGCTTTTCTCAGCCGGAGAATATGCCGTGAATGCCAACCTAAAATATGCAAGTAGTGAATTACGCGATCCTGTCCAGGCCGTAGCCGAATTTGCCAGCATGATTGGCCATGAGGATATTGAAACCATCTTATTTTTTTGCTCTCCGGACTATGATCTTGAAATCTTAGGCAGCGAATTAAAAAAAACCTTTTCATGCACCCTTATAGGATGTACCTCTTCGGGTCAAATTGGCCTGGAGGGTTTTCAGCACTCCGGGATGCTCGGCCTGGGCTTAGGGCGTGATTTCCGGGCCACCGCTTTTATGATCCATCCCTTAGTTGAATATTCTGCCGTTATCGCTGATATGGCTGAAAAAATCCGTTTTGACAGCGAGGCCAGGCCGAATATTAATCGCTTCGGTTTGTTGCTCGTCGATGGGCTTTCGATGGCGGAAGAGCGCCTTGTCGCTAATCTTTATCAGCAGATAGGCAATGTGCCTATCATCGGAGGATCGGCTGGCGATGACCTGCGCTTTGAACAAAGCTTTATTTACGACGGGCATGGCAAATTCATTTCAGATGCTGCGGTGTTTGCAGTTATTGAGACCAGATCTCCTCTCACCACATTCAAAATTCAACACTTTATTCCCAGTGACGTGGAATTAGTGATTACAGAAGCCGATCCTGAGAAACGGGTTATTTTTGAGATCAATGGCGAACCTGCGGCAAAAGTTTACGCCGAATCCCTTGGCCTGAGCGTGGACGAGTTAACGCCGACGATATTTTCGCGTAACCCACTGGTACTCTCATTTGGCGATGAACCTTATGTACGCTCTATTCAGAAATGGAACGACGATTTTTCGTTAACCTGCTATTGCGCCATTGAAGAGGGGTTAATTATTTCGATTGGCATAGCGGAAGACCCCATTGAGACCTTTAGACAATCTTTTGAAAAGGTTAATGAAATAATTCCGGACCCGCGTGTCATCATCGGTTGCGATTGTATTCTTCGCCGTCTCCAGTTTGAAGAAGAAGGGCTTGAACAACCGATTAGCGACATTATGCGACAGAATAATGTGATTGGTTTTTCGACCTACGGCGAGCAGTACAATGGACTGCACGTTAACCAGACATTCACGGGTGTTGCTATCGGAGGATAAATTATGTCTTCTTTTACTCAGGCACCCCACGCGGGCCTGTCACAGGCAGAGTATGAACGCAAACTTCTCGCCCGCGATAAAACGATAGACGTCCTGAAACGTCGCATAGCGCAAGAGGCCAGGCATAGCCACACAACGCCTTTCGCTATTCTGGAGCAAAATATTGGTCTCGAGAAAGTCGTTGCCCGCAAGACGATGGAACTCGAGAACGAGCGGCGTGAACTGGAAAAAGCGTTATCCGAATTACGTTTAACGCAAGCTCAACTGTTGCAGGCGCAGAAAATGGAATCCATTGGTCAGCTTGCCGCAGGCATTGCTCATGAAATTAACACACCGACCCAGTACGTTTCAGACAATGTCGGGTTTGTGAAAACCGCCCATTTAACGCTGACAAACGTACTCGATGCCGCGCTTGCGGTGGTTGAGGTTGCGCGTGCGAAACTGGGCAATGAGCCGACGATCGAGGCATTCGATGCGGTATTAAAACGCGCCCGGATTGATTTTTTGCGCAACCAAATCCCCTCAGCGTTAGATGAATCTCTGGAAGGGCTTGGCCACATTGCGAAAATTGTGGCTGCCATGAAGGAGTTTTCTCACCCCTCGCAAAACGAGAAAGAATCTGTCGATGTCCGTGAAGTCATTCGTACAACCGTGACGGTGGCGCGCAATGAATGGAAATATGTCGCCGACCTGGAAACCGAATTTGGCGACGATCTGCCGTTGCTGCCCTGTCTGCGCGATATGGTTGGGCAGGCCATACTTAATTTGGTGGTCAACGCTGCCCATGCGATTGCGGATACGCTGCAGAAAGGTGTTAAGGAAAAAGGCCGTATTGTTATCTCTGCCGGGCAAAACGGTGACGTTATGGAAATACGCGTGCAGGACGATGGTAGCGGTATACCCGCCGCCATTCGCGACCGTATTTTCGATCCTTTCTTCACGACCAAAGCCGTGGGTAAGGGCACGGGGCAGGGGCTCGCGATTGTTTACTCGACGGTAGTGGACAAACACATGGGGCATATCCGTTGCGAGTCTGAGGAAGGGGTGGGTTCGACGTTTATATTGCAATTTCCGCTTCATAGTCGCAAGGAGGGGTGAACGGCATGCAGGTCATGTTTGTCGACGACGAAAATCGTATCCTCTCGGGCATTGAGAGATCTGTCATGATGTATAACCCCGACTGGGAATGTCGCTTCGCAAGTAGTGGTCCGCAAGCGCTTACCATGCTTGAAGAGACTCCGGCGGATGTAGTGGTATCGGATATGCGCATGCCTTTTATGGATGGGGCTGAATTGCTCGCCCGGATTCGCGATCGCTGGCCCGGTACGGTTCGGATTATCCTTTCTGGCTATTCAGAACCTACATCGACCCAGCGCATGCTTCAGGTCGCTCACCAATTTGTCTCTAAACCCTGTGACAGCACGGCATTGATAGCGATGATCGAAAACACGCTCACGCGACGTCATGCTATTGAGGATCCGCGGGTCATTGACATCGTGGGTCATATCAGCCACCTGCCAGCCGCGCCTGAGATATTCACCGAACTCAAACAGCGCCTTTCCGATACGGATAACGATATCCAGCGCATCATTGAACTCGTTGGACGCGATCCCGCGCTGACGGCCAGATTTATACAGATTGCGAATTCAGCATGGTTCACACGCGGCGCACAGAGTCACGATATCGCGAGTGCTCTTACCCATCTGGGCCTGGAGCAGATAAGGTTACTCATCCAGACCCCCGAATTTTTTGCTGATGAGAGCAGTCAGCCCCGCAACAAGGCGTTACAACGTAACGCCTTTCTTGCCTCCCAACTTGCCGCGCGCATATGCGGCCATCAGGGTCTGGAGTCAACAGCCGCCTTGCTCGCCAATATTGCTCAGCTTCTTCCTGATGCACACGCCAACCTTTCCTCTGCGGGTTGCGCAACGGTGGGGGCTTATTTGCTGGCGTTGTGGGGATTGCCCGGGGATCTCGTAGAGATTGTTGCCCGACACGCTGAGCCTTCCCGTTTCGCAAATAATCTTTTCGGCGCCATGGGTACCGTACATGTTGCGGTCGCGCTGGCGAACAACGACGAACCCGATCACGTTTATCTTGAACAAACAGGCATGCTGAACCAGCTCCCTTTGTGGCAGCAAATGCTTGCTCATATAAAGGAGAACCTTCATGACTGATACTGCCCTCGCTCGGGTGCTGTGCGTGGATGATGAACCGAATGTGCTCGCCGCTATTGAACGCAATCTTTTTGGTGAATTTGAGGTGGTGGTGGCAAAGAGCGGCGAGGCGGGTCTTGATGCCGTTCGTTGGGGAGAAAAGTTTGCCGTCATCGTATCCGATATGCGTATGCCGGGTATGGACGGGGCGACTTTTCTGGCGAAAGCGAGAGAAATCTCGCCCGATAGTGTGCGAATACTGCTCACCGGTCAGGCTGATGTGCAATCCTCCATCGCGGCTATCAATAAAGGCGCCATTTTTCGCTATCTGTGCAAGCCCTGTCCAAAAGACGAGCTGATTGCCACGCTGAATGACGCGGTGCGTCAGTATCGGCTGATTCGCGCCGAAAAAGAGTTGCTGGCCACCACCCTGACGGCATCGGTGAAAACGCTGACCGAAGTGCTGGCGATGGTCGCTCCATGGGCGTTTCAGCGCTCCGCTTTCGCTCAGTCATGTGTGATTCATGCGTTACCGAAACTGGAGTGGCCCGATGAATGGATTTACACCATCGCGGCTTCGCTGAGCCAGATAGGTTGCGTTGGTATTCCGGCGGATATCGTCCAGGCAGATGCGGCCCAACGAAAACTGTCGGAGGAAGAGAAAAAACTGCTGCTCGGGCATCCGGAGGTCGCCGGACGGTTGGTAGAGAATATTCCGCGCCTCGAACTGGTAGCGGGAATTATACGTCACCAGGCGAAAGAACCGGCGCCGAATGTTCCGCTGGAGGTTTTGCGAGGGGCGCATTTGCTACGTGCCGCGCTTGAACTGGAAAAACATGCCGTACGTGGCTGGAGCCTGGAGCGCCCATGGGAAATTTTGCGTGCGGCAACGCCACCACTGCCCGATTACATCATTAAGGCGTTGTCAGATTTTCGTGCAAACGTGAGCGGTGTTCGTTCTGCGCATATTCGCGAACTGCTGCCCGGATGGGTGGTTGAGGAAGATATCCTGACATCGAATGGCCTGATGGTATTGACAAAAGGGCATGAACTTACTGACACCGCTATTTCTGCGCTTCAGCGATTGTTGTCTGTCGATGCCATTAAAGAGCCTATTCGCGTGCGGGGAACAACGACCTCAGGAACGTAATTATTGCCCTCTGTCGTTGAAAGGATCGCGCTGGCAGGAAATAATACCGAGTCGATGTCTGAATATAATGCAATAAAAAACCCGCACCAGGCGGGTTTATTTTTATCAGTAAATTTTATCTGCTCAGACTAATGTCTTCATCGCTATTGTAAACATCACTGATAATTAGCGCGACTTACAGCGGGGTGACGTTACCAGCCGCAGGGCCTTTCGCGCCACTTTCGATAGTGAAGGAAACTTTCTGGCCTTCATCAAGCGTTTTGTAGCTGTCGCTCTGGATAGCAGAGAAATGAACAAAGACATCTTTGCTGCCGTCATCAGGAGTGATAAAGCCAAAACCTTTATCGGAGTTGAACCATTTTACTAAACCAGTCATTTTGTTAGACATAGATACTTCCTTAAATTTATGGGCCACGCAGAGTGGCAATAATGGCCTGTAATGTTAGAGTAACTTATTTGGCACTTAGGAGGAGGCTCACGAAGAAGGGTATCTATGGATAACACTTGAACTGAGGACTGCTTTACTAAAACTGCTTTCATAAGGTCTGTATTCCAAACCGATGACGCTATTAAGACATAGCGAAATTAATTAAGCAACGTTTATATTTTTTTATTTTAACTGCCGGTCGATGTCTGTTACCAGCTATAACGATGCGGCGGCCAGCGCAGACGCCCAGCCGCCGCTGGCTACCGTGGCGCAGTCATTGCACAAGGCGAAGCGAGTAATGGTGTGTCATTGATCCCGCCCGCCATGATAAAAACCGACCGCCAGCGCGTGTTTAGTTTACGTGCGGAAAATCCACCACGGTATCGTTGACACGGTTGATCATATTGGTGAACAGAATTGCGCTGATCGCACTGATGATTTCCACCACCTGACGATCGCTAAAGCCTGCCGCCAGGAAGCGGGTTACTGTTTCTTCCGCCAGCGTTCCGCGGGTTGAGACGACGGTTGAGACGAATTTCACCAGGGCATCAATACGGGCGTCATCCGGATATTCTCCCCGACGCAATGCCTGCGTTTGCGCGAGGCTGTAACCGGCCATTTTGCCCGTTAAGGTATGCGCGGCCAGGCAATAATCGCAGCCGGAGCGCTCGCTCACAACCAGGTTGATGGCTTCCAGCTCTTGTTTACTGAGCGTACTTTTTGCAAGCGTAGCATTGTGCTGCAGCGCCTGGGCAAGGATCTCTGGCGCAATACCGATAGTCTGATAGGCGTTTGGCACTTTACCCATAGCACGTTTGATCATAGTGAAAAGTTCGGCAGTCTGGCCTGTGGCATTTTCGACCTGAATTGAGGTTAAACGACTCATGATTTTCTCCTGTCAGTTAATGTGTGTCACCGTATCGGCGATAGAGACATCATAGGGCGTCGGGCATGCTATTATTGGCCCCAAAGCCGCTATTTTTTGTCTTAACGTCTCAGGAGCGCGAGTGGATAACCTCAGTTCGTTACTTGCTGTGCTGGCCCCGCAATGCGTTGTGAATCTACATTGTCGGTTTAACGGGAGATGGGCTGCTGACCATCAGCAGCGGCCTGGCGGCATTGTGCCATGGCATGTCATCATGCGCGGGGAGGCGCGCCTGCATATTGCGGGCAAAACCCTCAATGTCTGCGCAGGGGATGTTCTGCTCCTTCCTCATGGTTCCCCCCATCTCCTTGAAAGCCTGGTGGAGTGGGGACAGGTCGTACCGGCGCAGGGACATCATAATGGCATTCTGACGCAAGTGAGTACGGAAGGGCCAGGGCCATCCGTTGAAGTATTGTGCGGGGAGTTTCATTTCGGTCCGGACTGCCGCTGGCTGTTCGCCGAAGAGCAGGCGCTTATTCATCTTCAGACGGCGGAGCGCAAAAGCTTTCCTGAACTGGAAACGTTACTGACGATGTTAGTCCGTGAAAGCCAGAACAGTTTGCCGGGCAGTCTGGCGATGGTTAAAGGGCTGGCGAATACACTACTGGCGATGATGCTGCGGATATTACTTTCACTGCGACAACCACCGCCCGGCATGTTGCGGCTAATGAGTGATAAGCGCCTCTCACCGGCATTATTAGCCGTCTTTGCGGACCCGGCATACCCGTGGACTCTCGAGTCTATGGCTGAGCGTTGCTTTTTATCGCGCGCCACTTTTGCCCGGCATTTTGCGCACAGTTATCACCAGACGCCACAATCATGGCTGACACAGTTGCGCATGGCGCTGGCCTCGCGGTTACTGATTGATGAAAGGGCGCAGGCGGTGGACGCCATCGCCGAACGGTGCGGCTTTTTATCGCTCTCATCGTTCACTAAAGCCTTTAAAAAACGCTATGGCATTACTCCGGCCGCGTACCGAAAAGAGAGCCAAAAACCGGGAGCGCGGGACAGCTAGCGTCGCTCCGCGACATGCGTGTTCAGGGCAGACGGGCTTCTTACTCTTCCGTGTTATCTGCCCGTACGAAGGGACTGCGGCGGGATGCCATAACCGCGAATAAACACTTCCCGCATATGACGCCTGTCGCGAAAACCGGCCTCGCGGGCAATGGTATCGAGGGAGAGGCGGCTTTGCTCAATCATTAATCTTGCCGCTTCAAGCCGTAATCCTTCGATAGCTTTGGCCGGCGATTTCCCCGTTTCCTGACGAAACAGGCGGCTGAGCTGGCGGGCGCTGACATGCACGGCATCGGCCAGTAGTTCCACCGTCAGCGTTTTGTGTAAGTTGTTGCGGGCATATTCGAGCGCGCTTTGCAGACGATCCGAACGTGGGGCCAATGACAGCATTTCCGAATGCTGTGTCTGGCCTCCGGAACGGCGTTGATTCATGACCAGACGATGCGCCACAATACGGGCAATATCTGCGCCCAAATCTTTTTCCACCATACCCAGCGCCATATCCAGCCCGGCGGTCATCCCGGCAGATGTCCAGATGGTGTCATCAATAATAAAGATCCGGTCATCTTCAAGCTGAATGCCGGGATGCATCGTCATGAAGTTGCGGGCATGCGCCCAGTGAGTGGTCGCGCGTTTTTGTTCCAGAAGCCCGGCCTGCGCCAGCACAAATGCGCCAGTGCAGATGCCGGCGATGCGGCGTGCTTTGCGGGCGGACGTTTGCAGAAAATGAATGACCGCCGGACTTGCGGGCTCCTCCACCGGGGAAAGCACCCCCGCTACCAGCCAGGTATCTACCGGCGTTTCATCGCTGAACTGTTCAGAATCAACGCCAATTCCTGAGGATGAACGTACTTTGCCGCCGGATTCGGAATAGACCGTCAACTGGTAAAAGGGTTTTTCAGTAATGAGGTTAGCAAATTCGAAGACCGTCAGCGTTGACAAGGCCAGCATCTGAAAATGGTCAGAAATAATCAATCCTATCCGGTGCATCGCAACCTCTTTATGGCAATTCAGCACTGGCCCATTGCGCAGAACGGGCACGTAACCGTTCCGATATACCCAGGCTGACGAGTGCCAGCAACAGAAACAGCATTGAGCTTATCATCACGCCGTAAAAACCGGTCAGCGGATAAAGCCAGGAGGCCACCGCTGAACCAAAACCGATACCGCAGAACATAAAGGCGCTGGTTAAGGCCAGTGAAATTCCCCGCGTTTCTGCAGACGATATTTCCACGATACGTCGCTGCTGCGTTGGCCATATCAGATCCGTTGAAAAGGCCCACACCACCAACAGAATAAACAACCACGCCAGTTGGGCGGGTAACAGCGTTATGAGCAGCATATCTGCGACCAGCAAAGTCAAGCCGACGCTCAGCAAGCGTTCCGCACTGTAACGCCGTGCGGCGCGGCTGACAAAAAGGTTTCCCAGAATACCCGCCACGCCAATAACCGTCAGGGCGATAGAGACATCAGCGGCTTCGCCGTGCCAGCGATCGCGAATTATCGGCGAGATAAACGCATACATATCGTATACCCCCGAGGTGATAAAAAAGACCACCAAAAACGCAGACAGAGTTTTACCGTCGGTCAGTACCTGGCCGACATGGCGTAAACGAATATCGACGCCTTTTACCACATTCGGCACCAGCAGCCACACACCCGCAGCCGTGAGCAGGCTTATCAGCGCGACAAGGGCAAACAAGATCCGCGCGCCCCATGCATGCGCTATCCACGCGGCGAGCGGTATACCCACCATGCTTGCCATCGACACGCCGAGCAGAATCATGGCGATGGCGCTGCCACGTTCTTTGGGAGACACTAACTCTGCGCCAAGCGCCACCAGTACCGGACCTATTAACGACGCGCCAAGCCCCATCACGATACGTGAAATAACCAGCAACGTGTAATTCGGCGCGAGAGCAAAAATAGCCGCCCCCAGCGCGAACACCAGCATGCCTGCCAGTACCTGCGCCCTGCGCATCAACGTGCCGAACATCACTTGCGCCAGCGGCGCGCCCAGGGCAAACGTCAGGCCGAAAATAGAGAGCAGGCGAGCACTTTGTGCATCACTGAGTCCCCACTCAAGGGAAATGGCAGCCAGGCTGCCTGCAACGGAAAGAGAACCTGTCGCCTGAATAAAATAAGCAATACTCAGGGCGTTGAGCGCGCGTCGTTGCGGCGTGGCAATGTGATTTTGCATCATTAACTCCTGCCGGGGGCAGTTGCCTGCCCCGCATCAGATCACGCAACCGGGATCGGGTTTTCCATCATTGACTGATTAAACGCGTTAACCATGGCGTGTTCATTCGCGCCGGGATTTGCGCGGGCAGGGAGCACGCTATCGACAATGGCTTCGGGGTTATCCGTGGCCAGTTTTTCGAAGGTCTGTTCGATAAAGTCCGCCAGGGGCATCGCCCGGGAATCACCACTTTTGTAGATCAGATCGGTATCTACCCATGGTGGCGCAATCTCTATTACGCTCACGCCCGCATCGCGAAGCAAAAAGCGCTGGGAGAGGGTATAGGAGTGGATCGCCGCTTTGGTTGCGCAATAGAGCGCATTCGTGACCAGCGGCAAAAAGGCCAGTATGGAACTGTTATTGATCAGTACTGCATCCTGTTGCTGCTTAAGATGTTCAATGAACGCGGCGCTCACCCGAACAGTGCCCAGCAGATTGGTATCCAGCAGCGTGGTCGCCATCTCATCATCCAGTTCAGCGGCAGGATTATCAAACGGCATAATGCCTGCGTTATTTATCACCACGTTTAGTGCCGGATAGCGAGACAGGACTTCCCGCGCCGCGTCTTTAATACTTAACGCATTTGTGACATCCAGTACCACGGAATCCATACCCGGATTGGCGGCAGTCACGGTGTCCAGCAGCGCTTTGCGACGACCAGAGATAATCACCTGGTTGCCAAGTTGATGAAATTTTTCCGCCATGGCGCGACCGATGCCCGAGGTGCCGCCAGTGATAAAAAGGGTGTTTCCGGTGAGTTTCATTTTGTCATTCCTGTTGGGTAAAAGGGTTAGTGGCCTGCGCTGTCGCGGTAGCGTTCAGCCGGGATATTGCTCGAAAGGTGCGGCATCATGGCCTTGCGGCTGTTTTCCATCGCCAGCCACTCCGCTTCGTTATGCAAAGAGGGGATCGTGACCAGCTCACCTCGCAGAAAGCCTGTTAGCGCGGCATCCACCAGGTCATAAGGGCTCATCACTATCGATTTATCGAGTTGTTCCAGTGGGAGACCGCCGTTATCCCAGAACGGCGTTGCCGTCGCGCCTGGTAATACGGCCTGGATCTGTATCCCTTTATCGGCCAGTTCGTGGTGGAGTGACTGACTAAAGGCCAGTACAAATGCTTTTGTTCCGCCGTACACACCGTTCAACAATTCCGGTGCAAGGCTGACGATGGAAGAGATGTTGATGATGGCGCCATTGCCGCGCGCGACGAATCCGGGAACAACGGCATACGTGAGGCGAGTCAGCGCAATCACGTTAAGGTTAATCATCGCCTGCATCTGGTCGACATCGCTGGATAACAGCGGCGTATGTGTGCCAGTGCCCGCATTGTTGACCAGCAGTGTAATGCTGGCATCGTCGTGCAGTTTTTTCTCCAGGGCGTTAAGTTGTTGGCTATCGCCAAGATCGGCGGCCACGACCTCCACATTACGGGCTGTATCGGCGGTGATATGGCTTGCCATCTGATTCAGGCGGTTGTGATTGCGGGCAACGATGATCAGGTCGTAACCCATACGCGCCAGCCGATTAGCATAAATAGCGCCGATGCCAGTTGATGCGCCGGTGATCACTGCAGTGCCTTTACCGGGTTGTGTAGCGATGTTCATAGCAGGTTCCTTTCAGTCACCATTGATTCGATGAAAGCATCATAAGTAAGAAAAAGGTGTCCCGAATGACGTTAATGGTAGTTATTTGGGACATTCTGTGTCTCGCCTTCGCCCTGTCCAGGTGGGAACGGGCAATGCCTGTTTGCATGAAGCGGAGAAGAATGATGAAAAAAATGCAGAAAAAATAATGGATAAGGTGTTAACTGGCTGTGCGAGAAAGGGGTTAATCCGATAGCAAAACAGCAAGGACAAAAGGAATGAGGGGTTTGCTTAAAACATTAGGCGCAGCTTTTATGCTGTCGGCCAGTTCTGTTGCGCTGGCGTCGTCTGTGCCTGCCACAGATGCCACACCGCAGATGGCCTACGAGGATATTTCGCGCTCTTTACCTGCGCTTGAGCCGATTACCTTTCAGGCCAGCGCAGAAAAACACAAACTGCTGGTTTTTGTTGATAACCAGTGTGTTTATTGTAGTTTCGTCATCAAAAATATTAAGAAATACACGGATGCAGGTTTGACCATGTCATTTGTGACAGTCGTTCCGCCATCAATAAAAGATTCGGTCATAGAGGATATGTCCCGAGTATGGTGCGCGCCAGATCGACCGAAAAGCCTGCAAAACGCGATGGCGGGGTTCTTACCCGCAAATGACAGCACAGAACAATGTAAGCAGCTAATTATTAAGCAATCAGAGCTTGCGGATCGGCTTGGGATTAAGGTAACACCCGTGATGGTTGTGCTGGATCCCGCAATGCACACCTTCCTGGGCAGTCTACCGCCGGATAAAATTCTCTCTGCATTACAGTAATACTGTGCGCGGCGAGATCTGTTTCAAAGGCCGCACCGCGGCCTTTTTACGGTACAACGCTTATCACACTTGCGTCAGTCCGCCATCGACGCAAATTTCCGCACCGGCGATATAGCGACTGTCATCACTGGCAAGAAACAGCGCGGCGCTGGCAATTTCATCCGGCGTCCCCATTCGGCCTAATGGAATGGCGCTGATGATCCCCTGACGAAACTCCTCCGATGCGGCGGCCATCATCTCTGTGTCCACCGGGCCTGGCGCGACGACATTTACCCGAATACCACGGGGGGCGAGTTCACGCGTCCAGGTGCGCGCAAAAGAGCGCAGCGCGGCTTTACTGGCGCTGTAGACGCCATAACCTGCCGAACCAATAACGTCAGCGATCGAACCAATTAACACCACGCTGGCGCCGGGATTAAGCAAGGGCAGGGCCGCCTGCAACGCAAACACCGGGGAGCGGACGTTAAGCCCAAAAATCTGGTCAAAATGATCGGATGAAATCTGTTCCAGCGTGGCGTGTTCTGACATACCGGCGTTAATCACCAGCACGTCAATACGACCGGATTGCGCCTGCACTTTTTCCATAATCCGGGTGAGTTCGCTTTGCTGGCTGACATCGGCGCGCAATGGCAGGGCATTATTTCCGATGGTGGCAACGGCGGCTTGCAACTCTTCGTCCCGGCGAGAAGTAAACCAGGTGGATGCCCCTTCGTGAGCGAAACGTTGACTAATCGCCAGACCGATCCCTTTGGCGCCGCCCAGTACAACGGATACTTTATTATTCAATCTGTTCATCATTGCTCTCCTCATTGAGTGGAAAACAGATGATATAAGTTTTATATTTAGTATCAATTACGCACTTTGTTTATACCAGATATCATTGGATATACCGACATGACAACGATTGACTGTAATAGCCTGAGAGAAGTAGGAAAAACGCGTCCGGTGCTCGAACACATCACCAATAAATGGTCGATTCTCATCCTGACCGTCCTGTGCACTGAGCCCGCTCGCTTCAATGAAATCCGTCGCCGCCTGGACGGTATAACCCATAAGGCGCTGGCTGATGCTCTTAAGCGACTTGAACGCAACGGGCTTGTCTATCGAAAAGTGCTACCCACAATGCCGGTAGGGGTGGAATACAGCATCACGCCTCTGGGGCATTCACTGCGCGAACCTTTCGAGGCGCTGTATCAGTGGGCGCTGGAACATGGCCCGACCCTGGAAGCTGCACAAAAAGAGTATGACAAACAAGCGCATGAGGAAGAGTTCGTCGGCTAACAGGATGTTGTATGGCTCAAGGGACATTCCGCTGCTCATTTTTTCAGACGTCGCCATGAAGAGTGCCTGAATATTTCATAAACACGCTGGAAGAATATCAGCGTGTTTACGACAATATCGTAGATAGCAAAAACCATTTGAGGGAAAAAGAATATTTATTTGTCGTGTGGCTTTCATATGAAGGTGTGGTGGATATTTTTCGTGCGTTAACTTTGTATATCAGGTGCGCGATTTCAGATGCAACAGGTGAGCATTTCTGACAATGCCTCTGCCTGATGATGGTGATTTTTATAAAACTAAATAAATAGATGATCTTTATCAGTAGGTTTATGATTAACGCTGGCTACAATAAAATAAAGCAACAATGAATAGCGTTACAGAGACAGGGGGATGGCGTATGAAATGGATTCGTTATAAGAAAAGACTGCATCGGTTAACCACTATTATCCCCGGCTGCGAATATCGACTGGCCATTCCCGAAGAACGGTCGGCAGTGACAGTTGATCGCGTTGCCCTGGAAAAAGTCGTGCGCGAACATTATGGTCTGAAGTGGCACTGAATAATCATGCAAAATTAGCTGCATAATATACGCCCTGGCGAACGTCAGGGCTCATAATGTTGTTCACCCTCTTTATTTATCGCAAAGCCAGCTTCTGGCCATGATAGCAAACGCGATGACCATTCAGGTTTCATCACTGGCGTGAACCGAACAAATCTCTTCTGTCTTTCGGTCAACGAGACTACCGGCTTGTACAACGATAACCCTTCCTCCTCTGCGTTGCGTGCTGACCTGCGCTTCGTTAATTCTGGAATGTCAGGATTGGTTACATTTTTTTTCGTCTGCGCATCAGCGAATGTCATCAAGCGCTATGGGGCTGACCTGCGCTTTTTAGCCGCTGGAAAATCAGTCAATTAGGCGAATTATCTTCGTGCGTCTCTTTTATCAGAACACGTCACACCGTTTCGTTTTGCCTAAAAACCCTGCATTAAGTAAGAATTTTATCGCTTTTTAGTCACGAAGCATGGCGAGCTGAAAACCCTATGCTAAATTTTTTCTGACTTCACAAAGAAGTCGAAAAGAGAGGAAACGGTATGAAATTCAATGACGAGCGCACGGGACTCATTGGATTAGCCATTGGGGCCGCTGTTATTGGGCTGATTTCGGGCGGTAAGATCATTAATCGTGACAATATCATTGAAGAGATAGAGCGTCAGGGCAGAGACAGGGGTGACGGTGTGGAGGATGCCATTTTCGCGCAAGCGGCGAATCTGGTAATGAAAGGGAAATAAAAATCCACGACGTTGAGCGGCATCACACGAAGGCCATTACAAATGTGACTTCTGAGCTTAGTTCGTCATCGTTTACTCTTTATTTAGGAAGTACCGGGTAGATTAAAAGTGAATCGTTAATCCTGTGGCTACAGGGTAGCGTATAGTCCAAAACACAAATCTATCCATGCAAGCATTTTACCGTCAGTCTCTACTGGCGGTTTTTTTTATCTGTACGATAGCAAAAAAGAAGGCCCCCCGCGGTGTTTCGGCGCGAGGGGCCTGTTTGGTGGGGGATTATCTCCGTTCATCAGTCGTCCCATTTATGGCTAAAATAAGCAGCAAGAAAACCAGAAAATAAAATGATTCCCAGCACTGCAATAAAGACATGCATATTTCCCAACATCGTTACTCTCCTGTTACTGAATAATTCTGACCTCACTTACCTTTCATTATTTGCCGCGTTGATTGGAATACTACCTGACTGAATCTAAACAATAGCTTAATTATGTGAACTATTTATTTGCGAGCGTAAATTTTTTGCGAAATTGTCCTGGGGTGAGTGCATATTGTTGCTGAAAGTGATGGCGCAGGGCGGCGGCATTGCTGAAACCGATTTGTCCGGCGATCGCATCAATATTCATCTTCGACTGCGTCAGTAGCTCTTCGGCCCGGCGCAGACGAGCCTGCAAAATCCAGCGGGCGGGCGTGGTGCCAGTGGCCTCGGCAAAACGGCGTAAAAAGGTACGCGGGCTCATGCCGACATGACGGGCAAGCGACTCAACGGTGTGGCTCGCGTCGAGTTGCTGTTGCAGGAAATCAAACAATTTCCCCAGCGACTGGCTCTCCCTTGAACGGGCAACCGGTGCCGTCACTTTTTGCGTCTGCATTCCGTCGCGGTGGGGCTGAACCACCAGACGCCGGGCGACATTATTGGCGATGTCGCGACCGAAATCGGTTCTGACGACGTGCAGACACAGATCGATGCCCGCCGCGCTTCCGGCAGACGTCATTACGCGACCCTCATCATAATAGAGAGCATCTTCCAGCACTTCGATGGCCGGATAGCGCTGACGCAGCAGGTCAGTATACCGCCAGTGGGTTGTCGCTTTTCGACCGTTGAGGAGCCCGGCAGCGGCAAGCACAAACACTCCGGAGCAGATAGACATTATCCGGCATCCGCGCTGGTGGGCCTGGCGCAGTGCATGGCAAAGTGCTTCCGGTACCGGCGTCTGTGCGCCGCGCCAGCCGGGAACAATAATCGTATCGGCCCGCTCAAGCAATTCCACGCCGCCTTCGGTCATAATGCGGATACCGCCTGTCGCGCGCAGCTCTCCTTCATCCACCGCCGCAACGGCAAAGTGATACCAGTTATCGCCCAGCTCCGGACGTGGCAAGCCAAAAATTTCCACGGCGACGCCAAACTCAAAGGTACATAAACCATCGTATGCGAGAGCGACGACAACATGCTGCTGTCCGGGGGGCGGTGAAATTGTCATGTTTTTGTTGTTATCTGGCATAAAGCTATACGGTCACGGTGTCTTGTTTTCGTTAGATTAGTGTTAACACAAACCTGGAGAAAGCACTATGAGCTATGTTTCGGAAGTCCCCGCTGCCTCGCCTGAGGTGACCGCCAGCCACTTTTTACGCCGCCTGAGCGTCGAGACCGATTGCGCCGATGTCCACCATGCGTTGACGCACGAGGAACAAGATTTTGTGCTGTTACATGTCGTGGGTAGCCCGGAGACCTTCGCCAGGCGCCATATTCCAGGCGCGATCCATCTGCCACATTCGCAAATGACACCAGAGCGCATGGCGCAATGGCCTCAGGACACGCTCTTTGTCGTCTATTGCGCAGGCCCCCATTGTAACGGGGCTGATCGTGCGGCGCTAAAACTGGCGCGAATGGGGCTGGCGGTAAAAATCATGCTCGGCGGGTTAACCGGCTGGGAAGATGAAGGATACCGTTTTGTGGCAAGTTGAATATTTTTCATGGGTGATGAGAAATTCTCGTTTGCTACACGGACACTGCATGTGACATTTTATTTGGACATTTAGCCGTCCAGATGGCTAAAAATTCAAATAATGAACTATCACGCCGGTAAACTATCTGGCCGGCGTGCAAGGAGAACACCATGCAGCGACATCAGGCCCCGTTCCGCGCAGACGTAGTTGGCAGTTTTTTACGCCCGGACACCATTAAACAGGCACGCCAGCAATATGCGCAGGGCAGCATCAGCGCTCAACAACTGCGCTCCGTGGAGAATGAGGCGATTCGCCATGTGGTTCAGCAGCAGTGTGACTGCGGCCTGCACGTGGTCACCGACGGTGAGTTCCGCCGTGCCTGGTGGCATTTTGATTTCTTCGATGGCCTGCAGGGCGTGGAGCGCTACGACGCGGATAAAGGCATCCAGTTTAATGGTGTGCAGACCAAAGCTCATGGCGTACGGGTGACCGGAAAACTCGGTTTTGGCGATCACCCGATGCTGGAAGATTTTATTTACCTGAAAAGCATTTGCGGCAATGCGCAACCGAAGATGACCATTCCAAGCCCGAGCGTGTTGCATTTTCGCGGTGGTCGTAAAGATATCGACGCTACCGTGTATCCGGACCTGGCAGACTATTTTGAGGATTTGGCGACGACCTGGCGCGATGCGATCCATGCCTTCTACGCCGCGGGTTGCCGCTATTTGCAACTGGACGACACCGTCTGGGCCTACCTCTGCTCTGACGATCAGCGTCGCCAGATCCGTGAACGCGGCGAAGACCCGGATGAGCTGGCCAGCATCTATGCCCGCGTGCTGAACAAAGCGCTGGAAGGCAAACCCGCTGACTTAACGATTGGTCTGCATGTTTGCCGGGGTAATTTCCGCTCCACCTGGATTTCCGAAGGCGGCTATGAGCCGGTAGCGGAAGTGCTGTTTGGCAGCGTGAATGTCGATGCGTTCTACCTTGAGTATGATAATGACCGCTCCGGTGATTTCGCACCATTGCGCTTTATTCGTCCGGGTAAACAGCAGGTGGTATTAGGGCTGATCACTACCAAAAAGGGTGAGCTGGAAAACCCGGAAGGTATCAAAGCGTGCTTACAGGAAGCGGCGAAATATGTCTGTCTGAACCAGCTTTGCCTGAGCCCGCAGTGTGGTTTTGCCTCAACGGAGGAGGGGAACACGCTGACAGCAGAGCAACAATGGGATAAAGTGCGCCTCGTTACGCAGATAGCGCAACAGGTGTGGTAATCCGCGAGTCATAACGACGCACGAAATGCCATGGGCATGCGGGGTCTCCTGCATGTCCTTTCTTTATTTATTCGGCTGGGCCTAAGCCAGACACATGGAGTCATTCATGACAACAAAAAGGGATGATTGGGAGCAGCCTCGTGGAAACTGAGGTGATGGCGTCGCGCGGTCAACGGGCCTTTCACTCTTCATCCTTTCGCTATCTGTTTTTCGGCCGCCTGCTGACCGTTCTGGGAAACGGTATTGCCCCGATTGCGCTGGCGTTCGCGGTGCTGGATATCGGTGGCTCTGCGACGGACTTAGGTCTGGTCGTGGCGGCCCGTTCACTCTTTAACGTTATCTTCCTGCTGCTCGGCGGCGTGCTCGCAGACCGCTACTCGCGAAGCCTGGTGCTGGTCTCCTCGTCGCTGGTTGCGGCAGTGGCGCAGGGGATGGTGGCATGGCTGGTGCTGGACGGCAGCGCAACTATCATGCTGCTGGCTGTGCTCGGGGCGCTTAACGGCGCGGCGGCGGGCATTGCCTTACCCGCCTCCTCGGCGATGGTGCCGCAAACGGTGCCGGTACGTACCCTGCGCGAAGCCAATGCCTTTATTCAGCTTGGCGTTTATGGCGGCACGGTGATTGGCGCGTCGCTTGGCGGTATGCTCACCAGCACCATCGGTCCCGGATGGGGGCTGGCGATTGATGCGCTTGGCTTTGCGGCCTCGGCTCCGCTCTATTTACTGATTCGTGTCGGGGCTATCGCATCGCACGATGCGCAATCAAATATTGTGCAGGATTTGCGCGATGGCTGGAAAGAGTTTATCGCCCGCACCTGGGTATGGGCAATTGTGGTGCAGTTTACCATCGTCAATGCGGCCTTTAGTGGCATGGCGATGGTGCTCGGTCCGATCGTGGCGGATGAAACATTTGGGCGTACCGGCTGGGGGCTTGCCGTGGCGGCGCAAAGCGTTGGCCTGATTGCCGGTTCGCTGATTGCGCTGCGTTGGCGGCCCCGGCGCGATCTGTTTATTGGCGTGGTGATGGTAAACTTTTGTGCGTTGCCACTACTGGCGCTGGGGGTGTATCCCACCACGACAGCGCTCATGGCAGGTTTCTTCCTGGCAGGCGTGAGCTTTGGTCTGTTTGGCGTGGTATGGGCGCAGTCACTGCAAACACATATCCCGCCGGAAAAACTCGCGCGAGTTTACGCTTATGATGCGCTGGGCTCGTTCGTGGCGATCCCGGTGGGTGAAATTGCCGCCGGTCCGCTGGCACAGCACTATGGCAGCACCAGTGTCCTGCTGGCCTGCGCGCTTTCGGTGGTGCTGGCGACGGTGGCAGCCTGTTTTGTGCCCGCCATCCGTCTGCTCGACAACACGCCGCAGATCCGCACGAACCACGAAAGGTAAGGCAGGCGCTAGCTTGCCTGCAACACACCCAGCGGTTTTGCCTGCATCCCCCTCAGCATCATCAGCCAGGCCAGGACGATGGTCACCATCATAATGACGAAAAGCGTCCATGCCGGCAGGGTGGTCAGGATAATCCCGGTTAACAACGGGTTCATTGCCGCGCCCAGCCAGCCCAGCGCCTGGGCCGAGAAATAGCTCGCTTTCATTCCCGGCGGGGCAATGTTATCAATCAGCATGTACTCGCCGGGCGCGTAAATGACTTCGCCAAGGGTAAAGACGGCGGCCGATGCGCCCCAGAACCAAAGATTGTCCCCGGAAAACATAAAGCCGCCCAGGCCAAGGACAAAACAGACGGTACCAAAGGCCATTAACGGACGCAGGTTCTTTGCCGTCAGCTTACTTCCCAGCCCGTATTGCAGTGTCACCACCACGGCGGCATTGACCGGCAGTACCACGGCAACCACTTTTTCGGCAACGTCGCCGTCCGCGATTGACATGACATACTGAGCAATGCAAGACGCAAACGATCCGGCGACAAAGGAGGCCAGCAGTCCGGATAAGGTAAACCAGCGTAGCGCACGGTCGCGCAACAACACTGACGGCGACCAGGCCACGCTGTTTTCGCTGCTCTGCGCCACGCTGACACGGCGAACGAACATCTGGATAAACACCAGTGGTACCGCAGAACAGAAGGCCGCAAGCCAGAAGGGCAGATTGATACTGTACATGACCAGCATCGTGCCAATCGGTGGACCGACGGTCCAGCCAACATTAATAAACGTGTAGTTGAGAGAGAAAATCCGCGCTTTCGCCGCCGCACCCAGCGTATCGGAAAAATAGGCTTTCAGAACGGTCGAAAAGACTGAGTAGGCGCAGTTAATGAGCGAGAAAAAGAGCACCACCAGACCGGCGTGGCTGACCAGGGGAATGGCGCTAAAACCAAACAAGAAGACGGCGATCGCCAGCAACATATAGCGTTTTTTATCGAACTTATCCGCCAGAATACCGAAGCCAAGACTAAAGACCACGCCGATAGTCAAGGCCGTTGTCATCGCATAACCCACCTGGTCAACAGACATGGCGTACTGGCGATTGAGATAGATAGTCATAAAGGGCAGTGTTGCCCCGCGACCGATGGTTAACAGTAACGACGACGCCAGTAACGCGGCGGTAGACCGCTTTTGTGTTGAGATCATTTTCCTGCCCGACAATGCCTGTTGTTATAGTTTTTTGTGATGTCTAACAGCAATAACATGCATAAAGCGTGATGTACACCGGTTGATTTATCACGGGATGCCAAAATGGACCTGCCAAAAATAATGATCTGTCTCTGGACTGTTTTTTGCGTTAACGTAACTTTTTTTACAAAAGTTTAAAAAAACAGAGGCGAAAATGACGCGTAAAGATGGACTGCTGGCGCTATTGGTCGTGGTGGTATGGGGCCTGAATTTTGTGGTGATCAAAGTCGGGTTGCATAATATGCCTCCACTCATGCTGGCGGGTTTACGCTTCGTCCTGGTCGCCTTTCCGGCACTACTGTTTATTGCGCGGCCTAAAGTGCCACTGCGCTTACTCCTGGGCTACGGGCTGACCATCAGTTTTGGCCAGTTTGCCTTCTTATTTTGCGCCATCAAATTCGGCATGCCTGCGGGCCTGGCGTCGCTGGTGCTGCAGGCTCAGGCATTTTTCACCATCATTCTTGGCGCCGGCGTATTCGGCGAACGTCTGCAGGGGAAACAACTGGCGGGTATTACGCTTGCGGTACTGGGTGTGCTGGTGTTGATTGAGGCCAGCCTGAGCGGGCAACATATTCCGATGATCGGATTTGCCCTGACCCTCGCGGCGGCGTTCAGTTGGGCCTGTGGCAATATCTTCAATAAGAAAATCATGAGCCACACTTCGCGCCCCCCGGTCATGTCACTGGTGGTCTGGAGTGCATTGATTCCGATAATCCCCTTTATGGTGGCCTCGATGATATTTGAAGGCCCGGCGTTAATGCTACAAAGTCTGGTCAGTATTGACCTGACGACGATTCTGTCGCTGGTCTATCTGGCGTTTGTGGCAACAATTGTCGGTTATGGTATCTGGGGGGCGCTGCTCGGGCGTTATGAAACCTGGCGTGTGGCGCCGCTGTCGTTGCTGGTGCCCGTAGTGGGAATGGCCAGTGCCGCGCTGCTTCTGGGTGAGTCGCTGTCGGTATTACAACTGGGCGGGGCGGTGCTGATTATGGCGGGGTTGTACATTAATGTGTTTGGTTTTCGCTTACGCCGTGCGGTTCAGGCGTAGGGGATAAAAAAGCCCCGCCGAAGGCGGGGCAAAACGATCAGGTGCGTGCGTTGTAATAAGGCACGCCCAACTCGTCGGATTTATCACTCCCGGCCCCCATGTGGTTAAAGTCGAAAGGCGACTGTTCATGGGAAGTGGGCATTACCATTGTGTCACGTGGGTTCTGTTTCGCAGGGTGTGCGAATTGTTCCGCATAACTCTGGCCGGTCAGTAACACCATCACGGTGAGGGCGGCACAGGCAATACGTTTCATGATTTCCTCGATACGTCTTTAAAACAGGCGATTAGCAATTACAGTGGTTTAACGGAAATAGATAGCGAGACTCGCCGGGTATTTCGGTCACACGATACTTGTGTGGCGGCACGTCAAAGTAGTTTTTGAACGTACGCGTCAGGGTTTGTTGCGATTCAAACCCATAGCGCTCCGCGAGATACAGGATCGGTTCATTACTGCCTTTCAGCTTCTGTGCGATTTCAGTCAGCTTACGGCTGCGAATGTACTGCCCCAGTGAGTGCCCCGTCTCTTTTTTAAACATCCGTTGCAGGTGCCATTTGGAGTAACCCGAACGCTCAGACACTTTTTCCAGTGAGAGCGGCGATTCCAGGTTATCTTCAATCCAGTCCAAAATGCTATGAATAGTGATGGCGTCAGTATTGCGTCTGGACATCGTCATACCTCTTTTTCGTTACGGCAAGATTTTCTTGAGCAAGTGCTCCAGAGTTGCCACTTCTTCTGCCGTTAAGTTTTTTGTTAATTCCTGATGCAGGTTTTGCCCTACTAATTGATGACATTGCTCACACAGCGCGGCGCCGTCGGTGGTTAATTGCACCAGCACGCCGCGCTTGTCATGCGGATTAGGATTTCTTTCGATCCAGCCTTTGCAGACCAGTCGGTCAAGCATGCGCGTTAGCGCACCAAGGTCGACGGAGAGGATCTTTTTTAATTCGACCGGGGTGATACATCCCTGGCAGCGGATAGAACAGAGCACCTTAAACTGCGTGGCGGTGACATCCAGCGGCGCAAGATAGTCGTTAAGTAAGCGATCTTTTTTTTGGTTAACCATATGGATCAAGCGACCAAGTGGAATGATTTCGTTAAACAGATCACTTGTGCTTTTCACAGTGGTTGCCCCGGCAAGTATATTAGTCACGGCAGATATTATTGCTCAGGCAAGTATAAGTCAACTGAATGAATTGGGGCATGCCACGATTTGCTAAAACAGGGTTACGTCTGTTTTTCTACTCGACTATGTGTATGTTTTTATGAGTTTAATTAATGGATAAGCAAAGCCAGTGCCGATAAAGCCACGCTGAAGATATACTCTCGGGTACGTTTGTTGGCCCTGGAGTGTCTTCGTAGATGATGGATTTATTGAAAGTTATTGGCCTTGGACTGGTGGTGATCCTTCCGCTGGCGAACCCGCTTACCACCGTGGCGCTCTTTTTGGGGCTCGCGGGCAATATGAACAGCGCCCAGCGCAACCAACAGTCGCTGATGGCCTCTGTCTATGTCTTTGCCATCATGATGGTGGCGTATTATGCCGGGCAACTGGTGATGAATACCTTCGGAATTTCGATACCGGGGTTGCGTATCGCCGGTGGCCTGATCGTGGCCTTTATCGGTTTCCGTATGCTTTTCCCGCCGCAGAAAATGCATGAGGCGCCGGAGATCAAAACCAAATCGGAAGAGCTGGAAGAGGAGCCGACGGCCAATATCGCTTTCGTTCCCTTAGCGATGCCGAGTACTGCCGGGCCGGGGACGATTGCGATGATCATCAGCTCCGCGTCGACCGTGCGCGAAAGCACCGACTTCCCTGAGTGGGTGTTAATGGTTGCGCCCCCGCTGATTTTCGCCGTCGTGGCAGTGATTCTGTGGGTATGTTTGCGTAGCTCCGGCGCGATAATGCGGCTGGTGGGTAAGGGTGGGATTGAGGCTATCTCCCGGCTGATGGGCTTTTTGCTGGTCTGTATGGGGGTTCAGTTTATCATTAATGGCGTGTTGGAAATCATTGCAACCTACCACGCTACGGCCTGATGCGACCGCGTGAGAGCGGCCAACAGCCCGTGATGACTGAGACGGGACGAGGAGAAGAACCCGTCAGCGGGTTGCGAAACGACAACCCGCTGACGGTGAGGCATTACAGAGTGTGCGGTTGCTGTCTTTCTTCTGCTGATACCGGCCAGCGCCGGAAAATCACGACCGACCAGACCAGCGCGGCCAGCGCAGGAATAGCACCCGCATAGCCAATGGCTGACATCGACCACTGCAGGCTGATTTGGTTACCGACCAGCGCGCCTGCGCCAATCCCGATATTGAAAATTCCCGAGAACAGTGACATGGCCACATCGGTCGCATCCGGTGCCAGCGCCAGGACTTTCACCTGCATACCGAGGCCGATAATCATAATTGCGATACCCCAGAAAATGCTCAGCACGGCCAGGTTTATCTCACTGCCTGCCGCAGGGCGTAGCAACAACAGCGAAATAACCAGCAGGCCAATCGCGCCGCTGATAAGGCCGGAGGCATGTTTATTGCCCAGTTTGCCAAACAGCACGCTACCGAGGATCCCCGCACCGCCGAGTATCAGCAGCAACAAGGTCGCGAAATTACCGCTGAGGCCCGCCACCGTCTGCACGAACGGTTCGATATAGCTGTAGGCGGTGTAGTGGGCGGTAACCACAATGACCGTCAGCAAATAAATGGACAACAGTGCCGGGCGACGGAACAGTTCAGGCAGACTACGCAGTGAACCTGAGTGCTCACTGGGCAGTTTCGGCAACAGTTTAATCAGACACAGCAGAGTAACCAGCGCGCCAAAGCCGATGGCGAAGAAGGTCGTACGCCAGCCAAAATATTGGCCGACGACGCGACCAATCGGAATACCCAGCACCATCGCCAGCGCGGTACCGGTAGCGATAAGGCTCAGCGCCTGCGCGCGTTTACCTGCCGGGGCCAGTCGTATTGCGAGCGACGCGGTGATGGACCAGAAAATCGCATGGGCGAAAGCAATACCAATGCGGCTGATTACCAGCACATGGAAATTCCACGCCAGGAAGGAGAGGACATGACTGCCAATAAACAAAACGAACAGGCCAATCAGCAGCTTGCGACGCTCTACCTGGCTGGTCAGCAGCATAAACGGCAGTGACATCAGCGCCACAACCCAGGCGTAGATCGTCAGCATGATACCGACCTGCGGGGTTTCCATATTGAAACTTTGCGCGATGTCCGACAGCAGCCCCACAGGCACGAACTCAGTAGTGTTGAAAATGAACGCGGCAATGGCAAGCGTAACCACCCGAAGCCACGCGACTTTTCGTGAAACCATTTGTGTTGTCATATCTTTTGGGATCGGTTGCAGGGGAAGAATATGGGCAGATCTTAGATCTAATTCTGCTCAAAATACAAACTTTTTGTGATCAATGTCTCATTTTTAATTGGGGCACAACGTTGTCAGTTGAAACAAAAAGCAATACAAGAGAAAAACAAAGGAAAACAAGAGGAAAGGCTATGCACACAATCGACTTCTATATGGTGGACGCGTTTAGCGACCATACGTTTGGCGGTAATGCCGCCGCAGTTTGTCCGCTAACGGAATGGTTGCCGGATGATGTGTTGTTGAAAATGGCACAGCAACACAACCAGTCTGAGACGGCGTTCTTTGTTCGTAACGACGACGGCTTTGAGCTGCGCTGGTTTACCACGCAGTACGAAATCAACCTTTGCGGGCATGCCACGCTTGCCGCCGCGCACGTGATTTTTGAATACCTGGACTACCCCGATACACACATTAACTTTACTACCCGTTTTGTTGGCCCGCTTATCGTAAGCCGCAAAGGCGACTGGCTGACCCTGGACTTCCCGGCCTGGCAGACAGAACGGGTGGCAGCACCGCCTGCGCTGCTGTTTGAAACACTGGGTATCACCCAGGCCAAAGAGGTACGCGTGGCGCGCGATTATATGGTGGTGCTGGAAAACCAGCAGCAGGTTGAAGCGGTGACCCCTGACATCGCCGCGATGATCCCTTTAAAGAAAATGGTCTGTATTACCGCGCCAGGCGACAAGCATGATTTTGTCAGTCGCTTTTTCTGTCCGGGCGAATCGGTGCCGGAAGATCCGGTAACCGGCTCGACCCACAGCATGCTGATTCCATACTGGGCGGATAAACTCGGTAAATCCGTTTTGCAGGCACGTCAACTTTCAGCCCGTGGCGGTGAACTGCGCTGCGAAGCGCGTGGCGAAAGGGTATTGATTGGCGGTCAGGCAACCACCTATCTGATAGGTAAAGTCTACTTGCGCGGCTGAATACAAGCGTAGATGAGAAATTAAGACGGGTGACAGTGTCACCCGTCTTTCGTTACTTAAGCGATGCGCCGCCACAGATCACCAATTCCTGACCGGTAATGGCCGCCGCCTCTGGTGACAGGACAAATCCTACCAGTGCTGCCACTTCCTCAGGCGAAATCAATCGTCCAATGGGCGGCATAGTGGGCGGCGAGCTTGCGCGTCCGGGCGCACTGAGCATCGGCGTTTGTGTCGCCCCAGGAGCGACCACGTTGGCGGTGATCCCCCTCGGCGCCAGTTCTGCTGCCCAACTGCGCACCATGCCCACCAGCGCCGCCTTGGTGGCAACATACTGCGATCGTCCCGATGCACCGCGCGACGTCCGGCTGCCAATGACCACTATCCTGCCTCCGGACGCCATCTGTGGGGCAAAGTGATTGATCAGCGTCTCCGCCGCCAGCACATGCAATTGCCACAACCGCTGACTGACCTCAGGTGTTAACTCGCCAAGCGGTGCTGAGGCCATCATTCCGGCGGCATGGATGACTGCATGAGGCTCAGCCAGGGTGGTCAGCACCTCTCGCAGCGCCGCGCCGTCACTGAGATCGACACATATGCTGTTAAATCCCGTGTTGTCACGCTTGACGTTTGAACGGCTAAGCCCGGTGACATTCCATCCCTGATTGAGCAGACGGCTGACAATAGCCTCGCCAATTCCGGAACTTGCACCAGTTACGATTGCGTGTGGCATATTTATACCTCCAGCAGCGCACGCGGAACTTTAAACACTGCTTTGCGGATCGTCATTGGTTCTGCCGCCGCGCACAGCGCCTGATGCGGTTCGCCCGGCAAGAATACGGCAAAATCACCCGCCTGCAGCAGCATACTGACCGGTAGCTCGGCGGTGGTGGTGATAAAGAGATCCGGCTTACGCTCCTCATCGGTTGCCAGCGGCACGTACTGCGTGCCGGCACAAATGAGCTCTTCACCCGTCAGCAGCACTTGAATATCCGCCCACTGGTGGTGATATTCCGTATGACGGATTTCACGCCGTTGCGTATTGGCCGGGCCGACGGTACAGAACCACTCTGCCCCCGGTAGCTGAAAACGCCCATCGTCGCGCGCCTGCAATGCGTCGAATGCGCACTGAGGAAGCGCCAGAATATCGCGCAACACCGCAGGCAACCCTGCCTGCGGCAGGGCGTTAAGATTGCCAAAAATCACACTGACTCCTTAATCCATTCCGGCGATACGCGAACGTATTTAATCGCCTGGCGGAAATAGGTATAAGCGATATGCAAACTGCCGTCCGCTCCCTGTTTGATGCTCGGGTAGGAGAACTCGCGATTTAGTTTTTCCTGTGAGTTATTGGTCATGCAATAGCCGTCACCTTCGTCCAGATGACGCTGCCAAGGCCAGCTTTTCCCACCGTCAGGTGAGATAGCCACGGTCATCGGCGCACGCGGTGCACCCCAGAATGCGCTGCGACCGCTGGTTACTTCCGGCTCTTTGCGTCCATCGCCATCGTCAATTTCGTCATACAGCGAGGCACGGCGTTCCAGCGCCCCGGCGGCACTCATGTAGTTAAACACCAGCGCCAGATTGCCGTCCGCCAGGGTCGTGACCTGAATGGACGAATTGTTGTTTGGCAAGGTCGTCGGTTCCGGCACAGACCAGCTTTCACCATCGTCGGTCGACTGGCTGTAATAGATGTTATCCGCCCAGCGACTGCGGAAAAGCGCAACCAGGGTGCCGTTGTGCAGTGCGGTGATGTTCATATGCACACAGCCGAGGCTTTCCGGAACCTCCACATCGCGCCAGGTTTTCCCCTGATCGGCGGAGATTTTTACCGCGCTGATATCATCATTACCGACCCACTTCTCACCCGGTTTGGTGCGGCAATAGAAGACCGGCAGCAGCCAGTTACCATTTTCCAGCACGGTGATCGGCTGGCGAATAAACGTGCCTGGCTTATCGAGCAGTGTGGCAATTTCGCCCCAACTGACACCAAGGTCGGTCGACTGGCGATAGCGGACGATTGCCGTGTCCTGGTTGCCGGAGATCTGCGCGGTCCACATCAACCACAGTACGTTATCCGGGGCGAGGAACAGTACCGGGTTTTGCTCGGAACGACTGGCATCGTCAGACAGTTTGACCGCCTCACTCCAGCTGTCGCAGCCTGCTACGAGGCGTGAGCTCCACACGGAAATATCCGCAACGCCTTCCTGGGTGCCGCCAAACCAGACGCACATCAGCGTGCCATCAGGCAGCGGCAGAATGTTGGCCGCGTGGTTTTGCGGGCAGGGCGAGGGCAGCATCGCGCTGATGACACGTGCATCTTCTTGCTGACGTAATACGCCATCGCGATTAACAGTAACGGACATATCAAACTCCACTATTTTGTACAGGTGTTGGTGCTTTCGTTTTCGCGTGCGCTTTGTTCGGGATAATTCGGTCCAGGACCATAATCACCGCCGGGGTAATCAGCGCGATATACATGTTGTTGATACCGAACGGGTCGCCCAGCACATACCACAGTGATGTCACAACACAGGAGCCAATCAGGCCGGCGTTCGCGCCACGGGTGCTTTTAAAGAACGGGGCGTAGAAAGCAATCACTGCAACCACCGTGATGGACAGACGGATCGCTCGGGTAAAGAACGACAGTTTCAGCACTTCCGGGACCAGCAGCACGAAAATCAGCGGCAGGAAACCAATCAATAAAGATAACCAGCGCGTGGCTTTAAATTCTTGCTCCGGTGTCGGGTTACGGTAAGGGACATAGAAATCTTTCACCACCAGCGAGGCGATAGCCAGCGCAACGGTACTGACGCTCACGAAAATAGAAGCAACAAGTGACGTTGTCACAAGTCCGGCAATCCATGGGTTCATATCCTGCAGGAAAATCGGCATCGCATACAGGCTGTTAATTTCTGGGTGCAGATATTTTGCCGCGACGCCGATAACGGCAATCGCCAGCGCAATCGGCATACAGAAGAAAAATGCTATCCAGGTGGAACGTTTCGCCGATTGCACATCTTTGGTCGAACAGATGGCCTGAATCACGAACTGGGTACAGAAAATAGACCCGATAGTCCCAATCAACCAGGCGAAAATAGTGCTGGCACCGAAGTTACCATCCCAGGTCCAGTAGAAGTCCGGCATTTTCTGAACCATC
Organism: Citrobacter sp. MNAZ 1397; assembly: GCF_023613995.1. NCBI lineage: Bacteria > Pseudomonadati > Pseudomonadota > Gammaproteobacteria > Enterobacterales > Enterobacteriaceae > Citrobacter > Citrobacter sp. MNAZ 1397. The sequence goes on from NZ_JAKIVH010000001.1 coordinate 1,297,470, forward strand.
GGGGTGAAACCACCGGTTTTGTAGAGTGCAAAACCCATGATGACCAGAATACCGAAGTACTTAAGCGCACTGTGCAGCAGGGTAACCCAGGCCACGCCTTTCATGCCGCCGTAGGCAAAGTAGAAGGTACTGACGATGGCGGTAATAAAGGCGGCCACCGGCAGGCTCACTTTCAACACTGTAGAAATCGCCGCCGCGCCGCTCACGTAGTTGCCGACATTCACCAGCAGCAATGCGTAGATCATGATGATAGAAATGATGTTCTTGGTGCTGTTGCCGTACTTCTCTGCAATTGCGCCGGAGATGGTGATTTTGCCGGTGTTATAAATGCGTTTGACCAGCAGCAGGCCAAACAATGGGAAACCGATAGCCGCACCCAGAACTGACCATGAGGCGGCAATCCCGCCTTCGAAGGCGGCCTGTGCGGTACCGACAGTTGATTTCGCGCCAATGTATTCAGACATTAATAAGATACCAACGATAAAGGCCGGCATCGCGCGGGAGCCTTCCATAAAGTCGCCGGAGTTTTTACTGCGTAAACGGAACGTAAGCCAGGTGGTAAAGACGATATAGGCAATGACTATACCGACAATGATCAGGGTATCTTGTGAAGTAAACGTGTTCATCTTTGCCTCTCTTTGGGGCGAGTGAAGCCAGGGCACCTGAGGTGCCCAATATTCTAATGACGAATGAAAAACGCCTTAACGCACGTACTGCGTTACGATCTGGCGAATTTGCAGCTGTTGTTCTTCGGTAAATGAAACGGCATAACGACTTTCGCCGACGTTATAGCCCATAAGTTGCACTGCTTTTTTAACCGCCGCCGGAGAGAACCCTACGCTATAGAGATCGGTACGCAGACCGGTGACATTTTCTTGTGCCTGACGGGAGCCTTCCACGTCGCCAGCCCTGAAATGCGACCAAATGGCATTGATTTCTTTTGGTGCGACGTTCGCAAGACCAGAGATACAGGCAGAACATCCTTCCACGAATCCCCGGTGAATCAGGGAGTCCGGTCCATTCAGGACATCGAAATTCTCGATATCTTTAACGGCGTTCAGAAATCCACTCAGGCTTTCATAGCTGCCTGCGCTGTCCTTAATGCCAATAATGTTCGGATGTTCCGCCAACACGCGGACAGTCTGTGGTTCAAGGGTATTCCCGGTGCGGGCAGGGATGTTGTACAGAAATACCGGTACGCTGAGGGCATCCGCGACGGCGGTATAATGGGTAATTAATTCGTTTTGTTTTAAGGGGACAAAATAGGGGGTGATCACGGAAACCGCGTCGACGCCCAGTTTTTCAATCTGTTTACCCAGACGGATGGTTTCGCGGGTAGCGATCTCACCAATATGTGCCACCACATTGGCGCGACCGGCCACTTCATCAACGCAGGCTGCGGTGACGGTGATTTTTTCCTGCTCGTTAAGCACAAAAAACTCACCGTTGGTGCCGCCGCAGAAAATGCCGTTTCCGGCCGTCAGTTGGCGATTGACCTGTTCTTTCAGTGACTGAACATTCAATCCACCTTCTGCATCAAAAGGCGTGACGATCGCCGTCAGCACGCCTTCAATTTTCTTACTCATTGCACATCTCTCCGTGATAAATCAGTGAAACAATGTCTGGTAAATCGCCTGCACGGCGCTGTGATCAACCGTGCAAGGGGCGTTATTCATCAAGCGCTTAACGTTCAGGGCGGCATCGGCCAGCGACGGAATATCCGCACGCGGTACCCCCAGCGCTTCCAGGTTGTCCGGCAGATCGAGGCGTTTTACCAGCGCAGCAAAGTAATCCACCAGCGCGTGGGATTTATCCTCATCGCTGAGCGTGGTGTCGGCGTCCGGAACGAGATCCCACACCTGCGCGAATTTTTCGACGGCGTACGGGCGCACCACTTTCATACAGGGGGCCAGCAGAATGGCATTCGCGACACCGTGCGGCAGATGGTATTTGCCACCCAGTGGGTAGGAGAGCGCATGCACCAGATGCGTCCCGGCATGGGTGATTGCCGCACCGCCGTAATAAGAAGCCCATAACATTTCGAGGCGCGCGGTCAGGTTGTGCGGCTCGCTAACGGCGGTTTCGATATTGTGCAGAAGCTTACGCAGACCGGTCAGGGCTACGTTATTGCTCACCGGGTTGGCGATCGTAGCGGTAAAGCATTCAATCAGGTGGCACAGGGCATCAATACCGGTAGAAGAGGCGATATGCGCTGGCATGCTGGTGGTCAATTCCGGCAACAGCGCGACATAATCCGGCAGCAATACCGGAGAGATGATGCCCACTTTGGTGTTCTGTTCCGGGATCGCCAGGATCGCGTTTGGCGTGGCCTCAGATCCGGTCCCTGCGGTGGCCGGAATCAATAAAGAAGGGACGCGTGCGGTCGGTTTTTCCCCGGCGAGCAGGGCGTCAAGGCCGGGTGAGCGAGGATGACAGAGGACCGATAACAGTTTGGTGACATCGAGAACGCTGCCGCCGCCGATACCCACGACCAGATCGAATGCTGAGTCCGGCGAGCCGCCAAGAATACGGGCGACATCATGTTGGCTGGGTTCTGGCGGTACGCTGTCAATAACCTGTACCCGTCGGCCTTCCGCCTGCAGCAGTGTCAGGATCTGTTGCGTTGCGGCAAGTTTGATGACGTTGCTGTCGCTAACCAGTAAGAGTTTATTTTTACCCGTAAGCAATGGCGCGATGGCGGGAATGGCCCCTGCGCCGCTTATCAGGGTGCTGTTTATTGTTACCACAACGTTCTCCTGTCTGTCTTTGTGGTGATTGAAATCAATCATATTTTTTCAATCACGGTCACTGTATGGCATAAATTTATAATTTATTCGCAAATTAAATAAGTTGATCTTGCTCACATATAATCAATTATGATTGAATATAATCATATCCAGAACGTAACGACCCGGAGTAGGGATGAACAAACAAACCTCGGACCAACAAGTGGTCATTCTGGCCGATGACTTCACAGGCGCGAACGATGCGGGCGTGAGCCTGGCGCAGGCAGGGATGCGTGTGGACGTCGTGCTGGAAGCGACATACCAAAGCGATGCGCAGGCGCTCATTTATAACAGCGATAGCCGCGCACTGACGGCGGATGCGGCACAAGAGAAGGTGGCCGCGCTGACTGAAAGCGTATTACGTCAGTATTCGCCGACGTGGCTGGTAAAAAAGATAGATTCCACGCTACGCGGTAATCCGGGAGCCGAAGTGATGGCCATGCAGCAGGTTACGGGGGCGGCGGCGGTGATTATCGCCCCGGCGTTTCCAGCGGCAGGACGCATTACCCGGCAGGGGAAATGCCTGGTAAATGGCGTACTGCTCACCGACACCGAGTTTGCCAGCGATCCGAAAACGCCGATTACCAGCGCGGATGTGGGAGCGCTCTTTATCGGGCATAGCCAGAACATTACCCCCTCACAATTACCCGTCGCGCTCTCACACGCCCGTGCACAAGCACCTGTGCTACTGGTAGTGGATGCGCAAACGGACGCCGATCTGGATGACATCATCACCCATGCTATGCAGGCGAGCGAAAGGCCGTTGCTGGTGGGTTCTGCCGGGCTGTGTGACGCCTTGTCACGCCGTCTGGCGCCGGAAAAACAGGCGGTGGTGCTGGCGGTGGTCGGTTCAATGAGTGAAATCGCTCAAAAACAGGTGCGTACAGCTGCGCAGCATCCTCGCTGTGAACACATCTTTATTGATATCAATGATGTCTTCCAGCCGTCTTCCACCGACTACCGCGCCGCGATTACCACCGCGCTTAACGCGGGCAAACACTGTCTGGTGCATACCTGCCCGGATGAACAGGCGCGCCATCAGGTGGCTGCGCTATGCGAGCGCTGGGGGCTGAGCCGGGCGGAGTGCGGTGAGCGTATTTGTGATTATTTAGGTGCACTGACCCGGGATGTACTGCAGCACAGTACGCCTGACGGACTTTATCTCTCCGGCGGAGATGTGGCGATAGCTGTCGCCAGGGCGCTGGGAGCAAAAGGGTTTCAGATTCGTGGGCGCGCCGCTGAATGCGTGCCCTGGGGATATTTTTCAGGTTGCGAATGGCAACGACCAGTGATGACCAAAGCGGGCGGTTTTGGCGACGAAACCACGTTGCGCAAGGTTTTGTATTTTATTGAGGAGAAGTCGAGTGACTAACATTATTGCCGTAACGATGGGTGATCCTGCGGGGATTGGTCCGGAGATTATTATTAAATCGCTGGTCGAAGGGGAGCTGTCCGGGGCGCCGGTTGTGGTTGTGGGGTGCGCCCAAACGTTCAACCGTATCCTGGCGCTGAACGTGACGCCGCATGCGGAACTGCGCATTATCAACCAGGTCAGCGACGCCCGCTTCGCGCCTGGCGTGATTAACGTGCTCGATGAACCGCTGGCGGATCCGCAGGCGCTGGAACCCGGCAAAGTACAAGCCCAGGCGGGCGATCTGGCCTACCGTTGCGTGCGGCGCGCGACGGAACTGGCGATGGCCGGCGAAGTAAAAGCCATTGCCACCGCACCGCTGAACAAAGAAGCGCTGCACTCAGGTGGTCACCACTATCCGGGTCATACCGAGCTGCTGGCGAAACTGACCAATATTAACGACTATGCGATGGTGCTCTATACCGACAAACTCAAAGTGATTCACGTCACCACTCATATTGCGCTGCGTAAATTCCTTGATACCCTGAATCAGGATCGTATCAAGACGGTAATTCGTGTGGCGGATACTTTCCTCAAACGTGTTGGTTTTGCAAACCCGCGTATCGCGGTGGCCGGGGTGAACCCGCATGCCGGAGAAAATGGCCTGTTTGGCGATGAAGAGATCACTACCGTAGGCCCGGCGGTTGAAGCGATGAAAGCCGAAGGGCTCAACGTTTACGGCCCGTGCCCGCCGGACACGGTCTTTATGCAGTGCAATGAAGGGATGTATGACATGGTGGTGGCGATGTACCACGATCAGGGGCATATTCCTTTAAAATTGCTGGGCTTTTACGATGGGGTTAATATCACTGCTGGTTTGCCGTTTATCCGTACCTCTGCGGATCATGGCACCGCCTTTGATATCGCCTGGACCGGAAAAGCGAAACCGGAGAGCATGGCGGTCTCCATCCAGTTAGCTATGCAAATCACACGAGAATAATATGAAGGGATATAACCGGTTAGAACAGATTATGGATTATCTGAAAGGCCATAATCTGGTAACGGTAGACCAACTGGTGACAATCACCAACGCGTCTCCTGCCACCATTCGCCGCGATTTGATCAAACTCGATCAGGAAGGGGTGATAAGCCGTTCACACGGCGGCGTTACGCTTAACCGGTTTATCCCCTCGCAGCCGACAACGCTTGAGAAAATGCAGCGTAATCTGTCGGAAAAACATGCTATCGCCTGTGCGGCCGCGTCGCTGGTGAAAGCGGGCGACGCCATTGTGCTTGATGCGGGCACCACCATGATTGAACTCGCTCGCCAGTTGACGCATCTGCCGCTGAGGGTCATCACCAGCGATTTGCATATCGCGCTGTTTCTCTCTGAGTTTAAGCAAATCGAAGTGACCATTATTGGCGGGCGAATTGATGATACCAGCCAGTCATGCATCGGCGATCATGGTCGTAAGCTGTTGCAGGGGATTTGGCCGGATCTGGCCTTCGTTAGCTGTAACGGCTGGGATCTGGAAAAAGGCATCACCTCGCCAACCGAAGAGAAAGCGGCGCTGAAACGGGCGTTGATTGATAATGCACAGCGTCGGGTGTTGCTGGCTGACAGCAGTAAATACGGGGCGTGGTCGCTGTTTAATGTCGCCCGTCTTGATTCGCTGACGGACATTGTCACCGACAGTCACCTTGGCGACGATATTCGCCAGAAACTTGCCGTCTTGCCTGCCCGGTTAACCATTGCCAGTTAGCATCCTGCCCATTGATTGCTCTATTTCGTTAAAACAAACGGCGTGCTCATTGCCACGCCGTTTGTTCGATAGCAGCGAGTCGCCTGTTACGGCAGGCGAGAGATATTCTGCTTAATCACCGACACGGAGTGGTTAAATTTCGCCACTTCGTCCGCTTCAAGCTGTAACTCAATAATCTGCTGCACGCCGCTCTGGGTCAGGACCGCAGGCACGCCAATGGCGACATCGCTCACGCCATACTCACCGTTAAGCACGCAGGAGATCGCCAGCGCGCGGTGGCTACCGGTAAAGATATTGCGGCAGATCTCCGCAATCGTCCCGGCAATCCCGTACTCGGTGCAGCCTTTACGGGCGTAAATTTCAAAACCGTGTTTACGAACGCTCTCTGCCAGCCCGTCAAAATCGATGTTTTGCCCGGTACGCCGCTTCCAGACATCGGCAATCGGCGAACCGTAAACGGAGGAGTGCGACCACACCGGAAACTGAGTGTCGCCATGTTCGCCAAGGATAAACGCGTCGATACTTTGCGCGCCGATATCCAGCGTTTGCGCCAGCGCGCGCCGCAATCGGGTGGTATCGAGCCAGACGCCGGTACCAATGACCTGGCTGCGCGGCAGGCCAGAGAGTTTCCATACCTGCCAGGTGATGATGTCACAGGGGTTGGTGGCAATCAGAAAGATGCCATTAAAGCCGTTTTCCATCATCTGCGGCACAATATTTTTGACAATACGCGCGGTGTTCTGTAGCTCGTCCAGGCGGGTCTGCCCTGGCTTAAGCGGGCCACCGGAGACGGTGATGACCGCAATATCCACATCGGCACAGTCAGCGGCATCGCGGCTGGTAATATGCATCATGCCCGGCATATATGCGGCGGCGTCCGCCAGATCCTGCACATGACCTTCAACGCGATCGCGATTCAAATCAACAAGGATCAACTCTTCGGCAATGTTCTGATTCAGCAGGGCGTAAGCCGCCGATGCGCCAACATTGCCGGTACCGATGATCATCACTTTGCGGGCTCTGGTATTCATTTCTCTTCCGTTATCACGATTACGCGTGAGCGTAAATTACCGCCGCAGGCGCATTTTATGCAATCCGGACAGGGATATATAAGTTAATTGTATGGCGAAGTGAGCAGGGTTTGCGCGTAATTTAACAGAACAATAACAGGAGGAGTCATGTATACCTTTATTCCTGCCTCGGCAACTCAGCCAGGTATTCGCGCCCTGATTGCCGCCCTTGATGCATATCAGGCTGAACTTTACCCGGCTGAGAGCAATCATCTCCTCGATTTGGCATCTTTGCCACCTGAGCGCGTCATCATGCAGGCCATCGTGGATGCGTCCGGTGCGATGGTCGGTTGTGGTGCCATAGTCCTTAATGACGACGGTACCGGCGAGATGAAACGGGTCTATATTGATGCGCACCATCGCGGCCAGCAACTGGGGGAAAAGCTGCTGGTAGCCCTTGAGCATGCGGCACGGGATCGCGAATGCCACACATTGCGCCTGGAAACGGGCATTAAACAACACGCGGCGGTCCGTCTTTATTCGCGCAGTGGATATCAGCAGCGGGAGGCTTTTGCCCCTTATGCAGAAGATCCGCTCAGCATTTTTATGGAAAAACGGCTGACTGCGGATCGGCGTTCAGCAGCTCAATAAAGGCGTCCAGGTGGCGGGTCTTCGCACCGCGCCGCCACACCAGCCAGGTATTCAGCCAGCGCCAGTTTTCCGCCAGCGGCCAGGCGCCAACCTGGTGGTGACCGGGCATACTTTCCAGCATGCTGCGTGGGATCAGCGCCAGCCCGGCCCCGGCAATCACACAGGCCAGCATCCCGTGATAGGACTCCATTTCGTGGATTTTACCGGGGGTCGCCTGATCGGCGTGAAACCAGCTCTCAAAATGGCGACGATAGGAACAGTTGGCGCGAAACGCATAAATACTGGAACCGTTCACCTGGGCCGCCCGGGTGATGGGCTCGTGGCCATGTGGGGCGACAATCATCATCTCTTCACGATAGACAGGGATCCCTTCAAGCCCGGGATGCATTACCGGTCCGTCGACAAAGGCGGCGCTCAGGGTGCCATCGAGAATACCGTCGATCATGGTGCCGGAGGGCCCGGTTGCCAGATCAAACTGAATGCGCGGATAGCGCTGGTTATATTTCGCGAGCGTGGCCGGAATGCGCACCGCGGCGGTGCTCTCCAGCGAGCCAAGTGAGAACAGTCCCTGCGGCTCGTCACCGGCCACCACCATCCGCGCTTCATCAACCAGCGCGAGGATCTGCTGGCTGTAGCGTAAAAAACTGTGCCCGGCGGGGGAAAGACGCAGCCGCTGGTTTTCACGAATAAAGAGATCTACCCCGAGGTCCGCCTCCAGCTGGCGAATGCGGGTGGTGAGATTTGACGGCACACGATGCACTTTTTGCGCGGCCTGGGTAATGCTGCCGGTTTGCGCCACGGCGTTGAACATCTCAAGCTGCGTTAAATCCATAGTGTTCTCCATTCGTGAATAGTGAAGTTAATATTATTCAGTTTTCAGAAATAGCAAATTCAGCGACCATAGCGCAATACCTGAACAGCGAAAGCGAGAGAATTATGTCAATTTCATCTGCCACCCATGCTATTTCTGTCAATCCGGCAACCGGAGAAACCCTCTCGGCGACGCCCTGGGCCAGTCGTGAAGACATTGACGCGGCACTGGAACTTGCCGCCAGCGGGTATCGCCAGTGGCGACAAAAAAGTATCGCTGAGCGTGCGCAGGTCTTGCGCGCGGTCGGCGCGGTATTACGCCGCCATGGTGAGGCGATGGCGCAATTGATTTCTCAAGAAATGGGCAAGCCGATAACCCAGGCGCGCGGTGAAGTCACCAAATCAGCCAATCTGTGCGACTGGTACGCCGACCACGGTCCGTCGATGCTGGGTTCGGAAGCGACCCTGGTAGAAAACAATCGGGCGACGATTGAATACCGACCAATGGGGCCGATTCTGGCGGTGATGCCATGGAACTTTCCGCTGTGGCAGGTACTGCGCGGCGCGGTGCCGATTCTGCTGGCGGGCAACAGTTATCTGCTTAAACATGCGCCGAATGTGCTGGGCTGTGCGGATCTGACAGGCAAAATCTTTGCCGAGGCGGGCGTACCACAGGGCGTGTTTGGCTGGGTAAATGCCACCAACGACGGCGTGAGCCAGGCGATAAACGATCCGCGCATTGCGGCGGTCACCGTCACCGGCAGCGTGCGTGCCGGGGCGGCGATTGGCGCCCAGGCAGGCGCCGCGCTGAAAAAATGTGTTCTCGAACTGGGCGGTTCTGATCCGTTTATCGTCCTCAATGATGCGGATCTCGATCTGGCCGTGAAAGCGGCAGTGGCCGGACGTTATCAAAATACCGGACAGGTTTGCGCGGCGGCAAAACGCTTTATTGTGGAGGCCGGCATTGCCGATGCTTTCACGGAGAAATTTATCGCGGCGGCCGCGGCCTTGCCACAGGGGGAACCTCTGGATGAGAGCACCTACCTTGGCCCCATGGCGCGTTACGACCTGCGCGATGAGTTGCACGCACAGGTACTGGCGACTCTGAGTGAGGGGGCAACCCTGGCGCTTGGCGGCGTGAAACCTTCGGGGGCAGGGAACTACTATCCGGCAACCGTACTGACCCATGTGACGCCGGAGATGACCGCTTTTCGTCAGGAGATGTTTGGCCCGGTGGCAGCCATCACCGTGGCGCGCGATGCGGCACATGCCCTTGAGCTGGCCAATGACAGCGATTTTGGTCTGTCGGCGACGGTATTTACCGCGGATATGGCGCTGGCAGAGGATTTTGCCGCCCGCCTGGAGTGTGGCGGGGTCTTTATTAACGGATACAGTGCCAGCGATGCCCGTGTCGCCTTCGGCGGTGTGAAGAAAAGCGGATTTGGCCGTGAGTTGTCACATTTCGGCTTGCACGAGTTTTGTAATGCGCAAACCGTATGGAAAGATCGCCTGTGATCTTAGGCGCGCCCTGCGGGGTGCGCCGTCTGTGAATGTCATGGTTTCGTCATAGTTCTTTCGTAAACTCGCGGGCATCGTGAGGTTATAGAAGAATATCATGAACTTAAAGCAAATTTTTCGCCGAATTTTTCGGCAACTGACACCCCGGCAGTTTGGCTTACTGGCAGGTATCTTCTGGATAATCGGACTTTTTTCCGCACTCCAGATAGCGTCATCCTTCGTTCTCACCCTGTCGTTACGCGATGCGCAGCACAATGAACAACTCAATCAACACACTCACCTGCAACAAGTGAAAGTAGATGAAGCCCGTGTAGCATTACTGGCGGCAAGTGATCTGCTTAACCGCGCGGGTGTCTATTTTATGCAGGATAAAGAGACCGGTTCTGATGGTAGCTGGCATAGCCTGATGGATGAAGCTCAGGCTGCGCTTGCGACGTCACAGAAAGCCTGGCAGGCCTGGCTTGCGATGAATCCCCCGAAAGATGACGGGCTGGTCAACAGTTACCAGCTTTTCTACGGTGCAATCAAAGAGCAGGCCGACGGGCTGGTCAAAACCAATTCGATCGATGCCTTTTTTGCCGTTCCGGCCCAGGCATTTCAGGCCGACTTTAACGATAATTACGCGCGCTTTCAGCAGGCCAGCGAAAAGCGGGCCGATGAAGGTCGTTTGACCTTAATGGGCGGGCTGGCGCGTCTGCAGCAGGTGTTTGTGCTGGTGCCTGCGCTATTGGTGATTATCGCGATTGCGGTCTGGTTTGCCATGTCGCGCTGGCTCATCACACCGCTACGTCGGCTCATTGCCCATATCAATACCCTGGCTGCCGGCGACCTTTCCACGCCATTGCCCGACGTCAAACGCTTCAACCGCGAAATTGACCAGATTGTCCTGAGCGTCGACACCATGCAGCACGGACTACAACAACTTGTCAGTCAGGTGAGTCACGCCACCCGTTCGATGGTGAACAATATCGATAGTCTGGCGCAGGGCAACCAGAAGTTGTATCAGCAATCGACCCGTCAGGCACAAGAACTGGAGGACGTCACGGCCCATATTGCGACGCTTGAATCCCATGTTGAAGGTAATAGCGGTTATGCCCGGCTTGCCAGTGAACGTGCGGATGAAGCGCGCAAGGTTGCGGCGGGGGGCGACAGTATGATGGAGACGGTAAACCAGTCGATGCAGGCGATTGTCGGTCGTGCTTCTGAAATGCGCGGCATCGTTGAGTTAATTGACGGGGTGGCCTTCCAGACCAATATTCTGGCGCTTAATGCCGCCATCGAGGCGGCGCACGCGGGTAACCATGGGCGCGGTTTTGCTGTGGTGGCAAAAGAGGTAGGGCTGCTGGCGCGTAAGAGCAGCCACTCGACGCAAACCATTCAGCAATTGATCAACCACTCTTTACAGGGCATTAACGACGGCACCCACGCGGTAAGCAAACTGGAAGATAATCTGCAACAGGTCACCGGCCTGGTTGGACATCTGAGCGGCTTACTGAACGATATCTCCACGGCTACCCTCAGCCAGGGGGAGAGCATCCATCATATGACCCGTCGACTGCATTCGTTGAATAACGTAGCGCGGCGCACCGGGGAACTGGTCACCGATGCCACCGAAGCTTCGGTGCAATTGCATAATGATTCTCACGCGCTGATGCAGGCAGTTTCCCGCTTTCGTCTCCCGGCCTGATTTTTGCTATACTCGCAGCCCCATTTACGGCTGTGAGTAAGGATCGGGTGTGGCGACAGTCATGGATAATGGCGTACTTGAGGCATTGCTTGAGCAGGTACGTCCGTTGAAAGGTCAGGGGAAAGTGGCAGACTATATTCCCGCGCTGGCAACCGTCAGCGGGGACAAGTTGGGTATCGCCATTTGTACCGTCGACGGGGAACAGTTCCAGGCCGGTGACGCCAATGAACGTTTTTCTATTCAGTCCCTTTCAAAAGTGCTCAGCCTTGTGGTGGCGATGAACCATTACGAGGAAGATGAAATCTGGACGCGAGTTGGCAAAGATCCTTCCGGCCAGCCGTTTAATTCCCTTTTGCAACTGGAGATCGAACAGGGAAAACCGCGTAATCCGTTTATCAATGCCGGTGCGCTGGTGGTCTGCGATATGTTGCAAAGCCGCCTTAGCGCCCCGCGCCAGCGGATGCTGGAAATCGTGCGCAAACTTTCCGCTACGCCGGATATTGCGTTTGACAGCGTGGTGGCCCGTTCAGAGTTCGAACATTCCGCACGCAACGCGGCGATAGCCTGGCTGATGAAGTCCTTTGGTAACTTCAATAATGATGTTGCCACGGTACTGCAAAACTACTTTCATTACTGTGCGCTGAAAATGAGCTGTGTCGAGCTGGCGCGTACCTTTCTCTTTTTGGCCGATAAAGGTACGGCGTCGCATCTTGCGCAACCAGTGTTAACGCCGCAACAAACCCGGCAGGTCAACGCGCTGATGGCAACCAGCGGGATGTATCAAAATGCCGGCGAGTTCGCCTGGCGTGTAGGCTTACCGGCAAAATCGGGCGTGGGCGGTGGAATTGTGGCGATTGTACCGCAAGAGATGGCCATTGCGGTCTGGAGCCCGGAACTGGATGAGGCCGGAAATTCACTGGCGGGGATTGCCTTACTGGAGGCGCTTACCCGGCAACTGGGGCGTTCAGTGTATTGATGTCTGAATACGACGCATTATTTGCGCGGCTTGCCCGTTCCCCTTTTCGTTCCCGCTTTCGTCTGGGGGCGAAAGAGCGCCAGTACTGCATGGAAAAAGGGGCCGAAGCGATCGCGACACACGCGGCTGACTTTGTAGCCCGGCGTCTGGCCCCGGCGTTACCGCATAATGACGGCAAACAGACGCCCATGCGCGGTCATCCGGTCTTTATTGCCCAGCATGCCACGGCTACCTGCTGTCGGGGGTGTCTGGCAAAATGGCACGCTATTCCCGCCGGCGCTGAGCTAACTGAGGTGCAGCAGCGCTATATCGTCGGCGTTATTTACCACTGGCTGGTACTGCAAATGAATTCATAAAATTAATGAATTAAGCGGTAAAGGCATGTTACCAGGCTGTTGTAAATGCATTACATTAAGCTATACGCTATTTTTGCCACGTCGAAATGACTTGCTACATCCTTATCTGGGATTGATATGTAATGCGCGCTCTTTTTTCGCCTACATTTCGCCTGTTGCGAAATGATCAGCCGTTCATCAATGCGACGGTGATTTTTCTGATCACCACGCTTTTTTATTTTGTCGGGGCGATGCTGCGTCTGGTCGAGGCACTTTCGCTTTTCTGGCCGCTAAACGCAGTGATGGCAGGGATCTTTGCCCGTTACGCTTTTTTACAGCGCTGGCCTTACTATTTGATGAGTTATCTGGCAATGCTCATCTACGATGGCGTAACCACTTCGTGGGGCTGGTCATCGGTGGTGATTAACCTTTCCAACATGATTTTTATCGTGACCATAGCGCAGCTGGTGCAGCGCGAACAGCGGCTTATGCGTCACGCGCCACAACCGATCAACGCCCTTAACCTTTTTGGTTACTGCCTGGTATCGGCAATGCTCTGCGCGCTTTTCGGCGCTTTTGGCTCGATGGGGGTGGTCATCAACCAGGATTTCCTGATGCTGTTTGGCGACTGGTTCAGCGAGCAGTTCTCGACAGGGGTACTGATCCTGCCTTGCATTCTGACTGCCGTCTGGCCAACAAAAGAGCCTGCTTTTAACAGTAAAACGCTGCTGCCGATACTGGTGTTGATTGCCTCCGTACTGGGATCGGTGTGGATCGGTGGCGCGGGCAGCCTGGCATTCCCCCTGCCTGCGCTTATCTGGTGCGCCCTCACTTTCTCCTTGCCGGTGACCTGTCTGCTGACATTAATAACCGGTGGACTGGAGATCATTTTGATAGCCAAAGGCATGATCGATATTTTTGTCGCCTCGCCGTTGCAGATGTCGCGCATGTTTTCTGCCCGACTGGGAATAGCCACTATGGCAATCTGCCCGGTCATTGTCTCTGTCAGCATGGAAACCATCAACCGTCTGATGCGTCATGTTTCCTTGCGCGCGGACTACGATTTTCTGACCCGTGTTTACTCCCGCTCCGGCCTGTATGAAGCACTCAACCGCGACAGCAATGGCTTTGCTGACAAACATCTGACGGTAATGCTGCTGGATATCGATTACTTCAAAAGCGTCAACGATAACTACGGGCACGAGTGTGGCGACCAGGTGCTCGCCTCGTTTGCGCAGAAGGTACGTCAGGAGTTGGGGGGGAAGGGGGTTATTGCCCGAATGGGGGGGGAAGAGTTCGCGGTGGTGGCCGTCACATCCGGTCCGCAAGCCGGTTTATTACTGGCTGAACGACTGCGCAAGTCGGTTGAGGAACATCTTTTTCACTGGCATGCCCGAACACTGCGCCTGACGGTTAGTATTGGCGTGAGTAACGGGCAGGTGCTTTCCGGTTCGTTGACGGAGGTCTTTAATAAATTACTCGCTGAGGCGGATGAGTATCTCTATCGTTCCAAAAAAGCGGGGCGAAATTGCTCCAGCATGCGTCAGTCGCCAACGGAAGAAGCCTTAAAATCTTCGGTCGGTTTCTAAGATCAGCTTGCTGAATGGCCTGATTCGACAGGCCATGTTTGCCTTGTTATAAGGCAAAACGATAGAGATAAGTTATTAAATTGCTTGCTACAAATTTTCATCGTCAATACTATAACTGAGTATATGTACCGGAAATAATTTGCGCCATGAATGGATCTGACAATTTGAAGAACAGCGAGCGGATCTCTGGCGGCAGGTTTGTCAGACGCATGTACCTGATGCGTATTCTTGGGACATTTCTCTGTTTTTTCCCCATTCTTTCGGTATTGCTTGAGTTACATCGTCCCCTCTGGCTGATACTTTTGCTGGGCGCTAATGCCTTTATCTGGCCGACGTTGGCTTTTTTGCGAGTCCGTTTCTCCGATACTCCCCTGACCCTGGAACATCAAAATCTGATTTTAGACGCCGCTGCCGGGGGATTCTGGATAGCGATGATGTCGGTTAACCCACTCCCCTCAGTGGTCATCGCCACAATCCTGTTGTCCGATCGCCTCTCGGCGGGCGGCATTGACCTGATGCGTAAAGCCGGTTTGTTAATGCTGGCGGCATTTGCAGCAGCCTGGGTTGCGCAGGGGATGCATGTTGATGTGCAAGTGTCTCAGCGCACCATGTTCGCTACGCTGCCGTTGATTGCCATTTATATGCTGGCGCTCAGCGTACTGACCCATAATATTGCCGTTAAGCTGCGAAATAAAAGCCGCGAGCTGGAACGCATTGCGATGATGGATCCTCTGCTGGATATTGCTAATCGCCGCCTGCTGGAAAAACGTATCCAGTATGAACTCGATAAACTGCGTGAATTGCCGCGCAATTCAATGCTGATGTTCATCGATATCGATAACTTTAAAGAGGTCAACGATCGGTTTGGCCACAAAGTGGGCGACGCGCTGCTGGTCACAGTGTCGAAGATTTTACATGCCGCAACGCGTAAGACTGATACGCCGGCCCGCCTGGGGGGAGATGAATTTGTGATTTTGCTTCCGGATACCACAGCGGAAGAGGCGCTCGCCGTTGCCGGGCGAATTATGGATTCCGCCGCCGTGATGAGCGTAAGCCAGGAATATGCCTTCCACTGTACCCTCAGCATTGGCATTGCCAGCGCAACCCAGGAGATGCAAAACGTCACCGACTGGCTGAAAGCAGCGGATGACGCCCTCTATAAAGCAAAACGTCGCGGTAAAAATCAAATCTACTCACACTGACAAACGTGCTGAATACGCTAAGCTTTATCCTGTACACCGCGAATCGATCGCTCGATCACGCCTTATAAACGCGGACACCTGCCGATACTGACTAGCGAGATAGGCTCTTTATGAAAACTCCTGCTCTTCCCTTTGACGAGGAAAAACGCCTGGCATCGTTGCGCGAATCCGGGTTGCTTGATTCAGGAACTAATGAACGTTTCGACCGCCTGACAAGGCTGGCAAAGCGGTTGTTCAATGTTCCTATCGCGCTGGTAACGCTGGTGGGGGAAAAGACCCTGCATTTTAAAACCAGTGATGGCCACGCCCACGAAAGTCTGCCGCGCCATCTCTCTTTTTGCGGACACACCATCCTCAGCACAACGCCGCTTATCGTCAACGATGCCGGTAGCGACGAGCGCTTTTGTGATAACCCGCTGGTAACCGGAGAATCCCATCTGCGTTTTTATGCAGGCTATCCACTGCGCCTGCCCGATGGCGCGCTTGTCGGTTCCTTTTGTTTGCTCGATCGCAGCCCGCGCGCGTTCTCATCGGCCGAGGTGGAGATTCTGAAAGATTTTGCGCTGATCGTGGAAAATGAGTTCGCAGTGATGAGCGCTGCCACGACCGATGAACTCACCGGGCTGTTTAACCGCCGTGCGTTTGATAACCTGGTGAAATTCGCGATTAGCAGTGCCCGTCGTCGCGCTGAACCGTTGGCGCTGGCGTGGCTTGATCTTGATGGTTTCAAGCAGATCAACGACAACTGGGGCCACAACGAAGGCGATGAAGCCCTGCGTTCAATGGCAAAAGTGATGCGCGAAAGCTTTCGGGAAGCGGATCTGTTGGTGCGTTATGGTGGCGATGAATTCGCGGTGCTTTTCTCCGACACGCATGAACAAGGTGCGTGGATTGCCGTTGAGTACCTGGTTGAGCAGACCGAGGCCTGGAACCTGTCCTCCGGTAAACCCTGGAAGCTTGCTTTTTCATGGGGAGTGAGTGAGTTCGATCATAACGGTAATGGCGATATAAAAGCCTGGCTGGAAGATGCGGATGCCAAAATGTACGCCATGAAGACCAAAAACCATCGCGAACGCTAATACCCTGGAAAAAACGCTGACACGGAATGTCGTGTTTACAATATGTGAATCTCACCGTGGTTGCTTTTAAGGAAAAAAATGACCACTTTCTCTTCTGTTCGCCTCCTGTATACCCGTTAAATCCGTATCTATATGAATAAAACGCTGTCACGTTCTGCAAGACGGCGTGCAGAGCGTTGCGACGGGCCTTTTTAGCAGTTTTTGTGACGGATGTTGTATTTTTGTGGTTGCTAGCGGAAATGTTGTCTCGCTTTGATCAAAACAGGGGTTCATGGTCGAAAAGTTTGGTAAGTTATTACACCAATCTTCCTAGGTTGTATGACTAATCAAAAAAGGAACCCATTGTGAACACAGTTAACCGTCGCGATTTTCCCGGCGCTTCTTACCCTGAGCGTGTGATTCAGTTTGGTGAAGGCAACTTTCTGCGTGCCTTCATCGACTGGCAGATCGATTTATTGAATGAGCACACTGACCTCGATGCCGGGGTGGTGATTGTTCGTCCAATCGACAGCGACTTCCCGCCGTCTCTGAGCACCCAGGACGGCCTGTATACCACTATCATTCGTGGCCTGAACGAGCAGGGCGAAGCGGTCAGCGACTCCCGCCTGATCCGTTCCGTGAATCGTGAAATCAGTGTTTACAGGCAGTACGATGAGTTCCTGAAACTTGCGCATAATCCCCAGATGCGTTTTGTCTTCTCCAACACCACCGAAGCCGGTATTAGCTACCATGCTGGCGATAAATTCGATGATGCGCCCGCGGTTAGCTACCCGGCTAAACTGACCCGTCTTTTATTTGAACGTTTCAGTCATTTTAACGGCGCGGCAGATAAAGGTTGGGTCATCATCCCGTGTGAACTGATTGACTACAACGGTGATGCGCTTCGCGAACTGGTGCTGCGTTATGCGCAGGACTGGGCGTTGGGTGACGCATTCGTGGCATGGCTCAACACCGCGAACACGTTTTGCTCCACACTGGTTGACCGTATCGTAACGGGCTATCCGCGCGATGAAGTGGCAAAAATTGAAGCGGAGCTGGGCTATCACGACAACTTCCTCGACACCGCAGAACACTTCTACCTGTTTGTGATCCAGGGGCCGCAGTCACTGGCTGCAGAGCTGCGTCTGGACAAATATCCGCTGAACGTGCTGATTGTCGATGACATCAAACCGTATAAAGAACGCAAAGTCGCTATTCTGAATGGCGCGCATACCGCACTGGTGCCGGTAGCTTTCCAGGCAGGTCTCGATACTGTGGGCGAAGCCATGAACGACAGCGAAATTTGTGCCTTTGTTGAGAAAGCGATTTATGAGGAGATCATCCCGGTTCTTGACCTGCCGCGCGATGAGCTGGAATCCTTTGCCAGCGCGGTGACCGGGCGTTTCCGTAACCCGTACATCAAACACCAGTTGCTCTCTATTGCCCTGAACGGTATGACCAAATTCCGTACCCGTATTCTGCCGCAATTGCTGGCAGGGCAAAAAGCTACCGGTAAACTGCCCGCGCGTCTGACCTTTGCGCTGGCCGCGCTGATTGCTTTTTACCGCGCAGACCGTAATGGCGAAGCCTATCCGGTACAGGACGACGCACACTGGATCACCCGTTATCAGCAGCTCTGGGGCCAGCACGGCGACCATCAGATCAGCACCAGCGACCTTGTGAAAGCGGTACTGTCGGTCAGCGAACACTGGGAGCAGGATCTGACCCAGGTTAGTGGATTGGTAGAACAGGTTTCACTGGATCTCGACGCTATCCTGCTGCAGGGCATGCGTCAGGCTGTGAAACCGTTGTGCTGATAGCATTCGGTTAGACTGCTATGAACCCGGCTTACGCCGGGTTTTCTTTTTGACGTCATTAGTTACAACATACTTATTATGGTGCTAATAACAGGCGCATCGGAATCGGCGGAAAAAAACGAAAAGGTCTCTCAGGCTGGAAGATCTTTTCTATACTTTACTGTGCCACACCAGTGCCGAGACATTCGGCCAGGGAAATCCGTTGTTGCCGCAGTCGGCGCAACAAGAACGAAAGAGAGGGACAAGCAATGGAAAAGCTGGAAAGAGCGGTGCCTGTTGTCATGGGTCTGGTCGTCAGTATTTCGCTTCTTGCCACGGCCTGGGATATCTCATTCGTCAGTACGTTACCCTGAGTAGTTACCTGAAAGGGGACTCGTTCCCCTTCAGGTTTTAAGCCATTCCCGCGTCTCTTTCGCAACCCGCTGTAATAATGCCACCGCTTCTTCGCTGCTATGAATATTGGTGTATCCGATGATTAACCCGTAGCGTTTTTCAGAGCTGTTATACCACTCTGAAAGCGGACTGACCTTTAGCTGCTTTTTTTGCCAGATTTGCGCCAGGTGTACATCACCGGTGCCGTGGCGCAGAAAAGCGATAATATGCATGCCGCCATCATTGACCTCAACATCGAATAGATCCGGAAAAACCTGGTGTAGCGCATCGAGCACCCTCTGGCGGCGCTGTTGATAAAGGGTGCGCATCTTCTTTAAATGGCGAAAGAAGTGTCCTTCGTTGAGAAAACTTGCGACGATTTTTTGTGTCAGAACCGATTGCCCGCTTTCGATAATTTCGCCGGTCTCATGGAATGCGTTAAGCGTACTGCGCGGCATAACCAGATAGCTGATACGCAGTGCAGGCATCACCGTTTTACTGAATGTGCCCATATATATGACCCGATCCTCAATATCAAGGCTTTTGAGGGCAGGCAGTACCTTGCGGGTATAATGAAACTCGCCGTCATAGTCATCTTCTATTATCCACGCGTTGTTCGCTGCGGCCCACTCCAGTAACTGACGTTTACGCGGCAGGGAAAGAGTGACGGCCAGCGGGCTATGGTGTGAGGGAGTGATGCAGACAAAGCGGGCATCCGCATGGTTTTTCAACAAGTAGTCAACATCGAGCCCTTGCTTGTCTACCGGTGCGTAATGCAGGTTTTCCACGCTCCTTTTCAGTAATTGCTGGCCAAAGATATAACCCGGGTTTTCAATGACGACCTTATCGCCGCGCGCCGCCAGCGCGCTCAGGATTAGCGTAAGGTTATTACGATAACCTCCAGTGATATAAATCTGTTCCGCAGTGCAGGTGAGTCCGCGAGAAAAGGTCAGATAACGGGCAATGGCCTCACGCAGCGGCGGATAACCCATCAGTGGGGGATTGGTCATCTCTGCGGCGGACATGGCGCGCACGGCTTTGCCGGACAGGAGCAACCATTTCTTGTAAGGGAAAGCATCCAGCGCCGGGATGCCCAGACGCAGGTATCCCTCCTGATCGCGAACGTCTACCATTGACTTGAGCTGTGTGTCAGCCGTCCATACCTGAGCGGGTGGCCCTGCCTTTTCAGAGATCCGGAGATCCGGGTTTACTCGTGTACCTTTCGCGCCCTGGCTTACCAGAAAACCTTCGCCCACCAGAATGGCATATGCGGTTTCCACTGTTTTTCGCGCGACCTCAAGTTCGTCGGCCAGCACACGCACGGAAGGGACTTTGTCACCGGGTTTCAGCACCCCGCTGAGAATGTTGTGCCGGTAGCGCGCGTAAATATCGCGGTAGCCCGTTTTCATGTCCTACCTCATATGTCGGATTATGTATCTTTTTACTACGTCATAAATCTCTAATATAGCGCTTGTCGAATCAATTCATGAGGAAAATGACTATGACCACTCGCGCTAACCACTTCCAGACCGTACCTGTGCTTATCAACACGCTGGTCGAAGCAAGCCAGGCATCGCACAAAAGCTCACTGGAGGGGGCAATCAAAAACCTGGTGGATATTCGCGCCTCTCAACTTAATGGCTGCGCGTTTTGTCTGGATATGCACCTGAAACAAGGCAAACTGCGCGGCGAGCGCGAACTGCGTCTTTATCATGTGGCAATCTGGCGGGAATCACTGTTGTTTAGCGCCAAAGAAAAAGCGGCACTGGCCTTAACCGAAGCCTTAACACATATCGGACCGGAAGGTGTGACGGATGAGGTTTATCGCCACGTGCGGGAACATTTTAGCGAGGTAGAGATTTCCGAACTGACGTTTGCTATCGCCACCATTAACGCCTGGAACCGGCTGCAAATTCTGGCGCAAATGACGCCGGGTTCACAGGACGCAGCCTACGGTCTGGACCGCGCCGGGTTACAGTGAGTGCTGCCTGTACTCGCGGATAAATGTAATAAACGCCTGTAACCCTACCGGGATATGGCGATGACCGGGGTAATATAAACACAGTCCTTTAAAGGGCTGTGTCCATTCATTTAGCACGCTAACCAGTCGGCCTGAACGTAAATCGTCTGCAATATACATTTCCGGCAAAAAACCGATGCCAAGCCCGGCGCGTACCGCGGCAACTGACGTAAACAGATCGGTGGTGGCAAGCCTCGGCGGCACGGCAATGGCAAACTGTTCGCCATGACGCATAAACTCCCAGCGATATATACCGCCGTGCGACATCCGCATGCAGATGCCTTGCTGTCGGGTAAGGGCTTCGGGAGTCACAGGAGTGCCATGCTCAGCAAACCACTGTGGCGTGGCGACCACCCGCATGTGAATATCCGGCGTCAGCGGCACCGCAATCATATCCTGTGGAACTGATTCCGCCAGGCGAACGCCAGCATCGTATCCCTCCGCGATAATATCGATCATCCGGGCATCGCTGGCGGTTTCCATGCGCATTTGCGGATAACGAGCCAGAAAGGCAATCACCATTTCATCGAGAAAAAGCTGCCCGATAGCCTGCGGTACATTGATGCGCAGTGTGCCGGATGGTTCATCAGGCTGGCTGTGAATTTCGTCGGCGGCTTGTTGGATCTCTTGCAATGCCGGGCCAATACGAGCAACAAAGCGCTTTCCGGCTTCGGTGAGCGCGACGCTGCGGGTCGTGCGGTTAAAGAGTCTGGCGTCAAGACGCGTTTCCAGCCCGGCGATGGCATTGCTGACTGCCGTTGCCGACATGTCCAGTTCCTGCGCCGCAGCCCGAAAACTCCCACGGCGAACAACCGCCATCACCACTTCCAGCTCAATCAAACCTGAACGATGCATAGATTATCCTGATAATCGAAACAACCCTTGCAGGATAGCGCGGATTATCGGCGCGATAAAGCTATGCCACACTGGTCCCATCAATCGAGGAGATCACTATGCAACAGCTTGAATATGTCTGGATTAACGGTGAATTTACCGTTGCTCAAGGGGAGACGTATTTTGATTTGTACAACCCTTCTTCCGCCGAAGTGACAGGACGTATTCGCCTGGCGAATACCGAGGATGCGCTGCGCGCCATTGCCGCTGCTAAAGCGGCGTTTGTCCACTGGTCGCAAACCCGCGTCGATGAACGTCTGGCTGTTTTGCAAAGAATGCGGGATGCCATGGCCGCCTGCCAGGATGAACTGTTACGGGCGATTATTCAGGAATACGGCGCGCCGGCATCACGCTCTGCCTGGATGGCAAGCTATCCGGTGGCGGTGATTGACCAGGTCATGCAAGACCTGCGAGAGTTTGCGTTTTTCACCACCGTTGGCAAAGCCCAGGTGAAAATGACGCCGCTGGGGGTTGCCGGGCTTATCACCCCGTGGAACAGCAATGCCGGTTTTATCTGCGGCAAGCTGGCCGCCGCGCTGGCCGCAGGATGTACGGCGGTGATCAAACCGAGTGAGATGAGCGGGCTACAAACTCACGTAGTAATGAAAGCGTTGCACGCTGCAGCGTTGCCGCCGGGTGTGTGTAACATCATTACCGGCTACGGAGCCGAGGTAGGCGAGGTTATCAGCCGTCATCCGGATGTCGCCAAAATTTCCTTTACTGGCTCGACACAGACCGGAAAAGCGATATTGCGAAATTCCGCCGACAGCTTTAAGCGCGTCACGCTGGAACTTGGCGGTAAATCGCCAACGATTATTCTGGATGATGCCGACCTGACGACGGCAGTACCGCTGGCCATCCAGGCCGGGTTTATGAACAGCGGCCAGGCCTGTATTGCCGGTACCCGGATTCTGGTTCCGCTCTCCCGAAAAGCGGAGTGTGAAGAGGCGCTTCGCCGGGCAGTTGCGGCGATCAAATCCGGCGACCCACTCGACCCGCAGACGGAAATTGGCCCGATGGTCAGTGAGAAACAGTGGCAGCGGGTCCAGAAATATATTCGTCTGGGGCTGGAGGAGGGCGCGCGTCTGCTCGCAGGCGGTGAAGGACGGCCGGAAAACAGCGGACAGGGGTGGTTTGTGAAGCCGACACTGTTTACCGATGTGGATAACAATATGCGCATCGCCCGTGAAGAGATTTTTGGCCCGGTACTGTCGATCATTTCCTATCGCGACGATGATGATGCCGTGGCGATCGCTAACGACACGGATTATGGGCTCAGCGCGCTGGTTCTGGGTACCGATGCCCGACGCGCACAGCGAATCGGTGAGAGAATTGCCTCTGGCCGCGTGCAAATCAACACTCTGGCACATGAAGCGGGGGCTCCGTTTGGCGGTTTTAAACACTCAGGGATCGGCCGCGAAATGGGGCGCTGGGGAATTGCAGCGTTTATGGAGCCGAAGGCGTTGATTAGCTAACGAAGACCCGTTTATAACCGGAAAACGAAAAGGATCTGCCAGAGATCCTTTTAGCCGGGATTACCAGCGACCGTAGGGGTATACAGAGTAACCAGGTCTGTGTACTAAACCTATATTCCGGACGAATTCCAGGATGATGCTAAGGGTTTTCTGGGTCTGGTGTCGGGAATATCAGAAGAGAACTGATGAGGAATGAGGGAAGGTTGAGGGTGATAAAGAGACGCCGGTTTCCCGGCGTCACCTGTTTTAGCGGGTTTCTTGCATATTCAACTGGAAGAAACGTACGGAGTTGCGCAGCTGCTCGCTCTGCTCGGACATTGAGTGGGCGGCGACAGCGGCCTGTTCCACCAGCGTGGCGTTCTGCTGGGTAACCTGATCCATCTGGTCAATGGCGACGCTAATCTCGCGAATCCCCTGATGCTGTTCGGTGGAGGCGGCGGAAATTTCCGCGACGATGTCCGTCACTTTGTTTACCGAGGTGACAATTTGCTCCATGGCGCGGCTGGCCGTATCGGCATAGCGCGACCCGTCGGTAATTTTGTGAACCGTTCCTTCAATGAGCTGCTTAATTTCTTTCGCGGCGTTGGCGCTTTTTTGCGCCAGAGTACGCACTTCACCCGCGACCACGGCAAAACCTTTACCCTGTTCACCGGCGCGGGCGGCTTCAACGGCGGCGTTGAGCGCCAGGATATTCGTCTGGAAAGCAATCCCTTCAATCACAGAAATGATATCGACGATTTTCTGCGAACTGTCGGCGATTTCATGCATCCGCTTAAGCATATCGTCCACTTCTTTACCGCCTTTGACGGCAGTTTGAGAGGTCTCGCGCGCCAGATCGCTGGCGCGACGGGCGTTATCCGCATTGCTCTTCACGTTTTCCGTAATCTGCTGCATGTTCGATGAGGTTTGCACCAGCGAGGCAGCCTGTTCCTCGGTACGCTGGGACAGATCGCTGTTACCTTGCGATATTTCTCCGGCGGCAAGAGAGATTGCCTCGCTACCGTGAATAATGCCATCAATGATATCGGCCAGTTTGCCATTCATAAACTTGATGGTGGCCAGCAGGCTTTGGGTATCGTTGTCTTTTAGTTTGACGTCAGCCTTCAGGTTACCTGACGCGATTTCTTTCATGATCTCCACAGCATAAGAGGGTTCGCCACCTAACTGGCGGGAGAGGCTGCGGGAGATGACGAGTGCGATGAATCCGGTGGCGAGCAGTGCCAGCAGTAACAACCCACAGAAGGTGTAGAGTGCTTTGTCGTAGCCGGACTGCGCAATCACGCCTGCTTCTTCTCCGCTGGCGACCTCTTTGTCCACCAGTGTGGCCAGGTCTTTCATCAACTGGGTGCGGTATTTGGACGACACCGCGCCGCTGATTTTAGATGCCTCCTCAAGCCGCCCGGCGCTGACAGCCTCAATCACTTTGGCGTTGACATCGACGAAATTCCGGAAATTATCGACAACAGTATTAAACAGCGTGCGGGTATCTTCCGGCGCGTCGGCAGAGATTTTGGCGAACTCGCGCTGTGCTTTTAAGAATGTCTCCTGATTTTGCAGGAGCTCACCACGATGTTGTTCGCGTTCGGCCGGCGTGACGGAGCCGATATACTGAATTTGCTGTAAGCGCATTTCTGATAATACGCCGCGCATCTCCAGGGTATATCGAACGCCTGGCATACGATTATCGCGGAATTTATCAATATGGGTTTTACTGACATGCAACTGATAAATCGAGACGATGCCGAGAACTAACATCATTGCGATAAGAATGGAAAAGCCGGTCAGCAATTTTGCTAAGACGGATGCCTGAGAAAATTTTTTCATAGTGGTCTTTTTTTAATGAAAGGTAATACTTTTATCGGTAATCAGAGTGAAAAGGTTGATTGTTTTTAATTGATCTTAATCACATATTTTTATTTTATTGCGGTGAGGCTTTGCGTGGTTAAAAAATGATCTTCGATCGGAATGATAAATATGTTAAAAATGTTAACAAAATGAAAAAACATGCTCATTCAGGAACTGAAATAATGTTTCAATGCAAAATAATTTAGCAGTGGAAATAACTACTGCCAGAAGCACTCAGCTATTCATTTTGCAAAACTTACCGGCAACTCATCGGCCCATTTCGTCGCTGTATTCATCATCTCACTCACTGCCGCTTCCGGTAGTCCGATGCCTTGCGCCATTTCACTGGCTTCTTCCCACAGGCGCTGCTCATAGAGCATAGCGAGACAGACGTATTGATACAGCACGCCGTTTTGGTGCTGCAAAGCCATAATGACCTCTTGCGATACCGCAATTTGCGCCATCAGATCTTCCAGAGGCATTTCGAGGATCACATCCAGTAACGAGAATAATCCAACCATAAAGGCTTCGTTAGATAACGAGCGTGAGGGGGTTTGGGCCGCAGCCAGTTCACAGAATTTGGCGCGAATCAGGCTCAGGTAATAGATTTCAGTGGTCTTAACGGTTTCGAATGACGTTAAACAGGCTACCAGTACAAAGCGACGTAGCTCATTAATCCCGAGATAAACGACAATATCTTTCAGCGATTGGTTACGTAAACCGGTAATTCCCCTTTTATTGTAAAGGATATTTTGCGCGTAACGCATAATTTTGAATGACAGCGATACATCGCGCTTGAGCAGGTCTTCAATACGATTCAAATTTGGAGATTCGACGTTCACTTCATGCATGAGTTTTAAGGCAAATGCGCGGTTGTGTAACAGTTTGTTTCTTTTGTGTACTACAGGTTTGCTGAAAAAATAACCCTGAAAGAGGTGAAACCCCATTTTTTTATAGGCTTCAAATTCGTCATAACTTTCAACTTTTTCGGCAAGAAAAACGGTGTGACGTAACATCTCGTGCTTATTGTCTATATAAGCGGCAATTTCTTCTCGTGAATTTCTCTGAATATCGAATTTAATAATATTAATATAGGGTATAAACGCATCCCATTCTGCACTGAGCGAAAAATCATCCAGTGCGATACGAAATCCGTGGGTTTGCATCCGTTTTACTGTTTCCAGCAAGCGCTGGTCGGGACTGGAGGTTTCGAGAATTTCAATGACGACACGATCTTTTGGCAGGGTTTCGGCGAGGCCATCCACCAATAACTGATGCGGAAAATTAACGTAAACGGAATTGTTCTCATTCTTACGACCAACCGGCGCACCAAAAAACTGTTCTTCAATCAGTTGTGTGGTTGCCTGTTCCGATGAAACATCAGGGAAACGGTTTACCATACTATCCCTGAAAAGCAGTTCATAACCGACAGTGTTTAATTTGTTATCGAAAATTGCCTGTCTGGCCACAAAAGAAAACATTCATTACCTCACAAATCCGCACGCCTCACATCATTCTCGATAATACAAGGTACCTTAACGCCGCAGGTAAATGAACACGTTTGCCCCGCATAATTTCTCTGATGATAATAAAAAATATAGGCTTAAATACGTGATTTAACAATTTGTGAAAGGTAAAGCATTAAGGCCCTGCATGCGGGCAGGGCCAGAAGGGTTAATGCACATCAAAACAGAGCTGCCGTTCGCAACATGCGTCACAACTGGGCGAGCGACAAATAAGTTCCCCCTCTGTCTGTAGGCAACGCTGGCGATAGAAAAACTTCTTCCAGCGCATATTTTCACTATTCATCTCTACCAGTTGCGGAAAGCAGTCGGTCATCAGTTCGCGCAATTCCTCGCGTGAACTCAGCCCGAGATCCTGCCACAGATGGTTAAATGCCAGCGATACACTGGCAATGATCTGATGCATCGGCTCCGCCGCCGGCAACATATAGCACGCCAGCCAGTCAGCCAGTTGCATACGTTCCTCTTCACGGCTGGCGATCAGTTCCGACATCAACTTACGCCGCAAAACCACATCCGACGGTGCGCAATCCAGCGGTATGTTATGCGTGCTGATCGCCAGCCAGCGGGTGTCGGAAAGCCCCATCTGCAAGGGATAACAACCTTCGCCATGCGAATAAAGATGCAGCAAGCGACGAAGCCAGTCGTGTTGCGCGAAGGCCGTCATGCCACCCCCTTGCGACGATCGTGTTGTTGCCACTGCTGACGTGCCTTTTCCCACCAGTGCGCAAGCGTCGGGACGACCGGTTGCCAGGCGTCATCGACGCAAGGCTGAATACCTTGTGCCTCCAGTTGTTGCCAGGGACCGTAGCCAATACGTGAACAAAAAACGGCTTTGACATCCGCCAGCAACGCCATGATCGCCGCCATACGCGCTTCACTTTCCTGCGGTTCGCATTCGTCGCTCCCCTGGCAGTATTTTGGGGTAAAACGCTCATTCACCAGCACCACGCCTGCCGAGGAAAGGCTGTAGATACGAAAACGATCCGCGTGACCAAAATGGCAGTCAATCACGTCTCCTCGTGTGGAGGCGACCGCCACCAGACAGGCATCCGCCTCGTCTGACTCGCCCTGAGTAGCTATGCTGGCATGTAGCCTGGCGCGTTTATGTAAGGTCGGCAGCCAGGGCGCAGGCGCGTTTTCCGTCGGGGTAAACAGAAATTGCTGGCTGCGATCTTCACCAAGCATACCTATCGCATCGGCGCGGCACTGGTGGCAGTGGGTCATTTGCGGCATGACCTCGCCACACTGCTCGCGGGTGGCGGCAAGCATTGTCGCGTCTGGCTCAGGTTGACCATTAAGACCGAAAACGGTGCCATGCTCGGGTCGGGCAATCAGCGGCATAATGTTATGAATGAACGCGCCGTATTGCCGCAATGTGCGACTGACATCTACCAGAGATTGGTCGTTGATACCGGGGATAAGCACAGAATTGATCTTCACCAGCACGCCTTTCTCCGTCAGTCTGCGCACCCCTTCGAGTTGGCGGGCCACAAGGATCTGTCCGGCTTCGCGACCACTGTACCGTTCGCCGTCAAGCCACAGCCAGGCATAGATTTTTGCGGCGATATCCGGGTCAAGGGTGTTAATGGTCACGGTGACGTGGTCAACGCCAACATCCAGCAAGCGATCAACGGCATCGGGCAGCATCAGGCCATTCGTCGACAGACACAGTTTCAAATCGGGTAATTGCTCGCGGATCAGTTCCAGCGTTCTGAAGGAGCGGCCAATATTAGCCAGCGGGTCACCGGGACCGGCAATACCCACCACCGACAGTTGAGGAATCGCCGTCGCGACCTGGCGAACTTTCGCCACCGCCTGTTCGGGGGTCAGTAGCGACGACGAGACGCCGGGGCGGGATTCATTACTGCAATCGAATTTTCGGTTGCAGTAGTTACACTGCAAATTGCAGGCAGGTGCGACCGGCAGGTGCATGCGGGCGAAACGGTGGTGGCCGCTGCGGGAGTAGCAGGGGTGTGACGCCACCTTGCCAGCGATAAAATCGGTCAACGGTTCATCAGATGTCTGGCAACGCTTGCCAGTCGTGGAAGAGCAGGAAGTCATGATCGCTCCTTAATTTGCGTAGTCATGTCTTCCTGCTGCAAAACCCGTACCGCTCACAAAAAAGTTAATTCTTTGAAAATTAAGATATTATAAAACCCGTGTTCGCCGTTGTTTGTCGTAAATGTGGCGTTTAGCTGACAATGTGCTGAATGCCACAAAGTGAACCGTCACATCCTGGGCATACTGATATCCATAATTTGTATCCGATAGGCGACCTGACGGGGCGTCATTCCCAGCAGGCGCGCCGCTTTGGCCTGCACCCATCCGGCTTTTTCCAGCGCGGCAATAAGCCGTTGACGTTCATCCAGCGATTGATCAAGCCAGCTATCCTCTTTAGGTGTGGCGGCAATCGCCAGCTTAGGCGTGTTTTCACGGTGGTTGAACAGCACCACATCACGGTCAATCAGGCCGTTTTCTGACATCACCGCCGAACGTTCCAGACAATTTTCCAGTTCACGCACATTACCGGGCCAGCTGTAGCCCATCAGCAGCCGAATGGCGCCATCACTGATCCGTAGGGTGCGCCCCTGGTTTTGCGCGATTTTGCGCACCAGAAAATGCGCCAGTTCTGCAATGTCCTCCTGACGTTCACGCAGCGGGGGCAGGGAGATGGGCATCACATTGAGGCGATAGTAAAGATCCTCGCGGAAATTGCCCATTCGCACCTCTTCTTCGAGATTGCGGTTGGTGGCGGCGATGATCCGCACGTTGACGCGCAGGGTTTCATCACCGCCAACGCGCTCCATTTCGCCCTCCTGCAAAATACGCAGCAGTTTTGCCTGAAAAGAGGCGCTGCTTTCGCCAATCTCATCCAGAAACAGCGTACCCCCGTCCGCCAGTTCAAAACGCCCTTTACGCTGGCGAACCGCGCCGGTAAAAGCCCCTTTTTCATGGCCGAACAATTCGCTCTCCAGCAGCGTATCCGGCAGTGCGGCGCAGTTAAATTTTACAAACGGTGCAGCGGCGCGGGGAGAGTTGTGATGGATAGCATTGGCGATAAGTTCTTTACCGGTGCCGCTTTCGCCACGCACCAGTACCGTGGTGTCCCAACGTGATACCTGGCGGATAATCTCCATTGTCTGCTGCATAGCCGGGCTTTTGCCCACCATATTCTCAAAGCCGAAGGGACGAGGCGATGCACAATTGCGCTGGCGCTCGGTCTGGACAATCGCAGCCCGAGGTGTCGGGGCGGTCGGCGGGGTCATCAGCCGTACTGTCTGTGCGACCAGATTGGCGACAGTTTCCAGAAAACGCGTACAGGAAGGAAGTCGCTCCTCCAGACGCGCCATCGGCTGAGCCGCGAGCACGCCAATCGGCTGCGTGCCCGGACCCATCAGCGGGACCGCGATAAACGGCAGGTTATAGTCATAGATACCCAGCCTGTCGAGAAAGCGTTGATCGTCGGCGACACGGGGCAGCACGAGAGATTGCCCCTGGGAAAGCACGGCCCCCACCAGTCCTTCGCCCGGACGATAGCGAATTTGCGAGCTGCCGGGAATCAGATGTTGGTCTGCCTCCTGCAAGGCTTCAATACTCAGGATTTCCTGTTGGTTGTCATACAGACACAGCATGCCGTGTTGCATAAACGCGTCATTATGCAGGACGCACAGCACCTCCTGCAGCGTCTGGCTTATCTCCGTTGCGCGACTCAACACCACGCTGATGCGCTGCATGGCGGTAAATTGCTGGGAAAGATCAAAACGCCAGACGGTGGTGCCCGACTCGGGTCGCTGGGTCATCGTGGGCCTCCAGTCAGTGAAAGAAATAACGGGAATCGCAGGGTCAGGCAGGTACCGCCTTCGGGACGGGTGGTCAGTTCTATTGCGCCGCGGTGATGGGCGACAAGGGTTTGAATCAGCCGGAGTTCCATCCCTTTGCCGGGGGCGTTCAGCGCATCGGGGGAGTAGGCATATCGCACATGGATGAGCGGAACATTATCGGTCAGCCAGATAGACAGCCAGCCATCCTCTTCTCGGGCGTAAAGCTGGGTGTGTAGCGCTCTGTCCGGCAGCGCTGCGGCAAGGGCCAGCGTGCGGTCCAGCCACAAACTGAGACAGGCAAGGATCTGCGTGCGTTGACCAAACCCCGTCAGATGCGGAGAGGCCATTTCCACGTGCAGATTTTCGCCATTATTAAAACGGGTATGGTAAAGCGCGCGCAGGTCGTCAAACAGCGGTTGCAGGGGCCACAGCCCGCACTCTTCCAGATCGAGAGAAGGGCGGCAACGTTGCAGGCGGGCCAGCGCCTCTTCGCCTTCGCGCCACGCCGCATCCAGCGCCACGTTATGGTTATCTTCGCCGTTGAGTCTGCGCGCCGCCGCCAGCATATTGATAGGGCAGTTTAGCTGGACCAGTGCGGCATCCAGCGATTCGCGGATCGCCGCCAGCAGTTTCCCGGTGGTCATCTCCTGTTTAAGTCGATCGAGGCGGCCCTGCTCGGCCTGTTGCTGTTGCTGGGTGCAATCGGTAATCACCACCAATGTGCGGGGAAGCGCGGTATCAATAAAGTAACGACTGGCTTCTTCGCTCACACCCGGCAATGGCCAGCAGGTGACAGAGAGCCAGCGCACGGCGCCGCGCAGTACTACAGGCAGTATTTGCCCGGCATAGAGATCGCTTTTGCGCCGGGAGAAATCAAGCTCGGTGAGCAGTTCCTTGCCGCCGCAGTCGGCACAAAAGGTTTTATAGGCGAGGTTATCCAGTACCACCTGATCCTGCTCGTTAACAACCACCACGGCGGCAGGAATGTTGTTCAGCACCGCTTCGCTCATGGTGGTGTGATTGCGCAATCGCTGTTCGAGGGCATAGCTGGCGCTGATATCACGCTGCATGGCGAGATAGTGTTCCAGTTCGCCGTGTTTGTTGATGACCGGAGTTATATCAACCTCTGCGAGATAGAGGCTGCCATCGCGACGGCGATTGATGAGCTGGCCGCGCCAGGGCATGTGTTGTAGCAGCGTTTGCCACAGTTCCTGATAAATGCTGCGCGGTGTCTGTTGGCTTGCCAGTATGCGATGGTTCTGGTTGAGCAATTCCGCCAGGCTGTAACCAGTCTGGCGACAAAAGGCCGGATTGGCATACAGAATTCTCGCGTCCGGGTCGGTCAATGAAATCGCGATCGGCGCCTGTTCAACCATCGTAGAAAACAGTCCGGGATGTTGAAGGGATAGGTTACCCGCAAGCTCCTGCGGCGCGCTGGTCTCCAGCATCATATTAAAGGTCATCACACACTCCTGGTTTCAGGCCCGGCTGTGTCGCATTTACAACATTTTGTGTTGTGAAACGGCCGACATCCGCTGCCCTGATTGGGTGTGATTAACCATGCAAAGAGTACACCTTTAAAGCAGGTAACACGCCGAAACATTGATCCTGGTTCGTATTTTCGCCCTGTTTTGGTCTCTGGAGGCATTCAGGACCGTCCTGGATGCCGGGGCGAAGGCGTGTGTTGCACAAAAAAGAGTCATCTTTTCGCCCATTTCAGTGCAGCGAAAGCCGCTTAAAAACCTGGCACAGCCTTCGCAACAGGAGGAGGGATACCCGCCGTTTGCAGGCGGCCTTATTCTTTCTCAACAGGAGCGCGACATGGCTAACATTGGTATTTTTTTTGGCAGCGATACGGGAAAAACCCGCAAAATCGCCAAACTGATCCAGCAAAAACTGGGGGATGTGGCGGATGCGCCGGTCAATATTAATCGCACGTCGCTGGAGACGTTTTTGTCGTACCCGGTGCTGGTACTCGGTACACCGACCCTGGGGGATGGACAGTTGCCGGGTCTTGCCGCCGGATGTGAAAGTGAATCCTGGGGTGAGTTTATCGACCAACTGGCAGACGCCAACCTGAGCGGTAAAATCGTCGCCTTATATGGGCTTGGCGATCAGCAGGGATATCCGGATAACTTTGCCAGTGCGCTGCGCCCTCTCTATGACGCGGTGGTGGGTTGCGGCGCGCAGGTTGTCGGTGAGTGGCCTGGCGACGGGTATGATTTCTCCTTTTCCGCCGCGCTGGAGGGGGATAAGTTCGTCGGACTGGTGCTGGATCAGGATAATCAGTTTGATTTGACGGATGAGCGGGTGGAGTCGTGGCTGGAGCAGATTAAGCCGCAGATTTTGTAGTTTTTCCCGGATGCGGCGCGTGACGCGCCTTATCCGGGCTACAGCTTCGGTGCCCGATCGTAGAGGGGGAGAGGAGTCCCCACAAAAATGCGAGCACGATCGGTTCCCTCTCCCTGAGGGAGAGGGCCAGGGTGAGGGGGAAAATGCGGCTCTGGTGGTCATTCCGTTCACCTTATGTTCTTTGCTTTTCTATAGCGACAGAACCCGTGAACGTGCCAGGGTGGCTCGCCGCCACCACCCTGGCGACCCGGGCTCCCGGCCAGGAAAATCGCCGCTGGCGCGCCATTATTCGCCCCATCCCTGGGGCTCACCCCTACGGGGCTAGCGCAAGCGCTATTCAAAATTGCTCCCGGCAATTTTGTCGTCTTATGCCGTCTGACTTTCGGGTCGGGGACCAGCCTGCGTCCTTGCAGGCTATCCCCTCCGCCCGCATC
The DNA here is from genome assembly GCF_023613995.1 of Citrobacter sp. MNAZ 1397. Lineage (NCBI taxonomy): Bacteria > Pseudomonadati > Pseudomonadota > Gammaproteobacteria > Enterobacterales > Enterobacteriaceae > Citrobacter > Citrobacter sp. MNAZ 1397. Next base: position 1,330,762 of record NZ_JAKIVH010000001.1, read on the forward strand.
CCTGCGGGCGGCCCCGGTCAGCCGCCAACGCCTCATCGATTTTCAGCCGGACCCTGTCATCGCTGTCCCTGCCTTATTCTCATTACGCGGTGTTATCGCTGTAAAACGTAATATTACTGGGGCTCCCTCACCCTGAGAACCAGAGTGAGGGGGTAATCTAAAATCGGCCCACCCTCAAGCAGGCATCTCTGCAAGCAGGCGATTGAGCCACGTCTGTTGCCACTGCTGCTGGCTCTGCCGCCATAAAAAATCCCGTGCTTTTTCCAGCGCCTCTGTCTGTGGCAATGCCTGAGGCCCACGGATATGTTCACACCAGACAATATGCCAGCCCAACTCTGTTTCCACCGGTGCGGCGATGCCGTTTTCCGGCAAGGCAAACAGCGCGGATTCAAGCTCGGGATAAAGCAAACCGCGACTGATCCAGCCCAGCAGCCCACCTTCTAAGGCACTCGGACAGTGGGAATAACGTTTTGCCAGACGCGAAAACGCCTCACGCGAGGTTTGAATTTCCCGGTAAAACTGCATCGCCTGGCGGCGTACAACGTCGTTGTCATTATCAACTGTGAGCAACAGATGGTGGGTTAACCGCTGCTCCGGGCGCATAAATTTTTCCTGATTATGCTGATACCAGGTGAGTACCGTCAGGTCATCAGGTAAGGGCGTCTGTCCGCTGATGCGCACAAATTGCAGTTCCATCAGCGCATGATGACGCACCACTGCCTGACGTTCTTCCCCGGTAAACGCCCTTTCGGTAAGTAACTCCGCCAGCGAGGCGTCAATACGCTGTAGCAGGGCATCGGTGAGCGGCAAATCACGGGCCTGTTGAATGATCGCCTGTTCCAGAAAATATTGCCGACGCCACGCCTGTTCAAACGCCGCTTTTTCACTGGCCGGAATATCCTGTGGCTCGCAGTTCCAGCGGGTTTTCGCCAGACGCCACCGTGCGAATTGTTCCCAGGCTTCACTCATGCGTACTCCTCCGCTAAGCGCAGGGCGCTGGCGGGAACCTGAAACCAGCGTCCGGAAAAAGTGACGGTGTAACTATTGCCGTCCTCCTGATCGGTGGCTTCGATCTGCCCGGTTTCCCCGACGCTGACTACCACCACGCCATTGACCGACAAGGGCTGTAAAGAGATGACGCGATCGCCGAACTGCAGCATCCCGGCATTCCAGGGCTCGCTTGCCGGAATCAGCTCCTGTCCACGGCAGCCAACCACGATGTCACCGTCGAGAAAGTGAATTTGATAGATAATCTGATCCTGCAAAAACACGCCCCATTCCCGGACAAACCCGGTGCTGCCACGTCGTACCAGCAACTGACCGCGAGCGTAGCCAGGCATCGTGCCGTCATTACGAATGGCCCGCGTTACGCGAACCTCGTCGCCAAAGGTAAACGCCGGGGTCATTGTCCACCTCCGGGCATCTGTTGCTGGTAACTCTCTGCCAGCAGCCGCCGGGCCAGGAGCCACGGCGCGCGCGTGTCGTCCTCCAGCAGATTACGCAACGGTACGTTGGCGCGTAGTTTCTGGTTGAAGGCTTTAAGTACAAGCAGGCAGCGGCTGCGCAGCACGGCGGGCTCATACGGAACGGAAAAAAACTCAAAGAAGGATTCGGCGCTTTCCAGCTCATCGACGCCGGGAATCTGATAAAACCACTCCATACTCAGCCTCCCACCTGGCGAAGGGGTTCGCCGCACAGCTCATCGTAAATGGCGATCAGTTCATAATCTTTCGGCGTACGTTTCCAGCTCTCCGCAAAGCGGCGAATGGCCGGAAGGAGTATGTCGATTTGCAGCGCGTTAAGGGGGTAGCCCATCCGGGCGAAGACCCCGTCCACCGCCTGGCGGCCAGAGTGTTTTCCCAGCACGAGGCGATATTCACGCCCCATCAGCGCCGGATCAATCGCCTGATAACTCTCTCTGTCCTGCAACAGCGCGGCGACATGTACCCCGGATTCATGGGTAAAGACCTGTTCGCCAACCAGCGGTTGCTGGGCGTCGATAGGGCGCTGGGCGGCCTCGGCGACCTGCTGGCAGAGTGCGGGCAACTGGCTAAAATCAACGCCGCTATCAAGCCCCATGCATCGGTCTAAACCGAGGGCGACGGTCTCCAGTGCAGCATTTCCCGCACGTTCACCCAGCCCCAGCACAGTGGTATTCACGCTGGTCGCCCCGGCGCGTATCGCCGCCAGGGTATTGGCTGTGGCGAGCCCCAGATCGTTATGGGCGTGCATCTCAATTTCACCGTTCCAGTCGCGACGTAGCGAACGGATAGCGTTGTCAGTTGCGAAAGGATCCAACAGGCCCAGCGTATCGGCATAGCGTAAACGCAGTGCGCCAGCCTCCTGTGCGACACTCGCTATCTGGCGAAGCGTGTCGTCATCCGCGCGTGACGCATCTTCACAGCCGATACAGACTGCCAGCCCCAGCGTACGCGCCAGGCCGATAAAGTTTTCCAGCCGCTCAAGCAGCACAGCCAGCGGTTCACGTAATTTGTACTGACGCAGTTTGTCGGACGCCGGAATGGAAATATCCACCCAGTCCATACCGAGATCGGCGCTCTGGCGGATTTCCCCGGCATTCATTCGACACCAGGACATCAGTGTCGCCGTCGGTAAATGGCGACGGACTAACTGAATGCGAGTGCGTTCTTCATCGCCCATAGCCGGTGTTCCCACCTCGAGCGCCGTGACGCCGGCAGCAAACAGCGCCTCGGCGATAGCGACTTTTTCGCTTGCGCGAAACGCCACCCCGGGACTTTGTTCGCCGTCCCGCAGCGTTGTGTCGTTAATCAGCACACTGGCCATAGCCGCCTCCGCTTAGCCGTAAATCGGCGCAAATGATGATTCCACCGGGAGTGGTTTACCGTCCTGCCAGTAAGGCGAAAGCATCCGCAACCGGGAGATAATCGGCGGCAACGCGTCAATGACGTAATCAATCTCTTTTTCACGCGTGTAACGTGAAAGGGAGAAGCGAATACTGCCGTGAGCGGCGGTATAGGGAATGTTCATTGCGCGCATCACATGCGACGGTTCAAGGGAGCCCGACGTGCAGGCGCTGCCACTGGACGCGGCGATCCCTGCCTGATTAAGCAGTAACAAAATGGCTTCGCCTTCAATAAACTCAAACGCCAGATTCGCGGTGCCCGGTACCCGTGGCTGGTTGCCGCCCATCACCCTCACCGACGGCACACGATTGACCAGTTCCTCCTGCAAATAATCGCGAAGTCGGGCAATTTCGCTCATGCCGGGCAGATGAACCTGCGCCAGTTCACAGGCGCTGCCCATACCGACAATCCCGGCAATATTTTCTGTGCCTGCGCGCCGTCCCCGCTCCTGATGACCGCCGCGTAGCAGCGGGCGAAAGCGTGTGCCACGACGCAAATAGAGGCAGCCGACGCCTTTCGGCCCGTGCAATTTGTGGGCAGAACATGACAGCATGTCTACTTGCGTTTTGCCGACCGCCAGCGGAATTTTCCCCACCGCCTGAACCGCGTCACAGTGGAACAGCGCGCCATATTCATGGGCTAGTTCTGCCATTTCTGCCACCGGGAAAATAACCCCGGTTTCATTGTTGGCCCACATCACGCTGACGACCGCTACCCGATGGCTGAGAGCCTGACGATACTGGGCCATATCGATTGCGCCGTCGGCATTGACCGCAATACGGTGGACCAGGTAGCCCTGGCGCTCCAGGTGTTCGCAGACGGCCAGCGTCGCCGGGTGTTCTACCGTGGTGGTGATGATTTCGCGGCGTTCCGGCATCAATTCCGTGCAGGCATGCAGCGCCGTCGAGGTCGCTTCGGTGGCGCAGGAGGTAAAAATGATTTCACTGGCGTGATCGGCGCCAAGCAGGGCGGCGACCTGTTGATGGGCACGCTCCAGCGCCCCGCGCGAGGGCAGACCAAAGTCATGAATCGAGGAAGGGTTGCCGTAATGCTCAGTCAAAAACGGCATCATCGCCTCCAGCACCATCGGGTCGATACGGGTGGTGGCGTTATTATCCAGATAAATCGGTTTCATCTTTATTCCCCCATAACGGATAGTGAGGTGTGGCTTAAGCCGCCACGACTTCCATAAAACAGCCGGTACGTTCCATTAATTTCTGCTGCAGCCAGGCCAGCGTCATATCGGTCATCATGCAGCCGCTACAACTGCCGGAGAGACTGACGGTGACTTTGTGATTCGCGACATTAATTAGCGACATATCGCCACCGTCAGCCTGGATGTGCGGGCGCAGTTCGGTAATCGCGTCGATCACTTCCTGCCAGTGCGGATCTTTTGTCGCATCAACCGCGACAGCCGGTGCCGCCTGCTGCTCGGCCAGAATATCCGCCAGCGCCAGTTCGATACTTTCATGACAGGCGGTGCAGCCACCGCCTGCTTTGGTGTAGTTGATCACCTCTTCGAGGGTGGTCAGGCCGTTGGTCAACACCGCGCGGCGAATCTGACCTTCGTCAACGCCAAAGCATTTGCAGATAAGTTTGCCTTCGTCATGATCGTCATCGAGCGTTTCGCCCCGGTAGTTGGCGATCGCCGCGCGCAGCGCTTCCTGGCCCATGACTGAGCAGTGCATTTTTTGCGGCGGCAACCCGTCGAGATAGTCGGCGATTTGCTGGTTGGTGACCTGTTCCGCTTCTTTCAGCGTGCGGCCAATAATCAGTTCCGTTAACGCCGATGAGGAGGCGATGGCGCTGCCGCAGCCAAAGGTCTGAAACCCGGCCTCAAGAATGGTTTCGCTTTGCGGATCGACTCGCAGCATCAGACGCAGGGCGTCGCCGCAGCTTATCGAACCCACATCGCCAATCGCGTTGGCCTCTGCCACGACCCGGGCATTACGGGGATTAAAAAAATGATCTTTCACTTTCTCGGAATAGTTCCACATGCTTTCAGCTCCCAGGATTATGACGGACAGCGCAGGGCGCCATTCACCGCGTTAATCAACAGCGGGTATAAAGATTAAGCAAAAGCAGTACCAGAGAGTAAAAGTTTTATTTTTCATTGAGTTATTAAAATTCCCTCACATAAACTCACGCGCAATGTCGTGGTTTATGTGAGGTTTGTCGCAGAAACGACACAATCTTTAGCGCTCATCGTCGTCCTGCCACTGACTTTCCAGCAGCAGTTGCGAAAAGCGATTAGGGTCGCGATGCCGCGTGTTTTTACGCTGTTCTTTGTCATACCAGTAGTGCTGGATTTCCTGTAGCAGACCGACAATCGGCGTGTCTTCCGGCACGCGGACGGCGCGCACGCCTATTTGCAGTAGTTGACGAAATACCGTTTCGCCAATTGCCACACAATAAAGGGTGACGCAATCTTCCAGCGCACTGATGCGGCTGGCGATCTTCTCGGTTTGATGTCCGGCCAGCACGGTAAAGTCGACGACGCGCAGTAAGGTGACGTCATCTTCTTTGACGCCGTATACCACCAGGCGAGGCGTGGCACCGAAGTGCTGATCCACATGATGGTAATCGGAACTGGCGAAGGCGACCTTCATCGACCATTCGCCGGAACAGATGGTGCTGAACTGACGATTAACATGTTGCATATCGTCCTCCGTCAGTGTCCCGGGAAAACTGCTGGCGTAGGGGCGAGTGGTACAGTGGCAGGTGATGGTGACGTTCGCGCATCAGGTTTGCCAGCTCAAACAGCGTGTCACGCATGCCGGGGTAGCCCTGACGCACGCGACGAAACTCGCCAAGCCTGTCGAAGATGGGAAAACCGGCGCGGATAAGCGGAATGGAAAATTGGTCGGCCAGATCTGCCGCATGAGAATTGGCGACCAGCAGGTCGGCGGGCATATCGCAGAGTAAATCCTGCATATCTTCCAGATCGCCAATGACCACTTTTTCAACGGGAAGCTGTTGCAGACCCGGCTGACTGACCGGCGCGACAACGGGGCCGGGGAGCATCCCCTGACTGCGGGCGAAATCGCACCAGCCTGCCAGCAGGTCGCCCTCAGCCGCCAGTGCGAGCCGGGCATCCTGCAGCCACATATGACAATCGATCATCGCATCCTGTAACTGTCCGCGCTGGCGCTCAATCCAGGCGGGAACCTCGCGCCCGGAAATGATCTTCAGCTGGTGAATAAAGCGGTCGCAGTGTTCCAGGGTCATCAGATGGGGGAGAACGACAACCTCACCACGGCTGCGTTGCGCAAGTAGCGAGGCGGCGCGGGACAGCGACACACCAATAGCAAACGTACTCAGACTTTGCCCCATCTGTTCAATGACGCGCAGGGGCGTTCCTCCCTGGGTGACGGGCGAGAAGTCGCCGTTTGCCAGGTGACCATCCAGCGACTGCGACAGGTCGGGAACGATGACCGGTTGCAGGCCAAACGCCTCCACGTAGCTGCGCAGCAGTTCAATATCACCGGGCGTCAGCAGGTGGCTTAACAGCAAGTTGACCCGCCGGTTACGCAGGCCGTGCTGGGGTTTTTCCGGTACCCACTGTTCAATGACGCTTTCCACCACTGCGCTAAAGCCGTTCTCCAGCGTGCCGTAGAAATCTGGCGTGTTGACCGTCAGGAGGGCGATATTTTTGTGGCGTGGAAAATCCTCGCGAAACTGGCGCACCACGCGGCTGATATCGCTGCCCTGAGCCTCAGACAGACCCGTGCTCAGCAGGACGATGGCTTTCGGGTTGTTGCGCTGGCATAGCGTGTTGAGCGCGGTAAGGATATTGCCGTCTGCCCCCATCACCGTTGAGGTGGGGTCCATTGCCGTGGATTGCAGCGGGACAGGATCGTGAAAGTGCTGGATAAAAAATACTTTTGCGAACGCGCTGCATCCCTGTGCTCCGTGCACCAACGGAATACTGTGCTCAAAGCCAAGGCTCGCGAGGATGGCGCCTAACGGTTGGCCGCTTTTTACCGGGCTTACCGCCAGAGGTTTGTGATTACGGATGATGTCTGCCATCTTTCACTCCTTAGTGCCACGGCGCGCGGGCGTGAGTTTGCGGCCAGACGGGGCTTTCAATGGTCTGGCAAAGTTGTTGGGCGAGGGTCACGATACCGCGATAACCTGCAAAGGCGTGTTCGCGCTCCTGGTTGATATCCAGAAATGGCAGTCGCGCTTTGTAGGCGGTATACATATTGCGCCCGCCGGCAATCATTAAATCTGCCTGGTAGCGGTACACCACATCAAGCAGGGTGCGGGCGTTACCTTCTTCCAGCATCAGCGCGTCATCGCCCATTAATTCGCGAATACGCTGTTTATCTTCTTCGGTGGATTTTCGTGTGCCGGTCGCCACCACGGTCATGCCTAAATCCTGCAATGCAGAAACCACCGACCAGGATTTCACTCCGCCGGTATAAAGCAGCACTTTGCGCCCCTGTAACCGTTCGCGCCACGGGGCCAGTGCCTGATTTGCCGCGGCTTCTTCCCGGGCAATCACGGCTTCGGTGCGAGCCATCAGATCGCTGTCGCCAAGCAGGGATGCCAGCTGACGCAGCGCATCGGAGGTGGCGCGTACGCCGTAAAAGCTGCCCTCAAACCAGGGCGTGCCATAGCGCTGTTCAAGGGTACGGGCAACATTGATCAACGCTCTGGAGCAGACCAGCATATTCACCTGCGCATGGTGCAGGGTCTGGATTTCGCTAAAACGACCATCCCCCGACAGGCTGCCCAGCACGCGAATACCCAGCTCATCAAGCAGCGGCTGAACGTGCCAGAACTCCCCGGCGATATTGAATTCGCCTATCAGGCCAATATCGTGGCGATGTTCCGGCGCAAAGGGCGTATCGTCCGGCCAGGGTGCAGGCGCGCGGCGTCCGACGACCTTGTTAACCATCACGTCGCCCGCGAGGCGGTTGCCGAGATTTTTGCTGCCATAGAATCCGGCGGCGTCAACGGCAATCACCGGCACGCCGGTGGCGGTTTCCGCCGCCTGACAAACGGCGTCAATATCATCACCCTCCATCGCCGGCACGCAGGTGTTATAGATAAATACCGCAGAGGGATGATAACGATCGACGATGTGGCGCACCGCATGGAACAGCCGCCGTTCGCCGCGTCCCATTATCACATCCTGCTCATTCAAATCGGTGGTAAACCCGAGCCGGTTGATACTGGGGCCGGAGCTCATACTGCCCCGGTTATCCCAGGAGCTGCCCGTGCAGCCAATCGGCCCGTGGACCAGATGCGCCACATCTGACAGTGGCAGCAGGGTGATTTGCGCGCCGTCGAAGGCGCAACCACCCGCCGTCGCGCCGGGTTTGGGGGCGCTACAGCCGGATTTTTGTTTGTGGTTGTGTTCGCAGGCAGGTTCATCCAGCAGCGCGAGAATGTCATTTCCCTTCATAGTGACCTCATTGACTTGTTGGGCTGTGCACAATGTTGCAATTCGCAAGCCAGAAATGAGTTATTGATTTCTAAGAGGAATATTCTGTCGGGTTTGCGACAAAGAAGACAATTGGCGTAATGAGGACAACGGAAAAAGCCCCCTGCATCCACACTCCGATGCAGGGGCGCGCAGATTAAAACACCCGTTCTTCCAGCGGGTTGGCTTTCTCAAGACGTTTTGCCAGCCACGGCGGCAGACGTCCGCTCAGCAGTGCGGTAATGGCGTCGCACTGGGCGGCAATGGACATGCCAGGCGACACTTTCATGGGGTGGATATTGTGACGAATCAGCCGGGCCGCCGCAGGGCCGCCAATGGCTTCACAAAACAGCAGGTGACAATCGCTCAGCAACTGAGCCCGAACTTCATTTGGTTCCTGGGTTTGTGGGGTCGAGGAAAGACGGCGTAACGCGTGCAGCCATCCGCCTTGTTCATCGAAGTCATAGATAAAAAACAGCCGCCCCTGACCAAAATGGCCATTGATCAGCAAGCCATCCTGCGAACAAAAAGCCACCCGTAATTGCCCCTGACGAGCGGTATTTTTAACCTGCAGGTGCGCGGGCAGCGTACCGTGAAGGCACGCGTTAACGCGGCTCCAGCGTGCGGGCGACATCAGCGCCGTTTCAGACGGGAAGGTGGCTTCCAGTTCGCGGACATTGAGCTTATCGAGGTACGCCGGGGTTAAAGCCTCGTCGCGCTCTCCCGTCAGCCAGGCCAGTATTTGCGCGGGTTGCAGCTCCGGCAGACACTGAAACAGCGCCAGCATGCGCCAGAAAAGGACATCGTTATCGTTCATCTGACCACCTTCACAAAAGCGCGCCGCGCGTGGCGCGCAGGCTGATGGGAAAGGAAGGTCGCCCGGGTTGCAGGCTGACGACATACTGGCGTCCCCCCTCCAGAGAAATAGCACCACCCCAGTTATCCGGGGTGTCATGTTCAATTGCGATGACTTTTGCCTCAAGGTCCTGTTTAGCGATGTAACACCAGAGGTCCGGCCCGCGCTCACGAAAAATGACAATTGGCATTGTTTTCCCCCTTGCGGCCCCGCACAGGGCGGGGCGCGTCATGGTTAGCGGACAAGGTCGAAGCTGTAGTCCGTTTTGCCCAGTTTGATGGTGTCGCGGTCGACTTTTTCCAGCACGGCGTTGACCAGGGTGGTGACGATATTCATCGCCCCTTCATAACCCCAGGTGGTCTGGCGATGCAGGTGATGTCGGTCGAATAACGGGAAGCCGAGACGGATCAGCGGCACTTCAAACTGTTCGCCTTTCGCCAGCGTGTCACGCTGGATGAATTTGGCGTACGAGTTGCCGATCATAAAGTCCGGTTTACGGGTAAACATCAGCGAGCGGAAATGCCACAGATCGCAGTTGATGAAGACTTCGCTCTCCTGACCGTAGGGCGATGCCTCAAGCATTTTCTTCATCGCTTTCTGCCAGCGCTTGCTGCCGTTATGACAGAGAATTACCGTCGGTTCGCAGCCCAGTTCCAGCAGGAAACGCGTCAGCCCCATGACAAAATCCGGGTCGCCATAGAGTCCGAATTTCTTACCGTGCAGCCAGGTATGGGAATCCAGAATCATGTCCACCAGACGCCCACGCTCCAGCGTCAGTTCATCCGCCACCGGTTTGCCGGTTAACTGACTGACCGCCATCAGCAGTTCATCAGTACCGGTCAATCCCATCGGGATTGACACTTCTGTACCGGGCTGACCCCACGACTCCTGCACCACTTTTTTACTCTTCACCAGATGCCAGGGTTGCAGCAGCAGGGTGTCGATAGCATCGGGGGCTTCACGCATCTCTTGTTGCGTTGTACCGCCCGCATACATGCGGTAGTGGCCGTCGGCAGGCGTATCCAGGACCTCAGACGGGTCAGACAAGAGGCTGCAGGGCACGTCCATCTGGGCCATCATGCGTTTGAGCACGCGGTAATTGCCGAGATAGGTTTCGAAACCGGTCACCAGGTTTAGCTTTGCCAGTTTGCCCGGTTGCGCCACGTGATCCGCGGTGAAGGTGCGGGCAAAACCCTCGAACATGTTGTCCCAGCCGGTGATATGGCTACCAATAAAACTTGGCGTGTGGGCGTACGGCACCGGAATAGCGGCATCAATAAACCCATCCTTTTTGGCGTTGGCGATAAAGGCCTGCAGGTCATCACCGATGACCTCCGCCATACAGGTAGTGGAGACCGCAACGATTTCCGGTTTGTACAGCGCGCTGGCATTTTGCAACCCGGTGTTGAGGTTGTTGTTGCCGCCAAATACCGCCGCATCCTCGGTCATTGAGTCCGATACACAGGCGATCGGCTCTTTGAAATGACGGTTAAAATAGGTGCGGAAATAGGCTACGCAGCCCTGGGAACCATGCACATAGGGCAGGGTATTGGCAAAGCCCAGTGAACAGAGCACCGATCCTAAAGGCTGGCAGGCCTTCGCAGGATCGACGGTTAACGCTTCGCGTTTAAAGTTCAGCGCTTCGTATTCCGCCGTGGTGGTCCATTCAAAAACCTCTTGCACACGTTGCGGGTCGTGCGCCTCTTCCAGACCGCGCTTGTTGCGAAACAGCGTCTGGTATTCGTCCTGTTCAAACAGCGGATGACAGGCGACAATTTTCTCAGCAGTTTGGCTCATGATGTTCTCCTCCCGCGCCACAAATCGGTGAACAAACGGGATGTCAGGATAGTATTCAGGCTGATTTCAGCCAGGGTGCGGTCAACTCGCCCCAGGCGGGATTGTTGAGCGTCATGTCCATATCGCGGGCAAAGATGGCAAAGCCGTCATAGCCGTGATACGGGCCGGAGTAATCCCAGGAGTGCATCTGGCGGAACGGAACCCCCATTTTCTGGAAAATGTATTTTTCCTTGATGCCCGAGCCAATGAGGTCCGGCTTAATCGCCTTCACGAACGCTTCCAGTTCATAACTGCTGGCGTCATCGAACAACAGCGTGCCCTCTTTGAGGTCCGGCAGGGTGCGGTCGTAATCGTCGTTATGGGCAAATTCATATCCCGCGGCGACAATCTCCATACCCAGATCCTCATAGGCGCCGATCACATGACGAGGACGTAGGCCTCCCATATAGAGCAGCACTTTGCGGCCTTCGAGACGCGGGCGGTATTTGGCGATAATCGCGTCGTTCTGCGCCTGATATCTGGCGATCACCGCTTCCGCATTGGCGCGGATGGTGTCGTCAAATTGATCGGCGATTTTACGCAGTGATTCGGCGATTTTGGTCGGGCCAAAGAAGTTGTACTCCATCCACGGAATACCGTGTTTCTCTTCCATATGGCGAGAGATGTAATTCATGGAGCGGTAGCAGTGCACCAGGTTCAGCTTCACAAACGGGGTGTTTTCCATCTCTACCAGCGTACCATCGCCGGACCACTGCGCCACCACGCGCAGCCCCATCTCTTCAAGCAGAATGCGCGAGGCCCAGGCGTCGCCGCCGATGTTGTAATCGCCGATGATGGCCACGTCATACGGGGTGGATTCGAAAGGTTTACCTTCGCGGTTATCCAGTACCCAGTCGCGGATCACGTCGTTGGCGATATGGTGGCCGAGTGACTGGGATACGCCACGAAAGCCTTCGCAACGCACCGGGATCACGGGTTTGTTGAGCGCTTTTTTACTGGCGTTCGCCACGGCTTCGATATCATCGCCGATTAAGCCAACCGGGCATTCCGACTGAATGGAGATGCCTTTGGTCAGCGGGAACAGCTCCTCCATCTCCTCAATCAGTTTGCTGAGCTTTTTGTCGCCGCCAAAGACGATATCGCGCTCCTGAAAGTCAGAGGTAAAGTTCAGCGTCCCGAAGGAGTCAACGCCGCTGACCCCGGTGTAGTAGTTGCGACGCCCGGCGCGGGAGTACTGCCCACAGCCAATAGGGCCGTGGGAGATGTGGGCCATATCTTTAATAGGCCCAAAAACCACGCCTTTCGAACCGGCGTAGGAGCAGCCACGGACGGTCATCACCCCCGGCTGCGATTTGCGGTTAGAGATGATGCATTTCCCGACGCTTTCCATCTCCGGGTCGGTCACCATCATGTGCTTTCTGCGTTCTTTGCGCGTTTTTTCCGGAAAGATCTCCAGCACTTCCTGGATAATTTCCAGATTACGTTCGCCTGTTGCATTGCTCATAACTGTGTTCCTGTTACAAGGCGGCTCAGGCCGCGTTTTCTTCGGCGGCGGTTTTACCGATGATGCTGGCGTCTTCCACATCCATAATGCCGAATTCCATCAGCAACTCTTCCAGTTCATCCATGGTGCAAGGGGTCGGGACGACCATCAGGGTGTTGTTGACGATCTTGTTCGCCAGTGCGCGGTATTCGTCGGCCTGGTTGCATTTCGGGTCATATTCGATAACCGTCATACGGCGAATTTCCGCACGCTGGACGATGTTGTCGCGCGGTACAAAGTGAATCATCTGCGTGCCCAGCTTTTCTGCCAGCGCGATGATCAATTCATCTTCGCGGTCGGTCTGACGGGAGTTACAAATCAGCCCGCCCAGGCGCACCTTGCCGGATTTGGCGTATTTCACGATGCCTTTGGAGATGTTATTGGCGGCATACATTGCCATCATTTCCCCGGAGCAGACGATATAGATCTCTTGCGCTTTGTTTTCACGAATTGGCATGGCGAACCCGCCGCAGACCACGTCGCCGAGGACGTCATAGAAGACAAAGTCGAGGTCGCTGACATAGGCGCCTTCTTCTTCAAGGAAGTTGATGGCGGTAATAACACCACGTCCTGCACAGCCCACGCCTGGTTCCGGGCCGCCGGATTCCGCACAACGCACGCCGCCGTAACCGATTTGCAGCACGTCTTCCAGTTCGAGGTCTTCCACAGAACCCACTTCGGCGGCCATCTCCATAATGGTGTTCTGCGCTTTTGCGTGCAGGATCAGACGGGTGGAGTCCGCTTTCGGGTCGCAGCCGACGATCATCACTTTTTTGCCCATTTCCGCGAGTGCGGCGACGAGGTTCTGTGTGGTGGTGGATTTGCCGATCCCACCTTTGCCATAAATGGCGCATTGACGCATGGTCATGGTGTGTTCTCCTGTTTGTGTGTTTGCCCATTACCTAGTGCAGGGAACATACCAGCCGTGCCAGAACATCTAATTTTCTGTATTTATTGGTTTTTATTTTTATTGCCTCTGTGGGGGCAAAACAAACACTGAACAATATGCAGACCAATTGTTGGAAACAGGACAATTCGCCACCGCGTCAGCCAGTGCCGCTGCGGCGCTGACACTTTGTTAGCTGTTCAACAGGATGTCGTACTGCCTGTCTTATTCCACGCAATGTCGGAATATGAACAACGTGCTATTTTTTACTAATGAATTGAATTTAAAGGTCTATGTTGCATTTTCTCGATATGGCACAGGCTGTGCAAAGCAGGGGTACTACGGTTTGCCGTCAGCAGGCGGCGATTTTGCCTCTCACATTCGAGGAACGAGAAATGTCCGGAAAGATGAAAACGATGGATGGCAACGCTGCGGCGGCCTGGATCTCCTATGCCTTTACTGATGTCGCGGCGATTTATCCCATCACACCCTCAACACCGATGGCGGAAAACGTCGACGAATGGACAGCACAGGGTAAGAAAAACCTGTTTGGTCAACCGGTGCGTCTGATGGAGATGCAGTCAGAAGCCGGTGCGGCAGGAGCCGTACACGGCGCATTGCAGGCAGGGGCGCTGACCACAACCTATACCGCATCACAGGGATTGCTGCTGATGATCCCCAATCTGTACAAGATTGCGGGCGAGCTATTGCCGGGGGTATTTCATGTCAGCGCCAGGGCGCTGGCGACCAACTCGCTGAACATATTCGGCGACCATCAGGACGTAATGGCCGTGCGTCAGACCGGCTGTGCGATGCTGGCGGAAAACAATGTCCAGCAGGTGATGGATCTGTCGGCGGTCGCGCATCTCTCGGCCATTAAAGGCCGCGTGCCGTTTATCAATTTCTTCGACGGCTTTCGTACTTCCCATGAAATCCAGAAAATCGAGGTGCTGGAGCATGAAGCGCTGGCGCCGTTGTTGGATCAGGAGGCGCTCAATCTCTTTCGCCGCAACGCCTTAAACCCGGACCACCCCGTCATTCGCGGCACGGCGCAGAACCCGGACATCTATTTTCAGGAACGCGAAGCCTCAAACCGCTTTTATCAAGCGCTGCCGGATATCGTTGAAGGGTATATGGCGGAGATTTATCGCATCACCGGGCGTGAATACCACCTGTTTGATTACTACGGTTCACCGGATGCTGAGCAAATCATCATTGCGATGGGGTCAGTGTGCGACACTATCCAGGAAGTGGTGGATGCGATGATCGACAGCGGGGAAAAAGTCGGTCTGGTTTCCGTGCATCTGTTCCGGCCTTTTTCGCTGGCTCATTTTATGGCGAAGATCCCCGCCAGCGTGAAGCGTATTGCCGTACTCGACCGTACCAAAGAGCCGGGGGCGCAGGCGGAACCGCTGTGTCTGGATGTCAAAAATGCCTTCTATCACCATGATAACCCGCCGCTGATCGTCGGCGGACGTTATGCTCTGGGCGGTAAAGATGTCCTGCCGGGACACATTGTTTCCGTGTTCGAAAACCTGAAAAAACCGCTGCCGATGGATGGCTTCACGGTGGGGATTTTTGATGATGTTACCCATACCTCGCTGCCGGTACCGGCTTATGACATTCATGTCTCCCGTGAGGGCATCACCGCCTGTAAATTCTGGGGGCTGGGTTCCGACGGTACGGTCAGCGCCAATAAGAACGCCATCAAAATTATCGGCGATAATACGTCGATGTTCGCGCAGGCCTATTTTGCCTACGATTCGAAGAAATCCGGTGGCATAACCATGTCGCATCTGCGTTTTGGTAAGCGCCCGATCACCTCGCCGTATCTTATTCATAACGCGGATTTTATTGCCTGTTCCCAACAGTCCTATGTGGACAAATACGATCTGCTGGATGGCATCAATCCGGGCGGGATTTTCCTGCTCAATTGCACCTGGTTTGGCGAAGAGGTGGAACGCCATTTGCCGAATAAAATGAAGCGCATCATTGCCCGTCAGGGGGTACGGTTTTACACCCTGAACGCGGTCGATATCGCGCGGAAACTCGGCCTCGGCGGTCGATTCAATATGCTGATGCAGGCGGCATTTTTCAAACTGACCGACATTATTGATGCCAAAACCGCCTCAGAGCACCTTAAGAAAGCGGTGGCGAAATCCTACGGTAGCAAAGGGCAGAACGTGGTGGATATGAACAATGCCGCTATTGACCTGGGGATGGATGCGCTACAGGAGATTATCGTGCCCGACCACTGGGCGTATGTGGAAGAAGAGGCGAACAATGACGGCAAACTCATGCCGGATTTTATTCGCAACATCCTGGAGCCGATGAACCGCCAGAACGGCGACAAACTGCCTGTCAGCGCCTTTCTTGGCATGGAGGACGGGACATTTCCACCCGGCACCGCCGCCTGGGAGAAACGCGGTATCGCCATGCAGGTACCGGTCTGGCAGCCGGAAGGCTGTACCCAGTGTAATCAGTGCGCCTTTATCTGCCCGCATGCGGCCATTCGCCCGGCGTTGTTGAGCAGCGAAGAGCGTGAAGCGGCGCCAGTTGCGTTATTGAGCAAGGTGGCACAGGGGGCCAAACACTATGAGTATCATCTGGCGGTCTCTCCGCTCGACTGCTCCGGTTGCGGCAACTGCGTTGATATTTGCCCGTCAAAAGGTAAAGCCCTGGCCATGAAACCCCTCGATAGCCAGCGCCATATGGTCCCGGTGTGGGATCACGCGCTGGCCCTGGCACCAAAAGAGAATCCGTTCAGCAAAGCCACGGTCAAAGGCTGCCAGTTCGAACCCCCGTTACTGGAGTTTTCCGGCGCCTGCGCCGGGTGCGGCGAAACCCCTTATGCACGCTTGATTACCCAGCTTTTTGGCGATCGCATGATGATCGCCAACGCCACGGGCTGTTCCTCTATCTGGGGGGCCAGCGCGCCGTCCATTCCGTGGACCACTAACCATAAAGGCCAGGGGCCGGCCTGGGCGAATTCGCTGTTTGAAGATAACGCCGAGTTTGGTCTGGGGATGATGTTGGGCGGTCGCGCCATTCGTGAACAACTGGCGAGCGATGCGGCAAGTGTGCTGGAAAGACCGTTGCATCCGGATTTACAACAGGCCCTGCGTGACTGGCTGGAACATAAAGATCTCGGCGAAGGTACCCGTGCGCGGGCGGAAAAATTGAGCGCGCTGCTGGCGGCGGAGAAGGGTGACGATGACCTGCTTAATCGCCTGTATCAAAACCAGGATTACTTCACTAAGCGCTCGCAGTGGATTTTTGGCGGCGATGGCTGGGCTTATGATATTGGTTTTGGCGGCCTCGATCATGTGCTGGCTTCCGGCGAGGACGTGAATATTCTGGTATTTGATACCGAGGTCTATTCCAATACCGGCGGGCAGTCGTCGAAATCCACGCCAGTGGCCGCCATCGCCAAGTTTGCCGCTGAAGGCAAACGGACCCGTAAAAAGGATTTGGGGATGATGGCCGTCAGTTACGGCAATGTGTATGTCGCCCAGGTGGCGATGGGGGCCGACAAAGCCCAGACGTTGCGGGCCATTGCCGAAGCCGAAGCCTGGCCAGGGCCGTCGCTGGTTATTGCCTACGCGGCCTGTATTAACCACGGGCTGAAAGCCGGGATGGGGCGCAGTATCAGCGAGGCGAAACGCGCGGTGGAGGCCGGTTACTGGCACCTCTGGCGCTACAACCCGCAGTTGCTGGCTAAAGGGAAGAACCCGTTTATTCTCGATTCGGAAGAGCCGGAGGAGAGTTTCCGTGACTTCCTGATGGGGGAAGTGCGTTATGCCTCGCTGGGCCGAACCTCGCCGGAGGTGGCAGACAGTCTATTTGCCCAGACTGAGCAGGATGCGAAAGACCGCTACGCCCAGTACAGGCGTCTGGCTGGAGAGTAAAGGTAACAAGCCCGGTATCTACCGGGCAGAAACAAAGCAGGCCGGAGCGACAGTGGTGCACTCCGGCCTTTCTATTTGCGTCCGGCATTAACGGTGACATGCACCTGCGGCGTGGCGTTGCTAATAAACCGCCCGCCGGATGCGCGCTCAAGCTGGGCCGCCAGTTGCAGCAGCAGCCCGTCGTTACCCTGGCGCGTCTGGAAATGCATCCCGAGCGGCAGCCCGGATTGTTGCCAGGCCAGTGGCAACGAGATGCCCGGCGTGCCGGTTAAACTGGCGAGCGGCGTGTAGGAGAAGATATCCCACAGCGAATAGAACCAGTCCATTACGTCCGGGTTATCGCTGAGTGTCAGGTACCTTTTCTCACCAAGCAACGGCGTCGGTTTGGAAAATGTCGGCGTCAGGATCAGATCCCATTCCTGAAAAAACGCTCCCAGTTTGCGGGATATCTGGTTAAACGCATCTTGCATTTTCCAGCGCTCGCTGTAGGACATATTTATCCCTTTTTGCCAGATTCGAATATTCATCGGCTCGACATTATCTTCCGGCGGGGCGCTGAGATTGTTTTTCTCCAGCAGACGCTGAATAAATTGTGCGAAGTTGCTGATATAGCAGGCAGTTTGCGCGGCAAACGCTTCTTCGAAGGGAATGTCCGGCGTCACCCATTCCACCTGATGTCCCAGCTCCTCAAGCAGGCGCGTCGTTTTCTCCAGCTCAGCGACAAAATGCGGCGTTGAACGGTAATTCCCCCATTCGTGGGACACAGCAATGCGTAGCGGTGCCGGATCGCGGGTGATCATCTCACTACAGGGCTGCGAGGGTTGCCAGTAAGGCATAAACTCGCCCGGCGCGCCGCCTCTGCAGCTATCCACAAAGCGAGCCGTGTCACGCACGCTACGACTCACACAGCCTTGTGTTGAGACATAACCCGTGATATCCGATAGCGCCGGGCCAATGGAGAATACCCCCCGGCTACTTTTCAGGCCGATAAGCCCATTGGACCCCGCCGGAATGCGGATAGAGCCGCCGCCGTCGGTGGCGTGGGCGAGGGGAATAATGCCGGCAGCCACCGACGCGCAGGCGCCGGCGGAGGAGCCAAAGGTCGTGTATTGCGGGTTCCACGGGCTGCGTGTCACGTAAATAGCCGGGTTTTCCGCCGAGCCGCAAACGCCAAACTCCGGCGTGGCGCTGCGGCCGATAATATTAAGCCCGGCATGGCGGATTTGCGTGGTTAAAAAGGCGTCTTCGGCCGGACGATTACCGCGCAAAAAGGCGGAGCCTTGCTCCTGCAAACGCCCCTTTACCCCCGGTCCTAAATCTTTCATCAGGAAGGGGACACCCTTGAATGGCCCCGCCAGACAAGTGCCGTCGGTTTCTGGTAGGTCGATGGCGTCATCAAACAGCTCAACGACGGCGCTGATTTGTGGGTTAACCATCTGCGTCGCGGCCTGTGCCTGTAGCGCCAGCTCACGGGCGCTGACGTCGCCGCACGCGACCAGTTCTGCCAGCGCGGTGGCGTCGCAGGCTGCCCACTCATCCCAACGTAGTACGGTTTTCATTGTGATTTCTCCTTCGCAAACTGGATCTTGCCCTGCTGCGCTTTCACCCGGCGAGGGACGCTGTGAGGGACGCGTTCTTTAAGCATCAGTGTCGCTATGAGGCAGAGGATATTAGCGGCGATAAGGTAGTAGCCAGGGGAAACCGGGTCACCGGTCCATTTAATCAGCCACGAGAAGACAATTTGTGCTGTACCGCCAAACAGCGTGATACCGAAGGCAAACGCGATGGAAAAACCGGTTGAGCGGATATAGCGCGGAAAGTTTTCGCACAGCACCACCAACACGCCGGATCCGCTGATACATTGCAGTGCGGCAAAGAGAGTGATGATGGCAAAGAAAACGCCTTCACTACGCCAGGCGTTGATCATCTCAAGACCCGGTAGCAGCAGGAGCAGCAGAAGCAGGCGTGGCGCGATAATGGTTATCTTGCGCCCGAAGCGATCCGCCATCCAGCCGCCAACCAGGGAAAATATCACCACGCACACGCCGATAAGAATGGTCGACGCCATCGCCGTACCCGGCGCGAAGGCCAGTTCTTTTAAGGCATAAGTGGTCATGTAATTGAGAAAATATTGCGTGATGGTACTGCCTGAAAGAATAAAAATACCCACCAGAATCAGGCCGCGGTAGTTGCGCATCACTTCACCGAGCAGGCTACCGGTGGACTTACTGGCAGCGCTGTTCTCAGCGGTGAAGGTCTCGTTAAGGTTACGGCGCAGATAGATGGCAATGGGCAGAATGAGCAGTCCAAACGCGAAAGGCACGCGCCAGCCCCAGGCAGAGAGTTGCTCAGGCGTCAGGATGAGTGTCAGGGTATAACCAATCAAGCCAGCGCTGATGCCCGCCAGCCCCTGCGCGACAATTTGCCAGCTGGTATAGAACGCTCTTTTTCCTTCTGGCGCAGCTTCCATAATAAATGTTGTCGCAGGGCCTGCTTCGCCGCCCCAGGCCAGCCCTTGTAGCATACGGACAAGCACAAGAATGACTGGAGCTGCCATACCAATGGTTTCATAGCCAGGCAGGAAGACCAGCCCGCCGGTGCCAATGGTCATAAACACCATAGTGAGTAGCATTGCCGGTTTACGTCCCACGCGGTCGGCATAGCTGCCAATAAATATGGCACCAAGTGGGCGGACAATAAAGCCGATACCGAAAACAGAGACCGACAATAAAAGGCTGGTAAAGGGGTTATCTGAGGGGAAGAAAATATTACCGATCATGACGGCAAAGGTGGCATAAGCACTGAAATCGAAAAACTCAACCGCAGCGCCAAGCACAACAGCAACCACTTCTTTACGCGATGCTTTGGGTTTTGAAGCGCTATGACTTATTTCGTTTGTCATCGTATGACCTTCCTCAATATGTTCAGGCGAAATGAAAGGTGAAAAGACATAGCAGACATATAACAGGGCGTAGATCCGCCCACTATCACAATTAGGCGAGGTCAGTGTTCAAAAAATGTATGCACTGACAATAAGGCGAGTGAATAAGAAAATAATATGAATAAATTTAACCTGTTGTTTATATTGGCTATTAATATCGGCATTCGCGTCTGTGTTTTGAGTCAGTAAATAACTTCATTGGCGGGCGCACTTAAAATGTGCTTTGTCAGCAAAATACACGTCAAAATAAAGCGATGGTTATTGACAGGTCATGCCGCATAGCGCGCCCGTTACGGGATGTTGGCTTTAAAAAAGGGGGTAGTGATTGCACAGAAATGGCGCTCGTTGCTTATAAAGAGTGCAATAGCGCCGTCATCGTAGCGTCGTTTGCCAATATTTCACTGACGTAATAAGGTCGCTGCAATGGTTTCATCCAGCGGGAGAGACAATGCAATTACGGGCGCTGAAATATTTTAGTCAGGTCGCAAAGTCTGCTTCTTTTCGTGAAGCTGCGGATAAGTTATTTGTTGCGCCAGGGGCCGTGACGCGGCAAATCGATATTCTTGAGCATTATTATGGCGCCCAATTGATTGAACGGGGCCCACGCGGCATTAAACTGACGCGTGAAGGGGAGCTTCTGGCGCAGGCGGTGGAGGCCACGTTACGGGAGCTGGAGTCAGTGAAAGCGCGTATTACTTCAAGGCGCAGCGTGGTGTCCGGTACGGTAAAAATCTGTGCCGCCGAGAGCCTGGTGGCGCTGTTTATCGCCCCCGTCATTGAGGCGTTTGGTCAGCATAACCCGGAGGTGTCGTTCGAAATTGACACCGGCAGCGCGCCCTATATCGCCGAACAGCTTATTAGCGGGCACGCTGATGTCGCGCTGGCCTTTTATACCCCTGTCAGTGCGGAGATTCAGGTGACCCATTGTTGTCATCTGGAACACAAGGTACTGATGGCCGCCCATCATCCGCTGGCGACGAAGTCGCGGCTAACCCTGAAAGAGATTGCCGCCCACCCGATAGCCATTCCCCCTGCCAACTACGCCGTACGCCAGTTACTGGAATCCGCAGCCAGACGCGAAGCCGTCCATTTTGATATG
Source organism: Citrobacter sp. MNAZ 1397 (assembly GCF_023613995.1). Taxonomy (NCBI): domain Bacteria; kingdom Pseudomonadati; phylum Pseudomonadota; class Gammaproteobacteria; order Enterobacterales; family Enterobacteriaceae; genus Citrobacter; species Citrobacter sp. MNAZ 1397. The sequence continues at coordinate 1,352,108 of NZ_JAKIVH010000001.1, forward strand.
CGGTTTATTACCAGCTCAATGGAGGTACAAAAGACGCTGGCACTGCAGGGTAAGACGCTGCTCATTTTGCCCCAGCTACATCATCAGGAGCAGAACGGGCAGGCGATGTTTGTGGCGGTGCCGCTGGCCGACCCGCTGATGGGAAAGGTGAAGGTCGATCTCTGTTTGCCCCGTCAACGGACGTTATCCATGGCGACCCGTCTGTTCCATGATATGTTGTCGCAGCGTATTGATGGTCAGAATGTTCTGGTCAACACAACGGCATAAAGCAATCAGGATCTTTTCCCCGCCGCATAAGGAATGACGCCATGACAACGGTCCCGCGCTATCACCTGCAGACAATACCTGCGCCGCAAACCTACCCGGATATTGCTTATCCCGTCCTTTCGGACGACACCATGAAACGACGGTTGCGTAATGTCCTGCAGTCGATGCAGGAACGTGGTTTTACGCATCTGGTTATCTATGCCGACAAAGAGCATGGCGCCAATTTTGAGTATCTTGCCGGGTTTATTCCCCGTTTTGAGGAAGCACTGCTGGTAGTGAATGCCGCAGGCGCGCTGAGCTACATCATGGGCAATGAGAACCTTAAGCTGGTGCCTTTTGCGCGTAATGGCGGTAAATGCCTGCATACGCCGCTGTTTTCCTTACCCAACCAGCCAATGGAAGGTGACGCGCCGCTGGCCGGGTTGCTCGCCTCGTGCGGCATCGATAAAGCGAGCTGTGTGGGTGTCGTGGGCTGGAAATTATTCACCGGTCATACCGCGCTGTTTGATGTACCGGCGTTTATTCTTGATGCGGTGTTCAGCGCGGCAGGCGGGCGGGAAAATGTGCACAATGCTACCGGACTGTTTATCTCGCCGGAATACGGCGTACGGCGGCTGAATAGCGCCTGCGAAATTGCTTTTTATGAATACGGCGCCAACCTCGCCTCCACCCGGCTGCTTACCGCGCTCAATGCCATCGAGCCAGGGCGGCGTGAAAAAGAGATTGGTCAGCATCTGGCGGGGTGGGGACAGCCTAACAATGTGGTGATGATTGCCGCTACGGGCGAGCGCTTTGCCCGCGCCTGTCTCTACCCAACGGATAAGGTCATCGCTCGCGGCGATAAATTTTCCCTCACCGTCGGTTACAAAGGCGGGTTAACCAGCCGTTCAGCATACGTTGTCGCCAGTGAAAATGAGCTGGCGGAGCCGGTTGCAGACTACCTGACCCGCGTGGCCATTCCCTACTATCACACCGTGGTCCAGTGGCTTGAATTTATCCGCCCGGGCGTGACGGGCGCGGAGGTCTACCGCCTGGTGGAGTCGGTGTTACCTAAAGATCGCTGGCACTGGCATCTCAATCCTGGCCATCTGGTTGCCGATGAAGAGTGGTTAAGTTCGCCCATTTACCCTGCTTCTGCGGTGCGTCTGGAAAGCGGCATGCTGCTGCAAATCGATATTATTCCCTCAGTGCCGGGTTATGGCGGTTGTAGCATTGAAGATACCGTTGGCCTGGCTGATGAGCGGCTTCGCGATGAGCTGGCGCAGGATTATCCGCAGGTGTGGGCGCGTATGCAGGCGCGTCGCGACTATGTCACCGACGTATTGAAAATAGATTTGCCTGTCGAAGTCATTTTGTTGTCCAACACCGTAGGGTATCTGCGTCCTTTTTTACTGGATAAAAATAAGGCCGTAGTGAAAGCATAATATCGGCAACGTCATGCATAGCTTCTGCCTCTCATGCATGACGTTGTAAATAATAACACTGCAAATAATTTCCAGGTTATAAGCTGCGGGCAGTTGGTCTGGATTTTTCATGTAAAGATACGGCACTCTATTACAAAGAAAACGACAACGGAAGCATATTGTTTCGTGTGATCGAACATCCTTTACCCTCAGAATTAACCTGTCACATTCTCTCTGTATGTGATTAGCGCTCATACCCTTCGTTGATGTTATCTTCGCTCCCATCTCTGAAAGTTGAATATATCCTTAACTGTTATTCTGAGTATTTCCACCGTATCAGAGAAATGTCTGGTCTGACATGTAATGAAAAGACAACCTCCGGCAAGATTATTAATCTTATAGTTTCATAATGGTTTTACTACGACTAAACATTTCGTAAGCAAAAAAGAAATAGTGGGCGAGGGCCACTTATCTAAAATTCTTTATGCAATTTTTTTGTAAATTTGACGGTCGCTTTTCATGTCGACGTTTTTGGCATATTTTCTGCCCTGCATGGCGCACTATGCCTGTATTTCTGTTGCTGTCGTGATGCCCGGCGCGTGAAGTGGTAGAGGCTGACATAAACGCTATCTCCATGAAAATTATCTAATTTTAAAATCAGGGTGTTTTTTTAATAATTTTATAGAATTTTCTGATTTCCCGCTTATACTGAAAAAACATCGTTGCATGTGAACCATGCCGATATGCCACTTGTTTTAAATTTTCACTATAAATAGAAACGATAAGAGCGCATTTCTTATTGCGTGGGAGGTTTTGCCCATCGAATATACATACAGCACATCACGGTTAGCGATAAAGTAGCGCCTTCTGTCTGTTTTATGCAGAGGATCAGTCTTGTCTTTAAAAATTAAAGGCGCCGAATGCTGCTGTCTTTATTTTTATGGGCTTGATGTTGCCCAAAATAATTAATGTTTGCAGACAAACATTAAAGTGTGTCAGGTTGGCGGTTCGCTGTGTGGCGACTGGCAATTTCCTCATTAAGGACATTACATGCTTGATGATGCACTGAGTTATATTAAAGACATTCTTGATCAGCAATTACGCAACCAGTTTGATATTGCCGGGAATATGGTTGTTTTAAATAATCTGGTCGATTCGAACGGCAGCCTACCTTTAAAGAATCAAAATAAATTAGTACTCACGCTTATCAATCTGGAACATGAAACCAGCAAGCCATTTTATGGTGCGAGGACCACGCCAGATACAAAAAATAATATCGTCAGGCAGATGATGCCGACGGTGAGATTTAATCTGGATGTCTTGCTTACCGCCAGCTTTGATGACTATAGCGAATCGTTGCGCTTTCTCTCTGCGGTCATCGCTTTTTTTCAGGCGACCCCCATCATCAAACGGCAGAATTTTCCTGATCTCCCGGATGGCATTGAGCAGTTGCAGTTTGAAATCGAGAACTCACCTTACGAAAACACACACAACCTCTGGAGCGCCTTGGGCGCGCGGTATCAGCCATCGATCATTTACAAAATTCGCCATATCGCGATTCAGGCAAACCAGATTAGCGGGGAATTGCCGGTGCTCAGGCAGATTGGCAGCCAGGCGCAGGCCGGACGCTGATGTTTGTGATTGCGGAAATTACCTTGCAGCATCAGTTTTTTCCGGGCCGTATCTGGCGTGAAGCCACACTATTGCCCGATCAAAACACCCATGAAGCCATGCGACGTCTGGGGCTGAACCTGGTGGCATCAGGCAATGTATGGCGCATCTATGGCTATGCCCCGACGGGCAGAACAGTATTTTTGCAGTACTGCGTTTCCCAGGAAGTGTGTACTCCATTTCGTTTCTGGCTGGCGCAGCCTGGTACCGGGTTACTGGCGGTCACGGCACTACCCGGCGAATGGAAAGGGGTGCTCGGGTTCAGTAGTGAGCGTATTACCGCATCCGACGGGCAGATTCCGGGCGAGATGATCATGGGGCCTGCGCAAGCGCAGAGCGCGCCCGCCGTCGCGACGGGTGAAATTTGTCTCTATCCGGCGGATTTGCTCTCCCGACAGGCTTTTACTGTGACGCTCCAGGCACGCGCTACCGTCTGGGAATATCGCCTGATTCCGCGCGGACAGCGACGGTTGCAAAACCCGCAAATCGTGGACACATCAGGGCTGATCGCGTTCAACCCCGCCAGCCTGCACAGTGGGGATGGCGACGGACAAACGGGCTGGGTAACCCGCAGCACCTCAGCGATTACCCTGCAACAGGTGCCGCCACAACGTTTTGCGTTAATGGATATCCCGCAAACCCAGACGCAAAGCGGGCGTACCCGACAGCAGACGGTGATGTCTGTGCTGCCAACGCCTGTGGCAGATCGTTTATTCACCGCGTATTGCGCGGATCAGCAGCCCGTGTCGGTTATGTATGTGTATGTCTGATGAAAGGGGCGCAACACGCATCACCCGCAGGCCAACAGGAGTCGGATTCTGATGTTTTTGGGCTAATGCCTTTTCAGGTTAACGACATGCAGTACAGGATTTTCACTCAGTGAACCAAAGGAAAACCATGACATGCTAGCATCCAATATCAAAACTCCGGGTGTGTATATCAACGAGTTGAATGCCTTTCCGAACTCAGTGGTCCCTGTCGCCACCGCGGTTCCGGCCTTTATCGGCTATACACCCAACGCGCAGTATCAGGGCAAGTCCTACTACAACAAGGCGCAGAAGATCACCTCTTTTGCTGAATTTCAGGCCATCTACATGAATGCGAATCCGCAGCCGCCCGCGGATCCTGCATCGCAGTACAATCCTGAATACTATCTGGTGGCGCAAAAAACGCAGCCGGAAAAAGGGGAGTATCTGTTACTGAACGGTACGTATTATTCGATAGTGCCGGACCCGAACACCATCTATTACCTCTATAACAGCATTCGCCTGTTCTATCTCAACGGCGGCGGCGATGCGTATATTGTCTCGGTGGGCAGCTATGGGGAATCGAGCGGCAAACCCGGCGATGTGGGGGCGCAAATCGTTAATCCGAACGTGAAACTCGCCGATCTGCAAGCCGGTCTGGCGCTGCTGGAAAACGAGCAGGAGCCCACCATGTACATCTGTCCGGAAGCCACGCTGCTTTCCCCGGCAGATAATGGCACCCTGATGCAGAGCATGTTGCTGCAGGCTTCAGCGCTTCAGACCGCGGTCTGCCTGTTCGATATTATCGGCGGCGACACGCCTGATCCGATCATGTACACCAATGACATTGAGGCGTTTCGCAACAGTACCGGCTCAAATGGACTGAATTACGGCGTCGCTTATTATCCCTTTATCGGTACAACCATCATGCAGGGCAGTGATATCAATTTCACTAACCTGTTTGGCGGAGATATTAAACAACTGGGAGCGGTGATTAACCCGCCGTCGGCGCAGGACCCGGTGGTGACGAAGATCCTCGGAATGATTGAAACGCCGCCGCAAACCAACCCGATGAGCAACTCGCAGCTCAATGCTGCGCTGCTCAACGCATCAAAAACCTACTCGCAAATCATCAATAACGTGCTGACCTGCTCCAACCTTTTGCCGCCGAGCGGCGCGATGGCCGGCGTGTATACCGTCAATGACAACCTGAACGGCGTCTGGAATGCTCCCGCCAATACCAGCATTGTCGGAGCGGCGCGATTACCCATCCGCTTAACCGATGCCCAACAGGCGGATCTCAATATTGATGCGGTATCCGGTAAGTCCATCAATGCCATCCGCTTTTTCAACGGGCAGGGCATTCTGATTTGGGGGGCGAGAACCCTCGATGGCAATAGCCAGGACTGGCGTTACATCTCCGTGCGCCGCACCATGACCTTCCTCGAACAATCCGTGAAGCTGGCGGCACGTGCATATGTTTTCGAACCCAATACGGCTAATACCTGGGCCGCGGTGCGTAGCGAAATCTCCAGCTTCCTGACCGATATCTGGAAAGAGGGCGGTTTACAGGGGGCCACGGCAAACGATGCGTTTCAGGTTTTTTGCGGCCTTGGCTCCACCATGACGGGCGACGATATCCTGAACGGTTTCCTTAATGTCACCGTGAAAGTTGCCATCGTGCGTCCGGCTGAATTCCTCGTCATCACCTTTGAGCAGGAAATGGCGAAATCAGGCTAAGTGAAGCGGTAAGGCCTGTTCACACATCAATGAGTCAATTTACTGATTAGCGACTGTTAAGGAGCATGCTCATGGCAGATGACGGCAGCAAAGAAGGCACAACATGGCCTATGCCCAAGTTCCGGTTCGAGGTTGATCTGGGCTCGGAACTTAAAGGGGTAGCGTTTCAGGAAGTCTCGGGGATGGATAAAGAGGTGCAGGTGATCGAGTACCGGCACAGTAACAGTACGCTGTTCTCGACCATCAAAATGCCGGGGATCGCGAAGTACGGCAACATCACGATGAAGCGTGGCGTGTTCGTCAACGACAACAATTTCTGGAAGTGGATGGATGAAATCAAGATGAACACCGTAAAACGCAGAACGGTACTCATCAAGCTGCTCGACGAGAATGGCGCGGTCACCATGCAGTGGCAACTGAATAATGCGTGGCCAACCAAAATCACGGGCACAGATTTGAAATCCGATGCCAATGAGGTGGCCGTGGATACGCTGGAAATCGCTCACGAACAGCTCGTCGTGACCAATGGATCATAACCTGCAAACCAGTTTTTATTTCAGCGTCTCGATCACCGGGATGGGCGGCAGCGATGCCGCCTTCCAGGAAGTGAGCGGTCTGAGTAAGGAACTGGGTATCGAAGAGGTGGTGTGTGGAGGGGAAAACCGGTTTAAGTACCGTCTTCCCGCTCAGACATCGTTTCAGAACCTCGTGCTGCGGCGCGGAGTGGTTAAGGCAGAGTCTGCGCTTATCGGCTGGGTGAAAGATACGCTGGATAATGGGCTCTCTGCCCCTATCAAAACCCGCGATATCAAGGTCTGGTTACTTGATGAGAATGGTCACATCAGCATGGACTGGAATTTTATCGCCGCATGGCCAGTGAAGTGGTCCGCCAGCAACTTACGGTCACAGGAGAGTGAAATTTTCATCGAAACGCTGGAGTTTGCCTATCAGTACTTTGACATGCCCAATTTTGACACTTACTAATGCCGGGAGAAGCCGCTATGCCCGTTGAGATACGTGAACTGGTCATCAAAACCGCGATTCAGAGTCAACCCGAACCCACGCAGATGCAGTTAGATCCACTGCAACTACAGGCACTTAAGCAGCAGGTGATTCAGTCTTGTCTGCGCCAGCTTAAAAAGAACGACAGAAAAAATCCGCTGGAGCGTTAAGTCGTACGGTCTTCCGGCACATCCCATGGAAACGTTACTGATTCAGGAAGGGCCAATGGGTGGAATAAAGAAAATGCGGATGGTGGCCTACAGTGATGAAAAATTCACCAACAAGGTCAGCGGCGGCGAATATTTCGTCATCCTCAATCCTGAGCAAATTCGCATTAATCGCAGCGTCAGTTACAACGAAGAACAGGCTCCGGGCAGCGGTAAACTGTCGTCCAAATATCGGGCGACCCCGGGGGAACAACTGAGTTTTGACCTGGTGATTGACTGTACCGGCGTGGTTGACAGCACCCGTACCGATCTGACTCAGGAGATAAACCTGCTCAAGAAGACGGTGTATGACTATAACGGCAATATTCACCGCCCTAACTATGTGATCCTCTACTGGGGACAGGGCCTCTCGTTTAAGGGCGTGCTACAGGTCTTTGATACCACTTATACTTTTTTTCGCCCTGATGGCACCGCGCTGCGCGCCAAAGTGGCGTTGCAATTTACCTCTTACCTTGACCCGACAACGGCGGCGAAAGAAGAGGATCGCAAGTCACCGGATTTGACCCATCGCATCACCGTCGTGGATGGTGACAGCCTGCCGCAGATTAGCCAGGCAATTTATCGGGATCCGTCGTTCTATGTTCAACTGGCGGCCTTTAACCAACTCGATAAATTTCGCCAATTGGACTCAGGCACGACGTTGCAAGTTCCTCCGTTAATACAGGGAGGCAACGCATGAGCGGCAACCCTCCGTCTGGCGGCCTTGCAAGCTATACGATCACGGCCAATGGCAGTGCGATTCCCGGCGATTATCAGATTTTGCGTATCCAGGTTGACCAGCGGATTAACCGTATTAGCCGCGCCACGCTGGAGATACTTGATGGCTCCGCCGACGCAGAAAACTTTACTGTCAGCGCCTCGTCAACCTTCGTTCCCGGCGCGGAAATCGCTATCTCGCTGGGGTACGACACAGAAAATAAAAGCGTCTTTTCCGGCATTGTTACGCGTCAGTCTGTGCAGGTGGAAGGCAATATTGGCCCCATTTTGTCGATAGAGTGCTGCGATAAAGCCATCAAAATGAGCGTTGGCCGCCGCAGCGCGGTCTACCCGAACAAAACCGACAGCGATGTGATAAGCGCCCTGATCAGTCAGTCCGGGTTAAGTAGCGATGTTGCCCGCACGTCGCTGACGCTGGCGGAACTGGTGCAGTATTACTGCAGCGACTGGGATTTTATGCTCAGTCGTGCCGATATCAATGGCCTGGTGGTTAGCACACTGAACGGCAAAGTCTCCGTGTTTTCGCCAACCCAAAACACGACGTCGGTCCTGACGGTGACCTACGGCGATAATCTCTACCAGTTCAGTGCGGATATGGACGCCGTCACGCAACTGGGCGAGGTGAAAGCCCGCGCCTGGGATTACGCCACACAGCAATGCATCTCCGCCACGGCCAATAACACGCTCAGCGGGCCGGGTAATATCAGCAGCAAAAAACTCTCGGCGGTGGTGGGGTTACCCACCTTTACGCTCCAGTCTACCGCCACGCTTAATAACGGCGCGCTGACCGAGTGGTCGAAGGCGCAAATGCAGAAAAGCGAACTGGCGAAAATTACCGGTGAGGTGCGTGTCGCGGGCAACGCGGCGGTCATTCCGGGCGTCTGGCTGACGGTGGCCGGCGTTGGCGATCGTTTTGATGGCGACTATTTTGTCTCGGGCGTCGAGCATGAATTCGCCGAGGGAAACTGGTTTACCAAAGCCTCGCTGGGTCTCTCTTCCCTGTGGTTCGTTCAGCAACATGACGTCATGGCCCCCGCAGCGGCTGGGGTACTTCCCGGCGTTGAGGGGTTATTTAACGCCACGGTGAAGAAAATTGATCAGGACCCGGACAATGCCTACCGAATTCTGGTGACGCTGCCGCTCTTTGATACCGAAGGGCACGGTGTCTGGGCGAGGATGGCAAACTTTTATTCCAGCAGCGGCGTGGGGGCCTTTTTCCTGCCGGAAGTGGGCGATGAAGTGATCGTCGGTTTTCTCAACCTGGATCCCTGTTTCCCGGTGATCCTTGGCAGCGTTTATAGCGGCAAACGAGCCCCATTCAATGATCTGAAACCGGATGCGGACAACAGCAAAAAGGCTATCGTCACGCACAGTGAAATGCGCATCGTCTTTGATGATAAGGACAGCATCATGACGATCACCACCAAAGCCAACAATGTCATCGTGCTGGACGACAAAAAGCAGCAAATCAGCATCACCGACCAAAACAACAATGCCATCACAATGTCGTCGTCCGGTATTGAACTCAAAAGCCCCGCATCGATCACCATTCATGCCGACCAGAAGGTCAATATCAGCGGAAATATGGGCGTCAGTATTCAGGCGTCTTCCGGCGATGTCGCTATTTCCGGCATGAATGTGAATGCCAACGCCGACATTGCGCTAAGTGCGAAGGGAAATGCCAGTGCACAGGTACAGGGCGGGGCGGAACTGACCCTCAAGGGTGCAATCGTGATGATCAATTAAGAGGAGGAACCATGCCGCCTGCCGCAAGACTGACCGATTTTCATCAGTGCCCGATGGTGACGCCAGGGCTACCACCGATTCCCCATGTCGGCGGTCCCATCATTCAGGTGGGGTGTCCGACGGTGCTCATTGGCAAGCTGCCCGCTGCCCGTCTGGGCGACATGCTGGTTTGCGTCGGTCCGCCGGACACCATCATCAAGGGATCTGCAACGGTTTTCATCGGGGGTTTACCGGCGGCCAGAGTAGGGGATCAGACTGCGCACGGGGGATCGATTGTGCTTGGCGAATTCACGGTCATTATCGGAGGCTAGGAGATGAGTGAGCATGATTTTCTTGGTCGCGGCTGGCAATTTCCCCCTGCATTTTCCGGGGCAATTCGGCAAGTGTCGATGAACAGCGCGCAGGATAATATCAATCAGTCCATCGATTTAATACTGCGCACCGCACGTGGCGAACGCTGCCTGTTGCCCTATTTCGGCAGCGAATTACGCAGCTTTTTGTTCCGCCAGCCGGACGCGACCCTCAAGGACGAAATCACCCAATCCGTACGCCTGACGTTGCTTAATGACGAACCGCGAATCACCGTTGAATCGATTGACGTCTCTTTTACACCGGAACCCGCCATGGTGGTTATCCATATCGGTTACCTGATTAGGCAAACCAACTCGCGGCATAACCATGTCTTCCCGTTCTCTCTGCTTGAAGGGACGAACCTTACCGTGGAGCAGCAGGGTGCGCATCAACGTTGACATCGATGCCCTTGCGGGCGACATCAACCGACGGCTGGATCCCGATGGCATTGCCATCGATGGCCGTGATATGCGCGATCGTCTGGCGTTTGTCGCCGCTATTGCGGACCTTATCGTATTTTACGATGAGCACAACCAGGCGGCAGGAAACTGGCGCGCGCTGGTATTAAAAGATCCGGCGATTCTGCTGGCGGTGATCGGTAAAACGGCGTATCAGGCACTGCATTTTCGTTTTAACCAGTTGCAGGAACGGCTAAAACCGTTTCAGTCGTTACCTGCGAACGCCAGCCCGAATGATGGAGATAAACAGGCGGTTGCGCACCTGTTTATGCTGCTGGACAACATGTTCGGACAGATCAATACCTGGCATCACTATTTACCGCAGAGTACGGTCACTTTTCCGTTGCAGAAATTTGTGAGTGAAGAGGTCAGCGTGACCCTCTCACCGTGCCTGTGGCGACGGGTAGATCTGCAGATTTGGCTGGCTCAGGCGTGGCCAGAGTGCGCATTACCCACCCTTGATCTCAGTGTGTTTGGCGATGCGTGGCAATTTCGCGGCGCGCAGTTCTCCCGACCACGCTCGCCGCAAGAGGTCCTGAGTACACTGGAAAGGCTCTATCAGCAGGTCTTTTCGTTCTTTGTTCAGGTGATTAACCACGCAAACCGCGCCTTTGCTGCATTACGCGAAGAGCAGAACGATTATCCCGATACGGCGCTGATCATCGCGTTTAATCGGCTACTGGAATTTTCCCGCACGGGTCTGAACACGTTTAGTCGTCGTCATCTCGACTTTTATTATCAGCGGCTTTTACACCAGCAACAGCGCCCGGCGCTGCCTGATCATACGGTGATCTGCCTGATGCCGGTTGAGGGGATATCTCCCGTGACGCTGCCTGTGGGTACCGCGTTTATGGCAGGCCAGGACCGCCAGAAGCAGCCGATTATCTTTGCAACTCAGCAGGCGATGGAAATCAACACCGCCAGGCCCGGTCTGACAATCAGTTGTCGCTACGCGGAGGATGCCAATGGCGACTGGCAGCAGTATGTGAATACGCTGGCGGCACCAAACCCGATCCGTCGGGATGCTGATAATACGGTTCTGGCCAGCGATTGGTTTGGTAACAGTGCGCCACAGACACAACCCCATGGGTTTGCCTTTGCCAGCCCCATGCTCTGGCTGACCAGCGGGACGCGCGAGGTGACGTTGACCTTTACCTTCGCGCAGACGGTCGACCCCAACCTCTGGCAGCACGCGGTTATTGCCTTAAGCGGCGCGCAACAGTGGCAGGATGCAACACCCTATGGCACCTGGCAACGGGGCGATAACGCGCAACAACTGGTGCTCACGCTGACCCTGGACAGCGGCTTTGCCCCCGTATCGGTCTTTACCGCCGCCCCCGTCGGGCCTTTTGATGCCGCCGCGCCCTGGTGTCGGGTGACCCTGCCCGCAAAAGTGGATTTACGTCAGCCACCGCGTCTGCTGAGCCTGACCATTTCGGTCAACGTGACACAGAGCGAGGCATTGAGCCTCAGTAATGACAATGGACCGATGGTGGCTGACAAAGTTATGCCCGTTTTTGGCCCCATTCCGGAGGTGGGGCATCACTGTTATCTCAACGCGCCGGAGGTCTTCGGCAAACCTCTCAGCGGGCTGAGTCTGCAACTGTTCTGGGACAACCAGCCGCCCGATTTTGCCGGGTATTACGCCACCTGGAATCACTGGGCGGATGAAGACGATGAAGAGGCAAAAACCTGGAGCAACAGCGCCTTTCGCGTGACCTGGCAGGCAAACAGCGCCATGGGCTGGCAGATATTACCCGCGACATTAACGATTGTGCCCCCTTCTGACAGGGTACCGCCACCGCCCACATCAGCCGCCCGCCGTTCATGGTGGCAGCGGATCTGGCAGCGCCTGCACAGCACGCCACACACCTTTTCTGCGACCGATCCGCAGTTACCTGGCGGATTGTTTGCCCAACGGGAGACGGGCAAAACCTGCCTCAATGCCGCCTCCAGTACCTGGACATTCCACTTCCCGACGGCGCTCACCTGGAACGCGGAGAGTGCATTGACCGGGCCAGGAATGCGTATGACGCTGATTGCGCCTGGGCCGGGGTTTGGTTTTAACCTTTATCCGCAACTGGTGGCGGATATCAGCCTTGAGAATGCCAAAGCGCTGATGTCGCTGTTTGGTAAAAGCGATACTACGCCGATGCCGAACCTGCCCTGGGTGCCGAAAGCCAATCGGGCGCTGGTGAATTATCAGGCGAGTCAATGTCTCGATTTCACCCGGCCACTGGCGACAACCACGGCCTTCACGCTCATTCATCAGGGGGCGTTGACGGAATACTGTTATTTTCACAAGGTCGCAGGTGAAGAGGCCGCGCAAATCTCGCTGGCGACAGTGGCATTACAGCCTGGTGCGACTGACGCCCCTGGGCTGGCGCTTTTCCAGGGCGTTAATCAGGCTGCGGGTTCACTGTTTATCTCTCTTGTCCAGGTAGCGACGCCGTGTCGTCTGAGCTTATTTATTGAACTGATGCAGGCGGTCGACCCGGAGGGGGCGACGGCAGAAATTCAGCTCTTTTACTGGAGCGTGAACGGCTGGCAGGCGCTCAGCGTGGTGAGTGATGAGACGGGCGGACTTCGCCGTTCCGGCATTATGGTGCTTGACCTGCCGCAGGATATGGCGCTGGACTCTCCGGTGCTGACGGCAGACGTGACACCCGGACAACCGTGCGGCTGGCTAATGATGACGCAAAATGTCGCGCAACGGGTGCAGGTGGTGTACTGCAATACGCAGGCAGTGCGGGTGCAACGACAGCTTAACGTGACGTTGTCACCTGGCGAGCAGCCAAAATTGCTGGCGGGCAGTATTGTCGCGCCACTTATCACCCAACCCGCAATTGCCGGGGTTATTCAGCCGTTTGACTCCATCGGCGGCAGCCCGGCAGAAGACCCTGTCATGTTTCGCCAGCGGGTGAGCCAGCGTCTCAGGACCAAAGATCGTCTGAGCAGCCAGTGGGATAGCCTGACTCTGACGCGCGAGGTCTTTCCCGGCGCGTTTTATACCCGGATATTACCCGCGATACGGCCTGGTGATGTTTGTGTCGGCGTGATCCCACGTTATGACAATGCTGGCGCTATCGGCGCGCTCCGTCCGGCGGTCTCTTCGGATGGTTTGCAACTTATCCAGCAATATCTCGCCCGGCGCTTATCGGCAATGGCGCAGGTGACGGTCTGCAACTTGCAATACGAACCGGTACAGGTGATAGCCACTTTGGTTATCGGCGCCTGGGTCAATGCCAACGATCTGATGCAATCCCTGACTCAGGGAATAACGCTATTTCTTTCCCCATGGATAGAGGCGGCGCAGGCGCAATATTCCGTCTCGCTTGGCGTCAGCCATTCCGCAGTGTTGAGCTTTTTAGCCAGCTTTGACGGGGTGGCCGCCGTACAGCGCTTGCAACTGTGCAAATCAGGCGCCGACAACGGCGAAAAAAGCCATGCCACAGACGGTCTGCTGGTACCCTCCGATGCCCGCCGGGTAGTGGTGTCGGCCTTCACGCATCAACTGACGTTTATCCGCGCCAGTAGTGACGGACCTGAGTCAGCCGCCAGCGCAACGTTATCGATGCCGCAGAATACGTTATCGGAGGCCTGGTGATGAGCGAAATGACTCCGGCTGTCCCGCTGGCACAGCAGGTGATGCAAAACAGTATTCAGTCCGGCCCGCTGCCTGCGGAGCAAAACATCACTTTTCTCAAACAGGAAGGTATTCGCTACCTCAAAGCGATGGCGGGCGAGTCCTGGAGTAATTACAACGACAGCGACCCGGGCGTCACTATTCTTGAGCAGCTTTGCTATGCCCTGACCGAACTGGGTTATGTGAACAGTTTCCCGATTGAAGATGTGCTTACCGGCCCCGATCAGCGTATCGCCTGGGCGCAACAATTCTTTGCCGCTGAAGAAATTCTGACCAGCGGCCCCGTTACCCCTGAGGACTACCAGCGGCTGGTGCTGGATAACGTGCCGGAGGTCGATAATATTTATCTGCTGCCGCTGCTACGCGGGCAAACGCCGACCGGCTGGTATCAGGTGTCGGTAGATGTCGCCGACACCTCTCTCCCGGCGCAAGAGGATGCCGTAGGTCGCCTGCTGGCGCGGATTGACAGACTGCTTAACGGCCAGCGTAATATTGGAGAAGGCTTCCTGCCTCCCACGCTGCTGAAAGCACAGGTCATTAACATCACGGCCACGCTGTTTATGGCGCCGGATGCCAATGCTCAGCAGGTGTATGCGCAAATCAATCAGGCGCTGGCGGACTATGTGGCGCCATTTGCCCGGCGCTGCGGCTATGCGGAGTTGCGTGCCCGGGGGCTGGATGCTTCTGCGATTTTCAACGGGCCGGAAATGCACAACGGCTGGATTGTCAGTGGGACCCTGGCGGCGCAAAAACGCCGCGTCATCCACCTGATGGACATCGTTGTCTGTATTAGCGGCGTTGAAGGCGTGGAGGGCGTGGCGGGGTGCCGGTTTAGCGATGCGCAACATAGTGAGTCCGATAGCATCCTGCTGCAGGAAGACGGTATCGCGCGACTGCGCTTTACGCCGTCATCCACACAAACGGATACCTCCACTGCGGGGGTGGCGGCGCAGCATGCGGCGCTGAATTCGCTGGCACAACTGCAAGCCCGCCACCAGAGTAGCAGCATTGATGCGAAAATTGACATTGCGCCTGCGTTGCCGACCGGGCGTTATCGCAATATCCCGGCGTATTACTCGGTACAGAACACGTTTCCCAACATTTATGCCATCGGGCCGAACTCCTTGCAGGCCGATACGCCGGACTACCGGGTCGCACAGGCGCGGCAGTTAAAAGGATATCTGATGCTTTTCGATCAGGTGATGGCTAACCAGCTCGCGCAGCTGGCCAATCTTGGCAATCTCTTCTCATTTGGCTTCACCCGAGCGCCCGTCACCGGGCCGGAGGATGTGGGAACCTTATTGACCCGGCCCGATCCGCTGCGTGGGATCCCCGATCAGCCCGCTATTCGGACCCTGTTTTGCCAGCCGTTGTATAACGTGCCCGATGTCCAGGCGCTGCTACTGGGCGGCGAGCGCTTTCAGTATATCGCACCGGATGACCCCGCCGATGCCCGCCTGCGATCGCAACTGGCCTGGCAACGTTTTCAGCGTGATCCCTTTAATGCGTATCACTATGGACTGGTTCAGGCAATGGAGAGTATAGAAAGCGCGGAGCAGCGCCGTGATGAGATGCTCAGCCACCTTTTGGCGCGCCACGGTGAACCCGCTGATGTCTACAATGCCATTATCGATGCTCTGCAGTGGTCTGGCGGTATGCTGAAAACCCGAATCAGGGTGAAAAGCACCTGGCTGCTGAATTTACAGGCGCTCTCGTCTCGTCGGGCGCAGGCGGGCGATCGCGGGTGTGCCACGCCCGTTACGCCGCCGGGGCGCTATTGTCTTTCGCAGGCGGCGTATCGGCAGTGGAAAATGGCCTGTCCGCCATCAGTAGTGCCGTTAATCGATGCTTTATATCTGAAAAGCTTCGACAGCCCGAAAGCTATCACCGCCGCGTGCGCCAGAACCTTCCTGCCGGACAGAGACCATAACGACGCCCATCTGACTCTGCAGGCTATTCTCCAGTGGCGTTTGCGCCTGAAAGAGGTGATTTTGCGTGAAGACGGCAATATTCGCATTATCGAACGAGTGCTCAATGAAGATGAGGTGTGTCGACGTGACGGGCAATGGGATCTGGCCAGGCTGGAACACCAGAGCCGTCTGCCGGGGCAGGCGTTTGCCGATTTCAGCACCTTTGAACTGAAATGTGCCATTTTGTCAGGCCTGCCTGCGCATTTGCGCCTGCTGGCCGCCACGCTGGCGCGCTTATTACAACAGCCGCAGTTTATTGAGTGGCTGTCAGCAGGCTGCACAACACCGTTCCGGCAACCGGAGCGAGATGATCCGATCACCGGTGACGTGTCGATGCAAAAAAACGCCGTCGGTTTAGCAGTATTCATCGGCAGCCAGTGCGTGCTGCAACTGCCAGATACACCGTCGCTTACGGTCAGTGGTTTGCAGCAGTATGTTGATCAACTGGCCTGGCTGGGGGGCGTTCGCCAGGGCATGGTGCTGGTAGAACAGGGTTTATTGCAAACAGATCCTCGCGCCATGGTGCCGGATGACACGACGCAGATGGGCGGGCTATCGGCCACGCTGGCGCTGCCAGATTATGTGACGCTGACCGGCAATCCCGCCTTTTTGCAGAGTCTGGATATGCTGCGGCAGTTGCACTGGCCGGGGCATATCACTCTGCACATCCAGCAGCGCAATGTTGGACAAATGGCGTCGCTTATCAACGCATGGTGTCAATGGTACAACCTGCGGTTGCCGGATGCGACGCCCTCACCGCAGGCCTTGTTGCGTGAGGCAACCTCGGGACTTCTCAATGCCCTGCGAACCGGGGAGAGCGGGAGGTCAGATGATGACGCCTGAGCATATGATCGCGCGCTGTGAGTGGCAGACGCGCTTTGACCAGCCGTCCTGCGCCGTCGCATTGCAAAACGCAATCAGCCAGTGGAGCCAGCAGATCATGCCCGCTATTCTGGCGCGCTTTTTCGCCAGACATTGTCCTGCCACTGAACGCTGGCGTATTGAATCGCTTGAACTGGATTTAGGGACCATTGATCTCACCTCCCTGGACGAGACGTTAGCGCAGCGGTTTGAATCCGCGCTGGAGGAGGCGCTCAGTCGGGCGTTTCACCGCCAGGAGGTGCGTTTTCTCAAGACATCGGCGGCGTCGGGCCATGCGGTGGCGGGCGAGATGAACGATCTGGACGCGTTGCGCTGGTTTTTACTCCAGGGGACGTCGCCCTGGTGGCGCAGCGAGCGGCTCTCGTTACAGCCACTGGTGGAACACGTGTTACAAGGCGATGCGCAACCCTTCACCCGGCTGATCCGCGAGGTGGGACAGGGGGATGTTGCGCGTCGGCGTATGGCCTGGCAGTGGAGCGACAAACATATCCGGCAGACTATCAGGCGACTTGAGCCGTGGCATGCGGGGTTTATCTGCCACTATGCCGACAGGGTCGTCGCCTGCCAGCAACAACAGCGTATTGTTCAGCGCCAGGACAGTGGGTTCAGCGGGCAACTATGGTACTGGATCCTTACCCCTCTGCTGGTTGAGCGCGGAACGTTGTTCAATACCCGCCAGTTTGTCCGCGCCACGCTCTGGCAAATGGCGCAGCACTATCAACTGGATTTCCATCAGCTTGTGGCTGGCCTGGCCCAGGCGGTTGAACACTTGCAGATAAGCGGGCGCGTCGCCCCGGTCTTTTTGCAGGTACTGACCGATTTGCAACATGAGGAGACTCACCTGCCTGTCTCCGCGATGACGCAACCACACGACGATAACCTGTGGTTTCAGTTCCAGCGCCTGTTGCATCATCGCGCCGACAACTGGCGGCACAATGGCGATGTGGTCCATCTGGCGGAGCTATTGGCGCAACTTGCCGCTAAAGACCGGGCGCGAACAGCCGGTATCCTGCGTGAAGAGGGCCGCACGTCGCAGGTGCGCGATTATATGTTACAGCGTTTGAGCACGTTACAACTGGCACAACTGGTGGCCGTGCTGGAGCCGCGCGACCACCGCTTTATCATGACGCACATTACGCGTACTCAGACACTGTTACGCCAGCAACATCATCCACGGCGGCTGGTCTGGGAGGTATTACTGGCGTGGCTACTGGTCAATTCAGGCAGTCATTTCAGCCGTCGTCAGTTTGTGCAGGAAACGCTGATGGCTATCAGCGCCCGCAGTGGCATTGAGTATGTCCTGTTGTTAACGATGTTGATGCAGGCCGCCGCACCTCAACCGCATCCTGGTCATTTTGAGCTGTTGGTCATTTTACACGAACTGGTCCAGCAACAGCGCAAGCGACACCATGCCGCCAGTCATCGCTGGCTACCGCTGCGTGATTATTTGCGCCACGGGCGTTTCACGATGAACGGTCACATCCCCCCGGATGCGACGCTCCGCTCAGAGTTGATTGCACTGCGCACATTGCTGCTGATGCCTTCACCGCCCGGTGTGCTGCTGGCGGTGATTCGCCAGTCGCGCACCGGTACGGGTGATGAACAGGCGCTGGCCCGTCGCCTGCTGACTATTTTGATGGTGCAGGGTGAGATCACGCTCTCAACGTTGCATCGGCTAATGCGACGGCTTTCACCAGACTTAAGCGCCCCGGCACTGGCGCTGCTGGTTACGCTGCGCCGCTGGAACCGTGAGGGTCGGCTGACGCAATCCGGGGCAACGGTGGCAGAGAGTATTCTGATTATCGCGCTGCTTCAGGCACTGTTCGGGCATGCGGGCGCCACCCTGACAGTCAGACAGTGGTTAGCGCAGGTGTGGACGATCCTCGCCCGCCAGACGGCAACCACAATACCTGAGATGATCCGCCGCTGGCAGCGCAACGCACAGGCCGACCGGGAGGAGGGAAAACTGGATGCTGCGCTCTATCCGCTGGTGCCGCCGGGCGCGCTGCGTAAGCTCATGGACGAGCGCGCGCCTGCCGCATTACCGTTCAATCTGCCGCATCGCCAGCGGGATAACATGTTTGCTGCGCCGTCTCCCGAACCTGTGTTGGCGGAGCAACACCATGGCGGGATTAACGAAGGCCACCATGATTTGGTCCAGTGGCTGTTATCCGGCGTGCTGCCCATGCAGGCAATGACGGCGTCACTGTCTGTCGGCGAGTGGCTTCATGGCGTAATAGGGCGCGACCTGAGCGCATTTCGGCGGATTGTTGCGCCACACTTTGACCAGCCTGCGGTGCGCTACCGGCTGATAAAGCACCTCTCGCTGGCGCAGTTGATCGCACTGTTTACGCATGCCGATCAAAGCGCGCCCGTCAGCGCCAGTAGACTGCGAGAACTATACCTGCTCCTTCCCGCGCTGACGTTGCCGTTTATCAGCATGGCCGTTCGTGAGGAATTGTTGCTGGCTTGTTTGCTGGAAGGCTGGTTTACCCGCAGTGGGGAGAGAGACGTCTCCTGGCTTATCAATCAGCTCTGCTGGCGCTTATTACGCCACGGGGATTGTTCCGTGGAACAGTTGTGCGACGCGCTGAGCGCGCCCGGTCTGCCCGCCAGCCACAGCCTGAGATACCACCTTACGCTTGCTGGCAGGGCTATGCGGCCAGTAGCAGAAGAGCATGCCATGACCACCGCTGATTCGCTCCGCGTACCGACCACGTTATCCCCCCAACAGGCATCAGGCACAGGACCGATGGTTATCAATAACGCGGGCATTGTGCTGCTGCAAAGCTACATCAAACCGCTTTTTGAGCGGCTGAAACTCATTCATGACGACCAGTTTGTTAGCGCCGGCACGCAACGGGCGGCTACACACTACCTGCAATATCTGATTTGCGGGCAATCCCGCAGCGAAGAACACCATCTGATACTGAACAAAGTCCTGTGTGGGCTGCCGCTGTCACAGCCTCTTGAAAGCGGCATCGGGATCGACAGTGACGAGGCCGAGATTATCCACAGTCTGATTCAGGCGGTGGCGCAGTACTGGCCCGCCATTGGCAAAACCTCAGTGGCGGGATTTCAGGGTAACTGGCTGCTCAGGGGCGGCACCCTGACAGAAAAAAGTGAGCACTGGGATCTGGTGGTAGAGCGACGCTCTTACGACATACTCATCCGTCGTTCGTCGTTGTCATACACCATTGTGCGATTGCCGTGGATGGGCAAACCGATTTATGTCACCTGGCCGATTTGAACGGTGCTGTGACGGGGTATGCCGTGGAACGTTAATCAACGAACGAAGGGGAAGGTGAAACGATGAACTCGTACCGGGAAAACGTACAGAGCGCCGCAGGAAATACCCTTGCGGGCCTGTACACGCAGCAGCAACAACTGCAATCGGAGAATTGCAGCGCGCAATACAGTTTGTACTATGCACAGGGCGCGCAACTCAATGCCTATGAGAGCCTGACGGAGGTGAAACAACAACTGCTGGCTAGTCGTTTGATAAGCGAACAAGGGGTGGAGTGCGATAACCTGGCGACCAATCTGGACGCATCGGCAAAGCTGGTGCAACAGGCGACCGCGACCACTGTGACCAATAGCGCCGCCACGGCGGCAGGTATTCAGGCTGCCGCAAAGGCGATTTCCACGCTGGCGGCGGAGCTGGGCAGTGCGTTGAACATTGCCGCGGCTGCCTGTTACGGCACGGATATCTACAGAAAGACGCTCGAGGCCAATAGTTTTATCCGCACCACCGCCAATCATGCGGAGTACATCACCCGGCTGGCCATGGATGCTGCCGCCGCCAGTTCGGAAGTGATTGCCACCGATCTGGTTAATCAATCCGCGCTGGCCCGTGCGGCGCTGAAAACGGTGCAGGGGGCGGCTAATACCCAGTTTACCGCTCTCTCTCAGCAGGTTGTCGCCGGGCAAACTACGCTCGCAACGGCCAGCAATGCTGAGAAACTGGCCGAAGGCGTGCTGGAGGATACCGAGCGCGAAATGAACGCGATCAACAGCGCCGTGAATGACTGCAATCGGGCGCTCAACTTTAATCTTATCGCCAGTGTCACCGACACGTTTGACGGTCTTGCCGTGCGTCTGGAACCGTATCAGCAGCCTTTTACCACCTGGCCGGAAGGCGCGGGAATTCACCTGGGAAGCGACATCACTGTTCCTGCAGCCAACCCTGAACATTATGTATTTATCGCGAAAGCGGAAAATGCCGCGAGCGTGAAACTGGAGCAGATAGAAGCGCTGTTTAGTACCGAACCAACGAAATATTTCCACGCAGTAACCACAGAGGATAACTGGCAGGTGGTGCTGCCAGTACCCGCATCAGAAGCGACGGTCACGGATATCGACGGTGACTTTTTGGCCACAGGCGTCAGTTATGTGGCGGGCGTGTATGTTGTGCTTAGCCTGCCTTATCAGAAATATATTAACTCATTCAATAACATCCTCTCCTGCGTCTCGTTACCCGTCACCCTGCAGGCGCCACTTGGTCAGGCGAAAGGCATTGCCTTTAGCCCGGACAAGAAATCGATTCTGTTCACACTGCCGCCGCTGAGCGAAGACATCACCCAACAGGAGTTCCGCGTCATGTTATTGCACTCGGGGCAGCCGTTAACCGGAGGCTTTATGACCAGTGAGGACACCGATGCGCAAAGTAGCGATGCGGCGATCGGTTTTTACTTCAACAAAGCGATTGCCGAACAGGTGCCGAGCGCGAATTACCGCATTGCACATTGCAGCAGTACACAACGGGTAGCAGGGGGACTCGAGCGCAGCATGAAAGCGGTTATCCCGGATGACATGACCGACAATTTTGGCGCGTTACTGGTTGCCGGTATCGAATACCTGCCGGTGGTGCTGGCGGTTCCTTCAGCCATCAACACAAACGCCAGTGCCTGGAGCAGTACCTTGTCGTTCGGGGGGAAAGCGGAAACGCTGATTCCGCTGGCAGGTAGTCGTGATGATGTGCCGGTTGTCGCGAAAGCCGCCGCACCCGTCTCCAGTGCCAGTAGCAATGACAACGAACACCCCACCGAAGGTTAACCCGTAAGGAGCGCAGAGGATGAAAAGCATGAGAAATGGCATTGCCGAACAGAAGAATGCCGAGATTGACGCGCTGACAAGCCAGGTAAACAAAGCGCAATTTCGGGTGAATCAGTTGACTACCGTGGTGACATCTCTGACAGCGAAACAGGCCAATTTCGCCGCACTGTTGAGCGATGCCGACAGTAAAAAAGATGTGGCGCTGGCGAACCTTAATCAGGCTAAAACCCTGGTGGCTAACGTCGAGACGCTGCAACGTTACTCCATTCTGGTCAGCCAGCAGACGGACAAAAGCCTGAAAAACGTCAGAGAGACGAGCAATCACATGGCAGAGCTGATCGAACAGCTGATCTTTTCCGCAGACGTGGTAGAGAAACTTTCGGGTTTTGTTAATCGTCAGAAGGCGGCGAACAATGTGATTCCCGATGCGCTGGTCGCGGTATTAAACCAGGCCACGAGTGATGCCAACAACGCCGTCGCGTTAACCCTGACTGCGCTACAAAGCAGCTATGCCAGCGCGGCCTCCGTGGATGAAGCCGGTAGCGTGTCGGCGCTGGAAGCCAGACAGGCGCAACAGTGGCTGACCTTGTTGACGGGAACCTCTCTTGATATTCCGGAGAGTACCGCGCAGAAACGGGTTAATGCTGTCATTAAAAGCGTTGAGAAGGTGCTCAAAGCGTTGGGTAAAGCACAGCGGGAAAACCAAAACCTGATGTCCCAGCAAAATGAGAAGACCCGGCAATATGAAGTACAACTGGGGCAACTCAACAGGCCTGTCGCTCTTGCGACGACGGCCAGCGCACTGCCTGCGGATAGCGCATCCAGTGACGCCGTCACTTCCGCTGAGGGGGAGAGCGCTTCGGCGCAGAGCAGAAGCGAGGCGCTGTCTGAACAGGTACAGAGCCTGCAACAGGAGGCTATCCAGGCCCGACTGGCGATGGATAGCGCACGTCAGGAATATCGCGACTCCAGCGAAACGCTCAACAATCTTACCCGTCAGGCAGACTTCTATATCGCCCAACTCAACCAGGTTATCCGCAGTCAGCAGGACAACGCGCTCTATACCCTGATCCAACGCGGTTACCAGCGTGCTGTTGAACACTATCAGTCGGCTTTAGCGGCCAGCAACATGGCAAACACTCAACTGGAGTCTGCAAAAGCCGAGCTGGCCCGCGCCACGGCGTCGCTCAATTCGTTAA
Source organism: Citrobacter sp. MNAZ 1397 (assembly GCF_023613995.1). Lineage (NCBI taxonomy): Bacteria > Pseudomonadati > Pseudomonadota > Gammaproteobacteria > Enterobacterales > Enterobacteriaceae > Citrobacter > Citrobacter sp. MNAZ 1397. Next base: position 1,375,188 of record NZ_JAKIVH010000001.1, read on the forward strand.
ATGCCGGGCTGGGGGCGGCAAAAGCGGCCGCCTTTGCCGCGTAACGATTCGGCAGGGGCCGCGTTTATCTGCCGGGCCGGTCTTTCGACCGCGCCCCGGCCGTGACGCGGCGTCAACGGGCCAGACGAGAGGTTAACGAGGTAGAGATCATGGCGTCATCCAGGCATAGCGTGATTGCCCCTGAGCACAATATAGCTGCACTTTATCGTGAAACGGGCTGGTTATCACAGGTCATTGAGCAGGTCATTCGCTGTTATCTGCGCCAGCCAGGGCATGAAAACCACTGGCTCGAGATAGCCCCTCCGGCGCTGGAACGGCACAGCAGTGTCTACGCTGATTTGGTAATGCACTGGGAGCTGAATGTTTTCGAGCGCCTGGCGCTGGCGCTGGCAATGGCACCCGCCATTCGCCCCGATGCGCTCGATCGGTTTTTTGGGCTCAATCAGCATACCGATCGCGGGTTCAGTGAATTTGGTGGAGTCACAGATAAAGCGTTTGGCGGGTTTGTGCCTACCGGGCAGACGCTTAACTTTTTATTAGCGGGAAATGACCCGGCCTGGCGACTCGAGACCATGCATATTCTCTCAGCCCGACACCGTTTTATGGCCGAGCAGGTCACGACACTGCTACCTGCCGACCCGGCGTTGCCCGCGTGGGCAGGAGTCTACCGTATTAATGAACCGTGGCTGACATTTCTCATTACTGGCCAACATCCACGGCCGGAGATGAGTATGGATTTTCCCGCACATCCCCTGGAGACACCGCTGGAATGGAATGATCTGGTACTGGACGACCGGGTGATGGCGAAGGTCAACGACCTCCGCGCCTGGCTTACCTACGGCGATATCCTGATGCAGGACTGGCAACTGGACCGGAAAGTGAAACCGGGTTATCGCGCGCTGTTCTATGGCCCGCCGGGCACCGGAAAAACGCTCACCGCCGCACTGCTGGCTAAGGTGAGTGAGCGCGAGGTGTATCGGGTGGATTTGGCAATGGTGGTCTCAAAGTATATTGGCGAAACGGAGAAAAACCTCTCCCGAGTTTTTGACGCCGCGAGCTACAAAGACTGGATCCTCTTTTTTGATGAAGCGGATGCCCTGTTTGGCAAGCGTACCGCCACGCAATCATCAAATGACCGACATGCCAATCAGCTCACGGGCTATTTGTTGCAGCGCATCGAGGATTTCCCCGGCACGGTGATTCTTGCCACCAACCTGAAAGCCAATATGGATGAGGCCTTTACCCGCCGCTTCCAGAGCATGGTCGAGTTTACATTACCCGGCCCCGACGAACGTTTACTGCTTTGGCAGCAGGCGTTTGAGGATGTGTGCGAGTTAGGCGACGACATTGATTTAGTGCAAATAGCCGATGATTTTGAACTCTCCGGGGGGCAAATCATCAACGTTCTGCGCCAGTGCGCACTCCAGGCTATCAGCCACGACCAGCGGGTGGTATACCGCGATGAACTGATCAGCGGTATCCGTCAGGAATTTCACAAAGAGAACAAAACGATGCGTTTTTCGTCTTCTGCCGCATCGCCGTTTTCGCCGCCGCAAGAGCCGTAAACCATGGCAAAGTACACGCAACGTCGCACAGATCCCCTGGGACAAACGCACAAGCAGGCAGCGCAGCGGCCGGTGCGCACCGCGCTGGAGGATAATCGTTCGTCCGCTAAAACCGGCATCCCAGGCAAGTTAAAAGCTGGTATGGAGGGCGTCTCCGGCATCTCACTGGATCATGTGCGGGTGCATTACAACTCGCCCAAACCCGATCAGTACGGCGCCCACGCCTATGCCCAGGGGAGTGATGTTCACCTGGCACCGGGTCAGGAGCACCATTTACCTCATGAGCTTGGGCACGTTGTTCAGCAGGCGCAGGGACGTGTAAGCGTTACGCGGCAGATGAAGGGGGTGGCGTTAAATGATGATCCAGGGCTGGAAGCTGAGGCAACGCAAATGGGCGATCAGGCACAGGTGTCCGCAAGCCCCCGTCATCTTGCTGACCATCGGATGCCTGCGACCTCTGGCACGATACAGCGTTATGCATGGCAGAGCGACAACGCAGTAATGCAGCGCAGCGTGGTCTCTGATTTTACGTGGTCGCTTCTGGATTCACAGTTTAAAACACTGGGGCTTAATGGCTTGTTGACACTTGCCGATACGGGGACGCTCTATTTATTGACGCGTCTTGAAACCTTTACCCAAATTGTGGGCAAAGTGACGACGTTCGCCAATGCGTTGGCCATCGCTATCAATATCTGGGATGCCATTCCCGCCCCCGTCAAAACCGGGATCTTGTTTCTCACCGGGAAAGTAGCGACCTATTTACCGAACGAGACGCTAGTTAATTACAGTCACACGCTTTTGGTCGCCGCGGATGGAGACGGAGCCGTGGGCCAGTTGCGTACGGTACTGGACTATCTGCAAATGATTATTCAGGCAGTTAAAAACCCGGTCACCAGCGTTTTTAATTTAGGAAAGCATATTTATTCCACGTGGTGGGGAGGCGAAAAGACAGAATCCACCCACGAAGACAAAAAAAACACTACACCGGAGGAGCGCAAGAAAGATCTCGCCAGTATCGATTTGCATATTATCTGGCTGAAAGTGGGCTCGATTGGCCTGAAAAACACCCAGAAAAAAACAGAGGATAAAGACGAACAAAAAGGCGGTTTGCATGCCACCTTTGCGCTGGGATATCGCCTGTTTGATCACGAAGGTTCACTGGGGGACGACGGCAAGCTAACACTTATATTGCCCTGGGAAGGCGGTGCGATTCTGGAATCTAAGGGACGCGTTAACCTCGTCGATAAGATTGTCTTTGGCGGTGATCTGTTTGTGGTTCGAAAACTGGATATGACGCTGTTGAATGTCAGTAATGAAGGACTACGTGACCTGACATTAGAGCTGGACGAATTTTCCATTGCGAAACGAACCGTCTATGCGGACAAGATTAAGGCCGGGTATCACAAAGATGAGGGGGCGACATTTTCAGCCAGCGCGGGGGTTAAATTGTATGGATGGGAAGGCGGCGCCAACCTTCTTTTGGCGCTTGATGAAAAAGGAAACTTTCGCGAAGGAACGATGAAAGATTTCAAAGAAAACAGCAATCTGGTCACGATCGGCGAATCCCAAATTAGCCGTACAGAGGGACTGACGCTTAGTGATGCCAGACTCAATCTTCTTGCTCTGACCGGGTTAGATATCCAGGCAGTTATTGAAAAATTGCGCGTGAAAGACAGCTCGGTAACGGGTATTGCGAAGGTCTCGGGGAACAACATCCCATTGTGGGATGAAAAAGTGAAACTCGACACGATTGAAGGGAAATTGACTGCTGAGACCGAACACTGGGAAGCCGAAGCTCAGGCAAAATTGAGCGTAATATTTCCGGATGTTCAAGCCAGTGGTAAAGCGAGTATTCGTTATAACAGTAAAGAGAATAAGACCCATATCACGCTCTCCGAAGGCAAATTTTCAGCCGACTACAAGGGATTGCATTTCGAGGCAAAAGGGTTGGGCTACAACCATGACGATAAACTTTTCACGATGGAAACCGCGAAACTGATCGCGAAAATCCACGACAAAACCGTCGATGGGAGCGTGGAAAATGTCACTATCGACAAGAATGGCGTGAAATTCAATACCGCCCTGGTGAAAGGCCCGCGCGAGCTGTCGCTGTTCGAAGGATTTACCCTCGAAGAAATGCAGTTGTTAATTCGTGAAAACGGCAAATCGATGACCCTTTCCAGTAACGCAAAAATGGGTATTGGCAGCGTTGAGGGTGAAGCAAAACAGATAAGCATTGGTGTAGAAGCGGATGGATTTGAAGGTTCGATCGCGTCAGCTAACGTCAAGACGCCGGTTTTTGCGCTGGGATTCTCGGATGCAAAAATTAACAAAGAGGGACTGAGTGTCAAAACTGCGCAATTCAGGTTAGGCGATCAACGCAGTCGCGACAAAGAAAAAGAGATGAAAAATTACGTCCCGGATCTCAACCTGGGATGGCTGGATTTCCTTCCTGTCGGGTTTGAAGTCGGTGATATCAGCATCAACCAGGACGGGCTATCGATTAAGTCGTTTAAACCCACTCTCGATAAAATTAGCTTTGCCGCGTTTGGCGCTTTCGCTGAGCTCGATCCAACAAATCAAACGGGCCAGGGGGGCTACAAAAATCGGATCGAGCTTAAAGATCTGGTAGCCGGATTGCCGCTACAGGTTTCAATGATTTTTCCGGTATTTCCGGGACTGGAGGTGTATGGCTCGCTGGAAGCGGGCGCAGGGCTGGACATCGATATTGCGCTGAGCGCGAAGGGTAATGAGGGCCTCTGGGCGGTGGGCGACCATGCTAATTTCATCGGTTCTATTTTTGTCAAAGCTGAGCTTGGCGCGAACGCGGGATCGCAAATGTTAGTTGCACTGAGCGCCGGGCTGTTTGCCAAAGGTGAGGCGAAACTGGATGCCGGAGCGAAACTGAGTGGCGTAACACATTTTGATCGCAATAAACGGAAATTCGTAACCGACAAACCACTGGTGATTGATTATCGCTTCAAACCGGAAGCCATCGCTTCAATTGGCGTGGTGGTGAAAGCCAGAGCGCTCTATCTCTTTGAGAAGACGCTTTTCGAATACACGGCAGCCGAGTGGCGAATGGGCACTTATGCGCTGGTCGGCACCATCGGGGATAAAGAGAATGCCCTTGCGCCGGATAAACCCAAAGAACTCGGTATCAAGGGTCCCAAAACCGCAATGCCGGATTACCGGGAAATCAAAGGCGAAGAGGCGCAGACATTGCTTAAAAGCGACCGCTGGATCGAACACAGCGGTGACGAGCGCATGGCAATCCTGAATAAAGAACGTGGCGAGGTGACGAAACAACTGAATGAAATGAAAGCGCAAAGTATTAAGGCTGCCACAGAGCGTCGCCAGCTTGAAGAAAGCTATATCCGCCTGATGAATAAGAAGGTGAGTTATTTCCATTCACTCTCTGAAACACTCAACAGCTCGCAAGCGAATAAACGACTGGCTGAGTTCAACCAAAAATATGGCATCGAAAGCTTACAGGAACACTACGCGGGACTGGTCGAGAAAGAAGAGATGTTGACGCATGATATTGAAAAATATCTGAATAAGCTGGCATCCCTGGCGAATGTAAACCGCGATGTGCTGGAAAAAGGCGGGCTGGCAGCGCCGCTTTCCGCCGTTGAGGAAAGCCAAAAAGCAACCGATGGGCTGGAACTGCCCGATACGCAATCTTTCAGTCAGTCACTGGCGTTGGCGAGCGAGGGGCTGGATGCCGCAATCCAACGAGATAATGTGGTGATTACAGGCATCAATCGGGTCATGAGCGCTGCGGATTTTGAACTGCACTCCACAACGCGCGAGTTTTTTGGCACTACTCGACGTAAAAATATAAAGAGTGTTGATACCGCGCTTGCAGCCTTCCATAACGATAAAACCGAAGCGAAACTGATATTACTGGAGCAGGCTATCAAAACCTATCTGGCAACCAGCCCGGAAAGCGGCAGGGGGCCGGTGGTGAAAGTATTACAAGAACAGGTGCGAGCGGCGCTTAAGGCGTTCCATTAACATCATAAACGGGCAGACCGACGCACAGGCCTGCCCGTAACCGCTACACCAGGCCGGTAGACTTGAGGACCGCATGCAGGTGCTCTTTGTCTTCACCTACCAGTGGGCGCAGAGGAAAAGGCAGACAGGAGGGGCCGACCACGCCCAGGATTTCCGCCGCTGCCGCCATCACCCGCAGGCTGCGGTGAATACGAAACAGCTGCCACAGCGGTTCCAGTTGGTCGGACAGTTCGCCTGCAAGGCGATGATTCCCCGCCTGCGCGGCGCGGGTGAGAGCCAGGCTTACCTGTGGGAACAGCCCGCCAATCACTGAATACCAGACATCGCATCCGGCCGCAAAGCCGGTTGCAGCCTGCCAGTCGCCGCTGATCCCAATGGTGACGGACGCGGGGATGCGTGCGCGCAAATCATCAATGCGCTCTTTGCCTTTCGTCGGATCGGTTGAGACCGCAGAAAGCTTGATTGAACAGACGGCGGGAAGCGCAGCAATCTCAGCGAGTAAGTCATCCGTAAAGGCAAAACCGGTGGTCGCCGGGTTATCGTAGAGACACAGCGGCACGGAAAGGTGACGGGTAACGGTGTCGTAGAGCGTATAAACTTCTTCCGCATTAAGCCGTTGATAGGAGACCGGGGCCATCATAACGGCCTTCACCCCGGCGCGCTGTGCGTCCTCCGCAATTGCCAGCACATCATCCAGGCGGATCGCGCCGATACTCACCAGCACCGGAATCCCTTCGGCATGTTGCACGGCCAGTTCTGTCACGCGGCGACGCTCATCGCGCGTAAGGTAGGCATAGCTGCCTGTCGACCCCACTGCGCCGATGGAGTCCACGCCCGCCGCGACAAGATTAGTAATCAGATGAACAAACGCGGCTTCATCCACGTTGTTGTTGGTGATAGGGGTGAGTGGAAAGGCACTCAGACCTCTTAGCATACCGCTTCTCCTGCTGTGAAAGAGGGCCTTATGCCGGGGCATAGAGGCCCGATAAACCTGTTAACGTGCAAACCTACGCGATCCTGCCACGCAAATAATGACCCCCATAGTGACCAGGATCATCATGATGCTGACGGACTCTTGCAAAAAAGTCGCCGCCAGCGCCAGTGCAAAAAAGGGTTGCAGAAGCTGTAGCTGGCCGACAGCGGCGATGCCGCCCTGCGCCAGCCCTTTATACCAGAACACAAAACCAATCAGCATGCTGAACAATGAGACATAACCCAATGAAAACCAAGCGGGCTCGCTGATCCCTGAAAAACTGGCCGGCCGGGTTAACACTGCAACGGTTAACATTAACGGCAGCGCAATGATCAGCGCCCAACTGATCACCTGCCAGCCGCCAAGTACCCGCGTTAAGCGGGCACCTTCAGCATAGCCCAGGCCGCAGACAACCACCGCTGCCAGCATCAGTAAATCGCCCACGGCCGAAACGGCAATGTCCTGGCTTAAGGCAAATCCGGTCACCAGTAAACTGCCCAGACCTGAAAAAATCCAGAAAGCCGGGCGTGGCCTTTCACCGCCGCGCAGGACACCGAAAATGGCGGTAGCGAGCGGCAACAGACCGAGAAATACGATGGAGTGCGCCGACGTCACATGTTGCAGGGCAAAGGCGGTAAGCAGAGGAAAGCCAATCACCACGCCGAGGGCGACCACTATCAGGGAGAGCACCTGAGCGCCGTTCGGGCGTTTTCCGCGCAGGGTGATGACTAACAGTAATGCCAGCAGACCGGCAATGGAGGCGCGGGCGACGGTGAGAAACAGAGGATCGAAATCCAGTACCGCGGCGCGGGTGGCCGGAAGCGAACCGCTAAAAATGATCATACCGACAAAGCCATTTATCCAGCCGCTCAGGGGCGGGTTGTTTTGCTTTTCTTGCACAGTGCACCTCAATGTGTGGTTAGTGTTATCTGAACCTGTTTGACAGAACGGAGCATACGGCTGAGAATTCATGACAATCAAATTATTGTCATGGATACAATGATGAAAGCGCGCTACAAAAGCCTTGTTGATGAGTTTGCGAATGCCATCAAATCCGGAGAACTGGTTGCCGGGACGCGGTTACCGACCCATCGCGTTTTATCGGCGCAGCACCATATTTCGCTGGTCACGGCGACCCGCGTGTATGCGGAACTGGAGGCAATGGGGCTGGTCAGCGGTGAGACAGGACGCGGGACGTTCGTCAGAGAGATCATGCTGCCGCGCGGGCAGGGGATCGATCGGCACGCGATCGCCTCCGATGTGATTGATCTGAGCTTTAACTATCCGGCGCTGCCTGAACAGGCGGAATTGCTGAGAACCGCGCTGCGCCAGCTTTCGGTCAGCGGTGACATTGAATCGTTACTGCGTTATCAGCCACACGGCGGCAAAGCCAGCGAACGGAGCGTGTTTGCCGATTACCTGACACCGTTCGGGGTAAAAACGGCCCCTGAGAACCTGATGATTGTCAACGGGACGCAACACGGACTGACGGTCGCGGTGATGGGCTTGCTCCAGCCCGGCGATGTGGTCGCGGTTGACGCGCTGACATACCCGGGATTTAAGGTGCTGGCCGAACAATTTCATCTGGAACTGGCGGCGGTACCGGCCTGGGGCGAAGCGATGGATCTTGAGGCACTGCGTAAGCTCTGCAAAAAGCGCCGGGTGAAAGCCATCTACACGATGCCCACACTGCATAATCCCCTCGGATGGGTGGCAAATGATGCGTTTCGTCGCGAAATGGCCGCGATTGCCAGCGAACACGATCTACTGATTATCGAAGATGCGACCTACGTCTGGCTGGTAGATAACCCGCCGCTGCCCATCCACCATTATGCGCCGGAACGGACACTGTATCTTGCGGGCTTTTCAAAAAACGTGGCCTCCGGGCTACGTGTGGGGATGGTTGTTGCGCCGGCGGAGAAAAAGCAGCGTATTGAACGCGCTATCAGGGCAACCACATGGAATACACCCGCCCTGATGACGGCGATTGTCTGCGGGTGGGTGCTGGATGGCACCGTGGCGCGGCTTGAGCGGTTGAAAAGGGAAGATGCCCGCTATCGCCAGTCTGTCGTTCGCGAGTATCTGGCGCCGCTGCGTTGCGTAAGTCATCCCTCATCGTATTTTGTCTGGCTGCCGCTACAGGAAGAGGTGCGCGCGGATCGTGTGGTCAGCGCGTTACTTAAAGAGAACATTTCGCTGACCACCGCCGAGCCTTTCAGCACGTCCATTCACACACCGCACGCGCTGCGTATGGCCATTGGTTCGGTGGACATCGACACCCTGAAAAGTGCTGCACGCAAAGTCAGAGAAACCATCGAGTATTTCAACGCCCGGTAGCGTCTGACTTTTCCCTATGGCTTAGCGGAAAAAGCGAGCAGGGGTTTGCGCGTCCTGCCCGACGTTTTATAGAACGCGATGGCCTCTTGCCAGTGCGCCAGCGGGAAAACGCTGGCGTCATTGATCCGGCTTTGGCGCAGTAACGTCCAGATCTCAGCAAACAGACTCTGCCACTGCGGCGCAGAGACGGCATCCAGAGCGTTGCGAATATGGAACCACTGGGTCGATGGATGGTGGGGAAGAATGCGATAAGGCTGTCCGGAAAGCAGGCCATAGCTGACAAACAGCGCTGTTTTGCGCATGGATGAGAGCAGTAAGTCCGCAAGTTTGCCGCCGGTGGCGTCATACACAATATCTGTCGTTTGCGCCAGGGCCTCGATTTCCGCGCTGCGCGTCTCCTCAAGCGGCTGAATGCCGCATTCTGCCAGCTTTTGCCGATGAACGGGCGAACGATGAACGCCCGTTACGCTCAGCGCACCGCGTTTGAGCGCCCACTGGCCGAGCAGGATGGCGCAATCAGACCCGGCGGCGGTAATCAGTACATGTTTTCCCGCAGGCGGGTAGAGATTAAGCATTAACAGCGCGGCGAGCGGGTTGATGTAGGCCCTGGCGGCCTGCACATCGCTGATATCGTCCGGTACCGGTACGGTAAACGCCAGCGGGCTATCAACCAGGCGTTGCCAGGTGCCCTGTCCGCGTAGCGGCAAAACCCGTTTTCCCAGCAGATGGGCGGCCTGCACTGGTGTCTGAATTACGGTGCCCACACCTTCATAACCGGCAATGGCGGGCAGGGTGATCCGGTGGCGATAGGCGCCGGTGATGGGGATCAGATCGGAGGCATTAACCGGGGAAAGCGTCATCGCGACCCGAACCCTGTCAGCCGCCAGTTCCTCAGCCTTTAGCGTTTGCAGCGACAGCACCGCGTCTGGCGCCCCAAAGGCGCGGTAGATAAGCGCCAGGTTATTGCTCATCGGTTTTCTTCGCGGATGATCAATTTGCCGCGCACCAGCAGCATAAAGGTCTTCACCATCAGTATCCCGATCACCAAATTACAGGCGATAAACAGCGGAAAGGCGATCCAGTAAAGTGCGCCATCGGGAGAACCGTGCCCCAGTTTCAGGGTCGTGGTCGCCAGCGACGCCACGCCGAACGAGAAGCTCCAGAAAGAGGGATTAAACGGTTGCGCGCTATACCAGGGAATCAGGCGGATCATAAACAGCGTTTGCAACAGGCCGTAGCCAAAGAGCAGTTTGGCAAAAACATCCGCCTGACCACCGTTCAGCATCAGCCAGGCGCTGCAGGCAACGAACGCCGGAGCCATCTGAATACCGAGCGAGGTGCGGACCGCAGGCGACATCTCTTCCAGATTACGCATTCGACTCAGAATGGCCGGTTCGAGACTCAGCCAGGAAAAAACACCGGCACCTAAAAAGAGCAGGCCGACATCGTTAAAGCCGAACGCGCCGCAGGCCATGGCGCTGATAAAATTGTTCGCCACCGTGGGCAGATAGAGGCCCGGCGTGGTGGCCTCTTTAGGGTGTGTGCCGCGCCATAATCCGGCGGTTTGCCAGGCGGAATAGGTCAACTGGGCGGTCACGGCAATCAAAAACAGCAGCAGGGCAAGGGTATGACACCAGGGCGTCAGGCCAATAGCGACCAGCATACTGGTGGCGGGCGCAAGGCTGACAAAACTGCTTTTTAGCGGATGCCCAATCTCTTCACGCAGAGTACTTGCGTGCCGTATCAGACGGGTAATGAACGCAAACATCAATAGCGCCCAGATAAGGATAGCTAAAATGACCAGCACATCGGCAGGTAACGTGGTGACAGGCCAGATAGTGGCAGCAAATCGCCAGGAGAAACCCAGGCCAATAATGCCCAGTACCATGCCAAAATAACCGGCGGGAAGGTTAATACGTGTTTTGTTCATTTGTTTTTCTTGTATCGTCTTGCGAAGCAGGAAGTGTATAGAGTTGCAGGCAGGGCGTAAACGGCAGCAAAAAGCGGGTGGGCTAAAAATGAGCAGGCGCGCGGCCTGCTCAGGAATGACTGTTTAAAGTGACAATGTCACATGTCGCTACGGACGTCTGAACAGGACGATAGAGCGCCCTTCCAGTTCAAAATCCATCTCTTTGGTGATCACCAACCCCTGTCTGTCATTGTCTGCGGTAGAAATCTCCAGCACCCAGCCCCCTTCGCCAAACTGCGGAATGCGAAACGGCACGTTGCCTTCAAACGGATTAAACAGCATCAGGACATCGTGCCAGATACCCTGTTCAGTTTGCAGGTCCGGACGCCCAATATAGACGCCGAGCGTCGAACCCTCATCCCATTGTTCGGGTTGTTGAAAGCCGCCCCCGGCATTAAACCACTCGATCACCATGCCATCGCGCCAGTTTTCACGGCGCAGGAGCGGCTGGTCGGCGCGCAGTTTGATAACGTGGCGGGTAAACTCACGCAGTGTACTGGCCGTTTCCGGCAGGTTATCCCAGTGCACCCATGAGATTTCACTGTCCTGACAGTAGCCGTTATTGTTCCCCAACTGGCTGCGGCCAAATTCGTCCCCCGCAAGTAGCATGGGTGTGCCATGAGAAAAGAACAACGTGGCAAGGAAGTTGCGTTTTTGCCGCTCGCGCACGGCGTTAATGCCTTCATCCTCAGTAGGCCCTTCCGCCCCATAGTTGCAGGAGCGGTTATCGTTGTGGCCGTCGTTGTTGTCTTCGCCGTTGGCTTCATTGTGCTTGTCGTTGTACGACACGAGATCGTTAAGGGTGAAACCGTCATGGGCAGTGATAAAGTTGACGCTGGCCCACGGGCGACGTCCGCGCAGATCGTAGAGGTCGCCGGAGCCCAGCAGCCGGGCGGCAAAATCGCTGGAGACATTATCGCCATGCCAGTATTCGCGCACCGTGTCGCGATATTTATCATTCCATTCGGCCCAGCCAGGCGGGAACCCCCCCACCTGATAGCCGCCCGGACCGATATCCCACGGTTCGCCAATCAATTTCAGTCGTGATAGCAAAGGGTCCTGCATCATGGCGTCAAAAAAGCCGCCACGCTGGTCGAAGCCTTCCGGCTCACGCCCCAGAATGGTTCCCAGGTCAAAGCGAAAGCCGTCGATATGCATCGACTCTGCCCAGTAACGCAGCGAATCCATCACCATTTGTAGCACCCGCGGATGCGAGGTGTTCACCGTATTACCCGTACCGGTGTCGTTAATGTAATAGCGATGCTGCTCAGGCAAGGTACGGTAGTAAGAGAAATTATCGATCCCCTTAAACGAGAGCGTTGGGCCAAGTTCGTTGCCTTCCGCCGTGTGGTTGTAGACCACATCCAGGATCACTTCGATACCGGCATCGTGAAAGGCGCGTACCATATCGCGCACCCCCTGAATGCCTTTAGGCCCGTAATAACGCGAAGCCGGGGCAAAGAAGCCCAGCGTGTTATAGCCCCAGAAGTTTTTCAGCCCTTTATCCAGCAAATGTTGATCATCCGGAAACCAGTGGACAGGCAGGAGTTCAACCGAGGTGATGCCGAGATTTTTGATGTAATCCACCGTCGCCTTATGGCCCATGCCTTCAAAGGTGCCGCGTAATTCCTGCGGCAGCGCGGAATTGAGCTGGGTAAAGCCTTTCACGTGAGTTTCGTAGATGACCGCCCTGGACCAGGGAATGATCGGGCGATGTTGGTCCTGCCAGTCAAATTCATTCGGGTCGATTACCCGGCATTTGGGCATATAAGGACCGCTGTCGCGGGTATCAAATGTCAGATCTTTGTCTTCATGTAACAGATCGTAGGCGAAGTGCGATTCATTCCACTCCACGTTGCCAACCAGTTCGCGGGCATACGGGTCAACCAGCAGTTTATGCGGGTTAAAACGGTGACCATTTTCCGGGTCATAAGGGCCATGGACGCGAAAACCATACAGCGCGCCGGGTTTCAGCCCGGGGACATAGCCATGCCAGATTTCATGCGTGTACTCTGGCAGGTCGAGTCTTGCGATTTCCTGTTTGCCGTCGGGGGCATAGAGACACAGCTCAACGCGCTGCGCGTGTGCGGAAAAGAGCGCAAAGTTGACACCCTCACCATCGTAATTAGCACCGAGTTGATGATAATTTCCTGCCGTAATAGTAAATGACTTTCCGTCTGACATTTTTTCCTTCTCCCGCTAATGACGATTTTTGCCATAAATACAAAAGGTTAAAATGAACTATATAAAACACGTACGGGCAGACTGCCATCACCTGACGCCAGGTCGATGCCCTTGTTCAGGTTTTCTTCTTTTCCGGTAAAGAGATCCCGATAACGCCGCCCGGCAAGGGTATCCGTCAGCATGACTGAGGTATCTTGCAGGCCTGGCGGGTAGAGCCAGTCGGGATGTGCCGCCAGCGCAGCGAAAACCAGACGCGGTACGATAACAATCAGCGCCTCGTCGCCACAGGTACGGGCAAAGGCGATAACGTTTTTCGCCTGCGAACCTGAGGCGGAAAGCGGCAGATAATCGCCTGTGCGAAATAGCCGCGGTTTTTGCTGGCGAAAACGGGCAAGGCGGGCGATAACCTGCTGTTTCGTTCTGCCGCTAAACCAGGCGTCCTGGTCGGTGTTGAGCGGTTTTTCCTCGTCGTCGAGCGCGCTGGCAAGCGCAAAGAAATCAGGTTCGAGGCGATTATCCGGATCCACAAGGCTAAAATTGAACGCTTCGCTCCCCTGGTAGATATCCGGTACACCGGGTGCAGTAAGCTTAATTATTGCCTGTGTCAGGCTGTTCACCAGTCCAGCGCGAATAAAAGGCTGCAGGGCGCGGTGAAAATCGACCAGAAACGGCTGGTTATCCGCTGAGAGCAGATGCGTGACATAACCCAGAACCGCCTGTTCGTAGGCGTCATTGTTGTCATCCCAGCTCGTGCGTAATTTCTCCTCGCGCAGCGCTTTTTCAACATACGGAAGAAAACGGTCTTCGAGGGCTTTAAGGCATGTGTGATCATCCGGGCGCAATGTGACGGGCCACGCACCCGCCAGCGCCTGATAGATCATCCATTTGCTGCCGGAGCGCGGCGCGGCGCCGTCATCAATCAGCACGACTTTAGATTTATTCATCTCGCGCCAGCGAACCACGCACTGTGCCCACTCTTCGGGCGCTTCGGTAAGGGTATACAGCCGCGCGCGGGTATCTTCCCCCCGTTTGGTGTCGTGGGTGGAGGTGGTCGACAGGGCATCCGGCTGCCGCTCGCGGCGGGTTTGCATCTCTTTGTGGAAAGCGGACAACGCATAAGGTCGTGGTAACGGCTCCGATCCCACTTCATTGAGCGCCAGCGCCATGTGCTGACGGAAAAAGAGGGTATCTTCCACGGATTTCGCCATTAGCGGCCCGGTCAGCTGCTGAAAGCGCGTGCGAAAGACGAGTACATTATCGGCGGTGCTGTCCTCCAGCTCGCCAGTGAGGATCCGTTGCAGGAAATCCAGCGCCTCAGGATTTGGCAAGGTGCCGGGCGCCTTCACCGAATCGACGACGTTTTGTAACAGGGCATCGTCTGCCGGGGTCAGCCCTTCGTTGGTGCCATAGGTACGGTAAACGGGGAAGGCGACCAGCAGTTCTCGCAGGGCCGTACTCATGGCGGTTTCATCCATTGCCGCACCTTCCGCCGTGGCAATGTCCAGGCTTAGCCTGAGGAGGGTGTTAAATTCGCCTTCAAAATTGCGCCCTGACATCAATAGCTTGGCGGCCCGCAGTTCGTTCGCCATATCAACCGTTCTGCCCAGTACCTCTTCATAGGCCTGGCTGAGCGTCGCCATGTTGTCGCCATCGACCAGCGCGTCGGATAAAGCGGCGATAAATTCATAACCGGTGGTCCCGGAGACGGGCCACTCTGGCGGTAGCTGTTCGCCGTCAGCAAGGATTTTCTCCACGGTGATGTAGCAGTCCGGCCCGGCCTGTTGGCGTAAACGCTCAAGGTAGCCTTTCGGGTCCGCCAGCCCGTCGATGTGGTCGATGCGCAGCCCGTCAACGACGCCGCTGTGCACCAGTTCGAGAATCAGCCGGTGCGTATCATCAAAGACGGTTTTATCTTCAACCCGCACGCCCACCAGACCGGTTATCTCAAAAAAGCGGCGATACGAGAGAGAATGAGGCGCGTCACGCCAGCAGGTAAGCCGCCAGGGTTGACGCTGATGCAACGCGCTGATGGCTGATTTATCCGTCAGATTCAGGATCGCATCGGGGTCGTCTTGCCAGCTTTCCGGCGTCAATGGATAAAAACTGTCGTAATAGGCAAAGGCGGGATGTCCGGTTTCCGGGTCCGGCTGTACGTGGATCTCGTCACGCTCCAGCACATTTTCAAAGGTATCGCCCAGAAACGGCAGCGTGAGCGGACGCGTCCAGTCAATATCGAAATGGTGGGCGTAACGGCTTCGTGGACCGTGTTCAATGACATCGCGCCAACAGCGGTTTTCCAGTGAAGCCGCCATATGGTTTGGCACAATGTCGAGAATCAGCCCCAGCCCCGACTCTTTGAGCGCTTTTACCATCCGATCGAACCCCTTGCGCCCACCAATGGCCGGGTCAATTTCATTAGCGTCTGTCACGTCATAACCGTGAGTTGATCCGGTGGTGGCAGTAAAAACAGGCGATGCATACAGGTGACTAATGCCCAGTCGTTTAAGGTAGGGCACCAGTGCCGCGGCACGGTCAAAGGTCATGCCGTTACGAAACTGAATACGGTACGTTGCCGTTGGAATGGTCATTGCGCATCTCCTGACGCGAGGCGAACCACAATCGAATGTGGCGGTAGTTCGTTTGTGATAGTGGGACGGGAAAACAGTGTGTTGCCGGGAAAGTCAGGTACAGGCATGGCGTGCTCGCCGAGATTGAGCGCCATCGATAACGTGCCGTCAGGGAATGTCCAGCGTACGGCGAGGAAGCCGGGCGCGGTATCCACGACCCTACCGTTTTGCCCTGAGGTCTGGGCCAGCAATGGCACAATGTACTGCTGACGCAGTGCCAGTAATTCACGCGTTAAGGCTAACCAGGCTTTACCTTCGGTGCTTTGCAGGGCCTGCCAGTTGAGCTTCGACAGGGTGAAGGTACGCTCGGCATTGGGATCGGGCACATCAACGCCGTCATACCCGGAGTGGCCGGCAAACTCTTTTGCCCGTCCTTCACGCACGGCGCGGGCGAGCTCGCCATGGAAATCAGTAAAGAACAGGAAAGGCCGCGTCTCGCCATACTCTTCACCCATAAATATCAGCGGAATATGCGGCGAGAGCAGCAGGGCAGCCAGCAGGAGTTGACTGCGTTCCGGTCCTGCGAGGCTAATCAACCGTTCACCTAATGCGCGGTTACCGACCTGATCGTGATTCTGGATAAAATCGACAAAGGCGGCTGGCGGCTGGCCCCGGCTGTCCACTCCGCGCGGTTCCCCACTGTGTGGGGAGACTTCGCCCTGATAAGCAAATCCTTCAGCGAGCGCACGGGCAATCCATTTTTCAGGGGCATCAGCGAAATCCTGGTAATATGCCTGCGTCTCCCCCGTCGCCAGCACGTGCACGGCATTGTGAAGATCATCGTTCCACTCGGCGGTAAAGAGAGAGGCTGAGCCGTCCTCGTCGCGTGGGTGCAGGTCGATAATGTTACGGCTGTCTTCAGTAGTGAGATGAATGGGGCGGTCGGTTATCTGTTGCCGAATGCGCCGGGCAATGTCCATGAGGATGTGTTTTTCGGATTTATCCTCAATCTGATCGATGGCATCGAAGCGTAATCCATCAAGACGAAACTCGGTCAACCAGTAGAGCGGCGCTTGCGCAATATAGCGACGGGCCGCGTCCACATCATAAGCAATACCCGCCCCCCAGGGCGTGGAACGGGAGCTATCGAAGAAGTCGGGTGACAGTAAAGAAAGATAATTACCTTCCGGGCCAAAGTGGTTGAGCACAATATCAAGGACCACTGAAAGCCCTAGCCCATGGGCGGTATCGACAAACGCGCGGAAATCGTCCGGTGTACCATAGGCAGAATGCGGTGCGTAGAGCAGTACGCCATCGTAGCCCCATCCCCGGTTGCCGCCAAACTGCGACAGGGGCATTACTTCAATTTGGGTAATCCCCAGTTCGGCAAGATAAGGCAGTTTCCTGATAGCGGACCGGAAGGTCCCCTCCGGCGTAAATGTCCCGATATGCAACTCATACACGACGGTCTCTTCCCACGGGCGCCCTTGCCACTGCGGGTGTTGCCAGCGGTACTGGGTGGGGTCAATGACCAGCGACGGGCCATTAACATCCGCTTTCTGTGCGCGAGAGGCCGGGTCGGGAATAGTCATACCATCGGCGAGAACATACTGATATTCCGTGCCGGGCGCGACGTTTTCTACGGTAAGTTCAAACCAGCCCTCGTCGCACGGACGCATGTCCAGATCTTTACCTGCAAGCCGTAGAGTGATGGTGGGCTGACCGGATGCCCAGACACGAAACCGGACAGCGCCGTTCCCGAGCCATTCGGCCCCCCAGCTTTTATGAAATGATGTTGACTCCATTCAATTACCTCGTTTAATGCAAAGCGATCAATGGCCGACAAAAAGTGCCTTAAGAACGCGACACCTCAAGGCATACGAAGCTGATCATAGACGATAATGGGAAAAGTGATGTGACAGTGTCACTTATACAGCATGCAGAATGAGCGCGATTCTGACGGGAAAGGGGTGAGTGAGTCTCGTTGTCTGAGCGACACGGCGGGGCGTTTACCGGTTGGGCGCCCCTGACCGCTTTATTAGCCTTTTTAGAGCGCAAAATCATGCGCTTTCAGCGATAGTTGCCTTATGGAGTTCGAGGGTGAAGTCGTGATAATCGCTCAGGCACCAGGTCCGGGTATATTCCACAGGCACGTCGTTATGGCTCCACCCTGTACGGGTGACCAACAAAAGCGGTGTTTGTTGCCGGACGCCCAGATAGTGTGCCAGCCTGTCGTCCGCCGCGACGGCGGCAAAACGCTGATTAGCGTGAAGTACCGGCATCCCTTTTTGTTCCAGGTAACGATAGAGCGAATCTGGTAGGTCGGTAATTTTCTCCAGCAGTTGTGCGGGTAACAGCGCCGTTTGTACGGAGATGGCAATGCCGTTAATTTTGCGCACCCGGGTCAGTTCGACCACCTCGGTCTGCTGTGTACTTAATTGCAGGATCTGACACTCCTGCGGAGAGGCGATCCGGCGCTGGTAGCCAACCAGTTCGCTTTGCGCCTGACCACCGCTGGCATCGACCATCTCGCTAAAACTTTCCAGCAAGGGGAGCGACTGGCGCAGGTGAGGAGCGACAAACGTTCCCGCCCCCTGCTGGCGAATAAGTATTCCCTCTTCAAACAACTGCTGAAATGCCTTACGCACCGTCCCCCTGGCGATCGCCAACATTTCCCCGAGTTCGCGCTCCGGGGGAATGGCGTCACCAGGGCGCAGTTGCCCCTCTGCAATAGCGCGTTTAATGACATTGATCAGTTGCATATACAGCGGCAAGCCATCTGACGGATCGAGGGCAAAGACAGCGGGCATCACATCTCCGGAATGAATTTCTTTAGCGGTTTATTGTGTACCAATCCTTAACCATATTGCGCCACTTGTCATCCCGTTCACACCGCTTTGTACGATTATTAATGTGAAAGCGATCGTAAATTCAACATGCCTGGCTGGTTTTGAGGCATGTGATTTATTTAAGGTGAGTAATTGGTA
This sequence comes from Citrobacter sp. MNAZ 1397, assembly GCF_023613995.1. Classification (NCBI taxonomy): domain Bacteria; kingdom Pseudomonadati; phylum Pseudomonadota; class Gammaproteobacteria; order Enterobacterales; family Enterobacteriaceae; genus Citrobacter; species Citrobacter sp. MNAZ 1397. The sequence goes on from NZ_JAKIVH010000001.1 coordinate 1,393,790, forward strand.
TATAAATGGTTCATTCATTGAAGGTGAAAATATGACAACCAAACGTTTACTGGACTGCTGTGCTTCCGACCTGGTACAGATGGACAAAGCGGCGCTGCTGTATGCAATTCGAGCCAGTGAAGGGCGCGTGTTGATCAGTGAAACGATCGCGATTACGCAGCCGCTGCTTAACAATGTCACCAATGCAGAGCTTGCGGCATCACAGGGGGCGGATATTCTGCTTATCAATATGTTCGACAGTGAGCATCCACAGATTCAGGGCATGCCTGCGGATACCCAACCGGAAGAAGTGTTGCATCGCTTAGCACAACTGACCGGGCGAATCATCGGCGTAAACCTGGAGGCCGTCGATCCCAACTTTGCCCGTAACCATGAGGATATCTGGAAAATGAACCCGGGGCGCGCGGCCACGGCGGAAAATGCGCGAAAACTGGTAGAGATGGGAGCTAAAATCCTCGTACTGACCGGTAATCCCAACAATGGCGTGAGTAATAAGGCGCTGGGACTGGCGCTAAAAGAGATTCGTGATGCGATTGGCGATAGCGCGGTATTGATAACCGGTAAAATGCATGGCGCAGGCATTGTCCGGGAAAGTGGGAGCGCCATTATTAGCGAAGAAGATGTGAACGGGTTTGCCGAGCAAGGGGCAGATATTGTATTGATCCCGGCCCCCGGTACGGTGCCTGGCATGAGTCAGGAAAAGGTTGCGGCGCTTATTGATTGCGCGCATGCCAGCGGCGTTCTGGCGATGACGGCCATCGGAACGTCTCAGGAAGGGGCCGATATCAACACGATTCGCCAGATTGCCTTGATGAGTAAAATGGCCGGAGCCGATCTGCATCATATTGGCGATACGGGTTATATGGGCATGGCCCTGCCGGAAAATATTCTGGCCTATAGCGTCGCCATTCGCGGTGTCAGACATACCTATACGCGTATTGCGCGTTCGGTAAACCGCTAACCTGCAGGAGCCGGTATCCGCCTGCAGCGAATACCGGCTTTATCGATTAAACGGCGGGAATGCTTTCCAGCGACGGGTAGATAGTCAGGCCATGTTGCCTGCCGACGTCGATATCCATGTCCGCACCGCGGGATTCTCCGGCAATACGAAAGATGGCGTCACAGCGGGTTATTAACCGATGCGCGACAGGATAAAGCATCGCCTCGCAGATCTCGTCGTCATGCCTCGTGGAACCTGCTGCTTTTGCCAGCGGCAGGGCCAGCCATTCGCCAATCACCGGAATATGTCCACGTTGCCAGACCGCCAGCGCCGCCTCTTCAAGTCTGGCAAGGTTCTGTGCGATCAACTCAGCATTACCCTGAGTCCCGCTGCGATAAGGGCCAGCGATAAGAATGATTTGTCGGTTCATGTTGGCCTCACAATAATTTTTTGAGCGCGACATGGTAGAGCAACATGATGGTCTTACCGTCGCAAATAAGGCCGCTGTCAACCGCCGCGAGGGCATCATCGAGCGTCATTTCCATGACTTCGATATCTTCCCCTTCGGCTTCAATACCGCCGCCCTGGCTTATTTTGTCGCCTGACTGATACTCCGCCGTATAAAAGTAGAGTTTTTCGGTGACAGAACCGGGGCTCATAAAGGCTTCGAACACCTTCTGCACATTCTCCACGCGATAGCCGGTCTCTTCTTCGGCCTCCGCTTTAATGCGACGTTCCGGATCCATGTTATCGAGCAGGCCCGCGGCGGCTTCAATCAGATAGCCGTCATGTCCGTTGATAAAGACCGGGAAGCGAAACTGGCGAGTCAGGATGACCGTGCGTTTCTGACGGTTATACAAAAGGATCGTTGCGCCGTTGCCGCGGTCATAGACTTCACGATGTTGTCGCTGCCACTCACCGTCGCGGCGACGCAGGTCAAAGGTATATTTCGTCAACGTATACCAGTCGTTGGACAATATTTTGCTGTCCTCAATGCGTACTTCTGCACGTTTTGATTGCACAATACCACCTCCATACGTAGAGTAGGCATCATAAACAGCATTTTCGTGCACGATCAAGATAATTCGTGCAAAACAGGAATCGCCTTATGCTTACCAGTCAACGTAAACGCCTTATCCTCGAACAGCTCGCCCGTGAAGGCCAGGTGCTGTCAAAAGCACTCAGCACACAATTTGCGGTATCGGAAGATACTATTCGCCGTGACTTACGTGAACTCGCGGCTGAGGGGGAATTACAGCGCGTCCACGGCGGAGCGCTCCCTGCATCGGGAGCGACAGCCACTTTCGCTGAGCGTCAGTCTCTGCGTCTGGATTCGAAAAAGCGGGTGGCGCAAAAGGGGGCTGAGCTGATCCTGCCCGGTCAGGTGGTGATGATTGATGGCGGCACGACGACGGCGGAGCTGGTTACCTTCTTGCCAGCAGATTTGTCTATTACCGTGGTGACGCATAGCCCCAGTATTGCCCTCGCGCTGGTAGAACACCCGTGCATCGATGTCATCCTGATCGGCGGAAAGCTGTTTAAACACTCGGTTGTCACCACCGGCACTGCCGCCATCGACGGGATTTCCGCCATTCACGCCGACCTGTTTTTTATGGGGGTGACGGGGATTCATGCCGGGACGGGGCTGACCACCGGCGATTACGAAGAAGCCAGTGTCAAACGGGCATTTTCCCGACGCGCGGCAGAAACTATCGTGCTGGCCTCAGCTGAAAAAATAAATGCGGCATCGTCGTATGTCATCGGTGATTTATCGATGGTGAATACGATGGTGGTGGAAAAAGAAGCTGATGCCGGTCTGGTCACCGCGCTTGAAAAGGCGGGTGTGGTGGTGGTGAAGGCAGACTAAAATGGAGTCCATCACGCCTCTATAACAGAAAAGTGATGGACTCTGTTCCGCGATACTATTTCCGGTTATCGCGTGGGTGCATGGAGGGCAACATCCTCTCAAGCGTGTTATCGCGAACAATGTAGTGATGAAACAGCGCGGCGGCGGCATGCAAACCTACCAGGAAATAACCGGCGTTAGCGATCAATTCATGTACCGACTTCAGGGTGTGCTGGAGCTCCGGGTCTTTCGCGGCGGCGACAGGCATTTGCAGGCCCAAAAATGACCACTCCACCTGCCCGACGTAGAGTGAAAGTACCCCGAGCAGCGGCAAACTTAAAAACATCAGATAAAGCAAACCGTGTACAGCTTTGGCGGAGATAATCTGCCAGCGCGGCGGCTGCGGGATAATATCAGGATCGTGGTGCGTGAGTTTTAGACCAACCCGCACCACCATGAATACCAGTACGCTTACACCGGCGGTGTAATGGGTCAGAACAAGCAACGCGCGCGGCGCGCTGCCTTTCGTGGTAAAACCTTTCAACTCCATTGCCGCGTAGGCGATAACAATCATTAATAACACCAGCCAGTGCATGATGCGCTGGCTGCGAGCAAATGTATTTTTCACCGGAATGTCCCTCATGAATAACGGTGACGTAGATATAAATAAACAACCTTAAGCCGACATTAATACAACCTTTTATATTCAGGCTCACGATCGGATATCTTTCTGTTTGCACTCATTTTCATATCATTTTATTGCTGGATTTTTTATCTGTAACAAAGCCCGACAATAGGAAGAATTGTGTATTTCATGGCTTGTTGAGACGCCAGTGAGGCACGTCGCTGTCGCAAGAAAAGAGCCGTTGAACAATATACTTTTTTGTAATATATTAAAAAGTATATTGTATTGCAGATAAACGTGAGATTGCGCGTGAAAACACCCGATAAGCAACAGATGTACGCCGCTGCCGCCAAAGCGGCAGGGGTGCTGAAATCGATGGCCAATGAAGACCGCCTGCTGTTGTTGTGCCATATCAGCCAGGGCGAAACGTCAGTTAGCGAGATTGAGCTGGCGCTGGGCATTACACAGCCGACACTTTCGCAACAACTGGGGGTGCTGCGCCGCCAGCAACTGGTAGAAACCCGGCGTGAAGGAAAACAGATCTTCTACCGGGTGGCGGCGCCAGACGTACTGACATTGCTCAACACCCTTTACACACTCTATTGCCCGGCAGCGGAAAGCGAGGAGGGAGAATGATGATTGACTGGACACATTTCACGCCACTGGCGAGCGCCGTAGGTGGTTTAGTGATTGGCGCGGCGGCGGCGATGCTAATTCTGTTTTGTGGACGGGTCGCCGGCATCAGCGGCATTCTCGGCGGCGTACTGTCACGCACGAACAAAGACAAGGGCTGGCGAGTCGCCTTTCTGCTCGGCATGATACTTTCCCCGCTGCTCTGGCGTCTGGTGGCGCCGCTGCCTGCGGTAACGATCGACGCGTCCTGGCCCATGCTGATCGTAGCTGGCCTTCTTGTGGGAGTAGGGACGCGTTACGGTTCCGGCTGTACCAGCGGCCACGGTGTGTGCGGGCTGTCGCGTTTGTCGCTGCGGTCACTGGTCGCCACACTCGTCTTTATGGCCGCGGCGTTTATTACTGTGTGGCTGGTTGGTTTCTGGCGTAGCTGAGCGTAAAGGAGTGCTGTGATGAATATATTTTTCGCCTTGTTGTCGGGTCTGCTGTTTGGTATTGGTCTGATTGTCAGCGGTATGGCCAATCCGGCAAAAGTCATGGGCTTTCTGGATATCACCCGCGTGTGGGATCCGTCGCTGGCTTTTGTCATGGGCGGGGCTATTAGCGTTGGTTTCTTTGCTTTTCGTATGGCAGCAAAACGTAAACGGCCGCTGTGTGGCGATAAGATGCATCTGCCCACGGCGAATCACATTGATAAACGGCTGGTAGGCGGTGCGCTGTTATTTGGCATCGGCTGGGGACTGGCGGGCATCTGCCCCGGGCCAGGGCTGGTGTTGCTGGGGGCCGGGTTCAGTCAGGGCGTGATATTTGTGCTGGCCATGCTCGCCGGGATGCTGCTTTTTCAGTGGTTTGAAGGGTACCGGCAGCATGAGCAACAGGTTCGTCCCCACTAACAGCAACGGTGACGAACCTGTTCTGATTACTGTGCCACCCAGCCACCGTCCATATTCCATGCCGCGCCGCGTACCTGGGAGGCCGCATCGCTACATAAGAACAGGGTCAGCGCGCCCAGTTGTTCCGGGGTGACGAATTCACCGGAGGGCTGTTTTTCCCCGAGGAGTGTGTCACGCGCCACCGCGGGTGCGATCCCGGAGGCGATGCGTTGCTCAATTTGCTGTTGCACCAGTGGCGTCAGTACCCAACCGGGACACAGGGCATTACAGGTAATATTGGTCTGTGCATTTTCCAGCGCGATCACTTTCGTCAGGCCGACCACCGCATGTTTAGCGGCGACGTAGGCTGATTTCTCTTTTGATGCCACCAGTCCGTGTACCGAGGCAATATTGATAATCCGTCCCCAGTTGCGCTCTTTCATCCCGGGTAGCGCCAGTCGGCTGGTGTGAAAGACAGAGGAGAGGTTGATCGCCAGGATAGCGTTCCACTTTTCAACCGGGAAGTGTTCGACGGGCGCGACATGCTGGATCCCGGCATTATTGACCAGAATATCCACGCCGCCGTACTCGCTTTGTGCATACTGCATCATGGCTTCGATCTGCGCCGGGTCGCTAAGATCCGCACCGTGATAACCCGGTCTTGCGCCATAGCGGGCTACTTTATCTTTGGCGCGGTCTACCTCGCCAAAACCGTTGAGAATAAGCTCTGCGCCCGCTTCTGCCAGTGCGCAGGCGATCCCCAGACCAATGCCGCTGGTGGAGCCTGTTACCAGTGCGACTTTACCGTTCAGATGCATTTTGTTCTCCTTAAACAATACCCGTCATGTAGAACACGCCGATCACAAACAGGACCGCCAGACTTTTAATCAGGGTGATAGCGAATATGCCGCCATACGCCTGTCGGTGCGATAACCCCGTAATGGCGAGCAGGGTGATCACCGCGCCATTATGCGGAAGGGTATCCATACCGCCGCTGGCCATTGACGCCACGCGGTGTAACACTTCCAGCGGAATATTGGCCGCGTGAGCAGCCGCGACGAACGTGTCGGCCATTGCCGCCAGTGCAATACTCATTCCCCCGGAAGCGGAACCGGTGATACCGGCCAGCGCCGTTACGCTGATGGCTTCGTTCAACAGCGGATTGGGGATGGCCGCCAGTCCTTTGGACAACACCAGAAAGCCTGGCAGAGCGGCGATGACTGCGCCAAATCCATATTCAGATGCGGTATTCATTGCCGCCAGAATAGCGCCGCCTACGGCCGTTTTACTGCCTTCTGCCAGCCGTCCGCGAATATTGCGAAAGCCACAGATCACCACCATCAAAATGCCTGCGCACAGGGCCGCTTCCACTGCCCAGATGGCGTTAATTTTACCCACCTCGGTGACGATAGGTTTCGCCAGACCGGGGAGCGTCAGTTCATGCGTGCCGCCATACCAGACCGGGATCCAGCGGGTAAAAAGCAAATTGAAGACGCCGACCAGAATCAACGGCGCAATGGCAATGATCGGGTTGGGCAGGTTGATGTTATCCGGCGTTTCCGGCTCATTCTGTAAGTCAGTACCGTAACCTTCATTATTCGCCTGCGCTTTGCGTCGTTGACGTTCGAGATAAAACAGGCCGACCACAATAATGAATATCGAGCCGATCAAACCAAGCCACGGCGCGGCCCAGGCGTTGGTGCCGAAGAAACTGGTTGGGATAATGTTCTGAATCTGCGGCGTACCGGGCAGGGCATCCATGGTGAAACTGAATGCGCCCAGCGCGATGGTGGCGGGAATAAGCCGTTTCGGAATGCCGCTCTGACGGAACAGTTCAGCCGCAAACGGATAAACTGCAAACGCCACCACGAACAGCGAGACGCCGCCATAGGTCAGTAGCGCACACACCAGCACAATGACCGGGATAGCGTGGCGCCGGCCTAGTAACTGGATTGCTGCGGCGACAATCGAACGAGAAAACCCCGAAAGCTCGATCAGCTTGCCAAACACCGCGCCAAGTAAAAAGACCGGGAAGTAGAGCTTAACGAACCCGACCATCTTCTCCATAAACAGGCCGGTAAAGGCCGGGCCAACCGCGCCGGGATCGGTCAGAAGCACGGCGCCTAAAGCGGCAATCGGGGCGAACAAAATGACGCTGTAGCCGCGATAAGCCGCGACCATCAGCAAGGCCAGAGCAGCCAGGGCAATTATTACGCTCATCATGACTCCTGAATCTTATTTTGTAGGGAACAGAAACGGGTATTAAGGCTTTAAGGCATGACGCAGTTGCCAGGCGCGTCGTTGTTGGATGCGTGCGCGTCGCGCCTCATCCCAGTGATAAAATCCGTCTCCGCTGCGCTCGCCGATATTGCCGCGTTGCGTTTTCTCCTTGATCAGCTCCAGCATCTCGTCGCCCTGGGCAAGCTCCGGCAGAAGGTGACGGTAGATGTCCAGCACCGTGTTAAGACCGGTCATATCCGCCGCTTCCAGCGGGCCTACCATGGCATAGCGCCTGCCAAGCGAAGCACGCATCACCTGATCCACCACCTCTGCACTGGCAATGCCGCTATGAACGATATGCAAGGCTTCGCGCAGCAAGGCAAACTGCAGGCGGTTGCCGATAAAACCGGGGGCGGCGCGATCGAGTTTTACCGCCTCCAGCTCAAGGCTGCGTAACAACTGATACACCGTTTCAACGCACTTCGGGTCGGTTTTGCTACCCGGAACCACTTCAACCAGCGGAATGAAGTGCGGTGGGTTCCAGAAATGGGCGATCAGCAGGCGTTCGGGATGCGTCAGTTTGGCCGCCAGCGCATCCGGCGGCAGGCCGCTGGTATTACTGGCAATGATCGCCTCAGGAGAAATGCGTTTTTCCAGTTCCTCATAAAGCGCGTGCTTGAGTTCCAGCCGTTCAGGAATAGCCTCAATCAGCAGGCCGGCATCAGCAAGATCGTCAAGTGACGTTGTCACGTTAAGCCTTGCCAGAGTTGCCGGTTTGTCTGCCTCGTTGAATTGTCCGGCGTCCCGCAGTTCGTTGAAGATAGCGCTGGCGGCGCCTGCCACTTCTGAAAGGCGGGTCGGGTCTGTATCGTAAATCAGCACATCCTGATGAAAGCGGGCGAAGTGGGTGGCTATACCAATCCCCATCAGGCCGGCGCCAATGATCACGGTCTGTTGCATGCTATTCTCCTTCATCGGGATACCGCCAGTGCGACGCCCTGACCGCCGCCGACGCAGAGCGTCGCCAGCCCTTTATGCGCGTCCCGGCGCTGCATTTCGTGCAGGAGTGTCACCAGGATGCGACACCCCGAGGCGCCAATGGGATGACCGAGGGCGATAGCGCCGCCATTCACATTGACGCGCTCGCTGTTCCAGCCCAGTTCGTCGCCCACCGCCAGCGCCTGGACAGCAAATGCTTCGTTAGCTTCAATCAGATCAAGTTCGTTGATAGCCCAGCCTGCGCGTTTCAGGGCTTCACGCGTTGCCGGTACCGGACCAAGCCCCATGACCGCCGGATCAACGCCCGCCACCGCATACCCGGCAATGCGGGCCATTGGGGTAAGGTTCAGTTCCCGGGCTTTCTCCGCGCTCATGACCAGCACTGCCGCGGCGCCGTCATTCAAAGGTGATGCATTACCCGCTGTCACCGTACCGCCCTCGGGGCGAAACGCAGGGCGCAGACGGTGTAATAATTCCAGCGAGGTTTCCGGGCGGGGCGGCTCATCCTGACTGACGATCAGTGGTTCTTTTCTGGCACGCGGAACGCTGACGGGGGTTATTTCTGCGTTGAAACGCCCGGCCTCGCGGGCCGCAACGGCTTTCTGCTGTGAGGCAAGGGCAAAGGCATCCTGGCGCGCACGGTCAATCGCGTATTTCTCTGCCAGGTTTTCTGCCGTGATCCCCATGTGATAGTCGTTGAACGCGTCCCATAGCCCGTCGTGAATAACGCTATCAAGCATATTGCTATGGCCGAGGCGTAATCCGGCGCGTGCCCCGTCCACAAGATAGGGCGCATTGCTCATACTTTCCTGACCACCTGCGATCACGATGTGCGCGTCGCCGCTGCGGATCGTCTGGACCGCCTGCAACACCGCTTTCAGGCCGGAACCGCACACCTGATTGACGGTCACCGCTGGCGTCGTCACCGGGATCCCCGCATGCAGCGCCGTCTGACGCGCCGGGTTCTGACCACAGCCCGCGCTTAATACCTGGCCAATAATCACCTCGTCTACCTGTTCGGGACGAACCCCGCTCTTTTCCAGCAACGCTTTCACTGCGCAGACGCCAAGCTCAACCGCTGACAGCGGGGCCAGAGCGCCATGAAAATTACCGGTCGGCGTGCGGGTTGCTGCGATAATCACCACGTCCTGCATCTGTTCGCTCCTCATTGAAAACGCATCTCTGGTACATCATCAGGCACGATGAGACGTCCGGCGGTTTTGCTGATGATCTCTTCCACGCTGACGCCCGGCGCACGCTCTTTCAGTACGAACGCGCCGTTCTCAATTTCCAGGTAGGCCAGGTCCGTCAGAACGCGGCGAATGCAGTTGGCCCCGGTAAGCGGAAGGGTGCAGTGGGCCAGCAGTTTCGACTCGCCACTTTTCGAAGCATGGGTCATGACCACGATGATGTTTTCCGCGCCTGCCACAAGATCCATGGCGCCGCCCATGCCTTTCACCATTTTCCCGGGGATCATCCAGGAGGCGATATTGCCCTCGACATCCACTTCGAACGCGCCAAGGACGGTTAAATCCACGTGGCCTCCGCGGATCATGGCGAAGGACTGCGCCGAGTCAAAAATGGCCGCGCCGGGTCTGGCGGTGACCGTCTGTTTTCCGGCATTGATCATGTCGGCGTCCAATTCAGCTTCGTCAGGAAACGCCCCCATACCGAGCAGGCCGTTTTCGGATTGCAGCATCACATCGACGCCTGGCGGGACGAAGTTCGCCACCAGCGTCGGGATACCAATACCCAGATTGACGTAGTAGCCGTCACGCAGCTCGCGCGCCACGCGCTGTGCCATCTGTTCACGAGTCAACATGTCGGCTCCTTATGCACGCAATGTGCGCTGTTCAATACGTTTTTCGAATTGGCCCTGGATCAGGCGATCTACATAGATACCGGGGGTGTGGATAGCTGCAGGGTCGAGTTCACCCGGTGGCACAATCTCTTCCACCTCCACCACGGTTATCTTTCCGGCGGTGGCCATCAGCGGGTTAAAATTCTGCGCCGTGTGCCGATAGATGACATTGCCGTACCAGTCGGCCTTCCAGCCTTTGACGATGGCGAAATCACCGGTAATCGCCGGTTCCAGAATGTACGGGCGACCAGCAAATTCGCGAACCTCTTTGCCTTCGGCGACAGGGGTGCCATAGCCGGTGGCGGTAAAAAAGGCCGGAATACCTGCGCCGCCGGCGCGGATCTTCTCAGCCAGCGAGCCCTGCGGCGTCAGTTCCACTTCCAGCTCGCCCTTGATCACCAACTCTTCAAAAAGCGCATTTTCGCCAACGTAAGAGGCGATGACTTTACTGACCTGGCGGCTTTCCAGCAGGATGCCGAGGCCGAAGCCATCCACACCGCAGTTATTGGAAACCACCGTCAGGCCGTGTACGTCGCGGCGGCGAATTTCGGCGATGAGATTTTCCGGAATACCGCACAGGCCAAAACCGCCTGCCAGTACTGTCATGTTGTCGCACAGTCCCTCCAGCGCCTCGTGATAGCTCGCGACGCGTTTATCCAGCCCAGCCATACGTTTGCCTCCGTGTTGTTGTTTGCGGCATCATCCGGGGCAAAAAATGATTTGTTAATTTTGATTTTGTGACGCATTAATTTGCTTTTCTTATTAATCTTTTGTTAATTAATCTTTTTCAATAAGTTAATGAAATGATAAATGAGAATGACCATCAAACAGTTACGCGCGTTTTTAGCGGTAGCTCACACTCTTAACTTCGCCCACGCGAGTGAAAAGCTGAATATGTCGCAGCCAGCCCTGAGTCTGGCTATCCGTGGACTGGAAGAGGTACTCGGCGGCGCATTGCTGACGCGAACCACGCGACGGGTCACCCTTACGCCGGAAGGCGAGGCGCTGTTCCCGATGGCGCGTCAGCTCATTGCTGATTGTGATAACGCCGAAGAGGCGTTGCGCCAGCGTTTTACCTTACAGAGAGGAAAGGTGTCGGTTGCCGCGATGCCCTCTTTTGCCGCTAACGCGCTGCCTCCCGTGCTCAAGGCGTTCCGCGATCGTTATGCGGGCATTAACGTGACGGTGCACGATGTGATTAACGAACAGGTGATCGAGATGATAAGTGACGGGCGGGTGGAGATGGGTATCGCCTTTGAACCCGAACCCGCGTCCAGCCTGCACTTTACGCCGCTGGCCATGGATCGCTTTCTGGCGGTGGTGCCGCGAGACTGCCCACTGGCGCAAAAAGAGCAGGTCAGCTGGCGCGAACTGCTTAAACTCGATTTTATTACGCTACAGCGGCCTTCTGCGGTTCGCATCATGCTTGAAGAGAGACTGTCCCGTAGCGGGCATAAGCTGGAAGTGGCCTTCGAAAGCCATCAACTGGTCACGGTGGGTCGGATGGTGGCGAGTGGCCTTGGCGCAAGCGCCGTGCCTGCGTTGTGTGAAAAACAGATGATCGAACTGGGGGCGGTATGTGTACCGCTGATAAACCCGGTGATTGAACGGCGCGTGGGGATTATTCGCCTGGACCACGCGCAACTTTCCACGGCGGCGCAGGCGCTGCTCAATACGCTTCGCGCCGCTTACGACGTTAGCTAATCAGCGGAATGTGCGGGGCGGCGTCGGCAGGCAAATGGCCCGTCAGACGCGGATCGGCCTGTACTTCAACCTGAAAAGCGTAGGGGACAAAGCCTGAGCGGATATAAAAACTGAGCGCCGACGGATGGTCAAAGGTACAAGTGTGCACCCAGAAACGTTCGATGGGTTTGGCCCAGGCGCGTTCAGTCGCGTTGCTCATAATGGCGCGGCCCAGTCCTTTGCCGGTTGTCGCCTCTGTCAACCCCAGGAACACCAGTTCACATTGGCCGGGCTCACTAAAATCCAGCTCAAGCATGCCGATCTCCGCCTCGCCATCGCGAATAATCCAGGCTTCAACGTTCGGGTCGTTCAGGATAGATGACAGTTTGTCATCGGCCATATAGAGACGGGAAAACCACAGCCATTTAGCACCAATCTTACGAAACAGCGCACGGTAGGCGACCAGATCGACATTAACCAGCGGATCCAGGGTGATGCCTTCGGGCAGGGGGAGGGTTTCTTGTTGTGGTTTAGCCCGCATTTCGAGGCAGGTGACGACCGATGCCACATGTCCCGGTGGGACATCAGAATATCCTAAGGCGATGGGGGGGTGTGCAGTGCTCATTTATTTTCCTTAATTGCAGGTGCGTGCTCTCAGTTATTTAAGGACAGACTACATCTTTCAGGAGGATTTTAATATAATCGCATGAAATCGCGGCTTTTTATTTTAGTTAAGGTCAGTAATGAAACTTACGAGAGCAGTAATAATTGCTTTTAGTCTTCTTCTTTTGCAAGGTTGTGACAGCCAGGAAACGAAAGTTAAAAAGTTATTAAAGTGTGGTTTAGCCGTTGATGAATTAGGCAATGAACATGCGCAGGATAATTATAAAAAGAACAGTATGTTATTTTTCGGTACAACTCCGCCTGCGCTAAGCCACAACGAGATGGTTAAAATTGGCGATAAGGCGCGAGAAGAGCTGTGGATGGACAGCCGAAACAGTCGCGGCACAGTACAAAAATTACTCGAAGTGTATGGTGAAAAGTATTGCATTGAGTTGCATCAGGAGCCGAATGATAAAAATATCAAAATGCTGAGGCAGTTGATGTAATGCAGATGTGATAGAGCAACGGTGGCGATAAGGGGGCTGACGGAGAGATTCATAAAGGGATATATCGATATCAGTACCCCCCCGTTTTCCAGACAGCTTATTCAATGCTGGAGGGTGTTCATTTCAGCGACAGTATACGCGTAAGACATAATCCAGTAATGCGCGATCATTAATATCCGGCGGGCGTTTAAATAACACCCGCCAGACGGCGACTAATTACCCCAGCGGCTTTTCAGGTAATTGACCGCCTGCTGCGTTTGCGGCTGGTTCAGGTAATCTTCACGGAACAAAATCGTGCCTTTTATTTGCGGCGTCGACTCATTCAAATCGAGCTGTTTTTTCAGTTCCGGCACACCGCCGTTTACGCTCCAGTCAGGCTCTTTTGATGAAGGTGCGCCCACTTTATACAGCGCAACGCCAATATAGAGACGGGTATGGGTTGGTTTAACGACCTCGGCCCACCATTTTGCCAGCACATCATAACGCGCTGCGTCACGGGAAAACGGCCAGTACAACTGCGGAGCGATGTAATCCAGCAAACCTTGCTGTACCCAACGGCGGGTATCGGCGAAAGACTCATCATAAGCGGCAGCACCACGCGTGTCGGAACCTGCCGGGTCGAAAGAGCGGTTACGCCATACTCCGGCAGGGCTGACGCCAAACTCAACATTCGGGTTAATCTGTTTGATGGTGCGCGAAACCTGCTCAATCAACTGCTGCGTATTATGACGCCGCCAGTCAGCCTTCGAGGCAAACCCCTGACCATATTTTCTGAACGTCTCGCCGTCATTAAGCGCAGATCCCGCCGTTTCGGTATAAAAGTAGTCATCGAATTGCACGCCATCGACCGGATAACGGCTGACCACTTCCGCAACAATACTGGTTATCCAGTCACGGGCATCCGGAATACCTGGATCAAGGACAAACCGATCGCCCGCCGTCCGCACCCAGTCGCGGTGCAGGACAAAGACACTTGACGGATGCAATGGCAGCGTAGAATTCAGATCGGCAACCGTAGAGGGCTTAATATTGGTGGAAACACGGTAGGGGTTAAACCAGGCATGTACCCGCATACCGCGTTTGTGCGCTTCATCAAGCATAAATTGCAGCGGATCGTAACCCGGATCCTGGCCAATTTTCCCTGTGAGGGTGTCGGACCAGGGCAGGATTTTTGACGGCCACAACGCCGTGCCGTCTGGTTTTACCTGGAAAAAGACGGTATTGATGCCAAGGCTTTTGAGTTTATCCAGCTTCACGCGCATGGCTTGCTGCTGCTGATTAATACGGCTTTGCGCAGTGCCGACGCCATTCACCGAGGCAAGCGGCGGCCAGTCAAGGCGGGAAACCGTTGCCAGCCAGACTCCGCGAACTGGTTCGTTATTTTGCAAAGCGTTGCCCGCAAGCGGATGTTTAGCGACTGGCGGAAGCGGGGTAACGAGAGAAACGGGTGGTTTTGAGGTACAACTGGCAAGCAAAAACGCCGTTGCCATAAACACACTGCTTTTTTTGATTCTCGTTAATGGAATAAAACGACGTGAGCGGTTAATGGGATACTCCAGTATTTCAGGTTGTCGCCTGGAGGCTCATTTTCGGCTTATTGCAGGGTATGTCAATGCGCTAAAGACTATTGCGCACAACTCCTGAGCAGCCTGCCGATATCTCAGTGCCAGTGATAACCACAGCTGGCAGGACGCAATGCATGACAGGATCTGGCAAATTCTGGCTAAATACGCAGAAAAACAGTCTTTTTTTGCCACGTCTGTCGCTTTTTACGGCTTCGGTTATGCTTATAAAACTCGTCGTATCTTTCCTGGAAAAACCCAAGGAAAAGCGCCAATGAAAACGCGAATAAGCAAACTAAAAAATCGATATCCGTTGCACATCCAGATAACCGTTCTTTTTACGCTACTCATTGTTTCAATTGGCAGCATTATTATTCTTTTCAGTCATAGTCGGCTGACTAAGCTTGCGGAAATCAGTACGCACCAACGTTATCAACAAACGGGTAAGGCGATAGCTGCGGAACTGAATTCACTGACACGAACGATGGCGGGTTCGGTGAACATCCTGACGAAAATGGCGGTCGCTGATGCGGCGACAGAGCCACAACGGATGGCGCAATTGAGTAGCTTCATCATGGTGCTACAACAGAATGATTACGCCAGTTCCGTATATTGCGCCTGGGATAACGGAGACTTTTTTATTCTTCGCCGTTTAACGAACCAAAATCGGCTGTTATTTAAAAGCCCCGCCAATGCGCAATGGCTGGTGCAAAACTATCGACTGGATGTCAATCCGCCGCAGAAAAAAGCATCTTATTTAGACAGTGCGCAAAACATTATTTCATCGGCCCTTGTGCCTTATGATAATTACGATCCGCGCGCCCGGAAATGGTATACGCTTGCCCGCAGCGAAACAGGGCTGGTTACCTCGCCCAATTATATGTTTAAGGCCACAGGTGAAACCGGGTTTACCTACAGTCAGCTGGCAGATAATCAACATGCAGTGATTGGGCTCGATGTTTCTCTCGCCTCACTTTCCGCGTTTTTGCAAAAACAAGGACTACCGCCTGGTAGCCAGGCCGCAATTCTGTCTGAATCAGGTGAGGTCATCGCCAGTCAGCCAACGCGTGGGGCTGGTAATAACGGCAGTTTGAACATGGATAACTTGCCGGTCTTACAATCATTACTGGCACATGAGAATGCCGGAAGCAGTGGTATTTTCAATGTTGCAAATGAAGACTGGTATGGTTCAGTAGTTAAGATTCACAGTAGCGGAAATGACTACCAACTTGCGATAGCCACGCCCGCGACCTTTTTGACGGCCGATGCCAGTGCGATCAGTCATCGTTCCACGCTGATCGCTTTCCTGTTACTTCTCCTCAGTCTGCCGGTTATCTGGTATTTCTCGCGCAAAATATCCCATCCGTTGCTCAGATTGCGCAAAGATGCGGAAGAGATAAGCCAGTTAAACTTTGAGGCGCAACAGCAGCCGGGTACCCGCTCGATCATTGAAGAGATAGATGATCTGCATACGGCGATGGCAAAAATGAAACAAACGCTGATCAAGTTTATTTCAATGGGCAGTATGTTGAGTGTTAAGAATAATTTTACCCAGCAGATGCAGGGACTCCTGGCCGAAACGACGGAAATCGCCGACATGACAGGCGGGATGGTGTTTCTGTCAAACCAAGATGTCAACAAATTTACGCCTGCCGCCTTTCGTTGGCGTGAGGAAAACATCGACTTCTCTGACATTCAGCCGCTCACCGTGGACCACGATCACTGTGCCGGATTCTGGCAACTATTGCAGGGACAGACGGTAAGCGGCATGTTAAGTCGTGAAAATACTCCGCCGTCACTGCTGGCGTTTCTTTTACCGCATCTGCCAGTGCGTTATGTCGCCGTACCGATGCAAACTCACGATAATCACCCGATGGGTTTCCTGTTGCTTTTCAATAGTGATGTGCTTACCGATAAACAGGAAAATGCCAAAATTCAGTTGATCAATTCGCTGGTCGGAATGTTGTCGGTGGCGATCGAAGCCCAGCATCTTTTGGCAGAACAGAAGAAGCTGCTGAATGCCTTCATTAAACTGATTGCCGGGGCGATTGACGAGAAAAGCCCTTATACCGGCGGCCATTGCCAGCGCGTACCGGTTATCACAAAAATGCTGGCAAAAGCCGCTGTTGAAGCACAAGAGGGACCGTTCGCCAGCTTTACCCTTTCTGACAGCGAGTGGGAGGAATTGCATACCGCCTGCTGGCTGCATGATTGCGGGAAGATCACTACCCCGGAAGTTGTCGTTGATAAAGCCACCAAGCTTGAGCAGATCTACAACCGGATCCATGAAATCCGTATGCGCTTTGAACTGCTTAAACGGGAAAAAGAAATTGAATTCTTGCGACATCACGATGAGCATGCTGACGCGCAAACGCTGGAAGCGGCGCTTCGCCAGCTTGATGATGATTTCTACTTTATTGCCCGCTGTAATATTGGCAGTGAGTTTCTCTCTGATGACGCACTGGCACGGATTAAGACGATTGCCGAATATCGCTGGACGCGCACCCTCGACGATACCGCAGGCGTTTCACAGGACGAGTTAACGCGTAAAAGACGCCAGCCTGGCGCTGCGTTACCCGTGCAGGAGCCGATGCTGGCAGATAAAGAAGAGCATATCGTCTACCGCACCGATGTCAGTAGGGAGGCCGACCGATATCACTTCAAGCTGAAAAAACCGCTCTACCAGTATAACTATGGCGAAATTTATAATTTGAGTATCCGCCGCGGCACGCTCAATGATGAGGAGCGCTACAAAATCAACGAGCACATCATACAGACCATTATCATGCTGGATAATTTGCCGTTTCCGCGCACGATGGCCAATGTGCCGATGATTGCTGGTGGACATCATGAACGCATGGACGGCAACGGTTATCCATACCAGCTTAAGGATTCGCAGATGAGTATGCAGGTCAAAATGCTGGCGATTGCGGATGTTTTCGAAGCGTTAACGGCCATTGACCGGCCATACAAACCAGGAAAATTGCTCTCTGAAGCGCTCAGTATCATGGTCAGTATGGTGAATGAGCATCACCTGGACCGGGAACTATTTATCTTGTTCCTGCAGTCGGGCGTCTGGCTTGACTATGCGCAGACCTATTTAGACCCGGAGAAAACGGACCGCGTGAATGTTTCGGCGCTGCTGGCAAAAATTAAGCCGCAGCAGAGTGAAGAGGTAACGCCTGAAACCAGCCCGGCGTAACGCCGTCTTAATCACCCGAAGCGAGCGCCGCATCGGCTCGCTTCGGGCGGCACAGTTTTATTCGAATAAACTGCGATGAAGGACTTTGACTGCGCTGTCTGATGAGGCGGCAGGCAGCAGGAAACAGAGCGTATGGTCGGACGCGCCGTGGCAAATCATCCGCACGTGATGTTTTTCCAGCTCAGTAAACACATCTTTGCAGACACCGGACGCCTGAGTGAGGTCATTACCGATAAGTGTTACCAGGTCCAGACCGGTCTCCAGCTCAACGCGACAGCGGGAAGAGAGTTCGGTCAACAACGACGTGGTCAGCGAGTCTGCATCACCCGAGGTGGCGCCCGACGCATTGAGGATCAGCGCGATGCTGGTTTCTGAGGTGGTCACCAAATCAATCGCCGTATTATGACGTGACAGCACTGCAAACATCTCAGCCAGGAATACGCACGCAGGTTGGGTATTCAGACTGTGCAATTTCAGCAGCGTCTGTTTGCGACGCACGGCCAGCGCACGGTAGCGGGGGGGATTATCCGCATGGCAACACACCAGTGTACCGCCTGCAGACGGATTTTTACTGGAACCCACAAAGACCGGAATATTTTTGCGCATTGCCGGCAACATAGTGGCAGGATGCAGCACTTTAGCGCCATAGGCCGCCATTTCGCTGGCCTCAGAAAAGGTGACGTTATCCATGCGCTGTGCCTGGGGAACAATCCGCGGATCGGTGGTGTAAATCCCGGCAACATCGGTCCAGATATCCACGCGTGCGGCGTGTAACGCCTCACCAAACAATGAGGCGCTGTAATCGCTACCGCCGCGCCCCAGGGTCGTCGTGTGCCCCTTCGCATCACTGCCAATAAACCCCTGCGTGATCACTAACGCCTGTTCCAGGCGAGGGCGTAGCTGTTTTTCCGCCAGTTCCGCGATTGCCGCCGGCATCGGTTCTGCACAGCCGAAACCGTCATTTGTACGGATCACTTTTCGTGCATCAAACCACTGTGTTTCAACGCCGCGCTCACGCAACACCTCGACGAACAGCAGACTGGACATCAGCTCACCGTGACTGACTAACGCGTCGTTCAACGCCGTTGAACTGACACTGGCCGCTTCTTCGGCAAGACGGCTGATATTGTCGAGCAGATGGTCAATTTCCTGACTAATAGCCGTTGGCTGGCTCAGTCGGGAAATAATGTTGTACTGAATGGCGCGTAGCGTTTCGATTTTGTCCGTACGTTCACCACTCTCCAGGCCAGCGGATAGCTCCACTAACAGATTGGTGACGCCAGCAGAGGCGGACAACACAACCAGACGAACATCTTGATCGGCAAGGACGATGGAGGCACTACGGTTCATCGCGTCAAAATCAGCAACACTGGTGCCGCCAAATTTTGCAACAACGATTTGTGGATAAATGCGAGTCATAACAATCTCATATCAGGGCGCCATATAAGGAATGGCATGAAAATTTTCATTCTCGGCATAAGGGAAGCGGGCTGAGAAAGGGGGAATAACCCCGTTACGTCAGCGGCTTACGCCTTACGAAATGTCCGCCCGCGAACATTTCTGATTACAACCCAGGATGTTGCTCCCGTTGTCGATAACATGTTTGCCTGTAACGCGTTACCGGGGTGTTACTTATTTATTACTTAAATTATTAATTTCCTTTTGCAATACGCGTTTCTTCTTTGTCGCGCAGGGTTAAGCTGTCGTGAAAATGTCACGTTTTCTGGTTAATTTTGGCAAACGTCATCGCCGCCTTTACCAGGTATTGCGATGTACAGGGATTTTATCGCGGGCATAGTAAGTGATTTAACCCGCCGGATCGATAATTTCCTTACGCTTTATGGCAAAGAAGTAAAAAAAATAATAATGCACTCAAATGCTTCCATCATCATTAACTTTAAATGACAGCAAATCCAGAATAAATAACCATAATATAGGTTAAGGCGATGCCGTTATCACGATGTTGTACATAAATCAGGCATTACGCACTAAGTAACAGAATTAGTTACAAAATATGATGCTTACAATAAAGCCAGTTGCGTTGTTTCTCATTGATTTCAAATAAAAATGTCTTAAAACGGTGTGGAAAATAAAATATTGAGTCCGTTGCTAAAAAAACATATATTAGCCGCGTTTTTTACACCCCCCCCTTAAACATTAATTCAACCCGGCGTTAATCATACCCGCGGTTGTAGGAGTGATATGATGACGGATAAAGTCCGTATTGATACTTTGAGTGCTAATTCATTACCGCAAAGCAATGAAACCTTTTTAGCAAGACAAGCTGAGTTTGAATCCAATGTCCGCAGCTATCCGCGCAAATTGCCTTTAGCGATTGCCAAAGCGCAGGGCGTTTGGATCACTGATGTCGAGGGCAATCAATATCTTGACTGCCTCGCAGGTGCCGGGACGATGGCGCTTGGTCATAACCATCCTGAAGTGCTTCAGAGCATCCAAAGTGTCATTACCA
Source organism: Citrobacter sp. MNAZ 1397 (assembly GCF_023613995.1). Classification (NCBI taxonomy): domain Bacteria; kingdom Pseudomonadati; phylum Pseudomonadota; class Gammaproteobacteria; order Enterobacterales; family Enterobacteriaceae; genus Citrobacter; species Citrobacter sp. MNAZ 1397. The sequence goes on from NZ_JAKIVH010000001.1 coordinate 1,413,809, forward strand.
GTGGCTTACCGTTACATACGCTCGACCTGACCACGCCGTTGAAAGATGAATTTTCATCTTATCTTCTGTCGCTGTTGCCGGGTCAGGGTAAAGAGTACTGCCTGCAATTTACCGGTCCTTCCGGCGCTGACGCCGTTGAAGCCGCACTGAAACTGGCGAAAAAGGTCACCGGCCGTTCTGGCGTGATCAGCTTCTCCGGCGGTTACCATGGCATGACCCATGGCGCGCTTTCTGTGACAGGTAACCTGTCACCTAAAGAAGCCGTCAACGGTATGATGCCAGAAGTGCAGTTTATGCCGTATCCAAACCAGTACCGTTGCCCGCTGGGTATCGGCGGTGAAGCCGGTGTTAAAGCGCTGACTTACTATTTCGACAACCTGATCAATGATGTCGAGAGCGGTGTGCGTAAGCCTGCTGCTGTGATCCTGGAAGCTGTACAAGGCGAGGGCGGCGTTAACCCGGCCCCGGCGGAGTGGCTGCAGCGTATCCGTAAAGTGACGCAGGAACACGGCATTATGCTGATTATCGACGAAGTGCAGGCTGGTTTTGCCCGTACCGGTAAACTGTTCGCCTTTGAACATGCTGGCATTGAGCCTGACATCATTGTTATGTCTAAAGCTGTCGGTGGCGGTTTGCCGCTGGCTGTTCTGGGCATCAAAAAACAGTTCGACGCCTGGGCGCCGGGTCACCACACCGGTACCTTCCGTGGCAACCAGCTGGCGATGGCAACCGGCCTGACCACGCTGAAAATCCTGAAAGACGATCGCATTGCCGATAAAGTCGCTGTGCAGGGCGAGTGGCTGAAAGGCAAACTGGCCGAGCTGCAGCAACGTTACCCGGTCATCGGTCACATTCGCGGTCTGGGTCTGATGATCGGTATTGAGATCGTTAAGCCGCACGAAGCGCAAGATCACATGGGTTGCTACCCGGCTGACGGCGAACTGTCTGCACTGTTACAGAAAGAGTGCTTCAAAGCAGGGCTGATTCTGGAGCGCGGCGGCCGTAACGGTTGCGTACTGCGTCTGCTGCCTTCGCTGTTGATCAGCAATGCAGAACTGGAAATCTTCCTGGATAAATTTGAAACCGCGTTGCTGAACGCTGGCGTTAAACCTGTTTAATCGGAGTTGTCGATAGCATGTCTGATATTAATCCGATTCTGTCAGGTTCTGAGCAGAGCATTGCTGCCTATCAGGACGCCATTGAGCAAAGCACGAAAGCCGTTGTGCAATGGTTACAGCAACCTGAGATGTATCAGGGCAAGACCGTCGAGCAGCTTCGCGAGCGCATCAATTTAGCGTTTAACGCTCAGGGCCTGGGTAACCAGGCCGCTATTGAGCGCGCCGTTGAGTATTTTCTCAAAGACAGTCTGTCCGTGCACCACCCGCAGTGCGTGGCGCATCTGCACTGCCCGAGTCTGGTGATTAGCCAGGCGGCGGAAGTGCTGATCAACGCCACCAACCAGAGTATGGACTCCTGGGACCAGAGCCCGTCTGCCACCATCATGGAAGTGAAGCTGATTGAATGGCTGCGCGAACAGGTTGGTTTCGGCGCGGGCGACGCCGGTGTGTTCACCAGCGGCGGTACGCAGAGTAACCTGATGGGCCTGATGCTGGCGCGTGATGCGTTCTTTGCTCGTCAGGGCCACTCTGTTCAGCAGAACGGTTTAACGGGCGATCTCAGCAAGCTCAAAGTGTTCTGTTCGGAAAATGCGCATTTCTCCGTACAGAAAAACATGGCACTGATGGGGCTGGGTTACCGTTCTGTCACGCTGGTGAAAACAGACGAATTCTCGCGTATGGACGTGAGCGATCTGTCCGAAAAACTGGCGCAGGCGAAAGCGAACGGCGAGCAGGTGATGGCGATTGTCGCTACTGCCGGCACCACCGATGCGGGGGCTATCGACCCGCTGGCAGATATCGCGGCACTGGCAGCGAAAGAAGGTATCTGGGTTCATGTCGATGCAGCATGGGGCGGCGCGCTCCTGCTGTCTGAGAAGTATCGCCACTACCTGAACGGCCTGGAGTTAGTGGATTCAGTTACCCTGGATTTCCATAAACAATTCTTCCAGACCATCAGCTGCGGCGCGTTCCTGCTGAAAGATGCACGTCACTACCAGCTGATGCGCTACCAGGCGGCCTACCTGAACTCCGACTTCGACGAAGAGCACGGCGTTCCGAACCTGGTATCGAAGTCTTTACAGACCACACGTCGTTTTGATGCCCTGAAATTGTGGATGGGCCTTGAAGCACTCGGTCAGAAGAAATACGCCGAAATCATCGATAACGGTGTGACGCTGGCACAGGATGTGGCTGCCTGGGTTCTTGAGCAGCCGCAACTGGAACTGGTCATGAAGCCGCAGCTGGCAAGCGTACTGTTCCGCTTCCGTCCGGCGCAGGGAGATATGGCCTTTGTTGCCCTGTTGAACCAGCGCATCGGCGACGCGCTGCTGGCTTCCGGCGCTGCGAACGTGGGTGTCACCGAAGCGGACGGCATCACCTGCCTGAAACTGACGTTGCTGAACCCGACCGTAAACCTGCAGGACGTTAAAGTGCTGCTGGAAAGCGTTAAAGCCTGCGGTCAGCAACTGCTGAACGCCTGATTTAACCCGCTACGCGAGAAAAAACCGACAGCAGAGATGCTGTCGGTTTTTTTATGTCTGCTCAGTTGCGCCCGTTCACTGGCACATTCAGATCTGGCCCGATGTAGCGACCGCGCGGGCGAATCACCTTGCAGGTGTTGATTTGTTCCATAGCATGCGCCAGCAGTCCGACGCTGCGGGCGATAGAGAAAAGTGCAAAGGCCGCATCGCCCTGTAGCCGGTAACGGGTCACCAGCGCGGCCAGCACCGCATCAATATTGGGATAAAGACCGGTCAGCGTGGTTACCTTTTCGATAAATTTGGCGATTTCATCCGGCGGCTCAAACTCTTCCAGTAGTGCAATGGCGCGCGGATCGCCATCGGGATAAAGGTGGTGGCCAAAGCCCGGAATCGGCAGCGCCGAGGAGAGGTAGCGGTTGACCACCTGCTCGGCGCTGGAACGCTCGACCTCATCTAACAGTGCTTTCACGCGCGGGGTGGCATCGCCGTGCAGCGGGCCGGTGAAGGTCGCCAGCCCGGTCAGCAAACAGGCGGGTAACGATGCGCCGTTAGAGGCGGCAATGCGCGTGGCAAAGGCGGAACTGGTCAGCTCATGATCGGCAAGCAGCACCATCGCTTTACGCAGAATATCCGCCACATCCTTTTCTTTTCCCCAGCCCTTTGCAAGACGCTGATGAATCAGCAAAGAGGGATTATTTTCCGCACCGAATGTCGAGGCCAGATGGCCCACCAGTGTTGCCGCTTCTGCATGCAAGACGCGTGCGGTGCGTGCGTGAGTCGAATGGCCCGTAGCAGTGGCCGCCGCCAGCGCCACAAAAGCATGCGTGCGATCCGGCGGGCAGGGCGGGTAGTCGCGTTCCTGAATGGAAAACACATTCAGGATTTCCGCATCCCATAGCAGGCGGGCGGTCTCTTCCAGCGTGGCCTCTTTGGCAAAGTTGACCGCATCTTTTCCCCGGTAGTACAGCCGACCGCGGGCAAACGTTGAGATAGCTGTTGGAATACTGGGCTCGGTGCCAAAAAGGGTGTTCGCAGCGAGGGTTTCCCGCTTCCGACCCTGCTGTTTTTTCTGTTTCAGCTTCTGAATAGTCTCGGCGCTGTAAAGGCTGCGACGGATATTCTGCGGATCCGGATGTGACGCAATCAATCCCCGGCTAACGTACGCATAGATGGTTTGTGCGCGTACGCCAAGATAGTCCTGAACCTCCTCCAGCGTAAGCCATGTCGCTACTTTATTCTTGGATTCCATCATTGAGCCTGAAAATGGGGTGGTAAAGCAACGTTGGCACAGCCAGTTGTTGGGCACCAGGATTTTGCATGCCCTCAACGGGAATAACGGGCGAGGGCGGCATGACGCTTTCAGCCGAACAGCGATATTGAACCGAATTAATAAATCTTATCGTTCACCTGGCGTCCCATCAATGTTGATTAACACAATCAACTGATAAACAGATCGCAAAACGGTGAGATATTGCCAGGACCGTCACTTTTCAGGCGGGAATAAGCGGCGCACCGCTTCGCTTACACATACCACCGTATTTTAAGATACCGTAAACAGCAAATTGTCAACAAACAAAAGCAATCTATCGTTCATTCATCACACAACCGGACGATGATGACGGATATTTATATTGATTAATTTAATCAAGATTGATCCGCGCCAGACCTTATTCTACCGTCAAATAAGTACTCAATGATAAAAACGATAAAGTGATTTACGAGTAAGAATGACTGTTATTGAGAATGGTGATAACGAAAAGGAAATTCATGGCTATATAGGGCGCTGTGTCAATTTTTTAACCACAGCATGCGTTTGCAATAATCACATTCTCTACAACAAATAGCGGGCATTTTAGTCGAACAGAATATTTACCTCATAATTATTAGCCACCTGAAAGTACAGGTAGAAAAATATAAAGAACACCTACAAATCCGTGAAGGAAAAAATATGAACCAGGTACAACAACAAGAGCTTACCGAGGCAGCAAGAGTTGCCGACGTGGCAACATCCGGAAAGGCAACACGCATTCGCTATTACATGCTTGCGTTGATATTGTTTGCCACAATAATCAACTTCGTCGATCGGTCGAGTCTCGGCATTTTGGCGCCGTTTATCAGTAAAGATCTTGCATTAGATAAAGTCCAGATGGGACAGATTTTCGCCGCATTTGGCCTGACTTACGCCTTTGCGCTTGTGCCTGGCGGAATTATTGCCGATGTACTGGGTTCGCGTATTGCTTACGCATTTTCTCTGATCACCTGGTCACTGGCTACGATGACGCAAGGGTTAGCCGGTGGTTTTAATATGTTGTTCGGCTCACGTCTGGCGATTGGCGCCCTTGAAGCGCCCGCTTTTCCGTCAAACGCCCGTGCGGTGACGATGTGGTTTCCTACTGGCGAGCGTGGTTTTGCCACCAGTGTTTATGTCATGGGGCAGTATATTGGCACGCCTTTATTTACCGGGTTGCTACTGTGGATCGCAAACGGTTTTGGCTGGCGCTCCGCCTTTTATTTAACCGGCGGTGCGGGCCTCCTGTTCGGTATTCTGTGGTATATCTGGTATCGCGATCCGTTAAATCATCGTTCAGCCAATGAAGCCGAACTGAAACATATTCGTGAAGGTGGTGGTCTTGTCGGTAAAAAAGAGCGTGACCGCTTTGACTGGAAAAATGCGCTACGTCTGTTGAAACACCGTCAGATTCTGGCGATTTGTCTGGGAAAATTCTGTAATAACGCCATCCTGGTATTCTTTACGACCTGGTTTATGACCTATCTGGTTGAAGAACGTCAAATGACGATGATTAAAGTGGGTATTTTCCAGGCGTTACCGTTCCTCGGAGCAACCGCCGGGATATTACTCGCAGGCTTTTTTTCCGATTTCTTTATTCGCCGTGGTTATTCCATGTCGGTGGCCCGCAAAGCGCCATTGATTATTGGTACACTGTTAGGTTCATCCATTCTGTTAGTTAACTTCGTGACGTCTAATGAATTAATCATTGTTATTTTGACCATCTCTTTTTTCGCGCAGGGTGTGGGTTCATCCTCCTGGGCTGCGGTATCTGAAATTGCGCCGCGCCAATATATTGGTTTAACCAGCAGTATCACCAGCCTTGCGGCCAATATTGCCGGCGTCACCACGCCGATAATGATTGGTTATATTCTCCATGTTACCGGCCAATTCTTTTGGGCGCTCAATATGATGGGGATTATGTGTTTGATTGGTGCCTTTGCCTATTCATTCCTGCTGGGGCCATTGTCCCGTATCGAAATGGATTGAGGCGCGAACCACGATATCAACTCATTAATAGCACAGTGATTGTTCACTGATTTCTCCAGCCTGCGTCGTGATTGATTGACTGCCTCAGGCAACCAGGCTGGATGTGTTTATAGGGAGAAACGAAGTGATGATGTTTAAGTGGGATCATTTACAGTTGCGCAGCCCGGACCCGGAATTGACCGCGTTATGGTTTGAACGTTGCCTGGAGGCTGAAATCATCCGTAAGCCAGGCAAAGTGGATATCCGCCTCGCCGGGATCGATATCTTTATCGCGCCAGTGGTTGACGGCGATGGCGTTGCGCCAGCACCACTGCCGCCTTATCAGGGGCTGGACCATTTTGGTCTGACGGTCGACAACCTTGATGAGGTGGTCGCCGAATTAAAACAACGCGGCGTGGTATTCACCCAGCAGCCGAAAACGCTCCGTCCCGGCGTACGCGGATGTTTTATTCGTGGACCACAAAATATCTCCATCGAAATACTTGAAAGACACTTGCCATAAATGACGAAGCTCACAGGTAAAAACGACTAACACATCAGCCACTGATTGGCGAAACCAGGATTTTTTTATGAAACCCAGCATTTTACAGTTAAATCCCATTCTGATTCCCGCGATTAGCGAGAAATTACATTCCCTCTATACCGTGCATCGCTATTTCGAGATCGCAGATAAAGAGGCCTTTATTAAAGAACACGGTAATTCCATTCGCGGCGTTGTTTCCGGCGGCCATACAGGTATTAGCAATGCGCTTATGGAAAAACTGCCCGCCCTTGAAGTGGTCGCCATTAATGGCGTAGGGGTGGATGCGGTTGATCTGAATTACGCCCGCAAGCGCGGTATTGATGTCACAGCGACGCTTGGCGCACTCACCGAAGATGTGGCTGACCTCGCCATTGGCCTGCTGATCGCCACCTGTCGCGGCATCTGTTCCGGCGACCGCGTGGTGCGTAACGGGCTGTGGGCGAAAAATCCGCATCCCGGTTCCATCCCGCTTTCCCGTCGTTTCAGCGGTATGCGGATTGGTATTGTTGGGATGGGGCGAGTGGGGCGCGCCATTGCTGCTCGCGCATCGGCATTCGGATGCCCGATCAGCTATACCGACCTTCACGCGATGAAGGACCTGGATTACCCGTTTATTGCTGACTTGAAGGAACTGGCCCGCCAGAGTGATGCGCTGATCCTTTCCGCGTCTGCGGATAAAGCGGAAGGCATTGTTAATGCCGCCATACTTGATGCGCTCGGCCCGGACGGCTTTCTTGTTAACATCGCCCGTGGAAAACTGGTCAATGAACCTGATCTGGTTGCGGCTCTGGCCGAAGGGCGCATCAGCGGCGCGGGACTGGATGTTTTCGTTGATGAACCGAACGTTCCTGAGGTGCTTTTTGGTCTGGACAGCGTTGTGCTGCAGGCGCATCGAGCCAGTGCCACAGTGGAAACGCGTACTGCGATGGGGGAAATGGTGCTGGCGAGCCTGGCACAGGCACTTTCCGGACAGCGCCCGGATAACAGTCTGACCCGTTGATCAGAACTGCTATTATCATATTTATCAAACTATTAAAAAAGGAAGCCGTTATGATCACGTCAAGAAAGATTGCGCTGGTTACCGGTGCGGGCAGTGGGATTGGCAGGGCAACTGCGCTGGCGCTGTTCCGTGCCGGTTATTTTGTTGTTCTCGCTGGTCGCCGTCTGGACCCGCTACTGGAGACAGTTGCGGCGATGGAAGACAGCAGCGACGGCGGCCAGACGATGGTCGTCCCAACTGATGTTACCGATCCCGAATCGGTTACTGCGTTGTTTGCGCGGATCAAGGATAAACTGGGGCGCCTCGATGTGCTGTTTAATAATGCCGGGACCAATTTCCCCGGTATCCCCTTCGAAGATCTGAGCTACGAGAAATGGTCCGCCGTGGTCAATGTCAATCTGACCGGTATGTTCCTTTGCGCTCAGGGCGCATTCCGCCTGATGAAGGAACAAACCCCGCAGGGGGGCCGCATCATCAACAACGGTTCTGTCTCCGCACACGCACCGCGTCCCGATTCGGCGGCATATACGGCGACCAAACATGGCGTAACCGGGTTAACGAAAAGTATTTCGCTCGATGGCAGAAAGTATGATATCGCCTGTGGCCAGATTGATATTGGGAATGCGTATACTGAATTATCGCAACGTATGTCTAAAGGCGTGAAGCAGGCGAACGGCGAGTTGGTCGTAGAGGCGATGATGGATGTATCGCAGGTCGCCAACAGCGTGGTCTATATGGCCAGCGTCCCGCTTGATACCAATGTACAGTTTATCACCGTGATGGCGACCAAAATGCCGTTTGTCGGGCGTGGTTAAACGTTCAGAAAATCTATTCACACCCAGGACACAGTCCGCTTACGCGTTAATGGCTAAACGGACTGAGTCGCGAATTATCCCGGCCTCTTCACGTGACAGCGCCTTCCTCAGATGCCATGAGCAGAGGAGGAGGGGGACTACCATTGACACGGCGGTCCCGGAAAGAGTGTGTACATCAATTTACGACAAGCGGCTTAGACTTAGTTCGTGATGTGCACCTGGTTTTCTTTGATGGTGGATAAATAGGTATGGTATCCATTAAAACAGCAGCACTGAAAGGCGCAGATTTTTTCTGCGCCTGTACGCTAATTAAAAATAAGCTGAAAATAACTGTATGCAGGATCTCTTCCCATATCCAGTATGCGATTAATACTGATGCCCTCTATTTTTAACCCATGATGGTCCGACGACTCAGGCAATTGTAAAATACCAAAAGCATTCACCAGTAACGTATTGGCGGGCCCCTGCAGTTCTACCAGAAAGGGTTCGCGTGATTGATTTCGTTGCGTAGGTATTTGTGCATTTGGTTTTAATATTACCTTTTTAACCAGTAAAGGCAATTCCATACCATTATCTGCATACATGACACAGGATTGCCCAATGAATGGGGTAAAGTTGTGGCTGCAAATATCTTTCAGCATAATTTCATCCAGGTATTTTAGTCATTATGAGGCGGATACAGTCCTTCGATGGCAATACAGAAATTGATAGCCAGAAATGGGTTCATAACAGAGAACGGTGCGTTTGCTCCTGCAGGGTCAAGATTTCCGCTCATGCCCATCCCGCCAACGCTCACAGGATCGGACAGTGTGCTGGACCAAATATTGGCCAGCCCGGTACCTCCACTTGATGCGCCAATAAATGACGCTTGGGTTGATGGCTTGCTCGCCGGAGTAGCGGGTACAGGGGTGCCGCCAGCCAGTAGTTGTGCCTTCAGATTGCTTGTGCCATGGGTATGCATAGGCATGTTTGCGGTTGTTAATGCGGCGATACTGTTGCCACCTTTGGCGCCAACATTATGCGCGGGCATATTGATATCGATTTGTGCCGGCCCGCTGCCAATAAGCATTCGACCAGACAGGTTTGGCAGGTTAAATGTCGTGGTGCCATTACCGCCATAGAATATACCCAGTAATGAATACAGGGCTTGATATTGTCCAACGCTATATTGTTGCCCATAGCATAAAGCGAAACCATATGGAGGGTAGTTAAATGCAAAGGGAAGAATTGTACCCATATAGACTTCCATAATAACTCCTTGTTTAAAAGATGATTAGTGGAGCTTACATAGTTGGTCGGTGTCATTGGGAAATGACATTAATAGTGTGGACGATTAATGCTGTTTGTCGAATAATTTACGCTACAGTGGCACTTATAAATATTGTATTGGCACTAAATTAAAAACCGGACTGTGTTATTTTTATGTTGAATGTTCAACGCTCAAGTCCAGTGTATCCTTTTCAACACATATTGTTCCTTTTACGTGGCATGTCAAAAGTTTCCTCACTATAGGGGTTTCGGTGAGATTAATGAGAAATTTATTCATCTATGCTCGGGGTATTCCGTTCCTCCGTCACAAATAAATGCCGCAGCAAGTAAACGGGAATCAGCGCCGGAGTCATTACCTGAAGACTCCCCGATAGTTTCTCGCGCTTTTCAGCGGCGGGAAGGATATCAGGGAGTGGCTCCGGGACAGAAAGGGTGGCCGGTCAGGATCCGGAGAGGCTCGATACGGCTTTTATTCTGGCGAAAACGCGGATTACGACGGATAACCATACCGACGCAATCTTCAAGCCCGGACGCGACAGGGAGCCGCCACTTTCAGGTAATCGATTTTAGACGGGAGGCTAGAAAACGAAAGATGAAGGGGGGCACTTAACCCTATGATTTTATGTAAACCGTCTAAGGTCAGGAAGTCAGTGAACAATCAGCATCATTTAACTTATGTTGTGCACAAGTATAGCTCATTAACAATACATCTTATAATACATTGTTTTTATTGTTTTTTATTTAAAATAATCCACATTGTATCAAATCTACTTCATGAACCAATACTTAATGTTCATTTTTCAACCATCCTCGACAATTTTAGTTCATGAACTATTTTCAATCGGAACATCCTAAAATAAACCTATAAATCTAGTAGTTATCTGATTGCTATGTTGACCACTGCGTAAAGAAAGGTAACATTTAGATACATTCACACTGGAAGCGGTGCTTATGTCTTTATAACGGCAATAACTGTTCAGGATCGAGGCACATGGAGCCAGAGCCATTTGCTGTGTATCAGGCGCTGTACTTTGCAATGCGCCGGGCAGCACATCTACAACATGAGGTTTAGGTGATTCAGATGCAGCACGTTTTTTCTTTCTGGAGAGCAGTTGAGGCGTTAACACCGCAGAAGCTCGATAAAGACAATCCCGATGATATGTTTACTCCGTCATATAAGATTGAATTTGGTGGTGTTCTGCCTTGGGATAATTCGAAGCATACTCGTAAACCACTTCCTTACGGCAAGGTGTGGCGCTATACAGTTCAGTCCGGTATCTATGATCTCACAGCAATCTCAACGCTGCTTGAAGAGAAGATTGGCCCACATAAAGAAGTTTTCGAAGACAGGGGAAATAGCCAAAGCCAGCTTTTCGATATTAGCGTCAATGAACATGGAATACCGCAGTTTGAATCCTTCATGCTATCACTTCCCGTGTGGTCTGCGGGGCAGATCTTACAGCAAGAACAGGGCTCATTCTCCTTGGAGCAAAGCATCCCAGCTGATTTATCTGATTTACCCACTCCCGGCGATATCATTCCTACTATTGATAGTGGTTTCGTTGGTTTCGATGAGTTAACCAAACACCTTATGCAATGGGTAGCAGATGAAGCCGCATATATGCGTAAAGAACGGCTGAAAGCTGATTTGTCCTGGATTATCAAATTGGCTGAGATAGTGATAGAAAAAACAAAGTTTCCGCGTGTCGTTATGGCTTCCAGACTCGTCTGTCTTACTAAATGTGTTCAGGTTAAAGCGCCTAAAACCGAACAGGCCAACGAAACCAAGACGCAAGAATCAGACGATAAATCAAGAAAAGTAAAAAAAGAAAACCCTGTAGTGGCTGCCGCTGATGATTTATTAAACAGTTTTTTCATTCAGGAATTACGCCATCTTGGTGGAGCATGGCAACGTAAAGATGTTGGCTTAGGGTTCGCTGAGTATATGAATGCGATTTCACAGCCAAGAAGGCAGCGAATCGATATCCGTTCGCCAAACGGTTTGGACCTTGCATTCCAAAGATTACTACCCACACAGACGCCTGCAGGTGCCTGGCCATCAAACTATCCATTGGCATTCAGCCAGCAACTGGCAGTCAACGAGATTTGGCGGCGCAATGCCGATAAGACAGGTATTTTTGCCGTTAATGGTCCTCCAGGAACAGGCAAAACCACATTACTCCGTGATGTTGTTGCTGCGGTAGTAACACAGAGGGCGAAAAAACTAATCAGGTGTGTGGATGAGGCCTTTTCGGAAAAGAAATCAATCAAGCTAGGAGAAAATTGGATCCCCTATTTTTCACTACACTCGGCAATAACAGGATCTTTTATTGTCGTGGCTTCAGCGAATAACGGGGCAGTGGAAAATATATCTCTTGAGCTACCAGGTGAAGAGGCCGTCCCCAAGAGCGTGCTTAGTCAGAGCGATTATTTTGCGGGTCTGGTCTCCGAACTTATTGGTAAACCGGGTTGGGGCCTTCTGGCCGCCAGATTAGGCAACAAAAGCAACAGGGATGAATTTCTGAAAATTTTCTGGTGGCGGAAGCCAGAAGAAAACCAGAATGACACGACATTGCCGCCAGATACGTTCACCCCTAAACGGGGAGAAGGACTGGCTTACCATCTTCAACTGATTAGAGACGGGATAAGAACACCTGCCATACAGTGGTGTGATGCTGTCTCGCGTTTTCAAAAAGCCCAGGCACACGAAGAAACCATACGCAACCGACTGATTGAATATTCAATGTTAAACGAGCAGATAAGCGAACTCCGTCTCCAAGTGAAAGAAACGACAGATGCGCGCGAGCTGATCGTCGCCAAACTTACTCAGGCGCGTGCAGAATGGTCAGAATGGGATGCAAAGGTCACGCAATTAGAGGAAGCATGCAACGATCAGCGCAATCAGATGGGTATTGCTGAGCACCATTTAATGCAGCATGAGTCTCATAGACCAGGATTTCTAGCCTGGATCTCGACCCTAGGTCGGGCGCATCGAGAATGGTGGGAGCGATATCATCGATTGACGCGCGAGCTCGATTTAGCAAGGGAAGGGATTGATCCACAACAAAAAGCGCTGGCATCCACAAAAATAAGGCGAACTGATATCCATGACTCTGTCGCGAAATGGGTGTCCGAATTACGCCAGGCTGATGGTTCTCTTGATCAAGTGAACAACCATCTCGACAAGAAAGTCACCTTGTTTAAAAAAGCACAATCTGCAATGGGACATTTTTGGCCAAACCCTTCGGCACAGGATGATGAGAGGGAAAAATCAGCGCCATGGGCGTATGAAGACTGGCGCAAGGCCAGGGAGAGGCTGTTTTTAGCCGCATTGGATATTCACCGAGCTTTTATTGAGACGCATCCAAGAGAGATGTTGAGTAACCTCTATCTGGCGAGTAATTGGCTTCAGGGCAAAAACATACCAGAGGCTCAGGCTGCACTAGCCCTTGACTCTTTATCCCTTATCATCCCTGTAATTTCAACGACTTTTGCCTCTATACCGCGTATGTTTAAAAAGATAGATCGGGAAACGATTGGTTGGCTTTTGATTGATGAAGCCGGGCAAGCATTACCTCAACAAGCAGCGGGAGCCATTTGGCGTGCAGCAAGAACGGTTGTCGTCGGTGATCCTAAGCAACTGGAGCCAGTAAGTGGGATTTCGCCAATAGTGGAAGGAGCTCTTGCGCAGCATTATGGGGTTCCGTCTTCCTGGTGGCCCAGTGAGGTATCAGCGCAGGTTCTGGCTGACCAAACAATGGACTTAGGAACCCGCCTCCCGGATGAGGATAAAGGAAAGACGGTCTGGGTCGGGTGCCCACTACGCGTTCATCGGCGCTGTGACGATCCGATGTTCACTGTCAGTAACACAGTTGCTTATGATGGATTAATGGTGCATGGGAAAAAGGAAACGCCTACACCCTTACCCCAAAGCTGCTGGATAGATATCGTTGGTAAGCACAGTGAGGGTAACTGGATTGTAGAAGAAGGGGTGGCAGTTAAAAAACTGTTGACCGAATTGCGTGATGTTCATAACGTTGCGACAGAGAATATTTTCCTTATTTCCCCGTTCAAAGATTGTGCCAGAAAGTTATGGCAACTTGCTGCCAATCTTGGTTTTAATACAAAGAAAACCGGCACTGTACATACTACCCAAGGTAAAGAGGCTAGTGTGGTGGTATTCGTTCTCGGTGGCAATGTACAAAAACCAGGAGCCAGAGCATGGGCAGCCAGTCGACCTAATCTGTTAAATGTCGCAGTGAGTAGGGCGAAGCAACGTTTGTACGTTATAGGTAGTCGTTCAGACTGGCAAAAATACCGGTATTTTTCTACGCTGGCAAAAAATTTACCAACGAATGCAACATTTAGTGCTGCCATTTCACAGCCTGTAGCGAAGCAGACTGTGTGGACAATGAACGATGAGCCAAATGCTCAATGTGATATCTGAGGGGATAGAACAATGGCAAACATGTTTCCATGTCCATCAGAATCCATTGCCTTTTACAGCCGAAGAGAGCCAACTGACTAAGTGAGTACATGACTTTAACCTTACAATTCACACGGGTATGAAGAATATGTACTCTGTACCTAATACAAGAAACGGGAGGGAAGTTAGAAATTACTAAGACATTGATTTATCAGAACGTGTAATTGGCTTGTGAACTTATTTACCACTATAGTTAATTTAACATAATATACATTATGCGCACTGACATTAAATCAGACAGAATCCGGCTTTCTTTGGTCATCCTTGTCCTGTCCATTTCCGGCCTTTAATGCCGGTTTGCCAACACCATGACGCTGCCTTTACGTACTAGCTAAAGTCTCTGTCACTTGCGCTTGTTGTGTCAGGCATCTGCGGTGTTCCCTGATGAAATCGCATCTGCCAGTCAGTTGGTTCGTTTGTGCTCTTCACCCAAAGTGATGTTCGCAATGTCTGTCGACCGATGCCGCCTTGCTGGTCAACCGTATAACTCCGGTACGTTAATAACACGCACGTGTCATCCAGCACTGACAATGCAAAATCACTGGAATGAATTTCCTGACCGCTGGTTTCCACTATTAATGCACTGATGACATGCTCTCTGTCATATCGCTGGCCTGAACGACCAATTTCAAAAAAATCTTGATGCAGCAATTTTTCCAGTGATGACCTCTGACTTCGCGTTTCTCTATGATGGAGTTTCTGCTCGTTGTGCATGAGCAATGCCAGCAATTCTCTTGTCATCCCGATCTCCCTTATTCACTGTTCCAGGCCGAACCCGATGCGTTTCAGACCGGCAATCATGGCCTGTATTGGTGTTCTGATGGCCTAATCGCCGCGTATGAATTCTTGTGTGCTTTAATCCAAATTCTTAGTCCTTAAAAATGTATTAATAACAAATGATTACCATTACCGTTGACACCCTATCGTTGGCATTGTATAAAACCGCGCCTTGTTATTAATTCTCATTTACGTTTTTACCCGTTTCCGGCCAGGAAACTCGCTAACGAAGGATAGCGTTACATGAAAAAGGTCATCAGTGCTTTAGGATTGGTTTTCGCTTCGGTCAGTTCCGCGTTTGCTACCACCTACCCTGTCACCATCGAAAACTGCGGATACAAAGAAACATTCACCAAAGCGCCTGAGCGCGTCGTCGCGCTGGGTCAAAACACCGTTGAGATCCTTCTGTTGCTTGGCCTTGAGGATATCGTGGTTGCCAGCGCATTCTGGCCGACAAAAGTGTTGCCATCACTTGCGGAAAAAAACAGCAAAATCAAAAATCTGACCGTTGAAATCCCGACTCTGGAATCCATTCTCGCGCAAAATCCGGACTTTGTCCCTGCCCAGATCCCTTTATTACTGGGGCCAGAGAGCAAGGTCGCCAAACGCGAAGATCTCACCACTGTGGGTGTTAACAGCTATATGTCTCCCGGAATGTGCGCCACCAAAAAAGGCGTTGGCGATATGTACGGAAGCCGCCAGAAGCTGTGGGATATGAGCTTCCTTTACCAGGAAATCACGGATTTCGCGACTATTTTTAATGTTGAAGATCGCGGCAATGCGCTGATTGCGGATTTCAAAAAACGGGAAAATAATCTGCGTGCCGAGTTCAGTAAAAACAAAAAAGACCTCTCGTTTGTTTTCTGGTTCTCCAGTTCCTCCCCGTCTGCTGACGCCTATGTTGGTGGCAAGAACAGTGCGTCAGGATTTATCGCAAATGTCCTTGGCGGCCATAACGCCATTACCTCAGAGACCGAATGGCCAACGGTTGGCTGGGAAAGCATCATCGCCGCTAACCCCGATGTCATCGTGGTCTCCAGTCTTGACCGCAACCGCTGGGCACTGGATAACGCCGAAGAAAAAATCAAATTCCTGAAAAGCGATCCGGCGGTAAGTCAGCTTGATGCCGTTAAAAAAGGTCACATTGTCGTGATGGACGGCCAGGCGATGAACCCGACGATTCGTACCATTTATGGCGCTGAACAGATTGCCGAACAGCTCAGAAAAATGGGACTGAATTGATGAGTTGCGCAGTACAACAGGCCCGTCAGGGCCTGATACTCACCACATCGACGGTACTCGCGCTGATCCTTCTGTTGCTGGTAATTGCCACAGGCGTCAGTGTCGGCGAACTGTCCATTCCACTCAGCAGTGTGTTTTATGCGCTGACCAACAAAGCCGGACTCACCGAGGTGCCACTCAGCCGCATTCATGAAAGTGTGATTTGGGATTTCCGTCTGAGCCGTGCGCTGGTCGCGGCCTGCTGTGGTGCAGGGCTGGCGATTTGTGGTGCCGTTTTGCAAAGTCTGCTGAAAAATGCACTGGCAGAACCCTATGTACTGGGGGTATCGGCGGGCGCATCAACGGGTGCCGTGTCTGTCGTGGTCCTCGGCGTTGGTACTGGCGCTGTCTCCCTTTCTGCCGGCGCTTTTGCCGGCGCTTTTGCCGCTTTCGCTTTTGTCGCCTTTCTTACTAACGGCGCACGCGGCGGTAATGAGCGGACTATTCTGGCGGGCGTGGCGGCATCGCAACTTTTCAACGCGATCACGGCTTATACCATTAGCACCTCCGCCAGCGCACAACAGGCGCGGGATGTCATGTTCTGGCTGCTTGGCAGTTTTAGCGGCGTTCGCTGGCCGGAGTTTCAGCTGGCGCTGGTCGTCGTGCTGCTTGGCCTTGCGGTATGCCTTTTTTACTCCCGCGCGCTGGACGCCTTTACCTTTGGTGATGATGCCGCGGCATCCCTTGGCATCAATGTCCCTGTGGTTCGGTTGATCCTCTTTACAGCCACCGCGCTGATAACCGCCACCATTGTCAGTATGGCTGGATCGATAGGCTTTGTCGGTCTGGTTGTGCCGCATATGATGCGCTTCTTCTTTGGCCCGCTTCACCGTACGTTGCTGATTGCCAGTGCTCTGGCAGGCGCGATCCTGATGGTGCTTGCCGATATCGCCTCAAGGATGCTGATCGCGCCGCAGAGTTTGCCGGTAGGCGTGGTCACTGCGCTGGTTGGCGTCCCTTTCTTTGCCGTCATTATCTATCGTTCAAGGAATAAGTAATGAGCATCACTGCTGAAAACATTACCTGGAAGATAGCGAAGAAAACTATCGTGAATAATGTCTCACTGTCTGTCTCCAGGGGGCAAACGGTGGGATTACTTGGCCCGAACGGTTCAGGAAAATCCTCGTTACTGCGTATTCTTGCCGGTTTACGCCGACCGGATGCAGGTACGGTTACCCTGGATGGCAACAACATTGCCCGCTTACCTAAAAAGCAGCTTGCCCGTCGTATTGCCTTTGTCGAGCAACACGGGATGACCGAGTCCAATATGCGGGTTCGTGATGTGGTAAAACTGGGCCGCATTCCGCACCATTCAGCTTTCTCAGGCTGGACCTCCCATGATGATGAGACAGTAAACGCCGCCCTTGAGCGGGTTGATATGCTCGGAAAGAGCGATCAGGGATGGCTGAGTTTATCCGGCGGTGAACGTCAGCGCGTGCATATCGCCCGGGCACTGGCTCAGGTACCGAGCGAGATCCTCCTGGATGAGCCGACCAACCACCTGGATATTCATCACCAGCTGCAATTAATGAAGCTGATCAGTGAATTGCCGGTGACCAGTATTGTCGCTATTCACGATCTCAATCATGCTTCGATGTTCTGTGATGCATTGATTGTTATGCAACAGGGCCAGGTGATTGCCACAGGCACGCCGCAGGAGATTCTGACCGAAGCGTTACTCTGGGATGTCTTCCGGGTGAAAACGCGTATTGAGATCTCGGCGTTTCATGGCAAGAAGCATATTCACTTCCTTATCTGAATAAGACTCTCTGGATGCATTTACTCCGCCCCGCCACACATCTCTGGCCGCCCGTGTTACTGGGCAGCCAGTTTGTCTTCAATATCGGTTTTTACGCCGTCGTTCCCTTTCTGGCGATCTTTCTTCGTGATGACATGCTGCTTTCCGGCGGAATGATCGGCCTGATTCTGGGGTTAAGAACCTTTTCACAACAAGGCATGTTTATCGTTGGCGGTGCGCTCTCCGACCGATTCGGTGCCCGCAGCATTATCCTCTGCGGCTGCGTTATCCGGGTGGTGGGGTATCTGCTGTTGGCGCTGGGTGACAGCATCGCGCCCATTATTCTTGGCGCTTGCCTGACGGGCATCGGCGGCGCCCTTTTCTCTCCGTCCATAGAAGCCTTGCTGGCAAAGGCGGGCACGGACAGTGAGGCGAGCGGCAAGCGCAACCGCGCGGAATGGTTCGCGCTCTTTGCCGTTTGCGGCGAACTTGGCGCGGTGCTCGGTCCTGTTCTGGGTTCCGTCCTTGCCGGACTGGGATTTCGACAGGTAGCCCTGGCGGGGGCCGCAGTGTTTATCGTTGCGCTTGGCGTATTACATTTTTGCCTGCCACGTCATCCGCCGCGCCAGGCGGCGCTGCATATTACGCCATGGTGGACTACCTTTCGTCAGCCGCGATTTGTGGCGTTCATCATCGCCTACAGTTCATGGCTGTTGAGCTACAACCAGCTATACCTGGCTCTGCCGGTGGAGATTGCCCGCGCCGGCGGCAGCGAGAAGGATTTAGGCCCGTTGTTTATGCTGGCATCGGGGCTGGTTATTCTGTTTCAACTTCCCCTCGCCCGCTTTGCCCGGCGTGTTGGCGCAATACGAATATTGCCCTGTGGCTTTTTGCTGGTGTCCGCGTCATTTCTGAGCGTCGCCTTGTTCGCCGCATCGACGCCCCCGGACAGCTGGCTTCGCCTGTTGCCCGCCGCCTGTTTTGTTACACTGCTGACCATGGGGCAGATGTTACTGGTGCCCTCAGCAAAAGACATGATCCCACAGTTCGCCACGCCGTCCATGTTGGGTGCGCACTACGGCGCACTGGCAACCGCAGGTGGTATTGCGGTGCTGGCGGGCAATTTCCTGCTGGGCAGCCAGCTCGACCGGGCGTTAACGCCCTCCACCGATGCCATCTATCCCTGGTTGCAACTGGCGGTATTTCCATTATTAAGTGCCATTGCCCTGTTTTTTATCTGTCGATCCGGGCAGAAAAAAGAGAGACGTTAACGCTCCATGTCACCCGATCTATTTTTCACCCACTCTTTGTACATGCCGGGAGACATGCCCATTACGGAATTGAATGCACGCCGGAAAGCCGTTTCATCGTTGTAGCCGCATTCACTTGCTACCTGAGAAATCGTTTTGCCGCGATTTTCCAGCAGCATAGCCGCTGACTCGATACGTACGCGGGTAATAAAGTTTTTTGGACTTTCCTGCGTGAGTTCTGTCATTTTGCGATTGAGCGTTCTGGTTGTCATATTAAGCGATGCAGCAAGTTGCTCAACAGTCATCGATGGATCCTGGAAACGTACCAGATGTTCGGCTTTGATAAGTAACGGATGGCGTGAATGAAGAAAACCAGCGGGCGCATAAAGATGTTGGGATAGCGGCTGGCTATCAGCAACAGCCATATCAGCGGTCAGTTTTGCCATCTCATCACCCGCGTACCGCCTGACAATGTGTATCGCCAGATCCACCCATGAAAGCGGCCCGCCGGTGGTGATGATATTGTGGTCTTCCACCAGCGCTCTCCCCCAGACAGGTTTTGCCAGCGGATAACGTTCACGAAACGTGTGAAATAACCACCATGTCGTGGCACACATCCGCCCATTTAACAGCCCGGCTTCCGCCAGGACAAATCCACCCGCACAGGCACCAGCCACAGCACATCCCTGCTGATGTTGTGCTTTTACCCACCGCGCTGCATCGGTGATTGCTGCTTTGGAAAGCGGATATTTTTCTTTATCAAGACGCATACCGCTGGCAATGATCAGTGCGTATTTATCGCTCTCAAAAGATCCTTCACTCTCAATCTGCCTGCCCTGGGCGTCGATGACGGGTTGACCATCCGCCGTGACGATCTGCGCGCTAAAACCAGGTTCATTACCGACATCGCGATGACGCAGCGCCGGATTTTGCTCTGCCACCTGATTTGCCAGCCAGAACATATCTGACAATCCCGAAAGGGCCGATTTCATACTTCCCGGCACTGCGAGTAATGCAATTCGCATAATCAAATCCTGCTCATCCTAATGTCCGATTTTGCATGATACCTGTCATTAATGACACTTTATCGCGATCATGACGCGGAGTTACACTCTTTAAACATTATTTATGCGGATCGGGAATGCCCTGCTATGTCATTTTTTATCAATAAAATCATGCAATACACGTCACTCCTGCTCTGCCTCTTCGAAACAAGCGTTGACGCGCAGGAGTTAAATATCAAAAACATCGTTCTGGTTCATGGCGCATTTGCCGATGGTTCGAGTTGGTCTGCGGTGACCGCGCTACTGCAGGCCAAAGGTTATACCGTTACCGCAGTGCAAAACCCGCTGACCTCACTTACAGATGATGTGGCGGCCACAGAGCGCGTTCTGCAACGACAACACGGCGACGTACTGCTGGTTGGTCACTCCTGGGGAGGCGCCGTGATTACTCAGGCTGGCAATGCTGAAAATGTGAAAGGGCTTGTTTATCTGTCGGCCCTGGTGCCCGACAGCGGTGAATCCGTTAGCGATACTCTTACGCGCCTTAATGCCCCTATGAATGGGTTGCAGGCCGATAAGAATGGCTTGATTTGGCTGGATAACCCGGAGATGTTCCACAACGTGATGGCAAATGATCTGCCTGAACCTCAGGCGCGTTTACTTGCCGCAGCACAACAACCTATTGCGGCGAAAGCCTTCAGTGAAAAAGTTAATCTCGCCGCCTGGCATAATAAGCCGTCGTGGTATTTATTAACTGAAAATGACAATGCGCTTAAACCTGCCGTACAGAACTTATTAGCCCGGGAAGCTGGCGCTAATATCATCCGTGTTCCGTCAAGCCATATGTCAATGGTATCGCACCCGCAGGACGTTGCGGCGCTTATTGATAAAGCAGCACACAACATTAAACAGTGACCTTATACAGGTGTATTGATCATGAAAATCTTACCTGTTGATTTCAGGTTACGCAGCGCCAGCGCGATGTAAATAAGGCCACGGAAGAGATTCCGCATGTCAAAAGTGCGATCGACTGTTACCACAACAGTTTCCGCATTTACTCTCTCTGCCTTGACTTAAAATGTAATAGGTGTACTTTTCAGGACATGAAAACACTCCTGATAATCGTTCCTGATGGCGGCATGCTGTTTGAAGCCGCCGGTATCGCCGACATTCTGATGCAGGCTAATCGTCTGCACGCGGATGGCCTCTCACAACCGCGTTACCGCTTTACGCTCGCCACCACCCAACCTCACCAGGTCATCCACGGTCAATCGGGGTTGAACCTGCTCGCCGATAGCCGTTTGCATGAAATCGACCCGCGTGAGCCGTGGGATACCATCATGATTACCGGACGCGGCGAGGATGAATACGAAGGCACTGCGGTGGTCGACTGGCTACGCCTTGCTGCCCCCCATGCGCGACGGGTGGTCTCCATTTGCGGTGGCGCGATGTTGCTGGCCGAGGCGGGCTTGCTCAATGGACGAAGAGCAACCACCCACTGGCGACTGCTGGAAACCATGCAAACGCGCTTTCCTGAGATTACCCTCGAAGCCGGGCCTCTGTATGTTCAGGATGGGCCTGTCTGGACTTCTGGCGGTGTCAGTTCGGGCTTTGACCTGACGCTCGCGCTGGTTGAAGACGATTATGGCTTTAGCCTCGCGCTGGAGGTTGCCCAGAATATGGTGATGTATTTGCGCCGTCCCGGCGGGCAGCTCCAGTTCAGCCGTTACAATTTGCAGCAGGCCAGTAGCGTTGGCCCCATCCGTGACCTGCAAAGCTGGATCCTTGAGCATCTGGATGAGGATTTATCCGTCGATAAGCTGGCGGAGCGTGCGGCAATGAGTCCGCGCAATTTCACTCGGGTATTCACCCGTGAAACGGGAGCCCCGCCGGCGCGTTACGTTGCCGAGGCGCGCCTTGCCGCAGCACGTCATCGGTTGGAACAAACCAATGAGACGCTGGACAAGATTGCTGCTGAGACTGGCTTTGGCAGCAGTATCAATTTACGGCGGATTTTCGAACGCCAGTTGCACCTTACCCCCGGTGAATATCGTCAACGTTTCCATTGCCGCAAAATGGCGTAAAGTGATCCTTATTTGTCATTTACGCCAAACCGCTGGCGACCTACAGTGAACTCAGACATCAGATAAGAAGGAGTTCATCATGGTTAAGGTCGGTATTAACGGTTTTGGCAGGATCGGTCGCAACGTTTTACGTGTTGCACTGGGTGATAAAGAGATTCAGATTGTGGCAATTAACGATCTGACTGACAGCAAAACGCTGGCGCATCTGTTAAAACACGATTCACTCCTCGGCACCCTCCCCGTCCCCGTTGAATCAGGCGAAGGTCAGTTGATTGTCGGCGGGCAGCCCGTACGGGTCTTTAGCGAGCGCGATCCGGCAAATATTCCCTGGCGTGACGCTGGCGTCGACATTGTGATTGAAGCTACCGGCTTCTTTACCGATCGCGAAAAAGCGGCGGTCCATATCAGCAGCGGTGGTGCGAAACGCGTGATTATCTCCGCTCCGGGTAAAAATGATGACCTGACCATTGTTCTGGGGGTTAACGACCAGCACTACGACCCGGCCCGCCACTTCGTTGTGAGCAATGGTAGTTGCACCACCAATGGTCTGGCCCCGGCCGCCCAGGTGTTGCATCAGAATTTCGGTATTGAACACGGCCTGATGAATACCACGCACGCTTACACCAACAGCCAGGCCCTGCACGATCAGCCAGAGAAAGATCTGCGTGGGGCGCGTGCAGCGGCACTCTCTATTGTGCCGTATTCCAGTGGCGCGGCGAAAGCACTGGGGAAAGTGATCCCGGAACTGGATGGCCGCCTTACCGGGTATTCCTTACGTGTGCCTGTCCCGGTGGTGTCGATTGTCGACCTGACCGTGACGTTAAAACGCGATGTGACAGTCGAAGAAGTGAATGCGGCGTTCCGCAAAGCTGCCGAAGCGGGTCCGCTGAAAGGGATTCTCGGTTACAGTGACGAACCGCTGGTCTCCAGCGACTATCAGGGCGACCCGCGCTCGTCCATTATTGATGGCCTCTCCACCTTGGTGATTGGCGGCAATCTGGTGAAAATTCTTGCCTGGTACGACAACGAATGGGGCTTCTCTAACCGCCTGGTTGACCTTGCGAAAAAAATGGCACAACGCGGATTGTAATAACACCCGCCAGAACGAAACCACGCTGCGGCGTGGTTTTTTCGTCTTATCGCGCGATTAGAACGTGACCGGGGTATTCACCCACAGCACTCTGGCGACCACAGTGCCGGTATTGCGGTAGCCATGCGGGATCTGGCTCGGGAAATAGAACGAATCCCCCTGCGCCAGAGTCCAGACATCGTCTCCCAGACGCAGTTCCAGCTCACCTTCCAGCACATAACCCATCTCTTCGCCATGGTGTTCAATCAGTCCATCACTGGCGACGCCCGGCTCGATAATATGAATGTTGCCCTGCAGTAAACCGCCTTTGTGATGCCAGGTCAGGTTCTCCAGTTCAATGCCGCCTTTTTTACTGCGTTGTAAAAACCGCTTACGGTTTCGCTGTTCAGGTTTCAGTACGGGTTGATCGGCTGTCCAGTCATCGGCCATCAGGTCGGCAATACTGGTCTCCAGCGCTTTTGCCAGACGGTGCAACATCGCCAGCGATGGCGAAGCGGCATCATTTTCCAGTTTGGATAACAGACTTTCCGAGCATTCCACTTTTTGTGCAAGCTGCTTGAGGGTCATTTCTTGCACCAGGCGGGCGTGACGCAGCCGCATGCCCAGCGGCGTTCCGGTAGATTTGTTGTCAGCGTTTTTTTTCATCTGTCTGCTTCATTAAAGTCTGCCAGGGCTGCGTTACGCAGGCCTGGCAAGAAAAATCATCCCACAACGACGAATTGGATCTCTTTCGGTGAGCAGCCATTAATCGGCACGATGTCCTGTGGACAGGCAGACATGACGACCACGCAATCCAGCTCGGCACGAATCTCTACATAATCACCTGCTTTACTGACAGTGGGCAACCAGGAAATGGAATAATCAGGATTTACCGGCGTGTTCATCCATAAATTAAGCGGTTGCGGTACTTCACGGGCGCGCAGACCAATCGCATTGAGTGCCATACGCATATTATCGGCGCAACTGTCGTGGTACTCCGTAATCCCCATATTGGTATAACGGTACAGATCGCAGGCGGCAATCAGCGTGTCATGTACGCCTGGCGAAGTATCCGTCAGTAGCGTGGCAATGGCGCGACGTTGGTTGGTCACCAGCACATCACCTGGCTGTGGGATGATTTTGTCGATAAAGGCCCGGGTATGCTCCATTGAGGCAAATTCGCTGAGATCGCTGCTGTTAAAAAACCAGGTATCGCACACCTGGCTTCCTGGGGTGTTGATTACCTTAATGACCTGCCCTTTTTTCAGCAAAACGGCGCGTCCGCAGCGTGGCGGGATGGTATACAGCTCATTTAACACTGGCGCGCCATCGACTGAAATCGGGGATGTTGCCGTCGGGTTGATCCCCAGCGCATCGCCATTGTCTTTCTCGCAGCAGGTTGGATAGTGTGCAGTTGCAGTCATGATGTCACTCCTTTAAATGATTGGGATAGCTCAGTCAGCGCGCAGGCCAGCGTACGGGCACCTGCCGCCAGTGAGCGAGGATCGGTATATTCAGCCGGGTTATGGCTAATGCCTTGATGGCTGGGGACAAAAAGCATACTGGTCGGACAAAGTTCGGCCAGATACATGGCGTCGTGAAACGCACCCGACAGCAGTGTCGTATGCGCGATATCCAGCGCTTCTCCGGCCTCTTGCAGAATGTGATTAATACGCGCGTCAAAGGTGACCGGCGCTTTATTTAATAGCGGCTCAACGGTGACATGTTCACTCGAAAGCGAGCGCATCAGCGCGTCGAGCTGCGCCAGCTTCTCTGTCGATGGATGACGGAAATCGAGGGTAAAACGCACGCATGACGGAATGGTGTTGATGGCATTCGGCGTGACCTGCCAGCGACCAAAGGTCAGACGCAACGCGTCATCTGTTGCATCCCCCATTGCCTGCTCAATGTGAACAAGCTGTTGCCGGGCCAGGGTCATCGCATCCTGGCGCAGCGTCATCGGTGTGGTCCCGGCATGGGCCGATACCCCATGGCAGGTCACCTGATACCAGCGCACACCCTGAATGCCTTTGACGATGGCCAGCGGCAAATTGCGGTTTTCGAGCACCGGGCCTTGCTCAATATGCAACTCAAGGAAGCAGGCCATCTCGCGGTCCGGTCGCAATGGAATTGCCGCAAAGCGCGTCTGATGCTGTGCCAGCGCATCGCGAAACAAGACGCCATCCACGCCCATTGCGCCAAGATGGTCGGATAATTTCCCGGGGTTAACAAAAGCACTGGACCCCATCGCTCCAGGCGCAAAGCGGCTGCCCTCTTCGTTAGTCCAGATAACCACTTCAACCGGACGTTCAGTGACAACCTGCGCGTCATTGAGCGCTTTCAGGCATACCAGCCCGGCTATTACACCGTAACAGCCATCGTAATTGCCGCCGGACGGTTGCGTATCAATATGGCTGCCGGTGACGACGGGCGAAACGGCTAATCGTCCCGGACGACGGAAAAATAAATTAGCGGCGGCGTCACGGTATATTTCACAACCGAGTTCACGAGCGAGATCAATAAGCCAGGCCCGTGCATCAAGTTCCACCTCACTTAATGCCTGGCGATCGACGCCGCCATCCGCTAACTTGCCAAATTCGGCCAACTGCGCCAGCAGATGGTTCAGCCAGTCTTCATCCAGCTGTCGGGCGACCTGTAGACTCGTTTCCCTCATGGTAACTTCTCCAGTTCTTCGACTTGCAGTGGACGACGAAACAGCGGTGCGAGAAAGTTTTTCAGGCGCTCGCTTTTCGGCTGCGTGAACATCTGTCGCGGCGTACCGCTTTCAAGAATGTGGCCGTCAGCCATAAACACCAGCCGTGACGAGATATGGGCGGCGAACGCCATCTCATGGGTGACCATCACCATGGTCATGCCCTGCCCGGCAAGGCTTCGAATGACATCCAGCACCTCTTCCACCCGCTCCGGATCGAGCGCCGAGGTGGGCTCATCAAGCAGCAATAGCTCAGGATTGAGCGCGAGCGCGCGGGCAATGCCTGTGCGCTGCTGCTGACCACCGGACAGACGCACCGGCCAGTCATCGGCTTTTTGCGCCATGCCGACGCGATCCAGCGCGGCCATCGCCGCCGCTTTTGCCGCCTGCCGTGACATCTTTTTGCCCAGCACCAGCGGTGCGGCGACATTTTCCTGCACCGTCATGTGAGGCCAGAGATTGAACTGCTGGAACACCATCGAGAGTGGCTTACGCACCTCGGCAATCAGGCTGGCGCTGTCGACATGGGCCGGGCCGCGCTGTGTGCCGGAATACCCGAGCAGTTGCCCTTTAATCAGCACGTCGCCTTTGTCGTACGCGTCGAGAAAATTCATGCAGCGAAGCGCAGTAGTTTTTCCGGAACCGGATGGGCCAATCAGGGTGACTATCTCGCCATGATCGACACGTAAATTGATGTCATTCAGCACCACATGGTTTGCGAATGACTTGCCTACATGGCGCATTTCGAGCACCGGCGCAGAGGTATTGCTCATATTATTCTCCGGTTCGTAGTACATGACTCAGTGTTCTTACGCCCAGACTGACGCCCTGTGCCAGCAGCCAGTAACTGATGATCAGCAGGGCGTAAGGCAAGACATAGCTGTAGGTATTGGCGACAATCTGACTCGTCGTCATGGTCAATTCCGGGACGGTGATGATTGACGCGATGGCGCTCTCTTTAATAGTCAGAATGAACTGGTTGCCTAACAGCGGCAGCGCAAAACGAACGGCCTGCGGTGTCTGGATATGCCAGAAACAGCGCACCGTCGAGATGTTGTTGGCCAGCGCCGCTTCGCGTTGTCCCGGTGAGATGCTGTTCCACGCGGCGCGGAAAATTTCTCCGAAATAGGCGGCGCTATACAGCATCAGCGACAGCAGTGTGGCTTCAACCGCGCTCAGCATGATGCCGAGAGACGGCAGGCCAAAGTAGATGACGGCCAGCTGTGCCAAAAACGGGGTCCCCCGGACAGCCCACACATAAACACGCCACAGGCGAAACGCCAGACCACGTTTGCCGCAGAGTCCGTTCAAGGCAAAGCCCAGCAGCATGCCGCCGAACGCGGCACACAAACTTAGCCACAGAGTCACACCCAGCGCCTGAATATACGCTGGCAGGTATTGCATGAGTTCGGTCATCGTTGTTCCCTCTGCCAGTGCCGTTCCGCCTGGCGGCCCAACAGCGCCAGCAGACTAGTCAGCAGTAAATAGACCAGGGCGACAGCCAGATAGACCTGTAGCGGTTGGTAAGTGGATGACGCCAGTTGCTGGCCCACGCGCATCAGATCGGTCAGCGCGATAACCGACACCACCGCCGATGCTTTGATCACATCAATCAGTTCGGAAATCAGCGACGGCAACGTTGCCCGGACAACCTGCGGCACCTGAATACGCCACAAAATTTGCCGTGGACTCAGCCCACAAATCGCCGCGGCCTCCAGTTGCCCCGGGTGAATACTGGCGAAACCACTGCTGAGGATTTGCGATTGATATGCGGCCGTGTTCAGCGTTAAGGCCAGCGCGGCGGCCACAAAGCCAGGAATATCGAGACCCAACTGCGAGGGCAAATAAAAGCAGAGCAGCAACTGCGCCAGCACCGGCGTGCCCCGGAAAAGACTGACCCATCCATGGGCCATCGTGCGGTAAATCCGTAACGGACTTGTTGACATCTGCCAGACGCCAATACCCACCAGAAAACCAGCGACCATCGCCGTCAGGGACAGCGCTGTCGACGTGAGCGCCCCCTGCGTCAGCATGGGAAGCCAGTGGATAAAGCTCGCGATAAAATCCGTCATCATTGACTGCTCACAGCGCCGGTTCAGGCATTTCTGTTGCCGGTACAGTCATCGTGAAGCCGAACCACTTCTGCTGCAGCGCCTTCATGGTGCCGTCGCGGTTGGCTTCGATAATACCGTCGCTGATAAGCTTAACCAGCGAGGCGCTGTCAGCATCTTTACGCCCTACCCAACCAAAGAAGGTTTGCGGCCCGATCATTTCCGGGAGCGTGGCAAACACGCCCGGACGGGTTTTAATCAGCGGACCCAGGTTTGAAAGCGACTGGGCGACCCCGTCAAGACGGCGAGAGGCCAGATCGGCGTAAGCTTCATCAAAGGCCACATACTGTTTGATCTCTTTAATGCCCGGTTTGCCGCTGGCGCGCAGCACCTGGTCGAAGGATTGCAGTACCTGCAACTGACCGGAACCGGCCTGCGATCCCACGACTTTGCCGCTCAGGTCATCCGGGGTTTTGATCGCGTCGTCTCCCGCCCTTTTGAGCAGGGCAACAGTAGATTCCGCTATCGGGGCGGTAAAGCCAAAGTGCTCAATACGCTGTTTATTGACGGTAACGGCAGTGACCACAAAATCGAATTTCTTCGCATCCAGCCCCGGCAGGATGCCCTGGAAAGGCAGATCCAGCTGTTTCACTTTCACGCCGGGCAGGGATTTCGCAAGGATGTGGTTCATCAGGTCAACGTCGTAGCCGACGATTTTTCCGTTATCGACATATTCAAAGGGGGCATATCGTGCTTCGGTGGCAACAGATATCTCTTTGGCCTCTTTGACTCTTGCAAGCAGATCGGCGCTGAACGCCGAAGAGCAAAAAAGACTGGCAGATATCAGTGTCAGACAGGCGGGTAAAGTCAAACGGGTCAGTGTCATGGCATGCTCTCTGAAAGTGATTTGAACGTTAGTAAAGTTACTTGAACGATATTAGAGAGGCATGAAACGTGCCAACTGGGTGAGCAGCGACGATGAATTTCATATTTTATTGAAAAATAAGCGATATCTTACAAGTGAGTGTAACAATTGCGATCCCTGTCGGCTATCAGGGATCGGCATGTGCACATTTGGCGTGCATGGGCATGGTGCTTTTGCTGCTTAAAAAGAGTGCAATGTGCGTTATCGATAACCTGAATCAGCCCGGCTGACGATGTGATTTTTCCCGTAACGCCAGCGCTTCATGGCGCTGTATGAAGTCATTTTTGAGCTGGCTGTAGCGCTCAGACAGGTTTCCACTGTGTTCTGCTGCCTCGCGTTTTACCCTTTCGTATTCCTGAGCGATATCGCTGTGCTGGCGCAAATAATCACGAAATGCCAGATGTCGTAGCGTGTGCTGGCTGCCCAGCTCAAAGGCATGAAGATGATGAGTTCGTTGATTCTCGCCTTTGACAAAATAGCGCCTGCCCGGAATACCATACTCACCTCGTGGCGTGTAGCCCGCCTGGCGCAGGGTGTCGTTATATTTATCCAGCAGATGTAGCGAGGGCACTTCCAGCAGGATATCGATGATGGGTTTTGCCGCAAGGCCGGGAACGGCGGTACTGCCAATATGGTGGATAGCGACAGGTATATCTGATAACACGCGTTGTAATAATAACGCTTCTTTCTGATAGCGCTCGGGCCAGGTGGGATCACTTTGCTCGATAGAAATACGGCGTCCGGTCATCTTGTTCCCCTTAAGAGATACAACGGTTTCCTGCCTGATGGTGAAGACTGGGTTGCTGGTCTTTCAGGATGAATATTCATTGCTCTCCGCACTGGCGGTGGAGACAATCCAGTCGCGGAATTTGCGACTCATCTTTTGCAACAGCGCCGATTCGTCATAGACCAGATAATAGGCCAGCAGCGAATCAATGGCGATGCGCAACGGATTGATCAACAGCCCTTTTTTCAATTCATCACGAATAAGCGTACTCCGAATAAGCGCAATGCCTTTCCCGGCAATCGCCGCTTCCAGTACGCCATTCGAGTCGACAAATACCGGCCCTTTTTCCTCAATGGCATGTGCAATACCGGCGGCCTTAAACCAGACGGCCCAGTCCATGCGATGTTCATCGTGCAGCAGGGTGAATTGGGTCAGGTCCAGCAGCGAGGTCAGTGTTTGCCCTTCGGGAATAAGCGTTGGGCTGCATACCGGAAGAAGACGATCGTTGATCAGACATTCGGCCTCCAGGCCCGGATAGCCTCCGGCACCGTGTCTGATGGCAAAATCAATCCCTTCGGTTAACAGATCCACCTGACGATTAGTGGTACTGATTTGTACCTCAACGCCGGGATTTTGCTTTTCGAACGCGGGCAGGCGCGGCAGCAGCCATTGAATAGCAAAACCACTGGTACAACTGACGGTAATGCTGTTTTGCTTCTCGTCGTCCATCAGACGCTGTGTGGCTTCGGATATCTGGTCAAATGCCGGACGGATAGCACGCAGATAAATACGCCCTTCTGTCGTCAATTCCAGCGCCCGCGCGCCTCGAATGAACAAGCGTGAATGCAGCATCTCTTCGAGTTTGGACACTTGTTGGCTCACGGCACTCGGCGTCACGCATAACTCCTCGGCGGCCCGCTTAACACTCATGTGTCTTGCCGCAGATTCAAAGCACATAAGCGCATGTAAAGGTGGCAATTTCATCGTCGCGTCAATTCCATGATTTAGGAAAACTTAATTATAGAAGAAATCCTTGCTTGTCATGTCCCGGGCTTACGTTTTAGTTTTTTTGCCACCTGCTGACGAAACACATGGTTATCACATGCGTCCTTCTGACTACTCACGACTCGTTTTGCTGGCCGCTATCTGGGGCGCCAGTTTCCTGTTTATGCGTATTGCCGCCCCCGAATTCGGCGCAGTCCCCACGGCCTTTCTCCGCGTTCTGTTTGGCGCTATCGGTCTGGCATGTCTGTTGGTTATGATGAAATCCACCTTTCGCTTCGAGGGAAAATTTGGCGTAGCGCTGATGCTCGGGGTGATTAACTCCGGCTTGCCTTTTCTGATGTATTGCCTGGCGGCAACGCGCTTGCCGGCGGGATATTCAGCTATCCTCAATGCCACCACTCCCTTGATGGGAGCGTTAATCGGCGGCCTCTTTTTTGGCGAGACGCTAACGCTGCGCAAATGGGGCGGCGTGCTTTCCGGAATCGTTGGCATCATGATTATCACGACAACAGCGAAAACGGACGTAACAGGCAGTGTTGTCATAGGCGTCATTGCCTGTCTTGTCGCAACCGCCTGCTACGGGCTGGCCGGTTTTCTGACGCGTCGCTGGATAAGCCAGCGCGGGGGACTGGACCCGAAGATGGTCGCCTTCGGCAGCCAGCTCGGCGCCACGCTGTTTCTCTTACCTTTCTTTGTCGGTTCGGTCAGCCATGGCCCTGCTATTTTCTGGCTACAGGGCGGCGTCTGGGCGAGCGTTATCGCGCTTGGGCTGATGTGCACAGCCCTTGCCTATATTCTCTATTTCCGGTTGATTGCTGATATTGGTCCGCTACGTTCATTAACCGTCACGTTTTTAATTCCCCCCTTTGCCGTGTTGTGGGGCTACCTTGTACTTGGGGAAACCCTGAGCGAAGGCTTCGGCATGGGCGCGCTGATCGTCTGTCTTGCGGTCTGGATGATTGTAAGCCCAGGCAAAACCCCCGCGCAGTAAAGATTCACTCCTTATCGATGGGGAGCAGACATGCGCCGTGTCCGATGCCGTCCAGGCCGGCGGTCGCCGCCCATTTCATCGCGTCGCTGGCGATAAGGGATGTGAGCACCTCAGGCCGAGGCGGCAGCGAATAAGCCTGGCGTGGTGCCAAAGTGTGCGCGGAAGTGTTTTATCAGGTGGCTTTGATCGAAGAAACCCACATCGCTGGCGACTTGTGAGGCGTTTACGCCACGGGAAAGCAGACCTTTCGCCCTGACCAGGCGAATCTGCGTCAGATACTGGTGCACTGACAGGCCGGTCATGGCCTGGAAAGTCCGCATAAAGTAAAACTCGCTTAAGCCTGCGACAGCCGCAATCTCTTTCACGGTCAGCGTCTGCGCGTAACTGCAATGCAGAAACTCAATGGCTTTGCGGATATCGGCGCGCATAAAATCCTGACGTGCGCCTTTGACTGACCGTTCACCATAATTGCCGATGAGAATGTTGAGTATCTGGTACATTACGCACGTTTTTTCCAACGGGTCGTCACTGGCATTGAGCACCCGGGCAGCATGAAGCATACGCCGGGCAATCCGTGGATCGTGGCGCATGCCGTCGGTACCAAAATTGACGTCTCCCCGCCCTTTCAGTACGGTTTCAGCTACGTCATTAATCAGGCTTTGCGAAGGATAGAACGCGCAATAGTCCCAGCCTTCATCACGCTGCACTGCCTCACCCGTGTGCACTTCGCCGGGCATGATCACCATTAATGTTCCCGCCGCCGCAATCCCTTTCTGTCGGGATATTCGGGTGCGCTGGGCACCTCGGGCAAATGCCGCAATCACGAACTCGTCATGGAAATGCGGCGGATAACTGTGCTCATAACATGAGGCCTGCAGGATTTCCATTCCCCCATGCAGTTCGTTATCACGCCAGAGCCTGATGTCATCCCGTCTGTTTTGCGTCACGTCCTCGTTCTCCAGCCTTTACCCCTGTAATTTTTACAAATGCGCAGGATTTTACTATCGCGATTTTTCAGGATCCTTAAGATTGCACATTCCGACGAGAAAGAAAGGGAAAAGTGATGTTGATGAAGAGTAACGCCATGCGCAAGGACGATCCCACCGCCCTGTTTCGTGGCGGTGTTGCCGCTTGCCTGCCTACCATCCCTGGCTACTGGAGTATCGGTTTCGCCGCAGGGGCTATCGGGACCCTGTCCGGGTTTACCGTCTGGCAAACGGCGTTTCTGGCGACCGCGCTCTATACCGGCTCGGCCCAGTTTTTGTTCTATTCGCTCTGGTCTGCGGGCGCAGAAATGGCGTCGGTGGTACTGAGTGTGTTTCTGGTGAATTTACGCTATCTGCTGATGAGCTCCGCAATGAGCGTTTTCTTTCGCGAGCAGACGACGCTGCAGAAAATCGTGAGCGGTTTACTGTTGACCGATGAAACCTTTGGCGTGGCGGTTCAGCGCGGCGGCCATCAGGGTACGGTGCCGTTCGCATGGATGTTTGGGCTTAACCTGGCCGCGTGGCTGAACTGGATCCTCGCCTGTGTGGTAGGTGGAAGTCTTGCCTCTGCGCTGCCGCCCGCATTAATGGAAGGATTAAGTTTCAGCCTGGTCTCGATGTTTATCGGCCTGGTGCTGATGATGTGGTTTGCCAGTCGGCAGAAAAAACTGGAAACGTTCAGCGTGGCGATTGCTGTGCTCGTCACGTTCTTTGCCGCCGGTCATATGGCGCTGAGCGTCATTGTGATTGTCGCCGCTTCACTGTCGGCAACGCTGGCAACGGCATTATTACGCGCGACGCAAAAAGGAGCGAAATAAGATGGAGAGAAACATTCTACTGACGATTGCGATCGCGGCGCTGGTGACGGCGTTGATGCGCACGGTGCCTATTTTACTGCTTTCCCGATTTCGCCTGGCTCCGGTCGTTCAGCAGTGGCTGGGGTTTATTCCCGCCGCCATTATGGCTGCCATTATTGCGGCGGAACTGATCGAAAAACCGGCCATGACGAGCAACGGTATCAGCATATCGTTGCTGGCGGCCGCCATTGCCGCCATTACCGGGATTATCACGCGTGGGCTTTTTGCCACCGTTATCGCCGGGATGGTGGCCTATTCGGGCCTGCGGTATTTTTTCGGCTTATAGTCACAAACTGATGTTATAACGCACGACATCACCCAGTTCCGCAACCTGATCATACAGTTTTCGGGCTGGGTTGTTCGTTCGCGTCACCCAGTAGAGTTTTGCCCAGCCGCTCTTCTCACCCTCCTGACGAATCGCCTCAATCAGCGCTCGCCCCGCACCGCGACCGCGCTGTTGCGTATCTACATACAGGTCTTCCAGATAACAGATGGGTTGCGTTACCCACGTACCTTCATGCATGACGCACAGGGCAAACCCGGCCAGTTGCCCATCGACAATGGCGACACGGCATAACAGTGTGGATTCGGGGGAGTGAATGCGCGCCCAGGTTGCGCGCGTGACGACATCACTTAGCGTGCTGCCGGCAAAATCCAGATAGCCCTGCCACAGCGCTAACCATGCAGCATAGTCCTCGGGTCTGGCCTCGCGTACTTCTACGTCCATTTTTTATCCTTTTGAAACATCACGCGAGGAGCGATATTACGCCCGTTTTTTCCTGTAAGACAGCTCAGTTTTCCGGTAGCTGGCGTTGGCATACGTCACGTACAAACGTCCGTAACCAACGGTGGGCCGGATCGACGTCAGAACGGGGATGCCACAGTAGCGATACGGTGATCCCGCGTGTTTTCACCGGCAGTTCGAATACCGACAGATCGGCAACCGCCGACTGATTTATGAGAAACGATGCCGGAACCAGCGCAACCAGATCCGTCGCCCGGGCCACAGCCAGCGCAGCGGGAAAACCGGGAACGATGGCCGCCACTTTTCGTGTAAGCCCCACTTCTGCCAGCGCCTCGTCCACCGGGCCGGACAGGGTTCCCCGGCGTGAAGCCACAACGTGTTTCCACTCACTATAATGTGACGTTGTCACTTCTTTAAGCTGTCCCAGCGGGTGCCCTTTTCGCACCACACCGACGAATCTGTCGCGAAACAGCGCCTGGACGCGGATCTCCGGCCCCATCTCACTGAGCACGCCAATCTCAAGATCCACCAGCCCTTCACGTAAAGGGTGCGGCGTCTTCTCCGGCTTTGCGACAAAACGCAGGGTGATTCCCGGTGCAACTATCGCCGCTTCTGCAATCAGCGCCGGGCCAAATACTTCCACAAAACCGTCGTTGGCGCGCAGGGTAAAAAGCTGTTCATGGGTGCGGATATTCAGTTCAGTGTGTAGCGGGCGCAGTAAGGCGCGGGCTTCAAAAGCCGCATTTTGCGTACGCTCGCGGATCCCTTCGGCATAAGGCGTTAGCACCATATTGCGCCCCGCCCGCACCAGTAAAGGATCGCCGGTAGTCTCCCGCAGACGACCGAGCGTGCGGCTCATCGCCGAGGCGCTCAATCCGAGACGGCGCGCCGCCACCGCAACACTTCTTTCGGCGAGCAGGACATCCAGCGCAAACAGAAGATTCAGATCGGGTTCGGTCATTCTATGTCCTTTATTGATATGAGGCGTCTGGTGCAGGTTATAAGTGCAAATGCTGCGTCTTCCGCCCTGTATATCGGGTCATTATAGTGACCTCTCGCATCTATTTCGCAGAGGTTTTTTTATGCACTTGTTCACTGATCAGCCGGGTGATGAAGGCCTGCCGGGGCACGAACGCCGTCTGGCGATGGCAGCAGTAATGACCAGTACCACAATGGCCGTATTTGACGGTTCGATGGTTAATATCGCCCTGCCGCACATTGCCCGTGTGCTTGAGATTTCCTCGGGCGATGCGGTATGGATTGCCAATGGCTATCTGTTATCTGCCGCCATGACACTGGCCATTTTCGCCGCGCTGGCACCCCGGACAGGATTTCGTGCCCTTTTTGCCGCCGGAATAAGCCTGTTTACGCTGGCGTCTTTGGGCTGCGCCCTGTCGACCTCACTGGAGATGCTGGTAGCGATGCGTCTGCTGCAGGGGATTGGCGGGGCCGCGACATTAAGTATTGCGCCCGCCATTTTGCGCTCCATTTTCCCTGGCCGGTTGCTGGGGCGGATCCTGGGGATCCACGCCCTGCTCATCGCCGCCAACACGGCAATCGCCCCGGTTGTCGGCGGCGCATTACTCGCGTCCTTTGGCTGGCAATGGTTGTTTGCAATCAATCTCCCTTTCGGCGTCATTGCCCTGTTACTGACGCTGCGCGTTGTGCCTGCCCATCGCGCCAGGATGAACGGACGCTTTGATGTTGCCGGCGCCCTCTTTTCAGCCATGATGCTGGGCGCCGTGATCATGGCCTCAAACGCCTTCTCGCGACCCGGTGAAAGGGGAGGCACGCTTCTGACCCCGGCGCTCTACGGGCTTGCGGCTGTTGTCTCGGGCATCGCTTTTATTTACCGCCAGCGCCGTGCGGCCCATCCTCTGGTGCCACTTGCGCTTTTTTCTTCTGCCCGTTTCTCACTGGCCGCTTTAACATCGCTCTCTTCATTCGTCAGCCAGGGGATGACCTTCGTTGCGCTGCCGTTTCTGTTTCAGAGCGTTTATGGCTATAGCGCGTTTACCTCCGCGCTGCTTTTCACCGCCTGGCCGGTTGGCATCGTGCTGGTTGCTCCCCACGCCGGACGACTGGCCGATCGCTATGCACCCGTCGTGATTTCCACGGCCGGATTATGTCTCTTTGCCCTCGGGCTCCTGTTGTTAGCGCTGTTAGCGGATAATGCGCCGGTCTGGGACATCTGTCTTCGTGGTCTGGTGTGCGGGATGGGGTTTGGTTGTTTTCAAAGCCCCAATAACCGGGAGATGCTGGCCAGCGCGTCCCGGGAACACAGCAGTTATGCGTCGGGCATTCTCGCCATCATGCGCACATTTGGTCAGTGTCTGGGGGCGGCAGTGATTGGGGTGATCTTGTCAGTCTGTGCCCCTTCAGGCTCCCTGGCGCAAGAGGCGTTTGCGGTACGGCTGGGATTGTGGCTGGCGGCGGGCACAACGCTACTGGCGATTGTGGTCAGTCTCAGTCGTTTAAAAGTCCGTCCCGCAACGTAAAGGGTGCAGGGCCAGAAATGCCGTTCTGCGAAGAGGCTGAACGGCATTTTTACCTTACTCGCCCAGGATAACAAACCGCGAGCTGGCAAAAGCCTCATAGACATGCTGATTAGGGAATGGCGGGAAAGTGGCTTTTTTTGCCGCACTGACCAGCGCCTCGCAGTAGGCTTTACTCCCATCACGCGACTCGACATTGTGAAGCTTGCCATCGTAAGCAAAATCCATGTGCAGCCGGCATTTTTTATTCTTCCAGGCGTGGCGGTCGGCTAACTGGGATTCAATAGCCTCTTTTATAGCAAGCGCCTGTCTTCCGTATTCATCCTGGTCGGTATAACGTCCGGAATCACAGTCACTCAGCGCGATCGTTTTATGGCAGTTATCCGGGTGCAAAGGTGTGCAGCCGGCAACCGCGCCCGTCAGGAGGACGAGCATCAGAATTTTTTTCATTCCCTTCCCATTGAAATTATTGATTATAAAAAAGTTATTTTATTTTCTGGCAAAATAATCACGCATCGAGTGACAGTGCCACACGGGGGTTTTGCCTATTTAAAACTATCCAGCGCACGCTTTTGTTTCCCTTTATCATCAAAATTCTCGCGGTCCAGCCACGCGTCGAGCGCAACACGTAGCCGGGGCCACTCACTATCGATAATGGATAACCAGTCGGTATCGCGATTGCGCTGCTTACGGGTCATCACCTGGCGAAAACGCCCTTCAAACGTGAACCCGATCCGTTCAGCAGCGCGCCGTGAGGCGATATTCGTTGCATCGCAGCGCCAGGCCACCCGGCGGTACCCCAGGGCGAAGGCCTGACTCAGTAGCAGATAGAGCGCTTCTGTACCCATCACGTTGCGCTGCATTAACGGGGACCAGGTCACGTGACCGATTTCAATCGCCCCGTTAACGGTATCAATCGCATTCCAGCACACCACGCCACAGGCACGACTATCGGCACCGTTGATAACGGCATACGGCACCAGACTGTCGTCCGTCATTTTGTGCGCCACCCACGCGGCCATTTCGTCCGGAGTCGCTGGCCTGTTTGCTCCCAGCCATGTCCAGTCCCGGTCATCCTCCGCCAGCGAAAAGGCCTGGTAAAGCGCATCGCTATGGTTTGGGCTGAGGGGCACTAACAGACAGTACTGACCGCGCAATGTCATACGCGCGGGCCTCGTGACAGGCTGCCAGTCCGGCAGCGCAAAACCGACCTGCTGGCCGTACTGGTTGGTTTGGGTAACGTTCTTCATCGGTAACATCCTTGATGGGCGAGAGGCGTTTTACCTTATGTTTCATCTTTTTATAGCATGATGAAACATTGATTACGGCATACTGTTAATGATGGCGCAATAGTGTTCCATGATTATTTATCACCCTTGTGATGCCATGTCTGGAGAACAACACGTGAGATATCACCCCCTATTCCGATGCCGTGCGCCACTTGCGCTCGCGATTAGCATACTGTTGCCTGGCGTGAGCCTTGCCGCTTTACCGGTCGGACCGGAGGTGGGCGATCAGACTTTATCCCCCTTTTACCGCTGGGATGCCGCGCTGCCCGACAAACCCGGCATAATGTTGCGTGAAGAGCCAATGACGCGCCAGCCGGAGATTGTGGCGGGGCAATCGCGGCGCATCCTCTACACCTCCCGCGATGTGCGCTGGAATGCGGGTATTGTCCCCGTGAGCGGGACGCTCTATTTTCCGCAAGGCAAACCGCCACCCGGCGGCTGGCCGCTGATTGCCTGGGCTCACGGCACGCTGGGCGTTGCTGACGCCTGCGCCCCCTCCTGGACGGGCCACACACCGCGCGACGCGAGTTACCTCAATAAATGGTTGCAACAGGGTTTTGCCGTTGTTGCAACGGATTATCAGGGACTTGGCGGGCCGGGGCCGCATCCTTATCTGATTTGGCAGGCCGAGGGGCGCTCTGTACTTGATAGCGTCCGCGCGGCGCTACAGGCCTACCCGCAACAGCTCGCCAATCGCCTTGTGATAACCGGGCAGTCGCAAGGCTCAGGGGCATCGCTGGGGGCGAGCTACATGGCTCCCTCCTACGCGCCTGAGCTGAAACTGCTGGCAACCATTGCCACGGGTCTGGTCGCAACGTTCCCTGAGGGTCCCATTGCGG
This sequence comes from Citrobacter sp. MNAZ 1397, assembly GCF_023613995.1. Taxonomy (NCBI): domain Bacteria; kingdom Pseudomonadati; phylum Pseudomonadota; class Gammaproteobacteria; order Enterobacterales; family Enterobacteriaceae; genus Citrobacter; species Citrobacter sp. MNAZ 1397. The sequence goes on from NZ_JAKIVH010000001.1 coordinate 1,452,604, forward strand.
CCGGAGACGGGCGAATTCATGGCACACCGCCACGGCTGGAGATGCTACGCCTGATCGGTGGTTCGCTGGCAGATGATGCACCTGCGCCTGAAAAACTGGTGACAGCAAACGGCGCAACGCTGCTGGCAAGGGCTAAGATTTCCTGCATGCCGGAACTCGGACATTATCAACGCAGGCTGCATCTGAATGCTGACAATGCGTTTGTGGGGGGGAGTGAACAGATCACAGCTACGCTGAAACCCGTCACAGATATGCCATTAGCTCGTTTTCCCGCACCGCTGTTTCTGGCGACCGGTCTGGCAGACCGCACGCTGTCGCCCTATCACCAGTATGCCGCCGTGGCCGCGCTATGCGCCGCAGGCAATCCCCTCGAATGGAAAACCTACGCGGGCATTACCCATAACGGCATTGTGAACACCGCGTTTGCGGATGAGCTCGCCTTTGTTCAGGGGGTGCTTGCCGGCAAGCCGCAGCCAAACAGCTGCGGGTCACTGGTTATTCCGGGAAAGGCGCAGCCAGCAACAAAAGGCATTTTGTATAACAACTGATTTTTTAAGCGCCGCCGTTTCTGAGAGAATGGTTTGCTCAATAATACGGACCCGCCATAAAAAGGATGCCTTATGTTTTTACGCGTAACGACAGAAGTAACCGAGCAAGAGCAAAACGAACTGCTGGACGGTTTACGGGAATTTAACCGCCCTTTTATCCAGAATCGTGAATGGGGGCCTATTGGCGTATTTTGTCGCGATGTAAACGGCAAAATGACCGGTGGATTAATTGGCACGCGTAAAAGCGAATGGCTGTCTATCAGCTATTTATGGGTTAGCGAAGCCATGCGTGGTTCCGGACTGGGTACAGAATTGATCAGGGCGGCAGAGAGAGAAGCGGTGAAACAGGGGTGTCAGCAATCACTGGTGGATACGTTTAGCTTTCAGGCATTGCCGTTTTACCAAAAGCAGGGTTATGTGCTGCAGATGACGCTCAATGATTTTCCCGAAAAAGGCATCCAGCGCCATTATCTTACCAAGACGCTGGACAGCCTGTAATGTTTAAAGGGAGTCCGGGTTAGCCAGCGCCCGGTCTCTGCCCTGAATTTTTGCCATATACAATGCCTTATCGGCCCCCTCTTTCAGGCGAATAACATCATCTTCACTCCCACTGCCGATCAGGGAAAAACAGCCGGCGCTGAGGGTCACGACTTTGTTTGTCGCTCCCGATTCTCCATGCGGTATTTTTGCGTTGCGCACGGCTGCCACCGCCTGACGGGCAACAAACAGCGCGGCCTCTGGCCCGGTATCCGGCAGAATAATCGCAAACTCCTCGCCCCCGTAACGGGCGATCAAATCGGCATTGCGCAGTTTAAGTTTCTGGATGATTTCGCCAACCGTGCGCAGACAGTTGTCGCCTGCCACATGGCCGTAGAAGTCGTTATAACGCTTAAAGAAATCGATATCGAGCATCACCAGCGAAAGTGGCTTTTTACTCAGCGAAGAGGCTTTCAGACTTTGGTTCAAAAACAGATCGAACTGACGGCGATTGGCAAGCCCGGTTAACCCGTCTGCCAGCGCCATCAATTGCAAAGTATGGTTGATACTGGTCAACTCATCACGCAGTTCCGCCAGTTCGGTCTGATTACGCACGTTCATCCGCACCTGGCGAAAAACGATAGTTCCCATCAGCAACGTGCCCAGCAGCAACATGGCGTTAAGCACCAAATCCGGCAGACTGTCTTTTAACCAGCGTGACCAGAGTGCCGGTTTGTCATAACCGGCGGCCACGACCAGTGGATAGCGTTCAACCCGTGCAAATCCAAAGATACGCTCGACGTGATCGAGCGCCGAAATCCAGGTGGCATTACCGCGATCTTTTCTCGCCAGTTCACGGGTAAACAGCGGGCTCGCCGACAAATTGCGGTTAATGACATCATCCGGGAATGGACGTACATACAACGCCGTACCGTCAGTAATTAATAAAGCCAGCAGATCCCGGTTTTCCAGTTCGAAATAGCTGTAGAAGTGGCGGAAGTAATCTACCCGAATAGTCGCGAGTACTACCCCGGCAAAGCCTCCTGCCGAATCGCTAAGGCGCATTGAGACGGGGATCACCAGATCCCCTGTTGAACGGCTGGTAATCACCCGCCCGATATGAATATTGCTGTGCCCGTTACGCTGGTGATAGATAAAATAGTCGCGATCGCTGCTATTACTGATCGGTGGGAATCTGCCCAATGCCGTGGCTTTCATGTTTCCCTGCGCATCATAGATGAACAGTCCGTGCAGTTGCGGCAGGCGGTCTTTCAGGTCGGCTAATAGCACATCGAACCGGCTGGCATTCAATGTTGAGATATTATCTGACGGTATGGTACGGCGTATATCGCGCAGTGCCAGTTCGGCCTGTAGAAAGGTATCTTCCGCCTGACGCGCCTGGGAAACGGACAGGTTGATGGCATTACGTTCCATATCCTCGACGGCACGGTCCCATGAGCGGGTGAGTGTCCAGGTGCTGGCGGCCACGCCCGCCAGTAACAGTGCGGTCATGAAAAAAGTGATGCTGCGTCCAAGGGAGGAATTCAGCGCCAGCGCGCCTGATATATGTTTATTGATTTTCATTTTTTCCTCTTGCTTCGCATCCCGTCCTTTAAGTTAAGCATGAAAATAAGATGCTTTATAAGCAAGATAATGTTCCGGGAAGGATGAACTGCGATGACTGGCGCTATTCCCAGCGAATAAAGGGGGTTCATTGATTGAAATTAAATCGATTATATCACGTCATATCAAAGGATATATCCTGCGACACCTTGTGTCCGCTATTCAGCCGTAAAGAAGAAACGGGTGATATAAAAGGGAGAATGATATTACCCCATTCTCCCTCTTATTGTGCCAACGCCGTGTTAACGCTTTATGCGCTGCGGCCAGTTAATCGACGAAACACCGTTGAGTATCGGGCGTGCAAAAAGGAAGCCCTGGAATCGCTCAATCCCGGCAGCATCAAGCCAACTCCACTCTTCTACTTTTTCGACGCCTTCCGCCACGACGGTAATTTGCATCTCAGCACAGCAATCGATAATAGCTTTGACGATAGCCTGCTTCGGCCCGTGCATATGGATATCGGTGACGATACTCCGGTCGATCTTCAGTTTGTCCGGCTGAAACTTGGCAAGTAATGACAAACCGGCAAATCCGGAACCAAAATCGTCGATCGCCAGACCAATTCCCGCAGCACGTAACTGACGAATCGCAGACGTAAATTCGTCATACCTGGAAATCACCTCATCCTCGGTCACCTCCACAATGACCTGCTCTGGATCAAGTTGATTGCGTTTAATATGATCCAGCAAAATATTGACTGCGCCGGGGATCTTGACCAGTGACATCGGCAGCAAATTAATGGCCACCTTGTGATTCCCTATCCCCAGACGCCGAGCCATTGCCAGCGCCCAGCCTTTTGATGCCAGGTCTGCCTCATGCAATTTATGTTCAGGAATCGTTGAAAAATAATCCTGCGGGCTGCCACCGTCGGGCCCACGGATTAACGCCTCAAGTGAGGATATATTCCCTCGCGCGGGATCAACAATAGGTTGAAAAGCAAACTGACAAGGCTGGTTTTGTAAAACGGGAATGTTAGCCATATCAAACGGCGGAAGTTTAGTATTTAGCTGCCAGCGGTCTGCCGGGAGATTTAAAACCTGTTTTGACGGTAACGGCGACGAGACAAAGTTACGGATAAATTTATACACGCGATCATTACAGGCAAGATGGTATTTTAACCTGCCAAATTTTATGACCCTACGGAGTACTGCGCTCGGTCTGGTGTTTCTCAGATCAAACAATACCAACCCCTGGTCAAGGAAGCGGCGATGCGGCGCAAAATCACGCATCAATTCCACGATATTCGCATGGCGAACGTCTCTGTTGATACGTTCAAAAACGGCATTCACCGCGGAGATCGGACCTTCCAGCACCTGCAAAAACTGTCTGCCATCAAACAACAACACACCGGTGACCTGTAACGCCGTATTCCGTAAGCTTGCCTGCTTTACTAGCCCTGCCAGTTGCGAGGGATCCAATGCATGATTGAGCCGGCTACGATAGATCAAAGTCGCTAACACTGAGTACTTCCCTCAAAAAATATCCATACAAACGCTGCAGGAATAGACGCAATGGTAATAGTGTAACAAGTAAGCTCAAATTCCGTTCACTGATTAAAGCCTGTTCTCTGCCTGTTATCGCGGACTAGCCCTGCCGCCAGAAGAGGTTGACTTCCCCGCAGATAAACATTTTAACCACTCTCCAACAGATTTTTAGCTACGCTTTATTATGTACCCTATATCAACCAGAAGATTTCGATCTGATAATGACAAAATCATTACAATTTTGCGAATATATTAGTTTGCTATGTTAATGTTTCTATTTTTCATCGGTTATTTTGCGTCCTTTCTTGTATTTACCGCCTTTAATTTGCATTAAGTCTATCTTTTCCTCCTGACTGAAAACTATCTTCCTTTTTTCTTTTGCAAAATCATAACAATATTTAAATAAATCACCGTAAGTCTGGCTAAAAAAATATTTAACGTAGCTACTTTCAGTTGTATAGCAGTTCGTGGAAAATGCACTGGTAATAACAAAAAAATCCTCTGTCGGGTTAATAAAAAAAACACCATCATCGGCAGAAAAAATCCTGTTTATTGTAGGCAGTTTATTGTGGGGTTATTTATGAAGCGTAACACTCCTGTTACACAGAGAGAGTATTTGCTTAACGAAGGCACGACACTGCTTTCGACGACGAATACACATAGCCATATAACTTATGCAAACACAGCATTTATAGACGCCAGCGGATTCACTGAAGACCAGCTTGTCGGTGAACCTCACAACCTTATTCGACACCCGGATATGCCGCCCGCCGCGTTTGGCGATCTGTGGTATACCATTCAGCAAGGCGACAGCTGGACCGGCATGGTGAAAAACCGCCGCCAGAATGGTGACCATTATTGGGTGCGGGCTAATGTCACGCCTGTTTATCAGCAGGGGCAACTAACCGGTTATATTTCAGTGCGTAATATTCCGCAACGTGAGGAAATTAACGCCAGCGAAAAACTTTACCAGTTAGTCAATGATAATAAATTAGGCGGTCATCGTTTTTATAAAGGTCTGGTGGTCCGCCGTGGCCTGCTCTCTTTTTTATCCATTTTCCAGCGCATGAGCGTCACGCGCCGGACTAACTTTGGGCTTTTTATCACCGCCGCATTATTAGTGGCGATGCAATTTGCCCCTTTTAATCTGGTAGAAAAAGTCGGTGCGACAATGGGGATCCTGGCCCTGCTGTCTCTATATTTACAGGCGCAAATTTGTCGTCCATTGAAAGCTATCCTCAGCCAGATGCAAAAAGTGGTCTCCGGGCGAAAAGCCGATTACCGCCATTTTAATCGTGTGGATGAAATTGGTTTACTGATGCGTCTGGTAAATCAGTCAGGCCTTAATCTTAATTCGCTGGTAGGCGACGTTTCCGCGCAAATCAACGGCATCCGTGATATCAGCCAGCGCATTACCGATGAAGGCGAATCCCTGCAGAAACGTACAGAAGAAACGTCAGCAGACCTGCATCAAACCGCTGCTGCGGTTGAGGAGATTGCCAGCGCCGTAAGGCAAACCGCTGAAACGGCCGCCGAGGCGATGACCCGAGCAGATGAAACCAGCGTCAGTGCGAAAAACAGCGGCGACATCATGAAGAAAACCATCTCGATGATGCAGGCCGTTTCCCAGGACAATAGCAAAATCGTCGATATCATCGGCGTGATTGACAGTATCGCCTTCCAGACCAATATCCTGGCACTGAACGCTGCGGTTGAAGCGGCGCGCGCGGGCGAATCGGGGCGTGGTTTTGCAGTTGTTGCGGCGGAAGTTCGCAACCTGGCGCAGCACTCGGCATCTGCAGCGCGTGAGATTCAGGCACTGATTGAACAGAACGTGGCGAATGTCAAAAATGGCGTCGAAATGGTGGAAAACACTGAAACGCACCTGACGGCGATGATCGATAACGTCATTACTATGTCGACGATGATCAAAGAGATTGGCACGGCAACGCATGAACAGACACAGGCACTGGAACTGATCAATGAATCCGTTTCCCGCGTTGGCGTGATGACGCATAACAACACCAGCATGGTGGAAAACGTGACCAGTGCGGCAGAAAACCTCTCTGAACGTGCAGCGCGACTGCACCGCGCAGTACATGTGTTCGGCGGTAGCGAAGGCTAATTCTTTATGACCCATGCTATAGTCAGTGTCCCACTATGCTGACGCGCAGGGTTACCGATGCTCGCTTTGGTCAGAAGAATGTGTTTGATTATTGCCGCCGTAACGGCGGCATCTGCCGGGGCAAGTCTGCAACCTCCGGCAGGTTATCAGCAAACGCCGCAACACCTGAACACCTCCCACTTTACCTGCCCGGCTTTTCCGCCTCCCTTTACCGGCGCACTCGATTTCACCAGTAAATATGAAGGTTCGGACAGCGCTCGCGCCACGCTGAATCCGCAAGCCGATCGGGCGTTCCATGAACAAACAAAGGCGATCACTGAACTTGAAAAAGTGGTCAGTCAGGTTGTGACAGGATTCGCCCATGATGGCAACCCGGCGCGAGCGCAGTGCGTGGTCAATGGTCTGGATTCATGGGCCCGAGCCGGCGCATTAACCTCTGTTGCTAAAAATCACACCGGGAAATCGATGCGAAAGTGGGCGCTGGCGACGCTTTCATCATCCTGGCTGCAATTGAAATTCTCCCCTGCGCATCCGTTAGCGGGGCAGCAGGAAAAAGCAGCCGCCGTTGAGCTCTGGCTCAGTCATCTCGCGGATTTGACGGTGGCAGACTGGCGCGACCTGCCGCTGAAACGCGTTAACAACCACAGCTACTGGGCGGCCTGGGCGATTATGGCGACAGCCGTTGTTATCGACCGACGCGATCTCTTTGACCAGTCGCTGGCGATGTACCGCACCGCCGCGAACCAGGTGGATAGCGCGGGGTTTTTACCTAATGAGCTTCGCCGCAGGCAACGCGCCTTTTCATATCACAACTATGCCATTCAGCCGCTGGTTATGATTGCCCTTTTCGCCCGCAGCAATGGTGTTGAGGTGACGGCGGAAAATGATAAGGCTTTACAGCGCCTGGCCGCGCGCATTCTGTCCGGGTTCGACAATCCGGATGAGTTCACCCGCCAAACCGGTATTCAGCAGGACGTCGCTTTTACCCGCCAGGCCTCCAGCCTTGCCTGGCTTGAGGGTTGGTGTGCGCTGCAAACCTGCGATGCACAGTTAACTCAGCGGCTTGCCGCACTGCGTCCGCTGCACAGCACCCGTTTGGGTGGCGACCTGAGTTGGCTTTTTGCCGCCCATTAACCGCAGCCGGACTGTTCCTAAAGCGGGCATCGGTCATTGCACTTCGGGGCGGATTAGCAGACCATCACTTTTGCGACTACAGTTTAGTCGCAGCGGATCAGGTTATATTTCGCCCGGTCAACGCGCCGGGCTTGTCCTTGAAACATCAACTGGATTAAGGAGTAAGCATGAAATCGAACCGTCAGGCACGTCATATTATGGGGCTGGATTACAAAGTCTCTAATATCAGGAAAGTGGTGAATAAGGACGACCATGAAGTTACCGTGACGCACCGTTCTGGTCGTCATCGTCGCGAAGAATAACGTACGTATCCCCTTTCATGCCGCCCCGTCCGGGGTGGCATTGTGCTTCGTAAAATTCATCCTCCAAATCACGCGAACAAGAAGTATTTACCATATCTATGCTTTATACTGACGCGCGCCGCTGTACCCGCCGCGAGCAGGCATTCGCGCCGGAATCGTCGACTTAGGAGTTGTAAAATGCATACGAAGCATAATAAAAACCGTTCGCTGTATATTCCTTATGCCGGGCCTGTATTACTTGAGTTTCCCTTACTCAATAAAGGCAGCGCATTTAGCGTAGAAGAGAGAAGTCACTTCAACCTGCTGGGGCTGTTGCCAGCCGTGGTGGAAACCATTGAAGAACAGGCTGAACGCGCCTGGTTACAGTACCAGGGCTTTAAGACGGATATCGACAAGCATATTTACCTGCGTAATATCCAGGATACCAACGAAACCCTCTTTTATCGTCTGGTCGAAAATCATCTTGATGAGATGATGCCGGTCATCTATACCCCTACCGTGGGCTGGGCGTGCGAGCGTTTCTCTGAAATCTATCGTCGCGCGCGCGGCGTGTTTATCTCCTGGCAAGACCGCGGCAGTATGGATGACATACTGCAAAATGTGCCTAACCATAACATCAAAGTGATTGTGGTCACTGACGGCGAGCGTATTCTCGGCCTCGGTGACCAGGGCATCGGCGGGATGGGGATTCCTATCGGTAAACTCTCCCTCTATACCTCTTGCGGTGGTATCAGTCCGGCCTACACCCTGCCGGTGGTTCTGGATGTCGGTACTAACAATCAGCAGTTGCTCAACGATCCGCTGTATATGGGGTCGCGCCATCCGCGCATTACCGGCGACGACTACACCGCGTTTGTCGATGAGTTTATTCAGGCGGTAAAACATCGCTGGCCGAATGTGCTGTTGCAATTCGAAGATTTTGCCCAGAAGAACGCGATGCCGTTGCTTAATCGCTACCGCGACGAAATCTGCTGCTTCAATGATGATATTCAGGGAACCGCCGCCGTGACGGTAGGGACACTGATCGCCGCCAGCCGCGCGGCGGGCAGCCAGCTCAGCAACCAGAAGATTGTCTTCCTCGGCGCGGGTTCTGCCGGATGCGGGATTGCCGAGCAAATTATTGCCCAGACCCAGCGTGAAGGGTTAAGCGAAGCCGATGCTCGTCAGAAAGTCTATATGGTGGATCGCTTTGGCCTGCTTACTGACCAGATGCCGAACCTGCTGCCGTTCCAGAACAAGCTGGTACAAAAGCGCGAAAATCTGCAGAACTGGGACGCCCAGACCGAGGCACTGTCGCTGCTTGACGTTGTGCGTAACGTAAAACCGGACATTCTGATTGGTGTTTCTGGTCAGCCGGGGCTGTTTACAGAAGAGATCATCCGTGAGATGCACAAGCATTGCCCGCGCCCGATCGTCATGCCGTTGTCAAACCCAACCTCACGCGTCGAAGCAACGCCGCAGGATATTATCAGTTGGACGAACGGTATGGCGCTGGTCGCGACGGGGAGTCCATTCACACCGGTGACCTGGAATGAGAAAACCTGGCCCATTGCGCAGTGCAATAACTCCTATATCTTCCCGGGGATTGGTCTGGGAGTGATTGCTTGCGGCGCATCGCGTATTACTGACGATATGCTGATGTCGGCCAGCGAAACACTGGCGAAGTACTCTCCGCTGGTGATTAACGGCGAAGGGTTGGTCTTACCGGAGCTGAAAGACATCCATACCGTTTCCCGCGCGATTGCCTTCGCGGTGGCAAAAGTCGCCCAACAACAAGGTGTTGCCGTGAAAACGTCCGAAGAAGCGCTATTGCAGGCGATTGACGATAACTTCTGGTTGCCGGAGTATCGCAACTATCGTCGGACCTCTATCTAATCGCAAACCCGGCCGCGCGATGTTGCCGGGTTTTCTTCTCTCTTGCCCGCCGCTATTTTTGTCTTTTCCCGTCAGGCATCCTCACCACAGCAGGCTGATTCATCACGGGAAATGCGTTTCTTCGGCCGTCACAATACCTTCGAAAGCGCTTAATTCCATCAATCGGCTTTGGATCCAGTAACGGGAAAATTCGCTACCCAGCGCCGCTTTGAGGTAGTCGCATTCGCCGAAGACAGTGAGAGCGTCCTGTTGAAAAAGCGGTAACGCTGGCGCAGTAGCGAGTATATCCGGCAACGCGTGGTCATTTACCTGCTCCAGGCCATACAACATGCCAGTCAGTATGGTCGCCATGACCAGATAAGGATTGGCATCGGCGCCAGCCAGGCGGTATTCAATACGTCGATTCGCTTTATCTGAACAGGGTATGCGCAAGGCAGCCGAGCGTTTGTTAAAGCCCCAGGCATTGAATATTGGCGTATCGATACGCTTGCGCAATCGCCTGAACCCATTGACTCCCGGTGCCATGATGGCTAACGACGCAGGCATAAGCCGAAGCAATCCGGCCAGGCACAGACGGGTCATCTCATTCAATTCACCTTCATCGGCAGAAAAGATATTTTCGCCATGGATAGTGTTAAGACTGATATGAAAATGCAAGCCATTGCCCGCGAGCGCAGAAAAGGGCTTCGCCATGAAATTCGCCTGCAAGCCAAATTTTTCCGCCACAGCAGCGGTTAATTTGCGCAGTGCCAGCACGTTTTCGCACAGGGCCACCACATCGCGGGAATGGTGCAAATTCAGTTCAAACTGCCCAGGCTCTGCCTCACAGACAATGCCGGACAACGGCAAGTTTTGTGCGGCGGCCATGGTTTCCAGTTCTTCAACAAAGGCTGTCTTTGCGGCCGACAGCGATAAATGAAAACACCCGGCGTCTTGCTGATGCTGCTGTTGTGGATCGATAAGATAAAATTCGATTTCCGGCGCGATGACAGGATATAAACCGTGGTAATGAAATTTCGCCAACACTTTTTCGAGAATATAGCGCGGATCGTACTCAAAACCGTCACCGTCAGGATTACGCATCATCAGTAATAATTGTGCATGATGCCGGGGGTCCTGAGCGCAGGGACGCAATGTTCCGGGAACGGGCATACAGAGATTATCGGGCTCGTCGTCTGCATTGTCATTTTCACAACGGCTGACGACATTGCCTTTTTTATCCATGGTATACACCGACTGCGGGAAATAACATCCCCGTGCCAGTGCATCTAATGCGCCGATGGCGATGCGCTTACCGCGAAATATACCGTGGGTATCGGTCAGATAAATATCAACGTGGCGGGTATCCGGATAGCGCGCCAGATAATGGTGAACTTCTTTCGCAAATTCACTTTCGCTCCTCTTCTTTGCGCTTTCCATGAGGGTAACAACCGGAGAGGGTGATGCCGTAAACGGGAAAAGAGCGCGCATATTTTTCAGTGAGGTAATATTCATCAGTGAGTTCATGGGTTTCTTTCATTCGGGCCTCGCGGCGATGAAACCAGCATAAAATAAGCAGTATAAAGAGCCTGTAAAAAGGGAAATAACGGGCATAAAAAAAGTGTAAATCTCGCCGGTATTGACACTGGCATCCTCTGTAAAACCTCGCTACACTGCCGCTACCCATTAACTGGATAAATAAAAGGAGGATAATTATGTCGTACTGTGAACGTTTTCTCGTTTCACATGCCTTTGGTGATCGCACCAGCTCAAGCGTTATCGGTATCGTGCTGCGATAACTTCGGCTTGAGCGAAGCTAACTAAACCCCTTCCTCGGGCTTACCGGGTTATCGTCAGCGATGTTTGACGAGGCATATCTATGCCTGTAACTCTTGAGTAAGCAATGAGCACATTACTGTCTGCACAATCATTACGTGTTGAAACGGCATTTGGTCCGTTATTTTCTGATATCTCCTTTACCCTAAAACAAGGCGACCGTCTGGCTCTCATTGGCGACAACGGCTGCGGCAAAAGTACGCTATTGAAAGTCCTTGATGGCACCGTTTTGCCCTCTGCGGGCAGCGTTTCTGTGGCTAATCACTGTCTGATGGCGCGCGTTGAGCAACATCTGCCTGACACGCTATTGGATCTCACCCTGCTCGACGCGGTGCTTGCCCGACTCGCGCCGGGTGAACGTGACGCTCAACGCTGGCGTGCAGAGGCGTTGTTAGCCGGGATGGGACTGAGTGAACACGAGATAGCCTTACCTGCGGCAACCCTCAGTGGCGGGCAACATACCCGGCTATTACTGGCCCGGGCGTTGATCACTGATCCTGATTTATTACTGCTGGATGAGCCCAGTAACCATCTCGATCTGCCGACCATGCTCTGGCTGGAGCGATTCCTGCAACGCTGGTCTGGCAGCTTTGTGCTGGTTTCTCACGACCGGGCGTTGCTGGATGCGGTGACCAATGGCACCTGGATCCTGCGCGATAATCGGCTGCATTACTTCGCACTTCCCTGCTCTGCCGCGCGTCAGGCGCTGGAGGAGCGAGATGCCAGCGATGCATTGCGCCACAAAGCAGAGCAAAAAGAGATAGACCGGGTAACCAGCAGTGCCAAACGGCTGGCGACCTGGGGGCGGGTCTATGACAATGAGGATCTGTCGCGCAAAGCAAAGCAAATGGAAAAGCAGGTAGAACGTCTGAAAGAGAGCCAGACGCAACTGACGGCAGGCAGTCTGTGGCGTTTAACCCTCAAGGGCGAACCGCTGATTGCCGACCGTTTGCTGGCGATGGAAAATCTCCCTGTCAGCGCCGCGCCGGGTTTGCCACCGCTCTTTTCCGTGCCGCTGGCGCGGGTGAAAACCGGCGATCGGATTGCCATTATCGGGCAAAACGGTTGCGGGAAGTCCTCTCTATTACGGCTTATCTGGCGCCAGTTGGCCAGTGATATCGCCGCGCCAGGGATGGCAGTTCATCCACGTCTGCACGCCGGGTACTATGACCAGACGCTGGAGCAACTGCCCGATGGCGCGACGCTTCTGGACGCGCTGGAGCCGTTCGCACCGTCGGCGGAACTGCGCAAAATGACATTAATCAGCGCCGGGTTTGCCTGGGTTCGTCACGGGCAAAAAGTGGCAACACTCAGCGGCGGCGAACGCTCCCGGCTGCTGTTTGTTGGCCTGTCGCTGGCGCGCTACAACCTGCTGATGCTTGATGAACCGACTAACCATCTCGATATGAGCGGTAAAGAGGCACTGATGCAGACGCTGCAACAGTTCTCAGGCGGCGTACTGCTGGTCAGCCATGACCGGGAGCTGATTAGTCACAGTTGTAACCGCTTCTGGCTGGTTGAACAGGGTCAGTTTAGCGAGTGGCACGACGTTGAGGCGGTCTACGAACGTCTGCGTCAGGAACAACAAATGACTGAGACGCCGGTGACGGCAACAGCGACATCAACGGTGCGGGTCGATGAAACCGACGCGTTACTGGAGCAGTTGATTGCGCTGGAAACCCGTCTTGAGCAGGATTTGGCGCGCAAACCCGCGCATCAAAAACCGTTGCTCCAGGCGCAGTGGCGAGAGGAGATTGCCAGAATCAACCGGTTACTGATGTAAAACACCTACGTAAAACAGGCGCTTTATGCGCCTGTTTTTTCTCGTGGCGGCTGATGTGTTATCTCTTGTAAAAAACAACGTAAGTGCTAAAGATGTCCCCGCATAACGGCAGATTGCTTTTTACATGCCATTATACGTGCGTTGTCATGATTTTTTCGCATACCGACTGAGGTGCAACAGATATGGATATTTCGACCCGTGGCCTGGATGTGTTGTTTATTGCAGGTTTTGGCCCTGTCCCACGTAATGTGGGCGACAGTAAAGCACTTTATCAGGAGACGTTAGGTCTTCCCATTAAGCCCATGGCGGGCAATGAAGATTACCTGTTAGCCGAACATGGAGCGCTTGACGGCGTCAAACATTTTGCGCTCTGGCCGCTACACCAGGCGGCACAGTCCTGCTTTGGCACAGCAGTATGGCCTGCTGATATTCCGGCGCCGCAAAGCTGGATTGAGTTCGAAGTCGCCGATCTCGACAGTGCAACCCGTGTCCTGCGCGACAAAGGTTACGCCCTGCTCGTAGAAAACCGTCTTGAGCCCTGGGGGCAGAGCATCACTCGCTTTCTCAGCCCGGAAGGCATGCTGGTTGGCTTAAGTATGACGCCGTGGCTCCGTAATTAATGGCTGATGTTACGAGAAACGCTCCATAGGGAGCGTTTTTTTCAGGCCAGTGCGTCAACGTCAGCGCGTATCCGCTTCGCCTTCAGGTGCCCGTACATCAGCAGTGCCGACATTGCGGAGAACGATAGGACAGCTGCGGGCAGCGTAACGTAATCCCAGCTCAGACCGAGCGTAATCATCAGACCGCCAAAATAAGCCCCGATAGCGCTGCCGAGATTAAAGGCAATCTGCCCTCCCGCCGCGCCCAGCAACTCACCGCCTTTGGCATTCTGTAATAGCAGTATTTGCAACGGTGCCGCCAGAGCGAACAGACCCGCGCAGCAGATAAAGCCCATCGTTAAAGAAGCAATTTTGTTTTCACCGAAGGCAAACAGCAGAAGCAGAGACAGCACAATCACCAGATCCGTGGTCGCCGCAATACGCAGTGGGCTATAACGCCCCGACAATCTGCCGCTCAACAAATTGCCCAATACCATTCCCAGCCCCATCAGCATCATGATAATCGTCATGAAGATCTCAGAGAAGCCGGAAACATTCAGCATAAATGGCTTCACAAAACTGAACCAGGCGAAGACGCCCGCGTTGCCAAACATGGTAGCGGCGAAGATAAACCATGGCTCCGGCTTTTTCAGAAAGCGAAATTGCTCGGTGAAGCGGGTCTCAGCTTTATCAAAGAGTTGAGGTACCCAGAGCAGAATCGAAACGAGTACCAATAAATTAAACAGCGCAATCAGCATAAAGGTGTAGCGCCAGCTAAAGGCATGACCAAGCCAGGTTCCCAGCGGTACGCCCGCAAGATTCGCTACCGTCATCCCGGCGACCATACCCGCGACGGCCAACGTCACTTTTCCCGGTGGCGCGATTTTAGACAAAATAATCGCCCCGACGCCGAAGAACGCGCCGTGAGGGAATCCCGACACCAGCCTGCCGATCGCGAGCATGGTATATGACGATGAAAAGGTAAAAATCGTATTTCCCACTGCGCACATGGCGACCAGGAACAACAGGATTGTTTTTAAAGAAAAACGGCTGGAGAACACGGCAATAATCGGCGCGCCGATCACCACGCCGAAAGCATAAAAGGAGATCATATTGCCTGCCGACGGAATGGAGATCCCCACATCCTTCGCCAGTTCGGTCAGCACACCCATGATGCCAAATTCCGCCATGCCGAGGCCAAACGTGCCCAGCGCTAACGAAAAAATCGTCTTTTTCATACCACAACCACATGTTAATAGAATGCAACAAGCATTATCGACCATTCGTTAAGTGTGAACCAGCTCAAACTCTCTCGCTGGCATATTCATCCATACATTCAGTTCAGGCTGTGAATGTTTTCGCACCTGAGGCGCTATATCGGAAGTCCCTGAAATACAATGACACGAGTATTTTTCGCGCATGCCTGTAGCCGACATTACACTTCTTAAGCGTCCCGTTATTTATTTGAAAGAGGAAGAGAGTCATGGGAAAAAAGAAAAATACCAGCACCATCGCTGATGCACCTCCTGCGGCGCCGCTTAAAAACAAGGAATATGAAAAAGAGTTACGGCGCCTTCACGTTGAACTGGTGAAACTTCAGCGCTGGGTCGTCAGCAAAGGGCTCAAAGTCTGCATCGTCTTTGAGGGCCGTGATGGCGCGGGTAAAGGCGGCACCATCAAAGCGATTACCGAACGCGTCAGTCCGCGCATCTTCCGCGTTGTCGCCCTGCCTGCCCCAACCGAGCGCGAAAAAAGCCAGCTTTACCTGCAGCGCTACCTTCCACACCTGCCCGCCGCTGGCGAAATTGTTATCTTTGACCGTAGCTGGTACAACCGCGCCGGGGTTGAGCGGGTGATGGGTTTTTGCACAATGGAACAAGTGGACAAATTTCTGGAAAGCGTCCCGATGATGGAACGCGCCATGGTAGAGTCCGGCATTATCTTATTGAAATACTGGCTTGAAGTGACGCCGCAAGAGCAAGAACGCCGCCTGCGCGACCGCGTAAACGATGGCCGCAAGACCTGGAAGCTGTCTCCCATGGATATCAAATCCTTCGACCGCTGGGATGATTACACCGTTGCGCGAGACGCAATGTTCGAAGCCTCCGACACCTCATGGGCGCCCTGGTTTGTCGCCCGCTCCGAGGACAAAAAACGCGTACGGCTAAATATCATTACCCACCTGCTAACGCAGATCCCTTACGAGGATATTCCGGACGATCCCGTGGAGTTCCCGAAACGCAAAATAGGTAAAGTTAAACCCACCCATTATCCGTTTCGTATTATTCCCGAACCGTTCTGAATAATTGTTTTGCTGCATCGGTTATCACTGCCAATGCGGTTGCCTTTATTACATGTGGCTACACCATTAGTGAATATTGATTTTCAGACGTTATTTCTTAATACGCCTGGAATAACAAGTGTGGATAAAAAGAAATTAAGCAATAGATGTTTTGTATGTAATCTGAGCAGTGCACGATCACGGGTCATTGGAGCTATTGATGCGTTAGTGACGAATACGTAACTCTCTCTACCTCCACCTTACCCAGCCTGACGCCTGTAAACACGCCAGGCCGGGTAAGCGGGCAACTACCGTCTGCATAAGAACCGAACGCTACCTCAGCCCGTGCATGCTCTCTTCTTTGGCTTCCTGTCTTTCGACTTCACGGTACCAGCGCGGATGATGTTTGCGTGCCCAGCGGCGGCTCACCTTCCCTTCGATCATCCCCTTAATCGAGCCTTTCACCCAGAACGCCATATACATATGAATCAGGATGGCATGGAGAAGGATAATCGCAGAGGTTGCGTGAATCAGCAGGCTGTAGCGGATCACCTGTATCGGGAAATACTGAGCAAACCAGGGGCGCCAGATAATGATGCCGGATACAAGTAAAACAAAAATCATACTCATGATGGTCCAGAACATCATCTTTTGCCCGGCGTTATATTTACCGACCTTCGCCACCTTGTGCTCGTTGCCTTTCAGGACTTCCACAATCCCTTTTAGCCAGGGAATATCCTGCCTGTCCGGAATGTTGTGATGCACAAAGCGCACAAACATCACCATCAGGATCAGAAAGACCGCCACGCCAAAGAACGGATGCATAATGCGCCCCATCTGCGGCGTACCGAAGGTCTCCGTCAGCCATTGCAGCGTCGGGAAAAAGAAAGAAATCCCCGACAGCGACACCAGGAAAAAGAAAATCACCATCGTCCAGTGACAGGCGCGGTCGATAAACTTAGTGCGCACGATCATTTTCGAATCACTCATGGTGTTCCTCCTTATCGTTATCCACTTCTTTGTTTGGCCCAATGCCGATGTAGTGGTAAACCAGCCCGGCAAACGAGGCGATAAAACCAGCGGCTGCAAGCGGCTTCAGCGCCCCTTTCCACAGGCTGATTGACGTATCGATGGCCGGGTCCTTCGGCAGGTTGTGGTACAACTCCGGCTGATCATTGTGGTGCAGCACGTACATCACATGCGTGCCGCCCACCCCTTGCGGGTTGTAAATCCCTGCGCGGTCATAACCACGTGCTTTCAGCTTATCGACGCGCTCCTGTGCCACATCCAGCATTTCTTTTTTGGTACCAAAATGAATGGCACCGGTCGGGCAGGTTTTCACGCAGGCTGGCTCCTGGCCGACGCTCACGCGATCCACACACAGGGTGCATTTATAGACCCGGTTATCCTCTTTATTGAGGCGCGGGATGTTAAACGGACACCCGGCGATGCAGTATCCGCAGCCGATACAATTCTCCTGCTGGAAATCGACAATCCCATTGACGTACTGAATGATCGCCCCGGCGGACGGGCACGCCTTCAAACAGCCAGGATCCTCACAATGCATACAGCCATCTTTACGAATCAGCCACTCCAGCCTGCCGTTCTGTTCGGTTTCGCTAAAGCGCATCACAGTCCAGGATTTGGCACTCAAATCTGCCGGATTGTCGTACACTCCCACGCAATGCCCCACTTCGTCGCGGATATCATTCCACTCAGAACAGGCCACCTGGCAGGCTTTACAGCCCACGCAGGAGGAGACATCAATCAGCTTGGCGACTTCCTCTTTATAATCCCGCGCACGCGGCGCGGGGGTTATGGGATTGGTCGCGGAGCGCTTGAGAATGTCCTGTGTTTCCATTGTCATGTCATCGCTCCTTACGCTTTCTCGATGTTAACCAAAAACGCCTTGTACTCCGGCGTTTGCGAATTGGCATCGCCGACGTTGGGCGTCAGGGTATTGGCGATGTAGCCTTTCTGCGTTACACCTTCAAAGCCCCAGTGCAGCGGAATACCGACCGTTTCCACCTGCTGGCCGTTAACGTGTAGCGTTTGCAAGCGGCGGGTAACGACAGCCACCGCGCGAATAAAGCCACGCTTACTGCTCACCTTCACGCGGTCGCCGTTGGCAATGCCTTTGGCTTTCGCCAGAGTCTCGCTGATCTCGACAAACTGTTCCGGCTGGGCGATGGAATTCAGTCGCGCATGCTTGGTCCAGGTGTGGAAATGCTCCGTCAGGCGATAGGTGGTGCCGACGTATGGGAACTTGTCTTTCTTACCCAGACGCGCGGCATCGTCTTCATACAGACGCACGACCGGGCTGGAGACCACGTTCGGGTGCAGCGGGTTAGTGCCGAGCGGCGTTTCCATCGGCTCGTAGTGTTCAGGGAACGGTCCTTCTGCCAGCTTATCGAGGGCAAACAGACGCCCCAGCCCTTCCGGCTGCATGATGAACGGATGGGTCGCACTGCCCGGCGGAGCGGTAGTAAAGTCAGGGATATCGTTCCCCGCCCATTTGCTGCCGTTCCACTCGATCAGCATCCGTTTCGCATCCCAGGGCTTACCGTTGATATCTGCCGACGCGCGGTTGTAGAGCACACGGCGGTTCATCGGCCATGCCCAGGACCAGCCCAGCGTATTGCCAAGCCCTGACGGATCGGCATTATCACGGTTCGCCATCTGGTTGCCTTGCTCCGTCCAGCTACCGGCGTAAATCCAGCAGGAAGATGCCGTTGTTCCGTCGTCTCGCAACAGCGCAAAACTGCTCAGCAGCTGGCCTTTCTTCGCCAACAGATTACCGCTGGCATCGTAGAGATCCGCCAGCGCAACGCCGTTATTCTCTTTCGCCACCTCTTCCGACTCTGGATGGTCAGGCTGCTTGTAATCCCAGCGCATTTTCAGCAGCGGCTCGGCACCATTGCCTCCTTCCGTGCGATACATCTCGCGCAGACGAT
Organism: Citrobacter sp. MNAZ 1397; assembly: GCF_023613995.1. NCBI lineage: Bacteria > Pseudomonadati > Pseudomonadota > Gammaproteobacteria > Enterobacterales > Enterobacteriaceae > Citrobacter > Citrobacter sp. MNAZ 1397. The sequence goes on from NZ_JAKIVH010000001.1 coordinate 1,471,604, forward strand.
GATAAATACCGGCCAGAATTTCACCGTCATTGCGTGCTTCACCCGGTGCATCCTGCCCCTTCCAGTGCCACTGCAGCCAGCGGCCGGAGTTGGCGATAGATCCATCCTCTTCGGCAAAACAGGTCGATGGCAGACGGAAAACTTCGGTCTGAATGGCTGCCGGATCGACATCATTCATCTCGCCGTGGTTCTGCCAGAAATTGGCGGTTTCCGTGACCAGGGGATCGATAACCACCATGTATTTCAGCTTACTCAGGCTGCGGACAACTTTGTTTTTGTCCGGGAAGGAGGCAACCGGATTAAAGCCCTGACAGAGGTAGCCTGTGACATTACCTTTATCCATCATATTGAAATATTTGATAACGTCGTATGCCTGATCCCATTTCGGCAGCCAGTCGAAGCCCCAGTTGTTCTCCTTCTGCGCCGCATCGCCATAGAAGGATTTCATCAGGCTGACGAAAAACTTCGGATAGTTGCCCCAATAGTTAACCTGATCGGGCAACATGGCTTTCGGTGTATTTGCCGTCAGGTAGTGTTGCAGATCCGCCTGTTTTTCTGACGGCAGCGTCAGGTAACCCGGCAGGCTGGTCGACAACAGACCCAGATCCGTCAGCCCCTGAATATTGGAGTGACCACGCAGCGCGTTCACGCCGCCGCCGGCCATCCCCATGTTGCCGAGCAGCAACTGGATCATCGCCATGGTGCGGATGTTCTGCGCGCCTACGGTGTGTTGTGTCCAGCCCAGCGCATACAGGAAGGTGGTGGTTCTGTCCGCGGCACTGGTCGATGCCAGCACGTCACACACTTTCAGGAAGTCGGCTTTCGGCGTCCCGCAGATATTCTCCACCACCTCCGGCGTATAGCGGGAGACGTGTTGTTTCAGCAGGTTCCACACGCAGCGCGGGTCGGTGAGCGTGTCGTCGCGTTTCGCATAGCCGTTTTCATCGAACTGATAGTTCCAGGAGGACTTATCGTACTGGCGTTTTTCCGCGTCGTAGCCGCTGAACAGCCCGTCTTCAAAGGCAAAGTCTTCCCGCACCAGCAGGCTGGCGTTGGTGTAATGCTTAACGTACTCAGCGTTAATTTTGTTGTTTTCAATCAGGTACAGCAGCACGCCGGAAAGGAACGTAATGTCCGTGCCGGAGCGGATTGGCGCATAGATATCGGCCACCGATGCCGTACGCGTAAAGCGCGGATCGACGACGATCAGCGTCGCATCGTTGTTATTTTTCGCTTCCATCGCCCAGCGGAATCCCACCGGATGGGCTTCGGCGGCGTTACCGCCCATCACCATCACGACGTTAGCGTTTTTAATATCAACCCAGTGGTTGGTCATCGCACCGCGACCAAATGTTGGAGCAAGACTTGCTACCGTTGGTCCGTGTCAGACGCGCGCCTGGTTATCTACTGCCAGCATGCCGAGCGAGCGCACAAATTTTTGCGTCAGCATGCCGGTCTCATTGCTGGCCGCGGAGGCGCATAGCATTCCGGTGGTGAGCCAGCGATTGACCGTCACCCCCCGGGCGTTCTTCTCAACGAAGTTGGCGTCTCGGTCGGCTTTCATTAGTTTTGCGATGCGATCGAAGGCATCGTTCCAGGAGATGCGCTGCCACTTGTCCGATCCTGGCGCACGATATTCCGGATAGCGCAACCTGTTATCACTGTGAACATAATCGAGCAGGCCCGCCCCTTTCGGACACAGCGCGCCGCGGCTGACCGGATGATCCGGGTCACCTTCGATGTGGTAAATCGATTCGCGGGCATTTTTCGCCCCATCGCCCAGGCTATACATTAATAGCCCGCAACCCACGGAGCAGTATGTGCAGGTATTTCGAACCTCTTTCGCACGCAGGAGCTTATAATTTCGCGCCTGTGCCAGTGCCGCTTTTGGGGTAAATCCCAACGCAGCAACGGTTGTCCCGGCCATACCACCCGCGCAGATTTTAAAAAACTGTCTGCGGCTAACGTCCATTGTGTTCCTCGTTATATGGATCTCTTTCAGCGCAAAAACTAACAGCAATATCCCTGTATAATTTGCGGCAAATCAATATCGCTATACACCAACTTCTTAATAGTCTTTTTCGGCGATTTTATTTACCCCAAAAGGATGAGGTTTCCTCGTGATTTATTAGTAGGCATCGTGCGTTAAGTGCTATAAATTCCCCCTTTGCCGTTTTTAAAAGGAATACAGCTGTATGAATAAGAAAAAAGCCACGTTGATCGGGCTGTTAGCCATCGTGTTGTGGAGTACGATGGTGGGCCTGATTCGCGCGGTCAGCGAAGGCCTGGGGCCGGTTGGCGGCGCGGCGATGATTTATACGCTCAGCGGCGTTTTACTTATTCTCACCGTCGGTTTTCCCGATATTCGCCGCTTTCCTCGCGGCTATTTACTGCCAGGCAGCGTTTTATTTGTCAGCTATGAACTTTGCCTCGCGCTGTCGCTGGGGTTTGCCGGAACCCGCCAGCAGGCGATTGAAGTCGGCATGGTTAACTATCTATGGCCAAGCTTCACCATATTATTTGCGATCCTGTTTAATGGTCAAAAAGCCACTCTGTGGGTAATTCCAGGACTCATTCTGGCGATAATCGGCGTAAGCTGGGTATTGGGCGGCGAACAGGGATTGAATATTCACGATATTACACAAAACATTCTCTCCAGCCCGTTAAGTTATTCTCTTGCTTTTGTCGGTGCTTTTATTTGGGCAGCTTACTGTACTGTTACCAGCAAATATGCCAAAGGTTCAAACGGCATTACGCTCTTTATTCTACTGACGGCGGCGACCTTATGGACAAAATTTGCCCTGACCGATCAACCGTCCATGCACTTTACACTTCCTGTGGTGATTAAACTGGGAGTCACTGCCATTGCGCTGGGCTTCGGTTATGCCGCCTGGAATACCGGGATTTTACACGGGCGCGTTGCCGTGCTGGCGGCAGCATCCTATTTTACACCGGTACTCTCCTCGGCGCTGGCGGCCGCCGTGCTGAGCGCCCCGCTGTCGTTTTCCTTTTGGCAGGGCGCGTTTATGGTCTGCGGCGGATCGCTGCTTTGTTGGTGGGCAACGCGACCGCAGTAGCGGTCATTGCGCCGCCTGTTCATTTGAACTAAAATTAATATCAAATGAACAGATGGAGCAGAATAATGCAACTCTATACACCAGAGGTCCGGGCTATCCCGCACGACCTGCTCAGCATCCTGGGGCTTCCCGCCACGGCGATTGCCGCTCATGACAGCATAAACGCCGGTCTGAGTGCCGGTGTGTTGCGTGATATCGCGGGCGCCGTCTCCCTTGATGAAGTCACGCTGTGCCGAATGGCCGGCATCGACCGCAATACCTATAGCCGCCGCCTTAACAGCGCGGAAAAACGCTTTTCACCAGAACAGAGCGCTCGTGTCTACACGCTGGCGCGGGTGATCAGTGCCGCTCGTGAGTTGTTTGAAGGTGACAGCGAACGCATGGCCAACTGGCTCAATAAACCCGCGAAAGGGCTTGGCGGTAAAAAACCCGCAGAGCTCCTCTCCACCCCTGCCGGTGCGGAAGCGGTACTGACGTTAATTGGTCGCCTTGAGCATGGTGTTATCAGCTAATGGAAAATGTCACCTTCTGGCGTCTGGTCAAAGAGCGCTATGCGCTGACCGCCTTCGACGGCTACGGCGCGCGTACCTTTGGCGGACGCTGGAATTCGCCGGGCCATGAATGCGTCTATCTGGGCGAATCAAAAGCCCTCTGCGTGCTGGAAACGCTGGTGCATCTTGAGATTGAAGATATCGCAAAGGGCTACCGTTTTTTAACCCTCGACGTACCGCGTAATCTTATCGCGACGCTGGATCTGTCCGCCCTGCCCGCAGACTGGAAAGCCGACCCGCCGCCTGTTTCAACACAACACATCGGCGATGAGTGGTTGGCGTCAACGAAAAATGGACTGGTACTGCGCGTCCCCAGCACCATCACCGGTGAATGGAACGCGCTGTTTAACCCTGAACACCCACAGGCGGCGAAAGTCCTTAAGAGCGTAAAGTCCGAACCTTTTATGCTCGATCCACGTCTTAGCCGCCCTTGCTAGCCTGTTTATCGACACCTTTGAGGCTCAGCCACACGCCGACCGCCAGCAGCATCAGCATCATGCCGGCGGCACTTAATGCCACGCTATGTGACGAGACGAACGCGGTTCTGGCCGCACATCTGATCCCCTGGGCCAGTGGTGATGAGACCTCTTGCGCCAACTGGAACGCCTCGCCAATAGAGGATGAAGCCAGCGCGGCCTGCGCGCCATTTAACCCGGCGGGTAGCGTAATTGAAGAGGAGAAGCTGCGGGTCAGAATCAGGCCAAACAGCGCGATGCCAAGCCCTGCCCCCAGTTCGTACGCCATGGTTTCGATTGCCCCTGCAGCGGCTGCTTTTTCTTTCGGGGCTGCCGCCATGATGGCCGCCGTGGAAGAGAGTAATGCGCTCGCCGCGCTAAAGCCCAGCAGCGCCATCAGGATCCAGGCCTGGGTTTGTTGGCTGGAAAAGTCCGTTACTGACAGGCCCAGAAAGCTAAAAGCACTCAGCGCCATGCCGCCGGATGCCACCTGGCGTAAGCCCAGACGGGAGACCAGTAGACCGGCTATCGGCCCGCTGAACCCGCTCGCCAGCATAACCGGCAGCATAAACAGCCCGGCTGCAAATGGCGTAAAGCCGTGAACAAACTGTAACTCCTGGGCCATCAGCAGCTCAAAACCTACCAGGGCAACCATCGCCGTCACGGCCATTAACACCCCGGTCAGAATGATGCGATGTGTAAACAGACGCAGATCGATCATCGGTACAGGTGCCGCAAGCTGCTGGCGTACAAATCCTGCCAGCAGTGTCGCACCCGTTAAGAACACCGCGATCACTCCCCATACGGCAACGCTGCCTTTGAGCGCCGTTTTGGCGCTCCATACCAGCATTAAAATGGCCGCAATCAGCATCACCGCCTGGTTGAGATTGAGCGGTTGCTGACGCCGTCCCTGTTGGCGAGGCACATAACGCGCGGTGAGTGCCATCACCAGCATTACAATCGGTACATTGACCAGAAATACCGCGCCCCAGTGGAAATGCGCCAGCAACCAGCCGCCAATCAGCGGGCCAAACGCAGCACCGCCGGAGCCCACCGCAGCCCAGACGCCAAGCGCCATATTTCGGTGTTCTGTTTGCGAAAATGTGTTGCGGATACCGGCAAGCGTCGCCGGAACAATCATCGCCGCGCCAATGGCGAGTATGGCACGCGAGGCAATCAACTGTTCGGCGCTGGCAGACATTGCCGCCAGAAAAGAGGCCAGCCCAAACAGCCCGCTTCCAGTAAGCAGTAAGCGTTTAAAACCGATGCGGTCTCCCAGCGCTCCCATGGGCAATACCATGCCCGCCATCACCAGGGAATAGATATCAATGATCCACAGTAACGCGTTACCGCTGGTTGCCAGTTCTGCGCTCAGCGTAGGCGATGCCACATGCAGGACGGTAGCATCAATAGCGACCGGAATATAAACCAGCACGATAATGACCAATGTTAACCACTGACGAATCATAACTTCCTCATAACCTATCCTGGACACGCGTCCAGAATGGCGATCCTACGGAAAGTTGAACAACTGTCCAGCTTTTTGTTAGACTCCGTTTCCTTCACGTTTAGGGGGATGTATGAGCTATTTGAGTCGGGATGAGCGCCGGGAATTAATCCTGAAAGCGGCGATGCGTGTTGCGCTAAGCGATGGGTTTGCCGGGATGACCGTGCGCAGGATAGCCAATGAAGCTGGCGTCGCGACGGGACAGGTGCATCACCATTTCAGCTCGGGAGCAGAGCTAAAAGCACAGGCATTCGTGCGAGTAATGGGCGAACTGCTGGATGTCGATGTGTTACCCGAATCCGCAAGCTGGCGCGAACGTTTACACGCCATGCTCGGCAGCAATGAAGACGGTTTCGACCCTTATATTCGTCTGTGGCGGGAAGCCCAGGTGCTGGCAAGCAAAGAACCTGAGTTAAAAGGCGCGTATGTGCTGACGATGGAAATGTGGCATGAAAAAGTGGTCGCTATCATTAATGCGGGCGTGACGGCGGGTGAATTTGTCCGTCATGATTCGACGGAAAACATTGCATGGCGCTTAATTGCCCTGGTCTGCGGGCTTGATGGCATCTACGTGCTTGGCATGCCAGATGTCGATGATGCGGCGTTTGACCGACATCTGGACGCCATGATTCATCGCGAGCTGTTTTACGCCCCTTCCCCGTGAAGATCGAAACGCGACATCAGGGTGTCGAGCGCCTCAACGCTGAAACCATAATGCGGGTCATCAGTACCCAGGCCGAATCGCTGCTGCATGATGTCGTACAATGCCTGGGTATCCGGTAAAGTCTTCTCCTCCACCGCATGCCCGTTCCGCCAGTGGGTAAAGTGATAGTTGGTCAGCGTCAGTTTTCCCCCGTCCGGCTGATGCAAACACATCAGCAAATGGTGGCGAAAGTGCGATTGCGGCCAGTGTGCTGAGTGAAAATTACCCATCACAAAGTCGGCCTGATATTGCTGGCCCATCTCGAATTGATAGAGAGACTGCCAGCGATCGTGATGACGAAATTGCAAAATCCAGTCCGGGCCGGCCTGTTGCAGGCGGTACAGGCCATGCGGCGTCTCCTGTTCACTCTCCGCCTTGAGGCGTACAGGCGCGGTGAGCGTTAGCCCGCCAAAGCCGACATCCGCAATCCACTGCTCATCGCCTAAGGTCACCAGCACTACGCGATGCGTGCGCGGTGGCATATGCGGCGGATTTGACAGCACCACGCGTCCCAGGAGGCTGCGAACTTCAAAGCCGATTTCGCGTAATACCCGCTCAAACAGGCCATTTTGCTCGAAGCAGTAGCCGCCACGACGGGCCACTACCAGTTTGTTAAAGATAGCCTCATCGCTCAGTTCGATTTCCCGAGGCAGTACGACCTCAATATTTTCAAATGGAATGCGGCTGTTATGCTGCAGATGCAAAGTACGCAATGTTTCAAGATTTACAGCGGGGACAGCGGTATAGCCAATACGGGCGAAATAGTCGTCCAAAAACGAGGTCATATGAAGCTCCTGCAATAGATGTCCTTCTGTTATATCGCATTTTTTTCAGGGCACAGGGAATTTTGTGCCCTGCATTTATCGTTGCGTGCTGCGCTGCATTATCGCCAGCGCGGTCAGCATCAATGCGAGCCCGGTAATGAGCGTCAGCGTCGCCATCGCCATGCCTTGTCCAACCGAACCCTGCTCAAATTGCCGCCAGATAAAGACGGCCACCGTTTGTGTTCCCGCCGGGGCCAGTAGCAGCGATGTCACCAGCTCGCGCGACGCGATAGCAAAGACCATCAGCATCGCCGCCAGCATGGCCGGAAAAACCAGTGGCAGAACAATATAACGCAACGCCTGTAGCGCACTGGCGCCGTGAACACGGGCGGCGGGTTCCAGATTCCCCCCTAGCTGACGCAGCGCACTCCCGACATAGCGAACCGGCCAGGGTAGCAGGAGGCAGCAGTACGAGAGCAGTAAAATAGCCCAGGTGTTATACGGCGAAACGGGCCAGAATGTACGGTTCCATAACAGAATCAGCCCCACCCCCACCACGATCCCCGGCAGCGCCGCTGGCATCAATGACAGTGCATCAATGACGCTTCGGCCCTGAATGCGTTGCACTACCACAAGCCAGGCGGCAAGCAACCCGACAACACCGGTGATTAATGCCGACGCAAAGGCCAGCGACAAACTGGTCCCCAGCGCCGCCAGGGCATCGCCCTGCTGAGCAAACAGCGCGGCATAATGGGCAGTCGTGGCATTTGCCAGCGATAATCTGCCTGACAGGGTCGACATGACCCCGGTGATCGCCATCGATAAGCCCGGCACCACCACTGCCAGAAAGCCGATAAATGCCATTGCAAGTACGACCGGCACGCCCGTAATACCGAGCTTCGCGCCGGTATTTTCCGCGGGTTTACCGGTCACGCTGGTGACATCCTTGCCACCGGTCAGTCTGCCCTGCAACCACCATGCGCTAAGCGCTATCGCGACCAGAATCAGCGACAGCATTGAGGCGCCCGGCAGGTCAATGGGCCAGTCAGCCAGTTTTTTCTCAATACCAACGGTCAACATCACCACGCCGGAACGGGCGCCCAGCGCGGCAGGGACGCCGTACTCTTCAATCGCCAGTGTAAAGGCCAGTAGCATGCCTGCCGCCAGCGAAGGCGACAACATCGGCAGCGTGATATGCCAAAAGGCGCGCGAGGGCGTAGCGCCGTGGACGCGGGCAACCAGCGCCAGGCGCTGTCCGCTGGCGAGCAGGCTACGGGATACGGCGAAGTAAACGACCGGGAAAATATTGAGCGTCATAACAAGCACGATCCCACTTTTGCTAAACAGCAATGCATTGAGATCGAATCCCAGCAACTGGGCTAAATACCCATTGGTTTGTAAAACCAGCATCCAGGAGAGCGCTGCAATATAGGGGGGCGTCAGAAATGGGATAAGAAACAACAAATCCCACAGCCGTGGACAGGGTAAATCGAACAGTCCACGCGCAACGCCCAGCGGCAGACCAATACAGGCGCTCAGCAGCGCAACGCCTGCGGCAATTTGCAGGGTTCCGGCAAACATCGCCGGGAGTTGAGCGTCGGAAAACAGCGGGCGTAACCCGGAAAAGGCGCCCTGAAGAGAGCCAGCGCTAAATTGCGGGAAAACGGCCTGCAGAACAATAAACAGCAATGGCAGCGCGACCAGAACCAGCAGAATGGCCACAGTCACAAGCGAGATTAATCGTTGGTTCACGGCGAGTATCCAGACGACGGGGTTGCCCCCGTCGGGTGATGATTACTGAGCAAACAGTGTGCTAAAACGCGTGAGCACAGCGCCGCGCTCGCTGGTGCCGTCGTTTTTTGTCGGCAGAATTTTCAACTCGTTAAAGAGTGGGCGTTTTGCCTGCACATCGGTTCGCGCTGGCATCAGCCAGGCATCGGCCACCAGTCTCTGCCCTTCCGGCGAGAGCACATAGTCCACAAACGCTTTGGCATCGGCTTCGTGCTGCGTGGATTTGAGGATCATCATCGGGCGCGGCGCAATCACGGTACCGCTGGCCGGGAAAATCACTTTTAGTGATTCGCCCTGCTCAATATTGCCGTAGGTCACATAATCCACCGCACCGAACACCGCCGCTTTTGCGCCCTGCATCACCGGTGTAACCGCCTGGGCGTTAGGGCCGCTGACCACCATGCCGTTTTTCTTGAGTTCCTCAAACAATGCCCATGCGTTGTCGCCCATGCCGTTTTGCAGGCCAATCAGCAGATCCAGCGATGCGCCAGACAGAGCAGGATCCGGGGTGGTGACTTTGTCTTTAAACGCGGCTGCGGTCAGATCTTTCCACTCTTTCGGTTCCGGGGTGCCGCTTTTGGTATTCCAGACGATACCCAGCGCAGAGACCCCCTGCGCGACAAAATCCGTGCTTTTGAGCATCTCAGGTACTTTTTCGGCGTTAGCGCTCTGGTAAGGCAGCAACCAGCCACGGTTATGCAGATCTTCTGCCGTATCCCAGGAAGCGGAAATCAGGATATCGGCCTGCGGATTGGCCTGCTCAGCTTCAAGGCGCGCCATCACTTTGCCGGTTGTGGCCTGGAAGATATCCACTTTCACCCCGGTTTTCTTCTCAAATCCACTGGCGAGACCTTTCGCCAGTGAACCTGGCCCGGCGGTGTAAACGGTGAGCGCATGCGCGCTGGACATCATCACGGACGATAACACCATAGCTAGAGCAACTCCTTGTTTCACTGATATTTTCATGCAATTTCCCCTGAGGATGTAGTAACAGAACGAATCGCGTCTACACGACCGGCAGACAAATGAACAATACGGTCAGCGAGGATCTCGGCTTCACGACGATCATGGGTGACATAAACGGCAGTAATGCCGAGCTGGCGCAGTAGTGATGCCATGTCACGGCACAATGATTCGCGCAACTCGCTGTCGAGATTGGAAAGGGGTTCATCAAACAACAATACGCGCGGCTCGGCGACAATGGCCCTGGCCAGCGCCACTCGCTGCTGCTGGCCTCCGGAGAGTCCTGCGGGCTTGCGCTTAGCAAACTCGCCAAGGCCAACGCGTGCCAGTGCTTGCAGGACGCGGTGTTCGCGCTCAGCGCGCGGGACATTGCGCATCTTTAACGGGAAAGCGATATTCTCTTCCACCGTCATATGCGGCCATAGCGCATAGTCCTGAAAAACCATGCCAATATCACGGGATTCCGGTGGCAACGCCCAGCCGGCCTTCGCCACCAGACGCGAACCGAAGGTAATGGTGCCATCAGCAGGTTGTGTTAATCCGGCCAGTAAGCGCAACAGCGTACTTTTGCCGCAGCCTGAGGGACCGAGCAATGCCACGATAGAGCCAGCGGGAATAAGGAGATCGATCTGATTGAGAACGGTGTGGCTGCCAAAGGCATACGACACACCTTCCAGGCGGATTTCTGTGAACGCGTCCATTAGCGCTCTCCCACAATGAGAAAGCGTCTGGTACCCGTGGTCTTCATCCAACGGGCCGCGTCCACCTGCACGAACGTCAGGGGAGCGAACATATTGTTATCCTCTTTGGGATTTGATGCCGCTGACTATAGGCAGGAAATGTGACGTAAAAATTACGATAGTGTTGCGTCTTGATTTATATAGAAGAATAGTAAACCCTTAGAAGATCTCTCCTGATTTTCCCTAATAGAAAAAGGTGATTACGTGCGTATCGCAACGATCACAAATTTTGCTTATATCGCTACCGTTGTTCTGACACTTTCTTCAGGCTTTGCGCTGTTTAGCGCATCCAGTGCGGACCGGGCTGAACGCGCCGCCGTCGCCCAGAGCCGCCTTTTCGATACGCTGACCGATGACCTGGAAAGAGAAGCTTATGCGTTGAGCGATCTTGCTCGTGAGGCAGTGGTGAAACGGCAGCCGGACAACATCAAGGCCTGGCGACAAATGCTGGAAAAAGATGTCCAGTTCGAAAACTATCTGCTGGGTTTACATGATAACGGCGCAACATCTGAGGAAATCCTGATCCTCAGAGATGGCCTTAAAGTCTTTGATCAACTTGAAGATGAGCAGCGTGCTGCAATATCTGCAGTGGAAGCGGGCAATGTAAATGAAGCGATGAATATTATCTTCGGCCAGCAGTACGAAGATCAGATTGCTCAGGCCGAATACCGCTTTGCCCATTTTCGCAGTTTGTCGGATCAACGCACGGCGAATGTGATTGCCGAAGCGACGTCGCTATCACAACGGCTACGCACACTCTCCGAAGTGATGGTGGCCATTACAGCCCTGCTTTTCTTGTTTGTGCTTGGTTTTATTATCAAACACCGCATTTTGCGCCCGGTGGTCACGCTGAGTGATGTGGTGAACCGGCTGGCGACACAGGATTACGCGGTAGAAACACCGGTTCTGGCGCAAGTCGATGAAATTGGCGATATGGCCCAGGCCATCCATATTTTTCGGGAAAACGGCCTGGCCCGCCAGCGACTGGAGCAAGAGCGTGATGCCGAGTGGGCTTCACGCACGCTGCTGGCGAGGATGACGCAACGCCTGCAGGGCTGCGACTCCCATGCCGGCATTGTCAGGGTTGTGGGCCGTTTCGCACCAAAAATCATCCCGGACATGGGGGGACGACTCTATATTCTGGATGCGCGGACAAACCGCATGAAGTGTGCGGCCCGCTGGCTCTTACCGCCCGGCGAGGATGCCCCATTCACTCCTGATGCCTGTTGGGCGTTAAAACGCGGGCAACTGCACTGCCCGTCGCATGATTCGGTAGATATGCCGTGCGAACATCTTATGCCGGAGGTTGCCGCACGGGCCATCTGTGTGCCGTTAATTGCGCAAAACAAAATTATCGGCTTACTCACCTTCGACAATGAACAGCAGAAAGAGCCCACTTACGCCTATCTGGAACTCATGGCTGAGACCATCGCACTGGCGCTGGCAAACCAGATACTGCGCGATACCCTGACAGAGAAAGCAACCCATGACTCGCTGACTGGCTTACGCAACCGCCATAATCTGGAGGAGACGCTGCGCACCCTGATTGATCAATCCATGGCTAACGGAGCCAGTTTGAGTTGCCTGATGATCGATATCGATTACTTTAAAAAGCTCAATGATAGCCACGGGCACGAAGCGGGAGACAAAGTATTGCGCGAAATTGCGCGGTTGTTGCAGGAAACGGTGGGCGATAACGGTGTTGCCTTCCGCTATGGCGGCGAAGAGTTTCTGATTATTTTGCCTGATACCAGCGAGTCCGATGCCAGAAAACTGGCTGAACTGTTGCTGCAAAATGTCCTGAACCAGCGCATTTTCTATGAATCCCGTGATATCGGGCAGGTTTCGATCTCTATCGGTCTGGCGACCTGGCCGCAACATGCACGGGCGGCGAACCTGATCCGTGCAGCGGACCTTGCGCTCTATATGGCCAAAGAACAGGGTCGCGGCCAGATTGTAACCGCCCGCAACGCAAACGCGCCGCAGACGCACGTTTCCGCCTGACATGACGGCTGCGCGGCACGGCGCGCAGCCATTGCGTTACAGTGTCATTTGCTCACAATCAGCGCGTAAGCGATCGACCTCCCCCTGGGGCATACCCGCGCGTACTGCCGCCGCGCAAATCCCCTGCCAGCTCCCCGGATCCAACGGAATCCCCTGCGTCTTACGCAGACGGCGATTGTTCTCTTCCCACTCGCCGGGCACCAGAATCGGCTCATCATGGCTATGCGGCGATTGTTTCACCCATTCAACAAAGGCGTGCGTCTGTTGCTGCATATCCGGCGCGGCAAACATTTCCGGGTTCAATATAAGGGTGGTCATACAGTTGAATATGGCATCGACGCTCTCCTGGAGAGTGTCTTTATGGGTGGTTAGTCCGCCGGAGAGGGCTCCCCCCATAATTTCGCACAGCGCCGCCAGCGCATACCCTTTATGTTGCGCAAACGTCAACAGTGACCCCAGCGGCGAACGATGCATGACCGACGGATCGTTAGTGGGCTGCCCCTGCGCATCAATGAGACAGCCATCGGGCACCGGTTCGCCTTTGTGGTAAGCCACTCGCGTTTTCCCAAATGCAATGGCGCTGGTGGCATAGTCCAACAACAGTGGTGGCTGCCCTTCCCGCGGGAAAACCACGCAAAAAGGATTTGTTCCGAACCGGCTGTCTGTTCCACCAAAAGGGGCCACCATTGGATCGCCCACGACACTGACAAAATGGACAGAGACAAAACCGGCCGCGGCGCACTGTTCGGCCCAGTAGCCAATACGTCCGATATGATGGGAATTATGCAGTCCAACGGCGGCGAGGCCGTGTTGTCTGGCCTTTTCAATGCCAAGCGTCATCGCCTCATGCGCCGCGACCTGGCCAAAAGCCTGATTCCCGTTGAGGGTCACCACCGCGCCCATATCCTTCACTACGCTGGCATGACGGTTGAGTTGCAGGTAACCTTGTTCAAGGGAGCGAACATAGCTCGGGATCATCCCTACGCCATGAGAATCGTGTCCTGCAAGATTCGCCGCGAGTAGATGCTCCGCAACCAGCTGAGCTTCCTGAGGCTCGCTGCCCGCATAGTGCAGGATTTTCTCGATAAAATGGTGTAAGCGACGGGGATGAAGACGAAGCCCTGTATTCATTGAAAATTCTCCATTTATTATGTTGTTGTCTGCATTTCCATGCTGCATCTGCGCTTGCCTGAGGTCAATAACTGTACTGACACAGAGAATAATGACCTGGAGATTGTTTCTGAGCGGGATAAACATGCAATCCACGGTGTCAGTGCCGGGCATCTATGCTTTAATTTCTCCATGACAGAACGAAGGAGTGGCTTATGAGTTTTTTTCGTCCGGTGGCACTGGAACACGCCAGCCGCTTGCTGAATCACGGCCCTACCATATTGATAACCAGCCGTGATGAGAGCATCGACCGCCGCAATGTCATGGCTGCTGCGTGGTCAATGCCCGTTGAGTTTTCCCCTGCCCGTATCGCTATTGTGGTGGATAAAAGCACCTGGTCGCGTGAGCTGATAGAACGCAGCGGGATGTTTGGCATTGTGGTTCCGGGCGTGGCGGCCACTCGCTGGACCTGGGCGGTGGGCAGCGTGAGCGGTCGCGAAGAGGATAAATTCAACTGCTACGGTATTCCGGCTATCGCTGGCCCGGTGCTGGGTTTGCCCGTCGTGGAGGAAAAATGTCTGGCGTGGATGGAATGTCGCCTGTTACCGCCGACAGCGGCGCAGGAAAAATATGACACCCTGTTTGGCGAGGTGGTTTCTGCGGCCGCGGATGAACGCGCCTTTAGTAACGGTCACTGGCAGTTTGATGATGATCTGTTGAATACCATCCACCATCTGGGCGGCGGTAATTTCGTCACCAGTGGCAAGTTGATAAACGTACCGGGGTGACCCGAAAATCGCCCCGCTAAGCTAGCGCTTGCGGGAATAACTCCCGGAGGCGGCTAGCTGCACACTCTGCGCTAATGGGGTGTAAAAATGTCGCTGCGGTTGCCGGTCAGCCGTCACCGCCTCATCGATTTTCAGTCGGACCCTGTTTTATTCTCATTACGCGGTGTTATCGCTGTAAAACATAATATGACCGGGGATTTCTCAGCCTTCCGGGAGAAAGCGGGAGTGAGGGGAAAAAGCCAGTGCAGACATTTCCCCTGCGGCCTGTCACATCTGATAACCGGGCTTCTTAATCAGCCGCGCCATCTGTGGTGCGATTTCCGTATCCCATACTTCGCCTTTCCACGCGTCCGGGTCGATCTGAGTTAACGCGACGCTGACTGAACTGTCTTTGCTGCCTAAATGGCGAACAATGACGTCGGCGATATCGGCAGCCAATGCGGTTTTTTGCTCATCGTTCAGGTCACGGGGGAAACATTTGATATCAATGTGTGGCATGGTGTGCTCCTTGTTATGGGCCTATCAACCTACCACACTGAAAAAGCGCTGGTTATCAAATAATGTCGTTACGGCGTAAAACAGGCTGGAGCTTCGCAACGGCGCAAACCGCGTCGGCAATCGCGGCGATGTTCGGCGTATTTTCCTTAAACCAGTCGTGCCGCGGCCCCCAGGTTCTTATCACACAGATATAGATATCCAACAAGGTCAGCTGTTCGCCAAATGCATAAGGCGCGGCTTTGAGTTGCTGATCAAACCAGATATACAGTGATTTTCGATAGGCCACACAGTGCTCCCGCAACTGATCCGCAGCATCGGGCACGAACCGTTCGGGATAGTCGGCATAGGTGAATGTCGGGTAAACATTGGCCACCAGCCAGACCAACAGTCGCCAGAACTGATTGCGCTCAGCTGTACCGGGCGCAGGAGCAAGATGCGGGTGTTTATCAAGAATCATTAAGGCGATGGCCGCCGACTCGGTCATGATACTGCCATCGTCAAGTTGCAGCGTTGGCACCTGACACAAAGGGTTGAGTTTCAGCAATTTTTCCTGGTTGTGCCCTGGCGAATCAAAGCCGTCAATATTCTCGAACTGATACGGGATGTCTGCCAGTGTCAACATCAGTTCACTGATGGCTGAACCCCAGCCGGGTGCGCCGTAAACGGTGATCATATGACCTCCTTTCTTGCGTGTGAGTAGTAAGTCTACGTCAAACTGGCAATAAGGCTATCGACCTGCTTCGGGTGAGTGAGACGCACAAAGCGAATATGTTGATATTGCGGATTCGCCATATCCGCGGCGTAGCGTACCCGGTTATTACGCCAGGTTTTGAGTGTCCAGATAATGATCGAGTCGCGGCTAAAAAAAGCACGGCGGAAACTTTCCGTATTACCGGTACCGGGCCAAAGCTCTTTTCCATGCCAGGCCCGGCGAACCACCCGCAGAACCGCCTGGCGCAGCGTGCGCCAGAAGCCGTAATCCAGCCAGATAACCAGATCAACATCCCGCCATTTGATCGGGCGGGATCGGTTATAATTACCGTCCAGTACCCAGCCAGGCGTGGCATTTAACGTCTCTTCCAGTAATGCGTAAAAGTCCTCATCACTGCGCCCTTGCCACTCGGGCAACCAGTAAAGTCTGTCCATTTCGATATACGGCACATTAAGCTGCGCGGCCAGCCGCCGCGAAAGCGTGCTTTTACCGCTGCCGCTGGTGCCGATGACATTAATTTTCATACCGTTACGCCGATTCCCTTTCTACAAAATGAAAACCAATATCCACAATCGTTTCTTCCTGAGGGAGCCCTTCAATACGGTCCGCCAGTAGCGTGGCGGCACGCTGACCGATAACCTGTCGGTCGACGCTGACCGTCGTGATGGAGGGATGGGTATCGGCGGCAAAATCGAGATCGCCAAAACCGATGACCGCCAGATCCTGCGGCACGCGCAATCCGCTGGCCTGCGCTTCGACCATCGCCCCCTGCGCAAGGGTATCCGAACTGCAGACAATCACATCGAAGCTGCCCTTATTCAGCAAGTCACGAAGCCCCTGCCGTCCTGCGGCAAAACGCGCCGGAAGCGGGACATCTACTACGGCAGGATCGTGAATGTCATGGCGCGCCAGCGCCTCGCACAGCCCACTTTTACGCAGCGCCGCGCGATTATCCACCGTCCACAGCAAACCGGGACGTTTATAGCCTTTACGCAGCAAATAATCCGCCGTCGCCTCCCCCACTTTTTCATGGGAAAAACCTACCAGCATATCCAGCGGCGTGGGGGTGAGATCCCAGATTTCCACCACCGGTACGCTGGCATTGAGGATAACTCGCTTTAATTCCGTCGAATGGTGAATCCCCGTCAGGACAATGCCGTCAGGACGGCGCGACAAGATCGTGGCAACCAGCTCCGCTTCGGTTTGCTGGGCGTAACCCGCTACACACAGCAGCATATGATAACCGCGTGCCGCCAGCTCATCGCTTATCGACTGAATGGTATCGACGAACATACTGTTATTAATTTGCGGCACCACAACGGCAATCATTTTACTGCGTCGGGATGCCAGACCACCCGCCAGCGCATTGGGGATATACCCGGTGGCTTTAACCGCCGCCAGCACTTTTTCCACCGTTTTAGGACGCACCAGCTGCGGCGTGTTCAACGCCCGGCTGACGGTCATGGAGGACAATCCCGCCGCGCGGGCGACATCGTCTAATGTGGGGGCGCGAGGCGGCGCAGGACGAGAGGTTTTCGACATGTAAACTCACAACGGCTTGTTTTTGTGACAGGGATTATAAGCGATTTGTTAGCTTAAATCGCTTCTCTCTCATTATTTTAATCGTCTTTAAAATCAGTAGATTAAAAAAATAACCCCGCTTTAATGTTAGCGATATCATTTACACATAAACCATTCCATAAACGATTTTGAATTGTGAGCCAGAACGAATAAAAGCCCACAATGAAGTCTGTTATTGTGATCGACTGTACATTTTGACGGCAAAATGCTGGCGTTCCATCTTTAATCTAATTAAGAATGTTAGCGCAAACATTATTACCATTCACAGGAGTTAATCATGACCGTAAGCGCGAATTCCGCTGCCGTAACCTATGCCAAAGCGCAGGGTGTTAAAACTGCTGCCGAAACCGGCGACCGTATCGAGTGGGTAAAACTCTCCCTCGCGTTCCTGCCGCTGGCGACCCCCGTCAGTGATGCAAAAGTGCTGACCGGTCGCCAGAAGCCGCTGACCGAAGTCGCCATTATCATCGCGGAAATTCGCAGCCGTGACGGTTTCGAAGGCGTCGGTTTTAGCTACTCTAAACGCGCCGGTGGTCAGGGCATCTATGCGCACGCCAAAGAAATTGCGGATAACCTGTTGGGCGAAGACCCGAACGATATCGACAAAATTTACAGCAAACTGCTGTGGGCCGGCGCATCCGTTGGCCGCAGCGGCATGGCCGTGCAGGCCATCTCCCCTATCGATATCGCGCTGTGGGATATGAAAGCGAAACGTGCAGGTCTGCCGCTGGCAAAACTGCTCGGCGCGCACCGTGACTCCGTGCAGTGCTACAACACCTCCGGCGGTTTCCTGCATACCCCGCTGGATCAGGTGCTGAAAAACGTGGTGATCTCCCGTGAAAACGGCATCGGGGGTATCAAGCTGAAAGTTGGCCAGCCGGACACCAAAGAAGATATCCGCCGTTTAACCGCCGTGCGTGAAGCGCTGGGCGACGATTTCCCGCTGATGGTTGACGCAAACCAGCAGTGGGACCGCGAAACCGCCATTCGCATGGGCCGTAAAATGGAGCAGTTCAATCTGATCTGGATTGAAGAGCCGCTGGACGCCTACGATGTGGAAGGTCACGCCCAACTGGCGGCCGCGCTGGACACCCCCATCGCGACCGGAGAAATGCTGACCAGTTTCCGCGAGCACGAACAGCTTATTCTGGGTAATGCCAGCGACTTCGTTCAGCCGGATGCCCCGCGCGTTGGCGGTATCTCTCCGTTCCTGAAAATCATGGATCTGGCAGCGAAACATGGTCGTAAACTGGCCCCGCACTTTGCCATGGAAGTACACCTGCACCTCTCTGCCGCTTATCCGCTGGAGCCATGGCTGGAGCACTTCGAATGGCTGAACCCGCTGTTTAACGAGCAGCTCGAACTGCGCGATGGCCGCATGTACGTTTCCGACCGCCATGGTCTGGGCTTCACCCTCAGTGAACAAGCGCGCGCCTGGACTCAGCTAAGCTGTGAATTTGGCAAACGCCCGTAACAGATAATAAAGACGGGAGATATTCCGTCTTTATTTCAGTACGAAAACTGGCATATTTATGCCACGCTGTTTCGCATATTCGTGTACTCCCGACGGAGCAGCGTTTTTTATTTATCGTGTATGCAATATAAATAACCCACCACAGTCACAGGTTGCGTCAGTTTCCTGGCATTACCCCTGCCCGCCCATTTTTAATATATTTATTGCGCTCATCTATTACCCTAATAAACCGCTATCGATTAAGCGTTTTTCATTTCATCCCCTGATAATGCGATTGCAGAATATATGTGATCTTGAGGGCACATTTATACATTTATTATGGATCCTCCCTGGGTATTTTTATATAAATGTTAGCGCAAACATTCATGACGAAAAAAGGAGTGTTCCATGACTTTAAGTGCCTGTACTGGCGCGCCCTCTTATGCCAAGAGACAACGTACCCGCTATGCCACAGCAACAGAGCTCTGTCGTTGGCTGACCTGCTTGCCCACGCGGTCAATGCCACGGAGTAAATAGCCGACGGGGCCGTTCCCGTTTATTACACACGTCGGGGTGATAACCTCGTCGAGGAATCGATGATGAGTAATGTTATTAAGCGCACCAGCGTGCGCCACGGTATTCTTATTTTCTTATTTCTGGCTACGGTATTTAACTATGCTGACCGTGCGACCCTTTCGGTGGTCGCCCCTATTATGAGTAAAGAATTAGGCTTTGACCCGGAAGCGCTCGGGCTGGCCTTCTCGGCTTTTGGTATTTCGTATGTGATCATGCAAATTCCCGGCGGATGGCTGCTGGATAAATATGGCTCACGCCTGGTTTATGGCTGTGCATTAATTGGCTGGTCAATTGTCACTATGTTCCAGGGGACGATTTATCTTTTTGCCAGCCCGTTAATTGTGCTGGTGATTTTGCGTTTGCTGATGGGGGCAATTGAAGCACCGGCCTTTCCGGCGAACAGCCGTCTGAGTGTACAGTGGTTCCCCAATAAAGAGCGCGGTTTCGTGACGGCGGTGTATCAGGCGGCGCAGTACATTTCGCTGGGGATTGTCACGCCGCTGATGACGCTTATCCTGCACAACATGAGTTGGCACTATGTGTTCTATTATATCGGGGCAATCGGCGTGGTGCTGGGGATTGTCTGGCTGGCAAAAATTCGAGATCCGCTACAGCACAAGAAAATCAACCAGCAGGAACTGGATTATATCCGCGAAGGCGGCGGTGAACCGGAACTGGGTAATGCGAAGAAATCGGAAAAGATTTCTCTCGCCCAGATCAAAAGCGTTTGTGTGAATCGCATGATGATTGGCGTCTATATAGGCCAGTTCTGCGTGACCTCTATTACCTGGTTCTTCCTGACCTGGTTTCCTACCTATTTATATCAGGCAAAAGGCATGTCGATTCTCAAAGTCGGTTTTATTGCCAGTATTCCGGCGATCGCCGGGTTTATTGGTGGCCTGATGGGCGGCGTCTTCTCCGACTGGTTATTAAAACGCGGCTACAGCCTGACCACCGCGCGCAAATTCCCGGTTATCTGCGGCATGCTACTCTCCTGTGTGATTGTGGTTGCCAACTATACCAGCTCAGAAGTGGTGGTCATTGCCGCCATGAGCCTGGCTTTCTTCGCCAAAGGCTTCGGGAATTTAGGCTGGTGTGTACTGAGCGATACCTCGCCGAAAGAGGTGCTGGGCATCGCAGGTGGCGTCTTTAATATGTGCGGCAACATGGCCAGTATTATCACACCGCTGGTCATTGGGGTAATTCTCTCCAGTACCCAGTCGTTTGATTACGCCATATTGTATGTCGGTTCAATGGGCTTAATTGGCCTGTGCTCTTACCTGTTTATCGTCGGTTCACTGGAGCGTATTCAGCTTACGCCTTCGGCCGCCTGAGGATAACCGTACGCTGCTCCGCCAGTTGCGAAGCAGCGTGTTCTCTCACAACACCTTCGATAAAAACTGTCTCGTCCTTGGGTGTTGCGGATGATTGAGCACACTGTCGCTGTCGCCCTGCTCCACAATTTTACCCTCCACCATAAACACCACCTGATCCGCCACCTCCCGGGCAAAACCGATTTCGTGCGTAACCACCACGAGCGTGGTACCGGAACGGGCCAGTTTTTTGATGACATCGAGCACTTCGCCCACCAGTTCCGGATCCAGCGCGGAGGTCGGCTCATCAAACAAGATTACCCGAGGGCGCAGCGCCAGCGCACGGGCAATGGCAATGCGCTGCTGCTGCCCACCGGAAAGATGACGTGACCAGGCTTCCGCCTTATTGCGTAGCCCCACCACATCCAGCAACTGATACGCCTGCTCGATGGCCTCTTTGCGGCTGAGTTGCTGATGGGCGATCGGCGCTTCTATCAGATTTTCGAGTACCGTGAGGTGCGGGAAGAGATTGAAGTTCTGGAATACATAGCCCACGTTAACCCGCTGGCGCAGGATCTCCCGCTCTTTCAATTCATAGAGCTTATCCCCTTTGCGGCGATAGCCAATATAGTCGCCGTCAATCTGGATAAAGCCTTCATCAACACGCTCCAGATGGTTAATGGTGCGCAAAAGCGTCGATTTACCGGAACCGGAAGGCCCGAGGATCACAGTCACGGTGCCCGGCGGGATCTCAAGCGATACATTGTCCAGCGCTTTATGGCGACCAAAGTACTTGCTGACGCCGGTAATCGAAATATGACCATTAAGAGAGGCTGGCATGAATCGGCTCCTGTGGTTGCGCGGCGCGAGCAGGTGTCGTTGCCCGCACCCGACGAGAATTAACGGCGGATCGACGTTCGCTTCGGGCCAGCCAGCGCTCTACCATGTATTGAATAACCGACAGAACGCTGGTGATCACCAGATACCACACGGCCCCCACCATCAGCAGCGGGATCACCTCCTGGGTGCGGTTGTAGATCATCTGAATGGTATAAAACAGCTCCGGCATCGCCAGTACGTAGACCATCGCCGTTCCCTTGGCGAGGCTGATAATTTCATTAAAACCCGACGGCAAAATGGTCTTCAGCGCCTGGGGCAGAATAATGCGCAAAGTGCGTCGCCATGCCGGCAATCCTAATGCAGCGGCGGCCTCATACTGCCCGTGATCGACCCCTAAAAACCCGCCGCGAATGATTTCTGCCGTATAGGCGCTCTGCACCAGCGTCAGACCCACCACCGCCGTTGAAAATTGTCCCAGTACATTGACCGTTTCGTAATGCGCCCAGCTCAGCTGCGTAAACGGAATGCCAATCGTCAGCGTGTCGTAGAGATAAGAGAAGTTGTAAAGAATAATCAGCACCACAATCAGCGGTAGCGAGCGAAACAACCAGATATAGCTCCACGCAAGGCTGCTCAATAGCCAGGAGCCTGATAAGCGCGCCAGCGCCAGCAGGCCGCCAAAAACAATACTTAATGCCGTACCGAGTAGTGTTAATAACAGCGTCTGACCCAGACCTTCCAGGATCACAGGATCAAAGAACCAGCGGGCAAACACGCGCCACTCCCAGCGTGGGTTAAAGGCAACGGACTGGACCACGATCGCCAGTACGATCAACGCAATAACGGCGCCGACGATCCGCATTGGATAGCGCGCCGGGACGACTTTGATAGACTCTGTTGTGTTCATGTTTACCCCTCAGGCAGTTTTACTGAGCGTGTCGACCGCTAAGGTTTTGGTAAACCGCAGGCGACCATCGAACGGCGGCTGGCTGTACTCCTCCGGGTCACGCGTGAGATCGAACTGCGCGTCGTATCCCTGGCGAAGATAGAGCTGCACCGCTTCAGGCTGGCGAAATCCGGTGGTCAGAAACATGCGGCTGTACCCCGCAAGAACCGCGCGGCGCTCCAGTTCAGCCACCACCCGCCTGGCAAGTCCCTGTTTGCGCAGGGCGTGTTGCGTCCAGATACGTTTAATTTCCGCCGTGTGGGCATCTTTCGGTTTGTACGCGCCGGTGGCAATAATTTCTCCGTCACGCTCCAGCACAATAAAAAGCCCCTGCGGCGGCAGATACCACTCAGTCAGTTCCACCTCGGCATCTTTGGAAAAGTAATCGCCATAACGGGCAGCATATTCGCCAAACAGACCCGCAATGACGGGCTGCAATTCCGGTGCGTCGGGGGAAATATCACGGAAACGTTCGCTCATCTGCGCCTCCTTAGTCGCCCAGTCCGGCGGGGTTGATCTCAGAGGCCGGGATCTTCTCAACACCCTCACCCCAGCGACTGAGTACTTTTTCGTAATCGCCATTTTTAATGACGCCATTAAGCGCAATCTGCACTGGCTCCACCAGACCGCTGCCTTTCTTCAGCGTGACCGCGATATGCGCCGCTTTCGGCCAGCCGCCATCCACGCTGCCGACCAGCCGGGTTTTGTTGGTCAGCGCGGCTTTCCAGGCACCAATGACATTCGGGCCAAAGAAGGCATCCGCACGACCAGACTGGAGTGCCAGCGTCTGGGCGGCATCATCTTTGGTGTAAACCGGCGTGAACGGTTTGAGGCCTTTCTTCTCGTTTTCCGCATTCCATGCCAGCAGAATGGCCTCCTGATTGGTGCCGGAGCCGACGATGATACGCAGCCCCGCGATGTCCTCCGCCTTTTCAATGGTTTTAATCGGGCTACTGGCTTTCACATAAAAGCCGAGGGAATCCTTGCGGTACGTAGCGAAATCAAACTTCTCTTTGCGCGCTTTGGTAACGGTAATATTGCTGATCGCCGCATCATATTTGCCGGAGGTTACCCCCAGCGGCCAGTCCTCCCACGAGGTCGGCACCACGTTGAGTTCCAGACCCAGACTGTCAGCAACCAGACGGGCGATATCCACTTCGCTACCGAGCAGCGTTTTATTGTCATCAGAAAACACGGTCAGCGGCGGTGAGTTCAGTGCGGCCACTGCCACCGTAAATTTTCCAGGCACGGCAAAATGATAATCTTTTGGCAACTGCGCCACTGCCTCCGCATTGCGCGATGTATTAATGGGCGTTTTGTTGGCCTCAAGACTAACGCCAGTACCGTTAATCGTGACGTCACTGGCCTGGACCAGCGGCGCGAACGCCAGCGCCACGGCGAGGAGAAGCGATGATTTTTGCATAGCGTATTCTCTTTATTGTTTTGTGAATTTATTGGCTGAATTGATTGGCAGGTTGTTGCAAGCCAAGACTTTCGCGCAGGGTCGTGCCGGGATACGCCTTACGGAACAAGCCACGGGCCTGCAAAATCGGCACTACGGTGTCGACAAAGCGTGGGAAGGTATCCGGCGTGCCGCCCTGAATAATAAAACCGTCAGCTGCCTGCTCGTCGAACCACTGTTGCAGGCCGTCCGCTACCTGCTCCGGGGTACCGGAAAAACGCGGACGCGGGGAGGCCGCTTCCAGCGCCACCTGGCGCAGCGTCAGATTGCGCTCGCGGGCATGGCGTTTGATTTCATCGGTGGTACTGCGAAAGCTGTTTTGCCCCAGGGTGCCAATATCCGGGAAAGGTTCATCCAGCGGGTACTGGCTAAAATCGTGGTGTTCGAAATAACGGCCAAGGTAATTGAGCGCATCCTGAATGGAGACCAGCGCCGCGGTGGTCTGGTATTGCTGCTCAACGTCCTGAGCATTATCACCGACAATTACGCTGACGCCCTGGAAGATATGGAGTTCATCTTCCCGACGGCCATTTTTAATCAGTTGTGCTTTGACATCGCGATAAAATTGTTTGGCCTCGTCGAGCGTATCGTGGTGGGTAAAAATGGCATCGGCGTGTCGCGCCGCTAATTTCTTACCATCCTCAGATGCGCCTGCCTGAAATATAATGGGCCGTCCCTGCGGCGTACGGCCAATATTCAGCGGCCCGGCAACCTGGAAAAAATCGCCGTGATGATTAAGCGTATGCAGTTTTTGTGGATCAAAGAACTGCCCGGTGGTTTTATCTCGAATAAAGGCATCCTCCTCCCAGGAATCCCACAGCCCTTTCACCACGTCCAGGTATTCATCGGCAATGCGATAGCGCAGCGCGTGTTCCGGATGCTGCTGGCGGGAAAAGTTCTTAGCCGACCCCTCCAGCGGCGAGGTGACGACGTTCCAGCCCGCGCGCCCGTTGCTTAAATGGTCGAGACTGGCAAACTGGCGGGCCACGGTGAACGGTTCGCTGTAAGACGTGGAAAGCGTGCCAACCAGCCCTAAATGGCGGGTGACGCTCGCCAGCGCCGATAAAACAGTGATGGGTTCAAAACGGTTCAGAAAATGGGGTATGGATTTTTCATTAATATATAAGCCATCGGCGACAAATAAAAAATCGAGCTTCCCCTCTTCTGCTTTTAATGCTGTTTCCTGGACAAAGTTAAAATTAATACTGGCATCGGCTTTGGCCGCCGGGTGTCGCCAGGCGGACATATTTCCGGATGCGCCATGTAATATCGTACCCAGACGCAGTTGACGAGCTTGTGACATAATCCATCCTCATTTTCAGGCAACAGGTTCCCCGGAGCTGTCGCCCCAGGTTGCTTTTTTCCGTTATGGCTGGAGTAAGGCTTTTTCCGCCAGCAGCGCGAAATAGCGAGCGGCGTCTTCGATTAATGCTTCGTCGGGATTAAACGACGGATGGTGCAAGCCATATTCACTGGCGCTGCCGATACTGACGAATGCGCCGGGAATATGTTCGAGGTAGACGGCAAAATCTTCCCCACCCATATGCAACTGTGCGACCTGCGTGTCATAGCCATGCCAGTCTGCAACATCGCGGGTAAAGGCGGCCCAGCGTTCATCATTGACCAGTGCCGATGGGCCTTCGTACCAACGAACGGTAATGTGCGCATCAAAGGCGCGCGCCAGTCCGGCGGCAATATCATTGACGCGGGCTTTCACCTGCTCGCGTACCTCAGTCCGGTGCGTGCGCAGCGTGCCTTCCAGTTCGACCTGTTCCGGCAGCACATTCCAGGTATTCCCGCCCTGCACACGCGTGACGCTCAACACCACCGAGTCCAGCGTGTTGACGTTACGGCTGGCGATGGTTTGCAGCGCGACGACAAGCTGGCTGGCAAGCAGGATGGCGTCATTGCCTTCATGAGGGCGCGCGGCGTGTGCCCCTTTACCGCCGACCTGCAATACAACGCGGTCAACGTTGGCATAAAACGGGCCACCGCGCGTGGCGAACGTGCCCACCGGCAGACCGGGCTCGTTATGCATACCAAAAATGGCGCTGATACCGTTTAGTACTCCCGCCTGAATGAGCCGCTTTGCTCCGCCGAAGTTTTCCTCGGCTGGCTGGAAGATCAGGCGCACACGTCCGGGTAACGCAGACTCTTTCTCTTTTAGCAGCAGTGCGGCGCCGAGCATGACGCTGGTATGGATGTCGTGACCACAGGCATGCATCACCCCTTTATTGCGCGAGGCGTAGGGTACGTCGACCGCCTCTTCAATCGGCAAAGCATCGATGTCTGCTCGCGGGGCAATCACTTTGTCGCCACTGCCCACTTCCGCGACCACGCCCGTGGGTAGCGTGGTGGGCAGCAGACGCAGACCGGCATTTTCGAGCCAGTGACGGACCCGGCGGCTGGTTTCAAACTCCTGCAATGACAGTTCCGGGTACTGATGCAATTCACGGCGCCAGGTAATCAATTGTTGGGCAAAGTTCATTGCGCTACCTCCCGGATGGCCGTTCTCTGACGCCAGGTTTCGCTCAGCAGGCGCAGTGAGGCAATACGCGCGCTGCCGTCAACCAGCGGGTTATCAAGGATGAACTCATCCACGCCAGACTCTGCGGCCAACGCATCCAGACCAGCCAGCACACTTTCTGCGGTGCCTTTAATCAGCGACGGTTCACGGCGATAAATACGCACTGCCGGGCTTCCCGCCTGACGCGCGAAAGCTTGCGCCTGCGCTTCGCTGGCCACGCTAACCCGCTGACCGTTTTCCAGTTCCACTCCCCATATCTCCACCTGCTGCGCGAGGCGTTCGGCTTCGTTTTGCGTGACGGCAATAATCACCTGTACGGCGATAATAACGTCGCGCTGCGTCAGCGCTCGCCACTGTGTGACAACGTCACGCAATAATGTTTTATCGCCATTAAGATGGGCGGCAAAAACGAAGTTCCAGTCGAGTTTTGCCGCCAGGCGTGCGCTGTCCAGGCTCGCGCCGAGCAGAAATCCATCTGCATGGACAGTGGGAAGCGGCGTGGCTACCAGGGATTCCGCATCGGCAGTAAACTGCCCCGGCTTAAGCCAGTTAGCCAGCTCAGCGAGCTGGTCAGCAAAACTGCCTTTATCTTCCTGGCGCAGCCCGCGTTGCAGTGCGCGTGTAGACAGTGGCAGTCCGCCAGGGGCTTTACCGATACCGATATCGATACGACCAGGGGCCAGAGAGGCCAGTACGTTGAAGTTTTCCGCCACTTTATAGGGACTGTAATGTTGCAGCATGACCCCACCGGAGCCGATGCGGATCCGCTGCGTTTGTCCTACAATCCAGGCGATAAGCAGTTCGGGAGATGGGCTGGCCAGTTGGGAAGTATTGTGATGTTCCGCAATCCAGAAGCGGTGAAAACCGCCTTTCTCGGCCAGCTGCGCCATCTGTAACGTTCGGTTTAGTGCATCCTGCGCGGTTTCGTTTTCCGCAATCGGGCTTTTATCAAGCAAACTCAGACGATAAGACATGCAGCACACTCTTGTTGAGTAACATGTCTGCATTATTGGGATGGCTTTACGACCTTGTGAAACAATTAATTTACATTAAATAAGCAAAAAATTTGCAAAGTAGCCCCCTCAAAGCTGAGGAATCCCCCGTAATCTTACGTTTTACAGCGATAACGCCGCTTAATAAGAATAAAACCGTGACAGCGGCGATTTTCTTTGCCGGGAGCCCGGGTCGCCAGGGGGGTGGCGGTGAGCCACCCTGGCACGTTCACGGGTTCTGTCGCGACAGAAAAGCAAGGAACATAAGGTGAACGGAATGGCCATCAGAGCCGCATTCCCCCCCCTCACCCTGGCCCTCTCCCTCAAGGGAGAAGGGACCGTTCGTGCTCGCATTTTTGTGGGGATTCCTTACCCCACAGAGAGACGGTAGTCATTATTTGCGCTTATGAATAAGCCCGCATGCCCCTGTGCCGTGCAACCTCGCCGACATCATCTTTCCTTTTGCATGCTTAGTCATTTCTGCCGCCTTTTTCGCCATATTGAATCAGTTAAACTGCTAAGCAACACTTGTGTCACAAATTCAACTCATCCCCATCATTTTTTCGTCTGGTATGTTTTGCGTCGTCAAAAAAATGCAGGTAGGATGCTGCGCCATGTTATGTCTTATTCATACGTAGAATGATTGAAAAGGCAGAACGCTTTCCCAAAAGAGCAAACGATTGTCTTGCTGCTCTGCGGGGTCGAAGAAATTTAAAAAGATTCAGACAGGTCAACGGGTAACGCAATGAAAACAAACAACAATAACGCGGCGGAGCATCAGGCCGCGAAACGACGCTGGTTAAACTCTCACGAGGAGGGTTATAACAAAGCGATGGGTAATCGCCACGTGCAGATGATCGCTATCGGCGGAGCAATCGGGACGGGGTTATTCTTAGGCGCCGGGGCGCGTCTGCAGATGGCGGGGCCATCACTGGCGATCGTTTATCTGGTTTGTGGTCTTTTCTCTTTCTTTATCTTACGTGCACTGGGTGAGCTGGTTTTACACCGTCCGTCCAGCGGCAGTTTTGTTTCGTATGCCCGTGAATTTATGGGCGAAAAAGCGGCCTACGTCGCCGGCTGGATGTATTTCGTGAACTGGGCGATGACCGGTATCGTGGATATCACCGCCGTTGCGTTATATATGCATTACTGGGGCGCGTTTGGCGATGTACCGCAGTGGGTCTTCGCCCTCGGCGCGCTCGCCATTGTCGGGACCATGAATATGATCGGCGTGAAGTGGTTCGCTGAAATGGAGTTCTGGTTCGCGCTGGTCAAAGTGCTGGCCATTGTCGCTTTCCTGGTTGTCGGGACCATCGTCCTGGGATCCGGGAAACCGCTTGACGGCAACGCAACGGGCTTCCATCTGATTACCGACAATGGCGGCTTCTTCCCCCACGGTTTGCTCCCTGCACTGGTCCTGATCCAGGGTGTGGTCTTCGCCTTTGCCTCTATCGAGTTCGTCGGTACCGCTGCCGGTGAATGTAAAGATCCGGAAAAAACCGTACCGAAAGCGATCAACAGCGTTATCTGGCGTATTGGCCTGTTCTACGTCGGTTCCGTGGTGCTGCTGGTTCTGTTGCTGCCGTGGATGGCGTACCAGCCGGGTCAGAGTCCGTTTGTGACCTTCTTCTCCAAACTGGGCGTGCCGTACATGGGCGACGTGATGAATATCGTGGTCCTGACCGCCGCCCTGTCGAGCCTGAACTCCGGCTTGTAC
This sequence comes from Citrobacter sp. MNAZ 1397, assembly GCF_023613995.1. Lineage (NCBI taxonomy): Bacteria > Pseudomonadati > Pseudomonadota > Gammaproteobacteria > Enterobacterales > Enterobacteriaceae > Citrobacter > Citrobacter sp. MNAZ 1397. The sequence goes on from NZ_JAKIVH010000001.1 coordinate 1,500,674, forward strand.
TGCACGGGTCGAATCCTGCGCTCTATGTCGATGGGCGGTTCCGCACCTAAGTTCATGTCCAAAATGAACAAACAACACGTACCGTACGCGGGTATCCTCGCGACGCTGGCCGTGTATGTCGTGGGCGTGTTCCTGAACTATCTGGTTCCGGCGCAGGTTTTTGAAATCGTCCTCAACCAGGCATCAGTGGGTATTATTGCTTCCTGGGGCTTTATCGTGCTCTGCCAGATGCGTCTGCGCAAAGCGATCAACGAAGGCAAAGCGGCGGAAGTGAGCTTTAAGATGCCGGGTGCGCCTTTCACCTCATGGTTGACGCTGCTGTTCCTGTTCTCTGTCCTGGTGCTGATGGCATTTGACTATCCGAATGGCACCCTGACCATTGGTTGTCTCCCGCTGCTGATTGTGCTGCTGGTGATTGGCTGGTTCGGTGTGCGCAAACGCGTTGCGGAAATTCACAGCGGCGCGCCGGTCGTGGGTAAAAGCACCCCGCCTGCGGAGCTTGTGGAAGAAACCGCAAAGTAATCTGACGTGCTGATAATTAAAAAGCCAGCCAGGTATTTCACCGGCTGGCTTTTTTTATGGCTGTGGTTACAGCGCGATACGAATAATGTCGTCCGGCTCTGTGGCCTCTTTCTCTTTGCTTGCCGCCTGTTTCACACTCACATACAGCGTTTTACCGTCGGCAGAGAGCGCCAGGCTGTTCGGATGGGTTGGCGTATCGAAGGTTTTCACCACTTTATAGGTTTTACCGTCGATAACGCTGACTTTGCCCGCCTGTCGATGGGTCACATAGGCTTCGTTACGGGTGGGGTTAAACAGCACGGCCAGGGATTCCGGCGCAGCGACTTTTTGCAGGACTTTCCCGTCACGCAGATCGACGACCAGAACCTCAGGCTCTTTAGAGTCGGTAATAAAGGCGCGGTGACCTGCGGTGTCAAGGCTCAGATTCAAATAGAAGTGTTCTTTGCCGTCATCCTGCAATTTTTTACGCGACAGAATTTTATCGGTCGCGGTGTCGATAGTCAGCAATTCACCGTCACCGTTGGTGACGTAAAGACGCTTCGCCGCCGTATCGATAGCCAGGCCAGTACTGAATTTACCGGTGTCGGCAACGGTGGATTTCAGTTTCAGCGTGTCGCCATCAACCGCCCAAATCACGCTCTCTTTACCGATACCGCTGATATAAACGGTATTGGTCGTTTCATCCACTACCAGTTCGCGCGGCTGCAGTGGACGCACGGTTTCACTACGTTGGCGGTCATCAAGCACCAGGCGCCCTTTCACATCGCCCGTTTTCGCGTCGATTGCCGTTACCGCGCTGTTAACCGTGTTCCCAAACCACAGGGTCTGCGTTTTGCTATTGATAGCCGCGCCAAACGGCTTCAGATCGTTGTGGATAGCCAGCGTCACATCCAGTGTTATCGGATCAAGGCGGTAGACCACGCCTCCTTTATCGACTTTACGGCTCTGTGAGGTAGCCATCCACAGCGCATTTTCCTGCTGGCTCCAGGCCATTTCATAGGCACCTTTACCAACCGGTTTACGCAGCATCTCTTCACTCGCCTGAGCATGAAATGCCCCGGCAAGCAGCAGTGAACCTAACAGTAGTGAACGACGCAGACGTGGCGTGGATAGATAACGTAAAGACATGACGACTCCCTTTGATAAACACAGATAGTTTTGCTTCACATGCTTCCATGACGCCAGGGTCGTAGCCCTGTCTTATTTATTGAGAATAGTAATCATTATTATGTGTAATGTGGAGCATTAAATCTGTTTTTACTGCCATCGGCGGTAACGTCTACACTTTTTGTTAACGTAATGTGCCCTTAAAGTTTTCATGAATTGTTAAAGATATTAACATTACGCCATGTTCCCATTTGGTTCGTTTCTTATTCTGGTCAATTTATGAATATTTTTGCCCTTTCAAGAACGGCGTTTCCCGCGCTGTTCCTTCCGGTCATCTATGCGCCTGCCGTGCTGGCGGCGGACAATGAACAAACGATGATCGTCAGCGCGGCACCCCGCACGGTTTCAGAACTCGACACCCCGGCGGCGATCAGTGTCGTGAATGGCGATGATATTCGTCAGGCCACACCACAGATCAATCTTTCGGAATCGCTTGGCGGCGTACCTGGCTTGCAGGTACAAAATCGCCAGAACTACGCGCAGGATCTACAACTCTCCATTCGCGGTTTTGGTTCCCGCTCGACCTATGGCGTGCGAGGAATCCGCATGTATGTCGACGGTATTCCTGCCACCATGCCTGACGGACAGGGGCAAACCTCGAACATCGATCTCACCAGCGTCGAGAGTATCGATGTTTTGCGTGGCCCCTTCTCTGCCCTGTACGGCAATGCGTCCGGCGGCGTGGTGAATGTGACCACCCAGACGGGCCGACAACCAACGGAACTTGAAGCCAGCAGTTATTACGGCAGTTACGGAAGCTGGCGCTATGGCACCAAAGCCAGCGGTGCGGTGGGTGATGGCACGCAGCCAGGGGATGTGGATTACACGGTCTCCTCGACCCGTTTTGTCACCCATGGCTATCGCGATCGCAGCGGCGCACGTAAAAATCTGGCCAACGCCAAACTGGGCGTGCGTATCAATGAGGCCAGCAAGTTGACGCTGATTTTCAACAGCGTCGACATTAAGGCCAACGACCCGGGCGGCCTGACGAAAGAGGAGTGGCACGATAACCCGCGCCAGTCACCGCGCGCCGTACAGTTTGACACGCGCAAAACGGTCAAACAGACACAGGCCGGATTACGTTATGAGCGCCAGCTCAGCGAGCAAGACGATGTGAGTGTCATGATGTACGCCGGTGAGCGTGAAACCACCCAGTACCAGTCAACTTTTCGCGGTCCCCAGTTGAACCCGAAGCATGCCGGAGGGGTAATCGACCTGACCCGCCATTACCAGGGGATCGATACCCGCTGGACCCATCGCGGCGAATTGTTGATACCCGTGACCGTCACCGGCGGGCTGAATTATGAAACCATGAGCGAACAGCGTAAAGGCTATGAAAACTTTGTGATGGTTAATGGCGCGCCGGATTATGGTCGCGAGGGGAACTTGCGCCGCAACGAACGCAATCTGATGTGGAACGTCGACCCTTATGTGCAAACCCATTGGCAGTTGACCGATAAGCTATCGCTGGATGCGGGTCTGCGCTATAGCTCGGTCTGGTTTGATTCAAACGATCACTATATTACGGCAAGCAATGGCGATGACAGCGGTGATGCCAGCTACCACAAATGGCTGCCTGCCGGGTCGCTGAAGTATGCGGTTACCGATAGCTGGAATCTGTATGCTGCGGCGGGACGTGGTTTTGAAACGCCCACCATTAACGAGCTTTCTTACCGTTCTGGCGGGAAAAGCGGGCTCAATTTCGCGCTTAAGCCGTCGACAAACAATACCGTTGAAATCGGCAGCAAAACACGCGTGGGTTATGGACTGCTCAGCGCCGCGCTGTTCCACACCGATACGGATAACGAGATTGTCACCGATACCAACAGCGGCGGACGCACCACTTATAAGAATGCCGGCAAAACGCGCCGTCAGGGTGCAGAACTGGCGCTCGATCAGCAATTCGCCGGAAACTGGCGGGCAAAGCTGGCGTGGACCTATCTGGATGCGACTTACCGCAGCGAAGTCTGCGGCGACAGCCAATGTAACGGCAACCGTATTCCCGGGATCGCGCGCAATATGGGATTTGCCTCACTGGGCTATGTCCCCGAACAGGGCTGGTATGCAGGTGCCGATGTACGCTATATGAGCGATATCGCCGCCAATGACGAAAACACGGCAACCGCTCCCTCCTGGACGGTGGTCGGCCTGAATACTGGCTACAAGTTTAACTACGGTAACTGGATGATGGATGTGTTCGGGCGCGTGGATAACCTGTTTGATCGTGAATATGTGGGATCGGTGATCGTTAACGAATCAATTGATCGTTATTACGAACCGGCGCCGGGGCGCAATTATGGCGTAGGTTTGTCGGTTGCGTATCGCTTTGAGTGATGGCTGTTGAATAACCAGAGGCCCTCTTTTTGCAAAGAGGGCCTCTGTCGTATCAGAACGTGGTCCAGCCGTCGTCGCTGGTCACCTCAGCAGGTTGACGCGGCGCAGAGACCGGAGGCTGCGGTCTGGCAGGCGCAGATGATTTCACTGGCGCCACGCCAGACTCAAGACGGAATGTCGCGACCAGTTGTTCAAGATGCAGTGCCTGTTCTTCAAGAGAACCCGCTGCGGTTGACGACTCGCTCACCAGCGCCGCATTTTGCTGGGTCGTACTGTCCAGTTCACCCACTGCACGTGCAATTTGCTCGATCCCGCGGCTTTGCTCCTCAGATGCAGACGAAATTTCACCCATAATGTCATTAACACGGGTGACCGACTGCACGACCTGCCCCATCGTTTCCCCGGCTTTTGCCACCAGTTCACTTCCGGTATTAATACGCGACACCGACTCAGTAATCAGTTGCTCGATATCTTTCGCCGCCTGAGAGCTGCGTTGAGACAAACTACGCACTTCGCTGGCAACGACCGCGAAACCGCGACCCTGCTCTCCTGCGCGAGCTGCCTCTACCGCTGCGTTAAGCGCCAGGATATTGGTCTGGAAGGCAATACTGTTAATGACCGCGGTAATGTCTGCAATTTTGTTTGAGCTGTTGTGGATATCATTCATCGTTTTCACCACATCACGCATCACATTGCCACCTTCGCTGGCCGTATTTGATGCCTGTGCCGCAAGCCTGCTGGCGTTACGTGCATTATCCGCGTTGTTTTTCACCGTCGCCGTTAACTCTTCCATACTTGCTGCCGTTTGCACGACAGCAGCGGCCTGTTGCTCTGTACGGGAAGAGAGATCGGTGTTGCCTTCGGCAATCTCCGTTGCCGCACGCGAAACCTGCGCCACACTGTTACGAACATCAAAAATCATCTCGCGAAGACGGCTGTTCATACGACCCATCGCGGCGGTGAGTTTGCCCAGTTCATCGTCGCTTTGCGCGGTGATCTGCGAGCTAAGATCGCCACTGGCGATACGCTCAGCCAGCGCCAGGTTATGGACAACGGGACGGGTGATCTGGCGAATAATCCACCAGGAGACAATAACGCCAATCAGAATCGCGATAATACCAATGATGGACGCCGTGGTGCTGGAGTTATCGGCCAGCGCGTCGTTATAGGTTTTAACGCTCGCAATCAATTTCTTGATGTCGGCGCTGCTGTCATCACCCGCAATTTTGACTTTGTCCTCAGCCGTTTTGATCGCCTGAACCGCCGTAAAGTAGTTGATGCTCAGGTCGCGATAACGGGTGGTTTCGCCCCAGAGTGCCTGCAACGGCGAAACCAACTCCGCCGGAAGCTGGCCAGTTAGCGTTTGTACCGCAGCCTGTGCTTTGTTGAAGCGGTCGTCGAGAATATCGCGCGTCTCTTTCGTCGGGCTAAAACGCACCATTAACGCTGCATCGCGCACCCCACCAATGGCAATGAGTTGATCAAAAATTTGGGCGGTTAATGCGTTATCTGATACCGGCGTGGAGATAAGTGCTGTAAAGCGCGCGCGCTGTTCGTCTGAACCCATCTTGTCCATGGCATCACGCACTGATTTCATGGCATTCGTCGCCTGCTGCATTTCAGCAGACCCGGCCTCGAAGTTCGCCAGATGGCCTGCCAGCGTATGTAAAAGCGCACTCTCTTCATCATTCCATGACAACTCACTCGCACTGGCGGTGAGCTGCGACGCATGTTTTACGTAGTCGGACATGATCGGACCGGCTTTGTCATCACCGTAGAGATACTTCAGACGATTAATTTTGGCCTGGAAGACCTCAATGTTAACGCTATAAATCAGATTGGTTTTTGCATAGACATCGCGGATCTCTTTAAACCGCAAAACGCTCAAAACGGTAGCGATGGCAACCAGAAAAAGGACAATGCCAAACCCGACTGACAGCTTTTTACTGATAGTAATATTTTTCAACCCCTGGCTAAAAGACATCCCAAACTCCTTGCGTCACATCAATGTTAGCGCTCAACTTGGCACTCATCGGTTATCGGCAGGCAGTACAGGGAGTTAAGGGGGAAACACCGTTGAAGATGAAAAACGTGATGATGATGCTCCCCTTTGCCAAATTTTTGGTGAGGAGCATTCTAAAATCATCAAATTGCACTGAATGATTTCAATACTAAACTATCATTCAGCTATTGAACCATTCAGTTATTGAACTGTTTGAGCAGTATGCCAGCGCCTTCATCGATGGTTCGGTATATGGCTTTTTCGCAACCGTTTTCGTCTCCGTTTTCGAAGGCGGATAATAAATCGCCATAATCATATCCAAGCGATAACTCCGGTGATGAAGGATAAAGATAATTAAAGCATGGGCCGATACGAACCCATAATTGTTCAATAATTGCGGCGAGCGTTGGCATTTCCGCATAATGATAAACAGCAAAACGAAATACGCGATTCGACTGCAATGTCAATTCCGTATTTCCGGTTTTTGCAGCTTCAGTAAAAGCCTCAGCAAGAATACGCAATTCGTGAACTTTGCCTGCGGTCATATTTTTACAGGCTGCGCGAACAGCCATACCTTCCAGCTTTTTGCGGATATCACTAATTTCTATGAATCGTACCTTACCCACATCCGGAACAAGGAATGCTTGTGCAGGAGTCGCGTGAAGTGCACCTGCGGAAACAAGCCGAAGTAATGCTTCCCTTACAGGCGTAATACTGGTTCCTAATTGATCGGCAATTTCTTTCGTGATGAGTCGGGCGCCAGGTTTAAGCGCACCAATAATAAGCGCACTCTTCAGACTGGCTTCTACCTGCAGGGTAAGGCTGGTCCGCTGCGCTTTTTCCAAATCAAGCATGTGATTGTGTCCCGTCCAAATTCTTATTTATTTTCAGCCTGGTAGCGTGTCGGTGAACATAATTCCTGAGAATATATTATGTATAATCATGCCTGGTATTGGATGAACGCGTAAAATTAGAACAAAATGTTATTATTTATGCACAACTACCAGGAACCGTTACCGATAAGGTCGTCGATTCCTTATGCTTGTATAATTAAAGACGTTTTTAAAAATTTTGCACGTATTATGATGACGGTTTTCACCGTCACCACCATTTTTAGTCATCCGCGCCTACGCGAATCACAACTTTACCAAAGTTTTTCCCGGCAAGTAAGCCGATAAAGGTCTCTGGGGCGCTTTCAAGTTCGTCAGTGATTTGCTCGCGATAATGGATTTTTCCCTCTTTAACCCACTGCGACATGTCACGCTGAAATTCATTTATGCGGTGACCATAATCCTGGCTAATAATAAACCCTTGCAAGCGAATTCTTTTTTTCAGAAGCGTCCCCATTAATAACGGTACGCGATCCGGACCATCCGGCAAAGCGGTCGCATTATAACCGCTAATTAGCCCACACAACGGAATTCGAGCGGCGGTATTCAATAATGGCAACACCGCATCAAATACCTTACCGCCGACATTTTCAAAATAAATATCGATGCCTTGCGGACACGCTTTAGTCAGTTGTTCGGCAAAATCGCTGGCATGATGATCAATACAGGCATCAAAACCCAGGGTATCGACCGCATGGCGACATTTTTCACTGCCCCCGGCGACACCGACAACCCGACAACCTTTGAGCTTGCCTATCTGACCGACCGTCGCCCCAACCGGCCCCGTAGCCGCAGCCACGACAAGTGTCTCTCCCGCTTTCGGCTGCCCGATATCCAGCAATCCCATATAAGCAGTAAAACCTGGCATGCCAAGTACACCGAGCGACCACGACGGATGTTGGGGATTTTCGCCCAGTTTGATGAGCCCTTCACCACCCGAAATTTCGTAATCCTGCCAGCCGCTATAGCCCAGCACCCAATCACCTTCGTGGAAATCGTTATGTTGTGAGCGTACGACGCGGCTGACGGTCGCGCCGCACATGACGCCATCAATCGGCACGGGAGGACTGTAGGAAGGCGCATCGTTCATCCTGCCGCGCATATAGGGATCAAGTGAAAGGTAGACGGTGCGGAGCAAAACCTGGCCTTCGCCTGGGGTGGCAATAGTGTCTTCTTCAAGTCGAAAATTATCGACTGTCGGCGCTCCCTTTGGCCTTGAGGCCAGGACCCAACGGCGGTTGCGATCATGTTGTTGTTTCATGTAGCTCTCCTGTTCCCATGAAATGTTCTATTGATACTAGTCGTGGAAAACAGGAGATGCACATCCATTATGCGCTGCCCGGATTGAGGCGAACCACCAGATAGCGGCAAGAGGCGTCGGTTTCATTAATAAAGCGGCAGTCGTTCGGCGGTCCGAGTTCCAGGCAATCCCCCGCTTTCATTTCATGGCGCGTATCGCCTTCCATAAATACCAGTTCCCCTTCTTGTAACCAGATTAATTGTCGGGCAAGCGCATAAGAGGACGCTGGCATCGGGATGTTGCTGCCGGCGGGTAAATCGATTTGTACCAGGTCGATGGGGAGATCGCTGCGTGGTGAGATATGACGGCGCAGATAATGCGTCTGTGGGTCGCTCCAGACAGGCTGGTCGGCAAAGCGCAACAGTTTACCTTCCTGCATCTCGGCACGCGCAATCAGGGTAGACATGCTAATGCCAAAAGCCCCGGACAAGCGGGCAAGCAGTGTCGCCGTAGGGCTACTTTCCCCGCGTTCAATCTTATGGATCATAGCGCGGGATACGCCGGCGCGTTCAGCCAGTTCGCTGAGCGACCAGCCTCGAGATTCCCGCTCGACGCGAATTCGCGCACTGATCCGTTGATTTATGTTGTCTGTAATAGTATTCATATCGTAATACTATAGTGAACAACCACAGAGGTTCAACCATGATTATTCGTTACGCCAGCAAAGACGATTGTGCAGCTATTGCAGATATCTACAATCACGCGGTATTACACACCGCCGCCATCTGGAATGACAAGACGGTTGATGTGGATAACCGCATTGCCTGGTTTGAAGCACGTCTGTTACAGGGCTATCCCGTGCTGGTGAGTGAAGAAAGTGACGTTGTCACTGGTTATGCATCGTTTGGCGACTGGCGCGCATTTGATGGTTTTCGCCACACCGTCGAACATTCTGTCTATGTTCATCCGGATCATCAGGGTAAGAAAATCGGCCAGGCGCTGATGGCGCAACTGATTAGCGAAGCCAAACGCATTGGCAAACATGTGATGGTCGCGGGTATTGAATCCCAAAACCATGCTTCTCTCCATCTGCATGAGAAATTGGGTTTTACCATCACCGCGCAGATGCCGCAGGTAGGCACCAAATTTGGTCGCTGGCTGGATCTGACGTTTATGCAGTTGCAGTTGGATAAGCGTCAGGACCCGGATGCCATCTGATGAACCAGTCCCTCACTCTCTGCTTTCTGGTTGCCGCTGGCATTGGCCTGGTGGTGCAAAACACGCTGATGGTGCGTATCACCCAGTCGTCTTCCACTATTTTGATCGCGATGTTGCTGAACTCGCTGGTGGGGATCGTTCTGTTTGTCAGTATCTTGTTGGTGAAACACGGGCTGGCAGGCTTTAGCGAACTGTTGGCAACGGTTCACTGGTGGACGCTGATCCCCGGCCTGCTCGGTTCGTTTTTTGTTTTTGCCAGCATCAGCGGCTATCAGTACGTGGGTGCCGCCACCACCATAGCTGTACTAGTGGCCAGTCAATTGATTGGGGGACTGGTGATGGATGTGGTCAGAAGCCAGGGCGTTGCCCTCAAGGCCCTGATTGGCCCGGTATGCGGTGCGGTACTGTTAGTGATTGGCGCCTGGCTGGTTGCCAGACGCCAGTTCTGATTTACAGGATACTGCCACCTTTGGTGAGCTGTTCGCGTCGCGCTTCCAGATCTTCTTTATGTTGACGACCATGTTGCGCGATCGCATGACGAAGGCGCTGTTGCTGGGTATAACGCTCTTCCCGGCTCAGCGCGCCATCATCGCTCAGTGCAACCAGCAGCGCGTTCATATTTGCAATCACACTTTCTGCAATCGTTGCATCAACGCGGGCAATTACTTCATCCAGATGTGACATGCCTCCCCCTGTTAATTCAGTTTTGCTTTTGAAAAATCGCTGCCCATCAAGCTGACACTGTAACCCGTGACATTACTGCGTGTAGCATAGAAGGTTTTCCCGTTTGCCAGCGCAATCCAGGGCGCCTGTTGATAGAAGACCTCTTGCGCCTGGCCGTAAAGCTCGGCGCGTTTTGCCGGATCGCTGGTCAGTTTTGCCTGCTGTACCGGGCCATCATACGCTTTATCGCACCAGCGTGCGGCATTCGAACCGCTTTTCACGCTGCCACAGCCTAACAGGGTATCGGCAAAATTGTCCGGGTCGCCGTTATCCGACATCCAGCCAAACAGCGCGGTATCATGCTCGCCGCGACGCATCCCCGCCAGGTATTCGCCCCACTCATAAGAGACAATTTTCGCTTTCACGCCTACTTTCGCCCAGTCGCTCTGGATCATCTCCGCAATGCGACGTGAGTTCGGGTTATACGGACGCTGTACCGGCATTGACCAGAGAGTCGTTTCAAACCCCTTCTCCAGCCCGGCCTGTTTCAGCAACGCTTTGGCTTTTTCCGGATCGTAGCCGTAGTCTTGCAGATCTTTTTTGTAGCCCAGCATATTTGGCGGCAGCGGCGATTTTGCCACGGTACCCGACCCCAGGAAGACCGCATCGACAATCGCTTTTTTGTCGGTGGCGTAGTTCAATGCCTGACGCACCAGTACGTTATCAAACGGTTTTTTCCCGGTGTTAAACGCCAGATAGCCGACATTCAGCGCATCAATGGTGTGCAGGGTCAGATCTTTGTTGCCCTTAATCTGCTCAAACTGAACCGGCGCTGGCGCCGGGATAATCTGGCACTCGTTGGTTTGCAGTTTCGCCAGACGGGTCTGGACATCCGGGGTGATGGCAAAAATCAGGTGTTTTGTCGGCACCGCGCCGTCCCAATAGTTGGGGTTCGCGAGATAACGGATTTGCGCGTCGGTTTTGTATTGTTGTAAGACATACGGACCCGTACCGATCGGCCAGTTGTCGACATTCTCCGGCGTCCCTTTTTTCAGCATGGCGTCGGCATATTCCGCCGAGAGGATTGAGGCGAAATCCATTCCCCAGTCAGCCAGAAACGCGGCGTTAGGTTCACTCAGGACAAACTGAACGTGATAGTCATCAACCTTTTTGACATCCTGAATCAGTTTATCCAGCCCAACATCGTTGAAATATTCGTAATTTCCTTTCGAAACATTATGATAAGGATGTTTAGGGTCTTTCTGACGCATGACCGAGAAAATAACGTCATCGGCATTAAAATCGCGGGTCGGTTGAAAGTATTTATTGCTGTTAAATTTGACACCCTGACGCAGCGTAAAGGTGTAGGTTTTTCCGTCCGGAGAGATTGTCCACGCGGTTGCCAACGAAGGAATCGGGGTATTTTTCACCGGATCGAAGTTCACCAGACGGTTGTACAGCACCTGCGAACTGGCAACAAACGAGGGGCCAGAACTGGCGATTTGCGGGTTGAAGGATTCCGGCGAGGCTTCGGAGCAATAGACAAGGGTGTCATAGTTTGCCGCCCACGCGGCACCTGCAGGTAATAATGTGCTCAGCGTCAGCGCGAGCAGGGATTTCCTTGCGAACATAGATTCGGGCCTTATTTATTATCTGGAGTATTAATCTCAGCACAGCAGAAGTGAACTGGCAAATAACGAATCACTATCAGGTTATTCTAATCCAGTTGTTTTTGCTGAATTTTCCAGCAAAATTAACGTTATCATTTAACTTAAACGAACTTCTTGCCGTCAAGGTTTATCAGACGGTCTCAATGCGTCGAGAATTCAATGGTTTTGCGCTCTCTTCTGCCGTTTGTTTGTGATGACATTGCGTACAGTAGACGCGTGAAAAAGTCTATGGGATGAAAACGTGGCAAAAACACTCTTGCGCAGCGGCGATCTTGATGATTTTCAAGCCGTGGGCGGCGGCGGTCAGGCCGTTTTTGATTCGGCATTACAAATTCGTGAAACCCTGCGTCTGCGTAAGCAGCAGGCGCTGGTTGACTGCCTTGCCATACCGCAGGTGAATGATGAAGGCGACCGCGTTGACTGGTATTCCCCTGTTGAAGGCCGCGCCCAGGCATGGAAAGCCGCTGACGAGGATGCGCGTTTTCGTGCCTTACGCTACCTCGAAAGCACCCTGGACAGTGCCGCAACTCTCAGCCGCAAATGTATGCAGTCGCCTAAAACTGCACAGCAACTGTTTGGTTCACTGCTGGAAAAAGCGTTGCAATTTCCTGGTGAAAACCACGTTTTCCTTGTCGACGGTAAGCCGGTAATTACCTTCTGGGGCTTTGTTAATCTCAATGAAAGTGCCAGAGAAGATGTGCTGGAATGCCTGCGTAAAGAAGATATTCCGGAGCCGCTTGCCGTTATCGAACCGGAACCGGAACCTGCCGAAGAACCCGTTGCCACGGTCACGATCAGCCACGCCGACGAGCCGCTGCTCGCCCCGATGCCGGGCGTCAGTAAAATGGTTGCGAAAGACGAACCGATAATGCAGATGGCCTCGCCGGTGGCGGAACCCGAGCCCGTCCCTGAACCTGAACCAGAACCGACGCCAGCCCCGGTACCGGTAAAACGCCGCCGTTACGGCCTGTGGGCCTTGCCGGTTGCCGCTGCCGTGGCGGTAGCGGTTGCCGCGCCATTATTGTTAAATCAGCAGCATGATGCGCCTGCAACACAGCCGAAAATCGGGCAGTCGGCGCCCGTGGTTGCCAGCCCGGAACCTACGCCGGTTGCCGTCGCACGTCATATCCCAGCGCTAAATGCACAACTCCCGCTCCACCAGGCCGAGGTGATTGCGCCAAAAGTGGAAACGCCTGAGCCTGTGGTACATGAGAAAAAGCCGTTGGTGATTACCGCTATCCCGAAAGACGCGCTGGTCATGGACGCGCTGGAAGTCAAAACCGGCTCAACCCGTTTCCTGAACGGTAACTGGCGTGTCGTTATGGACGTGAAAGACCAGTCTACCGGCAAGGATCTGACCATGCGGTTCCAGATTCAGAACAATAAAGGCACGGCGCGTGTGATTCAGGGCAATAATTTGAGCTGTCGCGCCGACCTGTACTCCGGCCTGCACGAAACCGGGGTTTTAATGATTAAGAGTCGCAGCACGGCACGTTGCACCGACGGTTCCCGCTACCCAATGCCGGAGATTTCCTGCAAAGCCGGGACAAATGATATTGCGGAATGCAGTGCGCGCTTTGAAGCAAATAGTACGCCCGTTGCGGTGACCTTCAGAAAAACAGGTGCCTGATTTTATGCTGGTTAATCTTTGTGATTACAAACAGAGCGTCACGCTTATCGCCAACAGTGGCGTCCAGTTTCTTGATTTTGGCCTGACGCCGCAGGAGTCAGCGCAAAGCGGTCGCTTTGTTCGCAAAACGGCGAATGGTCCGTTGTTACGTCTGGATTACGATCTGGTCAATGAGCGCTATACCCTTCCGGCGCAAAATGGCGGCCTGCCCGAGGTGGTCAAACCGGAAAGCACCCAGTCGCTTCACGCGTCGCTGGCGGTGCTCGACGGCGTATGGCTGCCTGTCCCTTTCTTACGCTTTAACCCGCCGCGCACCTTTGTCGAAGGGCCAGAAAACTGGGCGCGGGTACAGATTCGTAAACTGAGTGAACCCGATGGCGCCGGGAATACCCATCGCGTTACGCTGGCCCTCGACAGCCAGATCAACGGTAATTCCCCGTCAGCACTGGCACCGCAAGAGAACGATATCCTTAACGGGACACGCTTCGCACTGGCCTGGCGCGATGACGAAGTGGCGGATTTTCTCGATCAGACCTGGGTAGATGGCTGGCTACGGGAAGCGTTTCTGCAGTCCATCAATCAGGAAGAGCAGCGCAGTGAACGTGAAATCAACCAGGCTTTGCGTAGCTTTGAATATCAGGCGCACTGGCTGAATTTGCTGACCCTTCTGGGAACGCAGATTCTGGTGCCTGAGGTAAAAATTGTCACCCATACGCTGAGCACCCCGGCTATCCCGGTGGATTTAATTCTCGATGTTGGCAACACCCACACATGTGGCGTAATCATTGAAGATCATGGCGATGCCAACGATGGCCTGCGTCAAACCGCCGAGCTTCAGGTGCGCTCTTTAAGCGAACCCCAGTTTCTCAATGAACCCCTGTTCACCAGCCGTCTTGAGTTTTCTGAAGCGCGCTTTGGCAAACAGCATTTCTCGGTAGAAAGCGGCCGCGAAGACGCCTTTATCTGGCCTTCTATCGTGCGCGTTGGCGACGAAGCGCGCAAACTGGCGATGCAGCGGCTGGGTACCGAAGGCAACAGCGGCATTTCCAGCCCGCGCCGTTACCTCTGGGATGAAACCCCGGTATTGCAGGACTGGCGTTTTAGCCAGATGAACAGCAAAACGCAGCGCGAACCCCTGGCGACCGCGTTTCCGCTGATGAACCTCATGAATGATGAAGGCCAGCCGCTCTATTCCCTGCCAGTTGATGAGCGTCTGCCCGTCTTTTCGCCACAATACAGTCGCAGCACATTGATGACGCATATGCTGTGCGAGCTACTGGCACAGGCGCTCGGGCAAATTAATAGTGTCGCCACTCGTTTACGTCTGGGTTTTCCCGCCTCGCCGCGACAGTTGCGCACGATCATTCTGACCCTGCCGTCGGCGATGCCGAAGCAGGAGCGCGAAATTTTCCGCCGCCGGATGTTCGAAGCCATTGCGCTGGTCTGGAAAGCCATGGGCTGGCATCCGCAAGATGATGACTTTGCTAATCGTAAACAGCAGGAAAAAAGCGTGGTACCGGTTCCCCATATCCAGATGGAGTGGGACGAAGCCAGTTGCGGACAACTCGTCTGGCTGTATAACGAGGCCATTTCCCGCTATGCCGGGCAAACCGAAACGTTTTTTGCTTCCATGGCCCGCCCCGATCGGGTCGAAGCCCCGGGCGCGCGTCCGGGACGCTCGCTGCGCGTCGCCTCGGTAGATATCGGCGGTGGCACAACCGATATGGCGATTACCCATTATCAGCTTGATGATGGTACCGGCAGTAACGTTAAGATCACCCCGCAGTTGCTGTTCCGTGAAGGGTTTAAAGTCGCCGGTGATGATGTGCTGCTTGACGTCATTCAGCGCTGCGTACTGCCTGCGATGCAAACCCAGTTGCAAAAAGCCGGTATTACGGATGCTGCGTCGTTGCTGGCAACCCTGTTTGGCGATTCCGGGCGTATTGATACACAGGCCGTTTTGCGCCAACAAACCACCCTGCAACTGTTTATGCCCATTGGCCATGCCATTCTGGCGGCGTGGGAAGAGAGTGACATCAACGACCCGCTTGCCGGACTGCATGCCACTTTCGGCGAACTGTTGACCCAGTTGCCAACGCGCAACGTGATGAATTACCTAAAGCAGGCCATCGACCACGCGCTGCCTGCCGGCTCGCCGGAGTTTGATGTGCTGAATGTTCCGGTGCAGGTCAATTTCCGTGAATTGCAGGAGGCCATGCTCGCCGGGCAATTTACCCTGGCCTCACCGCTGCATGCGGTGTGCGAGGCTATCAGCCATTACTGCTGTGATGTGTTACTGATTACCGGACGCCCGGGTTGTCTACCGGGAGTGCAGGCGTTGATTCGCCATTTACAGCCGGTACCGGTTAACCGCATGGTCTGGCTTGATAAATATCGCGTACACGAATGGTATCCGTTCAGCCAGCAAGGCAAAATCGGCAACCCGAAATCTACCGCTGCGGTAGGGGCCATGCTGTGTAGCCTGGCGCTGGATCTGCGTCTGCCGCGTTTCAACTTTAAAGCGGCAGACATCGGCGCGTACTCAACCGTGCGCTATCTCGGCGTGCTGGATAACGTCGTCAACACCCTGCGTGACGAGAACATCTGGTATCACGATATTGATCTGGATAAACCAGGCGCCAAACTGGATGCCCGTCTGCATTTCCCGCTGCGCGGCAATGTCACGCTCGGCTTTCGTCAACTGGCGAATGCCCGCTGGCCTGCCACTCCGCTTTATACCCTGAGCATCAACTCTTCTGAACTGGCGAAGACCATCGCTGGCGACGGGGTGTTGAATGTGCGGTTGCAGTTTAGCGGCGGTAACAAACACCACGGTCCGGAATCGTTTATTCTGAGCGAAGCCTGGCTGCAGGATGGTACGCCGGTTCCGGCCGATGCGTTAACCTTCAAATTGAATACGCTGGCCGATCGCCGCCACAGCGGTAGCCATTACTGGATCGACAGCGGGAGTGTGTATCTGAAATGAGTGCAAGCATGACCACGACCCAGGCGATCGGTGCATGGATAAATGACAACCGTCAGATTTCGCCGTTGCTGGATGATGACGCGGACGCGCTACTGGCGCGCTTAACGGCGCTAACGGCACAGGAAACCGCGCTGGAAAACGCCGCGAAAATGCCCTGCACCGTTGGGCTGTTTGGCCACTCGCAGGCCGCCAAAGCCCATTTACTTGCCGCCCTGTGCGACAGTGGCAACGGCCGCCTGCATGTCTTGCTGGGCGAGAAGACGCTGGACTATTTCAGCCATCTCAACCCCGGCCATATGTTGACCAGCATGGCACTGCGCTTTAGCCGTGAGAACCCGCATGTCGACGACAATTTTCCCCTGCGTTTACGCCTGATCAGCGAAGCGGAACTGGTGCAGGTCTTTATTGCGCACGCGCAGGCCATGCCGGAGTTGCGTGTCGTCGACAAAACGGTCATTGAAAGCCGTCTGGCAAAATGGCGTGCACTGCGTCAGCCAAACCCGGTACCAGGCATTAGCGCGGAAGATGTGGGGGCCATTGCCCGTTTCTGGCGTTCGGTCGTACCGTCATCACAACAGCATATGGATGACGCGTTGTGGTATCAGTTCGCCTGTCTTCTGCCATCGCTGGACTTGAGCGCTCGCGCCAGCGCCTGGGCGCTTTTGTGGGGGGAGCAGCAGGAGTTAACGCAGCAGTGGCTGTCGCTGGCGCATACGCTGCACCAGACCGGTAACGCCGGGGAACTGGCTGCGCCATTGAGTCTGTTAGTCGATAACTTCGCCCTGCCGACAGAAGGTTTTCTCACCCCGCCAGAACAGGACAGTGAAGCCTTTGCCGGTGAGGTGGTGGTGCATCCATGGTCAGAAGAGCAATTACAAAATGCGGTCAGCATCCCTGTCTCGACGCTGGCGCTGTTAACCAAAGAACTGGTGCTCCCGGTTGAGAACAGTGCGCTCAAGGGTGTGGATATTCTGGATATCCCCACCCCGGCGCCGCAGGAGGGGCATCCGCTATGGAACAGTAAATGCCGTTGGTTGCTTGAGAGCTATCGTCAGCAATTACAGCCGGATGTCTTACTGATTTGCAATGCCACAGCGCATCGCTCAACCACGACGGCAACGGCCAAAGCGCTACTCAACTGGGTGAAGGAGACGCAGTCCGGTCATGAGACAGCGCTGCCTGGCCTGGTCTGGACCATCACCCCGCACGATGCCCGTTTTACCAGCGGCCAGAATCTCGACGAAATGGTGCAACAACTGGTCGGAAAACCTGGCCAGCACTGGGGCACGTTGCAGGCGCTGGATGCCAGCAGTTTACAACGGGTTCTTGAGTGGCTGGCCCAGGCGACCGCCCCGGCGCTGCGTCAGCATCGCTTTAAATCCCTACGCGAACGTCATCAACTGGCGTTGCGCGATCTGATGCAGGCCTGGCTTATCGCACCGGCTAAAGAGAACGCCGCTCAGCGTACCCGTGCAGAAGCGGTGGTGCGTGAACTGCAAACCCATGCGGCGCGTCATGGCGAATTGCTGGAAGGTCTTTTGCCGGACATGCAGCAATTTGATTCTCTGTGGAAGGTGCAGCAACCGCGCGAAGAGCAAGTCAGCGGTTTGTTTAATGAAGCCATCGATCTCTTTGGTGAGGCGGCTGAGAGCAGCGAGCAGGCCCAGGTCGCCCGCGATGCTGGTCAACAGGCGCATGCTATGTGGATCAATCACTTACGTCAGTGGAGCCGTAATGATGATAACGCCGCCCGTTTGGGCCTCTCATCTGCCACGGTGCGTCAGATGGCGGAAATCATCATTATCAGCAGCTACCGACTGAATATGCCGGAGCAGTTGCAGAAGATTATGCAGCGCGATACCGCGTCTGCGGCGCAGCTCTATGCCGCCATAGGTAATTTTGTCGCCTGGTTAGGCTATGCCGATGTCCCGGAAGCCCAGCGCCCTGCCAGCCGCGTACAAAAAGGCAGTACCGTGTTCGCCTCGACAAATTCTGGCTCGACGGAACGCTTAACGCGCTTAGGTGAGCAACCTGTTCACGCTGCAACACGCTATGTTTACGACTGGCTTGTCGCCCTGTATACCCGCTCAGTGGAAAATATGGGCTATAGCCACCCGCATGATGTTTCTCCCGCCGCACGTAAGAAACTCAAAACGCTGCTGCCATAAAAAAGACCCGGCCACCGTAAACGGTGCGTCGGGCCTTATTGCTTCTCCACGCTCAGTACATTAGATAAATGAGAATACCAGGGCAACCGGGAAACTGATTGGCCATGTTGCCCCGACTAAGCATGCGCTGAGCGTTTTGATACGGCGAGTCTCTTTGGATAAAAACCAGGTCACTACACCGGTCAGTAGCGCCATGACGGCATAAAACATCAACATTTTAGTGAACATATCCATCGTCCGCCTCCTTTCCATGGAAAACATACGCAGACTATGTTGCACATTTTTTACGTTTTATTTTGTCTCACCGGTCACGCCTTGCGTCACCCTTTAACAAAAGATCAAAATAGCGACACCAGTAACGCTACCGGAAAGCTCATCGGCCACGTCGAACCCACCAGAAAAGCACTCAGAAAACGAATCCGTTTACGATCGCTGGATAAAAACCAGGTAATAACTGCGCAAAGTAGCGCCATGATTGCGTAAAAAACCAGCATTTTTTGATAAAGCGACATAGCCACACTAACCCTGTGATAACAAAACGGGCGCAATATGCAGCTTTTATTGATATTTATCAAGTTTTTTCACTTATCGTGCGATTTGCTGCAAGGAGGAAATTGATATGCACAGGTTTTGCGAACGGGTAATGCCTCACCCACATGATTGCTTCAACAGGTTATGTAGCAATAATTTTTATTAAGAATGCGTTTGAAGTTCTCTGGCGATGGTCGTCGATCCAGCGCTTGCGGCAGTCTGTCGTGCCTTTAAGGAATCAAGTGCGGTATGGATCATTTCACTCGCTCTGATTTTTGCATGAGCAACAATCTTTTCGTCCGCAATGCTGGCATGGCAATGAGGGCAGAATGTTACCCCCCTCGCCTTGTCTTTGGCGATAGCTGCCAAATCTTCGATAATCACGGTTTTTCCGCATTTATCGCATGCAAATTCGAACATTGTAACGTCCTGATGATCTCACTGGCGCCACTATATAGCCGCGAGAGTAAACGGCATTAAAACGTGCTGAACATCGGGATGGCGTGTTTACGTGGTCGGTCACAAAATGGACGCTGTTGCACAGCCCTCTACTGTTTATGTTCTTCACGCCACGCTTTGATCATCTGCGGTGTCACTTCACTGGCATAACAGATGGGATCATAGCCGCCCGGTTTGCTCCAGGCGCTACGCTTACCGCAGCTACTGCCGTTTCTGGCCTGATTGAACGGACAGGCACAAGGTCCCGGATACGCTGCAATCGATTCCTCAATCACCTTTTGTTTAACCTGTGCGTCACTCAATACCTGAGTTTTAGCCAGACTGCCTTCGATACTCAGCACACTGGTTACTGTCAGCACGATCAACATCCACGGGGTGAATTTCATTTAGGCTTCTCAGTAAGGAGAGAATAAGCTTTAAATGTAGGACGGGGCATTCATGACAATATTGATCGCAGGCAATATCCCCGTTTATTCTTCAGTCTGCTTAATCATTCGCAATCTATTTTTCTTTATAGATTTAATTTAAGTTATTTATAAATCATAAGATTAAACTTAACATCAGGCTGATGTAAAAAAACAGCACAGGATAACGTCGTTTTTGCCATAAATTCATCTGTTGCTTGCTTTGGCGAATGGCTGATTTCTCTGGTATTGTCACAGGGCCGTAAATAATTCTTACAGGGTAACAGCAATGCAAAAGTTTGACGATCTATGGCAAGCCATCGAGACCAGAGTGTGTGAAAACAATGACATAACGCACGAAGAACTGACGAACGAAACGACTGCCAGGGGGGCCGCCGCGAAGCAACGCGTCGCACACATTTTTACCCTGGAAGTTCTGCTGTCTCGTCATCGGGAGAAGTATGCCAGCCCTTATGTTGCGCTGGCCGGGGAAGAAGCTCTGTGGCATCTTATTTTCAAGCGTACTGGCTGGAAACCCTTTGAAATTAAACAGCTGTCATTCAGCGACGCGATGTTTGTAATCGCTGAACTGTTTCGTGATGAAAACCTGCCTGCGGATGTGCGAGGAATTTTGCGCGCTAATGGATTACGCGACCAGTCTTATTCGCTATATGATTTCTCAGAAAAAGACTGGGCCCCACGGGATAATGAAAACATCCTCAAACGATAGCCTGCAAACTATTAGAATATTAAGGGCCTGCGCGCCCTTTTTTATTTCGCGCTGCCACTATTTAATACGTACACACCGATCACTGTATTCGGGAACAAGTTCTGTTTCGCATAGCCTGCTAAGGTTTAGCATTTAGCACTATTAACAACCGCTATTATCAGTAAATTGCCCAATTAGCAGGCGTCATTTTCAGGCAGATAAATGAAAATACGGCTCAACCATTGCGCCATTTAACGCAGGTTCATAACGGGCGAAATGAAGCTCCTCACCCTCGCAAAAATAGGTTTCTATAGGAAGCGTCAGGCCGGATAAGCCTTCCGGTGTCTGATTTACAGCCCAGGTGATGGTTGTGTCGTTATCATTAACCGTCAAATATTCAGGGATACCGCCAGGTAGCAGCACCACAACTACTTTACTCATTATGTGTCCCCCAGAGAACGAAAATGCGACATTATCAATGGCGGGATGTGACGATAATTTGTCGCACTCATTAAATTAGTGTGACATCCCCTGCCTTGATATGTCAGATAATATGTTTTGTAGGATTATTTTATTATGGGCCCTGCTACGCGGGTAAGGCGCGTAAAACATAATCAGGAATATACCATCTTTACATTTTTTGACACACTAGAAATTATAAAGCGTGAGAATTACCGCAATTATTCTGTACCTATGAAGAAATTGTTACAGAAACGGTAACGCTCACGCTCACACTACATTCAGTTGTTGAAGGCTCAGTGTTTGATCATCACGTGGCGAACCACCGTGTAATCCTCCAGCCCGTATATCGACATATCTTTGCCGTATCCCGAGAGTTTTTGTCCACCATGAGGCATTTCGCTGACAAGCATAAAATGGGTATTCACCCAGGTGCAGCCATATTGCAGACGCGCACTCAGGCGGTGCGCGCGACCCACATCTTTGGTCCACACCGACGATGCCAGACCATATTGTGAATCATTGGCCCAGCCCAGCACCTGTTCTTCATCGTCGAAGACTGTCACGCTGACGACCGGACCAAAGACTTCGCGCTGCACTATCGCATCGTCCTGTCTGGCTCCAGCCAGCAGCGTGGGCTGGTAGTAGAACCCTGCCCCCTCGCGTTTGTTGCCACCCGTGACCACACGGATATGGCTTAATGCTTTGGCCTCTTCCACCGCGTTGCTGACGCGGGCTAAATGGGCTTCGGAACTCAGTGGCCCCAGCTCGGTGGTTTCATCATCCGGCGCCCCCATTTTCAGGCTAGCCACCGCGGCACCCAGTTTCTCAACCAGCGCATCGTAAACCCCTTGTTGGGCATAAATGCGGCAGGCGGCGGTACAATCCTGCCCGGCGTTGTAAAAACCAAAGGTACGGACCCCTTCGACAACCGCATCCAGATCGGCGTCATCAAACACAATCACCGGCGCTTTGCCGCCCAACTCCATATGGGTACGTTTAATCGAAGACGCCGTGTGGCCGATAATGTGCTCACCGGTGGCAATAGACCCCGTCAGCGAGACCATACGCACTTTTTCATGGCCGGTCAGCGGATCACCCACGGTTTTCCCCCGACCGAACAGCACATTCAGTACTCCTGGCGGGAAAATATCCTGCGCCAGCTCACCAAGTTTCAACGCTGTTAGCGGCGTGATTTCTGATGGTTTAATGACCACACAGTTACCTGCCGCGAGCGCAGGGCCCAGCTTCCAGGCCGCCATCATCAACGGGTAGTTCCACGGCGCGATAGAGGCCACAACGCCAACCGGATCGCGGCGAATCATCGAGGTGTGCCCTTCCAGATACTCCCCGGCGGCCAGTCCGTTCAGGCAACGCGCGGCGCCTGCGAAGAAGCGAAAGACATCCGCGACCGCCGGAATTTCATCGCTCAGCACACAGTGCAAGGGTTTACCACAGTTCAGCGATTCAAGCATCGCAAAGGTTTCGGCATTATCTTCAATCACCTGCGCCAGCTGCAGCAGGCACTCAGCGCGCGCTTTTGGCGTGGTCTGTCCCCAGGTTTTGAAGGCCTCATCGGCTGCCTTCACCGCTGCGTCCACCTGCGCAGGCGAGGCTTCGGCAATCTCCAGCAACACCTCGCCGGTGGCCGGGTTAAACACGGCCTGTTTTTCGCCTTCGCCGTCGACCAGTGCTCCATTGATAAATAATTGATGTTGCATAGCGCTATCCTTTCAGAGTTGTCAGTTATTTGCCGCTTCCGGCTACGGTTTCACCGTCACGGGTTAGCCACCAGGCACCCAAAATCGGGAGGGTCGTTACCAGCATGACCAGCAGCGCCACCACATTGGTTACCGGCACATCACGCGGGCGCCCCAGTTGATTTAACAACCAGAGCGGCAACGTGCGTTCATGCCCTGCGGTAAAGGTCGTGACGATGATTTCGTCAAACGACAATGCAAACGCCAGCATCCCCCCGGCCAGCAGCGCCGAACCGAGATTGGGCAACACCACATAGCGAAACGTCTGCCATGAGGTGGCACCTAAATCCATTGAGGCTTCAACCAGACTCCACGACGTGCGACGGAATCGGGCTATCACGTTGTTGAAAACCACCACCACGCAAAACGTGGCATGACCGACAACAATGGTGAAAAAACCCGGTTCCAGATCCACCGTTTTAAACGCCGTTAACAGCGCCAGGCCGGTAATAATGCCGGGCAAGGCGATCGGCAGCAGCAGCAACAGTGAGATGGCGTTCCGGCCAAAGAACTCACTGCGCCAGAGAGCCATTGCAGCAAGCGTGCCAAGGATTAAAGCAATAAAAGTCGCCAGTGCCGCGATCTGCAGTGACAGTGTCACGGCATCCAGGATATCGCCCCGCGCCGCCGCTACGCTAAACCAGCGCAGCGTAAAGCCCTGCGGGGGAAAACTAAACGCGGCATCCTCGGTATTAAAAGCATAGATGGCGATTATCAATAACGGGAAATGGAGAAAGATAACCCCACCCCAGGCGGCAATTTTGAGAAATAACGGTGCGCGGTCAGAGTGCATCGAACGCTCCCAAACGTTTCACGAACGCCAGATAAAGGGCAATCAATACAATGGGGACCAGCGTAAAGGCTGCCGCCATTGGCATGTTGCCGATCGCCCCTTGTTGCGAATAGACCATGTTGCCGATAAAGAACCCCGGCGGCCCCACCAGTTGCGGCACAATGAAATCACCCAGCGTCAGGGAGAACGTAAAGATAGAACCGGCGGCAACGCCCGGAATAGCCAGCGGCAACACCACGTGGCGAAAGGTCTGCCGGGGATGAGCGCCAAGATCCGCTGAGGCCTGTAAGAGCGACGGCGGCAATCGCTCCAGCGCGGCCTGAATCGGCAGAATCATAAACGGCAGCCAGATGTAGACAAAGACCATAAAACGCCCCAGCCCCGAGGTCGACAGGGTATTACCACCGATACCGGGCAGTGTCAGCAGCGCGCCGAGTAGGGGCTCCAGCCCCATATGGCCGAGAAACCACTGGGCAACGCCGTCTTTCGCCAGCAGTAGCGTCCAGGCGTAAGCTTTGACGATGTAGCTCGCCCACATGGGCAGCATCACGGCAATATAGAAAAACGCTTTCCATTTACCGCTGGTGTATTTCGCCATATACCACGCCATCGGAAAGGCCAGCATAGCGCTTGCCAGCGTCACGGCGACCGCCATGGTGAGCGTACGCAAGATGATGTCGTAATTGGCGGGATTAAACAGCGCCTGCAGGTTAGCCAGAGTGAAATCCGGCGTCACCGACATCGTGAAATCATCAAAGGTATAGAAGCCTTGCCATAGCAGCGTCAGCAGCGACCCCAGATAAACAATGCCGAACCACATCAGTGGCCCCAGCAACAGCAGGAACAACCCCAGCGCCGGTTTGCGCCAGAACAGGCCACTCAGGCGGCTACCTGGTTTACGCTGCGATGAACGGGACAGACTCATCTCCATCACCCCGCTCCCCGTAACGGCACCATCGCCTCTCTTGACCACGAAGCCAGCACCGTTTGCCCCGGTGCCAGCGTATCTGGCAATAACGCATCGGACATGTTCGCCTGGCTGACCAGCAGTTTTTCACCGTCGCTAAGTTTCAGTTCGAAACGAGTGGCGGCCCCCTGATACTGTACTGCCTGCACCACCCCCTGTACCTGAATGTCTCCCGGCTGGTTAAGGCGAATATGCTCTGGCCGCAATGAGAAAATGCCGTTCATCGCACACAACGCACCCGCCCGCCTGTCGTCGAAAACATTAGACGTGCCGACAAAGCCCGCCACGAACGGCGTGCGTGGGCGCAGATAGAGTTCCCGCGGTGTATCAACCTGCTCAATTTTGCCATTGTTGAACACCGCCACCCGGTCGGACATCGAGAGCGCTTCGCCCTGATCGTGAGTGACGAAAATAAAGGTGATCCCCAGATCCTGCTGCAGCTTTTTCAGCTCGAACTGCATCTGTTCGCGCAATTTCAAATCCAGCGCCCCCAGCGGTTCATCAAGGAGTAAAACCCGAGGCTGATTGACCAGCGCCCGGGCGATAGCCACACGCTGGCGCTGACCGCCGGAAAGTTGCGATGGCTTACGGGTGTGAACAAAATCCAGCGCCACCTTTTCCAGCGCCTGGCGTGCGCTGGCATGGCGTATTTTTTTGTCCACGCCTTTGACCATCAGACCATACGCCACGTTATCGAGGATCGACATGTGGGGAAACAATGCGTAATCCTGGAAAACGGTGTTGACGTCACGTTCCCAGGGAGGCAATTCGCTGGCCTCACGACCAAAAATACGAATAGCCCCACCGCTCAGTTGTTCAAAACCGGCGATAAGACGCAGGCAGGTAGTTTTGCCGGAGCCAGAGGGCCCCAGCATGGAGAAAAATTCCCCGTCGTTTACCGCCAGACTGACGCCGTCGACGGCACGAACATCACTATACAGACGTGAGACATTTTCAAATTCAACAGCATAGGTCATACATCACTCCTGACCGATTAACGTCCACCCATAATGGCGATGTAATCCTGCGTCCAGCGGCTATAAGGGACATATTTTCCTCCCTCGGCAACGGGTGTTTTCCAGAACGCAATCTTGTCAAAGAAGCTGTAACCGTTCGTTTCGCAGCCTTTTTCACCCAGTAAATCACTGGCTTTGCAGCCTTGCGGCACCACCGGCAGTGAACCAAACCAGGCGGCGACATCCCCCTGTACTTTCGGCGTCAGCGACCAGTTCATCCATTTGTAGGCGCAATTGGGGTGTTTCGCCTGCGCGTGCAGCATGGTGGTATCCGCCCAGCCCGTTACCCCCTCTTTCGGGAAAACGGTGGCGATCGGCTGGTTTTCCCCTTTCAGGGCGTTTGCCTGATATGGCCAGGCACTGGACGCCACAACGCCTTCGTTTTTGAAGTCGCTCATCTGAACCGTGGTGTCATGCCAGTAACGGTGGATTAACTGATGCTGATCGCGCAGGACTTTCAGTACAGCCTGATACTGCGCTTCGGTTAACTGGTAGGGATCCTCAATGCCAAGCTGCGGCTGAGTGGCTTTGACAAACAGCGCGGCATCGGCGATATAAATCGGCCCGTCATAGGCCTGTACGCGACCTTTATTGGTTTTGCCATCCGGCAGATTTTGCTGCACAAAAACGACTGACCAGCTATCTGGCGGCGTCGGGAACGTTTTGGTGTTATACATCAGCAGGTTAGGTCCCCACTGATACGGTGTACCGTAAACGTTGCCGCCGACGTTAAACCATTCGCCTTTCTCTATACGTGGATCCAGGGTTTTCCAGTTCGGGATCAGCGCGGTATTAATAGGCTGCACGCGTTTGCCCATAATCAGGCGCAGCGAGGCATCGCCGGACGCGGTCACCAGGTCATAGCCCCCTTTGGCCATCAGGCTGACCATCTCATCGGACGTTGCTGCCGTTTTCACGTTTACCGCACAGCCCGTCTCTTTTTCAAACTGGCTAACCCAGTCATATTGCTTATCCGTCTGGCCACGTTCGATGTAACCCGGCCAGGCGATAATATCCAGGCGACCTTCTCCTTTCCCTACTTCCGTCGGCTCGGCGGCGTGTGCTGTCATGATGGTCATGCCCAGTGCGCACAGGCAGCTCGGGGCAAATTTCTTGCTCATATGTTTTACTCCTGTCGTAATGAAAATGAGCGGCCGCCTTGCCGTAAAAATATCTCCTGATTTAAAGGTAGACGGAGCGCCGTAAGGCTGAATCCCGCCAATAAGAAATTTCGCCAGGTTGTGACATACAGCGCATTACATTAATTGCAGAAATGCTCTCTGTGTATCTTCTGGAGTATAGACAAGGAGTTAGCAGATAAAGGTTAATTTATGTTCCCATTCGCATTTCGTATGAATGCCTGATGGGCAAGTACAGAAAATAATGACCTCTGCGGCTGAAATTTCCGCAGAGATATTTTTAAATTGAGAAAACTTTATTCAGAAAATAAGAACAACAGGGTCCTTTTTTATTTCATCATTTCGCGAATGATTTTGCCGAGCAGTATAACGCCGCGTTCTTCACGCTCGCCCCATTGCCAGGAGGCATTAAAGCGAAAGAACGGCGTAGGCTCTCTGGAGGTTGAGAACATTTTCCCCGGCGCAATGCTGACCTGATGAGCCAGTGCGCGCTGGCTTAACTCCCCGGCATCCAGTTCCGGCGGTAACTCCAGCCATAAAAAATAACCGCTGTCGCTGCGATGGATCTTCACCTCGCCGGGCAGATGGCGCACCAACGCCTGCCATGCCTGGTGCTTGCGTTCCGCCAGGGCGCGGCGCAGACGGCGCAGATGCGCATCATAACGTTGGGTGCCGAGGTAATCGACCAGCGCCATTTGCATCGGCGAACTGGTGGATAAGGTGCTCATTAGCTGTAACTGCTGGATCCGACGGGCATGTTTCCCGGCAGCGACCCAGCCGATACGAAACCCGGCGACCAGACATTTTGAAAAAGAGGAGCAATGCAGCGTCATGTCCTGAGTGTCCCAGGCTTTCGCGGGCAACGGTTTTTCCCGCCCGTAATAGAGCTCGCTGTAGACGTCGTCTTCAATTAAGGTCACGTTGTGCTGCATCAGCAACGCCACCAGTTGTGCTTTTTTTTCTGCGCTCAGGGTAAAGCCGAGCGGATTCTGGCTGTTGGGCATCAGCCAGCAGGCTTTTACCGGATAGCTCTTTAGCGCCTGTTCCAGCGCCTGGAGATCAATGCCATCATTTATATCTGTCGGCACCGACAGCGCTTTTAAACGCAGGCGCTCAAGTGCCTGTAGCGCGCCATAAAAGCAGGGATTTTCAACAATCACCCAGTCACCGGGCTCTGTTACAGCCTGCAAACTCAGATTTAACGCCTCCAGTGCGCCAGCGGTAATCACAATTTCATCCGGTGAAATGGTCATTCCCTGCTGGGCGTAACGACGGGCGATGGCATGACGCAGCCCGGAATTTCCCGGCGGCAGGTTTTCAATAATGCTGACGGCGGTCGCGCTTTTACTGACATTCGCTAATGAGCGATTCAGTTGTTGCAGCGGAAACAGGCGCGGATCCGGAAAGGCCGAACCAAATGGCAATATCGAGGCATCGCGGCTGGCCTGTAAAATATCAAAAATATAGGTATTGATATCCACCGCTTCATCTTGCTTTAACGTGGCAGGTGGTAATGTTTGCGGACGGTGAGAACGTGGCGCCACATAATAGCCTGACTGAGGCCGGGCGGTGATATAGCCCTGGTTTTCCAGCAGCTGATAAGCATGACCAACCGTCATAAAACTCAGACCACTGCTGGTTACCTGTTCGCGCAACGAAGGCAGCCTGTCGCCGGGTCGCCAGACGCCCAGCTCAATTTGCGAAATAATTTGCTGCGCCAGGCGCTGGTATTTTTTCATTGCTCTCTCCTTCCTTGCTTTTATTCTATATCAGCGCACCTAAAAAGCACATTTTTACCAACTGTTATAGATAAATTTGTCTCTTCTGTTTCTGATAATCATGCCCGCCGCTCTTTACCATTTCCCTGAGAGTCACTATTCAGAGGTTGTGTATGTTGGGTTTAGATGCGTTTCATCTGGCAAGGATCCAGTTTGCCTTTACGGTTTCCTTCCACATTATTTTCCCGGCCATCACCATCGGTCTTGCCAGCTACCTTGCGGTGCTGGAAGGTCTGTGGTTGAAAACCGGTAATCCGGTGTGGCGTTCGCTCTACCACTTCTGGTCAAAAATTTTCGCCGTCAATTTTGGCATGGGCGTGGTCTCCGGTCTGGTGATGGCCTATCAATTTGGCACCAACTGGAGCGGATTTTCCCAGTTTGCCGGTAGCATCACCGGCCCGTTACTGACCTACGAGGTGCTGACCGCATTTTTCCTCGAAGCCGGATTCTTAGGGGTGATGCTGTTTGGCTGGAACAAGGTTGGGCCAGGGCTGCATTTTTTTGCAACCTGCATGGTGGCGCTGGGGACGATTATTTCCACCTTCTGGATCCTCGCCTCCAACAGTTGGATGCAAACGCCGCAGGGCTATGAAATTGTTAATGGCCAGGTGGTGCCGGTCGACTGGTTTGCGGTGGTGTTTAACCCCTCATTCCCGTATCGCCTGTTGCATATGTCCGTTGCCGCCTTCCTGAGCAGCGCGCTGTTTGTTGGCGCGTCGGCCGCCTGGCATTTACTGAAAGGCAACCACTCACCCGCCATTCGCACCATGTTTTCAATGGCGCTGTGGATGACGCTCATTGTGGCTCCCATTCAGGCGCTGATCGGCGATATGCACGGGCTGAACACGCTTGAGCATCAACCTGCCAAAATTGCCGCGATAGAGGGCCACTGGGAAAATGTTCCCGGAGAGCCGACGCCATTGTTGTTATTTGGCTGGCCGGACATGGCGCAAGAACGCACCCGTTATGGGCTGGCGATCCCGGCATTGGGCAGCCTGATCCTGACCCATAGCCTGGACAAACAGGTCCCCGCACTGAAATCGTTCGCCAAAGAAGATCGTCCGAATTCGACCGTGGTGTTCTGGTCGTTTCGCCTGATGGTAGGGCTTGGCGTGTTGATGATATTGCTCGGCGTTGTCGCATTGTGGCTGCGCCGCAAACAGCGCCTCTATCACTCGCGCCCGTTTCTGTGGTTCGCGTTATTAATGGGGCCATCGGGTTTGCTGGCTATTCTTGCCGGTTGGGTGACCACCGAAGTGGGTCGCCAGCCATGGGTGGTTTATGGCTTGCAGCGCACTGCCGATGCCGTTTCTGCTCATGGCACGCTGCACATGAGCATCAGCCTGCTGGGGTTTATCCTCGTCTACAGCTCCGTATTCGGCGTGGGATACAGCTACATGGTGCGGTTGATTAAAAAAGGACCCCAGGCGAATGAATCGTTTGCCACTGAACAGGATGGCCGCCCCGCCCGACCGCTTTCTGCGGTAAATACGCACGACAATCTGCAGGAGAAACCGTAATGGGTATCGATCTTTCGCTCATCTGGTTTGTAATCATCGTCTTTGCCACCCTGATGTATATCGTGATGGACGGTTTTGATCTGGGGATCGGCATTCTTTTTCCCGCCACGCCAAACGCTGATGACCGCGATGTGATGGTGAATAGTGTCGCCCCGGTGTGGGACGGCAACGAAACCTGGCTGGTGCTCGGCGGCGCGGCGCTTTTTGGCGCCTTCCCGCTGGCGTATGCGGTCATTATCGATGCGCTGACCATTCCGCTGACGCTGATGCTGGTGGGGCTAATTTTTCGTGGCGTAGCCTTTGAATTTCGCTTCAAGGCAACGCCTGCGCATCGTCCGTTCTGGGACAAGGCGTTCTCAGGCGGCTCTATTCTGGCGACCTTCACTCAAGGAGTTGTTGTCGGGGCGGTGATTAACGGTTTTCCGGTCAGCGGGCGCACTTTTGCCGGTGGCCCCTTCGACTGGTTAACTCCCTTTACCCTGTTTTGTGGCCTTGGGCTTGTGATCGCCTATGCCTTGCTGGGGGCGACCTGGCTGGTGATGAAGAGCGAAAATGCGTTGCAGGTGTGGATGCGCCAGGCGGCCAAAAGACTCTTACTGGCGCTACTGCCGGTGATAGCGGCCATTAGCCTCTGGACGCCGCTTGCCCACCCGGTGATAGCAAGCCGCTGGTTCACGCTGCCAAATCTGTTCTTCCTGCTGCCCGTCCCGGTGCTGGTATTGCTGTTGAGCCTGTGGCAATGGCGCAGTCTGAATCACTCGCAAAGTGAAAAATTACCCTTTGTGCTGACGCTCGGGCTAATCTTCCTCGGTTTCAGCGGGCTTGGTATCAGTATCTGGCCGCATATTATTCCGCCCTCCATTACGCTGTGGCAGGCGGCTGCGCCCGCGCAAAGCCAGGGCTTTATGCTGGTTGGCGCGCTGCTGATTATCCCTGTTATTCTTGTCTATACCTTCTGGAGCTACTACGTGTTTCGCGGCAAGGTTCAGCATGGGGAGGGATATCACTGATGCAACAGCCATTATGGAAACGCCTGATGTGGCTGGTCATTCTGTGGGGCGGCAGCGTGCTGGCTCTCGCGCTGGTCGGCCTGTTTTTTCGCGTACTGATGACCGCTGCGGGGTTTAAATCGCACTAGCTTCATGGCAATAGAATGAAGCGAGTGCGCTAAGCCGGGAGTAAATATGCCCTGACGTCTGAACATCAGGGCATCTGTTTAGTGCTGGCCCTGGCGGGTGGACAGTTTTTGCAACACCGTCAGTTGCGCCACCGCTTCTTGCATAGCATCCATGCCGGAGGTCAGCGCGTGCAGGCTACTGAGATGCTTGACAATATTGTCCCGTTCGTTATTGGTTTTACTGCTCATCGCCGCAATGGTATCGGCCGCGGAAATGGAGTGCTGAGCCATATTGCTGGCAGTCTCCACGGTATTGTTAGCAACGGTACGAATGCGTGAAATCGTGTTTACCGCCTGGTTAATATTGGCTGCGGTAGCATCTGCCTGCTCTTTGGACGAATGCGCCAGCCGCCGTACTTCACTTGCCACGACCGCAAAGCCACGCCCTGCTTCACCGGCTCGCGCAGCTTCCACCGCCGCATTCAGCGCCAGGATGTTCGTCTGAAATGCAATATTACTGATGCCACTGGTTATCTCATTAATACCCGCTGAGATTTTCTCCAGGTCATCCAGCCCTTCCACCAGCCGGTTTTGCGCCTGTTGACTCTGCAGGGCAATATCGCTGATAGAACGGATACTGTTTTCGGCCATACCCAGGGTGTCATTTTGTGTCTGCGTCGCGGCTTCCAGCATCGGTAAGGCCGTCATCAGGGGACCTAATTTTTGTTGATATGCCACAACACGATTAATTACGCCACTTTGAAAATCATTCAGTGCCTCCCAACGACGCAGCGCTCGCTGGGCGTAATGCCCGGCATACCTTGCATATTCCACCGGGAAATGCGCCATTGCTTTGACGTCCTGATTGAAAAAGACCAGCGCGGAGAGCGTCTGATTAATGGGAACGCCAAGAATCTCCCCAAAGCTGGAAAAGCCGGCAGCGGGTAAACCTTTAAAGAAATGCGCATTGTGTAAATGCGATTCACTCCCCAGGCGCCGCAAAATACAGTCATTCATCAGAATGGCCGCCGGTTTACCCCGCCCGGTAATAAAGTTTTTCCAGTCATGCAATGTCGCTTGCTTAAAGTCAGTCTCTTCCAGTAAATGCAAACGATCGCCAAATTCCAGATCACAGAAAAAATGAACACCGTCGGTATCAATTTTAGCGACAGAGCGAATGAAATATTCGTCGCCGACTTTCACGCCAAACGTTAACCCTTTGAGTTTTTCTGCCACATGTTGCTCATCACATTTCAGGAGATCGGCCAGTACAGCGGTAAAAGGCTTCTGCTCCCCCTGCTCGTTAAACACTGAGGTCACCGTCCGGGCAACGGGATCCGCCTGCGCAATCAGCCAGCTTTTATTCCGTGGTTTAAAGTTTTGGCTTTTGAACGGCGCAAAGGATTTTCCCGGTGCCATTTTACAAAAGATAATCACCGCTTTGCCCTGCAGCACTTTGCCATTCACGCTTATCCAGGTGCCGTCAAAGGTGAGTTTGCCACCTGCCGAACCGCCGATCGCCAGGCACGGAAAACGCCCGCAATTATACCAGGCCTGCATCAGAAACCCTTCGGAAGCAGAAAGTCCATCACAGTACACCATGGCAAACGTGCGATCGGAGGAGAGCGGCATACGCACCTGTAACCGCTCCAGTTCGTTCTGAATGGCAATAATGCGATCTGTTGCTGTTCGGGTATCTTTTACATGTAAATCAATAATATGAGTTTCATGTTCGGCAATAAGAGTCCTGGGCAGCATTAACCAACTTCCTTGTTGCCCCGCCGCATCACAATAGGTCGTCTCGCGACAGCTGCTACTGAGCGCGCCACTGGAAGAAAGGGTAATAACCGTCAAGGCTGGAGAAGTAAAACGCTGCCACATCTGGCTCACGCTTGAATAGTCAGCGCCAGGGGGAACGAATGTCATGAGGATACCACTGGCTTTGTTGCTTAAACCCGCGGCCGTTAATGACTGAGGCATATTCTGGCAATCATAGGTACCATTCGCAGGTTGTGAACTGCAGCGACCAAACGGTGCGGTTAAAAACCTTTTCGCCATAGATAACATATTTCACCTTTTTGTATTATTAGAACATTTATAGGATGGAGCGCCTGGTGAATTTATGGAACTTAGCAGGCTATACATCAAGTCTATGCTTTTTACAGTGCCAGGAAATTCCACGAATATATTTTGACCACAGCGTAATTATCGTCAAATAAAATGAAATCTTTAGCGTATCCAGATACCCTGCCTGCGTTTGAATTTATAATTAAACTTTAAATATCAATGAGTAACAAAATGAGACAGCCGTATCATAATTATCCGTGTGGAAATAATGTTAATAATGTGATGCAACGCATAAATTGCGGCAAATAATAAAATTACTGTCTACCCGATAACAAATTCGTTTATTATTTGCAGTTATTATGGAAGGAATAGTCTTAATTGAACCTGTCTTCATACTCTCTCCACGATTTGTTGTTGAAATTCGTGTGACTCAGATAAATGAGAAAAGGAGTAAGTATGAAAAAGGTAGTGACACTGTCTGCCATTCTGGCCATGAGTTTAACGTCTCTTGTGTATGCTGCAGACAACACGCCTGTCCCGCCACCAAAATACCCGGCAACGCAGGACGGTCAGCCGCCGCGTCATGACAATAAAAACCCGCAACACCTGCGGGAACGTACGAATAAAGACGGTAAGACGTGGAAACATGACGGAAAGTCATCAAACCACGACAACAAAGAGTGGAAACACGATGACAACATGCGTAACCATGACGGCAAACGGCCGCCCAGAGACGGTAAAAAACCGCCGCTGCCAGAGGAGAAACGTTAAGTTTTAAATGCATTAGCGGCAGGGTATCTGCCGCTACTATGCGCGACCCGCTGCTTTACACGCCTTTGCGTTTAGGCAGCGTTTTCAACAGATCCTCAGGACTGACCGACGCCACAACGCTCCCTGCCAGCGGCATCTTCAGAATGTGATTTTTGATTTTCCCGACCACGTGCATTTCGCATGGACGGCAATCAAATTTCAGCGTCAGTACCTCGTCGCCATGTACCAGTTGCATTGGGGTTGCCTTCCAGCTTTTGATATTCCCTTTGGCCTGTTTCGGACACAGATTAAAGGCAAAGCGCAGACAGTGTTTGGTGATCATCACCGGCACATCGCCCTTCTCTTCATGCATTTCATATGCGCCATCAATTAGCTGTACGCCGAAACGCTGGTAGAACTCACGCGCTTTATGGTTATAAACGTTCGCCAGGAAGGTCAGATGGGTATCAGGATAGACCGGTGCCGGGTCAGAAACGGCTTTACGGCTACCGCGCTGGTAATTCGCCAGGCGCGCCTCATCAAGCATTTCGACAGTTTCACGACGAAACGAATTTAACACACTGTTCGGTACAAACAACGCACCCGGCAAGTTGATATCGATATGACGGGCGTAATAGAGGGTTTGCCCCAGTTTTGCCACACCCTCTTTCAGGCTATTGATCGCTTTTTCCGCGTTATTCGCCTCATCAAATTGCCCGTCGAGAGTATGGGTCACGCTAACGCCATCTTCACTGGTCAGGGTCAGCACCAGTTGTTCCTGCCAGCCGCCGATTTCAATATCCACGGCGATGCGACGTTCACTGGAGGTTTTGGTTAGTGCCTGTTGCCAGTTGTGGTCGAGGTTACGGTTCAGCGGATGGTGCGGACGCACTTTATACATTTCCGCCGGCATTTCATTCGGCCAGACGCGGTAACGATTTTCTCCGGTCTTTTCTACTGTGTTGGCGCGGAAACCGACAACGTCACGCTTAATGAGCACGTTCAGACCATCGCCGTTTGCCAGCGGTTCGCTGGCGTCAACGTCCAGATACTCTTTGGTCACTTTCAGCACTTCACCAACCGGCAGACCGATAAATTTCGGTGAATCAAACGCACCGATATCGCCTTTACGGGCATTCACAAAATAGTCGGTACTACCGCGATGGAAAGTTTTATCGGTGGACGGAATAAAGAAATGCTCCGTGCGCCCTGCTGATGCGCGCGCCAGGTCACCGCGATCTTCAATAATCGCATCCAGCATCTGACGATAATGCGCGGTAATGTTTTTCACATAGCTCATGTCTTTGTAGCGCCCTTCAATCTTAAAGGAACGCACACCGGCATCAATTAACGCACCAAGATTGGCACTCTGGTCGTTATCTTTCATCGACAGCAGATGTTTTTCGTAGGCAACGACGCGCCCCTGATCATCTTTCAGGGTATACGGCAGTCGGCAGGCTTGTGAACAGTCGCCACGGTTGGCGCTGCGCCCTGTCTGGGCGTGGGAAATATAGCACTGACCGGAATAGGCCACGCAGAGCGCGCCATGAATAAAAAATTCTATGGTGGCGTCAGTACAGGCGTGAATATCGCGGATCTGCTGCAAGTTTAGCTCGCGCGCCAACACAATCTGGCTAAAACCGGCATCAGAGAGGAACTTCGCCTTTTCTACGCTGCGGATATCACACTGCGTACTGGCATGCAGCTCAATCGGCGGGATATCGAGTTGCATGATGCCCATATCCTGCACAATCAGGGCGTCAACCCCGGTTTCGTACAGATCGGTAATCAGGCGCTGAGCAGGCTCCAGCTCATCATCATGCAGAATGGTATTGAGCGTGATAAATACTTTCGCGCCATAGCGATGAGCAAACGGAACGAGGCTGGCAATATCCTGCAGACTGTTGCTGGCGTTATGGCGGGCACCGAACCCCGGGCCGCCGATATAAACCGCGTCCGCACCGTGCAAAATGGCTTCGCGAGCGATCGCGGTGTCACGGGCAGGGCTTAAGAGTTCAAGATGATGGGGTTGCAGGCGCATACAATCGTCGTTATCCATTATGTGCAAAATGGCGGCTATTGTAGTCAGTTCGCGGACGTTTCACCACCTGCGCCAGAAGGCATTTTCCATGTGGCGGCAAAGCATTGAAGAAATTGCTATTTTCCAGTCGTAACGACGCAGGTTAAGTTAATCAACATTACGCGAAAGCTTTTCAAATGGCGTCGCGGCAGCAACAAGGGGCATCCCCGGGAGCTTACTGCAGTAAGTGACGGAGGTGGCCTGAGGCAGCCAATCAAGAGGCCGTTTGAAAGATGAAGTGTAATCGGACATTTCCTCGTCACGTT
Source organism: Citrobacter sp. MNAZ 1397 (assembly GCF_023613995.1). Classification (NCBI taxonomy): domain Bacteria; kingdom Pseudomonadati; phylum Pseudomonadota; class Gammaproteobacteria; order Enterobacterales; family Enterobacteriaceae; genus Citrobacter; species Citrobacter sp. MNAZ 1397. The sequence goes on from NZ_JAKIVH010000001.1 coordinate 1,536,979, forward strand.
GTACATTGTTGTTTACTCGTCGTCGTTCTTTGCCGCAAGCTTGCTTGCGGTTTTTTCTTTTGGGTAGTGAATAAGCGAGTGGAAATGCGCGCTCTGTCCTGAGCTATTACGATAGGCGTGAGGGCGGTCGCCAGCGAAACGAATCCCGCTGCCTGCCGTCAGGGTTCTCCATTGCCCCTCAATACACATATCCAGCAGCCCGCCAATCACCACGACGTGCTCAATGACCCCCTGCTCATGCGGCGTTGATTCGCTAAGAGCGCCTGGTGCCAGAATTATCGAGAAGAGATCAAAATGCAATGCTTCATCCCAGGGAAACAGCGGGGTAACCACCATCGCATGCTGTTGTGGATCAAATGAAAGAGGCGTTTCGCTTTCCGGAGGCGCAATAAAGGATGAAAACGGGACATTGAGGCCCGTGGCGATTTTCCACAGTGTTGCCACCGTAGGGCTGGACTCATTGCGTTCAATTTGCCCGAGCATCGCTTTTGACACACCCGTTTCGTCAGCCAGCCGGGAGAGGCTCCAGCCACGCGCCTGGCGCAGATTTTTTAAGGTGCTCGCCAGATAATGAGTTAGATCCATATTCTCTCCTGTCAGTCTCGCTACGCATGCTTGTATGCTATAACGCACGATGATACATTGTCTGGACGTTATAACGCACAAAGGGTCGTTCATGCGCGCTCACGTGTTTCCTTTTACCACCCTTCTGGCGGGCTTTGTGGCCGTGCTGGTCGGCTATGCCAGTTCTGCGGCCATTATCTGGCAGGCCGCTGTCGCAGCGGGGGCCAGCGCCACACAAATTGCCGGCTGGATGACGGCGCTCGGTTTAGGCATGGGCGTCAGCACAATCGTCCTTTCGCTGTGGTACCGCATGCCGGTGCTGACCGCATGGTCTACGCCCGGAGCCGCATTGCTGGCGACCAGTTTACAAGGATTAACGCTCGCTGAGACCATAGGCGTGTTCATTTTTGCTAATGCGCTGATTGTGCTTTGCGGCGTCACCGGGCTGTTCGCCCGGCTGATGAAAATTATTCCGCATACTCTCGCGGCAGCCATGCTCGCCGGAATCCTGCTGCGTTTTGGGTTGCAGGCATTTCGCAACGTTGAGGGCCATTTTGTGCTGTGCGGCAGTATGCTACTGGCCTGGCTGGTCTGTAAAGCCCTCGCCCCACGCTATGCCATTGTCGTGACGCTGATAGCTGGTGCGCTGGTCGCCTGGCTTAGCGGCGACGTTGTCATGGCCAAAATGGACTCTACTTTTGTGATGCCGGAATTTATCCCTCCGGTCTTCAACTGGAGATCGCTCATCAGTATCGGCATTCCCTTTTTTCTCGCGACGATGGCGTCACAAAATGCGCCGGGCTTCGCCACGATGCAGGCTGCGGGCTACCGGGCGGCCGTATCGCCGCTAATTATCGTTACCGGAGGACTGGCGCTGCTGCTCTCGCCGTTTGGGGTTTTCTCAATTTGCATCGCCGCCATTACAGCAGCAATTTGTCAAAGCCCGGACGCGCACCCCGACCCCGCACAACGCTGGAAGGCCGCGGTCGCTGCGGGTCTCTTTTATTTGTTAGCGGGCGTATTTGGCGGCTCCATCACCGCATTGCTGGCGACCTTACCGCTGAGCTGGATCCAGACGCTGGCAGGCCTTGCCTTACTCGGCACGATCGGCGGCAGTCTTTTCCAGGCTCTGTCACAAGAAAAAGAGCGTGACGCCGCAATCGTGACGTTCCTGGTCACCGCCAGCGGCGTAACGCTGCTTGGCGTGGGGTCAGCGTTCTGGGGGCTGGTTGCCGGTGGTGTCTGTTATGCTGCATTGTCACGGGTTCGCCGCGCGTAATTGCGACGGCGTCATGCCAAAAACAGCCCGGAAACGATTACTGAAATGGCTGGCAGAACTGAAACCGCAGGCCATGGCGATTGTCGTCAGCGGGAGTTCGGTGTTTAACAATTGCGCTTTCGCCTGCGCCATCCGGCGATGCATCACATACTGATGCGGCGCAACCCCCATCGACTGGCGGAACATACGCGCAAAATGGTACTCACTTAACGCCGCCTGCGCCGCCAGATCGCTCAGCAACAACGGTTGGGAAAGGTTCGCCTCTATCCAGTCCAGCACCTGGCGCAACACCACTGGCGCAAGCCCGCCTTTAACCGTGGGCAAGCGCCACTGCACATTACTGTAATGCTGAATAAGATGGGTGAGGAGCAGCGTTGACGCGGTGCTCAGCGTGAGCTGATTCGCCTGCTGGTGCCAGTCGCTGCTAAGAAGGAACTGGCGATAGAGAGTCGTAATACGCTCATCCTGGGCGAAGGTTTTCTCATCAAGGGTAAACGACGCCGGGCTGCGATCCCAAATTTTCTCCCCAATATCCCGCAGGTGTTCGTCAGTGCAATAAAGGTGCACAAACGACAAATCATCACGGATATCCCAACTGGACTCGCTCTCTTTCGGCATCAGGCAAAACCGGTCCGGTCCACCGCCATTTTTCCAGCCCTGCGAGGTCTTATGGTAGCTCTCGTAGCCATCGGCAATGTACAGACTCAGGGTGTGATGATCGCAATACTGGGTGATGTTATCGCGCTTGTTAGACCATGCCGCCAGTTGAATACCAGAATGCAGCGCAACCGAGTCATGCAAAACAGCATTGTGATGTTGAAGATTTTCGAAGGCTTTATAAACAGTCATGGACGCAATTAACAAAAATTTCACCAGAATCTCAGTCTATGAATTGCGTCTGCCCGATACCAGTGTTTCGCTAAAAAAACGCAAGAATTTGCAAGTGACCCGTGAATTTATGCAAGCCGGAGAGAGATTTTTTGGCAAGACTGGAAACCTGTTGGCATAACGGGGATTGTGATGAACATTTTTTTATATTGTCTGGTAGTGGTGATATGGGGCACGACATGGATTGCTATTTTTCTGCAACAGGGTCCGGTCGCTGCACCTGTGTCCATTTTTTGGCGTTTTGCGATTGCCTCACTCACCATGATGGTGGTGTTAATTGCCCTGCGGCGACTGCGTAAACTTGTCCTGCGGGATCATCTTTTTTGCATCCTGCAAGGATGCTGTGTTTTTGGCTTCAACTTTCTCTGTTTTTATACCGCCGCCGCGTGGATTAATACCGGGCTGGAGTCGGTCATTTTCTCAATGGCCGTATTGTTTAACGCAGTTAATAGTTTTCTGTTCTTCGGTCAAAAACCCCCTTCACGCTTCTATCCTGCGGCGATTCTGGGGTTGACGGGAATTGTGACGCTATTCTGGGATGATTTGCTGGCCAGCGGTCTGAACAGCACCCTGTTATTGGGCATTTGTCTTTCGATGCTGGGCACATTTGGTTTTTCCCTTGGCAATATGATCAGCATGCGCCATCAACGCAACGGTCTGGAGACCATGACCACCAATGCCTGGGCGATGCTGTACGGAACGATAATCATGGGCGCAATTGCGTTGTTCCGTGGTGATGATTTCACTCCAGAATGGACTTTCAGCTATCTGGGCGCGCTGGTTTATCTCGCCCTCTTTGGCTCGGTCATTGCCTTTGGCGCCTATTTCACCCTGATTGGCCGTATCGGCGCCAGTAATGCTGCCTATAGCACCCTGCTGTTTCCCCTTGTGGCGCTAAGTATTTCAACGGTCTATGAAGGCTATGTCTGGCATATGAATGGAATTGCAGGTCTGCTGCTGATTTTGACGGGAAATTTAGTGATGTTTTCACGACCAGGAACATTGTCGTTTAAGCGGAAGTTAGCCTGAGAAGAAGCGCCATCCTTTAGGATGGCGCTGGCGTCTTTACTTGTGGGAAACATCAAACATGGTGGCATCTGTCGCCATGTTATCAATAACCTGTTTCAGAGTATCCACCGTCATTGGCGCGTTGGCATTGCTCAGGCTTTTACCCTCGCCCTGACGCACCACTTTAATAACCGGTTTATTGGTCTGTGCGTCGATCAGTTCACCTTCGAAATAAAGATGCGTATCCATGGTTCGGTGCCCTGTGGCCGCTTGCGTACCGGCAATCACCATCGCAACCGGGATCACTTCATAGAACTGCAGACCTTGCTTGCTGCTATCCACACCGGTAATGGCGCCACGGAAAATCAGGCTATGCGCGCCTGGAGAGGTCACCAGCGGTTTACGCTGCGCGGCTGCGGCTTTCAGTTTGGTGTTCGTATACGCCAGCAGCCCATCCAGCGTTTGTTGGCTGACCTGGCTGGTTGGTTTTGCTACCGGATAATAGGTCACCGGATGGTAAACAATACTGTCGTATTTATTCAGGTCGAATGACGGATCCACCCAGCGCAATACGGGTTTACCGCTTGCGGAGGTGGTTTGTTGTAAGTTGGAATAATCTTTTAAGAAGCCAGAGTATTGTTCAGGTTGAGTCACTTTGGAAGCGCAGCCCGCTAACGCAAGCAGGCCTGCCATCACTGCAACTTTTAATACAGTACGCATGGAAGATCCCTTTAAGTGTATGGATACCTTAAAAGGTATAGCAAACAACCGACTACGGTGATGGCATAAAAAAGCTTACTGGCGCAAATTCTATAAAAAAATATGCTTCCACCGCACCAGAAAAATTTGCGCCAGTGCAGGACACTGGCGCGGCGTTTTATTGCTGAATATCGACCTGGTAAAAAATATGTTTGCCAAACGGGTCGACTTCATAGCTTTTTACGTCATTACGTACAGGTTCGAAAATCGTTGAGTGCGCAATCATTACCGCAGGCATTTGATCGTGCATCATCTGCTGGGCCTCTTTATATAGCGCCACGCGTTTGTCGTGATCGGTAATGGTTTTCGCTTCGGCGATAATTTTGTCAAACGGCTGATAACACCATTTTGACGAGTTTGAACCGCCATTCGCAGACTGACAGGTAAACAGCGGGCCAAAGAAGTTATCCGGATCGCCGGTGGCCGTTGTCCATCCCATTAATGCCGCCTGATGCTCGCCACCTTTAACCCTTTTTAAATATTCACCCCATTCATACGTAACAATTTTCGCATTGACTCCGACTTTCGCCCAGTCGGCCTGAATCATCTCGGCCATGCGTTTTGCATTCGGATTATAGGGTCGCTGAACCGGCATTGCCCACAAATCAATCGTGGTGCCCTCTGGCAGCCCCGCTTCTTTCAATAACGCTTTGGCTTTTTGCGGATCGTAAGCGTAATCCTGCAATTCACTGTCCGCGCTCCAGACGTCTGGCGGCAGGAGATTTTTCGCAGCAGTTCCGGTGCCCTGGAATACCGCATTAATAATGGCCGGTTTATTGATGGCCATCGCCAGCGCCTGGCGCACTTTGACATTATCAAGCGGCGCTTTTTGCGTGTTAAAGGCAAGGAAACCGGTATTCAACCCCGATTTGCTCATGAGCGTAATGTCTTTGTTTTCTTTCAGACGTGGCAAATCCGCCGGGTTCGGGAATGGCATCACCTGACATTCATTTTTTTCAAGCTTGGCCAGGCGCACTGAGGCATCCGGCGTAATGGTGAATATCAGACGGTCGATTTTCGCTTTGCCCTGCCAGTATTCCGGGAAGGCGGTAAACAGGATGCGCGAATCTTTCTGGTACTGGGCAAGTTTGAACGGACCGGTGCCAATCGGTTCCATATCCACTCGCTCCGGCGTCCCGGCTTTTAACATCGCATCGGCGTATTCGGCAGATAAGATAGAGGCGAAATACCAGGCCAGATCCGGTACGAAAGGCGCTTCCGGATGTGTCAACGTAAAGCGCACGGTATTGTCATCCACTTTATCGATAGCGGTGATCAGCTTGCCAAACTCCAGGCTCTCGAAATTGGAATAGTTGCCGTTAGAGACGTTATGGTAAGGATGCTGAGGATCTTTTTGCCGCATAAACGAGAAAATAACGTCATCAGCATTAAAATCACGCGTGGGGGTAAAATATTTATTGCTCTGAAACTTCACCCCTTTGCGCAGGTGGAAGGTATACACCTTGCCGTCGTCGCTGACCTCCCAACGCTCTGCAAGACTCGGCTGGAGTTCGGTCGTCCCGGCTTTAAAATCGACAAGTCGGTTATAAACCGGCACCGCGCTGGCGTCGACGCTGGTGCCCGAGGTATAAAGTTGCGGGTTGAAATTCTCAGGGCTTCCTTCTGAACAGTAGACCAGGGTTTTTGCTGCCACAGAGGAACTCACTGCCAGAGCCAGCAAGGCCAGTGCAACTGTTGTCTGTTTTCTAGTCATAGATTTTCCTGTTGTTTTCTTTCCATGAGCCAAATAGTGCTTGTTGTTTGCGCTTTCATAAATAACATTAAAGTCATATTGCAAGCACCTGATAAGTCAAATAAAGAAGGAATCACTATGCCATCGCCCCTCGCCAGTCAATTAACGCAACGCTTCTTTCGCTATCTTGCCATCACCAGTCAAAGCGATGCGGCAGCCACGACATTACCGACCACACCCGGACAATTCGACATGGCGCGTGCCCTGGCGCAAGAGCTGCAAACGCTGGGTCTGGATGAGATTGTGCTCGATGAACACGCCACGGTAACGGCGGTGAAAAAAGGGACAGTGCCGGGCGCGCCGCGTATTGGTTTTATCACTCATATCGACACCGTAGACGTGGGGTTATCACCGGATATTCATCCGCAAATTCTGCGTTTTCAGGGGGAAGATCTCTGTCTGAATGCTGAAAAAGAGATCTGGCTACGGGTAGCCGAGCATCCGGAAATCAACGCGTATCGTGATGAAGAGATCATCTTTAGCGATGGCACCAGCGTACTGGGCGCAGATAACAAAGCCGCTGTCACGGTGGTGATGACTTTGCTGGAAAACCTGACGTCAGAACAGCAACATGGTGATATCGTCGTGGCCTTTGTTCCGGATGAAGAAGTCGGGTTGCGTGGAGCGAAGGCGCTGGATTTAACACGTTTTGATGTTGATTTTGCCTGGACTATCGACTGCTGCGAAAAAGGTGAAATTGTTTTTGAAAACTTCAATGCCGCCTCGGCGTCTATCGATTTTACTGGCGTTACCGCGCATCCGATGTCGGCAAAAGGCGTGCTGGTTAACCCCCTGCTGATGGCCATGGATTACATCAGCCACTTTGATCGTCTGCAAACGCCGGAACACACCGAAGGTCGCGAGGGCTATGTCTGGTTTAACGGAATGGAAGCCGTTCAGGGGCACGCGCATCTTAGCGCCAGCATCCGTGACTTTGATAAGGAGAGCTTCGAACGCAGAAAACAGCAGATTGCCGATGTTGCAAACATAATTGCTGCGCAGTACCCCACCGCGAAAGTGGAGTACAGCATCAGCGATATTTACAGCAATATCAGTAACGCCATCGGCGAAGACAAGCGCGCAATCGATTTACTGTTTGAGGCCATGAATATACTTGGGATTACGCCGAAACCCACCCCCATGCGCGGCGGCACAGATGGCGCAGCGCTGTCCGCGAAAGGGTTATTGACGCCGAACTTCTTTACCGGCGCGCACAATTTCCATTCACAATTTGAGTTTCTGCCGCTGAAGTCGTTCGAGGCCTCTTACCAGGTTGCATTACAGTTGTGCCTGCTGGCGGCGCGTTAAGCTTTTCGCGCCAGTAAAGTCGCAAAACGCAACTTAATGCGATTGCCATTGGCGTCGGTGCGGTGCAACTCACCGACGTCTTCATTGTATTTTTCCAGTTCCCAGCCTGCGTAGTAGTTACGCAATTCATTCTCTTTAAAAGCAAACGGGAAACCGACGGTGCACGGGAAATCAGCGGTATCCATTGCCGCCACGATCAGGTTATAGCCGCCCGATTTAGTGCAGCGCTGCATATTGGCGATCAGACCCGGAATGGTTTGCGGTTCAAGAAACATCAGCACCACGGTTGAGAGAATAAAATCATATTCGCCCTCAAAGCCGAGTGCATTCAAATCAACAACGGCAGTTTGCAGGTTGGTAAGCCCCTCAGCCTGACAGATGGTCTTAATATTATTGATGCCAGACGCATTTTTATCCCATGCTGTCACATCAAAACCGTTGGCCGCCAGATAGAGGCTGTTACGTCCGTTACCGCAGCCCAGATCCAGGGTTTTACCCGGTTTCACAAACTGCATTGCATGCAGGACATCGGAATGGGTGCGAGTCAGTCCATATTTCTCAGTAAAATACGAATCGTCAAATGTGGTCATTACCGTTCCTTAATTTTTCATGTATAAGCGCAAAACTTATAAGTTGCATCTAAAATGCATTTTATGTTTTTTCATTCTGAATAGCCAGTATCGCAAAGTTTGCTACGTTTATCGTGGGGAAATAACGGAAGCAAACAATGAAAAAATACCGACTCAGTGATGAGCGCCGTGCGTTCAGTTACCAGATCAACGGCGAAAAACAGAAGGTCTCGTTGCGCCAGATTATTGCGTTACGCGACTTTGGCGACGTGACCGCAGGGACTTTCGGGGGCTGGGTGGATGAAGATACCGCCTTGTCGCAGGAAGGCAACTGCTGGATTTACGATGTAAACAGCATGGTATTTGCCAACAGTCATGTGCGCGATGACGCGCGTCTGACGCAACCCTGTCTTGTCTGTCATGATGTTGAAATTAGCGGCAACAGCTGGGTTGATGCTGCTGAGATAAGCCATGGTGCCGTCTTACGTGACAACGTCACCGTGCAAACATCTACCGTTCGCGGCGCCTGCCATCTGTTCGGCCATGCGCGTATTTTACACGGCTGCGAAATCATCGCCGCACAGGGTCTAACCCCGGATAATCAACAGATACTGCAAATTTATGACCGCGCCACGGTCACCCATTCGCGCGTGGTCCACCAGGCGCAAATTTATGGCGATGCCATCGTTAAGTTTGCGTTTATCGAACATCGGGCTGAGGTCTTTGATTTCGCTTTGTTGGAAGGCAATGAGCAAAATGATGTCTGGGTGTGCGACTGTGCCAAAGTTTACGGTAAAGCGCGAATTGTGGCCGGACATGAAGAGGATGCCATCCCTACTCTGCGCTATAGCGCGCAGGTTGCGGAAAATGCGACGATCGAAGGCAATTGCGTACTCAAACATCACGTCCTTGTCGGTGGCAATGCGCACTTACTCGGCGGGCCGATTCTGCTTGATGAAAAAGTCGTTATTCAGGGAAATGCACGTATCAGGGGCAATGTATTGATCGAGCATCATATTGAAATCACCGATGACGCGGTGGTGGAAGCGCCAGAAGGCGACAGTATTTTGCTGCGTGGTCAGAAGGTCATTAATGGCACACAGTATATAACCCGTACGCCATTAGCCGGGCTGCTATGATGAGCGATCGATAATCTGACCGTAAATATTTTGATCATAAAAACTGCCGTTCAGGAACTCCGCCTGGCGCAGACAACCTTCGAGGATAAAACCGTTACGCAGTGCGACACGGTTACTGGCTTCGTTCGCCACGCGGCATTTAATGACAAACCGACGAACATCGCCGCGACGCGCGTAAAAGGCCATAAACGCCTGCAGGCAGGCGGATATAATCCCCTTGCCCTCTTTGTCTTTATCGAGCCAGTAACCGATATAGCCGGTTTTATTCGTCGGTTCGATGGAGTTGAAAGAGAGGACACCCACCAGCACGTTATCTTCGAGGATCAGGAACATTTTGGCGTAGCCGCGCTGATGCAGGACAATATTGCTTTGCGCGGTTTGCCGGGTCTGGTCAACCGAGCGGACATACTGCGGCCAGTCCAGAAAGTGCTGTAGCCATTCGCGATTTTTAACGATCAGTTGATGTAGATCGTGAACAAAACGCTCATCAATGGCATGCAGCGCCAGATGGTCGTTGACGACGATCAGGCTGTCGGTGGATTCCATAACATCTCCTCATATCAGAACCTCCCTCCCCGAGGGAGGTTACCGATTTAGCGCATGATGCGATCATCCACGTAGTTGCGCTTATCCGGCGCAGGCGGAAAATACTGATACAACCAGGTCTCGCTGATCGCATCGCCCTGACAGCGCAGGAAGAGGCGCATTTCAACCGGGTCGGTGGAATTAGACGTGGGATACCAGTCGAACAGAATACGGTAGCCGTCGAAGGGCTCAACGTACAGGATTTCAACCTGCTTAGCTTCCCCATTCGACAAGGTGATAACGGGCTCAATCCCCTTCGGCGCAGCGGCTTTCAGATCGCCGCCGACAAAATCAATGGCGAAACGACGAGCCCATTTTTCCGGGTAATGTTCGCCCGGTGCCCACCCTTCCGGGAAGCCCCCCATACCGGTGCGAGTGGCATAGACACGCGCCAGCGGCGAACGTACCGGCGGCATGGCGCTCCAGTACAGACGATACTGAAAAGCCAGTTCGTCACCTGCACGAACCGGTTTCTCCGGCTGCCAGAAGCAGACCACGTTATCCAGGGTTTCACCCGTCGTCGGGATCTCCATTAATCCGACGCTGCCTTTACCCCATTGGTTACGCGGCTCGACCCACAGGCTTGGGCGTTTGTTATACCAGCCCATTACGTCCTGATAATGAGAGAAGTCGCGGTCCAGTTGCAGCAAGCCAAAACCTTTCGGATTGTCGTCCAAAAAGGCGTTGAATTGCAGTTTCTGCGGGTTATTCAGGGGACGACAAACCCACTCCCCATTGCCGCGCCACATGGCCAGCCGATCGGAGTCATGGATCTGCGGATGAATGGTATCGCACACGCGACGTTCATTGTTACCACAGCTAAACATACTGGTCATCGGCGCAATACCCAGCTGTTTGATGTCTTTACGCGCATACAGGTGGTTATCCACCTCCATGATCACCTGGCTCTGCTCACAGTGGATCACAAATTTGTATGCCCCGGTCAGACTCGGGCTGTCGAGCAAGGTATAGACCGTAAATGAGGTATCAGAGGCTTTCGCGGTTTCAAACCAGAATGCGGTGAAGTCCGGAAACTCTTCCGGAGTGTCCGTAAAGGTGTCGATTGCCGCGCCACGTGCAGAAAGCCCGTACTGGTAAGTACTGTCTACCGCGCGGAAATAGCTGGCCCCCAGGAAAGAGACGATATCGCGACGTGCCAGTTCAGGCGCTTTAAAGGCGCGGAAACCGGCAAACCCTAGATCGCTTTGCCCTTCGAGCTGCTTTGTGTCAACGCCCGCGTCATGGTAGTTAAATAATTCAGGACGGAAATGAATTTCGCGCGCCTGTTGGGTGGCGGGATCGAGCGAGAACATGCGCACCCGGCGACGGAAACCCATCCCCATATGGAAAAACTGCACGTCCAGCTGACGACCTTCAACATTGTTCCACAGGGAATGCTGCGCATCGTACTGAATGGCGTTGTAGGCCTGTGGCGTCATGTTGGCGAGCGTATCCGGCAAAGGACGCGGCGCGCCGCCCCACGGCTGCTGCGCCAGGTCATGCGCCATGGACTGCAACACGGAAAAATCGAAACGACGACTCTGACCATCGGCGATATCGGAATCTGCAGCAAATGCCGCACGGGAGAACAGAGAAGCAAAGCCGGAAGTCCCGCACGCTGCGGCCAGCGCCATTGATGCCTTAATGAAACGTCTGCGGTTCATGCCTGATAATACGTCCTTATGGTCGTGAGAAGCGGTGTTGTACAAAACAAAACCACGGCAAAAGCTAACAGTTATGACCGCACACTCTAGACAAAATTGATTGAGAATCCAATTGTTGGCGGGTGATATTCTGCGCAAAGCTGGAAATATTTTTGTCGATGGGATCGGCCTGAAAACTGTGTAAAGAAAGGTATGATTTTTACTGCGCGGAAAATATCCCGTTACGTTGCTCACTGCATCGCTGCCCTTTTCGCACCAGGGGCATAAAGCACGATGACGGTACGAAAGCAGTAAAGAGCGTAGAAAGCCAGGGATGCGCAGGGATTGCTGATATAAAAAGACCCCATCCGGACATCAACGGTTGGGGTCAGAAAAGGTCGGCTTGTTATTTAGCGCTGACGCTCACATCAATACCGGGGAAGTATTTCTCCGCCAGCGTTTTGATGGTGCCATCGGCGCGTACTTTATCAATTGCGGCGTCGAGTTGCTTTTTGGTGGCCTCATCACCTTTGCGCAACCCAAAACCGATGCCACTGCCGAGGATCGTATCGTCAGATACCGGTTTGCCAATAAAGCCAAAGCCTTTACCCTGCGGTTTGCTCAGGAAACCTGCCTGCCCGGCCGCTGACATGACCAGCGAGGCGTCAATGCGGCCATTCAGCAAATCACCCCAGGCCATATTCTGATCTTTATAAGACACCACGGTGACACCGTGCTTTTCCCAGTGCTCTTTTGCATAAGTTTCCTGAATGGAACCCTGCAATACACCGATAGTTTTACCCTTCAGACCTTCGGCCGTCGCTTCCATACCATCACCCGACTTGCCCACCAGTTGAGAGGGAATGCGGTAGATAGGTTGGGTAAAATCGATGCTCTGACGACGCTGCTCGGTGATATTCATCGCTGAATTGATCGCGTCAAATTTTTTCGCCACAAGACCAGGGATCAGCGCATCAAACGAAGTTTCGACCCAGGTACATTTCAGTTCTGCGGCTTTACAGATGGCATTGCCCAGCTCGATATCAAAACCTTCCAGTTGGCCAGAAGCATTGCGGCTTTCAAACGGTGGATATTCCGCTTCCAGGCCATAGCGTAACTGGGTTGCTGCGAAAGAAGATAATGAGCAAAGCATGCCCATGCCCAGAAAGAGTGCTTTCAATTTCACGGTTAACGCTCCTTAGCGTGGCTTAACACGACACAGGGCCTGCGCGCCTGCTCTGAGTGTGGCCTCGTCTTTGGCAAAAGAGAGGCGAATCAATTTGTTATCAGTACCATCAGTGTAAAACGCCGATAACGGAATGGTGGCAACGCCGTAATCGGTAATTAACCTTTTCACCATCTCGCTGTCGCTCTCGTCGCTGAAATGGCTGTAATCCGCCAACAGGAAGAACGAGCCCGCGCTCGGCAATAAGCGAAATGGCGATGCTGCCAGCAGGCTTTGCAACAAGTCGCGTTTGCGCTGGTAGAAGGCCGACAGCGACAGCCAGGTCTGGGGATCCGTCATATGCTCGGCAAAAGCGTACTGCATTGGCGTATCGGCGGAAAACATTAAAAACTGATGGACTTTCACAATCTCATCCATCAACTCTGATGGCGCAACGCAGTAACCCACGCGCCAGCCCGTGACATGATAAGTCTTACCGAAGGACGAGATAATCACACTGCGCTGCGCAAGTTGCGGATGTGTCGCCATACCATGGTGCGGCTGCTCGTCAAAGACGACATGTTCATATACTTCGTCAGAAAGAATCACGATATCGGTGTTGCGCGTCAACGCCGCCAGTTGTTGCAGATCGTCAGCAGAGAAAACCTGACCGCTCGGATTATGTGGCGTGTTAATAATGATCATGCGCGTGCGGGGAGTGATGGCCGCGCGAACTTCGTCCCAGTTCACCGCAAAATCGGGGACCGTGAGTTTAATGGCGATAGGCGTCGCCCCCTGCAGGCGAACAATGGGCGCATAGCTGTCAAACGACGGTTCGAAATAGATAACTTCATCGCCCGGATGAACCAGGCCACTGATGGCCGAATAGAGACCTTCACTGGCGCTGGCGGTAATCAGTATTTCGCTGTCCACGTCATACTGCGTGCCGTACAGATCACTGATCTTCTCGGCAATGCGTGTTTTCAGCGGACGTAACCCCGTCATCGGGGCGTACTGGTTATGATCGGCCTGCATCGCTCTGGTCACGCCGGAGATCAACTGCGGATCGCAGGAAAAATTGGGCGCGCCCTGAGAAAGGTTAATCGCATTATGCTGTGCGGAAAGCTGACCAATAACGGTAAAAATGGTCGTACCCACGTCGGGCAATTTTGAACGGGTTTTCACCGGTGTACGCAGAGTCATTCTTAATCCTTTCTCATTAAAAGTGCATAACCATTCAAATAAAAGCGCGTTGAGTCCACAATCGATTTGTTGTCATAATAGCCATGAATAAATTGCATAGCTGGAGTCACCATGCCAAACCGTACCTTGCCGCTGAATGCCATTGACGCTTTTCTGGTTACGGCCCGCCATTTAAATCTTACCCATGCCGCAAAAGAGTTATGTCTGACGCAGGGGGCGGTAAGCCGCAAGATTGCTTCACTGGAGACATGGTTTGGTTTCCCGCTGTTTGAGCGTCATGCCAGGGGTTTGCGGTTATCGCCTCAGGGCAGTGCCCTGCTACCGGAATTACGTTCAGCGTTTGAGCATCTGCAAACCCTTGCCGCGCAGGCACGGGCACAGCAAACGGTCGTCCGTCTGAAAGCGCCGACCTGTGCGATGCGCTGGCTGGTTCCGCGTCTTATTCAGCTTGAGCAAACCAGCCCTGACTTGCAGGTGGCATTGACGACCACCACTGACCATGGCGTTAACTTCAAAACTGAGCCGTACGATGCGGCAATCGTTTTTGGTACCCATTTCAGCGCGGGCGATCTGCTGTTTGATGAAGCGCTTACGCCGGTCATGAGTCCCCAATTGACGGCCGATGACACGCTCAGTCATTTGACGTTTCTGCATCCGACCAGAGATAAAACAGACTGGTCGCTGTGGCTGGCGAAACAGGACAGCACAACGTGGGTTATGAAAAAAAATCAACACTTCGACACCATGGATCTGGCGATCACGGCGGCCATTCAGGGGCTTGGCGTGGCCATTGCTGATGAAACGCTGGTCGCAGAGGATATCCGCGCCGGTCGCCTTATGCGTCCTTATGGGCAGAGCGTTAAGACAGGGGCGAGCTATCGTCTGGTTCTGAGAGATTCACAGAATAATGCCGCCGGGCTGGCGGCATTTCGCGCGAGCTTGCTGGATAATTAATCAAGTTTGACGTGATGCCGCATGACCCGTTTAAACAGTGTCAGGCGTGCCCGCATAAACCGATTTGCCATGCGAAATCCCGCATGTTTATTCAGTCCCATGCGTAGCAGCCTGTCGCGCCCTTTTCGGCAAGCCTGCCAGCGAACAGGGCCATGAAGCACATCGCAAGTGACGCTGGCTTCGCGGGCAAAGTTAACCCAGTAATCGGCAACCTTTGCCGCAAATGCCAGATCTCGATCATTGACGTAATGGCACGCAGGCTCCGTCAGCATCAGATTATCAAACACATAGGGCACTTCGTTTCCGTGCCACGCGCCATTGATGTAGGTGTCGTGCTCGGCTTCTGCCACGTAATCAAACCAGTAGCGCCAGCATGGTTGCCCGATGCGCTGTTGCGCCTGCATTATCACCAGTCCGAGCGAGGTGAACGCCATATCCCTGCAAACCTGGCGCCCCAGTTCCGTATCCCCTTTTACCCCGGGGTAAAGCAGCTTAATGATCCCGAGGCCAAAACGTTGCTCACGACGTAACTTATCAATTTGTCCGGCGAGGTCGACGCCAAACTCGGCCATCACGCTGGCTTCATCGCTGTTCGACCCCACAATAACCGGCATCGGATGCTGTGTTGCGTTGAAAAAAACCTCCAGTGCCGGCACAGGCAGGACGTCGTCTCCGGCAATCGGCGCGGGAGCGATCTTAAGCGGTGAAGGGAGCGGCCAGAATGCCTCGGCCGGGATCGCGCGCAATAGCTCTGCCGTGGCATTGGGTGCGCCGAGATGCTCTGCAACGGCGATCCCTTTTTCCAGCGCGCGCTCAAGCGGCGTATCCGGCAAGGTGTAGCTGCTTTGAATAATGGCTTTGTGAAAGAGCCCCTTTGCCTTCGGCGAGGCCATCAGCGACATCACACTTCGTCCCCCGGCGGATTCGCCAAACAGCGTGATATTACGCGCATCGCCACCGAAGGCATGGATATTCTCTTTAACCCAGCGCAGCGCGGCAATTTGATCGAGCAGGCCGAAGTTACAGACGGTTTCGCCCTCTTCTTCTTGCAATGCCGGATGGGCGAAAAATCCCAGATGCCCCAGCCGATAATTGAGGGTGACCAGCACCACACCGCGTCGGGCGAGAGCTTTGCCATCATAGGGCGGCAAATCGCCCGCCCCCATGGTAAAACCGCCACCGTGCAGCCAGACCATCACCGGGAGTGGCGCACTGCGCGCCGCCGGAGCCCACACATTGAGATACAGACAATCTTCGGACAATTTACCCGGATCGCCGCCGGCAATTTGCGTGCAGATTTCACCGTTCTGCCAGCAGGAAGCCGAAAAAGTATCCGCCACGCGGACACCTTCCCAGGGTTCTGACGGTTGCGGCGCGCGCCAGCGCAGCGGCCCGACGGGAGGCGCCGCATAGGGAATACCACGCCAGACGAGACAATCCTCGTCGGTCACACCAATCAACGTGCCGTGGCGGGTTTCTGCTAACGGCGCGGAGGGATTTTCCATGACAACATCCTGTTTATGCACACCCGTAGCAGAGTACCTTTTTTACAACAGACCGCAACGTCGTTTGCTGCGCTCTTCTGCTTGCTCATAGAGGGTGAACTCATCAAGCACTTCACAGCCGAGCGCCTCTTCAAAACGCCGCTTGCTGGCGTTACCGTGGCTACGCTGTTGCGTTTCGTTGCCAAGGTTTGACTGAAAGATCCCGGCCGCACTGACGGGCAAAAAATCTTCGTAGATGATGGGTTGCGCAACTACCCAACCGCGCTCGATAAGCGGTTGCGGATCGTCACCCGGACGAATCGCCTTACGGTGAGCCTCGCCAGAAGGCGTCAGGCGATAGCGGAAGTAGGCCAGTTGCTGGCGTCGCAACAGCATTTCGCTGTCGGGGAAAGATTGAAATATCTCCTGTAAATGTAACTGATGCGTCAAATTGTCTTTCCCGGTGCCGGCTTCATTAAGTAACCGGTCGTAAAGCGCCCTGCCTTTTGGCGTCAGCGCCACGCCGCGCTGTTCTATCTCACCAAAACGCGCAGTATGCGTCCCCTCCTGCTCGCCTGCGAACAATACCGGTTCATCCAATGCTTTGAAGCTGGTCTGGCGCAATAAGATTGGCACATCGCGGCGCGGCGGCCCTTCAATCAGGATTTTGGGTTCTATTCCATATTTCGGCATCAGCGCCTGAACCTGGTCAATATCCAGCGTGCGCGGCGTCAGATGGTTGATATGGCAGCCGGGGAAGCAGACCACATCGGCAATCAGGCGGTGCTCAGTATGGAGCGCATGGTATGTTAGGGCATCCACGGTGGCATGACGATGCCAGCGAAAGGTCTCCAGCGCCTCTTTCACAAATTCACTCGCCTGGACGGCAGTGAACGCGCCGGTTTGTTCATGTAAGGCAATGAGTTCATGGCAACGTGGAGTGAAAATATCCCTGCGCTGTAAAATCGCGGCGGCCTGGTCGCGCAGTTGCGCATCCTCAATCAGTTCGAGGCGCAATAACGAGGTAAAAATGCGAAACGGATTACGTGCCAGCGCCGCATCATCAATGGGGCGAAAGGCAGTGGAGTGTACAGGAACCCCCGCCTGAGACAGATCGTAATAGCTCACCGGAAACATGCCCATAATGGCGAACATCCGTCGTAACGTCGCCAGTTCTTCCGGGCGTCCAACGCGAATTGCCCCATGGCGCTCGACGTTCAGGCGCGCCAGTTCATCTGCGTTAACCAGTTTTTCATGCAACCGGGGGTTATTCTCCAGTACTGCCAGATTGACGTCCGCAACCAGCTCCAGCAAGGTGCCGTACTGCGGAACTTCCTGCTGGTACATCGTTGACATTGCCTGCGAAAATTGCTCCCGAATGTCATCAGCCGTGATGGTGTTCGCCATGTTGTCATGCCTCCAGTATGTATTACCTGGAGTGTAGAGAAGCCGTCGCGCGCCTGTGGGAGAGAATTTACGAAGTGTGATCGCGGCAGAAAACCAAAAATGCCGTATTTCCGGCTATTTGCATAACCAAAAATTATGCTTAACCCCCCATAGACATGCGGTTGACATCACACTGCCGGGAAAATTTGTTTGTAACTCAACGAGATTAAATGTTAAGAATGTTTTGCTACCAAGTTAACATAATTAAGCAACTTTACTTGCCACGGACATCGCTTCGTTTTTACATCATCTTATGGAAAAAAACGGTTTGTTCTCCCAGCGCATACGCTTGCGCCATCTGCATACATTCGTCGCCGTCGCTCAGCAGGGAACCCTGGGGCGTGCGGCAGAGACCCTTAACCTTAGTCAACCCGCGTTGTCCAAGACGCTGAATGAACTGGAGCAACTCACCGGAACGCGTCTGTTTGAGCGTGGCCGACTGGGAGCGCAACTCACCCTGGTGGGTGAGCAGTTTTTAACCCATGCTGTGCGCGTACTTGATGCGCTCAATACCGCAGGCCAGTCGCTCAACTACAAACCTGAACAAAACAATGCCGTGATCCGTGTTGGCGCATTACCCACTGCGGCGCTGGGCATTCTGCCGTCGGTGATTGGTCAGGTACATAAGCAGCAGCCTGATATCACCATTCAGGTGGCGACCACCAATAATCCTATGTTGTTGGCCGGGCTGAAATCCGGTGAGTTGGACGTCGGCATCGGCCGTATGTCAGATCCGGAACTGATGAGCGGATTGACCTATGAGATGTTATTTCTTGAGTCACTCAAACTGGTGGTGCGCCCCAACCATCCGCTGCTACAAACCACGATTACGCTGAGCCGGGTGCTGGAATGGCCTGTCGTCGTACTGCCAACCGGTACAGTGCCACGCCAGAATACGGAGGATTTGCTGCAAAGTCAGGGCTGCAAGCTTCCGACCGGCTGCATTGAAACACTCTCTGCGTCGTTATCACGACAATTGACCGTGAATTTTGATTACGTCTGGTTTGTTCCTTCCGGCGCAGTCAAAAATGATTTGCGCGAAGGTTCACTCACCGCGCTACCCATCGTACCGCCGGGTATGGGCGATCCTATCGGCATTCTCACTCGCGTGGATGCCCCCCTCTCTATCGGCGTGCAAACGCTGATCGCTGCTATTCGTAAAACCGTGCCAGATTAATCTGTACGCGCGCCAGACACGGACCGTTGCGCAAATGGTAAACTTATTGTTAATTGTGTGATAAAAGATAGTTGTTGATTAAGGATTGCTGTTACGCAGCGTAGTGTTTGCGCAAGAGCAATCCGCTGTCCGGAAGAACACATGAAATTCAAAACTGCCATAAAACCTTATCGCGCCGCTGCCGGTGGATTAGGTTCTCTTGAAGCAACCACCCGCTTCGTTTTCGACAGCAAAAATGCCCTTAAAAACTTGCGCAATCTACTGCGTATGAATAAAGCCCGCGGCTTTGACTGCCCCGGTTGTGCCTGGGGCGATGACAACAAAAGCACCTTTAGTTTCTGCGAAAACGGCGCGAAAGCGGTGACCTGGGAGGCAACACGCCGCCAGATTGACGCCAGCTTTTTTGCGCAACACAGCGTAAGCGCCCTCAACCGTCAGAGCGACTATTTTCTGGAGTATCAGGGCCGACTCACGGAACCGTTGCGCTATAACCCGCACACCGATCGCTACGAACCCGTGAGCTGGGATGATGCATTTGCCCTGATTGGACGCCATATTCGCGAAATGGATCACCCGAACCAGATGGAACTTTACACCTCAGGGCGAGCGAGTAATGAAGCGTCGTATCTTTACCAGCTGTTTGGTCGCATGGTCGGCACTAACAACTTCCCCGATTGTTCAAACATGTGCCATGAGGCCAGCGGCGCAGGGCTGAAACGCAGTATCGGCATCGGTAAAGGCACTATTCATCTCACCGATTTTGAACAGGCCGATGCGATTTTCGTCTTTGGGCAGAACCCAGGCACTAACCATCCGCGTATGCTCCACAGCCTGCGCCACGCTGCCGATCGCGGCGCGCGGATCGTTACCTTTAATACGCTGCGCGAACGGGGGCTGGAACGTTTTGCCGACCCGCAAAAACCGCTGGAGGTCGTCACCTCCAGGGCAGGCGCAATCAGTTCGGCCTATTACCAGCCGAATCTGGGGGGGGATATGGCCGCCGTGCGTGGGATGGCGAAAGCGTTGCTGGAAACGCATCGCCAGCGCCTGGCGAACGGGGAAGCCGGTATCTTCGATGATGCGTTTATCGCTCAACACACCACGGGTATCGAGGCCTGGTTTGCGCAAATCGATGCTACGTCCTGGCAGTCCATTGAAGCGCAATCCGGTTTGAGCGAGCAGCAATTGCGTGACGCCGCCGCCGTCTGGCAGAGCGCCAGGCGGGTCATATGTACCTGGGCTATGGGCATTACCCAGCATAAACATTCGCTGGATACGGTACGTGAAATCGTCAATTTGCAGTTGCTCGGCGGTCATCTGGGCAAACCGGGCGCGGGGCTGTGCCCGGTGCGCGGACACAGTAATGTGCAGGGTAATCGGACAATGGGGATTGATGAAAAACCTCCTGCCGCCCTGCTCGACAGCCTGGCACGTCATTTTGGTTTCGAACCACCGCGCGCCCCAGGACATCATACCGTGGCCGCCATTCAGGCTATGTTGCGTGATGAAGTGAAAGTCCTCATTACGCTTGGCGGTAATCTTGCCGCCGCCGCGCCGGACACCACACTGACCCGCGAGGCTTTGAAACGTTGCGGTTTGACCGTGCATATCAGTACCAAACTCAACCGTACCCATTTGATGCCGGGTGCGCAGTCGCTCATTTTACCGACCCTGGGACGTACCGAAGAGGACATGCAGGCGACAGGTCGTCAGTTCGTAACCGTCGAAGACTCATTTAGCATGGTTCATGCCTCAGAAGGTATCGGTAAGCCGCTGGCAGAAACGCAAAAATCGGAAACCGCGATCGTTGCCGGTATCTCCCACGCGGTACTGGGAAACAGCAAGCTGGACTGGCTGGCCTTAGCCGATGATTACAACCTGATTCGCGATCATATCGCCGCCACTATTCCCGGCTTCAACAACTTTAATGCTCGCTGCGAAGAGCCCGGTGGTTTCTGGCTGGGAAACAGTGCGGCATCACTCACCTTTGCAACACCGTCCGGTAAAGCAGAATTCAGCAGCGCACCGCTTCCAGCTGCCGTCTGCCCGGAGATCAGCGCGCCATTTGTGTTACAGACATTACGTTCGCACGATCAGTACAACACGACGATTTACGGTCTGGATGACCGCTATCGCGGTGTTTATGGGCAGCGCGACGTCCTGTTTATGCATCCGGACGATATTCTGGCACTGGGGCTGAGCGACGGCGACCGCGTCGATATCACCACCCTGGCGACCGACGGCATTACCCGTCAGGTTACAGGGTTCCGTCTCGTTGCATACGCCATCCCCCGCGGTAATCTTGCGGCCTATTATCCGGAAACGAATCCACTGGTCCCCCTGACCCGCTACGGTGACGGTACCGGAACACCGACCTCTAAATCCATTCCTGTGACGATTACCCCCTCGCGAAGTGTCGATACGCAGCGTATCGCCTGATCAAGCGGCCCGCCATGCGCGGGCCAGTTCTCAAATAATGCGATCTAATTTTTTAACAATTGCGTCAAGTAATTTAACAGATTTATCATATTCGCAAATTCACCAAATGGTTCGTTTTCCATATAAAAAGTGAGTTTTCCACGCGGATACCCTCAATAACATCTGCAATAAAATGATAACCCTCTAATGCCGTTATCCATTTGGTACATATGCACCATTACGTATCGGATAATCGGTGTGTTAAAGGAGATGGAAATGGCACCTGGCAGCAGCACCCCACGCAGGTTGGTTACCCTTCTGCGCTGGCTCCTCGCCATTCTGATGCTCGTCATCGGTCTGGCAATCGGCATTCCTGGCATCAAACTCATCACGTTAGGCGGCAGCGTCTGGTTTGCCACGATGGGTATCGTGATGCTGATTGCCGCGATACTTATTCTACGAAATCGTCCCGGCGGCATCATTCTGTATGCACTGGGCTTTATCGCGTCCATCATTTGGGCAATTTACGATGCCGGATGGGCGTTCTGGCCTCTGTTCTCACGCTTGTTTACCTTCGCCGTTCTGGCATTTCTGGCTGCCCTGCTGTGGCCTTTTATGCGCGCACAACAATCGGTAAAACCGGTTAACAAATCTGCGTTCGGCGTTGCGGCAATCCTCGCGGTTGTGCTTCTGACCAGCGTTGGTGGGATGTTTAAAACCTGGAATGTGATCGCCCCGACCGAATCCGTTACCGTCAAAGCGGTTCAGTCGGGCAGCGAACAGCATGACTGGAAGCACTGGGGCAATACCACCCACGGCGATCGTTTTGCCGCGCTTGACCAGATCAACAAACAAAATGTCGATAAGCTGCAAGTCGCCTGGGTTGCACACACCGGGGATATCCCTCAAAGCAACGGCTCTGGCGCGGAAGATCAGAACACACCGCTGCAGATTGGCGACACGCTGTATGTCTGTACCCCGTACAGTAAAGTACTGGCGCTGGACGTCGATTCCGGTAAAGAGAAATGGCGTTATGACGCGAAAGCGACAGCACCAAACTGGCAGCGCTGCCGTGGCTTAGGGTATTACGAAGAACCGCATACCGCTGTCACTCCTGCCGTACAGGCACAACCTGCAACATGCGAACGCCGCCTGTTCCTGCCCACTACCGATGCACGTCTGGTTGCAATCAATGCCGATAACGGCCAACCGTGCGCAGACTTCGGTGATAACGGTACCGTTGATTTGAGTGTCGGCATGGGTGAAATCAAACCCGGTTACTACCAGCAAACGTCCACACCGCTGGTTGCGGGGAATATCGTTGTGGTCGGTGGCCGTGTGGCGGATAACTTCTCCACCGACGAACCACCAGGCGTTGTCCGTGCCTATGATGTTCACACCGGCAAACTGGCGTGGGCGTGGGATCCGGGCAACCCGGCTCGGAAAGGCCTGCCGCCAGAAGGTCAAACCTACACGCGCGGTACGCCTAACGTCTGGTCGGCAATGTCTTATGACGCGAAACTGAATCTGATCTATCTGCCGACAGGCAACGCTACGCCAGATTTCTGGGCGGGCGAACGTACCGCGCTGGATGATAAGTACAGCTCATCCATTGTGGCGGTGGACGCAACAACCGGTGACGTACGCTGGCATTTCCAGACCACTCACCACGACCTGTGGGATTTCGACTTACCGTCACAGCCGCTGTTGTATGACTTACCTGACGGCAAAGGCGGCACCACGCCGGTGCTGGTGCAGACCAGCAAACAGGGCATGATCTTCATGCTCAATCGCGAAACCGGTGAGCCGGTGGCGAAGGTAGAGGAACGCCCGGTTCCAGCCGGTAATGTGAAAGGCGAACGCTATTCCCCTACCCAGCCGTACTCGGTGGGCATGCCGATGATCGGTAATGAAACCCTGAAAGAGTCTGACATGTGGGGTGCAACGCCTGTCGATCTGCTGATGTGCCGTATCGCCTTTAAGGGCATGCGCCATCAGGGGGTTTACACCCCACCGGGCCTCGATCGCGCATTGCAGTTCCCGGGTTCGCTGGGTGGCATGAACTGGGGCAGCGTTTCCGTTGACCCGACCAACAACCTGATGTTCGTCAACGATATGCGCCTGGGACTGGCAAACTACATGGTGCCACGTGAAAACGTCGCCAAAAACGCCAGTGGGATTGAGATGGGTATCGTCCCGATGGATGGCACGCCGTTTGGCGCAATGCGCGAACGCTTCCTGTCGCCGCTGGGTATTCCTTGTCAGAAACCGCCGTTCGGAACCATGTCTGCTATCGACCTGACTTCCGGGAAAATAGTGTGGCAGGTTCCCGTGGGCACCGTTCAGGACACCGGCCCGCTGGGTATTCGCATGCATATGCCGATTCCGGTCGGTATGCCGACACTGGGCGCATCGCTATCCACCCAGTCTGGTTTGCTGTTTTTTGCCGGTACCCAGGATTTCTACCTTCGCGCGTTTGATACGGCAACGGGTAAAGAGATATGGAAAGATCGTCTGCCGGTGGGAAGTCAGTCTGGCCCGATGACGTATGTTTCGCCGAAAACGGGCAAACAGTACATCGTCATCAATGCGGGTGGCGCCCGTCAGTCACCGGATCGCGGTGATTATATTATTGCTTATGCGTTGCCGGATCAGCCGTAAACCGGGCGCGTTATCAACAAACCCGCCGCCATGGCGGGTTTGTTATTCAACATGAAGTTTCAACGAAGATTTTTAATGCTGACAAGTTGTGGGATCTATAACAAAAAAATCAGCTTACTCTGCTTCCAGTTTGATCATTTCAATTTCAGCAATTCGCCTTTTGTTCATATTAATATTGCAACTTGTGAAAGCGGCACCCAGATAGTGCGTGCCTTGTGCAGCAGTCGTCGCAGCATTGCAGTAATCATTACGATATTTCAACCACTCCACCTGGCTTTTCTTTAAGTCGTCAATCATGCCCGCTTTTCGGCTTTCATCAGCCATCCACCATTTTGTATAATCAAAAGCATCAATTTCTTTTAATTTATGCTGGTAACTTTGCTCAAGTTGATGATCCGATTTATCATTTAAATCCTCTAAACACTCAACATTATTTTCGCCGTATTTATCGAAACATTTATCCACTTCTTTTGATGTGGTTATATTGCCCGTGGGGGCCGCCGGTAAACCATAGGATATAAATAAGAGTGACATAAAAATAGGTAGCTTATTCATTACTAAAGACTCCTGTCACGAATACCTGTTCGTCACTGATTACAACTCAATCTCACGTCGTATTACCGATAATTTACAACATCCTTGCGATTCACGCCCCGATCCATTCATAAAAAAAGCCGTGGTGATGTTCACCACGGCCTCTATGACGGGCCTTATGGCCCTATACCATCAGAACGTTTCCCAGTTCTCGCTGCCATGTGCCATAGCAGGACGCTGAGTACCGACGGGCTTCAGCGGGGTTGATGAGGATTTCACCGGACGACTTGTACCGCTGGCATGCACGCGGAACGCACCAACCGCTTCGGTAAGACGCGCGGCCTGCTCTTCCAGAGAGGTTGCCGCTGCTGTTGCTTCTTCCACGAGGGAGGCGTTCTGCTGGGTGACATTATCCATCTCGGTGATAGCCTGGCTAACCTGAGTAATACCTTTACTCTGCTCATCCGACGCGGCGGCAATTTCCAGCATGATATCGGTAACGCGTTTTACCGCCGTCACGATCTCATCCATGGTTTCACCGGCGGCCACGACTTCGCTGGAGCCTTTATCAATCAAACTCACTGAGTCGCTGATTAACGCTTCAATCTCTTTCGCTGCCTGCGCACTGCGGCTCGCCAGGGTACGGACTTCGCTGGCTACCACCGCAAAACCACGGCCTTGCTCACCGGCGCGCGCGGCTTCAACTGCGGCGTTCAGCGCCAGAATGTTTGTCTGGAAGGCAATACTGTTAATCACCGCGGTAATTTCGGAAATTTTCTTCGAGCTGGACGTAATATTGCCCATGGTCTGTACCACACCATCAACAATCTCACCGCCTTTGGTCGCTTTACCGGAGGCATCACGCGCCAGGTTGCTGGCATGATGCGCATTGTCCGCATTCTGTTTCACGGTCGCCGTAAGCTCTTCCATACTGGCTGCGGTCTGCTCAATCGCTGCGGCCTGCTGCTCAGTACGTGAAGAAAGATCGGTATTTCCTGCAGAGATCTCGCTGGTTCCGCGATAAATTTCCTCAGCGCCATCACGCACGGTGGTCACGGTTTTCACCAGGGAACGCTGCATCAATTGCAAATCGTTGGTCAGGCGGCCAATCTCACTGCGACCGGTGACTTCCTCAGGTACAGTCAGGTCACCGCCCGCAATATGTTCAATACGTCTGGCAGCACGCTGCAGCGGATTGATCACCACACGACGCAATACGGTAAAGGTAATGACCGTTAAGAAGAGCGCGACGGCAAATGCGCCCGCCATAAAGATCAGCCCCAGTTGGGTGCGCTGGTGTGCTTGTTCACCCAGGCGAGTTGCGCGATCGCTACGAATCTGAATCGCTTTAAGCAGATATTCATTGAATGCGCTGTCTAAAACCCGCGCCTGCTCATTTTCGTGGTTGATGATGGCTTCAAACATGCCGTTTTTGGCATATTTCAGCATCGGCTGCATGCCGTCGAAATAGGCGTTAAATCGGGTGGTCAGTTCGCCATCGAGCGCTAAATCTTCCGGCGTTTTAACCGCACGGGCCATATAGGTATTAAAGCCCTCCTGTGCCTGCTTGATACGTTTTTCCGCATCTGCAATGTTCTTTCTCATATCATCCATTTCGGCAATGCGGCTGGCCGCCCCGGCATGGATCAGGCTGATACGCGCTATACGTAAGTTATTGGAACTGTTAGATAACCCCATACGAACCTGGATTTCTTGCGTCACATCCTGCTGGTCTCTGTCAGCCTGCATCAAGAAATACCCTGCTAACCCGGAACTCAACGCAAATAACAGCAATATGCCACTCAGGATAGCGGAAAATAGGGGAACCAATCGAATATTGTGCATAAATCCAATGCCTTGCTGTCTGTGCATCGCTGCTGTGTTATCCATGGCTATCGACTCTCTTTTGTATAAGATGCGTAAAACACGCCTGTCAGAAAGGTATCGGCAATTGTGGGATTTATGTTAAGGGGAAAAATGTCAGGCGGGTCACAGATTTAGACATTGAAAATGCCAGCGGCTTAACCGCTGGCCAGTGGTTTACTTATTTATCGCCGAAATGAATGACAGTACGAATAGATTTACCTTCATGCATGAGATCAAAGGCTTCGTTGATCTGATCTAACGGAAGCCGATGGGTAATAAACGGGTCGAGACGAATCTTACCCGCCATCGCATCCTCCACCATTCCCGGTAACTGCGTGCGCCCTTTTACGCCACCGAAGGCAGAACCACGCCATACGCGGCCTGTCACTAACTGGAACGGACGGGTTTTGATCTCCTGGCCCGCGCCCGCAACACCGATAATGACGCTTTCGCCCCAGCCTTTATGGCAGCATTCAAGCGCCGAACGCATGACATCTACATTGCCGATACATTCAAAGCTGAAATCAACACCGCCATCAGTCAGCTCAACAATCACCTCCTGAATCGGTTTTTCGTAATCTTTAGGATTCACGAAATCCGTTGCCCCCATCTCTTTCGCGAGGGTGAACTTCTCCGGGTTGGTATCGACGGCAATAATGCGACCGGCTTTGGCCTGAACCGCGCCCTGAATGACCGCCAGACCAATACCGCCGAGCCCGAACACCGCAACGGTGTCCCCCTCTTTTACTTTTGCCGTGTTGTGCACCGCACCGATACCGGTGGTCACGCCGCAGCCCAGCAGGCACACTTTCTCCAGTGGCGCCTGCGGATTGACTTTCGCCAGGGAAATCTCAGCCACCACCGTATATTCGCTAAACGTACTGGTCCCCATGTAGTGATAAATCGGCTCACCATTGTAGGAGAAACGGGTGGTGCCATCTGGCATCAGGCCCTTGCCCTGAGTGGCGCGAACGGCCTGACAAAGATTCGTTTTACCGGATTTACAGAACTTACACTCACCACATTCTGCGGTATACAACGGAATAACATGATCGCCGGGTTTCAGGCTGGTCACCCCTTCGCCGACTTCCACAACAATGCCACCGCCTTCGTGACCGAGTACCGCCGGGAATACGCCTTCCGGATCATCACCTGAAAGGGTAAAAGCGTCAGTATGGCAAACGCCGGTGTGGGTAATGCGAACCAGGACTTCGCCTTTTTTTGGCGGTGCGACATCAATCTCAACAATTTTGAGCGGCTGACCCGGCCCAAACGCAACAGCAGCACGTGATTTCATCAAACTCTTCCTTTTTCGGTGTACGTAAATGTTTATTTTAGATAAGAGCGCAAAAGATGACCGACTTCCGCCATGCGGACAGCGCGCTGATCGGGTGTGGTCTCGCCACTGACCAGTTCATCTTTCAGGTGTATTTCCACCATTTCCCCCATCAGACCATTCGCCGCACCACGTACGGCAGCAATCTGTTGCAGAATAGCAATGCAGGGATCGCCGTTTTCCAACGCGCGCTCCAGTGCGTCAACCTGCCCACGGATGCGACGAACCCGGGTGAGAATACGTTTTTTATCTTCAGGTGAATGCGGCATAACCACTCCTTATATACTATAGGGGGGTATGGTACATGGTTTCGAATCTTGCTGCAAAATTAATATGTTGTGGAAATCATAAAAACCTGGCACCGGGATAGCGCTCACGTATCTATGAGACACCGTTAAGTATATTCTGCCGCCCTTCCCTCTGACCTGATAATTAATTTGACTCCCACTTATGGCGTCATCTTTAGAAAACATTTTTGCGCTAAATATTTACGCATCCCATCCAGACAAAATATATCTTGTGAAATTAGCATATGTATGCATCAAGAATTAACAATGATATATCCAACTACCGAGTTTAGCTATGCTATTTCTTAATGTAGACTCACTAAATAATATCGCCCCGCAATATTCATAATTATCGTATTTTAAAATCTCATTTTCATCCCAACTTATTGATATATCGAAACCTATAATAATCAAGGTATTTATTTCTCTCGGCAATATAAATTAATGAACCATTATGACGATAATTGTTTCACTGCACATTTTCACAATCGCAATATTTTTGGGTTTCACGCTGGAGCAGGACGATATGGTTAAGAATATGAACATCCGCAGGAAGTTAACATCGGCTTTTGGTTTGATCATTTTGGTTTTAATGGTGCTAAGCGGCGTATTTTATTATAATTTTGCGACCCTTATAACTGCAAACAACTGGAACGTACATACTTATCAAGTGATTGATGAAAACAGGGCATTGACACTAAGCCTGGTGAATATGGAAACCGGATTACGCGGTTTTGCGCTTACCGGAAAGGAGGAGATGCTGGAGCCGTATAATAGCGGTCAGAAATCATTTTCTACCCACTGGGACGCGCTTAAAGAATTTACCGCCGACAATCCCGCCCAACAGGCCCGGCTTAAACACCTTTCAGAACAGTATTCGCTATGGTTGCATGATGTGGCTGAGAGAATTATTAATAACCGCCGGGATGTATCGAATCAAAAGATGAGTGCCGATGACTTTAATGCCCGCTTCGAAGCGAATACAGGTAAAAGTCAGATGGACAGTATGCGGGGTATAATTGATGAGATGATTAATGCGGAAAGTGTATTACTGCATGTCAGGCAGGACACCGTGAAATCGACCGAGACGCAAACCCGATTTATTCTTCTTTTCGGTGCGATCCTGAGTGTGATTATTGCTGTAGCATTATGCGTTATTATCTCACGCATTATTACGACACCATTGCAGATTGCAGTAAAAACCGCAGAGGCAATTGCGCAAGGTGATTTAACGTCTTCCATTAAAGGGCATTCTCGTGATGAAACCGGACAACTGCTGAATGCGCTGGATGCCATGCAAATACAGTTACGCTCCCTTGTTGAAAAAATTCAGGATTCGGCAGCGTCAATTGACGAGGCGGCCAGAGAGGTAGCAATCGGCAACACGAATTTATCGAGCCGCACGGAGGAACAGGCCGCGTCGCTCATTGAGACCTCGGCCAGCATGGAACAATTGACAGTGACGGTACGCCAAAACTCATCTAACGCACAGAATGCCAGTACGCTTGCGGCCACTGCCTCGTCTGTCGCGGAGCGTGGCGGCAAGGTCGTGCAAAATGTCATTACTACAATGGGCTCTATTTCCGACAGTTCGCAACACATCGTCGAGATCATCAGCACCATTGAAGGGATCGCCTTTCAGACAAATATCCTGGCATTAAACGCGGCTGTGGAAGCGGCAAGAGCGGGAGAGCAAGGCCGTGGTTTTGCTGTTGTCGCCAGTGAGGTTCGTGGTCTGGCCCAGCGAAGCGCGACCGCTGCAAAGGAGATAAAAGAGTTAATTGAAGCCTCAAGCGCCAAAGTATCGGAGGGCGCGACGCTGGTCGGTCAGGCTGGCTCCACGATGGATGAAATTCTGGCCTCCATTCATGAAGTCGCTGCATTGATGACTGAAATCTCAACGGCGTCCGGAGAACAATCTACCGGTATTGAACATATCAGGGTGGCGGTGAACCAGATGGACGACGTGACGCAGCAAAACGCCGCGTTAGTTGAACAAGCCGCCGCTGCCGCAGCATCGCTGGAAGAACAGGCGTCAACATTGACGCAAACAGTTGGGACCTTCCGCGTGGTTTAGCCTCATCGTGCGCCGGGGTCCCTCTCCTGGCGCACAAAGGTTTTCTGCCCCAGACCTTCCAGATTTTTATTTCACCGCCAGCGATTTCACGCCCTCAATTCGGCATAAATCCGCGCCGATATCGTTTATTGGCATACCGGGGCGTAGCGTCAAAACAAGAAATAATTCACTGGTTTTATCCCCCGCCTGGCTGTTTTTCAGGGAACGAAAGGCAAATTTAACTGACCTTTCCTGTAACGCCGCCAAAACAATGGGCACACTTTCTGGTTTTAGTTTGATCTGCACACCATAATGCTTACTCAAAAAATGGTGACTTAACTGCCGGAAGACCTCAAGCACAAAGAGCGTCATAAAGGCGCCATAGATGCCAATGGCGTACATTCCGCTGCCGATGACCAAGCCAATGGCTGATGTCACCCACATCCCTGCCGCTGTAGTGAGCCCCTTGACGATCTGTTTTTGAATAATGATGGTTCCGGCACCCAGAAACCCCACGCCACTGACCACCTGTGCGGCGACCCTGCTGGGATCGAGGGCGACATGGTTCTCCTGCAAAATATCCTCAAAGCCATATTTGGAGACAATCATAAACAGCGCGCTGCCAATCCCGACAAGGACATGTGTTCTTAACCCGGCGTCTTTTGCGCGCAACTGACGTTCAAGGCCAATAAGCCCGCCAAGTAACCCCGCCAGTGCAACGCGTAGCAATAAATCAGTCACCATTTCTCACTTCCTCATCTATCCTCACGACGATTGCTTTATTCAACCAAAGCACATATCAGCGCGATCGCAAGACAAGTTGCCATGCCTCCTCAGTTTCCAGGAAATTATCCTTTCTCTTTACTGTTATTCATTTTACTGTCGGGAATGACATCAATCTGGTTGAAAATATGAAAACAGAACCTATGGAAAAGAATCTGCAGACGGCCATTGCTTTGCGTAAAGCAGGCGAATATGAAAAAAGCCGTGAATTACTTGAAGACCTTATTAATAATGCGGAATTAAAAGCACGCGCCCTACTCAATATTGCCTGGTCCTGGGACAACCAGGGCGCGGAAGACAAAGCGGAAATATATTATCAAGCCGCTTTAGAGGCAGGTCTTGAAGGAGAAGATAAGTTTGAAGCGTTATTTGGCCTCGCCTGTACTTACCGGTGTCTCGGGAAATACACCTCAGCCAAAGCGCGTTTTACCGAAATACGGGCAGCCTGGCCAGAGGCAACGGAAATTATCCCCTTTTATGCCCTATGCCTGCATAATCTTGGCGAAAGTGATAAGGCAATGTCGGTGATGCTGGAACTGGTTGCACGGCACCCGCCGACAGAGAATATTAGACGTTATCAAAAAGCCTTGCACTATTACGCCCGGAACCTTACCGGGGCGTAAGCAGTTAAGCGCACCCTTGCGGTTTAAAAATGCGTGTTGTTGATGCGGGGTTGTTCACCAGTTTTGCGGCCGGCCTTTGGGGTCGCCTGACCAGTTCGCCGCCGCAGTTCGGGCAGCGCATCGCCATTTTCTGTGCGCAATCCTTGCAAAATGTACATTCAAACGAGCAAATAAGCGCCTGAGCGGAATCAGGGGGAAGATCGGTATTGCAGCATTCGCAGTTGGGTCTCAGTTCCAGCATAACGTGTTCCTTTCAGGTGCGTTATCAACGTCGGGTGTGTTCAGGCTAAGTCAATAATATACCGAAATGAATACAGCACGATCGCGGCAAAATAGTACGGCGGGAAATAAAGGGTGTCGCCCTGGCAAGAATGAGTACGTCATCCTTGAGCGAGCTGAAAGACCGCACAGGTCTTGCCAGGGCAACATGTTCTGCCTTTTCTGGTGTTGGCCTAACAGGCAGAACAGAATTGAGTCTATGCAATTGAAAGGATTAATCAAATAAAAATATATCATTGATCGACAAAACCGATCAAAAGATCACTTTTCAATCACCCGCCATATAAGAGACGATCGCCCGGCAGAAAAGACTACCGGGCGAGATATTAACGCTTCAGAGGCAATCCGGCCGTTTCGCGGGCACGCAGGACCGTCAGGAAGGTAATCAACGCAGCGGCCATCACGTAATACGCCGGAGAGAATTTATCCCCCGTCGAGGTTATCAGCCAGATAGAGAACCACGGTGTAATACCGCCAAAGAATGCGACAGCAAAATTATAGGCGATTGACAACCCGCCATACCGTACGCTGGTGGGAAAAAGCTCCGCCATCGCCGCGCTGCAGGCGCCGTCAAAAGCGGCAATAAACGCGCCGAGCATCATCATCGCGAGTACCGCTGAGAAAAAATCACCGTTAGCCATGAGCATCATTGCCGGATAACTCAGCAATATGAAACCGGCACATCCGGTCAGCATCAACGGCTTGCGGCCATATTTATCGGATAAATAGCCCATAAACGGCACCAGTACCGCAACCGAAAACAGGCCGATTGTGGTGATGGCATAGGAGTCCAGCTTCGAGTAGTGCAGTTCCGTTGAAAGATAACCAGGCATAAAAGTTTGTAGCGTCCAGTGACCCACCGCTTTGATGACCACAAATCCCACGCAGAAAAGAAGCGCCGCCCAGGCATGTGTTACCGCGGAACGCAGCGGCGTGGCGTCTGTTTTCCCCTGTTTTTTCGCTTCCAGGAACTCGGGGGAATCTTCCAGTTGCGTACGCAAATAAAGCCCAACCCAACCTAATGGCCCGGCGATAAGGAATGGAATTCGCCAGCCCCAGTCATTCATGGCACTTTCGCCCAGAAAAGCCGTCAACAGAAATACCAGCCCGGAACCCGCCACGAATGCCATAAAGCCGAAGTTATCTATCCAGCAAGTGAAATAACCACGTTTATTAACAGGCGCGTATTCTGCCAGGTAGGTCGTTGCACCGGAGCTTTCACCGCCGGCGGCAAATCCCTGAATGAGGCGGGTAATCACCAGCAACACGGTGGCAGTGATACCAATCTGGTGATAGGTCGGCAGCAATCCCATCACAAAGGTCGCGCCAGAGGTCAGAAGAATAACAGTGGCAAGGACTTTTTGCCGCCCTTTCCGGTCGCCAAGAGAACCAAAAAACAGGCCGCCGAGCGGGCGCATAACAAAACCTGCGCCAAAGACTGCGAACGATGACAGGAGCGCCACGCTCGGATTTTCGGCGTGGAAAAATTGTAAGCCGATGATGGCGGCAAGTGTTCCGTAGAGACCGAAATCGAACCATTCAACAAAATGGCCGACGCCCGTGGCCAGCAGAACTTTACGTAATTTGCGTGACGTAGTGGCATCCTCCGACAAAACCGTCCGTTCGAGCGATTGCTGTGCAGGCTGTGTCATAGCCCCTCCATGTATGATAGTGTTTCTATAATAGATATACTATCTACACTGACAGTTCGAATTTCGCACAGCAGATAACGCCCAAAATGTGATAACCGCCCTGCTTTCTCAGTGAAAAACCAAAGACGATCACATTTCTTTAAGGCAAAAAATAAGCCCCGCACCAGGCGAGGCTTAAAAATAACGGCAAGGTAACACCGCTATCGCATTTATATTTATACACGTTTCTTCGGCATCATGCGCAATAACGTATTGTCTTTGAAGAAATAATGGTGTGCGAGCGCGGCCAAAGCATGCAGAGCGATGACATAATAACCAAGCATGGCCAACGTCTCATGATATTCCTTAAGCGTATCCACCAGATCAAAGTTGGCTTCTGCCGCGTGCGGCATCGGCAAACCGAAGGCTATCCAGTTACCACCGCGGTTATACATCATTAACACGCCCAGAATCGGCAGCGCGATAAACAGCAGATAAATGATCAGATGACCCAGATGCGCCAGGCCGGTCAGTGCGGGTGACGGTTTCGGCACGATGGGCGGGGTCGGACTCTTAAGACGAATCAGCAGGCGTGCAACCATCAATATCAAAATGGTGATACCGCAGGAGACATGGACAATATTGAAATAGGAACGCCAGTCGCGCGGCGCAAAACCACGAAACTCCATGGCGCAATACGTCACAATGACCAGAAGAAACACCAGCCAGTGGATAGCTATCTGAAACCCGGAATAGTTGTTGCGCATATGACAATCCTGAAACGAAACAGAAGTAAAGCCAACATACCGAGCTTTTCTTAAAAATTCATTAACTTTTCTTTATCAATTATCAATCGGTTACGCCTGGATGAGAAGCTGTCATTTGCCGTTGTCTGTAACCCAGGCTATGCCTGGTGAAGTGAATTTTTTGAACCCGATGGAGAAGAGTGATGAGTAAAATTGGCATTAATGGTTTCGGGCGTATTGGTCGTCTGGTATTACGCCGTTTGCTCGAAGTGGGCAGCGATGCGCAAGTCGTGGCTATCAACGACCTGACCTCCCCAAAAGTACTGGCTTATCTGTTAAAACACGACTCAAACTATGGCCCGTTCCCCTGGAGCGTGGACTTCACGGAAGATTCGTTGATCGTTGACGGTAAAAAAATCACCGTGTATGCGGAAAAAGAGGCGAAACACATCCCATGGCGTAGCGCTGGTGCTGAGGTCATCGTGGAGTGTACCGGTTTCTATACCTCCAGCGAAAAATCACAGGCGCATCTGGAAGCCGGCGCGAAAAAAGTGTTGATCTCTGCCCCTGCCGGCGAGATGAAAACCATCGTGTTTAACGTCAATGACGACACGATTACACCGCAAGACACCATTATTTCCGTCGCCTCCTGTACCACCAACTGCCTTGCACCAATGGCAAAAGCGCTGCATGACAGCTTTGGCATTAAGGTCGGCACGATGACCACTATCCATGCCTATACGGGCACACAGGCCCTGGTTGATGGGCCACGCGGGAAGGATCTTCGCGCCTCACGGGCCGCGGCGGAAAACATTATTCCGCATACGACAGGAGCAGCCAAAGCGATTGGTCTGGTGATACCCGACCTGAGCGGTAAGTTGAAAGGTCATGCCCAGCGTGTGCCGGTGAAAACCGGTTCCGTCACTGAGCTCGTCTCCGTTCTCGGCAAAAAAGTGACGGCGGATGAAGTGAATCAGGCGCTGAAAAAAGCCACTGAAAATAACGAGTCTTTCGGCTATACCGACGAAGAAATTGTCTCTTCTGACGTCATTGGTAGCCATTTCGGTTCGGTGTTTGACGCCACGCAAACTGAAATCACCGAGGTTGGCGATCTGCAGTTAGTCAAAACCGTCTCCTGGTACGATAACGAATATGGCTTCGTTACTCAGCTGGTTCGCGTGCTTGAAAAATATCGCCAACTCTAAGTTATGAAGCGGGTGGTTTTGCCACTCGCTTTTCCCACCCCGACCACACTTTCTGGCTGATGCCTGTGATATAAACCACCGTTTCAATTTGTGGAGATACGGCGTGAAGCACATCAGTACGCAAGAGTTAGTTGACCTTATGCACGATGCAGTGGCCCGTTCAACGACATTCCCCGTCTGGCCCCAGGAAGAAGCGCCCGGCGCCATTGCCAGCCCGGTGGTCTTCCAACTGGAAGAAAAACATACTGGCCCCTCCGCGTTTGACCGCTCTGTGACGGGCGTTCGTTCGCCACAAATCACCGTTTACGCGCCACAAAAACCCAATGGGGTCGGTATCCTGGTAACGCCTGGCGGCTCGTACCGCCGCGTGGTACTCGATAAAGAAGGCAGTGCGCTGGCGCCGTTCTTCACTGAAAGAGGTTACACGTTATTTGTCATGACCTATCGCCTGCCGGGTGATGGCCATACCGAAGGCGCCAACGCCCCGCTCGCCGATGTTCAGCGCGCTATGCGAACCCTGCGGGCACGGGCGCGTGAATGGCAGCTTGACCCGGATCGTCTGGGCGTAATGGGGTTTTCCGCCGGGGGCCACGCTGCCGCCAGCCTGGGCACACGCTACGCTGAAAAGGTCTATCCGGTGCGGGATGATATCGATGGTCTGAGCGCCCGCCCGGCTTTTATGGCACTGGTTTACCCGGTGATCACCATGCGGGAAGAGATTGACCATCCTGGTTCTCGCCATGAACTCATTGGCGATACGCCTGCGGAACAACAGATTCATCATTACTCGTTAGAAGAACGTGCGGACAGCAAGACACCGCCGACCTTTTTACTTCATGCGGTAGATGACCCGGCTGTAAAGGTAGAAAACAGCGTGGTGATGTTTACCGCGCTGCGTCGTCTTGGCGTGCCGGTGGAGATGCATCTTTTCGAACAAGGCGCACATGGCTTTGGTATCCGCGATGCACAGGGATTACCCGCCGCAGTCTGGCCGGATCTGATGATGAACTGGATTGAAACGAAGGTATGAGTCGCGGATGTCCCGGATGCTGCGGTAAACCGCCTTATCCGGGCAACCAAACGCCACCGGGAATGTCCCGTTATGCCTGCAGATAAACCATCTGGGTTTGCAGGTACTCTTCGAGGCCATGACGGCCATCGGCACCGCCAATCCCTGACTTGCGCCAGCCTGCATGGAAGCCCTGCATCGCTTCAAAATTCTCACGGTTGATATAGGTTTCGCCGAATTTCAGCCCTTTAATGGCTTTCATCGCGGTGTTCAGGTTTTGCGTGTAGACCGATGATGTCAGGCCGTAATCGCTGTCATTGGCCATCGCCAGCGCCTCTTCCAGCGTATCGAACGCCACAACCGGTAGCACCGGACCAAAGGTCTCTTCATGCATGATGGACATCTCCTGGCGCACATCCAGCAGCA
This sequence comes from Citrobacter sp. MNAZ 1397, assembly GCF_023613995.1. Classification (NCBI taxonomy): domain Bacteria; kingdom Pseudomonadati; phylum Pseudomonadota; class Gammaproteobacteria; order Enterobacterales; family Enterobacteriaceae; genus Citrobacter; species Citrobacter sp. MNAZ 1397. The sequence continues at coordinate 1,573,763 of NZ_JAKIVH010000001.1, forward strand.
GCGTCGGCGGGTAGAAATAGCCTTTGCCCTCTACTGCTTTACCGCCCAGCACCACGCGCGCGCCTTCAGCCACCGCGCGAGCGACTTTAGACTCCACACGCTCCAGGGCGGCTGCGTTGATCAGTGGCCCCATCGCAATATCGTTACGCTGGCCCGGATCGCCAAATTGCACCACTTTCATCGCCTCGCCCAGCCGATTAACAAAACGGTCGTAAATGCCTTTCTGCACGTAGACACGTTCGGCGCAGTTACAGACCTGCCCGGTGTTGATCACGCGGGAGTCGACGATCGCTTTCACCGCCAGTTCCATGTCGGCGTCATCAAGCACGATAGCCGGTGCTTTACCGCCCAGTTCGAGACATACTTTGGTGATATTTTTCGCCGCCGCGGCCATGATTTTCTCACCCGCCGCCACGCTGCCTGTCATGCTGACCATCGCCACTTTCGGGTTACCCGCCAGCTCCTGCCCTACGGTTTCCCCCCGGCCCAGTACCAGGTTAAAGACCCCTTTAGGCAATCCGACGTCATGCACTATCTGTGCGAAAGCAATAGCGTTATTCGGGGTAAATTCACTCGGTTTGATGACAATGGTATTGCCGGTAATCAGCGCTGGCGCCAGTTTGCGGGCAATCAGGAAGAACGGGAAGTTCCACGGCAGGATCCCGGTGGTAACGCCCAGCGGACGCTTAAAGACGAAGATATTTTCGCCCGGCCGATCGCTTTGCAAGATCTCGCCTTCATAGCGACGCGCCCACTCTGACATGTAATCGATATAGTCGGCAGTGAAATTAACTTCCACGTCGGCCAGTTGCTGGATTTTCCCGCCTTCGGCAACAATAAGTGCACTGATTTCACTCGCTCTGGCACGGATACCGGCGGCTATTTTACGTAACCATCCGGCACGTTCGATGGCGGGTAAGGCTTCCCATGCAGGCTGCGCTTTATCAGCAGCATCAATCGCTTTACGCGCCTCTTCTGCGGTCCCGTCCGGAATGCGCGAAAGCAACGCCTCAGTTGCCGGGTTGGTGACATCAATCCAGGCATCGCCCTGCCAGGTAACAAATTGCCCATCGATATACATAGGGTGCTGTACGGGTGCTGTCATGACCTGCTCCTGTAATGACATTGTTTTTAACAAGTGAACTCATTGTTAAAAATCTACAAGTGCACGGCTTGTTTCCCAGGGGAGAGAGTGAGTTTTGTGAGTTAACTCATAAAAGAAAAGCATAAACACAACAATGAAATAACATTAAACCAACATTGGCTGCCCGTTTGCGCCAGCGCCGCCGCAAACGGGCATTGCTTAAACCAGTGAACGATGGCGCAGCGTTTCGTAAAGCACCTCATCAGCCGAAAGAACCTGCCATGCCTGCTCGACCGACGGGGGAAAATCAACGTGAACAATAAAATCGCGTCCTGCCGGACCATAGCCCTTCGCGTCGTCTCTTAAGCGCGGCACTTCACCCAAAATCAGAGATAAATAACGATCAACCGGCCACATCCCCTCTTTCGGAGATAAAAAAGCCAGACCATCAGGGGTATTAATCAGTTCAGGAGGAATCTCTGAGTAACTCAACCAGTGGGGGGCATTGGCACAGCCCTGGCTCGCGCGGGCAAATGTCGCCATCGTTCTGCGTTGCAGGGTGGGATCTTGCACAATCAATACGGTTTTGACGTTCATGCTGTGCGATAACATCATGTCAATCGAGAATCGGGCATTTTCGCCACAGTTTGTCGACTGTTTTTCGACAACCATATTTTTGCGCTTAACCTTCCAGAATTTCTCTGCAATGTCCGCAATGATTTCCGCTTCTTTACGCCCCGTAGTGGGAATTAAATTGTACGCAGAGTGCCGGGAAACCGCGGCGTAAAGGAATGGCGTGGAATGCCCAATACCGCCACTAATGATCAAGGGAATATGCTGCCCCGACGCGATGGCACAGGCTGCATCAATCACCGGAATAACCGAGTGGCCTGGGATAATCACCGCATCGACGTGGGCTGGCGCAGGTTTACTGGCAAAGTCATTTTGTGCCAGCCACTGACCCAGCGTATTCGCAGCCGCAAGCGTCGGTTCAGGTATGCAGGGAAAAAGCGTCATGGAAAGAGCCCTCCTTTTTTAAGCCTCAATACAGCGTAGTGAAGCGTGACTACAGCGTAAAGCCCCGTAAAAAGCCCGTCTATTATGCAGGGCTAAACATATCTGTTGCCATCTTTACACGCTCTCCTACAAAACCTGTGCTTTCTAATACACTTGAAATATTCAGGCAGCGAACGATAAACTCGTTAGATATCTAACTAATCATCAGAAAACGATATGGATAACCGTGACCTCACTTTTTCTCATCTGCTCTATCTCACGGCACATCACTGGCGCCTGGCGGTCAACCGTCGCCTGCGTGGACTGGGCATGAGTCAGGCCAGCTGGGTTGCGGTCGCCGCTATCGCCGGCAATGAAACCCCGTTATCGCAAAGTGAACTCGCGCAGGAGTTGGGCATTGAGAACGCCACGCTGGTACCGCTGATTAACCGCCTGGTAGAACAACAACTGGTACAGCGCGTATTGACCGATCAGGACAAGCGCAAACGCCTGCTGATAGCGACAGAACAAGGTATGGCGCTTTACTACCAGGTAAAGACAGTAGCCGATGACCTGCGTGAAGAGATTTTATCGGTCATCAGCCCCGAGGAGCAGGCACAAACCCGCCGGGTGCTGGAAAAACTGCTTATAGAAGTCGAGAAGAAGTAATGCGACTGCCGAAAAGCGATCCGTATGCACCACGGGAATGGGCACCACACGAAAAGCCGATGCTACTGGGGTCACCCTCAACCCCGTTTCACAGCACGCCTAAACGCATCGCCTATGGCATCGTCGGGCTGCTGGTCTGCATGACCGGTGCGCTGGGCAATGCAATGGTCACCGCGAATCTGCAAAACCTGCAAGGAACCTTTGCCGCCTGGTCGACGGAAATTGCCTGGCTACCCGCCGTCTACGTCATGACGAACGTGTCTATCAACCTGCTGCTGGTTAAGTTCCGCCAGCAGTTCGGACTGCGTGCCTTTACCGAGGGATTTTTGGTGCTCTACGTGCTGGTGACCTTCTTTCACCTGTTCGTCAACGATCTCAGTTCAGCGTTACTGGTGCGTGCGGCTCATGGCATGGTTGCTGCGGCGCTCAGTTCGCTTGGGATCTATTATCAAATTCAGGCCTGGCCCGCCCGCCACCGCCTGAAGGCCCTGACAATAGGTATCACCGGTTCGTCGCTGGCAATTCCCATTGCCAGGCTATTTTCCACCGAACTCCTGCAACTTGATGAATGGCGCGGCCTCTACTTTTTCGAACTGGGCCTGGCGCTGATCTCCCTTGCCTGTGTGATGATGCTTAAACTTCCCCCCGGCGATCGCAAAAAGGTGTTTGAAAAGAAGGATTTTATTACCTTCTTTTTGCTTGCGCCCGGCATGGCGCTGATTTGTGCCGTACTGTCGCTGGGTCGTCTGGACTGGTGGTTTGAAGCTCCGTGGATTGGCTGGTCGCTGGCGCTGGCTGTGGTGCTGATCGTAAGTGCCATTGTGTTCGAGCATAACCGCAGCAACCCGCTCTTAAATACGCGCTGGCTCTCCAGCGGCAGTATCGTACGACTTGGTTTAATTATGCTGTTAATCCGTATCGTGCTGGCAGAGCAAAACACCGGTGTATTTGGCTGGTTGCAGTATGTCGGTTTGCAGAATGAACAGATGACCAACCTCGCGTGGTCTATTCTCGCCGGGATTATCTGCGGCATTATCGCCAGTTGTCTGACCATAAAGCCCCAACGCCTGGCCTGGCCTATTGTTACCTCGCTGGTGTTGATGATCATTGCCTCGCTGATGGACAGTCAGTCAACCAACCTGACGCGCCCGGACCAACTGATGATAAGCCAGTTTTTACTCGGTTTTGGCAGCGCCTTCTTCCTCGCGCCTGCGATGCTGGCCGGGATCGGCGGCGTGGTCGCCGATCCACGTAATCTGGTCAGCTTCTCGGTGCTGTTTGGGATGAGCCAGAATATCGGCGGGCTACTGGGTTCCGCCATTCTGGGGACATTCCAGACCTGGCGTGAGAAATACCATTCCAGCCTGCTTGCAGACCAGCTCACCACGCTTAACCCGCTGGTCAACGAGCGACTGCAACTCTACAGTCAGATGTACCAGAGCATGATTGGCGACAGCACATTACTGAGCGCACAGGCCGTCACGCAATTGCAGAACGTTTCCACCCTGGAAGCGAATATTCTCGCTTACAACGATACTTATCTGTTAACCGCCTCTGTCGCCGCCGCCACGCTGGTGTGGATATTCTGGCGACTGCTTCGCCTGCGTATCACCGCGCGTATCGTATTAAGACAGGCAACCGGAACCAAAAAATAAGAGTGCTAACTTCACTGGAGTCTCTATGAGTCAGCAGGATGCCGCCAAAGAGCGCGCAAATACCCGCAGTAACCTGCGTATTGTGTCAATTTTCGCTGCTGCCGCTATTGGCATTGTTGGCGTGCTGGTCATACTTTACGCCTGGCAGTTACCCCCTTTTACCCGGCAAACCCAGTTTACCGATAACGCCTATGTGCGCGGTCTGACGACCTTCATTAGTCCTCAGGTAAACGGCTATATCACCCAGGTAAATGTTCAGGATTTCGCCAGGGTGAAAAAAGGCGATCTGCTGATGCAGATTGACGATCGTATTTATCGTCAGCGCGTCCATCAGGCGCAGGCGCAGCTGGCAATGAAAATCGCGGCGCTGAACAACAATATTCAGCAACGGAAAAGTGCCGAGGCGGTGATTCAGCGTAACGAGGCGGCGCTGGCCAGCGCGAAGGCACAGAATATCCAGTCGCAGGCGAACCTTAAACGCGTAAAAGCCCTGAGCGCAGACGGTTCACTCTCTGTTCGCGAGCGCGATGCGGCGCTCGCCAGCGCGGCACAGGGCAATGCCAGTATTGCGCAGGCGCAGGCCACCCTTGATGTCTCTCGTCAGGACCTACAGACCACTATCGTTAATCGCGGCGCCCTGGAAGCGGATGTAGAAAACGCCAAAGCAGCCCTGGAACTGGCGGACATCGACCTGCAAAACACCCGAATTGTCGCTCCGCGCGACGGCCAGCTTGGACAAATTAGCGTCAGACTGGGGGCATATGTCACTGCCGGTACACATTTGACGTCACTGGTCCCCGCCCAGCATTGGGTTATCGCCAATCTTAAAGAGACGCAACTGGCAAATGTTCATCCCGGTCAGCCGGTACGATTCACCGTCGATGCACTGGACGGCAAAGCGTTTGAAGGACGCGTTGAAAGTATCTCTCCGGCGACTGGCGTGGAATTTAGCGCCATTTCGCCGGACAACGCCACGGGCAACTTTGTGAAAATCGCCCAGCGTATTCCGGTGCGCATTGCAGTGAATGGTAAAGAGGAAGACATTGCCCGCTTGCGTCCCGGTATGTCGGTACAGGTCCATATTGATACCCGGGAGGGAAAACAATGACCGTTCGCCCTCTCGTCGCACTCACCTGTCTGTTACTGACGGCGTGCCAGTCCGTTGACGTTAAACCGGCAAAACCCTCGTTACAGATCCCCGCAGACTGGCGTAGCGCCGTCGGTCCATCAAGTTCAGTCGAGAAAGTCTGGTGGCGCAATTTTCATGATAACGCGCTCAACACCTATGTAGATCAGGCGCTGCGCTATAACAGCGACGTGCTGATTGCCCGTGAGCGGGTCAATGAATACCAGGCTCGGGTTTACGGCGCCGAGGGCAGTCTCTTTCCTTCGCTCAGCGCTGGTGTTAGCGGCACGCGCGCCCGGAGTCAGTCGGCGGTCACAGGTTTGCCCATCTACAGCACGTTATATAAAGGCACGCTAACGGCCAGTTATGATGTGGATATCTGGGGTGTTCATCGCAATACCACCGATGCCGCTCAGGCTTCGCTGGCGGCACAAAAAGCCGCGGCCGCGGCGGCTGATTTGACCGTTGCCTCCTCAGTTGCATCCGGCTACGTCAGTCTGCTTTCGCTTGATAATCAACTGCGGGTCACCGAATCGACCTTAAAAGCCCGGGAAGAAGCGTTCAGGCTGGCGCAACGGCAATATGAAATGGGATACAGTTCGCGGTTGGAACTGATGCAGTCAGATTCTGAGATGCGCGCGACGCGGGCACAAATTCCTGGCTTACGTCACCAAATCGCCCAGCAGGAAAATGCGCTCAGTCTGCTCATCGGCGCCAATCCTGGCCGCATCGCCCGACAAAATGCACTCGATCAACTTACGCCACTGCAGATCCCGTCAAATTTGCCGTCGTCATTACTTAACCGCCGTCCGGATATTGCCCAGGCGGAACAACAGCTGATCGCCGCCGATGCCACGCTGGCTTCCGCCCGTGCCAGTTTGCTGCCATCCCTCAATCTCACCGCCACGGGAAGCATTCAGGACAGAACCCTGCCCGGTTTACTGGATAATCCGCTCCAGCTCTGGAGCGTTGGCGGCAGTATTCTGGCCCCGTTGCTTAATCGTCAGGCGCTGAATGCGCAGGTCGATGTGACGGCGTCACAACGCAATCAGGCGCTGTATGCCTATGAAAAGACGGTGCGAAATGCCTTTAAAGAGGTCAACGACAGTCTGGACGCGATAACCCATTTGCAGGAACAACTCACGGAGTTGCAGGCGCAAACGCGGGTCGCGCAGGAGGCATTACGCATTGCGCAAAATCGCTATCGCAACGGTTATGCCTCCTATCTGGATGAACTTGATGCCCAGCGCACGCTATTCTCCGCGCAGCTCAGCGTCGTTCAGGCGAAAAGTAACCTGCTACTGGCACAAATCGATTTATATCGCGCGCTGGGCGGAGGATGGTCCTCGCCAGCAGTGAGCGGTTAACCAGGGAGTTATGCTATGCAGAAACAGTGGTCAAATGTCGATAATTATCTGATTGAAAAGCTCATCCCAAAGGATGACATGCTTGAGCAAGTGCTGGCGAATAACCAGCGAGCAGGGCTTCCCGCCATTGATGTGGCGGCCAATCAGGGTCAGCTACTGGCCCTTTTTGTGCGCATGACGGGGGCGAAACGTATCCTTGAAATCGGTACGCTCGGCGGCTACAGCACCATCTGGATGGCGCGCGAGTTACCGGCCGACGGGGAATTGTTGACGCTGGAAGCCGACGCGCATCACGCCAGCATTGCCCGGCAGAATCTGCAACTCGCAGGGCTGGATGAACGAGTCAACGTGGTTGAAGGCCCTGCGCTGGACACCCTCGAAAAATTGGGCGACCGCCCGCCATTTGATTTGATTTTTATTGATGCCGACAAACCAAACAACCCAGCTTATCTGCGTTGGGCGCTGCGGTATTCCCGCCCCGGCACATTAATCATTGGCGATAATGTGGTCCGCGACGGTGAGGTGACCAATCCGCAGAGCGATGACGAAAGGGTGCAGGGCGTCAGAACCTTTATTGAAATGATGGGCGAAGACCCTCGGCTAACCGCAACGGCGATTCAGACGGTGGGTAGCAAAGGCTGGGATGGATTTACCCTGGCGTGGGTGAATGCCTGAATTCATTTACCCGGCTGGCGCTTCGCTTAGCCGGGCTACGTATCAGCGCGACCGCAACATCGAACCGTAGCCCGGATCAGGCGTTTACGCCGCCATCCGGGGGAACAACACCCCACGGCAACATAACACCCGCAACATCGAAGCGTAGATACTGTGAACGTCTTCAACCCTTTTTAGTCTTGGCTTACTCGTTTTCGCGCATGATAACCATAGCGACATCTTTGTCCCCCCTGGCGCAGAGCGTGCAGCGAGGGGGGTGAGTCCCCGCTGAAATCGGTGAGACGAAGACCCGATGACAAGGTCAGGCCGCCAGGGATGGCGGACTGAGGTTTGTCGAGACACGACAAAAGCGTCCGGAGCGATTTTGAACAACGCAACGCGTTGGCCCGAAGGGCGAGCCCCAGGGATGGGGCGAGTAACTCGAGTCAAACCGTCCGCAGGCAACGGGGCGGGAGGCGAACGCAGTGCGAAGCATCGATTTCTTTGCGGGGCCGCGGGGATTGTAAAGGGGAACGCGGTGTTCCCCTTTACCCGTTCACGTGTTCGAGGGTGACATTTCGCCATGAACATACGGTGAACGAAATCCACCTCCCGAGCCACATTTCCCCCCTCACCCTGGCCCTCTCCCTCAGGGAGAGGGAACCGATCCCGTACCCCGGATCAGGCGTTTTACGCCGCCATCCGGGGATACAATTTACGCGTTCACCTGTTCCATCGCCTGCAACACGCGCTTATCGGAGACTGGATACGGCGTGCCGAGTTGTTGCGCAAAATAACTGACGCGAAGCTCTTCAATCATCCAGCGAATCGCTTTCACTTCTTCATCTTCACGACGCGCTGGCGGTAGCTTATTCAGCCACTGCAGCCACGCCTGCTGAACCTGTTCGACTTTCAGCATTTGTGCCCGGTCGCGGTGCGGATCAACCGCCAGCTTCTCCAGACGCTTTTCAATTGCGTGCAGGTAACGCAGCGTATCACCCAGGCGGCGGAAGCCATTGCCGGTAACGAAACCGCGATAAACCAGCCCGCTCATTTGCGCTTTGATATCCGACAACCCCAGTGCCATGGTCATATCAACGCGCCCTTTCAGCCGCTTGTTGATATTGAACACCGCGGTGAGGATCTGTTCGACCTGTTTGGCGATATCCACCACCGTTTCATTCAGGTCAGCCCGGACTTTTTCGTGCAGCGCTGTAAACCCCTCTTCCGTCCAGACCGGTCCGCCCGCTTCGTCAATCAACTTATCAACGCCGCAGGAGATGCAGTCATCAATCAAGTCCAGAACCTTGCCATACGGGTTAAAGTACAGACCTAGCTTGGCTTTGTTCGGCAACTTCTCGTGCAAATATTTGATTGGCGAGGGAATATTTAACAACAACAGACGACGTAACCCGTTCCACATCGCCTGCTGCTGATCCAGCGGATTATCAAACAACTTAATGGCTACACTGTCGCGCTCATCTACCAGCGCCGGCCAGGCCTTCACCTTATAGTTTCCGCGTTTCTGCTCGTAGCTTTCCGGAAGCTGACCGAAGCTCCAGATATGCAGCCCGCTTTGCTCAATACCGTCGTCCGCTACCGCGGAAAGCGTCTCCTGAACTTTACCTTTCAGCGATTCTTTCAGTGCAGTTAACGACGGACCTTCGGCGAGTTTTTTGTTCTTATCATCCACCACCCTGAAGGTGATTTTCAGGTGGTCGGGAACCTGATCCCAGTGCCAGTCTTCGCGATCAATCGTGTGCCCGGTCATGCGCCGAAGCTCACGCTCCAGCGCCTCTAACAGTGGCAGTTCAAGCGGCGTTACGCGGCCTAAAAACGCTTCCGCGTAGTTTGGCGCCGGTACAAAGTTACGTCTTACTGGTTTGGGTAATGATTTAATCAACGCAATCACCAGCTCACGACGCAGCCCCGGAATTTGCCATTCAAACCCGCTTTCGTCTACCTGGTTAAGCAACGGCAGTGGAATATGCACCGTCACACCGTCGGCATCCGTACCCGGTTCAAACTGATAGGTCAGACGCAGTTTCAGGTTGCCCTGATGCCAGAAATTGGGGTAATCCAGCTTACTGACCTTCTCCGCCCCTTCTTTGATGAGCATGCTCTTTTCAAAGTTGAGCAGATCCGGGGTTTCATGGCTCGCTTTCTTCCACCAGCTATCGAAATGGCGGGCCGAGATCACGTCATGGCTGATGCGCTGGTCATAGAACTCAAACAACGTATCGTCATCGACCAGAATGTCGCGGCGACGGGATTTGTGTTCAAGCTCTTCGATTTCAGCGCGCAGTTTGAGATTGTCGCGGAAAAAGGCATGGCGCGTCTGCCAGTCACCTTCCACCAGCGCGTGGCGAATGAACAACTCACGGCACAGGGCCGGGTCAATCTGGCTATAATTCACGCTGCGGGCGGCGACAATCGGCAGGCCGTAAACCGTTACCTTCTCCGTTGCCATCACCGCACCCTGCGAACGTTCCCAATGCGGTTCACTGTAAGAACGTTTGATCAGGTGTTGGGCGACAGGCTCCACCCATTCCGGATCGATACGCGCCGCGATGCGCCCCCACAGTCGGCTGGTTTCCACCAGTTCGGCAACAATCGTCCATTTAGGCGGCTTTTTGAATAACCCGGAACCCGGAAAAATCGAAAAGCGGGCATTACGCGCACCGGTAAACTCCTGCTTATCGGCATCTTTCATCCCGATATGCGACAGCAGCCCGGTCAGCAACGCAATATGGATTTCACGATACTCTGCCGGTTCACTGTTCACCGGAATACCAAGCTCTTTTACTACCTGGCGCAGTTGAGTGTAGATATCCTGCCACTCGCGCACGCGCAAGTAGTTAAGAAAATCGACGCGGCACTGGCGGCGGAACTGGTTCGACGACAGTGCTTTTTGCTGCTCGCCGAGGTAGTTCCACAGGTTCACAAAGGCGAGGAAATCGGATTCTTTGTCGTGGAAGCGGCGATGTTTTTCATCGGACGCCTGCTGCTTGTCCATCGGACGCTCGCGCGGATCCTGAATGGAAAGCGCCGAAGTAATGATCATCGCTTCGCGCACACAGCCATGTTTTTGCGCTTCCAGCACCATACGGGCCAGACGTGGGTCTACCGGCAACTGGCTGAGCTGACGCCCCATCGGGGTTAATTTGTAGGCGGTGGCCTGCTCGTCAGTGGTGATAGCGCCGAGTTCTTCCAGCAGTCGCACACCGTCCTGGATATTGCGTTTATCCGGCGCTTCAACAAACGGGAACGCGGCGATATCGCCCAATCCCAGCGCGGTCATCTGCAGAATGACGGACGCAAGGTTGGTACGCAGAATTTCCGGGTCGGTAAATTCCGGGCGCGACAGGAAATCATCTTCCGAATAAAGACGAATACAAATCCCTTCGGAAACACGCCCGCAACGGCCTTTACGCTGGTTTGCGGAAGCCTGGGAGACCGGCTCAATCGGCAGGCGTTGTACTTTGGTACGGTAGCTGTAGCGGCTGATACGCGCGGTACCGGGATCAATCACATATTTAATGCCCGGCACCGTCAGCGAGGTTTCCGCTACGTTGGTCGCCAGCACAATGCGCCGCCCGCTGTGCGACTGAAACACGCGGTTCTGTTCGCTGTTCGACAGCCGCGCGTACAGCGGCAGCACTTCGGTATGGCGCAGATCGCGCTTGTTCAGCGCATCGGCGGTATCGCGGATTTCACGTTCACCGCTCATAAAAATCAGAATATCGCCCGGCGCTTCCTGACTGAGTTCGTCAACCGCATCGAAAATGGCCTGTAACTGATCGCGCTCGGTATCGTCCGCTTCTTCGACAATCGGACGGTAGCGCACTTCCACCGGATAGGTACGCCCCGATACTTCGATGATCGGCGCATTATTAAAGTGGCGCGAGAAACGTTCCGGATCGATGGTCGCCGAGGTAATGATGATTTTCAGATCCGGACGCCGGGGTAATAACTCTTTCAGGTAACCGAGCAGGAAATCAATATTCAGGCTGCGCTCGTGCGCTTCATCAATGATGATGGTGTCGTACTGCATCAACAGGCGATCCTGCTGAATTTCTGCCAGCAATATACCGTCGGTCATCAGCTTGACCATCGTGTTGTCGCTGACATGGTCGCTAAAACGGACTTTATAGCCGATACAACCGCCCGGCTCGGTTTGCAGCTCTTCGGCAATACGGTTCGCGACGGTACGCGCCGCCAGACGACGCGGCTGGGTATGGCCAATCAGCCCCTTCACCCCACGCCCCAGTTCCATACAGATTTTTGGTAACTGCGTGGTTTTCCCGGAGCCGGTTTCCCCCGCAACAATCACGACCTGATTGTCACGCACGGCGTCAAGAATCGCCTGTTTCTTCTGGCTGACCGGCAGGTTATCGGGATAGGTAATGGCAGGACGAGACGCCTCGCGCAGCACAACCTTCCCTGCGGCCTCGTTCATCTCCTGACGCATTGCCTGAAAAATGCCCTGCTGTGCTTCAGGATTTTTAACTTTCTTTGCCCCTTGCAGGCGACGGGCAAAACGCAACCGATCGCGTAGCATCAGCGAGTCTAACTGCTGATGTAGATCGGATAAGGTCAATTTCTGTTGTTCTGTCATAGTGTTATCGGTCAGCGCACTGACGGAAAAAATCTCTTTGGCTTAATACCCGTAGAATACCACATCGGAATAAATCATTTCTTGTTCAAGAAATTCGAACATAGGATTCGATATATTGCGCTATTCATGCAGCACTTTTGTGAATAGAGTGTCATACAGCAACGGGGCACGCGCCCCATATCAAATAACAAGGATACACCCATGAGCAAAGTATTAGTTCTTAAATCCAGTATTCTGGCAGGGTACTCTCAGTCTGGTCAGTTGGCTGACTATTTTGTTGATCAGTGGAAAGCAAAACACGCCGCTGATGAAATCACCGTTCGCGACCTGGCTGCAAACCCTATTCCGGTACTGGATGGCGAACTGGTTGGCGCACTGCGTCCTTCCGACGCGCCGCTGACTCCGCGTCAGCAGGAAGCGCTGGCGCTTTCTGACGAACTGATTGCGGAACTGCAGGCGCATGATGTGATTGTCATTAATGCCCCGATGTACAACTTTAACATCCCGACACAGCTGAAAAACTATTTTGACCTGGTTGCTCGTGCTGGCGTGACCTTCCGTTATACCGAGAAAGGCCCGGAAGGTCTGGTAACCGGTAAACGTGTTGTTGTTGTTTCCAGCCGTGGTGGTATCCATAAAGACACCCCGAGCGATCTGGTCGCCCCGTACCTGAAACTTTTCCTGGGCTTTATCGGTATCACTGACGTGAACTTCGTGTTCGCAGAAGGTATCGCTTACGGTCCGGAAGTGGCTACCAAAGCGCAGACCGACGCGAAAGCGGCGATCGACAGCCTGGTCGCAGCCTGAGTATTTACCCTCCTGCGCTCGCAGGAGGGTTCTGTTTCTCCAGCAGCGTCTCCACTTCCTTATCAGCTTTAATATTGATGTCATGCTCGATCTTCACATTCATATTGATGGTGATCGGCTCTTTCGGTGCAGCCACCTCAATCCGCGGCGTACAGGCAGCCAGCATCATTGTCATCGTTATTACTGGCAGCGTTTTCATTGTTTATCCTCACACTTTTTCCCATTCGCACAGGGAACCGCGGGTAACTTTGCCTTTTGTTTTAGCAGAGACTGCAGATTGTCGCCGAAGCGCAAACTGCGCCATAACTCAAAGACATTCTCTTCGTGGGCATAGTTCAGGTTCACCGTATTACTCTTTCCTTCCACAAAACTGGTGCCTTTAATGGCCGCCTTCATTTTCAATACGCCCTGACGGTCCAGATTGAGCGTCGTCCAGGAGCGTGATATCTCCATATAGCGCAACCAGTTGATTGCCGCACCGGCCGCTATATTATCTTTCACCAGAGCGTCAGCCGTGTCTTTGTCCACCCGTAAGGTCATGGGACCGGGGTTATGCAACCAGCCGTCTTTGATAATCCATGTGCTGTTGTTATCCAGCCATAAAGGTAGCGCACCGTCGAAAGGACCGGACATTGCGAACTGTTTAGGGTTAATGGCGCTGATTAACTCGCTTGATGAGATATTACGCAAGCGCAGCAGCGCCGGATCGTGTTGCGGTAAACGCAACTGACTCATCGTCACTTTTCCGCCCAGGACATCAATACTCACGTCACTCAACTGTAAGGGATTTTCTTCACTCCAGGGATAATTGCCCTGTAAATCGGCAGCAATATTGCGTGCGGTTACCTGATTGACAACTTCACCAATACGCAACGATACCGGTCTGCGCGTCCCCAGTTGCCAGTTTCCTTCGCGGTAACGAAAAGGCAGGACGAAATCGACGCCTGAGAATTGGTTATCCGGCATCCAGGCGCTGCCGCCACGCAACACGCCGTGCCCACCCGCTTCAAAGCCCTGCCCGGCGGCGGCGGAAAAGGCGACCTGAGCATAAAGAGAACCATCCAGTAAATTCATCTTCCAGTCGGGCGGAACCAAAGGCTGGAAAACCGTCAGCGACTGGCGCGGCCACCATGCCTGACCCCGCAGGCGCTCACCGTCCCAACGCCCGTTTACCCGCACCGGCCCTATTTTTTCCGCGCGTAAATCGCCTTTGAACTGGAAGATCGTCGGTTCGCTCCCTTCAACGCTAAACGTTAAGGTTGAAGGCGGCAGGATGCTCCCGCCGGTGAAGGTAGTCTTGCCGGCATCAAGGGTTAACCCGCCGCTGAAAAGCGGGTGATCCGCATCACGCAGCCAACGCACGGGTTCATTCAGCACCAGACGTGGCGAACTAACATGCATCGTGCCGTATTGTAACTGGTCAAAACCGGTAGACAAATCATTGAGTAAAATAGTTTTATCACGCCATTCGCCCCGTCCATTGACATCCCAACGGGCACTCATAGGGGTAAAATTGCCTGTCCCCCAGTAACGCCATTGCCACAGCCCATCGTCTGGCAGGAAATCGCGTGCCTGGCCGTCAAGGTGTAAAACAAAATCACCCATCGCGTTTTCATGGGCACGGAGAATGGCCTGTAACCGCCCGTCCACGCCCGCTCTGGTGACTTTGACGCCCGCCAGAGGCCAACGAACATCATCAATATTGAGTGCGTCAATCACGCGTCCACTGGAGCGCAGCAACGCGCCGGGCGTAAACGCCAGTTTCGGGTCGCTGAGCCCGCCTGTCAGGTGAGCAGGCAGCACGGCGTAGAAAATCATCTCACCCTGTTTAGCTTCGCCCGTCAGTTGCAGCGGCATATCGCTGTTTATACTATCCAGACGCCCCGGACCTATGGTGAGTACTGCGTTCCCTTTACCGGCATCGCCCTGCGTCAGGACGTTCAGGCGCCCGCTGATTTCTGCGTTCTGCAAACCATCCTGCCAGCCATCGATACGTAATCCGATGCGCCCGCTTAAGGGAAAACCCTGATAAGGCCAGTTCCAGCGCCCATCGCTAATGGTCAAACGTTCCCTTGTCGCCTGCCAGGGCAGATCCAAAATAGGTTCTGGATTGTCGCGTGCGGTAATGATCAGTTGCCCTTCGTTATTACGCCACTCCAGATCGGCATCGACCAGAAATGGTTCCGTCGGTAGCGTAAGCGTGGTGCTGGCATGACCATTAACCGGGAGGCCATCAGGTACATTTGGCAGGATAAACTCGCCTCCCAGCGTGACGGGCGGTTCGCCCTCGATCAGACGCAACTGCATTTGCGTCAGCGTGAGCAACTGTCCGCGCAGACGGGCCCCGAAGGAAACCTGCGCGCCGTCATAGTGGATCACCTGAACCTCTTCGGATAACGCCAGCGAGATTTTCCCTTGCCACTCCTGCCAGGGCGAGACGGTGAAGCGGTCAATATCAACCCACGTTTTAGGCAGCATGGATTGCCATTCTGCCAGGGTTGTCGGCGCACCCGGAGACGGTTCCGTATCGGGAAGTTTTGCCAGACAGGCCGTGTTGATGTCCAACGACCCTATTTCGAGCTTCCAGCGGCTCGGATGCGTCAGGTGCGCATTTTTGACCAGCGCCAGAGGGCAATCCTCAATCAGATAATGCAGATCAGGGATTTCCAACGAATGGCGGGTAAAACGTGGGCTGTCTTCAAAAACAATACGCGTACCGGCTGGTAGCCAGATGCCTGCGAGCGTGGGCACCCAATACGCGAGCGTAAGCAGCAGCGTCAGCGGCAGCAAAATAAACAGCAGTAGCAGTGCGATTGCGGCTTTGTATTTACCCTTCATGGGCAGTTAATATCCTGATTTTGCGTATAATTAAGCCGATTCTGGCCATTATTGTGGCATGTTTAGCCTGACAGGTGAAGTCGTTGCCCATTTTAAGCGTAGATGTTTTAAACTGTTTTATATGTCTCTGTTTATCAAATATTTTTTAGTATTTACACGATTATTTTAATCATGCTAATGTGGTGACAAATCTAATGGAGAAAGTCTTATGAAACTCGCGGTATACAGCACAAAGCAATACGATAAAAAGTATTTGCAGCACGTAAACGAGCATTTCGGCTACGAGATTGAATTTTTCGACTTTCTACTTACCGAGAAAACGGCAAAAACGGCTAATGGCTGCGAGGGCGTCTGCATTTTTGTTAATGATGACGGCAGTCGCCCGGTCCTGGAAGAGCTGAAAAAGCATGGCGTGAAATTCATCGCGCTACGTTGTGCCGGTTTCAATAACGTCGACCTGGATGCGGCAAAAGAGTTAGGACTAAAAGTCGTGCGTGTTCCGGCTTATTCTCCCGAAGCCGTGGCAGAGCATGCTGTCGGTATGATGATGGCGTTGAACCGCCGCATTCACCGCGCTTATCAGCGTACCCGTGACGCCAACTTCTCTCTGGAAGGTCTGACGGGCTTTACTATGCATGGTAAAACGGCCGGTGTTATTGGTACCGGGAAAATTGGCGTCGCCGCTTTGCGCATCCTGAAAGGTTTCGGTATGCGTCTGCTGGCATTTGATCCTTACCCGAGCGCTGCTGCACTTGAGTTAGGCGTAGAATATGTCGACCTCACGACCCTCTTTACTGAGTCCGATGTTATCTCTCTGCACTGCCCACTGACGCCGGAGAACTACCACCTGCTTAACCACGCAGCCTTCGATCAAATGAAGGATGGCGTCATGATCGTGAACACCAGCCGTGGCGGTCTGATTGATTCACAAGCGGCAATTGAGGCACTGAAAAACCAGAAAATCGGTTCGCTGGGAATGGATGTGTACGAAAACGAACGCGATCTCTTCTTTGAAGACAAGTCGAACGACGTCATTCAGGATGATATTTTCCGTCGCCTGTCGGCATGTCATAACGTGCTCTTTACCGGGCATCAGGCATTTTTGACGGCAGAAGCGCTGATCAGTATTTCTGAAACCACACTGGATAATCTGCGTCAGCTTGAGAACGGCGAAACCTGTCCTAACGCGCTGGTGTAAACGCTGTGGTTCCCTTCCTGCGAAGGGAACCCTTTAAGACAATTCCTGCCAATATCAGATTACCGCAGTCTGTTACTATCCTGCCGTTATGTTGATTTTCTTTGAGGACCAGATGAAAAGGATCATTACCCTGTTAGCCTTTGGCGCGCTGCTATCCGGTTGCGTAAGTCACGGCGTGAGCAAAAATTCAGTAAACGAAACACAGCTTGCACAGCACCGCTTCGTGCTGGAAACAGTAAACGGACAAGCCGTCGATAAGGGCGAGCATCCGGCAGAAATCCATTTTGACGCTAAAATGCTTGTCTCTGGCAGCATGTGCAATCGCTTTACGGGTCAGGGGAAATTATCCGAAGGCACGCTGACGGTGAAAAAGATGGCGATGACGCGGATGATGTGTGCTGATGCCCAGCGCAACGCGCTGGACAATGTCATCGGTAAAATGCTCAGTGAAGGTGCGCAGGTCGATCTTACCGATGGCCAGCTTACGCTGACAACCGCCGATCAAACCTTGATTTACACCCAGGCAGACCAGGCTCAGTAAGCGCCACAACTTCCGGCGGCAAGCGACTGTTCGCTACAACGTTTGCCGTTAGGTAGCGCGCACATCCCGATAGCAGATCCATCCAGTTGACGTGCGACAGACAATGACCCACCGATCATTGCGCAATTCGCCTCGCCGCTGCTGGACATGGACGCGCGTAATCCCGGCGCCACATGTGCGGCCGTTGCCTGCTGTACGGGTTCATTGCTGCATGCAGAGAGTAATAACACAGCACACCCTACCCAAAACGCTGAACGCATTTCTCATCCCCCAATGATTTAGCAAAACCTAAGCATCATAGGCAGCACAGCGCGGTACGTCGAGAGCGCAACCGCACCTTTATGCGTTCTGGAAACATTTTGATGCTATTTTTTTGCGCAAACGCAAAATAGTAAACCGCAATGCGTTGGCCAACGGCATGGCTGACAGGTTCTGGAGATAAAAAAACGATTCAGATTTATGTGCTGCGTAGTGGGACGATCGTGCGCGATTGGTCAAGTCGGAAATAAAAAACCTGTCAGAGGGACAGGTTCTCTAAGACTTTTTACACACGCGTTCAGCGATGTGCCTTACGGAAGAACTGTTCCATTGATTCTCTGACATGTTCATCAGGATTTTCGGCAATATCACCCTCCCCGGATGAATGTCGGACGACATTATTGTGCCCCTGCAAAAGAACTGGAGGCTGTTCTGTGTAAGCTGCGGCCGAACCCAATGACAAAATCAGTAAAAACCACGCCGTTCTTAACGTCTTACCCATCATCAATGACCCTGTATGTTGGTAACATGCAGCGGCTATATTGCTGGAGCAAAAGTAAAAAGTTGTATGCGATGTTTAAACGTATCCAGGAAGCTGTGAACAACTGCATGGGCGGAAAAATTCTGCGGGCGAAACAGCACCGGCGGATTCGCGTTAATTGCGCGGCCTATCTGGCGTCCGCCTGCATAAAAGGCCCGCCTGAGCGGGCCTGTGACAGGCAAAATATTAACGGAAATTATTCAGCTTGATGCTCAATCACTTTTTGGCTGTTCTCAATGGCGATTTTCCGCGGTTTTTCATGTTCAGGAATATCCTGATAGATAGTCACTTCTAAAAGCCCGCTTTCCAGTTTTGCATTACTGACCTTCGCATGCTCTGGTAACGAGAAACTTAAACGAAAATCGGAACGACGTATGCCTCGGTAAATCCACCCTTGTTCATCCTGGGAGTCATTAACAGCACGTTTACCCGAGATATGGAGAGTGCCGCCCACGGTTTCGATTTCAAGCTCGTCTTCTTTCCAGCCTGGAACGCTTACGTTTAGGAGATAGTTATTTTCATCAACTTTTTTCAGGTCATAGGCGGGTAACGCCGAAACAGGCGAATCCCCGGTTAACTGACTAAAAAGTTTATCGATACGGTTGAAACGGTCAGCAAAGACAGAATCAGAAAAGCCCGGAAGTGCTGACAAGGTTCTGAGTGCCATAAATTAACCTCCTGAATGTTGGATTCAAAAGTTCAAGTTAAAGGCAAGCCTGGCTTGTCCGCTGATTAAAATAAGCACTGAAAACCGTTTTTCAAGGGCTCAAAAAAAATTTTTTTCCCTGCTGTGCGTCACAGGGATTCACATAACCCCCTGCAAAACGAAGTAGTGCTACTCACGGGAAAATGGCGATAACAAAATTGCGCTATTTTCCGGGTGAATGAACATAACACGACACGCTCAAGTGGTTACCACCAGAGCCCGAACGACTGAATAGAATACATTTATCAGGCTGATAACTGCCGCCAGAGCCCATGAGATCAAAAACCTCCGGCCTCTGGCTGTCTATACTGACGTAAAGCATGGCGAAGAGGGGCAACTGGAATGGGAAAAGGACAAACCACGAGCCCCTGAAAACGAAGCGAAGAGACACCTGAATAAACCCGATAAATCTATTAAATAAAAAATGCCTGTAACTGCGCTGATCCAGCGAGTCGCAATGCACGCATAACGTCGCTTTAAAACTGACATTTAAGCAATGAGAGTTTCCATATGATCACTATTGACGGTAATGGCGCGGTCGCTTCGGTGGCGTTCCGCACCAGTGAAGTTATCGCCATCTATCCCATTACGCCAAGCTCAACCATGGCTGAGCAGGCAGATGCCTGGGCCGGAAATGGGCTCAGTAACGTTTGGGGTGATACGCCACGCGTTGTGGAGATGCAATCAGAAGCCGGGGCTATTGCTGCGGTACACGGTGCGCTGCAGACGGGCGCCCTCTCCACCTCCTTTACCTCGTCGCAGGGTCTGTTACTGATGATCCCGACGCTGTATAAACTCGCCGGTCAGCTCACACCGTTCGTATTACACGTAGCGGCCCGTACGGTTGCCACTCATGCGCTCTCTATATTTGGCGATCATTCTGATGTGATGGCCGTCAGACAGACTGGCTGTGCGATGCTCTGTGCGGGTAGTGTTCAGGAAGCGCAGGACTTTGCGCTGATTTCACATATCGCGACGTTGAAAAGCCGTGTGCCGTTTATTCATTTCTTTGATGGCTTCCGAACCTCGCACGAAATCAACAAGATTGTACCGCTCTCTGACGACACGATCCGCGCCCTGATGCCGCAGGACGATATTGATGCCCACCGTTCACGCGCGCTTAATCCGGAACACCCGGTCATTCGCGGTACCTCCGCCAACCCGGATACCTTTTTCCAGTCGCGCGAAGCAACCAACCCCTGGTACAACGCCGTCTATAACCACGTTGAGCAGGCTATGGATGCGTTTGCAACCGCCACCGGACGTCAGTACAAACCGTTTGAATATTACGGACATCCTCAGGCTGAGCGCGTTATTATCCTGATGGGGTCGGCGATTGGTACCTGTGAAGAGGTCGTCGATGAACTGCTCACCCGTGGTGAGAAAGTCGGCGTACTGAAAGTGCGTTTGTTCCGCCCGTTCAGCGCACAGCATCTGCTTTCCGTCTTACCGGAGTCGGTAAAAACTATTGCCGTACTCGATCGCACAAAAGAGCCGGGCGCACTGGCTGAACCCCTCTATCTGGACGTGATGACCGCACTCGCAGAAGCCTTTAACCATGGTGAACGTGAAACGCTGCCCCGCGTTATCGGTGGACGCTACGGCTTGTCATCCAAAGAGTTTGGCCCGGATTGTGTATTGGCCGTCTTCAATGAGTTGCGTGCCAGCAAACCTAAACCGCGTTTTACCGTCGGCATTTATGATGACGTGACAAACCTGTCGCTGCCCTTGCCGGAAAACACGTTGCCCTCAACATCCCGGCTGGAAGCCCTGTTTTATGGACTTGGTAGTGACGGAAGTGTTTCGGCCACCAAGAACAACATCAAAATTATCGGTAATTCAACCCCATGGTATTCGCAGGGGTATTTTGTTTACGACTCCAAAAAAGCGGGCGGCCTGACAGTGTCGCACCTGCGCGTCAGTGAACATCCGATTCGTTCGGCTTATCTGGTATCACAGGCGGATTTCGTTGGCTGCCATCAATTGCAATTTATTGATAAATACCAAATGGCGGAGCGCCTGAAACCCGGCGGCATTTTCCTGCTCAATACCCCGTACAATGCGGACGAAGTGTGGGATCGACTGCCGCAGGAAGTCCAGGCCGTGCTGAACCAGAAGCAAGCCCATTTCTACGTCATTAACGCAGCGAAAATTGCCCGCGAATGTGGACTGGCCGCGCGTATCAACACGGTTATGCAGATGGCCTTCTTCCATCTGACCCGGATCCTGCCGGGTGACAGCGCGCTGGCAGAGTTGCAGGGCGCAATTGCAAAAAGTTACAGCAATAAAGGTCAGGAACTGGTTGAACGCAACTGGCAGGCGCTGGCGATGGCGCGCGAATCGCTGTTTGAAGTTCCGTTGCAGCAGGTAAATCCTGCCAGCGCGCACCGTCCGCCGGTGGTCTCCGATGCCGCACCCGATTTTGTCAAAACCGTCACAGCCGCCATGCTGGCAGGCCTGGGCGACGCCCTGCCCGTCTCTGCGCTGCCGCCAGACGGCACCTGGCCGATGGGGACCACGCGCTGGGAGAAACGCAATATCGCCGAAGAGATCCCTGTCTGGAAAGAGGAACTCTGTACGCAATGTAACCACTGCGTTGCGGCCTGCCCGCATTCAGCTATTCGCGCCAAAGTCGTTTCACCGGAGGCGATGGAACATGCCCCGGCAAGTCTGCATTCGCTGGATGTAAAATCCCGCGATATGCGCGGCCAGAAGTATGTATTACAGGTAGCGCCAGAGGATTGCACCGGCTGCAACCTGTGCGTCGAAGTTTGCCCGGCCAAAGATCGTCAGAACCCGGACATTAAAGCCATCAATATGATGTCGCGTCTGGAGCACGTAGAAGAAGAGAAAGTGAATTTCGATTACTTCCTCAATCTGCCGGAAATTGACCGCAGCAAACTGGAACGTATCGATATTCGTACCTCGCAGCTTATCAGCCCACTGTTCGAATATTCCGGTGCCTGTTCCGGCTGTGGTGAAACACCGTATATCAAGCTGCTGACCCAGCTTTATGGCGATCGTATGCTGATAGCTAACGCTACCGGTTGTTCGTCGATTTATGGCGGTAACTTACCTTCCACGCCGTATACCACCGATGCGGCAGGACGTGGCCCGGCATGGGCAAACTCCCTGTTTGAGGATAACGCCGAGTTTGGTCTGGGCTTCCGCCTGACCGTCGATCAGCACCGCAAACGCGTGATGCGCCTGCTGGAACAATTCTCCGGGCGCATTCCGGGCGAACTCAATGATGCGTTGCATGCCGACGCGACTCCGGAAGTGCGTCGTGAACAGGTTGCTGCGCTGCGTCAGGCGCTGGCCGGTGTCGAGGAAGCCAAAGCGTTGTTGACCGATGCCGATGCGCTGGTTGAGAAATCTATCTGGCTGATTGGCGGTGACGGCTGGGCCTATGACATAGGCTTTGGCGGCCTCGATCATGTGTTGAGCCTGACCGAGAACGTCAACATCCTTGTGCTGGATACCCAGTGTTATTCCAACACCGGTGGTCAGGCATCGAAAGCCACGCCGCTTGGTGCAGTCACCAAGTTTGGCGAACATGGCAAGCGTAAGGCACGTAAGGATCTTGGCGTCAGCATGATGATGTACGGTCATGTTTATGTTGCGCAGATTTCACTTGGCGCGCAGCTCAACCAGACGGTCAAAGCGATTCAGGAGGCAGAAGCCTATCCTGGCCCGTCGTTGATCATTGCCTATAGTCCCTGCGAGGAACATGGCTATGACCTGGCGTTAAGTCATGATCAGATGCGTCAACTCACGGCAACCGGCTTCTGGCCACTTTATCGCTTCGACCCGCGCCGTGCGGATGAAGGCAAATTGCCGCTGGCACTCGATTCCCGTCCGCCGTCCGATGCGCTGGCCGAAACGCTGCTCAACGAGCAACGTTTCAGACGCCTCAACGCCCAGCAACCGGAGGTGGCAGAACAACTCTGGAAAGATGCCGCCGCCGATTTGCAAAAACGTTATGACTTCCTCGCCCAAATGGCGGGTAAATCGGAAAAAAGTTCGACAGAATAATGGGATAAGCCGAACAAAAAGCCTGCATATTTGCAGGCTTTTTGTTTCTGTGCGTCTTGCAACAGACCGCGCATCTGGTGGATGATAGACCTTCCCCGCGCCGAGTTGTAAAGGACACCCGCATGCGACACCATCCCGTAAAATCCTCCCGTATTGCGTCCATTGGCTATGATGAGCGCACAAATACGCTGGAAGTCCGCTTTAATGATAAAAGCGCATTGCAGTACCACGGCGTGCCGGAAAGAATTTTCACCGTATTTCTGACGGTTGTATCAAAAGGCCGCTACTACGACGGCGTAGTAAAAGGCAAATTCCCGGAACAGAAAGTGGTCTGAAGGACGGGCATTTCCTCACAATACCTGCAAGAAACTCGCCTGTTCACTGAAAATCCTGCCATAACAGACATCGCTGATATAAAACTGTCAAATAACTCAGCCATACTCATGTTCAGACCTGAACCACTGTCTGACTATTCCTTCGCAATTGAGAACAATTGAATGAAATTAAGCAGAACTCGCCGCACGATGCAGATTCACTGGAGCCTGCAACGCCAACGCGAAAATCAATGGAAGAAGTTCAGCCTTGTGCTGACTAACCGCAGATCCTGAGTAACTGTCCTTGTCCGCCGTTATGTGCTCAACGTAACGGCAATACTCTTTCCCCTTATGTCTAAAACAGTTATCCAGGCAATGGTCGGTAAGCAATATTCCGCTTTTCGCGTGATAACATTTGCACAGTCGATCCGCTTTGGGTAATGTTCTCTCCTGCTTTTTCACCTCAAGCATTAGAGAACAGTTATGAGAGTGGGTATTGCTTTCCCTATCATCGTATTTATCGTCGCAGTCGCGTTTCTCAGCTGGTTTATCATTGGTGGCTACGCTACGCCGGGCTAATAGCGGCAGGCCTGAAAACTTCTCTCGTGGAAGCCGCGAATCAGATACTCCTCGTCCTCCCGCCAGCAGGAACAGCGCCGTCAGCATAATGCCGGCTGCGATGGTCGTTGTTGCATTTTTCTTCGATAGAAATAGTCCGTATTCACGAACCAGCTGATTGCCGGTATCTGCTTTTTAACCAGCAAAGATGGCTTTAATAAAATCCCTCCTGGAGCATTCGCCGAAGTTACTTGACAGACAGACCTGAACGAAATACTCCCTACGCGCGAGCACAGGCAGCACCGGGTAGATTGGCTGTTTAATAATTACGTATGTTGAATATTGGTTGATGGTTATACCTCAATCAGCTGTCATACAATCATTGCCGATGTCCATGAGCTGGCAGTTCGAAATTACCATCCCAACCGTTCTAATAATATTTGATACTTAACACTGATTAATCAATTCATTCTCATTTAACGGGGGGTTATGAAACGTTCAATTGTCCTTGCATCACTATTATTTTTCATTTCGCACACAGCAAACGCAAATCAAGATTTATGTAACACATATAAATTCAAGCCATTAGGAGAGCCGGATCCAGAATCGAGAAAATGCTGGAATTTCAGTGAGATGTTCTCTGTAAGGGTGATAATTGATGGCGTAAATTTTGTTCCGCAAGTAATTGGTTTGTTCATGACACAAACGTCAACGATGAAACACGGAGATGAGATTACATCTCTGACTCTTCAGGTACTAAAAAACACTGACATTTATACCGTACGCTTCCATACACAACATAATGATCAAAACGTTAATTGGGAGGACAGAATGCAACCGGGTGAGGATCGTACAATGAATGTGGATGGACACCTGGTTAGAATTCTGTTTGTTCGCCAGGTCCGAAATAAATAATGCTCATTTCGTTATCGGAATCGCATATTAAGAGACTTTCCTAATACTCATACTCCAACGACCAGGTTGGTTGGACTTGTTGTCATGAGTCGGGGCTTTGGCTGCTGCCGGATAGTTTAACCAGCGCGCTACGACAGAAAAGCGTATCCAGCTTAAAAAATACAGCGCCAGGTAAATTTTGGTGATAGGTGTTTTCCTTTTGGATGTGTCTGTCGCAAAAGAAGACCGCCCGGTAAAGCGCAATGCCTCAGACTCACGACCGAAGGATATCGGCAGGCTACGCACAGGCGGCATAATAAAAAAACCCCGCTACCGCGAGGCTACAGTTGATAAAAATGTCAGCATCAGGACACTTTTAAAGCATCATCTATTGCATCAGCGAGAGCTTTAATTTGCTGTGCAACATGCTGCATTTCTCTATCTGTTTTGCATGCCGCAGCTGCGTCATAGCGCCCAACAGATACCTTTGCAATTTCTAAGGCTGCTTTTACGACTTCTGCGCGATTATTCTCTTCGCTTGTCTTCGATATATAGTTGGCAAGCATTACAACCTCCTTTTCATAAACACGTCCGTAGAATAGTCTTAAGATTTATCCGAATAAAGCGTGATCAGAGGTATTCGCCGAATAACTACCATTTTTCGCAGTGTTTGCGCCTATGTCCAAAACGAAAAATGGCGCCCAAAACCTTGCTACTCATTGAGCAGTATTGGCACTCACTGGAACTCTGCTGTAAAACGTGCTGGCATTCGTCGCCGCAATCCGTACCATACACGGCACACTTTCGCATGCTGGTTGTTGTCTGCAGGCGCTAACCCGTCTTTTATTGCTAATCAGATGGGGCACGATAATGCGCAGATGGTGTATGAAATCTATGCTACATGGATTGAAGAAATGAATAACGAGCAGGTGGCAATGCTGAATTCAACGCTGGTACTTTAAAGTCCATTTGCCCCACCAGTGCCCCATTTGATATTTGAGTAACTAATAAATGTCGCAAAATCAAGATATTACCAAGAAAGAACAATACAATCTGAACAAGCTGCAAAAACGCCTGCGTCGTAATGTGGGCGAAGCGATTGCCGATTTCAATATGATCGAAGAAGGCGATCGCATCATGGTCTGTCTTTCCGGCGGCAAAGACAGCTATACCATGCTGGAAATCCTGCGCAACCTGCAACAAAGCGCGCCTGTTAATTTCAGCCTTGTGGCGGTAAACCTCGATCAGAAGCAACCGGGTTTTCCGGAGCACATTCTGCCAGCCTACCTGGACCAGCAGGGTGTTGAATATAAGATCGTAGAAGAGAACACCTACGGGATCGTAAAAGATAAAATTCCGGAAGGGAAAACCACCTGTTCACTCTGCTCACGCCTGCGTCGTGGCATTTTGTACCGTACGGCCACCGAACTGGGTGCCACAAAAATCGCGCTGGGCCATCATCGTGACGACATTTTGCAAACGTTATTCCTGAACATGTTCTATGGCGGCAAAATGAAAGGCATGCCGCCTAAGCTCATGAGCGATGACGGTAAGCATATTGTGATTCGCCCGCTCGCTTACTGTCGCGAAAAAGATATCGAACGTTTTGCTGAAGCGAAAGCCTTCCCTATCATTCCCTGCAACCTGTGCGGTTCACAACCGAATCTGCAACGTCAGGTTATCGCCGACATGCTGCGCGACTGGGATAAACGTTATCCCGGACGTATTGAGACGATGTTTAGCGCGATGCAGAACGTGGTGCCTTCACACCTGAGTGATACCACGCTGTTTGATTTCAAATCCATTCATCACGGCTCTGCGGTGGTCGATGGCGGCGATCTCGCGTTCGATCGTGAAGAAATCCCCTTACAACCGGCTGGCTGGCAGCCTGATGAAGACGAGGGAGCCTTCACGGCCAACCGTCTCGACATCCTCGAAATCAAATAAACCAACAGCCCTCTTCGAAAGAGGGCTTTTTTTATCTGTGCGGCGGCGGATCGATAATCGGTCGTGGATCCGGGTCGAATGGCGGGTCGGGGATGGGCTGTGGTTTTGGTATAGGGTCGGGCACCGGAACCGGATCTGTTGGAATCGGGTCGCTCATCTGCAGTCGGGTTAATGTACGCATTTTCGCCTCCTTTTTCGCGTTGCCATTCTTTAAGGGTAGACCGGACAAACTGAGAGGCAAAAAAAAGCCGACTCTTATAAGTCGGCGTCGTACGAATCAATTGTGCTATGCAGTAATTCAAAAAAGGAAGTAAGACAATATGGAGCGCAACGCCCATCGCTTGACGTTGCATTCACCTGCGAGTGCAATATTGCACTGGTTGCGTATGGCATTTATTGATATTGCTCAAAGTAAACGGCGTTTTTATGTTCATTTTTTGTTAAAAAAGTGAAATTTTACAGCCATTTACTACGATGCAACCACCAGGTAACACCCCCTATCAGGATGACCAACATAATGCAGAAAAGCGCGAAACCAAATCGCCAGCCTCCGCCAGGTATTCCGCCCAAATTGACACCGAAAAGCCCGGTCAAAAATGTGCTGGGCAGGAAGACCATCGCCATCAACGACATGGTATAGGTCCTGCGTGCCAGTGACTCCTGCATCACCTGGGTAATTTCATCGGTCATTACCGCCGTGCGCGCGATACAGGCATCAATTTCATCGAGTCCCCGCCCCAGTCGGTCTGAAATATCTTGCATACGACGCCGCTGATCGTCGGTCATCCACGGCAGCCGCTCACTGGCCAGTCTTGCGAAAACATCTCTTTGCGGCGCCATATAACGACGCATCACAATTAATTGCTTACGCAGTAATGCGAGGAAACCTCGGGGGGGGATCTCCTGGTCAAGCAAGTTGTCTTCCAGGTCGATAATTTTGTCGTGTAACTCTTCAATAAACTCGCTGGCATGGTCGGTCAATGCGTCGCAAACATCAACCAGCCAACCGCCACAATCCGCCGGCCCGGTCCCCTCCTCCAGATCATTCACTACGTCATCCAGTGCCAGAACCTTACGTTGACGTGTCGAGATGATCATTCGTTCATCCATATAGACACGCACCGCCACCAACTGATCCGGCCGTTCGTCTGTGCTACCGTTAATGCAGCGTAGCGTGATAAGCGTACCTTCCCCTACACGACTCACACGTGGACGCAGGCTTTCCCCGGCCAGCGCGTTACGAACGCTATTGGGCAATTGCGGTGTTGATGCCAGCCATTGCGCGCTCTCCGGATTGGTATAATTCAGATGCAGCCAGCAAGGATGCTGTGCATCAATCACATCATCAGGTTCCAGCGGTTTGACTCCGCCTTTTCCATCCAGACGCCAGGCGAAAACCGCATCCGGAATATCGACATCCGTTCCTTTGATCGCTTCCACAGCGCCCCCACAATCAACATAAGTGTTGTTGTCAGTCTAGCGCTCTGCGCACGTTAAGCAACCATCGTGCTGAATTCGTTACAAATATTAAAAAAAAGCCCGCTTAAGCGGGCCAGAGGCAGGATGACCTGAAAGTCAGAAGGAATGCCAGTAATTTTCCTGGTTACGCATGACCGGGCTTACCAGGCGAGTGCTACGGTTTTCGGAAGGAGTAGTTAAGGCTGTCGCTACGGGATCAACGTTTGTTAACTGATTCTCTGCCAGGCGGAACTTAGACGTACGTGCCTGCAGTTCAATAACCCGGTTTTTCAGAATGTCAGAAGAGCCAGCCAGCTCTTCGACCATCGTGACATTACTCTGCGTGACTTTTTCAAGTTCGGACAGTGCGAGTGTGATCTGCGAAATGCCTTTTTCTTGTTCCACGGTCGATACCGCAATCTCGTCCATCAGCTTGCTGACCACACTCGCACCAGAAACAATCTCATGCATGTTCTGTTCGGCCTCGCTGACGACTGTTGCCCCTTGCGTCACGTTTTCGGTGGTGACGGCAATCAATGTCTTGATATTTTTTGCTGCTTCCGCGCTGCGGTGCGCCAGCCCCCTGACTTCTCCAGCTACAACCGAGAAGCCTTTACCGTGATCCCCCGCTCTTGCTGCTTCTACAGCAGCATTAAGCGCAAGAATGTTTGTCTGAAAAGCGATGCCATCAATAAGGGAGATAATATCTGCCATTTGGCCCGCACAGTCGGTAATTGACTGCATATTTTTAGCTACCTGGCCCATTAAATCCCCACCTCTACGCGCACTCGCACTGGCGTCACTTGCCCGAGTGCTGGCAAGCCGCGTGTTTTCGGCATTATTTTTGGTACTGCTGGCCATCTGCTCCATACTGGCCGCGGTTTGCACCAGCGCCGCAGATTGCTCTTCGGTTTTAACCGACAATTCACCGCTTCGCGAGGCCAGTTGATCGGAGAGTTCCATTGCATTTTGTGAAGAGATACGAATCTCAGTAACCAGCGTTGCGATGCTTGCAGAAAGGCTATTAATACCCGGAATTAAGCGCCCGGCGCAATTGTTGCCAAATTCCGGAATCGTAATCGACAGATTGCCGGAGGTCACTTCTTCGATACTTTTCTTCACCGTATTAATTGGCGTGACTAAATAATAAGTCATATACAACCAAAGCAAAGCCAAAGTTGCTACCCAAACCACGCTAATTGCTGTTAATAAGGCCATGTTTTTTGAGATGGCGATCACTAAAAAATCCATAATAAGAAAAGAAACAATCAGGAACGATAATATAAAACTTCTTACACTAATATTCTTAAGCATGGGGCACCAATAAATACATCACGAGGGGTGCTATTCTTATAGCATTCGACATTCACTTTTTCATCTCGAATTTGATCCTGATTCAGGTTAAGCTCTACATCACCACAATTTGACTTAAGCGCAGAGTAATCATTCAAAAATAAGGTAAGGTGCAAATATTAATGGTAAGAAACCTACATAACTCGTTATGCCAGAGCTGATCCATCGAATAAAAATCAGCGTAAAACCCCCTGCATCATAATTTATGACACAGCTTAACTTATATTTAAGCCATGCTACAATGATTCACATCCCTAAAGTTATTATCGCGAATGCCGATAATAATAAATTACTTTTAATTTAGCTTAAATAGCAGTATAAATAATAAATACTTCCAACAACATAAATTCATCAGGTTAGCTGCTAGAATAATAATTACAATTAACCCATTCTTTTTAGCGGGCGTGAAATGCATAATGCTTTATGTATCGTGGGATCCTATTCTTATTGGTATTTCTTTTGTCGTGGCGTTCATTGCCTCATTCGTGGCGCTGGATAGCGCCAGCAAAATTTTTTCTTCCTCAGCTCGCGGCGCACTTTTCTGGCGATTCTGCGGCGGAGCGACATTGGGCATGGGAATATGGTCAATGCATTTTGTGGGTATGCTGGCAATGCGCATGCCCATTGTGATGCATTACGATCTGGTGTTGACCATTGCTTCTTTTGTCGTTGCGTTAATTGCCGCGACACTTGCCATCAATGTGGTAGTTAGCGAAGAGATGCTCCCTTTTCGACGCCTGATGCTGGCGACCTGTTTATTGTCTCTGGGTATAGTGGGAATGCACGCTCTCGGTATGGCGGCCCTCACCGATTACGTCACTCTATACTGGAATACGCCGCGTCTTGTCCTCTCTGTAACCATTGCCTTTTTCGCCTCCGGCTTTTCGCTATGGCTTGCCTTTGTTCGCCAGTTCAATCAGCACCGGGCCTTTATCTATCGGGTTTTCGCAGGTCTCGTCCTCGGCATTACCATATGCGCAATGCATTATGTGGCGATGAGCGCCGTTGAGTTCAGCAATGGTAAAGACAGCACCGGAATTATTGTTCGCAGCACCGCCTACTACTCTACGCATACCAGCGTGAGCGAAGCCGGCCTTTCAATCTGGGTATCCACCTCCACGCTCATTGTATTGGGAATCATGTTGTTTATTTCGCTCATTGATTCCCAAATCCGCACCTCACGACTTACAGAAAGCCTGCGTCAGTTGAATCACCAACTGGAGATGCAGGCCCATTTCGATCCCCTGACCAACCTGGCAAACCGTATTCAATTCGATGTCTTACTGGATGCATGCCTCGCCAGTGCAGCAGCCCAGCGGCAGCGATTCGCCTTATTATTTATGGATCTTGACCGTTTCAAGCAGGTCAATGATGCCTATGGACACCACGTTGGCGATTTATTATTGAAATCTGTAGCCGTAAGACTTTCGACATGTGTTAATGCAAAAATGACGCTGGCGCGTCTTGGAGGAGATGAGTTTATTTTGCTGGTACCTGATTGTATTGATGAAGAAATCACCACACTGGCGAAAAGACTGGTAGACACGATTCATTTTCCATTTTACGAGCAAGGCCATGTCATTAACGTGTCATTAAGTGTGGGCATCAGTTTTTATCCCCAGCATGGGGATACCGTGCAGGACCTCAAATTTAAAGCAGATGCCGCAATGTACCGTGTCAAAAAAAATGGACGTAATGGTTGGGAAGTCTGGCATCCGGCAATCACTCACAATGCGGCAAATACTCCTTTTTTTCTCTCAGATATCTCCATCAATCAAAAGTAAAAGTTTCTTATTGCAGCGATACATACCAATTCACCTTTTTTTACGTTAGATTTTCCTCAAGCCTGATAAAAAAGCTGCCGAAAAAGCTATTATTCACCAGGTTCCAATAATGAAAGCGACGCGCAAAATAAGGGGATAAACCCATGCTGACAGATCACCTGGATGCGCTGAATCTGCTGACGACACCGGTCTGGGTAGTCTCACCTGAAAGTGAAGAGTTGCTCTTCACCAACATAGCGGCAAAGAAATTGACCGCCGAGGGTTCATTACGGGAATTGCGAACCGGCAAATATTCCGCCTATGCGCAGCACAGCTTAGCTATGTACCTGCCGGGCCTCAGGAACCAGCATAATATTGTCGAAGTCTGGACTGTTCATATTGATGGCGAAGCGATTAGCCTGAGTTGTAAAGCATCGCTGCGCGAAATCAGTGACGTAGGCGAGGTGATTCTTTTTGAAGGAGTATCATCGGGAACACCCGTCAGACTTAAAGCCAGCCGTTCAACCCCGTACCGCCCACGCAAACAGGGTTTTTATGCTCGCTTTTTCTATACAAATTCTGCCCCCATCCTGCTTATTGATCCCGCCAGAGATGGCCTGATTGTTGATGCCAACCTCGCCGCATTACGTTTTTACGGCTACTCCTACGATGAGATATGCCAAAAGCATACCTGGGAAATCAACACCCTCGGACGTGGCATTTTGCCGGTGATGGCGGAGATCGCTCATCTGCCTGGCGGTCACAGGCCACTCAATTTTGTGCACAAACTGGCAGATGGCTCTACCCGCCATGTCCAGACCTATGCAGGCCCGGTTGAAATCTATAATGAGCGACTGATGCTATGCATCATCCACGACATTACCGAGCAGAAACGTCTTGAGCAGGAACTGGAATATGCCGCACACCGTGATTTACTCACCGGTTTGCTGAACCGCCGACAGTTCTACCATCTGACCGAACACATTATGCCGACTGCGTTCGATTTCAGCCTGTTGCTGGTCGATACCGACCATTTTAAACGCATCAACGATCAGTATGGACACCAGAAAGGCGATGAAGTCCTGATACAACTGTCCCGCACACTTGAGCAACATTGTCGACGCGGAGACTATGTTTTCCGCTGGGGAGGTGAAGAATTTCTAATACTGTTGCCTCACACGACAGAGGAAACCGCTATTGGCGTCGCTGAGCAGTTACGTGAAGCCGTCGCCGGTATCAATATACCCCAACTGCCAGGCTGTACTGTGAGTATTGGCGTCGCTCGACACCTGGCGGGAGAGTCACTGGATGACCTGTTTAAGCGTGTTGATGATGCGTTGTACCGTGCAAAAAACAGTGGGCGTAATAAAGTGCTGGCAGCCTGAACTCGCGGCAAAAAAATGCGCCCTTGCGAGGGCGCTTTTCAACGATGGGCGATATTTAGTGGATGCCCATCCGCCAGGCAAAATCAATCTCTTCTTTCAGCTCGCTGTGCGAGAGTGTCAGCAAATCCGCAAATTCCAGCCTGAGTTGTTTTAATTTCTTAAGGTATTCCGCAGGCGTTAATCCGCTTTTATCGCGACGGAGATATTCAATTGCCAGTTGAGTGGGGTCTAATTCGGTGTGCATATAATCCTCATATGTGGTTAAAACATAATCACTATAACACATTCTTTCGGCCATTTTTTGACCAAAATCGTATATATGTTCGCCATCACACTAATTTTTGTGCATAGCAGGCATGAAAATTCAAGAGGTTATGCCGAACTGAAAATTGCACAACTTGCCGATAAAAAATTCATGACTTTCGCCAGTGTGGATGCCACCTGCTGTTCCTCCTGGCCCGTCATCGCGACGCAACCCGGCAGGCCCCCCCTTTTCAGTGACAGAATCGGTTGATGCGAACAACGCGATACTGGCGCTTCATCAGCGCCAGTTGAGATGTTGAAAAGCGTTATAACTGCTCAAGTGAGCGTATAAAATCAATGCTTTATCAAGTACATCGTGCGGGTGTAAGCCACATCTTCCGGGTTAGTAATGGGGTAACCCTTCAACCACGGCTTAATCAGACGACCATTGGTATATTGATAGACCGGGATGATTGGCGCTTTTTCGGCAATGACTTTCTCTGCCGCATTGTAATCCGCATTACGGGCGTCGGCCTGCGTCTCCTGAGCAGCCTGACTAATAATCTTGTCATAGGCCGGATCGTTAAAACGGGCAATATTGCCGCTGTGAGTGGATGTCAGCAGCGACAGGAAGGTGGACGGTTCATTATAATCCCCCACCCATGAGGCGCGAATAACATCAAAGTTGCCAGTATTACGGCTATCGATATACGTTTTCCATTCCTGGTTTTGCAGTTTGACATCAATGCCCAGATTCTTTTTCCACATCGATGCCACCGCAATCGCGATTTTCTGATGCGTTTCGGAGGTGTTATACAGCAGCTTCAATTCCAGCGGACGTTGTGGCCCATAACCTGCAGCCTGGAGAAGTGTTTTTGCCTGGGCATTGAGCTCCGCCTGGCTCATCTTTTCGAGTGCCGACGGCTGCGGTTTAAACCCTGCGGTGACGTCCGGTGTAAATCGCCAGGCCGGTTTTTCCCCTGTTCCCAATACCTTCTCAGCCATCACGCGGCGATCGACCGTCATACTTAGCGCCAGCCGTACGCGCGGATCGGCTGTTGGCCCTTTTTGCGTATTGAGGGCATAGTAATAGGTGCCGAGCTGCGGTGGTGTGTAAACCTGGCCGGGAATATCCTTGAGCAATTTCTGGTATTGATTTTTCGGGAATGACTCAGTGATATCGATCCCCCCGGCAAGATAACGGTTTGTCGCCGCTGTTTCCTGATTGATCGGCACAAACGTCACTTTCTGAATAACGGTTTTACCGTTGTCCCAGTAATGGGGGTTAGGTTTGAGTTCAATTTTCTCATTCACCACCCGGCTTTCCAGCACATAAGCGCCATTGCCGACCAGGTTTCCGGGACGTGTCCAGTCCGGGCCGCTTTCAACATTGGCTTTCTGCACCGGGTAAAACGCGAAATTAGCTGCAAGGTTCGCAAACCATGGCAGCGGCTTATCGAGTTGCACCCGCAACGTATGGGCATCAACCGCCGTCACGCCAAGCTTATCCGGGGAGGCTTTGCCATCAATAATGTCCTGGGCACTGGTGATACCGGCCAGCGCTGCAAACCAGGCAAAGGGTGACGTTGTTTTCGGGTCGACCAGGCGCTGCCAACTGTAAACAAAATCCTGCGCGGTGACCGGCGTACCGTCAGACCACTTTGCATCACTACGCAGGGAGAATGTCCAGACGCGGTTATCGCTGGTCTGCCATTGAGTGGCTACCCCCGGGATGATCTCACCTTTCTCATTCTGATTCACCAGCCCTTCGTAAAGATCGCGAATGACCTGAATTTCCGGCAGTCCCACTGCCTTCGCCGGATCAAGCGTCGCGGGTTCGTCTTTAATATGGCGAACCAACTCCTGTTTCTGGGCCAGCACCGTACCTGGCGGAACATCCGCTGCCCAGGGCGATGAGGAAAAACCACAGAGTAAAAGCGCACAACTGAGCAACGAGACAGGATGCTTCATGAGATCCCCTTTTCTGTTTTGAAGCAAAGCGAAAGATGAGGTAATTATTTGTTTTAGAACGAGCGAATGCAAATTTTCGTCGATGGAAAGTTGATGGCTATTCCTTTTTACCGGAATAGAGCAATAATTTGCCCAGGCGAGAAATATGCCTGACACTTGCAATAAGCCAACCAGAAAAAGGATGACTATGCCTGCTTCACGCCCACGCCCGGAACGGGGTGCTTTTCCTTCCGGTAGCGAACATTACGGACGTTCTCTGTTAGGTGCTCCGCTCATGTGGTTTCCGGCAACCGAAGCCTCACATGCCAGCGGGCTTATCATCGCGGGAACGCACGGAGATGAAAATTCCTCTATCGTGACGCTTTCCTGCGCCTTACGTACGCTTAAACCAGAACTGCGGCACCACCACGTGGTGCTGGCTGTTAATCCCGATGGTTGCCAGCTTGGCCTGCGTGCTAATGCTAATGGCGTGGATTTGAATCGCAATTTTCCGGCCGCAAACTGGAAACCCGGCGAAACGGTTTATCGCTGGAATAGTGCTGCCGAAGCGCGTGATGTCGTGTTATCCACTGGCGACACCCCCGGCTCCGAACCGGAAACCCAGGCATTATGCCAGTTGATTCACCAGGTGCGTCCGGCCTGGGTGGTGTCGTTTCATGACCCGCTGGCGTGTGTGGAAGATCCGCGTAATAGTGCGTTTGGTCAGTGGCTGGCGCAGGCGTTTAACCTACCGCTGGTCACCAGTGTGGGTTACGAAACGCCAGGCTCTTTCGGCAGTTGGTGTGCAGATATGGATTTGCACTGCATTACAATGGAATTCCCGCCAGTTTCTGCCGATGAAGCCAGCGAGAAATACCTCAGCGCGATGATCGCACTATTGCATCATGATACGGAAAGATGAAGCTGACCCGGCGTAAATTGCAACGCCGGTTCGACATCCACCGCAAGCCAGGTGGGGCCGTCGAGATCGGCAAAGCGAACCTCACCCACCAAAGGCAGTGCCGCAGCTATGGCCCGTGAGGTGCAAATCATGCACCCCAGCATCAGCCCAAAACCTTGCTCTCGCGCCGCACGGGCCAGGGCCAGCGCTTCTGTCAGCCCACCGGTTTTATCCAGCTTGATGTTAACCATTTCATAACGCCCCGCCAGCGCAGCGAGATCCCGTTGCGTGTGGCAACTTTCATCGGCACAGATGGGCAACGGATGAATAAAGTTATCCAGCGCGGCATCATCGCCTGCCGGAAGCGGCTGTTCGAGCATCGCCACGCCAAGATCCGCCAGAAGCTGACAGCGGGCAGCAAGACCTTCGCTTTGCCAGGCCTCATTAGCATCAACAATCAACGTTGCTTCCGGTGCAGCGGCGCGTATTGCCACCAGCCTTTCGCTGATTAAGTGATCGTCAAGTTTCACCTTAAGTAGCCTGGCGCCGGCCTCCCACAGCGCTGCGGCACTGGCGGCCATTTGTTCAGGCGTACCGATGACCACTGTTTGCGCGGTGGTGACTGCGGCGGGCAATGTCACCCCCACATACTGCCCAAGCGTTATTCCCTGTCGCCGGGCTTCCAGATCCCAAAGCGCGCAGTCTACGGCATTACGCGCCGCGCCGGCAGGAAGCAATGTCTGAAGCTCTTCACGGGTCAGTCGGTTTTCCAGTTGCGGCAGAATCGTCATAATCTGCGCAATCACCGAAGCCTCGCTTTCGCCATAACGTGGGTATGGCGTGCATTCGCCTACGGCTTTGACACCGTCCTCTTCCAGCTCAACGACCACTACCCGAGCCTCGCTGCGCGCACCCCGTGCGATCACAAAAGGCGTATGTAACGGCCAGGTTTCATCATAAACCTTAACGCTTCTCATCCCTTTCTCCTCTGCCGCCCTTTCCACGATTATAGATGTGAAATTAGGTTTGCCGTGGTCCTTGCTTTCAGAATACACTAGCGACGAAGTTAACTATATGTAAACAGGAAGATATCTATGTCACAACTTGTCCATTTCCAGGGTAATCCAGTTTCCGTTGCCGGTAAGATTCCGCAGATCGGTTCCAAAGCCGCACCGTTCTCTCTCGTGGCGAAAGACTTGTCTGATGTTGCTTTAAGCCAGTTTGCTGGTAAACGTAAAGTTCTTAATATTTTCCCGAGCATTGATACCGGCGTATGTGCCGCATCAGTACGTAAATTTAACGAACTGGCAACAGGCGTAAACGATACTGTCGTTCTGTGCATCTCTGCTGACCTGCCGTTCGCCCAGTCTCGCTTCTGCGGTGCAGAAGGTCTGAGCAATGTCATTACTCTCTCCACGCTGCGCAACGCTGAGTTCCTGGAAAATTATGGTGTGGGAATTTCCGAAGGCGCGCTGAAAGGTCTGGCGGCACGTGCCGTGGTGGTCATTGACGAAAATGACAACGTCATTTTCAGTCAGCTGGTGAATGAAATCACCAATGAGCCTGACTACGCTGCCGCACTGGAAGTGCTGAAAGGCTAAGAAAGTCTGCCCGGCAACATCCTGTTTGCCGGGCCATGCATCCTACTCGTCGCCCTTTTTCTGATTCAATCCATACTCCCGTAATTTATTCGCGATCGCTGTATGCGAGACGCCCAAGCGCTTAGCCAGCTTACGTGTACTGGGGAAACTGCGATAAAGTTGTGTTAACACCGAGCGTTCAAAACGACTGGTGATCTCATCGAGCGACCCTTCCATGGCATCTTCGCCGACAGGCATAGTGGCGGCATCAAAGTCCGGCAGCAGGATATCCTGTGAGCGGAGTTCGTACCCCTCCAGTTGGGTAAGCGCGCGATAAACTGCGTTTTTCAACTGACGGACATTGCCCGGCCAGCCATAGCGCGTCAAAACATTACCCAGTTCGGCTGACAATTTAGGCCGGGGAACGCCTTGCTCATCGGCAAAACGGGCAACAAAAAGTTCGGTCAGCGGCATGATATCCTGCGGGCGCTCCCGCAATGGTGGGAGATTTAGCGTCAGAACATTCAGACGGTAATAGAGATCTTCTCGGAAAACGCCCTTTTGCACCAAATCGACCAGGTTACGCTGGGTGGCGCAAATTACCCGCACATCAACGTGAACTTCATGGTCTTCACCAACCCGGCGGAATGTCCCGTCATTGAGAAAACGCAGCAGTTTAACCTGCATACGCGCCGACATTTCGCCGATTTCATCCAGCAACACCGATCCGCCATTAGCCTGTTCAAAGAACCCTTTTTTCCCTTCCGGGGCATGACCGAACAGTTCACTTTCGACGGCATCTTCCGGAATCGAGGCGCAGTTTAGCGCCAGATATGGTTTTGCCGCCCGGGGGCTCGCCAGATGACAGGCCCGTGCCAGCAGATCTTTACCGGTACCTGTATCACCGGTAATCAGTAGCGGTGCGGTGAGCGTAGCCAGCTTCCGGGCCTGCTCCAGCACCTGACGCATCTTCGGACTGACAGCGATAATCTGGCTGAATGCCCCCAGATCCTGATGCGAAAGATTTTGTAACTGGCGACCCATTCGCACGGTGGAACGTAGCATGACCACCGCGCCGGTCAGAACCGGTTCTCCGGTTTCTCCTTCCAGGTGGACCGGGGTGATTTCCATCAGGAAGTTTTGCCCATTAATGGCGACATGTTCGCTATGAGAGCTGTGAGGGTTGCTTTCCAGCCAACGCGTAAAATTGAAACCGGAAATCAGTTGTACCGCGTTGTGATTGCGCAATTTACTCTGGTCCAGCGCAAAGAGCTGACAACTGGCCGGGTTCGCCAGTTCGATCTTCCCTTTCATATCCAGCGATAAAACGGGTTCCGGCAACGCCTCCAGCACCGCGCTCAGTGCACGATGCTCTCGTTCGGAAGGCATCCACAATACGGTGCGCACGTCAGTTACGCCGGGGATACGGCGAATTTCCGCCATCAGGCTGCTGAATGTATTAAATTCCAGGGCAGCAAAATTCAGGTAGATGCGCCCGACAGGGTCTATCTCAATTCCGCGTAAATCGATGCCACGTAACACCAGTAAATCCAGCAGTTCGCGTGTCAGACCCAGCCGGTCCTCACAAAAGACTTCAAGACGCATGAAAATATCACCCTACATAATCAACTAATGCCAGGATGATATGTCAGTTACTGTCTGGCAGGAAGATGTCTGTCAAGAAATATTGACAGCACGGTGGAAAAATGGGCGCTGTGCCGTAAAGTTAAACGCGCGGCGCGCAATTTATCGCCCATCACGCTTTACCTTTTTGCACTGTCTCTTTGAGCTGCACCACCAACTGGCGGCGAAAATCGCCCAGCCGCGGTTTATCATCGCCAAGCCAGGGTAACGGGCGGCATAACTCCATGGCTTTGATCCCTAACCGGGCAGTCAGTAAACCTGCGCCAATTCCCTGCGCCGCACGGGCAGAGAGACGTGCGGCAAGATCTTGCGACATCCAGTCCATGCCCACTTCACGCACCATTTCACTGGCCCCGGCAAAGGCGATATTAAGCAAAACAAGGCGAAACAGACGCAGTCGGCTGTAATACCCAAGCTCAATCCCATAAAGCGTGGCAATGCGGTTAATCAGCCGCAGGTTGCGCCAGGCGATAAAGGCCATATCCACCAGCGCAAGCGGACTGACGGCAATCATTAACGTTGATTCAGCCGCCGAGCGGCTGATTTCTCGCCGAGCCTGGTTATCCAGCACCGGCTGAACGATATGGGCATACAGCGAGACCACTTCCCGGTCATTTTGTGTCTCATGGATAGCGGCATACCAGCGCTGCAGCGCAGGATGCGCATGATCAAGCCCGGCCTGACGCGCCAGGTTTTCACAAAATGCGCGCCCTTTCCCCGTTCCGTGACTGTGAAGCAATTCACGCGCCTCGTCCCGCGCCTGGGCCCGCTGACGTAATCGCCATAAACGACGCCACTCCGTCGCCACGGAACCGACGCCCGCACCGACAATCAAAGCCCCGGCGGCACATCCGCCCATGGCCACCCAGTCCTGGGTCTGCCAGGCATTTATCGCCCATTGCACGCCCTGACCGACAACGCTTGCGCCAAACAACGCCATCCCGGCCAGCACCATTTTGCGCCACAGGCTGCGTTTTGGTTGCAGCGCCGCTTCCACGGCGGCTTCTGCCGGACCTTCTTCGCGTATTTCATCAGGATTGACCGGTGCAAAATTTTCAGCCAGTTCGTCACCAAATGTTTGTGCCGCTTTGACCTGCATGACGGTCTCCGCTTCCAGCGGCCCGGTAAAATCGATACGCGGTTTGAGGGGTTCGCTCATCGCAATTTATCTCCCAATAAAAATTCCAGCGCAGCGTCCAGACGGATATGCGGCAGTGGTTTATCCACATCCAACGCCTGAGGACGAAAGGACTCAAACTGAAAACCTTGTTTTTCCCAGAATGCCTGACCAGGCAGGCGCGCCGGCACCTCGCCGGGGTAAAACGTGAGTGGGGAACCATCGCTCAGTCGGTGACCACGTAAGGCCGGAATTTTCTCGCCATTAACGTCAATCACGCCACTCTGCGTTGCCTGGACGGATGCCAGACCGACACAATCCATGCTGATGCCTTCAAACGCGGCGTTTTGCCACGCATCCTGAA
The DNA here is from genome assembly GCF_023613995.1 of Citrobacter sp. MNAZ 1397. Lineage (NCBI taxonomy): Bacteria > Pseudomonadati > Pseudomonadota > Gammaproteobacteria > Enterobacterales > Enterobacteriaceae > Citrobacter > Citrobacter sp. MNAZ 1397. Next base: position 1,614,327 of record NZ_JAKIVH010000001.1, read on the forward strand.
TCAGTTGCTGGAGCAGCGATACCATGTTGGCATGCTGATCGAGAGTGACATGATCCGCTTTTGTGGCGGCAAACAGCAGTTTGTCGATAACCGGCGAGAACAGACGGCGAAACAGCGTCCGCTGGCCATAGTGAAAGCTTTGCATCAGTTGCGTCAACGCCAGACGCATATCATTAAAAGCCTGTGGCCCGCTATTGAGCGGCTGCAGACAATCCACCAGTACTATCTGACGGTCAAAACGCAGGAAGTAATTTTTGTAAAACGCCTTCACTACCTGTTCGCAATAGTAGTTATACCGCTCGCGCAGCATACCCGCATTCGTGTGCTTGCTCGCCTGCGCCAGTCTGGCTTCCCCTGCTTCGTCCACATCGGGCCACGGAAAAAATTGCAGCGCAGGCGCGCCGGCCATATCACCGGGTAGGACAAAACGCCCCGGCTGAATAAAATGCAGCCCTTCGCGTTTGCACTGATGCAAATAATCGGTCCATGCGGCGGCAATATCCGCCAGGCGGTTTTCATCGGCAGGCGCTAACGGATCCAGCCCTTCACACATGGCCTGCCATTTCTGCGACCATTCGCCACGTTGCCCCTGCAACAGACCGCGCATCTGTCGCGACCAGCTCAGATAATCCTGAGCCAGCATCGGCAAATCCAGCAGCCATTCACCAGGATAATCGACAATTTCCAGATACAGCGTGGAGGTTTCTTTAAAATGGCGCAGCAGAGAATCCTGCGAGCGGAAACGTAGCGCGAGGCGAATCTCACTGACACCACGTGTAGGCGTTGGCCAGACGGGAGGCGTGCCATAGAGCTGCGCCAGCCCTTCATCATAGGTAAAACGCGGAATACCAAAATCACGCTGGGGAACCCGCTTAACGCCAAGCAGTCGCTCTTCACGTACCGCGCTGAGTAATGGAAGCCGCGCGCCCGCGTGAACGTTAAGCAACTGGTTCACCATTGCGGTAATAAAAGCCGTTTTTCCGCTGCGACTAAGCCCGGTGACGGCTAATCGCAGGTGGCGATCCATACCCCGGTTTACCAGGGCGTTAAGTTCATTTTTCCATCGTTCAATCGTCATTCCGTGCCGCCATGAAATCAGAAAATTTATTCACAGGATATATGAGATAAGGTGCACTTCGGCAGATATCAATGGCAGCGAGGCGAATGTCCCGCCGCCAGGAGATTTTATTTGGAGGTAACAACAGGCTTATTCAGACCAGCGATGCCGCCCATATTAATGACGTGCCGGTAACCCATTTGCTGTAATGCGTCCTGTGCCAGCGTCGCCTGGCGCCCGGAATTACAGTACAAATAAAGGGTGTCCTCTTTTGCCAGTGGCGAAAAGGTCCCGGCCTGAATATCACTGAGCGGTATATTCAGCGCGCCCTGAATATGTTCACGCTGATACTGCTCCGGGATCCGCACGTCGATCCAGTGCTCCGCGGCAAAAGTCGGTGTGCTGGCGGCAAGTGCAGCGGCGATAACCGTTTGTTTTAACATCGTTCCTTCCTTTGGTTTTTGTTAAATCCTTCGCCAACTATACGCGCGGCCTTAACGCGGTTGTAGCGCCGTTATCGCATTTTGCGTACGGGTTACTTCATAAAACGCTTCGAGAATCTGCTCGCCACGCGATTCAGTAAGGGTTCAAGCGCAAAAGCCAGCAGCAATTTTACCTGCCGCCGCGCCACCGATTTTACCGCCCAGCCTGCAACCCCTGCCGGACCATAGCGCAGCGCGGCCAGCAGGACCACTTTGCCAGCGATTTTCATCCCCGGTTTAACTTTCTGTGTAGCCTGTCGCCAGGTTGCCATTGCCTGATACCTCTTAATTAAAGCTGTCGGAAACGACTGCGCAGAGAGAACGTGTCAGAGGTGACATAGCGCTCCATCTGACGCAGACGACGCTCACCGGCTTCAAGTTCCGCGTCCACAGCATCCAGAAGTTGGCTGCTGGTGGGGGCGTTTTCGGCATCCACTGCGCTCTCCGGCATCGGATCCAGGACGAAAGTCATGACGATATAGATCACCACAACCGGGAAAAACAGCCCGAACAGCATGGCCAGCACCGTTATCAAACGGATCAGTTTCACCGGAACATCCAGATAGTGCGCAACGCCAGCACAGACCCCTTTCACCATGCCTTGCTGCGGGATACGCCATAATTTCTTATTGCTGTTTAAACCTGCCATCAGCGATCTCTCCAGTTCGGATGCTCTGCATCAAGAATGTCTTCCAGCGCCTGAATACGTTCACGCATTCGCCGGGCGTCGTCAGTCAGTTGCACCAGCCGTTGCTGCTCACTTTGCGGTAATTCACCGCGTGAAGTACGGTTGTTGTAGTGCAGCCATAACCAGACCGGCAAAATAAACAGCACGAATAACGTCAGAGGAATGGCCAGAAAAAGCGCGCTCATGTGTACTCCTTACAGGTGATAATGGGGCGACATCTCCCGATGCCGCCTGCAATGTCTCGCAAAAAATTATTGATTGTCCTGTTTCATTTTTGCTTTTAGCTGCGCCAGTTGTTCGCTGATTTCGTCATCTGCTTTCAGTTCAGAGAACTGCTGATCCAGCGTTTTATGTTTACCAAAACCGTGACTTTCCGCTTCGGCTTCCATCTGGTCAATGCGACGTTCGAAAGACTCAAACCGGGCCATGGCTTCGTCAATCTTGCCGCTATCAAGCTGGCGACGCACGTCACGGGACGAGCTCGCCGCCTGATGGCGTAAAGAGAGCGCCTGCTGGCGTGCACGTGTTTCGCTGAGTTTACTTTCCAGCTCGCCAATCTCTTTTTTCATCCGGGCAAGCGTTTCATCAACCTGCACCACTTCCTGCTCTAACGTGTCGATAAGCGTCGTGACTTTTTGCTTTTCGATCAGCGCCGCACGAGCTAGATCATCTTTATCCTTACGCAGGGCCAGCTCAGCTTTTTCCTGCCATTCAATCTGTTGTGCGGTCGCCTGCTCTATACGACGTACGAGCTGTTTTTTCTCCGCCAGCGCACGGGCTGAGGTTGAACGCACTTCGACCAGCGTGTCTTCCATTTCCTGGATCATCAGACGCACCAGCTTTTGCGGATCTTCTGCACGCTCAAGCAGCGAGTTGATGTTGGCATTCACGATGTCGGCAAAACGAGAAAAAATACCCATAATCTGTTCCTCTTGATTTCTGTAATCGGGCCTTGCCCTGCTCTCAGGTATTACAATCTTCGTGCCAATTTTTTAATTATTTGATTTTAAAGAAAACACGTTATTTTACCGTTGCGTATTTTTAGTCTACAGTGGTGAATAACGCTAACAAGTGGCGAAATTCATCATGGCTGAACAAAGAGACAATCTGCTGGGCGAGTCCAACAGCTTTATTGAAGTGCTGGAACAGGTTTCGCGTCTGGCGCCGCTCGATAAACCGGTGCTTATCATCGGTGAACGAGGTACAGGGAAAGAGTTAATCGCCAATCGTCTGCACTATCTGTCGAGCCGGTGGCAGGGGCCGTTTATCTCCCTCAACTGTGCCGCCCTTAATGAAAATCTGCTTGATACCGAGCTGTTTGGTCATGAGGCGGGAGCCTTCACCGGCGCGCAAAAACGCCATCCTGGACGTTTTGAGCGTGCCGATGGCGGCACCCTGTTTCTTGATGAACTGGCCACCGCACCTATGCTGGTGCAGGAAAAACTGCTGCGCGTGATTGAATACGGTGAGCTGGAGCGCGTCGGCGGTAGCCAGCCTCTGCAGGTCAACGTTCGTCTGGTATGCGCCACCAATGCCAACTTGCCGGAGATGGTTTACAAAGGCACTTTCCGCGCCGACTTGCTGGACCGTCTGGCATTTGATGTGGTGCAACTTCCCCCCTTACGCCAGCGTCAAAGCGATATCATGCTGATGGCCGATCATTTCGCTATACAAATGTGTCGTGAACTCAAACTGCCGCTGTTTGCTGGATTTACAGACCGCGCACGTGAAACGTTGCTGCGCTATACCTGGCCGGGGAATATTCGCGAGCTTAAAAACGTGGTCGAACGCTCGGTATATCGACACGGAACGAGTGAAACGCCGCTTGATGAGATCATCATTGACCCCTTTAACAGCGGGACGCCGATCGTTGAGGCTATTTTTCCGCAGTCCGACGCCCTGCCCACACTGCCAGTCGATTTACGTCAGTTTCAGCACCAGCAGGAACGCGAATTATTGTTAAATAGCCTGCAGCAGGCAAAATTTAACCAGAAACGGGCGGCTGAACTGTTAGGTTTGACTTATCACCAGTTGCGCGCACTGCTGAAAAAGCACCAGATAAGCTGAAATCGCTGACAATAACAGCAGTCGTTATCAGACATTTGTACGAAGCCATGGCAAGTGCGATACACTTTGCTCATGAATCTAAAATCGTTGAATAAAACATGCGTCTGCTCCCCCCTTTCCTGCTAATCACCGCGAGCCTGTGGGCCGGTATTGCGCAATCTGCCTCACCGCAGACGGCGACAGCCGATATTCGCGATAGCGGCTTCGTTTATTGTGTTAACGGACAGGTAAGTACATTTAATCCACAGAAAGCGGGCAGTGGTCTGATTGTCGATACGCTGGCGGCACAACTTTATGACCGCCTGCTGGATGTTGATCCGTATACTTACCGCCTGGTGCCTGAACTGGCGGAAAGCTGGGAAGTCATGGATAACGGTGCGACATATCGCTTTCACCTGCGTGATGGCGTCGCCTTCCAGACAACGGAGTGGTTCAAACCCAAACGTAATTTCAACGCAGACGACGTCGTGTTTACCTTTCAGCGCATTTTTGATCGCGACAACCCCTGGCATAACGTTAACGGCGCCAGTTTCCCTTATTTTGACAGTCTGCAATTCGCGGACTCTGTGCAGAGCGTGCGCAAACTGGATAACCACACCGTTGAGTTTCGCCTGCGCCAGCCAGACGCTTCATTCTTATGGCATCTGGCGACCCACTACGCTTCGGTGATGTCTGCCGAGTATGCTGCGATGCTGGCAAAATCCGATCGTCAGGAACTGCTTGACCGCCAGCCGGTCGGCACAGGGCCGTTCCAGTTAGCCGAGTACCGCGCTGGTCAGTATGTCAGGTTACAACGTCACGCACGCTTCTGGCGCGGTACACCACTGATGCCACAAGTGGTGGTCGATCTCGGTTCCGGTGGCACCGGCCGACTGTCAAAATTGTTAACCGGTGAGTGCGATGTACTGGCCTGGCCTGCGGCGAGTCAGTTAACGATTTTGCGCGACGACCCACGCCTGCGCCTGACGCTGCGTCCGGGGATGAATATCGCCTACCTCGCGTTTAATACTGACAAAGCGCCGCTGAATAACCCGGAAGTTCGCCACGCGCTGGCATTATCCATTAACAATCAGCGGCTGATGCAATCCATTTACTACGGCACGGCTGAAACGGCGGCATCGATTTTACCACGCGCCTCCTGGGCCTATGACAGTGAAGCCAAAGTCACCGAATACGATCCCGAGAAGGCACGAACACGCCTGAAAGAGCTTGGGCTGGAGAACCTGACGCTGCATTTATGGGTGCCAACAACATCGCAGGCCTGGAATCCCAGCCCGCTCAAAACGGCAGAATTGATACAGGCAGACATGGCGCAGATTGGTGTCAAGGTCGTCATTGTTCCCGTAGAAGGCCGTTTCCAGGAAGCGCGTCTGATGGACATGAACCATGATCTCACCCTCTCCGGCTGGGCAACCGACAGTAATGATCCGGATAGCTTCTTTCGCCCGTTATTGAGCTGTGCGGCTATCGATTCACAAACCAATTTCGCCCACTGGTGTAACCGCGATTTTGACAGCGTATTGCAAAAAGCACTGGCGTCACAGCAGCTTTCCTCGCGTATCGATGCCTATGATGAGGCACAAAAAATGCTGGCACAGGAGCTGCCTGTACTGCCGCTCGCTTCATCACTGCGCCTGCAAGCTTATCGCTACGATATTAAAGGGCTGGTGTTGAGTCCGTTTGGCAGCGCCTCGTTTGCCGGGGTGACGCGGGAAAAAGAAGAAGAGGTGAAAAAACCATGATCATTTTTACCTTACGCCGCCTGTTACTTCTGCTGGTGACGCTGTTTTTGCTGACATTTATCGGTTTTAGTTTGAGCTATTTCACGCCACATGCGCCGTTGCAGGGAGCATCGCTTTGGAACGCATGGGTTTTCTGGTTTAACGGGTTACTGCACTGGGATTTTGGTGTATCGAGCATCAATGGGCAGTTGATTTCTGAACAGTTGAAAGACGTTTTCCCGGCGACCATGGAGCTGTGTATTTTCGCCTTTGGCTTTGCCTTGCTGGTGGGCATCCCCATAGGCATGATGGCGGGCATAATGCGCAATAAATGGCAGGATAAACTGATCAGCGCTATCGCCCTGCTCGGTTTCTCGATTCCAGTGTTCTGGCTGGCGCTGCTTTTAACGCTTTTCTTCTCCCTGACGCTGGGCTGGCTTCCGGTTTCTGGCCGCTTCGATCTGCTCTACGAAGTGAAGCCTGTCACCGGATTCTCCATTATTGATGCGTGGCTGTCTGATTCACCATGGCGTGACGAAATGATCGTCAGCGCCATCCGTCATATGGTGTTGCCGGTTCTGACGCTGGCGGTTGCCCCCACCACCGAAGTCATACGGCTGATGCGTATCAGTACCATCGAAGTCTTCGATAAAAACTATATCAAGGCCGCCGCCACGCGTGGTATGTCGCGTCTGACCATTTTACGCCGCCACGTTCTGCATAATGCCCTGCCGCCGGTCATTCCGCGCCTGGGACTGCAATTTTCGACCATGCTAACGCTGGCGATGATCACCGAAATGGTCTTTAGTTGGCCTGGCCTTGGGCGCTGGGTCATCAACGCAATCCGCCAACAAGATTATGCGGCAATTTCAGCCGGGGTAATGGTGATAGGTTCACTGGTTATCATCGTGAACGTGCTTTCTGACATTCTGGGCGCGCTGGCGAACCCGTTGAAACATAAGGAATGGTATGCCTTACGATAGCGTCTATAGCGAAAAGCGCCCGCCGAGCACCCTGCTGACCGCCTGGCGAAAATTCTATGGTGATACCCCCGCTATGATTGGTCTGTATGGCTGTGCGGCGCTGGCGGTGTTATGCGTGTTCGGTGGTTGGTTCGCGCCTTATGGCATAGATCAGCAGTTTTTAGGTTATCAGTTGTTGCCGCCATCCTGGTCGCGTTATGGCGAGGTCTCTTTCTTCCTGGGTACCGATGATCTGGGCCGCGATGTGTTGAGCCGCTTACTCAGTGGTGCTGCCCCCACCGTCGGGGGCGCGTTTGTGGTGACGCTCGCCGCCACGCTTGTTGGGCTGGCGCTGGGCGTCTTCGCCGGTGCGACCCATGGTCTGCGCTCGGCGGTACTTAATCATATTCTCGACACCCTGCTCTCCATTCCGTCACTGCTGCTGGCCATTATTGTGGTGGCCTTCGCCGGGCCGCACCTTTCCCACGCCATGTTTGCCGTCTGGCTGGCGCTCCTGCCGCGCATGGTGAGATCGGTTTACAGCCTGGTGCATGATGAACTGGAGAAAGAGTACGTTATCGCCGCCCGTCTTGATGGCGCATCAACGCTGAATATTCTGTGGTTTGCCGTGCTGCCAAACATGACCTCCGGGCTGGTCACCGAAATTACCCGTTCGCTGTCGATGGCAATTCTGGATATCGCCGCACTGGGCTTCCTCGATTTAGGCGCACAATTGCCCTCTCCGGAATGGGGCGCCATGCTCGGTGATGCACTGGAACTCATTTATGTCGCCCCCTGGACAGTGATGCTTCCGGGTGCTGCCATTATGTTGAGTGTTCTTTTAGTCAATCTGCTGGGCGATGGTATTCGCCGTGCGATTAATGCGGGGGTGGAATAATGCCACTGCTGGATATCCGCAATCTGACCATTGAAGTGAAGACCGGTGACGACTGGGTTAAAGCCGTTGATCGCGTAAGCCTGACGCTGGCCGAAGGCGAAATCCGCGGTCTGGTGGGTGAATCCGGTTCCGGTAAAAGTCTTATCGCCAAAGCCATTTGCGGTGTGACGAAAGAAAACTGGCGTGTTACCGCCGATCGTATGCGTTTCGATGATATCGATCTGATGCGGCTTTCCTCACGCGAACGTCGTAAGCTGCTGGGTCATAACGTCTCCATGATTTTTCAGGAGCCGCAGTCGTGTCTTGACCCGTCTGAACGTATTGGCAAACAGTTGATGCAAAACATCCCTGGCTGGACGTGGAAAGGCGGTTTCTTCCGTCGTTTTGGCTGGCGCAAACAGCGCGCTATCGAGTTGCTGCACCGTGTTGGCATTAAAGATCATAAGGATGCGATGCGCAGTTTCCCCTATGAATTGACCGAAGGGGAATGCCAGAAAGTGATGATCGCTATTGCATTGGCTAACCAACCGCGCCTGCTGATTGCCGATGAACCGACAAACGCAATGGAACCGACGACGCAGGCGCAAATTTTCCGTCTGTTAACCCGACTGAACCAGAACAACAACACCACCATTTTGTTGATCAGTCATGATTTGCAGATGCTGAGTAAATGGGCTGACCGTATTAACGTCATGTACTGCGGACAAACCGTGGAGACCGCGCCCAGCGAAGAGCTGGTGACAACGCCACATCACCCCTATACCCAGGCGCTGATTCGTGCGATCCCTGATTTTGGCAGTGCCATGCCGCATAAAAGCCGCCTGAATACCATGCCGGGTGCCATTCCGCTGCTCGAACATCTGCCGATTGGCTGTCGTCTTGGGCCCCGCTGTCCTTATGCCCAGCGCAAATGTGTAGAAAGACCGCGTCTGAGTGGTGCAAAAAACCATCTCTATGCCTGTCATTTCCCGTTAAATATGGAGAGAGAGTGAGATGGTTGAAACGCTGCTCGAAGTACGCAATCTGAGTAAGACTTTCCGTTATCGTACCGGCTGGTTTCGCCCGCAAACCGTGGAAGCGGTGAAGTCGCTCAGTTTTACTCTGCGTGAGAAGCAAACGCTGGCCATCATTGGCGAGAACGGCTCCGGCAAATCGACCCTGGCGAAGATGCTGGCAGGTATGGTTGAACCCTCCACCGGAGAGTTACTGATTGACGATCATCCTTTGCATTACGGCGACTATTCATTTCGTAGCCAGCGCATCCGCATGATATTTCAGGATCCATCGACCTCTCTGAACCCGCGTCAGCGCATCTCCCAGATCCTCGATTTCCCGCTGCGTCTGAACACAGACCTTGAGCAGGAAGCGCGGCAAAAGCGTATCTATGAAACGTTGCGCATGGTCGGCCTGTTACCCGATCACGCCAGTTATTACCCGTATATGTTCGCGCCGGGACAAAAGCAGCGTCTGGGGCTTGCTCGCGCGTTGATATTACGCCCGAAAGTGATCATTGCGGACGAAGCGCTGGCATCACTCGATATGTCGATGCGCTCACAACTCATTAACCTTATGCTGGAATTACAGGAAAAACAGGGCATTTCATATATTTATGTGACTCAGCATATCGGTATGATGAAACATATTAGCGATCAGGTTCTGGTGATGCACCAGGGTGAGGTGGTTGAGCGCGGTAGTACCGCGAGCGTACTGGCCTCACCGCTGCATGATCTGACTAAACGTTTGATTGCCGGCCATTTTGGCGAGGCATTGACCGCCGATGCCTGGCGGCAGGATCGCTAATAAGCCTGTCAACTCGCTTCGCACCAGGCAAAGAGTACCGTGATAGCCATTCATTTGGCGTAATGGGTCATTTACCGGGTGCTCTGACGGATGGCACCCCTCTCCCTAAAAAATCGACTATTACAAAAGAAGGGTATGACTCACTGACAAAATATAGCAACCAACACTTATCGCCGGTATTGCCTTTCGATTAAGATTAGTATTGTCCTGTTTATATAAATCACTGACATCTCTTCTTCACCGAATACACCGTGGAGCCAGCCTCACGGGCATTTCGGTCATCCCAAATATGACAACCTTGCATTTAGTCCGTTGATTATCGGTGAATGTAAATAGATCGACGGCACACCGATTTGCCTCACAATGCCGCGTTATCCATAAAAAGAAACTGCGTAAAAATAGAGTGGCTTATCAATTAAAAATGAAAGAGATTCCGTTAAAATAATACGCTTATTTAAACGTTATATGGTCAGATATCTCAATCGTATTGCTGCGCTTATATCCCCTCCTTTACCGCTGGTTGGATGACCCGAAATGACAGACTAGTGATATACTTTTGCGGTATCGAACTGTTAATGATTCAGTCTGAAACAAATCCTCAGTGCAGCCAGCCATCACGGAAAAAACGTGACACCAGCAGCGGCTGCTGGGATAATTCGATTTCGTTTTGATTTATGTTGAAATGGCAATCATAACCTGTTGATTGTTAAAGTAAATAAAAGCAATGACTATAAGGATTAAAAGCTATGGGTTTTCTTACCGGTAAGCGCATTCTGGTAACGGGTGTTGCCAGCAAACTTTCCATCGCCTACGGTATCGCGCAAGCTATGCATCGCGAAGGCGCTGAACTGGCGTTCACTTATCAGAACGACAAACTGAAAGGCCGTGTGGAAGAGTTTGCCGCTCAACTGGGTTCCAGCATCGTACTGCCTTGTGACGTTGCGGAAGATGCCAGCATCGAAGCCCTGTTCAGCGAACTGGTTAAAGTATGGCCGAAATTTGACGGTTTCGTTCACTCCATCGGTTTTGCGCCGGGTGACCAGCTGGACGGTGACTACGTTAATGCCGTAACCCGCGATGGCTTCAAAATCGCACATGACATCAGCTCCTACAGCTTTGTGGCCCTGGCTAAGTCCTGCCGCGAAATGCTGAACCCGGGCTCCGCGCTGCTGACCCTGTCCTACCTGGGCGCAGAACGTGCTATTCCTAACTACAACGTTATGGGTCTGGCTAAAGCCTCTCTGGAAGCGAACGTTCGTTACATGGCGAACGCGATGGGTCCGGAAGGTGTTCGTGTTAACGGCATCTCTGCTGGCCCGATCCGCACCCTCGCGGCGTCTGGTATCAAAGATTTCCGTAAAATGCTGTCTCACTGCGAAGCGGTTACCCCGATTCGCCGCACGGTTACCATTGAAGATGTGGGTAACACCGCTGCGTTCCTGTGTTCTGACCTGTCCGCAGGTATTTCCGGTGAAGTTGTTCACGTTGATGGCGGTTTCAATATCGCAGCCATGAACGAGCTGGAACTGAAATAATCTTCCCTCGCCCCCCGTTTCGGGGGGCGTATTTCGTTACCCTTCCTCTTTTTTTGTTCCTTGTTACACTTGTCCTGCCTCTCACGCTGCGGCCCGAACGCTTTAACGTTTTATATATCTTTCTGATATTTATTATCACGTAACATTCTTTCATCCCTTTCACCGCTTACGCCAGGATAAAACAGCGAAAAAGATCCGCGTACCAGCATAACGACGAGTCCGGATCGCCACTTTTTAGACCAAGGAACGACCATGGAACAACGCCGTGTTTCCGGCAAAAGCCAGTGGTATCATGAAACCCAGTCGAGCGCCCGTCAGGCTCAGGTGCTACCCTTAGTTCCCGAAGCGGCTACTGTTGACGATCCGTTTCTGTTAAACCTTACCCTGCCGGATTGGCTAATTCAGATGTGCAGCAACTGGCTAACGCCGGCACGAACACTGTACAAATTCCTGTTTCCCCAACGCGTAGCGGTTAACCGACTGCACACATTCAGTGGCTATGACCGCCTGAGTACGGCTTTGACTGTCGCTCAGGTATACGGTGTACAGCGGCTGTGTAATCACTATGCCGCCCGCCTGGCACCCCTTCCCGGCCCCGACTCGTCTCGTGAGAGTAATCGCCGCCTGGCACAAATCACGCAATATGCCCGCCAGCTTGCGCTATCACCCGGGGTTATCGACGCCCGCGCCCGCCGTCAGCTTGATGAAGTGGGGTTAACGGAATACGACATTATTCTGATGGATCAGGTTATCGGTTTTATTGGTTTTCAGGCGCGCGTTATCGCCACCTTTCAGGCGCTCCTGGGGCAGCCCGTGCGTTTGATCCCCGGCATGGAGATGCAGCAAGAGGCAGAGTACGCCTTGTTTGTCGCGGCGCAAACGCAGTGGACGCCAGGCATTGCACCGGTAAATTTACGCACCGCCAGCGCACGTCAGATGGAATCCCTTGCCAACTGGCAACCTTTGCCTGCTTTTCAGCTTCTCGCGCCCGTACTGGCACATGAGTACCCTTCGCTGGATGCGCTGGGCGAGATTTATAGCGGCGCGTTACCAGCGCTGGTGGACAACGACATCAAACAACTGGTCACCCTCTATACCGCGCGAATTAACGGCAGCCTAAACTGCTTTAGCGAAGCGTGGCAAAGCTGGAGCGGTGATAATGAGCTTGCCGAAGCAGTACGCAATGGTGAGCGGGCACTCAAACGCCTGGGGCAAACTCGGCGTAAAGAAAGCGCCATTGCGCAGGCTGTCCAGATATTGACCTGTGCGCCAGATCGCTTCAGCCCGACGCTTTTCGCGCAGTTGAAAGATAATGGAATCAATGAATCGTCAGCCATCGCATTACTTATCTGGTGTGCATTGTGCGGCTGGTTAAACCGTCTGAAAATTGCCTTAGGTGATGTCGCCTGATTCTGGTACAAGCGCCCTGGTTCAGCACGTGGCTTTATGCTGATTCAGGGACGGGCATTTTGCAGAAACAGCGCTTGCTGCAACAGGCAGATTCGCGTAAAACTGTCAGCCGCTCTTTCAGCCACGAAAATACAAAATTATGTTTCAGGACAACCCGCTGCTAGCGCAGCTAAAACAGCAACTTCATTCCCAAACACCCCGTGCGGAAGGTGTCGTTAAAGCCACGGAAAAAGGCTTTGGTTTCCTCGAAGTCGATGCGCAAAAAAGCTATTTTATTCCGCCGCCGCAGATGAAAAAAGTGATGCACGGCGATCGTATCATCGCAGTGATCCATACCGAAAAGGAACGCGAATCCGCTGAACCGGAAGAGTTGGTTGAGCCGTTTCTGAGCCGTTTTGTTGGCCGGGTGCAGAAGAAAGATGATCGCCTTTCTATCGTACCTGACCATCCGTTGATTAAAGATGTTATCCCTTGCCGCGCTGAACGTGGCGTAACCCACGATTTCAAAGACGGGGACTGGGCAGTTGCTGAAATGCGCCGTCACCCGCTCAAAGGTGATCGCAGTTTTTATGCTGAGCTGACGCAGTTCATCACCTTTGGCGACGATCATTTCGTGCCATGGTGGGTTACTCTGGCGCGACATAATCTTGAAAAAGAAGCGCCTGACGGCGTAGCGACCACGATGCTGGATGAAGGTCTTGAGCGTATCGATTTAACCGCACTGGATTTCGTCACCATCGACAGTGCCAGCACCGAAGATATGGATGATGCGCTGTATGTTACAGAAACCGCTGACGGCAAACTGCAACTGACCGTTGCGATTGCCGATCCGACCGCGTGGATCGCAGAAGGCAGCAAGCTGGATAATATCGCCAAAGTGCGTGCCTTTACCAATTACCTGCCGGGCTTCAACATTCCGATGCTGCCGCGTGAACTGTCTGATGACTTGTGTTCGCTGCGCGCCAATGAAGTTCGCCCGGTGCTGGCCTGCCGTATGACCTTAGATGCGCAAGGCGCTATCGAAGATAATATCGAATTCTTTGCGGCGACCATTACATCCAAAGCCAAGCTGGTGTACGACGACGTCTCCGACTGGCTGGAGAACAGCGGCTCCTGGCAGCCGCAGAACGACGCTATCGCCGCTCAAATTCGCCTGCTGCATCGCGTATGCCTGGCACGTTCTCAATGGCGTCAGACTCATGCGTTGGTCTTCAAAGACCGCCCTGATTATCGCTTTATTCTTGGCGAAAAAGGCGAAGTGCTGGATATCGTTGCCGAGCCGCGTCGAATTGCCAACCGTATCGTCGAAGAGTCAATGATTGCCGCCAATATTTGCGCTGCCCGCGTGTTACGCGACAAGCTCGGTTTTGGTATTTACAACGTGCATATGGGCTTTGATCCGGCAAATAGCGAACAGCTTGCCACGCTGTTGAAAGGCCACGGTATGCACGTGGATGCGGAAGAAGTGCTGACACTGGATGGCTTCTGTAAGCTGCGCCGCGAGCTGGATGCACAGCCTTCTGGTTTCCTCGACAGTCGCATTCGCCGTTTCCAGTCCTTTGCGGAAATCAGCGTCGATCCAGGTCCACATTTCGGTCTGGGCCTCGAAGCTTATGCCACCTGGACTTCCCCTATTCGTAAGTATGGCGACATGATTAACCATCGTCTGCTGAAAGCGGTAATCAAAGGCGAAACGGCAGCGCGTCCTCAAGCGGAAGCGACCGTACAGATGGCTGAACGTCGTCGTCTGAACCGCATGGCTGAACGCGATGTCGGCGACTGGTTGTATGCTCGCTTCCTGCAGAACAAAGCAGGTACCGAGGCCCGTTTTAGCGCTGAGATTATCGATATCAGCCGTGGCGGCATGCGTGTTCGTCTGGTGGATAATGGTGCGATTGCCTTTATCCCGGCGCCGTTCCTTCATGCAGTACGCGATGAGTTAGTGTGCAGTCAGGAAACCGGGACTGTGCAAATTAAAGGCGAAACCGTTTATAAAGTGACTGACGTTATTGATGTCACCATTGCGGAAGTTCGTATGGAAACGCGGAGTATTATCGCGCGTCCAGCCGCCTGATAACTCACGTTGTTTTGCTCCCTCAGCCGTACCGAGGGAGCAAATATTAGTTTGTGAAAGCGATAACACCCTCATTTTTTTTCAAATCCCCACAAAAAGCGTTAAAAGCGACCACAATAAAAATAACTTTGCGCATTTTTGCGGCGTTTTATGCATTTTTTCGCACCTGCTGTTCTTTTGTCCGGGGCCCGTTCTATTATAAGATTGTAAATAAAAACAATACCTTCATCCCTGATTACCCCTTAATAAATGGGGGTTAATCCGTCATTAGATGAGTAACCGTTGCGCTTTTTGGTGGGTTGGGAGACAGCATGAAAGACGATCAGGAACAGAATTTACTGTTTCGTTACCTGGGTTCCAGCAGCCCATTCTGGCGATTGACCGCTGATAGCAACGCGTTACATTTCGCTCCTGATGAAGAGTCTGAATCAAGTCAGGTGGTGACACTGAATGATGAGCAGGCAGCACAGTTACGACAAATGACCGTTATTACTTCCAGCCTGACCATGCATATTTCATTATTTGGCGATAACGTTCCTGTACATTTAGTCGGCCGGAAAATTAATAAAACCGAGTGGGCCGGAACCGCATCGGCATGGAATGACACGTCGTCCGTGGCGCGGGATTTGGTGCAGGGTCTCTCCTTTGCCGAACAGGTTGTTTCCGAAGCCAATTCTGTGATCGTCATCCTCGACCGCCATGGCAATATCCAGCGTTTTAACCGACTTTGTGAAGAATATACGGGATTAAAAGAGCAAGAGGTCATTGGGCAAAACGTTTTTAAACTCTTTATGAGCCATAACGAGGCCGAAGCCTCTAAACGCAATATCTCTGAATTCTTCCGTAACGGCGCGTCTTATGAAGTTGAACGCTGGATTAAGACGCGAAAAGGGCAGCGCCTGTTTTTATTTCGTAATAAATTTGTCCATAGCGGCAGCGGAAAAAACGAAATCTTCCTTATTTGTTCCGGTACAGATATTACCGAAGAGCGTCGGGCACAAGAGCGTTTACGGGTTTTAGCGAATACCGACACGATCACTGGTTTACCCAATCGTAATGCTATTCACGAATTAATCAGCAACGCGATTGATAATCGTGGCGACACGCAAATTGGTATCGTTTATCTGGACCTGGATAATTTTAAGAAAGTAAACGATGCCTATGGTCATATGTTCGGCGATCAACTTTTACAGGCCGTGGCGCTGGCGATTTTAAGTTGTCTGGATGAAGGCCAGACCCTTGCGCGCCTGGGCGGTGACGAATTTATCGTTCTGGCGACAGATTCGTCACAGAGCGCGCTGGAGGCGATGGCCTCTCGTATAATCACCCGTCTGCGCCAGCCCTTCCGGATTGGCCTTATCGAGATTTACACCGGTTGTTCGCTGGGGATTTCCCTTGCCCCACAGCATGGTAACGATCGCGAAAGTATTATTCGCAACGCCGATACCGCAATGTATATCGCAAAAGAAAACGGACGCGGAAAGTTTTGTGTTTTCACCCCGGAAATGAATCAGCGGGTTTTCGAATATTTATGGCTCGATACCAATCTGCGTAAAGCACTCGATAATGACCAACTGGTCATTCACTATCAGCCCAAAGTGACCTGGCGCGGCGAAGTGCGAAGCCTTGAAGCGCTGGTCCGATGGCAATCGCCGGAGCGCGGGTTAATCCCGCCACAGGATTTTATTGCGTATGCAGAAGAGTCGGGGCTGATCGTTCCGCTGGGACGCTGGGTTATGCTGGATGTCGTGCGTCAGGTCGCGAAATGGCGCGATAAGGGCATCAATTTGCGTGTGGCGGTAAACGTTTCAGCGCGACAGCTGGCGGACCAGTCGATATTCAGCGATTTGAAACAGGCTTTGCATGATCTGAATTTCGAATATTGCCCTATCGACGTTGAATTGACAGAAAGTTGCCTGATTGAAAACGAGGATCTGGCGCTGTCAGTCATTCAACAGTTCAGCGACCTGGGCTCACAGGTACATCTCGACGACTTTGGCACCGGTTACTCTTCCCTGTCGCAACTGGCGCGTTTCCCTATCGATGCGATAAAACTTGATCAATCCTTCGTTAAGGATATCCATAAACAATCTGTCTCGCAGTCGCTGGTGCGGGCGATTGTTGCGGTAGCACAGGCGCTGAACTTGCAGGTAATTGCGGAAGGGGTTGAAAACGCGAAAGAAGACGCCTTCCTTACCAAGAACGGCGTCAACGAACGGCAGGGATTCTTATTTGCTAAACCCATGCCCGCAGCCGTATTCGAGCGATGGTATAAGCGCTATCAGGCGCGAAAAAAGCGCTAACTGGCTTTACTTAAACTGGTGGACGAATGCCGGTTCTGTAATTGCACCAGACGTTCCATATAGGCCACGTCTTTAGGTTGCAGGCAGAAGGCGGCATCAACCCAGTCTTCGGTAATGTCCATGAGCTCACTTCGAGGCAGTTGCATCACGCGCTGACGCGCTCGTAACATCGCGCGGACGCCATTGAGCCGGGGTTGCAGCGTATCGATAAACGTACGAACAGCCAGATAGCTTTGCCCGGGTTCAAAAAGCTGATCCACCAGCCCATGCTGCGCATACCATTCCGCGGTGTGGGATTCGCCTTTATAAATGAGCTCCTCCGCCAGCTTCATCCCTGAGCGCCGGGCCACCAGCGAATACCCCCCCATACCCGGGAACAAGTTAAAGGCAATTTCCGGAAAACCGAGGCGAGCATCGCGTTGCGCCAGTAAAAAATGGTGCGCCAGCGCCGCTTCAAAACCGCCGCCTAACGCACTACCTTCGACCATGGCCAGCGTAATTGCGCCAGTATCAAACCCGCGCGACGCCGCATGTACGCAATCGACACAAGCACGAGCATACGCACGCAGCGCTTCCCGGCGACCATTTTGAATACATTCCACAAAAAAATTCAGATCGCCCCCCGCATTGTACATACCGGGAACCAGCGAGCCCGTTACCCAAAAGTCCACGGCAAATCCCGCTTGTCGGACAAGCCAGGAGATGTTCATGATCTCTTCGATTAACACATGGTTAAAGCAGGGTCGTGGCTGAGCGCGCAACATCATCCATACTGTGCGACGCTCTTCTTCGTAGTAACCCGAAAGTTGCGTAAAACGTTCATTATCCGTAAAAAGTTTACACGTAGCCTGGTTGATAACTGTCATAGACTTACTCCTCCGGTAAAAAAAGCGCGGTGTGCGCAGAGCAAGACTAATCCAGCAGCAACCTTAGCTGTATGTAACTTAATGAATATATAATTAGTACTTATAATATTTTGAGATTTCGCTTTTCCCCTTCTCTTTTTAAACTATTTTCTGCATCATTCAATGTGTTAATTTTCAAACATAAAGGTGAAGACATGGCCGACATTGATGTAAAGCAACTGACGGGACGGCTTGATACCGTGCTGGATATTCTGGTTGCGGGCGACTACCAATCCGCCATTCGTAACCTGGAAATTCTGAAGGCTGAATTACAGCACCTCGATAATGCGGATAAATCCGCGTCTGCCGGCAACCCTAAAACACCCTGGGAAGTCTGACTGATACCCCTCTCGCGATAGCGGACCACAGGAACATGGCGCCGTTATAGCTTTTTATTAATAGACGTAACGACTCTGAAAGTAGTGGCTATGAATTCCCGACAACAACTAATACTGCAAACGGTAATTGATAAGGGACGGATGAGCGTTTCGGATCTGTCAAAAATGACAGGCGTTTCCGAAGTGACCATCCGACAGGACCTCAATACCCTTGAAAAACAGAGTTACCTGCGTCGTACGCATGGTTTTGCCGTGCCGCTGGATAGCGATGACGTCGAAACGCGCATGATGAATAACTACACCGTGAAGCGGGAGCTGGCAGATTACGCCGCGTCGTTGGTGAGTGACGGCGAAACGGTTTTCATCGAAAACGGTAGCTGCAATGCTCTGCTGGCCCGCCGCCTGGGTGAGCAATCTGGCATCACCATTATCACCGTCAGTAGCTATATCGCGCACTTGCTTAAAGATGCGCTGTGCGACGTTATTCTGCTGGGCGGTATTTACCAGAAGAAAAGTGAAAGTGTTGTCGGCCCCCTCACCCGGCAATATGTTCAGCAAGTGCATTTCAGCAAGGCATTTATTGGCATTGATGGGTGGCTACCTGACACCGGTTTTACTGGCAGAGATATGATGCGCTCTGACGTGGTTAACGCCGTGCTGGAAAAAGGCAGTGAAGCCATTGTCCTGACAGATAGTTCAAAATTTGGCGCAGTGCATCCGTACACACTGGGCGTGGGCAGTCGCTTTAACCGCGTGATCACTGACGCCAGTATTCCCGCTGATGCTCAGCGCCAGTTGCAGGAATCAGGCCTTATCGTCGATATCGTCAACACAGCCGCCTTGCTTTAATAGAAACAGCCCGCTCAGCCGGGCTATCTCCTTCATATCTGAGACTATTCCGACCCGCCAATTAAGACTATTTACCCTGCCGGTAAAGATGTTCAGACGTAAAATTATATTCAGCGATATAACAGGACGTGACTATCACACGCGTGAATTTAGTAACACCTGCGCCACAAGGTTTAACGGAAAGTCTTTAGGACGGGCGACAGGCACTATACTTAAAGAGAACACTTTCCGTGAATCAACTATTCAGGAGAAAGTATGATGATGTTAACAAGCAAAAAAATGGCAGCTGCTCTGCTGGCTGTAACCCTGGCGATGTCTCTGAGCGCATGCGGTCACTGGTCTAAACGCGATCGTAATACCGCAATCGGTGCCGGCGCGGGTGCTTTGGGTGGTGCTGTCTTAACGGATGGTAGCACACTGGGTACACTGGGTGGCGCGGCGGTTGGTGGTATTATCGGTCACCAGGTTGGTAAATAATTCATTTCATCACGGCACTTAAAACAGAATAAAAGATACTTTCTTTCAGGTCTGAATACGCAGTGTAAAAAAGCCGCGATAATTATCGCGGCTTTTCTCTTTGGCAGTAATTTTACCCGCCTGCCAGTTTAACTTTCATGCCTTTCGCTTCCAGTAGCGATTTAAGCAAATCGCGCTTGTCGCCCTGAATTTCAATGACACCATCTTTTACTGAGCCACCGCAGCCGCATTTCTTTTTAAGTTCTGCCGCCAGGGTCGCAAGCACAGCATCATCACCTTCAACACCTGTGATCAGGCATACCCCTTTCCCTTTGCGGCCGCTGGTCTGACGCTGTATGCGTACAACACCATCGCCTTTGGCGCGCTCAACAGGAGCTTTTTCTTCATTGATGCGTCCGGTTTCGGTGGAATAGACCAGACGGCTATTATTATCGCTCATCATACCCCCAGGCCAAGAGAGACATTAATATCGCGCAGTGTCTGTGCCGGATTTGCAGATTGCGTCACCGGGCGACCAATGACCATATAGTCTACACCGACCGCCAGCGCCTGTTCCGGGGTCATAATACGCCGTTGATCGCCCACCTCACTGCCCTGCGGGCGAATACCGGGTGTCACCAGCTTAAATTGTTGACCAAAAGCGGCTTTAAATCGCACCGCCTCTTGTGCAGAGCAGACTACGCCATCCAGACCACATTGCTGAGTCAAGCCCGCCAGACGTTCTGCGTATTCGGCAGGGGTTGCGTTAATCCCCAGCCCTTGCAGATCGCTGGTTTCCATACTGGTGAGTACCGTTACCGCAATGAGAAGCGGTGCATCATTACCGAAAGGAACCAGCGCTTCTTTGGCAGCAGTCATCATACGCGCGCCACCAGAAGCATGTACGTTTACCATCCACACGCCTAAATCTGCTGCTGCTTTTACCGCATGCGCTGCCGTATTCGGGATGTCATGAAATTTTAAGTCCAGGAACACGTCAAAACCGCGTTCTTGCAGATCGCGAACCAGTTGCGGGCCAAACAGTGTGAACATCTCTTTGCCGACTTTCAGCCTGCAATCACGGGGATCGATACGATCGACAAAGGCCAGGGCCTTATCACGGTTATCGTAGTCAAGCGCAACCACGACCGGAGAAGAAGTTAACGCGCGGGAAATAGATGAAGCAGTAGACGTCATGATGAGACCTTCTTTGATGAGGGCACCCGCTCAGGCGCGAATAATAAACGGCGAGCATTCTACCTGTGCTAAAGCGGAATTGACAGGTTCCATTCACCCACTGCCAGGCGATATTTATGCGGAGGTCAGGTATGCGTAGTGAACCCATAATTAGTATGTTGTAACTAAAAAAGATTTTTTTAAAAACTACTGCCCGTCGAGACCACGGATAGGCTTGACGGTCGACCAGGCACGGCATGACGGACAATGCCAGTACATGGTAAAGGCAGTAAAACCGCATTTATGGCAGCGATAACGCGGCTTGCTGCGAATTTGCTCACCCACCATATCGCGCAGCACCATCAGGCTCTCTTTAGCACGGCCTTCTTCCGCTTCGTTCAGATGGTAATCCATTAACTTGTGAAAAACGCGCATCGTCGGATGGCGCTGCAATTGTCGCGTGACGTACAGTTGGGCAGGATCCTGCCCTTCGCGGCTCTCCATGATTTCCGCCAGCATCAATTCCGCTGTTGCGCCCGTATTCTCTTCAACACAGCGCTGGAGGAACGCAGCCCATTCATCTTGCTTACCCAGATGCTGATAGCACACTTGCAGCATTTCCAGCGTTTCGCTGACCAGTTCCTTATCCTGATCGATAACACGTAAAAGGCTCTCTACTGCTTTAGCGTATTCCCCTTTCGCCATAAACACGCGTCCCGTCATGATCGACACGCGCGGGCTATCGCGGTCGGCGGCAGCACCTTTTTTCAGCAAGGCCATCGCCCTGTCCATATCGTCATTACCCATTTGCTGTAACGCCAGTTCACAGTAAAAATGGGCAATTTCGCCTCGCT
Organism: Citrobacter sp. MNAZ 1397; assembly: GCF_023613995.1. NCBI lineage: Bacteria > Pseudomonadati > Pseudomonadota > Gammaproteobacteria > Enterobacterales > Enterobacteriaceae > Citrobacter > Citrobacter sp. MNAZ 1397. Next base: position 1,635,902 of record NZ_JAKIVH010000001.1, read on the forward strand.
GTTTATCTTTACCCAACTTCACCAGCCGCTCCGCGACATCGATGGCTTTCTGCCAGTCACTGGTAGCCTGATAAATCTGCAGTAGCTGCTGGAGTGCACTGATACGGAAATCGGTCTCATCAACCAGTTGATTGAACATATCTTCCGCGCGGTCATACATCCCTGCGGCCATATAATCACGGCCCAGTTGCTGTACGGCAAGTAATCGCTGGTCATAAGAGAGCGACGCGCTTTCCATCAGGGTCTGGTGAATGCGGATCGCGCGATCGACTTCGCCGCGCGAACGGAACAGGTTTCCGAGGGTAAGATGGGCTTCGACAGTGCCGGTATCCTCTTTGAGCATGTCGAGGAACAGGTCCACCGCCTTGTCTTGTTGGTTGCTCAGAAGCAGGTTCATCCCGGCTACGTAATCACGCGATAGCCGGTTTGCCTCGTCCTGCTTAGTTTGTTGAGCATTTCTGCGCCCCATGTACCAGCCGTATGCAGCCGCAACAGGTAACAACAGAAACAACAACTCCAACATATACGATTATTCCTTTACTACCGGCGTACCGGGATTCACAGCAGCCGTGGTAGCAGGCGCGAGTTGATGCTCAAGACGTTTAATTTTCCGCTCCGCACGCGCGAGAGAAACGCGTACGCGCAACCAGAACAGGCCACAAATCAGCCAGCCAATGACAAAACCGGCGGCAAAAAGGATAGCCAGCAACGTCGAAATGCGATATTCGCCCTGGGCAAGCAGATAATTGAAGGTCACCTGCTGATCGTTTTGTGCACCAAGCGTGACCGAAACGACAAAAATCGCCAGCACCAATAAGAAAATGAGTAAATATTTCACATTACTTCCCGTTATGTGGTTGTGAGCGAATAAGTTATGTTCAACTGACTGCATCCAGCCTTATAAACTACCATTTTAGCGTCGGACGCGAAACGGAAATGCGTAACACCTCATACTGATTTAGGGTCTAAACGCAGAATTTCAACTTTCCTGCTCTCTTTCTGCGATTTCCTGCTTCTCTTCGACGGGGGGAGTCAGCGGTCCACAAAGACGTTGCGCAAGCCAGGAAGCGATCGTTACCAGTATCCAGGAGATGAGGGTCGCGACGACCAGATCACGAGGCCAGTGCATCCCCAGCACTAATCGGCTGCCCATTACACTTGTTGCCCACGCCAGCAGCACGACAATGGTCCAGGTACGACGACGTGGCCAAAGCAAACCGACCCCCAGAAGCGCCCAACTGGCGGCAAACATAGTATGGCCTGATGGGAACGCAAACCCCGTTTCGTTTTGCCAGTGTTTACGTAAAAACACGGGAATGTCCGTCTGATTGATCAATTGTGTTTCCACTAGTCGGCTACGCGCTTTACGTTTGAGACTGTAAAATTCATCGGACTGAATATTATGTGTTTTTTCAAGCCAGACCACAAATGGCCGGGGTTCCTGCACCCGCTCTTTCACCCAGGATTTAACGCCCTGGCCTGCAAGGATCGCGCAGCCCAGAATAGCAAACAGCACAAGCGCGGCTTTTAATCGAAAACGCAGACACCACAAAAACCAGCCGCAGAGAATCACATGCGTAATAATGCCCCAGGGCTGAGTTACGGTCTCCGTCATCCAGTACATTGCGCGCAGCCACGCACCGTTTTCACCCGGCTCCCAGCGCCAGCCGGATATCCATACGGCGACAGGCATGATTAACAGTATTCCCGCACCGACTGTCGTGCGCTTTGCAATAGAAAACATCGCTTCTCCTTTGATCTGTGGCTTCACAATCATAACTGATAAATAACATTTTCGGGAAAAGTGCCAGATTTGTGCGTTTTAACAGCAATGCGTCAGGAGGTGGTTAGTGATGTAAAGCGCGTTGTGGCAAAATAAAGAGATACAAAAGGCCAGTTGTCTGACGGCCAGCATAAATCTGGAGAATCACATGCAGCTTAAACGTGTGGCAGAAGCCAAACTGCCAACCCCATGGGGCGATTTCCTGATGGTGGGTTTTGAAGAACTGGCAACCGGACAGGATCATGTTGCGCTTGTCTATGGAGATATTTCCGGGCAGTTACCGGTTCTGGCGCGGGTCCATTCGGAATGCCTTACGGGTGACGCGCTGTTCAGCTTACGCTGCGATTGCGGTTTCCAGCTTGAAGCGGCATTAACGCATATTGCCGAAGAAGGCCGTGGCGTGTTGCTTTACCACCGCCAGGAAGGTCGCAATATCGGGCTGCTCAATAAGATTCGCGCCTATGCGCTCCAGGATCAGGGCTATGACACCGTCGAAGCAAACCATCAGTTAGGATTTGCCGCCGATGAGCGTGACTTCACCCTGTGTGCTGATATGTTCAAACTGCTGGGCGTGGATGAAGTGCGTCTGTTGACCAATAACCCGCTCAAAGTCGAGATCCTCACCGAAGCCGGTATCAATATCGTGGAACGTGTGCCGCTGATTGTCGGACGCAATCCGAAAAATGCCCACTACCTCGATACCAAAGCCGCGAAAATGGGACACCTGCTGAGCGAGTAGTGCTGACTATGCCGGGTAACGGTCACGCTGCTACCCGGCATCACCACCGTTTAATGCAGCATATTGCGGATCACATAGTGCAGGATGCCGTCATTCTGGTAGTAGGTCAGCTCTGTTGAAGTATCGATACGACAACGACAATTCACCGTCTCTTGCGTACCGTCTGCACGGGTTAATGTCATCGGAATGGTTGCACCAGGTTTGAGCTGATTAAGCCCGGCGATATCCAGTTTCTCTTCCCCGGTCAGTCCCAGTGTTTTACGCGTTGCGCCTTGCGGAAACTCCAGCGGTAAAATGCCCATCCCAATCAGGTTTGAGCGGTGGATACGTTCAAAAGATTCCGCAATCACCACCCGCACACCCAACAGGCGCGGACCTTTTGCCGCCCAGTCGCGACTGGAACCGGAACCGTACTCTTTACCGGCAATGACCGCAAGCGGCGTCCCCTGCTGCTGATAGCGCATTGCTGCATCATAGATAGCAACCACTTCTTCTCCCGGTAAATAACGGGTCATTCCTCCTTCCACACCGGGAACCATTTCGTTACGAATGCGGATATTTGCAAACGTTCCGCGCATCATGACTTCATGGTTGCCACGACGCGAGCCATAAGAGTTGAAGTCCCGCCGCTCTACCCCATGGCTTTGCAGATAACGACCTGCGGGGCTATCGGCTTTAATGCTACCCGCTGGCGAGATATGGTCGGTAGTGACGGAATCGCCAAGCATGGCCAGAATACGTGCGCCGTGAATATCCTCAACCGGTTTCGGAATCGCGCCCATATCCTCAAAGAACGGGGAGAGACGAATATAGGTAGAATCATTCTGCCAGCCGAAGGTGTCCGAGCTTTCCACCTCAATGGCTTTCCATTCCTGCGTCCCTTCAAACACTTCCGCGTATTCTTTGCGGAACATATCGGTGGAGACTTGCTCGACGGCACGGGCGATCTCCTGGCTGGACGGCCAGATATCTTTCAGATAGACCGGATCACCTTTACGATCATGACCCAACGGATCCGTGGCCAGATTAATGTTCATGTTACCCGCCAGCGCATAGGCCACCACCAGAGGCGGTGATGCCAGCCAGTTGGTCTTCACCAGCGGATGGATGCGCCCTTCGAAGTTCCGGTTACCCGACAGCACCGCGCCAACCGTCAGATCCCCCTGCCTGATAGCCTGTTCGATAGGTTCGGGCAGTGGCCCCGAGTTCCCGATACAGGTGGTACAACCGTATCCTACCAGGTTGAATCCCAACTCATCGAGATAAGGTGTCAATTTCGCCTGAGCAAGATAATCAGACACCACTTTAGAGCCTGGCGCCAGTGAGGCTTTCACCCATGGCTGACGTTTTAAACCAGCCTTCACGGCATTTTTTGCCAGCAAACCGGCAGCCATCAGGACGCTGGGATTCGAGGTGTTGGTACATGAGGTAATCGCGGAGATCACGACAGCGCCGTCAGGCAACTCATGTTTTTCACCTTTGAAGACGTATTCTACTGGCTTGCGGTCTTTCTGGGCGGTGTTGAGTTCAAGTTCAGAGCTGGCAGCAAAGGCTTTCGGCACATCACCCAGAGCCACACGGTCCTGAGGACGTTTCGGCCCGGCAAGGCTGGCTTCAACATCATCCATATTCAGTTCAAGCGTACTGGTGAAGACGGGCTCGTCGCCCGGGTTACGCCACATCCCCTGCGCTTTAGCGTAGGCTTCAACCAGGAGAACTTGCTCTTCGCTGCGTCCACTGAGACGCATGTATTCCAGTGTCACGCCATCAATAGGGAAAAAGCCGCAGGTTGCGCCATATTCTGGCGCCATATTGGCGATCGTCGCCCGGTCAGCCAGAGGCAGCGAATCCAGACCGTCGCCGTAAAATTCGACGAATTTTCCTACTACGCCATGCTTGCGCAGCATTTGGGTTACGGTCAACACGAGGTCAGTGGCGGTGATCCCCTCACGTAATTTACCGCTCAGTTTGAACCCCACCACATCAGGAATCAGCATCGAGACGGGCTGGCCCAGCATAGCCGCTTCGGCTTCAATTCCCCCGACGCCCCATCCCAGCACGCCGAGACCGTTGATCATCGTGGTATGTGAGTCGGTTCCTACCAGGGTGTCAGGATAAGCAACCCACTCTTTGTCCTGTAATTCACTCCATACCGCTTTGCCCAGATATTCCAGATTGACCTGGTGGCAAATTCCGGTACCCGGCGGTACGACACTAAAACGGCTGAACGCCTGTTGTCCCCAGCGTAGAAAAACATAGCGCTCGTGATTACGCTCCATTTCAAGGCGAACATTCTCCTCGAAAGCGTCGTCGTCACCAAAATGATCGACAGTGACAGAGTGGTCAATGACGAGGTCAACCGGGGAAAGGGGATTCACTTTAGCAGTATCGCCACCGAGGCGTTTAACCGCTTCACGCATGGCGGCAAGATCGACCACGGCGGGTACGCCGGTAAAGTCTTGCATCAAAACGCGGGCGGGACGGTAAGCGATTTCACGATCGGCATGGGCTGTTTTCAGCCATCCCGCCAGGGCTCGTATATCTTCTTCTGTGACAGAATCGTCATCCTGCCAGCGCAGGAGATTTTCGAGTAACACTTTTAGCGACTTGGGTAGACGCGCAATATCCCCAAGTTCCTTTGCGGCCAGCGGCAAGCTGTAGTAGTGATACGTTTTATTCTCTGCCTGCAACGTGTCCTTACTGGCTTCGCGTAGGGTTGACGACATAAGCTCCTCCTTAATAACAGGGATAGCGAAACCCTGATGCTTATCAGGGTCTGTATTAAAGATAACACAAACATGTCGTAACGTTTTTATAACAACTCAAAAGGCTAAATCTTGATGTCATGCGGGCAAGTGCTGGAGAGTAAAAGCAAAAAACCTCGCCTGGGCGAGGTTTTCATTGATTAGAACAACCATATCCGGATGAGCTCCCCCCAAAACAACAGGGAAAAAGAAAACGCGCTCACCCATGACCAGTATTTAACAGAACGACGATTATTCATCATATACACACCAGAGAATGTATTCATTAAAGATGCGTTGATACGCAATTTATTATTGCTGTGGTGTATTTATTTAGTAGTACACAAGTACACATCAGAGTGACGAGATAATTTCCTCATAACTTCTAATGATAATAATTATTGTTTTGGCACTTCGTCTTCCGCGAAGGTGTCAATAAACGCCTGTTGCTGTGGCGTCAATTTCCAGGACGCCGGTACCGTAGTTGAAGCTTGCGGTTTCGCTGCTTGTGGTTTGTCATGCGGATGACACACTTGCTTCACTGGCTCAGAGCGACCTGTTACAGCCATTTTAACCCCAGAATTTCCAGATAATTAACGCTACCACGACCCAAAAGACGGCAGAACCCAGAAATACCGCCAGCCACGCTTTACGCTTGAGCTGCGGGTCCCTTTGCGGTTCTTCGCTTCCTGATGGCATTGCTAACCTCGTACAATCGACATCACTTATCATTTCAGGCACCAACAATCGGTACAATTAATCATGGATGAGATAAATCCTAAAGAAACTTTAGTCGAAAAGCTAGTGAATTTACGCAACCTGTTCAAAGAATATTTAATCTTTTGACCGCAAATAAATTATTGAAGTGAAAAATTTGCGCGGGGGCAATTTAGTTTCTATGTTTGTCGCAAATTTACGCCAGATTAAGAAACAGGAGGGAAAATCAATCAGGCAAAAGTATGAGCTGAAAATAAGAGAATGATAACGGTAATTCGACTTAGGGAAGGTTAAGGGGCTCCTTTTACTATAAAAGGCTACCCCGCTAATCATTATTTTTCCGGAAGTTTAATGTCCTTAAACATCGCCTCAATATCTTCATTCGAACGTAACGCCACGGCGGCATCAACCACATCACGCGTCAGATGCGGCGCAAAGCGCTGAATGAAATCATACATATAGCTGCGCAAAAACGTGCTGCGGCGAAAGCCGATCTTAGTCGTGCTATGGCTGAAAATTTCCTGCGCATCCAGTTTTACCAGATCCGGGTCAGAGATCGGGTCGACAGCCATGCTGGCAATGACCCCCACCCCAAGCCCCAGGCGCACATAGGTTTTGATAACGTCAGCATCGGTCGCCGTAAAGACGATTCGCGGCGATAGCCCAGCCCGGTTGAACGCGGTATCCAGCTCAGAGCGTCCGGTAAAACCAAAGGTGTAAGTGACCAGCGGGTATTGTGCCAATTCTTCAATCGACACCGATGGCTTACCGGCCAGCGGATGGTCGGGGGTAACCACAATCGAGCGATTCCAGTGGTAGCATGGCAGCATCACCAGGTCGTCATAGAGATGCAGTGCTTCGGTCGCGATAGCAAAATCCGCATTGCCTTTGGAGACAGCTTCCGCAATTTGCGTTGGCGATCCCTGATGCATATGTAACGAGACCCGAGGATAACGTTCGATGAATCCCTTAATGACGTTGGGTAGAGCGTAACGCGCCTGCGTGTGGGTGGTCGCAACATAGAGCGAGCCTTTATCCGGCCAGGTGTGCTCCCCCGCCACGGATTTAATGGCATCCACTTTAGAGAGAACTTCCCGGGCAATACGGATGATCTCCTGTCCGGCTGGCGTCACCTGAGTGAGGTGTTTACCACTGCGGGCAAAGATCTGGATCCCCAGTTCATCTTCCAGCATGCGAACTTGCTTACTGATGCCTGGCTGGGAGGTGTAAAGACCTTCTGCGGTTGAGGAGACATTGAGGTTGTGGTTTACCACTTCAACGATATAGCGAAGCTGCTGTAATTTCATGAAAGACCATCCAAATTCGCGCAAACGGGCAATCGCTTAAGACGATTTCATAATAAAAAAAGATTTAACTATAACCACTATATCATTTATATCTTCTATGTATAGATTCGATGAAAAAATAATAACGGTGTAATAAAAAAAGGGCCGGATAACCGGCCCTCGTTTTAACCCATTAATCTTAAAGCTTTATTTTTTGGCTTCCGCCCATTTTCCATCAACGTAAAACGCTGACCAGTTTGTCGCTTTGCCGTCTTTTTCCGACGCAACATACTGCTGCTTTGTTTTACGGCTAAAACGGACAATGGTCTTATTCCCATCCGGATCCTGTTGCGGGGCATCGGCCAGATAACGCAGTTTTTCCGGCAAACGATCGCGGAAGCGATATAACTCTTCCACTAACGGAGCACGCGTTTCGCGTGATTTCGGGAACGTGTTAGCCGCAAGGAAGACCCCGGCAGCGCCATCACGCAGAACGAAATAGGCATCCGATTTTTCGCACGGTAACTCCGGCAACGGTACCGGATCTTCTTTCGGTGGTGCGACTTCGCCGTTACGCAGGATCTTACGCGTGTTTTTGCATTCGTCGTTGGTACAGGCCATGTACTTACCGAAACGTCCCATTTTCAGGTGCATTTCAGAGCCGCATTTCTCACACTCCACCACCGGGCCGTCATAACCTTTAATGCGGAACTCGCCCTCTTCGATTTCATAACCATCGCAGGTCGGGTTATTACCACAAACATGCAGTTTACGTTTCGGATCAATGAGGTAGCTGTCCATCGCCGTACCGCACTTAGTACAACGCCGTTTGGCGCGCAGTGCGTTGGTTTCCGCATCATCGCCTTCCAGAACGTTCAATACTTCGTTTTCCGGTACCAGGTTAATGGTGGTTTTGCAACGCTCTTTTGGCGAAAGGGCATAACCGGAGCAGCCGAGGAACACCCCGGTACTGGCAGTACGGATCCCCATCTTACGACCGCAAGTCGGGCAATCAATACTGGTAAGCACCATCTGATTCGGACGCATCCCGCCTTCATCCGGCTCTCTTTCTGCCTGATCAAGTTGACGAGAGAAATCACCGAAGAAACTGTCCAGCACCTTCTTCCATTCCGCTTCGTGGTTTGCCACCTGGTCGAGACGATCTTCCATCTGCGCGGTGAAATCGTAATTCATCAACTCACGGAAGTTCTCTTCCAGACGGTCGGTAACAATCTCACCCATTTTTTCCGCGTAGAAGCGACGGTTTTCCACGCGCACATAGCCACGGTCCTGAATGGTCGAAATGATTGACGCGTAGGTAGACGGGCGGCCAATGCCACGTTTTTCCAGCTCTTTAACCAGCGACGCTTCACTAAAGCGCGCAGGTGGTTTTGTAAAGTGCTGGGCAGGCGTCAGATCAATCAGCGACAGGACATCCCCCGTATTTACCGCAGGCAGCGTGCGATCTTCATCGCCTTTACGCAGTGCAGGCATGACTTTCGTCCAGCCATCAAATCGCAAAATGCGACCGCGTGCTTTCAGACGATAATCACCTGCGCCCACAGTAATAGTGGTGGAGTCGTATTGCGCCGGCGTCATCTGGCAGGCCACAAACTGGCGCCAGATCAGCTGATACAGTTTCTGCGCATCAGTTTCCATGTCTTTTAGGGCGTCCGCTTCAACCCCAACATCGGATGGACGGATCGCTTCGTGCGCTTCCTGCGAATTCTCTTTGCTGGCGTACTGGTTAGCATTTTCCGGCAGGTATTTTTTACCGTACTTGTCACCAATAAACGTGCGCACCATGCTGACCGCATCCTGACTCAGGTTGGTGGAGTCGGTACGCATATAGGTGATGTAACCCGCTTCGTACAAACGCTGGGCCATCATCATGGTTTTCTTCACGCCAAAGCCCAGGCGGGTACTCGCCGCCTGCTGCAACGTGGACGTAATAAAGGGTGCGCCTGGTTTGCTGCTGGTCGGCTTATCTTCTCGCTCAAGCACGGTATAACGCGCTTTTTCGAGCAGACTCACGGCCGCCATCGTTTGTTCGCGGTTAACCGGACGGAAAGGTTTATCCCCTTCGTGCGTCACCTGAAGTGGCAGAGAATCGCCACCAGGCGTGGCGGCATTGGCATCAACTTCCCAGTACTCTTCCGGAACGAAAGCTTTAATCTCACGTTCACGCTCAACCACCAGACGCACAGCAACCGATTGTACGCGGCCGGCAGACAGGCCACGAGCGATCTTCTTCCACAACAGCGGAGAGACCATGTAACCCACTACGCGGTCCATAAAGCGCCGCGCCTGTTGGGCATTCACACGATCAATGTTCAGTTCGCCCGGCTTTTCGAATGCCTGACGAATCGCATTTTTGGTGATTTCATTAAAAACCACGCGGCTATAGCGCGTTTCATCGCCGCCGATCACTTCCCGCAGGTGCCATGCAATGGCTTCCCCTTCGCGGTCAAGGTCGGTTGCGAGATAGATATGGTCGGCTTTTTCAGCGAGCGATTTCAGCTCAGAAACCACCTTCTCTTTTCCGGGCAGCACTTCATAGTGCGCATCCCAGTTGTGCCATGGGTCAATGCCCATGCGATTGACAAGAGCGCCGCGTTCATCCTTTTTAGGCTTCTTAGCCGTTTTGGTGGAGGCAGAGTCAGCGCTCTTTTTAGGTGCTGAGCCACTGGTCGGCAAATCGCGGATATGACCGACGCTGGATTTCACCACGTAGTCATTACCCAGATACTTATTGATCGTTTTGGCTTTTGCCGGGGACTCAACGATGACGAGAGCTTTACCCATATTCACCTTTACCTAATAAAATTCTTCCAGGAATACGTCGCACATTGATTCACCTTCCGCTGGCGACGAGCCAATGATATTGCGGTGGCGACAATGGATATCAACCCTATATTTGACCATAAGCGAAAGTAATCGCTAGCAGGTGATTGAGTTAACAGGCTTTTTCGCTAGTATACGATACAGCACGACGATTTTACGGTCGAATGTCAAGCAAATCTGTTGCCAGATTGACGAAAGGGTCACACTGTACCTGATAAAATTTGTTACGCAACTTTATTAGCATGCAAAATCGAATCGCGCCAGCACTACCGTAACGGGAAACCCCTTGCCTGTGCAGGGAAAATTTGCCCCTGGGCCGTGTGGGGCGTAAACTTGTTAAATTTTTAAGGAGGGGCGAAATGGAGCCGAATAAGCAACCTATCGATCGTCAGTCTCTGCTTGAGCTGGCAAACCAACTCATTCGCGATCATGAAGACACGCTGTCCGGTATTGAAGCAACCGGTGTAAGTCAGCGCAACGGGGTGCTGGTATTCAGCGGCGAGTATTTTCTGGATGAACAGGGGCTGCCGACCGGGAAAAGCACCGCGGTATTCAACATGTTCAAATATCTGGCCCATGAGCTGTCTGAAAAATACCATCTGATCGATTAGATAAAAACGCGAGGCCATGGCCTCGCGTTTTTATTAGTACTTGCGTCTACATGAGCGGTTTTTGCCCGCGCTGCCACCAGCGCATTAGCAGTCGGTCTGCGCTCTCTGCGGCACTGCCGGTCAAGCGATCGATGAGTTTTTTGCGCTGCTGATAACGCAGGCCGATCACCTCATGGCTCTCAAACAGCCCCAGCAGCAACTCGTCGCTGGTACCCACCGCATCAACCAGACCTTTTTCCAGCGCCTGCGAACCATACCAGTGCTCGCCAGTCGCCACCTGTTCTATATCCAGTTGCGGGCGCATCTGATGGACAAAACCTTTAAACAGGTCATGCGTTTCATTGAGGCTCTCGCGGAATTTCTGCCGCCCCTCTTCGGTGTTTTCACCCAACAGCGTCAGCGTGCGTTTGAACTGCCCGGCAGTATGCAATTCGATGTCAATCTCTTTGCTTTTCAGGAAACGATTGAAGTTAGGGATCTGCGCCACGACGCCAATCGATCCAATAATAGAAAACGGTGCTGCAACAATTTTGTCCGCAACACAAGCCATCATGTATCCCCCGCTGGCGGCAACTTTATCGACTGCGACAGTCAGCGGAACCTGCTTGTCGCGCAGGCGTTGTAACTGAGAAGCCGCCAGCCCGTAGCCATGAACAACGCCACCAGGACTTTCCAGACGGAGAACAACCTGATCTTCTGGCTTGACCAGCGTCAATACTGCGGTGATCTCTTCACGCAGCGCGCCAACTTCATGAGCATCCATGCTGCCTTTGAAGTCCAGCACCCAGGCGCGAGGTTTATCCGCCGAGGCCGTGTCGCCAGACTTTGCTTTGGCTTTTGCCGCTTTCGCGTCCTGTTTGGCTTTTTTCTTTTGGGCTTTATGCCACAGTTTTTGCTGCTGGCTGTCCAGCAGCGCCACGGCCATCTCTTCCTGCATTTCCTTATATTGTTCGCTCATGCGGGTAACGCGTAATTCACCCCGCTGACGTTTGCGCTGTGTCAGATTAACAATAAGAATTGCGACTACCACAATCGCGACGACAACCGTCGCAATTTTGGCTAAAAACAAACCATATTCAGACAGTAATTCCACGCATTCCACCTTGGTTCAGCCACTTAACGATCGCATCCAGTGTACATGAGCCTTCCTGGCACGTCTCGCATTACCCCCTTTCTGGCATTCAGTCGACCAGTTTCAGCACATTCCGCTATACATGATGCCAGCGCACGGGAGACTCTCTGCCAGACTGATTGAAATCGCCTTCTATTTCAGGCATAAAGCCAACACGATTTAAAGACGGGTTGAGACCAAGGAGTTAGCGTGCATTATCAGCCACAACGCGACCTGTTGCGAAACCACATTATTCTGGTCACCGGCGCCAGTGACGGCATCGGCAAAGAGGCGGCGCTCACCTATGCCCGCTACGGCGCACGCGTCATCTTACTTGGGCGTAACGAAAACAAATTGCAGTCGGTTGCCGGACAGATAGCCTCCGAGGGCGGTCAGGCCGCCAGCCTCTTCACGCTGGATATGGCCACCTGTACGCCCAATGATTGTCTGCGTCTCGCGGACGAGATTGCTAAACACTATCCACGACTGGACGGCGTACTGCATAACGCTGGCGTACTGGGCGATGTCTGTCCCATGAACGAACAGCGGCCTGACGTCTGGGATAACGTTATGCAGGTTAACGTCAACGCCACCTTCTATTTGACTCAGGCGCTCCTTCCTTTATTACTCAACGCGGAAAGCGGCTCACTGGTCTTCACATCGTCGAGCGTTGGTCGTCAGGGGCGCGCAAACTGGGGGGCCTATGCCGCCTCGAAATTTGCCACCGAAGGCATGATGCAGGTTCTGGCTGAGGAGTATCAAAATCGCTTAAGGGTCAACTGCATCAATCCGGGCGGTACCCGAACGCAAATGCGCGCCAGCGCCTTTCCGAGCGAAGATCCGCAGAAATTAAAAACGCCAGCCGATATTATGCCGCTCTATTTATGGCTGATGGGCGATGACAGCCGTCGCAAAACCGGCATGAGTTTTGATGCTCAGCCAGGACGAAAACCGGGGATATCACAATGAGTGAAGAACGTTATCAGCAACGCCAGCAGCGGGTGAAGGAAAGAGTCGATGCCCGCGTGGCGGCGGCACAGGAAGAGCGCGGCATCATTATTGTCTTTACCGGCAATGGTAAAGGCAAAACTACCGCTGCATTTGGCACCGCCGCACGTGCCGTTGGCCATGGAAAGAAGGTCGGTGCGATTCAGTTTATTAAAGGTACCTGGCCAAATGGCGAGCGCAATCTACTGGAACCGCATGGAGTCGAATTTCAGGTGATGGCAACCGGGTTCACCTGGGACACGCAGAACCGCGAGAGCGATACGGCCGCCTGCCTTGAAGTGTGGGCGCATGCGCAGCGTATGCTGGCCGACGAATCGCTGGATATGGTGGTGCTCGACGAGTTGACCTATATGGTGGCCTACGATTACCTGCCGCTGGAAGCCGTGCTTGATGCGCTGGACAATCGCCCGATCAACCAGACGGTGATCATCACCGGACGCGGCTGCCATCGCGATATTCTGGAGATTGCTGATACGGTCAGCGAGCTGCGCCCGGTAAAACATGCTTTCGAAGCCGGCGTAAAGGCACAGATAGGTATCGACTATTAAGACACCGCGGGCTGCGGCGTTGCGCTACGGCCCTGTCTCGCTTTTATCATCCGCATCATCCGCGTAACTACGTCTTTAACGTGACACTGTCACGGCCTTTCACCACGTACAATCATTTCTGACGGTCTGGCTGACATCATCACATGCGCAGAAAAAAGACGTTTCCGGCAAATTAACCGGAAACGTGAGAGGATTAGCCGTTGTTGCTACGCCCACCGGAGCGACGGTTGCCGGACGTCTGACGATTGCCTGATACCTGGCTGTGACGCTTCACTGCACGACGGATCTGATTGGCTTTCATGCGACGACGATCTTTTTCGACCGCCACTTTTGATGCGGTTTCCGGCGTCAGCCCTACCAGTTCGCGCAGGTAGTTGGTCTGGGCCAGATCCAGCTCAGTATACCCACCACGCGGCAGCCCTTTCGGCAGCGGAATGTCACCGTAGCGCACGCGAATAAGGCGGCTAACCTGCACGCCAACCGCTTCCCACAGGCGACGTACTTCGCGGTTACGTCCTTCGGTCAGGGTCACGTTATACCACTGGTTAATCCCTTCACCACCGCTGAATTTAATGGTTTTAAACGCTGCCGGGCCATCTTCCAGTTGGACGCCACGCGACAGTTCTCGCACTTTGGCCTCTTCAATCTGGCCGAACACACGCACCGCGTATTCACGTTCCACTTCACGGCTGGGGTGCATCAGGCGATTCGCCAGCTCACCGTCGGTGGTGAACAGCAGCAGACCACAGGTGTTGACGTCAAGACGGCCAACCGCAATCCAACGGGCGCCGCGCAGTTTTGGCAGACGGTCAAAAACGGTCGGACGGCCTTCCGGATCGTTACGCGTGCACAACTCGCCTTCAGGTTTGTAATACGCCAGCACGCGGCAGATTTGTTCAGCGGACTCTTTCACCGAAATCAGATGCCCGTCGATACGAATTTTCAGCGCCTGGGTCACTTCAACGCGATCGCCCAGCGTGGCAATCTTGCCGTCTACGCTCACGCGGCCTGCTTCGATGATGGTTTCTATTTCACGGCGGGAACCGTGGCCAGCTCGCGCCAGCACTTTCTGTAATTTTTCGCTCATAGAGCTTCCTCGGGTGTCGCCTTCACAGGCGTCGAATAGGGTCATCAGGCCACTGCGGCGCCTGTGAAATGGCCGCGTAGTATAGCGGCTTGCTTCATTATAGGAAAGGTTTAACGTCGCCGACGCCTTCACGAATAACAACCGGGGAATCATCCGTAAGATCGACAACCGTTGTCGGTTGCTGTCCCAGATAACCGCCATGGATAATCAAATCCACCAGCTTTTCCAGACGATCTTTAATTTCATCAGGATCGGACTCGGTAAATTCGCTCCCGGGCAGCATTAGCGAGGTAGAAAGCATCGGCTCGCCAAGGGTATCGAGCAACGCCAGCGCAATCGGGTTCGCCGGGACACGCAGGCCGATGGTTTTACGTTTTTCCTGCAACAGGCGACGCGGCACCTCTTTCGTTCCTTTCAGGATAAAGGTGTAATTGCCTGGGGTGTTATTTTTAATCAGACGAAAAGCCACATTGTCGACGAACGCATAGGTCGACAGCTCAGACAAGTCGCGGCACATCAGGGTAAAGTTATGGCCATCAGGCAATTGACGGATGCGGCAAATACGCTCCATCGCCCCTTTGTCTTCAATTTTACAGCCTAACGCATACCCTGAATCGGTTGGGTAAACAATCACCCCGCCTTTACGGACAATCTCAACCGCCTGATTAATCAGACGCGGTTGAGGGTTTTCCGGATGAATATAAAAAAACTGACTCATACTTCCCTCTCTTCACTGTTTTGCGGCTGCTCCCATTTGCGCCAGACGCCCTCCACATCAGCGGGTAGCCAAAGCTTGCGCCCCAGCTCAATCCATGCGCATGGCTGATGGAAATCCGATCCCTGGGAGGCCAGTAAACCGAACTGGCGGGCATACTCGGCGAGCTGTTTACGCTCATTGGGAGCCTGCTGGCATTGGGCAACTTCCATCGCCTCTCCGCCACTCTGGGCAAAATGCGCCAGCAGTCTTTTCAACCATTTAGCGGAGAGATCGTATCGGCCCGGATGGGCCAGCACCGCCGTTCCGCCAGAATGATGAATCACTTCAATAGCTTGTTCTATTGTACACCACTGTGGTGGAACATATCCGGTTTTCCCGCGCGCAAGATACCTTTTGAATACATCCGCCATACTGGAGGCTTTACCGCACTCCACCAGAAAACGGGCAAAATGTCCGCGCGTGACGGCAGCCCCCTGCGCCAGTCGCTGCGCGCCTTCCCAGGCGCCCGGGATATGGGCCTTTTCCAGTCGCTCAGCAATCAGCCTGCCGCGCTGCTGGCGCCGCTCATGCTGCTCCTGTAAAAATGAACATAACGCTGGATGTTCAATATCGATATCCAGGCCCACAATGTGAATCTCGTGATTTTCCCAGACGGTGGAAATCTCCACACCGGCTATCAATGTCAGTGCCAGCCCGGTGCGTTCAATTTCTTCACGCGCAGCGGGAATAGCGGCTGTCGTATCGTGATCGGTAATCGCCAGGGTTCCCACACGCATTGCAACCGCACGGTGGACCAGTTCTTGTGGGGTCAGGACGCCATCAGAGGCAATAGTGTGGCTGTGCAGGTCATAAATCACTGCGTAATTCGTGTCGCTCAAAAGCGGCTCCCATGGCCGATAAAACAATAACTGTGCCCTATCATAACGTTCTGCGGCGATTTTCTGAAATCGAGGGTTGACTTTCCTTGCGCGAACCAGTTAACTAGTACGCAAGTTCACTCCACGAGGTATCCCTGATGAATATGCATTTTTCCGTTAACCGCTGGTGGCGCACTCCCTGACATTGGGCAGTGTTTCACGTGCGTATTCAGCACACCGATACCCGGCCCGCCAACTGAGCGGGCTTTTTTTTGAACATATTTATGAGAGCAACTATGCAAACGCAAAAACCGACACTTGAATTGCTCACCAGCAACGCGCTGTACCGGGAGAACCCGACCGCGTTATTCCATCAACTGTGTGGTGCACGCCCGGCAACGTTGTTGCTGGAATCCGCCGATATCGACAGCAAAAATGATTTAAAAAGCCTGCTGCTGGTGGATAGTGCGCTGCGCATTACTGCTTTGGGTGACACTGTCACTATTCAGGCCTTAACCCAAAATGGTGCTTCACTGTTGCCGCTGCTGGATGCCGCACTTCCGGCAGGGGTTGAGAACACCATCCAGAAAGATTCTCGCGTATTACGTTTTCCGCCGGTCAGCACCCTGCTCGATGAAGATGCACGTCTGTGCTCACTCTCAGTTTTCGATGCCTTCCGTCTGCTACAGGGGCTGGTTGATGTCCCGACTGACGAGCGTGAAGCCATGTTCTTCGGCGGCCTGTTTGCCTATGACCTGGTGGCCGGGTTTGAAGATTTACCTGCACTGAGTCATGACCGCCGCTGTCCGGACTACTGCTTTTATCTGGCAGAAACCTTACTGGTGATCGACCATCAGAAGCGTCACACCCGCATTCAGGTGAGTCTGTTTTCCACTGATGCCAACGAAAAAGCGCGTCTGACGCAGCGCATTGAAACACTGCATGAACAGCTAAACGTACCGCCAGCGCCATTGCCGGTTGAATCCGTCAGCACTATGCGTTGCGACTGCAACCAGAGCGATGAAGAGTACGGCGCGGTTGTGCGTCAGATGCAAAAAGCGATTCGCGCCGGTGAGATTTTCCAGGTCGTTCCGTCCCGCCGCTTCACCCTGCCGTGCCCGTCACCGCTGGCTGCCTATGAAGTGCTGAAAAAGAGCAACCCAAGTCCGTACATGTTCTTTATGCAGGACAGCGATTTCGCTCTGTTTGGCGCATCGCCGGAAAGCTCGCTCAAATATGACGCCACCTCACGCCAGATTGAAATCTACCCCATCGCCGGGACACGCCCACGCGGTCGTCGCGCTGACGGTTCGCTGGACCGGGATCTGGACAGCCGTATTGAACTCGAAATGCGTACCGACCATAAAGAGTTATCCGAGCACCTGATGCTGGTTGATCTCGCACGTAACGATCTGGCGCGAATTTGTACTCCGGGCAGCCGTTATGTCGCGGATCTGACCAAAGTCGACCGCTACTCCTTTGTTATGCACCTGGTGTCGCGTGTGGTCGGTGAATTGCGCCAGGATCTCGATGTACTGCACGCCTATCGCGCCTGTATGAACATGGGCACGCTCAGCGGCGCGCCGAAAGTACGCGCCATGCAATTGATTGCTGATGCGGAAGGTTCCCGCCGCGGCAGTTATGGCGGTGCCGTGGGCTATTTCACCGCCCATGGTGACCTGGACACCTGCATTGTGATTCGTTCTGCCTGGGTCGAAGACGGTGTTGCCACCGTTCAGGCAGGCGCTGGCGTGGTACTGGATTCGGTACCGCAATCAGAAGCCGATGAAACACGTAATAAAGCCCGCGCGGTTCTGCGCGCCATTGCTAAAGCGCATAACGCTCAGGAGACGTTCTGATGGCTGACATTCTGCTGCTCGATAATATCGACTCATTTACCTATAACCTTGCCGATCAATTACGCGCCAGCGGGCATAACGTGGTGATTTACCGTAACCATGTCCCGGCACAAACCCTGATTGACCGCCTGGCGACCATGAAAAACCCGGTGCTAATGCTCTCGCCAGGACCAGGGGCCCCCTCGGAAGCGGGTTGCATGCCTGAGTTGCTGACCCGCATGCGCGGCAAACTGCCGATAATCGGCATCTGTCTGGGACACCAGGCGATTGTGGAAGCCTACGGCGGCTATGTCGGTCAGGCTGGCGAAATTCTGCACGGCAAAGCCTCCAGCATTGAACATGACGGCCAGGCAATGTTTGCCGGCCTGGCGAACCCGCTACCGGTGGCGCGCTACCATTCACTGGTAGGCAGCAACATTCCGGCAGGGTTAACTATCAACGCGCACTTTAACGGCATGGTCATGGCCGTGCGCCATGATGCGGATCGCGTCTGCGGTTTCCAGTTCCATCCGGAATCTATTCTGACCTCACAGGGAGCCCGTTTGCTGGAACAAACTCTGGCATGGGCGCTGCAAAAACTGGAGCAGACCAATACGCTTCAACCGGTACTGGAGAAACTGTATCAGGCGCAAACACTGAGCCAGCAAGAAAGCCACCAGCTCTTCTCTGCCGTTGTGCGCGGCGAACTGAAACCTGAGCAACTGGCCGCGGCGCTGGTGAGTATGAAAGTACGTGGTGAGCACCCGAATGAAATTGCCGGGGCGGCCACCGCGTTACTGGAAAATGCCGCGCCGTTCCCGCGCCCGGATTATCCGTTCGCCGACATCGTGGGCACCGGTGGCGACGGCAGCAACAGTATCAATATTTCAACGGCCAGTGCGTTTGTTGCGGCAGCCTGCGGTCTCAAAGTCGCAAAACACGGTAACCGCAGCGTTTCCAGCCGTTCCGGATCCTCCGATTTACTGGCCGCTTTCGGTATTAACCTGGATATGAACGCCGACAAATCCCGCACTGCGCTGGATGAGCTGGGCGTGTGTTTCCTGTTCGCGCCGAAGTACCACACCGGGTTCCGCCACGCGATGCCGGTGCGCCAGCAGCTCAAAACACGCACCCTGTTTAACGTGCTGGGGCCCCTGATTAACCCGGCGCACCCACCGTTGGCGTTGATTGGCGTGTACAGCCCGGAGCTGGTGCTGCCGATTGCCGAAACTCTGCGCGTACTGGGTTATCAGCGTGCGGCCGTTGTGCACAGCGGTGGCATGGATGAAGTTTCCCTCCATGCCCCGACGGTAGTGGCCGAATTGCGCGATGGCGAGATCAAGAGCTACCAGCTGACCGCTGCCGATTTCGGTCTGACGCCGTATCATCAGGAGCAACTGGCAGGCGGTACGCCGGAAGAAAACCGTGACATTCTGACACGCTTACTACAAGGTAAAGGTGAAGCCGCCCATGAGGCCGCCGTTGCTGCAAATGTCGCCATGTTGATGCGTTTACATGGAGAAGAAGATTTGCAAGCCAACGCGCAGAAAGTTCTGCAGGTGCTGCACAGCGGCGCCGCCTATGACAAAGTCACCGCACTTGCGGCAAGAGGGTAAAGAATGCAAACCGTATTAGCAAAAATCGTCGCGGATAAGGCGATTTGGGTAGCCGCCCGCAAGGAGCAGCAGCCGCTGGCCAGTTTTCAGAACGACGTGGTGCCGAGCACCCGTCGCTTCTACGACGCCCTACAGGGTACGCGCACCGCGTTTATCCTGGAATGCAAAAAAGCCTCCCCGTCCAAAGGGGTGATTCGCAATGATTTCGACCCGGCGCGTATCGCTGGGGTGTACAAGCATCATGCGTCGGCGATCTCTGTGCTGACCGACGAGAAATATTTCCAGGGTAGCTTTGATTTTCTGCCCATCGTCAGCCGCATCGCGCATCAGCCAATTCTGTGTAAGGACTTCATTATCGACCCTTACCAGATTTATCTGGCGCGCTTTTACCAGGCCGATGCCTGTCTGTTGATGCTCTCGGTACTGGATGATGAGCAATACCGCCAGCTTTCTGCCGTTGCCCACAGCCTGGACATGGGCGTACTGACAGAAGTCAGCAACGAAGAAGAGCTGGAACGCGCTATCGCGCTTGGTGCGAAAGTGGTCGGCATCAATAACCGCGACCTGCGCGATCTGTCCATTGATCTGAACCGTACGCGTCAGTTGGCGCCGCGCCTCGGCGCTGGAGTCACGGTTATCAGCGAGTCAGGCATTAATACTTATGCCCAGGTGCGTGAGCTGAGCCATTTCGCCAACGGTTTCCTGATTGGCTCCGCGCTGATGTCTCATGACGATCTTGACGCTGCCGTGAAACGCGTCCTGCTTGGTGAGAATAAAGTTTGTGGTCTGACACGTGCGCAGGATGCCCGTGTCGCCCATGAAGCAGGCGCGATTTATGGCGGTCTGATTTTCGTCGCCTCATCCCCCCGAGCTGTCGACGTCGCGCAGGCCCGTACGGTGATGGCCGGCGCGCCGCTCCAGTATGTTGGCGTGTTCCGAAATGCCCCTGTCGAAACCGTGTCGGCAAACGTCGAGCAACTGGGGTTAGTCGCCGTACAGTTACACGGCAGTGAAGACCAGAACTACATCGACACGCTGCGTAAGCAATTGCCGGACAGCGTGCAAATCTGGAAGGCCCTGAGTGTGGGCGACACCCTGCCAGCCCGCGACCTGAACCACGTCGATAAATATCTATTTGATAACGGTCAGGGCGGCAGCGGTAAGCGTTTTGACTGGAGCCTGTTATCAGGGCAAACGCTGGACAACGTCCTGCTTGCTGGCGGGCTTGGCGCAGATAACTGCGTAGAAGCGGCAAAAACCGGCTGTGCCGGACTCGATTTCAATTCAGGCGTAGAGTCTGAACCCGGGAAGAAAGACGCCGAAAAAGTGGCCTCGGTATTCCGAACTTTACGCGCTTATTAAGGAAGAAAATCATGACGACATTATTAAACCCCTATTTTGGTGAGTTTGGCGGCATGTATGTGCCGCAAATCCTGATGCCTGCACTGCGTCAGCTGGAAGAAGCCTTTGTCAGCGCGCAAAAAGATCCCGAGTTTCAGGCTCAGTTCACCGATTTACTGAAAAACTACGCTGGTCGCCCGACCGCGCTGACCAAATGTCAGAACATCACCGAGGGTACCAAAACCACCCTGTACCTTAAGCGTGAAGATCTACTGCACGGCGGCGCGCATAAGACCAACCAGGTGCTGGGTCAGGCACTGCTGGCGAAGCGGATGGGCAAGACCGAAATCATCGCCGAAACTGGCGCGGGTCAACATGGTGTGGCCTCGGCGCTCGCCAGCGCCCTGCTCGGCCTGAAATGCCGTATCTACATGGGCGCGAAAGATGTGGAGCGCCAATCGCCAAACGTTTTCCGGATGCGTTTAATGGGTGCGGAAGTGATCCCGGTGCATAGTGGCTCCGCTACCCTGAAAGATGCCTGTAACGAAGCGCTGCGTGACTGGTCTGGTAGCTACGACACCGCGCACTACATGCTCGGTACTGCTGCAGGTCCACATCCCTTCCCGACCATTGTGCGTGAATTCCAGCGGATGATTGGTGAAGAGACCAAAGCGCAGATCCTCGAAAAAGAAGGCCGTCTGCCGGATGCCGTGATCGCCTGCGTGGGCGGTGGTTCAAATGCGATCGGGATGTTTGCCGATTTCATTGAAGAGACCAGCGTAGGCCTTATCGGGGTAGAACCTGCCGGACACGGCATCGAGACCGGTGAACATGGCGCGCCGCTCAAGCATGGCCGCGTGGGGATCTATTTCGGTATGAAATCGCCAATGATGCAGACCGATGAAGGGCAGATTGAGGAATCTTACTCTATCTCCGCGGGACTGGATTTCCCGTCCGTGGGGCCGCAACACGCTTATCTGAACAGCACTGGTCGTGCGGATTATGTCTCCATCACCGATGACGAGGCGCTCGAGGCCTTTAAGACGCTGTGCCGCCACGAAGGGATCATCCCGGCGCTGGAGTCCTCCCATGCCCTGGCCCATGCGCTGAAAATGATGCGTGAAAACCCGGAAAAAGAGCAGTTGCTGGTGGTAAACCTGTCTGGCCGTGGAGATAAAGACATCTTCACCGTACACGATATTTTGAAAGCGCGAGGGGAAATCTGATGGAACGCTACGAGACACTGTTTAAGCAATTGAAGGAACGCAAGGAAGGCGCATTTGTTCCATTTGTCACGCTGGGCGATCCCTCGCCTGAACAATCGCTGAAAATTATCGATACACTAATTGAAGCGGGTGCCGATGCCCTGGAATTAGGGATCCCGTTTTCCGACCCACTGGCAGACGGCCCGACCATTCAGAACGCTACTCTACGCGCCTTTGCCGCGGGCGTCACACCGAGCCAGTGTTTTGAAATGCTGGCCGCGATTCGCCAGAAACACCCGACGATCCCAATTGGCCTGCTGATGTACGCCAACCTGGTGTTCAGTCGCGGTATTGATGAGTTTTATGCTCAGTGCGAAAAAGCGGGCGTCGACTCCGTACTGGTCGCCGACGTGCCGGTAGAAGAGTCTGCTCCATTCCGTCAGGCCGCGCTGCGTCATAATGTTGCGCCGATCTTCATCTGCCCGCCAAACGCCGATGACGAGTTGCTACGTCAAATCGCTTCGCACGGCCGCGGCTACACCTACCTGCTCTCCCGCGCAGGGGTAACCGGCGCCGAAAACCGCGCCGCACTGCCGTTACATCATCTGGTCGAAAAACTGACCGAGTATAATGCCGCGCCGCCGTTACAGGGGTTTGGCATCTCTGCACCGGATCAGGTGACTGCGGCAATTGACGCCGGTGCTGCCGGGGCAATTTCAGGTTCGGCTATCGTCAAGATTATTGAGAAGAACGTGGATAAACCTGCCACGATGCTTGAAGAGCTTGGCGCATTTGTCCGGGCGATGAAGGCGGGAACCCGTCAGTAATTCTCTCTAACGCCCGGCACGTCGCCGGGCGTTTTTCACTCACTCCGTGAAAGGGTGCGTGCGTATTTCTCCACCAGCCGAAACAGATCCTGCACTTCCTGCGCCGTCCAGTTTTCAAACGTGGCATTCATCATCTGCTGACGCGCCACATCAATTTTCAGGGTCATCGCTTTACCCGCCTCGCTGACCGATACCGCGCTGACGCGCCTGTCCTCAGGGTTACACGTCTTTTGTACCAGCCCCGCCCGATTTGCCAGGTCGACCACACCGAGCGGCCCAAAGCGTTCAATTGCCACCAGCAAGGGAAAGAGCGTCTGATCCAGATTAATGTCTGCCTTACGCATCAACTCTACATCGCGTAAGGGATGATTCATCACACTTTTGCCTTCCTTCGCGCTCCCTGGGGAAGTATGGCGGAGCAGGCACCTGTCGCCCTGAACCATAGCATAGCGTTGCCGGACGAGCTGGATAGCGTTACCGCCGCAGCCATGGCCCATCCGGGGACGTCAGCCTGGGCCACGCGGGAAAACTCGCTGTACAAATCGCTCGTTATCCTGGAGCCAGAAAAATCATTATGACCGGGCGTAATCCTCAGGCAGTGGCGCAGGCGGGTGGTGATGTGGCGATTTGCCTCAACGAGGATGACACCTCGCTTCGCGAACAACTGGCGGCGCAATTCGCCAACGGTATCGATGTGGTGGTGGATTATCTGTAGGGTACGAGCGCCGAAAACATACTGATGGCGGCCGCCAAAACCAAAAGCGCGCTGCGTTATGTGCAGGTCGGTTCACTTTCCTGTGGCGAAATCACCCTGCCCGGTGCCTTTTTACGTTCCGCCCCGATTCAACTGATGGGAAGTGGAATCGGTATCCTTACGCTGTCGCAATTGTTAACTGCAACACAATCTTTATTCGCCGCCGCCGTACCGGGGCAGTTCTCCATTGCCTGCATGCCGCTGCCGCTCAATAATGTCGCGGATGTGTGGGACACGGATGACAGTAAAAAACGAAGCGTATTCATCATCCGTTAGACGCTACTGTCTTTAATGGTAAGGATATCCAGATGTTTAATAAAGCCGCCTTAATAAGAGGCTGGTTTACCGTTGCCACTATTTTCACCTGTTTTACCCTTGGCAGTTATATTGGGCATTACTATTTTGCCGGTTCACGTATTCCCTGGGTCATAGGGGTTATTGTCGCGATGGCTATCAACTGGGGATCGTATGGCATGTTGAAAAAACTAACATGATCGTATCGTTGATAAAAACTGGCCACCATGAGGCCAGTTTTTATATAACGCTTGTCAGAAGCGATAGCCAGCTGCAAACATAAAGACCCACGGATCGAGACGCGTACTCACGCTTTGCTGCGCGCCTCCCGCTTTAAAGCGGACGTCTGTATCAATATCCATGTACCAGACCGAGGCATTAATCAGCCAGTTGCGGTTAATTAAGTAATCCACCCCAACCTGTCCTGCCGCGCCCCAGGAATTTTTCAGACTCAAATCAGACAGTCCTGCCGATTTACCCGTATCGTTGAATTTTTCATCAAAGAACATGGTGTAGTTGATACCGGCGCCAATATAAGGGCGGACTTTACTTGCGGCATCGCCAAAATACCATTGTGCCATCAGTGTCGGAGGTAAATGGTGAACGGTCGCGATATCACCCGTTGGGCCCGTTCCTACTTTATGGCGAAATGGCGTCGCCGCCAGTAATTCCACGCCAACGTTGTCTGTTGCCATATACGTCATGGTCAGGCCAAGCTGGGTATTATTATCGACGTTAAAACTCCCCAGACTCCCTAACACATTATCAGACCCCGCCGTCGGCCTGACGGTTGCGGTACCGGCACGCACGAAGAATTCACCCGCTTCATGCGCATAAGCGCCTGCGGAAAGACTACTCAGGATCAATGTTGCCACGGCTAATTTATTCATATCCACTCCATGTATGTGGTTTTTCATAGGCGCCGTGAATATACCTATAAATAAGTACACCGTGATCCAATCTGGATCACATTACATTCGCTAATTTAACATTTATTGATCTGAATTAATTTTGACTGTCATTCGCAACACTTAGCTTTTGTATTCACATCAATTTTTCCGTTTAAACTTGCCAAAAATATCGTCATCGCTCCCTCTTGCGGACACGTGCCCGTGGGTCTACTTTTATCAACTCATAATTTGAATTGATGCGTAGTGATTGCAGGTGTGCCATGAGTGATCTCAACCCGTGCATGTCGTGCGGAGCCTGTTGTGCTTATTTTCGTGTCTCTTTCTACTGGGCCGAGGCGGATGATGCTGGCGGCACAGTCCCGGCTCACCTAACCGAGCCTGTCACGCCATTTTTACGCTGTATGTGCGGAACCAATCAGAAGCAAAGCCATTGTGTCGCGCTGGAAGGCGTGCCGGGTGAATCAGCGCGTTGCCGCATTTATGAGCAACGTCCGTCTCCATGCCGTGAATTTATGATGTCGGGCGAGAATAACGAGGCAAATGAGGCCTGCGATCGCGCCCGTGCGTATTACGGATTACCGCCGCTTTACAAAGATATGCTTTTCCATACATCTACGGAGGCTGCCACCGATGACGCTTTCAGGGTACAATTGTGATGAATTTAACATTGCAGAACTCAAGGAGAGTGCATGTCTATCACGGCGGAATCCGTTTACCGTGACACGGGGAATTTTTTTCGTAATCAGTTTGTTACCATTTTGCTGATTGCACTTCTATGTGCATTTATTACAGTGCTGTTAGGGCGCGTCTTTTCGCCCAGCGAAGCCCAGCTTTCGATCCTGGGTGAAGGCAATTATCTGACGGAAAGCACCGGGTTGTTCGACCTGGTGCGTAACATGACGCCAGAACAGCAGCAGGTATTATTGCACTTATCAGCGGCTGCCACGTTCTCCGGTTTGATCGGAAATGCCATTCTGGCGGGCAGCGTATTGATGATGATTCGGATGATCTCGGCAGGGCAACGTGTTAGCGCGCTTCGTGCAATCGGAGCCAGTGCGCCAGTTTTGCCCGCGCTGTTTATCCTGTTCATACTGACAACCTTTTTGGTTCAACTTGGCATGATGTTCATCTTCGTACCCGGCGTCATACTGGCTATTCTTCTGGCATTCGCGCCAGTGATGATCGTCCAGGATAGAGCGGGGGTGTTTACGTCGATGCGCAGCAGTATGCGCCTGGGTTGGGACAACATGCGTCTGGTCGCGCCTGCGGTGATCGGTTGGTTGATAGCGAAAATTGCCCTGATGATGTTTGCGCACAATTTAGCGTTTCTCACGCCTGAAATCGGTGCGGTGGTCGCCAACACGGTAAGCAACATGATATCTGTAGCGTTGCTCATTTATCTGTTTCGCCTGTATATGCTGATACGTCAGTGATTTTTCGCCTGCATGCAGGCAATTTAACGGAACCGTAGAATGAAGCAGTTTCTTGATTTTCTCCCACTGGTAGTGTTTTTCGCGTTTTACAAGCTGTATGACATTTATGCAGCGACGACAGCCCTGATCATCGCTACGGCTGTTGTCCTGATTTATAGCTGGGTGCGTTACCGCAAAGTCGAAAAGATGGCCTTGATTACGTTTATCCTGGTGGCCGTGTTCGGTGGGCTGACGCTATTCTTCCATAATGATGAATTTATTAAATGGAAAGTCACGGTCATCTACGCGCTGTTTGCTGGTGCGCTGCTGTTTAGCCAGTGGGTCATGAAAAAACCGCTTATCCAGCGCATGCTGGGTAAAGAGCTCACGCTGCCGCCAGTGGTTTGGGAACGACTGAACCTCGCCTGGGCGCTGTTTTTCATCCTCTGTGGTCTGGCGAATATCTATATCGCCTTCTGGCTACCGCAGAATATCTGGGTGAATTTCAAAGTGTTTGGTTTAACCGCACTGACGCTCATCTTTACCGTTTTAAGCGGCGTCTATATTTATCGCCATATGCCGCAGGACGATAAATCATAGTGAAGACTAAATATCAATATTTTCAACTGCTTGTTGATTTTATTGGTGCATAAAACGTTCAATAAGCACGCTATCGTATACACATTAAACGAAGCGTGCTTATTTTTTGATGACATTGACTCATCACATCACCTGGCTGTCGTCTTCATCTGTACGGTTAACAAAGCAAGCCACGCTCAAACGAAAATCCCCCCCGGTTCCTGCTTTAACCTTTTCGACATTCACCCATTTCGTATAATTTAAATCTGGCCACTCGGAGAAGCTCGTGTGGACAATTCGCCCATGCCCAACGTGTGAAGAGTACCTTGCTTATCTCACCAATGACGCTGATCGCGTCATTACAGGCGATCCAGAACAGAACCCGTTGGCCGATACGAGGTCGCGCCTTGCACAAATGTTCTTTTGCGTGGTGAACGGCGTTTTTCGCGATTATGTCAGATTGCACATCGTGTAAAAGTTTCTGTCACATTCATCGACTCACTGCTGTCGAGTTGAGTATATATTCCAGACTATCACGGCGGCGTTCACTTCTGCTAAAAAGAAATCAGTTCGGAAATAATAAAATTTGTATGTTAATTTTCATTTTTTATCGTATTTATCGACTAAACTGAGTACAGATTGCCCCATCTTTATATTGTATTTTTAACACGCCACAGCGGAAATAGTTAAGGATATACTATGAAAACGCCAGGAATACCAAAAAATGAAAAGCAAAGACTGCAATCACTTTATTTAATTGACTTAATTGGTAAAAATGGTCTTGCCCGGTTTGACAGACTTACACGATTAGCCAAACAGACATTCGATGTCCCTATCGCTGTTATAAGCCTTCTGGATAAAGACAAACAGTGGCTACTTTCTGCCGTTGGAACAGATGTTGAAGAAACTCCCAGGACGGTCTCCTTTTGCGCTCACGCAATACTTGAGGAGGGTGTCTTCGTTATCCGTGACACTTTAAAAGATACAAGATTTTGTAATAATCCGTATGTGAAGAATCAGCCCAGGGTAAGATTTTATGCCGGGTGTCCCGTGAGATTACCTGATGGCATGATAGCGGGTATAATCTGTGTCGTTGATACTTCTCCACGTTTTTTTTCATCAGACGAGGTTAATACATTACTTGACCTGGCTTCAATTGTGGAAGACGAGTTTGAGCAGATAAGTTTTATGATGACTGATGAAGTGACAGGTTTGCTCAATAAACGAGGATTTTTGAAAAGAGGAGAAGAGCAGATACTTACTTTGTCTCAAAAAAACCTCCCTTTCGCGATGATCACATTTCATTTACTTAACTTTATGGCTATAAATGAACTTCTGGGTAACGCAGAAGGTGAAAACCTGATACAAAAATTCTCAACAATTCTTGAACAAATTGCGGGAGAGCATTGTATTTTAGCTCACGTCGGAAATGGCGTGTTTTATGCGCTCTTAACAAAAACTGACATTTTTAGCGCTGATACGCTACTTCTTCATATACAGAACGAAGTCGATAAATATAACCATAAAAATAAAAAACCATACAGTATGTGTTATTCTTACGGCATGGCGGAAAGTGAAAATGATCCAGCAGGTACTGTGTGGGATTTTGTTATGCAGAGCAACAAGGTTAATTATAGCGAAATCGTCCGTAACACATAAATAGCGGCTGTTAGTGTATCGCTGCTTCATGGATTCGCGTACAGCGAACATATTCATTCAATATCGCGCTGTACGCACTATTTGCATGCATGTGTGCATAGGCAGTATAGAAAAAATGGAGCATTGTTTAGTACTGGCGTCTCCAATTATATTCATTACATGTCAGGAAAACAATGAATTTAATAAAACAGAAAACCTGCTTGAATAATATTTTTCATTTATAAAAATCTTTTCCCTTGCTATCCTTATAATCGCTTTGCACAACGACGCATCATATTACGAGTGATAATATTTAATTTCAAATCCATGTCTTCACCTTCATTTCTTTATTGAAACTCCACTTTTAATTCTGATATTTTAACTGGCTTTCCAATAAAATAACCTTGCACTACATCGCAATGATGCGCTTTAAGAAAAGCAAGCTGCTCCGCATTTTCCACGCCTTCCGCTGTTACTTCGAGGCAATAAGCCTTACCGAGATCAATTATACTTTCAACGATCTTTTTACTATCGGAATCTTTTCCCATTGCTGTTGTAAAACTCTTATCCAGCTTAATTCCGTCAAATTTAAAATTATGCAGATAGCTAATGGATGCATAGCCGGTGCCAAAATCATCAATAAGAAAGCGTACGCCGAGCTCTCTGAGAGATTTCATTGCAGTAAAGGTTCGATCTGGGTCCATTAAAACTACACTTTCCGTCACTTCAATTTCTAATCTTTCAGCCGGAAAACATGTTTTTTCCAGGATACTCTTAACTCTATCAGCGAAATTACTTGACTGAAACTCGATGGCAGAAATGTTTACAGAAACAGAAATAGTTTCGGAATATTGCATTACCTCCTCGCATGCCTTATTGAGTACCCAGTCGCTAAGATTTATGATGAGACCTGATTCCTCCGCCAGAGGTATAAAGTGGTCTGGTGTGAGTATTCCTCTCAGCGGATGAAGCCAGCGAACGAGAGCTTCAACCGCATCGATTTTATTGTCTTTTACATTAAAACGGGGCTGATAGCACAGAAATAATTGACCATCAAAAATGGCCGCTCTGAGCTCCGCCTCCATGCTTAGACGCTGAGAGAGTTGTTCTGACATATCACTGCGATAATAAACCCAGGTGCTTCTGCCAGAATTTTTAGCATGATATAGCGCGAGGTCAGCAAAACGTAATAAATCGCTGGGATTATTCCCCTGTAAGGGAGAAAGTGCGACACCGAGGCTCACGCCTATTGATATTTCATTTCCGTGAATCTTATAAGGCATGCTTATTTCATCGATGATCTTCCTGCAAATGACATCAACTGCATGTGTTCCCCCGATATTATCAAGCAGAACAATAAATTCGTCCCCTCCCTGCCTTGATGCGAGATCACCGTTTTGTATACATTTTTTCAGACGAGCAGAAACTTCCGCCAGTAATGCATCGCCTGTCGCATGTCCAAAAGTGTCATTCACTTGTTTAAACTTATCGAGATCAAGGCTAATCAGGGCTACCGGGTGGTCTTTACCAGCATTAGCCAGTAATTGCCCCGTAAGGAAGTCTTTCATATGGCTGCGGTTTGGCAACCCTGTCAGTTCGTCATGATAAGACAGGTACTGAACACGGCGTAACGCTTCCACCTCTGCCGTAACATCAGTTACAGCCCCCCGAAACCCAGGAGTGCCATCAGGGAATAAAATGTATTTAGCGACAAGGTTGCAATAATACGTTCCGGAACGTGAAGAGAGATACCTGCGGTTGGTAAGTTTGAGAGATGCTCCTGATGGCTGCCGTTTCCTCCAGTCAAGGAGTTCCTCTCCTTCATCCGGAAACAGACCCGTTAGATTTCTTCCCATCCAGTCTTGCGAATGAAGACCTGTGATAACGGAAAACCGTTCTGACAACCAGGTAATTTTAAGGTGGGCATCGGCTTCCCATAACCAGTCGGTAGTGATTTCCATGACATCACGGAATCGTTTTTCGCTTTCTGCTAATGCCAAATGGGTTTTATCAAGAAGGAAAACATTTTCATCAATTATCTTCGCTTTCAGTAGCAGATTTCGCATCATCATGACGATAAGGAAAAATGTTAATATTATCAGTACGATAAAGAGCGGCAATTGGAAAAGAATCAGCGCACGTCCCGGATTCTGGCTATCCCATGTCAGAACAGCATTGTCGCCATTTACATCCGACAGGGTAATCGACATATCGTCATCTGGATCACCTGCCCCGGTTAAACGAACGTTACGGATGCCGTATTCGGCGCCTAATGAGACCAGTTTAGCCGGAGTAAGGCGATAAACGAAAACCATCAGCGAGGGCTTTCCTGGTACTGCAATGACGTTGTTATCACCTCCAATTCTGATCGCGGCCCCTGCAACAATCGAAATACCCTGCTTAGACAGGATCAAGTGAGATACTGCGGCGCCATGATTCGCATCCACGTCTCTTTGCAGGTTTGCTGTTATCTTTGTCCCTGTCCAGTCATCAAGCGGCTCAGTATCACACTGACCATCAACAACGCTATAGCGCGTCATTCCCTCATGGGAGAGAATAAAAACACCTTCATAGCCTAATACCTTAAAAAATGACTCTCCCAGATTCTGGCTGCCCCAGGCCCATCCTGTATCCAGCTCTTTATGCAGATGCTCATAGGCCTCTCCCCAGTCAGAATAGTTTTCAACTTGCGAACGAATACTTTCCTGCCGATAGAGCAGCGCTTTTTTCAGTATTTGCCTGTCATGTCTGTCACGGGCGGTGTTCATATCATGCGTTAATGACAGCAACGACACGAGGGCAGTCAGAAAAATGACTGTCAGGAGGGGAATAATGACGGTAAAAGTTTTTTTAACAAGGTTACGGGATTGCTCAGTATTCCTTTTATGATTGGTGAATGCTTTCCAGTTCATA
Source organism: Citrobacter sp. MNAZ 1397 (assembly GCF_023613995.1). Taxonomy (NCBI): domain Bacteria; kingdom Pseudomonadati; phylum Pseudomonadota; class Gammaproteobacteria; order Enterobacterales; family Enterobacteriaceae; genus Citrobacter; species Citrobacter sp. MNAZ 1397. Next base: position 1,667,283 of record NZ_JAKIVH010000001.1, read on the forward strand.
TATGAACCACCGGCTTTAGTTTAACTGCATGGGCAGTAGCTTTAGAAGGATTATCGGCAATATGCGCTGTATCGTTAGCTTTTTTTAACTACCTCTAATTGTGTTAAGTAGATCATACAATTTTCATTTTCACTAACCATTATTGAGGCGTAAAAATAAAATATTTGAGTTGTATCATTATTTTACCTCTGCCATATGACTATGGCGTCTCCAGGACCTTCAAAGTTTCAGTTGACAGAGCGAATGTCATATCACACATCAACAATAGTTGTTTAATGGAATGAAGTAATTTTTACCTTTAATAGTAGACTGGCAAACAATGAGTGGTTTCACGGATACTCAGGTGATAATTCTCCTGGCAATAAGGCAACCTTCGACTGCGATCACGTACGAAATAATTCAAGCTTTCTGACTGCATTTTTCCGAAGGTGATGATGATTAAGGTTGCATTCCACTGCCATTGCAAGAAAAATGACTCAAAGCAGATACCATTCTTATGCCGTCCTCTAATCAAGCAACCTCCGTTCAGTCGTGGATTTAGCTAATTATAACCGATACTACACTGTCAGTGTATAAAGCAAGATGCTTAAAATTATTCAAGCCACATGCAAAACAATGAAAATAATATTTTAATATCAATTAATTATCATGGTTTCGCATTGGGCGCACCGTATCAAATGCAATGTAAGGCTTCTGAAGACCGTGACATTTCAGATAATCTATAATCCTCAGGTTTAAGTTTATTCAAAAGAGTATCACTCTTAAAAAAAGACATTAAAAGATCAGCTTCTTCGAGATAAAAAGGTTTTATTTTTTCAATAAATAATTTAGTTTTAATGTTATTTGTGATTATGGATGCCTTTTCTATTTCCGAAATACCGTTATTTCTTGTGCGATAATCCAATAATATATCATGGATTATGCATTCTAACGAAAGTGCCGATAAGTGAGGAGATAACACACTCTGATAAATAAATGGATTTTGTTGACAATGATTCAAGAAATCATAAAACCGCATAACCCTCGTGACTGAATATTGAGCTAACGCTCTGGAGACTTGAGCAAGCTCTATAAAATCATGGTCAAAAAACCAGGAGCTTGTTGCTATATAGACACCTGCACTCCGATATTCCGTATTCATATGCTGCTTTAGTTTAATAAATAGTTCGCAAGGTAACATAAGCTCCCCCGTACCTGAGATAATATGTGCTTAATATTTCAATGTGTAAATCATGTGCCTGCTAATCAAATAATCCATTAAGTCCATGCATTGATAATTAAGCCAGAGTGAATTCTCTAAGAAGCAGTCGTTAAACATTTGAAATATTTGATGTTAATAATCTATACCCACCGTAATTTAAAAATCAAGCGATATATTAAAAATAACAAGATTAAACCGTATTCATGATCTTTATTTGAACCATCGAAGGAGATCGCTATGACAACTGGAAATCCAGGTACAGCGGCATAGAATCTTCTGATATTAAAAAGAGAAAGGCGCTTGAAGATGAGAACCGCCGTCTCAAACAGATGTTTACCGATCTCGGTCTTGAGAGCCGGGCGCTGAAAGATGTTATCGGAAAAACTTTAAAACAAGCCTTCAGCGTGAGCGACTGGCTCATCTGATAACGACATTCGAAATCAGTATTCGTCAGGCCTTCCGGAGCCTGAATCTGAGCAGAACGGTTTACGATTGCCGCGAATACCGTTCGTGATGCGTCTGCCTGCCGAGGCTGAATTTCAACTGCCAGGGCAAACAGCGTGCCTGTGCGTAACCCAGCAACCCGGCTTTTTTCCCATATATCAGCTTATCTAATTGTTTTCAGCTATAAATCCATAGTAGCATCCTGCCAGAATTCCCCCTTTTTTATTAATGAGATGATCATGTCTAACACTCAGGATGCACCGCAGGGCGAACTTGTCCTGCGCACACTGGCGATGCCGGCGGATACCAACGCAAACGGTGATATTTTTGGCGGCTGGCTGATGTCACAAATGGATATGGGCGGTGCGATCCTTGCTAAAGAGATAGCTCATGGACGTGTCGTCACGGTCCGTGTGGACGGCATGAGTTTCCTGCGTCCAGTCGCTGTGGGCGATGTGGTGTGCTGTTATGCGCGTTGCGTGAAGCGCGGAAATACGTCGATCACCATCAACGTCGAAGTCTGGATTAAAAAGGTCGCCTCAGAGCCTATCGGTCAACGTTATAAGGCCACGGAGGCACTGTTTATTTATGTCGCCGTAGATAACGACGGTAAACCGCGCCCACTCCCGGCGCAGGCATAAAAAAAGCCTCCAACGGAGGCTTTATTGCTTAATCCATTGTCGCGCCACCATCCATGCGGAAGATGATATTGACCGTGATACCGGTGCCCGGTCTACCTGGTTCATAACGCCATTTACGCATGGCCGTTTTCACATCACGTTCAAACATATTCGCTGGTTGCGCTGAAAGAATTTCCACGTTGTCGATACGCCCGTCCGCTAATACGTCAAATTTCACACGAACATGTCCCTCAATACGCAGCGTTTCTGCACGTGGCGGATATTGAGGCTGAGTACGGCTTAATGCCCGCGGAGCTGCCGGGACCGACGGCGCCGGTTTGCTGGTGCTGGCTGGAGCGCTATTCATCACCGGACGCGGCGGAGTATTACTTTCGACCGATGTCGCCGGGCGGGGTTCGGCTGGTTTTGCCTCCCGTTTAGGCTGCTCAACCTTTTTCTCCGGTTTCGGCTTCGGTTTGGGTTTTGGCTTTGGTTCAGGTTTGTGGATGACCACCGGCGCCTCTTTGGGTGGCTCCGAAACGGGCTCGGGCTCGGGTTCGGGTTCCACGACGGGTTCTGGTGGCGGCTGCACCGCCTGCGGCGGTTCCAGCTCGGCCGGTGTCACCATAGTCACCGTAATCGGCGAAGCGGGTGCCGGTAATTCAATAACCTGATGTACCGAGGCATACAAGATGGCCGCCACAATAGCGCCATGCATACCGACGGACAACAGTGTCGGCCAGGGAAAGCGACGGGGTAAATCAAGGGCCATTGAAGTCATAATCGTTTCAGTTGAAAAAGCAAAGCTAGATTCTAAATGCAAATAGCAATCATATTCAACCAGCCAACGCATCTGACCGTTTTTTTGCGCGTTTTCGGTTAAAAAAAGCACACAATGAAAAGGGATACCTTTCTGCCTTCATCTTTGCGTTGCAGGTATTTATGGATTCACATAACGTAATGGTTTTCTCATGGTGAAGGAGCCCTACCCGTGCTTTACGTTATTTTCTCGCAGGACGTCGCTGATTCTCTCGAAAAACGCCTTTCCGTGCGCCCTGCTCACCTGGCGCGCCTGCAAATGTTGCATGATGAAGGTCGCTTATTAACGGCAGGCCCCATGCCAGCCGTTGACAGTAACGACCCGGGTGCTGCGGGTTTTACCGGCTCTACCGTTATCGCAGAATTTGAATCTCTGGAAGCGGCACAGGCCTGGGCCGATGCTGACCCGTATGTTGCGGCAGGGGTTTACCAGCAGGTCACCGTGAAACCGTTTAAAAAAGTATTCTGATTTGCCAGAAACAATAAAGGGGTAAGAATACACATTACCCCTTATTTTACCGGCCTTTAATGGGCGATGGTTTTCGAGAACACATTAATGATTACCACGCCTGCAATAATTAATCCCATCCCCAGCATCGCCGGAAAATCCAGTTTCTGCCCATGCATAATCCAGCCGACGGTACCAATTAATACGATGCCTGCCCCGGACCAGATCGCGTAAATTATTCCGGTAGGTATGGTGCGCATAGGAATGGTCAGGCACCAGAAGGCAATACAATAGCCGACAATACTGATAATGCTGGGTACCAGACGGGTAAAACTGTCAGACGATTTAAGCGCAGTGGTCGCGATGACTTCGGAGATAATCGCAAGGGCGAGAAAAATAATGGCTTCTTTATTCATGGTTATCCACTGACAAATTAACGTTTACTTAGCGCAAGACGCGTTGCGAAGAGCAAAAACACAACACCGGTTGTGCGATCCATCCAACGTATAACGGCTTCTTTACGTAAAAATGATGACAACGGGCGCGTCGCCGCAATTAATGTTGTCGACCATACGGTTCCCAGCACCACGTGGATCATTACCAGGCCAAATGTCCAAATAATGAGAGGCTGTCCATGCGGAATAAACTGTGGCAAAAAAGAGACATAGAAAATACCCATTTTCGGGTTCAGCACATTGCCTAACATGCCACGAATGAACCAGTTCTGCTTTTTATCTTCATCGGCAACAGAAAAAACAGCGGTACGCGGGCGAAAGAGCATATTCAGTCCCAGCCAGCATAAATAGGCAGCACCACAATATTTAAGAATGGCGTACGCGAGCTCCGATACCGCAACTAATGCCCCAAGGCCAAAAGCAACGGCGGCTCCCCAAATAAGACAACCGGTGTTAATGCCGAAGGCGGCTTTAAATGCCTGACTACGTCCCTCCACTGCGGCAGTACGTAAAATTAGCGCGGTATCGAGACCCGGTGTGAGCGTAAGCAGTGTCGCCGCAAAGGTAAAAGCAATCAAACTATCGATAACAGACATTGCGCATTCACCTTTTTAAGAACCCTATAAAAAACTGTGGGCACCATGAAGGTGCCCATGATCATCAGAACCCGTAAAAATCAAAAACTAACGCATTGCGATGCCGATTTAGGATACACTTTCTAATCGAGTGGATACGCATATTGCGACGGGACTGCCCTTCCAGCCAGCGCGCTTTGCGACGACTGGTCTGTCGTGACATGCGCCAGCGCCCCACTTCCGTTCTACTACGCTTCATTTTTACGACTCTTTCCTGAAACAGAAGCCCCATTATAAACCCTGGTCGCCACCAGACCACCCCTTTTCAGCGCCGTTTTTATTTGCCAGATGAGTCCTTATGCGTAAACTCCTTATATCAGATTTTCAAAAGGATTTTTTGTTATGACAACCTTCTACACGGTTGTGAGTTGGCTGATCATTTTGGGCTACTGGCTGCTCATCGCAGGTGTGACGCTTCGCATCCTGATGAAGCGCCGGGCGGTCCCCTCTGCCATGGCGTGGCTACTGATTATTTATATTCTCCCTCTGGTGGGAATTATTGCTTATCTTTCCGTTGGGGAACTACATCTTGGCAAACGCCGGGCAGAACGCGCTCGTGCGATGTGGCCATCCACCGCCAAGTGGTTAAAAGACCTTAAGACCTATCATCATATTTTCGCTACTGAAAACAGCAGCGTTGCCACTTCACTGTTCAAACTCTGCGAACGGCGTCAGGGCATTGCGGGCGTGAAAGGGAATCAACTCCAGCTTCTGACCTCCTCAGACGACGTTATGCAGGCATTAATCCGCGACATTCAGCTTGCCCGCCATAACATCGAGATGGTGTTTTATATCTGGCAGCCGGGGGGAATGGCCGATCAGGTCGCTGAATCCTTGATGGCTGCCGCCCGGCGCGGCGTACATTGCCGCTTAATGCTTGATTCAGCGGGCAGCGTAGCCTTTTTTCGCAGTCCGTGGGCCGATATGCTGCGCAACTCCGGGATTGAAGTGGTTGAGTCGCTAAAAGTTAATCTGATGCGTGTCTTTTTGCGTCGGATGGACCTGCGCCAGCACCGTAAGATGATCCTCATCGATAATTACATCGCTTATACCGGCAGTATGAATATGGTGGATCCTCGTTTCTTCAAACAGGATGCTGGCGTCGGTCAATGGGTCGATTTGATGGCTCGCATGGAAGGCCCGGTTTCTACCGCGATGGGAATCGTCTACTCCTGCGACTGGGAAATAGAGACCGGTAAACGCATCCTCCCACCGCCGCCCGATGCCAATATCATGCCGTTCGAGCAGGCCAGCGGACATACCATCCACACCATCGCCTCCGGCCCGGGGTTCCCGGAAGATCTTATTCACCAGGCGTTGTTGACCGCGGTTTATGCCTCGCGCGAATACCTGATTATGACGACCCCCTACTTCGTCCCCAGCGATGATCTTCTGCATGCCATTTGTACCGCCGCGCAGCGAGGCGTGGACGTCAGCATTATCCTGCCGCGTAAGAATGACTCGGTGCTTGTTGGCTGGGCCAGTCGGGCCTTTTTCACCGAGCTGCTGGCTGCGGGGGTAAAAGTCTATCAGTTTGAAGGTGGGCTTCTGCATACTAAAAGCGTGCTGGTCGATGGCGAGTTAAGCCTGGTGGGAACAGTGAACCTTGATATGCGTAGTCTGTGGCTTAATTTCGAGATTACGCTGGTTATTGACGATACCGGGTTTGGCAGCGATCTGGCCGCCGTTCAGGATGATTATATCTCGCGTTCTCGCTTACTGGACGCGCGTCTGTGGGTTAAGCGTCCGTTCTGGCACCGGATTGCAGAACGACTGTTTTACTTCTTTAGCCCATTGCTGTAAAACGTGCCCAAATGATATTAAACAGGTAGTCATTATGGAAATGGATCTGAACAACCGCCTGAGCGAAGACGAAACGCTGGAGCAGGCTTACGATATTTTTCTCGAACTTGCGGCGGATAATCTCGATCCGGCAGACATCATTCTGTTCAATCTTCAGTTTGAAGAGCGTGGCGGTGCGGAATTGTTTGATCCAGGCGAAGACTGGCAAGAGCACGTTGATTACGATCTAAATCCGGACTTTTTCGCAGAAGTGGTCATTGGCCTGGCGGATAGTGACGGCGGCGAAATCAATGATGTATTTGCCCGCGTACTGCTCTGTCGAGAGAAAGACCATAAGTTGTGCCATATTCTCTGGCGCGAGTGATGGTAAAAAGAAAAGGCTGACTTTCGTCAGCCTTTTTCATTTAGAGCGGGTCGACCTTAAGACAGGAGACCGCGTGACGGAAACTTCCTTCCAGAACCGGGCGCGTTTGTGCGCACTCGGGGCCAGCAATCGGGCAACGCGTGCGGAACACGCAGCCTGATGGCGGATTGATTGGCGAAGGCAAATCCCCTTCCAGCAACTGAATCTGCTTATTCTTTTCCAGATCCGGGTCCGGAATCGGTACGGCAGACATCAATGCTTTGGTATAAGGATGCTGTGGATTGTGGTACACCTCGTCATAGGTTCCCAGCTCTACAGCATGGCCAAGATACATTACCAGAACACGATCAGAGATGTGCTTCACCACCGCCAGGTCGTGGGCGATAAATATCAGCGACAACCCCATTTCCCGCTGCAGTTTTTGCAGCAAGTTGACTACCTGCGCCTGGATAGACACATCCAGGGCGGAAACCGGTTCGTCACAGATAATCAACTTCGGTTCGAGGATCAGCGCACGCGCAATACCGATACGCTGACACTGGCCGCCGGAGAACTCGTGCGGGTAGCGGTTAATCAGGTTGGGCAGCAGGCCCACTTTCATCATCATGGTTTTGACGCGGTCACGCACTTCCTGACGCGGCATTTTCGGATGATACGTACGCAGCGGTTCTGCAATGATTTCACCAATCGTCATACGCGGGTTCAGGGACGCCAGCGGGTCCTGGAAAATCATCTGAATGTCACTGCGCACATCGCGCCACTCATCAGGCTTCATACCGAGCAAATCTTTGCCCAGCCAGGCCACTTTACCGTCGGTGGCTTTGACCAGACCAATAATCGCACGGGCAAAAGTCGATTTTCCGCAACCGGACTCGCCCACGACCCCCAGGGTTTCCCCTTCATACAAACGAAGCGTGACGCCGTCTACCGCTTTCAGTGTTTTGGATGGTTGCCAGAACCATTGCTTACCGTCTTTAATGTCGAAATGGACTTTCAGGTCAGCAATTTCAAGGAGTACTTTTCTTTCTTCAGTAACGGCATTCATACCAGTTCCTCCACCGGCTTAAAGCAGGCGCGCAAACGTCCCGGGGCAAACTCCTCCAGCGGCGGAGTACTGTTACAGATTTCCATCGCATGCGGGCAACGCGGCTGGAACGGACACCCTTTTGGCAACCGCAACAGGTTCGGCGGATTACCGGGGATGGTCAGCAACTCTTCGCCTTCGGCGTCAAGGCGCGGTACAGCATTGAGCAGACCGATAGAATAGGGATGTGCCGGATGGTAGAACACATCGCGCGCCACCCCGTATTCCATGGTACGCCCGGCGTACATGACCAGCACTTTGTCACAGATGCCCGCAACAACGCCGAGATCGTGGGTAATCATGATAATGGCGGTGTTGAATTCGCGCTTAAGTTCGTTGAGCAACGTCATGATCTGCGCCTGCACGGTCACATCCAGGGCGGTGGTCGGTTCGTCTGCAATCAGCAGCTTCGGTCGACACATTAACGCCATGGCAATCATCACGCGCTGGCGCATCCCGCCGGAGAACTCATGCGGATACATCTTCATACGCTTACGCGCTTCCGGCATTTTCACCGCGTCGAGCATTTTGACTGACTCTTCAAACGCTTCGGCCTTACTCATGCCTTTATGCAACATCAGCACTTCCATTAACTGCTCGCCGACCCGCATATAGGGATTTAGCGAGGTCATCGGATCCTGGAAAATCATGGAGATCTGTTCAGCACGCAGCTTATTCAGCGCATGTTCCGGCAAATTCAGGATCTCTTTGCCATTGAATTTCGCCGAACCACCAATACGCCCATTCGATGCCAACAGCCCCATCAGTGCAAATGCGGTCTGAGATTTGCCCGAACCAGATTCACCCACGATACCCAGCGTCTCACCGGCGCGGAGGCTGAAATTCAGGTCGTTTACCGCCGTAACGTCACCATCCGGCGTTTTAAAAGTTACTCGCAGATCGTTAACATCCAGAAGAATGTCCGAATGCTGCTGCGCCTGTGGCGCCAATGAGGTTTCATGCTTGCTCACAACAGCACTCCTTAACGATCTTTCGGGTCGAGGGCATCACGTAACCCATCGCCGATAAAGTTGAAACAGAACAGCGTCACCACCAGGAAGCCTGCCGGAAACAACAACAGCCACGGGGAAACTTCCATTGAGTTCGCGCCATCGCTGAGCAAAGCGCCCCAACTGCTTAACGGTTCTTGCGTCCCCAGGCCAAGGAAACTGAGGAAAGATTCAAACAGAATCATGCTCGGTACTAACAGCGAGGCATACACCACCACCACGCCCAGCACGTTCGGAACGATATGGCGAATCACGATATTGCCAGTCGATACACCGCCGACCTGAGCAGCCTCGATAAACTCTTTGCGTTTGAGGCTGAGCGTTTGACCACGAACGATACGCGCCATATCCAGCCAGGAAACCATACCGATCGCCACAAAAATAAGCAGGATGTTTTGCCCGAAAAATGTCACCAGCAGGATGACGAAGAACATAAACGGGAAAGAGTTGAGGATCTCAAGCAGACGCATCATCACGGAGTCCACTTTACCGCCGAGGTAGCCGGACAGGGAGCCGTAAAGCGTCCCCAGGATAACCGCAACCAGCGCGGCTGCAATGCCGACCATCAGCGAAATACGTCCACCAATGGCAACGCGCACCAGCAGATCACGGCCGGATGAATCCGTACCAAAATAGTGGCCGGAGGTTGTATCAGGGGCACTGGACATCATGCCCCAGTCCGTATCGAAGTAACTAAACTGCGACAGCATCGGCGCAAGGGCCACGAAGAGCGCGATAAATAACAACACCACCAGACTGGCGACCGCCGCGCGGTTGTGCATAAAGCGACGGCGAGCATCCTGCCAGAGACTGCGACCTTCTACTTCCAGTTTTTCACTGAAGTTTTCCAGCGCCTCGCTGTTTTTTTTACTTAACATCATGGCGTACTCCAGTGTTAATAACGAATTTTCGGATCGATAACGGCATACAGCACATCAACGATCGCGTTAAATAAAATAGTCAACGTCCCTACCAGTATGGTCAAACTTAATACCAGCGAGTAATCACGGTTTAATGCGCCATTCACAAACAGCTGACCGATACCCGGCAAACCATAAATCGTTTCGATAACCATCGAGCCGGTGATAATCCCGACAAAGGCAGGCCCCATATAGGAGAGCACAGGTAATAACGCGGGTTTAAGCGCATGGCGGAAAATAATGCGCCGCATCGGTAAGCCTTTCGCACGTGCGGTACGAATAAAGTTCGAATGCAGCACCTCTATCATTGAGCCACGTGTTATACGCGCAATGCTGGCGATATAGGCCAGAGACAATGCGACCATCGGCAGGATCATGAATTTTGGCGCGCCGCCATTCCATCCCCCGGCAGGTAACCATTTAAGCGTAATGGCGAATATCATCACCAGCAGCGGCGCAACCACGAAGCTCGGTATTACAACCCCGGTCATCGCCAGCCCCATCACGGAATAGTCCCATTTGGTATTTTGTTTCAGCGCGGCGATGACACCTGCGCTCACGCCAAAAATCACCGCCAACAAAAATGCCGCAGCGCCTAACTTCGCGGAAACGGGGAAGCTGGCAGCGACCAGATCATTCACCGTGTAATCTTTATATTTAAATGACGGCCCAAAATCACCGTGCGCAAGCTGTTTCAGATAGCTGGCGTATTGGGTCAGAATCGGATCGTTCAGATGATATTTCGCTTCGATGTTCGCCATGACTTCTGGCGGCAGCGTACGCTCACCGGTAAAAGGACTACCCGGCGCAAGGCGCATCATAAAGAATGAGATCGTGATAAGAATAAATAGCGTCGGAATCGCTTCCAGACAGCGACGTAGGATAAATTTCAACATTGCCCGTACCTTCTGGCCTGTGCCTTTGTAGTGCGATGAAATAAGACACTGTGGGGCAGGATGACCCTGCCCCACTCATTGCCATTAATGCTTGATAATATACAAGTTTTTAACGTAGATATTATCCATCGGGTCTTTACCGGTATAACCACCCACCCACGGTTTCACCAGACGGGCGTTCACGTAGTAATACACCGGGACGATCGCAGAGTCTTTATCAAGTTGCTGTTCAGCCTTGGTATAGAGCTCGGTGCGTTGCGCTTCGTCGGTAACTTGCAGCGTGTCGGCAATCAGCTTATCAAAGGCCGGGCTCTTATAGTGCGCGGTGTTGTTAGAGCTGTCAGACAGCATGGTATTCAGGAAGGATGTCGGTTCGTTATAGTCCGCACACCAGCCTGCACGCGCCACGTCAAAGGTGCCCTGATGACGGCTGTCAAGGAAGGTTTTCCATTCCTGGTTCTCCAGCTTGACGTCCACACCGAGGTTTTTCTTCCAGATAGAAGCAACGGCGATAGCCAGTTTTTTGTGCAGGTCAGACGTGTTGTACAGCAGGTTGAATGTCAGCGGCTTGTCAGCAGTGTAACCTGCTTCTGCCAGCAGTTTTTTCGCTTCTGCGTTACGTTTGTCTTGTGACCACTTAAACCATTCCGGCTCAACCAGTTTTGCACCGTCAGTGTATGGCGGAGTGTAACTGTATGCCGGCAAGTCACCCTGGTTTTTCACTTTGTTGACAATAATGTCACGATCAAGAGCCAGTTTCAGCGCGGTACGAACGCGAACGTCAGTGAACGGCGCTTTCTGGTTGTTGATTTCGTAGTAATAAGTACACAGATAGGGGTCAACGTGGACTTCTTTTGGAATTTCTTGTTTCAGTTTCTGGAACAGTTCAATCGGCATGTTGTTATAGGTCATGTCGATTTCACCGCTGCGATAGCGGTTAACGTCAGTCACTTCTGAGGAAATAGGCAGGTAAGTAACCTGATTAATCACCGTTTTCGCGTTATCCCAGTAATTGGTATTACGCTCAAGCACGATACGTTCGTTGACCACCCAATCTTTCAGTTTGTACGCGCCGTTAGTAACGATGTTCGCGGGCTGGGTCCATTTGTCACCGAATTTCTCGACAACGGCTTTCGGTACCGGGGAGACGGAAGGATGTACCAACAATTTGTAGAAGTAAGGAACCGGTTCGCTCAACGTCACTTCAAAAGTATTGTCATCAATCGCTTTTACGCCCAGGTCTGAGGTTGGTTTTTTACCGGCGATGATGTCATCGATATTCGCAATGTGACCATATTGCAGGTAGCTGGCGTATGGGGATGCAGTTTTTGGGTCTGCCAGACGCTGCCAGCTATAGACAAAGTCGTGTGCCGTAACCGGCGAACCATCGGACCATTTCGCATCTTTACGGAGATGGAAAGTCCAGACTTTAAAGTCTTTGTTTTCCCACTTTTCAGCAACACCCGCGCTCGGATGGCCTTCAACGTCTGATACTAACAGACCTTCAAACAAATCGCGGCTTACGTTCGATTCCGGCACGCCTTCAATTTTATGCGGATCAAGCGACTGTACTTCAGAGCCGTTATTACGAACCAGCGTTTGTTTCTCTGCCAGTTGAACGCCAGCAGGAACATCCGCCGCCATGGCTACGTTACCTGCAATTAGCGCGGTGAGAATTCCAGCCGCTACGAGACTTTTTTTTGTGATGATGGACATTGTGTTGATACTCCACTCATTATAATTACTGACATTAATGCCAGCCTGTTTTGTCCCCTGAGGGGGGCCTGTACAGCGCAGGAGCTTTTGGCTGCTGTCAGGCATCGTTTACTGCTTGCTATCACCGACTTTATTTCTTACAAGCCGCTCGGATGGCGCCCTTACGTCGATTTCATCTACGTCTCCCCTGTCGAGACGCATGTTACTTTTGCATGACGAGATTTTTATTTGAAAATAATTCTCATCTGCGCGTGTTCTTATTGCAAATATAGGGCCGGAAAGTACCAAATGGCCCATTCCGTCGCCAATACAATTTGCAAATTTGTTAACTAATTCTCTTTTATTAGCGCTTCTATCAGTACTGCAAGAACTTACAGTCATGCGCTAAGAAAAAATTAGTCTTTTCAATCAGGCAGATAGATAGTAATTCATCGTCGTTGTTACATTTGCAATACGATTGCGTATTTTTTGCACAAAAAATCAACATTCGATTATTATCTAGCACATTTGTCTGCCTGAGCGAAGAAATTACTAATATCATTTCAATTATCTGACAGCAAGCCCCAGAGTATCGTGTGAGGGAAATAACAGTGTTGATGGATGAATTTATCGCCAGTCGGCAATGCAACAAAATGTAATTAACTGAAATTTAAGGTTTTATTTAAATCATGTTGATTTATTATATTTATGGTTTTTTCTGACTTTAGTTATATGATTTGCTGATAATGCTGCGTTTCCAACGCCCTGCGCAGCATTATTTTCGCCTCAGGCAAGTTAGTGCAGTAACCCCGGAAATATTCCTTTTACGCCAGCAACGATAAATTCAATACCCAGCGCCATGAGCAATAAGCCCATGATACGGGTTATCACGTTAATCCCGGTTTGGCCAAGAAGACGCACCAGCCAGGGTGCGATGCGAAACACCCCCCACGAACAAAAAGCAAAAAGGGCTATTGCGACTGAAAACCCAGCGAGGTATTCCACGCTGTGGTAACGCGTTCCCCAGACAATTGTCGAACTGATTGCACCCGGCCCTGCCATTAAAGGTAAGGCGAGAGGCACAACGCCAATACTCTCTCTGATCGCAGTTTCTGATTTCTCCTGTTTATTCTGTTTATCTTCCCCCAGCTTACCGCTGATCATCGACATCGCGATGGTTACCACCAGAATCCCGCCGGCAATACGAAATGAATCAATTGAAATACCGAACAACTGAAGAATCGCATCACCCAGAAAAAGTGATGTCCAGAGAATGATGGCAACAGAAAGGTTAGCAGTCAGATTGGTTTTATTCCGCGCCCCGGCAGTTTGATAGCTGGTCATACTGATAAAGACAGGGATGATACCGATGGGGTTTACCAACGCGAACAGGCCGATGAAAAACTTAAACCAGGTTGGAAAGTCAAACAATGTTTGAGTCACAGAGTGCTCCGCAGCAGTGCAAGGCAAAAAGAAAGAAGGTATGTAAACAATAAGACCCTGCTAAATATACGATTATTTGTAGCATATCTCACCCTAAATCCTGTCATCTTCCCTACATCCTGGCATGTTATGCATTTGTACTAATTATGATAATGTTAGCTAGCGCCGCCCTTTTATCATTAACATTTGATACAAATGCCCAAAAATAGCCTGCTGAAAGGTGTCAGCTTTGCTGTAACTTGATTTAGATCACGTAATCGGTACTCAGAAGTGAGTACTCTTGGAGACGTCGTCAGGGAGTAGAACCATCTGTTTTAATGATGTTTCGTTGAGGCTCTTTCAGTAAATCAGTTAGGTTGGGCGAGGCGTTAACTACTTGTTTTTCTGTAATTTACGCAACCTGCACCCGGTCTGTCTATACTGTCGTTTCGGACAGCTGGTTTACTAAAAGAGTTTAACATTATCAGGAGAGCATTATGGCTGTTACTAATGTCGCTGAACTTAACGCACTCGTCGAACGTGTGAAGAAAGCCCAGCGTGAATATGCCAACTTTACTCAAGAGCAAGTTGACAAGATCTTCCGCGCCGCCGCCCTGGCTGCCGCTGATGCCCGTATCCCTCTCGCTAAAATGGCTGTTGCCGAATCCGGCATGGGTATCGTCGAAGATAAAGTGATTAAAAACCACTTTGCTTCTGAATATATCTACAACGCCTATAAAGATGAGAAAACCTGCGGCGTCCTTGAGGAAGATGACACTTTTGGTACCATCACCATCGCTGAACCTATCGGTATTATCTGCGGTATTGTTCCGACGACTAACCCAACTTCTACTGCAATCTTCAAGTCACTGATTAGCCTGAAGACCCGTAACGCCATTATTTTCTCCCCACACCCACGTGCTAAAGATGCAACGAACAAAGCGGCTGATATCGTTCTGCAGGCGGCTATCGCTGCGGGCGCACCAAAAGATCTGATTGGCTGGATTGACCAACCGTCTGTTGAACTGTCTAACGCTTTAATGCACCACCCTGACATCAACCTGATCCTCGCGACCGGCGGCCCAGGCATGGTGAAGGCAGCATACAGCTCCGGTAAACCGGCTATCGGCGTAGGCGCAGGCAATACCCCAGTTGTCATCGACGAAACTGCAGATATCAAACGTGCTGTCGCCTCTGTTCTGATGTCCAAAACCTTCGACAACGGCGTTATCTGTGCTTCCGAACAGTCTGTTGTGGTTGTTGATTCTGTTTACGACGCGGTTCGCGAACGTTTTGCTACCCACGGCGGCTACCTGCTGCAGGGTAAAGAGCTGAAAGCTGTTCAGGACATTATCCTGAAAAATGGCGCGTTGAACGCCGCTATCGTTGGTCAACCGGCATACAAAATCGCTGAACTTGCAGGTTTCACTGTTCCGGCAACGACCAAAATTTTGATCGGCGAAGTGACTGTTGTTGACGAAAGCGAACCGTTCGCTCACGAAAAACTGTCCCCGACTCTGGCGATGTACCGCGCTAAAGATTTCGACGATGCGGTAGAAAAAGCAGAGAAACTGGTTGCCATGGGCGGTATCGGTCATACCTCTTGCTTGTACACCGACCAGGATAACCAGCCGGCTCGCGTGCAGAAATTCGGCGCGGAAATGAAAACCGCACGTATTCTGATCAACACCCCAGCCTCTCAGGGTGGTATCGGCGACCTTTATAACTTCAAACTCGCACCTTCCCTGACTCTGGGTTGTGGTTCCTGGGGTGGTAACTCCATCTCTGAAAACGTTGGTCCGAAACACCTGATCAACAAGAAAACCGTTGCTAAGCGAGCTGAAAACATGTTGTGGCACAAACTTCCGAAATCTATCTACTTCCGCCGTGGCTCTCTGCCAATCGCGCTGGATGAAGTGATTACTGATGGTCACAAACGCGCGCTGATCGTGACTGACCGCTTCCTGTTCAACAACGGCTATGCAGACCAGATCACTTCTGTACTGAAAGCGGCTGGCGTAGAAACAGAAGTCTTCTTCGAAGTTGAAGCTGACCCGACACTGACTATCGTACGTAAAGGCGCAGAGCTGGCGAACTCTTTCAAACCTGACGTGATTATCGCGCTGGGTGGTGGTTCCCCGATGGATGCGGCAAAAATCATGTGGGTAATGTACGAGCATCCGGAAACCCATTTCGAAGAACTGGCGCTGCGCTTTATGGATATCCGTAAACGTATCTACAAGTTCCCGAAAATGGGTGTGAAAGCGAAAATGGTTGCTATCACCACTACTTCCGGTACGGGTTCAGAAGTCACACCGTTCGCTGTGGTAACTGACGATGCGACTGGCCAGAAATATCCGCTGGCAGATTATGCACTGACTCCGGACATGGCGGTTGTCGACGCGAATCTGGTCATGGACATGCCGAAATCACTGTGTGCATTCGGTGGTCTGGATGCGGTAACCCACGCGCTGGAAGCTTATGTTTCTGTACTGGCGTCTGAGTTCTCCGATGGTCAGGCTCTGCAGGCTCTGAAATTGCTGAAAGAAAACCTGCCAGCGTCCTACCATGAAGGTTCTAAAAACCCGATTGCACGTGAGCGTGTACATAGTGCCGCTACCATCGCGGGCATCGCGTTTGCGAACGCCTTCCTCGGTGTGTGTCACTCCATGGCGCATAAACTGGGTTCGCAGTTCCATATCCCGCACGGTCTGGCCAACGCCCTGTTGATCGCGAACGTTATCCGCTATAACGCGAATGACAACCCGACTAAACAGACTGCATTCAGCCAGTACGACCGTCCGCAGGCTCGCCGCCGTTATGCAGAAATCGCTGATCACCTGGGTCTGACTTCTGTCGGTGACCGCACTGCTGCGAAAATCGAGAAACTGCTGGCATGGCTGGAAACCATTAAAGCTGAACTGGGCATTCCTAAGTCAATCCGTGAAGCAGGCGTTCAGGAAGCTGACTTCCTTGCTCATGTTGACAAACTGTCCGAAGATGCGTTCGATGACCAGTGTACCGGTGCTAACCCGCGTTACCCGCTGATCTCCGAGCTGAAACAGATCCTGCTGGATACCTACTACGGACGTGAGTTCAAAGAAGGCGCAACAGCAGAAGTGAAAGCAGAAGCGGTTAAAACGGATAAAGCAGACAAAAAAGCGAAGAAAACCGCTTAATTGTCTTATCCAGCATAACCCGTCTGATGGCTAACCCCTGTCAACGAAGATGATCGGTTAAACGGTCCGGCGGGTTGACGATAAAAGCCTCATCAATTCTTTGATGGGGCTTTTTTATATTTGCTATCCGGCTTGACGCCACCCCGAGTTCTCAGCGCCCTCCTCGCTTTCCTGCTATCAGATGCCACTTCTGCAGAATGGGTGTCTGATCCCTATCCGTAAGCGTAAGCGTAAACGTCCCAGAAGCATGCATTGCGTGGCTGATGGTGAGAGCAGGTCAGTGAATTCGCACGTCCTGATGCATCTGAGCATGCATGAGGCTGGAATAAAGTAAAAGCGGGTACAGCATGCGGGAAAAAATTGTCAGGCCGTGTGCCCTGATGTCGCGATAACGCCCGTTAGCCCGACAATCAGGGTAAATACGCCAGGCGATGCGGACAGCGTCCCAGGCGCAGAGTCTGATACTTGTGAGCTCTGGCCTGTTGGCAGTTTCTTTATGTCTGTAATCAATCAGGTGAGCGCGTAGACATACAGGAGCATTACCCTCTTATACGCGCCTGAATAGCGGCCAGAGAGCCTTCTGCGAGCGCCTCCTTATAATGTTTGCGGCAAACGGACACATAGCGCTCATTACCACCAATAACGACTTGCTCACCCTCATTATATGGTCGCCCGGCTTGATCAAGTCGCAGCACCATGCTGGCTTTACGCCCGCAGAAACAGATAGTTTTTAGTTCGACCAGTTTATCTGACCACGCCAGAAGATATTGGCTGCCGATAAACAACTCGCCGCGGAAATCCGTTCGTAATCCATAACAGAGCACGGGAATATCAAGTTCATCGACGACCTCGGACAACTGATATACCTGCTGGCGGGATAAAAATTGACTTTCATCAACTAAAACGCAGTGGATAGGCTCGCGCTGATGCTCTGCATTAATTTCATCTTTAAGGGATGTGTTTTGGTTAAAAAGACGCGCTGGCGATGATAAACCAATTCGAGAACTTACCTTCCCTGCACCAAAGCGGTCATCAATCTCCGCTGTATAGACCAGCGTCCGCATGCCACGTTCCTGATAATTGTAGGAAGACTGTAGTAAAGCCGTGGATTTTCCGGCATTCATCGCTGAGTAGTAGAAATAAAGTTGCGCCATTGCCCGCAAGACCCCAATCAAAGTGTGATATTCCTCAGCAGGATTGTATCATATTTTAACGTGCCTCCCGGAATGCCGAACGCACACTTTACTTAGCTTCCTGACATGATTTCGTTGATATACTTCACGCTATTTCCCTGCGCAAGCTGTTGCTGCCAAAGAAACAAACAATAAGCGTACCGCATCTTGCCTGGGTATAAAAAACAAGAAATTTCAGCGCCAGGCACAAGAAATTATTAATGTTTTATGCAAAACGATGCTGTTGTGAACACTAATAAAAAAGGTTGATATTTATCCATCGAAACTATAATTCGTATGAGATTAATCAGTTAAAAACGCCGATTAAACACCTGAACCGTTTGGGTGATAATGCTTTCAATATGGCTTTTTTGTGCGGTTCCGCAAGAAAAATTTAAGTTAGCGGTTTTTAAAAATGAGGTAAATAAAGAGGAAATTTGAATTCCTTACATTCTCACCTATTGCACTACTCAAATTAACGCTCTATTATTAGCTCAACAAACCACCCCAATATAAGTTTGAGATTACTACAATGAGCGAAGCACTTAAAATTCTGAACAACATCCGTACTCTTCGTGCGCAGGCAAGAGAATGCACTCTGGAAACGCTCGAAGAAATGCTGGAAAAATTAGAAGTGGTCGTTAACGAGCGTCGTGAAGAAGAAAGCGCTGCAGCTGCTGAAATCGAAGAACGTACTCGTAAACTGCAGCAATATCGCGAAATGCTGATTGCTGACGGTATTGATCCGAATGAACTGCTGAACAGCATGGTCGCTGCTAAAACCGGAACTAAAGCTAAACGCGCTGCACGTCCGGCTAAATATAGCTACGTTGACGAAAACGGCGAAACTAAAACCTGGACCGGCCAGGGCCGCACCCCGGCAGTAATCAAAAAAGCGATGGACGAACAAGGTAAACAACTGGAAGACTTCCTGATCCAGGAATAATCCTAAGCCTTTATGAAAAATCCCGCCAATGGCGGGATTTTTTTTAACCAGTTTTTTACCCTTGTTGCGAAGCAATATTGCATAGCGGTGAAGATAAGCGTGCATTGCTGATGATTTTTGCTCACCTACATTCCCGTATTGATATTCCCTCTTAGCGCAAAGATCTCTCACGGCGCATGGTCAACCATCCCGAAGATGCCTGATGGCAATAAAAAAGCCGGAGTGATAAGCATCAATCCGGCTTTATTCCTTACGACTAAAGCAGGTTATGCTTTAGCGACACCGATAACATCTTCGAGCCAGGCTTTAAATTCTTTGCCAAGTACGTTATGGCGAATACCATATTCTACGAAAGCCTGCATATAACCCAGCTTATTACCGCAATCATGGCTTTTGCCTTTCATATGGTAAGCTTCGACGGTTTCTTTCTCGATAAGCATATCGATAGCGTCGGTCAACTGGATCTCGTCACCGGCTCCCGGAGGCGTTTTAGCCAGCAGCGGCCAAATCTCTTCGCTGAGGACGTAACGGCCTACAACGGCCAGATTAGACGGCGCGACGTTCGCTTTCGGTTTTTCTACCACGCCGACCATCGGTACACTGTCACCCGGTTTGAGTTCTGCGCCTTTACAGTCAACAACACCGTATGCAGTGACATCTGCAACAGGCTCAACCATAATCTGGCTGGCACCGGTTTCATCGAAACGCTTGATCATTTCAGCCAGGTTATCCTGCGAAAGATCGGACTCGAATTCATCCAGAATGACATCCGGCAGAATCACCGCAACTGGCTCATTACCTACAACCGGATGCGCGCACAGCACCGCGTGTCCAAGCCCTTTAGCCAGGCCCTGACGGACCTGCATAATGGTGACATGCGGCGGGCAAATAGCCTGCACTTCTTCCAGCAGTTGGCGTTTCACGCGTTTTTCCAGCATTGCTTCAAGTTCAAAGCTGGTATCGAAGTGGTTTTCGATCGAATTTTTCGACGAATGCGTAACCAGAACAATTTCGGTAATACCCGCAGCGATACACTCATTCACGACATACTGAATTAATGGCTTATCAACCAACGGTAACATTTCTTTAGGAATAGCCTTTGTCGCCGGCAGCATCCTGGTTCCCAATCCCGCAACCGGGATAACTGCTTTAGTCACTCTCGAATTTATGGCAGCCATTGAAAATCTCCTGGTCTGTTCACGCTTTGAGCATGTTCATGAATTAATTCGCATCTGAGTATATCAGTACCATCGTAATGAGCTGGTCTGAAAAGGACGCTATAACGTTTAATTAGGATTAATACGCAAAACTGTGGCGATAGTACCACTCGCTTTAAAAAGGAGGTAAAGCTATCTGCGGAATACGTTGCGATTGCTCATTCCGCAGACAACATTAAACGCAGACGGCCACCAGCTCCCCACACCTGACATTGCCAGGCGTCGCACCGTTGGCTCAATTGGTTCAGATAAGTATTTCCTAATGTGCCCAGCGGTACACCGTTACTGATTTGAATTTGGTGTTCACCGGTATTTAATGTCGCGTTAAGGCCTGCCGACACTAAAATAAGGTTCTTTAATTCGCTGTGATAATACCCAACCAGCAGAGGAAACTGTCCTGGCAAATTTGCCTGACGCAGTAACTGATTTACCTGCTTGAGCAAACTGCCCATCTCGGGAAGTTTTTGGTGTTGATGTGACAACTGTTCCTGAAGTAAGCCGTTGAACAGCGCCCGCAGTAATAATGCCGCCAGAACGCCATTATTCCCTGCCCGTGTCACATCAAGGCAATAAAAGGCCAGATCGCGCGATGATATTGGCGCGATATCAAGTACCAGGCCTGGCTGATCGGCCGAAACCAACTGGCGGTAATTAACCCGGCAGCCCGACATCTTCTGCTGAACCGGTGGCTGTAATTCTTGTAAAAGTTTGGCAGCCGCCTGCGGGTTTTCTACCAGCGCATCCCAATCCTGAAACAAACGCTCTTCTTCTTCGACACGCGAATTAAACATATTGGGATAGAGACAGGCAAACACGGTCTCTTTGAGACGATTAAGATCTTTAACTGGCTTAAGTAAAACGTCCTGCACGCCTAAACGCAGCGCTTTCGCAATATCTGCCATGTTATCGGTCGCAGAAATGACGAGCACCGGCATTTGATCGCCTTTATTGCGCAAATGTTCGACAAGTTTAAGGCCATTCATTCTCGGCATGGCAATATCGCAAATCATGAGATCCGGCGAGGCATTTTCCAGCTGTTCGAGCGCTGAGACACCATCATCCGCGACCAGTGTTTCCGCTCCCAGAGAGGAGAGCCAGGAATCCAGCAGCGAGCGGAAGACGGGTTCGTCTTCAACGATCAATATCTGTTTTCCTGCTAACGGCTGCGTCATCTTATCTCCCCTGCCCGACGATAATTAAATAGTGGCATGATCTATCAATAATCGCCTGTCAGAATTTGCTGAACTCGAATAAAAAAACATACTTAGTCTATTGTCCTTACCAACGGTAGTAGTTCATCTATTTTCTTCTCAACAGCAAGTTGCCCCGCCGCGATTGCCGCCTCTGCCCGATGGAAATCAAGTGTCGAAATTTGCGGACACATTGGCTGTATTAAAATATCGGGGGGATCGCCAGCCATTCGGTTTCGCTTAAGCCGATTCTCAAGCACCTGAATGGATGTGGTCATGATTTCCATTGCCGTTGGTGCAACAACAGTGCGACGGGCCGTCATTTTACTCAGTCTGTCCCGTAGGCGTTCATGCCAGCGCAAGTCGTCACTCTCCACCTCTTCTTGCGCATCTTCCATTAATGTTGTCGACACTAAATCCTGTTGCATCAAATGCGCATCATGTTGCAGGTCAACCGCAATAACGATATCTGCTCCCAGTGCGCGCGTCAGGGAAACAGGAACCGGATTCACCACTGCGCCATCAACCAGCCAATAACCATTATGGGCAACGGGTGACATCAGACCGGGCATACTGCACGAGGCACGCACCGCGAGATGAAGATCGCCCTCGGTAAACCATAGCTCTCGCCCGGTACTGAGGTTGGTTGCTACCGCACCGAATTTCAACTGACAATCAGTGAAAAGCGCATCTGGCAGGACCTGTCGATAGTGGTTAAAAACGCGTTCGCCGCGTAATAATCCACCGCGACGCCACGATGGGTCCATCAGCTTGAGGACGTCCCAGTAACTGAAAGAGCGCACCCACGCTTCCAGTTCAGGGAGTTTGTTGCAGGCATAGGCGGCACCCACAAGGGAACCAATAGAGCACCCCGCCACAACGTCAATCTTGATCCCTGCATGTTGCAATGCCTTTATCACACCGATGTGTGACCAGCCTCTGGCGGCGCCTGATCCCAGCGCCAACCCAATTTTAACCGTTCTCATTACCTGGATTTTTGTCCCCCGGAACGACTGGCGTAGCCACAACGCTACAGCTCAGTTAACATAACGCTACTCTGGCTTATAGTGCCGTTATTTTTGTACAGGAAGCCGATTTTGTCTCAACTCTGTCCCTGTGGTAGCGCAGTCGAGTATAGCCTATGTTGTCAGCCTTATCTGTCTGGCGCACAGGTTGCGCCAGATCCATCACATCTTATGCGCTCCCGTTACAGCGCGTTTGTGATGAAAGATGCCAACTATTTAGTTAGCACCTGGCATCCGGATTGTCATGCCGCCACCTTTCGTCCGGAAATTGAAGCCGGCTTCGACCGTACCCAATGGCTGGGTTTGACGGTGTTCGAGCATGCCAGCGGAAAAAACGACACAGAAGGTTACGTCAGTTTTATTGCCCGTTTCAATGAGGATGGCAAAGCGGGAGCAATTATTGAACGTTCCAGATTCTTAAAGGAGAACGGCCGGTGGTATTATATTGACGGCACACGTCCGCAATTTGGCCGTAACGATCCGTGTCCGTGCGGGTCTGGCAAGAAATTCAAAAAGTGCTGCGGGCAATACGCCCAGCGATAATTCATAGCAAACACCATCAACAGGATTTACCCGGCAATGCATTCATTACAACGTAAAGTATTACGCACCATTTGCCCTGACCAAAAAGGTCTCATCGCGCGGATTACTAACATTTGTTACAAACACGAACTTAATATCGTGCAAAACAACGAGTTTGTTGATCACCGCACCGGTCGCTTTTTCATGCGTACTGAGCTGGAAGGTATTTTTAACGACTCAACACTGCTGGCCGACCTGGACAGCGCGCTGCCAGAAGGCTCTGTTCGTGAACTGAACCCTGCAGGGCAGCGTCGCGTGGTCATTCTGGTGACGAAAGAGGCGCATTGTCTTGGCGACTTATTAATGAAAGCCAATTACGGCGGGCTGGATATTGAGATTGCGGCAGTCATCGGCAACCATGAGACGCTGCGTTCCCTGGTAGAACGTTTTGATATTCCGTTTGAACTGGTCAGCCATGAAGGACTCACCCGTGAAGAGCACGATGATCTGATGGCGCAAGCCATTGAAGCGCATCAACCGGATTATGTGGTTTTAGCGAAGTATATGCGCGTACTGACGCCGGGCTTTGTCTCCCGTTTTCCGAATAAGATTATCAACATCCACCATTCATTCCTGCCGGCATTTATCGGCGCGCGCCCTTACCACCAGGCCTATGAGCGCGGGGTAAAAATCATCGGCGCGACGGCACATTACGTAAACGATAATCTGGACGAAGGACCGATTATCATGCAGGACGTGATTCACGTGGATCACACTTACACTGCCGAGGACATGATGCGTGCAGGTCGCGATGTTGAAAAGAATGTCTTAAGCCGCGCGCTATATCAGGTACTGGCGCAACGTGTCTTCGTTTACGGTAACAGAACGATTATTCTTTAATCGCTAACGAAATGAATTGATTAGCTTTAATTCGTTACGGATGAAAAGTACACAAACGGTTCAGTTTCGTTGAAGGAAAGCTTTACAGCGGCGCGTCATTTGATATGATGCGCCCCGCTTCCCGAAACGGAGGCAGGCCAGTATAAGCATTACCCCGTGGTGGGGTTCCCGAGCGGCCAAAGGGAGCAGACTGTAAATCTGCCGTCATCGACTTCGAAGGTTCGAATCCTTCCCCCACCACCATTATTCACTACTGCAATGTAGTAATTCCGATGAGCGTTCGCGAAGTTTGCACTTGTCGGGAAGGGTAAGAACCTTCGATTAAGGTTCGCGTCGAGCGAAAGCGAGACAACGTTGCCGCAGGCAACGGCCCGAAGGGTGAGGCGCGAAGCGACGAATAATCCTTCCCCCACCACCATTCTTAAAGCAGCACCCAATAATATGAATTACCCCTGGTGGGGTTCCCGAGCGGCCAAAGGGAGCAGACTGTAAATCTGCCGTCATCGACTTCGAAGGTTCGAATCCTTCCCCCACCACCATCCCTTCATAAAGCAACACACCCAATCCATCTGTAATGCCCTATTACCCTGCCCATGCGGGAAGGATGAGAAGCTTCGACAAAGGTTCGATTCGAGCGTAGCGAGAAAGCGTTGCCGCAGGCAACGACCCGAAGGGCGAAGCGCGCAGCGCTGAGTAATCCTTCCCCCACCACCATCACTTCATAAAGCAACACACCCAATCCATCTGCAATGCCCTATTATCCTGCCCACGCGGGAAGGATGAGAAGCTTCGACCAAGGTTCGATTCGAGCGTAGCGAGAAAGCGTTGCCGCAGGCAACGACCCGAAGGGCGAGGAGTTACGCGACGAGTAATCCTTCCCCCACCACCATCACTTCATAAAGCAACGCACCCAATCCATCTGCAATGCCCTATTATCCTTGCCCAGCGGGAAGGATGAGAAGCTTCGATTAAGGTTCGATTCGAGCATAGCGAGAAAGCGTTGCCGCAGGCAACGACCCGAAGGGCGAGGAGCAGCACCAACTAACATTTGCCTGATGCTCTTCGCTTATCAGGGCTACCCGACCGTACGTCGAATAAACGCAGCGCATCGGGCTTTCAAAATCATTACACGGGCGGCAAGCGGCGTTTGACCGGCGAGCTTTTCACAATTGAAGTATTGCACTGGGCGTATTCCGCTAAGCCATCAAGTAACGTGTCCAGTTGCTCGATAGTACGCACCACCAGCCGGATAACAAAACAATCCTCTCCGGTGACCTTATCGCTCTCAATGCACTCGGGCATCGCCTGAATATAGTTATCTACCTTCTGTAATAACCCCGGCAATGGGCGTACACGTACCAGCGCCTGCAGGGTATACCCTAACGCCATCAAATTAACCCGCGCGGCGTATCCTTCAACCACACCCTTTTCTTCAAGCCGTTTAAGCCTTTCCGCCGTACTGGGTGACGACAGTCCAACACGACCGCTCAAAACTTTCAGCGACATCCGCGCATCTTCCACCAGGCACGTCAGAATCAGCCGGTCGATCTCGTCGATAAGGTATTCCATTGTTTTCACCTAATTAATAAAAGCCAACCGCAGATTCCACCTTACAACATCTCTGTAAAAGTGGTCTGCCATTTTCGACAATAAGGATACTTATTGAGGAGGTGGTTTATGCGTAACAGACAAAAAGGCGTCTGGCAGATGAGCCTGGCAATGCTGATTTCCGGTTCGATTGGCGCGTTCGTTTTGCTCTCAGGATTACCGGTCACAGAAGTGGTTTTCTGGCGGTGCCTGATCGGCGCGCTCACCCTGTTTATCTTTATTCGGGTAAGTAAACAGCCCTTTAGTCCCTTGACGAAAATGACACTGGCATTGGCCATTGCGGGCGGTATTGCCCTTGTCGTCAACTGGTTATTGCTGTTCGCCGCCTATAGCCGTATTTCGATTGGCCTGTCGACAGTGGTCTACAATACGCAGCCGTTCATGCTGGTTTTAATGGGGATGGCGTTGGGCGAGCGGGTCAGTCTGGTCAAATGGGGTTGGCTTTTACTCGCCTTTGGCGGGGTGGTGATTCTGCTGTCCGGTGAGCTTACCTCCGGACATCCCGCCCAATGGTTTACGGGTATCGTGCTGGCCCTGAGTGCCGCTTTTTGCTATGCGCTGACCGCGATCATCACCCGCAAACTTACCGGGATCGCTCCGCAGCACATTGCCTTTATCCAGGTCTTAACCGGGGTCATTCTCCTGTTACCACTGGCCAGCATACCCACGTTTTCCGCTGACTTTCCGTGGCTGATTTTACTTACGCTTGGGATTGTCCACACCGGCGTAATGTACCAGTTGCTCTACAGCGCGATTCAGAAACTGCCGACGCCCATTACGGGTTCGCTCTCCTTTATATACCCGGTCGTCGCGATTGTGGTCGATAAACTCGTCTTTGACCATACGCTCAACGCCACTCAACTGGCGGGCGGTGTATTGATCCTGTTTGCCGCCGCAGGTAACAACCTGGGTTGGGGTGAAAAAAAACCCCGCGACGGCGGGGTTGAAATCAAATTGCGCAGCTAGCGGCGCGCGCGGACAATCTGATACTTGCGCGTCAGATATTCAACGGGCGCGCTCCAGATATGCACCAGCCGCGAGAATGGGAACAACACAAACAGTGTCATCCCCAGTACCAGATGCATACGATAGATGAATGCCACCCCATCAAGATGTGCAGAGGCTCCGCCGTGGAACGTCACCACGGCCTGCGCCCAGCCCACCAGTTTCATCATTTCGCTGCCATCCATATGTTGCGCGGAGAAGGGAATCGTCAGCAGCCCCAACGCACACTGCACCATCAGCAAGGCCATGATCAGAATATCGGCGGCCGTAGAGGTCGCACGAATACGTGGATTGAACAACCGACGTTTCAGCAGCATGATCCCGCCCACAAGGCACATCACGCCGCTCGCGCCGCCGCCAATCATCGCCATTTTTTGTTTCACTTCGATGGGCAGGAAGGATTCGTACATCCAGTGCGGTGTCAGCATCCCGAGGAAGTGCCCGGCGAAGATGCCGAGGATCCCCAGATGGAACAGGTTCGACCAAATCACCATCCCTTTGCGGTCCAGCATCTGACTGGAACCTGCCCGCCAGCTGTACTGGCCGTAGTCATAACGCAGCCAGCTTCCTACCAGAAACACCGTCCCGGCAATGTACGGGTACATATCAAAGAAGAACATATTCAGGAAGTGCATTATTGCTGTCCTCCGGTTGTGATATTCAGGTACTGCGGCGCAACAGCACCCGCAAAGCGACGTTGATGCGCGGTGATGTCAGATTCGCCACACCCCTGTTCGGCAAAGAATTTCACCTGCTCTTCTTCCCAGACGGCGTCCAGCGCCTGCGGGGTATCATCACGCGCTTCATCCGCGATTTTCTCGGCCACTTTTTGTTGATCGATAGCGGTATTCGCCAGGTCGATCAGCGGCGTAAACAGCATCGCGTAGTGACTTTCCCGCTGTTGCAGACGTGCGCTCAGCAGCGCCAGGATTGGCGCAATATCCTGCAATCCGCCCAACGCCTCTGCCGGTGGCAGTTGCGCCAGATATTCCAGATACAGCGGCAGGTGGTCCGGCAACTCACGGCTATCGAGTTCAAGGCCCTGCCGGGCATATTGCGCCAGCAGATCGACCATCGCCTGTCCACGGTCGCGGGACTCGCCGTGAACATGCTCGAACAGGAGCAATGAGGTGGCGCGCCCCCGATCAAACAGTTCGCTGTAGTTTGCCTGGGCGTCCAGCAGATCCTGTGAGGTCAACTGCTGCAGAAAATCGATAACGCCTTGCGACTGAGACGGCGTGAAGTGCGTTGACGATTGCAGCGCCTCCATCAACTCCTGCTGATGCTGCCACAGGGCAGCATCCGGGTATTCCAGCAGGCGGGAAATAACGACCAGCTCAATCATGGGTGCGGCTCCGTTTTCACTGAAACATCAATGGCATCGATGCGGCGGCTGTTGAACAGGTTGAATTTACTGTCCGAACCGTGGCAGCCATCACCAAAAGTAAAGCCACAACCGCTCTTCTCAGGAAACGCTTCACGCGCCAGTTCGCGATGGCTACTCGGGACCACAAAACGATCTTCGTAGTTGGCGATAGCCAGGTAACGATACATCTCCTGCGCCTGCGCCTCGGTCAGACCTACCTCTTCCAGCGCACGGGTATCGATTTTGCCGTCCACGGTTTCCGCACGTTTGAAGTGACGCATTGCCAGCATCCGTTTCAGGGCCAGCAGTACCGGCGCGGTATCGCCTGCGGTCAGCAGGTTTGCCAGGTACTGAACCGGGATGCGCAGACTGTCCACATCCGGCAGAATGCCATTGCTAACCAGTTCACCTGCGTCAGCCGCAGACTGAATCGGTGACAGCGGCGGCACGTACCAGACCATCGGCAGCGTGCGGTATTCCGGATGCAGCGGCAGCGCCAGTTTCCAGTCCATCGCCATTTTGTACACCGGCGACTGCTGGGCGGCGTCAATAACACTCAGTGGGATGCCATCTTTGATCGCCTGCTCAATTACTTTCGGATCGTTCGGGTTAAGGAACACATCCAGTTGGCGCTGATAAAGGTCTTTCTCGTTTTCTGTGCTTGCCGCCTGCTCAATGGCATCCGCGTCATACAGCAGCACGCCTAGGTAGCGGATACGACCCACACAAGTTTCAGAACAAACCGTCGGCTGACCGGCTTCGATACGCGGATAACAGAAAATGCACTTCTCGGATTTGCCGCTCTTCCAGTTGAAGTAGATTTTCTTGTACGGGCAGCCGGTGATGCACATACGCCAGCCACGGCATTTATCCTGATCGATCAGCACAATGCCGTCTTCTTCACGTTTGTAAATCGCACCGCTCGGACAGGTCGCCACACAGGCGGGGTTAAGGCAGTGTTCGCACAGGCGCGGCAGATACATCATGAACGTGTTTTCAAACTGGCCGTACATCGCCTTCTGCATATTCTCGAAGTTTTTATCTTTCGACAGCTTCTCGAACTCACCGCCCAGGTCATCTTCCCAGTTTGGCCCACGGGTGATTTTATCCATCCGTTGGCCGGTAATCAGCGAGCGCGGGCGGGCGATAGGCTGGTGTTTGCTATCAGCCGGTGCGGTATGCAGCGTCTGGTAGTCGTAATCAAACGGCTCATAATAATCGTCGATGCCCGGCAGATGCGGGTTGGCAAAGATTTTCCCCAGCAGCATCGGGCGGTTACCCATCCTCGGCTGCAGCTTGCCATTTACTTTACGGATCCAGCCGCCCTTCCATTTTTCCTGATCTTCCCAGTTATTCGGGAAACCGACGCCTGGCTTACTTTCTACGTTGTTAAACCATGCGTACTCCATCCCTTCGCGGCTGGTCCAGACATTTTTACAGGTGACGGAACAGGTATGACAGCCGATGCACTTATCGAGATTCAGCACCATGCCGACTTGTGACCGAATTTTCATTTTACGCTCTCCTGTACCTGGTCATTGCCTTCACCATCCAGCCAGTTAATGTTCTTCATCTTACGTACCACCACAAACTCATCGCGGTTGGAGCCAACCGTTCCGTAGTAGTTAAAGCCCCAGGACAGCTGTGCATAGCCGCCGATCATGTGGGTTGGCTTCGGCGTAATTCGGGTTACTGAGTTATGGATACCGCCGCGCTGACCAGTGATTTCTGACCCCGGAATATTCACGATGCGTTCCTGAGCGTGGTACATCATGGTCATCCCGGCCGGTACGCGCTGGCTGACCACAGCACGGGCGGTCAGCGCCCCGTTGCTGTTAAAGACTTCAATCCAGTCGTTGTCTTCAATACCCAGCTCTTTGGCATCCGTTTCACTCATCCAGACAATCGGACCGCCGCGGCCTAAGGTCAGCATCAACAGGTTGTCGCTGTAAGTGGAGTGAATTCCCCATTTCTGGTGCGGCGTCAGGAAGTTGAGCGCTTTTTCCGGGTTACCGTTGGACTTCTCGCCTATGACCTCTTTCACTGAACGGGTGTCAATGGGCGGACGATAGACCAGCAGACTTTCACCGAAATCACGCATCCACTGATGGTCCTGATACAGCTGCTGACGACCGGAAAGGGTGCGCCATGGAATGAGCTCATGAACGTTGGTATAACCCGCGTTATACGAAACATGCTCATCTTCAAGGCCAGACCAGGTCGGGCTGGAGATAATTTTCCGTGGCTGCGCCTGGATATCGCGGAAGCGGATTTTTTCCTCTTCCTTGTTTGTCGCCAGGTGCGTGTGATCGCGACCGGTAAATTCACTGAGCGCTGCCCAGGCTTTTACCGCCACGTGACCGTTGGTCTCCGGCGCCAGCGTCAGGATCATCTCTGCGGCATCAATCGCCGTGTTAAGCATCGGCTGACCTTTCGCCGGGCCGTCTGCTTTGGTGTAGTTGAGCTTACGCAGCAGGTCCATTTCGCTCTGGGTATTCCAGGCAATGCCTTTACCGCCGTTGCCGATTTTCTCCATCAACGGGCCGATAGACGTAAAGCGTTCGTAAGTCGCCGGATAATCACGTTCTACCGGAATCAGGTGCGGTGCAGTTTTACCCGGAATCAGGTCGCATTCGCCTTTTTTCCAGTCTTTCACGTCCAGCGGCTGTGCCAGTTCAGCGGCAGAGTCATGCAGAATTGGCAAGGTCACCAAATCGGTCTCTTTACCGAGATGGCCCACGCAGACTTCGGAGAATTTTTTGGCGATCGCTTTATAAATCTCCCAGTCGCTTTTTGACTCCCAGGCTGGATCAACGGCCGCAGACAGCGGATGAATAAACGGATGCATATCCGAGGTATTCATATCGTCTTTCTCATACCAGGTCGCCGTCGGCAGCACGATATCGGAATAGAGACAGGTACTGGACAAACGGAAGTCCAGGGTGACAACCAGATCCAGCTTGCCGTCAAGCCCGTTATCTTTCCATTCCACCTCTTCCGGCTTCACGCCGCCCTGCTTGCCGAGATCTTTGCCCTGAATACCGTTTTCCGTGCCCAGCAGGTATTTCAGCATGTACTCGTGGCCTTTACCGGAGGAGCCCAGCAGATTTGAACGCCAGATAAAGAGGTTACGCGGATGGTTTTTGCCGTTTTCCGGCTGCTCCGCCGCAAAATGCAGGGAGCCCTCTTTCAGGGATTTCACGGTGTAATCCACCGCCGACATACCTGCTTTTTTCGCCTCTTCGGCAATACGCAACGGGTTTGTGCCGAGTTGCGGTGCCGATGGCAACCACCCCATACGCTCGGCGCGGACGTTGAAATCGATAAGGCTACCGGTGTAGCGTGATTTATCCGCCAGCGGAGACAAAAACTCCTGCGCGGTAACAGTTTCATAACGCCACTGGCTGGAGTGGTTATAGAAGTAAGAGGTACTGTTCATGTGACGCGCCGGACGCTGCCAGTCAAGGGCAAACGCCAGCGGCTGCCAGCCGGTTTGCGGGCGCAATTTTTCCTGGCCAACGTAGTGTGCCCAGCCGCCGCCACTCTGACCAACACAGCCGCAGAAGATCAGCATGTTGATGATCCCGCGATAGTTCATATCGAGGTGATACCAGTGGTTCATCCCGGCGCCGATGATGATCATCGAGCGGCCATGTGTCTTATTGGCGTTATCAGCAAATTCACGGGCGGTGCGAATGATACTGGCACGGGGTACGCCGGTGATTTTTTCAGCCCAGGCCGGGGTATAAGCTTTGATATCGTTGTAGCTTGTGGCGGAGTTTTCATCATTCAGACCGCGCTCCAGGCCATAGTTCGCCAGAGTCAGGTCGTAAACCGTCGTCACCAGTACGCTGCTGCCATCGGCCAGTTGCAGACGTTTAACCGGCAGTTTATGCAGCAGAACGTTTTCCAGCTCAACCTTGCTAAAGTGTGCCGTGCTCTCGCCGCCAAAATAGGGGAAGCCAACGTCAGCAATCTCATCCTGATGCCCCAGCAAGCTCAGTTGCAGCTCTGTCTCAACGCCAGTAGTGCCGTCACGTTGTTCCAGGTTCCATTTGCCCTTCTCACCCCAGCGGAAACCGATCGAACCGTTCGGCGCCACCATTTCGCCGTTATCAGCGAACGCAACGGTTTTCCATTGCGGGTTATTCTCCTGTCCCAGCGCATCCACCAGATCCGAAGCACGCAGCATACGGCCTGCGGCGTAATATCCTTCACGCGGCTCAAGCATCACCAGCATGGGCATGTCGGTATAACGACGCACATAATCGGTAAAGTACTGGCTCGGATTATCCAGATGGAACTCGCGCAGCATCACGTGGCCCATCGCCAGCGCCATTGCCGCATCGGTGCCCTGCTTCGGCGCCAGCCACAGGTCGCACAGCTTGGCAATTTCAGCATAGTCCGGGGTTACCGCAACGGTCTTGGTGCCTTTGTAACGAACTTCGGTAAAAAAGTGGGCGTCCGGGGTGCGGGTCTGCGGTACGTTAGAACCCCAGGCGATGATATAACTGGAGTTATACCAGTCAGCAGACTCCGGTACGTCGGTCTGCTCACCCCAGGTCTGCGGCGAGGCTGGCGGCAGGTCACAGTACCAGTCGTAAAAGCTCAGGCAGGTACCGCCGATCAGCGATAGATAGCGCGCGCCGGACGCATAGGAGACCATCGACATCGCCGGAATCGGCGAGAAGCCCGCGACGCGGTCAGGGCCGTAGGTTTTCACGGTATAAACGTTGGACGCTGCAATCAGCTCATTCACTTCCTGCCAGGAGGAGCGAACAAAACCGCCACGTCCGCGCGCCTGTTTAAAGCTTTTGGCTTTCTCAGCATCTTCAATGATCGAGGCCCAGGCATTTACCGGGTCCGGGTGCTGCACTTTCGCTTCGCGCCACATTTTCATCAGGCGTTTGCGCATCAGCGGATACTTCAGACGGTTCGCACTGTAAAGGTACCAGGAGTAGCTGGCGCCGCGTGGGCAGCCGCGTGGCTCATGGTTAGGCATGTCCGGGCGAGTGCGTGGGTAGTCTGTCTGCTGGGTTTCCCAGGTGACGAGACCATTTTTGACGTAAATTTTCCAGCTGCAAGACCCGGTGCAGTTTACACCGTGAGTAGAACGCACGATCTTATCGTGCTGCCAGCGTTGGCGGTATCCATCCTCCCAGTCCCGGTTTGTTTCGAGAAGCTGGCCGTGCCCATCGGCAAAGGTTTCGCCCTTCTGTTTGAAGTAGCGAAATCGGTCCAGGAATTTACTCATCGGGTTTCTCCTGTATGGAGCCTGACGGCTCTCTGATAAATCGACATTGCGCAAATTAGGGGTTACAGCATGTGCGGCGAAAGTAACGCTCTGAAAGGCGGGAAGAATTGATGGCGATCAAGCTGCAACAGCTTCATAACGGGCGCGAAATTACTCTCTACCTCTAAAAGGGTAGAATATTTTCAACTTTAATTAACTGATAAATAAAGAAATTACCAAGCTGAAATAACGAAGAGCGGGAAAAATTACGCTAAGCAGGTATTAAGGAGTATATCCCCCCTAAAGACGAGGTTTTTCGCCATAGTAAGTAAACCCCTCTTAAAGTATGTTGTAACTAATGGAGTTCAAAAAAAAGCGCGGGCCAGGCCCGCGCAAGGATAATCAACATTTACTTAGTTTTTATTAGAATTCCGTCCGTAGATAGCCCAGGTGATCACCACACAGGCGATATAAAACACCAGGAACACTTTCATCGCGCCCGCCGGGGAGCCGGTGAGTGCCAGTGACGTACCGAAGGCTTTCGGAATAAAGAAGCCGCCAATAGCGCCAATCGCTGAAATAAAGCCCAGCGCTGCAGCCGTTTCGGTTGCCGCCTCACGCAATGCTGCGGTTTCACTGCCGCCAGCAGTTTTCACCCGTTCGAGCGTCATCTTACGGAAATTGACTGAGATCATCTGGAAGGTGGAACCACTGCCCAACCCGGCCGTCAGGAATAGCATCAGGAATACGCCAAAGAAGGCGATAAAGTTGCCACCTGTACCATTGGTTGGCAGCGTCAGGAACAGCAAGGCGCTAAAAATAGCCATCAGGATGAAGTTCACCAGCGTCACACGTGTCCCCCCCAGGCGATCCGACAGCGCCCCACCAGCAGAACGGGCGAGCGCGCCGATGAGTGGCCCAAAGAAGGCATAATGCATGATGACCACGTCCGGGAACTGGGTCTTTGACAACATAGCGAAACCGGCTGAAAAACCGATAAACGAACCAAAGGTTGCCAGATAGAGAAAGCTCATGATCCACATGTGCTTACGCTTTAACACCGGCAGTTGCGCTTTCAGCGACGCTTTCGAGGCGGTCAGTTCATTCATGCCAAACCAGGCGGCCAGGGTAAAGACCGCCAGCAACGGCACCCATACCCATGCGGCATTCGCCAGGAAAATCATGCTGCCATCCGGTTGGGCAACACCCGTTGCGCCAAATACGGCAAACATGGAAAACGAAATCGCCAGCGGTGCCAGAAGCTGCATCACGCTCACGCCCAGATTGCCGAAGCCGCCGTTAATCCCTAACGCGCTCCCCTGCTTCTCTTTTGGAAAGAAGAAGCTGATGTTCGCCATGCTGGAAGCAAAGTTCGCTCCCGCAAAACCACATAACAGCGCGATGATAATGAATGTACTGAAGGGGGTTGAGGTATCTTCAACCGCAAAGCCCAGCCAGACACAAGGAATGATCAGTATCCCGGTACTGAACGCTGTCCAGCGGCGGCCACCAAATACCGGGACCATAAAAGAGTACGGTACGCGCAGCAGTGCGCCCGAAACGGACGGCAAGGCAGTCAGCATAAAAAGTTGGTCAGTCGAAAATTGAAAACCGACTTTGTTCAGATTTACGGCAACAGCACTAAACAACATCCATACACAGAACGCCAGTAACAGACACGGGACCGAAATCCACAGGTTACGACTGGCGACGCCGTGGCCCTGGCGTTGCCAGAAAAGCGGATCGTCCGGACGCCAGTCGCTAATTACTCGGCCTGACGCTCTTTGGGGGGTAGAAGAGTGACTCATAGACACCTCTGGTTATTGATTTGACGAGGCCACATTAGTTTTTACAGCGCAAGGTAAGTTGATATAAATCAAAGGAAAAGTCTGCGTAATGACGAGCAAAAAACAACCATGCTCATTAGTGAGTAGATCCCTTTTCTTAAAAAAGTGTGGTTTTTCACCACCCTGTCGCATTGTGAAAAAGACCCACTCCTTTTATGGATACAGGCAACGATAAAGGGGTACTTCTTTGTAGGTATGGGTATACCTCAGGGTATGACGGACAATGTCGACCATTCTCTGTTTCTGCACGCCGGAGCCTTGCCCTCTATGCTTAAACGCCTCTTTACCCCGCTCTCCCTGGTTAACCAGGTCGCGTTGACAATGCTGCTGTCCACGGTTATCGGCGTGGCGGGCATGGCGGTTTCCGGCTGGCTGGTGCTTGGCGTTCAGGGCAGCGCCCACGCCATCAATAAAGCGGGTTCACTGCGCATGCAAAGTTATCGTCTGCTGGCAAGCGTGCCGCTGCGCCCGGCAGATGATGTCTTACTCAAAGAGATGGAGCAGACGGCATTCAGTGCTGAACTGGCCGATGTCGCCGAACGTGACGGACAGCAACAGCAGTTACAGGCGTTACAGCATTTCTGGCGCAACGACGTTGCTCCGGCCCTTAAGCAGGCTCAGGAACCTCAGGCTGTCAGCGATAAGATTGCTACTTATGTTAATCGGATTGATACACTGGTTACCGCCTTCGATCACAGCACTGAACAGCGCATGGCGCGCGTCGTGATTCTGCATCGGGTGATGGCCATCTTGTTGGGCTTACTGCTGCTCTTCACCGTCGTCTGGCTTCGTGCCCGCCTGCTCCAGCCCTGGGAACAACTACTGAAAATGGCCCAGGCGGTCAGTCAACGTAACTTTACCCGACGGGCGCAAATCAGCGGACGCAATGAGATGGCGACCCTTGGCACAGCGCTGAATAACATGTCGGAAGAGCTGGCGGAAAGTTACGCCGTCCTTGAACAGCGCGTTCAGGAAAAAACCGCCGGACTTGAACAAAAAAACCAGATTCTCTCTTTCCTGTGGCAGGCCAACCATCGTCTGCATTCGCGCATTCCCCTGTGCGAACGGTTGTCACCGGTACTTCACGGCCTGCAAAATCTGACGCTGCTGCATGATCTTGAACTGCGTGTTTACGATAAGGAAGATGAGAAAAACCATCAGGAGTTCACCTGCCATTCGGATATCACCTGTGATGATAGAGGGTGTCATTTATGTCCGCGCGGCATGCCTTCTGCTCCCGCTGGCGGCAGTTCAACCCTGAAATGGCGGCTGGCGGACAACCATACGCAATACGGTTTGCTGCTGGCGCAACTCCCCAACGGCAGGCATCTTAGCCATGATCAGCAACAGCTGGTCGATACCCTTGTTGAGCAGTTAACCGCGACTCTGGCGCTGGATCGTCACCAGGAGCATCTACAGCAGATGATGGTGATGGAAGAGCGTGCCACCATCGCCCGGGAGCTGCATGACTCCATCGCTCAGTCGCTCTCGTGTATGAAGATGCAGGTCAGTTGTTTGCAGATGCAGGGTGGCAGCCTGCCCGAGAGCAGCCAGCAATTGCTGGGGCAAATACGTACCGAACTTAATACTTCATGGGCACAGTTGCGCGAGCTGCTGACGACATTCCGCTTACAATTAACTGAGCCCGGACTGCGTCCGGCACTGGAATCGAGTTGTCAGGAATACAGCGCGCGCTTTGGTTTCCAGGTCAGGCTGGATTATCAACTCCCTGCGCGTCTCGTGCCTTCGCACCAGGCGATTCATTTATTGCAGATTGCCCGCGAAGCATTAAGCAATTCGCTAAAACATTCTGGCGCGACTGAGGTTATCGTCTCGGTCGTTCAACAGGAAAAACGAGTAATATTGCAGGTTCGTGATAACGGCTGCGGCGTGCCGGAAAACGCAGCGCGGACCAACCATTATGGCTTGATTATCATGCGCGACCGTGCGCAAAGCTTACGTGGCGATTGCCAGGTTCGACGGCGTGAGTCCGGCGGTACCGATGTGACCGTGACGTTTATTCCCGAAAATCTTCTCTCATCTGTACAAGGAGATAACTATGACTAACCAGGAACCGGCCACTATTTTGCTCATCGATGATCACCCGATGTTGCGTACCGGCGTCAAGCAACTTATCAGCATGTCGCCTGAAATCACCGTTGTCGGCGAAGCCAGTAATGGCGAACAGGGCATCGAGCTGGCAGAGGATCTGGACCCGGACCTGATTCTGTTAGATCTGAATATGCCAGGGATGAACGGCCTTGAAACGCTGGATAAGCTGCGTGAGAAAACGCTGTCTGGTCGCGTGGTGGTATTCAGCGTATCGAATCACGAAGAAGATGTTGTCACTGCCCTTAAACGCGGCGCCGATGGTTATCTGCTCAAAGATATGGAGCCAGAGGATTTACTCAAAGCCCTCCAGCAGGCTGCGGCGGGTGAGATGGTCCTGAGCGATGCATTAACCCCCGTGCTCGCTGCCAGCTTGCGCGCTAACCGTGCAACCTCAGACCGCGACATAAGCCAGTTAACGCCGCGCGAGCGCGACATTCTCAAGCTCATCGCGCAAGGTCTGCCCAATAAGATGATCGCCCGTCGTCTGGATATCACCGAAAGTACGGTTAAAGTGCACGTGAAACATATGCTGAAAAAAATGCGCCTTAAATCCCGCGTGGAAGCGGCGGTCTGGGTCCATCAGGAGCGCATTTTTTAATTTTCCGGCGCCATCAGGTCCCAGCGCGGTGCGACATCGGACGTGTCAACCAGCGGTGGCGTCAGTGTCAGCACAATCTCATTGGACGAGACGCGCTGACCCTTTTCATCTTCGGCAATCACCGACAGATGCCATTCGTGAGTCGCCCCTTCGCTGCTATCCCATTTCGGCATAATAATCGACCAGCCTTCCGTACTACTGGAACGCGCGGGAGGCGTGAGGCTAAGTTGCCGGGTATCCCCCTGCCAGTGTAATTCACGTATTCCATGCGTACTGCGAATATCCAGCTTCAGAGCCACCGTTTCGCCTGGCTGCAAATCCCAGGGCGGTGTGGCGAGAAAGACTGAAAGCGTCTTACGCTGGCGATATTCAAAGACCGGAAGCGTATCACGTACCGGATTATCATAACGGCTGCCACGCAAAGACGCCTCTTCGCCCAATTGACTGGCGGAAAGTTGTTTCCAGAGGGGAACGCCAAAACGATAATTCAGTTTTAAGCCTAAATCGTTCTGGCTTTCACCGTTTTCCCCCTGTTTATGGTGCGCCGACAGCGTTACCAGAGGGACAGGGGTGTAATCCAGCCCCACTTTTACCGCCAGGGGGTTACGATACCCGGTGCCGGAATCGAATAAATCCACGCTCTCGCCAAAGTATTGTTCCACACTGACGCTGGTATCAAGCTGCTGCCAGAAGGGTAAACGCGCCTGAGCGGTAATGTCATAGCCGCGTGCCATACGCTGCTCAAGCGTCGCCGAGCGATATGTCCAGTCGGAGAGAGGCTGATAGAAATTGGCGGAAAAACGCAGCGACTGCCCCCACACTTCCGCCCCCAGGCCGGTACGGGCAAGGTTTTCATCCAGCAGATTGTCATAGAAGGTGTTATACCCCAGCAGCCAGTCACCGGAAATCCAGCGCTGCCCGATACCTACGTTACCAACCAAACCGTCGTCCTGTTGTGTCAGGCCAAGCTGACTCCAGCTAAGGTAGCGGGAAGTATCCTGCAACGGGACAAACCAGTCACCATGGCTACCCGTGAAGCCCCCGTCGTCATCGACCTTGACATCTATCGTCGCTCTGCCCCAGGGCGACAACCAGGATTCCACCTGCTGGTTTACCTCATCGCTCACGACATCGCGCAACTGACCAAAGGCGAACTGGCGCGCCTGCGCCCCGGTATCCAGCCCATTATCAGTCATGCTGGCTTCGCCAAAGGCTTTAGCCATTTCAGCAAGGTGCTTTTCGCTATTGCCTTTGTCCGGAGTCATACCGAGATCGGGCAATGTATCGCCATCATTATCAAACGGATGTTGAGCCTGTTGAACATACCAGGACTGCGCAGAGGTCTGTAAATCACTGACAGCGCTTCCCGCCAGCGGCAAGAATAAGAGCAGTAATGGGGAAGAGGAAAACCATTGCATCACGTTTGTAGGGGGTCGCTCCGGGCCTGAAATGATCGCCAGTCGTTCAGGTTAGCGGCTTTGGCCGTCAATTTCAGCTTTTGTGGAAATTTCAGGAAAATCCTTAATCCATCCCGCTTCGTCGGACTACAGTTAACTGAATGCTGATAACTGAGAAAAAACCAATGACTCACACACTACGATGGGCCATGTGCAGTTCCATTTTGTTGTATGCCGTGTCGGCCAGCGCCACCGACATTTTCCAGCTGCAATCCCCGGCCTTCGGTGATAACGCACTGATGGAGAAAAAATACGCGGGTAATGCCAGCAGTAATCCTAACTGCACAGGCGAGAATATTTCCCCGGCGCTGGTGTGGAACAACCCCCCTGCGAAAACGCAAAGTTTCGCCCTGGTGGTGCATGACCCGGAAGGCGCAATGGGCCTTGGCGTTACCCACCTGGTGGCCTATAACATTCCTCCGTCCGGTACCGGTTTCGCCGAAAACGATCTGCGTGATGCTAAAGGCTATACCGGCGGTAAAAATACCCCCGGTACCCTGCAGTGGTATGGCCCTTGCCCGCCACCAGGTAGTGGCGCACACCACTACACCTTTACGCTGATTGCCACCAGCCTCGCACCGGATCTCCCTAAAGGATTAACCCGGGACGAACTGTTTGCCAAACTCAAAGGCCACACCCTGGGTGCGGCTGGGCTAATTGGCCGCTTCGGACAGTAGCGCTTTTAATTCCGGCAGACAGGATCCGCAGTTCGTGCCGCAGCGCAGGGCGTTCCCCAGCGCTGCGGTACTGTCGCACCCAGTAACAATAGCAGCACGAATCGCATTTTCCCCAATACTGTAACAGCTACAGACCGTGCGCCCAGGCGAGGGTGAGCTGGCCGCTGCCCGCCCTGCCAGAAGGTTGTGTCGCGCTTGCGCCGTTGCGGGCGCGGTGATAAACGCCTGCACAATGATGTCATGCGCGATAGCAGGAAGGCGCGTGTCACTCCACCACCCCAGCATCAATTGCCCCTTGTGCCATGCCAGCAGATTTCTCACCGTACCGGCGCTGGCACTCTGCGTCTGCCATCCTTGCGTCTGACACCAGGCCGTCAGCCATGGCACTGCATCGCTATTACCCGCGAGCGTAAAATGCAAAGCGCTTTCCGTCGCTTTGCGCACCCAGTAGAGATCCGCGGGGAGATCCGGCATTTCGCGCGCATAGAGTTCACCCTGCCAGCCTGGCTGCCAGGCGGTTATGCGCACCGCCGTTTGTTTACTTTCCGGCTGCCCGGAATGCGGGTCGCACACCGGGGCCACCAGCGCGTTAACCTTCCCCTGACGCGCAAAGCAATGGTTCCAGTGCATCGGCGTAAACAGTTCCC
The DNA here is from genome assembly GCF_023613995.1 of Citrobacter sp. MNAZ 1397. Taxonomy (NCBI): domain Bacteria; kingdom Pseudomonadati; phylum Pseudomonadota; class Gammaproteobacteria; order Enterobacterales; family Enterobacteriaceae; genus Citrobacter; species Citrobacter sp. MNAZ 1397. The sequence continues at coordinate 1,707,800 of NZ_JAKIVH010000001.1, forward strand.
CTTGCCGCTGACCGGGCTGAATACGCACCCGCGCCACCATAACGCCACGGGTTGAGCTAAGATGCACAAGATCTCCTTCACCCAGCGCAAAACGATCCGCATCAGGCGGGCAAATATCGACAACGGGTTCGACAATGTGCTGCATCAAGCGCGCAACGGTGCCGGTGCGGGTCATCGTATGCCACTGGTCGCGGATCCGCCCGGTATTAAGCAAGAGCGGATAGCGCGACGTCGGTTGTGCTACTGCGCGTACTGGCGATACCGGTACGGTGCGTAAACGCCCGGCAGGCCGCCAGCCGCGTTGTAACGCCGCCGGGGCCACCGTCCACTGGTAGGGTTCCAGCTTGTCCCACTGCTCGCGCGTTAACCCGGCCAGTTCACTGATATCAAACGCCCGCGTACCGTTGTTTTCAAAACCGGAGAGCGCCGCATGTTCTGAAAACACCTCATGGGCATGCTGCCAGCCAAACGCATCGCCAAAACCCAGACGTCGGGCGACCTGGGCGATAATCCACCAGTCGGCTTTCGCCTCACCCGGCGGCGGTAAAAATGCCCGCTGACGTGAAATACGTCGTTCGGAATTGGTCACCGTGCCGTTTTTCTCCCCCCAGGCCAGCGCCGGAAAGCGGATATGGGCGTAGCGGCTGGTATCGGTTTCGGCAACCACCTCAGAGACAATCACCAGCGGACAGGCCGCCAGTGCGGTGCATACGGCATGGCTGTCCGGCAGTGAGACTGCGGGATTGGTACCCATTATCCACACCGCTTTCACTTCACCGCGACCGATGGCCTCAAACAGCTCCACGGCCATCAGTCCCGGCGTTTGTGCCAGCCTCTCCGTCTGCCAGAAGCGAGCCAGTCTGGCAATATCCGCCGCCTCAAAATTCATATGCGCCGCCAGTTGGGTTGCCAGGCCGCCGACTTCACGCCCGCCCATGGCATTCGGTTGTCCGGTCAGCGAAAACGGCCCACAGCCCGGACGGGCAAATTTACCGCTGGCCAGATGCACATTAATGATGGCATTACACTTATCGCTGCCACTTGCTGACTGGTTAATTCCCATCGTGAACAGCGTCATCGCCCGCGGCGCGGTAATAAACCAGTCATAAAACGTTGTGACAACGTCACGCGGTAGTGCACAAAATGTCGCTACAGCCTCCGGAGTCCACTCACGAGCAACAGCCAGCGCCGCCTCGCCCTCATCAAAATCACAAAGGGAATGATTTCCCGTCGCGATCATATTTAACAGGCCGACAAACAGCCCGGCGTCACTCCCCGGCGCAAGCGGCAGATGGAGATCGGCAATCGCGCAGGTGGCGGTAACGCGCGGGTCGATGACCACCACTTTCAGCGCCGGGTTATCCTGCTTTGCCTGCACTATTCGCTGGTAGAGCACCGGATGGGTCCAGGCGGCGTTCGACCCCACCAGAACCAGCAGGTCACTTTTTTCAATATCTTCATAGCTGCACGGCACGACATCTGCGCCAAACGCCCGCTTGTAGCCCGTGACGGCAGAGGACATGCACAACCGTGAATTGGTATCGATATTTGCCGCGCCGATAAAGCCTTTCATCAGCTTGTTGGCAGCATAATAGTCCTCGGTAAGCAGTTGTCCGGAGGCGTAAAACGCGACTGCCTGCGGGCCAAATTCCCGGATAATGGCATTCAGGCGTTCACCGGCAGCATCCAGCGCCGTCTGCCAGCTTACCGTCTGCTCATCCACCTGCGGGGCCAGAAGCCGTCCCGCTAATCCGGTTGTTTCCCCCAACGCCGCCCCTTTCACGCACAGTCGACCGGCGTTAGCCGGGTGCGCGCGGTCACCCGCCACGCTGACCCCGTCGTCAGTGACGGTCGCCACCACGCCACAGCCCACACCACAGTATGGGCAGGTCGTGCGGGTACTCATGATGCCTCCGCGCGCATCAACAGAACCTGATTGCCGACCCACACTTTGCCGCCTTCCACTTTGACCGGCCAGGCGCGGACCGCCGGTTCACCACTTTCCGCATAGCAGCCGTCACGCAGGCGGATACGCTGCTTGTAAAGCGGCGAAATCACCAGCGGCTCACCGTTAGTGTCGCCCAGGATCCCGCGCGACAGGACCTGAGCGTTGCTGCCCGGTTCGTGGTTATCAAGGGCATAAATGGCCTCGCCAAAGCGGAACAGCGCAATTTGCCGCTCGCCCAGACGCGCGCCGATTCCCGCCTGTTCAGGAATCGCGGCGATGTCGCAGATAACCTGCCATGGCCGCCACGGCAACTGCCCCTCTGGCTGTTCCGCTGCCACAGCGAGCTGCGGCTGGTCACGAACAACCTCACGGTGAACGGTTTCATCCGGCGCGTCGCTGTTAACAAACGAGCGGAACAGCGCCAGCCGATCGGGATCGTTCAGCGTGGTCTGCCACTCGCACTGATAGCTGTCCACCACCCGCGCCATCTCGTCTTCCAGTTCACCCGCAATCCCCAGGCTGTCGTTCAAAATGACCTCACGCAGATAATCGATGCCACCTTCCAGGTTATCCAGCCAGGTACTGGTGCGCTGCAGACGGTCGGCCGTGCGGATGTAGAACATCAGAAAACGGTCCACGGTGCGTATCAGCGTGGCTTCGTCCAGGTCGCTGGCAAACAGATCCGCATGGCGCGGTTTCATGCCGCCATTGCCGCACACATAGAGATTCCAGCCTTTCTCGGTGGCAATCACCCCCACATCTTTGCCCTGCGCTTCTGCACATTCACGGGTGCAACCGGAGACCGCCATTTTGATCTTATGCGGCGCACGCAGCCCCTTGTAGCGATGCTCCAGGGTGACCGCCAGCCCGGTAGAATCCTGCACGCCATAGCGACACCAGGTCGAACCGACACAGGATTTCACCGTACGCAGCGACTTGCCGTAGGCATGCCCGGTTTCAAAGCCGGCATCCACCAATTCTTGCCAGATGGCCGGAAGCTGCTCCAGACGCGCACCAAAGAGGTCGATACGCTGTCCGCCGGTGACTTTGCTGTAAAGCTGATAGCGTTTAGCTATCTGCCCGATGGCAATCAGGCCATCCGGCGTCACCTCTCCGGCAGGCATACGCGGCACAATGGAATAGGTGCCGTCTTTCTGGATGTTGGCGAAATAACGGTCATTGGTATCCTGTAGCGGCAGGTGCGCCGGTTTGAGCAGATATTCATTCCAGCAGGAGGCCAGAATCGACCCGACCAGCGGCTTACATACTTCGCAGCCCTGCCCGTGACCATAACGGCCGATCAACTGCGCGAAAGTGCGAATATGATTGACGCGCACCAGATGATGGATCTCCTGGCGCGAGTACGGGAAGTGTTCGCAGATATCTTTTTTCACTTCCACACCCTGCGACGCCAGTTGGTGTTCCATGACCTGTTTGACCAGCGCGCTGCAACCGCCACAGCCGGTGGCCGCTTTGGTACAGCTTTTAATGGCCCCCATGTCGGTGGCCCCCGCACTGACCGCCTGGCAAATATCACCCTTGCTGACGTTATGGCAGGAACAAATCTGCGCGCTGTCCGGCAATGCCGCCACGCCGAGCGCTTTGGGTGCGCTACCTGCAAGCGCAGGCAGAATCAGGCTTTCCGGTTGCGCCGGCAGCGCCAGCCCGTTGAGCATGGTTTGCAGCAGCGTCGCATAGTCGCTGGCTTCTCCTACCAGCACACCGCCGAGTAGCTGTTTGCCGTCTTCGCTGACCACGATTTTTTTATAGACTTGCGCCGGGCCATCGGTCCACTGATAACTCAGACATCCTGGCGTGCGTCCATGGGCATCACCAAACGATGCCACGTCAACACCAAGCAATTTGAGTTTTGTGCTCATGTCCGCGCCGGTAAAGGCCGTCGTTTCGCCGCTGAGATGAGCGGCCACCACACGCGCCATCTGATATCCTGGCGCCACCAGACCATATACTTTGCCTTCCCACACTGCGCATTCGCCGATGGCGAAGATGTTTTCATCTGAGGTCTGGCATTGTTCATTAATGCTGATCCCGCCGCGTTCCCCCAGGCTCAACGCCCCGCTGCGGGCAAGCGCATCCTGCGGGCGAATACCGGCGGAAAAGACCACCATGTCGGTCGTCAGACTCTCACCATCGGCAAAGTTGAGTGTGAGTGTGTTGTCATTCGCCACAATTTCCCGGGTCGCCTTGCTGGTATGAACCTGCACCCCCAGCGCGGTGATTTTCTTGCGTAGCATGGCGCCGCCCTGTTCATCGAGCTGAACGGCCATCAGTGCCGGGGCAAATTCCACCACGTGGGTTTCCAGCCCCAGCTGTTTTAATGCATTCGCCGCTTCGAGACCCAGCAGCCCGCCGCCAATCACGACACCGCGGGTGGCGCTTTTCGCGCGAGCGGCAATCTCGTCCAGGTCATCCAGGGTACGATAGACAAAACAGCCGCTGGCATCATGCCCCGGCACCGGCGGCACAAACGGGTATGAACCGGTCGCCAGCACCAGTTTGTCCCAACGCGTTTCATGCCCCAGCGCATCCCGCACCACCTGCACTGTGCGGTCGATTGCGGTAATGGTCTGACTGAGACGCAGCTCAATACCGTACCGGTCAAAAAAATCCCCTTCGACCATTGAGAGTGACTGTGCGCTGCGCCCGGCAAAGTACTCAGATAAATGCACACGATCATAGGCGGCATACTGCTCCGCGCCGAATACCACGATGTGATAGGTCTCATGCAGGTTGCGGCTCACGCACTGTTCTAGAAAATGGTGGCCGACCATACCGTGTCCGACCACAACCAGAGTAGGTTTTGTCATCTTTGGGGTCCCGGCAGCCGCTGGCTGCGCTGTAAAGCTGTCGAAAAGCCAGTCCGCCTGCGGCGGTTCCGGCGTATGTAATCGTTCGGCGAGAGGGGCTGCGCTGGTGCAATCACCCAGCAGCAGTGCACCGCACAATCTGTTTTCCCGTATCACCAGGCGACGGTAATGGCCGCTGAGCGGATCGAAGGTGGTCCAGATATCGTCACCCTCGCGCCCCTGAACGTCCCCGGCACTGAACAGGTCGATGCCTGTCACTTTCAGTCGCAGCCCCCCCTCCTGCCACTGAAAATCCGCCTCAGGCGTACCGAGCAGACGTGCTGCCAGAATGTCCGCCTGCTGTAAACAAGGGGCCACCAGCCCCCAGGTTTGCCCGGCGATTTCACAGCATTCACCGATGGCGCTTACCCCGGCGATCGCGCTGCGTAACTGCCCGTCCACGACGATTCCGCGCGCACAGGGAATACCACTGACCTCGGCAAGGGCTTTCGCCGGGCGAACCCCGGCGGTCATCACCACGCGGCCTGCCGACAAAACGCGTCCGTTGGTCAGCGTGACGCTCTCGGGGGTAATGTGGCTGATGCTGGCAGACAGTTCGCAGTCAATACCGCGACCGCGCAGATTCGCTGCCAGCAGCCCTCCGGCCTGGGCGTCAAGCTGTTGTTCCATCAACCATTCGCCCCGGTTAACCAGTGTGACGTTGTCACCATGACAGCGTAGCGCCGCAGCCGCCTCAACCCCCAGCACGCCACCGCCGAGAACAACAACCGGCCCGTCGCCTGCCAGAATGGCCTCCACATCGCTGATACGACGAAAGCCATGGACATGCGGTAAATCATGCCCCGGTACGGGCGGGATAAAGGGCGTCGACCCGGTAGCAAACACCAGCTCATCCCAGTCCAGCTCGCGTTGGGTGGTGATGACCCGGCGAGCCTGCACATCAACCTGGGTCACGGTTTCCCCCGTCAGCACCCTGATGCCGCGCGCCTTGTACCAGTGGGCGTCGTGCAGAATGGTGTCGCGGAACGTTTTCTCTGCCCCCAGCACCGGTGATAGCTGGATGCGGTTATAGGCATGTCCCGGCTCGTCGCCAATCATCGTGATGGCATAGCGGTCGGGGGTCGATTCGCTGAGTTTTTCGACAAGGCGGGTAGCCGCCATGCCGTTGCCAATGATTAACAGTCGCAGGGTCATTTCACTCACCTCAGGCCGCCTTCGGCTGTTTTTCATAGAGGAAATGGAGGATCTGCTGGCGCAGATGGTGATAACGGCTGTCTTCTGCCAGCTGTACCCGGTTACGCGGACGCGGCAGATTAACGTCAAGGATTTCTCCGACGGTCGCCGCCGGGCCGTTGGTCATCATCAGCACCCGGTCAGAGAGCAACACCGCTTCATCCACATCATGGGTAATCAGTACGATGGTGGTGTTAAGCGACTGCTGGATCTGCATGACCGCATCCTGCAGGTGCGCGCGGGTTAATGCATCAAGGGCGCCAAACGGCTCATCCATCAGCAATACTCTGGGTTTCATCGCCAACGCACGGGCGATACCGACTCGTTGCTTCATCCCACCGGAGATCTCCCCCGGACGTTTATGCAGCGCGTGGCCCATCTGTACGCGCTCCAGATTGTGCTCAATCCACTCGCGACGTTCCGCTTTGTGCATGGTGCGACGGAACACCTGATCCACCGCCAGCGCCACGTTGTCAAAACAGGTCAGCCACGGCAATAAAGAGTGGTTCTGGAACACGACTGCGCGTTCGGGTCCTGGTCCGGCGATTTCCCGGTTATCACACAGCAAACCGCCTTCGGTGGGGAGCGTGATACCGGCAATCAGGTTAAGTAAGGTCGATTTCCCACAGCCTGAATGGCCAATCAGGCTGACCGTTTCCCCTTCATGAATATCGAAAGAGACATTTTGCAACGCCACAAACTCGCCGCCAGCAGTGGAAAAACGCTGGCTCACCGCCTGCACCTGAATAATCGGTTTTTGACTCATCTTATTTCTCCTGCCAGCTAAAACGACGTGCTATCAGCATCAGCCCCTGCTCAAGCAGCAGACCAACGACACCAATGATGACAATGGCGATTAAAATGTTTTCCACATTGAGGTTGTTCCATTCGTTCCAGATCCAGAAACCGATCCCCAGACCGCCGGTGAGCATTTCGGCCGCGACAATCACCAGCCAGGCGATGCCGATCGATAAACGGACGCCAGTGAGCACGGCGGGCAATACCGCCGGGAACAAAATTCGGCGCATAACCGTCCATTCGGATAATTGCAGAACGCGGGCCACGTTGAGGTAATCTTGCGGAATGCGGCGCACCCCTTCCGCGGTGTTAATAACCATCGGCCAGATAGAACAGATGAAGATGGTCCAGCTTGATGCCGGTTCCGCTTTCTGGAAAAGCAGCAGACCAATCGGCAGCCAGGCCAACGGGCTAACCGGGCGCAGCAGCGCAATCAGCGGGTTAAACATCCGCGCCAGAAAGATAAAGCGGCCAATCATAAAACCGAGCGGGATCCCCACCAGCGCGGCCAGACCAAACCCGATGGCGACGCGTTGCAATGACGCCAGTACATTCCAGCCGATCCCCATGTCATTAGGCCCATCCTGATAGAACGGGTCAGCAAATAATGTCATTGCCGAATCCAGCGTGCTGAGCGGCGTCGGAAAGCCTTTGCTGTTGATGGCCGCCAGTTCCCAGGCGATAAGCAGCAGCCCAAGCCCCAGCAGCGCGGGAACCACACGTTCGGCTACCGCGCGCGTTTTGCGCGACAGGGCCGGCTTGCGGGTGCGGACTTTCACCGGTGGCAGCGTAATCACTTCACCTGGCGAAGACGGTGGTATAACGCGCTGTGTGTTCTGTTGATGTTTCATATCAGGCCCCTGTTCGTTGAATGTCGAAGTGTCTGGCGTAGCGCTCCGGGTCGGTACCGTCCCAGCGAGTGCCATCCATCAGCGTGCTGGTTCGCATGGTCTGTGCTGGCGGCGTAATTCCCCCGATAGCCGTGGCGGCGTCTTTCCAGATATCGATACGGTTAATGCGGCTGGCGATGGCGGCATAATCCGGGGCGCTTTTCAGCAGGCCCCAGCGGCGGAACTGGGTTAAAAACCACATGCCGTCGGAGTGCCACGGGTAGCTCACCTGGCCCTCATTGAAGAAGCGGATAGCGTGCGCGTCCTGCCACCGTTTGCCCGCACCGTTGTCGTATTCACCGAGCATGCGCCCGGTCAGATACTGCTCTTTGGTGTTGAGCCACGCCCGACGCGAAAGAATGCGTGCGGTTTCACGGCGATTATCATCGGATGCGTCAATCCAGCGAGCCGCTTCCATCACCGCACAGACCAGCGCACGGGCGGTATGCGGGTTTTGTTCGACCCATGCGCGGCGTGTGCCAAGGATTTTTTCCGGGTGATCCGGCCACACGGACTGGCTGGTCGCGGCGGTAAATCCGATGCGATCATTAATGGCGCGGGCGTTCCACGGCTCACCGACGCAAAAACCGACCATATTGCCGATCCGCATGTTCATCACCATTTGCGGCGGCGGCACGACTACCGTACGGATATCGGTAAAGGGGTTGATGCCCGCGCTCGCCAGCCAGTAGTAGAGCCACATGGCATGGGTCCCGGTCGGGAAGGTATGGGCAAAGGTGTAGGTCCCGGGTGCGCTCTGCCCAATCATTTTTTTCAGGCTTTCACCCTCGGTGATGCCTTTACCCTGCAAATCTGTCGAGAGGGTAATACCCTGGCCGTTCTGGTTGAGCGTCATCAGGTTAGCCATCGACTGAGTTTTCCCGGCGATACCAAGCTCCAGGCCATACAGCAAACCATAAAGCACATGCGCGGCGTCCAGTTCGCCAGAGACCAGTTTGTCGCGCACCGCCGCCCAACTGGCCTCTTTGGTGGGCACCAGGGTAATGCCGTATTTCTTATCGAACCCTTTCAGGGCCGCAATGACCAGTGGCGCGCAATCGGTCAGCGGAATAAACCCGACGCGAACGGTGGTCTGTTCCGGTTTGTCGGAACCCGCCGCCCACGCCGCCTGCATCAGGCCGGGCATCAGCATCGCGCCGCCCAGTGCTGCCCCTGCCTGTAGAAAACGCCTGCGCGTTAATGAAACCGATGAATCGCCCATATCCACTCCGAAGCAAAAAAAAAGCGCCCGTTGATGCTTTCGCACCAATGGACGCCTTTATCCGAAGGGTCAGTGAACCGCCGTTGGTTCCCCGCCACTCTTGTTGTCACTTACACTCGATAACAATGCAACCCGCATGCCAGGTCACAAGCCGCTGTTTTTCTCACTTTTCAGCCGTTTTGTCGTTTTTTTCGCACTGCGCATGTGCAAGAAATGCCCGCCCAATGTGCAACTACTCCTTAGGTGTTAGAGGCCATAACGCGCGCACAGTGAGTAGCGCGCGGGCGATTTCAACCATGCGCTGATTCTTGTCCATGGCCATTTTACGCAGACATTGCCAGGCCTGCTCTTCGCTCATATTCTGGTGATTCATCAGGATGTTTTTCGCTTTATCAATCAGCGTACGTTCCTCCAGGGAGTCCTGTAACGACGCCAGTTGCGCACTGAGCTGCTCCAGTTCACGGGCCTGCTGGCGCACCAGAGGTAAGAGTTGTCTATCGAGCCGCCCGGAAAGGCGAGCGTCCGCCGTATCATCAATCCAGGTATTAAGGTTTACGTCGTCTTCTTCCAGCATGGCCGCCGTCGTATGCATCAGTTCATTGATCAGCACCTCTTCCAGTGCCCGCAGATGCTCCAGCCGCTGGGTTTGCAGCGCAAACCAGCGTAGCGCCCCTTCTCCGCCATCTGCAGGCGGCACGCGGGTGCAGGCCTGGCGACGAAGCTGTTCAATCTCCAGCCCGGCGGTGCATTCGCGGGCAAATATCGCACTGACATCAGGCGCCGCGAGCGACAGAAAGGCTTCAAAACAGGGTTGCTGCCCGTCAATCCGGTCCACCAGCGACTGGCGCAGCGCATCGCTAAACGCCGCCTGGGTAAACCCAATCGCCCCCAGCGCACGCTCTTGCCCCACCAGCTCTTTTCCCTGCATAAAGCTGTAGAGCGCCACCAGATGTTTAACGATTCTGGGATCATCAACACTGTCGTTAAGCTGCGGGATAATACTCAACAGATGGCTAATGGTGCGGCTGAATTGCGCCATCGCCTGCTCTGCCGTAATACGCTGGGTTTTTATTTGTTCACGTAATTGCGGAAGTTGTTCCAGACACCCGACAGCGGCGGCAATACGGTGGCATAATGCGCTACTGGCGAGTGGCCTGAGCGTGGCAAGCAAAGGTAAAAACGGGGTGATGTTCTCATCGGCAAGCGCGCTGCTGGCACGACATTCCAGCGCATAAAGTTGCCCTTTTGAACACAGCCAGATATTTGATGCTCCGCGCTCGCACTGCAGCATATGGGTCAGATGGCTGATTTTTCCCGCCAGCACGCCAAGCTGCGCAAGCTGGTGAAGCTGCTGTTTCTGGACCTGACGCGCGTAGCGAAACCAGTCGGTGGCGTCGGGTGTCGCATCAGTATAATTATTCATGCTTACTCTCCGTGGCTGTCTGCTGGGGAGTAATAAGCAATAACCATGCCCTATCGAAGGAGTGAAGATGCAAAAGATTGTGATTGTCGCCAACGGCGCGGCGTATGGCAGTGAATCCTTATTTAACAGTCTGCGTCTGGCGATCGCCCTGCGCGAGCAGGAAGCCGACCTCGATTTACGCCTCTTTTTAATGTCCGATGCGGTGACCGCCGGGCTGCGTGGGCAAAAACCTGCCGAGGGGTACAACATTCAGCAAATGCTGGAAATCCTTACCGCGCAAAACGTACCGGTTAAGTTGTGCAAAACCTGCACCGACGGCAGGGGTATCACAACGCTGCCATTAGTGGATGGCGTCGCCATTGGTACGCTGGTGGAGCTGGCACAATGGACCCTGGCGGCTGACAAGGTTTTAATGTTCTAATCGTGATCGGCCTTTAATACTTTTTTCTTATGGATGCTCCTCCGGCATCAAGTTTGCCTGCTGTGCTGCCGATAGGCATTAAAGACAACACAGCAGGTACTCATATATATGTTCAGGTCAATTCGCGCTCGTATCATTGCGGCGACAGCGGGCTGTCTCGCTATTGCCCTTCTTCTTAACACCGTTATTAACTACCAGGTAACCAGCCAGCATAATCAATACGCTCAGCAGGACATCCTCACCAGCACCAGCGGTAGCCATAGCCTCGCCATCAGTGACTGGGTCAGCAGTAAAACAACCGCCATCGCCTCCCTGCAGAAAGTAGCATTAACTGACGATCCCGTTCCGGTGTTCACCCAGATTGCTCAGGCTGCCGGCTTTATTAACGTCTATGTGGGTTACGCCAGTAAAACGGCCAAATTCTCAAACCCGGACGGCGTGCCTGCGGATTATGATCCGACTATTCGCCCCTGGTATCAGCAGGCCGCTAAAGCGGATGCCCCGATCGTTACCGCACCTTATGTCGATGCAGGCAGCGGGAAACTGGTGGTGACCTTCGCGGTGCCGGTAAAAGAGAACGGTACGCTTAAAGCAGTGGTCGCAGGTGATGTATCCATGGACAACGTGGTGGCCAACGTGCAGGGTATTAAACCCACACCAAACAGTAGCGGGTTGTTGCTTAACAGCGATGGCAGCGTGATTGCCGCTAACGATGGCAAACTGACGCTGAAACCGTTTGGCGAGGCCATCAGTGAGGTGCAATTTGCCGATCTACAGGCGGGTAAACCGGTGACGGGCGTCTTTGCTGGCGCGGAAAAGTCGTTTCTTGCCACCAAAGTCAACGGCACCAACTGGCTGTTAGTTGTCGCACTGGACAGTGCAGACTCTACCGCGGGCCTGCGCGCGCAATTAAAAGCCTCGGCCGTTTCACTGATTGTGCTGGTCATCCTGGCCGGTGCCCTCATGCACTGGATTGTCGCCACCATGCTCAGGCGACTGATCACCATTCGTGACGCGATGAATGCGATCAGCAGCGGCACGGATGACCTGTCACAGCGCCTGCCGGAGCAGGGTAATGATGAAGTCGCGCAAATCGCCCATGCGTTTAACGCCTTTAGCGACAAATTGTCCGTAGTGATGGTTAAACTGCGCGATTCCAGCCATTCCGTTCAGCAGGCGGCGCAAGAAATTGCGGCGGGTAACCAGGATCTGTCAGAACGGACAGAACAGGCAGCGTCCAGTCTGCGCGAGACCGCCAGTGCGGTTGAGCAGATTACCGCTTCTGTTGCTCTGTCGACGGATTCCGCCGCACAGGCCAACGATCAGGCACATACCGCCTCTGAGGCTGCGTCACGCGGGGGTAAAGTGGTATCGCAGGCCATTTCAACCATGCAATCTATCGAAGTGGCTTCGACCAAAATTGGAGATATTACCAGCGTGATCGACGGTATCGCTTTCCAGACCAATATCCTGGCGCTGAATGCCTCGGTCGAAGCTGCGCGTGCAGGCGAACAGGGGCGCGGTTTCGCAGTGGTTGCCGGCGAGGTGCGTAACCTTGCCAGCCGCAGTGCTCAGGCGGCGAAGGAGATCAAGTCGTTGATTGACTCGACAACAGACAGCGTAGCAACAGGTTCCCGCTACGTGCGTCTGGCCGGGGAAAGTATGGGGGAAATTGTCTCCAGTATCGACAGCGTCTCTGTCATTATGCGTGAAATCACCGTCGCCACTAACGAGCAGATGAAAGGCATCCAGGAAATCAATCATGCAGTCATCGATCTTGACCGTATGGTGCAGCAAAACGCCGAACTGGTGATCCAGTCAGCCGCCGCCGCAGGTGCGTTACAGGAACAAGCGGGCGAGCTTGCTGAAACTGCCGGTCATTTCCGCATTTAATCTTCTGTCGGCGCGTTTTTCCCCGAATTTAACGCGCCGACACAAACCCCTACCGAATTTTGTCATTATTGTTTAATCGTTACGCCATTTTTTGATCAAAGTCAGCATCTGAACCCCTCTCGTTTGGTGTTATGCAATGAGTGAATTGTGAGCAAAATCACGCACGGGATTATCCCGCAGGGAGTGCGTTGTCGATACATACGGGGTTTAAAACAATGGCGTTGGTAAAAACAAGTTTGAAGTTATTTGGTGGGGATACAGTGGTAGTACGTTGTTCTGAAAGCTGCCATATTCATCTGATGAGCGATAAAGGCCAGGCCGCCGCTCAGACTGATGTATTAAGCGTTCAGGATCGTGCCAGTGCGTATCTGGCGGTTCCTTACAGCGGTATCTGGAATGTGCTGATCGATAGCCACAGCCAGTCGCTGGAACATTCCATCAGTTACGTTCCAGCATAAGTTAGCACGACAATCAGGCGAAACCAGGTTGCATCTCCGGGCCTGGTTTTTCTCCCTCCAGCAGCAGACGCACTCTTCCCACCAGCTCGTTCAGGCAATCATCCTGCATACCCAGTTTGATCAACTCTTGTTCCAGCGAGAACAGATATTGCGCGTTGGTGCCAAGCGGGCCGCTTGCAGAGGCAATAAGTGGCGCAATGGTCTGCGCGCGGGTATCGGACTCATAAAGCGGATGACGAGGGTCCATGATAAACACCAGCGCATTCACCGTGCGCACGTCATCGAGTTCCAGCCTGCGCCAGCTCGGCAGGTAGCAACCGGTGATCATCTCACGTTTCCACAACAGAGAAAGCTCTTCATGTAGCGTCGATTCTGCAAGGCGATACGCCACGCCGGTGGTGCGCCCGCCCTCTTTTAGTGCAAGCATACGTCCGGGTTGACAGGCGCTACCGCGCCCCGCCGTCAGACGTAAACAAAATGCGCGGTGCCAGCCGGGGAGCGTACCGGTACAGGACTCGTCATATTCCAGAGCCGGGTTCCACATCAGCGAACCGTAACCAAAAATCCATACCGGGCCGTTGTCCGGACGGCAAGCCAGCGTCGCAGCAAGCGATGCTGCTCGTTGTTCCGCCGACCATAACAGCGATTCCTCAATGTCTCCAAACGCCGTTTTACAATCTGCCTTCATTAAGAAATCACGCGTTAACATCTCTTTCTACCTCCGCCACTGCATGCTTCCGTGCAACGACTTTACTGCTGCTTTCCTGGCGCTTTTCAATGACGATATGCAATTCACAGGCCGTTTTCAAGTGAACTCTATAGGGTGTAACGCGGATGGCGAATAATCATGTTGGCAATATGAGAACGCAGCTCACTATTTCATAGGGTTATCGCTTTTTATGCCATTTATCATCATCCCCTTTTTCATAATCATTTTTTACAGCCGCCCAGGCCACGCGGTGCGCGGTTTCTTCACGGCTGGCATCACCGCGACGATCGTCTTTATCTTTATATTGCTCCCAGGCGCTATTAAAGGCTTCTTTATAGATTTCCTGGGCGTGCGCAGGGAGGACATGTTGCACGCTCTCAGGTAAGTCCGATTTCGTTTTATAGGGCATTTTTCACACCTCCTTAAGTAAAAACTTAAGTCTGGTTGATTCTTCGCGTCTTATCCAACCCAATGATGTCTTCAACACTATTTAAAAAATATCTTTTTGTAAATTAAGCATGTTTTTGGCGAAACATCAGTAAATGAGCATCTTGCATAAGAAAATCCTCATGACGTAAAAAAGCGTAAAAAAGGGATAATGGCAGAGGAATGTTTGTTATTTTATGCGGCCTGAATTTCTTTCTATAATTACAAATACCTGCTGGATGGAGATCAACAATGACTACAACGCACGAGGCGGTTAAAACCCGCCACAAGGAGACTTCGCTCATTTTCCCGGTTCTGGCACTGGCAGTGCTGCTTTTTTGGGGAAACAGTCAGTCGCTGCCAGTGATAATCGGAATGAACATTCTTGCCCTGGTGGGTATTCTTGCCAGCGCATTTAGCGTCGTTCGCCACGCCGATGTTCTGGCTCACCGTCTCGGTGAACCCTATGGCTCATTAATTTTGAGCCTTTCTGTCGTTATTCTTGAAGTGAGTCTAATTTCTGCGTTAATGGCCACCGGCGATGCTGCGCCAACGCTCATGCGCGACACACTTTATTCCATCATTATGATCGTTAGCGGTGGCTTGGTTGGCTTCTCGTTATTGCTGGGTGGGCGGAAATTTGCCACGCAATATGTGAACCTGTTCGGCATCAAACAATATATGATTGCCCTCTTCCCGCTGGCTATTATTGTGCTGGTCTTTCCGGTGGCCTTAGAGGGTGGCAATTTCACGACCGGACAATCATTGCTGGTCGCGCTTATTTCTGCCGCAATGTATGGTGTTTTCCTGCTGATTCAAACCAAAACCCATCAGAACCTGTTCGTCTATGAGCACGAAGATGAAAGCGACGATGATGACCCTCATCACGGTAAACCGTCGGCGCACAGCAGCGGCTGGCACACCGTCTGGCTGCTGGTCCATCTGATTGCCGTTATTGCGGTCACCAAGATGAATGCCCATCCGCTGGAAAATCTGCTGACGGAATTGAATGCACCGGTCGCCTTTACCGGCTTCCTGGTTGCGCTGTTGATTCTCTCGCCGGAAGGATTGGGTGCCCTGAAAGCGGTTTTAAATAATCAGGTGCAGCGCGCGATGAATCTGTTCTTCGGCTCCGTACTGGCAACTATTTCACTGACGGTGCCGGTTGTCACGCTGATTGCCTGGCTGACGGGAAATGAACTGATGTTTGGCCTGGGCAAACCGGAACTGGTGGTGATGCTGGCGTCATTGATGCTGTGCCATATTTCGTTCTCAACAGGGCGCACCAATGTGCTTAACGGTGCTGCGCATCTGGCGCTGTTTGCGGCCTATCTGATGACAATTTTTGCCTGATTTAAACAGGCTACAGTCTTCTCGCGTACCTTGCGCGAATAATAAAAAACCCGCCGAAGCGGGTTTTTTATCTTAGTTGCTGGTATCCAGTTCATCGAAGCTTTTCACCAGATCATCAATCGCTTTGATCTGTTTCAGGAACGGCTCCAGTTTATCCAGCGGCAGTGCGGACGGGCCATCGCATTTCGCGTTGGCTGGATCCGGGTGCGCCTCAATAAACAGACCGGCCAGGCCTGTCGCCATCCCCGCACGCGCAAGCTCAGCAACCTGGGCACGACGGCCACCCGACGCTGCGCCAAACGGGTCGCGGCACTGCAATGCGTGCGTCACATCGAAAATGACCGGCGAGTTGCCAGAGACGTTTTTCATTACGCTAAAGCCAAGCATATCAACCACAAGGTTGTCGTAACCGAAGTTGCTGCCACGGTCACACAGGATAACTTTGTCGTTACCGCCTTCATGGAATTTATCCACGATGTTACCCATCTGACCAGGGCTCACGAACTGCGGTTTTTTCACGTTAATGACGGCACCGGTTTTCGCCATGGCTTCGACCAGATCGGTCTGACGCGCCAGAAAAGCCGGCAACTGAATTACGTCAACCACATCAGCGACGGGCTGAGCCTGGCTGGCTTCGTGAACATCAGTGATCACTTTCACGCCGAAAGTCTGTTTCAGCTCCTGGAAAATTTTCATCCCTTCTTCCAGGCCCGGTCCACGATAAGACTTGATGGAGGAACGGTTGGCTTTGTCAAAAGAGGCTTTGAACACGTACGGAATACCCAGTTTCTGGGTAACGGTAACGTAGTGCTCACAAATACGCATGGCGAGGTCGCGGGACTCCAGCACGTTCATACCGCCAAACAGAACAAACGGCAGATCGTTCGCGACATTGATGTCGCCAATGCTAACCACTTTTTGTTTCATATAATTCCCTTATCAAGATTCAGTCTATTAATTCAGTTTAGTGCAGCGTAATTTGCTTGTGCGAAATGGTGTTAATTTGCGCACGGATCATCTCGCTAATGGGATCCTCAGGACACTGCTCTACGAAGTAATTCAGGTCGTGCAGCGCAACATGATCGCACTCGAGTTGCGCATAAATTAAACCACGATCGCGGATCTCATACGGGTCTTCCGGGTTAAACTGCAACAGGGCTTCACTGGCTCGCAAAGCCAGTTCCATCTGTTGCTCTTCCATTAATGCTGATTTCAATGTATCCAGCAGCTTACGAATGACTTCCGCGTTATCTGCTTCATCGAGATCCTCATTAAACAGCTCAGCAACAGGGCTGATATTACCCTTAAGCCAGACGTCCAGCGTATGCTCATCCAGCGTGTCGCCATTAAATGGATTGATCAGCCACATTTCCCCATCCAGCCACTCTGCGCGGAGAATGAGCTGCGTTGGGAAAATCACCGGCATCAACGGGATGTCAAGATGCCCGGCAACCCACAACAGAATGGCACCCAGCGACACCGCGCTACCCTGGCGGTTTTGCAGGACTTTATCCAGCCACAGCGCATCCGACAGACGGTACACACCGCGGGTGTCTTTAAAACCCCATTCGCCGTAAAACAGCTCAAGAAGTTTCTCCAGCTGCAAATCCTGCGGTTGAGCCTGACTTATTTCTTCACGCGCCAGACGGATCAGACGCTCAAGTTCGTCGTGCACGAACTGCGAGGGAAAATCATCACGAATCAATTCTGATATCAGGATCATCCCATCGCACAATGGTGCTTTGTTAAATTCGAAATCGGCTAACGACCGCATGTCTTACCCCAGTATCGGTATCTTTGTGGCGGCGAGTTTAATGATGATGTACAGCACCACCAGCCCCAGCAAAAACGCAATAAACCCCGTTTGCTGGCTGCGCGGACGATGTCGCCCCAGCGCAATGAAACCCAAAACGATGTAGATGATAACGCCAAACAGCTTTTCCGTCAGCCATGCGCCATTAGCAGTAAATGGGATATAGCGCGTTACCACGATAAGCCCGAGGCCGCTGAGCAATAGCAGCGTGTCCACTGCGTGAGGCACGATGCGCATCCAACGCGCCTGAACGCGGGGATTGCCCGTAAAATTCCACCAGTAACGCAGCACGAACAGGCTAATGGTCAGAATCACCGTGGTCAAATGCAGGCTAATCAGAAATGTATACGCACTCACGCCCTGTTACTCCTGTAGCGGCAGGCACCCGAGCGTCAGACGCTCGTTATCACCATAGTCCCGGCAGGTTTCCACCTGCACATATCCTTGATTGCCAAACAGCGCACGTACCGCTTCCCCCTGCTGCCAGCCATGTTCCAGTAACAGCCAGCCACCCGCGCGCAAAAAACGCCTTGATTGTGCGATTATCCACGCCAGGTCCGCAAGCCCTTCTTGTGCCGCAACCAATGCGGAACGCGGCTCGAAGCGTACATCACCCATAGCGAGATGAGGATCGTGCTCATCAATGTAAGGCGGATTGCTGACAATCAGATCGAAATGCTGCCCGGCAAGGGCGCTAAACCAGTCGCTGGTCAGAACCGTGACGTTCGATATGCCTAAATGTTCCGCGTTACGCAGGGCCAGCGCGACGGCATCGGGCATTACGTCGACCGCAGTGATCTGGCAATCCGGCCGTTCACTGGCCAGCGCCAGCGCGATAGCGCCGGTACCGGTCCCCAGATCGAGGATCCGGCACGGTTGTTCCGGCAGACGTTTCAGCGCCTGTTCAACCAGGCATTCGGTATCCGGGCGCGGGATCAACGTCGCAGGCGAGACAAATAGCGGTAAAGACCAGAATTCGCGAACGCCCACCAGATGTGCGACCGGTTCGCCCCGTTCACGACGGGCCAGCAGATCATCAAGCTGCTCACATTCTCTGTCTGAAAGCGCTGTTTCGCCGAAGGCAAGAATATAGGTGCGCGTTTTTCCGGTTACAAAGCCCAGTAAAATCTCCGCGTCCCGGCGCGGGCTTTCGCTGTGCGACAGTTGACTTATCGCGCGACGCAACCAGTGTTGATAATCCATCAATCCTGTCCGGCGAGCGCTGCCAGTTGGTCAGCCTGGTATTCCTGCACAATCGGCTCAATGAGCATATCCAGCTTGCCTTCCATCACTTCGTCCAGACGATAGACCGTCAGGTTGATACGATGATCGGTTACACGTCCCTGCGGGAAGTTATAGGTACGGTTACGATCGCTGCGATCGCCGCTCCCCAGCAGGTTTCGACGCGTTGAGGCTTCCGCCTGCTGGCGTTTAGCAATTTCCGCCGCGCGAATGCGCGAACCCAGAACAGCCAGCGCTTTGGCTTTGTTTTTATGCTGGGAACGTTCGTCCTGACACTCCACCACGATGCCTGTCGGCAAGTGGGTAATACGAATTGCGGAGTCGGTGGTGTTAACGTGCTGCCCACCGGCCCCGGATGAACGGAACGTATCGATGCGCAGATCGCTCGGGTTGATGTCCGGAAGCTCGGCCTCCGGCAGTTCAGGCATCACCGCAACGGTACAGGCAGAGGTATGGATTCGCCCCTGTGATTCGGTTGCCGGTACGCGCTGCACGCGATGACCGCCGGATTCAAATTTCAGACGTCCGTAAACGCCTTCACCACTCACTTTCGCGATGATCTCTTTATAGCCGCCATGCTCCCCCTCATTCGCGCTCATGATCTCAACGCGCCAGCGACGCGACTCGGCATAGCGGGTATACATACGGAACAGATCGCCTGCGAATAATGCCGCTTCATCGCCGCCGGTTCCGGCACGCACTTCAAGGAAGGCGCTGCGTTCATCATCAGGATCTTTAGGCAGAAGAAGAATTTGCAGTTGTTGTTCTAACTGTTCGCTTTTTTCTTTTGCTTCGCGTAACTCGTCCTGCGCCATATCGCGCATTTCCGGGTCATCAAGCATCATTTGTGCGGTTTCGATATCTTCCTGAATCTGTTGCCAGTCAGTAAAACAGCGCGATACGTCGCTTAGTTGCGCATACTCTCTGGATAAGGCGCGGAATCGCTCCTGATCGGCGATAGTTTGCGCGTCACCCAATAGCGCCTGAACTTCTTCATGACGCTCGTGTAGGGCTTCCAGTTTGGCAACGATAGAAGGCTTCATAGGCGTAAATGCACCCTGTTATTAGAGATTGTTGTGCTACTCCAGCCCGAGGCTGTTGCGCAGAATATGCAGGCGCTCATCATCCCCGTCACGGGCGGCCTGCTGAAGAGATTTGGTTGGTGCGTGGATCAGGCGATTGGTCAGTTTCCAGGCCAGATCCTGCATAATGGCCTGCGCGTCGCCACCCTGTTCAAGGGCGGCCAGCGCTTTGGCAGTCAATTCATCACGAATCTGCTCAGACTGGCTGCGGTAATCACGGATGGTCTCACTGGCGCTTTGCGCACGCAGCCAGGCCATAAATTCGCTTGTTTCCTGTTCGACAATGGTTTCAGCCCGCACCGCCGCCGCTTTTCGCTGCGCAAGATTGTGCTGAATAATGCTCTGTAAATCGTCAACACTGTACAGATAGGCGTTCGCCAGTTTACCCACTTCCGGTTCGACATCGCGAGGGACGGCGATATCCACCAAGAGCATCGGTTGGTTACGACGCGCCTTCATTGCCCGCTCGACCATCCCTTTACCAATGATTGGCAACGGGCTGGCGGTAGAGCTGATGACAATATCGGCATCTTTCAGGCGTGAATCGATATCACTGAGGGAAATCACTTCCGCCCCCACTTCATCAGCCAGAACCTGCGCACGTTCACGGGTACGGTTGGCGATGATCATATTCTGCACTTTATGCTCGCGCAGATGACGCGCCACCAGTTCGATGGTCTCCCCTGCGCCAACCAGCATCACGGTGACAGATGCGAGTGATTCAAAGATCTGCCGGGCCAGCGTACAGGCGGCAAACGCAACCGAGACCGCACTGGCGCCAATATCGGTTTCTGTGCGTACGCGTTTGGCGACCGAGAACGACTTCTGGAACATACGTTCGAGTTCACTGGCCTTCAGATGACCGCGGTTAGAATCAGCAAACGCTTTTTTCACCTGGCCGAGGATCTGCGGCTCACCCAATACAAGTGAGTCCAGCCCGCTCGCCACGCGCATTAAATGGCTGACGGCATCGTTATCGTGGTGCCAGTAAAGGCTGTTACGCAGTTCTTCTTCACTGATTTGATGGTAATCACACAGCCAGCGGATCAGCGATTCATGGAGGTTTTCCTGCCCTTCAACGCTTAAATAAAGCTCTGTGCGGTTACATGTCGACAACACCACCCCGCCCTGCACCATCGGCAGCGCTTGCAGGCTATCCAGCGCCTGGTCGAGCGTATCCGGCGAAAACGTAATACGTTCTCGCAGCGAAACGGGAGCCGTTTTGTGGTTGATGCCGAGCGCCAGAAGAGTCATGTGAGCAGGAATAGTACCAACGTTGATAAGGTTAGACTGTGCGCATCATACAGGATGCGCGAGGTCAATAAAAGAGAGCGCCCCCTTTTGGAGTAATCGGTAATTTAATGATTTAAGACAACTTGAACGTAGACGCTATCCCTGCCCGGCGCTAGCATTAAGAATATTTACTGCAACGCACCTCAAGGATTCGTCATCATTATGACTTTGCCGGATTTTCGCCTTATTCGTTTGCTGCCGCTGGCAAGCCTCGTACTCACTGCTTGTACCCTCAACGCGCCGAAAGGTCCGGGCCAGAGTCCGGATGCCCCCCAGTGGCGTCAACATCAGCAAGAAGTCAGCAAATTGAACCAGTTTCAGACGCGTGGCGCTTTCGCCTTCATCTCCGATGAGCAGAAAGTCTATGCTCGCTTTTTCTGGCAACAAACCGGGAAGGATCGCTATCGCCTGCTGCTGACAAACCCGTTGGGCAGCACAGAACTGGAGCTCAACGCCCAACCTGGCGCAGTGGAACTGGTCGACAATAAAGGCAAGCGTTATACCGCCACCGATGCGGAAGAGATGATTGGCAAACTGACCGGCATGCCGATTCCGCTTAACAGCCTGCGTCAGTGGATTCTGGGCCTGCCAGGCGACGCGACTGATTACAAGCTTGATGATCAGTATCGTCTGAGCGAGCTTAACTACAGCCAGGGGGGCAAAAACTGGAAAGTCGTCTACGGCGGTTATGATAGCGATACGAAGCCTGCTCTGCCCTCCAGTCTCGAGCTGAGCGACGGTGGTCAGCGTATTAAGCTCAAAATGGATAACTGGATTGCGAAATGATGATGCGCTTTCCCGCACCGGCGAAACTTAATCTGTTTTTGTACATCACCGGGCAACGGGCTGATGGTTATCATACGCTGCAAACCCTGTTTCAGTTTCTTGATTACGGTGACACTTTAGGCGTTGAACTGCGCACAGATGGCATTATTCGGTTGTTAACCCCTGTTGCAGGCGTGCCGGATGAAGAAAACCTGATCGTTCGTGCAGCCCGTTTGTTGATGCGAGAAGCGCAAAGGACGGGCCGTCTGCCAGAGGGCAGCGGCGCGGATATCCAGATCGACAAACGTCTGCCAATGGGGGGAGGACTGGGCGGCGGTTCCTCAAACGCGGCGACGGTGCTGGTGGCGCTTAACCATCTGTGGCATTGCGGTTTATCGGTTGATGAGCTGGCAGAGCTTGGATTGACACTGGGGGCGGATGTCCCGGTATTTGTCCGGGGTCACGCGGCGTTCGCGGAAGGCGTCGGCGAGATACTCACCCCAGTAGAACCCGAAGAAAAATGGTATCTGGTCGCCCATCCTGGTGTCAGTATTCCTACCCCGACCATTTTCAGCGATCCGGAACTGCCGAGAAATACGCCAAAACGGTCAATAGAAACGTTACTAAAATGTGAATTCAGCAACGATTGCGAGGTTATCGCAAGAAAACGTTTTCGTAAGGTTGATGAGGCGCTTACCTGGCTGCTAGAATACGCGCCGTCGCGCCTGACTGGCACAGGGGCCTGTGTTTTTGCTGAATTTGACACAGAGTCTGCTGCTCTTCAGGTGTTAGAGCAAGCCCCGGCATGGCTACACGGTTTTGTCGCACGAGGTGTAAACCTCTCGCCTCTGGCCAGCGCCCTCGCCGGGCAAGCTGAGTACCGGTGACAACGTCACTTGTTCCAGACGTTGCATCGCGCTCTTTAATACACCGCATGGATAGGATTATGTCTGAACCGCACATTTATGGCTTATTCTATCCACCAATGGACGCATGCCTGAGGTTCTTCTCGTGCCTGATATGAAGCTTTTTGCTGGTAACGCCACCCCGGAACTAGCACAACGTATTGCCAACCGCCTGTACACTTCTCTCGGCGACGCCGCTGTTGGTCGCTTTAGCGACGGCGAAGTCAGCGTACAAATTAATGAAAATGTACGCGGTGGTGATATTTTCATCATCCAGTCCACTTGTGCTCCAACGAACGACAACCTGATGGAATTGGTTGTTATGGTTGATGCCCTGCGCCGTGCTTCCGCAGGTCGTATTACCGCCGTTATTCCTTACTTTGGTTATGCTCGTCAGGACCGCCGCGTGCGCTCCGCACGTGTACCTATCACCGCAAAAGTTGTCGCGGATTTTCTCTCCAGCGTAGGCGTTGACCGCGTCCTCACCGTTGACCTGCACGCTGAGCAGATCCAGGGCTTCTTTGATGTGCCGGTTGATAACGTTTTTGGTAGTCCTATCCTGCTCGAAGATATGCTGCAACTCAATCTGGATAACCCTATCGTGGTTTCTCCGGACATTGGCGGCGTAGTTCGCGCTCGCGCTATCGCCAAACTGCTTAACGATACCGATATGGCTATCATTGATAAACGTCGTCCGCGTGCGAACGTTTCTCAGGTTATGCATATCATCGGTGACGTCGCAGGTCGCGACTGCGTGCTGGTTGACGACATGATTGACACCGGCGGTACGCTGTGTAAAGCAGCAGAAGCGCTGAAAGAACGTGGTGCTAAACGCGTATTTGCCTACGCGACTCACCCGATCTTCTCTGGCAATGCGGCAAATAACCTGCGCAATTCCGTTATCGATGAAGTGGTCGTTTGTGACACTATCCCGCTGACGGATGAAATCAAATCGCTGCCAAACGTGCGTACTTTGACCCTGTCTGGCATGCTGGCCGAAGCGATTCGTCGCATCAGCAACGAAGAATCCATTTCCGCAATGTTCGAACATTGATTGGAATCGGCACAAAGACCCGCTACGGCGGGTTTTTTTATTCCTGAGTTTTATTTGTATGACTAATAAATATTGAGCATGCAAATTTGTAATGGTGATATTTGACCAGGGATTAATCTTCTGTGAAAAGACTCTTTTCTCCACATGTGATGCCATTCAGCGCCATTATCGAAGCCTGCTGGAAGGAAAAATACAGCCTGGCGCGTTTTACGCGCGATCTCATTGCCGGCGTAACGGTTGGTATTATCGCCATTCCGCTAGCCATGGCGCTGGCGATTGGCAGCGGCGTTGCGCCGCAATACGGACTCTACACGGCGGCTGTCGCCGGCATCGTTATCGCACTGACCGGGGGGTCACGCTATAGTGTTTCCGGCCCTACCGCTGCTTTCGTCGTCATTCTCTATCCGGTATCGCAGCAATTTGGTCTCGGCGGGTTGCTGGTCGCGACATTAATGTCGGGGGTCTTTTTAATTCTGTTTGGCCTCGCGCGTTTTGGCCGCCTGATCGAATACATTCCCGTCTCTGTCACACTGGGATTTACGTCAGGTATCGGCATTACCATCGGTACCATGCAGATAAAAGATTTCCTCGGCTTGCAGGTTGCCCATATGCCGGAGCACTACCTGCAAAAAGTCGGTGCGCTGGCAATGGCGCTGCCGAGTATTAATGTCGGTGATGCCGCCATTGGCATCGTCACCCTCGGCACCCTGATTCTTTGGCCGCGCCTGCGCATTCGCCTGCCTGGGCATTTACCGGCACTGCTTGCCGGTTGTGCCGTCATGGCGGTGGTTAATCTGTTGGGCGGCCATGTCGCGACCATCGGTTCTCAGTTTCACTATGTTCTGGCGGACGGTTCCCAGGGCAACGGCATTCCACAATTGCTGCCACAGCTTGTTTTACCCTGGGATCTGCCTGGTTCGAGCTTTACCCTGAGCTGGGCCTCTCTGCAGGCGCTGCTGCCCGCCGCGTTCTCAATGGCATTACTGGGGGCTATTGAGTCTCTGCTCTGTGCGGTAGTGCTGGATGGCATGACCGGAACCCGCCATAAAGCCAATAGCGAATTAATAGGCCAGGGGCTGGGAAATATTGTCGCGCCCTTCTTTGGCGGCATCACTGCCACCGCCGCCATTGCCCGTTCAGCGGCTAACGTTCGCGCCGGGGCGTCATCGCCGGTATCAGCCATCATTCATGCGGTCCTGGTGATTCTTGCCCTGCTGGTGCTGGCGCCACTCCTCTCCTGGCTGCCGCTCTCCGCCATGGCCGCGCTGCTGCTGATGGTGGCCTGGAACATGAGCGAAGCGCATAAGGTGGTAAACCTGCTGCGCCGTGCGCCGACAGATGACATTATCGTCATGCTGATTTGTATGTCGCTGACTGTATTGTTCGATATGGTTATCGCCATTAGTGTGGGTATTGTTCTGGCGTCGCTATTGTTTATGCGTCGTATCGCGCGCATGACCCGTCTTTCGCCTGTTAATGTGGACGTGGCGGACGATATTCTGGTGTTACGCGTGATTGGTCCGCTGTTTTTCGCCGCTGCCGATGGCCTGTTCACGGAACTGGAGTCAAGAATTGCAGGCAAACGGGTAGTGATACTGAAATGGGATGCGGTGCCATTGCTTGATGCAGGTGGACTCGATGCCTTCCAGCGTTTTGTCAATCGCCTGCCGGAAGGCACCGAGTTGCGCGTCAGTAATCTGGAGTTTCAGCCGCTGCGCACCATGGCGCGGGCAGGCATCAAACCTATTCCTGGCCGTTTGTCGTTCTGGCCAAACCGTGACGCGGCGTTAGCGGATTTATGATGAACCCGATGCCCCGTAGCGCTTGCGCATCAGGGCATCTACCGCCTGCTGCAGCCATTGCAGCAGGTCTGGCGTTACCCAGGTTCCTTTCATTAGATGAGGTTCCTGCTGCATCGACAGGCGAAACTTCTGTTGGGTTTGCGGATCGGTTCCGGCGTAAGACTGGAATAACTCAAGCCATGTTTTTGCCAGCGACTGCGCCTCTTCTGACTGCGGGTCAAGCCCCTCGAGTGCCGCCTGGCGAACGCGAGTGACTAACGGCGGCCATTCCATCATTCGATCAAAATAGTGCGCACGGGTAAACGCCATCTCATCTGGCGTCAGATAGCGCTGCCAGATAGCCAGTTTGCTTTCGCCGAAACTGCGAGTGATGAAATTAATTGTCTCATCATCAATTCCGGTCTGCTCGCGCATTTGCGGCTCCACCAGGTGCATCTCATTGAGTCGGGTCAAGAACTCCGGCCTGCGCGCCGTATCTTCCTCCAGACGCGTCATCCAGCGCGTAGCCAGATTCATCGCCTTTTCATCATCAACCGGGCACCCCTGCGCCATCAGCGCTTTGGCTTCCGCCACCATTTTCGCCCATTCACGGCTGCGTTCCTCGTCATGAGCGGCAAACGGCAGCTCGCGCAATTCCTCGGCACTAAACCAACGATCGTACATATTCGTTAACTCCAGAGTCAGTAACCAGGACTCCAGGTCAGGTTCAGCCCCGCTTTCCATGCCACGCTGTAACATCAGCAGTTGCTTGCGCAACGTCTGGATAGTGCGCATTTGCGCATCAAGCAGGCTGATTTGTTCATCGAGCAGCACATGGAGCGGGCGCGTCTCCCGCGCCAGGTAATCCTTGATGGCTGCCAGTGCCATACCCGCCTTCGCCAGTACCTGAATCCTATGCAGGCGTTTGACGTCAGCGAGATTATATAAGCGGTAACCGGCAGCGCTTCGGGATGAAGGCGTAAGCAGTCCGATATGTTCGTAGTGGTGCAGTGTACGGACGGTGATCCCGGCACGACGTGCCAGTTCACCAGCTTGAATTAACATAACGGCTCCTTTTCTTCCCCTTGTCGGGCACTCTCGGGCCTAACGTTACGTAAGGGTCAAGAAAAAAGCCAAAAAAAACGGCTTCCCGAGGAAACCGCTTGCGTGTGATGTTATAGATTAGCTATGCCCGTGTCCGTCACGGCGGCAACGTTTGTCATAATGGCGAACCCACCAGTACTTATCACAGACCTGTTCATGGCCACCAATACGTGCGCCTGCAAGCCAGAGCACTGCTCCGACAAAAATGCTGAGAATTGCACCGTGGGCAAAGAACTGCGGCAGATTAAGCTGCGGCAACTGATTCAGGACAGAGTAACCCACGCCGACGACCATCACGACTAACCCCAGGCCCATAAGCACATTACCGAGTAACGAAGCGTTTTTGCGTTTCATGGTGTCACCTCCGGAACGATGGGTTGAAAGGGAATAACCCCAATGCTTGTGGGTAAAGTATAGACAGCGGGGGTTATGGCGATTGCGTGTACGATCACAATTACACATTTTAAGACCACAAATATTTACAAATAACCCACTGAACTACTTGTGTTTCTAATGGTTCAGACTGGTAATCATTGGCATTTTCGCCGTTTCGTCCTGAGAACTTTGTCATCATACGCCGCACGACGTAAACTACGCGCCAGATATTGACCTTGTCAGGAATAAAAAGTGACGATTAAACTGATTGTCGGGCTGGCAAACCCCGGCGCGGAATATGCCGCGACACGCCACAACGCAGGCGCATGGTATGTCGATTTGCTGGCTGAGCGTTTTCGTGCTCCGCTACGTGAAGAGCCGAAGTTTTTTGGTTATTCCTCACGGATTAATCTGGCGGGCGCGGATGTGCGGCTGCTGGTCCCTACCACCTTTATGAACCTCAGCGGTAAGGCCGTTGCCGCCATGGCAACGTTTTATCGCATCAACCCGGACGAAATCCTGGTTGCCCATGATGAACTGGACTTACCGCCGGGCGTGGCGAAATTCAAATTGGGCGGCGGTCATGGTGGTCACAACGGGTTAAAAGACATTATCAGTAAGCTTGGCAATAACCCGAATTTCCACCGTTTGCGCGTGGGAATTGGCCATCCGGGCGATAAAAACAAAGTTGTCGGTTTTGTACTGGGTAAACCGCCTGTTTCTGAACAGAAATTGATTGACGAAGCGGTAGATGAAGCGGCACGTTGCACGGAAATCTGGCTGAAAGACGGTCTGACGAAAGCAACTAACCGCTTGCATGCCTTTAAGGCCCAGTAACGCTTGCCATCTGCCATTTTTGCCACGCGATACAACGGTTACGTGTATAATAGGCAAAGTTATTAACTTTTATGCAATCTGTTTTCTATAACGGGTTGATTATTCAGAACTTAAGGTAATCACATCATGGGATTCAAATGCGGTATCGTTGGCCTGCCCAACGTAGGTAAATCCACCCTGTTCAACGCGCTCACCAAAGCCGGTATTGAAGCGGCTAACTTCCCGTTCTGTACTATTGAGCCGAACACCGGTGTCGTACCGATGCCCGATCCGCGTCTGGACAAGCTGGCGGAGATCGTCAAGCCACAACGTATTCTGCCAACCACGATGGAGTTTGTGGATATCGCCGGTCTGGTTAAAGGCGCATCCAAAGGTGAAGGCCTGGGTAACCAGTTCCTGACCAATATTCGCGAAACCGAAGCCATTGGTCATGTCGTCCGCTGCTTTGAGAACGACAATATCATTCACGTGAACAACAAAGTGGATCCGGCGGATGATATTGAGGTTATCAATACCGAACTGGCATTGTCTGATCTGGACACTTGTGAGCGCGCTATTCATCGCGTACAGAAAAAAGCCAAAGGCGGCGATAAAGACGCAAAAGCAGAACTGGCTGCGCTGGAAAAATGCCTGCCGCAACTGGAAAACGCAGGCATGCTGCGTGCCCTGAAAAACCTGACGGAAGAAGACAAAGCCGCGATTAAATACCTGAGCTTCCTGACGCTCAAGCCGACCATGTACATCGCGAACGTTAATGAAGACGGTTTTGAAAATAACCCCTATCTCGATAAAGTACGCGAAATCGCCGATGCCGAAGGTTCTGTTGTTGTAGCGGTGTGTGCGGCGGTTGAGTCTGATATCGCTGAGCTGGACGACGCGGACCGCGAAGAATTTATGGCCGAACTGGGCATTGAAGAGCCGGGTCTGAACCGCGTTATTCGCGCCGGTTATCAGTTGCTGAACCTGCAAACGTACTTCACTGCGGGCGTGAAAGAAGTGCGCGCATGGACTATCCCGGTTGGCGCAACGGCGCCTCAGGCCGCAGGTAAGATCCACACAGACTTCGAAAAAGGCTTTATCCGTGCGCAAACCATCGCTTATGAAGACTTTATCACCTACAAAGGTGAGCAAGGAGCGAAGGAAGCGGGCAAAATGCGTGCTGAAGGTAAGGATTACATCGTAAAAGATGGCGATGTGATGAACTTCCTGTTCAACGTCTAAATTAGTTTTGTCGTCTCATGAGTTTTCATAACATCTCATAAAGCTCACAAAACCCACTAAAATCCACGCCATTGCGTGGATTTTTCTTTTTGTCTATAAAAAGCCCCTGCAAGGGTGCAGGGGAAAACGCATGTCAGAGCGTTTACTCTTACTTATTCGGGTTGCCTGAACGTGGCGACGCAGCGAAGCCAGGTTGCATACAAAAGTACGTGACCGGGGTGAGCGAGGACAAACGGGTTATTCCAGTTTGAACAACGCTTGCGCAAGTCCCGACGGGGCAAGCTCACAGACCGCGTCAAATCAACGCACAGGCAACATGAAGTATGACGGGTATATTAGAATTTAATTGAACACCATCCCACCATCGATGAGCAGAGACTGGCCGGTCATGTAATCGGAGTCTGGCCCTGCAAGGTACGAGACGCAGGCGGCTACATCTTCCGGTTCGGATAAGCGGCCAAGCGTAATGCGTTTGGCAAAGGTTTCAGTCCCGTAGCCGAGCGGTTTACCTGCCGCCTCAGAGACCTGACGGTCGATTTCCGCCCACATAGGCGTTTTCACAATCCCCGGGCAGTAGGCGTTAACGGTGATCCCCAACGGGGCAAGATCCCGTGCGGCGGTCTGGGTTAAGCCGCGCACCGCGAATTTACTTGAACTGTAGACGGCCAGTTCCGGGTTGCCGGTGTGGCCTGCCTGGGAGCAGGCATTGATGATCTTGCCGCCGTGCCCCTCTTTGCGAAACGCCTCAATCGCCGCCTGAATCCCCCAGATCACCCCTTTCACGTTGATGTTATAAACTTTGTCGACAATCTCCGGGGTGATGGATTCGATGGGCGTAGAGGGTGCGATCCCGGCGTTATTGACGATAACGTGGAAGCCGCCCAGCGCGTTGCGGGCTTTTTCTACCGCCGCAAACACCTGCTCGCGGTCAGAGACATCCACCTTCACGGCCACGGCATGGCCGCCGTTATGGATAATTTCATCGGCAACGGCCTTCGCCGTCGCATCGTTATAGTCGGCAATGGCGACGGCAAAGCCATCTTTCACCAGGCGAAGCGCTATTGCTTTACCAATCCCCTGGCCTGAGCCGGTTACGAGAGCCACTTTTTGCATTTTTCTGTCCTTATAGTAAGTCATAAAATCTGGCTGAGATGGAGCTGGCCCATCAGCAGCGGGTTATCGCTATAGTCAACGGGAATGGCCACCACGGCCGGGCCATCGACCTCCATCGCCGCACGTAGTGTGGGCTCGAGCGCATCGGCGCTCTCCACGGCAAAACCTTTCGCGCCAAAGGCGTCGGCGTACACTTTGAAATCGACCGGACCGAACTCTACGCCGGAAAGTCGCTGGTATTTTTTCTCTTCCTGGATTGCCACCATGTTGTAGGCGTTATCCACCCAGATGATATGCAGCACGTTGGCGTTAAGACGCACCGCGGTTTCCAGCTCCATGCTCGACTGCAGGAAGCCGCCGTCGCCGGAGACAGAAACCACCTTGCGCCCCGGATTCACCAGCCAGGCGCCAATCGCCCATGGCAGCGCGACGCCCATGGTCTGTTGACCGTTGGAGATCATCATCTGACGCGCCCTGAAGCTGTAGAGATAGCGGGCAATCCAGATATGGAAGCTGCCCATATCCACGGTGAGCGTTACGTCGTTATTCACGATGTCCTGCATGGCCCGCACGATACGCAACGGATGCAGGGCAAACTGGTTGAGCGAGGCGCCACGGCGATCGAGCAGATCCCGCTGATGCTGGCGATCGACCAGGATTTCTGACGCGCGCTGGCTGAGTTCCAGTTTGTGGTTAATCCGGCTGGCAAGCTGGTTCAGCGTGGCGGCGATATCCCCCACCAGCTCGATGTCAGGCACATAATTGCGCTCTTCATACGCGGGCAGCACATCAATGTGCACCAGCGTGGCATCGCCGCTGTTCCACATGGACGGCTCATACTCAACGGGGCTGTAGCCAATACAGATGATCAGGTCCGCCAGGTGCAGCAGCCGGTCGCCCGCCTGATTATTAAAGAGGCCGACGCGCCCGGCGAAGCGGGTGAAGTGCTCCTGGTTCACTGCCCCGGCGGCCTGATAGGTGCTGGTAACCGGAATACGGCTTTTCTCCAGCAGCTTACGCAGCGCCGTGCTGTTGGCAGGCTGACTCGCCATCAGCCCCAGCAGGATGACCGGATTTTTAGCATTCTCGATGAGCCTCACCACATCGTTAATCACCGATTCGGGTGCCGGGCCCATTATCGCCGGGCCGCTGGCAGGCAAAATGGTGCCTGTGGCGGGCTGGTCGACAATATCCTGCGGCAGGCTGACAAACGCGCTCCCCGGTCTGCCTTGCTCGGCGGCACGAAACGCGTTGGAGATAACCTCGGCAATCGAGTCCGGGGAACTGACCTCGACAGCATATTTGGTGACCGGGCTGAACATCGCAACCGTATCCATGCTTTGATGCACCAGTTTCGCTTTATCCGCCCGCTTCACCGCCCCGCCCAGCGCCACAACCGGGTCGCCTTCGCTGTTGGCGGTGGCAATGCCGGTGATCAGGTTTGAACAGCCAGGTCCGGAGGTGACCAGCGCCACCCCGGCTTTGCCAGTCAACCGCCCTACCGCTGCCGCCATAAAGGCTGCGTTCGCCTCGTGGCGCACGGGGATGATCTCAATGGAGGAGTCCAGCAGGGAATCAAAGACTTTGTCGATTTTCGCACCCGGAATACCGAAAACCTGCTTCACGCCCTGCGCTTCCAGTTGGCCGACAACCATATCGGCGCCGTGCGCCCACTGGCGAGCCTGTTTATCACTGTTCACGGTGGTTCTCCTGTTAGTTTTCAACGGAACGAATCGCTGCATCCAGATTGCTGGGGTGAAGGTTGGCCTGTAAAAACGCGCTATCGGCGGGCAGGTCAATCATCAGCTTGTGAATTTCACCGAAGGTGAGCATGCCGTTCTCCAGCTGGTAGTCGAGCAGATGGCCCCCACCCTGACGATCGTCAGTGATGAAATGTTCGTGATAGCCGGCCACGTTAATCCCCTGCATATGCTGCGGCGTGCGGAATCCGACCAGCACCCCTTCGCGCTGGTTAAAGCGGAACACCGGTTGGTCGTCCAGGACGTCGGTCATCGCCCGGTACGGCGGCGTCTGGCGCGGTACCGTGCGGGTGTGGGCGTGGCGGAAGTTGCCGTCGATACGCAACGCGCAGAACAGGTTATCGGAGGGGATTTGCTGGTCGATCACCTCGTGGATCTGCTGCCGGCTGACCGGTGTATCGAAGGTTTTGCGATACTGCGGCTGGAACCAGGTCATCACCGCAAACGGCGTTTTCTGCTCTGGCTTCGCGGCGCGGGCGCTACCGTCGGCGCGCAACTGGTACACCTGGCTGCTAAAGGCAATCAGTTCGCCGTCCAGCTCGTTAAAGGTGCCCAGACCAAAATCACCTTGCGCCAGTAAATCGGCGACGGTGGTGTCTCCCTCGTATACGCCGCTTAACAGGGCGCTCATTAGCGATGTCTGATAGATCACGCTGTCAGGGTGCCGGGCAGAGAACCCACGTACGGTCTCGCACAGGCTGGCCTCACAGTCGCATGCCGATGAATGCATCATTATGCTCGTCCTCTTCAACTTTTTTTAGAAAGGTTAAATAAATGTTGACCGGATTCAGCAGAGAGTTCCAATATAGAATCCATGCTGGTTTGAGACGTTTGAGATATGGAACTTCGTTATCTGCGCTATTTTGTCGCGGTAGCACGCGAGAGACACTTCACTAAGGCGGCCAAAGCGCTGGGGATGTCGCAACCTCCTCTGAGCCAGCAAATCAAACGGCTTGAGGAGGAAGTGGGGACGCCGCTTTTCAGACGCCTGACGCGAGGCGTGGAACTGACCGAAGCGGGAAAAGCCTTCTATGAAGACGCTTGTGAGATCCTGGCGCTGAGCGACATAGCCGTCGAAAAAGTTCGGGGCATTGCCCGTGGCCTAAACGGCAATCTGTCGATCGGGATTGCCAGTTCCGACGCTTTTCATCCCATGATCTTCACGCTTATTCGCCATTTTCAGTTGCAGAACATGGCGGTGAAGATCCATCAACGGGAAGCCAATATGTCCTCTCTTACGACGATGCTGGCTGAGGGGGAACTGGACATTGCTTTCGTACGTCTGCCCTGTGAGAGCAGTAAAGCGTTCGAGTTGAAAATACTGGACCGGGAACCGATGGTGGTGGTACTGCATTGCGATCATCCTCTCGCAGAGCGCGGTGCTCTGACGCTGGATCAGCTCCAGGATACGCCAGTGGTTTTGTTCCCGCAGGAAATAGCGCCATGCTTGTATGATCGCGTTTACACCTGCTGCGCACGCTCCGGGATTGATATGGAACACGCGCGACAGTGCTCACAGCTTTCGTCGTCTGTCAGCATGGTATCTGCAGGCAGTGGCTTTGCCCTGGTGCCGCAGTCGATGGTGGTCATTTCTCCGCCGAATGTCACTCATCATCCGCTTATCTCACCGAAGCTCTATACCGATATCGCGCTGTGCTGGCGGCGTTTTGAACGCTCACGAACGGTGAAACGTTTTTTGTCGATGCTGAATGAAGACCCTTTATCCTGGAAGGCGACTTAATACCGTGTCGGCGGCACGCCAAACATGGCGCGAAACGCAAAGGTGAATGCGGCCGGGCTTGAATAGCCCAGATCAAGTGCAACCTGTGTGACGCTACGCTTGTTTTTTAACATCACGACGGATTCCAGCAAGCGCACACGTTTTTTCCATTCGCTGAAGGCCACCCCGGTTTCCTTTTTGAAGCGACGTGAAAACGTGCGCACCGACATGCCGCTACCGGAAGCCCACTTCTCAATGCTGTGCGTTTCACCCGGTGTTTTTTGGATCTGGCTGCAGACCTTCATCAGTAAAGGTGAGCCCGGCCAGGAGATTGACAGGCCGGCATCCGGCAACCGCCTGAGTAATGAAATCAACACCTGCACAAGCTGCCCATCTTCCCCTTCATCGTCATACAGCTCCGGCACATTTTGCGTCGCATAGTGAATAAACGCACGCACGAAATCACTGACCACCACCACTTTGCTGCCACTGAAAGCGATGGTCGCGAAATCGGCTTCAACATAGAGACTTTCCAGCAGCACGTCGCTGGTGGCAAAAATGCGATGCGGCACATGAGCCGGGATCCATACGCCATAGAGAACGGGGACCACCAGCGTCTTGCCTTCAATCTCCACACGCATACTGCCATTGCGCGCATACAGAAATTCAGCGAAGGGGTGCTCATGTCTGTCCACACCCGTATCGTCCATCAAGGGGTAGCTGCGAAAGTAAACCGCACGCGGCAATGCCATCAGCACCGGCGCGGGCTGGCCGCTAACCGGTTGACTCGGCGGTAACACTAACGTTGAGCACATAAGCACCTGGCCTCTATTCGATGAAGTTTGTCTTGATAGCACAGCGCAGACACGGCGGGTTTACTGAATAATGAAGCGGTCATAAATCTGTTTCACCCGTCATGAATAATTTACCAGCCATCTGCCTGAGGGATAAGCCTTTTCGCAAACACTGACTGGCGTAACGGGGATATTTTCTGACTGGCAGTCACGCTACGTTAAAGGAGAGATGATGGCTAATGAATGTACCGTCGATGTGATCAGCAAACCAAACCACTGGCTGCGGATTGTGCAGGAACTGCTATCACAGGCGGGAATTGTTATTAATGGGCCTGAACCCTGGGATATCCGGGTGCACGATACCCGTTTTTTTAAACGCGTATTACAACAAGGCTCGCTCGGCCTGGGTGAAAGTTATATGGAAGGCTGGTGGGACTGTAAACGGCTTGATGTCTTTTTTGATAAGCTCCTCTGTGCCCGGCTGGATGAGCAACGCCCCGCCAGCTTTTCCGATCTTCTGCGCATCGCGTTTGCCCGCCTTGCTAATCCACAATCACGCAAACGTGCCTGGCAGGTTGGCGAAGTGCATTACGATCTGGGCAATGATCTCTTTAACCGCATGCTCGATCCTCATATGCAGTATTCCTGCGGCTACTGGAAAGAGGCCGACGAATTATTTGTCGCGCAGGAAAACAAGCTGGCATTGATTTGCGAAAAACTACAGCTTAAACCCGGCATGACGATGCTGGATATTGGCTGCGGCTGGGGGGGATTAGCAGAATATGCGGCACATCACTATGGTGTGCATGTGGAAGGCATAACGATTTCCGCTGAGCAAAAAGCCTATGCCGAACACCTCTGTGCCGGGAAAGATGTGCGCATCCTGCTCCAGGATTACCGCGATCTGGATAAGCAATATGATCGTATCGTTTCGGTCGGCATGTTCGAGCATGTTGGTCCGAAAAATTACGCGACGTATTTTAAGGCGGTCGATCGTTGCCTGAAACCTGACGGTCTTTTTTTATTGCATTCCATCGGTTCAAATAAAACCCAACATAACGTTGATGCCTGGATCAATAAATACATCTTTCCTAACGGCTGTCTCCCCTCGCTAAAACAAGTTGCTGAGGCCAGTGAACCCTATTTCGTCATAGAGGACGTACATAACTTCGGCGCCGATTATGATAAGACGCTGATGGCCTGGCATAGTCGCTTCAATAAGGCCTGGCCGCAATTGTCAGGAAATTACTCCGTCAAATTTCATCGAATGTTCAACTATTACCTGACTGCCTGTGCGGGCGCATTTCGCGCCAGAAATATTCAGCTCTGGCAACTGGTACTAAGCCGTGGCGTCACCGGCGGGCTGCGTGTGGCTCGCTAAATACATCTTTTAATAAGGTGGTTAAAAACACCCTCACTGACGGTCTTATTTAATAAAGACGCGAGTCATGACATTTTCCGGAAGCAAAATAATATGAACGTGAATTTCTTTGTAACCTGCATTGGCGACGCGCTTAAATCACGCATGGCAAAAAACAGTGTTCTGCTGCTCGAACAACTGGGTTGTTGCGTCCAGTTTCCTGAACATCAGGGGTGTTGTGGGCAACCGGCAATCAATAGCGGCTACATTACCGATGCCTTGCCGGGCATGAAAGCGCAAATTACCGCACTTGAGATCAATGACTATCCCATTATCTCTCCCGCCGGGTCGTGTATGAATGCCATTCGCCACTATCAGGACTGGCTACGCGATGAGCCCGAATGGGCAATGCGCGCGGCGAACGTTGCCAGCCGGATGGTCGATCTGACCTCGTTTATCGTTAACCAGCTTGGCGTGACGGACGTCGGTGCGCGCCTGCCAGGACGGGCTGTCTATCATCCTTCGTGCAGTCTGTTTCGCAAGCTTGGCGTTCGCGATGAACCACTGGCCCTGTTACGTGAAGTTCGTGAACTGGAAATCATCCCTTTTAGCGACCAGGAAACCTGCTGCGGTTTTGGCGGCACTTTCTCGGTCAAAATGGCAGAGATCTCCGGGGAGATGGTGAAGGAAAAGGTGATGCATCTTATGGAAGCCAGGCCGGATTATTTGATCGGCGCAGATGCCAGTTGCCTGATTAATATTGGCGGTCGCTTGCAGCGAGAAGGCCACCCCGTCCGCGTACTTCACATCGCCGATGTGCTGATGAGCCGCTAAGGAGGCAATATGTTTCTTAAAACCAGTAACCTCCCGTTTTACGATCGGGTACAGCAGCAAATCGACGATCCGGTCATGCGCCACGCTGTCGCGAACGCGCAGGATCGCATTGGCATTAATCGCCAGAAAATGATCGATGAGCTTGAGAACTGGCCCGCCTGGCGTTCCCGCGCCGCAGAGATTCGCGCCCATGTTCTTGATAATCTGGATGCCTATCTCTATCAATTGAGTGAAAAGGTCACCGCGAATGGCGGCACCGTTTTTTTTGCCAACACGCGAGAAGATGCCACACGCTACATTGTGCAAATTGCGCAGCAGAAACACGCTCGCAAAATCGTTAAATCGAAATCGATGGTGACCGAAGAGATCGGGATGAATGCCGCGCTGGAGACGGCAGGCATTGAGGTCGTGGAGACCGATCTGGGCGAGTATATTTTGCAACTGGCCAAAGATGCCCCTTCGCATGTGGTTGTCCCGGCGATACATAAAGATCGCCATCAAATTCAGCGTATCCTGCGGGAGAAACTGGGCTACGAGGGTGCCGAAACCCCGGAAGCGATGACACGCTTTATTCGACAGAAGATCCGCGAAGATTTCCTTAACGCCGATATCGGCATTACCGGTTGCAATTTTGCGGTCGCAGAAAGCGGCACACTTAGCCTGGTGAGCAACGAGGGCAATGCCCGGCTCTGTACCACTGTGCCGCGAACACACATTGCCGTGATGGGTATGGAGCGCGTGGTTCCCTCATTTGCAGAGCTGGACATCATTCTGACCATGCTGGCGCGCAGCGCCGTGGGCGCCCGCCTGACCGGCTACAATACCTGGCTTACTGGCCCCGGCGCTCAGGCGGAAAGTGACGGCCCCGAGGAGCTCCATCTGGTGATCGTCGACAATGGTCGTTCGCAAGTGCTGGGGTCTGCTTTTCAGGATATCTTGCGTTGTATACGCTGCGGCGCCTGCATGAATACCTGTCCTGCCTACCGTCATATTGGAGGGCACGGCTACGGTTCGATTTATCCAGGCCCTGTTGGCGCGGTGCTCTCGCCGCTGCTCGGCGGCTATGAGGATTTCAAAAACCTGCCCTATGCCTGTTCGTTATGCACAGCCTGTGATGACGTCTGCCCGGTTCGTATTCCCTTGTCCTCATTAATTCTTGAGCACCGCCGTACGCTGGCTGAAAGCGGCATGACGCCCGCGATGGAACGTCACACAGTGCATCTGTTCAATTACGCTAACCAGCATCACGCCCTGTGGAAGGTAGGTATGGTGGCGGGCGCACGTGCGGCACAGCTGATGATTCGCAACGGGAAGATGCCCTTTAGCATTGCCGCAATCCGCAAGTGGACGCAAACCCGTGATCTGCCACAGGCGGATGGAGAGAGTTTCCGCAGTTGGTTCAAAACACATCAAAAACAGCGCAAAAATGGGGAGGGTGCATAATGGAAAACCGCGATGCCTTCATGCAACACATTGCCCGGCAGCTCGGCCGCGAGCCACGTCAACTCCCTGAGCCATTGCCCGTTACGCATTCTGCGCCGCTGAGAAGCCGTTATGCCGAAAAAATAGCAGAGCAACCTTGCGACAGTTTCATGGAATTTGCCTCACAGATGATGCAGGTCCACTGCGAACTGGCCCCTCTTGCAGACCTCTCACAGGTCGCAGAAGGTCTCTGTAACCAGTATGGCGGCGGCCCGATACTGATAAGCGGCGACGCCCGACTGGCAAAAACAGGCATCACTGCGCACTTGCAGAGGTCATTCCCGGCGAATTGCTGGGCCTCGCCGGGAAGAGAAGACAACCTGCGCATAGCCGCTGGGGCCAATATTGGCGTGGTCTTCGCCGAATACGGCCTGTGTGAAACAGGGGGGGTGGTTCTGTTTTCCTCGCCCTGGCAAGGACGAGCCATCAGCCTGCTTCCCCCGACGACGTTGTTTGTTGTCTATAAAAGCCGGTTGCTGCCTGGCGTCACGCAACTGGCTGAAATCCTCCGCCAGAGAGAACAATCAGGAGAACCCCTGCCCTCCTGTATCAATCTCATCGCCGGACCAAGCTCGACGGCAGATATTGAACTTATTAAGGTCGTTGGGGTTCATGGGCCATTGAACGCGGTCTATTTAATTATTGAAGATTGTTGATGCAATAAACAGGCGCAGTGACTGCGTGTCACTGCGCCCGGTTAAGCCATTATTCTTTCAGTCGGGGCGCTTTTTTATGACAACGATTCCCCCTGACTTCGCCAATAAAAAGGTATTGAAATGACAAAGGAAAGCGCATTGTGCCTGATGAGACTAACGATAAAGGATATTCTCGACTGGATAGAATGTAATATCGCAACGCCTCTGCCACTCAGCGCCCTGGCACAAAAATCAGGTTATTCTGCATGGCATTTTCAGCGGGGATTTAAAAAAGTTACGGGTATGTCGCCTGGCGTATATATACGATATCGAAAAATGGTGATTGCCCGCGATTTACTTCATGATACCAATCGCTCAATCACTGAAATTGCAATGCAACTGGGTTACCGGGAGCAGTCCACATTCTGCCGTGCGTTTCGGGAACACTATCATCGCACACCAGGACAGTATCGTCTGTGGGTGAAGGATAAGCTTTATAGCGGGCTTGAGGTTAATCGCTTCACAGGCACACATCGTTAATCTCTTTACGCAAT
Organism: Citrobacter sp. MNAZ 1397; assembly: GCF_023613995.1. Lineage (NCBI taxonomy): Bacteria > Pseudomonadati > Pseudomonadota > Gammaproteobacteria > Enterobacterales > Enterobacteriaceae > Citrobacter > Citrobacter sp. MNAZ 1397. The sequence goes on from NZ_JAKIVH010000001.1 coordinate 1,747,126, forward strand.
GCCATTGACAAAACGTTTCACAAAAAAGCGTATCGGTAAGACGCTGTCAAATGATGCTAACCTGGTTGCGCCCGCAAAATTTTGCACGATAAAGTGCCGTATCGGCACTTTCAATAAGCGAGGTCCCGTCATCATCAAGGTCTGCCGCACGCGCATGTGAAACACCCGTGCTGACGCTCACTACGCCAAAAGGGCTGGCCTCATGGATTAATTTTTCATTGATTATATTATGGGTAATGGTTTCAGCAATCTTCTTCGCTAATTCCAGTTCTGCTTCTGGTAAGATAACGACAAACTCTTCGCCACCATATCGGGCGGCTACGGCATTTAGCTCTGCCAAACTCTGTTTTATTATAGCAGCCACATTGCGTAAACAGTTATCACCGTCCAGATGTCCATATTTATCATTGTAATTTTTAAAAAAATCGATATCAATCAGTAACAACGATATCGATTTTTTATTCTTTGCACACGTTTGAATTGTTTTCGGAAAAATATGATCAAACTCCCTGCGATTAGCCAGACCTGTCAGACTATCAACAGAGGCCATCTCTTTTAATTGTGCGTTGGCAGACATCAATGACTCTTTGGCATTGGCGAGTTCTTTGTTAAGTTGCACACGCCTACTGATTTCTTTAAAAACATAACCCCCTGAAAAAATGGCACATCCAATAAGAAATATCACTATCGCGCCCAGAATCTCAGCATGATGTCTCCATGAATTCAAGGCTTCATCTGTACTGACCGCAACCGTCGTGACTAACCCATAGCGCTTATTTTTCTGAAAAGCGAAAATGCGTTCAATATGGTCAACACGAGAAATAACGGTTGCCGTTCCTGAGTCACTTTTTTTGAGATAAGTCGTAAACAGCAGCGAATCAGAAAATGCCTTACCGATATAATTTTCATTAAAAGGGAAACGAATCATAAGCGTGCCTGAATCGCTAATGAGCGAGATAGACCCATTCTTCCCCATATCTAATTTACCGTATGTTTCGAGAAAATTTTCAACGTTCAGTGTTAAAACCACCACACCTTTGAACGTCATGTTATCATCTTCCAGCCTTCTGCTGATGGTAATAACCCATTTGCCCGTCGTTCGACTAATAACCGGAGGGCCAATAAAAATATCTTTAGATACGTTGTTACGGTGATAAATAAAGAACGATCTATCTGCGCCATTTCGCCTCCCTTTAGGGATATCACGCATGGCAAGAATTTGATTTCCTTTGTCATCATAGATGACAATATTATTAAGTTGTTCGATAAACGTTGTTTGATCCGACAGAAGTGTTCTTATGCGTTCAAGTTCTGGTTGTTTTATTCCATATATTTCCGTCATGCTAGATATGGTTTTTATAATCATTTCACCTTGACGAATAACACCTTCCGAATAAGTATCAAGCGTGCGGCTTAAATTGATGACATTTATATTAAGCTCATTTATCGTCTGAGTTCGCGCTGACAAAACCTGGAAGGTCAGTAACACAGAAACAATGAGGAAAGCAACCGTTATAACCAGTGATAAATAAAATTTCTTTTTCTTCATGTTGCTTACCCATACATGCAACTAAAAAAACAGCAGCGCATTCAGAAATCTGTCCAATCACAAAGGTGCATAGTATGTCACCAGAAAAGGCAAAACAAAACAGGAACCAGCATCTTAACAATATCAGGCGATCTCTGTGAAACTGACATTTACTCATGCAATGCTCTCAGAAAATCCTCGTAGTCATCGAATCTGTATGTTGCGCAACAATCTCTGCATATGCCGTAAATTTGTCTGTCGAGGATAATCTCACTGCAATAAGTGAACCAACACGGCTAAGTTAGCATGCTAAAATCAAATAGCCCGTCTTGTTTATATTTAAATTGATATAAGCACTATATTTAAAGACTGATAACGAATATACATAAAAGTCTTTCTCATTAAACAATTCCTGCATTTCATAAAGGCGTCGAAAGGTATTATTGAGATAGATACAGCGCCAAAAAACTTACATACACGCTATTCCCCGCAGGGAAAATTTAAGGTAAAGATACTCGTTTAATTCCTGGAGCACATGAATGGGTCTGACGTCCGGTTCCCCCGATAACACGCATCCGGCTACCGTCGAAAAGAGGCAAAGCCGTAAAGTCCTGGGCGCAACCAGTCTTGCTCACCTTTTCCATGATGGTGCCACCGACTTGCACTATGTCCTTTTTGCTCTCTGGCAGCAGCAGTTTGGGCTTTCCATGGCGCAGACAGGACTGCTTAAGATGCTGTTTTCCGGCACGATGTCAGCCTTTCAGATCCCCGCAGGAGAATTAGGCCGAAAGTACGGCGAACGCAGAGTATTAATGGCTGGCACCCTGCTGTTGACCGTCGCGCTGCTCCTCTACGGCACCTCATCAACGCTGATACAGCTCATGATACTGATTGTCGTCGGCGGTCTGGGCGCCAGCGTTCAGCATCCTCTGTCATCGAGTTTTATTACGCACTATTATTCCCCCAGGCACGCCCGTATTGCGCTGAGCACCTACAATTTCTTTGGCGATGTCGGCAAAGGGGTGATTCCCGGCACGCTATCGGCCTGCCTGCTTATCATCGCCTGGGGCAGCGCCCTGCAATGGATTGCTCTCTTTGGCTTCCTCGTCACCCTTGGCCTGTACCTGTTACTGCCTGGAGATAGCAAACCCGCGCAAGTGGAGCCTCTCGCCGCCAAAGAAACGCACCACGACAAGCCTCAGCAGCCGGCGATGAAACTCCCCGAACCGCTGCGCCGAAGGGCATTCACCGCGTTATGCGTGATCGGGAGTATTGATAATGCAACGCGCACGGGCACCCTGACTTTCCTGCCTTTTTTGATGGCCTCACGCGGCGCTTCGGCGACGCAAATAGGCCTTGCGTTGACATTAATCTTTATTGGCGGGGCATTCGGTAAACTGGTTTGCGGAATACTGTCAACCCGGCTCGGCGTGATCAAAAGCGTCGCGGCCAGTGAGATAATCACCTCCGCCATCGTGCTGGGGATGGCATTTGCCCCGCTGCAAGTGACCTGGTTATTGCTGATTCCGTTAGGTGTGGCGCTGAACGGAACGTCCTCGATTCTGTATGGTAGCGTTGCCGAGTTATCCCGCCCGCAACAGCAAACCCGCGCGTTTGCGATTTTTTATACCGCCTCGCTCGGTTGCGGCGCCCTGATGCCCGTCATCTACGGTATGGCAGGAGATGTGATGGGCGTACAACAGACCTTAATGCTTGTCGCCCTACTGGTGCTTTGCATTCTGCCTTTGCTCATCCCCATCAGACGCGCAACAACCCTTGAAGGGCAGTCACTCGCGCCCTGACGCCAGGCGGGCCTGGAGGCCCGTTCGCATTTTCTAAACTAAAGCCTCGGATTATGCTGTTTTGTTTGTTTTGCCTGAGAAGGTATACCTTGCGGGGAACCCCTTTACTGGCAGGCAACGATGAGCACACATACCCGCATTCGCAAATTCAATACCAAAGACACCTACCCGAATCAGTCGCTGGATAACGATCTGTGTCAGGCAGTTCGTGCCGGCAATACCGTGTACGTTCGGGGCCAGATTGGTACCGATTTTGATGGTAACCTGGTCGGGCTTGGCGACCCGGCCGCCCAGGCTGAACAAGCGATGAAGAACGTAAAACAGCTTCTGGAAGAGGCAGGTAGTGACCTTTCACACATCGTCAAAACGACCACCTATATCATCGATCCCCGTTATCGCGAGCCGGTTTATCAGGTTGTCGGCAAATGGCTAAAAGGGGTGTTTCCCATCTCAACCGGGCTGGTCATTTCCGCATTGGGTCAGCCACAGTGGCTGATGGAAATTGATGTTATCGCGGTGATTCCCGATAACTGGCCATCACCAACGGGAGACTAAGACCATGACATTATCAATTATTGGTCGCTGCGCGCAGACCGGTCAGATAGGCATTGCCATTAGTTCTTCCAGTATTGCGGTGGGGGCGCGCTGCCCGTGGCTACGTAGCAAGGTGGGCGCGGTATCAACCCAAAACATCACCTTACCGGCGCTGGGACCGCGTATTCTTGAAAGACTGCAACAGGGTGATAGTGCTGAAACGGCGCTACAGGCGGGGCTGAGCACGGATGATTATTTTACCTACCGACAGGTCACCGTGATGACGGCCGGAGGAGAAAGCGCTTTCTACAGCGGCGACAAAACGCTCGGCGTCCACAACGCTCTGAACGGTGATAACTGTGTGGCGGCGGGTAATCTGCTCGCGGATCCGAACGTCATTGTCGCGATGATAAACGCGTTCGAACAGCAAACCGGGCATCTGGCTGACAGGCTCATTGCTGCAATGCAGGCGGGCCTTGCCGCAGGCGGAGAAGCAGGCCCGGTACATTCATCAGCGCTGTCGATTGTCGATTCTCACGTCTGGTCGATAGTTGATTTGCGCGTCGACTGGACAGACGCCGATCCCATCGATGAACTCGGCAAACTCTGGCGCGCTTATCAACCCCAGATGCAGGACTATTTAACGCGAGCGCTTGATCCGCGTAGTGCGCCGGGTTACGGCGTGCCCGGCGACGAGTAAGTGCAAGGAGGTCTGATGATGACCAGCCGTGAAATGCTGGAACAGTTGGTGGCGTTTGATACCACCAGCCGTGAATCTAATCTGGCGCTGATCGACTTTATCGGCGGCTACTTAACCGGGCTCGGCGTTAACTATGAGCGCATTCATAACGCTGAGCGTAGTAAAGCCAATCTCTATGCGCGACTTGGCCCGCCGGGACCGGGCGGCGTTATGCTCTCTGGTCACAGCGATGTGGTCCCCGTTGACGGGCAGAACTGGAGCGTTCCCCCTTTCACCCTGACTGAGCGCGACGGCAAACTGTATGGTCGCGGCACGGCGGACATGAAAGGCTTTATTGCTTGCATCCTCGCAGCCGTCCCCTACTTTCTTGCGCAGCCACTGGCGCAACCTCTGCATCTGGCAATTTCTTATGATGAAGAAGTCGGCTGCCTCGGCGTGCGTACGCTGCTGGATGCGCTCTCCCGTCGCGCGGAAAAGCCCGATATCTGCCTTATCGGCGAACCCACACAATTGCAGCCTGTTCTCGGTCACAAAGGCAAACTCGGCGTGCGCTGTGAAGTCCAGGGCGCCGCCTGTCATTCAGCTTATGCACCACAGGGCGTTAATGCCATCGAGTATGCGGCAAAGCTCATCCACCGCCTTACGCGCATAGGTCAGCGGCTGGCTGCGCCGGAACATCATGATGCGCGTTTTGATCCGCCGTTTACCACGGTACAAACGGGTCTGATTCAGGGCGGCCGGGCGCTGAATATCGTGCCCGCCGAGTGTACGTTTGACTTTGAAGTGCGCACATTGCCGCAGGACGATGCGCAGGAGGTGGCCCGGGAACTGGAACATTACGCACAGCGCGAGCTTCTGCCCGACATGCAGGCCGTCAGTCGCGACGCGACGATCCGTTTTTATCCCATCAGCGGTTATCCCGGTTTGTACACCCCCGCGCAAAGCGCCGCCGCACGGCTGATTGCCCATCTCACCGGCTCCGAAAGGTTCAGTACTGTCGCGTTCGGTACGGAAGGCGGATTATTCCATCAGGTCGGCATCCCCAGCGTGATATGTGGGCCAGGCAGCATGGCGCAGGGCCATAAACCGGATGAATTCATTACGGTCGAACAGTTAAACGCCTGCGATGCCCTGCTGCGTCGTCTTGCCGCGTGGATGTGTCAAAAAACGTAACATCACCGAACACTATTCAGCGCGATTCCCTTCTGTTCAGGGCGGACAGCGGCCGCCCTTCTTCCGCTCGTTTCACTGTCTTTCTGCTTTAACTTTTCCAAACGCCAGCTTCGGGAAGCACTAACCGCGCGACAGACGTTTAACCCGTATGCTGGTTTCAGGCATTCGATAGCCCATTTATGGAGATTACATGGTTAGTGCAGAAGTCACCCTGTTCCCGCAGCCCCCAACGCTGCAACCCGACGTGAACAACACGCATGTTGCCGTACGACTCGATGGCGTGCTCAAACGCTTTGGCGACGCCATTGCCCTACACAAGATTTCCCTGATGATTGAAGAAGGCGAATTTATTACCCTGCTCGGCCCGTCAGGCTGCGGCAAAACCACGTTGTTGAACCTGATGGCGGGTTTCGCCGAAGCGGATGGCGGCGAAATCTTTATTGATGGCGATCTGGTGACCGATACCCCCCCCTGGCAGCGTGAAATCGGCATCGTGTTTCAGAACTACGCGCTGTTCCCGCATATGACGGTCGAGAAGAACGTGGGCTACGGTCTGCGCATGCGTGGTGTGCCCAAAGCCGACATCGCTGAGCGCGTTGAGCAGGCTCTGGCGCTGGTGAAGCTTGCCGGTTACGGCCATCGCAAACCACGTGAACTGTCTGGCGGCCAGCAGCAGCGTGTCGCGCTGGCGCGCGCGCTGGTGATCCGTCCCAAAGTCCTGCTGCTTGATGAGCCGTTCTCTGCGCTGGATAAAAATCTGCGTCTGTCGATGCAGGTTGAGTTGAAAGCGATTCAACGCAAGCTTGGCGTCACCACCGTCTTCGTGACACACGATCAGGGCGAAGCGCTGAGCATGAGCGATCGCGTGGTGGTGATGTCGGCAGGACATGTACGCCAGATCGGCACGCCGGATGAGATTTATCGTCGTCCGCAGGATCCCTTTGTCGCCGGGTTTGTAGGCGATGTGAATATTTTGCCGGGTCGTTACGTCAGTCGCGATAGCGCGGCGATACTGGATCTGGGCGGTAACGTGCTACGCCTGCCAGCGGAACGTGTCCATGCCTCGATTGGCGAACGCCTTGATGTGTTTGTGCGCCCGGAAAATATTCAACTGGCAGCCCTGGGCCCGCATTCACTGCTCAGCGCCACGGTGATTGCGCATGTTTTTCAGGGCGATCATGTCGATGTGCATCTCGATGTGCCCGCGCTGGGCAGCGCCACGCTGTTTGCGCGCCAGTCCGGTCTTCACTCGCTGACACGCTGGCCTGTCGGGTCTCTGGTGGGGGTGAATGTTGATGACGAAGGCGTATGCGCGTTTAGCGCGACAGAGCAGGATAAACGCGGATGATCCCTGAAATGATGAATGCCATTATTGCGTGCCGACCGGGGGGACCGGAGGTCCTGGAACAAGTGCAGCGCCCGATACCGATGCCAGGAGCCGGTGAAGTGCTAATTCGCGTGACCGGTGCGGGCGTCAATCGTCCCGATATCCTGCAACGCAACGGCATGCCTTTACCGCCAGGTGTCACCGATGTGCTGGGGCTGGAGGTCTCAGGTACCGTTATCGCGCTGGGCGCGGGCGTTGAATTCCCCGCGCCAGGTTCGTCGGTCATGGCATTGCTCAATGGCGGGGGGTATGCAGATTACTGCGTGGCGCGCGCCGAACTCTGTCTTTCCGTTCCGGAAAATCTGCCCCTTACGCAGGCGGCAGGCGTGCCGGAAGCGGCCTTTACCGTGTGGCATAACCTGTTTGAACTGGGGCGTTTGCAACCCGGCGAAACCGTACTGATTCACGGAGCAGCCAGCGGCGTAGGAACATTTGCCATTCAATGCGCGCAGGCGTGTGGAGCGCGCGTCATGGCCACCGCGGGCGGCGCGGAAAAAATTGCCGCGCTGCAACAACTGGGGGTCTGGCGCGCCATCAACCGCCACGACGAAGATTTCGTCGACGTCGTTCTGACGGCAACCGGGGGTCGTGGTGTGGATGTGGTACTGGATAACGTGGGGGGCGATTATGTGGCACGCAATCTGAGCGTGTTAGCGCCGGGCGGGCGCCACGTCAGTCTCTCATTTATGCAGGGCGCAACGATTGAACTGGACCTGCAACAGGTGATGCGCAAAGGCCTGAGTCTGACCTCTTCCACCCTGCGCCCCAAAAGCCTGGCCGAGAAAATGCGCCTGGCGCAGTGCATCAGTAAACATCTGCTGCCCCTGATCGCCGCAGGCAAAATCGCGCCACGCATTTATCAAACCCTGCCCTTAGCACAGGCCGCCGAGGCCCATCGCATTCTGGAAGCCAACGCTAATATCGGTAAAGTACTGCTGGAGGTGGCGCCATGATGCAACTCTTTTTTGCCAGCACGTCCGCCTATGTTCGCAAAGTGATGGTGTGCGCAAACGTACTGGGTCTTAACGGGGAAATAGAACGGCTCGATTCTGCCGCGCATCCTGTCGTGCGCGATGAACGTATCGCTCTGTTTAATCCCCTGGCAAAAGTCCCGGCACTGCGTACCGAAGAGGGGCTCTGTCTCTATGACAGCCGGGTCATTTGTGAATACCTCAACGCGCGTGCGCAGGGCCATTTATACCCGAAAAACGCAGATGCGCGCTGGAGAAGTCTGGCATGGCAGGCGCTGGGCGACGGCATTATCGATGCCGCATTACTGGCGCGCTACGAGTTCACAGCACGCCCGCCCGAGAAACAGTGGCAGGGCTGGGCCGACGCGCAACTGAAAAAAGTCGCCGCGGCACTGTCGCAGATTGAAAGCGAGGTCAGCACGTTTAGTGAACAACCCGACGATATCGGGCTCATTGCCATCGGCTGCGCGCTCGGTTATCTCGACTTTCGCTTTGCCGAACTCAACTGGCGTGCCGGCCACCCGCTGACCGCCGCATGGTTCGCCCTCTTCGCTGCGCATCCGGCGATGACCGCCACGCATCCGCACGTTTAATCAGGAGTGAACATGTCACCGCAGATCTATTTTCTTAATGGGCCGAACGCCAATTTATATGGGCTGGATAAAAGCGGCACGTACGGCAGCGAAAGTTTTGTCAGTCTCGGGGAGCGCTGCCAGCGCCGCGCCGGGACACACGGCGTGGTGTTGCATTTTCGCCAGAGCAATCACGAGGGCGTATTGGTTGACTGGATTCAGGAAGCACGTCAGCACGCGTCAGGGTTAATCATCAACGCCGCAGGTTTGACCTACCGTTCCGTGCCCATTCTTGATGCTTTGCTGATGTTTGACGGCCCGATCATTGAAACGCATATGAGCAACATCTGGAGGCGCGAGCCGTTCCGCCACCACTCTCTGATATCGAAAGCAGCAACCGGGGTGATTGCCGGACTGGGCGCGGTAGGTTACGAGCTGGCAATTGATGCGGTGGTCACGCTGATGGAGGCGCACAGCGCATGAGTACCTTAGTGTTTTACAGCGAATTCGATAGTTTCGACGCGTGGTCGGCCTTACTTGCGCCACATTTGCCCGGCGTGAGAATTTGCCGCGCCGAAACAGTGCAACATCCTGATGATGTGCACTATGCGCTGGCATGGAAACCGCCATACGGATTCTTTGCGCCGTATCGCAATCTCAAGCTGCTGGTTAATCTCGGCGCGGGGGTCGATTCACTGGTGGGGCGCGACGATCTGCCGGCCATTCCGATTGTTCGTCTGTCCGACCCGGATATGTCACGTATGATGGCCGGTTACGTGCTTTTTGCCGTTCTGCGCTACGCGCGCGATATCCCGGCATTCGAGCGCGCGCAGCGTGAGCAGCGCTGGCATTACCTGCATCCGCGTAGTCCTTCCGGCATCCGCGTCGGGGTGTTGGGATTGGGGGAACTGGGTGCGTATACGGCCCAGGAACTGGCACGACAGGGTTTCGACGTGCGCGGCTGGTCGCGTACGCCAAAAGCGATCGCGGGTATTCAGTGTTGCAGCGGACTGACGTCGCTGAATGATTTTCTCAGCCAGAGCGACATTCTGGTGGTCATGCTGCCCCTCACGCCGCAGACGGCGGGCCTGCTCAGCGCTGAACGGCTGTCCCGCCTCCCCGCAGGCGCGGCGTTTATCAATGTGTCGCGCGGTGCGATTGTCGATCAGGCGGCACTGACTGAGGCCTTGCGCGCGGGGCAGATTGCCCAGGCCACGCTGGATGTGTTTGATCGCGAGCCGCTGCCGCCAGACGATCCGTTATGGCGCATGGACAATGTCCTTATCACGCCACATCTGGCATCGGTCGCCATTCCAGCCAGCGCCGCACAACAGGTTGCAGACAACATACAGCGCGCCGCACGCGGCGAACCGGTCAACGGGCAGGTATTTCCGGAGCGTGGCTACTAAGTTGTCGCCACGCCCGGCGTCACGCCACCCGCACCACCTGCGGATCGAAATAACTCGGCGCCGCCATGCCGGGAATATACTGATCGGAGATAAAAACACGGCAGCGCTCAGCAAAGGCGTTAACCACCATTGAGTGCTGAGTATGGGCCGCGGTAGCGTAACCCAGTTGCATGGCTCTGTTCGCCCCTGCCAGGCGTACGCGAATCAGGCGCTTGCCATCCTGGGACAGATGCGCTTTTGGTCGCACGTTGGCGATGCCAAATCCCACGCCATTTGCCACCATCGAGCGCACCACTTCCATATTACTGGAGCGCATCACCACATTAGGCGTAACGCCCGCTTCGCTAAACAGCCCGAGGAAATATTCACGGCTCCACGGCATATCCAGCAAGACCATCGGCATGGTCGCCAGATCCTCAATGGTCACCGCCGACTGCGTCGCAAATGGATGATGTTCCCCCACCATCACATACGGCGGCAATTGCGCCAGCGATGTGAAGGCGATATCGCTGGCGGGGACTAAATCATAAGTCAGTGCGATGTCGATATCGGCGGTACGTAACTGTTTGAGCAACTGTTCGTGGTTGCCTTCGACAAGCGTAATGCGCACGCCAGGAAAGGCGCGTCCAAAGCCGAAGACCAGTTCGGGCGTCAACATCGGGGCCAGCGTGTCCAGACAGCCTACACGTAGCGGGCCACGCACATTGTTCATGGATTCCGAGGCGATAGTATAAAGATTCAACATCTGCTCCAGAATGAGCTTCGCCTCTTTCAGAACCTGATGGCCGATGGCGGTAAGCGAAACGCCCTGCGCGTGATGGCGCACAAAGAGCTGTACGCCAAGTTCAGATTCGATGTGCGTGATGGCGGCCGAGATCGAGGGCGATGAAACATGGATCCTTTCTGAGGCGCCAATGATGCTGCCAGCCTCCCCGGAGGCGACAAAGTATTCCAGCTGACGCTGGGTAATGCGACTGAGCATGCAGGTTCTCCTGAGATCGCCGACGCGATCATGTCGCGCCAGTCATTCTAATAGCACTCATTTTCATGCATTTATCATGCCAAATGAAAAATAACAGCATAATCCCCTGCTTTTACTGTGCCCTTCTTCTCTTCATCCTTATCACTGATTAAGAAAATCCGTTGCAAAGCAGCGCTTTTTTTAGCCTCAGAAATTCCGATGCAACGGCGAGGAAAAGGCTGTTTTACGCCATCCCTTCGCCACGTCATTATCGCTTTCACACCAGGGAACACCGTTTGCACCGTTCTGGCGCGCCGGGTTTCAGATAGCCACAACAGCCATTTCATATATGGGGATGAGAATATGTTGCGTAAAATTCGTGCCTTAACGTTGTTAACCACATGTGTGCTAAGCGCAGGACATGCGATGGCCGCGGACAAACTGATTGTCAGCACCTGGGGCGGCGGCTTTAAAGATTTGATCGATGAGACCATCGCGAAAGCCTTTACGAAAGAAACCGGCGTGGAAGTGCAGTTTGTTACAGGCGGCACCATTGATCGCCTCAACAAAGCCAAACTGGCCGGAGGTTCACCGGAAACGGACGTGACTTTCACCACTGCGCACGTGGGCTATCTCTATGCGAATTCAGGGCTGTTTGAAAAGCTCGATATGAGCAAAATCCCGAACGCGGCAAACCTGGTGCAACAGGCTAAAGTCAGCCCTTATCACCTCGGCGTCTGGGGCTACGTTTACACCATCGGCTACCGTCCGGATTTGGTACCCAAAGGCGAAACCTTCGCGAGCTGGAACGATCTGTGGAAACCGGAGCTCAAAGGCACACTCGCGCTGCCCGACTGGGATCCAAGCCACATTATTGCTGTGGCCGCCAAACTCTCCGGCACCGATGCGGCCCACTGGCAGCAGGGCCAGGCGAAGCTCAAAGCGCTGATCCCGAACATCAAATCCTTCTATACCGATGACGCCAATAGCCAGCAACTCATCTCCACCGGCGAAACACCGGTTCAGGTCATGCTGTCGATGAACGCCTACAACATGATGGCCGAAGGGGTGGACGTCAAACTGGCAATGCCGAAAGAGGGCGCGATTCTGGGCGTAGATACCGTTGGGATCAACAAAGGCACCCGCCATAGCGAACTCGCTTACAGGTTTATCAATATTGCTCTCAAGCCCGAAATCCAGGAACAGGTGGCGAAGATTTATCACGGCAGCCCAACGGTAACCAATGCGCATATCGATCCTGAACTGGCGAAACTGCCGGGCATGCTGACCACACCTGAGCAATGGAACGCCACCATCAATACCGATCCGCAACTGCGTGCGGAGAAAACCGCCGAGTGGCGTCAGTGGTTCTCTGAAAACATCATGTCTCATTGATTTAGCGGGCGGCTTACGGGTCGCCCTGGTTCTACCGGCAGCACTTTACTCAGGCAGCACGTTATGACGAGAAAACCGACATTTTTACCCTGGTTCATTATTCCCGCCACGCTAACCGCAGTCGGGTTGGTCATCGCGATGCTCGCGGTGATGCAATTCAGCGTGCGCGCGTATATACCCGGTTCGCTCGACGTGGGCGGATTTACGCTGGCAAACTTCAACAGTCTGTTTAAAAGTATCTATGCCGATGCGTTTATTAACACTGTCATGCTGAGCGCCAAAACCGCTATTTTTGGCCTGTTGATGAGTTATCCGCTGGCCTATGCGCTGGTGCGTACCCGCACCCTATGGATCAAGTCCGCTATTTTGATTATTGCGATTACGCCGATGTTTCTTGGCGAAGTGGTGCGTACCTATTCCTGGATTATCGTGCTGGGTAACAGCGGCTTCCTTAATAGCCTGCTGCTGGCGCTGGGTGTTATCTCAACCCCCATTCAGTTTATGTTTACGCAAACCGGCGTGGTTCTGGCACTGGTGCATGTCACCATGCCGATCATGGTGTTGATGCTGGCGACCGCGTTATCGCACATCAATCCGGATTATGAGAAAGCCGCCAGCAGCCTCGGTGCAGGGCCAATCCGCACCCTGCTGACCGTAACGATCCCCCTGTCCATCCCCGGCATCGTCGCCAGCCTCACTACCGCTTTTGCCTGGACGTTTAGCGCCTTTGCCACACCGCAACTGATTGGCGGCGGACGCGTCAGCACCGTCGCCACGATGGTCTATCAACTGGGCTTCTCATCGATGAACTTTCCGTTTGCTGCCGCACTGAGTATCGCCGGTTTAATCCTGACCATCCTGTTGCTGATGGCGCTAAAACGCATGACCCGATTCCTGCACGCGATGGGAGAACATTAATATGACCCGTTCACTTAACGACAAACTGATAACGCTGGCGGGTCGTCTGCTGGTCGCCGCTATTCTGCTGTTTGTCATGCTGCCAACCATCGTGGTGTTTATCTCCTCGTTCAGCAGCACCGCCGTGCTGTTTTTCCCGCCCAAAGGCTGGTCGCTGCGCTGGTTTGAGCGGGCGGTAAATTATGACGATTTCCGTCATGGGTTTTACTCAGGGCTGGTTGTTACCGCGTGGGCATCGTCGCTGGCGGTCATCATCGGCGCCATGCTGGCGATTGCCATTGAACGCTATTCGTTTCCTTGCAAGCAGGCGCTGGAAGGGATCCTGCTTTCACCGCTGTTTATTCCCCACTTCACGATTGGTCTGGGGCTGCTGATGCTGGTTTCGCAGCTCAACCTCGGGCGCGGTTACCCGCTGGTGATTTTCTGCCACATTGTCCTGGTACTGCCGTTTGTGTTGCGGAGTGTGTATGTGTCGTTAAAAAACCTTGAACAGCGTATTGAACTGGCGGCGGCAAGTCTGGGGGCATCGCCGCTACGCGTGGTATGGACCATCACCGTACCGCTGATTTTACCGGGCCTGTTTGGCGGCTGGCTGTTTGCCGCGATCCTCTCCTTTAACGAATTCACCGCATCGTTGTTTATTACGACTCAGGTAACACAGACCTTACCGGTGGCGATGTACAACTATGTCCGCGAATTTGCCGATCCGACACTCGCCGCCCTGTCGGTCATTTATATTGCCGTCACCGCCCTGATGCTCATTATCGCCAACACGTTTTTAGGTCTGGGGAAAATATTAAATATTGAAACCCGACATTAATAACCCGTGAATAAATGCACGCCGGATAATCCGACGTGGCGCATTTAAAAAACCTGATTGTCATTAATACTGCCCCGATGACGCGTAGCGATAAAACTATCGAGGGCCGCTTATATTTAGGGATTCACTATGTCAGCAGAAAAAATTAATACCGTGATTGTCGGCGCAGGTCAGGCCGGTATTGCCATGAGCGAACATCTGGCCTTAATGGGCGTGCCTCACGTTGTCCTGGAGCGTAGCCGGATCGCTGAACGCTGGCGCTCTGAACGCTGGGATTCGCTGGTAGCAAACGGGCCTGCGTGGCACGACCGCTTCCCGTCGCTTAAATTCGACAATATCTCTCAGGAAGCTTTCCCGCCGAAAGAGCGCATGGCACAGTATTTTGAAGACTATGCGCAAATGATTAACGCCCCCGTGCGCACAGGCGTTGAAGTGCATCAGGTTACGCGCCTGGCAGGACGCAGCGGATTCAACGTTCTCACCTCTGCCGGTGAATTTGAAGCCGACAATGTGGTCGCCGCCACAGGCCCGTTTCAGAAACCATCATTCCCGCAGATCGTTCCGGAAAGCGCCGGGGTGCACCAGATCCACTCCTCGGTTTACAAAAATCCACAGCAATTGCCTGAGGGCGCCGTGCTGGTCGTAGGCGCAGGTGCTTCCGGTACGCAAATTGCCGAAGAGCTCCGTCAATCAGGGCGCGACGTTTATCTGTCTGTCGGTGAGCATTATCGTCCGCCGCGCACTTACCGTGACCGTGATTACTGCTGGTGGCTGGGGGCGCTGGGTCTGTGGGATGAAGTGAAAATAAAACCGAAAAAAGAGCACGTTGCCTTTGCGGTAAGCGGTTATGAAGGGGGAAAAACCGTCGATTTCCGCCGTCTGGCGCATACGGGCATTACGCTGGTTGGTATCACCAAAGGTTGGGATAACGGCGTGCTGAGTTTTGCCGGGGGGCTGGCTGAGAATATCGCTGCGGGCGATAGCGCCTATTTTGACGTATTGCGCGATGCGGACGCGTATATCGAACGCAACGGGCTGGATCTGCCGCCGGAACCACAGGCATGGGAGTTACAGCCAGACCCGGAATGCCTGCTCAACCCGCTGACACAATTAGATATCGCCGCCGCCGGTATTACCACGATTATCTGGGCGACGGGTTTTAAATTTGATTTCGGCTGGCTGAACGTGGATGCCTTCGACGAAAAAGGTCTGCCGTTCCATAAGCGCGGTATTTCAGCAGAACGCGGTATCTATTTTCTGGGCCTGCCGAACCTGGTGAATCGTGCGTCCTCGTTTATTTACGGCGTATGGCACGACGCAAAATATATTGCTGATCATATTGTTTTGCAGAACGCCTACACCGACTACGTTAAATCATAATGTTGGTGGTATAGCTGGGCTATCCCCCATTTTTTTGCCATCTGGTTGTGGAAAGATAAAACGGAAACACCGCATCAATCCTGGCTCCCCGTTATTTTACGGGGGTCAGATGAATGCGGCCCCTTTTTGAAACAGAAGGCTTATCGGACATACGATGACAGAAACAGCTTCTCGATCTCACCGGCTGGCAATGGTTTCGAGCACAGGTATCCCTGCATATAATCGCACCCCAGATCAATCAGCAATTTTTTCTGTTCCTCTGTTTCTACCCCCTCGGCAATCACGCCGAGTCCCAGGCTGTGCGCCATCGCAATAATCGCCGTACAGAGTTCAAAGCCTACGCCTTTTAAATCCTCAACGAAGGAGCGGTCAATTTTGAGAAAATCAATGTTAAATTTTCTCAGATAGGCCAGCGATGAATAACCGGTGCCAAAATCATCAATAGCAATCTGAATACCCGTCTGATGCATCATTTTGAGGTTGTGATTCACGCGTGTTTCCGAGTTAAGCAGCAGCCCTTCGGTAATTTCAATGGTGATCGCATCACCATTGAGTTTGTTGCTCTGCAGATCCCGAATCCAGGGGATATCTTCAAATTCCTGGCTGCGTAACTGCACCGGCGACAGATTAATGGTCATTTTAAGTTGAGGATCATATTCTTGCCGCCAGTAAGCCAGTTGCGTAATGGCCTGGTTTGCGATCCAGTTCCCCAAAGGGACGATAAGGCCGGTGTCTTCGGCCAGCGGAATAAAGGCATCCGGGCTAATAATCCCCTGCACCGGGTGGATCCAGCGAACCAGTGCTTCCATTCGGGTAATACGCCCCGTGGTCAGCGAGACAATAGGCTGGTAATAGACCGCAAACTGGCTCTCTTCGAGCGCTTTTCTTAAATTTCTCATCATCCGCAGGCGCGCATGAATCGCATCATGTAGGGCGCGGGAGTAGTAACGAAAATTCTTACGTCCCGCATTTTTAACCGCATACATCGCCTGGTCAGCGTTTTTAAATAAATCTTCGAGGTTTTCTGTATCCGTGGGATAAAGAGAAATGCCAATACTGGCCGAAACAAACATCGTCTCACCATTGATCGTAAAGGGCATCTCCAGCTTTCTGAGAATACTGCGGGCAATATCCGTGCATTCTGACGGATCGTTAATATCCGCGAGAATAATTGCAAATTCATCGCCACCGAGCCGGGCGATACATTCGGCGTTGCCGGCACATTCGAGTAAACGCATCCCCACCCGGCCTAACAATTCATCGCCCGCCCGGTGCCCCATGCTGTCATTAACCGATTTAAATTGATCGAGGTCGATCAGCATCAATGCCATAATATGACGTGTTCGCGAGGCATGCCGGGCGGCCTGTTCCAGTTTACTTTGAAACAAATGACGGTTGGGCAGACCAGTGACCGCATCATAATTCGCTTGTTGCCAGATCAATTCTTCCTGTTGTTTGCGTAAGGTAATATCAGAAAACATGCCAACGTAATTAATCACATTACCAGTTGGATCCTTTATTACCGAAATGCTCAACTCTTTGAGAAATTCAGTGCCGTCTTTATGTCGATCCCATACCTCACCCATCCATTGCCCGGTGTCGTTTAATGCCTGCCACATCTCGGTATAAAAAAAACGGGGATGGCGGCCTGATTTAAACTCCCGAGGATTACGTCCCTTAACCTCCTCCAGAGACCACCCCGTCAGGGTGGTGAAAGCCGGGTTAATACTGATGATATTATTATCGCCGTCGGTGACGACAATGGCTTCCTGGCTGGCCTCAAACACGGCAGCCGCAATTTTCATTTGCTCCTGCGCCTTTTTGCGTTCGGTAATGTTCTGAACGTAGACCAGCCTGGCCGGTAGCCCCTGGGTAGGGTAAAACGTCACGGACTCAGAAAAGACCGTCATCTGCGATCCATCATGGTGCAGGACAGGCCATTCTCCGCCAAGGCGGGTGCCTTCTTTGATAAATCGATGATGGCGCTCCAGCACAGCCTGTTTATCGGCAGCGGGAAAAATCATGGTGAAGGAGTGATGCAACATCTCATGTTGCGTGTAGCCATAGATATCGCAATAAGCGGGATTAACAGTGAGATAAAGTCCCTCATAATCAATTACCGCTATTCCGACGGGACATTTGTCGAGGATTGCCTGAAATAAGCCACTTTCATCCCAGTGAGATTTATTCATATTGCCCCCGCCACGATCAAAAAAGGGTGATTTTCCCTCAGTGCGTATTCACTGTTTCAACCTCACCCCAAAATAATTAAACTCAATATGGGCACCGGCAGTTAACAGGCTTATGACGCGGAAATTAACAGAATCGCATTATCTTATTCAACGTATATATCATGTATTCTTTCGCGTTCTTTGGAAATAGCTTTCCTGTACGTTCACCCCCCAATTTATGGTAATGAGTGTCTTGTACTACGGTCGTGATTAAAAGGAACGTATCCGCACTGGCTTAAACGTAACTGCCCGAACGTTGTTCCTGTCCCGGATGGCATCTCGCAACAGATGAATGCACGAGAGAAGCACCCAGGCCAATCACCGTATCGTCCCGGCAGCGGCCCTGACGCTCTGCTGAGTATGACCCACGCGACAGGAGAGATCATGCGCCTCTGCGGATTACGCCGCCTGCCTGAATAAATAATAGTTCAAATACAATCAATTACACCAAAAACACTCAGTAAATCGCCAGATGAAGATGCCCGTCCACTGATCATTTTTACCTTGTTCCTTTACAACAAGTTAATAACATAACGTGATGATTAGAAACCCCCTCTGTAAATAAAATTGATGCTTTTTGTTAAAAAACCACTTGTTTTGTGAGGTTGTTCACTGTTCCCTGTCAGCTTTTCCTTAACATTGCCTGCGCATGTTCAGTCAGCGCTTTTATTCACAGCATCAGAGTATCGATATTCTGAGGCACTGACACTTTGCCAGGAGTTTAAACGCAGTCATGGACACTCTTACAATCACATTTATGAACAGGGGATGATCAATGTCGACATATTATTTTCTACCAACACGAAATGTATTTGGTGAAGGTAGTGTTCAGGAAGCCGGTACGTTGGCAAAAACGTTAAATGTGAAAAAAATCCTTATCGTCACGGATGCATTTCTGGCAAAAAACGGCATGGCGGATAAGGTCGCGAAAATTTATCAAGAAGCCGGTATCGATGTGCATATATTTGGTGGCGCGGAACCAAACCCCACGGATAAAAACGTCGCTGCAGGCATCGAATGCTACCGCGAACATGGCTGTAACGGGATTGTCTCACTCGGCGGCGGTTCGTCTCATGACTGTGCAAAAGGGATTGGTCTGGTCGCGGCAAATGGCGGCAATATTCGCGATTACGAAGGGGTCGATAAATCCAGCAATGATATGATCCCGTTGATGGCGATTAATACCACCGCAGGTACCGCTTCTGAAATTACCCGCTTCTGTATTATTACCGATACAGAGCGCAAGGTGAAAATGGCAATCGTGGACTGGCGCGTCACACCGCAAATTTCCATCAACGATCCGGTATTAATGGTCGGTATGCCCCCTTCCCTTACCGCTGCGACCGGCATGGATGCGCTGACGCACGCTATCGAAGCCTATGTGTCGACAATGGCTAATCCACTAACCGATGCCGCTGCCTTACAAGCCATTAAAATGATCACGCAGTACCTGCCCAAAGCGGTAGCGAACGGTGAGTATATGAAAGCAAGGGACAACATGGCCTATGCCCAGTATCTCGCCGGGATTGCGTTTAACAACGCCTCACTGGGCTATGTCCATGCGATGGCACACCAGTTGGGCGGGTTCTATAACCTTCCTCATGGCGTATGTAACGCGATTCTCCTGCCGTATGTTGAGTCATTTAACCTTATCGGCAACCTTAATCGCTTCCGTGATATTGCAGAGGCCATGGGTGAGAAAGTCGCCGGACTGTCGACCGATGAAGCGGCAGTAAAAGCGATATCCGCCATTCGTCGCCTGAGCAAACAGGTCGGTATTCCTGCCGATCTGAAAAGCCTGGGGGTTAAACCGGAAGACTTTGCCATTATGGCGGACAACGCGAAAAAAGATGTTTGCCAGTTAACCAACCCAAGAAAAGCGACCAAAGAGCAGGTCATCGAACTGTATCGTCAGGCCTACGAAGGGGAAGGCGCGCTCTGATTAACGCCATTTAGCCTATCCGGCTACGCGACAAACAACGATCCACGCCACGGCGTGGATCGTTTTTCCGACACTATCCCACCGGGCTTTCCCTTTGACTTATCGCTCCCAGAGCGCCGATTCGGCAAACTTTTCCTGGAGAAAATCGATAAACGCCTTAATGCGCGGCGTCTGCATCAGCCGTGTGGGCGTCACAGCGTGAATATGACTTTCCTGTAGCGGATAATCCGGCAGGATAACCTGCAAGCGCCCGGCGTTAAGATCATCGGCAACATGCCAGACCGACTGGAGGGAGATACCCCGGCCATATACCGCCGCGTCGCGTAACAATTCACCGAAATTACTCTCGATTTTACTGTTTATTTTCACCCGAAAAATCCCTTCCTCAGGCGTTATCAGTTTCCAGATATCCCGCTTGCCATCGACATCCGTCATGAGTAATCCGTCATGCGTAGCCAGATCGGCTGGATGCTGCGGCACACCACGTCGCGCCAGATAGGACGGTGACGCTACCAACACGCGTCGGTTTGGGGCGACGCGTCGCGCCACCAGACTGGAGTCTTTAAGATTGCCGATGCGGATAGCGAGGTCGTATCCCCCTTTCACCAGATCAACGACTTCATCACTGAGGTGCGCGACAAAATTGACATCCGGATGTAACGACTGAAATTCCGCCAGTAGCGGCGAAATAAATAAGCGCCCAAAGGACGCCGACATCGTGACCCTGATAGTCCCGGTCACTTCGGAACGGCTGGTATGCAGACATTCGCCAAGGGCATTGAGCGCCTCAATCAACGGCCTCCCCTGTGATGCCAGTAATTCCCCTTCCGGGGTGGGATAAAGACGCCGGGTTGTACGATTGAGGAGCCGTGCGCCCAGACTCTCCTCCAGCCGTTGTATTCGCTTGCTGGCCACCGCCAGAGACAGATTTTCACTGCGCGCGGCGGCGCTGATTGAACCTAAGTCCACCACTCGCAGGAACAGCGAGATGTCACTGATGCGCTCCATAAATTCTCAACATGTCGTCGATAATGGTTATGCATTGTAGTGATTTATTTGATGTATTCACAAGGGCAACGGCTGTTTCGCCAGTTTAATAACCGCTTTATCATTTCCCCAGTTTCGACAGCATTTCCGGGCGCATAAATTTATGAATGACCAGCATAAACAGCAGCGACGGCACCAGCAAAATCAGGGCGGTAATAGACGACACCTGATAATTGCCCGACATGCTGGCGTTATACAGCAGCAGCGGTAGTGTGGTGATATCCGGCGCGCCGACGAAAAAGGTGCCGGTAAATTCATCCAGTGATTCGAGGAAGACAAAAATACTGGCGGCAATAATGCCCGGCGAGGCCTGCGGCAGTACGATATGCCAGAAGGTGTAAACCGGTCCGGCGCCGAGGTTACGTGACGCCCTCGCCAGCAGCGGATCCACGGCGGAAAACGCCGCCACGCAGATCCACACCGAGTACATCAGGCCATGTACGCTGTGCACCAGCACCACGCCGGCTACCGTGCCGTTGAGCCCCCACTGATAGAACAGCCGGGCGATATTCATATATACCGTCAGGTTCGGAAACGCCTGCGGAATCAAAAACAGCAGCATAAAAAGCACCCGTAACGGCATGCCCCGTCGGGAGAGCGCATATCCTGCCGGGACCGAAATCAGCAGGCACACCGCCACCGATAACACCGCAATCAACACGCTGGTTATCAATGAACCGGAGACATCGCTATAAGGGCTAAAGACCTGATACCAGTATTTAAGCCCCCACTGAGCAGGAAGGGTATGCGGGAAAAACCAACTCTCCGCTACCGTCCAGATAAGCAAATTCAACAGTGGGCCAAACATCGCCAGCAGCATAAAAATCAACAACAGCGTCTGCAGGGGCAGGCTGGTACTCAATTTTCTGCGCCCTTTCGCCAGCCACGTATTCGGTAACGTCATCATTGCCTCTTTCATCATTCGCCTCCCTTCTGTTGCAGACTGTGGCGCAGATAGAACCACGACAGTGCACCGCAAATCAGCAGCGACACTACGCCCAGCGCATTGGCCACCGCATAATCGCCATAGGAATTCACGCGGAACGCCATATCCACGGTCATCATTGTTGGCGTACCCACACCAATCATCAGCGGTACAGACAGCACCGACATCATGGTCACGGTAGAGAGCACCAGCGCCACGCCGATGGCGGGCAGCACCTGCGGCAGGATGATGTCGAAGAGAATACGCGGGCGTGATGCCCCGAGATTGCGCGCGGCCAGGATTTGTGACTGCTCCAGCGCCGCCATCGCGCCGCAGATAAGCAATGTGGCGAACGCCAGCTGTTTCCAGACAAAGGTAATGATGATCCCTTTCCAGCCCAGCCAGGAGACCGTCTCCATTGGGGTGAACAGATCGGTTGCCACCAGCGCATTGTTCATCAGGCCGTTTTTAGCCAGAAAGGTGCGCATCATCTGCGCCGCCACAATAAAGGGGATAAATAACGGCAGGCGGTACAAAAAACCCAGCATCCGCACAATGGGCCGACAGGGTGACAAGGTGATCACCGCCGAAAGGGTGATGGAAATCACCGCCAGCAGCGCCACGGAAATCAGCACAATCACCAGCGTAAAGGCGATATCGCTGGAATAGAGCGCGTAGACCTTACTGAAATGGGCCAGGGTAAGCTGCCGCGCATCGTTAGTAAACGCGGCAATCAGCGAGAACCCCAGCGGGTATAAAAAGAGGATGGCAATCATCAGCGCGGCGGGCGCGACCAGCAATAGATATTTCAGCGAAGTACGCATAGCAGACCTGACATCAGAATAATGAAACGCTCAGGGCGGCGTTGTGCCGCGCCTGAGCTTTAACCGTATATCTTCTAATTAGCGACCTGGCTTTCGTAGCCTTCTTTAATGTCGTCAAAATAGGGGGTAATCGGGAAGCTTTTGCCGTAATCGGCCAGCGCTTTCGGCGAAATTTCCGCGAACAGCTTCTGCCAGGTGGCCGGGTCCAGCTTCGGCTTCACATGTTCGGCATCGATACCCGGATACCAGTTAAACTGTTTCACAATCCCCTGTGCCTGCACGTCCGGACTGGTCGCCAGCTCGATAAACTCACGCGCCAGCTGCGGGTTAGCCGCCTTCGCCGGGGTCACGTAGTACATCGGTTGTCCCGGCATACCCGGCGACAACAGCGCCAGTTTGATCGATGGCGGCAGCTTGCCCTGATCTTTCCAGCTGTAGAACATATCGACCCACACCGGCCCCATGGTGATCTCGCCACGGCTGAGCATATCGAGGGTACCGGCATTGCCTGGGGTAAAGGTCACGTTCTTATTGAACGCTTTTAACTTCTCGTATGCCTGGCTCCAGTTTTTCTCCACGCCTTTGTCGTAAGGCAGCGCAGAAAGACGCTGAGCATCGGTACCGTAGGCATACATCCAGCCCACCACAAAGCTCACGCCGGACATCCCGTTTTTGATACCGTTATAGCCAAAGGCCTGCGGATTTTTCTGCGTCCAGCTCACCAGTTCATCGTAGGAGGCTGGCGGGGTTTTGATCGCCTCGCTGTTCCAGGCGATGGCAGTCTGGCTCAAAAACATCGGCATCACGTAGCCGTCGACGTTGACGCCGAGGGCATTTTTCGCGTTCTCCGCGCTGACCATGCTGCCGGTGCTAATCTGCTGGCGGTATTTCGCAAGCAGCCCCTTTTCCACCAGTTCGCCCCCGGCTTTCTGATGAACGACCGCCACATCAATATCCCAGGTTTTCGCATCGCTCTCTTTTTGCGCAGTCAGTTTTTCGATGATTTTATTCGAACCGGCATCCCCGGGGCCGGTGCCAACAACCTGGACTTTTACGCCGGGATGCGCCGCTTCAAATTTCGGTCCGAGCCAGGTTTTCACGTAATCCACCATATTCTGATCGCCTGCTGTGGCTACGTTCAGGATGGTATCGGCCTGCGCGCCATAGCTCAGAAATAATGCAGTCACTACCGCAGCTTTCGTTTTAATAAACATGGTCTGTCCCCAAAGTGAATACGATGATGTCAACGTGCTTGTGATGATGGAAAAATATGTAACGCGAGCGCCGGGACGTGGAGTCGGACGGTTGACTGTGCGGGCCAACACTGTGTTGAATCCGCCAGTAATAACCGATCATGACAACGCACGCTGTGGCGATATAAATTGCCAAGAAACGCACTTTGCTCAACGACGCCATGAAGCGTCAGGCCATCTTCCGGCGTGTGCGTATTGACTGTACTGAGCGCCGTATCGGCACTGCGAAAATACAAGGTGCGATCGCGGAAATCGCCGACAGAATATTTCCCCTGAGCGCGCAGGGAAATATCCGATGCGGCGAAGAGATCGTTAGCAGAAATTTTATTGTCCGCCCCCATAAAATCAGCGACAAAGGGCGTTGCCGGACGCTGGTAAATATCTTCCGGGGTGCCAATCTGTTCGATGCGACCATTATTTAATACCGCAACACGGTCTGCCATAACCAGCGCTTCCTGCTGATCGTGGGTGACAATTAATGAAGTAAAACCCAGACGTTTTTGCAGGGCTTTAATTTCGTGGCGCACGTTGAGGCGCACTTTGGCGTCCAGATTCGACAGGGGTTCATCGAGAACCAGCACGTCCGGCTCAATTGCCAGTGCCCGCGCCAGAGCCACGCGCTGGCGCTGCCCGCCAGAGAGTTCAGTCACCTTCACGTCTGCAAGACCGGTGAGATTGACAATGTTCAACAGCTCCGCCACACGGCGGTCGATATCGTCACGCCGCCATTTACGGAGCTTTAACCCGTAGCCAATGTTGCGTGCCACCGTCAGGTGCGGCCATAGCGCGTAGCTTTGAAACACCATGGTGATATTTCGCTGCTCTGGCGCACTGTGGGTAATATCGCGCCGGGCAACGGTAATCTCCCCGGTTTGCACCGGAATAAAACCGCAAAGTGCATTTAGCAGCGTTGTTTTTCCGCAGCCTGACGGGCCTAAGAGGGCAATCATCTCCCCTTTCTCGACCTGCAGATCGATATTATGCAATACCACCTTTTCGCCATAGCTAATTTTAAGCCCGGCCACCTGTAAATAACTCATATTCGCTACCCAAAAATCGCTGCGTTTATTTTTTTAACGCCGATGAACACGTGTTCATTCGAATGTAAAAAAAATGCAATGTTGACTCGACATTATGTGAGCCTACTTTGTCGGGTATTTGTGACAATTTAATTAAGACTCTACCCATCAGGCTATTTTATTTGCCAGTTTGGCCCAGGGCAGTGCTCATAACCTCACGTACAATGTGTACGCTCCGGTTCTTGCGCGCTGGCCTGAAACCAAACTGACTGCAACAATTACGCCTGATGGGCAGGTCTAAGCGTCAAAAATTTTTGGTGAGGGAAAATGAAAATAGATGTGCTTGGCTGCGGTAGCGCCTTCTCCCGCGAACAAAATACCTCTGCGCTGCGGATAATGGATGATACGAACCGGCAATGGCTGATTGACTGTGGCCCCACCATTCCGAGAGCACTTTGGCAGCGTGGCGGGGATATCAACGATATCGACGTTATCTATTTCACCCACGTCCACCCGGACCACTGTGTCGGGCTGACGGCGCTGCTGAATTACTGGAAAAGCTTCTCGCGCCAGAAACCGCTGGTTATCTACAGTCAGCCGCAGCAACGTCCGGTCTTGATGCAACTGGCTGCGCTGGCAAGCTGGCCGCAGACCGCGCTGGGTTTTGATCTCGACTGGCGCGACGCGACCGACACATGGCACTGGCACGACTGGCATATCCGCACCGCCGAAACCCAGCATGAATTGCCCAATCGCGCCATTCGCATCACCCAGGGCGGGCAGACACTGTTTTATAGTGGTGACGGCCGCCCAACGCCGCAGTCCATCGCGCTAATGGCCGGGGCCGATCTTGCTTTCCAGGAGTGCGCATCGCTGACGGCGCTCAGCGAGGACGCCTCCCACGGTGATTTTCCCTCCTGCCTGGCGCTATTCCAGCAACTGGATATCCCGGCACTCGGACTCTATCACTGCTACGACGCGATCCTCGATGACCTCAAGGCCGCCTGTGAACCCTGGAACGGGTTGTTTGTCAGTTATGACGGTCTACAGATAACCTTGACTACGCCACACAATGCCCCGGAGGAACGTCCGGCATGAGCACACTGCCACGTAAACAGAGCGTGACCGCGCAGGATGTGGCCCACCGGGCAGGTGTCTCGCGGGCGGTTGTCTCACGAGCGCTCAGCAATAACGGCAGTATCTCTCCTGACACCCGGCAGCGGGTGTTACGCGCGGCGGAAGAGCTTGGCTATCAGGTTAATTTCCTTGCCCAGGGACTCAATCGTCGGCGCAGTCATCTGATTGGGGTCATGGTCTCGCGCATCAGCGATCCGTTTCGCAGCAGTTTGCTTGATGCTTTGCTCGGCGAGATCCAGCGTCGCGGTTTTCAGGCACTGGTAAGCGAAATTCGCAGCGAACAGGATCTGGCCCGCACCCTACGGCGTTTTGCTCAGTTTCGCGTCTCCGGGGTTATCGTCACCTCGGGACAGCCGCCGGAAACGTTGGTCAATGAGTGCGTTTCGCAGCAGATCCCGGTGGTCGGCATCAACCGTCAGCCGGATATTCCGTTCGTGGATTATGTCTGTTCCGATAATGCCTGTGGCGCCACGCTCGCAGCCGGGCAACTGGTCGGCAATGGCTGCCGACGTTTCGGCTGGCTAAATACCGCCCACTCGACCTGGGCCGGACGGATGCGCGGAGAGGCTTTTTATCAGGCGCTTTCCACACTCGGCGTGGATACCACGCGCGATTTGCAGACGCTCATCGCGCCCACGGAGGGATACGACGGGGGATTTCAGGCCGCCCTCAGCGCCGATAAACATCCTGAGGGGATCTTCTGCGCCAATGCGCAGCTCGCCTGCGGTTTTCTTGACGGAATGCGCCAGCGCGGCAGACACGCCCCGGACGATTTCCAGCTCATTGGTTTTGACAATACGCCGCAAACGGCGCAATACAGTTATCAACTGACCACCCTGCATCAGGATGTTGCGGAGATTTCCCGCCAGGCCCTAACCCGCCTGCTGGAACGGGCTGAAGATCCACAACAGCCTTCGCGCACGACATGGGTGGATGTGCAATTAATTCATCGGCGCACGTCGCCATTATCTCAATAAGAGCAGGCCATGACGGAAGAACAGCAGCAGTCATTATGTGCATTGATTCGTAAGCTCGGCGCACAGGCGCAGGCATTACGTAATGCGGGATTACAGGTCGATAAAAAAGCCCGCCAGGATTTTGTTTCCCATGCGGATCTGTTTGTGGAAAAAGAGATCAAAAACTGGCTGAGCAGCCACTGCCCGCAGGATGGTTTCCTTGGGGAAGAGAGCGGCCTGCAGGCCGGTGAACAGGGCACCTGGGTGCTCGATCCTATCGATGGCACCACCAATTATATTCAGGGAATGGATTACTGGTGCATCTCACTGGCTTATGTTCGCCAGAATGAAATTGATCTGGGGATTATCTACGCTCCGGATCGTGATGAATTTTTCTTTGCCCGTCGCGGCAAGGGGGCCTTTCTTAATGATAAACGTCTGACGTTGCGCGAGCCGGATCCGGAGACAGTAATTATTGGTATGGGACGCTCCAGCCGCGCGCCGGTCGAAAACTATACCCGCACGATCGCCCGCGTGATCAATGCAGGCATGGAGTACCGCCGGTTTGGTGCCGGAGCGTTGATGCTCGCCCATGTGGCTACCGGGCAGGTGCATGCCTATTACGAAGAACATATGAATAGCTGGGATGCGCTGGCAGGGATGTTGATCATCGTGGAGGCAGGCGGTGTCAGTAATGCGTTTCTGGCCGATGACGGTCTGTTAAATGGCAATCTGGTTTTGGCCGGATGTATTGATGTTCAGGCGCGTCTTTCCGCGCTGCTGGTGAGTCACTAACACCGCCCTTCGAGGGCTTCCCCGGTGGCGCTTGCGCTTACCGGGGCTACTCGCTCATCTTCCGTAGCCCGGATCAGGCGCCTGCGCCGCCATCCGGGTTTCGTTGCAGGTTCCCGCCCTTCGGGCGGTGGCGCTTGCGCTTTAAATTTTTCGCCAACAATCGCCCGAATGCCGCCCGTCACGTCACTGTTATTAATGATGAAATACCCTCGGCTCAACCCCCTGCGTCTGCGTTACACTTATCCTTTAGCCATTATTACTATTCCGGTCGCAGCAGACATCACAGGGAGCAGGAAAGATGTCAAAGAAAACCGTTTTACCCTCCGTACTCACTGATATCTTTTCGCCCGCCACCCGCGACTGGTTTGTCTCTGCTTTTCAGCATCCCACGCCGGTACAGGCGCAGACATGGACGGCAACGAATGCCGGGGAACATGTGCTGGCTATCGCGCCTACAGGTTCCGGCAAAACGCTGGCTGCCTTTCTCTACGCCCTCGACCAGCTTTTTCGTGAAGGTGACACCCCGTCTGCGGATACCGTCGAACGGAAAAAAACCACGCGTATCCTCTACATCTCGCCGATAAAAGCGCTGGGCACCGACATTCAGCGCAACCTGCAGATCCCGTTACAGGGCATCAGCGAACAGCGAAAAAAACACGGCGTGCCGGAGGTGGTCATCCGTGTGGCGATGCGCACGGGGGACACGTCAACTCAGGAGCGGGCAACGCTTGTGCGCCGCCCTCCTGATATCCTGATTACCACCCCAGAGTCGCTCTACCTGATGCTGACCTCAAGAGCGCGCGAAACGCTACGCGGCGTCGAAACCGTTATCCTTGATGAAGTGCACGCGGTGGCGGGCAACAAACGTGGCGCGCATCTGGCGCTCAGTCTGGAGCGGTTAGATGCCCTCCTCGCCCGGCCAGCCCAACGGATCGGTCTGTCTGCGACGGTGCGTTCGCCGAGCGACGTTGCGCAGTTTCTGGGGGGCGATCGTCCGGTCACCGTGGTTAACCCACCGGCGCTTCGCCATCCGGATATTCGTATTGTGGTGCCCCTTGCCAATCTGGATGACGTCCTCTCCACCAGCACCGGTACCGGCGAAACCAGCCACGCTGGCAGAGAAGGTTCTATCTGGCCGCATATTGAATCCGGTATTCTTGACCAGGTACTGAACCATCGCTCCACCATTGTGTTCACCAACTCCCGTGGGCTCGCCGAAAAACTGACCGCCCGGCTCAATGAACTTTATGCATCGCGCATGGCAGAGGCTTCCGACGTGCAAACCGACGCCGCGCACTATGTTTCGTCGTCCGGGGCGACATCCAACCGGGCGCAAACCGGTGCGACGTTTATCGCCCGTTCTCATCATGGTTCGGTATCAAAAGAACAAAGGGCGGTCACTGAACAGGCGCTGAAATCGGGGGAATTACGCTGCGTGGTTGCCACATCAAGCCTTGAGCTGGGCATCGATATGGGGGCGGTGGATCTGGTGATTCAGATTGCCTCCCCCCTCTCTGTCGCCAGCGGCTTACAGCGTATCGGCCGCGCCGGGCACCAGGTTGGCGGTATATCAAAAGCCCTTTTCTATCCGCGTACCCGGCGTGAGCTGATTGATTCCACGGTTGTGGTCGACTGCATGCTGGCGGGCAAACTTGAGAGCCTGACTCCGCCGCGAAATCCGCTTGATGTGCTGGCCCAACAAACCGTCGCCGCCGTCTCGATGGAGGCGCTGAATGTGGATGACTGGTATGCCACAGTTTGTCGCGCAGCGCCGTGGAAAGCCCTGCCGAGGGAGGTCTTTGACGCCACCCTCGATATGCTGTCAGGGCGCTATCCGTCCGGTGATTTCTCTGTTTTCCGCCCACGGATTATCTGGCAACGGGAAAGCGGCCAACTCACCGCCCGCCCCGGCGCACAGCTGCTGGCAGTGACCAGCGGCGGCACCATCCCTGACAGAGGCATGTTCAGCGTGCTGCTCCCGGAAGGGGAAGAACAGGTGGGCGCCCGGCGAGTGGGGGAGCTTGATGAAGAGATGGTCTACGAGTCCCGCGTCAATGACATCATCACGCTTGGGGCAACCTCATGGCGCATCCAGCAAATCACCCACGACCAGGTCATTGTGACCCCGGCTCCCGGTCGCTCCGCCAAGCTGCCGTTCTGGCGTGGAGAAGGGAGCGGTCGTCCGGCCGAACTTGGTGAACTGATCGGCGATTTTATGCATGCGCTCGCCGACGATGCGTTTCTCTCCTCCCCCGACAAACTGACCTTGCCGGGGTTGAGCCATGATGAAAACGCACTCGCTAACATCAAAGGACTCATTGAGGAACAACGCAGCGCCACCGGGATTATTCCGGGCAGCCGGCATCTGGTGCTGGAGCGCTGTCGCGATGAAATGGGCGACTGGCGCGTCATTCTGCACTCACCGTATGGCCGTCGGGTGCATGAACCCTGGGCGCTGGCGATCGCCGGACGTCTTCATGCGTTATGGGGGGCCGACGCCTCTGTTGTCGCCAGTGATGACGGT
The DNA here is from genome assembly GCF_023613995.1 of Citrobacter sp. MNAZ 1397. Classification (NCBI taxonomy): domain Bacteria; kingdom Pseudomonadati; phylum Pseudomonadota; class Gammaproteobacteria; order Enterobacterales; family Enterobacteriaceae; genus Citrobacter; species Citrobacter sp. MNAZ 1397. The sequence continues at coordinate 1,777,329 of NZ_JAKIVH010000001.1, forward strand.
ATCGTCGCCAGGCTTCCGGATTCCGAGGGCAAAATTCCGGACGCGGCCGTGTTTCTTTTCGACCCCGAAAAGCTCAGCCGACTTGTTCGGGATGCGGTCGGCAACTCCGCGCTTTTTGCCGCCCGTTTCCGCGAGTGCGCCGCGCGCGCATTGCTGATGCCGGGGCGCACGCCTGGCCGTCGTTCTCCGCTCTGGCAACAGCGCCTGCGGGCGGGCCAATTGCTGGAGATCGCACGTGGCTATGCGGATTTCCCTATCCTGCTCGAAACCGTACGCGAATGTCTGCAGGATGTTTACGATCTGCCCGCCCTGGACAGGCTGATGCGCCGCCTGAATACCGGGGAGGTGCAGATTTCCGCGGTTACTACCGCCACCCCGTCCCCCTTCGCCGCCAGCCTGCTGTTTGGCTATGTCGCAGAATTTATGTATGAGTCCGATGCCCCGCTGGCCGAACGCCGGGCCTCGGTATTGTCTCTGGATAGTGAACTGCTGGGGAACTTGCTGGGCCAGGCCGATCCCGGTGAACTGCTCGATCCTTCCGTTATTCGCCGGATCGAGGAGGAGTTGCAGCGCCTTGCACCTGAGCGCAAAGCCCGTGGTAAAGAAGGCCTTTTTGACCTGCTGCGCGAGCTGGGACCAATGACCCTGGACGACCTCGCCGCACGCCACCGGGAAAGCCGGGAGGCAGTCAGCGTCTGGCTGGATGAACTGCTGGCTGAACGGCGCGCCTTTACGCTTACGATAGGCGAAAGCCAGCGCATCGCCTGTATGGATGATGCCGCACGGCTTCGGGATGCGCTGGGGGTGCGACTGCCTGCGGATCTGCCCGATGCCTGGCTCAATCCGGTGGCGACACCGCTCGCTGACTTGTTTTTGCGCTACGTTCAGACCCACACATTATTTACCGTCCAGCAGATCGCCCACGCGTTCGGCCTTGGCGTCGCCGTGGCGCAGGAGGCGCTGGAAAAATTGCGCGAACAGGGCAAAGTCATGCGCCTGCGCGCCGGGCAGCCCGCCCAGTCCGGGCAGCTACATGCGCTCTCCTCCTCAGACTGGGTGGGCGAAGAGATTTTCCGTCGCCTGCGTATCCGCTCGCTGCAGGCCGCACGTGAAGCGACACGTCCGGTACCGGCGACGGCCTTTACCCGCCTGCTACTGGAGCGTCAGGGACTGCTTGCGGGATCGGATGGCAGCCCGGCGTTTCATAGCGACCTCTCTGGCGGCGTGTTTGAAGGCGTTGACGGTGTCCTGCGCGTTATCGAGCAACTGGCCGGGCTGGGCTTACCGGCAACACTGTGGGAAAGCCAGATTTTACCCGCGCGCGTGCGAGACTACGCCCCGGAGATGCTGGATGAGCTGCTGTCCACCGGCGAAGTGATCTGGTCCGGGCAGAAAAAACTCGGCGACGATGACGGGCTGGTCGCCCTGCATATCCAGGAATATGCTGCGGAAACTCTTATCATGCCACAAGACAGCACCACTCTTTCGCCACTCCAGCAGGCTATCCTGGGCGCACTGTCTCATGGCGGGGCCTGGTTCGCCCATCAGCTCAGCGCGCTTATCGAATCGCGTCGCGCCCCAGGCGATGAAACACTGTCGCTGACGGCTGATGCCCTGCACGAAGCATTGTGGGGGCTGGTCTGGCAGGGGTATATCACCACCGATATCTGGTCGCCTCTGCGCGCGCTCTCTCGCGCCGGAAACTCGCCTCGTCCCTCATCTCAACGTCGCGTTCGAAGCCGGCGCGGTCGCCCTGCGCTGGCACCTCGCGCGCCCCTGCCGACACAGATATCATTGAGCACGCCGACGCTTGCCGGGCGCTGGTCGTTATTGCACGCTGATAAGCTTAATGACACGGAATGGTTACTTGCGCTGGCGGATAACATGCTCGACCGCTATGGGATAGTCAGCCGACGGGCGGTCATGATGGAGAATCTGCCTGGCGGCTTTCCGGCGATGCAGACCGTTTATCGCAACATGGAAGATGTCGGACGAATCCTGCACGGACGTTTTGTGGAAGGTATGGGCGGTACGCAATTTGCCGAACGTCTGACCATCGATCGCCTGCGCGAGCTGGCGACGATTAAACCCGAGAAAGCCCTCTTCACGCCGGTCGCGCTGTCTGCCAGCGATCCGGCGAACCCCTTCGGTACGCAACTGCCATGGCCGTCTCATGTTTCCTCATTGGTTCCCACTCGCCGCAACGGCGCCCTGATTGTGATTGCCGGGGGGATACTGCGTCTCTACCTTGCCCAGGGTGGAAAGAAGATGATTGTCTGGCCAGACGATGACGACGCGATTGTCGGACAAGTCTTCCGGGCGCTGGCGGTTGCGCTTCGGCGAGAGCCGCGTCTGCACTTCACGCTGGAAGAGATTAACGACACCCCGGTGCGCCAGATGCCGCTTTTTACCCTGTTGCGTGACGTCGGTTTTTCGAGTTCACCGCGCGGGCTGGACTGGGGTTAACAACATCCCACTCTTTACATCAGTTCACTGGCGTACGCGCAAATCAGTTTGCGTAGCCATTTTTGCGCACTGCCGCCATCGGAACGGCGATGCCAGAGCAAATTAAACTGAATGGCGGGCAATTCGACGGGCGGCGTAAGCATCACCACGTCCTTACTCTGCTCGCTGGCGAGCACGCTACGCCTGAGTACTGTCGCGACATAATTTGTCTGTTGAACAATTGAGGAGACGGCAACCATGACGGGTAACGTCAGGCGAATCTCCCGGCGTAACGCTCTGGCCCGGAGCCACTCATCCACGAGGCCATAATGATTCCCCTCCGGCGACACAAGGATGTGTCCCATACTGAGGTAGGTTTCGAGCGTCATGCCGTTGCGCGCCGCGTCGCTGTCACCACGCACCAGGGTCACAAACTCGTCGCTGATAAGCGGCTGTGAAAGAATTCGGCTCTCCGACTGAGTGGGCGCAATGCCGATAACCAGATCGACTTTGCCGGCATCGAGCATCGACACTGCCTCATCGCGATCGACAAAGGTGTGCACATGAAGGGTTACCCCAGGCGCGTGCTGGCTGATAGTGCGCATGATGCCCGGCAGCAACACCATCGTCGGGTACTCAGACATCCCCAGCGTAAAGGCGATTTTTTTCTCGTGCGGCGCAAAGTCGTCATCCGGCGTCAGCAGGTGCGTCAACTCCTGTAGCGCTTTCGTCACATGAATCGCAATCTCCTTCGCCCTGGCGGTCGGCACCAGGCCAGCTGCGCTGCGAATAAAGAGCGGGTCGGCAAAATGTGTTCGCAGGCGCGACAGTGCTGCGCTCATGGCCGGTTGGCTCACCGAGGCCCGAATGGCCGCACGGGTCACATTCTGTTCTTCCATCAGGGCATCGAAGGCCACCAGCAGATTCAGATCAAGCCCTCTAAAATCCATAGAACGAATATTCCTCTATATCTGTTATCTATTTCATTTATAACACTTGCCGATGGGATACTGACGGCGCAATACAGTTTTCGCTAAAAAAAGCCCCCCAGCCAGAGGTAAAACAATGTCAGACAATCATGAAATCGCCCATCGTCTTTTGACAGAACGTAAAGCCGTCGAAACGCTCTATCAGGCCTTTAGCCTGCAACAGCCGGACTTAGTCAATGAGGCCGTCACCGCCGACTGGGCTGATATCCCGTTAGCGCCCGGCCAGGGCCCAGGACCGGAAGGACTCAAGCCTATCATTGCTATGTTTGCCGAGGCGTTCCCGGATGTTCGCATCGTTATTCATGATTTAATTCAGGTGCCGGGCCAGATTGCCGTTCGCGCCGAGATAACCGGCACGCATAAAGGCACCTTTATGGGTATTGCCGCAACGGGCAAAGCAGTGAGCATTCGCCTGCATGAAATGCATCAGCTTAACGGTGAGCGTATTACGACCACCTGGCATATGGAAGACTGGCTCGGTTTATTTATGCAGTTAGGACAGTTTCCGCCACAACCGTGATTTTCTCTGCTTTTCGCATCCTTTCACGGCGTAATTGCCCTGAGAGGATGCGAATGTTGTTAAAGCATCCGCTGAGCGTGCCGTTAATAGAAAAAATGGACCTCCGGAGTGATACGCATGCTACGACCAACCCTGACAGGTAATGCCCGCTTTTTGTTATCCACCGCGACATTGGACACGACGTCCCGAAACCGCGAGCAAAATTCAGCAAGCCCGCTTCCCGAACAGACACCCCCTCCTGCTGACAGTACGGTCTCATTAAGCCAGCAGGCGAAAGATTACTTCGCCAGTCTCCAGAACGACCTTGAAGCCCTTAACCGGTTAGATGAGTTCAGCGCCGCCTCGCGCAAAGCCGACGCGCGCGCCAGACTGGAGGCGATAAAGCGTGAAATCGAGCGTCTGAAAGCCTTGCTGATGCGTTTTGGTCACGCCTCGGCTTACGTCCTTAAACAGCTCAAACAACTCTCGGCCCAGTTGGGTCAGGCGGCATCGCAACTCGGGCAAAGTGACAGCGCCGCCACCCCTCACAGCAGTACGGCGGCTTATAGCGCTATCCAGTCTCTGACTGACGGTGACGCCGGGAGCAAAACCGCTACGCTTGCTGGCGCGCAGTCCTTCATTGATGACCCGGCAGACGACGCATCAGCGAGCGATGGCAGCGAAACGGATAATAGCGCCAGCAGCATGAAGTCGATTTATAACGGGATCCGCGAACAATTGCAGGAGCGCGATTCGCGCCATAAAGACGCGCAACTGTTTAAAGATGTCGAGCGTGAGCTGCGCGCATTGCTGTCGATGGTCAAACGTAAAATGCGCGATGATGACAAAGATGACCCCGCGACGAAAAAAGATATCGACGCGGTGCAACAGCAGCTTGATACGGGCGCCCAACAGGTGGCTTATCAGAATACCCCCTGATCCCGTTCGTAAGCCTAGAACGGCCAGGCCCTTGCCACGCCCGGCTCCATTAACGAAGGGGGCGAGCTGGGTTATTCGCTTGCGCATGCTTTCGGCGCCGTGTTCGATAACCCAGCGCTGATTGCCGCCGTCGACCTTCTGCGCCGCTATCTCCCGGCACTGCGCATACAGGTGTTGAACGTGGTGGATTTAATGGCACTACAGACACAGGATCAGCATCCGCATAGCCTGAGTGAAGTGGCATTCGATACCCTTTTTACAGGTGATAAACCGGTTATCTTTGCCTTCCACGGCTATCCGAGCCTGGTTCACCGTCTCACTTATCTGCGTAATAACCATCAAAATTTTCATGTTCGCGGTTTTATGGAAGAAGGCACCACCACCACGCCCTTTGATATGACAGTGCTCAACGGGCTCGACTGTTTTCATCTGGCTCAGGAGGCGCTTTTACGCGTGCCGTCTTTGCAGGGAAATGTGGAGGATATTCTGGAGGCGTTACAGCAGAAAATTGCCGCGCATCATCATTATGTTCGGGAATATGGCGAGGATCTCCCTGAGATACAAAACGGGAAATGGCCTTCCCGGCAAGGGGAAGGCACGGTTTAAGAATAACGAAAGACCGTGGTTTTCTTGCCCCGGTGTCAGGCGACCATTTGCAGACACGCTTGCGCACAGGTCCGACAGGCCTGAGCGCATTGCTGGCAATGTGCGTGCTGATGCTTCCCACACTCTTCGGCACATGCTCTGCAGACATCCACGCAAATACGGCAAAGCGGCATAATATGATCGCTTTCCAGCGTCATGAATTGGGCCACCAGGCGACACAGGGCGGAACACTGCACATCCAGCTTGATGCAAGCGCGCATCATCGCAAGGTCGTCTTCGTTCAGACAGCTTGCGGCACAGTGCTCGCAGGCTATGGCACATTGATAACAGGCATCAATACAATCCTGATGTTCGGAATGCATATTCGTCTCCTCATGTTGATGAGCGAATCACCCTTTCTGAAATTCGCTCTCTCACGCAAAATCAACTTCTTATGTTCCGATGTCACGCTCGGCAACGGCGTATTAAACAGCGTAGCAAATCAAAACAGAGAATCGCAGATCCACCAGGCCATCGATTTACTATACCGTCCTTACTGAGCGTAGAATTTATTCCCTTATCATTTGTAAAGATTTGTATAAATGCGACTTTTAGAACATAGAAAATCAGCAACATCCCACAACTAATAACACATGCAATCAATATCACTCCATACACTTTCACGCCAATTCCATTGATTCAATAAACTTTTATTTGTAATGCAACTTTTTATTGCGATAAATCGCAGAAAATTCCCCTTATCTTTACGACCAAATGTTTCCGCGCTACGCTTTGACGAATTTTTAAGAACAACTAGAGTTAATTCCTGAACGCGATTGACACGGTATTCATTGCCGTATCGATTATATTAAAACCCATACGGGAGATATAAAATGGCGGAACAACATAGAGGTGGTTCAGGTAATTTCGCAGAAGATCGTGAGAAAGCCTCAGAAGCAGGAAAAAAAGGTGGTCAGCACAGCGGCGGGAATTTTAAAAATGATCCTGAACGCGCATCAGAAGCGGGTAAAAAAGGTGGCCAGAACAGCCACAGCGGCGACAAAAAATAATTGTTCGCTCTACCTCCTGAAGATTCGGCTCTGACCGATATTTAATAAACGAGTCGCTAACGGCTCGTTTATTATTTAGAAACATACTTACAACCGTACAGATAACGTTAAACCATCTGTTAATCCAGGATTTATCACATGAAGCCGTCAGTCATAATATTGCAATGTACTCGCAACTCAATCGTAAAAAACAAGAGAGTTTTTCATGTCAGTAAAAGGCACGCCACAACAGAATGAATCAGACATAGCAGAAAATGCTGTCGTTTATTCTCAAGGTATCATCACCATTCATTACTATAACAACGACGATATACCGCTTCGTCTTACCCCCTTGCAGTTACGGCTGGTGCAATATTTAGCCAACCGTAAATTATTGAACGACGGAGAATAAAAGCGACGGGAATTGCGGTTTCTGCGCATCACTCTTCTTCGCGCCCGGCACGTTGATTTATTCGATCCCACTGGCTCACTGGTTCTTCCGCATTTTATCGCGGCAATGCCGTCACGTTGCCGATCACGTCTTTATGGCATACAGACGTGATCAGGCGCTGTCTGAGCGCAACTCTGTATAAGGTTTGTAACCCCCGCAAACGCAGGGCCATTTCCCTGCTCCAGCCGTGGTACACCCTCTATCAATTATCGTATTCAATCAGAACGTTTCTCTCCCACGGACACGCAATGCGCACACCACCACCAAATGAGTATCTCCGTCATTTTTCAATAATTTATTCACATAGCGATCCTCTGAGATTAGTCTTAAAAACATTAAAATACGTTATCAATCGCAGACAAATAAAGCGCGAGAAATGTCAATTAATGTCAAGAAAAGCACCCTGGATCCCTGGTTTTGATAGATGATAACGCAGGTTATTAATTCTTTTGCATTGAATAATGACTTAACCTCCTTATTTGAAAAGATATATGCAAAATACCACTAACGCTTAAAATAAAAGCAGTTGGTTAATTCTCAGTCAGAAATAACTTTCCCGCTTCGCTTTGACTAATTTCAGTACTCGGCTAATTTTGAATACGAACACCGACGACATGAGATGCAAAATATGTCGTTTTATTTAAACAACGAAACTGGAGAAATAACATGGCTGAACATCGTGGCGGTTCTGGTAATTTCGCAGAAAATCGTGAAAAAGCATCCGAAGCAGGTCGTAAAGGTGGTCAACATAGTGGCGGTAATTTTAAAAATGATCCGCAGCGCGCTTCTGAGGCAGGAAAAAAAGGCGGTCAGCAAAGCCATGGCGGCGGCCGCAAATCGGGTAACTAAGCTTTCGCCGATTTTCGATATTTAACGTTTAGTTAAATATCAATATTGATAGCGAGTCGAGTTCGACTCGCTATTATTTTCGCTGACATCGAGGGTAATATTTATGCAAATCAACTCACTGACTGATTTCTTTATCCATAGTCTCTCAGATATTTATAGCGCAGAAAAACAGCTCACTCGTGCATTATCGAAACTTGCCCGCGAATCATCTAACCCTGAGCTCGCTGATGCGTTTAAAAAACATTATGAAGAAACTCAGGGACAAATTGAACGTCTCGACCAACTCATTGAAGCCGAGCCGAATATTAAGCTCAAGCGTATGAAATGCCATGCGATGGAAGGGCTTATTGAGGAAGCAGGTGAAGTCATCGAAGCGACAGAGAAAGGGAGTGTTCGTGATGCCGGGCTTATTGCTGCTGCGCAGAAAGTGGAACATTATGAAATTGCTTCTTACGGCACGCTCTGTACTCTGGCAAGCCAGTTAGGCCTTAAAAAAGCGCATGACCTGCTTTCCGCGACGCTCGAAGAAGAAAAAACCACCGACAATCTCCTGACCAAAATTGCAACTTCATCGATTAATAAGAAAGCTGAAGGCAAATAAACGCCCTCGTATTTCATTCGCTTAATTTCAATTACTGGTAAGTAAAAATGACGATGAAAGGAAAAGAACATGACCCCACAAGAGAATTATCACGACTGGTTGCGCGATGCCCACGCGATGGAAAAACAGGCCGAGTCAATGCTCAGCGCCATGAGCAAACGTATCGATAATTATCCAGACCTGCGTGCGCGAATTGAACAGCATCTGACGGAGACTCAAGGGCAAATCACTCTTCTTGAAGAGGTGCTTGATCGCAACGGCATTAACCGCTCCATCATGAAAGATGCCACCAGCAAAATGAGCGCCATGGGTCAGGCCGCAGGCGGCATGTTTGCCTCTGACGAGATCGTAAAAGGGGCGATTAGCAGCTACGTTTTCGAGCAGTTCGAAATCGCCTGTTATACCTCTTTAATCAGCGCGGCAAAAAAGGTCGGCGACGTTGCAAGCGTGGCAATCTTCGAGCAAATCCTCGCCCAGGAAGAGGCAATGGCAGACTGGGCACGTAAGCATCTGCCGGATGTGACCGAACAATTTTTACTGCGTGATGCCGCCGACGGCGTCGAAGCGAAAAAATAACACGCCACATCAGGAGACACTATGTTTCGACACGTTAAACAGCTGCAATATACCGTTCGCGTCAGTGAACCAAACCCCGGCCTTGCCAATCTATTACTGGAACAGTTCGGCGGACCGCAAGGCGAATTAGCCGCAGCCTGCCGTTATTTCACCCAGGGGTTGGGTGATGATGATGTCGGTCGCAAAGAGATGCTCATGGACATCGCGACCGAGGAGTTAAGCCACCTCGAAATCATCGGCTCCCTGGTAGGCATGCTCAATAAAGGCGCTAAAGGCGAGCTGGCAGAAGGGACGGAGAACGAAGCGGAGCTTTACCGTTCATTAACGCAGAATGGGAATGACAGCCATGTCACCTCCCTGCTCTACGGCGGCGGCCCGGCCTTAACAAACTCAGCGGGTTATCCCTGGACTGCGGCTTATATTGATACCATCGGCGAAGTCACGGCAGACCTGCGTTCCAATATCGCCGCCGAGGCGCGCGCCAAGATTATTTATGAGCGTCTGATTAACGTTACCGACGATCCGGGTGTGAAAGACGCGCTGAGTTTCTTAATGACCCGTGAAGCCGCGCATATGCTCTCCTTCGAGAAAGCATTGTATTCGATTCGCAACAATTTCCCGCCGGGCAAATTGCCGCCTATCGAGCAATACACCAACGTCTATTACAACATGTCCGAAGGGGATGACCCGCGTGGCAGTTGGAATAGCGATGAAAACTTTGAGTATGTTGCCGATCCGCAACCCGCCGTTGACGGCGGCGATGGCCTGGCCTCTGTCACCCTCAGTAAAGAGCAACAGGCGCTGGTTAAAGCGATGACGAAACGTACGCAATCCGACCCTTCTGTCGACCCCCTTACCGGCGCCGAACTCGGAGACGGGGAACCACAACCCAAATAACAGCTGCAGTCGCATGCCTGTGTTATTCACCCCTTAGCTAAGGGGTGTTTTTTTGATAAGGGGATCGCGATGTTGGAATTAGATGCCTTCCATCTGGCAAGAATACAATTCGCCTTTACGGTCTCTTTTCACATTCTCTTTCCGGCTATCACGATTGGGCTTGCCAGCTATCTCGTGGTACTGGAGGGGTTATGGTTGAAGACTAAAAATCCTGACTGGCGCGCGTTGTATCATTTCTGGTTAAAAATTTTTGCGGTTAACTTTGGGATGGGGGTCGTGTCCGGTCTGGTGATGGCCTATCAGTTCGGAACTAACTGGAGCGGGTTTTCCCAGTTTGCCGGCAGCATTACCGGTCCCTTGCTGACCTATGAAGTCTTAACGGCCTTTTTCCTTGAAGCCGGTTTTCTAGGGGTGATGCTCTTCGGCTGGAACAAGGTAGGCCCGGGTCTGCACTTTTTTGCTACCTGTATGGTGGCGCTCGGCACATTGATGTCCACCTTCTGGATCCTGGCCTCCAATAGCTGGATGCATACGCCACAAGGCTTTTCGATTGTTAATGGTCAGGTGGTGCCCACCGACTGGTTTGCCGTCATCTTCAATCCCTCATTCCCGTACCGTTTGCTGCATATGACGATTGCCGCCTTCTTAAGTAGCGCCCTCTTTGTCGGCGCCTCGGCGGCCTGGCACTTATTGCGTGGTAATGACACCCCAGCCATCAGAAAAATGCTTTCAATGGCGATGTGGATGGCGCTGGTGGTAGCCCCGGTGCAAGCTTTTGTAGGCGATATGCATGGACTCAACACGCTGGAACATCAACCGGCCAAAATCGCCGCCATTGAAGGACACTGGGAAAATCCGCCCGGTGAAGCCACGCCTTTATTGCTTTTCGGTTTGCCGGATATGGAGCAAGAACGGACACGTTACGCTGTTGCCATTCCCGCCCTGGGCAGCCTGATTTTGACCCATTCCCTGCATGAACAGGTTCCGGCGCTAAAAGACTTTCCAAAAGCAGACAGGCCAAACTCCACGATTGTTTTCTGGTCTTTTCGCCTGATGGTCGGGATGGGATTACTGATGATCGCGCTGGGTATTCTGTCGCTGTGGCTGCGATATCGACACCGTTTGTATACCTCAAGGCCATTTTTGCATTTCGCGCTGTGGATGGGCCCGGCAGGCCTTGTCGCCCTCCTTGCAGGATGGGTGACCACGGAGTCAGGCCGCCAGCCCTGGGTGGTGTACGGTCTCCTGCGCACGATTGACGCTGTCTCCTTACACAGCACATTGCAAATGAGTCTGAGTCTGGCGACCTTTATTATCGTCTACACCTCCGTCTTTGGTGTCGGGTATGGCTATATCGCGCGCCTGATCAAAAAAGGGCCGCAGCCCTGGGATGCGCACCCCACCGATGGCAGACCTGCACGCCCGCTCTCAGCCGCTGGCGAAAGCTTGCAAACCGGGGAGAGAAAATAATGGGTATCGACTTATCGCTTATCTGGTTTGTTATTATTGTCTTCGCCACACTGATGTATATCGTGATGGATGGCTTTGATCTTGGCATTGGCATTCTGTTCCCGCTGATCAAGGACGAAGGGGAACGGGACATCATGGTCAATAGCGTCGCACCGGTCTGGGATGGCAATGAAACCTGGCTGGTGCTCGGCGGTGCCGGGCTGTTTGGGGCCTTCCCTCTCGCCTATGCCGTGATCACCGACGCATTGGCTATTCCTCTCACGCTTATGCTCATTGGCCTCATTTTTCGCGGCGTTGCCTTTGAGTTTCGCTTTAAAGCGACACCTCGCCATAAGCCTTTCTGGGACAATGCATTCCTTGCTGGTTCGTTCCTTGCCACGTTTACTCAGGGGGTGGTCGTTGGCGCGGTTATCAATGGTTTCACCGTTACCGGCCGAACCTTTAGCGGCGGCGCGCTGGACTGGCTAACAGCATTTAACCTGTTCTGCGGTCTTGGACTTGTGGTGACTTATGGTCTGCTTGGCGCAAGCTGGCTGGTGATGAAAAGCGCGGGCGCCTTGCAGCATAAAATGCGCGTTGCTGCCAGGACATTACTTTTAGGCTTGCTGCTGGCCATGGCGATCGTCAGTCTCTGGACACCACTGACCCACCCTGCGATTGCGACGCGCTGGTTCAGTTTTCCGAATCTCTGGTTTTTTGCGCCCGTACCTTTACTGGTACTGATTTTAAGCGTGGGTCTGTGGCGGACATTACCTAATCCGCATCATCATACCCTGCCTTTCGTGATGACATTGGGTTTAATTTTTCTTGGTTTTAGCGGACTCGGCATCAGTATCTGGCCAAATATTATTCCGCCCGATATTTCGTTATGGCAGGCAGCATCGCCGCCGCAAAGTCAGGGATTCATGTTGGTGGGCGCGTTACTGATTATTCCCGTGATCCTTGTCTATACCTTCTGGAGCTATTACGTGTTTCGCGGAAAAATTGAGCACGGGGAGGGCTATCATTAATGAACAGTAGACAAAGCGGCACAGCGAAAAAAATTATCTGGTTTATTTCGCTGTGGTTTGGCAGTGTGCTGGCTTTATTTATCGCCAGCACAGTAATTAAATTGTTGATGTCGATGGCAGGCCTTCATACCTGATTAACGAGAGGCGCTTACTGATTATCCGTTAAGAGCATCATTAAGGTTCCTAATGCGTAACTCGTTGCCTGTTTTATCACCGACTCGCTATCGCCCGCAAAACGTTTTACTTTGGCGACAACAACATCGTCAGGAAGCTGCCAGGCAAACCAGACCGTCCCGACAGGGGTTCCGTCCTCACCGCCATCCGGTCCGGCATAACCGCTGATGGCAAGGCTGACATCCGCCCCGGAACGGTCGATAGCGCCACAGGCCATCTCTCTCACCGTCTGTTCACTGACAGCGGTATGGGCTGAAATCGTCTCTTCTTTGACGCCCAGAATCGTGATCTTGGCGTCATCCGTATAGGTAATAAATCCACTGCCATAAAATGAAGGCGTGTCGTCCGCGGCACAGAGCGCCGAGGCGACCAGCCCGCCGGTGCAGGATTCTGCCGTGGTCAGTCTTAATTTTTTTTCAGTTAATAATCGCCCCAGTTCGTTGGCGATAGACAAAGCGGGTGTCGTCATCATTCACCTCCTGTTAATAAAAAGGCGGTGGCGCAGGCTACCGCCATCTTCCGTTAGAGGGTCGCTTTTTCTGCGTCCAGACCCGGTATCAGAATAACTTTACGGCACTCTTCCTGACGCTTATCGAAGATTTCATATCCCCTCGCCGCCTCTTCAAGGGAGAGATGGTGAGTGACAATCTCTTCCGGTGAAAGGTGTCCCTTGTCAATCAGTTCAAGCAAATCAGGCAGGAAAGCATGGACATGGGTTTGGCCCATTTTGAAGGTCAATCCTTTATCAAAGGCATCGCCAAACATAAAGCCGTGGATAAAACCGGCATAGACGCCAGGTACGCTCACAATACCGCCACGGCGCACAGCCGCAATGGCTTGCCGGAGAACTTTGCCGCTACTGCCTTCAATCTTGAGGTTGCTCATGACAGTTTCGGTCAGGCTCCCTTTCGCTTCAAAGCCCACCGCATCAATCACCGCATCGACACCACGATGGCCCGCCGTGTTTTCAATTATCCAGGCGGCAGGATCGTCATTCTTGTCGAAATTAATGGGAATAACGCCATAGCGTTGTTGGGCAAACGCCAGCCGATAGCCATTGTGATCAATCATAAAAATCTGCTCGGCCCCATTCAGTCGCGCACACGCCGCTGTCAGTAATCCTACCGGCCCGGCGCCGTAGATTGCCACGCTCGCTCCTTGTTTTATCTCCGCATTTTTCACGGCCTGCCAGGCCGTTGGCAGGATGTCGGAAAGGAACAGCACTTTTTCATCCGGTAAGTGGGCGGGGACTTTGAAGGGACCGGTATTCGCTTTCGGAACACGGACGTACTCCGCCTGTCCGCCGGGAATACCACCATAAAGGTCACTGTAGCCAAACAGGGCCGCAGGGGGCGTGATGCTCTTGCGGTTAAGGGCGGCGCCCTTCCCGCTGTTGGTATTTTCGCAGGCGGAGTATTGCTGCAGTCGGCAGAAAAAACAGTCGCCGCAGGCAATCACAAACGGGATAACAACCCGATCGCCAGGACTGACATTTTTTACGTCCGGACCCGCTTCAACCACTTCACCCATAAACTCATGACCAAAAATATCGCCATGATGGGTGCCAGGTATTTTACCGTGATAGAGATGTAAATCTGAGCCGCAAATAGCCGTTGCGGTTACCCGCAGAATAATATCATCAGGGGCTTCAAGGCCGGGGTCGGGCATCGTATCAACTTTAACGTTATGAGGTCCATGATAAGTGAGTGCTTTCATAGGCGCGTCTCCTGATTAACGGCGTCGAATAAACAGAACGGTAAATTTTGCGTATTAATCTGAATTATCTGCTGCCCTTTATTTAGGCCGCGTTGATTGCTCATCACCCTATTTATCTGTTAAGAATATAAAGGATAGAACAAAAATAGAGATTCCATTTAACGCCCCTTGCGTTAGCCAATAAAATAAAAACAACAAGCGCAGCGGAATCTTTTTTTAAAAATATATTTGCCGAGAACGACAGGAATGACTGATATTGTTGGGCGAAGGGTTAATGAATCTTGCTGCTAAATACGCGAAACGCCCATGTGTTATAGGCTAAGGTTATCGGCGCTAACAAGGCTGGGTAGAAAAGAAGAAATTGATTATAAAAGGCCACCCAGCGTGGCCTTTATACCCTTCTATTTTTTAACCGGATCAGGTTTTTTATCACCGGACTCAGGTGCTTCGCGGGGATCATCTTTTTCAATATATTGCATACAAGCCTCCTCCTGTTTTTACTAAGAGAGTAACTATAGGCGTTGTGGTGAAAAATATGCCAGGCGGCAAACGCTACGTTAAATCTGAAATACCGTTACGCTTGTTGATGATTGCGTATGGCTTATGCATCAATTAAAGCAAACAGATAAGAGGGTTACATTGGGCATCTCCTGTGACCCGATAAAACAGACCTGCTGAATAAGCAGGCCTGTGAAAGTAAAATACGGGAACGCGAATATCGTGATTAAACACTGTTTAATTACGGTAAGGCATACGCCATTAATGCATCTCCGGAGCGGGTACCCAGACCACCATGCCCACCCGCAGCAATGACCACATACTGTTTGCCGTCATCGCCCTGGTAGGTCATCGGCGTCGCCTGCCCTCCCGCAGGAAGCCGCGCGCGCCAGAGTTCATTACCACTGGCTTCATCAAATGCGCGCAGGTAATCATCTGCAGTAGCGCCGGTGAAAATCAGCCCACTTTGTGTAATGACATTTCCCCCCATCATAAAAATCCCCGTCGGCAGAGGCAGATTGGTATGCGTACCGAAAATGTTCATATCGCGGGTGGTTCCCGCCGGACGTTCCCAGATAACTTTTTTGCTTACCAGGTCGATGGCATAAATTTTCCCCCACGGCGGCGCGTTACACGGGGCGTCCAGCGCCCCCAGCCAGGGCTTAACGATTGCCGCCCAGGGGGTGCCATATTGCGGCCCGACAGAAAACGCTTTCGGTTTGGGATACGGTTTTCCACTGCCCCAGCCGGCCCATTTCTGCATTAACCCCTGCTTAATCGCCTCCTCGCTCTTCATGACCTGCATGGTGAACGGGATATAGCTGGTGTTGGCAATAAGCACATGATGACGCGGATCGACAGAGGCGCCGTACCAGTCGATCACCCCGTCAAATGCCGGATAGGCAATGGAGGTGCCCTCTGCGGGCGGCGTAAATTTGCCCTGATAGCGATAACGGTGGAACTGGATGCGGCACCAGAGCTGATCAAACGGCGTGGCGCCCCACATGTCGGTTTCGCGTAAATCAGCCGGAGAGAGAGCCGGCATCCCCACGGAATCGGGTTGTGTCGGGGATAATCGCTCGCCCGGCAGTGAGGGACGCTGTGGAACAGGTTTTTCGTTAACCTGCGCCAGTGGTTTGCCCGTTCGACGGTCAAGTAAGAATAACTGCCCCATTTTGGTGGTCTGCACCAGCGCGGGTATCGTTTCACCGCCATCACCTGGCAGGTCAATTAACGTTGGACCAATGGGCACGTCATAGTCCCATACATCATGATGAACTGTCTGGTAATGCCAGCGCTCCTCACCGGTGCGGATATCCAGCGCCACAATGGCGCTGGAGTAACGGTCATCAAAGGGGCGGCGACCCGCACCATAATAATCAGGCGTGGCATTGCCTAACGGAATATAAACCAGGCCCAGTTGCGCATCTGCGGTATAGGTTCCCCAACCATTCGGCGTCCCACGGGTATAGTTCTCGCCGGGCTTAAGCGGCGCTGTCGGCGGAGTGCGCCCCATATCCCAGGCCCACGCCAGCTCACCGCTGTTAACATCATAGGCCCGTACGACACCAGAGGGCTCACCGGTGGACTGGTTATCGTATATCCACCCGCCCAGCACAATGCGCCCGTCCATAACCATCGGCTGTGAAGTAATGAAATGAAAGCCGGGCGGCACCTCGCCCAGATGATCGGTCAGGCTGACAAAGCCATGATTGCCGAAGTTTGTACAGGGCTTACCCGTCTGCGCGTTGAGCGCCACCATCCTGGCATCCGCCGTGGTGGTGATAATTTTTTGCGGGCACATCGTATCCCCGCTATTTTCGCTCCACGCCACACCGCGACACGCCAGATATTCATTTGCCGAGGTATCGTTCTGTGGGTCGAACTTCCACAATATCTTCCCCGTCGTGGCGTTAAGGGCGATCACCTGCCGATGGGGGGTACAAATATACAACGCATTGCCCACTTTGACGGGCGTCACTTCAAGGTTAAATTCACGTCCGGCTTTATCTTCTCCTTTTTGCATAACATCGCCAGAGTTAAAGCGCCACGCCAGTTTTAGTTGCCCGACATTTGCAGGTGTTATCTGTGCCAGCGGTGAATATCGCTGACCATCGGCGGTGCGACCGTAATATTTCCAGTCCGTTTCACCGTCCGCCAGAGAAGGCGTTTTTTCTGCCGGAAACGGTTGGTGATGGACAAAACGGGCATCCGAAATCTGCCAGCCACTCCAGAAAACGCCGATAATAGCGACCACATACACCAGAGCGGCGGCACTGCTGTTTCGTCTGGCCGGCGCTGAGCGCGTCAGGGGGCGTATCACCCAGGGCATGCTTACCCATAATCCCAAAAGCGCAGGCACCAGTAAGCGAGGCATCAGTTGCCAGCCATCAAGGCCAACTTCCCACAGGGACCAGATGACGCACAGGACAAAAGTGAAAAGATAAATCCAGACCCCGGCCAGATGCTTTCGCCACAACAACACGCTACTGAGTAAGAAGCCACAACCAAAAAGCAGATACCCAGGCGAACCGCCAATAAAGGCCAGCCAGCCACCGGGCAATAAAAATGCAAGCCCGAAGAGGAGCACCAGAACAGCGGTTACTCGCCCCCAAAAACGCGATGTTGTTTGTGACACAGCCCACCCCTTTTGTAAATTCACGTCAATAAAGCTTAGGAAATTTCACATAAGGCGTGTTCAAAACCAGAATCGGGAGTATTCAAACCATAAAATCTATTTACTTTCAACATGATGAGATGAGCGCTGGTGCGTTATGCGTATTGTCCGGCCTGGAAGAACGCGCGGTTAAGGACTATACCCTTTCGATGAACAGGCGCTGTGCAGAGGATTGAGGAGAGGTATGGGATATCTGGCGTGGACTGCTGCAACCGGTGGTTTATTACTTTTGATGTCGTTGTCCTATGGCTGGATTAGCCGCGTACCGGTACCTGTCTTTGGGCTGTATCTTATCGTGGGTATCGGCTGCGGCCCCTGGGGTCTTGACCTGATTAATCTTGATATCGTCGAACACGCATCCTTAACCAGCCGGATAACCGAAATTGCCATGGCGGCATCCCTGTTTATTACCGGCCTTAAAATTCGTCTTCCGCTTAACTCCCCTTACTGGAGAATGGGAATACTGCTGGCTCTGCCCGGTATGTTATTAACCATTGCGGGCATTATGGTTGTGGCCCATTTTCTGACAGATCTCTCCTGGCCCCTCTCACTGGCATTAGCCGCTATCCTGGCCCCCACCGATCCGGTACTGGCAAGTCTGGTGGCAATCAACGACGCACGCGACGGCGATCGCCTGCGAATCGCTTTATCCAGCGAGGCCGGGCTGAATGATGGCACCGCTTTGCCATTCCTGATGCTGGCACTGGTCTGGTATAAAGCAGGCGGTACGATAAGCGGGGATGAATGGCTACACTGGCTGAGCATTGACCTGGTCTGGGCCCTGGTGGGCGGTTTGTTGATAGGTTTTCTGCTTGGCCGGGTCATTGGCCTTGCTGCGACCCGTTCCCGCCATGCGCAAGGGGAAGTGGCTCCCAGCGATTTCATCGCCTTATCCCTCATCTGTCTGAGCTTCTCGCTGGCCATGTCGGTGAGCGCTTCCGGTTTTTTGGCGGCGTTCGCCGCAGGCGTCGGCTTGCGTAGTGCGGAAGTGAGCGTGCAGAAACGTCATTCTGAGGAAGAAGGCCATGATTTGCCCGCTGAAATGCAGGTGAATCCCCATACCCGCCATGCGCTTGAAGAGCGCAACCCAATAAAGCAAGTCGGCCTGGTCATCGGTGATGCATTGTCTTTTGGCGATACGGTGGAGCGTTTGCTGGCAGCCACGCTGGTCACCGTTCTGGGGGTGACTTTCGCATTACACTGGGACGCCACGGCCCTGATGCTGGCATTGATTATCTTCGTTGTCGTGCGCCCGCTTTCGGTGTTTATCCTGACATGGCGTGCTAAAGAATCACGGTTCCATCGGATAAGTCTCGGATGGCTCGGCATCCGGGGTATCGGTAGCCTGAACTATATCGCTTATGCCTGGGTTCATGGTCTGTCGGGCGTCGATGCAAACAGAATGGCGGATATTGCCATCACGGTTGTGACCCTCAGCGTGTTTATCCATGGTATTTCGGTGACGCCTTTATTGACGCTACGCCGAAAGCGTGAAGAGGACCAGTAAGGCCGCTTTTCGCCGTGGTAGTCCCCGAACCAAGACGCCCCGCCTCCTACACCGGGTAGCGATAATCTGGATTTGCGTAGCAAACCCGGCTTCACGCCTGCGGCGACCAGAAGAGTTGTCACTTGCCTCTATACTTAGTGTCGGAGGTTTTTGATGAGAACGTTTTTTAAATCTTTATTTGCCAGCCCGGACGCCTTATTGCAGGTGATGAGCCACAGTGAAATTCAGGACGCCATTGAGGATGGCGAACGGATTGTTGTTGATGCGGATGGTAACACGTCGGTGAATATCCATTGCCAGAAGGTCCAGGATGATTTCAAACGGCATGTTGATGCATTAAAGAGGGCTTAGGGATGGGCACAGCGATTTTTATGGTGTTGATGGTGTGTGGTTACTGGTATAGCTCGCACGATCTCTCAACCCGTTTCAAATTCAAACGCAGTTTTGGCTGGGATGTCTATTTCCTTGTCGCCCTTTATGGCTGCGTCTTCGTGTTACAGGGTATGCTGGCAACCGCCGTTTTATGGCTGGTGTTGTTGGTAAGCTCACTCGTCACGAATGCGTTACCCGGTATCTTTGGTCCGGAATATCACCACTGGCATATGACGTTTATCAACTGGACCTTTTTAGGCATCCAGGCACCGGTGGTCATTATGCTGGCCTTCGCCGTCGTTTTTTGTTTATGGCGTTCAAACTGGTCACCTGCCGCACGTCTTGATACCAGCGGGCGCAGAGAATTGTATAAGCATTTATCCCGCGCCAACGGTGTTGAGGGGCTGGTCTATCAGTGTATGGAGAAAGGCGATCTGGCCTGGATTACCCTGACGTCGCAACGTATCTATATTGGCATGATCCACACCGCCACCTTTGACAGCGCGGATGCCAATAACATTGTGCTGATCCCTATGCTGAGCGGTTATCGCGACCGCGAAACGCTGGATCTGCATGTGGAGCACAACTACAGCGCATGGTACGCCGACCATGACATTGACGTGCGCGCGGCGGTAGATTTCCGCAAAGTCCTGCTGCTGTCGCAGGTGGAAAGCTTGTCGCTGTTCCACCCGGCACAGGTGATGGCGATGGGCATTCACAAAAGCACGGACACCCCGGCGCAACATTTATAGCCAGTTGCGACCGGGCGCGGCGGGTTCAGTACGTTCAGGCGGGCGCAATGCTATCTGACGTGACGCGAGATGCGCGGCCCACAGCCCGGCAATCCATTTCACTCCCCGCGCGGTGAAGCGTGCCTGTGACCAGGTGCGCTGATTTTCACCTACGCCATCATGCACCGTAAAATACCCGGCCTGGCTATACTGCTTCGCCGGGAGTAGCGTACCGCTGACGCGCTGCATAATATTGCGCTCGAGCAAAAACTGACGAAACTCGGGCTCTTTTGCCTTGAGCATTTTACAAAGCTGACGGAACCCCAGCGACTCATCAACATTGACGAACCAGTCAAAAAACTCAGCCTTTGGCAGCGTCAGCGCGAGCTGCGCTTCCGCCTGCTGACGCTTTTCATACTGCTCGGCCCACGCATGAGCCGCTGCCGCCGGGTTGGTGAAATCCGGCAAATTCAGGGTTCGTTCACGCTCTTGCCACTTGTCCAGGATATCTGCGGTAAAACCGGGCGAGATACGCGCTACGGTCAACACTGAATCCCGCTTATTAAGCAGAAACTCCTGACGCATCTCCCCTTCTCGCTCGTAGAGCTGCATCTGCACGGGTTGCGACAGACGCTGGGTCGTCTCAAGGCTTTTGACCATGCGTTTAACTTCATTGTGGGCTATCCCTGTCAGCTTTGCGATTTCACGGCTGCTCATCACTGACGACCGATCATTCAAATTGAGAGTATCCAAAGGAATCACCATAGCGTTCACCACTTATGCTAAAAACCACCAACTTGCAGAATTAGTATACAATTACCTGGTTAAATATCCAGTATGATTTTTAAACGCAGGAGGGGGATGCTTTGGGAAGATGCCGGTAGTGAAAGTACAACATTGTCGGTGTGGAGAGCGCGCGTCGTCGTGCTACTGGCGCACTGAGCGGGATGAAACGCAAAAACGCGCTTTCTGAACGGAGACGCACCGGGCCATCAGGATACTCCGCTAAGCCGTCTTCCATGAAGACGGCATACAACATCCTCTCCTGCTATCAGTGTCCCACTGCCGCAAGCGTCAGTAAGTGGCCTTGCGCATATCAGCCGGGCCCTTCGCTACCCGCCGCCAGCAGGGGGACCAGGACATCGCTGATGGGAACGGGGATACCGTGACGGTGGCCGTAGCGCTGTATGACACCGTTGCGAATATCCCACTCCATTGGCCGGTTGGCCTGACGGTCAGCGAGAATCGAGGTCCCTAAATCGGCTGGCGCACGTTTAAAACCCGCCACAATCTCCTGTGCGACCGCGTCGTCCAGTTCCGCGCCTTCGGCCCTGGCAACAGTAAGGCACTCGCGCAGGTACGCCAGCGTCAGTTCGCTGATATCTTCACGGGTGAACATTCCGGCGCGGCGATTGGCAAGCACCATCAGGCCGGCAGCTGCATTTTGCAGCAGCTTACGCCATGCAACAGAAGAGAAATCAGCCGACAGTTCAACCGAGCAGCGCGTGCCGTGCAATGCCTCAACGACCCGTTTTGCCTGCGGGACATCCGGCAGCGTCAGCCGCGGGCTGGCGCGCAACCAGACGGAAGCATCCGGCTCACGCTGTGCCGGAAACCAGACCACCGACGGCAGTATCGTTGCGCCATTGACCCAGGGCTCTAGCTGGGCTTTTTGTTCCACACCATTTTGCAGGGCGCAGACCACCGTGTTTTCATCACACAATGCCCTCAGCCAGCCCGCGCTGTCAGCATTCTGGGTTGTTTTCACCGCCACAAAAACCAGGCTGACGGGATGCTCGATCTTCGCCGGATCGGTTAATACCGGACCCGGCACCACAATTTCGCCTTCATCGTGACGCAACACTAACGCCGGATGCGCCGTACGTCCGCAAAGTTGCGGCGCTCGGCCAACTTCATGCAGTACGGCGGCAATGGTTGTACCAATCGCACCGGGGCCAATGAGCGCGATGGTCGGATTTTCTGACATCGTTGGTTCTCCTGATTCACTTAACCCATGAGCAGTGTGCCGGTGACAATCACCGCGCACGCCAGTAGTTTTCTGAACGTCAACGCTTCGCCAAAAAACAGATAACCGAGCGCGGCCACAAACAGCACGCTGGTTTCGCGCAGCGCAGACACGGCGCCCATCGGCGCCGCAGCCATGGCGAAAATAATGATGCCATAAGCCAGTAGCGATACCAGCCCGCCTGTCGCCGCACTCAGTAAACCCGGGCGCCAGCGAAGCAAACTTTTACTGTCGCGCAGGCTGATATAAAGCACAGGCATCAACACCCCCCAGAGCATGCTCATCCACACGGTATAGGAGAGCGCATTACCGGAAAGGCGCACCCCCATGCCATCTGCCACGCTATAAGCGGCGATAAACGCCCCGGTCGCCAGGGCCTGTTTTATGCCCGGCATCGCCAGCCGACGGTTTCTGAATGCCAGCATCAGGATCCCGCCCGAGATAAGTAAGATGCCGCCAAGGGTATGAAAGGCGATTTTTTCCCCGGCGAAAAGCGCCGCCGTGCAGGTTATCAGAAGCGGCGACGAGCCTCGTGCAACCGGGTAAGTTTGACTGAGCTCGCCACTCTGATAACTGCGTACCAGACACCAGTTATAGCCCACATGCAACAGGGCGGACAGCAGCGCATATGTCCAGCTTGCGCGAGCGGGTAGCGGCAGAAACAGCGCGATGACGATGCTGGCAACGGCAATCGCAACGCACATGATGGTCATAGACCATAGCCTGTCTGTGCCTCCGTGTAAGAGTGCATTCCAGGTGGCATGCAGCAAAGCCGCAAATAACGTCAGTGAGATAATGGTCGCAGGCATGCACTGATGCTAAACAGCATTCACCCTGATGAACAGTGAAGCGTTGTCATCCTGGCATGAGCAAATACTCATACATTAACGATAATGCCGCTGCGCCTGCACGGACTCGTCCAGTAACCAATGACGGAATTTTATTATGTGCGGCTGCGTCTCGATCCCCTGCGGGCAGACAAAATAATAGGCCGCCGGTGAAGGAAACCGGATATCAAAAAGCCGAATCAGCGTGCCATCGGCAATCTCTTTTTCCACGTGTCCGCTACGCGCCAGCGCAATACCCTGCCCGAGAAGCGCGGCCTCAATGGTCATATTGGTATCCGCGAAGCGCACACTCTCGTGCAGGACATTGATATTGACGCCGGTTTGCTCAAACCAGGCATCCCATTTTGGTACCAGGTCAGCACCGTCACGCGTCAGTAGCGGGTAGCGCAACAGCTCGGCGGGTTCAGCAGGGGTGCCAAAACGCTGCAACAGTGACGGACTGGCCACCGGGAATATCTGTTCGCGAAATAAAAATTCGGTAAACAGCGCGGGATAGTTACCGTGGCCAAAACGAATGGCCACATCGGACTCGGTCCCCGCGAAATTGATGACTTTATCCGAACTGTCCAGTGACACCAGAATGTCCGGATGTAACCGCGCCAGGGCTGGCAGACGCGGCAACAGCCATTTCAGCGCAAACGAATAGGTGGTGTTGACACGCAATCTTACGCGGCCATTTTGTTCACGCAGATCGGCGAGGGTCGTATCCAGTTTGCTGAAAAATTCGCGCACCAGCGGCGCAAGCGCTGCGCCGGCAGGCGTCAGGCTCAGGGTCTTGCCGCGCTGAAAAAGTTGCAGCCCCCAGAGTTCTTCAAGGTTTTTTAGCTGATGGCTGACGGCGCTTTGGGTAATGCACAGTTCTTCGGCGGCCGCGGTAAAGGTGGCATGACGCGTGGCGACTTCAAACGCGCGCAAGGTGGCAGTCGGTGGAAGGTGACGCATGCTTTTCGCCCTGCTAATGAGTGATTACTCATATCACCATAGCGGTGCGCCTCTGCGCCAGCGAAATAACAGAATCGGCTACCCGGCATAACGCCGTGTAAGCCAGTTGCCCGGCAACTGATTCACAGAAAAGCCAGTCGAAAAGACGTTGCCGGAGAAATCGGTGGCACGGCGATAACTTACACGGACGACGAAAAAGAGGCCTGGGTATAGTCGCGCTTTAAGAGTGCATAGAGATACTCATCGCCCCATGCGCCTTTAAAGAAAATATTCTGCCGGTAATGTGCTTCACGGCGGAAACCGAGTTTTTCCAGCAGGTTCACCGCCGACGTGTTGCGCGTATCAATAACAGCGGTGAGTCGATGCTTTGCAAAATCATTAAACAGCAGGGCAATGAGGTGATTTATGGCCTCTCTGGCATACCCCTGTTTCTGATACCCCACATCAAAGGTCATACCCAGTTCGACCTGCCTTCCCTCATCAAAGAAATGGATACCCAAATCGCCGATCAGCGCGCCATCTTCCAGCCGCTCAACGGCCAGTTGATACCAGGTTCCCTCGCTGTTGAACGCCAGCGAACACTGCTGCGCATATAATTGCTCCGCATCATGCACAGTATAATGATCCCAACTTTGAAACCTGGCGACCTCGGGCAGGTTACGGTAGCGCGCAAGCTGCGGCAGATCATCACGCATCAGTGCGCGCAATAATAACCGTGGAGTGTATAGCGGCAATTCGGACGCCATGTTTCCTCTCTTAACTCATCCGGGCGAAATACCCGCATCTCCAGATTGAAAGCCCCGCAAACCATAATTTGCGAGGCGGTACGCTTTCTTCTGTTTCTCTTTTCTGCTAACGGGCATCCTGGTTTTCAGCCCGGATCGCTTCCAGCCCGACACGTTGCCCGAATGACAGTTCTAACGTGTTGCCGTCCGGGTCGGCAAAAAACACATAATAACCGACGGGGTCGCCCAGGTTTTCCGGCGCTTTTCGTAATACACCGTCCGCTATTGCCATCTCGGTTTTACGGTCGATTTCTTCGCGGGTCGCACAAGCCACGCCAAGGTGGCCAAAATGCCCCAGCGGCGTATCTGTTACGGTATCCGCCTGAACCAGCACCAGCGCAAACGGACGGGTACGATCGCTTAACCACGCGACCTTACGGGCATCCGGAATGCCGGGTTCGCGCTGATGTATCACCTCCATGCCTGCATAGCGGCGATAGAAAGCAATACTTTTGTCCAAGTCCCTGACCATAAAGGCAACATGGGTGAATCCAACATCGATCTCGTGCATATTCAGAATAACTCCTTGTCAGCTTGTGGCCGGCATCATAAAAGCTCAAGTTAACCTGAGGTCAACAACAAGATAATCGCCGTCGGCTACTAATATTTGTAGTGTTTCAGAGCAAAGCGCCCGGGCTTGCACGCTTCCTGATGCAAGACACTCTGCTGTTAAGGCGCTTTTGCCAGGGCGTCGGGATGGGGTGCAATTTCAGCAAGCAACCAGCGTTCAAAATCCTCCACCGCAGCATTATTCATCCCCGTTTCCGTCGGTTTGATTAAGCAGAATCTTTTGCTCAGGGTTGCTGATTCCGGCCAGGGTGAAACAAGCAGGCCATGTTTTAATTCATTTTCGACATACATCCGCGGCACCAGCGCCACCCCCTGCGCCGCCATCACGGCGGCTATTGCCATTTCATGCAGATCGTAGCGCACGCCCTGTCCCGGATTATCCAGGCTTATTCCCTTTTCCCGGGCATACAGATGCCACGCCTCCGGATTCTGTCGTCTGTGAATACGCGGAAGTGCGTTTAACTGTTGAAACATATCCGCTTGCGATAACAGCGAGGGATGACACACCGGAACCAGTGTTTCCTGAAACAGAAATTGCACGCGCATGCCCGCCCAGGCGGGGTGCTCAAAATGAACCACAGCGTCAAAGCCACTTCCGGTCAGAATAAAGGGGTCGGTGCTGGCCGCGATATTTAAGGTAATCTCCGGGTGCAACGACATGAAGCCTTTCAGCCGGGGAATGAGCCAGCGACTGGAAAAGGTCGGCAAGACAGCAATATCAAGACTCTTTCCCCCCTCTGGCAATCCCATGATGTATTGGGTATCCCTCTCAAGCCGCGCCAGAGTTTCGTGAACATGGCGAGCATAGCGGGCTCCGGCAGGATTAAGCTTTACGCGGCTTCCCGTGCGGTCAAACAGTTTGCAGTTGAGCAAAGATTCAAGGCGCGCTATCTGACGGCTAATCGCCCCTTCCGTCAGGGAGAGTTCCTCTGCGGCCCTGGCAAAATTGCCGTGTCGTGCGGCGGCATCAAACGCCTGCAGGGATGTGCTACTGGGTATTTTTCTACGCATAAACGGGACTCTTTTTCGCAACTGATTACGCCATTCAGTGAATTAATGTCACTGATTAATGAAATATTATCGATTTATCGCACGTAAAACACCTCATAGCATGAGTAAAAATCATTAAGCAGGACTATTTATGATCTGCTGTTTACGCATGAGGAATCAGGACAATGTTGTATTTCGTTGAATGCTCATATCGCGATCCTACGAGCGAGGGGGAATGGAATGAATTTTACAGTCGGGAAAAATTGCCAGCGCTGGTCTCGGTGACTGGATTTCGTTCGTCTCAGCGTTTTCGTGCCATAAAACCGGGCTGCCCTGCTTATCTTGCGATTCACACGGTGAAGGATGCCGATGTGCTTAGCAGTGAGGAATATCGACACAAAGGAGGCGGTAACTTCTCTCGCTGGCAGGTCTGGATCACTGACTGGCAGCGTAATCTGTATGCATACGACGCGTCGGCCCCGGCCGTTTCGTCAGATGAAATTCTGCTGCTCAGCGCCCAACCGAGCAGTGCTTTGGTCGCGGCGTCGATAAACCAGGCAACAGAAATGCACGCGGTCGGACTGGCGCGTTCTCCGGCCCGCCGCACGATGTGCGTGTTGCCGCGTGAATGCGCCTTACCACTGATACACATGCCTGATGTTTATCTTTACGAACCTCTGACATCGCAGCTGCAGCATGCTTTTGAGCATCAACGGGAGGTGTAAGACCATGCCCAACCTGACCTTTTATCTTTCGCAGGAATACGCAGGCCGTTTCAGCGATCTTCCCGCGTTCACCCGCATCTGTAGCGACCTTTGTCGTGACATTCTTGCCGCAGAACCGGACAACATACATATCATCTTCATCACGGTTAAACCGGGGTGCGGGCATCCGGTCTATGCCGAACTGTTTTATCGCCTGACGACACAACGTACGCCTGAGGTGATGGAACATTTTATGCGCAAACTGGATAGCGCCACTCAGCAGGCCTGGGGATTCATGGCGCGTATTCGCTGTTTTGCATTTTCTGCTCCGCACCCGTATGCCCTAAACTGATTCCGAGGCCCTTATGAACCCTCCCTTCTTCCCGTCATGCCAGGTTGGTGATTTTCAGGTCACGGCGCTGAGCGACGGCTATATGTCCGCCAGTCTGGATTTGCTGTCAGGCATTGCAACGGCGGATGCCGCATCCATTCAGCGCCAGGCCGGCATCACAGAACCGGGAAATATCCATATCAACTGCTATCTTATCCGCGGTCGGGGGCGAACCCTACTGGTTGATGCCGGCACAGGCGGTGTAAACAATGCAGGGGGGCAACTTAAGGCCAACCTCGCAGCCGTCGGCGTCAGCCATAACGATGTGGACACCGTATTGTTAACGCACTGCCATCCGGATCACATTGGCGGCCTGCTTGATGCCGAAAGACGGCCTGTCTTTGAACATGCGCAACTCCTTATGCATTATCGCGAAGCGGAATACTGGCGGGATGATGAAAAGCTCAAAATGGCGAATGAGCGCGGACAGCGTAATTTCAGGCTGGCCCGTCAGACGCTGGATGCTTATGCAGGCAATGTCCGTCTCTTTAGCGAGGACAACATAACAGAGGACATTTCTCCGGTCTGGTTGCCGGGCCATACGCCGGGACATTCCGGGTTTCGCATTGATTCGGCTGAAAGAAGCTTACTGATATGGGGAGATATCGTTCACTATCCTTATATTCAGACAGCACACCCCACCGTGACCATCATGTTTGATGCCGATCCCGCTCAGGCCGAAGAGACCCGAAAAAAGATACTCGCACAAGCCGGGCGTGAAAAACTGCTGATTGCAGGTATGCATTTAGGCAACGCTGGCTTTGCCGGAGTTGTCAGAAATGAGACGGGCTACGCGCTTTCGTGCCCTGAGGAACGGAGATGACTTCCGGCGGTGTGTAGCGCCGATAGATGCAATGCCGTGGTTAAGCGCCCGGCGTTTTCCGGGCCTCTCATTACATGTTAAGCCGTGCCCTCCCCCTCAGGAGGGCACTGTTTTTATGCGCTGATGGTCAGAACGATTCCCAGTCAGAGCCACTCGCTGTTGACGTTGCGGGGCGCAGGCTGGCTTTGCCACGCACTGGCGCAGGTGTGTATTTCGGCTTAGCGGTCTCTGAATTCAGCTTGAACACGGAAACCAACTGTGCCAGTTGTTCGGCCTGTTGTTCCAGTGAGAGTGACGCCGCAGACGACTCCTGAACCAGCGCGGCGTTCTGCTGGGTGGTGGAATCCAGTTCCGTGACGGCTTTGCCAATCTGATCGATACCCCTGCTCTGCTCTTCCGAGGCGCTGGAAATCTCGTTCATGATCCCACTCACGTTGGTGACGGAGGAGACAATCTGCTCCATCGTCGTACCGGCTTTATTGGCCATTTCTGAACCGGTTGTGACGCGTTGCACGGACTCTTTTATCAGCCCTTCAATCTCTTTGGCGGCCTGCGCGCTACGTTGGGCAAGGCTTCTTACTTCCCCTGCCACCACCGCGAATCCGCGGCCCTGCTCGCCCGCACGCGCCGCCTCAACGGCAGCGTTAAGCGCCAGAATGTTGGTCTGGAACGAAATACCATTTATTACGCTGATAATATCGGTAATTTTGTTGGAGCTTTCGGTGATGGTTTCCATCGTGTTGACCACGTCCCAGACAATTTTACCGCCGGAACGTGCATGCTCTGCCGCCACGCCTGCAAGCTGGCTGGCTTCACGCGCATTGTCTGCATTGCGTTTAACCGTTGAGGTCAACTCTTCCATGCTCGCCGCCGTTTCAACTACCGCAGCAGACTGCTCTTCGGTGCGGGAAGCAAGGTCAGTATTGCCTGCGGAAATGTCCGACGAGGCATTTGCCACATGAATGACCGACTCCTTAATTTGGGTGATCATGTCACGAAGCTTATCGTTCATGACGCCCATTGCCATCGTAAGACGGCCCAGCTCATCGGTTGACTGCGGCTCAATGGTGGCGGTCAGGTCGCCTTGGGCAATACGTTCTGCCAGCGTCAGGTTGTGTTTAATCTGGCGGGTCATCTGGCGGGTAAGCAGCCAGGCTACCAGTAACCCTGTCAGCACTGCACAAACCGCGACGATGCCCATAATTATCATGACACGTTGAATAATATCGATATTTTTCTGAGTCTGACCAGTAACTAAATCATTAGTAACGGTATTAATTTTTTCTGCAACGCCGGTGAGTTCTGTCGCGGCACTCTGCGATTCCTTCAGGGCATTCGTATAAGCGACAACGTTCTCCTGCATTCCGTTCAGGAATGACTGTGCCATCTCTTTGTCTTCGCTGGTAAAAGTGACATTTTCAGAATGGATAACCTTCAACGCCTCATCATATTGCGCTTTAAAGGTATCCATCCCCTGCTTACCGGCGGATGATTGAATTTGATAAGCGGCCGCCCAAAGGCTATTGAGGCGATTAAGTAACGCAACCTCATCCTTTGAAACGTTTTCCTGCTGCTCAAGGCGGGAACTGAATTTATCCAGTACCGTTTTCAAAGTTGGCGATGTTAAATTCTGCGATTTTTCGACGGTCACCTGTTCGAGTTTAACGAAGGTGTCACGATGGGTGGCATAGTCAGGAATAGTACTGCGCAAGTCATCAAACAAAACGCGGGCATCACTGTCCCAGGTAAAGTCGAGACCCGTAATCGCTTTTTGATCCATCTTATCAATGGCGATTTTATTTGCCTGCAGTGATTTATCATCATGATTTAATTGATAAGTCAAACGGTTACGTCGCGCCGTATTAAGTTCGGTGCTGATTTCATTGATTAACTTGCCCTTTAAGGCATGCTCACGGATACTCGCGGACTGCTGAATACTGATGAGTGAGGACAAAACAATAATAACGATTAAAACTGCAAACCCGCCAAACAGCTTGGCAGCCACAGGCAGATTCTTTATTGACGGTAACAGCTTTGACATAGAAGTATCCTCGGTGATCTTTTTTAATTTTCAAAAGATGTTTTCATTTCACATCACATCCGAAAGCATTTTTTCATTTCTTTTTGAGGAGTCAGAAAAACCTGGCTATCACGTTACTTATCGTCAATGACGACATTTAATTTAATGAAAAAATCAAAAAAAAGACCGGGAGAAAATATATTCCACAAAAATGAACAATGTTGCATAAATAATGTGAGCAAGGCTGCACATTAATGTGTTCTTATCGTGGTAATCATGATCCTGCAAAGTTGTTTACGTCAGATAAAAGATAATTCGAAATTATAAGATATATTATACCCCCCTTATCTCCGGATATTCCGACATTAACGTTTGGCATGTGATTAATTATCATTTAGGACATTTTTCTGGGTGATATCAATAATATTAATCATTCAGCTATTGGCAACGCTGATTAACGCCTCCGGCAATCCTCTTTAGTCGTTTAGCCCTGACCTGACGAACCACACCTGTTTTACGGCGCGGTTCAACCAGACGCAATACCTCACTTTTGAGCGAACGGAAGGAATCACATAAAGCGGTCTGCTCCGCCGGACGCTTCAATTGTCTGTCCGGTAACAAACTGATTTCGTTCAGAAAGCAGGAAAGCCGTTATTGCCGCAATATCCTCAGGAAGCCCAAAACGCCCTACCGGGGTTTTCTCTTTACCCAACAACACCATCACCTCTTCGTCTGTTTTCCCCGCCAGCTCAGGACGGCGATGGCGGACATTTGGCAGCATATTCTGCGCCCAGTTATCCGTCGCGACAGCGCCCACGCCAATCGCATTGACCAGAATGCCTTCCGGCGCCACGCTCAGCGCTAAGCTACGGGTCAGGTTGTTGATGGCCGCGTTCAGGGCATGAGAGACGGAAAGCTGCGGGTTAGGATAAATACCGCCAATGGATGAAATATTAACGATACGTCCCCAGTTTCGTTTCTGCATACCTGGTATAACTGCCTTGCAAAAACGTCGCATCGCTGAAAATTTGGTCTCTGTCATTAATTGCCACTCTTCTTCCGACGTGGTTAACAGCGTGCCCGCATGCGCTCTCCCGGCATTATTGACCAATAAATCAACATGCTGGAAAACATTTTCCGCGCGTTCAACTACCCGAGCAGGGAGTGTGGGATCGGTTACATCCCCGGCGACCGGCAGCGTCGCCACGCCGTATTTATCGGCAATCTTCTTCGCGGCCATCATCAGGCCCGATTCTTGTCGGGATACCATCACTACATGCACCCCGTTCAGCGCCAGTTCTTCACAAATACTGAAACCAATTCCGCTTCGTGCCCCGGTGACCAGAGCCACCTTTCCAGTCAGTTTTAAATCCATACATTGCTCCTCATAGTAAACAGAGTTATCAGAACAATAGGAGTAACAAATCCCTTTTTCAGGGGCTTGCACGGCAGAATTCAGACGTCTGAAAAAAGTGCTCAAAGCGTTAAGCCTCCCCCTGCTTATACTGCGGCAACGTTGTATTCAGGGTAAGGAGTGGTCAATGTGTACCCATAACCACGCGCTTTCTTCGGCCAGGATTCTGATGCTGGCGATTATTTGCTGTATTGTGGTGGCGAATATTTATTTTAATCAATCCGTTCTGAATTTGATTGCGGGTTCCTTTCCCAATGAACGGGAAGCGGTTTCTTTGATCCCAATGGCCACCCAGACGGGCTATGCGGCGGGTTTATTCTTTCTCATCCCATTAGGCGATTATATTGAGCGTCAGCGGCTTATCCTGCGACAGGCGCAGGTACTTTTTCTGGCCCTGATCGGCATGATGTTATCCCCAACGGCGACGGTGCTGGTGTTCTTCTCTTTTATTACGGGTATGTCCGCAACCGTTGCCCAACAGATCGTGCCGCTTGCGGCCTCTCTCTCTGCTCCCTCTTCCCGGGGAAAAACGGTGGGTACTGTGATGAGCGGCGTTCTCGCCGGTATTCTTTCCGGGCGGGCGATTGGCGGTCTTATCGGACAGTATTTCGACTGGCGCGGCGTCTTTTTGTTCGGGGCGGTTATGACACTGCTGGCACTGTTTTTTATCTTGCGCATTTTGCCCTCTCAGTCGTTGCCCGCGCCAACATTTAACTACCTGACGCTATTACGTTCATTAGGACATCTATGGCAAAGCGAGCCGCAGGTACGTAATGCAACGCTTACCCAAGCCATGCTGTTTGCCTCGTTCAGCGTATTGTGGACCGTGCTGCCTTTTTGGTTAGCCCATCGCTACGGTTACGGCGCGGGGGTAACCGGAATGCTGGCAACCCTGGGATTAATCGGCATTCTTTGTGCGCCTGTGGCGGGAAGTTTCAGCGATCGTCGGGGGCCATTGTGGATGGTCGTTTTTGGTGTAGCCCTCATGCTGCTGGCCTGGATTGTTTTTTTAGGCTGGAACAATATGGCCGGAATGGTAGTGGGTATTTTGCTGCTGGATGCAGGCGAACAATGTGTATTAATCGCTAACCAGCATACTATTTACGCTTTGCGTCCGGATGCCAGAAACCGTCTCAATACTCTCTTTATGTGCGTTATGTTTATTGGTGGAGCCTGTGGTTCACTGACGGCCACCGGATTATGGGAAGCCACACATAACTGGACGTTGATTTCTTTAGCAGGCGGCGCATTTGTACTCAGCGGCATGTTACTTGCCGTAAGACGAAAAGATTAACGTTCTATTCGGGCACACAGGGTCAGCGCATTTTTGACATCCGTTGCCCTGTCTGAGGCATCGACATCCTGTAAAGCTTCCTGTAATAACTGCATAGCCGCGTCATTTTCCCCGGACTGGGCCTGCGCTGTCGCCAGCGAATACGCAATACGCAGGGCCCAACCGTAAGCCTGTTGCTGACGCGCTTTGTCCAGTGCCTGCGTTAGCGCTAAGCGCTGCTCTTGCGGAGATAATTGCATGGCGTAAAGCCGCATCAGCTCTGGTGCGCACCAGTTTTCTTGCCCCCGGCTGGTGGTTTGCTGCGCAAGGCCGACATCAATTTCAGACAACAAAGGGGAATACTGCCAGTCTAATCCCATCGCCCGCAGCGAGCTAAACAGTGTGGTTTGACTCACGGCGGTATGACGGAACTGTTGGGCCCAGACAAGAAACAGCTCGCCATAGGTCTTCCAGAAATACAAATCATGCTTTGCCGCCAGTTGAACCAGCCAATTTGCAGCCCTGACCACCCATCGTGGATGACGCTCCAGTGCCGCTGTCATGCAGGCTCCCTCGGCCAGCGCACAGCAGAGAGAACAGGCATGCTGCAAACGCGCGGCTTTTTTAACCCCGCGCCAGGCCATCTGTTTCGCGGCCTTATACTCCCCCTGAACCCAGAGTAAGCGTGACAAAAAAGCCATACCGGCGGTCTCCTGATCCAGACCGAAACGGAAGGAATGACTCATCTTCTCCTGCTCGTACCAGGCCAGAGATTGCAGCAGATAATCGCGGCCTTCGCTATGCTGCCCTAAAAAATGCAGCGATACGCCGAGAATACGCAGCCCGGCGGCATGGGCTTGCGCATCATTTATTTCCCGCGCCAGCTCGCACATAGACTGCGCATGTTCACGCGCGGTTTCCAGCCCCCCCGTGCGCAGGCAGTACAGCCATAAGCCGTAATGCGCCTGTAAACGCGTTTCGTTGTCGTCGAGCTTTTCTGCCAGCGCCAGTGCGGTTTGCCAGGCTGAATGGGTTTCAGAGGTAGGGCCTTTCGCCCAGGTTGATGCCTTACCTGCTGCGGCGCACAGATGCATTCTCTGATGTAACGTTAATTCAATCCGCGCACCCGGTTCATAGAGCAGAGGAGAAATATGACGCTGACACTCATCATAAAGTGAGTATTCAATCCAGAACGGCGTCATCGCCTGTAAGATCGCCACGCCTGTTGAGGCATCATGCCCTTCGACCAGGGTTTGCTGTAAAACACTACGCAAGTCATTCAGACCAGGGCGATAGCGTTCCCGCCACTGTTCCGTCGGCAAACTGAGCCAGTCATTCTGCGCCTGTTCCACCCGCACTTTATTGTAGTGGGCAAAATCGGCCGCCAGCGCGGTATATTCACCCTGCGCCCTGAGCTTCGCACAGGCGAATTGACGCATGGTTTCCAGCAGACGAAAACGCGTAACGGGTATCTGACTACTGACCTGAATCAGTGACAGGGACAACAACCGCTGTAAATCGTCAATAACCTGCCAGCGATGATTGTCGTTTGTAAGGAGAAAATCGCTGACAGATTCCACGCTGAATGTGTCGGTAAAAATGCCCAGCGTCCTGAATAACCGTTGCTCGCGTGCGTTGAGTAGCTGATAAGTCCACTCAAGGGTCGTCACTATTTTCTGATGTCTCGGTTCCAGAGAACCGTGGGTATTGCTCAATAACGGGAAACGGTCCTCCAGCCGATTATAAATCTCCCTGATACTCATAAATGGCAGACGTGAAGCCGCCAGTTCAATGGCCAACGGCAAGCCATCAAGGTGACGGCATAATTCGCCAATCAGCGCCAGTTCACGCTCAGAGGGATGGAAATCATGCTGGTTGGCCTGGACTCGCTCAATAAACAGACGGACGCTGGCAAAAGACATTAACGCGGCGTTATCGCTGCCCGTTTCTTGCGGGACTTGCAGTGGCGGGAGTAAATATTGTTGTTCGCCGGTAATCTGCAACGCCACCTGGCTGGTCAATAACAATTTGATCCGGGGAGCCAGCCTCAGAAGCAGCGTAATCAGCGGTTCCAGTTCACTCGTCACATGCTCACAGTTATCAATCAGCAGCAAACACTGGCGTCGCACCAGCTGTTGGCGTAAATCGGCATCATGCTGAACGCCGGATAATGGCAGGTGTAATGCCTGTGAAAAAACAGAGAGAACACTGGCGGCATCAGTAATATGCGCCAGCTCAACCACACAGAATCCATCCGGAAAGTGCGGGTGTAGAATGTTAACAACTTCCCATGCCAGACGCGTCTTCCCCACGCCCCCTGAACCGGTTATCGTCACCAGCGGGTGGTGAGTTAATAAATCACAGACCTCCTGTACCGCCTGGTCACGCCCTAAAATCGAGCTCAAAAAGGGGATAGCAACCGGGGTCGTTATTTCCGGGTCAGGGGAAGCCTGCAACGGCACGCCAGCGATGTTAAAACGATAGCCACAACCAAATTCAGTCACAAGAAGATGTCGATCGCGCCCCAACAGGCGGCGCAGCGCTGAAATTTGCGCCTGAAGATTATTCTCTTCGACGATTTCATTTCCCCACACCTGAGTCAGTAAAGACGCTTTACTGACCGCTTTACCGTCAGCCCTGACCAGAACAACCAGAACATCAAACGCTCTGGCAGATATTTTTACCGGCTTCCCCCGGTGCAGCAGGATCCTGAGCTGCGGCCATATCTGCCATTCAGCAAAGCGTACCTCATCGGTTGTTATCATCGTCCTGAGATCTTCTGTTTGTTAACCATCACACCTTCATAGCATGCGGGGAAAGTCATGATTAACGCAAGGATACAGGTAAGACCCTGCGATCGCCTGCCCGCCCGGAATTCAGACAACCTGACCTGAGTCGTTGATAATTATAGAGTCATCCCCCCTGTCGCATAGCTCTGTGATGTCGACGTCAACGCATCGGGTATCAGCCGATGCGTCATAAACAGGCGCCATTATCAGAAGTTCGTCAGTACAATTTTGCCCTGAATCCCCCCCATTGCAGCACGCTGATGGGCGGCGGAAGCCATTGCTAACGGATAGGTGCTATCAATAACAACCCGGATAAGTCCCGCTTCAAGAAGACGTCCTGCTTCATCTAATTGCGCGCCGCTGGAGCGTACCTGCGTGGAAGAGACCGTAATCCCTTTTTGGGCAGCCTCTTCCCTTGCGGTAAAACCCAACGGATTGACCAGAAAGAGCGCCCCGCCAGGCCTTATGCAACGCAGAAAACGATCCATATTTGCCCCACCCACCGCATCAAGAACCAGATCAACATTTCTGACGTCGTTCTCGGCGGCTGTTTTGGTGTAATCGATAAATTCATCTGCCCCCAGCTCACGCAACAGCGTTTCATGGCGCGAAGAGGCCACTGCAATCACCTTCGCCCCTTTCCAGCGGGCGATTTGCACGGCAAGGTGTCCCACGCCGCCGCCGGCACCATTGACCAGCACCGTCCGGCCTTGTAATGGCACCGCTTTATGCGCAAAAGGCTGGAAGGGATTCATCGCGTCATGCCCCGTTTCGATAAGAAACTGCCAGGCCGTGAGCAATGACATTGGCGCAGCGGCCGCCTGCACATGTCCAATCCCCCGGGGTTTGCGCGCCAGCTCTGATGAAGGAACGCTGACATACTCGGCATAGGCGCCACTGCCCGTCATCACGTTTTCAGGAAAACGCACCATCGAATAGACCTCATCTCCGGGGCGAAACGCCGTCACATTTTTACCGACCGCCGCAACAACGCCTGATATGTCCGTCCCCAAAATAAGTGGAAAAGCGGGATCGGGCCGCCATTCAGGTGGCAGTGTGCGAAAGCCGTCGCGCAGATACCAGTCAGGCGGGTTGAGGCTGGCTGCTTGCATATGCACAAGGACATCGTCGTTGCCCACTTGTGGCCGGGCTGTCTCTTCATAAAGCAGGTTTTCAGGCCCGCCAAACGCATGGAGTTGTACTGCTTTCATCATCTCAGTCATCATCATCTCGCTCTAAAAGACCTCAGGTGACAGAGCATAGGATCAATAACCCGGGTTGATAATATGGCTGGATTTCGCTTTACTTATGCCATGAAGGAACAAATCGGTTTAGACAGACTCACGGGTCTTATTGCATTCGCTCGCGCAGGCGCTCTGGGTAGCTACAGTGCCGCCGCCCGTTCGCTTTCTGTTTCCCCCTCTGCCATCAGTAAAAGTATTCAGCGGCTTGAGAAGCAGCTCGGCATCACCTTGTTCACCCGAACGACACGCTCGCTGGTGTTAACTGCCGAAGGGCGTGAATTGCACGAGCGGGCGCTACGATTATTACGGGATGCCGAGGAGATTGAACAGATAGCGAAACAGGCGCGTGCGGAGCCCGCTGGGATATTACGCATTGCGGCGTCACTGCCGGTGGGGATCCATGTGATTGCTCCTCTCCTTCCCGCCTTTTGCGCACGTTATCCAAAAGTGACGATTGATTTACGCCTGAGTGACCGGGTGGTCAGCCTCGTTGATGAGAATATTGATATTGCCATTCGACTTGGCGAGCTCGCGGATTCCAGCCTCCTGTTGCGTCGCCTTCCGCCCTATCAGATAGGTTGTTACGCCTCGCCTGAATATTTAGCCCGCTGCGCGCCTCCGCAACATCCCAATGATTTGTCCGGGCATACGACAATCAATCTGCGTTACCAAAATACAGGGCAGCTTTTTCGCTGGCCGTTTCGCGTCGGGGAGCGCGAGTTAGAAATGGTGCCGTCGTCCACGATCATTGCGGATACCAGCGAAGCGGTCATTGCCGCCATAGTTGCCGGCGCCGGGATCGGGATGGCCGCGAATTTTATGGCGGCGTCTCGGGTAAGCGAGAAAAAGCTTGTTCCCCTGCTCGGCGATTTTGCGGTGGAGCGGCGCGATCTGTCGGCTGTCTGGCACGAAAGCCGACGCGCCAATCCTGCGGTACGCGCTTTTCTGGATCATATGCTTACCCCTTTTTGAGCCACCGGCCTGTGGCGATAGCACAGAGTACGGAGCACACATCACGGGATCTCATTGGCAGGTTGCAGCAGACCAGCCTGACGCTGCCGCTTCGCCTGCTCTACCGTTACTCCGTGCTGCCTGCCTCATCGTTATAATGCTGGCTGCTTTTCAAATCGCTGACGGTAATGGCGCACCCGCTCAGCAAGATTGAACATAAGAGTGTAGCCAGAGTCAGATATTTCACTGTCAACTCCATTATTCCGCCAGAGGCTCTCCGCTGGACTGGGTTACGTATTTTCATTCAACCGAGTTGGCGGTGTGGAAACTCCACGGTCACCATGAGCCCACCCTCTGCAGACGTACTGAGGCTGACGTTGCTGCTGTGTTGCTGCGCAACCGCTTTGACGATGGCAAGCCCGAGGCCACTCCCGCTTTGTATCTGATTAGGATCGCGAAAAAATCGATCAAACACGCGCGCTCTCAATTCAACGGGAATACCCGGTCCGGCATCTGAGACACGTAGCTCAGTGGATTTATCTAACACGCGGACGTCTACCTCAACCCGTCCGCCCTCAGGGCTGTACTTGACGGCATTTTCAATGACGTTGTCGATCAGCGACATCAGGCGCTCCCTGACACCGGTAATCCAGGCATCATCATGAGAGTAGAATTCAAGCTCAACCCTGCGCTCCGCGGCCAGCGGCGCCAGAACAGCCATTCTCTCCTGGATAAGCGTCGTCAGCGCCACAGGCTCCATAACAGCATCCATGCGCGCTTCACTGTGCATCAACAGCAGCAATTGATTGACGAGACGCGCCGCACGGCTATTGCTGCGAATAATTCCCGCCAGCAACGCCTGTTGCCTGTCGCTGCTTACATAAGACTGCAAGGCCTCAACATTGATACGCATCGCCGCCAGGGGAGTACGCAGTTCGTGAGCGGCATCGGCAATAAAAACCCGTTCCCTTTCCGTGCTTTCTCGCACCCTGGCCAGAAACACATTGATCGCGTCAACCATCTGGCGAAGCTCTCTGTGCTTTGGCACCTCTTTTAAGGGAGAGAGATCGTCTGGCGTTCGTAAGGAAACTTCATTAACCACGTTGTTCCAGGGGCGCATTGCAATGCGGATGGATAACCACGCAGGAAACAAAAGAAAAGGAATGCACACCAGCAGCGGCAATATGTAGTAGCCACGCGAATTAAGGTAAAAAAAGAAATTCCAGCCTGCGGCGGGGGTAACAAGCGTTACCTCAACATCCGCGTTATCTGACTTTAATGTACGACTGGTCCAAAAGCGCCCCTCACTCTGAATACGCTGAATTTCCCCAATTCGGGTATTTGTTACCGCGGTTGGCGCGCCAGCAGATGAATAAATTAGCGCTTTATTCTGGCGAACAATCAGGCTGATTGAGAGCGCTGGATCTTCACCGCCGCCATACCCTTCCCGCAACGCCTTACTGAACGCGTCAAGAACGACAGTTCTCTCCTGCGGGCGCTCGC
Organism: Citrobacter sp. MNAZ 1397; assembly: GCF_023613995.1. NCBI lineage: Bacteria > Pseudomonadati > Pseudomonadota > Gammaproteobacteria > Enterobacterales > Enterobacteriaceae > Citrobacter > Citrobacter sp. MNAZ 1397. The sequence goes on from NZ_JAKIVH010000001.1 coordinate 1,816,637, forward strand.
TCATACTCTGAACCAGGGTAAAAACGATGTCGTAAGTCTTACTGCCCGTCAGTATCGAAGGGCTGCGCAAATCCTCCCACAAAACGAAGGTCAGAAAGAGAGACCACAGGAGTGTAAGCAGCAGCATCTGGGCGACCATAATTCGCCGGACCAGCGTTGGGTGCCTCAGATTGCGCCAAAAATTTCGCATCAACCGTCCCCTTTCTGGATCGGCACGGTATCAATCACATACCCGACGCCCCTCACCGTTCTCACATAGCCTTCGCCAATTTTGCGCCGCAAATTGCCCATATGCACATCAAGAGCATTGCTCATATTTTCTTTTGAGCCGAATACTCTCTCTTCCAGAAACCTACGTGTCAGCACGCGATCGGTGCGCAACATTAAAATTTCAAGTAGGGCATATTCACTTGCCGTCAGTTCAATATTACGTGCGCTGACTGTCACGCGTCGGGTCGGCACATGGAGCGTTAAGCCACGAATGTCTATCACCTCATCCCGAAAACCGTAACTGCGTCGCGCAAGTGCCCGTACCCTTGCCAGTAACTCAGCGAGAACAAAAGGTTTGACGAGATAATCATCCGCCCCGGCATCCAGCCCACTCAGGCGATCCTGCAGCGTACCTCGTGCTGTCAGGATGATGACGGGAATCCCTTTGAGCTGCTGGCGCATGTACGCCATCAGGCTCATGCCATCGCCGTCGGGCAGTCCAAGGTCGAGCAGCACAAGTTCTGGCACGCAGGCATCGATTTGATGCAGCGCATCCTCTTTGCGGCGAACCCATATAACATCAAACCCTTGATCCGCAAGCGCAATACGTACGCCGTTGCCGAGATCCAGGTCGTCTTCGATTAGGAGTATTTTCACAATAATGACTGTATCAACAGTGAATGAAGATCGTCTGAAGAAAAACGGTATCAGGAAATCTATCAGGTTTGCCGCAGCGGTACGCGCTTCAGTCTTTCTTCATTTTTGGCTCATAAGAACTTTAGGGGGAGCAGGCACACTGAGCGTTCTGGCGTGTAACAACGTCAGTATCGTAATCAGTTGAATCTACAAGGACTTCTTTAATGAAAAATATAAACCTGCATCCTGAGTCCCCCTGTTCATTTCCGTGCCGCAGCCTGAAAAAAATGGTGCCGGGCGTTGTCCTGGCATTACTGACCACCCCGGTACTGGCGGCGGAACAGAAACAGAGCAACGAATTGACCCTGGGTGGAGGCGTGGATGTTGCGCCCTACTATTCGGGTTCGGATAAAAGTCGTGTCACCACTGCCCTGGTACTTGATTACGCTATGACAAATGGTCTCTTCGTCAGCACTACGCGCGGTCTCGGTTACGGCAACAACATCGGCAAATTTAACTACAGCGCAGCGCTGAGTTACCGTGCAGGCCGTAAAGATCGTGACGTGGACAGCGACTCGATAAACGGAGGCAGCGATTATTTGCGCGGTATGGGCGATATCAAAGGTTCAGCTATCGGTGTACCGACCCTGGGATATGGGGTGACCGACTGGCTTAATGTGCAATTGCAGGCTGAGGTGCCTCTTTCTGAGCGAGACAATGGCACGGCCCTGCATTTTGGTATTGTCAGCCCGCTCTATAAGTCAGCGAAAAACTCCGTGACGCTGGCGTTAACCGGCAGTTGGGGGACGAGCAAGTATATGCAGACTTACTACGGGGTAAGCGCATCACAGTCGGTCGCATCAGGCTTTACGCGATATGATGCCGGTTCCGGCATTTATGCCTGGTCAACGAATATTGACTGGACGTATAAGGTTAATCAGGACTGGAGCGTGATTACCGAAGCTGGCTTTACGCAGTTGACGGGGGATGCACGTAATAGCCCCATTGTTCAACGTGAAGCATCGCCCACCGGAAGCCTGAAGGTGACATACCGTTTCTGATCGCTATTCGCGGTGCGTTTCCGGCAAACTTATGGCTATGCAATCTCAATGAATCCCTTTCGCGCCGTCCCGGCTCAGATGACGGGGGGCGCTACTTCGGATGTTCTGTGAGTCATGGCCACGCTGAAATAACGTGGCCGGCGGGCCCGAGGGCTTCCGGCAATCATTTAGCGTAGCGTGATTTCAGTCTGTGGCGCGTTAAGTGCAGCGTTGAACAGGTGTTTACCCGGGCCTGTAAGCCATTGATCCAGTTTCATCATCTCACCGAACACCTTCTCCAGTGCCGGAATAAATGTCCCATACCTGTGAGCCCTTTTCCGGCTGCGCCGGACGAGGAATAAACAAGATGGCTAACGCCGGTCGCAAGGGCACTGTCAGCGATGGCTTTTCCCTGAATGATCTCCTGCTCATCGCTTATTTCTCCCCGCGGAGAGCTGGTCTGAACGCTGAAAACGCCTTTAATACCTTCCATAGCGTGTTCAATGGAAGCCCTGTCAAAAAGATTACCAATCGCGAGCGTGATCCCTGCGGCCCTCAAAGCCTGAGCCTTTTCGCTATGTGGATCCCGTACAAAGGCCCTGACTTCCCGACCCTGCGCAATTACCCGGAGCTTCCTCCTCGGGTGGAATATCAATTGACTGACCGTGGCCATTCGATGCTGAAACCTCTCGCCGGGTTCACCGCCTGGATCAGGGATACATGGCAGGATATTGAGGCTTCCCGAAAAGCCTTTGATGAGGCGGCTGAAAAAAAGACGACATCGTCCCGTTAATTCAGCGCGATAAGTGAACGTTGTTAAAAGTCTTCTTTGTCCATCAACAGGGAACTGGTCACCAGTCAGGATGACATCTCAGCGGCCCTTTCGCGGGCCTGCTGGTTCGTGATTAATTTATCAGATGCCTGCCTGAGCGAGATGACTCTCCCTCAATGAGAAATTGAGCCTGGCATTTTTGGCATTACGTCATTATAAGTACACATACTCGATGTCACTTACGCTACCTGATGAGCAATTTTATGAATGAAAACAATGTCTGGAACAAGGCCTATACACTCGCGGTAAGAAGCAAGCCGAAAGCAATCTGGCAAGCCTTTATTGACACCGATAACTGGAAGCAATGGAACCCCGGCGTAACGTCAATCACTATCGAGGGGCCATTTCAGACGGGAACCTGGTTCACTATGGCGTTACCCGACGGGGATATTATCCGTAGTCAGCTTACCGATGTTTCTGAGGAAAAATATTTCATTGATGAGACCTGGCTGGATGAAACACGGGTCAAAGTTGAACATCGCATTGAGGAATCCGGCCCCGATCAGAGTACCTTGATTTATGCTATCAGCGCCCTGGGGCCGCAGGCGAAGGCTTTCGGAGAGGGCGTCAGCGCGGACTTCCCGGAGGTGATGGAGGGACTGGCTAAGTACCTCGCCGCAACCGGTTCGATGTAAATGACACCGAAAAGCAATAAGCCCCTCCCCGGCTCTTTCGAAGGGACGGATGATAACCCTGGCTGAATCGCCACGGATAATGTAATCACTCCCGGGCCGTTGATGAACTGGTCCCCCCGCTGTGGACATAAAGACGGCAGGTTGACGCTTAAGATGTCGGCTATGAGTGAGGAGCAGGAATTAACGTTCATCATCAATAGCCGAGAAGCACGGTAGTCAACTAACAGAATGACTATCAAAGTCGTGGCGATTCACTGCTTGCGTTGACGTGACACGAATAACGTTTGCGTCTGACACAAACAGCGCAATCTCGCCTGCGGAAACGAGGAGCGAAAGACTATTCTCCTCCTCATCATCAATACATTACTCTGCGGCGCGCCTGCCCTGAAATAATGGCCTTATTCGACAATCTGCTTCGCAGAAGCTATAAGCGAAAGGCTTAATCAGTCCCTCAAAGAGTCAGTTCATAAACGACGCAGGGCACATCATAATGCTCTTCAATTGCCTTATACGTCATGCCAAGGCGCTGCATGACGCGATGCGAGGGAATATTGTCAGGATCGGCAACCGCAACCAGATACGTTGTACCTGTCCGCTCTACCGCGAAAGCAATAATCGCTTTGGCGGCTTCGGTGGCATAACCTTTGCCATGATGTTCCGGGACGAGACGCCAGCCAATCTCTAATGGCGCGCCATCGACGCTTGCCAGATGCTGGAGGCAGGCTGCGCCAACGATCTCTTTGGACGCTTTCTCTTTGATAACCCACCATGAGTACCCGTATTGCTCCCAGCGGGCCTGGACACGTCTGATACCTTCCCAGGTTTCTTCCGGTGTTTTAGCAATACCCTGGTTGATATAACGCATCACACGGGTATCGCTATCCATTCTTCTTAAGCCTTCGTAGTGTGAGTCATTATAAGGTTCAAGCGTTAGACGCGCGGTGTCTAATTCCATCTGAGATTCCTTGTTACGTAAAGGTGTTTGCTTCGGTGACCTGTTCATCCTGAATCAACATATCACGATGCCATCACCGCGTACGAACAGTCGCGTTGCCATGTCTGCCCGGACGCTGTACTTATTGCATCTGCATCGATCCATCCTGACTGCTGAGTGGGTCGTCGCCCTCTTCATTCGAACGGACCCGAAAATGAGTCGAATTGTCAGAACGCCTTCTCCCCGGGGTTTTTCAACATAAAGACAAGCAGCATACTGCAGGCAATGACCCCTGCTGCCAGTAACGCCAGTCCCTGAAAACCTGTAATGGCTAACGCCTGTCCCCCTGCAAGCGCACCGGTTCCAATCGCTGCGTTGAAAATGGCGACGTAGATGGCTGACGCGGGTTGTGCGGCATCACCGGCGCTATGAAGTAACCACGTCTGTAATCCGACGAACACAACCGAGATACCTGCCCCCCACATGGCAAGCAGCATACCCATTAACCAGAATGGAAGCGGTGCGACGCTGCCCATGCCAAGCATACCGAGCGCAACCGCGCTCAGGAGCAGCGAAGTGAAAATAAGGCTTTTAAGATGCAGGTCAATCAGCTTACCGGCAATCATATTGCCTGCCAGGCCCGAAAGTCCGAACAACAGCAGCAGACCTGATACGCAAGCCGCTGGCACAGCATGGACGTTCATCAGCAGCGGTTCCAGGTAGGTGAAGGCTGCAAAATGAGCCGAAATAATGCAGGCCGTTGCACAATACAGGGATATGAGCACGGGGTTTTTGAATATCCCGCAGTAAAGACGCAGCCTTAATGGTTGAGGCGCCGCCAGTGTGGGAAGCGTCCAGAATAACGCGCAGGCGGCAGCCAGCGCCAAAAACGAAATGAGCATAAATGCGTTGCGCCACCCGGCCAGACTTGCAATAAAACTCGACAAAGGCACACCCAGAACGCTGGCAGCCGAGACGCCGCCAAAAATGATGGAGGTGGCAAGTCCAAGCTTTTCAGCCGGAACAAGCTGGGCGGCGACGATGCCAATCAATGCCCAGAAAGCTCCGTGCGCTACAGCGCCGACCATGCGTGCACTCATCAAGGTGCTCATGGAGGAGGAACAGGTCGCTGCCACACAGGAAAGTGCAAGAATAAACATCAGGCTAACAAGCAGAGCCTTTCGGGAAATACGCGCAGGTATCGCTGCCGAAAGCAACGCCGCGAGCGCGCCAACCCAGCCATAAGCGGTCACGACCAGACCCGCTGCGGATTCGGTCTGATTCAAATCCTTTGCTAACGTACTGAGCATACCCACCGGCGCAAGCTCGCTTGTCACGATGGAAAATGCACTGATCCCGAGTACGGTTACTGCCAGCCATGTGCGCACAGGCACGGAATTTACATGTACAGCCGTTTCATTCATAAAATAAATACTCTTAAAAAAGGGAAATTTCTCTGCGGCGTTTTTCAGCGACTGATTTCAGGCATTCGCGCCTTTGATTCCGTCCGGCGAGCCTCGTTCTGCGGCAAGGTCGGTTACCTTGAGCGATGGCATCAGTTCAGGTTTTTGCATGTTTATCTCCTTATGGGAACTGCAGTATTAACTTGTTAAAATCGATAAAATAGACCTGAAAATGGAGAGCCGTTTTCCATAAACGGAAAAACTATGAGTGCCAATTTTAACTGGGACGATACGCGGATTTTTCTGGCAATCGCCCGTGCAGGAACCTTGAGCGGCGCAGCAGAAGCAATGGAAATGGGCATCGCCACAATATCGAGAAGGCTGGACAGGCTTGAGCAGTCACTGTCCGTGCCGCTTTTCAGCAGACATCAAAGCGGATACCGGTTGACGGATGATGGTGAGGCCCTGGTGGAACAGGCAGAAGCGCTGGAATATGCCGGTCTCGCTTTTGCTGAGAAGGCTAAATTACAGGGTAATGTCGCAGGACTTGTCCGGCTGGCGACATCAGACAATCTGGCAACCCATTTTATTCTGCCTTCGCTGGAAGGGCTTATGAACACCTATCCGGAACTGCGGGTCGACGTGCTCAGCGGCGTGCAATCAGTGAATCTGCACCGAAGAGATGCCGATTTAGCGATACGTATGGTGAAACCTGACAGCGGAAATCTGACGTTAAAGCGTCTGGGAACCGTGGGGTTTGGATTGTACGGTTCTGATGCCTATCTAAAAAAAGTGCCTGGCGGGCCTGCGGGCTTATCTTTACCTCACGCGCACTATGTAGGCTGGCCGGAATCACACCAGCATCTGCCTGCTGCGCGGTGGATAACGCGTATGCTTCGCGGCAGGCCATGCCGTCTGGAAGCAAACACCCTTGCAGCCCAGGTCTCCGCGGTTTTAGCAGGCCTCGGTTTAGGCGTTTTGCCACACTTTATGGCAAGGCAAAACGGTCTGCGTTGCGTTAATCCTGATCCTGGCGTGGATCAGGCGTTATGGCTGGTGATGCATTCAGACTTAGCGGGGTCACGGCGGGTAAGAGTGGTTGCGGACCACTTAATTGCCTTATTTGATGAACATAAAGCGTACCTGGCATTGCCCTGATTTTTGATGACAGAGCGTTTTCTGCATGTCAGATGAAAATTGAGATAATTTATGGATATAGCGAACTATTTAACTGATATCGACGGTATTTTTTATCGGGCAATCGATCCCGCTTATCGCAATTTTGCGTTATCGGGTTCCAGGGGGCCGGGCCGTTATTCAGACAGTGATCAACCCACACTGTACCTGAGTTCATCGCCAGAAGGGGTTGAGGCAGCGATGAAGTCCCACAGTGCTAACAGGCGTGCCAACCTCGACATTGTCAGAGTTAGCGTCACCACTGATAAAATTATCGATCTCAGAAATGATGAAGCACTGTTGGCCGCAGGTATTGACCTTAGCGATGCTATCGCGCCATGGCAGGAAATTGTCCGCGAAGGCGGTGTTCCGCGGTCATGGAAAGTCCGTAATCATCTGGAATCGCTTGGGATAAAGGGGCTCATTGACCCTTCACGAAAAGCGCCCGGACGTTGGCATCTGGTTCTTTTTAGCTGGAACCATGACAGTCATTCTCGTGTATTTCTGCTTGAATGAATGGACGCGTTCAGGCGGTTCTTTATCGCACTGTCTTTCGCTTCTTCGGGGCGTGGATTTACCCATGCCCTCAGCGTTTATCCAGCACGCTGGCCACCTTGCCTGTGCAGTGGTGGCCGAACACTCATCCTCTCTTCTCTTTCAGCGCCAGGCGTAAATGCCCGTTATTACGCTGTAACGCTTCGCTGGCATCCCACGCCTCCATGCCTGCGAGCAGCATCAGAATGGCGGTTTTGCACTGCTGATTGCAGCTTGCCAGCGCCGCTTTCGCCTCTTTACGTGAACAATCACAGGCTGCCATCACGATCGCTATCTGGCGCTCCTGCCATTTACTTTTCGTCGCCGGAATATCCACCCGCAGGTTGCTGTATACCCGGCCACTGCGGATAGCCAGCGTGGTCGTTAACATCGTAAGAATGGATTGCTGCGCGCGTCGTGCTTTGGGATGACCGTAACCGGCAACCACTTCCGCGCCCGTTGGCGGCACAATCACAATATCCCCCAGGCTTGCCGCTTCGCTTTGTTGATCGGCAGTCAATACCGCCACCATTGCGCCAGTATTATTGGCCTGGCGCAACGCGCCCCACACCCATGGCGTTTTACCGCTTAACGTTAGCGCCAGCAGAACATCATTGTGGTTAAAATCAATCGCCTGTAGCGCACCGATCCCACCGTCGTAGTCGTCTGCCTGGGTGTCATTAACTGCAATGCAGCGCACCTGCGCCTGGCTGTCCGGGGAAAAATCAGAAATTGCCTGCTGCGCCAGTTCGCCGGAGGCCCCGGCCCCGATAATCACCACGCGCCCGCCGCGACTGAGTGCCGCCACCGCATGCTCAACGACTCTCGCTACATCAGGCAAACAGTGCGCCACTGCGTCGTGCGCAGCGATATCTTCCTGATGAATGAGTTGCAGGACATCGTCTGTTGAGAGTCTGTCTATCTCCGTTGTCCGGTCATTACGTCGTGCTTTCGCCGCTGCCGTTAACAAAGTGCTCATCATTACCTCCTTTTTATTTATCCTGCCCTACTATAAAGCGATTCATATAATTGCCTTGCGAGACGTGTCACGTAAATGAGGGGATAAATTCAAAGGTGACAAGCCGTTAGCCGCTTTGAGATACGCGCCCGTTCGGCGATAATTACCCTCTTTCTGTGAATGATTTTGAGGCCGCAGTGAACGGAAGGCATCCACATCCTGCTTCGCGCAAACGCGCCATGAAACTCAGTACCCTGGTTACGCTGATGCTGTGCAGCGTCATTGTCTCGGTGCTACTGGTGGTTTATGCGCTCTATTTTGTTCAGATCGCCAATGTCACCCGTGAAGGGGTAAAGGACACTGCGATGGCCGTTGCCCGCACGCTTGCCGATGAGCCGGAGATCAAACGCGCATTGTCTATGCCCACCGGTAACGAAACGGTACAAGACCTCGCCCAGGCCGTACAACGCAGAAATGACCTGCTTTTTGTGGTCGTGACCGATATGAACGGCATCCGTTTATCCCATCGCGACGTCAGTGAAGTCGGTAAACACTTTATTGGTGATGATCTGATCCCGGCCCTGCATGGCCGGGAGAATGTCTCGGTCAACCATGGCGTTCTCGCCGAGGCGCTGCGCGTGTTTACACCGGTATTTGATGCCCGGCATCAGCAAATCGGCGTGGTCGCTATCGGCATCTCGCTCAGTAAAGTGGATAAGCAAATAAGCCACAGCCGCTGGGGATTGCTGCTCGCGATGTTGTTTAGCGCACTGGTCGGCTCGCTCGGCATCTGGGTGCTGGTGCGGGTGCTCAAACGTATTCTCTTTGGCCTGGAGCCTTATGAAATTTCTACCCTTTTTGAGCAACGCCAGGCCATGCTGCAATCCCTCAAAGAAGGGGTTATTGCCGTTGACCGCGAGGGAAATATCACCCTGGCCAACCAGGCGGCGCGTCAGATGTTGCTCAACACCAATAACCACGTCACCAGCGACATTCGCCACACGCCCCTCTTTGCCGATCTGCAAACCGTGTTGCACAGCGGGCAGCCACTGTCCGATCAGGAGATTGGCTGCAACGGGCATTTACTGCTGTGTAACAGCGTGCCCGTGCGCGGCCAGGACGGGGTCATTGGCGCGGTCAGCACATTCAGGGATAAGACCGAAATCAGTCAGTTACTGCAACGTATCGATGGGATGGTCAATTATGTGGACGCGCTACGCGCCCACTCCCACGAATTTATGAACAAGCTGCACGTGATCCTCGGCCTGCTCAACATGAAGCGTTATGACACGCTTGAAGAGTATGTGCTGCAGACGGCAGAAGGTTATCAGAACGACATCGGCACCCTCCAGCATCAGATTCAGTCTCCTGTGGTGGCAGGTTTTCTGCTGGGCAAAATCAATCGCGCCAGAGAAGCCGGGATTATCCTTACCCTGGCGAATGAATCCCTGGTACCGGATAACCCCAACCAGCAGCAGGTGACGGCGCTGGTGACCATCCTGGGTAATCTTATTGAAAATGCCCTCGACGCCATGTCCAGGCAATCTGACGGCGAAATTGGTCTGCTGCTGCATTATCAAAACGGCTGGCTAAGCGCCGAAGTGAGCGACGATGGTCCCGGTATTGCCCCGGAACATATCGATGCCATATTCCATAAAGGTTACTCAACCAAAGGCGAAAACCGTGGTGTCGGGCTGTTCCTCGCCCGCCAGCAGTGCGAAAATCTCGGCGGCAGCATTACGGTGGAGTCAGAACCTGGCGTATTTACTCAATTTTTTGTACAACTCCCCTGGGACAGTGAGAGGAAAAGCGTGTGATTAATGTATTAATTGTCGATGATGACGCCATGGTCGCGGAGCTGAACCGCGTCTATACCACGCGGTTATCAGGCTTTACCTGTTGTGGCGTCGCCTCCACCCTGCGTCAGGCCGAAAACATGATTAACGACCCGGCGCTGGATATCGATTTGATCCTGCTTGATGTCTATATGCAGCAGGACAACGGCCTGTCACTGCTCCCGATCATCCGCGCCAGCGGACGTAAAATCGACGTCATCATGATCTCCTCCGCCTCCGATGCCGCGACAATTCAGACATCGATGCACTACGGCGTGGTGGATTATTTAATCAAACCGTTCCAGTTTCCGCGCTTTGAAGAAGCCCTGACCCACTGGCAGGAAAAAAAGAAACTGATGGGCGCGCAGCAGTATTACGAACAGGCGGATGTGGACAGGCTGCTCCACGGCGGGCCGCAGGAGGTTGCCGATACCCGGCGCTTGCCAAAAGGGCTGACCCCGCAGACGTTGCGGACTATCTGTCAGTGGATTGATGCGCACCCGGATATCGAATTTTCGACCGATGAGCTGGCGAATGCGGTCAATATTTCCCGCGTCTCCTGTCGTAAATATCTGATGTGGCTGGCGCAGATTGGCATTTTGTTTACCACCATCCACTACGGGGTCACGGGGCGCCCGGTCTATCGTTATCGGTTGCTTGAGGAGCAGTACGGATTGCTTAAACAGTACTGTCAGTAAACGTGTAGCTATCATCCATCAGCGTAAAACGGACATTACGCGTGGATGAGGCCACCACCCGTCGGTCTTTGGTGATGAATATCGCCTCGATCTCCGGCTTCTGACGAAGCGCCTGACACCCTTGTTCCTCTCCCATCCCGTATAACAGCGTGGTCCAGATATCGCCATCCAGTGAGTCGGTCGATATTACCGTCACACTGTCGAGTTCATTGTCGAGCGGGTATCCCGTCGCCGGATTAAGAATGTGGTGGTAGCGTTTGCCGTCTACCTCAAAAAAGCGCTCATAGGTTCCCGACGTGACCACCGATTTATCTTCCACATCGATAACCCCGACCAGCGCATCTGCCGCCGAAAACGGCTTTTTCAGCCCAATGCCCCAGCCTCCCTGCGGCGCGCCGAGCGTATGCACGTTACCGCCGAGATTAATCAACGCCTGTGTAACCCCTTCCCGACCCAGGAAATCACGTACCCGGTCAGCAATATAGCCTTTGGCAATCGCCCCCAGATCGATCTCCATCCCCGGCAGCGCCAGATAAACCGAGCCTGCGGCCTCGTCCAGTAACACGTTTTGTGGGTCGGTCAGCGCCAGCAGGGCCGCCAGTTCATCCGCGGGTGGTACGGCATTGTCGTGGCGAAAACCAATCCGCCAGCGCTTGACGAGTGGCCCAATCGCCAGATTAAAGCAACCGCCTCTGACCAGGCTTGCCGCCTTCGCGCAGGCAATTAACTCATAGACCGGACGGCTCACCACCACCGGATGCTGCCCGGCGGCCAGATTGATATCCATCACTTGCGAAGGCGTGCGATTGACCGTGAAGAGATCTTCATAACGTTTAATCAGGCGAAAGGTGCGGGCGGCAAGCGAGGGATCGTGAAGGAATAATTTGAGCAGGACTGGCGATCCCATCAGGACGGCGGAGTATGACCAGACACCTTCTTGCTGTTCCATATTCACTCCTAAAAAAATGCCCCGGTCAAGGCCGGGGCTTATCATCAGGCCTGCGCTTTCGCCCAGTTTGCCGCATGGTGCCCGGCCAGTGAACCAAAAATAATGATGTCCGCTACCGCGTTACCGCCGATACGGTTGCTGCCGTGGATCCCACCGGCCACCTCGCCTGCGGCGAACGCCCCCGGAATGACCTGCTGCTGTTTATTCAGCACCGCTGTCTCAGTGTTGATGGTCACACCCCCCATAGTATGGTGCACCCCCGGCGCAATGCGGATCGCGTGGAACGGACCTTCATTAATCGGGTTACGCAGTGCGGTCGTACGGCCAAAATCGCTATCATGCTGCTGCTCAACAAAGCCGTTGTAACGCTCAAGCGTTGCCAGGAAAGCATGATAATCCATACCCAGTTTCTCCGCTAACTGACGCGGTGAGCTGGCGCTGGTCACAAAGCCGCGGGCGATATACTCATCTGCCGCTTTGTTTTTCGCCCGTACATGTTCGTCAAAGACGATATACGCATACTGTTCCGGCAAGGCGATGATCTGCGCGGAGACTTTGTCGCGGGTTTCCATTTCATTAAAGAAGCGGTTGCCCTTCTGGTTAACCAGGATCGCCCCGCCGCCGCGAATCGATTCGGAAATGAGGTAAGAGGTGTTCTGTTCCACCGTCGGGTGGATCTGAATTTCGCCCATATCCACGGTATCTGCACCGATATGTTGAAGCAGCGCAATACCGCCCCCGGTTGCCCCTTTGTGGTTGGTAGTGACAAAGCCCGCCAGATCCGGGCGATATTTCACCACCATCTCGCTGTTAGCGCTGAACCCACCGGTAGCAACAATCACGCTTTTCACCGCGACGGTGAGGGTTTCGTTTTCGTCATTGACAAGACGTACCGCGCTGACTTTTCCTTGCTCGCAGAGGATCTCTTCAACCGACGTATCGAGCATCACGTCGATGCCGCGCCTGGTCACGTTACGTACCAGACCGCTAATCAGATAACCACCTACCGCTGAACCGTCTTTTGGACGGTGGGTACGGTCAATGCTCATGCCGCCCGTCGTGGTGATGTCGTTGAGCATAATTCCACGATTCGCCAGCCATTCGATGGCCTGCGGCGCGTGTTCCACGAAACAACGCAACAGCTCAGGGTTGTTGCGGTTTTGGCCGCCTTTCAGCGTCTCCTGATAGAAGAGTTCTTTGCTGTCTTCAATGCCTTTCACACGCTGGAAGCGAGTTTCAGCGGCATTCATCCCGGCGGATGCTTTGATGGTGTTACCGCCAAAGGTTGGCATTTTTTCGACGATCAGTACGCGTGCACCTTCGTCATGCGCCTGAATCGCCGCCGCCAGTCCGGCGCCGCCGCTGCCGACCACCACCACATCATAATTTTTCGGCGTGGTGTCATCCGCGCCCTCTTCCTGCGCCAGCGCTTTACCCGATTTCACCATCGCTTTGGAGACCGCTTTTTTCACCGATTCGCTCTGGCTGGTTGCCCCGGAAATCGCATCAACATGCGGGCTGTTGGCGGTCAGAATGCGTGAACGAATCTCATCAAAACTGGTGACAAAATCCACATCATCGCCAGCCTCTGACAGCAGTTCGATATCAGCGATACGGTCGGTTTCAAGGCTGATATTGAGTACCAGCTCGCGGGTATCATCCTGTACCGTTTCAGTGTAAACGCCCGGTTTGAATTTTTTATCCGCCATGCTCATGTCGCGGATCATCGCTTCGACCAGCGAAAAGCGCCACAGCGGTTCCGGGATGGTCAACGCTTCACGCTGGGTGCTGTCGATGAACAGTTCCAGCGTTTCACCCCGCATGATGCGATCCGCCCAGTCCGGATACGCAATACAGGCGCGCCCCACGGCAATCAGATCATAGCCGTGGTCAACCGCGTCCTGGGCGTCAGCCGCGTTTACCACACCGCCCACGCCCATCACCGGCACCTGGGCCAGGGTTTCGGAACGCTGGGCGACATATTTTTCAATCAGCGGCGTGGGATCGGTGGTTTCAACAATGGAAGGACGCAATGTTGCGCCAACGGAGAAGTGCAGATAATCCAGGCCACGCGCAGCCAGTTTTTCCAGTAGATACAGGGTGTCATCAAAGCGGATCCCTGGCACTTCCATCTCTTCCGGTGAGAAGCGATAACCGATGATAAAGGCGTCATCCGCATACTGACGGACCATTTTGTGGGTGATATCAAGCACCGCCAGTGGGAATTTCGCGCGGTTATCGCGACTGCCGCCCCACTCGTCATCGCGCTGGTTGGAGTTTGGTGAATAGAACTGCTGAATGAGATAGGTGTTGGCACCATGTAACTCAACGCCATCAAAGCCAGCAAGAATGGCGCGGCGTACGGCGTCACCGAACTTCGCGACCATCTCTTCCACTTCCTGAGTGGTCAGGGCAACCGGCGTGGCCGCGCCGTCACGCGGTGCCGCCAGCGCGCTTGGGCCAACCGGTGTGCGGCCACCAATCAGTTTCGGGTCGACCATGCGACCGCCGTGGTAAATCTGCAGGATAGCTTTTGATCCTTTGGATTTAATGGCGTTAGCAATTTTCGCCAGCCCCGCCACTTTTGCATCGTTATCAATCCCGATAGCGCCAGGGAACGCAAGACCCAGATTATCAACAAAGCAGCATTCAACAATCACCGCCCCGATGGCCCCGGCACGCTCACGGTAATACTCGATCAACTCACTGCTGACCGTACCGTCAAAATAGCCTGTGCAGGTGGTCATAGGCGCCATCAGCAGACGGTTTTTTAGCTCGGTACCATTCGGTAGTGTAAAGGGGGTGAAAATTTGCGAGTAAAGGCTCATAAATAAACTCCAAACTTAAAAGTGAAATTTGAGAATTCTTGTCGGACGTTATTTTCGTTGTCGTTTTTGCCGAATCCATGCCATTAATATAATAATTTCTTTAGTTTCTTAATTGCTTACTTTAGTTATAAAACTATTTAATCCCTTCAATAACATTAATAACTCAAAGGTGTTATTAATTAAATAAAACACAATTAACATTTGCGCTAACAAATATAACCAATAAGCTACTACTTCGTAAGTATTTAAAAACGAATAAAATCAAATAAAAATTAATAAAATCAATAAATTATAACCATAAATCAGCTAGAAAATGTAATAAACACGAACATGCACAGAGAAAAAGTGTATCGATTCAGCAAAAATAAAAAAGCCTCGTTGTTTTTTATTTCAATGGTACACAAAGACGCCATTAGATAATTTTCTTGATCGCGATCAATTGCTGATAAAGCGAAAATAGCATTATAGAAAAAGACCCGATTTTTAATTTTTCGCATGCTTTATTGCGGCTAAAACCCATTTATTTAACGTGCCAGGTTTGAATTTAATAAGTAAAAAAAGTTTTGTAACTAAAGTCATTAAATTCGTATTACCCGGCGTGGAAACAGAATCCTTATCAACCTTAGAACGCTACTATGAAAGAGAAATCATCCGCTTTAGCACCTTCACAGGTGAGCAGTAAAAAGAGTGGCAACCCGAGCAAGCTATTGATGCTGGCGCTACCGGTTATTGTCGCGGTACTCCTGCTGTTCGTGCCTGTTCCGCAAGGCCTGCCACCGTTTGCATGGCACTATTTCGCCATCTTCGTGGGCGTGATCGTCGGGCTTATCTTTGAACCCCTGCCCGGCGCAGTTATCGGTATGACCGGCGTGGTGGTGATTGCGCTGTGCAGCCAGTGGTTGCTGTTCAGCCCTGAGCAACTCGTGGATCCGAAATTCAAACTCGCAGCGCAGTCCTTTAAATGGGCGGTTAGCGGTTTTAGCAACTCCACCGTGTGGCTTATCTTCGGTGCCTTTATGTTTGCCGCCGGCTACGACAAGACCCGCTTCGGTCGCCGTCTGGCGCTGATTCTGGTGAAATATCTCGGCCGTCGCAGCCTGACGCTCGGCTACGCCATCACCTTCGCCGATCTGTTGCTGGCGCCGTTCACACCGTCTAATACCGCACGCAGCGGTGGCACCATCTTCCCGATCATTGCCAACCTGCCGCCGTTGTACGGTTCAAAACCCAACGATCCGAGCGCGCGTAAAATCGGCTCCTATCTGATGTGGGTGGCGATCACTGCGGCCTGTATCACCAGTTCCATGTTCTTGTCTGCGCTGGCGCCAAACCTGCTGTCTCTGGCACTGGTAAAAAGCATTACCGGGCTCGACATCTCCTGGGGGACCTGGTTCCTGGCATTCCTGCCGCTGGGTATTTTGCTGATTTTGACCATGCCGCTGCTGGCGTACTGGTTCTACCCGCCGGAAGTGAAAGTGAACGATGAAGTCCCTCTGTGGGCCAGCCGTGAGCTGGAAAAGCTGGGCAAATTGTCGCGCAATGAAATCCTGCTGCTGGTGTTCGTCTGTTCCGCGTTGGTGATGTGGATCTTTGCCGCCAACTGGATTGAACCGGCCCTCGCCGCGCTGCTTATCATCGTGCTGATGCTGTGGACCGGCGTGCTGGAGTGGAACGACATCACCAGCAACAAAGCCGCATGGAACACCTTCGTCTGGTTTGCCACCCTGGTAGCGCTGGCCGACGGTCTCTCCTCCACCGGCTTTATCGCGTGGCTGGGTAAAGAAGGCGGTTCGCTGATGGGCAACGTCTCACCGGGCGTGGCGACCATTGTTCTGCTGCTGGCGTTTTACCTGCTGCACTACCTGTTCGCCAGTACCACGGCGCACACCACCGCACTGCTGCCGGCTATGTTGACCATCGCGTCAACCATTCCAGGAATGAATATGCAGGTCTTTGTACTGGTGATGGTCACGTCGCTGGGCGTGATGGGCATCATCACCCCCTACGGTACCGGCCCAAGTCCGATTTACTACGGTAGCGGCTATCTGCCCACCAAAGACTACTGGCGTCTGGGGACCATTTTCGGTGCCATCTTCCTGGCCGCCCTGCTGTTGATTGGTTATCCGTGGATTTCCATGATGTTCTGATTCCTCGCCGCCGGAGACCCTCCGGCGGCGTTTTTTTGTCGCTGCCGCATGGATGTATGCGGCTCTAACCTTAAAAAAAGCGAGAGAGCTATGTCGACGAAACCGTTTTACTATCAGGATCCCTTCCCGCTGGCGCATGACGATACGGAATATTATCTCCTCAGCCGCGAGCATGTTTCTGTTGCCGAGTTTGAGGGGCAGCAGATACTGAAAGTCGAGCCGCAGGCTCTTACTCTGCTGGCGCAACAGGCTTTCCACGACGCCGCCTTTATGCTGCGCACGGCGCATCAGCAACAGGTTGCCGGGATTCTGACCGACCCGCAGGCCAGCGAAAACGACAAGTACGTGGCGCTGCAATTCCTGCGTAACTCTGAGATTGCCGCCAAAGGCGTGTTACCGACCTGCCAGGACACCGGCACGGCGATCATCATGGGCAAAAAAGGCCAGCGCGTATGGACTGGCGGCGGTGATGAAGCGGCGCTGACCCGCGGCGTCTATAACACTTATACCGAAGATAACCTGCGCTACTCGCAAAACGCGGCGCTGGATATGTACAAAGAGGTCAATACCGGCACCAACCTGCCTGCGCAGATTGACCTCTACAGCGTCGATGGCGACGAGTACAAATTCCTGTGTATGGCGAAAGGCGGCGGCTCTGCCAACAAAACCTACCTCTACCAGGAAACCAAGGCGCTGATAACGCCAGCGAAGCTGAAAAAATACCTGGTGGAAAAAATGCGTACCCTCGGTACTGCCGCCTGCCCGCCGTACCATATTGCGTTTGTCATTGGCGGCACGTCTGCGGAATCCACCCTGAAAACGGTCAAACTCGCCTCTACCCATTACTACGATGGGCTACCGACCGAAGGCAACGAGCACGGCCAGGCGTTCCGCGATGTTCAGCTTGAAGCAGAACTGATGATCGAGGCACAAAATCTTGGTCTCGGCGCGCAATTCGGCGGCAAATACTTCGCCCACGATATTCGGGTCATTCGCCTGCCGCGCCACGGCGCCTCCTGCCCGGTGGGCATGGGTGTCTCCTGTTCCGCGGATCGTAATATCAAAGCTAAAATTAATCGCGATGGTATCTGGATTGAAAAACTGGAGTCGAATCCGGGAAAATACATTCCACAGGCACTGCGCGAAGCCGGTGAAGGTGATGCGGTAAAAGTCGACCTCAATCAACCGATGGCCGACATTCTCAAACAGCTGTCACAGCACCCGGTCTCAACCCGCCTGTCCCTTTCCGGCACGATCATCGTCGCTCGCGATATCGCCCATGCGAAATTGCAGGAGATTATCGACCGTGGCGAGGCCCTGCCGCAGTATGTTAAAGACCACCCGATTTATTACGCAGGCCCGGCGAAAACGCCGGAAGGCTATGCCTCTGGCTCCCTCGGCCCAACCACGGCCGGGCGTATGGACTCTTATGTTGATCAGTTACAGGCCCGGGGCGCAAGCATGGTGATGCTGGCAAAAGGCAACCGCAGCCAGCAGGTGACCGATGCCTGCCATAAACACGGCGGCTTCTACCTCGGCAGCATTGGCGGCCCGGCGGCGGTACTGGCGCAGCAGAGTATAAAAAGCCTTGAGTGTGTGGCGTACCCGGAACTGGGTATGGAAGCTATCTGGAAAATCGAGGTGGAAGATTTCCCGGCCTTCATTCTTGTGGATGACAAAGGCAATGACTTTTTCCAGCAGATCCAGAATAAACAATGCGCTAATTGTGCAATGAAATAATTAACTTACGCAGGCCGGTATTTTCCGGCTTGCGATTTCCCGCAAAAGCAATATTATTAGCTCATCACCTCTCCTTACTAATTAAACTAAAGTAAGCATTCTGTAATTATTTAAACCAGAGTGAATGTGACTACCATCACTCATTATTGCAGAAGAGATCGCTAAATTATCCACTGTCAGTATCCCTTATAATAAAACATTGGCACAGGATCATTTATGCAATCAATTTTACTTCAATCTTTGTTCCCTTTAGTTTTCATCATGGTATTAGGTTGGTTGAGCGGGAAATTAGGTTATACTAAACGTGAAGATGCCAATGTCATGGCATCTGTGGTTATCCGCTTCGCGCTGCCCTTTCATCTATTTATTGGCGCATTAAATACTGACCCGGAGAAAATACAAAATCTGTCATTTATGGCAGTATTGGTTATTGGCCTGATGGGTTCTTATTTATTTACTCTGCTTGTTTCCCGCTTCGTGTTTCGCCACGATATTAAGACCAGCGCCATTCAATCACTGGTCTGCGCCTTCCCGGATATGGCCTATTTTGGCGCACCGGTACTGGCGGTATTAATCGGGCCAGAAGGTTTTCTCGGCGTGTTGATTGGCAATGTGGTGACCAGCGTATTTATGATCCCACTGACCATTGTCCTTATCCGTATGGGCGATAAAAATCACACCGAAGACCTGAACCCGGTGAAAATGGTGTTGCAAAATCTGTGGAAAGCGGCGCGTAACCCTATCGTCTGGATCCCGGTAACCGGTATTCTGCTGAGCCTGGCAGGCGTAAAATTGCCGCACCTGCTCAGCTCGCCCATTGAGATGGTAGGCAAAATCGCCGGTGGCTTATCGCTCTTCGCACTCGGTCTGCTGTTTTACGGCGAGCGTCCTTCTTTCAACATTCAGACCTGTACCAATATTGGCATTAAAAATTTAATTCAGCCGATCATGATGGCCGTTGCCGGGTTAGCGTTCGGTCTCAATCATACGCTGATGCAGCAAGTTGTTATTATTGGTGCGACCCCATCAGCTATTGCCGCCGGCATGTTTGCCCTGCGTAGTGACACCTATGTCGAATCAGCGTCATCGTCCATATTATTAGGCACGGCACTTGGCGTAATAACCGAAGGGTTCATGATTTATTTGGTTTCATAAATCAAGTATCAACAGATGTTATTTAACTAATTAAAGCTTTTTTAAATTAAACAAACCAAAAACCAACGCCATGTGCGATTAGAATGGCATGGCGTAACTTTAATCAACACCAGGCGACCTCATTAATAACGGCAATACGTTGCCGTTTTTGCAGGCAAGGTATGTGTTTATTCAGGAGTCGTAACATGTTAAAAAAAGAGATGCTGTACACGCCCTATACCGGGGCGGTATTGCTGGAAACTCCATTATTAAATAAAGGGCTGGCGTTTACTCAGGAAGAACGCCAGGCACTGAATTTAAATGGGCTGCTCCCCGACACGATAGAAACCATTAAAGAACAAACTGACCGGGCATGGGCGCAGTTTTGCCATTTCAAACGTGACATTTCGAAACATGTTTATTTGCGAAATATTCAGGACACCAACGAGACATTATTTTACAACCTGGTGCGCACGCATTTAAGTGAAATGCTCCCCATCATTTATACCCCGACGGTGGGCGAAGCCTGTGAGCATTTCTCCGATATCTATCGCCGCGCCCGTGGCCTCTTTATCTCCTGGCCGAACCGCCACCAGATTGATGAGATGCTGCAACAATTTTCACGTAACGATATCCGTGTCATTGTCGTAACCGACGGTGAGCGCATTCTGGGCCTCGGCGACCAGGGCGTGGGTGGAATGGGCATTCCTATCGGCAAGCTCTCCCTTTATACCGCCTGCGGCGGGATCAACCCGGCCACCACGCTGCCTATCATGCTTGACGTCGGGACTAACAATACCCAACGCCTGGAAGACCCGCTGTATATGGGCTGGCGGCACCCACGTATCACCGATGACCAGTACATGGAATTTATGGATATGTTCATCGATGCGGTCAAAGCCCGCTGGCCCGACGTTCTGCTGCAATTCGAAGATTTTGCCCAGAAGAACGCGACGAAATTGCTCAACCGCTACCGGGATAAACTGTGCTGCTTCAACGATGACATTCAGGGCACCGCTGCCGTCACCCTGGGTACATTGATTGCCGCCTCGCGCACCGCAGGCGTGAATTTACAGGACCAGCGGATTGTCTTTTTAGGGGGTGGCTCCGCAGGCTGCGGCATTGCGGAAAAAATCATTGCCTATATGGTTTCAACCGGTCTTAGCGAAGCGCAGGCGCGCGGCCGCGTCTTTATGGTTGACCGCTTTGGCCTGTTGACGGACGACATGCCGAACCTGCTCGACTTCCAGCAAAAACTGGTCACGCCGCGCGAGGCTATCGCCCACTGGGATGTGGAGCAGAACAATATCTCCCTGCTGGATGTGGTGCGTAACGCCCACCCGACGGTGATGATCGGTGTTTCCGGTCAACCGGGCTTGTTCAGTGAAGAGATCGTCAAAGAGATGTACAGCCACTGCCCGCGTCCGATCATTATGCCGCTCTCCAACCCGACCTCACGGGCGGAAGCGCAGCCACGCGATTTGATTGAATGGACCCAGGGTGCGGCGCTGATTGCCACCGGCAGTCCGTTTGCGCCAGTGCATTACGATGGCGCGGTCTACGAGATTGCCCAGTGCAACAACGCCTATATCTTCCCGGGGCTGGGGCTTGGGATCCTCGCCGGGAAAGCCAAACGGGTAACGGAAAACATGCTGATGGCGGCAAGCCAGGCGCTGGCCGCACATTCACCGCAGGCCACCCTGGAGCGCGGCGGTTTGTTACCGGCAGTGGAGGATATCGGTGAGATTTCCCGCGCCATTGCCTTAGCCACTGCACGTGCCGCTCAGCAGGATGGGGTCGCCCCGCAGGCCAGCGACGACGAACTGAATGCGGCCATCGAGAAAACCTTCTGGGAAGCGCAATACGCCCCCTATAAACGCGCGTCGTTCTAAGTTCGCGCAGGCAGGGGAATGGACCTCCCCTGCTTTCAAACCACACACCGTCTCGTAAAATGCCTGATCTGCTTAGCAGTTTATAACTTTTGACATCCCCTGAATGAAGGAGTGATGATGGCCTTCTCTCGCTGATGCGTGGATGCTGTCGGCCCGCGCAAAAAACTTCATCGCAAGGAAAAACAGATGAACGCATTTTTCTCTACCCGGGCAGGTTGTGTTGTCCGCTGGTTAGATCTCCCCGGCGACGGTGTGCCGCTGGTCTTTGTACACGGCCTTGGCTGTGCCTCTTCGTACGAGTACCCGCGCGTGGTTTGCGACCCAAACTTCCAGGGCCGACGCGCCATCCTGATTGACCTGCCGGGTTATGGGTACAGCGAGAAACCGAAAGAATTTAGCTATTCCATCAGCGAACAGGCCCGTGTCGTCGCCGAGCTGATTACCCATTTACAGCTCAATGACTACTTTCTGTATGGACACAGCATGGGCGGGAGTATCGCCATTGAAGCCGCAACTCAACTGGACGGTTTACGTGGACTGATCGTCTCCGAGCCTAACTTCCGCCCCGATGGGGGATTTTTTAGCCGTCAGATTTGCCGGGTCGATGAAGAGACCTATATCACCCATGTCTATGCGCTCATGATGAACAACTATAAAAACCCCTGGACCGGAAGTTTATCGGCCGCCGCCCCCTGGGCTGTCTGGCGTGGCGCATCCAGCCTGATTGCCGGCAATCAGTGGTTTGAGATGTTTGTTGAACTTAATAAGCCTGTCTGCCTGCTGTTTGGCGAAAAATCCCTGCCGGATACTGATTTTACGCAGCTGAGTGCCATGGGTATCGCCACCGTGGAACTGGCCGACTGCGGACATAATATGTCGTGGGAGAACCCACCCGCCCTTGCCGCTGCGCTGGCCGCGTTCTGCTCAGAATACGAATAACCCCAGGCCATTAGCGCAGGTGTGTGCGCTTAAACTGGCTGGCATCAATGTCGTACTGCTTCATTTTGCGCCACAGGGTGGTACGACCAATGTTGAGCAACCGCGACATCTCCTGTATTCGCCCGTTGGTCACCCTGGCGGCCTGGATAATGGCCTCTTTTTCGACGGCAGAAAACGTGAGATTTGCCGACAACCTGGCGCCCGGTTCCTGCTGCGCGCCGCCTTCGTTAAACAACCAGTCCGGCAGATGACTCAGGCGAATATGGCCCTGTTCGCTGCTGATAGCGATATTTTCAATAATACTGTTGAGTTCAAAATCATTCCCCGGCCAGGAGTAGGCCACCAGCCGGGCCAGCGCATCGTCATCCACCCGAAGGCGCGAAGAAAATCGCCGTTCGAGTCCGCGCAGACGGTTTTGTACCAGTGAAGGAATACTCTCACGACGCTCCCGCAGCGGCGGAATCACTATCTCAAAAGCGCGCAAAGCATAGTAGAGCTGGCGGCTAAAGCGGTTTTGCTCAACCAGATTCCCCAAATCGACCGTGGTGGCGGCAATGACTTTGACATCCACCGGCACCAGACGCCGGGCCTCAAGCCGCGTGAGCACCCCTTGCTTAATCACCTGCAATAACGCTGATTGTAGCTCGGGGGCCAGATACTCGATTTTTTCCAGAAACAGCGTTCCGCCGTTGGCCAGCTCCAGGCGGCTGAGACGCCCTTTCTCATTTTCTGTCGCCGCGCTGCCCATAAAATCAAGCCCCAGCGCACTGTCAGCATATAACTGGCAGTTGACGGCGATATATGGCCCCCCGGCACGTTCACTCTCATTATGAATAGCCTGAGACATCAGCTCCTTCCCCACCCCCTCTTCCCCGTATAGTAGAACAGGAAACGCACCGCGCGCCGCCTGCCGACCAGACTGGATCAGACGGCGGGTTTGCGGATCGTCGGCAGGCATCTGCTCAAAGGTATGGCTGACTTTACCCAACTGGCTGGTCATTAGCTGACGCATCTGCTCCACCGGATGTAGCAGCAAAATAAAGCTGTTACCCTGCGCTTCGACGATCGGTTTGAGGGTCACCACCGCATCAATAAACTGATGCTGGCTTTCAAATGTCACTTCTGCGTGGTTAACCGCCTGGGCATGTTTAATCGCCCGGCGAAGCAGCGCGGGTAATGTCACCAGGTCGCTGATATTTTTCCCCTGACTGACCTGGGCGTCGAGATGCAGCATGCGCGCCGCCTGCACGTTGAGAAACTGCAACACCCCCTGCTCATTCCAGGCCATCACCCCGTCATCCATACTTTCCAGCAGACCGTACATCTGGTTCAGGTGGCGGTTGGATTCCGCCAGCAAATTGTCTGTCAGCAGTGAGTTGCCTATCTCCCTGGCCGTTGCCAGCGTCAGCGAAAGATCCGCTGATGAAGCATGCTCCGCCCGGCAGCACAGCGCGATAGACCCTGACAAACGGCCATGATTATCGAATACCGGCGTTGAACAAAAGGCCCACGGGAACAGCGCCTGTTTGAAATGTTGGTTGCCCAGCGTCTTAACCGGCTGGCCCATCATCGCGGCCAGGGATAGCGCACAGCTGCCGATAATACTTTCCGCACAGTAGCTGCCGGGCAGGAACCCCAGCCGGGCCAGCGCATCAAGCGTGTCGGGATGACCGCAGCGACTCAAAATACAGGCGGACTCATCAAGAATGAACAGCGCGCAGGGGCGCCCTTCCATATATTCCAGGGCATCTTCCAGCGCCGCCTGACCAATCGTCAGCAGCCCGGTTTTACGACGGCTGATGGTTTCAAACGTCAGCCCTTGCGCCTGATGCGGTGTCCCCCAGGTTTCACGCTGCATCATTTTTTCGCAGCGCTGCCAGGAATGGGCGATGAAGGAGGCGACATCCTGTTCTGTCATCTGATACTGAGTCATACGCAGTTCCGTCGGGGTCAGGTAGAGACGGTTATTGTCGCTGTATCCCCAAAAAGAAATCAACGCAAAACGTTCCATTATGGAACCTTCATCAACAACGATAGTGCGTCATGCGATCCGCCTCTCATTGGCCGCCGTACGAGGCGACTGGCAGAGATCGCCGTCCGGGTACGCTGACGTCCTGGACAAAATATATCCTGCAGCGAGAAAAAGGTTAAAAAGTGATCGCCGGTCGCATTTTCACCTTTTTTACGGCAGCAGCGTTTCAATCTGGAACGTTTGTTCATAAGAGTGTTTCACTATGAAACCCAATTTTTAGACATTTTCTTTTTCTCGCACCAGAGGAGAATCAGCACATCGGCCAGGGAAACCCGGATGTCGGTTATCCGCCGCTGATACCCTACAACATCAGGCCTGCGCGCAGCGGATGGCCTGGTTCACCTCCTGCGGAGTAGGAATAATGAAAAAACTGATTAACCGTGTGGAAGATGTATTAAGCGAACAATTAGCTGGCCTGGCTAAAGCGCACCCTGAGCTGACGCTGCACCAGGACCCGGTGTATATGACCCGCGCCGATGCCCCTGTCGCCGGGAAAGTGGCGCTGTTATCCGGCGGCGGAAGCGGTCACGAACCGATGCACTGCGGCTATATCGGCAAAGGCATGTTAAGCGGCGCCTGTCCGGGGGAGATTTTCACCTCTCCCACGCCGGACAAAATGTTCGAATGCGCCATGACCATTGATGGCGGTGAAGGCGTACTGCTGATCATCAAAAACTACACGGGCGATATCCTCAATTTCGAAACCGCCGCTGAATTGCTGCACGACAGCGGTGTGAAGGTCACCACTGTCGTGGTGGATGACGACGTGGCGGTGAAAGACAGTCTCTATACCGCCGGACGCCGTGGAGTGGCGAATACCGTACTGATTGAAAAACTGGTCGGTGCCGCCGCCGAGCGCGGAGATTCACTGGATGCCTGCGCGCAGTTGGGCCGCAAACTCAACAATCAGGGGCACTCCATCGGTATCGCCCTGAGCGCCTGTACCGTGCCTGCGGCCGGCCAGCCTTCGTTTACGCTTGCGGATAACGAGATGGAGTTTGGCGTCGGTATCCACGGTGAACCGGGTATTGACCGCCGCCCGTTTAGCTCTCTTGATACCACTGTCGATGAGATGTTTAAGGTTCTGCTGGAAAACGGCAACTACAGCCGCACCCTGCGCGAATGGGATCACACCAGCGGTAGCTGGCAGGAAGTCAAACAGAGCAAACAGGCCCTGAAGCGAGGCGATCGCGTCATTGCGATGGTCAACAATCTGGGTGCAACGCCGCTGTCTGAACTGTACGGCGTCTACAACCGACTGGAAACGCGCTGCCAGGAAGCCGGTATTGTCATCGAACGTAATCTGGTTGGTAGCTGGTGTACGTCACTGGATATGGGCGGCTTCTCCATTACCTTGCTCAAAGCCGACGACGAGATCCTCGCGCTGTGGGATGCGCCTGTCCACACACCCGCTATGACCTGGGGTAACTAAGGAAATGTTATGTCGCTGAACAGAAACCAAATTGTTGACTGGCTCTACCGTTGCGGCGAGGTCTTCACCAAAGAGAGTGATTTCCTCACCGGCCTGGACAGGGCCATTGGTGATGCGGACCACGGCCTGAATATGCACCGCGGTTTTAGCAAAGTGGTGGAAAAGCTGCCCGCCATCGCGGACAAAGACATCGGCTTTATTCTCAAAAACACCGGCATGGTGCTGCTCTCAAATGTCGGTGGAGCCAGCGGTCCGTTATTCGGCACCTTTTTTCTGCGTGCGGCGCAGGCGACACAGGCCCACCAAAGCCTGACGCTGGTTGAGCTGCAGCAGATGATCCGTGAAGGCGCCGAAGGGGTCATCAGCCGTGGTAAAGCAGAGCCCGGCGACAAAACGATGTGTGATGTCTGGCTACCTGTCGCGGAATCGCTGGAACAGGCGATCGCGCAAAACCTGTCGATTCCCGCAGCGCTGGAAGCCGCAAGCCAGGTGGCGGAACAGGCGGTTCAGTCGACGATCACCATGCAGGCCCGCAAAGGCCGCGCCAGCTATCTGGGTGAGCGCAGTATTGGTCATCAGGACCCAGGCGCAACCTCGGTGATGTTTATGGTGCAGATGCTGGCGGCAGCCGCAAAAGCATAAATGAAGGAAACGGCGATGGTTAACCTGGTAATTGTTTCTCATAGCGCCCAACTGGGCCAGGGTGTCGGGGAACTGGCCCGGCAGATGTTAACGGGAGATGGCTGCAAGTTAGCCATCGCCGCTGGAATTGACGATCCCGAGAATCCGATCGGCACCGATCCGATTAAAGTGATGGAGGCCATTGAGTCGGTGGCCGACACCGATCATGTGCTGGTGATGATGGATATCGGTAGCGCCCTGTTAAGCGCGGAAACCGCGCTGGAATTGCTTGACCCGGATATTGCCGGGAAAGTTCGTCTCTGCGCTGCGCCACTGGTAGAAGGCACTCTGGCTGCAACGGTTAGCGCCGCCACCGGTTCTGACATTGACAAAGTGATTGCCGATGCGCAAAACGCCCTCCAGGCAAAGCGTGTTCAGCTCGGACTCGACGCACAGCAGGAGCCCCCCCCACTACCGCAAACAGACGATGATCTGCAAGAAGACGCGCGTACTGTCACGGTGACCGTGCACAACCCTAACGGCCTGCACGTTCGCCCGGCTTCCCGCCTGGTGGCTGCGCTGGCCGGGTTTGACGCCCGGCTTTTGCTGGAAAAGGAGGGAAAATGTGTCAAGCCGGACAGCATTAACCAGATAGCGCTTTTGCAGGTACGCTGTCATGACACCCTGCGTCTGATTGCCCGAGGTCCGCAGGCGGAACTGGCGCTGGCCGCCTTTGAACGTCTGGCACAAGAGAATTTCGGCGAAACGCTCACGGCGCAACAGCCTGAGGCGACGCCAGACGTTCCGTTACAGATGACAGGCCAGGCATTGCGCTATACTCCAGGCGAACTGCCGCTGGCCCAGGCCACTGTCCGAACACCGCAAGAGGAAATGGCCCGTTTGCACAGTGCCGTAAAAGATACGCTGGACGATCTGAGTGATCTGATTCGCCTGGCGGAAGAGAAGTTTTCACCCGATATCGCCGCTATTTTTGCCGGTCACCAGACTCTGCTTGATGATCAGGACCTGATGGACAGTGCCTGGGAGATGCTGCGCCAGCGAAAATGCACGGCGGAATGGGCGTGGCATAAGATATTGATGGAACTCAGCAGCCAGTATCGCCACCTTGATGATGCCTATTTGCAGGCTCGCTATATCGATATTGAAGATTTACTGCACCGCACGCATCTGCATCTGGCGCAGGCGCTGGAAAACATCCCGACGCCGCTGCGCCCGAGTATCCTTATCGCCAGCGATCTTTATCCGTCCGTCATGTTGCAACTGGATAAGAAAAACATCGCCGGCATTGCCCTGTTGCAGGGGAGTCCGCACTCTCATAGCGCGATTATCGCCAGAGAAGCCGGGATCTCCGTGCTGTATCAACAAAGTAACGCACTGGCAAACGTGCGCAACGGTGAAACACTTACCCTCGACGCCGCCCGCCCTGAATAAACTGACGACACTCCCCTTGCCGGGAGTGTTTTTTGTAACGCAATAATGCGCAGGCGTTCTCACGATACCGCTTGCGACGGGACTCATCCCGGCACACTCACCGGCCATCGCGCTTAACTGCATGCAGACTGCTCCCCTGTCCGGGCACTCTCTCGCTAGCTGGGGGGATTAGCCTTATCAAACGCCGCCTGGGCCGCCAGCATGGCATCCATATTGTCTTCTACCCACAGGGTCAGAAATGACATGGTGTGTGTGAGCGTTTTACCTAACGGCGACAAACTGTATTCCACCGTGACGGGAACCGTGGGGAAAATTTTCCGTGAGACCAGCCCGTCACGCTCCAGCTTTCTCAATGTCTGCGTCAACATTTTCTGCGTGATCCCGCGAATATGTCGTCGCAAACTGTTAAAACGCTGCGGCTCTTTTTCGAGACAACCCAGTACCAGCAATGCCCATTTATCTGCCAGTCTTGAGAGCACATCGCGCGTCGGACAGCGATCATCGTAAACATCGTAAGGTAATTGCAGTTTATTCATAACGATAGTTTCTCTTACAAGGTTTCCTCAGGGAAACTTAGTGGCCTTCAGGTGCCTTCTTTCATGACCACAGGATAATGTGTATAAATCGCTTCAGGTATCTATTGGATACTAAGGCACTCTGAATGACAAAGTATTTATACATACCTTGCGCAATCCAGTGTCGATAAAATAAACCTGAGAACATTCGACCACCTTTCGCACAATAACGCGGCAGTCAGTGGCGCGACGAAATAAGAGATGACATCGTGTTGAATAAATTTGATGAAACGTTTACCCGGTACACCAGGCATCCTGATTTTGGTCGATTACTGCTTCGGTTGACGTTCGGCATTTTAATGCTTTTTCATGGCGTTGCCAAAGTGAACCACGGCACAGGCTGGATTTCCGCAATGCTTGAAGCTAAAGGATTACCCGGTTTTATCGCCCAGGGTGTATATATTGGAGAAATTGTTGCACCCGTCCTGATCATTATTGGCTGGTTAACCCGCCCTGCCGCTTTTATTTATGCCTTTAACATTGTGGTGGCAACCTTGCTGGTGGGTACCGATAAATTCTTTACCCTGACCAACGTCGGGGCATGGGGACTTGAAAGTGAAGCACTCTATTTCCTCGGAGGCCTGTGCATTATGTTTCTTGGCGCCGGGAAATACAGTTTGTCTGGTAATAAAGAATAATCATTCACCATTGAGGGATTACCTATGAGTATCGTTGTTGTCTATTTTTCTGGCTACGGCCACACTTCCCTGGTTGCGGAAAATGTCGCTGCCGGCGCCAACGCTGAGCTGATTGCGATTAATGAAAATGGCGAAATCACCGAGAGCGACTGGCAAAAGTTAAACAACGCGAAGGCGATTATTTTTGGCGCGCCGACTTACATGGGCGGTGTACCGTGGCAATTTAAAAAGTTTGCCGATGCCACTTCTAAGGCGTGGTTTACCCGTAGCTGGCAGGATAAAATTTTCGCCGGTTTCAGTAATAGCGCGAGCCTCAACGGTGACAAACAAGTGACGTTACAGTACCTGCAAACCCTGGCGTCTCAGCACGGCGGTGTGTGGGTGAGTCTTGGTTTGCCTCCGGCGAACACGCTGGCTGCATCGCGTGAAGATCTGAACAACCTGGGCGGTTCTGTCGGCCTGTTGGTGCAGTCTCCTTCCGATGCGGGCGCTGATAAGATTCCTTCTGGCGACCTCGCCACCGCGACCAAATTCGGTGAACGTGTTGCGGCCATTACCGCACGCTTCAACTGATTTACTGCACGTATGAAAAAGGGTCAGCCACGCTGACCCTTTTTACGTGTAAGAACACGCTTAACGGTAAACAATACCGCCATCAATCAGAATCGACTGGCCGGTGACATAATCCGAATCCGGGCCTGCCAGGTAAGAGACCAGGCTTGCCACATCGTCCGGGGTTTCGGCACGGCCCAACGCAATCCCTTCCACATATTTCTTATACGTTTCACCCACCGGCGCACCCGTGATCTCCGCGAAACGCTGGTCGATTTCGGTCCACATCCCGGTGCCCACGATACCCGGACAATAGGCATTCACCGTAATACCCCGGCTGGCATACTCTTTCGCCGCCGCCTGCGTCAGCGCACGGACGGCAAATTTTGTCGCAGAGTAAATGCCCAGCATCGCAAAACCATCGTGACCGGCAATGGAACAGGCGTTAATAATTTTGCCTTTCTGCTTACGCTCTTCGAATTTTTTCGCCGCAGCCTGAATTCCCCACAGGGTGCCCTGCACGTTAATCCGCATAATGCGATCCACCTCTTCCGGGGTGACATCGGAGAGCGGTTGTACCTGCGCGATACCGGCGTTGTTAACGATGATGTCAAAACCGCCCAATTCGCGTTCCGCCTGAGCGATAGCCGCGTAAACCTGGTCGCGATCGGAGATATCAGCCACAAAGGTGGCGGCTTTGCGCCCTAATGCCCGAACCTCAGCGGCGACTGCCTCGAGCGCCTCTGCCTTCATATCCACCAGCATAATTGCCGCGCCATCTTTGGCCAGACGCAACGCAATGCCTCGCCCAATCCCTTGACCGGCACCGGTTACCAGCGCGACTTTATTTTCGATAGCCATACTTTTCTTCACCTCATCCTGACAGGAAAAACACTGCCTTAGTCACGGCAGCAGACAGGCCTTACACTACCGCCCGCCCGAAACGCGGCCTACCCCCTCTGATGGGGGGGTGAGCACGCCAGGCCAAGTGTCGTACGGGCGTAACGCTGGTTCCGCTCTGCCTCCTTGAGTACACTCGTCGGAAAGAGAACAGAACGAGGTCGCGGTTGTATGGCATTTTTGTCCCCCACAGGTCACCTGCCCACAGAGAACGTTGACGAAGAACCTTTTCGCTTTACACGTAAACTCCCGCTGATCCGCACAAAACTTACGCCGCCGCGTACCCCAGGCCTGTTGCTGCAACGCGACCGCCTGCTTACGCGACTGGATAACGCCGCCTCCGGAAGCCTGACGCTGGTCTGCGCGGCAGCCGGGTTCGGCAAAACCACGCTGCTTTCCCAGTGGTACCAGCACCGTCAGGCGCAGGGCGATTCGGTGGCATGGCTTAGTCTGGAAGAAGAAGACAGCACGCCGTTGCTCTTTATGCGCTACCTGCTGGCAGCACTGAGTCCGCTCTATCCGTGCTGGAGCGACACCTTCGCGCGTTATCCGGAAGGGGCGCATCCTGGCGATTTTTCGCTGTTCCTGGCAGAACTGGTCAATCAGCTTCACCACTGTTCACACCCGCTCTATCTGATCCTCGATGATTACCAGAGCATCCGAAGCCGCGAGATCCATGACGGGCTGACATGGCTGCTCCACCACGCCCCGGCGTCGTTACATCTGATTATCGGCAGTCGCAACCGTCTGCCTCTGGTACTCAGCCGCCTGCACCTTTGGGATCAGTACACGGAAATCGAAGACAGCGAACTGCGCTTTAACGATGCAGAAGCCCAGGCCTACTTCGCCCGTTCGATCACGCCGCCGGTCAACAAGCACGATATTCCGCAACTGATGACCCTGACAGAAGGCTGGGTCGCGGGGATGAAAATTGCCGCCCTCTCTTCACGCAAACATGACGTGACGCCAGGCAGTATGGGGGCACTCAGTGGCGGTTCGCGCTCTATCAACCGCTATCTTGAAGAGGTCATATTCGCACCGCTGCCCCCAGGCACGCTCCACTTCCTGGTGTTGACCTCTGTGCTTAATCGCCTGCATCCGGCGCTGTGTGATGCGGTAACGGGATTGAATAATGGCAGAGCGATGCTCACATGGATTGAGCAACACAACCTGTTTCTTAGCGCGCTGGATGATGCCGGATTCTGGTTTCGCTACCACCCCCTGATGCGCGACGCCCTCTCCCATCGCCTGCAACAGGATCCAACTATTGATATCAGTCAGCTTCATGAGCGTGCGGGTAACTGGTTCGCCGCCCAGCAGCTCTGGGCGGAAGCGATACGTCATGCACTGGCGGCCGGAAAGTCGCTCACTCGCCATGCAGAAGCCGGGGCACAGTCGCTGGCCGAAGAAGGCGATATCGACACCATGGTGCGTTGGATCCACTATCTGCCTGCCACACCGGATCCGTCGCGCATTGAATTACAGCTCAATCTGGCCTGGGCGCTGGCGCACCATTTCCGCTTTTCAGACGCCCGTCAGTTGCTTGATGCCATTGATGCGATGATGGCGAATGGCTCAGAATATCTGACGCGCTCCACGGGGGTAAAACAGCGCGTGGTGCGGGCCATCTGTGAGGCCTTCGCCGATAACATCTCTGCCAGTCTGCTTCTTGTTGAACCGTTGCTCAATGAGGTCCCCTGTGGCGATATCTGGGTGGATGGGTTGGTCTGTAACATCCTCAGTTATTGCCATCTCGCCCTTGCCCGTCCGCAGCGGGCGCTGGACGTTCAGCAGCACGTTTCCGGAAACCAGGTCAGCAACCGCAACCTGTTTGTTGAGGTCTACCGGGTCTTTGTGCTGGCGCTCGGCCAACTGCGTCAGGGGAATCTGCAAGAAGCCGAATGCCAGGCCACCCGGGCGCTGCACCACGCAGAACAACATACCGGGCAAAATTCCAGTAGTGGTGCAACGCTTGCCCCGTTACTGGCTGATATTGCCTGGGAGCGCGGCGACATCGGACAGGTCAACAGTTTGCTGAACCCGCGTCTCGGCATGATTGATGATTTTTGCCCACCGGATGGTCTTAGTCTGTGTTACGTGGTCCTTGCACGTCAGGCGCAGTTGAATGCGCAGCCTGATGAGGCACTGGCACTTTTGCGCCATGCCGGGCAGTTATGCATGCAGCGCGGCTGGTGGCGTGCGCGTATTGCGCTGATTGCCGAAGAAATCACACTCCACCTTGATACCGGCAATAAGGATCATGCTCTCAGGCAGTTCGCTTTACTACAGCAACTGGCGAGCGAGCCGAGGGCGGCGGAAAATGAGGTCGTCGGCTGGCACAGGGGGATCTGCGAGAGCCGCCTGTTACTTGCCGAAGGCGATGCGCTGACGGCGGCAAAAAGGCTGACCTCCCTGATAAACGAACAGGAGCGCTGTGGCGAATGGCTGGCGGCAACACGCTCACGCATCCAGCAGGCCGTGGCCTTCTGGCGAGCCGGAGAAGAGAAACAGGCCATCGGCGCCTGCGTTCCGGCGCTCCCGCAGGCCGTCGCGCAAAAAATACAGCGCACACTGCTCAACGGCGGGCCAGAGCTGCTGGCGCTGCTTAGCCGCTTGCGTGAGCAGCCCCATTCCGATACGGCATTTACCGCCATTATCGCCGCCGCGCAAGAGATATTGATGCCCCAGGGGCTTTCTCCGTGGACTCCATGCGAAGCCGTGACGGACGGGCTACGGTTGACCGAGCGCGAGCGGCAGACTTTACAGTTGATCGCCGAAGGACATTCCAATAAAGGCATCGCACGCACACTTGGGATTTCGGTCGAAACGGTGAAATGGCACCATAAGCAGTTATATGAAAAGCTGGCGGTGAACGGACGTATTCAGGCGGTAAACCGGGCAAGAAAACTGGGTTTGCTGGGGTAACCGGGTTCGCCTGCCTTTCATGACAGGCGAAATAGAGGTCATGAGCCGGACATTACGATGACGGTCGGGCGCAGAACGCCACACACATCCCCACCAGCGCGGCCCCGGTCAGCCATTGAAAGACATTACGCCACGCCTCCAGTGACGGATGCGCCCCCAACAGCACGGTGATAATAGCCAGCATCATCGCCCCGGCGGCGTACTGGCTGGTGACCATCAGCGCACTGGCCCGCCCCTGTAGCATCATCGGCGTCGCCGTCAGCCCGATGGCAAACATCGCCGGATAAATCAGCCCGTGCCCCAGACCACTCAGCGCAATGCCCAGCATGAAGGCGATCGAAAACGGCAAATTGAGCGTCGTCGACAGCAGCCACAGCCCCAGCGCCGCAGCACCAAACCCAACGGTTAACACACCTGCACTGGAAAAGCGTGCGCTCAGGCGGGTATAGAGACCATTGCCAGCCACAATCAATAATGCCAGCGGGGTAAATAGTAGCCCCGTCACGACCGCCCCCAGCCCGTATGTCTGCTGCCAGAGCAGCGTCATGGAATAGAACTGGCTACCAACGCTTGCCATATAGCAGGCGCTACTGATCCAGCCGCTTTGCAAACCCGGTAACGTGCGAAGCTGTTCTGACAGCAGCGGTCTTGCGGCAAAGCGTTCATGCACGATAAAGAGCACAAGCATGCCCAGCGCCAGACGGTTTGCCAGAAAATCAGGCTGCCCGGTTTCGGCATAGCGCATCAGCGCCCAGACTATCGCCCCGGCGGAGGCACAGCCTGCCAGCGCCCCCAGCCCTGCACGCGGTTTCTCCCTTTCGGTGCGCAACAGCGGAAAGTCCCGGCTAACCCGCCAGAGCGCCAGCAGCCCTGGCGGCAGATTGATAAAGAAGATAGCCCGCCAGCTTAACTCCGCCAACAAGCCGCCCAGCATCACCCCGGCTACCAGCCCGAGGGCGCCAGTCGCGCTCCAGATAGCCAGCGCCCGGCGATGCGCTTCCCCCTGGAAATGCTGCGCCATCAGCGCCAGTATCGCCGGTTGCATCAGCGCCGCCGCACTACCCTGGCCGCCACGGGCGATTAACAACAGCACGGCGCTGTGCGCCAACCCGCCTATGACTGATGAGAATAAAAACAGCCCCATCCCGAGAATAAATATCGGCCGGGCGCCCAGACGATCGCAAAGGCTTCCCCCCAGCAGCAGCAACCCGGCAAAGATCAGCCCGTAGAGGGAAACAACCCATTGCATTTCACCGGGCGAGAGCGCTAAATCCTGCGCCAGGGTGGGCAGCGCCACGTAAACAATGGCGTAATCGAGCGCAATCAGCGCTTGTGCAATGCCCGGCACCAGCAGAGAAAATGCGCGCGAAGCGTGTGGCGTCGTCGTCAGATTAATGTGCGTCATCAGGCTTCCTGTTTGTTAAGTAATGATGAATAATCCTCATGGATTACTTGTTCTTTACACAGGCTAACCGTCATTATGTCAGGCAATCAATGTCATAGTTTTCAGCCAAAGATGAGTTAAATTCATCCATGAAATTACGCCGCCTTCCCCACCTGGGCGCTATCCGCGCTTTTGATGCCGTTGCCCGCCACGCCAGTTTTAAACTGGCCGCTGAGGAAATTGGCGTCACCTCCACGGCTATCAGCCACCAGATTCGCCAACTGGAAGAGACCCTCGGTCAACGCCTGTTCATCCGTTCTGCCCGCGCGGTGACGCTGACAGCAAGCGGCGAAATCCTGTTTCGCGCATCGGAAAATATGTTCACCACCCTGCGTGAAGCGGTAACACTTATCGAGGCCGGCGCACCGCCCGATGCACTGACGCTCAGCACCACCTCGAATTTCCTGACGAACTGGCTGGTACCGCGCCTGCCGCTTTTGCACCGTCAGCTCCCGGACCTGGAGCTACGCTTTCACAGCAGCACCAGCCTGGTGGATGTGCGCGGCGCGATGGCCGACTGCGCCATTCGCTATAGCATGCAGGCGGACGAATCGCTGGAAAGCACCTTGCTCTGGCGTGACCGTTTTGTTCTGGTTGCCAGCCCTGCGCTGAGGCTGCAAAGCCCGGAGGATTTGGCAGGACTGACGCTGTTTCACATCGAAAACCGCCATGTGCCGACACCCGAGCCAGACTGGCAGTACTGGAAGGAGACCTTTGGCCCGGCAGAGTTAGCCGTGCAGGCAGGTATTCGTTTTGATGATGAGACGCATGCGATTCAGGCGGCGATTGCCGGACAGGGCGTCTTGCTGGCGAGCGAGCTGCTTATCCAGTATCCGCTGGCACAAGGGTTACTCCATATCGCCCTGCCGGGCGCGCTCCCTGGCGGCAATTATTATTTTGTCACCAGCGCGGAAAAGGCCACCCGCCGTAATGTACAACAGTTCAAACAGTGGCTTATCCATGCTTTTAATGACGTGACATTGTCACAAATGAGTGTACAACCTGCGCGCTGACACACTGAAAACGTCAGCGGCAGTCCCTGGGTTTTGCTATGGTATTTTTTTGCTGATGATAAGCGGGTAGAACGAATGGAGCGGCTGGATTGCGATCGTATGTTTGTCGCAGTGATGGAAACGGGGAGTTTTACGGCGGCGGCGCAGCGGTGCGGCACCAGCCACGGTCAGGCATCGAAATTGATCTCCCGGCTGGAAAGTGAACTGGGCGTTAACCTACTGCGCCGTAGCACCCGATCTCTGACTCCCACGGAGGTAGGACTGGCCTACTACGAACGTATCCGTCAGCTCCTGGTCGATTATGACGCGCTTAATGATTCCGTTCGCAACAGCGCCAACGCCCCTTCCGGGCTACTGCGCATCTCTGCGCCGGTCACATTTGGCGTTTCGCAACTGGCGCCCTATCTGGTGGAATTTGCCCGCCGCTATCCGGATATCGAGCTGGATGTCAGCTTTTCCGACAGGCTGGTTAACGTGGTGGATGAAGGTTTTGATCTGGCCCTGCGTATCGGCAGCCTGACCGACAGCAGTCTTATTGCCCGCCGTTTATGCCCGATTCGCAATGTGGTCGTCGCCGCCAGAAGTTATCTTGAGCGCCACGGCGAACCTCAACACTGGGCAGAACTGGAGCAGCATGCCCTGATCGTCGATACCAATTTTCGCGATCCCTGGCACTGGCCGTTTCGCGATGCCGGGCAGCAGATGCATTTGCAACCGGTTCGCGGACGAATCAAATTTTCCAACGCGGAGGCCTGTATTGAGGCCGCCTGTGCCGGGCTTGGAATTGCCAGAGTACCGATGTTTATCGCTGAAAAAGCCCTGAATGAACAGCGTGTCATGCCCGTTCTGGCAGCCTTTGAAGCGCCGCCGCTGGCGCTATACGCGGTCTATCCCCCTGCCCGCTACCTGGCGCAGAAATCCCGGGTGTTAATAGATTTTCTGGCGACGACCTACGCCTCAGTTTCATAGGTAGTATTATTTCCATTGTGGAAATAAACATCCTCTTTTCGACCCAATAATCATTGGGCTGGAAACACTCTATAGTCCTCTCATCAACCTATTCGAGAGGACACCACCATGACTGATTCACGCACGGCTCCCTATGCATCTCTGCTACTGCGCCTGACGCTCGGCATTCTGTTTCTGGCGCACTTTAGCCTGAAATTCTTCGTTTTTACTCCGGCGGGCACAGCGAAATTTTTTGCCTCCCTGGGTCTGCCCGGCGGTCTGGCGTATCTCACCATGGCGGTTGAGCTGGTGGGAGCAATTGCGCTAATCCTCGGGATCTATAGCCGTATCGTTGCCATCGTGCTGATTCCGATTCTGTTGGGGGCTATCTTTACCGTGCACGGTCCGGCGGGCTTTTTCTTCACTAACCCGAACGGTGGCTGGGAATTCCCGGCATTCTGGATAGTTGGCCTGCTTGCTCTGGCGCTGACCGGTGACGGAAAATACGCGCTCAAACCGACCCCTTTTAAAGGTTAA
Source organism: Citrobacter sp. MNAZ 1397 (assembly GCF_023613995.1). Taxonomy (NCBI): domain Bacteria; kingdom Pseudomonadati; phylum Pseudomonadota; class Gammaproteobacteria; order Enterobacterales; family Enterobacteriaceae; genus Citrobacter; species Citrobacter sp. MNAZ 1397. The sequence continues at coordinate 1,854,226 of NZ_JAKIVH010000001.1, forward strand.
GGATCACGCATGCTGATTGACGGAAAATGGACGGCGGACTGGCACCCGGTGCAGGCCACCGATGAAAAAGGTGGATTTGTCCGCCAGACCTCCAGTTTTCGCCACTGGGTGACGCCTGACGGATCGCCCGGTATCACGGGCGAAGGCGGTTTTATCGCCGAACCGGATCGCTACCATCTGTATGTCGCACTGATTTGCCCGTGGGCCTCCCGCACGCTGATTGCCCGCAAACTCAAGGGGCTGGAAGAGGTTATCAGTGTATCCGTGGTAGAACCCTGGTTACTGGAGGAAGGCTGGCATTTCGGCGATTACCCCGGCGCTGACAGAGATACGCTAAATAATGTCGAGTGGCTGCATCAGCTTTATACCCATGCAGATCCGATGTTTACGGGTCGCGCGACGGTTCCGGTACTGTGGGATAAGAAAACCCACACCATCGTCAATAACGAGTCTGCGGATATCGTGCGGATGCTTAATAGCGGCTTTGGCGAACTGGCGCGTGGCAACATTGATCTCTACCCCGCCGCCCTGCGCGAAGAGATTGACCAGCTCAACGCCGCGATTTACCCAACGCTGAATAACGGGGTGTATCGCGCTGGTTTTGCCACTACCCAGGTGAGTTATGAAGAGGCGGTCAGCGATGTGTTCGCTATGCTCGATACGCTGGAAGCGCGCCTTGCAACGCGGGATTTTCTCTGCGGTGGGCAGCTAACCGAAGCCGATATTCGCCTGTTTGTGACCCTGGTGCGTTTTGATGCCGCCTACCATGGGGTGTTCAAATGTAATTTGCGTAAGCTTGCGCAGTACCCGAATCTGGACCGCTATCTGCGGACAATGCTGGCGGTACCGGGCATCCGGGAAACGGTGAATATTGACCATATCAAGCAGGGCTACTATTCCATCAAAGCGCTCAACCCGAACGGGATTGTCCCGCGAGGGCCGGATCTCAGTGCGTATGGCTTATAAGTCATTCGCAGAAAGCGAGATCATCGCAGGGTGAGTCAGAGTCTCCCTTGTGAGGAGGATTTAAGTGAGGGGAGTATGCAGCCCGGAAGGCGGGTGTTATAAAAACGCAGTTTCGCTGCTCCCCACGCTTTTTAGCTCAAGCCCCATAAATTTGAGTCCTATTCCGTGCTCATGATCTCTGTCGGTTGTAAACATAAATCCGAAATGACCTTTCTCATCCGGGGAAAGATAGATTTTCACCAGAATAAGTTCTGTTGCCTCGGCGCCATACACGCGTTTGCAGTATGCCTGCGTTTGTGCAGTGATTTTCTGCGAAAAAGCGTTCTGCTTCTCAATAAGAAACTGGATATCGGCCCTCATTTTGTCATCAGGCGAATGTGCGTCCAGATTTATGCACTGGACCGATTGAGAGCCGAATGCCGGTAAAAGCAAATCAACTGCGGTGCCTTCGTCATCGGCATAATATTCCCGTTCAGCAGACATCTTTATGTTCCTTTTTTCGGGCACCAGGGACAGTAACTGCTTTTTTATCCCAGCGTCATTTGTTGCCTGTTGGCAATAAGCAGGAGTATGGCCTTTCAGCCACCCTTAACGGCAAGAAATAATAACAGCCTCTCTTGTTTCATACTTATCACCAACGCGATCGTCTCGCAGCGTTATTACGGTTTTCGCCTCAGGAAATCAATAAGAAAAGGGGGAACGTTGCTGCGCCTCGTGTAAATAATGCCTGGCATCTTCACCGGCGGCGGTATACAGCGGTGCGTTTTGATCGCTCACAACGGCAAGAATGGCCTTCGCGACATCGTCGGCGTGCGTCACTGGCGAGTTGGTATCGCGCGCCATCTGAATAAATGCATCCACCATTTCTCCATACGCCGGATCGTCTTGTCCGCCAAAATACGCCCGCGCATTTTCGCCAAACTTCGTCTCTGGCGAGCGCCCTGGTAAGACAACATGAACTCGAATACCAAATGGCCTGACTTCGATGGCTAATGACTCGCTCCAGGCATTCAGCGCCGCTTTACTGGCGCGATAAAGCCCAATCAGCGGCATCGCTTTGGTTGTTACTGACGATGAAACATTGATGATAATTCCTGATTTTTTCTCTCTCATCTGCGGGAGTAAAGCCTGGGTTAATGCCAGTGTTCCCAAAACATTGGTATGCATTAATTGCTGTGCGGTTGCCATGGGCGTGAGCTCAACAGGTACCGGTGCGCCCAACCCGGCATTATTCACCAGCAGGTCAATCGCCCCGGCCTTTTTTACCACATTATCAATGCTGTCAGCGGACGTGATATCCAGCGGCAGAATAGTCAGTCTGTCGCTTTCAGGGAATAGCGTGGGATCAGGCGTTCTCATGGTGGCAACTACCTTCCAGCCTTTCTCTAAAAAGAGTTTTGCTGTTGCAAGCCCAAAACCCGATGAACATCCGGTAATCAGTGCAGTAGACATAGTTAAACCTCTTCGTTGGCAAGAGCCAGGATCATAGCCGCCTCTGCCTGGACAATATATAATCAAAAATCCAGTTAAATTTAGAGAGCGTCCAATGTCAGATCCGTTAACCGATATTGTTACCCTGCTCAATCCCAGGCCAACCCATACCAAACTCGTTGAAGGGGCCGGCCAGTGGCGTATTGTTCGGGAGTCTTCCGGAGAGGCTTTTTATTGCGCAGTGTTACAAGGCGAATGTCTGATGAGTATTAACGGCAAAGCGCCGAAATTACTCGTTTCCGGCGATTTCGTTCTGATCCCCGCTACCTATACCTTTGAAAACACCAGTGCGGGTGCGTTAACACCCGTTGGCATTACGACGCCGACCCTTATTGGCGATGGGCACGTAAGAATTGGCTCAACAACGGGGCCGGCTGAATTTCTGATGAATGTGGGGCACTGTGAATTCGACACGCCGGACAAACAGCTTATCGTTGCCCTACTTCCCAATGAGATCCTGATTAAAGGACAACGCAGGTTTGTCACGTTGCTTGAACTTCTGCTGGACGAAAGCCAGGCCCGGCGACCAGGACGTGAGGTGGTATTGATGCGCCTTTTACAGCTATTACTGGTTGAATCGTTGCGAAGTCATCATGATTTGTCGAAAACGGCAGGTATCCTGCAAGGGTTACAGCACGAAAAGATCGCCATTGCGCTCCATCTCATCCATGAAAAACCCGACATTGACTGGCAAATAGCGCACCTCGCCAGCCACTGCGCAATGTCCCGTTCCTCTTTCTTTGCCATATTCAACGAGACGGTCGGGATGCCGCCGATGCAATATCTGCTCTTCTGGCGAATGTCGTTAGCGAGAAAAGCACTGTTGAGTAGTACAGATAAAATAGAACAGATCGCATTCCGGATTGGTTACCAGTCAGCGAGTGCATTCAATGTCGCCTTCACGAAATATGTGGGCATGCCGCCTGGGGTATTTCGACGTCAGAAATCCCATGATGCCCATGTGGCGTCGCCACACGGATGAAAAGCCAGTGTTGTACATGCGTTCTGTCAGAAATCACTGGCCTTCTCTTTTCGACCGATGACTCTCCCGTAAATAAAAGAGGCTTTCCGGCATCTGTTTAAGGGGGGCGATGATAAGTTAACGGCGAATTATCTTACCTGCATCCGGTATTCAATCATGCCGCTTTTTTTTGCAATCCAGTCATATAATCTTTGCGCACGATAGTTTGCTTCATGGGTGTGCCAGTAAAGATGGCTGGCATGACGTTTTCTGGCTTCTTTCTGAACATATTCAATTAACAGTTTGCCAATGTGTTTGCCGCGAATATTTTCGCTGACATATAAATCTTCCAGATAACAATAATCGCTCTCCGCCCAGGTGGAACGGTGAAAAAGATAATGTGCAAAACCCACCACCTCTCCATTACTTTTCGCGACGGCACAGAATATCGGCTCGATTGGATTGGCAAAGCGCTCCCAGGTGCGCTTTGTGATCGCGTCGGGAATATCAACGTTGTAAAAAATTTGATAATTTTTCCACAATGGTAACCAGCTTTCATAATCCATTTCACTGGCAGCTTCGATTGCGATAGATACTGTATTCATAATAATAACCTCGTTGTTCACTGAATGGGGATAGTCATTAATTAAACGCGCAGGCATATTGATAGGCTTAACGTTTTAATAAAAGAAAGCACAGGGCATTTTTGCGATTAGCACGCCGATACAGGGAGGCGTAACGCTCGCGCCTAAAAATGACCTGCGGTTACAGCACCTCTTATTTTCGCTATCGTGATAGGGCGGCATATTATCCCTCTGTCGCGACTCTTATCGCAGCCCACTCCACCCTGCCCGTCATTTAATCTTCGGGAACGATCATATGGTTGAAATGGCACGTTTAGCCCCACCAATTTTGCCCAATGAAGCAGACCAATTTATCTTCTGGCATCAGGCAAACCTGTTATAGACTGGGTAATAAGGGAAGCCATACGGAGAAAAGGATGTTTAAGCATGCACAACTTGAAACGGTAAAAGCCTGGATAAGTGATCCCGCAAACGGATCGCTGCCTCTTCATGAAAGGATTCAAAGAGCCATACGGGCGCTGATACTGGAAGGGATTTTATCTCACGGCAAAGCCCTTCCCGCCTCACGAGCATTAGCCACATCACTCAATGTCTCCCGGGATACCATTGAAACTGCCTATACGCGCCTGCACGCTGAAGGGTTTATTGAAAGGCACACGGGGAAAGGGAGTTTCGTTTCTGCCAGCGCCCGCTTTCTGAAATCACATTCCCGGCAACGGCAGTCAGCTGCTGCGGTACGTGAACCAACGCTCAGCGAGCGGGGAAAACGGGTTTATGGAAGCGGCGGTATACGCGAATTTTCCTTGCCCCGCCCGCTGGCGCCGGGGATCCCCGAAACACGTCTGTTTCCGCTTCAAACCTGGGAGCGACTTGCGCGACAGGTATTGAAAGAATATCGCCACCATGCGCTGGAACAAAGCCCTCCGCAGGGGACAGAACGCTTACGCCAGGCAATCGCTGAATATGTCAATCTGGAGCGCGGCGCGCATGCCACGCCAGAACGTATCATTATTCTCACCAGTTCCCAGCAGGCACTTGCGCTCTGTTCGCATGTCCTGATGGACGGCGGGGATGCCATCGCGGTTGAAGATCCTGCCTATCAGGGGGCACAAAAAGCGTTTGATACTGCCGGACTGAACAGCCTTCCGGTGCCTCTTGATGAGAAAGGTTTATGCATTGCGTCGCTAAATGCTCTGACAGAGCCTGCGAAAGCTCTCTATCTCACGCCTTCCCACCAGTATCCTACCGGTGTCACCCTCTCCCTCGAGCGACGACTGGCGGTCATCAACTGGGCAAACCATCACAAGGCCTGGATCATTGAGGATGACTATGACAGTGAATTTCACTATGAAGGGAAACCGATGGCCTGTGTACAGGGTCTGGATGCCTTTAACCGGACCATCTATATCGGGACGTTTACCAAATCTCTTTTTCCGGGGCTACGCATTGCCTGGATGGTCGTTCCCGCAGAATTGGTTGAGCCGCTGACGATGGCAAGAACATTAATGGACGGTCATACCGCCTCAATGACCCAACTGACAGTGGCCAAATTTCTGGAGGGCGGCCATTTTAGCGCCTATGTCCGGATGATGCGGGGGGTCTATGTCGCGCGGCGCGACAAACTCGCCAGCCTGTTAGAACAGTATCTTGCTGATTTTGTCGTTGGCATAACGCCTGCGGGGGGAATGCAGATGCCCTGCTATCTCAAAGACGGCCTGTCAGAGACTGCCGTCGCCGCCGCTGCTCGCCGGGCAGGTATTGATATGCTCGGGCTGACCGGACTGTATGCCAGCAAACCGGCATCCCCAGGTTTTTTGCTGGGATTTGCGGCTTATACGGAGAAGGAAATGGAAGACGCGGTAGGAAAACTTGCGGCCCTTTTTCGCCGTCTCTGAGGCTTATGCCTGTCAACCCGTAAAGCCGACTGACTCATTGCGCCTGCGGCTGACAGGCGGGCAATGTCATCCTGAACGAGTAGCGCGAAAACCACGGGATCCTATGTTGATTGCTGGCGTAATAGCTGGGTTTCAGGGCGAGCAATACTGCGGCGCCATGCCCCGGGAGCCTGCCCATAATGGCGCTTAAAGCTGCGGTTGAAGGACTGCTGAGAGTCAAAACCCAGGGCGATCGCCACATTTAAAATCGGTTCGTCACTGTGGGCTAAGCGCTCAACCGATTTTTGCAGCTTTTGCGCGCGAATATACTCGGCGAGACGATAGCCGGTATGTTCTTTGAATATCCGCTGCAGGTGCCACTTCGAATAACCGGCTCGTCTGGAGACAGTGTCAATGTCGAGACGGCTTTCAATGTTGTTGTCGATCCAGTCGAGTAAATCGTGAATAAAGCCTTCACTGTTCACTTTGTTTCCCCCCCCGCTCAGCTCACCAAAAAAAGCATCTTTGTTTGTTGCATTTAAAGGTGGCCTGCTTTTGCCTTAAATGCAAGTTTTATTATTGCATTTAAATCTCTGGCAGAAACGCGTCGTGTTGATGTGCCAGGAATAGCACATAAAGTGCAACAATTATTCTTGCACTTAATTTAGCACCTCCCTACAATCGCCGCGATAGTGTATTCGCAACTGTTACAGTTTTGTGGCGATGAACGGCACAAATGGCCTTAAGCCAGCCCGGACAAAGGAAGTGGCGCAGCGTCTCCCGCTGCGTCTTGCCCGGCGGCTACAATTACCGGAATAAAAATAATGAGCCTGCAAAAACATTGGGGTAACTTTCATCTGAACGCGCTGGGCGCGATGATGCTCTCCGTACTGCTCGTTGGGTGCGATAACAGCGTCGCGCAAAACGCGGCGCCACAGGCACCCGCCGTCAGCGCTGCGGATGTGGTGGTAAAATCCATTAGCCAGTGGGATAGCTTTAACGGTCGGATTGAAGCGGTGGAAAGCGTTCAGTTACGCCCCCGCGTCTCGGGTTACATTGACAAAGTGAATTACACCGAGGGCCAGGAAGTGAAAAAGGGTGAGGTGCTGTTCACTATTGATGACAGAACCTATCGCGCTGCGCTGGAACAGGCGCAAGCGACGCTGGCAAGGGCTAAAACGCAGGCGAGCCTGGCGCAAAGTGAGGCTAACCGTACCGATAAACTCATCAATACCAACCTCGTATCCCGTGAAGAATGGGAGCAGCGTCGTTCGGCCGCCTCCCAGGCGCAGGCCGACATTCGCGCAGCGCAGGCGGCGGTTGACACCGCACAACTTAATCTTGATTTCACCAAAGTGACTGCGCCGATCGATGGCCGCGCCAGTCGGGCGTTGATCACCAGCGGTAACCTGGTCACCGCGGGCGACAGCGCCAGCGTACTTACTACGCTGGTCTCGCAAAAAACGGTTTACGTCTATTTTGATGTCGATGAGTCGACCTATCTCCACTATCAAAATCTCGCCCGCAGCGGGCAAAGCGCGTCAAATAATCACCTGGCTCTACCGGTTGAGATTGGCCTTACCGGCGAGGATGGCTACCCCCATCAGGGCAAAGTGGATTTCCTGGATAATCAGTTAACGCCGAGTACCGGCACTATCCGTATGCGCGCGCTGCTGGATAACGCACAGCGTCAGTTCACGCCAGGTCTTTTTGCCCGCGTCCGCCTGCCGGGCAGCGCTGAATTCCAGGCCACCCTTATCGACGACAAAGCGGTGCTGACCGATCAGGATCGTAAATATGTTTATATCGTTGATAAAGAAGGAAAGGCGCAGCGTCGCGATATTACTCCCGGGCGTCTGGCAGAGGGTCTACGCATCGTGCAGCAGGGGCTCAAGCCTGGCGATAAAGTCATCGTCGACGGTTTACAAAAAGTGTTTATGCCGGGGATGCCGGTTAACGCGAAAACCGTTGCCATGACCACCAGCACTGCCCTCAACTGATCCCTTATCTGAGAATCCGACACATGGACTTTTCCCGTTTTTTCATCGACAGGCCGATTTTTGCCGCAGTGCTGTCGATTCTGATTTTCATCACTGGGTTAATCGCTATCCCGCTTTTGCCGGTCAGCGAATATCCTGACGTCGTGCCGCCGAGCGTGCAGGTGCGCGCGGAGTATCCCGGTGCCAACCCGAAAGTCATTGCCGAGACTGTGGCAACGCCGCTGGAAGAAGCCATCAACGGCGTTGAAAACATGATGTACATGAAATCTGTCGCCGGCTCCGATGGCGTACTGGTGACGACCGTCACTTTCCGTCCGGGTACCGATCCGGATCAAGCGCAGGTTCAGGTACAAAACCGCGTATCGCAGGCCGAAGCGCGTCTGCCGGAAGATGTGCGGCGTCTGGGTATCACTACCCAGAAACAGTCGCCGACGTTGACGTTGGTGGTGCATCTGTTTTCGCCCAACGGTAAATACGACTCACTGTATATGCGTAACTACGCCACCCTCAAAGTGAAGGATGAACTGGCGCGTCTGCCCGGCGTCGGCCAGATCCAGATTTTTGGTTCGGGCGAATACGCGATGCGTATATGGCTGGATCCGAATAAAGTGGCGGCACGCGGGTTAACGGCTTCGGATGTGGTGACGGCGATGCAGGAGCAAAACGTCCAGGTCTCCGCTGGCCAGCTTGGCGCCGAGCCGCTGCCGAAAGAGAGTGATTTCCTGATCTCCATTAACGCCCAGGGGCGTCTGCATACGGAAGAAGAGTTTGGCAATATAATTCTGAAAACGGCGCAAGACGGCTCGCTGGTACGCCTGCGCGACGTGGCGCGTATCGAAATGGGCTCCGGCAGCTATGCGCTGCGCTCCCAGCTTAACAATAAAGACGCGGTCGGGATTGGTATCTTCCAGTCGCCGGGGGCAAACGCGATTGATTTGTCTAACGCGGTGCGCGCCAAAATGGACGAGCTGTCTAAGCGCTTCCCGGAAGATATGCAATGGGCGGCACCTTACGATCCGACGGTTTTCGTTCGCGATTCCATTCGCGCGGTCGTACAAACCCTGCTGGAAGCAGTGGTACTGGTGGTGCTGGTGGTGATTCTGTTCCTGCAAACCTGGCGCGCGTCGATCATTCCACTGATCGCGGTGCCGGTATCGGTCGTGGGCACCTTCAGCATTCTCTACCTGCTTGGCTTCTCGCTAAATACCCTGAGTTTATTCGGGCTGGTGCTGGCTATCGGTATTGTGGTGGATGACGCCATCGTAGTGGTGGAAAACGTTGAGCGAAATATCGAAGAGGGACTCGCTCCGCTTGCGGCAGCGCATCAGGCGATGCGTGAGGTGTCCGGGCCGATTATCGCGATTGCGCTGGTGCTGTGCGCGGTGTTTGTGCCGATGGCGTTCCTCTCCGGGGTTACCGGTCAGTTCTACAAACAGTTTGCGGTGACGATCGCGATTTCGACGGTGATCTCCGCCATCAACTCACTGACGCTCTCCCCTGCTCTGGCTGCCCTGCTGTTAAAACCGCACGGTGCCCCGAAAGACTTCCCAACCCGGCTTATTGATCGCCTGTTCGGCTGGCTTTTCCGTCCGTTCAACCGCTTTTTCCACCGTAGCTCTGACGGTTATCAGGGACTGGTGGGGAAAACGCTCGGACGACGCGGTGCAGTGTTTTTGGTCTACGTGCTGTTGCTCTGTGCCGCTGGTGTCATGTTTAAAGCCGTCCCCGGCGGATTTATTCCGACCCAGGACAAGCTCTATTTAATTGGCGGCGTGAAAATGCCGGAAGGTTCTTCGCTGGAACGTACCGATGCGGTGATCCGCAAAATGAGCGAAATCGGGATGAATACCGAAGGCGTGGATTATGCGGTCGCTTTCCCGGGGCTTAATGCGTTGCAGTTCACCAATACACCAAATACCGGGACGGTCTTTTTTGGTCTGAAACCATTCGATCAACGTAAACACTCTGCGGCGGAAATTAACGCTGAGATCAATGCGAAAATCGCCCAAATCCAGCAAGGCTTCGGCTTCTCCATTTTGCCGCCGCCGATTTTAGGGCTGGGTCAGGGTTCAGGCTATTCACTGTATATTCAGGATCGCGCAGGTCTTGGCTATGGCGCACTGCAAAATGCGGTGAATACGATGTCAGGTGCGATTATGCAGACGCCAGGGATGCATTTCCCGATCTCTACCTACCAGGCGAACGTTCCGCAACTGGATGTGCAGGTTGACCGTGACAAGGCGAAAGCGCAGGGCGTGTCGCTGACCGATCTGTTCGGTACGCTGCAAACCTATCTGGGCTCGTCTTATGTGAATGACTTCAACCAGTTCGGGCGTACCTGGCGCGTGATGGCGCAGGCCGATGGGCCATACCGTGAAAGCGTGGAGGATATTGCTAATCTGCGCACCCGTAATAATCAGGGCGAAATGGTGCCCATCGGCAGTATGGTGAATATCCATACCACCTACGGGCCGGACCCGGTGATTCGTTACAATGGTTATCCGGCGGCGGATCTCATTGGCGATGCCGATCCTCGCGTCCTCTCCTCCGCGCAGGCGATGACGCAGCTGGATGCGATGTCTAAGCAGATCCTGCCGAACGGGATGAATATTGAATGGACGGATCTGAGCTTCCAGCAGGCCACTCAGGGGAATACGGCGCTGATTGTCTTCCCGGTCGCGGTTCTGCTGGCCTTCCTGGTGCTGGCGGCGCTGTATGAAAGCTGGACGCTGCCGCTGGCGGTGATCCTTATTGTGCCGATGACGATGCTCTCCGCGCTGTTTGGCGTCTGGCTGACCGGCGGCGATAACAACGTGTTCGTACAGGTGGGTCTGGTGGTTCTCATGGGGCTGGCGTGTAAAAACGCGATTCTTATCGTCGAGTTTGCCCGCGAACTGGAAATTCAGGGCAAAGGGATCATGGAAGCCGCGCTTGAGGCCTGCCGCCTGCGTTTACGCCCGATTGTCATGACCTCCATCGCCTTTATCGCCGGGACCATTCCACTGATCCTCGGCCATGGCGCGGGAGCAGAAGTTCGCGGCGTCACCGGGATCACCGTGTTCTCCGGTATGCTGGGCGTGACGCTGTTTGGTCTGTTCCTGACGCCGGTATTTTACGTTACGCTACGTAAACTGGTTACGCGCGGCAAACCGGTAAACGACGTGTTGCCTGCGTAGGTTGTTGCAGATAACAAAAAACCGCCTTCACAGTGAAGGCGGTTTTTTTTCGCAATAAGAAAAGCGTTAAAGCGCTTTTTTACACCGGACCTCAATTTCAGGCACCGGGTCACACCCACTGGTATCCGCTTTTTTGACCTTTTCCAGCGCGCTTGCCACGGTATGGCGAGCTAACACCTCTAATGAGGCCTGTTCTGCTTCATCGGCGATAGATTTAAAGTACCAGCACGCATTGGCGCTGACCACGCAGCGCGCTGGCACATCAGGTCTCGACGCCCAAAGTTTTTTATCTTCTATCACAGACAGGTAGATATCGCGTAGGGTTATCTGTTCGGGCGGACGACCAAGATGAATAGAGCCGTTGCGGCCAAGGGTTGAGACGATAATGCCGTCACGCGTGAGAGGCACCATCAATTTGCGGATAAAGCTCGGATTCGCTTCCAGACCGTAGGCCAGAATCGCACTCGTCGAACGTTCACCTGATTGCTCCGCCATCGCTACGCTGAGAACCATCTGCAAAGCTGTCGGGAAGCGGTAATCTAACATTTTATTGTCCTGGGTCGCGGTGAATCTTGTTCTTTTTGGCACCGCAGAGGTGAATAACCAATGAGCAATAATATAACAAATACAGCAATTTTTTTGAAGCAATCAACGAGTGACCTGACTCGTAAAAAAGAGTTTCCACCGGGTGTCGCAAACGCTGTCCAACGTCAGCTAACTCCCTGATCCGCCGGGAGTCCCCGAAGGTATCTTGCGCGCAACTGTTACAGAGCAAAAACTTTCCATCCCTGACCTGAGGTATTTGAAGCACGAAACGTTCATTTCATGCGCAATATATGTGCCCGGACATGAAGGATATATGATGCTACCAAACGAACGTCTTTTTAACCCGAACAGAACAACGGAAATAAGGTATCCAGATGCAAGCGTAAATTATATACCTGACGATAGGCATAATAAGGGCGAAGTTCAGCGCAAGAGGCGCAAATAAGTATGAAGCGATGACCCGGTCAATCAGCATGATCGCGATACTGGTGATTAGCAATACACTATACGCCATTGGTAACGCTTTCTTTTTACGCAGAAAAAGAGACACAACATAGATAACCAGCAGCAGTAAAATCAGGTTAATCCCCACGGCAATAAAAAGCCAGGACGTCTGATAAACAGGTATATGACCGAGCGAATTCATAGCAAGTTTTAACGTTACAACCAGAGAAGTGAAATAATCCCAGGCCATTAGCAACATATTGAGGAGTGGCAGGAACAACAGACCGCCAATTTTCCTGTATCGTTTTTCCTCACATTCTTCACAATATTCAAGATGTTGCGCAATTTCCTTATCACAGGTTAAGCACGTCCATTTGAAAGGGGTCGCCGTCATTATTCATCCTTTTTGTGTCTGTTCTTAACGAACTTGCTTCATTCCAGGGTTAATTAACGGCTAAATGTGAACATTCTTTAGGATAATTGCGCGCTCACCACTGTAGTCAGGAGTAAAGGTAAGATCAACGCGCCCTACCCACGCGAAATGGCCGGTTATATAACCGGCCATCATTGTCCAACTACTGTACGCTGTAGCAGATCTTCATCAACCATCTGTTGAGCGAGTGACTTTTTCCCATTGTTCTATTTCTTTATCCAGGGCCGCGAGTTTTTGCCGCACTAAACGTAATGCATCACTGCCTAATAACAAATGCGTGGGCGGGGTTTCACTCTCAATTAATGCCAGAATGGCGTGTGCGGCTTTCACAGGGTCGCCTGGTTGCTTACCGCTTTTTTCCTGACGGGCCTGACGAATTGGCTTGAATGAGGCATCATAGTCCGCAATGCAGCGAGCGCTGCGGACCATTGAGCGGCCGGCCCAGTCGGTACGAAACGAGCCCGGCGCTACAGCGGTGACATATACATTGAACGGGGCAAGCTCCTTGCTTAACGTTTCTGATATCCCTTCCAGCGCAAATTTGCTGCCGCAGTAATAACTGATGCCGGGCATGGTAATAAAACCGCCCATCGAGGTGATATTAATAATATGACCGCGACGTCTCTGGCGCATGCCGGGTAGCACCGCTTTGATCATCGCCACTGCGCCGAACACATTCACGTCAAACTGCCGGCGCATCTCTTCAAGAGAGGACTCTTCCAGTATCCCTTCATGACCATACCCCGCGTTGTTCACAAGGATATCAACCGGACCAACGGTGGCTTCGATCTCCGCAACCACCTCATCAATACGCGCAAAGTCCGTGACATCAAGCAGGCGCCCAAAAGCCCGCTCGGCATCACATGCTTCGAAAGTCTGCTTTGCTTCACGGTTGCGCACAGTCCCAATAACCCGATGGCCTGCGGCGAGGGCTTCCTGCGCCAGCGCACGACCAAAGCCGCTGCTGACGCCAGTGATTAAAATGGTTTTTGCAAATGTCATAAAAAGAACTCCATGAACAGTGGAGTTTGCATGGTATTCTCTGTCATGCGGCATTTTTAGGCCATATTTTCTCTTTTCCTTGCCTGATCTTATGAGGGACGATGATGTCCAGGATGCTCACCTTAATGAACGCCCTTGCAGTACAGGAGGGTTACAACCTGACTGCGTTGCCTGATGTGCGAATTTTGCGCGCCGATCGCCCGCTTTCCAGAACGCCCGTGCTTTACGATCCGGGGATTGTGATTGTCTGTCAGGGCAGCAAGCGCGGTTTTTTCGGGCAACAGACCTATTTATATGATGAGCAACATTACCTGGCAGTTTCGGTGCCGGTCCCGTTTGTCATGGAAACCGACGCTTCGCCAGCACATCCGTTGCTGGCGATTTATATACATCTGGATTTTCAACTTGCGGCTGAACTGATGTTGCAGATCGAACAGCATGACAACCCGCATCCTCCCGCTGCGCCGCAAAGTATGATGTCGAGCCCGATGGACGACGCGGTAAAAACGGCCGTTCTGCGTCTGCTTGAGGTCCTGAATAATCCATTTGAGGCTGAGATCATCGGGCCCGGGCGGCTACGTGAGCTCTATTTCCGCGTGTTGACGGGTGCACAGGGCAATGCAATGCGCGCCGCCCTGGCCTTACAAGGACAGTTCGGCAAAATCGGCAAAGTGCTACGGCGCATTCATGCCACTTACGCCGAGCCGTTAACGCTGGCACAACTGGCGACGGAAGCCGGAATGAGTGTGCCAACATTCCATAGCCATTTCAAAACGATAACCCGTATGCCGCCAATGCAATATGTAAAATCGGTACGCCTGCACCAGGCGCGTATGTTAATGGTGCGTCAACATATTACCGCCGCGGCCGCGAGTTATGCCGTCGGCTACGAAAGTCCGTCACAATTCAATCGCGAATTTAAACGCCTGTTTGGTCTGCCACCGGCTGAGGAGATAAAACGCATGCAGCGTCATTTCGCCGTGCCGCCAGCGCAACAAGCATCGGTTTTTGTTTCTTCGCATTAAGAATGTCGGCATGGCTGAATATACCGGGGGCGTCAGTATTGAGCGATCGGCGGATATTCTGCGACACTGTCGTATAAAGAAAAATATCTGCAAATCCATAATCTATTTTCATTATCGGGCATATTGAAAACTTAATATTCTTTTTCCTTGGATGAGAATACACGACCCACAATACATGCGTGTGCTAACTCACTCTCAGAGACCGGCAAGCTTGATTAATGCATGAAAAAATCTTAGGCTAGCCTTTGAAATATAATGGGTAATCAAAGGATAAAAATGAAAAACACAACCCCAGAATATACAACTGTCGACTTATCACGGTGGGCAAGGAAAGAACATTACGAGGCATTTCAGGGCTTCGCGCAGTGTACATTTAGCCAAACGGTACAAATAGATATTACCGCGCTACTAAAACATATACAGGGTGTCGGCTGGAAATTCTACCCTACGATAATTTTCCTTCTTGCTAAAATAGTCAACAGGCATGCAGAATTCCGTATGGCCATAAAGAACAATGAGCTTGTCATATGGAATGATAGTCATCCCGCCTATACGATTTTCCATGATGAAACGGAGACTTTTTCGTCATTGTGGAGTCACTACGATGGTAATATTCAACACTTCCTGAAGGTTTTTTCAGAAGACGTCGCACAGTATCGTCATAACCTTTCCTATCTCCCTAAGGAAGAATCGCGGGAAAATATATTTTTCGTCTCAGCTAACCCCTGGGTAAGTTTTACCAGTTTTAATATCAACATTGCGCACATGGATAATTTTTTTGCCCCGATGTTCACCCTTGGAAAATACGATAAACAAGGGGAAAAAGTGCTGTTGCCTCTCGCTGTCCAGGTACACCATGCCGTGTGTGATGGTTTCCATGTTGCAAGGCTGATCAACGAGTTACAAGAATTGTGCGATGACATATCGCAATATTCAGAAAGGCTCAAAAACTGATGTGTCAGCCGCCTTTTGTACAGAGCAGGCAGTAAGGAGAGCCGTCAGGTCTGTCATGAGCGAACAGCGTACTTTAATAGCATGACCCGGACAGACCTTTTTTACACTGCCTGTTGCAGTATTTCACCGGACCTGCTCAACCTGGCTTGCAATCTCCACCCTCCAATATTCCGGTAACCGTATAGATCACTTTGCGGTCGCCACGGGATTGGTAAGCATCATATCGGCGATATCCAGCATGACCCGCAGGCGATCCATATGCCGGAGGTCATAGTGATACCCCACCCATATATCTTTGGACGGCGGCGGCTCCGGCATGGGAATGCGCTGCAATCCGGATATGGCATCGCCAATTGGCCGTGGCAGCACGGCAATCCCCATTCCACGCTGACACATCTGCGCCTGAACGGCCCGGCTAGTACTGGTGAACACGCGCCGTGATTGAGGGAACCTGTCGAGCAGCCAGGCAACATCGGAAAAGTGGGATTGTGCCGTATTCATGAGGATAAGCCCCACTGCGGCCGGATCACGCTGCGCGATATACGCGGTTTCCGGCGTTCCATACAGCGCATAAGGCATGCTCATCAGGCGGCGCTGGACAATATCCGGTTCGGTAAAAGGGACGATGCGAAAGGCGATGTCAGCATCACGGCGCGACAGATTGAGTAAGCGGTAGCTTGCGATAATTTCTGGCACAATTGCCGGATGGCGGCGTGTCAGTTCGACCAGAACAGGTGCCAGAACATAGTTAGCAAACCACTCTGCTGAGGAGATGCGCAAGATCCCCTCCAGACGTTCGTGATTACCTGCCAGGCGCCGCTCCATCGCCAGCGCAGAATCTTCCATCGCTTCTGCCAGCGTCATTACCCTGTCGCCAGCATCCGTCAGTACCAGACCATCACTTGTTCGGCGAAATAGCGCCTGCTGCGCCTCATCCTCAAGCGCCTTTATCCGCCGCCCCACCGTTGGATGGCTCACGCCAAGGCTTCGGGCCGCTTCCCCAAAAGACCCTTTACGCATGACAGCAAGAAACACCCGAACGTCGCCCCATTCCATGCCATTGCCTTACCGTTCAAAAATGAACATCGAATATACAAAAGTGTCAGTTCCAAAACAATTATGTAGATATCACCATAGTCTCCTCAACAACCCCCCTTGGGCGGTGATTTCAGAGGATTACGGCATGAATACATTACAAGACTACGTTGCCATCAAGACCGGTGGCTGCCGCGACAGCGGAGTGTGCGTCCCGAACCAGCATGTCCAGACAGGCTAACTGCCCATTTTGCCATTACAGAAACGTCTCTTACCGGGGACTGAACCGTTACCTGTGGAGTGTTCTATGTCGACCTATACCATCACGCAAGCTGAGCCGCGTCGCTGGGCAATGTTTGTCATTTTACTGGTTGGTGCATTTTTACCGCCGCTCGATTTTTTTATCGTCAATGTCGCGCTGCCTGCCATGCAAAGCGAGCTGGGCACCTCTTCTTCTGCTGAACAACTGGTCATCTCATCCTATGCTGCCGTCTATGCGGTGACATTAATTACCGGCGGTCGTCTGGGTGATATTTATGGTCGTGGGAAGATGTTTTTTCTTGGGCTTATCGGTTTTGCTGCTGCATCGATGCTGTGCGGTTTGGCCTGGTCTCCGTGGGTACTGATTACCGGGCGCATGTTACAGGGTGCCACAGCCGCCATTATGGCGCCGCAGGCGCTGGCCTCCGTTCAGGTTATTTTTCCGGAAGCGGAGAAGCCGTTAGCGCTGAGTATATATGGCGCTGTGTTTGGCCTGGCTTCCGTTATCGGACAGGTATTGGGCGGGATACTGATTTCAGCGGATCTGTTTCACCTTGGTTGGCGGACCATTTTTCTCGTTAACCTGCCGGTGGCGCTGCTGGTCATTCTCTTTGGTCTGCCGTTGCTAAAAGAGACGCGGGCGCGATCTGCACAGCGACTGGACCCCGTCGGCATGTTACTGGCGACAACCACGCTGAGCGCGCTGATTATTCCGTTGACGGAAGGCCGTGAGGCGGGATGGCCCTGGTGGACGTGGCTGTCTCTTCTTGCTGTTCCCCTGCTGGCTTCGCTGTTATGGCGTTATGAACGACGTCTTCGCCACTATGGCGGTTCGCCGCTGCTTGATCCGGCGGTGCTACGTGCTCCGGGGTTGGGCCAGGGACTGACCATCATTTTGCTGTTTTATTCCATCGGTGCCTTCTTTCTTCTGTTTTCTGTTTATCTGCAAGACGCCCTGCATTTAAATGCCCTCAATGCAGGCCTGCTTTTTCTGCCATTCGGCGTCGGCTTTCTGATTGGACCATTGCTGACGCCTTATCTGAGGCGTTTTGTCGGAAATTACCTGAGTGCAATCGGGATGGGATGCGAGACCTCAGGCTTAGCAGGCCTTGCAGGGTTGATTGCCACTACGCTGACGGGCAACCCTCCCCCCATGCTGCCGCTCGCAATACTGCTTTTTGCTACCGGCCTTGGCCAGGGGCTGGCGATGCCAACGCTGGTGCGGATGGTGACAGGCCGCGTTGCCCCGTCATTTTCAGGTATGATTGCCGGCGTGACCAGCTCGACATTACAAATCAGCACTGCGCTGAGCGTCGCCGTCATCGGCGGCATTTTTTACAGCATGCTCGATAACGATAAAAGCAGCGCAAATATCACCCATGCCTTTATTGTCGCGCTTCTGGCGATGGCGGCATGTCTCGCCACGGGTGCCGGATTAAGTCTCCTTCTCATCCGGCGCGCCTCAGATCCGGCCAGCCGCATCCCGCAGCGATCTTACTGCGATTCGCCTGAATGATTACGTAACCCACTGGCAAGCAGTGTGAATACCTTAATAACCTCTGGCAGTCTCTTTTGCGGCGCGTCGCTCGCGGCTATCAACAGTGCAGCATTGAGCGCCGCGCCGTTCAACAAATGCGCCGCGGCCGCTGCATCCATCTCTTTGACGACCTGGCGTTCAATCATGCTTGTCAGGGTTTGTCGGGTAGATTCAAGGCAGCTATTCTGGCTGGGCCATTGAGCGGGATCTCCCAGAAAAGCCGGGCCGTCAAGCAGGACAATACGCCTCACTTCGGGGTCCAGCGCCATCTTAATGTAGGCAATACCTTCGGCCAGCAATCTCTCCCAGTCATCGCTGGCTGTTTCGGCGGCCGCTTTCGCGCGCTGAGCCATTTCGCTATCTATCTGGGTGACGACCGCGGCAAGTAACCCCTTTTTATCACCAAAGGTGTGATAAAGCGCACCGCGTGTCAGACCCACACTTGCGGTCAACTCATCCATTGATGCATTAGCAAAACCTTTTTCTGCAAAAGCCTTACGCGCGGCTGAAATCATTTTTGCGCGATTTTCTTCCATCGCCTCGATTCGGCGGTTAACAGCCATACCCTCTCCTTTTTGACATACATCGCGTATCTCACTTGACATACGCGATGTATGTGATAACTATTACACATACATCACGTATGTTAAATCATTCCGTCCTTGATTGCTCCACCTGTGCTCTCTATTTGAAAAGAGGAAACCCTGTGATTCAACGCGAACCTGTTTTTCCTGCTCATCGCCATGCTCTCTATCATGAGCACGGTTATTCCGCCGCGATCCGTTCTGGCGACTTGCTGTTTGTTTCTGGTCAGGTCGGAAGCCGGGCAGATGGCACGCCAGAACCCGATTTTGCCGCTCAAGTCCGTCTTGCCTTCGATAACCTGAAAGCGGTGCTTGATGCTGCTGGATGTACCTTTGATGATTTGATTGATGTCACGACCTTTCATACCGATCCCGAACATCAATTTCCCGCCATTATGCAGGTTAAGCAGTCTGTTTTTCCGCATCCCCCTTATCCAAACTGGACTGCTGTTGGCGTCAACTGGCTTGCAGGATTCGATTTTGAAATTAAAGTGATTGCCCGAATTCCTGCTCATCAGTCATAACCAGAGGAAACAGAGCGACGACCGCTTCTGATGCCGGGAAGCCATATGCGGGAGCGGGTGCGTTACATTTACCTTCCCCCGCGATTGTTCCTTGCTATCTCACGGGATACGAAGCGGATACCCTCAGCCCGGCAATACAATGCCCTGCCCGCTGCACGCGCCTCTTTCAGGGGCTGACCTTCGACGCATAATGATTGTTTATTGCGTAGAGCGTACATGTCGGCGCGCCGCTGCGTTGTTGGCTTGAGCAGATCTTAAGGGCTGTTGCGGCCGCTTCGTCGCTATTTCTGGCCCAATAAGCCGCCCCCCAGTCCCCTTGCGGGTCGCTGGCAAATGCTTTTTCATATCGCTGCGTGGTTTGGTAGTCGGCGAAGGCTTTTTTCCCGGCCGCATTCAACGCGGGCGGATCAACGAGGTGAACAACCGGCAGCGCGGCTATTTCCTGGAATGGTTGATGGTGCTGTTCAAGAAAAGCGGCGACGGTATGCCACCAGAAACTTTCCGGCGCGGAATCCATGAAAACATGTCCATCCTTTCCATAGGAGGCATGACGACAAATTGAGCGTTTTTTTTGCCCTGCTGATAGGCGTCAAACATCGCTTTGCCCATCTCGGGAGAAAACGATTTATCATTTTGCGCGTACAGCCACAACGAAGGGATCGTCGCGGTTTTTCCGTATTGTGCGTACGCTTTCATCAGCCCCGTCTTATCACAAAGGGATTTCCCGTCTATCGCGCCTCTGCCGCCATCAAAATTGATAATTGCCTTCACGCCGGGCGGGTTGGTTGCGCCAGTTGCGATAACGGCAAATCCACCCGCCGACATGCCGACCAGCATCGCGTTATCAACGGATGCCCATGAATTGCGACGCACAGCGCCAAGCGCCGCAACCATATTTTGGACGTCCTGTTCTCCGGCTTGCAGATGAAAGGGTTGCATGCACGAATGCCCTGTATATTCTGCCGCGCCACTGGACTGGCCATATCCCTGTCGCAACACAACCACAGCAGCATATCCGTGGCGCGCAAATGCAATAGCTGTTGAGGCGTATCGGTTTGGGTTCAGCGCCCAGCGATCGAACTCGGCTGTCCCTGTCGTTCCATTCGTGATTAACACCACCGGCAAAGGCTTATTACCCACGGGCCGGGTAACAAACGCATCAAGTACCGCAGGCTGACCATTGCTTAATGTGACGGATAGCGTCAGAGGTTCCCTGATAAGCCCGTCAATTTGCTGGTGTTCAGCGGTGTCCGTGAAAGATTCAGTGTGCCCGGGGAAACTTATAAGGGACACGACCAATGACAAAAAGAGAGAGGCCGGGTGGGTTATAAAACGGCTGAACATCAAAAGATATCCTTAATTGACCTGAGATATACCGCTTTGCAGTTGTGTACTGGCAGGTAAAAACGCGAATACTGACAGCACCTATGTATTTATGACTTATGTTTCTTAATCCACCAGATGTGATGAAGAATATTAAGGTAAGCAAATATTTACGGTGAACATCAATAGATAAAAAACAGCCGTAAGTGAGATTCAGGCTCGCAATCGTACTACAGCTCTATAAAAGGAGCCGCGTCCCCCTTGAGCGAGAATAGCATTGCGTTGCCCCCCTGAACTCACGATATTCATTCCCACACAACGCCCTCTCTGACGAAAAGGCAGCGTGTGAGGAATGAGGATTTCCTGTTCATTACTTCTCAAAAGGACTCTCGTGCTAACCAGGGACTATCAACCAGTACCCTTTCGTTGCTGTCATCACCATTAATGATGTGCAATGTACTCAGCCGACCAATTTCATAATGCGGTAATTGTACCGTTGATAAAGGAGGCAAAAACAGGTTGCCAATCCCTACAAGGTTATCGTAGCCAATAACCCCGATATCTTGCGGGATACGTATCCCTTTTGCCAAAAGGGTCTGATACACCATAAAGGCAATACGGTCGTTACCGCAAATAACCGAATCAAACTGGGGTTTCCCCTCATGAATATGCGCTAACAGAATGTCAGGAATATCACGATAGTGTTCATCGCCAAATTGCATATAACAATGATCCAGCGTATCGGGATCAATGCCTGCCTCGCGACAGGCGCGCTCCAGCCCTTTTCTGCGACGGGAAGTTGCCAGGTGATTGGCGGGCAGATGCAGACAAATTGGCCGACGATACCCTGCAGCCAGCAATGCCTGTACTGCAGTATATTGCCCCTTTTCATCGTCAGGGATATAACAGGCAACCGGCTCCCCTTTATTTTCACAGTTTGCCAGCACGCAGGGATGCGTAAGCAATTTTGGCGGGACGCGCACTTCTCGCAGCCCCATGGTAGTGAAAATGATACCCCCGGGTCGGTGCGCAAGGAGAAGATCGACAATATCGTCAGGATTATCATCAGAGAACATATTCACCACGAAGCTGTTCCAGCCGTGTGCGCGGGCAGTCTCCTCAATTGACAGCGTAATTTCTACCGAAAAGGGTGTGGTTACCGTATCCAGTGCGAGAACGCCAATCGTTTTATTTTTCGTTCCGACATTACGGATCTGTTTTGCTGACAGATCGGGGACGTAGTTCAGATGCACAATCGCCGCCTGTACCCGCGCAAGCGTCTCAGGCTTTACGCGTTCAGGGTTATTCAGTGCCCGAGAAACGGTCATTAACGATACATTGGCCATTTTGGCCACATCTTTTAAAGACGCCATAACCTTCCGTTTAGCATAAGCACGCCTCAATCCTCGTTGCGTAAGCGAACCTTCACAATAAAGATTATCCATAAAAATGAACTCATTATTCTAAGCATTGAGCCTGTGATTTTGCGAATTTGGAACAAAAATTTGACACAGATCTCAAAAGAATAATGTTAACGTTAACTTTTGTGATTAACATCGTATATCGACCCAAAAAGCGGTGTGGACGGCATATGTTAACGTTACCATCAACGCATATAATCCGCTATGAGATTGCTCAGATGAAAAAACGATCTTCTCGCAACTATTTGCTACTCAGCGCCCTGCTGTTCTTTTTCTTCGTCACCTGGTCGTCATCCAGCTCGCTTCTTTCTATATGGCTTCATCAGGAAGTGGGATTAAAAGCGTCTGAAACAGGTATTATCTTTTCCGTCTTATCGGTCTCTGCCCTGTTCGCTCAGGTTTTCTACGGTTTTATTCAGGACCGTCTTGGCCTGCGTAAAAACCTGCTGTGGTTTATTACGGCACTACTGATCCTCTCCGCCCCCGCTTATCTCTGTTTTAGCTATTTGCTCAAGCTCAATATCTTACTGGGCAGTATTTTTGGTGGTCTGTTTATTGGCATGACATTTAACGGCGGAATCGGCGTGCTGGAGTCATATACCGAGCGTGTTGCACGTCAAAGCAATTTTGAATTTGGACGGGCTCGCATGTGGGGCTCTCTGGGTTGGGCCGTCGCAACGTTTTTTGCCGGGCTGCTGTTTAATATTAATCCTGACCTTAACTTTATAGTGGCGTCATGTTCTGGCATGGTCTTCTTCTGCCTGCTGGCCCGGTTAAAAGTTGCCGCACCGGCGAGCATGGAGAAACTGGAAATTGGGGCTAAAAAGGTCTCCCTTGAAGATGCCTTGCGCCTACTTATGTTACCTCGTTTCTGGGCACTTATTTTCTTCGTGGTCGGAACCTGTATTTATGGCGTTTACGATCAGCAATTCCCGGTCTATTTTTCCTCGCAGTTTCCTACCCTGAAGGAAGGAAATGCCATGTTTGGTTATTTAAATTCATTTCAGGTTTTTCTGGAAGCGGCAGGGATGTTTTGTGCACCGTGGCTGGTTAACCGGATTGGTGCCAAAAATGGCCTTATTTTCGCAGGTATGGTGATGGCGCTTCGTATGATCGCCTCAGGACTGGTTGAAGGACCGTTGCTCATTTCAATTACAAAACTGCTGCATGCCGTTGAGTTGCCGATATTGTTGGTTGCAATATTTAAATATAACAGCCTGAATTTCGACAAGCGTTTGTCTTCCACCATATATCTGGTGGGATTTGCCTGCACCAGCTCAGTTATTGGCACCGTGTTATCACCACTGGCGGGCTTTAGCTACGAAAAATTTGGCTTTGCCCAGTCTTATCTGATCATGGGCATAATGGTGTTCTGCACCACATTTATTTCCATCTTCCTTTTGCGTCCAAATAAGCCCTCAACTGAGCAATCCTTTTTACAGCCAGGCGCTGTGTAATTTATCGGGAGAAACGACAATGACATCCTTGTTAAAAAAGGCCGAAGAGACGCTTGAAAAAGCACATGCCGGAATTAACCCCCGTTGGTATCCACGCTATCACCTCGCCGCACGGGCGGGCTGGATGAACGATCCTAACGGGCTGGTATGGTTTGACGGTTGGTACCATGCATTCTATCAACATCATCCCTATTCAACAAAATGGGGGCCGATGCACTGGGGGCATGCCCGCAGTAAAGATTTAATTCACTGGGAACATCTGCCTGTTGCCCTTGCTCCGGAAGGTCCGGCAGATAAAGACGGCTGTTTTTCCGGCTCCGCCGTAGTGGTTGGCGATACGCTGGCATTGATTTACACCGGACATAAATTCCACGGCCCGGCTGATACGGATGACAATCTCTATCAGGTGCAATGTCTGGCAACCAGTGGTGATGGTATCCATTTCGAACGTCATGGAATGGTCATTGATACTCCCCCAGGACTCCATCATTTCCGCGATCCGAAGGTATGGCGTGAAGGGGAATTCTGGTACATGGTTGTGGGCTCACGCGTCGGAGACACCGGCCAGGTTCGCCTTTACCGTTCAGTCGATCTTCATAAATGGTATGACGAGGGCATTTTTGCCGAGGCTGAACAAGGCATGGGCTATATGTGGGAATGCCCTGATTTCTTTACCCTGAACGGCAGGCGTGTACTGATGTTCTCTCCCCAGGGCGTGGCGGCTAAAGGTTATCAAAACCGTAACCTCTTCCAGAGTGGATATTTGCTTGGTGAATGGCAACCAGGCCAGCCGTTTACCCATGACGGACAATTCATTGAGATAGACAGCGGTCACGATTTTTATGCCCCGCAAAGTTTCCTGAGTCCCGACGGACGTCGAATCGTCATAGGATGGCTGGATATGTGGGAATCACCGATGCCGGAGCAGCAGGATGGCTGGGCGGGTATGCTCTCCCTGCCGCGCGAATTAACTTTAGGTGATAATAATCGCCTGATTATGAAGCCCGTCGAAGAAGTGTCAGCCATGCGAGGGAGTTATTTTCCTGTCCCTGTCCATTGCCTGAAGAATCAACAGGTATTTGTCGCTGCAGATGCCGAAGCAGTAGAATTAATCCTGCAATGGAACTGTAACGAGTCTGCGGCGGAACAGTATGGCGTTACGCTGGGAGAGGGATTACGTGTTTACGTTGATAACCAGGCTCAGCGTCTGGTGTTAGAGCGTAATTATCCTGATTTCTCGCTGGCTGGAACGCGCAGCGTTCCCCTGCCCGAGGGTAATAGACTTTCACTGCGAATGTTTATTGATCGTTCGTCCGTCGAAGTTTTTGTCAATGAAGGCGAAGCCTGTTTAAGCAGCCGAATTTATCCGCTGCCAGGGCAACGCGATATAGTATTATTTGCAAATAGCGGAACCGCTGTGTTGAAAGAAGCAGGATACTGGTCACTGGATAAATAATTACGCTCGATCTCATATTACTTTCCATATTGTGTATTTTTTGTGCCAGTCTCTGGCTGGCATTATATTGTCTGAAATAACGAGATAGAAAAATGGATGAGAAATTAGCACAACATAACGCCCTAATTAAAAGCAGGACAAAATCATCTTCAAAGAAAAAAGCACTGGCGCTATTTTTATCCTTTGCTTCTTTTCCAGCCTTCGCCGAAAACAATACAGAGATATCGGATACTTATACCGGGAACTATCAAAGCTATTTTCACGATGAGGATGCCAACCTTCAACACAGTCTTTCAACAACAAAAACCGATGCTCAACATTCAGCAACGCGCATCCCTTCGTCCCCAGTTAAGGAAGGAACAGCAACGGTACAGCCGTCTCCGTCAGTACCTGCGGCACTTCCTTCTGAGGCCAGCAGCACGACATCGGCAGCAAATCAGACTCTTGCAGCAAACAATTCTGACGATGTAAGTCTGTTACGCTTGAGGCAGGAAGCTCCGCCGGTTCACTGGGACAGTATCGGACGCAATATGGAAGCTGGCGGTTTGCATGGAAACATCGGCAGCCAGATAGAAATTGATGACGTCCGCTGGAATAATAAAAATAAAAATAGCGGTAAATTCAAGCTTGCAACCATTCAAGCTTTTTTAAGGCATGATGAATTACCGAACTGGTACTTTGGCTTCTGGAATGCCAGGGAAGACAGCTATAAAGGACAATTCAGTAATCAGGACTACAAAGGAACGAACACCATTAATGAGCTTTTCGTCGGTCATATTTTCGAGACCTGGCGCGGGAATATCGGCACAGAAGTTATGGTTGGTTCAGAAACGGCAACGAAACGCTGGAAAAACCGCGTTAAAGTCTGGCAGGACTTACGCTTAACGAATAAATGGAGCATTGCCGGATACGCTTATGGTGAATACCAACCTCAGGGGAATCAACCTGGTAATGGCGATCTCGAACAATATATTTTTGAAACTGAACCGGCAATCCAGTACCGGGTAAATCCAGATCTCGGTCTGTATTTACGCCCATATTATTATTATAACCGGCAGGTGCGTGAAAACTGGGGTGATATTGTTGAACAGGAATGGAAAGTAACGGCCGGATT
Source organism: Citrobacter sp. MNAZ 1397 (assembly GCF_023613995.1). Lineage (NCBI taxonomy): Bacteria > Pseudomonadati > Pseudomonadota > Gammaproteobacteria > Enterobacterales > Enterobacteriaceae > Citrobacter > Citrobacter sp. MNAZ 1397. The sequence continues at coordinate 1,880,394 of NZ_JAKIVH010000001.1, forward strand.
CTGGCGAAACTGGTATCCATTACTAACGTCAATGTATATCGGCTTCGGACAGGACAAAATTGAGAACGCCAGTAACGCAAAAGAGCTGTTTTATGATGGTCGCTACAAATTTATTGGCGGCACTATCAGTTATCCCGTCTTTGGTGAAGTTCGTCTGTATGGTGAATTCAAAGCGTCATTCACGAAAGAAACAGGACTCTGGACGTACACAGGTCACTCCTGGAATCCTTTCACTGTCGTTGGTGTGACTTATAACTTTTGATACTCAGGGTGTAGCATGAGAACATTTATTACGGCGACGTTCGTCGCTCTGCTGGCGCTTTCTGTTGGAAATACCCCCGCGTATTCACAGATGTCCAAAGAAACATTACAGAACAAAAGCATCAGCCAGGTTAATGACTTTTTCCCGCGCATTGAAGGGTCATTTATTGGCGATCCAATGCCTGTCTATAACGAAGGTGTATTTAATATTTTTTATCTCAATGATGTGCGCGGCGGCAGCGATTTAGGCGTACATGCGATTCACCTGCTCTCCAGCGCCAACTTATATAATTATCAGAACCATTCTGAGGTTATTCCTTACGTTAATGATGTCAATGATCCAGAGCTGCTTTTAGGGACTGGCTCCATTATCAAAGTGGGCGATACCTGGCACGCATGGTATACCGCACACAATGAAAACGTATTTCCGGTTGAGTCAATCATGCACGCCACCAGTAAAGATCGTTTTCACTGGGTCAAACATCCGCAGGACACCATCCTGCCGGGCGCTAACTATCGAGGCAATGACTTCCGCGATCCGCATGTTGTCTGGGTTGATGAAAAGAAAGAATACTGGATGCTGATCACGACCCGCAGCAAGGGGCGCGGGATTATCGCGCGCTACAGCTCAACGGATTTAAAAAACTGGGAAGACCGTGGAGTATTTTTTGACAACGACACCATCACCAGTAATTCAAACCTTGAATGCCCGACACTGGTCTTCTTTAACGGGCGCTGGTATCTGAGCTTTAGCGATCAGTGGCCACTACGGTTGACGCAGTACCGCGTTGCGGACAATCCAGAAGGGCCATGGCATAAGATGGATAATTATGTTGTGGATGGCTCAGGTTTGTATGCCGGTAAATTGACCATCAAGGATGGGCGGTTATTTGTGTTTGGATGGATCCCGACAAAGGCAGGAAACAGCGACAGTGGCAATATCGACTGGGCAGGAAACCTCGTCGTCCATGAATTGACCGCAGGTATAAAAGGTCAGCTCAACAGCATAATTCCACAAGAACTTCAGAAGGCGATCAAAGATAACCGTGGTCCGGTTCAGATGATACAGCCGGTTAAAACGCTCAAGACCTCAACACAATTTGGCCTCTTACAGTCAACTATTTATCCGGCTTTACCCAGGCGTGGAGAACTGTCCGCAACAGTGGATATTCCCTCCTCGGGAATGGTCATGAGCTTCGGGCTGAAAGATGACCGCGTGAGTGACGCGACGCTTAACGTTGTATTCAACAGGAGCAAAGGCAAAGTTTATTTCTTTAATTCTCCATTGGCGTCCATCAATCAGAGTAATGCTGAATCCTGGGTTGATGTTCCGCTCGGTGAGAAAATTAATCTTCGTGTGCTAATACAGAACTCAATAGCCGTTTTTTATATTAACGACAAAGCGGCATTTAGCACCCGTATGTATTCCATGCCGGAAAATCACTGGAGTATCAGTCTGCCTCAACACGATAGCCTCCATGCAACGTTGCAATTTAAAGAAATGATCTAAAGGGATATTATTATGAAAAACCATCATGCCCTGGCTGTTATTTTTTCTCTTATGCTTCCGACTCTGGCAAATGCAAGCATGAGCATAATGAAAGATTTATCGGGCAATGTCATTGCCGTCGATCCGTGGTCCTATCTGGATGAAGACGTCATGTGGACATCAGCACGCTCTTCCAATCCTGCGGGTGGGCGCGTTCATGGTCAACTTAAAATGAAATATGCCATTGAAGATAATAACTGGCGAAACAGCCATTTTCACAACGGTAATGATTCGCTGACTTTTGTTCAAGGGGTTATGCGCAATGATGCTTTACCCGGTTGGTATCTGGCATTTTCGGAAGGCAGAACCACGAATTATAATGGCACATGGGAAAACCAGACCTATCTCAGCCAGAATCAATGGACTCAACTTATTGTCGGCCATGAATATTTCTACAAACGCCTGCGCTATGGCTGGGACGTTATGGGAGGAAGTGCGTCAATTGAAGATCGCTGGCAGGCACGCGTCAAATTCTTTACCGATCTGCGCGTGACAGATAATTTTTCGTTCTTCAATTATCTCTATCAACAGATTGATCATCGCCGTAGCGGAGGTTCTCAAAATGATCGTGACGTGCGCTCATTCCAGATTGAGCCCGGTATTCAATATATTATCAACAACACCACCGGTGTCTGGTTACGTCAGAAATTTGCTTCTGCAGTATTAGACAGAGCGCAATGGGGTGATATCGATGACAAGACCTGGACCACCTCAATGGGTATTTGGCACAACTGGGGAAAATTATCAACGACGTTCAGCGGGGGGTATGGACATTATAAGAAAAATAATGCCCAGCGCGAAGATGGTGAAGTCTTCCAGAATACCAGAAACCGCTTCCTCAAAGTATCGGCTAATTACCCTCTGACTTCCCGATTTACACTCTCCGGAGAGATAACAGGTTCATTAATTAATCAGAGTGGGAGTTGGGTAACGCATGGTGATGCCATTACCACCGACTATAAACTCATGCTGGATTACAATTTTTAAAATCATTTTTATATAACTTCAGCGGAATGAAGGAAGCGTATATCGCCCTGCCGGGATATCCGCTTCCGTACCGCTGGTCATTCCAGGGTAAGAATAATTAACTTTGAGGTGATGTCATGAACATTTGGACTCTTGGCGATGCGGTAGTCGATCTCTTACCGCTTTCGGATATGCAGTATCAGGCCTGTGCCGGTGGCGCGCCCTTCAATGTAGCGGTAGGAACTGCACGTTTGAACTGTCTGAGTGGATTTATTGGTCGGGTCGGTGACGACGATTTCGGTCTTTTTTTAAAGAAAACCCTCTGCGCATCAGGAGTCTCTGTCCAGAGTATGCAGATGGACCCTCATCACCGAACCAGTACCGTACTGGTCTCCCTGAATAATCACGGGGAGCGTGGATTTACGTTTCTTACCAATCCTTCGGCAGATCAGTTTTTAACACCTGACGCTCTCCCCGATTTAAGTACCGGAATATTGCATTTCTGTTCTCTGGCGCTCGTCGCCAAAACCTGTCGCAATACGTTAGTTACGGCTATCGAAAAAATAAAACAGAGTAGCGGTTTGCTGAGTTTTGATGTGAATTTACGTGAGCAAATGTGGAGCGATCGGCAGGAGATGCATGACACTGTGCACCATTTCGCCCTACAGGCTGACATACTTAAATTATCTGAGGAAGAATGGTACTGGCTGGCAGAGACACAGGATTTTAACCAGGCGCTGGATTTTCTTAAAACCCTACCAGCACGCCTGAAGGTCGTAACCTATGGCGCGCAAGGCGCAATGATTCTGCAGAACGACATGATTATTCATTTTAATGGCTACACCGTAAACAGCGTTGATACAACGGGAGCAGGTGATGCGTTCCTGGCGGGCTTACTTGCCTATATCGCTCAAGCTGGAATGCCGCAGAACATTGAACAAATCAAAGACGCCATGACGCAGGCCAGCGCCTGCGGCGCACTGGCAACAACCCGGAAAGGCGCGCTGACAGCCCTACCTGATAGTAAGACCCTGAATGAATTTATCAGACACTATCCTCTGCTGGACTATGAGATAAAAGCGTAGCCTCAACGATAGCCAGCAACATCCCGGCCTGAAGCGTTCCGGTGCAAGCCACCGGGACTCGTTTTGCTGTCCTCCGCCCTGTTTTGAAACGACAGATTAAGTGTGATCTCCGCTTACGGCGCGGCGTGACCGGCCACGGAAGGCATGACAGCAGCGATACGAAAAAGCAGAAATGCGCACATGTTTACATGATTGATAAAAAGCTAGTGACTCCAACGCCCCTTAACAGCGGATAACAGGTCAATTTATCAGTAGAACTGACATGAAAACCGCCAGACGCCGTCTGGTGATTTGTGAAAATAGCCAATGCCGTTGTCCGCCCACATCCAGTTAACTTTTTCTTCCGATCCCACCTGAAAGACGAAATCCTGAAGCCCGACACCATGTTGGATTTCCATAGGGTATCCGCCAACTTTGGTTCCCCCGTATCGGTTAAAGTCCTCAAAGAAACTGTCACTGGCTGGTTCATCATCGTTTACGGCAGAAAGGTCGAGAATATCCCAGGCATCCTCCCAGCCCGGAGCGTCATCATTAACACTTAACCATCGTACAGGAAATTCGCGATACGGCGTGGCCACTTCCGGCAATAGTTCAAGCCCCTCAAGCGTGGCATATTCACGAATCAGCCAGCCTTCGCCATGGGGTTGGTCAAAAGGATGGCTTTCCATGTTGTGAAAGAGAACCAGCAGGGCTATCTCCTTGAGTTGTTCAGGTATAACCGGGAGCTCATCGATACGAATCTGAAGAAGCGGAAACATCGGCTTCCCCTTCCAGACAGGCAATCCTTCACCTGCAAGCGATACCCCTTTTAAAAACCAGGAGGTAAGAGGATCTACACCCGGGCGAAAACCACCTACCTGCGCCACCGATGCGGGGCGCAATGCGGACCTGAGATCTTCTAAAACTGACGAACTCTCGGATTTCATCTTAATTGCCTTGCGTATGAGAATATTCTCTGGATATCGGGGATTCAAACCTGCTCATTATATATAAAAATCGCTCCCGGAAAGGCTATGCCAAAGAAGATCGTAATAAACCGTCCTCAAATCAGGTGACTTTTCACCCTCCCCCTGCTAGCTTCATCTGATGATAAAAATCTGTTCAGCACCCGCTCATGCATTAATTATTATCACCTGCATCTGTCAGGTGGGATAGCGTTCGTCATTTTCCCGCCGGTAAGGCGGGCCTTACCGGTATCATCCAGTGAGGCAAACCATGAATACGAATACCCCTGTAGAAGCAGTAAGACCAACACTTCACCTTTTATGTGGAAAAATCGCTTCGGGTAAATCCACATTATCGGCAAAATTGGGAGCCGCGCCAGGCACGATTATTGTCAGCGAGGACACCTGGCTGGCTGCGCTCTATAAAGATGAAATACACTCAGTCGCGGATTATGTGCAGTGCGCATCCAGGCTCAAAAACGCCATGAAGCCACACCTGATATCCTTACTCAACGCTGGCTTATCGGTTGTTCTGGACTTTCCGGCAAATACACCGGCGAATCGTGAATGGATGATGGGTATCATTACGGCGTCGGGCGCCAATAATTGCCTGCATTATCTGCGGGTCTCTGACGATATATGTAAAGCCCGTTTACGCGCCCGTAACGCAGAAGGCGCGCACGATTTTTCCGCGACGGATGAAGAGTTTGAAATAATAACGCGTTATTTCGCAGAACCGCTCGCAGACGAAGGGTTCACGATTATTGAATACAGTTAACATACTGAAGGTGAGCCGTCAGCAGACGGCTTTTTTAATGCCCCTGTTTATTCAAAGCATTTTCTCTGTGTTATCTAACCAGTCGGGAAGGTATTCCTTGTACCAGTTAAGATATATTGGAAAGATTGTTTTTTTCCGCTCATTAAGCAACGTAATTACTTCGGTGACGATCCATGCTTTAGCAATGGCAATTTCTCTCGCCAGCGCCTTGAAATTCTGCTGACCAGATAGTTGGCAATAGCGTTCAGCAAGATCAATAAATGTCTGTTTCGTTCCCATTCCCTTTATGAGGGGAGCCAGATCGATAGCCGGACTCCCGGTTCCAAACCTTTCCCAGTCGAAAAGCACAACCTCGCCATTTGCTCTTCTTCCCCAATTACCGGCATTGCTATCGCCAGAAATCAAACTCTGATAACCAAACAAAACATCACTGCATTGTCGAAAACGCCGAAGCTGCTGTGCATTTTTGTCGGGCAGTGCCAACAGCCGGAGAGAGTGTTCGAGTGCATATTCTGACCATGCATGGCTGTGGTAAATCCATTGCGGACTGGCAGCGTAACGGTGCAGGCAATTCAAGGTAGCGAGTATTTCATCGCCGGACACGTCGTCCTGGTTAACCTCACAGGGGATATATTCCAGTCTTAGCCTGCGCAGGTCAGGATCGGCAGATAACAATGTTGGCACGCTCACACCCGCCTGGGTGAGTTCACGGGCAGCCTGTTGATAAAAATGATACTCCACCTCACCAACGGGACATTTCTCGATGATCTGATGACCCGTTTCATCAACAAGCAGCTCCACTCTGGCTACCCCCATCCGGGATAGATTCTCAACTGACATACATCCTTCCTTTAAGATTGTCCGATGGCCTTTTCTTCAGGCATTTGAGTGTAGCTTCAACTGGCAATCTCCTCCCTGCCCTCTTCTGGCGCATAGCGGGGGAGTTTATTGGCGAATAAAATCGACGAATGCCCGCAATGCGGTCGGCAAATTCCGCCGTCCGGCGTAGTAGAGAAAAAAACGCCCCGGCAGCGCGCTAAAGCCATCCAGGACAGACACTAACCGACCCGCGTTTACCTCTTCGCTCACCATCGCCTCGTAGACGTAAGCAATGCCAGCGCCATCGCGTGCAGCCTGAATCATTAGCATATCGTCGTCGAATACCAGCGGGCCGGAGGCGGTGACGGCCAGCGGTTTTCCTGAGACCAGAAATTCCCAGTGATAATGGCGACCACCTGGAAAACGGCGGCAAATACAGGCGTGGTCCAGCAGCTCGTCAGGCGATTTTGGTTCGCCATGCAGTTTCAGGTAAGACGGCGCAGCAACGCATACGAAACGCTGGGGCGGACCAACAGGGACAGCAACCATGTCGCCGGCCAGGCTCTCGCCAAAACGGATACCCGCGTCAAAGCCGCTGTCCACGATATCAGCCAGGCCGTCGTCAGTGACAACCTCGACTTTCACGCACGGATACTTCGCCACAAAACGCGCCAGTAAAGGAGCCAGCACCAGCCAGGCTGCCGGGCGCGGCACGTTCAGACGCAGCGTACCTGTGGGTACAGCCTGTAACGCCGTCACGTCAACGAGCGCATCAGCTACCTCGCGCAAAGCAGGAGCAAGCCGGGCCAAAAGGCGATTCCCCGCCTCGGTTGGCGTAACACTGCGGGTCGTGCGGTGGAGCAAACGAACCCCCAGCCGCTCTTCCAGTCCACGCATGGCATGGCTCAGAGCCGAGGCAGATACACCTCGCTCGGCGGCAGCTTTGCGAAAACTTCGATGCCGGGCAACGGCTTCAAAGGCGTCAAGTTCATGCAGATCGATAGTCATATTGATGAGAATTATTCAGTAGTTCATCAAACATAACATAGCTTATCGCCTGCTATCTAGCGTGCCACACTGGCGCCGTCAAATTGAGTAAGGAGTTAAACCATGCAGCACAAAAAACTGGGGAATGCCGATTTCACTATCTCACCTATCGGTCTGGGAACCTGGGCCATCGCGGGGGCGGGCTGGGAATTTGGCTGGGGAGCGCAGGATGACGAAGAAAGTCTGGCCGCGCTGGAATACGCCGTGGAACGCGGAGTGAACTGGATCGATACCGCTGCTGTTTACGGCCTTGGCCATGCCGAGGAAATTGTCGGAAGACTCCTGCGCCGCGTGCCTGCTTCGCGCCGTCCGCTGGTGTTCACAAAAGGCAGTCTGGTCTGGGATCCGACAAGCCGGCAGATTTCGCATTCCCTGGCGCCGGATTCGTTGGCGCGTGAGATTGACGAAAGCCTGCGCCGCCTGCAGACGGAGGCCATCGATCTGTATCAGATCCACTGGCCGGCTTTCCCGGCAGACGGCCCGGATGAGGGCATTGAGGCAGCGATCTCCGTGCTGGAGAAGGCGCGTCAGCAAGGAAAGATCCGCGCCATCGGCGTCTCCAATTTTAACGTCGCGCAACTCAGGCGAGCCCAGGCCGTTACGGAGATTGCCGCGCTCCAGCCGCCTTACTCGGCGCTCATGCGCGAGGTTGAGTCCGACATCCTGCCATTCTGCCAGCAAACGGGTATCGGCGTGATCGCCTATTCTACCCTGCAATCGGGTCTGCTGAGCGGCGCGATGACGCGTGAACGCATCGCCCGTCTCCCCGATGATGACTGGCGCAAAACCCGCAGTCCGGATTTCAGGGAGCCGCGCCTGACCCGAAACCTTGCCCTGGTTGAGACCTTCCGTCGGATAGGTGAACGCCATGGGCTAACAGCGGCGGCAGTGGCGATCGCCTGGGTACTCAGACAGCCTGCGATATCTGGTGCGATTGTCGGCGCACGCCGCCCGCTACAAGTCGATGGACTCCTGGGGGCCGCGGAGTTCAGCCTGAGCGAGGACGAACTGGCGGAAATCGCGCCGTTTCTGCCCGAAGGCATGGGCACCAACGTGCCAGAAGAAACGGCTACCTGAACGGCATCCATTTATCCTTAACGGAAAAACGTGGCCATCGCCTCGCTCAGCGCTTTGGGCTGTTCATCCGGGATGAAATGACCGCAGTGCGCGATGGTGATACCCGTTACCTCCCCGGCAAACTGACGTAACGGGGTTGCCATATCCGCAATGGACCCCTCGTCGGCGCTAATTGCCAGCAGCGGCAACGTCAATTTACCCTGCGCGCACAGCATCACATTTTGCGCGGCTGATACGGTCACCTCACGATACGGCGCCAGGCCGGTACGCAGCGCGCCGCTTTGACGCATTAACCGGACATACTCAGCAATATCCTCATCGCTAAACACCATCGGGCTCGCGGCTTTGCGTCGCAGGAACCATTCAAGGTAGATATCCTCACGCCCACGGATTAAGGCCTCCGGCAGATCGGGAAGCAGATGAAAAGCAAAGTGCCAGGTTTTCCATGCCTTATCAGGCGTGACGGGTAAAGCGTCCGGCATCGTGATACCCGGTATACCGGCATCAAGCAGCGCCAGTTTAACCACCTGCTGGCTGTAACGCATCGCATAAGGCCATGCCACCCAGGCCCCTACATCATGGGCGGCGAGGTAATGTCGCTCAATCTCAAGCTTTTGCATCAGCCCGAAGACTTTCCCTGCCAGTGTCTGTGTATCGTAACCAGTTTGCGGTTTATCCGAGTCGCCCTGGCCGGGCAGATCAAGGGCGATAATATCGTAACGATCGCCCATCAGCGCCATCACCTTGCGCCAGGCATACCAACTTTGCGGAAAACCGGCCAGCAGGAGTAATACTTCACCGTGCGGGTTTCCGCCTCTCACATAGTGCAAACGGAGACCGTCAACAGTCGCGTAGAAATGGGCAAAATCGGGCAGTGTGTCGACGGGTTGTGACCAGGGTTGAGTAACGGGTTTTTCAGTCATACGTATCTCCGGTTATTTAGGAAATGATCATTTCCTTTATGGTTAAAATTTTTATTCGAGCAGGGTCATCACCGTTGCCACGAGGCGATCGTGGGCCGGTAACTCACCGGCTTTTCCTACAACACGCATGCCCAGCACCAGACACAGCAGCACGCTACTCAGCGCGTGCACATCATGCCGTGGATGCACAGAACCATCTTGCTTCCCCTCTTCAAGCAACTGGAGGATCGACTGTTGATTGCGCTCAAGTGCGGTGCGTACCAGCCCGGAAAGCTCAGCATCAAGTTGCCCCAATTCAATCGCGCTGCCGACAACCAGACAACCGCGTCGCCCTTCTATCTCACTGGCAGATTCAAGGTAGAAACGCAGGAGTTCGGCTATTTTTGCCCGACCATCAGCTTGCTGCGCCAGGCGCTGGCGCAGCGTTTGATTACGCAGCGAGGTATACCGCGCAAATACGAGCAGAAAGAGGCTGCGTTTATCGTGAAAGGCTTTGTAGATGCTGCCTGCCGTGAGCTGCATCGCTTCGCTCAGATCGTTTATCGATGCGCTGTGGTAGCCTTTTTCACGGAATACGGGCATGGCGAGATCGAGTGCAGCATCAAGATCAAATTGTCTCGGGCGCCCACGTTCGCGAACGCCGGGTGATGTTTCTGGCATGCTGCCCTCCATTTAGGAAATGATCGATTCCTAAATCATTCCACAGATAGGGGCGCCTGAAAAGCCGTCAGCTGATAAAAATGTTGCGGGTTATGCGACAGCCGGTTTTGTCCGCACACCGATAAACACAATGAACATCGCCGTCAGTAGCAGTAACCCGCTACCGGTAAAGACGCCACTGGCCCCGCTGACATCGAATACGGCTCCACCGCCTGCCGCTCCCGCGCCAATCGCAAGCTGCACGGATGCAACCATCAGCCCGCCCGCGCTTTCCGCTTCATCCGGTACGGTTGTCGCAAGCCAGGTGGTCCAGCCTACCGGCACCATGCCAAACGCAAAGCCCCACAGAGTGACCAGCACTCCATCCAGACCGGCCAGATGGCCAAACAGCACCAGCGCAACGGCCATCAATCCCATCACAAACGGCACCAGCGCCAGGGTCAAATGTAGATTGCGCGACAGCAGATGTCCGGCGATAGAGGTGCCGACAAAGTTCGCCAGTCCAAAACCCAGCAGGATCAACGAAATGCTCTCCACACTCACCTGCCCTACGGTTTCCAGAAAAGGCCGCAGATAGGTAAAGAAGGCGAAATGGCCGCTGAAAATCAGGATAGTCGCCAGCATACCGCCCACCATGCCCGGTCGGCGAAGTACGCGAAACAGTGCGCCCAGGCTGCCGCTGCTTTCCGGCTTCATCGATGGCAGTACCCATAATTGCCACAGCAGCGCCAGCGCGCTCGGTGCGGTACAAAGAATAAAGACATTCCGCCAGCCAATAATGCTGCCCAGGTAGCTGCCGAGCGGTGCGGCGACCACGGTTGCAATCGACACGCTGGAAAAGATAATGGCCAGGGCTTTGGGTACCTGTGCCGTTGGCACCAACCTTAACGCGGTGGCGGTAGCCATCGCCCAGAAGCCGCCAATAGCCACACCCAACAGCAGACGCCCCAGCAACAAGACATGCAGCGAAGGGGCAAATGCTACCAATAAGCTGGAGACGATTTGTAACAATGAGAAGACGATCAGCACCCAGCGACGGTCGATATTTTTGGTCGCGGCGGCAATCAACAATCCACTCAATAGTGCCACCAGTGCCGTGGCGGTCACCGCCTGTCCGGCCATCCCTTCACTGACTCCCAGACTCGCCGCCATGGGCGTCAGTAAACTGGCAGGTAAAAACTCTGCGGTAATCAAACCAAACACCCCAAGCCCCAGCGAGTAGACGGCTCTCCAGGCGGGTTTAACGGGCGCAATGACCTCTCTCGCCGTGACATGTGAATTCATCTGTGTTTCTCCTGCCCTAAAAATGTGACCAATATCGCAAAGCATAGAAAGTTCCCCACGGACGATCTATGACATATAATCTTCATTTATTGATAATTCGTCCGGAGTTGTTGCCATGGCGATTCAGACGCCCGATCTCATCAGCGAGTTGCTGCGCGGCATGCGCCTTTCCGGCGTGAAATACCGCCGCTTTGAGGCCAGCGCGCCGTTCGGCTTCGGCTTCGATGCCGCGCCCGGCAGAGCGCAGTTTCATTTCGTCAGCCGTGGTCCGGCGGTGTTGCGTATGGAGAGCGGCGCCCGTTTTAACCTCAACAACGGCGATGCGCTGTTTATTCCCAACGGCAACGCCCATGCCTTGCTCTCGGATGACAATGCGACGGCGACGCCGATCTCCGCCTTTCAGGGCGAAGCCATTTGCAGTTCGGTCTGCCAGATAACCTGCGAACCCTGTAAAGGGAGCGAGAACGTGGTGATATTCAGCGGATGTATGGACTTCGAACTGGGCGGAATGCAGCCGCTGATTAAAGCGATGCCGGAAGTGATGATGGTCAGTAAACTGATGTCGACCTGGCCGGAAATCCACCCGCTACTTGCCGCCATGGAGCGTGAATCGCTGACCCGTCAGGTGGGATTTGCCGGTATCCTGGCGCGACTGGCGGACGTGGTGGCGGCGCTGATTGTGCGCGGTTGGGTGGAGGCCGGTTGCGGCAAAGCCACCGGCTGGGTGCAGGTGCTGCGCGACCCCCGGCTGAGCCAGGCAATTTACGCCATGCACCAGCAGCCGGGCATTAACTGGAGCGTCGCGGATCTGGCAAAAGAAGCGGGCACCTCCCGCTCCGTGTTTGCCGAGCGTTTCCTCTCTGCCACCGGCAGCACCCCGGCAAAATACCTGAGTGAGCTGCGCATGCGTCTGGCTATTCAGTACATCAGCCACGAAAACCAGGCTATCGAAACCGTAGCGCTACGACTTGGCTACGGTTCGCTCGCGGCATTTAGCCGGGCCTTTAAGCGTATTGTCGGACACCCGCCAGGCGCCCTTCGCGAGATAGCGCAATCACAGCCAGAGCCGTGATGGTTTGCCCGGGTTGAAAACTATTGGCGAATATGCCCGGCAATCATTGTGGACAAGGTGTGATCTTCGCGTAATCGGACCAGCCGTTCTGAAATAACCTCAAAATAGCGATCATCGGCTTTGGCCACGCAGACGGCCTGTTGAATTTCGGTGAAATCATCAGGCAACACGCGAAACCCTGGATTGTTTTGGGCCGCCGCCTCAAGCGGCTGGCGAATCCCGGCGGCCATATCGCCCTCACCCGCTAAAAAAGCATCAATTGCCGCCTGAGAGGATGCAAGGCGATTCAGCGTCGCATAACGTAACTCACGAGAAAGCCAGAGGTCATAGGCCGCATTCTTACCCACATTGATGACCACACCCGGCTTATCCATTTCCCTGACGCTTCGCCAGTTGCTCGGGTCACGTACCAGCAAGGTGCCCTGAATGGTGATATAAGGCGCCGTAAAGCGCAGGCGATCTTCCCGTTTTGGGTCTATTGCCAGAAAGGCTATATCCCAGATGCCCTGACCTGCGTCCTCAACCACCTTCCCCGCGGCAGGATAAGTGATGAACAGAGGACGACAATGCAGATAACGGGCAATATCTTTTGCCAGTTCGACAGTGATACCTGCTGGCTGACCTTCCGGCGTCAGCGAGGCCAATACAGCATTCCCTAAATTGATGGCAAAACGCAGGGTGGGTAACGTTTCATCTGACATGAGCTTCTCCTGTGCGCAACTCGGCGTGATCGGTTCTCCCGTCAGAAAAGATAGCAACGGGCATCACAACATGCGCGGCAATCTGCCAATGCGTTGCCCACGCCTTGTCGCTTACGTTCCGCTTTCCAGCCGCTGGCGCTTACGCAGATTGGGGAACCACTTCATCCACAGCGCAACCACCACCAGCGTGCCGATACCGCCGATAGCCGCGGCAGGCACGGCACCCAGCCAGGCGGCAAGCATTCCGGACTCGAACTCACCCAATTGATTTGAGGTGTTGATAAAAATCGAGTTGACCGCGTTCACACGGCCGCGCATCTCATCCGGCGTGTCGAGTTGTACCAGCGAACCGCGAATGACCATGCTGACCATATCACAGCCGCCCAGCGCAAAAAGCGCCAACAGCGACAGCCACATCCAGCTTGAGAGCGCAAAGACCAGCGTGGCGACACCGAACCCCGCCACACTCATAAACATGATCATCCCGACATTACGCTTAAGCGCACGATGGCTTAACCAGAAGCCCATCAGCAACGCCCCCACGGCAGGCGCACTGCGCAACACGCCCAGTCCAACAGGCCCCGTGTGCAGCACATCGTGAGCAAAAATCGGCAGTAGCGCCGTCGCCCCGCCCAGCAGGACGGCGAAGAGATCGAGGGAGATAACCCCTAAGACATCCGGACGCTTGCGAATAAAATCGACGCCGGCAAACAGTGAGGAAAGCGTCGGCGGCGTGCGCGGCGGCAACGCCTGTTCATAGCGCAACGTCAGCACCAGTATCAGAGAAAGCAGATACAGCCCCGCCGTCACCGCATAAACCACCTCCGCCCCCGCCGCATACAGGAAGCCGCCCAGCGCAGGCCCGACAATTTGCGCCGCCTGGCCGGATACCGCGTTGGCGGCGGTGGCACGTGGCAAAATCGACGTGGGGACCAGCGCGGGCAACATCGAAATCATCGCCGGGGATTCAAGTGTTTTCGCCGAAGAGATAATAAAGATCAGCGACAGGATCACGCCCACGCTGGCATCCCCCTTCCAGGTCAGCCAGGCCAACAGGGCAATCGCTGCCCACTCCAGCACCTGACCAAACATCACCACCCGACGGCGATCAAACTGGTCGGCGATATGTCCGGCGGGCAGTGCGAGAATAACGGAAGGGAAAAACTGCACCAGGCCTATCATGCCAAGCCAGAATGCACTGTGGGTTTGCGAGTAGATTTGCCAGCCAACGATGATAGAGAGCATTTGAAAGCCGAAGCTTGAACTGGTGCGCGCCAGCCAGAAAGAGACAAATGAGCGATGTTGCAATAAACGTCCATCGTTACCGGACAACAGTGGTGCCATAGAAAATCCTATAAAAGTGGTAAGCCGTCAGACAGGAAGCGTGCCCGGCGGGGATCCTGGTTCTCGTTCAGTAAATGCTGTCGCGCCTGGGGTACGCATAGATTATTCAGTACATGTTAGTCAGATGGACCAGGTTCCGTTTGCTGACAGGCTGAACAGCGTTGTTCTCTTTTTATTATCGCGATCCTGTGGTTGCCAAATAACCGGGGCCTCACAGCGATGGGGTTGAGTCCCCGCTGAAATCGGTGAGGCGAAGACCGGATGGCAAGGCCAGGCCACCTGGGATGGCGGACTGAGGTTTGTCGAGACAAGACAAAATCATCCGCAGCCAGAAGGTCAGGAGGCGAACACAGTGCGAAGCACCGATTTCCCTGCGGGGCCACCGGGATTGTTAAACAGGCCACGGTGGCCCCCTTAACACGTTCACGTGCCTGGGCCTTTCAGGGAATTCAGGTGCGTTAGTGAACGGAACCCTCCTTCCTCACTCGCGCAGTGAAAGACTGCGTCCCCCACTCATCATCCCACTCACATTAATGCCCCGCCGCAGGCGGAGCACCCGGCGCACCGGCGCGAATAAAGGGCGGTTTCGCAAACCAGATAATCACCACCAGCGCCATAAACCCCCACCCCAACAACCAGAAATAGTCGATGGTCGACATCATATAGGCTTGCTGTTCGATGGTTTTATCCACCGCGGCCAGATGCTGCTGCGTGATGCCCCCCATCCTGTTGAGATAATCCATAGCGGGCGGGTGATAAACAGAGACACTCTCCGTCAGATTCGCATGGTGAAACACTTCACGCCGCGACCACAGCCAGGTAGTCAGTGACGAAGCAAAAGAGCCCCCCAGCACGCGGAAGAAGGTCGCCAGACCGGAGCCTTCCGCCACTTCATTACCGTGCAGATTCGACAACACGATGGTGGTGATCGGCATAAAGAACAGCGCCACACCGATACCCATAAACATCTGCACTTCGGCAATAGTGCGAAAATCAACGCTGGTGTTGAACTGCGCCCGCAGCAGGCACGACACTCCCATGGTCAGGAACGACAGCGACGCCAGAATACGCAGATCGACCCGGTTGGCATAACGCCCTACGATAGGGGTGAGCAACAGCGGCAGGAAGCCCATCGGGGCCGCCGCCAGCCCCGCCCAGATCGCGGTATACCCCATCTGCGTTTGCAGCCACTGCGGCAGAATAATGTTGATGGCAAAGAACGCCGCATAGCCGAGCATCAACGCGGTGGTGCCGATGGCGAAGTTGCGATCGGCAAACAGCCGCAGATTCACAATCGGGTGGCGCTCACCCAGCTCCCAAATCACAAAGGAGACCAGCGCGATAGCGGATATCACCGACATCACAATGATCTCTGTCGACGAGAACCAGTCGAGATCATTGCCTTTATCCAGCACCACCTGCAGCAGGCCGACGCCGAGCACCAGCAGCATAATACCGATGTAATCAATGGGCGCGTGCGTGGTGGTCTCTTCTCGTTCACGCAGTTGCGTCCATACAACGATGGCCGCAAAAATACCGATCGGCACGTTGATATAGAAAATCCACGGCCAGGAGTAGTTATCGGTGATCCAGCCGCCGGTAATCGGCCCGACGATAGGTGCCACCACCGTCACCATCGATAACAGCGCCAGGGCCATACTGCGTTTGGTGGTCGGGAAAATAACCAACAGCAGCGTCTGACACATCGGGAACATGGGCCCGGCGAAAAACCCCTGCAGAGCGCGGAAGATAATCAGCTCGGTCATGCTGTGGGCAAAGCCACACAGGAACGAGGTCAGGGTAAACAATGTGACCGAACCGACAAACAGCTTCAGTTGCCCAAAACGCCGGGTAAACCACCCGGTCAGCGGCAACGCGATAGCATTGCAGACCGCAAACGAGGTGATAACCCAGGTGCCCTGGTCCGAGCTCACGCCGAGGTTGCCGGCGATGGTCGGCAATGCCACGTTGGCGATGGTGGTATCGAGCACCTGCATGAAGGTCGCCAGCGACAGCGCAATGGTGGCGAGCAGCAGGCTGGGTGGCGTAAACGCCGCCTTATCTTGCATAACGCCCCTCTTAGCGGCTGTTTGCCGCTACGGCCTGACTGTTGTCATGAAGGATTTTTGCCACCATCTGATCGGCCTTATCCAGCGCGTTCTGGTACACATCGGTGGTAAAGCGTGGCGCATCGACCGTTTTTTGCGGCAGCAGATGACCCTCGGTGTCGCGGATATCCACTTTAGCAAACATCGACAGTCCTACCCGCAGGGGATGTTTCTCCATATCATGCGGGTCAAGGGCAATACGTACCGGCAGACGCTGAACAATTTTGATCCAGTTACCGCTGGCGTTCTGTGCTGGCAGCAACGAGAACGCGCTACCAGTACCGATACCTAAGCTCTCAATGGTGCCCTGGTATTCCACTTTGTCGCCGTAGAGGTCAGCGGTCAGAACCACCTTCTGCCCCAGACGCATGGTATTCATCTGACTCTCTTTGAAGTTGGCATCCACCCACACCTGATCCAGCGGCACGATTGACATCAAGGTCGTGCCGGAATCAACGCGCATCCCCAGTTGGACCGCGCGTTTCGCCACAAAGCCGCTTACCGGCGCCACAATGGTGCTGCGGGCATTATCCAGATAGCGCTGACGCAATGTCGCCACCGCACTTTTGATTTCCGGATGGCTATCAATGACCGTGTCATCAACCATCGCCAGGTTGGTACTCAACGCCTGTTGCGCCGCCGCTAAATCGCTCTGGGCCGTGGCCACGGCATCGCGATAGTGCGACATATCTTCTGCCGCAATCGCCCCGGTAGCAAAAATCTTCTGTCGACGGGCGAAGTCATTCTGGGCGGTTTGCAGGGCCACTTTTTTCGCCGCGACCTGAGCGCGGTAATTGTCTGCGGTGCTATACAGACCACGGACCTGACGCACGGTGCTGGCCAGGTTGGCTTCCGCCTGTTGCAGGGCAATTTGCGTGTCGCTTGGGTCAAGCAATACCAGCGGCTGGCCTTTGGCGACGTAATCCCCTTCATCAACGGCGACCTGGGTGACCGTTCCGGCAATTTGCGGGGTCAGTGTCACGAGGTTGGCATTAACGTAGGCATCGTCAGTGGTTTCGTAATAACGGGCATACAGGAAGTACCATGCCAGGCACCCTGCGGCAATAAGCACCAGGAGAACCAGCAGAATGGCGAAGTTGCGCTTACGTTTACTGGGCGCGCGTTCTGGTTGTGCAGATGACTGTGCAGATGAATTTTGCATCTTTATCGTAACCTTATTCAGGACAGCTTAACGATGGGGCCTGGTGGCCTCGTCTGGCAGCATTTTGATCAACAGCTGTACCAGCAGGCGTGATTCTTCCGGGGTCAGACGTGCAGTGAGCGAACTCAAAATCGAGGTCAGCGCCTCATTCTGAAAACGATCACAGAGAGCCTGCCCTTTCTCGGTCAGCGCCAGGATGACCTGGCGTTTGTCTTCGGGATTGGGATTTCGCAGGATCAGATCCCGCTTTACCATCCGCTCGAGCATCCGGCTCATGGCTCCGGCATCCATCAACAAATTTTTGCTGACTTCAAGCGGGCTATTGAATCCTTTGTAAATGCTGATCAGGACTTTAAATTGCGCAGCGGTAATATCGGTGTCAGCAAAACAGTGGCTGATAAGCTGATCTTTAAACTGGTTCGCCAGATGAATCAGCAAGCCAAGATGGAGTTTGGGATTAGGGGTATCTGCTACGTCTTTCATGTTATTTGCCTGGTCAATAATTACAAATGAAATTACTGACGGGGCAAATGTTTGTCAATGTAGTGTCAGGAAAAGAGCACAAATCTATACATTCTGAATGGTGCGTTTCGCGCTGCTGCGCTTATAACCGGATACTGTTGCGCCGTTTTCGGCGGTACGGCGAGTCGGCGGGTCGATTTGCAGACGTTTCAGGGACACAATGACAGGCAAATATGAGACCCCGCTAAGGATACCCATCGCACCAACGTCAAGAATGGCGAGGTTAACCGCCGGGATGTAGCCGATGCACAGCGGCGTAACGATACAGGCAATGTTGCCAGAGGAGTTGAACACTTCGACGGAGACGCCCGGGATCTCTTTCGGTGACGTATCGCTGAGAATGCACCAGCCGTTATTGCCGAAGCCTTTGGCAAAGAACGCAATGCTTATCCACGTCAGAGGCGACATCGTTGGACAGAATAATGGAGTCACTGTTGTTTCCCGGCGGGGTACGACCGCGCTCTTTGTAGGTAAATGTCCGCTGAGTGCCAAAAGCGGAACTTGCTTACATCGTGCTATGTTAGTTTGCTGGGAGCAGGTCATTATCTACGTGATTGCTATTTTAGAACCTAGATAAAGTGGAGGGATGAACATAATATCGAGACAGTGATTGCAGAGTTAGTCATTATAGGCGGGCATCAGTTCATGCCGGACCTCTAATGCAATTATCAGGCAAATATTGGGACGTTTTATCAATCAGAGGAAATATGCCACAGTTCAG
Organism: Citrobacter sp. MNAZ 1397; assembly: GCF_023613995.1. NCBI lineage: Bacteria > Pseudomonadati > Pseudomonadota > Gammaproteobacteria > Enterobacterales > Enterobacteriaceae > Citrobacter > Citrobacter sp. MNAZ 1397. The sequence continues at coordinate 1,899,417 of NZ_JAKIVH010000001.1, forward strand.
TTTTGTATCAAATGACGTTGTTATGACTTACGGCGGTGATCAAGGAGAACAAATAATTTGGGTTTGGGAGAGTCTGAATGATCTTCAAACAGTATGCATTTCACGCATTTTTAACTTCCAACCCCAGGACTTGAGAAACCCACCGTCAAGCGATCAGGATTTTAATGATTACGAATATTCCTTTAATTTTGGCACGCTTAATAATGAATACATAACAGTTCCAGGACGGATTTTAAGCATTAATCGGGATATCCTTATACATAAGTCCATCAAACTTGAAAGGAAAGTATTTGCGTCAGAACGCAACGTCTCCATTTTTGGCCGGCTTTCAAAACTACTCGATCACACTAATCCCATCATCATCGGCGGAGACAAGCCGGAGGCTATACCAACAAGCGTATTCCGGGAGTTGCAAAGTAAATTCCCCAACACAGGGGAACTGGATCGCTATGCTAATGCAAGGGTTCACGCTATTCTCGCAGGTTATCTTGATGGTATGAAAGATGCTCGCGAAAGGTATGAAAATTACTTAAACAGAAAAACAGTGATCAGAAAAACCGACAAATTGGATTTAGACGTTTTAAATAAGCTCGAAATTGAAAAATATGCACTCATACGAGACGTCATCCAGGATGCATTGAATAACAAAACTAATTTGTCTGAAAATGACTGGCAGAGCCTGATGATACCCTTCATCACATTACTTTTTCCAAAATATATCAAGGTGCTCGAGAAGGTTAAAATTTTCGACTACTACTCTAATCCTCCGGATAAAACCAATCGGTTTATAGACATTGCACTGGTGGATGCAAACGGCAACCTTGATATCATCGAAGTCAAAAAGCCGTTTGATGATAAGATCCTTCGCAAGACGCCCTACCGCGACAACTATATTCCTACATCAGAACTTAGCGGCGGCATCATGCAGGCTGAAAAGTATATTTTTCATTTATCTAAATGGGGTGTTAAGGGCGAAAAAGAGCTTACGAATGCCTACAAGAACTCTCTGCCAGCGGGAATGTGTATTCGTATATCTAACCCAAAAGCCATCATCATTGTCGGGCGCGATCAGATAGCAAACGGTAACATGACCGACGGCCAGTTGCTTGATTTTGAGATAATCAAACGTAAGTACGCCAACATGATAGACATACTGACGTACGACGACCTGTTGCGTCGACTTAATAACACGATTGAAGCACTGAAAGGTTGAATGCCCTCTGAGGTTCATACCAACAACGGGGAGCAGGTCACTTCCTCTTGTTTGATTGACATACCATAACGTCTGCTTTTCGCTCGCAGCAGACCTTCGGCTTGGACAATTAGTCCGCTTCGTGCCAATAGCAGACATCACGACTAGTTTGTAAACTTCCAATATATCGAATTTTTGTTTCACTAAAAGTGAATTTTATAATGATTAACTCCAGTATACATTTATGACCTCTTTTTCTAACCGCTGATATAGCTTGAGATTAATGAGGTTTTAAGCTAACGTTGCTAGGTGTTAAAACTCAGAAGGATTATTTCTGCTTTAAGCATGGAAATCCTTTATGATAAAATTGTTAGGGAGATAATTTTTTTGCATGGCAATAAAACACACTTATAACGGAAAATATCTCAAGCTTCATAAGGCTTATAAAACACCATCATGGGGTAAAGACACTGTTCTCGTAACTGACACTTGGGACTATGTATCTCTTTGGCTAAAAAGAGAGAATAAACCTGAAGCTCAGTTCTATTGGGAACAAGCAAAATCTTTTTTTGAGGCAACGCAATCACTTCCCAAGACTTCTGCACCGCTCACCGCTTACTACTGTTTTCTTAACGCAGCAAAATGCCTACTGATGGTAAAGGGAATCCCCTTTGATAAACGGCACGGCGTTTCTGGATGGAGTAAGCCGGGAAGAGTTAGCCTATCAAAAGAGATTGTAAAATTACAAAACAAGGGAATACTTTCTGAACTTTGTCGTTACTATGGAGAGACCATTAATAAGAATACCTACAGCATTAAAAATATATTCTATAACCTTCCATTTATTCACAGGGCTTACCACCTGACATATATAAGCGAGCAAGAACTATTCTTGCCGATAAAAGAACCTGAGTACGTACATGCGCCAGCATCCACAAAGTCGTGGTTTACTGCAATTCTCGACCCTCACTATGTTCACGGGCAGACTTTAAGAATTCTGCCGCCTACTTTTGAAAAAGATGTCGGTGACAACACTTGCTATCGAGTAAGAAGAAAGAAAAGATTTAAGTGGCAGAGAGGAAATGGAAACCAAACAACAAATCTACAGCAACTAACAAAATACCATCAAGACACTAGAAAATATGTATTCTATATCCACGGCCCTATGCGTCTTTGGTATTTAAAACGAGACAAACGCAACCTGCCAGCATTTATAGAACGACATACAGTCCCACTAATGTTTGGAGCAATGCATCGGCTAAGCGAGTTGGCAAGATATAACCCAGATTATTTAGCCAAGCATTTCGTTAGTCAGCATAACTGGCTTTTAAGTGAATTCATCCAGATAGCCCCAACTCAATTTATTGATGAAATATCCTCTGAAATTACTGGCCAAGAGTTCATGACCCCGGGGCGCGCAGCAAGATCACTCTAAAATGTGCACAACTGCTGCTTTTTCCGTTCGCTTGACGTCTAAAAGCTGTGCTTTTAGACGTCCGTTAACTTAACCATTAATGTTCGCTCCCTCTTAACTGGTAAGCCAGCCTCCAGATCAACTGCTTCGTGCCAGAAGCGGAATTCATTAAAATGATTTACTGTTAACCGATGGAAACAAATCAAGCATAGGTAGTCGTAGTCGTTTGCGCATTACTCTCAAAGAGCTTGTTATGCAAGTTACCGTTGAGTCATGTCATTTGATTAACGCATAAATAAATAAGCGGATGCGGTTTATCATTAAATCGCCAGAAAACTGTTAAAAATTACATTTCTAAAAATTCCCTAATCACATATAATGACTAATGCTAAAAATTTTTTACCTTAAGGATAAGTGATGGACGTATGTTATCTTTGCGGAAATGATTTTAATGAAAATTCTACAGTGGACCATGGAGAGCATGTTATACAACAGGCCATAGGTGGAAATTTAGTCAGCAAGGGCATCCTTTGCAAAAAATGTGGTGGCGATCTCAGTCGTAAAATAGATAATCCTTTTAATGCTATATTTGAAGGAATAGCAACACGGCTTGATATAAAAACAGACAGGAAGGCAAACAAAAGTCCGTCCATACTCGGTACGATAATAAGCGAAAAAGATGCTTATGGCATGAACCTTAAAGATACTAAGGTTTTTTGGAAAAATTTTAAAGTCTCTCCCATCAAACCCTTTCACAGGTTTACTGAGGATTATAAAAAAGTTATTATCTACTCCCAAAAGAAAAATTTTGAGAACCATAAATCAATAGTTCAAAAAGAAATCCAGAGCATGGAATTGGATACCCCTCCTGAAATAATTATGTGCGACGACATTGATTGCAATGTGCAATATCAGTTTCCTATGGATAATATTGCTTTTAAAAGGGGGGTTGCTAAAATTGCCATTGGTTTTGCCTGCACACACGGAATTTCGAGAGAGACTTTAAATTTAGCGTTAAAAATCTCAGAAGACAATCACGGATATATCGATGAAAAAATAACTTTAGTTCAATATGCTCCTTTGAGTATAATTGATAAAATCATTGAAAATGATAAAGTAAGTTTAGCTAATTATCCTTCGCATAATTTAATTCTATTTACTTCGAAAAAAGATCCTTCTTCATTATGGTGTTATATTGAGTTATTTTCAACCTTTCAGTATTATATATTATTAAGTGATAGTTATGATGGCAAGCCTGTTTATGAGTACCATTATCAACGAATCGAAAAAGCAGATGAGTATGTTTTTACTCCAGACAGAAGACATTATAAAGAGCGTAATGTAATTTTAGGAGGGTTGGGGATTACGGATGAACGCATCCAATCAGCATATGAAAAACAGAAAGATAAAAAAAATCAAAAATCATTAGAACAAATCGAAATAGACATAATCAGGGAAGAGACTGAGAAGCAGAAAAATAAGGTGGATTTCGAACGTGACATCAATAATTTTGTCAATTATTGTGCACAAAAAATATTTTTAAATAATGACCTTGATTTTAAATTCATGATGAATTTTAACAGGAATTTTTCGCTATTCAGTAGGGTTGTAGTCAATGATGAGGATGAGGATGAAATTTTCGATATATTAAGCTACCGACGTTACTACATCGAAAACGAAAAACTTGTAGATTACCCTGAGGCCTTAATGTTGATGAAAATGTGTGCTGAACCAGCATTGAGAAAATATAGTTTCTACAAATTTAATCAGCTCGAAAGCTATAGTCAAAACAAGGTTTTAAGAGAGAAAGTAAGGCAGGTAAAAAGCCTTGTTGAAAAATCAAAAGATGAAAATCACACTGAATGATTTCTAACGCCGCTTTCCTATGAGCAATAAATTCCCATTTTAAGTTAGCATATTCATTTTTTTGTACAGCGTGCAACTCAACGTCCGCTTTTCGCTCACAGCGGACTTTCAGCTCAGTTAGATTGTCCGCTCAGTGCCGGGAGCGAATGTAGCTGATCTGCTCCCCGTTGATTAATACACCGCGATGCTAGTAATGTTTTCAATAGCAAACGCCGAGTATTGCTCGCCATTTTTTTATTTCTTTATTGCACGAAGCGTAGTCATAAGGTTTTCACCATACGGTGTAAGAGTCCAATATGTATCTTTATCTTTAACACTTCTATTTTTCTCGCTTTTCACTATCAAACCAAGCGCTCTAAATTGAACTTTCACTGTTTGAAAGTCTGATGGCAACATCTTAATTTCAAGCAGATTAAGCCCTTCTAATTCCTCATTATTTTCAAGTGCTAACCGAGCGCTTTTTGCTATCGATCTATTTATCCCTGAACGTAAGTCCACATCGGAAATCTCGTCAATCATTAAAGGTGAAACATACGAAAAAATATCATTCCAACTTACTGAACTCGTTGCTTGATATTGAGCGCCTTCATATAACTTTAGTGAAGGTGAAGCATAGAATGTAAAACCAAACTCGAATAAATCAATACCTTGAGATAAAGACTCAGCCCCCTTAGGTGCAGTAGTTTTGCTTGAGGCTAACTGTCCTTCTAAATCCTCAATCATTCTTTTTAGTTGTAAGATTTCTTTTGCTTCACTTTCGCTAGTTACTAAATCACCTCTTACCCATCCCACCGCTGGATGTTCCTTTATCAAACGGATAAGACTTCGACTAACTTGGCTACCAAGATCAGCTGGCGACTCCCAGAATCTACAAAGTTTGGTTTTAACTAATTCCTCGAAACTTTGTAATTTATCTTTGCCATCTTGACTAGACTCGCAGCGGCCTGAAGGAAGCTTGGTCTTGTCTTTATGGATAAAACCAATGACAGGCTTTCCTGTTTCTATTGCGTAACGATACTCCATTTCTGTATAGCTCAGCCCGTCTGGTCCAATAGATCCATAGCGCCCGGCCAATATGACAATGTAATAATCACTATCATCTATTACTTTTTTTATTAAACTCCATTGATCACTGCTAGTAGCAGGAAACAACTCCATCCCAGCTGGCATACAATCAAGCTCTAAAAGGGCTTGCATTACTTCTTGCCGCTCTTCTTCTAAATCTGAAAAGGTCGAGCTAACAAAGACCTGATATCGCTTATCCAAAATCAACATCCTCCTAAATTTTTTAAGATAATGTAAAATATACATTTAAACAATTCTGTTAGCGCGCTCATATCCCGTAACGCCTGCGCTTTGTATGGTGGTTTGAGCTGTTCCCCGCTTATTCATACAGAATGCTGTTAGAAATGTCAGCTTCTCGCTCAAAGCGGATCTTTAGCTCAGCCAACTCGTCCGCTTAATGCCAACAGCGAACTTCGCTGAAATCAGTGCTTACTGACCGAGTTCAGATTGCACAAATTTTAATGTCTGCCCATGCCGCAATTTACAGACGATATTTTGGTTCGCGAAGATGCCAGAAAATGTTTTCGCCTGCTCTCTCGGAAGAGACTTGATCCAACGAACACCAACAACCCATTCGGAAAGCTCTTCATTGTCAGAGTTTGCGTTTGGGTGTTCCGCTTTCAATCCTGCGGAGAGTAGAGGAATATTCGAATCAGTTATGAAATCGCGAATCATAACCGCTGGTTTGGTCACTTCCCCAAAGCCGACGTAACCGCATCCCTTCATGTAAGCATAAATTTTGTCACCAACTGCAAGACGATTAAGTGCAGATGAATACACCTTCCCTTGACCTGCTCCAATAAAGCCAAATTGTCTGTTATCGTCCCAGGTTCGATATTCGCATTCGCCCACATTCACGAACCAACTACCAGTCCATTCATCTTGATTAGAAGCAATTGTTCTTTGCTTAACTTCTTTTCGTTCAATATAATCTTTAGCCTCCGGCAACGGAATAATTGTTTCCGGTTTGATAAATAGCTCACCATCAGAATCGATAAATGGAGCAATCCGAGTGCATTGAATATCTATGCCATATTCTCGCAACCATAATACTGCGGAGATGACTTCAGAGTTAAACTCTTTTGAGGCCAAAATAATATGCTGTTTCGCGTTAAGTAACTCAATGTCAGTATCAATAAATTCCTCAATTTTTTTAGTCGCATCAAATTCAGACTTGTTTAAATAGGACGCGTATAGCTTAAAAATCTCACCGGGCAAGAGACTTGAGCAATACGATGCATACTTTATTGCCTGCCATTCAACGGACGAGCCAGAATCATCCCGTTTCAACTCAACCACAACAAGTGCTGCCGATTTATTTACGCAAAGCAAATCAAGGCGCTTACCAGAGGCAAGAATGACCTCTTTGCCAATGACAAGTAGTTCCTCACCTAAAATAGTCGGGCTTTTTTCGATCCATTCTTGAATATCGAAACGTTCCTTCAGCCCATGTTCCGAGAAGTTTGTTGGTTTTAGTTTGATTAGTGTCTTATTTATTATATCTACACGAAACATTGGCTCTATCTCCTTTCAAACGTTTCCTACACATGAATATGCCATATTCAACGGGATGCTTACACTACTATGACCATAAAAGATAGTACGCAACGTCAGCTCCTCGCTTACAGCGGACATCGATCTTCGGGCCGGGTCGGTCCGCTCAGTGCCAAAAACGGACCTTCCAACAAGCTATATAGGAACAGATCAATCCTCATTGCTCCACACATTGGGAGCAACTAGTGTGTTACTGAGAATTTTTAATAATTTCCCGATATAAAAAATCTTGATTAGGCGTATTTTTTTATGTTATCGGTTGGGTCAGGTTTTTGCAGTAATAACTCAGATTATACTGACAAAGAAACATAATTCTTGCTATATTTTCAGTGAACAATTCAAACGATTGAGTATGAATACGATATGAGTAAAGAATTTAACAAAAAAGAGATTTACCCCTCTCCAAAGGACTCGTTTAGCTTTGTATTACAGCCCATATCTGAGATGAAAGATGAGGCACTAGTGGTGTTGGATGCAAATGTACTTCTATTGCCTTTTACAACTAATATTAAGAATGTACAAGCAATCAAAGAACTTTATACTAAACTATCTAAAAGTGATCAGTTGTTTCTTCCTGCACAAGCAGTAAGAGAATATTTGGATAATAGAGCTACAAAAATCAGTGACATAAATGAAGCTCTTCAAAAAAAATCGAATCAAAATTTCAACTATGTTGGTGTTCATCCACTACTTGAGAGCTTGACCGAATATAAAGAACTAATTGAGCTAGAAAAATCACTAAAAATTGCCATAAAGAATTATCAAGCTAAGATTCGAGATACACTTTCAGCGGTTCAGGCATGGGGCTGGAATGACCCTGTAAGCAAAATGTACCATGAGGTATTAGCTGATAGAATTTTGGATGATGACGCACTAGATTTCACAATTATAGAAAAAGATCTAAAAAGAAGAAATGAGCTAAACATCCCGCCCGGTTATAAAGATAGGAGTAAGGATCAGAATCAGGCAGGAGATTTAGTAATTTGGCACGAGATTCTTAATCTGGCAAAAAATAAAGATAAGCATCTTATCTTTGTTTCTGTAGATGAGAAAACGGATTGGTGGCATCAAAGTGGAAAAACTCCACTTTATCCTAGGTTTGAGTTAGTTGATGAATTTAGAGAGGCAACAAAAGGAAAATCATTTCATATCGTCAGCCTTTCAGCTTTATTAGAGATCTTTGATACAGATTCTGAAGTGGTTAAATCTGTGAAAATTACGGAAGAAGAGGTCAAATCTACTACCGAGTTAGAAATAAAACATTCACAGAAACAAGCAAAAGCTTCTTTTGATCCCGATGATGACTATCGTAAATACCTTAATATACCTAATGATCATGGTCTAATAATCAATCATATTAAATGGGGTGTAAAAGGTGGGTATGATACAGACACATATCTAATTTCGGAAGTTGATAGTGCCGGGAATATCATCAATAAATATAATTTTTACGATAGTACGAAAACCAGCCCCCCATTTGGTCGTGAATTTCATGCGGAAAAAATATAAAAATTACATGTTGTCGTACTTACCCTAAGCTACGCCACGATGAGAATCAGTCTCAAATGTAAGCATCAGGATTCTAGGGAGTACAGCGTACTGGCATGCTCCCGGTTGATCATCACACGCAAATGTTAGTCCTACATCCCTGCGGTTATGACAAATGCGAACTTCCGTTCCTCGCTCACAGCGGACCTTGAACCCAGTAAATTCATCCGCTCGGTGCCAGGAGCGAACGTTGCCAAAACATCTTTATAGAATAATGGACCATTCTGGATAGAGCAGCGGGAATGAATGCCAAAATTATCCTAAGGGGGCATTCGCCCCCCTTTATATTTATTTCAATCGCTTACCTGTTTCATCAACGACTTTCTCTCCGTCTTCCTTAGCGAAAGCGCCTTGTTGCGCATCCGGAAGGATATCCAGCACAACCTCAGACGGACGACACAGGCGTGTTCCCCGTGGCGTCACGACGATTGGGCGGTTAATCAGGATCGGATGCTGCAGCATAAAGTCGATTAACTGATCGTCAGTAAATTTATCTTCCGCAAGCCCCAGTTCTTCATAAGGCTCGACGTTTTTACGCAGCAGCGCCCGTACCGTAATCCCCATATCCGCAATAAGTTTGACCAGCTCATCGCGTGACGGTGGATTTTCAAGGTAATGAATAATGATCGGTTCATTACCACTGTTGCGGATCATTTCCAGCGTATTACGCGACGTGCCGCATGCCGGGTTGTGATAAATAGTGATGTTGCTCATATCGGTATCTCATTACAAAGTGAAAGAGAGACGTAGCGCCAGCGCAGCCAGCGTTACAAACAGCACAGGCAGAGTCATGATGATCCCGGTTCGGAAATAATCGCCCCAAGTAATAGTCATATTCTTCTGTGAAAGTACATGCAGCCAGAGCAGCGTTGCCAGGCTACCAATAGGGGTAATTTTCGGCCCCAGATCGCAGCCAATCACGTTGGCGTAGATCATCGCCTCTTTAATAACGCCGCTGGCGGTGCTGCCATCAATAGAGAGAGCGCCAACCAGCACAGTAGGCATATTGTTCATGATGGAAGACAGGAAAGCCGTCAGGAAGCCAGTACCCAGCGTTGCGGCCCAGAGTCCTTTATCCGCCAGCGCGTTCAGCACACCTGAAAGGTATTCGGTTAGCCCGGCGTTGCGCAGACCGTAGACCACCAGGTACATCCCCAGTGAGAAGATGACGATCTGCCAGGGTGCACCGCGCAGCACTTTGCCAGTGTTAATGGCATGGCCTCGTTTCGCCACAGCAAACAGAATGACAGCCCCTACAGCAGCAATCGCGCTGACCGGGATACCCAACGGCTCAAGGACGAAAAAGCCAACCAGAAGAAGGATCAACACTATCCAGCCGGTTCTGAAGGTTGCCAGATCTTTAATCGCCTTTGCTGGTGCTTTCAGGAGAGCCAGGTCGTAAGTCGGCGGAATATCTTTGCGGAAGAAAAGATGTAGCATAACCAGAGTGGCAACAATGGCTGCAATATCAACCGGCACCATTACCGACGCATACCCAGTGAAGCCCAGACCGAAGAAGTCTGCCGAAACAATATTCACCAGGTTCGACACGATAAGCGGCAGACTGGCGGTATCGGCAATGAACCCGGCGGCCATAACGAATGCCAGCGTGGTGCCTTTGCTGAACCCTAATGCCAGCAGCATGGCAATCACGATCGGCGTCAGAATAAGTGCCGCACCATCGTTGGCAAACAGTGCCGCTACCGCTGCGCCCAGCAGGATTATCCAGGTAAAGAGCAAACGGCCATGACCATTGCCCCAACGCGATACATGCAGCGCTGCCCATTCGAAAAAGCCAGATTCATCGAGCAGCAGGCTGATAATAATCACGGCAATAAAGGTCGCTGTCGCGTTCCAGACGATATTCCACACCACCGGAATATCACCCACATGCACAACGCCTGAAATCAAAACCAGGGCTGCGCCCAGCGTCGCGCTCCAGCCGATCCCTAACCCCTTCGGCTGCCAGATAACCAACACGATGGTCAGGACAAAAATAGCGCCTGCCAGTAACATAAAACCTCCTGACAGAGCGGTACCGCCGCCCTGTATATACCCAAAAATTAACGCATCAACGCTCTGAGCTTTTCAATACCGGCAGGCTCTGATGCCAGTAACGGAACAAGCGCTATACGGTCAGCATGCTGATGCTTAACAGCTTCAATCTGAGACAGTTCCTGCCGGGCGCGCTGGCAAAGCAACGGAGAACGCGTATCCGCAATGGAAAGGCTGTTATTGATAATCCAGCCCCACGGGTGAATCCCCGCTCTTTCAAGGTCAGCCTGCAGGTTTGCCGCTTCCAGCACCGGTGTGGTTTCAGGAAGCGTAACCAGCAGAACTTTGGTCCTATCCGGGTCCTGAAGCTGCATCATTGGGGTAGTGAAATGACCTTTATTCCCCATTTTTTTTGCAATTTCGCGGTGGTAAGCCCCGGTCGCATCCAGCAGCAACAGCGTGTGTCCCGTAGGGGCCGTATCCATAACAACAAACCGCTTACCTGCTTCACGAATCACCCGGGAAAAAGCCTGAAACACGGCAATTTCCTCAGTACAGGGAGAGCGTAAATCCTCTTCCAGTAGCCGTTTTCCTGCTTCGTCCAGCCCTCTCCCCTTCGTCTCAAGGACATGCTGGCGATAGCGTTCGGTTTCTTCGTGTGGATTAATCCTGCTGACTTGCAGGTTATTCAGACAACCATTCAGTGTGGTACTGAGATGTGCAGCGGGATCTGAGGTGGTGAGATGGACATCAAATCCCCTATCCGCCAGCCTTACGGCGATGGCAGCAGCCATCGTGGTTTTCCCTACGCCACCTTTGCCCATCAGCATAATCAGGCCGTGTTCACTGCGAGCGATGTCATCGACCAGATCAGAAAGCGATAAGTTTTCAGACGTGTACAGGACGTTCGTTGCAGGGAGCGGTAATGCCCCAGAACGGGTGTCCAGTAGTCCCTTCAATGCAGACACGCCAACCATGTTGATTGGTTGCAGTAATAAGGTATCTGTCGGTAGCTCAGATAAACCGGCGGGAAGATTTGCCTGTGCTTCCTGCTCCCGTTGCCATATCACAGCGGCCAGGGCGTCATGTTCAGCTTCGACTGCAGGCAGCACACCATTAATAATCAGGTACTGGTTTTTCAGGCCAATTGCAGCCAGTTCTTCATGAGTGCGGGAAACTTCCTGCAGCGTTGATTTTTGCAGTCGTGCAACCAGAACCAGGCGGGTACGTTCAGGATCGGATAACACCTCTACTGCATGAGCATACTGCTCACGCTGCTTTTCCAGCCCGGCCATTGGGCCAAGGCAGGAAGCACCATCCGGGTTACTCTCAATGAAGCTACTCCAGGCACCGGGAAGCTGGAGAAGGCGAATCGTGTGGCCCGTGGGCGCTGTATCAAAAATAATGTGATCAAAGCGGGTCAGCAGAGAGGCGTCTGTCAATAAGCCGGTGAACTCATCGAACGCCGCAATCTCAGTCGTACAGGCCCCTGAAAGCTGCTCGATAATACCGTTAACAACGTCATCAGGCAGAAGACCTTTGACAGGATCAACGATTCTGGCGCGGTATTGCTGCGCGGCTTCCTGTGGGTCGATCTCCAGTGCCGAAAGTCCGGGAACTGCTGCCACAGGACGTATCGTGTTACCGATAGCCTGATCGAATACCTGGCCGACATTGGAGGCTGGATCGGTACTAACCAGCAAAACCCGCTTACCCTGTTCGGCAAAGTGGATAGCTGTCGCGCAGGAAATAGACGTTTTTCCTACGCCTCCCTTGCCGGTAAAAAACAGGTAAGTCGGGATGTTCTGTAAGAATTTCATGTGTCCTCCTGACATATTCAGCAACAGGAAGTATTACCACCACAGCATCTGGTGGTAGCCAACCCTACCTTCTCCAGCGGAATACCGAACCAGCGAGCCAGCTCAGCGCGTTTTGGGTATCGCCCTGCCATCACCGTTTCGCCGTCCAGCAGCAGTAGCGGAAGCCCTTCTGCTCCGGATGCTTCGAGGAATGCTTTCGCTTTCTCGTTCTGAACAAAGCTCATGGGCTGCTGCGCCAGGTTGTAACGTTCAACCTGTACGCCGCGACCTTTCAGCCACTGCACGTCAGCAGAGAAATCAACCAGAACCTGATCGACATCTGAGCCACATACGCCGGTACTGCAGCACATTGCCGGGTCAAACACCGTTAACGTTTTCATTCTGAATACCTCACATTTGAAAAATCATATATGTTCAGGCAAATTTTTTAGATACAAACAGCTTTACCGCTACCAGAGCAGTTTGCCGATGCCAGCTTACGGGCGATGGCCTGTATCTCGTACTGTTGGCTTAACCAGGCCTGCTCAATCACCCGGGCGGCCCAGGAAGGAATATGCGGAGACAGGCGATAGTGAACCCATTTTCCCTGCTTGCGATCCAGCAATAGACCACTTTCTCGAAGCATTGCCAGGTGACGGGAGATCTTGGGTTGTGACTGTTCCAGCGCCGTGCAAAGATCGCATACGCAAAGTTCGCCCATTTCACTGAGCAGCAGGACGATACTCAAACGAGTTTCATCGGACAGGTTTTTGAAAAGCTGCAGGGCAGTCAGAGACATTATTCCTCCTTCTCATTTAGGCACATGGTAGTCTCCGGCAGGATAAAATCAATAATACATACGCCAATTCGAATGCATTAATGTATCTGTTAGAGAAAATATGACATGGTTCTCATGAAGATCTCCGGCCATGGAAAAGACCTCGTACGAACCCGTAAGTCAAAATTTAACCAACGATACTCGCCCCGTGAATTGTAACGTGGGAACAAAAAGTATCTTCTACGTCTGCTCCTTGCTCTGAGCAGACATGTCTGCCCCTTGATCGACTCTTTCGTGCCAAAAGCGGGCATTACTATCGATAATATGTAATTTTCACCGAAGAGCAGAACATACCCCGTTGACACCATGCAATGAATGATCTGATACACAGGCGAAAAATTGATAAACTATTTTCAGTAAAAGTAACAAATCCTGTTTCTGCTTTGGAAAGTTGAAACGCTAATGATTAAAAAGATATTGATAGCATAAAACCTCACGGCATCCGGGTTCCTGTGAGCGACCTACATTCACAAAGGCTAATATGAAACAAATTACGTTCAGTGATCTACAAGAACAAAGCGAACAGGCTGAAAATTCCCCTCGCTTACGTGCTCATCGTAATCTCCACCCTGAATTAAGCGATCCTGTTCAGCGCCTGGCTATCGCTATGGAACCGGGTACCTATGTTCGCCCTCACCGCCACCCGCACACGTTTGAGCTGCTGACCTCCCTCATCGGACGCTTTTTGGTTTTGAATTTTGATGACGAAGGCAACGTGACCCACCGCGTTGTGTTAGGTGAAGACTGCAAGGTGCTGGAAATGGATGCTGGGACCTGGCATGCAGTGTTGTCGATGGATAAAGGAGGCGTTATTTTTGAGGTCAAACACGGGGGTTACCAGCCAGTAGCTGAGCAAGATATGGCCCCATGGGCACCCGCCGAAAACGAGCCGGGAACGGCTGAGTTGATGAAATGGTATGCACTGGCGCAAGTGGGTGATGGTGGTTTTACCCTGTAATTTTTGCTTTGAGCGGAGTGCTTTTGCATGATTTTTTCAAAAAACACCACTGTGTGGCCGAAAATGCAGAGGCACTGGTGATCTTCAGACGCTGATTCTCATTTTTATTTATCAGATACATGGCATCACTGACGGTGTAAAGAATATCGCCTGGCTGTATGAGGGATTTAGAGGTGACCTCAGACATCATTTTTAATGTTCCGGCATGAAGAATGAGCATATAGCGACTCGCTTCACCCAGATAAATAACATCAATCACCAGCCACCCCATAAATATTCATTTCGCAGTATCTAATGGGAAGATTAGCATAACGTGCTGAAATGATAATGGTATGGGTTAACTACGTGAGCCAGGACAACTGAAAATATTATTGGAGGTTGATGGAGAGGATAACGACAAGGACCAAATGGGTGGGGCAATGCCTGCGGATAACATGGTACTTAACCTGTTTAATGCGGGTAGCAGTGCAAGAGCAATAACTGTATGCCCGCCGGTAAGTTGAATCGTCTGGAGCGGGTCATATCTGATTCTTGTCACCCCCTAAATATCAACAACCCCGCAGTACCCACACAGAAGAAATGGATGCTAATTCACCCGCTATTCGTCACATGGCTGCACATTGTAATTACTAAAATGGGAGGGCTTACTAACTGAAGGAAGAGAAAATGGCAATTCAAGGAATTGGAAGTACGGCTTCGCTATTGAACACCATCGGCAGAAAAACAGAGCAGCAACAGGATTTCAAAAATCTGATGGCAAAAGCGACCGATAACCTAAACGCTATGTTGTCAGACAAGGCGCAAGCTTCAACCATGAGCAATGGCGCAACACAATCGAGGACTACGGTACAGGAAGACATTTTACGCTATGCACAAGCCAGCTCACAGGATGCAGAAAGACTCGCGTATGATATGGCTTACAGTCGCAGCGATATCTGCTATGACCTGAGTGACTCGATAAAAACCAACAGGATGGAAGACGTCAAACTGGCTTCCACCGGAGAAAAAGTTGGAGATGATTACAAGAGTCAGTTTTACTTGAACGCATCGAAAATCGATGCGCAGCGGATGCAGATTTACAATACGGAGAAAGCAAAAGGTACCGACCCTGTCATTATATTGAGTAAAATGATGGACTTCACAAACTCCCAATCAAGAGACTACCTTTCCGCTACAGGATGGTTGGCTTAATTAAATTTGGTGCCCAAAAGCCAGCCTTCGTGCCGTATTTTTGGCATCACGGTCATTAATAGAGGCAATTTATAACTTTTGCCTCTAATGGCGCTATCAATGGCAGGTTTGTGCCAGGAGCAGAAGTTGAAGAATCATCTTTGCGAGTAAAATATAACAATACTTTGATGGCGCAGCGGGCATCACTACCTTAAAAGATGATATGTAAAAGGGATTGATTGAATTCTGGAATCCGGACGTGGGTGTATTGATGATGGAGCCGAGTTGAGATATACGATATGAAGAGGCCAATAGTGCACAAAAATGATCGTCTGCCAGCGCAGAGAACAAACCTCTCTACACCTGAAGCACGGCAGCGCGTTATCAATGGACTTGCTACGACGGCTAAAGCTGACTTCGTCTCCTTAGTTCATTGGCTGAAAGTAGGTAAACAGAATGGTGAACCTATTCCATTAGCTAAATGTGAAAGTCTTCGCATCGTTATTCTTAATCTTCAGACCCTTAAAGCCGGTGTACAAACCGACTGGAAGCAGGTGCTCCAGTTTATGGAGAAAGAAATCAAAAAAAGCCATGAACTGAAAGCCTCAGATCCTGCTCCATCGCAGATTGTTACTGGTGTTCTGAGGAATCTTAATGACATCAGCGAGAAGATAGCTTCGGGTAATGCTAATCCCGAGATGCTTGGCAGGCTCGAAAATATGCAGAAAATGGTTGCCAACCTTGAGGGCGGTGAGGATCTGCTTAATAGCATCAGCATACTAACCCGAAATGCACAGGATACTTTGCGTGGATATAGCAAGAAGCAGCCGAATTCAAAAATTAGGAAGCCTGAAAAAGTAAATCCTACACTTCGTGACGAGCAATCTTTCCGGGCCGAGTGTGCCCCTTTGATAGGGGAAAGCGATATTTTCATAATCGCGAGTTGCCTTATTTCTATGTCGGCGCGGTTGGGACAGTCCCCTGTCACTCTAGCTAAAAGAGCAGTTGCTTTAAAAGGTGTCATAAAAACTGAGCTTTTGCCCGAACTGCTTGAGTTACTTCAGCAGGATGTAGAGTTGAAGGTCTTAGTGCCGCTTCCCAGAGTCAAAGATGACAATACTCGTAGTGATGGGGGTAAGCTTGTTGGGTTGACAGGGGTCGTTGAAGGAGGCTCGTCAATCGGTGTGGAAGCGCAGCGAATTATTACCGCAGAACTTAAAAAGTTCGCGCATATCTCTGGAGTTCAGCGTATTTATCTGGATACAGCTCGTTTAGGACTGGCTTTAGAAAACGATGCGTTTAAGGTTATCGAGGAGGTTAAACGCATCGCTGTAGTGCATGACTGGAGCCCATTATCCGTTGCAGCGTATGCGACTAATAAAACGCCTGGTATCAGACCAGAAATAGCCGGTGATGTGATTACTTTACTGGCACAGGATGAGACTCTTTCAGCGAACGTCAGACGATAACTTTATTTGTATTAGCTCAGATTTGGCCTGACATAGGTGTGGCGCAGGGCCAGACTTAATCTGGCAGTCAGCTCAGTGCCAAGGGCGGACGTGACCAAAATCATCCTTTGTTAAATAAAGGGGAACAGGTCAGTTGGACTATTGATATACGGAATAGTGAAAAATTCAATGAATTAGGGAATAAGTATACGCGTGTGGAGATTAAATTTAAATGATTAGTGAGCTAAGTGAAAAGGAATATAAGGAACTTGCAGATGCGGCTGAGGGCCAAACTCTTGATGCAGTTTTATGTTATGCAGAACCAGATCCCTGCCCACCTGGCTTTAGTTTTAGTGAACGAAGAGAATTATTTTTTTTGGTATTAAAACGGCTTTTGAATGATGGACGAATTAGACTTGCCAAGCACGGTAAGTTCCTTGAAGGAAGTGTTGAGGAGCAGGTTGAACGTTTCAGACGGGCGTTCCCCCTGACAGAATCCGAGATGGAGGATGGTATCTGGTTCTTTGATGAGGCATGTCCGGGGGGAGCAGTTTGGGTACTCGAGGATGGTTCACTGGAGTGGACTTAAATGTTATTGCCTTCATGGCAATTGCATCGACATGAATGATCACCACCGCAACTGCCGCGATACACTGTGCTGGCCGGGGCTGCGGCGCTGTATTTTGCAGGGGCAGCTACAGGTGAACTGACCGGAATAATTGCCCTTGACGCGTGGGACATAAAATTTGTCAGGGTCAGTTGAGACTAACGTGATCGAAATATTATCCCGCTGTATCCTGACCAAATTGTTTTGATATCATCAATGCAAAATGTTTTGCGTCGTTGAAAAGAAGGAATTCGGATAATATGTCTAAAATTAAATTTGAACTGAGTCGTGGAAGCGACGTATTACGTGATGGCATGTTTCTGGAATTATCTGTCAGCGAGACATCTCCTTTACGGCAAATTGCTGAGGTTTTCTATTCTGACGTTTCTCACGAATTCTTTTTGACCTGCTACGAAGAGAATATCCCTCTGGAAGCAGTGGAAAAACTGATTTCGGAGGCGAGGATATCTCTCCCGCCAGTAAAGCAAGAGCAATCCACGAAGCACAGACCACATATCAATGTCTGCTCTTCGCTCAGTGCGGACGTTGCCGACCAGATGCTCTGATTTCATGCTCATGTTATCGGTTGAGCGTCCGATTAATGAAGTAAAGCAGCGTAGTGTGAATGAGGATAAAGGATGAGGGAACTAGCAGAATTAATCGATCAGCAGAGATCTGGCTGGCATACAGTTAAAGAATGGCTGCAAGAAGCAATCAATAACTATGAAGTGCTCCCTTGTAACCTGGCGCAAGCACGCGCTGATTTACATCAGCTTCAGATAACTACTTTCTCTCCGCTTGGTGCTATTGCATATGAAACGGGAGGAATACTCATTGATAATGGTTGGTTGCGGATTTTAGGCTCTGGTCACACCAGATTGCCGCGGGCTCTAGCTTCATGGACGCAGTTGGTAACAGCTGATCTGACATTTCAGGCATTGTTAATTGCCGATGATGCATCCGGAGGTTTTTTTGCACTTAACGGGGGAGGATTAGGTAAAGACCCCGGCGGGGTATATTATCTCGCACCGGATACTCTCGAATGGGAGAGTCTCAATACCAACTATTCAGGTTTTCTGCATTGGGCACTTTGTGGAGATTTGGGGTTATTCTATAAAAACGTACGCTGGACAGGTTGGCGCGAAGAAACGACTTCAATTAATTGTGACGTAGTTTACTCCTTCTATCCCTTTCTCTGGACCGAACCGCAGTTGTCTATAGAACAGCGTTCGCGGGTTACTGTGCCTGTTGAAGAACACTGGGCACTATGCCTGGATTTACGACATCAATTAACCGGCATACAGAGCAACGATTTACTTCCTCGCTGATTAAATCAACACGATATATGTAATACCTGACATGCGCCCGATTCTTGCTCAGAGCTGCCCTTTAACCCCTGCGTTGGGGCAGGTTTGTGCCAGAGGCGGACATTGCTGATATTATTACATTCGTATCAATGGGGCACAGCGCAAAACAGTAAGTCAAAATTATAAAAGCGATGAATACAAATTTGGTTGTGAGGCTAAGACTGTCCCCCAGAAAATAAATAAAAACCAAAATTTTAAGGACTAAATATGCAAATTGAACTCAGTTTTCTTGAAAAAATCGTCAATACAATATTCCTTGAAATGAAACGGCGTGGCATGGATAGTGTTACGCTAGATGAAGATTTTTATTGGAATATCCCATCGGAATCCCTTTTTGACCTACATAATGAGCCGAATCAATTAGATATAGGTCAACTGGCAGAAGACTACGAAATATTAAGGCTTGCTCATTCGCAGCACAGTCTGGTTAGTCATAATTTAAAAAACGTCTCAGCAATAATGAGATTTTTATCGGAAAAATATCCATTTTGAATGCCAAAGCTGAGCTAATTTCCACTTCCCACTCATAGCTGCCGTTCAAATATCTCGCATTCAGCACGAGAGGCGATAATCATCATCGCTGATGGGCAGAATAACAGGGCTGTCCGGGGGCACGGCAAATGACCAAAATGGCCCTGTTCCGGAAGAAAGTGGAGCTGACTGGTTACGGTATGGCCATCTCTGGTTCCGTATTCCTGAAAAGTGGTCAATGGATTGAATTGGCGCCCCGTCAGACTGTGGGCGGAAAGTTCAGAACGTTCCCTGTGTGCCAGGAACGGATATTGATGGACTAGTGATACACTCCATTGTAGTGAGGAGCGTGTAACTGACAGTTCCTTATTCGATACGTTTCACATCAGGATGACGCTCTGTTGCTGCTTCATGGAAAATGTCGCCCAGCCAGCCCATTATCTCGCCTTCTGTCATATTGTCCGGAATAGCAATGTCGTAAAGCCGGGAGAATTTTCGTTCCGTCAGGTCTGCGCGGAATACCAGCCAGCGACCACCTTCACGCTTGACCCCAATATGTCGTCCAAAAACGTTGTAGATGAGCACTATCAGACCCCTTTCAGGAATTGTGTCACGGGGATGGTATATTCAACTCATAATGATTACTTCGTCAACAGATGCAAAATGTCATCCCCTCACCCATAACGACCTTATCGTTTTTATGCTTTTTCAATAGCTTTACACCCAGGACGTTTTTTCTCCCGTTCATTATTTGTTCTCTGTTTCATCATAAAACGATCACACGCGATACCCTTAATGTTGGGCATTCTCGTGATAAATCTGGATGACACATGAACAGTGCACTGGCAGAACTTCCGGACACCCTCGCCCCCTCGTCGCATCACTTACACAGCGCCCCGCTGCACAAGGTGTTGAGCGTCAAAAATTTAAGCAAATCCTACAACAGCCATCAGACCGTGCTGCAGGACATCAGCTTTGATCTGCACAGCGGTGAGATGGTCGGCGTGATTGGCCGTTCCGGTGCCGGTAAATCCACCCTGCTGCACGTGCTTAACGGAACACACAGCGCCACATCCGGCGAGATCCTGAGCTTCCCGGACGTGGGCACGCCACGTGACGTTTCCCGCCTTAAGGGCCGCGAACTCAGTCAGTGGCGCAGCCAGTGCGGGATGATTTTTCAGGACTTTTGTCTGGTGCCGCGCCTCGACGTGCTGACCAATGTGCTGCTGGGCAGGCTCAGCCAGACCTCAACCTTCAAGTCGTTGTTCAAAGTTTTCACCGCCGAAGACAGGGCAAAAGCGATTGCGCTGCTGGAGTGGCTCAACATGCTGCCGCACGCGCTGCAACGTGCTGAAACCCTTTCCGGCGGCCAAATGCAACGCGTGGCAATTTGTCGGGCGTTAATTCAGAACCCCTCGATTTTACTGGCGGATGAACCCGTCGCCTCGCTGGATCCCAAAAATACGCAGCGCATTATGCGCGTGTTACGAGAAGTGAGTGAGCAAGGCATCAGCGTGATGGTAAACCTGCATTCCGTGGAACTGGTCAAGGAATACTGCACGCGCGTTATCGGCATTTCGCAGGGACGGATTGTTTTTGATGATCACCCTTCTGCGTTGACGCAGGACGTTTTGCTCGTTCTTTATGGTGATGAAATAAGTCAGTTGCATTAATTCTTCCTTCAATTGAGACGACACAGGCAATGACAATGAAAAAGCATATTGCAGGCGCATTCCGTTTATCGGCATTGATGACAGGTCTTCTGCTGGCGTGGCAGGTAAGCGCGGCTGAACAACCGAAGGAATTAAATCTGGGTATCCTCGGCGGGCAGAACGCCACCCAGCAAATTGGCGATAACCAGTGCGTTAAAGATTTTCTGGACAAGGAACTGGGCGTCGACACCAAATTGCGTAACTCGTCGGACTACTCTGGCGTTATTCAGGGCTTGTTGGGCGGCAAAGTCGACGTGGTGCTGAGCATGTCGCCTTCATCGTATGCTTCGGTCTATATCAACAACCCGAAAGCGGTAGATATTGTGGGTCTCGCCGTGGACGATAAAGACCAGTCGCGCGGTTATTATTCAGTGGTTATCGTCAAAGCAGACAGCCCTTATCAAAAACTGGAAGACCTGAAAGGCAAACCGTTCGGCTTTGCAGATCCGGATTCCACTTCGGGCTTCCTGATCCCGAACCAGACGTTCAAACAGCAGTTCGGCGGTAATGCTGATAACAAATACAACAACTTCTTCTCCAGCGTCACCTTCTCCGGCGGCCACGAGCAGGACATCCTGGGCGTGCTGAACAACCAGTTTGCGGGCGCAGTGACCTGGACTTCTATGGTCGGCGACTATAACGCTGGCTACACCGTGGGCGCATTTAACCGTCTGATTCGTATGGATCATCCGGATCTGATGAAGCAGATCCGCATTATCTGGAAATCACCGCTGATCCCAAACGGCCCTATTCTGGTCAGCAACAGCCTGCCGGCTGACTTCAAAACCAAAGTCGTTAGCGCCATCAAAAAACTCGATACCGATAACCACGCCTGCTTCGTCAAAGCGATGGGCGGCACACAGCATATCGGTCCTGGCAGCGTGGACGATTTTAAACAGATTATTGATATGAAACGTGAGCTGGTGACAGCACGTTAATTCACGACCACTTGCTTTGAAAAAATAGCCCCAGGCTGAACGCCCGGGGCTTTTGTTCGAGTGTTGTATCCGCCTAAGACCGGTTAGCCATGAACACGAATACGTCGTTTGAGCAGTATTACCAGAACATCAGAATGCGCCAGAAACGTGACACGGTCGCCTGGTCGCTGGTGTTACTTATACTCTATTTTGCCGCCGGAAACGCCGCCGAATTTAACCTGAATACCATCTGGCATTCACTGCCGAATTTCTTCGACTACATGCTGGAAACCGTGCCGACGCTGCATGTATCCACACTCTTTGCCGACAGCCACACCAGTGGGTCACTGGCTTACTGGGGCTATCGTCTGCCTATACAGCTCCCGCTTATCTGGGAAACCCTGCAACTGGCGCTGGCGGCCACGCTGGTATCGTTTGTCGCGGCAACGGCACTCGCCTTTCTGGCGGCAGGAAACACCTGGTCGCCGCCGCTGGTGCGTTTTGGTATCCGTGCGCTGGTGGCCTTTTTAAGGACTATGCCAGAACTGGCGTGGGCGGTTATTTTTGTGATGGCCTTTGGCATTGGCGCGATCCCCGGTTTTCTGGCGCTCATGCTGCATACCGTCGGTAGTCTGACCAAGCTCTTCTACGAAGCGATTGAAAGCGCAAACGACCGGCCTGTGCGTGGTCTGGCCGCCTGTGGTGCGAGCCATTTTCAGCGTATCCGCTTCGCCCTGTGGCCACAGGTAAAACCCCTTTTTCTCTCCTATGGGTTTATGCGCCTTGAGATCAACTTCCGCTCCTCCACGATTCTCGGTCTGGTGGGCGCAGGGGGCATCGGCCAGGAGCTGATGACCAATATCAAACTCGACCGCTACGATCAGGTCAGCATCACGCTACTGCTGATTATTATTGTCGTCGCGGCACTGGATACCCTGTCTGGCCGTCTGCGCCAGTGGGTTCTGGAGGGGGGAAAATGAGTCACTGGCAGGCCGTACCCGATGTGGCACTCAGTCGTCAGCAGCATAAGGCGTTGTTCCAGGCACAGGGGCGTTATTTACGCCGTCTGGGTCTGATTGCCCTGGCGGGAGTGCTTTATTACCTCTGGTTTTTTACCCGCTTTGGCATCCCGCTCGATCAGGCACTGGACGGCATGAGGCAAATTGGCCGTTACATTCTGCGGATGTTTGTCTGGCAGGACTTTATGCACTGGCCGTTTCGCTACTACTTCACCCAGATTGCCCTTACGCTCGCCATTGTATTTGCCGGCACGCTGACGGCCACCTTTATCGCGCTACTCCTCTCTTTCTTTGCCGCACGTAACATTATGCGAGGCGGTGTTGCCGGGGCAGTGGCATTTTTGATGCGTCGTCTGTTCGACGTGCTGCGCGGTATTGATATGGCTATCTGGGGACTTATCTTTGTCAGAGCGGTGGGACTTGGCCCTCTGGCCGGGGTGCTGGCGATCATCATGCAGGACACGGGATTGCTGGGGCGTTTGTATGCGGAAAACCACGAGGCGGTGGACCGCTCACCGGGGCGCGGGCTGACGGCGGTGGGCGCCAGCGGTTTACAAAAACACCGCTTTAGCACCTTCACTCAGTCATTTCCGACCTTTCTGTCGCTCAGCCTCTATCAAATTGAATCGAATACCCGGTCGGCGGCGGTACTGGGCTTTGTCGGCGCGGGCGGCATCGGCCTGATTTATGCCGAAAATATGCGCCTGTGGAACTGGGATGTGGTGATGTTCATCACCCTGATTCTGGTGGCTGTCGTAATGGCGATGGATGCGGCATCCGCCTGGCTGCGACGCCGCTATATCACTGGCAAACCGGTTCCGCTCTATAAAGCGCCGTAGCGGTTTAGTCCAGTCGCCAGTTCAATACCGGCCAGCGGCGCTGTTCTCCCTGCGCGGCCAGTTGGGGACATGGATTGACCAGAAAGACCTCGTCGGCACGCAGGCACAGGGGTAGATCATTGATTGAATCGGTGTAAAACGTCAGCGGACCCGCGTACTGCGGTTGCGCCGCCAGCCAATGGTGAAGGCAGGTAATTTTGCCCTCCTGATAGCTGGGTGTGCCGTCAATGATGCCGGTATAGCGGTCATTATCCATTTTGACCTCGATGCCAATGGCGTGCTCGATACCCAGCACCGGCGCGATAGCCTTCACCAGAAGGCTGACGGAGGCCGAGATAATCAGTATCGGTTGATGTTGCGCCTGCAATGCGCGGATAAGCGCAAGCGCCTGCGGATAAATACGCGGGCGGATGTCTGCCTGCACGCAGCGCGCCACCAGTTGGTCAACATCATCACGACTGAGTTCGACGAGCGCAGACATGATCAGCGCAACATATTCGTGGAGATCCATCTCCCCCCGCGCGTAGTCGAGCATCAGGCGTTCTTCATGCTGCAAATAGTCCGGGTCGCTGACATACCCTTCGCGGACCAGAAAACGACTAAAGAGGGTGCTGCTATCGCCATCTATCAACGTATTGTCCAGATCGAACACGTAAAGTGCTTGCGACATCGTGGTTTCCTTTTTTGTCCGTTTTGGACGCAACAGCCTGACAAAAAAATATGACACCCCGATGTTGATCGCCGCACATTTCATTCATTGAAAAATGGCGGTTTTACGAAAACAGGCACACGCTTGTGATCGGGGCAATACCGCTTTGTAACGGTCTTGATCAATGATGAGTTAATAAGATCCGTTTTTCTATTCATTACCCACAAACTGTGTTGCTTATAAGAAAGGAATTGGCTATCAAATCTGTAGATTCATTCAAATACCTCTAACTGGAAGCAGTGTATATCGTAACGAGACTCACTAATGCAAATGGAGCCAGATATGAGCATGTCAGAAGATACGTCCCCGGAATCCTCCGCAGGCAAATGCCCTTTTCATGAAGGCGGCGCAAAACCCGCGAAGAAAAGCAGTGTCACCACCAACCGTGACTGGTGGCCAGAGCAATTGCGTGTGGACCTGCTTAATCAACATTCCAACCGTTCCAATCCCCTGGGTGAAAGCTTCAATTATCGTGAAGAGTTTAAAAAACTCGACTACTCCGCGCTAAAAGCCGATATCAGAAAAGTGCTGACCGACTCTCAGGAGTGGTGGCCTGCTGACTGGGGTAGCTATATCGGGCTGTTCATTCGTATGGCCTGGCACAGTGCCGGGACCTATCGCACCATTGACGGACGTGGCGGTTCAGGACGCGGACAACAGCGTTTCGCCCCGCTCAACTCCTGGCCGGATAACGTGAGTCTCGACAAAGCGCGCCGCCTGCTGTGGCCAGTGAAACAAAAATATGGGCAGAAGATCTCCTGGGGTGATTTGATCATCCTTGCCGGTAACGTGGCGCTGGAAAATGCCGGGTTCCGTACCTTTGGTTTCGGCGCAGGCCGTGAAGATGTCTGGGAACCGGATCTCGACGTAAACTGGGGGAATGAAAAAAACTGGCTTGAGCACCGCCACCCGGAAAGCCTTGCCCAACAGGCGATCGGCGCCACCGAAATGGGGTTAATTTACGTTAATCCGGAAGGCCCTAACGCCAGCGGCGAACCGACTTCTGCCGGTGCGGCGATTCGCGCCACCTTTGGCAATATGGGTATGAACGATGAAGAGATTGTCGCCCTGATTGCTGGCGGTCATACGCTGGGTAAAACCCACGGCGCAGCCTCCGCCGACCACGTTGGCGCCGAGCCGGAAGCGGCGTCTATTGAATCTCAGGGCTTAGGCTGGCACAGCAGCTACGGTAGCGGTGCGGGTGCTGACGCCATCACCTCAGGCCTTGAAGTGGTGTGGACACAAACGCCGACCCAGTGGAGCAACTACTTCTTCGAGAACCTGTTCAAATACGAATGGGTGCAGACCCGCAGCCCGGCCGGGGCAATTCAGTTTGAAGCGAAAGATGCGCCGGACATCATTCCTGACCCGTTCCACCCGGAGAAAAAACGCAAACCCACGATGCTGGTGACGGACCTGACGCTGCGTTTTGATCCTGAATTCGAGAAAATTTCCCGTCGCTTCCTCAACGACCCGCAGGCCTTTAATGAAGCCTTCGCCCGCGCCTGGTTCAAACTGACTCACCGCGATATGGGGCCGAAATCTCGCTACATTGGTCCGGAAGTGCCGAGCAAAGACCTCATTTGGCAGGATCCGCTGCCTGCAGCCGTTCACAAACCGAGCGATCTGGACATTGCCAGCCTGAAAACGGCAATTGCCGAATCGGGTCTGTCGGTGAGCGAGCTGGTTTCCGTAGCCTGGGCGTCAGCGTCCACTTTCCGTGGCGGCGACAAACGTGGCGGCGCCAACGGCGCGCGTCTGGCATTAGCGCCGCAGAAAGACTGGGAAGTAAACGCCATCGCGGTCAAAGTACTGCCGGTACTGCAGGGTATTCAGCAGACGTCCGGTAAAGCGTCACTGGCCGACATTATTGTGCTGGCAGGTTGCGTGGGTATCGAGCTTGCGGCTGCCGATGCCGGCGTGAAAATCAGCGTGCCGTTCACGCCGGGTCGCGTTGACGCCAGTCAGGATCAGACCGACGTGGAGTCGTTCAAATGGATGGAGCCGTTGGCCGACGGTTTCCGCAACTACCGTCGCGTGGCAGATGAGATGCCGACCGAAACGCTGCTGATTGATAAAGCGCAACAGCTGACGCTGACCGCGCCGGAGATGACCGTTCTGGTGGGTGGCCTGCGCGCGCTCGGCGCCAACTACGACGGCAGCCAGCATGGCGTCTTCACCGACCGCGTTGGCGTACTCAGCACCGATTTCTTCGTCAACCTGCTGGATATGCGTACCGCGTGGAAACCGGTTGATGAGAAAGCGGAGCTGTTTGAAGGCCGTGACCGGGCCAGCGGCGAAGTGAAATACACCGCCACCCGTGCCGACCTGATCTTTGGTTCTAACTCGATTCTGCGTGCCCTTGCCGAGGTGTACGCCAGCGATGATGCCAAAGAGAAGTTTGTCGCTGACTTCGTCGCCGCATGGACGAAAGTGATGAACCTCGACCGTTTCGACCTGCTATAACCGACATCACCCGGCGAGTTCCCTCGCCGGGTGTTTACTCGCTCAAAAAGAGATACGGTTTTTCACTTTGTGGATGCTGTTCCACCCGCACATCCGCCTGATACCATTTTTCGATGATCGATTTCTGAATCACCGACCGCGGCGTACCCTGCGCCACCAGTTTCCCCTGATGCAACAGTAAAATCCGGTCTGCCCATAGCGCCGCCAGATTCAGATCGTGGAGCACCGCGCAAACGTGCAGTTTTTCGCGCCGGGTCAGGCTTTTCATCAGGCGTAGCAACTGCTGCTGATGGTAGAGATCCAGCGCTGAGGTCGGTTCATCAAGAAACAGCCAACCCTCTGGGCCATCGTCCTGCCAGAGCTGCGCCAGACTGCGCGCCAGTTGCACACGCTGCTGCTCCCCACCGGACAGGGTGCTGTAGCGGCGGCCCGCCAGTTCGCGACAACCGGTCAGCGCCATCACGTTGCGCACAATCTCACTTTCGCGGCCAGGCCCCCAGGGTGCACGCCCCATGGCGATAACGCCTTCAACCGGCCAGTCAAAGTGCATCCGGGTTTGTTGTAGCATCACCGCCCGGTGACGGGAGAGCGCCTCCGGCGGCCAGTCATGTAACGGGCGCCCCTCCAGGCAACATCGGCCTTCGTTGGCAGCCAAAAACCCGGTCAGCAGGCGCAGCAATGTCGATTTCCCGGCGCCATTGGGACCGATCAGCGCCACCAGTTCGCCCGCGTCAAGGGTGACGGAAACATCGTTAATCAACCGGCGCGCCCCCACCCACAGGCTGAGGTGCTCTGCCGTTAAACACTTAACCATGAGCGCCCCTCCCCTGACGGAAGATAAGCCACAGGAACCACGGCGCGCCCAGCACGCTGGTGAGTAACCCTACCGGCATTTCTGCGGGTACCACCACTGTGCGGGCAACCGTATCGGCAATCAGCAGGAGCATGGCTCCGGCCAGCACCGAACCGGGCACCAGCGCCCGGTGGTCCGCCCCCAGCCACAGGCGCATCAGGTGCGGCACCACCAGTCCAATAAAGCTGATAATGCCGCTGATGGCGACGCTGGTGGCCACCAGTAGCGCGCTGCACAGCAGTAACAAACGCTGCAACACAGGCACATTCACCCCGAGGTAATGCGCTTCTTCATCGCCCAGTTGCAGCAGGTTGAGCTGTCCGGCTACGCGCCAGACCACGGCGACAGACGGCGCCATCAGCGTAGCGGCGACGGCAAGCGTTGACCACTGCGCCTGCCCAAGCCCGCCCATCCCCCACAGGGAGAGCTGGCGCAACTGGGCATCGCTACTGATCCATGACAGCACCCCCACCAGCGCACCGCACAGGGCGTTAATGGCAATCCCTACCAGCAGCAGTTGTGAGAGCGAGCTGTCGCGGGTTTTGCTGAGGATAAAGATAACCATCATCACCCCGGCGCTACCGACAAATGCCGCCAGCATCGGCGCATACAGGGCGACAATGGCGGGAACCGTCAGCGGCAATACCAGCCAGCAGGCGACCGCCAGCGCCGCGCCACTGCTGACCCCCAACAGGCCGGGATCGGCCAGCGGATTACGAAACAGCCCCTGCATCACGCAGCCGGAAAGCGCCAGCGATGCGCCGACCACCAGCGCCAGCAGCACGCGCGGCAGACGGATGGTCAGCCAAATCTGGCGCAACGCGTCATCACCGCTGTGCCAGAGGCTGGCAAGCGGGAGCTGCATCGCCCCGACCGTACTGGCCATCAGCGTTACCCCTGCCAGCAGCGCCATCAACCCCCACAAATAGCGATTCACAGGGCGCATTACGGCAATTGCTCTGCTTTCGCGCGTAGCGCTTTTAACGCCTGTGGGGTGCGAACGCCAAAACCGAGCAGCGCGATATCATCAACGATCAGCAGGTGCTTACTGCGCCCGGCGGGCGTTTGTGCAAGACCGGGCAGTTTCCACAAATTCTCTTCCCCGCCCATGCTTTTGACGCCGTCAGCGGAAATCACTACCAGGTCCGGTTTGCTGGCGATAACGCCCTCTTGCGAGAGGTTGCGATAGTGGCTAAAGCCCTGCATGGCATTGGTTAAGCCTGCGGCGCGAATCGCCCCGTCGGCGGCGGTCTCCTGCCCTGCGACCATCGATCCCATTCCGCCGTGGCTGAGAATAAACAGCACGCGTTTGTTAAGCGGCTGCGTTGGTAGTGCAGCGATTTCAGCATCCAGTTTTTTGCGCAGTACGGCCCCTTCGTCAGTTTTCCCGATCGCCGCGGCGACAACCTCCACTTTCTTATCAATAGCCGCCACGTCATAACCGCCGGGCACGCTCACCAGCTTGACGTTGTTCTCTTCCACTTTTTTCAGCACCAGCGAGGGCTGCGCCTGGGCGCTTGCCAGTACGAGTGTCGGGCGCAGCGAGAGGATGCCTTCGGCATTCAACTGGCGCACATACCCCACGTCGGGAAGCTTTTGTACCTCAGCAGGCCAGGTGCTGGTGCTGTCGCGCGCGACCATCTGCGGCCCCGCCCCCAGCGCCCAGGCAATTTCCGTGACATCGCCGCCAAGCGTGATAATCCGTTCGACGGCAGCGTTGGCCATCAGCGGCAGCGCTGCCAGCAGCAAGAGAAGTTTTTTCATGCCGCTTTTCCTTTCTCTGCCAGCGTGTCAATTTGTGCGCGCCACAGGCTCTGTTCCGGCTGGCCTTCACTGCGCTGGCCGTAAAACTGGGCGATCTGCGTGCCATCGGCGGCAAACAGTTCGAGACTGGTAACATGCCCGTCGGCTGTCGGCTTGCGGGTTACCCAGCTTTCGGCGATGGCCTCTTCGCGCAGATGCAGGGTGAAGGCCGGGTTGAAAATATTGATCCAGCTTGCCATCGGCGTCACCTTTTCCAGCGCGCCGGTGAAGATCTGCACGCAGCCACGGTTGCCGACGAAAATCATGATTTCGTTGCCCTCACGCACCACGGTTTCCAGCAGTTGCGGCAGGGCATCGTTCGCCACACGCAGGGCGAGATCATCCCCCACCAGGCGGAAGGCCTGCTGGCGTGAAATATTGTGTTGTTTCAGCAGGCCGAAGAACTGATGCACATCGGTCATTGCGCGCCAGGCTTTGTCCAGCGCTACGCCATCCGCATTCCGGGCGTAGTTAGGTGCATCGACCGGTTGCAGTGCGAGCGGCTGCGCGTGAGGAGCGCTAAAACGACCGACCACGTCGTTCCATGCGGCGCGATCGGTCTGTTCCGTGGCATAGACCTTCAGCACCGCATCACCCTGATGGTCAAAGAACTGGATGCTCTGGCGTTCCCCGCGCGCACTCGCGTCACGCACAAAAAAGGCGCTGGCCCACTGGCTGATAAACAGGCGCAAATCGAGCGCCCGTGGGTTCAGCACTAAACCGGCACGTTCACTGATATGCTGGTTGGTAAAACGCCCGAGATGTTCGTGCACCGCATATTCATTGCGACAAATGCACTTCGTTTCCCCCACCAACTCGAGGGCGCTCAGGATCTCGCGTGCGTCATGCGTCAGCGCGGTGGCGTCATGCCCTGTGCGGGCAAACGTGAGTTGCGCTTCGCTTATTCCCATCTCAGTGGCGATGTCGCGCGCGTATTTGCCCGGCGTGGCGGTTTTCAATACCTGATACTGCTGCCAGGTAGCCGCGTAATCTTGCGATGAAGAGATCATGGGTGTGCTTCCTTTATGATATTCAGCTCCGGCGCACAGGCCGGAGGTGCAGGTTAAATGGAATAAAAATCAGAAATCGACGTTGACGCCCAGTTGCCATGTTCGGCCTGGCATCACGGCCAGCGCTTTGTCGTAAGCATCCTGATGGGTGGTCTCTTCCTGGGTACGGCTGTTGAGGTAATCCCAGTATTTGCGATCGGTGATGTTATAAACGCCGCCGCGCAATTTGACGTTCTTCGCCACCTGCCAGTACGCGGTCCAGTCCAGCAGGCCATAGCCCGGCACGCGCATATACTCGGTGCTGGCATCGCCAAGGGGCGAGCCGTTATTGCTGAAGGATTCGCGGGTTGTCGCGGTGGCCTGTTTGCCTTTCACGAAGGTGGCGGTCAGCGCGGTGCCGTAACGTTTAGCCGGGTCATCCCAGGCTACGCCTGCGATGGCTTTCATCGGCGCGACGCTATCAAGGTCGATATATTTGTCGCCCATATAGCTCGATTTCGACTGGCCCTGCGTATAGCCGTACGCCAGGGTCGCGCTCAGGCCATTGACCTCTTCAAACCAGGTGCCGAAATTGAATTTGGCGCTGATTTCACCGCCATAGATAAAGGCTTTATCGCGGTTTTCCGCCTGATAAGTGGTGTAGATATTGGACGGTATGCGGGTGAACTTGTCCGGGTTGCCGGTGCGGGTGTAACGCGTATAGGCGATAAAGTTCTTATAGCTGTTGTAGAACAGCGCGGTGCGCAGGGTGACGCCTTCCACCACCTCACCTTTCATCCCCCACTCAAGGTTATCGCTGGTTTCGGTTTTAAGGTCGGTATTGCCGATCAGCGCATACTGCCCGCGCCCGGCATAGTTTGAGCCCAGGTTCCAGGAGCCGTACAACTGGCTGGCGTTAGGGAATTCCGCCCCACGCTTGTATTGCAGATAGGTCATCAGACGCGGGGTCAGATCGTACTGGAAGGTCAGCGACGGCAGCCACTGGGTATCTGAGTTTTTACCATACAGCGTGGCAACATCGGACTCATCCAGTACCGGGCTGTTGCTGGTCAGGCTGGCGAGGTTGTCTGGTTTCATCGACTGATGGACAACGCGCACGCCTGGGATAATCGCAAAGTTATGGTCGGCAAGATCGAAATTAATCTGATCCTGGGCGAACGCCCCCAGCGTGTAGCCACGGCTGTCTGCTTCCGGCTGCATAATTTCGCTAAAAACACTCGGAATGGGCGACTGGCTAAACGGACGCTGCGTTTTGGTGGTACTGGCGTTGAAACCGGCGCTTAAATCGTGCCGCCCAAGGGTTTTCGTCAGCGCGTTGGTGATGCCCCAGGTATCGGTATCGTAGTTGGAATTAACGGTTTCCATCGACAGCGTGGTGCTGTCCGGCATGTATGTCCAGTCGTGAGCTTCGGTATGCTGGTAGTACACTTTGGTGGACATGCTGTCCAGCCACGCATTCACCGGCGTCCAGTCATCTTTCAGGCTGACGCCCCAGCGACGCGTCTGGCTGGTCTGGTTGGCATTGCCGATAATGGAACTGCCCGCGCTGTTCCACGCATCGTAATGGGTGTGGTTGGTTTTGTGGTAGTAATCGAACGTGCCGGTAAATTTATGTGTCTCATTCGGCTGCCAGATACCGGAAGCCAGCATCGCATCTGAGTGCCAGTTTGCCGGGTAGGCGTCAATAGTGCCGCTGTTATTACGGGTCTGCTGACCATCGCGGCGGCTGTAAACAAAGATACCGCGCAGGGTTTCATCGCCGCCCGCCGCCGTCAGGCCATTGTGCCAGCTACGGTCCGCTGAATCATAATCAGACTGGTAACCGAAGTAAGTCTGCTTACCCGGGTGCAGGTAAGTGTCTGCCGACTTCGGCTGGAACGAGACGTTGCCGCCGATAGAGGTATTGGCGGTTTCGGTGGAGGTGGCGCCAGACTGAATATCAATCCCACCGTACATATACGGGTCGATATAATCGCGGCCAATACCAAAGGTGTTCAGGCCCGCGCGGCTGACATAGCTACGCCCGGTGGCATCGGGTTGCGCAATGCCGTCAACGTCGATACCGACACGGTTACTTTCCAGCCCGCGAATGTTGTATCCGGTATAACCGCCACGGTCGAAGCCGCTTTTGCCATTGCCGGACCCTCCGCTTGCGCCGGTGGCGCTAATAAGCGGTTCATAGCGCATGACTGAGCCAAAATCGTTGGCGCCTTTGTTTTGCAGATCCTCGGCGCTCACCCTATGGCTGCTGCCCGCTTTCAGTATCGGTACAGGGGCGGTAACAACCATCTCCTCGGCATTGTCCTGCCGGGTATCGTCCGGGGTGGTCTGTTTGACGTGAGTATCAGCCGCCATAACCGTGGTCTGATACAGTGCTGCGAGCAGTGAAGTCACCAGGGCGCTCTTACGAAACGGTGCCCGGGAAAGTTGCGATGTACCCATAATTTTGCAAGCCTTAGAATTTATTAGTATCAGGCCCACCGTGCTTCCAGTCTTTTTATTGAGCGGGTGATGTCAGCACAGGACACACAGCTTCGCTCTTTTTCTTGATCGGAATCATAATGATAACTATTATCAGTTGCAACAACTTCGCAATTTCTTCACGCTTTGCGCATTCTTTTGTCTACACTAAGCCAACGTTTACACTTGCTGGTTAACACGATTATGCAAACCAAACCCGCCATCACCTTACAGTACTGCTCCCAGTGCAACTGGATGCTTCGCGCCAGCTGGATGGCGCAGGAACTCCTTCACAGCTTTAGTACCGACTTAGGTTCCGTTACCCTGGCGCCAGGTACGGGCGGTATTTTTGTCATTGATATTGACGGTAAGGTTATCTGGGACCGTAAAGTGGATGGCGGTTTTCCGGATGCGGCTGAGCTGAAACGCCGCGTGCGGGATTACTGCTTCCCGGATAAAGATCTTGGGCATGTGGAAAAGAAAAACAATTAGCTCTCAGGGAATGTGCGAGCCATCAATATTGGATGCTCGCGCATCAATAAATATCAGAGACAAACAGCACCGTGGTACCTTAATCCCTTTTTTCACCACCGTGCTTATATTTTCTCAAAAGACGGCTGCAAATAATCCTCCACGCAGTAAATATATATTTACCCCGCTCAATCCAACCCATTGATTAAAAAGAGATCACTTTATTTAAGTGATCTGCTTCATATTATTTATTTTCCCCCATTAAGCCTTTTCTGCTGCCCGATATGATGCGAAAAATATCAACAATGGAGATAACAATGAATAAAGATGAATCAATCAAGGATATCGGCTTATTTACCGATGCGGATACAGAATGCATGAAATCATTTTCCCATCTTGCAGAAATGATCGCAGGACTGATAGGCCCACACTGCGAAGTGGTGCTGCATTCATTTGAAGATCACAATGCCTCGGTGAATAAAATTATTAATGGCCACCACACCGGCAGAACAGTCGGCTCGCCTATTACTGATATGGGACTTAAGACCCTGCAATTGTTCAACAAAACGGGCATCAATAATACGCTGAGCTATTTTACGCGAAATAAGAAAGGCGAATTGTTTAAATCAGCGACATCGGTGTTATTTGGCGAAGAAGGGAAAGCGATTGGGCTATTTTGCGTCAATATCAATCTCTCGGTTCCCTTTCACCAGATGCTCGAAACCCTGATCCCGGACAGTGAGGCCCCCATGCCTTTTACCGAACATTTCGCTGCCAGCCCGCATGAGGTTGTAATGGAAGCGGCAGATAAGGTCATTGCCAGCGTACAAAAAGACGTCATGATAACCCGCAAATTCAAAAACAAAGAGGTGGTTAATCAGCTGTATAATAACGGGATTTTCGAACTAAAAGACGCGGTTAAAATTGTCGCTGCCCGTCTTGGTATCACCCGCTATGCCATCTACAAGTATCTGCGTGAACGTAAGTCCCACCAGGCATAATGCCTGTCGTTGCGCGGCCATCATGGCTGCGCCCTGCTCCTTTTTCGCTTCAGTGCCGATATCTGTCACAGTGTACTTTGTGAACGGAAAACAAAATCCTCCACGCACCACGACCACTATAACCTACTGAAAAACAGTCCTTTAACATTGCAACACAACCAGACCGTAAACCAAAATTTACGACAACAAGTGATCTTTATGAAATGAATGAACGCTAAAACGGGATTTATTTCTCAATTTCACTCCGCTGGTTCACATTTCAAAACAGCGGCAAACAAGCGTCGTTCATTGAATGTTCCAGAATAAATGGGATGATTGCCTTCCTGTTTATTTCGGCATGCCTCCCAGCCAATGCAATCACTTGAAAATAGAGTGTATTTTATTTTTATTGTGAACTTTATCACCCGTTTTACATTACTTAAGGAAATGCTCAAATCGAATTTAACCTCTGTTATTCACTTTGCCATGACTTTATCGCATGATGCGTTTGCCAAATGATTCCCGGGAAAGTGAAACACCATAAGACGCCTCCAGAATTAACTGGAGGAATTCGATTCGCTATACCTTTTTAAATTACAGAACTCACTGGAGATATAAAATGTTCTATCCGGCAGAACCATTCCGTATTAAAAGTGTTGAAACCGTTTCAATGATTCCCCGTGACGAGCGTCTTAAAAAAATGGAAGAAGCAGGTCTTAACACCTTCTTATTGAACTCCAAAGATGTGTATATCGACCTGCTGACGGATAGCGGCACCAACGCCATGAGCGACAAACAGTGGGCGGGTATGATGATGGGTGATGAAGCCTACGCAGGCAGCGTCAACTTTTATCATCTGGAAGCCACCGTTCGTGAGTTGTTCGGCTTTAAACATATCGTGCCGACCCACCAGGGCCGTGGTGCGGAAAACCTGTTATCACAGCTGGCGATAAAACCGGGGCAGTATGTAGCGGGCAATATGTACTTCACGACGACCCGTTATCATCAGGAAAAAAATGGTGCCTCTTTTGTTGATATCGTACGTGATGAAGCACATGACGCCACCCTGAATGTACCGTTTAAGGGCAATATCGATCTGAATAAATTACAGAAATTGATCGATGAAAAGGGAGCCAAAAACATTGCTTACATCTGCCTGGCGGTGACGGTTAACCTGGCGGGTGGACAGCCAGTTTCGATGGAAAACATGCGCGCGGTGCGTGAACTCACCAGCGCACATGGCATCAAGGTCTATTACGATGCGACGCGCTGCGTGGAGAATGCTTATTACATCAAAGAGCAGGAAAAAGGCTTTGAGAACAAGAGCATCAAAGAGATCGTGCATGAGATGTTCAGCTATGCCGACGGCTGCACCATGAGCGGTAAAAAAGACTGTCTGGTGAACATTGGCGGCTTCCTGTGCATGAACGATGACGACCTGTTCTCTCAGGCGCGCGAGCTGGTGGTGGTTTACGAAGGGATGCCCTCTTACGGCGGTCTGGCCGGACGCGACATGGAAGCCATGGCAATTGGCCTTCGTGAAGCCATGCAGTTCGAATACATCGAGCACCGCATTAAGCAGGTACGCTACCTCGGCGATAAACTGAAAGCAGCAGGCGTGCCCATTGTCGAGCCGGTTGGTGGCCACGCGGTATTCCTGGATGCCCGCCGTTTCTGCCCGCATCTGAGTCAGGAAGCATTCCCGGCACAAAGCCTGGCAGCCAGTATCTATGTGGAAACCGGAGTGCGCAGCATGGAGCGTGGCATTATCTCCGCCGGACGCAATAAAGAGACTGGCGAGCATCATAAACCGAAACTGGAGACCGTGCGTCTGACCATTCCGCGCCGCGTATACACCTATGCGCATATGGATGTCGTAGCCGATGGGATTATTCAACTGTATAAACACAAAGAGGATATTCGCGGCTTACGTTTCACTTACGAACCCAAACAGCTGCGTTTCTTTACCGCACGCTTTGAATACATTTAATGTGTTTTCCTGCCCCATGACCTGATGGGGCAGTTTTGTTTCTCGCCGATAAAAAATGATGTTCAAACTTATATAACGCTACCCGGAATATTCCCGTTGCAGCCAATACTTCTGCAACCTGAATAATGACGGGTAAGAGACTTATTCAGGAATATCTATTATGGCTCTCTCTTTATCCGAACCGATTCGTGACGCCGGGCTGACCAGCGGCGCCATGCTTGTTATTGCCACCGTAGTGGGTGGTGGTATGTTTTCACTGCCTATCGCAATGGCGGGCGTCTGGTTTCCGGGCGCCACCCTGGTCCTTATTGCCATTTCGCTGATGATGCTGATGACCGGATTAATGCTGGTGGAAGTGAATCTGCATTTTGATGTCGGCGCCAGTTTTAATACGTTTACCCTGGAACTGCTCGGCAAACGCTGGAATTTTGTTGTCGGCCTCGCTTTCGGTTTTGTTTTATATATCCTGACCTACGCCTATATTTCTGGCTCGTCGGCGGTATTATCGAACACGATTGCTAAATACAGCGGGATGACCTTGCCTTCCCCCGTGTCGATTATTCTGGTGAGTGTGATTGTCAGCCTGATTGCGTGGTATAGCTCGTTGCTGGTTGGCCGCATCACCACCGTTCTGATCTTCGGTAAATTTATCGCTTTCTTCGCCACCTTTTCCGGCATGATTGGCACGATTAATCTTGATAACCTGGTCGATAGCGCCAGCGTCGCTTTGCCGCAAACCCGCTATCTGCCCTATGTGTTAATGACCCTGCCGTTTTGTATTATCTCTTTCGGCTTTCATGGCAATGTGCCAAGCCTGGTGAAGCTTTACGGTAAAGAGAATATTCATCACATTAAAAATTCCATTATCGTCGGAACGTTATTTGCGCTGATTCTCTATATCTTTTGGCTGGCAGTGACCATGGGCAATATCAGTCGTGCGGACTTCTCGCCGATTATCGCCAAAGGCGGTAATATCGATGTGTTTGTTGAGGCGATTGGCGGGATTTTTACCAGCCGCTATATGGAATTGATTTTGACGTTCTTCGGTAACTTTGCCGTTGCCAGTTCGCTGCTGGCTGCCACGCTCGGACTGTTTGATTACATTGCCGACCTGTTCCATTTTCCCAATAACGGCATCGGGCGCTGCAAAACCGCCGTGGTAACCTACCTGCCTCCGGCGGCGGT
Source organism: Citrobacter sp. MNAZ 1397 (assembly GCF_023613995.1). Lineage (NCBI taxonomy): Bacteria > Pseudomonadati > Pseudomonadota > Gammaproteobacteria > Enterobacterales > Enterobacteriaceae > Citrobacter > Citrobacter sp. MNAZ 1397. The sequence goes on from NZ_JAKIVH010000001.1 coordinate 1,937,123, forward strand.
ATGCCTGTTTTTCCCCAATGGTTTTGTCCACGCTATCGGTTATGCCGGGCTGGCGTTTACCATCTGGAGCGTGATCCTGCCTCCCTTCCTGGTAAAAAGCGCCCGCCAGCGCTTCGCCACAGCCGCTTACCGAGCGCCCTGCAATAATGCCGTGCTCAATACCGTTATCGTCTGCGGCGGGATCGTCTATTTGACCGTTATTCTTGAAGTTTTTGGCCTGCTTCCCGTGTTTCGTTAACGGGTGTTAGCACCGAGGATGGCGATGTTTCTGACCCTGCTCCATTACCAGCAACCCCTGTTTTGTCGCTTTACGTTGCTGCGTGTTGCGGTGACGCTTTTACGCAGCATGGGACTGCGTAAAAAAACGCGTTGCCAGTAAACCAGAGCCTGCGTTGCAGGCCCTGTGGTAAATGCTCATCCCCGCTCAATCCGGCTACGAAGGTTTGGCGGGGATTACGACTCGTTCCTGGTCGCGGTGCTGGCGCGAACAATATTACGCCCGGAACGCTTTGCCTCGTACAGCGCGTCATCCGCCGCCTGAATTAAACTGCCATAGTCTGTATGCACACGTTGGTTGAGGCTGGCAACACCGACGCTGACGCTCACGACGTCACCCGGCGAACCAGAATGCGGCAGCCCCAGCGCCTGCACACTGGCGCGCAATCTTTCCGCCACGACGACCGCGTCGGCCGAGCGCGTTTCCGGTAAAAGCGCACAAAACTCTTCCCCGCCGTAACGGAAAAGCATGTCATAAGGGCGCAACAGCGACCCCCGCATGGCTGCCGCTATCTGTTGCAGGCACAAATCACCCTGCTGATGACCATAACGATCGTTGTAGCGCTTGAAGTAATCCACATCAATCAACAACAGCGCCAGCGGTTTGTTATTACGCTTACTGGCACGCCACTCTTTCGCAATGCATAAATCGAAATAGCGACGATTGCCCACCCCCGTCAGCCCATCAGAGAGCGATTGCGAGAGCAGCACATGTGCCTGTTCGCGTAACAGCGACTCCCGGCGAACGGCCATACTGACATCCACTATCTGAATGAGGCAGTAGCGTTCCACATCGCCCAACGGGACGATAGTGATCGCCTGACTTAAACGCTCACCGGGCTGCGCGGGTTCCGCAAACAGTGGGAACGGCGAGCGATGCAGAGATTGCGACAACAGTGCCGGTAAGTTGTGACATATCGCTTGTTTAATCGCTACGCCAACCCGATGGTTACGTAGATCCGGGAAAATGGCGAAAAAATCCTGACCTTTGGCTTCGCTTGCCGCACGACCTGTATGTGCTTCTAACCACGCGTTCCACAAGGTAATCCTGTAGTTCGCATCAACAACAATCACGCCCAGACTCAGGGCGGAAAATGCATCCAGTAGCAGCTTGTCATTCATGGTTATCAGAGCCCGTCGGAAGCAAAACCAGATTCAACGCGTTCAATATAGAGGCTGATTTGTTCGCGCAAATCACGCAACGCCGACATGTCCAGGATAAAAGCCAGATACCCTTCAATTTCCTGACGTTCCAGCGAAAAATCGATACGCAACATCAGCACCGATGGGTCACTGGGGTCGTGCGACGGGTTCAGGATCTGCTCACTGGTTCCCACACGAAACACGGGCAATGAACCCTGTAACTCTTTCTGAAACATATTCGCCAGCGTACCCACACAGGCATTGAGCACGATGTTGCCAATTTCGCTCATCGCTTCGCGCTCCATCTCGCCCAGCTCATGGGCAGGGATCAAATCGCCCACCATCATGCGGACGATTTCAAAGCTGGCGGTCTCCGGAAACATCAGAATAGCTTCGGTGGCATACGCCCCTTTGTATTGTTGGCTGATACCACACAACGAGAGGCCGGCACCGAGTTCATCGGCCGCTTCCGAGCGCGTGGTAATGCGTACCGACGGGACAGACATACGGACTTCTTCATTAACGATGTCACTCATCGCGGCAGCCGCGTGACCTACACCGATATTGAAGATCTCCATCAGGCTGTCTGCTTCGATTTCGCTCATATCCGTCAAATCGATCATCAGTTCGACTCCAGGTTTTGCAGCATGGCGTGAATTTGCGGTTCTTTAATCGGTTTGGATAAAAAGCCCAGACCAAGCTGGTCGGCCTGGGCCTGCACGGAGTTCTGCACGTTGGCCGTCAACAGAACGATATGCATATCCGGGTGAGTCTCACGCAGGATTGCCGCCGCGGCAAGACCGCCCATTCCTGGCATATTGACATCCAGCAGGATCAGATACGGCTTTTTGATAGCCGCCATCTCAATAGCCTGTTCGCCCGTCGCCGCCTCTTCAATCTGCCACTCAGGATGCTGGCTGAGCACATACTGTTTTGAGATCATGCGTGACAATCGGCTGTCATCCACGATGAGAATATGTCTGGACATAATTTTACGTTCTCTTTTCTTTATTCAACTGGCATAAATTCACCCGACTTGCAGTGTCGGTCCGGGCACGCAGTACCGCTTATTCTCACCCTGGTTGCGCAATATTTCCGTTAGGTCACTCTATTCATCGGCAGCAATGGCTATTTACTTAGTGCCAGATTGTAAGAAGTTGCATATCGCCTGCGGCTTAGTCTGCCGGTTGCTGTTTTATTCGCCATAACGCCATTCTAGTGTGAAAACAGGCGGGCAATGCGCAGAAAAGGAGACCAAATGTACAAGCCTGTGCGTTATGGATTGTGCTTAATCGGCAAAAAAAAAAGCGGAGCATGACTGCCCCGCTTTTCCCCGATGTTGATGCACTACACGTGGTTTTAGTAGAAACCCATTGCCTTACCGCTGTAACTCACCAGCAAGTTTTTAATCTGTTGATAGTGGCTCAGCGCGAGTTTATGGGTCTCACGACCTACGCCGGAGTTTTTATACCCACCAAAGGCCGCATGGGCCGGATAGAGGTGGTAGCAGTTGGTCCACACGCGACCGGCTTTAATATTGCGCCCCATACGCCAGGCGCGATTGATATCCAGCGTCCACAGCCCGGCCCCCAGTCCATACTCGGTGTCGTTGGCGATACGCAGCGCTTCCGCTTCATCTTTAAAGGTGGTGATCCCGATAACCGGCCCGAAGATCTCCTCCTGGAAACAGCGCATATGGTTCTCGCCTTTGATCAAGGTCGGCTGGATATAGAAGCCATTTTGTAGATGGTTATCATGCGCAACGTGCGCGCCGCCGGTGATGATTTCGCCCCCTTCTTCCCGGGCGATATTGATGTAAGAGAGGATCTTGTCGTACTGCTCGCGGGAGGCCTGCGCGCCGATCATGGTGTCGGTGTCAAAGGGGTCGCCTTTGCGGATGTTTTCCATACGCGCCACGACTTTTTCAACAAACTGCGGGTAGATAGATTCTTGCACCAGCACGCGCGACGGGCAGGTACAGACTTCGCCCTGGTTAAAGAAGCCCAGCACCACCCCTTCAATGGCTTTATCGATATACTCTTCATCGCCATTGAGCACATCTTCAAAGTAGATGTTCGGCGATTTACCGCCCAGCTCGACGGTGCTCGGAATGATGTTGTCCGCGGCGCAAGAGAGGATGTGGCGGCCAATGGGCGTTGAGCCGGTAAAGGCGATTTTTTCAATACGCTTGCTGCGGGCCAGCGGCTCGCCCGCTTCGGTACCGTAGCCATGCACCACGTTCAGTACTCCTTTTGGCAGCAAATCACCGATCAGTTCCATCAGCACGCAAATGCCGAGCGGGGTCTGTTCTGCCGGTTTCAGTACGATACAGTTACCTGCCGCCAGCGCCGGCGCCAGTTTCCAGGCGGCCATCAATAGTGGAAAGTTCCACGGGATAATCTGACCGACCACCCCCAGCGGTTCATAAATGTGGTAGGCGACGGTATTGCTGTCAATTTCTGCTGCCGTCCCTTCCTGCGCGCGGATACAGCCGGCAAAGTAGCGGAAATGATCCACCGCCAGCGGTAAATCCGCATTCAGGGTTTCGCGGATGGGTTTACCGTTATCCCAGGTTTCCGTCAACGCCAGCAGCTCAAGATTCTGCTCAATGCGATCGGCGATCGCCAACAGCACGTTGGAACGATCCTGCGCGCTGGTTTTGCCCCACGCATCTGCGGCTGCATGGGCGGCGTCGAGCGCCTTTTCAATGTCTGCTGCACCTGAACGCGGGAACTCAGCAATCACTTCCCCGGTTACCGGCGTGGTGTTGGTAAACCAGCGCCCTTCTACCGGATCGACAAATTCACCGCCAATGTAGTTGCCATAACGTTTTTTAAAGGAGACTTTAGCGCCAGTCTGGCCAGGGTGAATGTATTTCATAAGATGTTCCTCTATTTTTATGGGTACAGGTGAGGCGTCGCGCCCTGTGCGGACACCTCTTCATAAGCAGCTCTTATGCCAAAACCAGCCCCGAAGAGAGAAAATCTTTTATTTATATTTAAAAACAAGTAATTAATGAATCAACACGCTTCCCGTCATCGTTTCTCAGGCCAAAAAATATCGTGTCGCCCTTCGCGAACTGTGTCGTCCATCGCTACACGCGGGACACTTTTATGCTACACAATTGTAACATCTCAGTTCTCCGGAGTGTGCCATGCCGCATCGCGTACCGTCTTTTGCTCTCGCCCCGCAGACCACCGGCCTTCCCTGTCAACTGGAAGACTCGTGGCAGCGTAGCCTTAATTACGGGCTTCATCGTGACGACGACACCCAACCGTGGGTGGCCAGATCGATGCTGAAAGATGCGCGGGCGGAAAATGCCTGGATAAGCCAGCTGGTTGCACCGCTTCTTGCCCGGCTGCAGCCGGAATTGTCCAGCCATCCCTCTATTATGGTGATGTCGGATGCCACCGGCCTGGTACTGGAGACTCACGGTAATGCCGATTTCCTGCATAAGGCTCAGCGTTACGCGCTGGCGCCGGGCAATTTATGGGGTGAGCATGCGCGGGGAACTAACGCCATTGGTACTGCGCTGGCGATGCAGCGTCACTGCGAGGTCTCTGGCGGTGAACACTATCTTAATCGCAATGCCGGGCTGTTTTGTTCAGCTTCGCCGGTGTTTCGCCCGGACGGGACCGTGGCAGGCGTACTGGACATCTCCACACCCGCGCAACTGCCAAAACACGACGCGGCGGCGCTGATTCGCCGGGCAGTCTGCCAGATTGAACACGCCTGGGCTGCCAGCGCCGTCAGTGCAGATCGCTGGCTGCTGAGCTTGCACAGTGACGCCCGTGTACTGGGAAGCGCACAGGAACTGTTGTTGATTTTTGAGCAGAACACTTTGCTGGGCGCCAACAAACTGGCGATTGACGAGTTCTGTCTCACACCGGGACACTTTGGCGCGACAGCGATCGAGACACTGTTTCCCGGCATCACCCTTAATGCGGCTGAAACGACCCTGGAAGCCAGCAATCGTCAGCGTTATTACGCCCGCCAGACCACGCCAGCGCGTCGCTATATTGGCCGTGGCGTCGCCCGCACGCCCGTGACGGTAGACCCGGAAAAAGAGAAAGCGCTACGTATTCTCAATGCCGGGATTGCCCTGTGTATCACCGGGGAGACTGGAAGCGGTAAAGAACACTGCGCCCGCGAATTACACAGCCGCAGCCAGTGGCGTGATGGCAACTTTATCGCTATTAACTGCGCGGCCCTGCCCGAGAACCTGATTGAATCTGAGCTGTTTGGCTATGCCCCTGGCGCGTTTACCGGGGCCAATCCGAAAGGCTATAGCGGTAAATTCCGCGAAGCCCACGGCGGCGTTCTGTTTCTTGATGAAATCGGCGATATGCCGCCGGGTCTGCAAACCCGTTTATTACGCGTATTGCAGGAGAAAAAAGTGACGCCGCTCGGCTCGAATACTGCCTACAGTGTTAATTTCGCGCTGATCTGCGCCACCCATCAGGATCTAGCCGCACAGGTCGCCGCAGGGGCATTTCGCGAAGACTTGCTGTACCGTATTCAGGAATTTCATCTGCGCATCCCGCCTCTGCGCGAATGGCCCGATACCCGCCAGTTTATCCAGAAATTGTGGCAAGAGCTGGGCGCCGGTTCGCGTGATATTACCCTGAGCGAAGAAGCGCTCCACGCCCTGGCCGCTCGCCCCTGGCCGGGCAATGTGCGTCAATTGTTAAGCCAGTTGCGGGTATTGCTGGCGCTGGCGGATGACCATTCAGTGATCCGGCTGGCGGATTTGCCGGGCGAACCCACGCCCGCCTCGGTACCCGTACTGCTATCGGCCCCTGCCGATGAGCAAATCGCCATTCGTGAGGCGCAGGGCAATATGAGCCTGGCGGCAAAAAAACTGGGGATTTCACGCAGTACACTTTACCGACGACTGGAAAAACGCCAGAGCGTCGGGAGAGCCTGAATTGCGCTTAGCGGAAAGGTAGCGATTATCATGAATCCCGCTTTCGTCTCCCCGACCTGTTCCGACTCGCCCAGGCAAAGTATCAGGCAGTGAGATTATCCAGCCAGTTGCCTGTCACCTGGCGGGCCGCGCTGGCAAGCCTGGCGCTATAACGCGCGGCATCGTCACGCAGTGTGCGTGGATCAATTCCGGCATGGCTGAGTTCACACGCATGCCCCACCAGCCAGCCTTCCAGCCCGGTCGCGGTTACTTCCAGGTGAAACTGAAAACCCAGCCCATGATTGCCGACGCTGAATGCCTGGTTATCGCACACCGCACTGCTGGCCAGGTGCGCGGCGCCGGCGGGTATCTCAAAACGGTCACCGTGCCAGTGCAGCACCGGCAGTTGATGCAACGGCGCAAAGTATGCAGGCGCAGCGTCACTGACGGTTATCGGGAAGTAGCCAATTTCTTTGACACCCATCGACGCAACCTTCGCGCCCAGCGCCGCCGCCATCAATTGAGCGCCCAGGCAGATACCCAAAACCGGTTTACCGTGGGTAAGACGCTCACGGATGATCCGCATTTCAGTCTCGAGGAAAGGATAAACAGACTGTTCGTAAACGCCAATCGGCCCGCCCAGAACGATAAGCACATCGTCGGCCAGCGGATCAAGTGCTGAGAGGGATTGCACGGGGGTGTCGATATAGCGCCAGCGATATCCCTTCGCCAGTAAGGTTTCGCCAAGGGAATCAAGATCTTCAAAAGGCACATGACGAAATACAACGGCTGTCTTCATGACGGCTCCTTCAACTGAGTAAAAGACGCACAGGAGCAACAACCTTGTACAGGAGAGAAAAGCTTGTCAATGACAAACGGAGGAAAACTCTGTGAGCCCTGAGAAGACACCTCAGGGCTCATGTTTTGGCTACATGAGTCAAACCCAAAAGCATGTGAATGATTTAAAAAGAGAAAAAAGGCATACTTACGTCTTACAAAACCCTATTGCAATACAAGCTGCAATACATAGCATGAAAGACCTTGATGGTTTACTGAATCAGTACCAATCAGAATATGAGTATCTTTTTTCTGCTTCTTCTTGGGTCATCCCAACTAGCTGGGATGTTAATTTATAGTCAGGTTTCCGAATCGGTATTAGCGAAGCCAAATATGCTGGTTTATTGAGAACAATCCTGACTAGCCTTGCCCCTTTGGTTTTTGATAAATCGATATTACTTTCAGCAATTTCAGGAAAAGCATTTATAAAAGAATCAATTTCCTTAATTAAGAAATCGATTAGTGCCACCAAATTTTCAGTTAAATCTATATATTTGGACAACTCACCCGCGCCAATTTCTTTAACTATATCCTCTAAACCCAATTCAAATACAGGTTCATTTAAAACATTTACTTTAGACAAATGTGCCCTCACTTCCGAATCAAGTTGATTTCTAATTATTAAAGTTTTCAATACAAAGTTATAATTAAATAAGAATGCATCAATACGAGCCAAATTTCTCCATGTTTTACCTATTTCCTCATCTGTCGGAACAACAACCTCACACTTTAAAATCTTATATCGCAAAAATGAATAAAGCCGTTCAAAAGTAGATTTGTTTTGCGTGGGGATTTTCTTTATATACGAAATCCTCCCAATATCAAAGACAACATCACCTGCTATAAATAAAATCTCATTGATAGCCAACGCTCTTTGGATTGGATTTTGAGAACGCATACCAATATAATTAGCCTTAATTGCGACAAGAGTATTAACCATCTGAAATGAAAGCATCATAAGAGAGTTTGCCGCCGTACACTTCTCACTCTCTGCTTTTATCTTCTCCTGCCTGCTATTAACATAATAAGCAGTAACCCCCCCAAGAAGTGCAGAAAAAAAAGATAATGTAGTGGGAAAGACATAATCTTTTACATAATCAACATCTGCTTTTAACATCAATATAGCTTTGGCAATCAAAACAGCGTCAGGTGTCATAGTTAGATCATCAGCCATAGGTTGTTTGTTTTCGATGAAATATAACAAAACGATAAAAAATTAACCAATGATTGATTTCATTCAAGTTGAAAAAAGGTAACTATGACAAGAATAGGCACGAAAACCGCACATTAGTTTTTAGTCATACCTTGTGAATCCATTCAGACAACCAGGCCAGCTCACCACTCAATAAGGCTTACTAGTAATTCATTTCAAAGCCCATGATTGTTTCATGCTTTCTGGTTTTCTCGGATATACTTTTCGACCATATCCGGAATTGAATCGGCTAAGTTTGCAGCACGATTCATGGCCCGACTCACTTCGGTTTTAATCACATCAAGATATCGTTTTTCCATCCCTGGGTATTTTCGACTGATAACCAGAGGAAGGCTGTCCATGATGGATCCCACTTCTCCGGCTAACTTTGCCATAGCGTATGCCGCAAAAACAGTATCGATTACCTCACCCGTTTCCCGCGCGTTTTTCAGTTCCTGCGCGTCCGCCTGGGCGTTTGTCAGACGAATTCGGGCCTTGAGGAGTTCGGCATCATCAATATCGCCGCCCTGCTCCACAATTTTACCCAGCTCATTTTCAACCCTGTTTTGCACCACGCTGGCAACGTCATAAAATGCCTCACGCCCCACGCGTTGTACCGGGACTATTCCCCACTTGTCGAAAGCGGTTACGCCGACCTGGCAGCTTTTCGCCATATTCTTTTTGTTGAGCAAATGCTGAGCCATTTTCACCTCTGAACTGTTTTATTTGATGCACAAGTGGGTGTATTGAAGTGAGAAAAACAACTGGAATCAGTTGGATAAAAGGAACAACAACACCACCACCAGCATCTCAGAAAATCTCATAAATAGCGCTTTTTCGCGAGTCTGCCGCCCCGTAGCCTACCGAATTGCCGGAAAGGACCCGATATGATAATGATTATCAATTGAGTCATTTCCGGTTCAATCGGCTGACTTCTCAGCCAATCAGCGGATTTTTCCCGCCTCTCGCCTGTCGGCGCACCCGTTCCACTTTGAGACACAGGGAAGCGTCAGGGTCAGCAGGTACGGGCACCTGACAGGTTTCAGAGCTGCGAGGGATATTGTTGATCCACTCGATAACCTCACTCAGATACCAGGCCTTACGGCCCTGAGTGACCTGTACACGCACCGGAAACTCACCGCGTGCTTCAAGGTTAATCAGGGTACGGCGGCTCAGCGTGGTCATTTCCATGACCTGATTCATATCAACCAGGCGCTCACTCATGCTCATCTTGTCTGCCAGATCAATCAGCTCCCGGGCAACAGCATCCGGACAGAGTGCATTGGCGGTTGCCATCAGGCTGTTATCTTTGTCTTGCATTGCTATCCCCTTAGACGATTGCCAGCGGCTGAACCGAAATACCAGAGCCAACGAACGCGGCCACTTTAGCTGAAAGCGTGGTTACATCCTCCGGCCAGTTCAGGGCATCTACATTCAACACACCAGCCTTATAGACCTGTGCCTGTGTCTGGCTCGCTGTATTGACCGTGATAGCCGACACGTAGACGGCCTGCCCGGAATGTGCACCATCCCATACCACAAGAGCGCCGCTGGTGGCGTCCTGCATTAGCGGGGTGAGTTCCGGGATAATGCCCTTACCACTGACGAAAATACCCAGTGTGCTGACCAGCGCCTCAGTACCGGCCACCAGCTCAGTGTAATGTGCAGACATGTTTACTCCTTAAGCCACGCGAACGGTGACAAAGCGGTTAATACGGGCCGGGATAGGCTGCGGTGCGGAATGGGTCTGAACATACTCAATCGCCGGGTCACCCGGCACGATGTAGTTTTTGGGCGCCATTTCAGCTTTTGTGATCCCTATCCGGATAAGTTCAGGGTCCTGAATACCACCGTAAGCAACAATCCCCTGCAACGCGGTATTGCCCAGGACCATTAAGTCAGGATCAAGGAAGTGTTTTTCCGTACCGTCTTCGTCGGTATAGCGACCGCTGTACACAACAATGGCAACGTCCCCCATATACCCTTTGAAGCTCACGGAATCGCCCAGGTCTTTAAGCGCGGTTTCGAGCTGGGAATTGGAGCCGCGGCGGGTATCAAGAGCATCTTTAACCGCTTTGAATGAGCGGTATTTTTTCCAGACATTACCGCCCATGATAATGATATTAGTCACGCCTTCGCTTAGTTCGGCGTAAGTTTCGATATCGTCATTAGGATCAAAGGTTGTTTTGTCCTGACCTGACCATGCCGCGCCACCAGCCTGCGTAATAATATTTTGCGGCTTGATATTCCAGTCCAGCTCATAGCGGGCAATACCTTCACCCTCAATGATATTTTTCCCGGTAGTAATGGCCTGAACCGCCAGCCACTCGATACGGGCACGAATAGCAACCGATTGTTTGAGAATGGCCTGTTTCACTTTGAGATTGCGGGTATCTGCGGAGTTGAAATTCTCCGGAGAAACACCAGCCGGACGAACCGCCAGCTTATTAGGGTCAATGCTGCTTTTGGGTTTCATATACCCTGGTCGAATGTTTCTTGATTCGTACCCTTCGTCACGGGCAACTTTGCTGCCAACCATTGGCGCACAAAATGCAGCCATTGGAATATTGGGATCGTCGATTTCATCCAAGATAATATCGCGTGTTTCAAAGGTCGCGCTGCGTGTGAAGAATAAATCCGTAAAAAGGGCTTTCAGCTTTTGCTGAATATCCTCAGCACTGACAACCCGGACAAGTGCTGCTGGCGTGTATAAATCTGACATGTTTTTACCTCAAAAATAAAGAAGGATGAAGCACAGCGATAATGCTATCACCAGAAAAGAAAATATGATTGAGTGCAACCGTATGCAATGAAGTGAAATAATGTATAAAGTAACTTCCAGTTGGTTCACTGCTGCTAACGATCTGATATTGTTGCTTCTGTTACTCCTGAGGTAACAGTTGTTTTACGTTAGTGGTAAAGGCGGGCTGGAGGCGGCCCGCTTTTTTTTTAAACCACATCATTTTCTCATAGGAATAGTACCATCTATAGTGAAGGGCTCATTTACACCATCACTGAAAGTAAAAAAACCGAGTCTTTCAGATTCGTCCGTAAGATTGAATGTAGCGATGTGATGATGCTGAGCAGGTACACTTTTCGAGAATAAATTTAATCCAGAATCATAAAGCTCTACTTCAACAGATAAACCAGAGAAATCCAAATCAAAACACCCTGCCAAAATTTTTTGATCGGCAGTCGGGAAACTATCTTTATAGATTTTATTATATTCTGGCTGAAAATATCTAATTAACCCCGCTTCTGAGAGACAGATAATTTCTTCCTGAGAGAGAGGGTTTTTAAAGACACTTTTCAGTCTGATATCATCCTCATCACCGTTAATTGCGCCTTTATCCATGCCATTGAATGTAGATGCCAGAATATAATCATCGTATTCAAGAGTAATTATAAAAAGTTGATCATCGGGAAAATCATACATTGTATCAGCAAGAATTTTTTGAAGAGTAGCATGGCTTCTCAGTCTATCTATTGCTGTTCGCTTGCCTTCTGCATATGCTTGACCAACGTAAAGGACTTCCAAATCACTAAAAATTCTATTTCCTGTACTTAGTGCCAGTAAATCACCAGGCCAATATCTTATTCCTTCGCCATCACTATTGACGGTATAGATTTTTCTGTGAGGGTAATCCGCTACAAGGATTTTCTTTTCTTCATAATTCTCAAACTCAAAAGGTATCCTATAATTGGACGTAATAACCTCTCCAGCGACGCGGCTGGTTAGATTTCCAGTCAAAAAACCGTTATCAAGTGTTGGCGGCTCGACACTGCAAGTGGCTTTGGGCCTCTTGCAAATCATATAAATATGGCAATTATTGGCTATATCTCTATGTTCCGCCCTCATTTCCCCCTCTGCATGCAACTGCTCTGGAGTAAACATTAACCAGCCCTTTGAGGTTATGGTGACTGAAAATTCAGACACATATTTTCTTTTCCCACTCATGCTCCCCCCTCGACAATTCCCCATTTACTCCCCACTTTATACCCTTCCCACTTGCTCCCCACCCTCATTTTTGCAGAACACCCTCAAAACCAGTAATGACGAGGTTTCAGACAGTTTTCCCCACTTGCTCCGTGTATATGGGCGCAAAGTGGGGAATTTGGGGTGCCGCTCCCCACCTCCCCCACAAGCGCCCCACTTAGTTACCCACTTCTCGTAAGGATTTCACTGTCAGCACATCGCCGTCCTGAATAACCAGTCCATCATCAATCAGTTTCTGGAGCCAGCGCGTAAAATGCTTGGTGTTAATGCCAGTGGCTTTCAGATCGTCACGAATGACCGCCCTGTTACAGGTTTCACCCCGCGCTATTCGGCTTCTGATTGCCTGCCACAGCGCCATATGGTTATCGGTGAGTTTCTCCACCCCAACCAGTTCAGGATCAACCTCTTTAGCCTCACGCGGTACATCACGAACCACCAGCGAGCACACCATTTCCCCGTCTTCATCCGTATACAGTTCGGCGGTACGAAGGTCATAGGCTTTACGTTCGGGCTCCTCGGCATCCTTCATCTTGGTGCATGACAGGATTAGCGCCTGCCCTTCTCCTTCTCGCTTCACATTGAACTCAGCATCAAGCGCGGCCCGGAACGAACTGGAACCACGCGCGCCCTTAGCCTCATCCTTACCGGAGTGATGAACCACCAGCACCGTGGCGCCTGTTTTCTGCTTGATAACGTCACAACCTTCGATAAATGCCCCCATATCGCGAGCATCATTTTCATCATTACCGCCAAAGCAACGCGCCAGCGTATCGATAACCACCAGCCGCACAGGCATCGCGCACTCCGCTGAAATCTGCCTGGCTGCCAGAATGACCTCTGATACCTCGGATTCACGCACCGGGAAGACGGGACGATTAACCAGCCAGAGGTTATCAACCTGCTGGCCATGTACCTGCTCCCACGCTTTGATACGGCGGGGAACGCCTACACCGCCCTCACCCACCACGTACAGCACAGCGCCGCGCTCAACCTTCTTACCTGACCATGAAGCACCAGCTGCTATATGACAGGCCCATGAAACAGCCAGGAAGCTTTTATACGAACCGCTGGGGCCGTATATGCTGCACAGTGACTGTGCCGGGAGCATATGTTTAATCACATAGTCCTGACGGACGTTATAGCCCTCTGAGCCACGTGTAAGTGGTAGCTTAGAGCGCTTTTTATCAATGGTGGCATCCGGGAATGCTCGCTGAATGCGCTGCGTGTCGGCCAGCCAGAGATTCATTTCCTCTTCGCCTATTTCATCCACCAGCACAGAACGGCGCGCAATAATCATCTGTTTGCGATCAGTGTCGAGATAACCGGCATCGCACAAAGCCTCATATGGCATTTCAACAATCTGTTTTAAGCGTACCGCCAGTTTGCCATAGCGCGTGGTCGGGTCTTTATGCTGGTGGATTGCCTTTTCCAGATCGGTGCGGCTGTAGTGCTTACCATGTGCCCAGAGATAAGAGCACGTAAACAGGGCATCCGATACTGTCTCTACTGCTGTCAGTTGTACTGTCATTTAGGAATGCCTCCGCTCATCTGGAACTTACCCAGCAAGGGATGGAACCAGTACGCCGAACCGTATTTACGCTTGGCGCTGCGGAGCACCAGTCGGGCCGCTTCCCTGAATTTCTCATCAGGCGCAACAAAACCACCGGATTTCAATTTCACCAGCATCACACCTGTGTTTTTCGCCAGTTCCTCGGCCTTTTTGGTAGAAATGCCATACTCAGCCGCCAGCGTTGCGACAGGAGTCATACCCGGAGGTATTTCACCACCCTGGCTATCTGTGAGCGCTCTTACCTTCTCTTCCAGCACAGTGACTTTATCCACCAGCAGATCGAAGCGTTTTTCCAGTTCGTTAAATTTGACGTTGCTGATCATGACCGTGTCCCCTTATTACGCTCACCACGAACATAACTCGCGGTATCACTGCTCTGACTAAGAGCCATAGCCATTCTTGGAAGGTGACGAAGGACATGACTAACCAGAACCAGATCACGGCGGGCGTCTTCGTCGGAATAGTCTTCAGCATTAGTTGCATCGAATGCCGGATTGCCGATCAGCGTGAGTGCACTGTTAATGGCAAATGCTCCAGAGGAATAGATATCAATCTCCTCTGATAGCTGATCATTGGTGTGGCTCTTAAACTCAGGAGAAGACTTAGTGAGCAGATGGTAGATATCACGCATTCTTCACCCCCACGCCGTCCAGTTGCTGGCGCAGGCTGCGACAGCGCATCAGCGCCTTATCAATCAGCTCAAAGGCAATATCGTTCTCATCCTCTTTGGTGCAATCCATTTCCATAGCTGCTGCCAGTAGAACCTCAAGGGAACGGAATTTATCGCTCATATCTAGCATGGTTAACTTAGACATGACGCACCTCCGTAGGGAGTTGGATCTCACTCCCCATAATCGACCAGAGAGTTGCGTGCTCATAATCAGACCATGTAAACAAGAAAGGACTTTCAGTCCTGATTTTGGCTGCAAAAATTAAAACCCATCCGGGCAGAGCTGCTCTTGCAGCCTCTTCGCTGTCTGCATCAATGCGCATGACAACCGGAGAGCACTTAGGGCGGTGTATTGGCGTGGCAAGGAATAGCCATGTAAATTTTGGACGAGTTTGGGTATGCTGTTTATCAGCCATAACTGTTACCTCAACTAACGGTTTGGTTAAACGCCCCGCTGTGTTCCCGCACTTCGGGGCGTTGCTATTTTTTGACAATGTATGTAATGTGTCATTACACATAAACACACTACATCGGGTGTAATTGACGTGTCAACACACAAAAATGAAAGACGTGGTAATCCACCATTCCAATTCAGGTTAGATCCTGAGTTAAGGCAATTGATGGAGCTTGCTCAGCAGCAAGACGGAGATGAATCTCTAGCCGCATGGATTAAGCGAATTATTCGTAAAGAACTGCAACAAAGAGGTATTGAACCAAAATGCTGAATGTTGACTATCCATGTAAGGATGAAGCAAACCATCGCCCTGAAACATTATACTTAATCGAGGGAAATGATGATTAAAAAAATTATGTCTTACCTTGACAATGAGTTAAATAAAATACCATCAAACCAAGAAATAACCATTTTGGAGAAAAGAAAAACTTATTTCTCTTCATTTTTTTATTCATACGTCATACTAAGTATAAGTATGGCATTCTTTTGCCAACCTTTTTTAAAGTATATTGATCCAACATTACTTTTTATAGATGGACTTATCATGTCCTTAGGATTAGTGAGCATCTATAGAGCAGCAGTAACAAGTGTCGCCAACCCTAAAATAAGTAAAAAACTTATGTTTTTAATTTTTATTATATGTTTCATCTCTTGTTTATTCTTATCATTTATTTTATTTCAAGACGGAATACAAAACAGCATCGAACACGACAGATATTGCTTCAAAATCCAACGCTTGATTATTCAAAATATTGATGCAGAAAAAAACAGTTCCATTTTTAATAATATGTACTGCAGGCTTGATTATCAGAACAGTCTTTTAGATCTAAAATTATAAATTCAAATGCCTTGATATAACTCAAGGCGTTAAAACATTGTATTTCACTCAATTACTGATAAGCCATGTAATCTTTGCCTTATTGCCTCGCAAATCTCATCAAACAGTTCACTGATAATCTTTCTATTTTTTTCTGCAACATTCCAGTACTCTTCGACAGGTCGATCAGGATCACCATAATGGTATAAAATAGATTCCTTTCTGCACTCAACTCTAAACAGCTCAATTTTTTCATAAACCTCTAATGGTAAAAATGGCTTATTAGATTCTGAATGAATGACAAACGCGTTAAAAGCCTCTTTAAACTTAAGTAATCTCCTTTCTTTTCTTTTTTCAAATGATTCATTTTCATCTGTAAAATCCAACATTGGACGAAGCTCCATAACACACTCCTTTAACTCAAATGCAGCCCCCCAAATTGAACTGTAAGAAGAAAATTCTTTATCAAACTGTGATTTTGTGACATACACAGAGCTTTCATGCTTACTTTTCAAAGCTGAATTAGCTGCATCAATACTGGCCTGTAATTGTTTATTCAAAGCATCTTGACGTGATTTAAATCTCTCAAAATAAAGCTTACCAATAAAGCCAATTAGAGTGGTTAAAATAATAGAAACGCCACCAAGTAAGTTTACAAGCATATGAATGTACTCCATAAAGCTACCCTTCTTAAAATTTGAGTACTAAATATAATAAAAACTAACTTATCCAATTACCTTTGATCCAAGCTTGCACCTCGGAAAGGCGGTATGCCACAGCTGATGCACCGATTTTGATTCGCTTCGGAAATTTACCTTCCTTCTCGAGCTTCCAGCGCGTGCTGTTCGCCAGGGTAGTCAGTTCACGGCATTCTTTTTCACGAATCATACGGTCAATGTTAGGAATGTACTCCAGACCTTTTTTATCAACAACTGCCATTTTTTTCATGTTAGCCAGCCTTTTGTTTGAGTATTGTCAGTTTATTTTCAGCACCTGCGATGCCGTTAAGGAATGTCGTCCAAAGCTCAAGCGCCTCAGACTTTTTTGCCAAAAACTTACTTCGGTTGTATACACCAGCAACACCCGGTAAAGCATGTCCCAGCAGTTGCTCAACAACATGAAATTCAACGCCCAGATCGGTTAGATGGGTTGAAAGCGTTCTTCTCAAATCATGAAGTGACCACGGTTTTTCATGGCCCAGGCGCTTGCCAATTTTCCCACCAATCTTACTTACACTTTCCCTTATACGCAGACTGCCAAGCACATAGCCGCTTTGCTTAGTTTCCTCATATAAGTCGGTTATCCACTGCCTGAGCATTTCAGGGACTGGCCTGATAATCTCTACGTCCGTTTTCGAATGCTCTTTAGGAACCGTCCATATCCAATTTTCACGATCCCATTCGTTCCATTGTGATAACCGGGCCTCACTCATACGACATCCAAAAACCGTACAGAGGACAAACATCTTCCGGACATATTCAGACATCAACTTGATATCAGGTTCGATAAAAATAGATTTCCATAGCTGGCCTAATTCCTTCTCATTCAGAACGCGATCACGCTTGCCGGCTAGCTGACCTACATCTGTCATACGCAGGTCTTTGAGCGTATCGCAAGTTGCGTACTGGCGAACGCGGCAATACCTTAATGCCAGCTTGGTATCAGAAAATACGTAAGCGGCCATTACTGGTGCGTTTCGTTTTATCCGGTCGAAACAATCCAGCCATTCATAGAGATGGATATCGTTTACAGGTAAATGTCCGATATAGGGGTATATGTGCTTTTTGAATCGTCCCAACGTAACAGCATGGGTTTTGCGACGGACTTTGCAGTAATTCTCGTACCAGTAGTTAAGAGCATCTTTAACGGTTACTGGCTTCAAGCGCTCTTCTGACTGAATCTTAATCTGGATGCGCGGATCGCGTTTTTCAGCTAACCACCCCCGGCACTCATCGCGCTTCTCTCTGGCCTGCTTAAGCGACATATCGGGATACTTTCCCAACGTAAGCCAGACAGGAGCCGTCAGGCCACCAGCAAGTCTGTAGAAGAAAACAAAACTGACAGCCCCATTCTTGCTTACTCGAACAGAAAGCCCCTTCCCGTCCGCTACTGTAATCTGTTTTTCTCTGGATTTTCCCAGATACCCTTTGAGCGTTTTGTCACTCAGTTTGTTCTCACCAGCCATTTTTAGCCCCCAAAAAGCAATACAAGCTGCAATACACAGGTGATTGCAACGCACAGATAACGAGGAAAATCCAGTGAAAGAACCAGAAAAACTTATTCTTCATAATCAAAAGATTAAGTGCAAAAACTGGTAACTACAGGAAAGCCTCAGAAAGGGATGCTAAGTGCTTTGGCTTAACGTAACGGTATCCGGTGGTGATAAACGAAAATCGTCATATCAGCAAAGAGCAGCGTTTCGTCAGGTTTGCCCAGCTGTGCCCTCACCGCTTCCAGCCGCGGATGGGGCGCAGTTTCCGTCTCAACTGCCGGGATCGCCACAAACTGGCGCTCAGGCGAGGTTTGCACATAGGCATCCGTTAACCACGATCTCAGCGTCTGGGAGCGTGTACTATCGAACTGAATATGGAAATCAACTTTATCAAACATCACCGGGGAAATATGGATTTCACCAAACGAAAGCCAGTTAACATTGTTAGATAATTTCCAGTAATCCCCATAGCCGAAAGTGAGATTATTCTTTTTCAGGAAAGCGATGTAGTCGTAGGTTTGTTTTTCCTGATCGTACAACGGCGTTGTATTTACCTGATAGGAATAGAGCGAAGAGGCAATATAGAGCGGGAATACCAGTGCAATGGCGACCTTTTTCGTGCAGGAAAAGGCCAGAACGACCATCACAATAGCAAAACAGACCGCGCCGACGAAAAAGCGAGCACTGATATCAGCGGGAAAATCGTAGCTGATAATGAATGATGAAATAATGGCAGAGGCGGTAAAGAAGCTGAACAGTGACACAAAAACCGCCTCTGTACCTTTCCTTAAACAAATAATAACGGCGTACAGAAACAGGGCCATCCAGATAACAAAAGAGGCGATATAAGCAAGCGGGGTATGAACAAAAAAGAGGTTCAGGCTCTTCCCTAAAAGTTGAACGACCCATGCGGCATTATCCGGCCATTGCGCCACTGGCATCAGTTTAAAGCGTTGAATCGGTAGGCCCATCAGTCTTTGCAGCATGTGGGACATGCTGATAATAAAACTGATACCCAGGATGATAGTGAACTTCCTCGGTAGAATCTGCCGCCAGCTAAAATAGCCACAGGTCAGCAGTAACGGCAGAAAATACGTCGCCAAAAACCACGGGTCGGAGATAGAGGCAAAAAGTGCAATAAACGTCGTTAGCCAGGTTAAAGGCAGCGATTTTTTCTTGATATTGAAGAAGGCCAGCGCAAAAACCAGTATTCCAAAGAAGTTAGTAGAATAATGCGAAAAAGGATGGGCAGCAAAACCGAAGGTATATACGTACGCCGGAAGCAGAATCAGACAAATGGCTGCGATAAGCGCATGCCAGGCATTCGACATCCTATAAACCACACACGCCAGAATAAACGCGCTTAGCCCCACAAAAACTGACGTAGACAGAACCAGCGGATGAATGCCGTCGTTCCCCATCAATGCAAAAAAGAGGAAATTGACAGGATAAGTGGTGAAATACCAGTTATCCGGCGTGGGCGCCCAGTCTTTAAAAGCGGAAAACCCCTCGGTGAGAAACGCCCGCCAGACCAGAGGACTATTGGCTGAATCCGGGTCCAGCGCAAAATAACGCATGGTCAAAAAGTAAGAGCCACCAATGGCAATAATTAACAATAACAGAAAAAAGCCAACGTCTTTCAGGCTAAACTTAAACATTACTTATCCTTTTTTGCGCCTTTTACGATATAGCGAGGTCTTTTTTTGGTCTCGATATAAATTCGGCCAATATACTCACCCAAAACCCCAATACCAATCAATTGCACACCACCGAGGAACAGGATCGATACAAGTAACGATGGATAACCGGCCACCGCATTTCCCCATATCAGTTTGTCGATAATCATCCATGTCCCGTAAAGAAACGAGAGCGCGGCAACAAGAAAACCAATATAGGTCCAGACCCTGAGCGGTAAGGTAGAAAAGCTGGTAAAGCCTTCCAGCGCCAGGTTCCACAATTTCCAGCCATTAAATTTTGACTCTCCGCGAACCCGTTTTGAACGGGTATACTCCACCACCGCTACCTCGCCCTCAACCCAACTCAGTAAGCCCTTCATGAACAAATTGCGTTCCTGTAGCAGCTTAATATTCTCGACGGTTTCGCGTGATAGCAGACGAAAATCGCCTACGTTCTCTTCGATTTTCGGTGAGCTGATTTTATTATGGATCCGATAAAACCAGCCGGCAGTTTTACGTTTGAAACGGCTGTCACTGCTTCTGTCGCTACGCTTGGCGAGGACCACGGACCAGCCTTCCTGCCATTTGTTAATAAGCGCAGGAATAACCTCTAACGGATCCTGGAGATCGACATCAATCGGGATAATCGCATCCCCCGTGGCATATTCAAGCCCTGCCAATAATGCAGGTTCTTTGCCAAAGTTACGGATAAAGCTAACCGCATTAACGCCAGGATCTGCCTTCGCAAGCGCATTGATAATCTGCTCCGTGGCATCTGTACTGCCATCATTAATAAAGACAATTTCAAGATCGTATTCAGAAAGCGTCTCTTTTGCCGCCTGATAGAAAACAGGAATGGCGTCTTCTTCGTTAAAGACGGGAACAACCAAAGAAATCTTCACTTTTTCACCCTGAAGACAATGAATCTGGAGTAGATAAAACCGAAAACCAGACTGATAGCAGAAAACGCTACGAGTGTAATCACGGGGTTAATATGTGCACGGTCGGCCAGTTTACCGACGCCCGCCGCCATAGCCCCCATAAAAATGACATACAACACATAGCGAACGGTCGTCGCCTGGGCTTTGAATGTCCAGCGGGCGTTGACGAAAAATGAAAACGTCACGGCGACACAAAAGGCAGCAAGATTGGCTATTGTCTGGCTGGCACCGGCAAAGAACAGAATGGCGAACACCAGCCAGTGGAGAAGCGTATTGATCACGCCCACGGAGGTGTATCGGACGAACAGTTTTAGCATAAGAATAGCCAGGGTTACCCTGGGTCAGGTCAGGTCGCTGTTTGGACAGGGATTTTAGCAGTTGCCGCCATAGAGTGAAAGCCAGGATCAGGTAGCCCGCAGTATGGCGAGGCGAGGAAATTCGTCGGGGATGGATGGTTGTGTGGGGTATAGAGGATTCACAAAATGCTGCATATATGGCTTGCATTTAATCGAGCCTTAACATCTGTTGGCCGAACTAAGCTATCCAGTTCACCATATTTGATACCATAATTCGTTAACCCCAGCGGATCTATCCAACTAAGAGGGTTAGGCGCAACTGATAAAGGTTTATCCCCCCCCGCCAGCACTATCGGATCCTGCCGGGTAAACCTGCCGCTATCCGGGTCGTAATAACGGAAAAAATTGTAGTGCAACCCGGTCTCCCGATCCAGGTATTGCCCCTGCATACGCAGGTTCTACGCATAGCTCGTCTCCTGCGGTATCGACTCGTGCAGCAGTTTCCCCCACGCGCTGTTCTGCCCTTCCCAGCGGATATGTCCTTCACGGTCCGTCATCCGGTTTGGCGTACCGTTCGGCCGACAGTGGAATCAGAAAATATCGGATCCTCTAACATTTACTCAATCATTTTTATAGATACAAAAAATGTACACTTTTCTTTAAAGAATTATTTTTCGAACGCATATCCTAATAAGACTATTTTAAACCTGGATGGTTGGCTTTCACCTGCCGCAACAATAATATTTACAGCACAACCATCAACGTTATCACTATATACATACACATCTAAATTCATATATTTATATGAAGGCAAATTATCATTTTTATAAAAAATTATTTCAACACCACTGATTTCATCGGAAATTTGTTTTTGGAAGACTGAATCAAATTCCCATATAGGCCTAACTATTATATTATTAAATATAATATGCTTGCCAATTTTGGGAATGATTATTCCCATGTTAAATTTATAAAATCCATCCTCCGCTCCATCATATAAATTTTTCTTTGGCTTAAAATTATAAAACTCCCTAGTCATTTCAACCTCCTATCTCTCTTATCTTACCTTCTGCAAGAAGCTGACTAATCGGTTCAGAAAGCTCTAACTGTGTTCCCTTACCTGGCGGGTTAAACCAGGGTATTGCTGGCCCAGCATCAGCATGGATAGGGGCGAGAACTTCATAGACTTTATATGGTTTATTCAGCGCATCCAATGGTAATGCACGGCTCTCAAAATACAAGAACTGCGCGAGCAGCTTTACCAGGTGCGGCAGGTGGTGAAGAGGGTTAAGCAGGCGGTTGTTTAGTGTGCTGAACGATGGCAACTCAATAAAAAACAAGCCGGGAAGAGTTAATTTTCATTCCCGGCTTTATTTTATTATTTACATGGATTCCAAAGCGAATAATCGCCTATATATATTTCATTCAGTTTCAAGTTTAATGGAATACTATCTATAGTATCAGCTATTTCATCAAATGGTGGCGGCAATATAAATATAAAACCGAAATCCTCGTCTATAACAATGGAACCATTAAATATCCTTTGCCGAGAAGTGAGTGTTTTTATCTCACCAATTTCTTGCCCTGCATATAATAATTTTTTGTATAACCCCCTGTAATTTTGATTACATCCTATGGAAAATATATTTCCATCAGGTTCGGTTGATACAGTTAAAGTTTCATCTAATACATAGGCAAATCTCTTGCTCGCGTCAGGTAGAAGGTATTCCTTGTACTCAACACAATGATCAGAATACATTTCAGCAAGATATACCGATATATTTGTATTTAACAATACATTACCCAACGAATGAAATGATTTTATTTCTGCTGAAAAATCAAACATCTTACATTCCACCATTTACTAATACACCATCGACATAAACAGGTGAATCCTTTATTAGATCATAATTTTCAAAACCATCATGACCTATGCGCCCATATACAACATCTTCACCTTTACCATTGGTTCTATAAACTTTCCAGTAATCATTTCCATGTATATTTGGCTGCTTTGCATTACCACCAGGATGATAATCTAATTTATATGTTGTGCCAGATTTTGTCGTTTTCACATATTGTATATGTTGAATAGCATCAGGCCTGCCAGCTTGTGGGTAGATCTTGGTCCAACCTTTAGATGTTAAAAGGGAATCTATTTCAGCCGGAGTTTTACCCGTTAATTTATTTACCCACCTTTTGGTTATCTTGTTCTTTTCCGCGAAGCCACATTTTAGTCCCAGTGGATCAATATATGACAACGGATTAGGCGCGTACTGATAGAGATTCAGTCCCCCCGCCAGCCCTATCGGGTCCTGCTGGGTAAACCTGCCGCTATCCGGGTCGTAATAACGGAACAAATTGTAGTGCAACCCGATCTCACGATCCAGGTATTGCCCCTGCATACGCAGGTTCTGCGCATAGCCTGTCTCCTGCGGTATCGACTCGTGCAGCAGTTTACCCCACGCGCTGTTCTGCCCTTCCCAGCGGATATGCCCTTCACGGTCTGTCATCCGTTCCGGCGTACCGTTCGGCTGACAGTGGAACCAGAAGATATCCGGATCCTCCGTGCCATCGATACGCGCCAGCGGTTCATAACTGTGCGCGTCACCCCCCAGCGTCTGCTGGCGTGTTTTGCTGATACGCCGGCCGAGCGGGTCATAGCGGAAACTGACCTGCGTTTGTGGTTTGTTCATGTCCCTCGGGACTGCCACCACATCGGTTAACCGGTGCTCGCCGTCGTAACGATAATGCCAGCGCGTCTGACCATTATTCTTCTACACGGTGCGGCCGCGAATGTCGTAACGCCAGCGAATGGTTTATCCTCCCCGCCGACTCTATCGGATCAGGGCTATGGATCCCCCTTATTGGCAGATCAGGCTATGAATTTCGTTCGTACATTCAAGCTGAAAATTTTAATTTCTTATCCGGCTTTTATTATAAATATTCTTGAAAGATTTTTTTATTAAATTCCAATTTAATATCCTTATCATTATTAAACCCTAATGTTTTTTCACTGAATAATACATCACCATTTATATCATTTTTAGATATATTATTTCTCTTAATTGCTAGCAATATGAGCAAGAATGGATATGAATAATATTTAGGATCACCAATTATATCCCCCACCAAATCTTTATTCACATCCAATAAATTAAAAACAGCCGGAAGCTGAGCGTTTTTTAATTTATCCAGTAATAATTTACAGGTTTTTTCAATCCCATCTTCTGTCGATGGCAATAATGGACAACCATCTTTTTCACCCATTGTAGAAATACAGTAAATATATTCATCATTCGGTAAATTTGATTTGTATGGTGGATGAAATGTATCGAGTTCTGATTTTAAAGTCGGTGATTTAACTACAATTATAGTTCCATAAGCATGTAAATTATTAAGATAAACAAAATCAATATGAGCAGTAGATTTACCCTTTTTTATTGTGACCTTATTTTTCCCAAGCTTAACGCCTTCTTGTCCATCAAACATACTTTTCAGATAAAAATCAAATCGACTCTCAAATTCATATCTTAACTCTTTCAATGACATGGGTTACCTTTATTTTAATATCGGAGAAGCCAGAACGTTGCATCGACAATATTTCCCTTTCCATCTACAGGTATACCATTAGGCCCATTTGTAGAGACTTCAAATTGCCCTTTAGTGCCTTTTGATGGACTGATTCCACCACCACCTAAACCACCATTCGTATTCGCAGCCCCTTTATCGTATACACCCGCACCTTTCTGTCCCCTCGTCAACCTGCCTTTACCATTTTTTACTTCAAAGACATGATAATTTCCATTTGCATCTTTCGCCACAATATCAGCTCTAATCCTCTTGGCATTCACTTTCATTGTGACTTCTTCAGTAATTACAGTAAAAAAAATTTTTTCAAATCTGCTTTAGCTTTAATTATACCTCGTCTTCCGCTATATGCGGACTTCCATAATAACCCCCACTGATCCACCCAACTCAACGCATTCGGCGCATACGCATAACGGTTTATCTCCCCGCCAGCCCTATCGGGTCCTGCTGGATAAACCTGGCGCTATCCGGGGCGTAATAACAGAGTCCCCGTCGGTTATTCATTCAGACACAGCCAGCTTCTCAAACAAACTGGCCAAAAGCGGCAGGACTTGAGACCGGCTGGACCGTCATCATAGTAGTTTCTGAGAAATGTACTATCCCCCGGAGGATAACAGCAAAATACAAGAACTGCGCGAGAACTTTAGTGTTTTTGCTTGAGGGTTAAATAATAAGAAGCCGGGAAGATTCAAAATCCGTCCCAGCTTTTCGTGTTAATTTAATACATATTCTATAGACTTTATAATACTTCTATAGAATTGAATTGACTCTTCACCTACAGGTATACTATCAATTAAAAAGTTAGTTACTGTACCATGATGATCATAAACCTTATTTCTTATCGGATTTTTGAAATAATGTTCAGGATAGATATCCATACTATTTGGATCTATATTTTTTAATGTTGCAAAATATCCATTTTTCCAGCATGAAGCATCAGTAATAATTGGCGGAAATAACAATTTTCCTTTATTCAATATAATATCTTCACCGAGAGATGATGTGAAATTATCATATATATATATGACAATAGCATTTTTAAATGGGCCGACATCTATTTTCCCTAAAGCGACCATGCCATAACCAAACCGACCATCGCTCAATTGAAAATAAAAAATATCACCTGCCTCTGGCCATTTTTTTTGCTTTTTATTTCCTGACATTACAGTTAACTTGTCGGCCATTTTATAGTAACTCCGTTGGTATTAAGCCCATTTTCGCCCCACGAAACAGCATCAGAATATAACTTCCTCGTCGGACTAATACTATTGATGGAATTTCCAAAGTGTGAATTATTATGAATAATTGCCGGTTCTACACTCCGCGCATGCCCTCAATTCAGTGGTTCTTCGGTAATTCGAACTAATTTATCGAATCTTTCACCATGTTATCCAACACGAATATACACATCCTTACTTATACCCACATTCACGGGTTTACCATCTTTATACCCCATATAAACATAGGTATTATTCCCACCTTTTGCTTTCGCTTTATCTGAACAATGCCTATTTTATTATCTTATCAACAGGTTAAATACAAGAATATCATACAAAAATCACAGCGCTGTCTTAAAGTCGGTTATGTCAGCATCTGCCACACCAACCGTAAAACCAAAGTCCCCACCCATTATTCCCATAGCCCCGGCATCTACCTTAAAGGCAACTGGCTGGGTGAGGCGGGTTTTGACACCGGGCGCGGCGTGACGGTGCGGATTTTGGAGGGGTGCATCGTGCTGATTGCCAACTGCGACGAGGTACAGGAGCTGCGCGAGCAGCTTTATCAGGTGCGGCAGGTGGTGAAGGGGATTAAGGAGGCGGTTGTTTAGTGGGCTGAACGGCGGCAGGCAAATAAAAATGAGCCGGGAAGATTTAAAGTCTTCCACGGCTTTTTATATAAACCTAAAGAAATGACACACTAATTCTATCAGGTTTTATTAAGACATATTCATGATTGATATAACCATATTCTTGAGTATATAAATCATCCATAAAAGCTAACCCATTGACAATTATTTTATCGTCAATCTTAAACCCTCTAATTTCATATGAAAAACTATCTCCCTGTCTGATTATTGATAAATCGCTTTCGGATTGAGGTTCAATTATTTCAGAGTCTAAAAAGGAAAGCTCAATTTCAACAAGGTAAACATTTCCTTTAATTATTTCATATGGACAAGAGACAATAAAACAATAAATATTGATCTCACCGAAAGATAACAAAACCTCTTCATCTATGTCATCATTGGTTTCAATGACTTTAGCATAATATTTCATACCTACAATCCACCCTCATCTCTTGGAACTAGTTTGATAGTTGTATCTTTGGCGTCCCCGTTAAGCGTCTTCCAGATATCTTTGCCGCTTTTCGTGTGAATAGTTGTTATATTTCCACTAGAATTTGTTCCAACGAAGCCCACCTTTGTTGCCCCTTTCGATGTATTCCCCATATACATTACATAGCCAGTCCTTATTTCTCCTTTATAGAGATACTGGACTTTATGACCATTTTTTATAATATCATTACCGATCGCCAGATATTCAGCCTCAGATTTTGCTCTAAACTCACCGCCATGCTTTTTAAAATGCGAAGTTAACTTTTCATTATCAGCAAATTCTAAACATTTAAGACCTACTGGATCGATCCATGACAGCGGATTCGGCGCATACTGGTAAAGGTTTATCCCCCCCGCCAGCCCTATCGGGTCCTGCTGGGTAAACCTGGCGCTATCCGGGTCGTAATACCGGAACAGATTGTAGTGCAACCCGGTCTCACGATCCAGGTATTGCCCCTGCATACGCAGGTTCTGCGCATAGCCCGTCTCCTGCGGTATCGACTCGTGCAGCAGTTTCCCCCACGCGCTGTTCTGCCCTTCCCAGCGGATATGCCCTTCACGGTCTGTCATCCGTTCCGGCGTACCGTTCGGCTGACAGTGGAACCAGAAAATATCCGGATCCTCTGTGCCATCGATACGCGCCAGCGGTTCATAACTGTCCGCGTCGCTATAGACATAAGTCAGGGGCACATCGTCGTGAATTTCCTGCAACAGGCGAAAACCTTCCCACAGGAAACGTGTCGTCACCTGCTTTCCTACCGGCCTGCCACCACATCGGTTAACTGGTGCTCGCCGTCGTAACGATAGTGCCAGCGCGTCTGACCATTATTCTTCTACACGGTGCGGTCGTGAATGTCGTAACGCCAGCGAATGTCGCTCCGGTTCACCAAGCGTTTATTGGCATAACCTCCGACGCCGGGCACCAACGAAAGGTCACATGGAACTTTTGGTTAAGCGAAAGATCCGCACGATTAATACAGGCATCCATTCATGCTCTGCATGAGTTTTTTTCAATATTGAATACCGTAAAGTTCTTTATTAACCATGCCTTCCCCTTTGAACAGCAAGGCCTCTTCACCTGCTTCAACGTTGAAATGATGGCACCCCCTATTGCTGTCGAATATTAATATATTAAAGCGAGCAGGTTAAATCGAATAGATTAAATTAAACAACATCCCTTCATCTCTTTTAGGAATAATCCTGTATTCCTCACCAATCAATTTAAATATTTCATCCTCATCAACAAAAAAACCTCTATATATTATAGCCGAAATAATTTTTTGGAACACTTCAGAAGGAACGTTTCTTCTTAAAAATATAAGATCAGCCGGATTACCCCTAATGATGTAATATGAGTAGTTCATCAGTATGAAATTTGATATTAATAAATTTCCTGTAGACTGATATTTATCAAAGCACTGCCCCAGGGCTATATATATGGTTTTCTGAGATTTTTTATAAGTATATACAAAACCATTAGGGTCGCTAAGATAGCAATTTGTATCATTGAAATGTAGATAATTATCCCGACCATCCTCAACGAACAAGAAATTCAATACCGATATTTGATAATTCTTTATTGATTTAATATCGCCGTAGTTTTTCTCTTTTGCAACCAGTTCATAAAAGTGCTCTATCAAAGGCAATACTGGTACATTATCATTGCGAGTAGTATTTATACAGAACCCGTCACTGGTAACGCATAGTTTGTCATAAACATCATAATCCATTCCCACTTCAAAACATAAAAATCTCAAAAAGAAATTTTTTGCTTTTATTGCGTAATCTTCATTGTTATTTTTTAAAGAAACGAGTTGGTATATATAAAACAAGATAAAAATATCTTTATCTATACGCTGTCGGTTATCAATTTGAAACAGATAACCTAGTCGCGAGAGGAAAACTTCGAACGCATAGCTTTCATCTTCACTTAAACCTAATCCCTTCAACGCACGCAATGGCATTCCTTTGGGAAAACAAGTTTGCCAATGGCTCAATTCTGCGAGTTTTCCATTTTCTTTTTTTAAAAAAACAGGAAACAAATTTGGCTCGTCCTGTACATAAACATACTCGCCAAAGCTTTTCATCTCGGCTCTCGAATTGATAAAATGTTCAATCTTATGCAAATACATTTCAAAATTCATTAAATAATCCTCTTACCGCATTTCTTCCAATTTCCTTTAGCATCTTTGCTTTCAGTCTGGAATGAAGTAATTTTATAATTAAACTTGGCAAGAATATTTTCACCAATACCCTTTGCTCCAGGTTCATTTCTCTTTGAGAGAACGCCGTCTTTTAATTCTGTTTCTTTATAATCAACTTTAGATATATCACCATGCTGATGAAGGAGTTCTACTCCAGAGTCATTAACCGTTATAACTGCTCGATATTTTTCATTTCCGGGGTTAAATCCAGGTCGACTATCATGGTTAACCCATATGGCTTTATCACCACGATTATTAGGAACTAATCCACCTTTACCACCGCGTTCCGAGGCTGATGCAATAGCTTCGTCCTTACTCATATAACGTATAACCTCTTCTTGCTTTAATCCGAGGGGGTCTCTTCTAGAGAGCCCATTTACGCCATACTGATAAAGATTTATCGCCCCGCCAGCCCTATCGGATCCTGCTGGGTAAACCTTCGCTATCCGGGTCGTAATAACGGAACAAATTGTAGTGCAACCCGGTCTCCCTATCCGGATATTGTCCCTGGTAACGCAGGTTCTGCTCCACCGGGGTGTGCTCTGTTTCGGCGTACACTTCCCTGACCTTGTTCCCCCATACCTGATAGTGCGTCTCCCACACCACGTGTCCGGTAAGTGGCTGAGAGATGCGTGGTTTGATACCGGGACGGGCGTTACTGTGAAGATCTCGGAGGGATGTTTGATTATGATTGCAGAATCCAACGAGGGGCAGGAACTGCGAAAGGAATTTTACTATTTTAAACAGGTAGTTAAGGGGGTGAAGAGCGGGATATCAGGCGTACTGTGTGAAGTCTAAAAATAAAACCGGGATGAGTTAAATCTTCCCGGTTTTAATAAATTAAAGTATATATGCAATCATTTTTTTATTAAGACTTTCCGAATCTAAATTCATAATATTCGACAATTTAATCATCATATTTAAAATGTCATTATTTATTTTTTTATCTTCTTCAATTATAATATCGATCACAGTATCTAATGCCAAACCATATTCATTATATTTAATAAACTCAATAACCTCATCAAGTTCTGTTTGCGTGAAACATGTTTTCAACATATCTATTAACTCAAATAACTTAGCTTCTATTTCTTTATATTTTATATCCATTAGCGAGGATTCCTGGGAACGTTTGTTGGGAAACCGGATACAATATCACCATTTTTTTCTTGAACTACTCTAATATCAATACCGTCTCGTGTTCCATTTGTAACCGTTCTTCCTCCACGTCCTGTCGTAGATGTCAGTGAAGGATCTGTAGCTATATCTGAAATTTCGTGCATTATTTTGTCATCAGACCATCCTGTTGGAAATTCACTTTTACCGGGATGCCCTGTGCCAGGGCGATGACCACCACCAGTCGCATCACCATCTAAAATATGTCTACGGCGTTGAGGGCTGGCAAGATCTACATAATTATCTGAACCATTATTTCCAGACGTTTTGCACAACCCAAGCGGATCTATATATTTTAGAGGATTCGGCGCATACGCGTAGAGATTTATCCCCCCCGCCAGCCCTATCGGGTCCTGCCGGGTAAACCTGGCGCTATCCGGGTCGTAATACCGGAACAAATTGTAGTGCAACCCGGTCTCCCGATCCAGGTATTGCCCCTGCATACGCAGGTTCTGCGCATAGCCCGTCTCCTGCGGTATCGACTCGTGCAGCAGTTTCCCCCACGCGCTGTTCTGCCCTTCCCTGCGGATATGCCCTTCACGGTCTGTCATCCGTTCCGGCGTACCGTTCGGCTGACAGTGGAACCAGTAAATATCCGGATCCCCTGTGCCATCGATACGCGCCAGCGGTTCATAACTTTCCGCGTTGCTATAGACATAAGTCAGGGGCACATCGTCGTGAATTTCCTGCAACAGGCGAAAACCTTCCCACAGGAAACGTGTCGTCACCTACTTTCCTACCGGCCTGCCCCCCAGCGTCTGCTGACGTGTTTTGCTGATACGCCGGCCGAGCGGGTCATAGCGGAAACTGACCTGCGTTTGTGGTTTGTTGCGGTCCCGCGGCTGGCTGATCACCTCAGTCAGACGGTGCTCGCCGTCGTAGCGGTAGTGCCAGCGTGTCTGTCCGTTATCTTTCTCCACGGTGCGGCCGTGGATGTCATAATCCCAGCGGCAGGGCCAGCGACGCGGTGATTGGCGCTGGGCATTGCCGGTAAAGACGTCCCGGCGATGCAGTTCATCAAGTCGGTCGTATTCGCGGCGGGTGGTCAGCAGCCCTGTGTGCGGAGGGAAAGATTACACCGTCAAAGGCAGCTATGTGATTAACTAGTTGTTTAACGTTTGATTTATTTTGCACGAAAATTCAATGCCATAGCGTGGATTTTTAGATTCCAATTTTAACTTAGTTTTTATTAATTTTAGAAAATACCTTCTTTGAGAGGATTGTCTTTAACTCCTCCCCATGGATCGTCTAACAAAAACCTGGCAATAATGGTTTCTTTTGCTGGGACAAGAGTAAAATTGTAGTAAATTTCTCGTCCTTCACACACCTCATAAAATAGCGAATAAAATTTATGTTTCACATCTATATTTAAATCGAATTTCTCAGTAGCGGAAGCGATCTGCAACTTATGTTTATTCGTAATAAAAAATGGTACAACAATACAGCGTTGAGCATTTTTATCCAATGCGAAAACATTCTCTACTTTGATATTTACGTTTGCTCCAAACGCGTCCTCTGGTAATGGATCGAATATAACATAATCCTTGTAAAGTACAGCACCTTGCGAAACATTTCCTTTCCCCCACTGACTTAGTTTCTCATCATAGTATCGGGAACGCAATAATATTTGACTATGAGAAATCAGCAGATCAACTATTTGTAGTTTTTTATCACTCATTACATTATCTCGACTTTTATTCTCGTTCTACCTGGTAGTTCTGATAAAAGTATTACTAATAATTGAACCTGCACCACAGTTATTGACCTTCGATATCCGTCATCCGTTCCGTCGAGTTGGCATCGGAACCAGAAAACCTCCGGGGCATCAATACTCGCCAGCGGATCGTAGCTGGGTAGCAGTAATCCCTGCGGCGAGACCAGCGGCGCGGTGACGGCACCTGGCATTACAGGGAAAAACGTCCCGGCGATGCCGTCGCCCAAGGAGGTCTTACTCGCTGCGGGGATCAGCCGCCACTGTGGGCTTTTCTCAGGTTAAAGTTGTTCGTCGCGAGTATATTGACAGCTTATTGAAGACAAGGGTAAGCAAGGCGCGATATAAGCAAGATGCGTGCAGAAGGAAAAAAAGAATAGTGTTAAAAATAGCTACGTGGTGAACTAATTAATTATTTAACATTTTTTTGGATGAAAAAATCCACGCCAGGGCGTGGATTTTCATTCAGAGATAAACACCCTCTTCTAATGAGTTTTCAGTAAACGTTGCTTTTGTAAAGGAAATTAGCACATCTGAACCATGCTTTTTATATTTAACCTCGTAACTACCTGGTTCTAAAGTAATAAACTCGCCTGAAATAGCATCTGAATCATCTGGCTCCAGATCTCCGCCAGTGACATCTTCTCCCGCCCCTATGAAAACCTTTCCAGCAGGTACGTTTAAAAATAATGATCCGGTATATTCACCAATATCATTTTTAATATCAACTTTATAGTTACCATCATCTCCAAGATTGAGAAATAACACATTCCCTTTATTTATTTCTTCAACTTCATCTTCTGGAAGACTCCACCAATCTGCATCATCATTAATCCTATGCTTTAATGATATCAAATCATAAATTACTAATGTGGCAGTATCCGTCTGTATATTAATAGATTTATTCATTTTACCCCCTATTGAAATATTATCTCACTGATGGCATCTCCGGGCTGAAGCCCCGCCTTTCTGCCTGCATTTTTCAAAGAACTACCGACACTTTTATTAATAGTTTCATTCAGCATTTGTAATCTTTGTGTAGGCGAACCTCCAACAATTAAATCAACAGGATGATCAGCGTTTAACTTACTTAGATCAGGTGCTGAGCCAAACATTTTTTCAAAGCGTGCAGAAACAGCCTGCCTGTAAGAACTTTGCAAAGATGAAATCCTAACCTCATGGGTGCCAGGAGACCAAACTAACTCTCCTCTTTGAGCCGCTCGGTTTAAGGCATTCATTTTTTTCATAAACTGTCTTTCGAGGAATTTTCTCTCAGTTGATGACAGCTTTGTGCTGCTTAAAATCTTCGGTTTATTGACAGTTAAGCGGGTACCTCCAGAACACCTACTCAACCCCCAAGGATCCACCCAACCCAACGCATTCGGCGCATACTGATAAAGATTAATCCCCCCCGCCAGCCCTATCGGGTCCTGCTGGGTAAACCTGGCGCTATCCGGGTCGTAATACCGGAACAAATTGTAGTGCAACCCGGTCTCACGATCCAGGTATTGCCCCTGCATACGCAGGTTCTGCGCATAGCCCGTCTCCTGCGGTATCGACTCGTGCAGCAGTTTCCCCCACGCGCTGTTCTGCCCTTCCCAGCGGATATGCCCTTCACGGTCTGTCATCCGTTCCGGCGTACCGTTCGGCTGACAGTGGAACCAGTAAATATCCGGATCCCCTGTGCCATCGATACGCGCCAGCGGTTCATAAGTGTCCGCGTCGCTATAGACATAAGTCAGGGGCACGTCGTCGTGAATTTCCTGCATCAGGCGAAAACCTTCCCACAGGAAACGTGTCGTCACCTGCTTTCCGACCGGCCTGCCCCCCAGCGTCTGCTGGCGTGTTTTGCTGATACGCCGGCCGAGTGGGTCATAGCGG
Source organism: Citrobacter sp. MNAZ 1397 (assembly GCF_023613995.1). NCBI lineage: Bacteria > Pseudomonadati > Pseudomonadota > Gammaproteobacteria > Enterobacterales > Enterobacteriaceae > Citrobacter > Citrobacter sp. MNAZ 1397. The sequence goes on from NZ_JAKIVH010000001.1 coordinate 1,971,008, forward strand.
AAACTGACCTGCGTTTGTGGTTTGTTCCTGTCCCTCGGGACTGCCACCACATCGGTTAACCGGTGCTCGCCGTCGTAACGATAGAGCCAGCGCGTCTGACCGTTGTCTTTTTCAGTGGTCCGCCCATGAATGTCATAGCTCCACTGAATGCCATTTAAGCGGGTGAGACGGTTATGACGAACAGACTGCTGCAGGCTGTTATCCAGCGGGTTACCCGCCGCATCCCAGCGCCATTGCTCTTTTCCGGGGAGCGTGCCGTCCTGTTCCAGCAGACGCCCGGCGCTGTCATATTTCCAGTTACACCCGTTGAACGGATCATCATCACGCTCTTCGCGCACCGGATTGTTGCGGTAGTCGTAATCCCAGCGACGTGACCAGCGTGCGGGCGCCGGGCGCTGTGCATTGCCGGTGAACACATCCCGGCGATGGATGCGTCCGAGACGATCGTATTCATTGCGGCTTGTCAGCAAGCCCTGCGTACGGCCAACTTCCCGGTGTAACTCATCGCGGGTAAAGTCGCTTATCGGCAGATTATCGAGCGCCAGGCTCAGCAGATGCCCGCTGCCGTAATAGAAATATTTCAGATGACGCCCGTCGGGCAGCTCCACCGACGTACGGTTGCTCAGCGCATCATAAGTCCAGCCCAGCCTGCCGTTTTCACCCTCTTCACTGATAACACGCCCTAACGCGTCATAGGTAAAAATCAGCTCCGTAAAGTTTTACCAATGGAATAGAAATCTTCAAAAGGCCCACATGAAGAAATACAGCGATTATTTTATGGCAGCTTCTTCAGCTGAGTAAAAGACGCATGGAAGCAATAATCTTGTACAGGGGAGAAAAGCATATCAATGATAATATGTGAATGGGGAGGACGGCGCTGCGCTGAAAAATATTTTGTGAAAGCACCAGGCAGAGATTATAGACTTAGGGTTAAACGCATAATGCCTCGCACCGGAAATGGTAGCCTTGGCTGTATTGTTTTATTCGCGATGGTCGATCACGACACCACTTAGACACTTAGGATTAATTTCAGCAAAACTGAACGACACGTCCTGATCGTCATTTAGCATAGCGGTATAGCTGGTGACTTCATAAACCGAATGCCCGCGCGGTGTATCGGTAATCTTTAGCGGTGAATAATGCTGACGGACCTGTGCAAGAGTAATGCACTGTCCCTTGAGTGAAAAGCTGATAAAGGCGGATTGCTCTTTCGAAATTCGCCTCAGACGCACGTCGATATCGTCAATTTGGCTACCATCATCCAATACAATCGCATCCGACTGATAAAAATTAACGTACTCATTTTGATTATTCAGGTTTAATGACAACGGAAACTGCGAAACGGTATCAACGGTCAGATGCCGGGTTGCCGCCTTAATGTAAACAATAAAATCCCAGAGATTGTTTGTTGGTGTTTTCGCCACAGCAGGGGCAGTTATCAGTAACGCAACCGCACCATAGATGCTGCTTTTTTGCTTCCGGAGGTGTTTTACCATGTGTTTGGTCATTCCCTGTTCAAAAATATGGCGGATTCGCATTCAAAATATTACGTAAAAGAATATCAGGCTAACAAATAGAGGCAATCAATGCTATTGAATCCTCATACTTAGCCACCGTATCTTTCCCTGAGATAAAAACATGAGGTTTTACTTCATTCCAGATGTGACGATGTGAAGTCTCTCTGATTTTATTGGCTAATGCTGAAAGATTACCCCCCTCTCCATATTGGATAAGTGTCTCTTTCGATATAGTAAAAGAACGGAATACATCCATTTGCGAATGCAAATTGTATTCAGAAAAAACAACAGTTATCACCAATGCGGAGCCTTGGGAATATATGTCGTAATCCCATGGTTCCCTTAACAGTAAAAAGACATCAGTCATGGCATTATCCTGGGTTGCTCTCTGACATACAAGAAACTGACATCCTGCTCAACTCACCTGGCATATTTTATTTTTGAGCATTTATTTCTTTTCACATAATCATGTTTTTCCTGATGTGGAAAAAATGGCTTTTAATCCATAAGCAATTTGCGAAGAGATACGGTTAGCGTTAGATAAATGTTTTGACGGTTCAGGTTCGGTCTTCTCAAACTCTTTTGGTTCTAATGTTACCGAAATCATTGTATGTAATACATTTTTATTTTTTCGGCTTCAGAAAAAATATCTTTAATATAATCAAGCACGGAGTAATGCTCTTTATTCATTTGCTGGCTCCGAACATCACTTTTTCGTTCTGGAGCACTGATAAGCTCAATCATCTGTCTGCCGGGGCTGTCTTGCTCCGCCCTCCATCGAGGCTATCAACGTGCAAGGATGCTCAGAAATATAAAATTATTGCTAGCGCAGCTTGTTAGCTGCGCTATATCGTCATCGTCGTATCAGGTTATCTGCAAAAAGGTTTCCCCGTTAACGAACTATTCTGGATAGTCATCCGGTGCGCGATCAAACAATTGAGCTGCTAGTGTGGCAATTCTGTCATGCTGTACCAGCTTATCTTTCCATTCCTGGGGAATACCTGACCAGCCATATAAAGCGCCGGCAAGTTGCCCGGTCGTCGCCGCCACGCTGTCGGCATCATCGGCCAGGTTCGCAGCCAGCAAGATGGCATCACGGAAATTATCGGTGTTCCACACCGCCCACATGGCCGCCTCCAGGGTATCGATGACATAACCACTGGAGCGAATTTGATCGCGGCTTTTTTCTTTATATTCACCAGCGTTTATAATTGCTACACGCGAAAGTAGCGGGTAAATATGCGGCGCAAAAGCAGTTTCTTTATCGTAACCACTAATCAAATAGTGGAGCATAAGGGCCATAAACTGGCTGGCGTCTAACGCATCACGTGCATAATGTGTCGCATGGCATTGCGCTTTAGAATCAAAATAAATCGCCCGATGAGACTTTCGTCTGAATATTGAGACAGGTGCAATACGAATAATGGGTGCATTCCCAGCAGAATTATTAACTGGTTTTGTGTCCCATTTCAGACCATGCAGCGAATATTGTTCCAACGCATAACGCGTAGCATTACCAATATCAAAACAGCGGCCATTGCTGCTATTTTCACCAAATCTATACCATCGAAGCATTAACTGGCAAAATAGATCAGCATCTAAACGATTAGCCTGCAGATAGGTCTGTGCCAGGCATAATGCCATGGACGTATCATCAGTCCATTCACCAGGACTCAGACGAAACGGTCCTCCACCGACCATATCGTGAACATGGTTTACGTCACGAGGCTGAAACTCAAGCGTTGTACCCACTGCATCGCCTACAGCGAGTCCGACCAAAGCACCTATTGCTTTATCACGGGACATATCCTCGCTAACATTAAGCTCAAGTGTACGATCCCAATATCTATATTTTGGTTCAAGACTATCCAGCTCTTCCTGTGTCAGTCCACGCGTAGAATAAGGAAGATATTCCATATAACGGGTGACATAATTATTAATCGCTGAATCATCGGCATGTAAATCGATCATTGAACTTCCTTAAGCTTGATATGGATAAACCCATGACTTTCAACCCTGTCGATAACTTCGAATTTGGTGTTAGGTTTAAACAGAACTTCGTTCTCTAAATTAATATCTTTAAACTCAGACACAAAGTCAATTTGTTTGCCAGAATACCCCTCCACCTGCATTTGAATTTTTCCTTTAAAGGGTTTTACCATATCTGTGCTGAAATAACCCGGATCGGAGACAATATTTCCCGGCACATGCTGATCAAGGACCTCAGGTGGCAAACTCCTTACGCCACGTACGAACGTACCGGATGTTGGTGGAAGCACATCCATCGCCTCAGAGAGATGCTGCGAATAAGCCTCCAGCCCTGGCGTCATAGGCTCCGTTCCACGTAACGCAGGGTTAAGCATGGTATAGCCTTCGTTAGTTGTATAGCCATAGAGCGCGCCAACCTGATCATCCGTGAGTTTAGATGACAGATAAGGATCGCGTAATTCGGCATATTCTCTGCCATTCTTAATCCATGCCTCTCCCCAACCGGGCATCGCTTCTTCGAGTGGCATTGCCGGTTTTACCGGGTTTATTGCTGACACAGCAGCATCCGGAGCCACTGGCTCTGCGCTGAGTCGCGCAGCACGCACGGCATCAAATTTCGCGCCGCCTTTCATGCCGATACCGCCACCTATCAAGCTGCCGAACAGCATGCTCCATTTTTGCCCGTCACTGCCCTCACCAAACAACCATCCCCCCGCCCAGTTCCCTCCAGTCCCCCCCAATAAGGCGCCTGCAGTACTGAGCACAGCAATGGCTGGCGTTGCGATCACAGCGAGAGCCGCGGTACCAACCCCCAGCATGACCCAGTTCACCCAGCCCGGAACCTCAGGACTTATCTCGTCTGTTTGTACTTTCGCGCCACCAAAAAAAACGTTGGGCGATCCGGCAAAAATCTCGGCACTACAAGTGAGTTTGTCTCCCAGACGTGCAGCAGGATAATTATTGATATAGATCTTAATGGAACCTTCAGCGACCCGCTTTGGCGAACCGCTATGCTCATCGCATTTGCCCAAAGACAGATGCGCGCGAATCGCCTTACGGCTATTCACATATACATTTGGCGATCCTTCAGTGAGCATTCCAGTGACATGCCGGGGTGCCCAGGACATACTTCCCAGCACCTCTCCCAATCCGCCTGCGGCGCAGGCACCTACAGCAGCCGACGCCACAACCAGCGCCAGCCCGCCGGTAGCTACCGTCGCAGCCCCCAGTATGGCACCACCGATAAGCCCAACAATCATCCAGGATTTTGATGCAGTGTGGGCAATAGGATCATCGACCCTTGCAGCCTGTAGCGCAGTCATTACGACGATGTCCGTTGCCGTGTAAGAAACGCCAGTATCTGCTCAGGGGAAGCGAGTCCCTGCGGCCCGTTAACCGTGCGACAGATGCTGAGTTGTTGTTCCAGATGATGTCCAGGAATTGTGGCAACAGACCATAAGGCGTAGCGTATCGGCTGCGTGTCGGGGACAGGTGCAATACGCAGCGGCGAACCGTCCTGGGCGTAGAGCAAATAGAGGCCTTCACGGGCACGCTGCAAAGGTAGGCTTCGATATAACGCTTGCACACCGGAAAAAACGTCCAGATTACAACTTTCCGTATCTAGCGCGAAAAAGAGATCCGGATTATCCGGGCGGATCATTTCCCCCAGCGTCGCCTCATGTTGATTATGGTGAAAGCGGATACTCGCAATAATATCCTGATATTGTTTCTGATAAAGCTCATTAAATTCACCAGGGCAGGTGCCAATGTAACAAACAACTTTTTTCCCACCCGAAGGTTCATCCAGAATAATAATTGTCTGGCGCTGGAAAATTAACACGTTGCCATTTTTAAATCGGTAAAAAAGCTCAACGGCTGGCTCGCCATCTATTAACTTCTGCTGCGTCGATTCCATGTGAAATTCTGGCACTGTGACTTCCAGCTCGCGGGCAATACGCGCCGCAACAGCCTGTACGGTCTCCCCGTTTTTCGCCCCTGCACGAGATACAACAAAGGTAAATTCACTGGCACCTGTATCATTGAGGGTAAAAAGATTCATCGTACGGTCTTTGAATACATCAGGTAAAGCGAGTGTCGCCTCCTGGAGAATATAATCAGCCATCGTGCACCCTTTATTTATTTGCCTTTACGGTAAAAAAGCTATCTATTTCTTGCTGTATGATAGTTTGTTGATTCGTTCCAACCGCCAGGGTTCCAGCACTGCCATCGGCGGGATTCAGGTGAAGATCGCCACTAAGAGTATTTATTTGTGCACTCTCTGCCGCCGTAAAATTAAAATTATTGCCGATTATGCTGACCGTCCCGTCCTTGAGCAGTTCAATTGCGCTTTGTCCGCACTCAATACGCAACATTTCGCCAGCTGCAAGCGTAAAATTGTTCACAACCTTATCGTCGCGGTTATTACCCGTCAGACTCGTGAGGCTTCCCTTAACGCCTGTATTCTGATCTTGCACTACCCGCAAGGTTTCATTCTCACCAACGAACTGAGTGTGATTCTTCTCAATAGTATGCGTTTCGTCATTCTTAACGTTGGTGTCCATATTCCGTTCGGCCTGGATCCACACCTGCTCCTCCCCCGCCTTATCTTCAAAACGCAGGGCGTTGGCGGTATCAGAAGAACCGTCTTTCGAACGGCTGAGGAACCCCATTTGCGTGGCGGCAGCGGGGAGCGCCCACGGCGGCATGCTGGCTTCGTTATAGACGCGTCCGGTGATGATCGGCCTGTCCGGGTCACCGTTAATAAAATCGACCACCACTTCGTCGCCCACGCGTGGCACCTGTACGCCGCCGAAACCTTGTCCCGCCCAGGCGCTGGAGACACGCACCCAGCAGGAGCTGGTATCGTCCCCCTTCGCCAGTCTGTCCCAGTGAAACTTCACCTTCACCCGGCCATAGCGATCGGTCCAGATGCTTTCCCCCTGCGGGCCGACGACTCTTGCGGTCTGTGGCCCATAGGTACGCGGCCAGGCTGATTTTTGCGCCGGACGGTATGTAACTGTGGAGGGGATTACTGTGAAATCAATGCGGTGCATCGTTTGCGAGCCACTACCGCTGGCGTAATTGTTCTCTTCCAGCCAGTAGTTGGCCTCGGTGGTCAGGTATTCCGCGTTATCGCTGAAAAAGGGGGCGTTATAGAGAGTAAATGTGTTACCCGGCGCGATGCCGAGTGCCGTAGCGCTACCATGAATCTGTTGATGCTCCACCTGCCAGCGCTCCTGGCGGATACGGGCATAGAAATCCGCATGATCGTGTTCGACAAAGCGCCCCGGCCAGTCGTACACATCAATACTGCCCGGTTGTGGTGAGACCGGATTCTGGCGGGCCTGAAACAGCCAGGCATTCGGCTTGCGGAAATCATAATCATCGAGGCTGTAGATCCCCGGCGTCACGCTGTCCGTCAGCGCCCACTGGCTGATCCCCTCTTCATCCGTACTGCCACCGGACGGTGTCACGTGATAAGGAATGGTTTCGTAACCGGCAAACGGCTGATGCTGGGTTGCCGCATCGGTCAGTACCAGAACATGCCGTTCTGCCTCGTGGCGGAAGAAGTAACTGATCCCCTCCAGTTCCATCAGGCGGCTGATAAAATCGAAACTGCTCTCCTGATACTGTACGCAGTAGTCCCAGACGCGATAGCTGCCGGTCAGCTTATCTTCAACGTTAACCTGGTTTTCAGAAAGCAGGGTTTTGACGATTTGCGGTACCGTCTGCCCCTGGAAGATGCGCAGGTTACGGTCGCGCTGCATCGGCCACAAGTCGGATTCAACATTAAGCTGGTAGACTGCATAGCGGGTGCCGGACAGTTCCACGGCGCTTACCGCAACGCGGGTCACTTTGCCGTTGAAGTAGCGCGGCGATGTTATGTCCTGCGTCGGGACCGTCACGGTGACGGCCTTTCCTAACAACTGGCTGCGATCCATGCGCGCATCGGTGCCCAGCACGGTAAGGCCAAGTGCATAAGGTTCTGACAGCGCTTCACGCCCTGACAGTTTCCAGAACAGCAGCCCTTCGACCGGAAGCTGCACGGTAATACGGTTGAGCATAAGGTTCATTCCGTTAAAAGTAGCAACGCGCTGAAATCGTCAGCGCAAATGCCATTCGATAGAGAAAATCCACCCGCTACAAATGCGGTGTTTTTACTAAAATTTGATGTCTGGTGAGGTAAAGTGTATCTGCCAGTCATACCGACACTGATTCCGGCGATGTTTCGTCATCCGGCGCCTGGTCAAACAACGCCGCGGCCAAAGAGGCAATGCGGTCATGCTGCACCAGCTTCTCTTTCCATTCCTGCGGAATCCCCGACCAGCCATATAACGCGCCGGCAAGCTGCCCGGCCGTCGCCGCCACGCTGTCGGCATCATCGGCAAGGTTCGCCGCCAGCAAGATGGCATCACGGAAATTATCGGTGTTCCATACCGCCCACATGGCCGCTTCCAGGGTATCGATGACATAACCGCTGGAGCGAATTTGATCGCGGCTTTTTTCTTTATATTCACCGGCGTTTATAATTGCTACACGTGAAAGTAGCGGGTAAATATGCGGTGCAAAAGCAGTTTCTTTATCGTAACCACTAATCAGATAGTGGAGCATAAGGGCCATAAACTGGCTGGCGTCTAACGCATCACGTGCATAATGTGTCGCATGGCATTGCGCTTTAGAATCAAAATAAATCGTTCGATGAGATTTTCGTCTGAATATTGAGACAGGTGCAATACGAATAATGGGTGCATTCCCAGCAGAATTATTAGCTGGTTTTGTGTCCCATTTCAGACCATGCAGCGAATATTGTTCCAACGCATAACGCGTAGCATTACCAATATCAAAACAGCGGCCATTGCTGCTATTTTCACCAAATCTATACCATCGGAGCATTAACTGGCAAAATAGATCAGCATCAAAACGATTAGCCTGCTGATAGGTCTGTGCCAGACAGAGTGCCATGGAAGTATCATCGGTCCATTCACCAGGACGCAGGCGAAACGGCCCACCGCCAACCATATCCTGAACGTGCTGAACGTCTCGGGGCTGAAACTCAAGCGTTGTACCCACTGCGTCGCCTACAGCGAGTCCGACCAAAGCACCTATTGCTTTATCACGGGATATATCCTCGCTAACATTAAGCTCAAGTGTACGATCCCAATATCTATATTTTGGTTCGAGACTATCCAGCTCTTCCTGTGTCAGTCCACGCGTAGAATAAGGAAGATATTCCATATAACGGGTGACATAATTATTAATGGCTGAATCATCAGCGTGCAAGTCGATCATTAAGTTCCTTTAGCCTGATTTGGATAAGTCCATGACTTGAGATTCAGGATCTTCCTGATGAGAAAAAAATACTTTTAACCCAGCCGTGATTTAGGATACTTACTGCTGCATCGCAGGTAACGGTTTACCGCTGCCGTCTTTTACGAAGACCAGGCTTTTATCATCTTGCCCGAGCTTGCCCTGATAAACATTCCCTGATTGATAAGCCGCAACGGCGATTAACCACGCCGTTTCATTATGTTTTTCGACCAGCCAGCTTTTATTAAACTGTGGTTGTTCCACCCGTAATGACATTTCAATGACCGGGTTGTTATTAATAAACAACCCGCTTTGCTTCATGGATAAAATGGTGATATTGACATCGCTGCCGTTGGCGAGAATGTCCTGCTCTTTGCGCTGAGAATTACGCACGACTCTTTTTGCCAGCCCGAAACCAATCACTATCAGCACCAGTGTGGCAACCACATTCACAATATCAAACGTCGAGATATTCACGCCTGAATGTACTCCTGTCCTGTTATTACGGCGCCAGCATCAGCACTTTGAACTGGCTCGGCACGATACGCATTCCAATCGCATTGGTGGAATTTTGCAGACTCACGCTGGTCAATCGCGTGGCGGGGGTACCTTTTAACAGCACGGTAAATGCTCCGGTTAAATGCCGGGATGGCCCCATCACTGTACCGGAGGCCACGCCTGTCGCCACGCCGGGGTTATCGCCGTTGGTCAGTGGCGTGATGGTCGCCATATTGTGGGCAGGCATCCCCATAAACAGGATATTCATCGCATTAGGGATTGCCGTCGGCCCCAGCGCAATATCCGGATAGGGAATGGGCGTGGGGGCAGGCATTGGCGTTAGGCAGACATCCGGAAAGGCCAAATCGACCCCAAAAAGCTGGCAGTTTGCAAACATGGCAGTTCCTTACCCCATATGAATCTGTTCAGAATCGACTTTGGTGATCGCTTTGGACGTGATCACCGTGTTGTGGGCATGCAGGCGCGCATAGTCCTCCGCTTTCATGTCCAGTTGCCCGGCGCGGACCTGCTCGGTCTGTCTGGTCGTACGAAACAGGCTATGGCTGATTTGGGTGACGGTCTGCCAGACAGATTCTGCCCGCTTGCCGACAACGCGCGACAGGCTGACCCAGGCCGAGAGTTTCTCGCCGCTGTATTTCATCTCGTCGATATGGCAGTCTCCCTGCCCGGCAGTGACGCGAAGCGCATCGCTACTCAGGCTTAGCTCCCCTTCGCTATGAATATGCAGATCGCCCGGCACGCTGAGCTCCGCCACTTGCGGGTTAGCTCGTTCCAGTACCGCCAGCAGCCAGATTTGGCGCTCTACGCTGGCAATCAGTACCGTATCGCCCGTCTGCGGTGCGATAACGCAACTCGCTGCCCGGCGACAATGCCAGCCGCGCCCTTCGCTTTCTACCGTCAGGCTGCCGTCAGCAAAACAATGGGTCACCACCGCCGATGCCTGTGCAGGCGGCAGTATGGGTTGTGTCAGTAAATGATTCACTTTACTCATTTGGTCTCCTCAACGGCGGCTCTGGCGCTGCAGGCTCCAGGCCTCAGCAGCCAATAATTCTTCGTCATATTCGAGAATGCCCTGACGCCCGGTGAACCGGGCATTCTCCTGATTCGCCCGGTGCATCCGGGTGCGGGAAAAGGTCGCGCCGCGCAGGTCCGCCAGACGCAGGTCGGCACCGGTAAAATCGCTGTAGGTCAGGTCGCAAAGCGTAAAACACGCCCCGGCGGCATTCACCTGCTGCAGAATGCTTTGAAACAGGCGACTCTGGCTGAAATCGGCCTGTTCGAGCGTGGCACCCACGAAAATAGCCTGATCGAAAACGCTGCCACGACACTGCGCGCCACGCAGATTCGCTTCCATAAACAGTGCCTGGGTCGCATTCACCTGGTTAAGTTGCGCAGTCTGTAACGACGCCCCTTTAAAATTGCACTGGGTAAGTTGTGCGCCGCTAAAATCCGCGCCGTCTAACTGGTTTTCGGTAAACTGGCAGCCGGTAAAGCCGTGCCGGGCGTAATTTTTCCCGCGCTGATCGCAGTTGAAAAAGACCACCCGTTCAAACTGACTGCCCTCAAGCACCGTCGTACGCAGATCAATGCCATAAAAGGTGGTCAGCAAAAAACGGCACCCGGCAAAGCGGGCATGCGTCAACGGTGATTCAAAAAAGACGCTGCGTTCAGGTATTGCCCTGTCAAAGTGGCTGTCTTCCAGCGCGCAGTGCATAAATTGCACGGTCTGCAGCGAGCAGCCCGTAAAATGGCTACCCGTCAACGTGCAGTGGTTGAAGATGCATCCATCAAGTGGCGTTTCCTCCACCCGCAGGTTTGCCATTTCGCACTGATTAAACACCGTCTGTGTTAGCCGGGCTCCCCGCAGATTTACCCCGTTTAACGCACATTCGGTGAACGCCGTTTCCTGCAAATTGGCCCCTTGCAGGTTTACACCCTCCAGCGAGACCTCCTGAAAAATACCGCCGGAGAGATCGCAGCCCTGCAAATCCAGCCCGTCGAGGGAGATTTCGCTGACCGGCTCGCCGCCTTTCACCCGCTGTTGCAATTGTGCTGCGGTGAGCATCGTCATATCACTTCTCCATCGCGCTTCGGCAGCGTTTTGATGCGTTTCGTCCATGCCCCGTCAAGGCGGGTGGTATCACTGATAAACGCCTGCGAGAGATCGGCGCGAAAAAGATTCGCCCCGCTAAAATTGGCCCCGCCAAGCTGACTTTTTTGCAACAGCGCCCCCATCAGGTTGGCATCGGTGAAATCGGTCTCGCGAAAATCGGTGCGCACAAACAGGCTTCCCATCAGGTTTGCCTGACCAAAGTGGCTGGCGCGGCAATCCGCTTCGCTGAGATCGCAATTCTCCAGCTTCGCCAGGGTGAATTGCGCGCCGGCGAGCGGCGTCTGACGCAGGTTGCACTGGATGAGCGAAGCCTGGCGAAAGTCGGCGCCCGCTAAAGTACTTTCGGCCGCTATCGCGGTAGCGATTAAAGTGGCCCCGGCAAAACTCGCCTGTTCCGCCTGAGTCTGGACAAAAGAGCAGCTATCCAGCCGCGCGTCGCTAAACACTGCGGCCACCAGCACCGATTGCATAAACGCGCATTTATGCAGCCGCGCACCGTGAAAATCAGGTTCTGCCAGGGTAAGTTCCAGGAAGATGCAGCCGTCCAGCGAGGCGTGGTGGAAACGGCAGCGGCTCAGCCCGGTTTCGCGCAGCAGCAGTCCATCCAGGCTGGCGTTATCAAAGATGCACGCCTCGAATAAGGCATTTTGTGTCTGCGTCTCTTTAAAGCGTGCACCGCTAAAATCGCTCTCCTGACACTGAGCAAGTGCCAGGCTCGCCCCGGTAAAATCACATCGTTGCAATGAGGTGCGCTCAAATTGCGTACGGGCAAGCATCGCCCCGGCAAAACAGGCGTCATCCAGCTTACTGTTGCGAAAATCAGCACATTCCAGCAGCGCCTTTGTGAAATTCGCGCCGCTGAGGTCCATACCGGAAAAGTCCGCGCCAGTGAGATCCATACCGCTAAAATCCCCCCCTTGCGCAAGGGTACGCCCGGCACGCTGGCGGATGATCTGCGCAAGGTCGCCCGTCAGGCGCACGGCGGGAGGCTGTTGGGAAACCGCCGCAAGATACATCTGATGCAGCGCCTCGCTCGCCTGCTGGCGCTTTTTCTCACTCATCAGGTCGCTGTTGCGGTGAAGCATTTCCTGCATCCGATGCAGTGATTCCGGCCCGCGCGGCATTTGGTCATCCCTGTGCGGATACTTCGCTTCCATTTCGCGTTTGCGCTGCTCTGCGTCGGCCTGTATCTGCTGCGCCTGACGCTCCATCTTTTCCATAAACTCAGGCAATTCATCGAGCGCAGGCATGTCAGGCTCTTCGATGTTGTCGAGCAGATCGCCAATGTCGCGCCCGTTTGCTTCCAGCCTTTCCCGGTACTGTTCGCGCAGCAGCTTTTCGCGATTCTTTATGTTGTCGCGCATCGGGCTCGGCGTCTGCTGCACCTCGCTGTCAAGCCACGGGCCGATAAGCGATTCCGGCAGAAGATCCTTTTCGCGAAACGCGAACAACGCCCCTTTTTCTTTATCCAGCCGCTGGCTGAGGACTTTGCGATAGTGGTTAACGGAACGGGTGGCGCCGTGTTTTTCGAGCGCAGGCATCAGGTGCAACACATCCGCTGCGTCGTCTTCATTTATACGGATATGCCCCTGCCAGATAAGCACCATCTGCTCCAGATGCGGGAAAAACCAGACGGTGGTTGCACGCAGGGATATCTCTTCAAACAGGGTCTCTTCCTGGCGCAACCGGCTGATAAAGCAGCGCGCATGCCAGGGCGGCAAGGTGCCTTCCTGCACAGGTTTTTGCGGGTGCATATTCCAGATGCGCCACGACGCCTGTTCAGGCAGGGTATCCCGGTCCCACCACTGGTCGGGACTGGCGGCATTAAACACCGTCCAGTCGATGTCGCGGGCAAAGCCGGGAAAATCGTTCTGCAACCAACCGGCGTCATAGTTTTTGCCCATGCGGCGAAAGCGGCGCGGCCAGGTAAGATCAAGCGGCCCAAAGCTCGCAGGCTCCGGCTTTTGTTTTGGCGAGGTCATGCGCCCGTGGAGGGGTTCAATGTTCGGCAAGCGGTGGACGCTGTGTCCCTGATGATTTTCCGCACCAAATCCCATGCCATGCGGGTTTTCTTCACAGCCCGCGCCCCCCCAGGCGCGTGTCCAGTCCAGACGCATATCGGCAAAAGGCTGCGGCGAGGTCATTTTGCTACCTGACCAAAAACGGTCGCCAAACACCACCAGTGATTTACTGAGATTGTCGATATCCACCCGCGCCATCACCGCCGTTTTTTCCTGCTGGTGGTGAGTATAGGCATACCCGGTGGCAAGGAATTCTGCACGGGTTTTCGGCATCGCCATATCAATGACGCCGCCGCTGGTTTGTAGTTCACTGGCGGCAAGCTGCCAGAGTTCCATCTCCGGACGCAGTGTCGGGGTCTCACCCATATCGGTCAGCGCCATCACCGACACGCCAAGATGATTCTTACCCTGCCAACGAAAGGGGCGATGGAGTACGCTCAGGCGCAAGGGTTTAATAATCTTCATCCGTAATACCTTATTCGCCTAATATGAGTGGCCGATCGTACAACGCAATTCTTTTCGGATCGTTGGGATCGTATTTAATGGTGGTGCCATTACCAACTTTAAAACGTTCTCTTTCTTCAAAGTTTAGCGATGTATAAAAGCTTGCCTGCACATCCAGTCCTTCACGGGTTTTGAAGTTTACCGTCATCAAATAAACAGGATTTTCTGCATCCCACATCCCCGTTTGCCTGGCAACAATAATGTCCGCATTGGCACCAATACCGGTTTTAAGCACTGATGCTTGCTTAAAGGAGTCTTTAATATAAACAATAAGGTTATCGCGCAAGCTAAGGTAGATAAGATAAAAGACGGCTGAAAATATCCCAATAGGCAGCAGATACCAGTAAGTGTCAAAAAATTCCATTTATTTGGACCTTTCGTGTATACGCAGAGTGATTTCCAGAATAAAAGAAAGCATAAAAGCTTAGTTAAACACGCTCATTACTGCCATCCGTGGAGGGTTATCATCACTGTGCTTTACCGTCAGGGTTAAGCCTTTTTTCAGTCTATGAATATCATTGGATTTGACAGCGACATGGGCACGGTGTTTTTTCCTCTTGTTACCGAGATCTGCAAAGAAGTGGCATTCATAAAGAGAATACTCGCCACGCGTCGTACCTGTTCGTAACCAGGACTCCAGAGGAACATGCATAATTTTCCCGGCCCATTCTTCGCGTGATACCCAGTCGCGGAGTAACCGCATTTGTATCCCATACTGCCTGAATGACACAACGGCAAACCACAGTCCCGCAAGGGTGATAATCATTCCAGAGATAAAGAAAGGGTCACTCATAACATTGATAAGAATGTTCACAGGAATCTTGTTTTAATGGCCAACCAATTTACCATTTTATTGATGCACAATCGCATGCAGCCAGATGTTTTCTTTATTTCCATCTTAAGGGCCAGACTGCACGCCAGGAATCTTTTCAGTACCTTTGCAACCAATAATTTTATTAAAATCATCGCCGCCGACGTTTTAAAGATGCATTCTCTATTTCCACAATAACTTGAGACGGATTATCTTTATTGTATGTAACATCAAAAAACTTCCCTATTTGATATTGTCTTAAATCAGAAGTATAAATAACCGCACTTCCTGTTCCAAGGATATCAATACCCTCATCAGTGGTAAATTTGTAATGTAGTTTAATATTTGTATAGTCTGAAATTTTTCCAGTATAGGCTTCAACATTCAAGATTTCAGCCTGTGCAAGCACGCCATTTTTACGGATATTGGATTTTAATTTTGCATTCCTGATATCTCTGATAAGCAAAGACACAATAACACAGGAAAATAAAACCGGGATGGTGAACATAATGATGTCATTAACAATTCTCATATTTATCATCAATGCTCGGCTTGCATGCTCAGTACTGCTATTTTCTTTGGCGGAACACCCTGATATTTAATCATAATGGGCATCCCTTTTTTAAGCTGGGGGATTTCAGATACTTTTAGCGCGGCAGCCGCTTTATATTGTTTCACCCTACCCTCCAGATTTGCATCAAAGGTAACGATAAAGAAATGATTAAAGTTATGCATTGTGGAAGTCTGTTTCCATTCCCGCAATGTCGCCGTCGTCACCTCACCTTGCCATTTGTCTCTCGATAACCAGTACTTAATTTCCATAACATCAGTTTTTTGTCCCTTTAATCCTCTCAGGCAAACAAAGATAAAAACCAGCATCACGCTCAGTGCTATTAAATTTGAATGTTCTGATAAAACAGTCATCATCTGGACTCGATAAGCATTGGCTATTTATGCTAATTTGATTTATTCATTGAATATATTACCTTATCGATTTGTGGGTAAGCCGCTTAGCTAACCATGGCTTTTCCCACAATGATAATCAGCGACGTTTCAGAAGAGGATTTGGAATATCCACAATCACTTTTTCAGGTTCTTTTCTCGAATATCTCAAAGCAATGGTTTCACCGGGCTGATATTTATTGATACTCATTACATCAATTACCGCATCAGCTTTACCACTGATTTTTTTACCCGTCTCAATCTCATAGTCAAAACTTACCGTGATGTTAATAAACCCTGAGTTCCCGCCAGAACGACTGGAGACATCCGTGATAAGCCCCGTAGTATTGACGCCATCCGCCGCTATCCCCTCTTTGATTTTCTTATTTTTGGCATCCCTGATGAGCAAAGACACAATAACATAGGCAAAGAAAGCCAGGACAGCGAACACGATAATATTGGTAAAAAATCTCATACATCCCTCTTATATAAACATAAAAACACCAGCGGCATGAAGGCTCATTGCTAGTGAATCAAACTCCACCCCGGCAACCCGGGTTTTTATACCATTATCAATATGGATGGTCACTGGATTATTTTCCATCTTCATCCCGGTAAGACCAAAGCTCAAGGGCGTCACTGAAATATTTAGGCCTTTAATATCTACTCCAGCACCGGTGATTCCTAAAGAGGCGCCGATATAACTTTCCTGATGACCATGAGCATTTGTCACCCAATACGGAGTATCAATATTCACTTCTGTATCAGAATGTATTGTGATTTTATTCGGAGATTGGATCAGCGTTTCTCCTGATGCAATGGTCTGGGTCCATCCCCCATTGATTGTGGTGTTGACCTCACCCGTTATCTCATTATGCTGACCACCAGAGCTAACAATTAAACGATCACCATTACGAATTTCAGTATTACGCCCACCTGTCTGGATAAACGTTTCTTGTTTTCCATCTTTTATGGTTGTGGACTGATTCCCTTGCGCTATTTTTGTAGTCTGATCGCCCGTGATTTCATTTAATTCTCCCTTGCTCAGAATCGTCATATGACGTCCTTCTTTGATATTGATAACTTCACTGTTATTGAAGTTTTTTTGCTCAACATCATCCACCGTGGTCGTCCTTTTCTTCCGGTAGTAGAACGTGGCATCGCCCGTCACATCATCCGTCTGCGTCTTTTTGATCGTCGTCGTCCGGTTACCGTCGATATTGACCGTCTGATCATTCTCGACCGACACCATCATGTCTTTCTCGGAGTGCATCTGCACCGATTCATTACCCGGACTGTCTTCAAAAAACAGGAAGCTGGCATTATCGATGCTGCCATCCTTGCTGCGGGTCATAAAGCCCATGCGGGTGGCATCGCCGGGCAGATCCCACGGCGGCATACTGGCTTCGTTATAAACACGCCCGGTAATGATAGGTCTGTCAGGGTCACCGTTAATAAAATCGACCACCACT
This sequence comes from Citrobacter sp. MNAZ 1397, assembly GCF_023613995.1. Classification (NCBI taxonomy): domain Bacteria; kingdom Pseudomonadati; phylum Pseudomonadota; class Gammaproteobacteria; order Enterobacterales; family Enterobacteriaceae; genus Citrobacter; species Citrobacter sp. MNAZ 1397. The sequence continues at coordinate 1,988,203 of NZ_JAKIVH010000001.1, forward strand.
TCATCGCCGACACGCGGGATCTGCACGCCGCCAAAGCCTTGACCTGCCCATGCGCTGGAAACACGCACCCAGCAAGAACTGGTATCGTCGCCTTTTGCCTGCCTGTCCCAGTGAAATTTCACCTTCACCCGGCCATAGCGATCGGTCCAGATACTTTCTCCCTGCGGACCGACGACTTTCGCGGTCTGTGGCCCATAGGTACGCGGCCAGGCCGTTTTTTGCGCCGGACGGTACGTGACCGAAGAGGGAATGACTGTGAAATCAATACGGTGCATTGTTTCCGTCCCCCCACCGCTGGCGTAGGCATTCTCTTCCAGCCAGTAGTTGGCTTCCGTGGTCAGGTATTCCGCGTTATCGCTGAAAAAGGGGGCGTTATAAAGGGTAAAAGTATGTCCTGGCGCGATACCCAGCGCGGTGGCACTACCCTGTATCTGCTGGTGCTCAACCTGCCAGCGTTCCTGATGAATGCGGGCATAGAATTCACCGTGTCCATGGTCAACAAAGCGTCCCGGCCAGTCATAAACATTAATGCTGCCGGGTTCTGGCGAGTTCGGATTCTGGCGCGCCTGAAACAGCCAGGCATTCGGCTTGCGGAAATCATAATCATCCAGGCTGTAGATCCCCGGCGTCACGCTGTCGGTCAGCGCCCACTGGCTGATCCCTTCTTCATCGGTGCTGCCGCCGGATGGCGTCACATGGTAGGGAATGGATTCATAACCGGCAAACGGTTGATGCTGGCTGGCGGCATCTGTCAGCACCATGACGTGCCGACCGGATTCGTGGCGGAAGAAGTAGCTGATCCCCTCCAGTTCCATCAGGCGGCTGATAAAGTCGAAACTGCTCTCCTGATACTGTACGCAGTAATCCCAGACGCGGTAACTCTCGCTGAGTTTGTCTTCAACATTAACCTTGCTTTCAGAAAGCAGGGTTTTGACGATTTGCGGTACCGTCTGCCCCTGGAAAATACGCAGGTTACGGTCGCGCTGCATCGGCCACAAGTCGGATTCAACATTAAGCTGGTAGACCGCATAACGGGTGCCGGACAGTTCCACGGCGCTGACGGCCACACGGGTCACTTTGCCGTTCAGGTACCTTGGCGTCGTCATATCCTGCCCGGGAATGGTGACGGTGACGGATTTCCCCAGCAGTTGGCTGCGGTCCATTCGGGCATCGGTGCCCAGCAGCGTCAGGCCAAGCGCGTAAGGTTCTGACAGCGCTTCACGCCCTGACAGTTTCCAGAACAGTAGCCCATCTACGGGGAGCTGTACGGTAATACGATTGTGCATAAGGTTAATTCCGTTACAAAAAGCATGAAGAACCAGGTGCAATCATTAATTATCGTGCCCGAGCGACAAATATAATCAACCAGTCAGTCTGTGAGGATATTACAAAAGTGGGCGATGGCTACCGTTTTGCCTGTTAATTAATATCAGGAAAGGCCAACAGGCATTTATTTTCGGAAAACTCCTGGCGAATATGACAGCATAGCGCAATGGCAATTAAACGAAATGGATCACCATTTGTGAGCCTGCCGTTTTTTTAATCGCCTCATCCATATATTGCCGTTTTATTTCATCAGTGAGCGGTGTTTTTTCATGCGGCGGTTCAAACTGCTGCATGCTTTTTATCTCGGCGTAAAAACCGCCGATAACCTTCTCCCCTTGCGCTTTAATTTTCCTGCCATCCATATCCAGAATTATATAGGAACTCGTTCCGGTAATGTTCATTATGCGGCCACGTTGCGTTTCAGGTACTACTTCCCACGATGAAACTTAATACTCTGAATAATTTCCTGATATTGCTGCTGATGACATTCGTTAAATTCCCCCGGGCAGGTCGCCACATAGCTCACCAGTTTTTTTCCGGCAGGTGCTGCGTCCAGTAAAATAAGGGTCTGACGCTGGAAGATAACGCGGTTATCATTTTTAAATTGATAGAAAAGCTCAACGGCCGGGTAGCCGTCAACCGTCAACATTTGCGTCGATTCAAGATAAAAATCCGTAAGCGTATCTTTTAGTTCGCGAAGCGTTCTGGCGGCGACAGCATGTACTTTATCGTCGGCATTTGCACTGGCGCGAGACACGACAAACGTAAATTCATTGCCACCATCAACAGTGTGTGTAAATGCATTCATAGTTCGGTCTTTGGCTGTATAGGGCATTGCCACATTTATTTTTATGCAACCGATGGTCTGCCGGCCCGCTCTTGCGTACCGGCAGAGAAGAACTTACGGTTGCGGATTTACCAGCCAGGTACCTGCACTGGTGATATTTAACGTCTGATGACGGGTCTGACCGTTACCCTGCAACACCAGCGCATACTGGCCCGGCTGCAGTTTCAGAGTCGCAAAACCATTGCTGGCCGGTGTTATCGACTGTGATTCCCCGTTAAGGGTCAGTTTTTCCCCCTCATTCATGCGCACATAGACCTGTGCAATCGCCGCAGGCGGCGTGGTTGCGGCGGGTTTATCTGCCGCGACAGGTGCGGTTTGCGCCGGAGCAGTCGACGCCGTATCGCGTGCAGGGGCTGTTGTGGCGGGCGTTGCCGCCGGCGGCGTCGAAGCCGGCGCCGTGTTTTGCGCAGGCGGGGCGGCTGGCGTGGCTGGTGTGGCTGGCGCGACAGAGTTATTGGCAACCCCGGCGCTGGTACTCTGATCCGCATTCTCCTGCGGCGCATCGCTCTGATGGAACAGTACGCCGCCGGCGATCAGGCCAACCAGCACCCCGGCCGCCACCAGCCCTGGCACTTTGTAACGCCGCCAGTCCAGCACGCCCGGTTTCTCTTCCACTTCCTCAATGGGAACCAGCATGGTCCCTGGCTTTTTCACGCTCAGCACGTCATCAAGTCCGGCGACCGGCATTTCGAGCAGCGCTGCAAACTCATCTATAGTCTGCGGGCGGTCTTCCATTTTCAGCGCCAGCGCCTTGTCCACCGCCTGCAACAATGACGGGGAGTAGCCGGGCAGATGGCGATGCGCCAGCGGCTGATAGCCATCCTGAATGCTACGCACCACGCTCACGGGCGGCGGTGAACCCACGATCAGCGTATGGAGCACGGCGCCAAGGGCGTAGATATCTGTCCATGGCCCCTGCTCACTTTCGTTATCGTCAGTGTATTGTTCAATCGGCGCATAGCCTGGGCGCAGCATGGTTTCGGTTTCGTCGGATACCGAGCCAATACTGCGGCGGGCAGAGCCGAAATCCAGCAGAACCGGCAGACCGTTATCCTGAATCTGAATGTTATCCAGCGAGATATCGCGGTGCAGATACCCTTCGTCGTGGATGGTTTTGATCGCCCCGAGCAGCATCGGCAACGTACGACGGATCCATGCTTCGTTGATCATCTGCGGGTTCTTTTCGCGCAAACGGGAGAGCGTGGTACCGCTGTAAAAAACCGTCCCCATGTAGGCGGTGTCGTTTTGCACCCAGAAACGCAATACGTGCAGCAGGTTTGGGTGATTAAAACGCGCCAGCAGACGCGCTTCCTGGATAAAGCTGTTCAGTCCGGCGGAAAAGGCCTTACCAAAGCGCTCGCTACGCAACACCAGCGTCATGTCGTCATTGCGTACCGCAAGCGTTGAGGGCATGAACTCTTTAATGGCTATAGTGCGTTCGAGTTGATGATCCCAGGCACGGTAGACAATGCCGAAACCGCCACCGCCAATCACCTCTTTGATTTCGAACTCATTAAAGCGGTATCCCGTCGGCAGTGCGTTCGGTACAGTCCGGTTGTTTTCGTGATCCGTCATAATGGAAAACTCTCTTGATAATGGCATTACGCCGCAAACTGACAGTGAAACTCGCCCTGTGCAAAGGTGACGTGTAAACGTCGGTATTTCTCGTCGCGCGCGCTGGCGTCGAGCAAAAGCTGACTCATTTGTGGCAACAACGTGTTGGTCAGGATCGCATCGACCATTCGGCCGCCCGATTCAACCTCCGTACAGCGCTGGACGATTTGCGTGATGACGCTTTCATCCACCTCAGAAATAATACCGTGGTTCTCCTCAAGACGACGCTGGATGCGTTTGATTTGCAGACGCACAATCAACGCGAGCATCGCTTCGCTTAAGGGGTAGTACGGTACCACCAACAGGCGGCCTAACAGCGCAGGGGGGAAAACCTTAAGTAATGGGGGACGCAATGCATCACGCAGCGCGTCGGGATCCGGCAACAGTTCCGGGTCGGCGCACATACCGCTGATAAGATCGGTCCCCACATTCGACGTCAGAATAATGATGGTGTTACGGAAATCGATATGTCGCCCTTCGCCATCTTCCATCCAGCCTTTATCAAATACCTGGAAGAAGATTTCATGGACATCCGGGTGCGCTTTTTCGATTTCATCGAGCAGCACCACGCTATACGGACGACGGCGCACGGCCTCGGTTAGCACGCCCCCTTCACCGTAACCCACGTAGCCCGGAGGTGCGCCTTTCAGGGTGGAGACGGTATGCGCCTCCTGGAATTCACTCATATTAATGGTGATCACATTCTGTTCACCCCCGTAGAGCGACTCCGCCAGCGCCAGTGCGGTTTCGGTTTTCCCGACACCTGAGGGGCCACACAACATAAATACACCAACCGGTTTATTCGGATCATCCAGCCGGGCACGGGAGGTACGCACCCGGCGGGCAATGGCCTCCAGACCGTGGCGCTGACCAATGACCCGCTCATTGAGGGTATCCGCCAGTTTCAGCACCGCGTCGATTTCATTTTTCACCATCCGACCCAGCGGGATCCCGGTCCAGTCAGAGACCACCGCGGCAACAATATTGGCATCGACGGCGGCAAACAGCAGCGGCGCATCGCCCTGAACCTCGCGCAGCGCCTGCTGTTGCTGTTCCAGTTCATTACGCAGCGCCGGATGTTCCTCCTCCGCCGCCTGGCTGAGCGCGCGACGCAGGCGGATAATCTCATCCACATGCTCCTGCTCCTGCTGCCAGCGCTGGGTCAGGGCATCGCGCACGTCGCCAAGACGCTGGCGTTCGGCCTGTAGCGTTGCCACGCGGCTTTCATCACCGGCCGCCATGCGCGCCTCGCGCCCGGCGATCTCTATCTCGACATCCAGCCCGGCAATGCGGTGCAGACAATCTTCCAGTTGCGGTGGCGGCGCACTAAGGCTTACCGCAACACGCGCACAGGCGGTATCGAGCAGCGCCACGGCTTTATCGGGCAACTGGCGTGCCGGGATATAACGATGGGATAACTTCACCGCCGCGACCACGGCTTCATCTAACAACAGCACCCGATGGTGTGTTTCCAGCGCCGAGACGGTACTACGTAGCATCAGTACCGCTTTTTCTTCATCCGGCTCAGCTACTTGCACTGTCTGGAAGCGACGGGTCAGCGCCGGGTCTTTTTCGATGTATTTTTTATATTCAGCCCAGGTCGTCGCGCCGATGGTGCGCAACTGGCCACGCGCCAGCGCAGGTTTGAGCAGGTTAGCGGCATCGCCCGTTCCTTGCTGCCCCCCCGCGCCAATCAGGGTGTGGATCTCATCAATAAACAGCATGATCGGCACGGGGCTGGACTGCACTTCGTTGATCAGCGCCTGCAAACGGGCCTCAAATTCCCCTTTCATGCTCGCGCCAGCCTGCAACATACCAATGTCGAGCAACCACAACTGCACATCACGCAGCGGTTCCGGCACGTCGCCTGCGGCAATGCGTAGCGCCAGCCCTTCAACCACCGCGGTTTTACCGACCCCGGCTTCGCCAGTAAGCAGCGGGTTGTTCTGACGGCGGCGCATCAGGATATCCACCATCTGGCGGATCTCCTCATCACGCCCGACCACCGGATCGATTTTGCCGTCACGCGCCCGTGCGGTGAGGTCCTGCCCATACTGCGCCAGACTTACCTGACGTGCTGGCGCGGCGGCTGCATTTTCCGGCACAGCGACAGACTGCGAGGCTTCTTTGCTGTCGGCAAAAATGGCATCAAAATCATCGAGCAGCGCATCAACACGCACCCGTTCAAACTGCGAGGAGATACCTTTTAATACCGTTGCCAGGCTCCAGGTTTTTAATAAGCCAATCAGCAAGTGACCGCCGCGAATACGGTTGACGCCAAATTTCAGCGAACCGTAGACCCAGGCGCGTTCGACCGCGTTATCAATATGCTCAGACAGATCGGAGACGGAACTTGCACCGCGCGGCAGGCTATCCAGCGCGTGGACGATATCCTTCGTTAAGGCTTCCTCGCTCAATGAAAAATGACGAATCACCTGCTGGAGATCCCCCTGGTCTTGTTGCATTAACGCATGCAACCAGTGAACCAGTTCCACATACGGATTACCGCGCAGCTTGCAAAAGGCGGTGGCGCTTTCCAGCGAGGAAAATAACAGCGTATCCAGTTTGCCGAAGAGCACGGCACGGCTAATTTCTGACATGATCGATTCCGTGAATGTAAGAGATAACGCCTGGGAGACAGTGAGGGATCACCGCTCCGGACTGAAAACCAAATCACCGCGTGCAAGCGGCTGCGGCTGCATACCCAGCCAGGCGCTGTAGCCCAGGCGCCCTGAGCCGCCCAGCGCCGCACCGGTCACATCCTGACGCTGTAACAACACGCGCAGTGACCATTGATACTCAATGCCGAGATACTGACGAACCCAGTCGCGAAGCCGGGTTACCCAGTCCTCGCCGGGCAGAAAATGACGATAGGTTTCGGCATCCAGCGGCCCCAGTTCAATACGAAAGTTATGCGCGACATCGCGTACCGCCGCGCCCAGAAAGGCCGATTCACCCAGGCGCGGCGCACGCCGCCCGCCCTGTAGCCGCGCTCTTTCTCGCTCACCCAGAGGCATCCATTGTGGAATGTTGGTCACGACTTTCACGGGCACATTGAAGTAGGCGCGCAGGATTTTTTCCAGCCCTTCCGGGTCGCGACCGTTACGCGTTAAATGTCCGGCCAGGGCGAAACGGGCATGCGGACTCAGCGAGCCTTTTTCCAGTTGTCCCGGCTGCCCCATGCCGATAAGCGAAGCGATATACCGTTCGAAACGTTTGTTGTCCGCGCGATCGAGTGAAACCGTTGGCTGCGCATCCGCCCAGGCACGATAAAACAGGAGCGTCAGGCGGTGATGAAACAGGTCAGCAAACGCCGTCAGACTCTCATCCTGATGGTGATCCAGCCGCTCGCGCGCATACTCTGTCAGATGCAGCGGCAGCGGCCCGTTCGGCCCGAACAGACCAAAACTTAAAATCGACACATCATACAGAGATGACTGGTCGCGTTGACGCACCTCTGCCAGTGTTGAAGGGGCAAACCCGAGCGACGGTTTCTGACCAATACGCAGAGGTTCAAAGCGCGGCAGCGGCGCGCGACCGAGCGGATAACGTTCGCCACCCTGGGCGTCAACACGGCGTAACAGGGTAAACAGATCGTAGCGCCAGGGTGCCGCCATCACGTTCTGCCAGAATGACGGCGGCATGGCGGTTGCCCGCTTCACGGGAGCCAAACGAGCCAGCGTTTCACTCATATCAGCGCCCTTTTGCCCATGCGCGGAGGCCAGTAGCCCACTTCGCCGCGCTGCTGACTGTTGAGTGTGAATTCGGTAAAGCTGTTGATCGCCACCAGCCGTGCGAACACGCGTTCCAGCACGCTGCCGAACAGCCACGGACTAAAACCGGAAAAGGCTTGTTCATCTACCGTCAACGAGATACTCACACCACGGGCGAAAACAATCGGCCCCGGTTCCGGTACCCGGCGGTGTACCGGCCGCAATACGCACTGGCGGACACCGTCAATTTGTCTGGCCACCGGGGCTTCCGCCAGCCGGGTATAGAGGCCCAGCAATTGCCGAAGTGCCGCTGCCCCTTGCCCTTCTTCGCCGTCCATCAGGCTCAGGTAATTCATCTGTAGCTGACTGACCAGTTGCCAGGTACTGAACCCTTCCGCCAGCGCCGGACGCGGGGGCGTTGGCCCTTTACGCAAATATGGATTTTTAACCGGCAGTGAGTCCGGCAGCACAAATTTGCCCATCTCCTGCTGAAGCATTAACGGCAGGTCGCGACTGGTACACAGCACCTCAGCGGTGATGTAACGCAGGTCGTCGCGCCAGGGGGCGTGTTGTTCATCCACCAGCGAGGCAAACACTTCCGAGCCGATATACCCGGTACGCGTACCGTAGCGCTGGGCATGTTCTGACAGGCCACGCTGTTCGCGGCGCAGTGAAAAGTAAGCGCCGTAGTTGCCATTATCCTGGCTCTGGCTACGCCAGAACGGGCGGAACTCTTGTTCATCACGCTGCCCGTCGACGCTGGCATGAATGCGGGTGACGGCGTAAATTTCGTAATCCATCGGACGAATGTTATCGACCACCAGATGGTATTCGTGCTGGCTGTCGCTGAGTTTTTGTCGTTCCGCCACTTTGGCGAACAGGTTCACCACCGGGGTGCAGTGCAGCGCCAGATGGTTTTTATCCACCACACGCTCAAGCTGATCATCAGCTTTATCCAGCAGGATGATGATGTCAAAGGTGGTGGCATCACCGCTCTGCGCCAGCAGCGGACGCAGCCCTTTCAGGCTGAAAAAGAGGAAGCGCGACGGAAAAGCAAAATATTCCTGTAGCAGACGGTAACCGTCAAAGTTACGCAAATCGTCCGGCAACAGCGCCTGATCGGACTCGAACCCTTCCTGGCGTACAGCATCTTCCGGCAGAACCAGCGGCGCAGTTGAGGTACCGGGAATCAGCGCCAGCGCTCCGACCTGATGCGCCATCAGCAGCTCCAGCAGTTGCAGTGCCTGCATATCCGGGCCGCTTAAAAAGAACTCCACGCGGTCAAAATCAAGGTGTGAGAGCTTCACCGGACCGTCACAGCGCAGCCGGATCCGCAGCGCGCTCACCGCGCCGCTCTGGCCGAGGCCGATACGCAACAGCGGCAGGTCGGCGGGCACGCCGCCCAGTTCGACCGCGCTAATGCTCAGCGGCAGGAGTGTCACGTCATGCGCGGTGGTGTAACTGCAGGTGACGCCATTTTTCTTGAGCGTCTGGCTGTCCATCATGGTGCCGCGCGGCACCACAAAGCCTTTACTTAAATCCCCTTTCGCCGGGTCAGGCTGTAGTTCGGCAATGGCCATTGACGGGGTGGGCGCAAGGTAGTTTGGCGCGATCATCTCCAGCAGACGCTGAGAAAAGCGGGGAAACTCGGCGTCCATCTTGAGCTGCACGCGGGAGGTCAAAAAGGCGAACCCTTCCATCAGACGCTCGACATACGGGTCGGCGACGTCCATGCCCTGCATCCCCAACCGCCCCGCCACTTTCGGATAGCGGCCGGCAAACTCCTGGCCCATTTCTCGCAGCCAGGCCAGTTCGCGGTTGTAATACTCGAGTAATTTACTCTCCACGCTTACCCCACATCTTTTAACTCGAAATGGCCATTTTCCAGGTCGACATCGGTGCGAAACAAAAAGGATAACGGATACGGCACGCACCACAGGCGGCCTTTGATTTCAATCGACAAGACGTTGTGCAGATCCAGCGACTTTGTATCGGAGATGCAGCGCACCATCAGCCCCTGCGGCAAAATTCGTGGTTCGAAATGCAAAATAGCGTCGGTGAGCTTGCGCTGGATATCCTGCCATTCAATGTCGGACATGCGCTGACCGGCCAGCGGTGCCACGCCAAAATTGGCGACCGAGCGGCGCACGTGACTCAGTCTTGAGAGATCGTTTTGCGCCTCGTTATTGATGGTATTGAACAACCACTGCAGGTCACGCAGTACGTGGCGACGCAGCGCATTGTGCGAGACCAGATTGCTGTTGACCGGTTCCTGCTTTTTATCCGGCGCGTCATCGGTCAGGCGGTCCAGCAATGACGGCTGCATTTTGTCGCGCGCCCCCGGCGATTCTTTGCCGGTTCTGGCGCGCCAGCCGCTGCGCAACAGATCGCGGTCGTCCTGGGGCTGACTACTCATGGACTTCGCCTCGTGCAAAACGCAGGCTGACTAAATCGAGCAGCGGGTATTCCGCCGTATCGTTAAGCCATACCTTTTGGCCGCGTCCCATGTAATGGGGCTCCTCGCCTGGCAGCGGTTGCCACTCGGTCGTGCGCGACAGCAGGAAACGGTCTTCCACCTGATTGTCCAGAGGATAGCGCGCCGGGATCTGACAAACTTGCTCGCTGCCGTCATGCAGGCGGATACGTGTGTGCCGCCAGACCAGGTCGATGACGCTCGCCGGGGGCTGAAACTCCATCTCTTCAATCGCGCTGAATGGCAGCCAGAAATAGCGCCCGTTGACGATGGCTTCGCAGACCGGGCCAAAGCGACAGTCGCCATCCATCAACCAGTCGAAGCTGTGGGTGGTGCCATCCTGTAAGGTCAGTTCACCGGGAATCGCTTCGGCCTGTTCCAGCGCGCCAATGCGATGCGAGCAGGCTTCGGTGGCGGAGAGATCGAGGGCGGCAACCATTGTCGCCAGCCATGGCCAGTGTTTGTCCGGCATTGTTGGACGCGCCCGTCCGGCCATCACTTCCACGCGCTGACGTTCGCCATTGATGGTCTGCTCAAGCAATGTAATGGTCGGTTGCGCCTGTGGCGTCAGCGCCAGCCAGCTTTTGAGCTGCGCCAGCGCGCGCGGCCAGTTGCCCTCAAGGCAAAGCATTTGCGTAAAGGCCGCACGCAGGTCGGCATCGCCTGGCTGCTTGCGAATGCGGTTTTCCAGTTGCCCCAGACTCTCCCGGAGTGATTCTCCCGCGAGTTGTTGCTCTAGTGTGTTCATCACCGCTCCTCAGTGTAAGACAAATGAAATGGTGGGGGTTTTCCTCTCACCGCACCCCCTCGTACCGTAACCCCGGTAAGCATCGCGCCATCGGGGACCCTCCCGGATGGCGGCGCAGACGCCTTATCCGGGCTACGCGGTAAAGCGCCCGATTGTTTCCCTCTCACCTGGCGGCACCGTAGCCCCGGTAAGCATCGCGCCATCGGGGACCCTCCCGGATGGCGGCGCAGACGCCTTATCCGGGCTACGCGGCAAAGCGCCCGATTGGTTCCCTCTCACCTGGCGGCACCGTAGCCCCGGTAAGCATCGCGCCGCCGGGGACTCTCCCGGATGGCGGCGCAGACGCCTTATCCGGGCTACGCGGCAAAGCGCCCGATTGGTTCCTTCTCCCCTGGCGGCACCGTAGCCCCGGTAAGCATCGCGCCACCGGGGATTCTCCCGGATGGCGGCGCAGACGCCTTATCCGGGCTACGCGGCAAAGCGCCCGATTGGTTCCCTCTCACCTGGCGGCACCGTAGCCCCGGTAAGCATCGCGCCACCGGGGACCCTCCCGGATGGCGGCGCAGACGCCTTATCCGGGCTACGCGGCAAAGCGCCCGATTGGTTCCCTCTCCCCTGGCGGCACCGTAACCCCGGTAAGCATCGCGCCACCGGGGACTCTCCCGGATGGCGGCGCAGACGCCTTATCCGGGCTACGCGGTAAAGCGCCCGATCGGTTCTCTCTCCCCTGGCGGCACCGTAGCCCCGGTAAGCATCGCGCCACCGGGGATTCTCCCGGATGGCGGCGCAGACGCCTTATCCGGGCTACGCGGTAAAGCGCCAGATTGGTTCCCTCTCCCCTGGCGGCACCGTAGCCCCGGTAAGCATCGCGCCACCGGGGATTCTCCCGGATGGCGGCGCAGACGCCTTATCCGGGCTACGCGGCGAGTTACCCGAGCGGTCCCCTCTCCCTTGAGGGAGAGGGTTAGGGTGAGGGGGAAAATTAATGCACAGCCTTATAGGTGCCGACCGCCGGGTCGCGCAGTTGCGGGCGCAGGGAGTCAATCAGCAAAATATTGAGCGTCGTACCCGGGGCGAACCACGGGGTCCAGACTTTGCGGACCTCATCAAGCCGTGCCTGCAGCCGGGCCTGATCGTTCACCAGTTCGCGCGAAACTTCGACCGCCACAGTACCGTTCGCCTGCCAGCCGCTCAGAGAAGGGACATAAGGCAGGATCATCCAGCTTTGACCGAGGCTGCCTTCGCTGGCGACCATCCGCTCGTTATTGACGGTGGTTATCAATAAACGGTCGGCATCCGCACTGTCGCTCAGACCGCTTACCGGGAAACCATGAACAAAGGTCATCGTGGTTTTACGCTCAATGCCGTTGCTGATTTGGCTTACATCACTGCGGCCATTTAGCCAGCCACCCTTCTCACATTTACCGTCGTCTTTAGCCGGGATAAATAGCGCCGGACTGCTGCTGTCGCCCTGCCAGAAGGTACGCAGATGACAGCCATCCTGGAGAGTAAACTCCTGCCACGGCGTGCGGTTCGCCACAGGCGAGTTATCTTCCGGTCGTCCTTCCGGCAGTTGTAATCCACTGGTGCTATTTGCCGCTGGCGGCGTAGTGGTCGTCGCAGCCGCCGGTGTCACAACAGGCGCCCAGTCTTTCGCTTTGCTTGCGGTCCCCTGGGCCAGCGTGTTGTTTTGCGCATCGGTTAATTTCCAGCGCACCAGCGTTAAGGTGCCGCACTGGTTTTCCAGCAGCGCGCCCAGACGCGGCATAAAGCTATCGAGCACGGTGACTTTTTTATCGCCATTCGCCACGATACGCAGCGGTAATTCTCGTGCGCACCAGCTTTTCGGCGAGTTATCCGCGATGTCGTCGATCCAGATATCCAGTTTTTGTGTAGGAGACTGCACGATACGGTAGTTTTCAGCCTGAGCGCCAAAACAGACCGCGAACAGCGCCAGCCCCGGAAGCCAAAGTTTCATAAAATTCCTTGTAAGCCTGTATCAATCACGAAGAGGGAAAAACTGCGACGCTTGCGCCAGCGAGTGCAGAAGCGTGGTGTCCTGCGGGGCACCTACCCACACTGCCACAGCGCTGTAATTGTCCTGCTGATCACGACTTTCCACGTTGGTACGCAGCAGTATCTGATTCATTAATGTCAGCCATTCATGGGGGGTGTTCACCATATGAAGGGACTGTTTCATCTGCTCTTCGCTCACTCCGTGCCAGAAACCGTCAGTGCAGAGCAAAAACACATCGCCATCTTCAATCGGCACCACATCGCTGTAGCTGGCTTCGCGTTCATCGTCACCCAGTCCCAACGCGAAATAGAGTAAGTTGCTGTTGATGCCATCGGTCTGGTGTCCGGCGTCCTTCATCTGTTGTACCAGACTATGATCGGTCGTGACGTGGTACAGCCAACCGCGGCGAAAGAGGTAAAGTCGGCTGTCTCCCGCATGCACCCAGTAGGCCAGATGGTAATCGCGGTCAATAAACAGGCTTACCATGGTGGTGCCCATACGCTGAAATTGCTCAGCCGCTTTTTGTTCGGTGCGAATGGCGTTGTTGGCTTCGTAGATATACTCGCGAATGTATTGCGCATTCAGATGCTGGTCGCCATCGAAGCGGGTAATGATGGCATTGCGGGCGAGCTCGGCCGCCACATCGCCGCCGGGAAGCCCGGCAATACCGTCGCATACCACGAAACATGCGGCGCGTTCGCCAATGCTTTCACCGGTTTGATCCTGGTTACTCGCACGCGCGCCCTGTCGGGACATTGAGGCGGTGCTGATATTCATTGTTGTTCTTCCGATGCGCTTTGTGAGTCTTTGTACTGGTTTACTTCCATGTCGTAAGCGTGCAGGAAAGCTTCGCCAAAGAGCGTGTGGAAGTCGTCATCGATTTCACCGGCCGTTTGTGCGTAAGACCGCACAAAATAGTCCCACAGCGCCGCTTTGCGATTAGAGAGCATGCCAAGGCGCGCCGTCGCCCCGTCGCGTTTGGCGTCCTCTTCCAGCAGTTCCGGGTTAAAGGATTGCAGCATGGCGGCAATAATGGCGCGAATGCCGGAGATCATCCCCAACTGGTGAGCCTGCAAGTCGATCAGCGCATCGCGCACCGATTTTTTCGGCGGCATAAAGCCAGGCATACGGGTACCGAACATCTGCATCAGCACGGTTTTGCCGGAAGGCAGCAATTTAAACGGGTTGTTGGCGTCGTCGAGTACCATCGTCATGTCCGCTTTGACCCCACGTTTAAGGATTGAGCGTGATGACAACAGCGCCACTGTCCCTTGCGAAAACATGCTCAGCATCTGTCCGAGCTGGCGCATGTTTTCCCGATCAAACTGTGGCGTGGGCTGCATATCACTGAGCCCCATCCCCTCAAGCAGCGCATCCAGTAGTTCGCCTTTAAGCACATCACCGCTGCCCTCGCCGCTGCTGGTCGTTGCGGATTGCGCGCTTTCGCTCTGCACCGGATCGATCCGCAAGCGCCCTTTCGGCGTCTGCGCGGCGGCACGCTGTACGGTCTGCGGCGTAGGTAACGTGATGGCGACATATTCCGGCACCTCGCTGCTGGCTTCCGGTACCACGGGTTCCGGAGCAACAAACAACGGCTGTACATCTTCTGGCGCGGAGTGCGGCACAATGTCGTCATGGGGTACTATCGGTTCAGGCTGCGGCGGGAGCGGCGCTTGCCAGGCCGGTTCCGTTTTCTTCGACTCAGACGGGGCAATATCGTCTGCATGGCTTAGCGGCACGGCGCCACTGAGTAATCCCAGCGGGTCGTCATCACGTGCCTGCTGCGTGCTCGCGCCGCTACCGCCAAACAGGGCTAACGGATCCAGTTCATCCGGCGCGGGGGCGTCCTGTTTGACAGTGGGTTCTACGGGTGGCACCAGCGTTGACGGCGTGGCATCGGCGAAGATACTGTCATTTTTAAACAGCGGTTCGTCGTTAAACAGTTTGTCCGTGTCGATCGAGCGCGGCGCAGCGGCGGCATCGTTTTTACTCAATAAGGCCAGCGGGTCTTCCGGGTTACGCTCCGGTTCTTTCGGCGCGGCAAACGGATTGAGCGCCTGGGGCTCTGGTTTCGCACGGTTACTGGAGATGCTGTCGGAAATGGAAAATTCCTGCATCAGGCTATCCCAGATCTCCGTTGGCACGGCGGTGGTGGCGTTCTCTTTTTTCTCCACCGGAGTCGGATCTGGCGTAAGTCCTGCCTGCACATTCGCCGCCATACGGCTGACCGGCTGGGTGTCAAGAATCAGGTCGGTGACTTCAATGCGGTATTCGTCAATATCCAGGATATCGCCATCCTGCAATTCAACCTGGCGGCCCCGCTCCAGCGGAATGTCGTTGAGCACGACTCGGGTCACGTTGCCACGGTTAGTAATGCGGCATTCCCCGTTCCCGGCGATATGTACGATCGCCTGCAGGCGCGATATGGCGCGCTCGTTGTCCGGCAGCACCAGGTTATTGTCCGTTCCGCGTCCAATGGTGCCTCCCGGCGGATAAAAATCGCAGCGGCTTTGCGGAGGTTGATGACCGGGTTTATTGGTAACTATTGTGAATCGCATAGCGTATTCCTGCTGGAGTTATTAGCGTTCCGAAAAGGGTCAATTCTGATAACGCTGGTGCTGGAAAATAAAAATGCCAGTGAAGCCAGGAATCAGTGGCTTAATTAATGGGTTGTAGATCATTAAGTTTAATAAATCCCCGCGCCTCGCCCAGCAGGCCGGGTTTGTCTTCATCACGTACCGCAACCTCAATCCAGGTAGGGTTGATTGTTTTGATTTTTACCAGTGGCGTTCCGGGAGTGGCAGGCTGTAAATCTTTCGCCCCGGCATCAGGTTGCTGCTTGAAATATTTATTCTCTATCCCAGATTTCAGGGTATAGGTCATCATCCATGGAACGGCTTCACAACCTGCGTTTTTTTCAAGTTTATCGGTATCAATAGCGTTTTTATCCGCAGGTTTGAAATGCGTCAACTCACCAGTAAAGTAACGATGTTCGCACTCTGTCGACCCCGTAAGTTTATCAACCGTGATAGCACCAGCACGCTCGATGTGCCCCTCTTTCCAGGTCAAAAATTCCGATGGAATAGGGGAAAAGTAACGCGTGAGTGGCTCAGATTCAGCGTCTTTTTTATCAACATTAAGATTGATGACTTTCTCAACAGTATCACCATCCGTAGTCACGAAATAACGGTATTTCAGTTCTGGCGTATTCCGCTGACCATCATCGCTCCATATGGGTAACCAATAAGCCTGAAGAATACCCTGATGCAGGGTCTGTTCTGCGGCTGTGGAAAGTGAAGCAAAAAATACCGTGGTAATAATAACGAATGTCTTGAGCATGACTCGTCCCTTTCTAATGACTACCAGAGACGTTTTATGGAGATGAAGTAATGTGCCATACGCTCCCTTTAGCTCTTTCAGCGATCCCTTTCGGGATCGCTGCAAAAGACCTTACGCTTCTTTGTTTTCTTTGATATTCCAGCCAGCACTGGTTTCAGCGCCTTTACCACCAGAAGAAGACTGTTCCCAGTACTGCTGTTTCACTTTCGCAGCCTGGAATGCGTAAGTTACGCCAACGGTATCGCCATTATCCGCACCGGTGTACTGCACGGAGGTCACTAATACCTCTTCCAGCGTAATGCGTGCATATTCAACCTGCTGGCCGCCCGCTTTGCAGACGGAAAGCTCAACTTTGGTCAAATGCTTGCCGCTGGCGCAGTGTTTCAGTATTGCCGTTGTGGATTTGTCAATTAATGCGTTTACATGCAGGTCATTGAAATTAACTTTACCGGCACCACCGCCACCGCCGACGCTCATATTCCCTGGCTGTGAAGCGCCCCAGGAAAAAGATGTAATATCAGTCCAGCCGGTGTGGTTAGAATCTTTCGACTCACCCGTAACGCCATCGACCTTCAGAAACATATCAATAGCCATAATATTTACTCTTCGTTGATGATGATTATTGCTTTCGAAAAAGCGTGTATATACCCGTCATTACTGATGGTATAGAACAAATGGGTAAATATGGGGCCAGCTAAAACCGTCCATATTTTACCTCTCCCTCATATCCGCCATCATGACCCTGCCGGATATGCTTTGCGTTCCCTGAACAACAAGGATCGCGAAGATTAACGCTGTGAATTGTCTAAAAAATAAAACTAAGGGTGCATCTTCTTTGCGCATAATGCGCTTATTTTTTGATCTGCTTTTTGCATGGGAATATGGCTGCCAGCGACGCAACAATAAGGGCTGATGCCCGGGTTTTACGCTCCTGCGGTGTTAAATTCGCAAAACGGGAAGAGAGATTTTCATGGGCCGATGAGGGAAGTAGCCGTCGATAGCTGCACCAGTTTTTTCCTTCCGTCGCATCCATCACGCCAAGTAAATACATTTCAGCCTTGATCCGCTCCCGCTCGTTCGTTTTCGAGAACCAGGCGTTCGCAAAGCGTTCACTGCTCATATTGACGTCAAAGCCCGTCAATAAATCGCTATCACGCAGCAAATTCGCAGTGTCGTCCTGAGGTAGCGGCGCTGCCCGCGGGTATTCGTAGGTCTCAGCATTTGCCAGCCCCGTCGCGAAACCACAGAGCAGGCTGAGTGCGATGTAGAATTTTTTCATGTCCAGCTCCCTGTTCCCGATTCGGCAAAAAGCACCGAAGCCTGTTCCTTGTATAGCCCCGGTAAGCGCAGCGCTACCGGGGAAAATATGACCGTCGCCCTTAAAAAAGATCTCAATAAGCCTACTGTCTATTATTCGATGATATTTATTGCTTTCGAAAAAGTATTTATCTGGCAAGCAGCAAAGCGTGGGGGACGAATAACACAGCTTACTGTAGCGCTGATTTTTACCACATCGAATGACGTGTTAATATCCGTTAACTTCCCGCTTTATCAAGGTCAAGGATTGAAAATGAAAAGAATCCTCGCGTTGTTTACAATGATTATTTTACTGCTTGTTGGGGTGTATGCCCTTGTCGATATCTTCAGCTCGCTTTGGTTGGTTCTTAAATATGAATCACTCAATGCTTATTCTACCGGCGTATTAGCAGGGAAAGTCATATTTCTCCTGGTGGTCAGTGGGCTATGTCTTATTGTCCGGCGGATTTACAAAAATAAAATCAACAGGTGAACCAGATAGTGAGCTTACCTATGGATTAGCGCGATGCCGCAGGCGTGTTGACAGCCTGCGGCGTGCCTGCGCTTATGCCTCTTTGGTTTTCAGCGACGGCAGTTTTGATACCAGACGCAGCGAGACAGTCAGTCCTTCCAGTTGATAATGCGGACGCAGGAAGAATTTCGCGGTGTAGTAACCGGGGTTATCTTCAATTTCCTGCACCTGTACTTCGGCGGCGGCCAGCGGTTTGCGCGCTTTGGTCTCCTGAGAAGAGTTTGCCGGGTCGCCATCGACATAGTTCATCACCCAGTCGTTCAGCCAGCGCTCCATTTCATCACGCTCGCGGAATGAGCCAATTTTGTCGCGCACAATGCACTTGAGGTAATGCGCAAAACGGCAGCAGGCGAAGAGGTATGGCAAACGCGAGGCCAGACGCGCATTGGCGGTCGCGTCGGCGTCATGATATTCCATCGGTTTTTGCAGCGACTGGGCGCCGATAAACGCGGCGAAGTCTGAGTTTTTACGGTGAATCAGAGGCATAAAGCCATTCTTCGCCAGCTCGGCTTCGCGACGGTCACTGATCGCGATTTCGGTCGGGCACTTCATGTCCACGCCGCCGTCATCGCTCGGGAAGGTGTGGCATGGCAGGTTTTCCACCGCCCCGCCGGATTCGACACCACGAATCGAGGTACACCAGCCATACTCTTTGAAAGAGCGGTTGATGTTCGTCGCCATCGCATAAGCCGCGTTCGCCCACGAATAGTTGCTGTGGTTAGCGCCATCGGTCTCTTCTTCAAAATCGAAGCTATCAACCGGGTTAGTACGGATACCGTATGGCAGGCGTGACAGGAAGCGTGGCATCACCAGCCCCAGGTAGCGGGAGTCTTCCGATTCACGCAGCGAACGCCAGGCGGCGTACTCGGTGTTCTGGAAAATTTTGGTCAGGTCGCGTGGGTTCGCCAGTTCCTGCCAGGATTCCATCTGCATGACGCTCGGCGCGGTGCCGGTAATAAACGGACAGTGCGCCGCCGCGCCGATGCGTGCCATTTCACCCAGCAGTTCCACATCCTGCGGGCTGTGATCGAAGTAGTAATCTCCCACCAGGCAGCCAAACGGTTCGCCACCGAACTGGCCGTACTCTTCTTCGTAGATTTTTTTGAAGATAGGACTCTGATCCCAGCCAACACCTTTGTAGCGTTTCAGAACGCGCCCCAGTTCCGGTTTCGAAATGCTCATAAAGCGGATTTTCAGCATTTCGTCGGTTTCAGTGTTGTTGACCAGGTAGCTCAGTCCGCGCCATGCACTTTCCAGTTTCTGGAACTCTTCGTGATGAATAATCTCATTCACCTGCTGAGAGAGTTTTTCATCAATCCCGGCAATCAGATTCTGAATCGTGCGGTACGTGTCCGAGGAGAAAGTGACGGTATTGGCCAGCGCCTGCTGAGCCAGCGTTTGTACCGCAGACTCGACCGCAGAGCGCGCCTGTTCCGTTTTCGGGCGAAACTCTTTATTGAGCAGCGCGCTGAACTCGTCCTGGCTGAATGCTTCGCCCTGCTGCAGCGCTTGCTGTTGGGTTACATTGCTCATGATTTACTCCTCTTTACCTGAGGTGCTGGTGCTATCGCGATTGTCCGGCATCTGGCTCAGCGATTTCAGCAACGTCGGATCTTTGAGAATTTTAGCAATCAGCTCTTCCGCGCCGTTTTTGCCGTCCATATACGTCAGTAGATTGGAAAGCTGGGTACGGGCTTCGAGCAGCGAATTCAGCGGCTCGACTTTGCGTGCCACCGCATCCGGCAGGAAATCTTCCATGCTGTCGAAGGTCAAGTCGACATTCAATTTGCCTTCCCCGGTCAGGGTATTGTCCACCTGGAAGGCCACGCGCGGTTTCAGTGCCTTCATTCGCTCATCGAAGTTGTCGATATCAATGTCAAGGAACTTGCGTTCGTCAACAGAAGGCAGATTCTCAACCGGTTTACCCACCAGGTCAGCCATCACCCCCATCACAAACGGAAGCTGAATTTTGCGCTCCGCGCCGTACACTTCCACGTCGTATTCAATCTGAACGCGTGGCGCGCGGTTACGCGCGATAAATTTTTGTCCACTGTTACTCGTTGCCATGATGTTCTCCATCGAAGATGCGCGGTGACGCTATCGGGATTGTTTCACCCTGTCGTCAAAGGTTAGGGGTGACGCCCAAATATATTTTCCAGTTGCTGTACGCCATCTGGCGCCAGATCGCGAACGATCGCCATAAAATCCAGTTCGATCAGCCGCTGTACGCGGTCAATCATCAGCGGAGCGGGATGGCTTGGCTCATGCTGGGCAAAATAGAGCTTCACTTTTTCCAGCATGAGCTGCGCATCGGCGCGGCTGTTAAGCTGCACGCTCCGCCAGTCTGTATAATTAACAGGCGCTGCGGCGGGTGTCGTCGCCGACGCCTGAGAGGGTGAAGAGGTCGCTGTCTCGTCGGGCTGCGCGTCGTCGCCTGTGCGACCCGCGCGGTTAATCAAAGTTGCGGTCTTAATGAGTTGTTCCATTTCCGGCGCACCACTCTCCCCAAGACGTTCCACCAGCCAGCTACGGATAGTATGCAGCCGCCCTTCGATTTGCATCATCACGCTGGTGGCCTCTTTTCCGGCGCGGGCCAGCTCATCAACCAGTCTTACTCGTCCGCCGGGGAAATTTGGACACTCGGTTTTGCTGCCGTCCAGTAGCGCCTGCGCGTCGCGGACGGTCAGCTCATCGCCATTGCTACGCAGTAAAATGGACTGGCGGAGTGTGGCGGTGAGCGTAGATTTATCACTGAGCTCTGCCAGTGCGTTGATACGATAAAACGGATCTTCTTCGCCGTTTTCTGTCAACGCAGGCCATAGATCATCCCAGTACAGGGCCAGCGCCTGACCGATAAGTGAAAGCCCGTCTGCATAGCCTTCCAGACCACGGCGACGCGTCCAGGCATGGGTCAGCGCCAGCATGACGCGCAGATCTTTGGTCCGTGACAGCAGGGCGGTGGCGAGCTTTTCAACGCGCGTCCAGTCTGCCGGCTCTGCGGGAATGATGGTATCGCCAAATTGCTGTTCTGCTTTGCCCTGGCTTGCCTGTTCCAGCGCCTGAAATTCAGCGTCATACTCCAGGTTTTCACCACAGGGCTGCGTCGGGCTGACGGGCTCAAGTAAGGTTTCAAGAGTCATACACAGATTCGCTTAATCAAACATCGGAGGATAAAGACCATGACGACCCGGTCGCGCGCCGCCTGCCGGATCGAACAGCATGGTAAAAAGCTGCCCGGTGAAGTTGCCGCTATGCACGTGGGTGTAAAGCGGATAGCCATCGCTACGGTTAGTCCACCAGAAACTGGTCTGGCGCAACGGGTCAAAACATTCCGCGGCCTGACGCCAGCCAAGCGTTGGCGCCGCGTCGCCTTCGTAACCAATAACATCAAGAATTTCCGAGCGGCTTTCTTCCACCACAGGCTGCGGTGTGGGAATCAAGAGCAGCGACTGATCGAGTTGCTCTGCGGAGTAACCGTTACGCATCGCATGCAGCAGGGTTCGCCCCAATTGCTGATACCAGTCACCCGACTGCGCAAGTTGCCGTGCGGACCACTCCAGCGGGTTTATGGCCAGCAGAGCGCACAGTGGATATTGCCGCCCGACGCTATCGCGACCGGGTAACAAACAGCCCATTTGCACCTGCTGCCCGCCTAACATTGGCGGCACGACAAAATTCCATATCGGCGCATTGCCGAATTGCCTGTCCGCCGCACGCTCTTCCTCTTTTTGCCAGTTCATCAGACCCACCTGAAACCAATGGGACCATTGACGCTGGAGCGCGTCCGGGAAACGTCGCTGTAAGAAGTCGCCGGCACTGGGCAATTTTCCATACCAGCTAATTGCACTCGTCGTAGTCATTCGACTTTCCTTGCGGTTAAGGGCATGCGAAACGGGGAAGCTGAAACGGGTTGCGGATGCTGCCAGGGATGAACTCAAGCGTGACCTGGTGTCCATCAACGTTATACGTTGCCTGGCGGCTCAGGCTACTGCTGCCCGGCGTCACTCGCGCCTTGTCAACAAAGCGGTTCAGCGCCCATGCGCCATTCGTTACCAGCGTCGAGGTCGTGCCATTCGTCAGCCCAAGCTGCATCCGTACCTGGTTGGTTCCGCCCGGCCCTGGCCAGTTCACCAGTTGCACCGCCTGCGGACCGTGGCTGTAACGGAGAATCTGCCCATCCACATCCAGCGTCAGGTTCAAGATCGCGTTGTCCATGCTCACGGTACGTACCGTCACACGATAAGAGGGCGTTGCGCTTCCCCCGGCGAAAAAAGCATCGCGAATAGATTGCGACTGTTGGAACGGCGCCAGTAATCCTTCGCTACCCGGTAAGGTCTTACCATCAATGCCCGGCATAAAGCGCCAGGGTGACTGGGTGGTATCCACTTTGCTGGTCAGATTGTCGCGAAAGAAACTGTCCATCAGACCGGTGCCTGGGGCAAACATGCGCGCCAGATCGTCTGGCGTCACTTCACTGCTGGCATTGCGCACCAGCGGGTAACGTCCGGCGATGGCCTGGCGGCAAAAACCGCCCACTTCCACGCTGATACGCTTGCGGACATTTTCCAGCTCGCGACTTTGCGTATCGCTACTGGCCCCCACCGCCATATTACTGAACATTGACTGCAGCCCGCCGGGCAGACGCCCTGCGCTGGCCTGCAGGCGGCTGATGGCTTCACCGCCGGGGGCCGGCATACCGCTGTTCGCCGCATCCTGTACCGCCGTCAGGTAGCGATAAAGTTCATCAATCTGTTTAAGAAAATCATCAAACACGATAGTTTTGCCGCCTTTTTCCAGCGGCTGAGCCAGCTCGATAATCGGCGCGTAGTGTTCCGTTACCCGCTGTTCCGGCGTCTGAACCGAAGCGGCTGCAGGTGCGGAGGTATTACTGTCGCGATTGCCGAATAACACATTTAGCGTGCGGCTGGTGCTGCTGCCTTCATCCGGCTTTTTTTCGCCCTCTTCCGGCGTATCACGGGTCAGCGTCAGCATCTGGCTTAAATTGACCACCAACTGACGTAGCGGCGAACTGTTGCCTGAGAGCAGCCGCGCAGCATTAATGCGCTGTGAAAGGTTGGCGCTGTTGTTGAGCGCAATGTCGCCGAGGAAGCTATCCCACTGGTTGATAAAATCCCGCGCGTAAAGCTGGCGTACTGCGTTATCCGTCTGCTGTTGATCTTCCTGTTTGACGGTAGAACCGAGTACCCAGGCATCATCGGTATGCAACGCATTGGTCACGGTGCCAATCTGCTTATCGAAATGCTGCCAGTAACCATCAGGGGTATATAAACCGGGGATGCCATCATTCAGCGATTTACCGCTTTTGCGCGAAAACACCAGTTCACTTTGCGGGCCAGCCAGTGAGGCCAGCGAAACCGGTTTAAGGTTTTCATCCGCCGCAAGCAGGCGTTTCAGCCGTCCGTAGACGCGTGCCGCAAGGGGTTGTTGGTTAATTAACGCCTGTTCCCTTGCGATCAGCGCCTCGTCTTTGGCAAACGGCGACGACTGAATCTGTGGTTCCAGCAGTTGGGTCAAATGCCATTCCAGACGACGAAGCTGAGCCTGCGTCATGTTCTGCGGCAGGTTACGCTCCAGGTTGAGCATGACCCACTGATGCAGGAACTTACCGTCGTAATGTTTCGGCTGGTAGAGCATCTGATACGCTTTTAACGCTTCATAGCTGTATTCCACATCGCTGCCGTTATCGTTACGCAGCCAGGTGGTGATGCGTGTCGCTACATCCGGTAACAGCAACTCTTGTAACGCTTTTTGGTACAACGCCTGCGACGCGTCGGAGACGTCATAGCCACGGTATAAGCCCATACGGCGAGTCAATGGCGGGCTGTTAACGTCGAAGTCCTCACTTTGCGGCAGTGCCGAGAGACTGTTCAGCAGCGGTAGCAGAGCGAACACATCCCCTTGCGGGCGCTCGCGTAGCGCTTTGATCTCCTGGCTGATGCCCGGCACTTTGGCTTCGACTTCCTGCAGATACGTTTTGTTGTTGCTGTAGCTTGTCAGCCACAGGCCGCTAATCACCACCAGCAGAACCAGCAGCGCGGCATAACCGGCCCACATCACCGCCCGGTTGCGCATTTCCCACCAGCGATTCTGCCCGGCGATACCGGCTTCCTGGAAAATGACGTTCTGCAACAGATTCTTGATAAAGAAGCTTTGCCCTTTACCGCCAGGTACCGGCTCCTCTTTGCTGACGCTATCCCAGCTATCGCCAGTGTTACCACGGGGAAGCGAGAGCGAACGGCCCAGTTCTCCCATCACCCGGTCAAACGGCAACCCTTCCTGAGTACCGCTCGCCAGATAGATACCGCGCGGCGAGAACTCGGTTTCAAAGTTGGAGCGGGCAAACAGTGTGTGCAGATAGTCGGCCAATAGCGGTCGCAGCGCGGCAAACTCCTGAGGGAACAGGTAGCTTTCAGCTCTCGCCTTCGGATCGCTTTCGTGAAGTAAAATATCCGGTAAGGCCGCGTCCAGTCGCTGTTGCAGTAGCGCGTACTCCTGGGTGAAACGCCCCATCAGGTCAAAATCGGCCTGTTTACCCTCCTGCCATGGGAAGGTAAAACCCCAGATCTGGTCACGCTGGGCTTTATCGAACCCGGCGAAATAGGCGCGAAAACCTTTCAGGAGATCCGCTTTGGTGACCAGTAGATAGACCGGAAAACGGATGCCCAGTTGTTCATGCAGTTCGGTCAGGCGTTTACGCAAGTTAAGTGCCTGTTCGCGTGAGGCGTCAGCCGACTGAGTGAGCAAATCGGCAACACTCACCGTCACAATCACCCCGTTGATGGGCTGACGGCGGCGGTATTTTTGCAAAAGACCAAGGAATTTCAGCCATTCGCTGGCATCCTGCGCCTGCTCGCTTTCCTGGGTACTGTAACGCCCGGCGGTATCCAGTAGCACCGCTTCATTGGTAAACCACCAGTCGCAGTTGCGCGTACCGCCAATGCCACGCAGCGCCGTTTTGCCAAATTTGTCGGCCAGCGGAAATTGCAGCCCGGAATTCACCAGTGCGGTGGTTTTCCCGGCGCCTGGCGCGCCAATCACCACATACCAGGGTAACTGATACAGATATTGGGTACTAAAGCGCTGCGTCCACTGCCCGCCACGCTGACCCGGCTGGTTGAAATGCGCTTTTTTCAGCACCTGAGACGCTTCTTCAAAACGATCAGCCAGGATTTGCTCTTCGCTGTTCAACCGTTTGTGATCTGCCGTCTCTTTCGGCGCATTGTCGCTTTTCAGATTGTCCATCAGTTTGCGGTTCAGCCACGCGTTGTAAAGACGCGGAATAATGTGGCTTTGCACCCAGATGAAATACATCACCGCGATGGTGATTACCCGGTTTTGTTCAGACTCCAGCGGGCGTGAATCAACGACAGAGAGCAGCGGACCTATCATCCAGATCACCGCCGCCAGCGCCGTCATCCCAAGAAAACCCCACAATATGCGGTTCGTCAGAATTGAAAGCAGACTATTCATCCTTAGTTTCCTTGTGGCAATCCGTTCAGTTCGGCTGCCGTATTACCCGGCGAAACCAGTAACGTTATCTCCACGCGGCGGTTGCGGGCGCGGTTTTCCGCCGAGTTATTCGGCGCGATGGGGTTCATTTCACCCCGCCCTTCCGCTTTGACGCGATCCGGCTGGCTTAAGTGTTTTTGCAACAGCGACTGTACGGAGCGCGCACGTTCGAGTGACAATTCATAGTTGGAAGCAAAGCGCGCACTGCGAATAGGCACGTTATCGCTGTAGCCCACCACCAGGATTTTGCCGCTGACGTTGTTCATCGCCTGCGCTACGCGGTCAATCACCGGAGCGTAGTTTTCACGTGCCACCGTTGAACCCGAAGCAAACAGCCCATCACCTTTGAGCGTGACAACGCTGCGATCCGTTTCATCGCGTACCGCGACAAGCCCGGCGTCAATTTCCGGTTTCAGGAAGCCACGCAGGTTAAGCACCGGGGGCAGCGATGGCGCGGGTTGGGCAATTGCCGCTTCGGGCAAGGTGGTCTGGTAAATTTTTGCCAATACCGGGTTAGTGTTGTCGCCAAGTCGCCAGTTAAGAACGATGTAAAACAGGCAGGCAAGAAACCCGGCCAGGGCCACGCAGGCCCACAGTGGGATCATCGGACGCCAGAGTTTACGCAGAACCGGTTGATCCTCCGGATGCGGCGATAACGGCGGCGGATAATTTCCCCGTACGCCGCGAATCATTTGCCACAGACGCTGCTTGATGGTTTCAAGCTGGGTACGGCCATTGTCCATGACCCGATAGCGACCTTCGAAACCCAGCAGCAGGCAAAAATTAATGAGCTCAAGCAGGACGATATGTTCACGCGGGTTTTGCGACAGGCGCGCCAGCAATTGGAAAAATTTCTCGCCTCCCCAGGTTTCATTGTGAAAAGTCACCAGTAGCCCGCTACCGGACCAGACGCCACGGCTCCCCCAGGGGGTCAACGCCGCCGCTTCATCCAGTGCGGTACACAGGCAATAACGCGCCCCGACAATCACTTCATATGCAAGACCCGATTGCTGGCAGCGCACTTCAAAACGACGAATTTCATCAATCAGTTGCTGGCGCAGGCCTGCCTGGTCATCGTGAGAAACAGAGTGGCGAATCTGCGGTATCGCGTTAAGCAGCGGGTTGGCGGCGGTCACCAGAGGGTTATTTCCCCCCGCGCCCGCAACATCGGCATCACGGCCGTTAGCGTGTTGTTCCTGCATATCTTGCGCTCGCTATTAATCTTTCGGGCTACGGACAGCCCAAAATTCCATGTCCAGTCCTGGAAATTCACCTGCCAGATGCAGCGCAAAGGCGCCGGATTTCTCCATTTCGCTCCAGAGCTCGCCCCCTTTTTCCAGTTCGAAGTAGTTGTAGCCCGCATGCCAGGGAATTTGCGGCGGCGCGACGGGCATTGCCCGCAGCTTCATACCGGGGAGCTGGAGTTGCACCAGATCGCGGATTTTGGTGACCGGTGCGACTTTCATCTGCGCCGGGAAATGGGTTTGCAGCATCTCGCCCGGCACATTGGCTTTCACCGCCAGAACGAAACCAAATTCGCGCGCCATACTGGTTGACGGCAGCGTCGCGACATTGAGGCCGTGGGTGCGTTCAGTGAGCGGCAGTTGAATGGCATGCTCTTCCAGCACCAGCGACAGCCCCTGACGTAACATCAGCACCAGACGGTTAAAGCAGCCAGCGAGGTTGTCGTGGTCATAAACCGGCAACACCTCTTCCGGCGCGCGCGCAGAGGTCCAGGTCGTTAATTCCGTGGCAAACGCCAGCCATTCGCGCCAGAGTTCTTCCGGATGCAGCAACGGCAAGGTTTTCAGATGCGAAATCAGCCCTACATGGTGGTTGATCAACGCCAGAAGAGAGAATTCGACCATTTCCGTGGTATTGAAGCGGCCAGGCTGGCGTAGACGCTGGGCAAACTGCTGGCTGCGCTGGGATAACAAACTCTGGAGGTCATTGATCATCGCGTACAGCGGCGCGCTGTTCGTGGCGTTGAGCATCGGCGGAATATAGGCCGAATCATGACGAATGTGATTATCGTTTCGTTTTTCCAGTATCTGAACCACACCCATCGCCGTCCACTCGGCAGTGAGATCTTTTTCCAGCATCAGTTTCAGGCGTAAACGACCAAATTGCACGGCCGCCGGACCGACCGAAATGGCGTTGTCATCATCCACTTCTGCTTCCCAGGCAATGTAACGTGCCAGTGACTCTTTATCTTCGCTGAAAATAACCTCTTCACGCCCTCCCCTGCGGGCAGGTAAGGCCAGCACGACGCGTTCATTGGTAACGTTATCCCCAATGGCTAATGGCGCGGGCGCATGGCGAGGATCGTGAAAGGAAAAAAACGTGCCATCCGGTAGCAGGCCACTGGCATAGCTCAGCGCGATACAGCCCTGACGTAACATTGCGTCATCCAGTTCAAGGTCCAGAAAGCCCCATAGAAAGGGCCGCTGTAATGCCCCCCATTCACGAATATGGCTATGCAGGTGGCTTTCCGCACGTTGAAAATGATGAGGACGCAGAAACATACCCTCGGTCCAGACGACCTTTTCTGCTTTGTTCATGCTGTTTTCCTGTTAAGACTGGGCGCTATCTGGAAACGACGCGAATCCCGTTCACGTCGAGAAAAACGCTGGCTTCAAGTGAGTCAGACGACCCTTTCCAGAATTCGTAAAAGCGACTTTCACCCTGCACGGGAAGCGGAATGGAGATCCGCCACTTTTTGCCATCCAGCGCCTGGTACTCCGCCATCACACCGATATAGCGTGCTTCCGGGGTAGCCTGGCCGGTGAGCGTTTTTGTCAGTTGACCGGGCAGTAAGAAAAACTCATCGCTGTTGAGCAGGTTAGCGCCAAGGGTGCTTCCCGCATTGTTTTGTAGCGACCAGAAATCGGCGGACATAAATGTCGCGTCGGATTTCAACAGCAGAACCCTGACTTTGAGCGGCGCGGATGCGTTGACCTGCGGGTGCGCCTGAAATTGGAGGGTGTAGCTGGCAGGTACGCTATGTGAAGTCGATCCACAACCGCTGACCAGGGTGGTCAGCGTAAGGAAAAACGCCAGGATTAACTGGCGTACCACGAAGTAAGTTTTCATATCCATCGCTCATGATGGCGAGTTAGTTGAGAATCCACGTACCTGAGTTGCTGTTTTTACACGCTTTACTGCTGCCATCCACCGACACACAGGTCTGTTTTTGACGGGCTCTCAGGCGCGGGGTTTGTTTACGTACGGTTTCGTCGTACAGCTCGCTTTTCACTACTGCGCGCATCGGGACATAACCAATCAACTCTTCCTGACCTTCATCGGCGAGCGCCATCCAGAAGTGCTCAACCTGACCGAGTACCACATAGGTTTTACCGGTTTGCAGCTGGCGGATCATTTTGCCGCCGTAATCCGGCGTGCTCATCAGCGACGCAGGATAGAGAGCACGGTAGTTCTCTTTGATGGGCTGAAACTCTTTCGGCGGTTTTACCGCATAGCGGTGGGTAAGCGTGGTGCCATTCACCTCGCTGGTCACAATCGTATCGTCTGTGGGAGTCGCCGGCGGTGGTGCTTTACATGCGGAGAGCGCAAAAACAAACAGAAGAGCTAATACATTTCGCATTTTCATAGCGGTGATTTCCATTGCAAATATATTACTGTGTGGAACTGGAACGTTTAGGAAAGAACTTTTTCATTCTTTCAAAATAAGTCTCTCCCTAAGCCTGTAAAACAGTCGAATAATTAATTAAAGGCATAGCTACCGCACGAGCCGTTGCACCAGCAAGGCAGCGAGAATATGACTTCATCAATGATAATCGTGTCTAAATCTTACAGACGAGACGATACAATTCAATATCATCTCGGCCTGAATGAAAAAGGAATATTCAAGAATCATGCAAAATAAGATAATTCTCAAGAAATAATTTCACTTTGGGACCACGATGATAAAAATTACGCTCAGCATTAGCTTAAAGCCCCATCAAAAACGGATCAACCCACTGTATTTTATGATGTTATCGATCAAGACACTTCAGATACATGTCATTGCAAACTCGTTATAGGATTAATCCGAAAAGGTAATATTCATTTGATTTACCCCTTATTCCTGGTAGGTCAAAAACCACATTTAGTGAAGGGAATGATTCACAGAGTATGAAATGTCAAGGAGCGAAAAACCAATAAATTGAAATAAAACGGCCGAACAAAGTGAATATTACTCACCTGGTCTGACCATAATGAAATAATCAACAGTGAAAATATTTTATTCTCGCTAAATAAAGTATTTCCGAGGCAACACTATTTAGCACTGCTAACTGAGTGTGAATGGGCAGTAAATGAATCAATTCAGCTTATTTGATACAAAACAAATATGACACTTTGTTTTCAATAAGAAAAACTGATCAATCACCGTTATTTTATTTGACGGAAATCTTATTTATTTACCGAAATAGCGGTTTGCTACCCAATTTGGGTTAAAAAAATGATCAAAATGTGTGCAATGGTGCTTTGAGTCATAACTTTAACTTATACGAAAAGGCGGCAAGGTAAATTATCTGGAAGCGCGGAAAATGCCACACAGGGCACGCCGTTCGGCTGATATTCGACTAAGGTTTTCACAAGGTTGGCTACTGCGGCCTCGCTTTTTACCCGCTAAGGAGAACAGTTAATGACAAGACCAGATTTGCGCCGTCAGCGCACCTTGTATCTTGCAATGCACATCGCACTGGGCGGCGCCCTGCTTTCACTTATCCCGTCTGCTCTGGCGGCAGACGCGCCCAACACACCTCAGTCGCCGGATATCCTGCTCGGCCCGTTGTTTAGCGATGTACAAAGCGCCAAACTTTTTCCCGATCAGAAAACCTTCGCCGATGCCGTGCCCAAGGGGGATCCCTTGATGATCCTGGCGGATTACCGTATGCAGCGAAACCAGACCAGCTTTGATCTCCGCCACTTCGTCAACGTCAACTTTGATTTGCCAAAGGAAGGGGAAAAGTATGTTCCCCCGGAAGGGGAAAACCTGCGTGAACACATTGATGGTCTGTGGCCCGTGCTGACGCGCACGACGGATAAAGCCGGAAAGTGGGATTCTCTGCTCCCCCTGCCAAAGCCTTATGTGGTACCGGGCGGCCGCTTCCGCGAGGTCTATTACTGGGACAGTTATTTCACCATGCTGGGTCTTGCTGAGAGCGGACACTGGGACAAAATCGAAGATATGGTGGCTAACTTTGCTTACGAAATCGATACCTGGGGCCACATCCCCAACGGCAACCGTAGTTACTATCTGAGCCGCTCACAACCTCCGTTCTTTGCATTTATGGTGGAATTACTGGCATCCCATGACGGCGACGATGTACTCAAGACCTACCTGCCGCAAATGGAAAAAGAGTACAACTACTGGATGGACGGCGTGCAGGGGCTGCAAAACGGTCAGGCTAACAAGCGGGTCGCGAAGCTTGATGACGGTTCGGTGCTCAACCGCTACTGGGATGATAAAGACACACCGCGTCCGGAATCCTGGCTGGATGATGTCACCACCGCGAAGAATAACCCGAACCGCCCGGCGACAGAGATCTACCGAGACCTGCGTTCCGCGGCGGCATCGGGCTGGGATTTCAGCTCACGCTGGATGGATAACCCTGAACAACTGGGGACGATTCGCACCACCAGCATCGTACCGGTGGATCTGAATGCGCTGATGTACAAACTGGAAAAAATGATTGCCCGCGCCAGCCAGGCGTCTGGCGACAACGCCAAAGCGAGCCAGTATGAAGCGCTGGCCTCAGCCCGTCAGAAAGCCATAGAAGCGAATCTATGGAATGATAAAGAGGGCTGGTATGCCGATTACGACCTGAAAACCAAAAAGGTTCGTAATCAGTTGACGGCAGCCGCCCTCTTCCCGCTGTATGTCAATGCGGCGGCAAAAGATCGCGCAGCGAAGGTCGCAACGGCAACACAGTCGCGGTTGTTGAAACCCGGCGGAATTTCCACGACCACCGTCAACAGTGGCCAACAATGGGATGCGCCGAATGGCTGGGCCCCCCTGCAATGGGTGGCGGTCGCCGGTTTGCAAAACTACGACCAGAAAAAGCTGTCAATGGATGTTACCTGGCGTTTCCTCTCGAACGTGCAACATACCTATGATCGCGAGAAGAAGCTGGTGGAGAAATATGATGTCAGCAGTACCGGAACAGGTGGCGGCGGTGGCGAATATCCGTTGCAGGACGGTTTCGGCTGGACAAACGGCGTCACGCTGAAAATGCTCGATCTGGTCTGTCCGAAAGAACAGCCTTGTGACAGCCTGCCAGCCAAAGAGCCGGTCACGCAAACGACAACAGAACCGCAAAAAGCTGCAGCGCAATAAAAGAAAAGGCCGGTGTACAAACTCACCGGCCTTATTCATTCACGAATACAATTAACCCCGCCGTAGCAGCCTGAAAACTGCCAGTACAATGATCGCACCCACCACCGCAACCATGAAGCTATGAAGGTTAAAACCCGTTACATCGCCGCCAAAACCAAAGCGGGTCGCCAGCCAACCACCCACCACAGCCCCGACTATCCCAAGGATACAGGTCAAAATGAATCCGCCGCCATCCCGGCCAGGCATGATTAATTTTGCGATAACGCCTGCAATCAGACCAAAAACAATCCACGCGATGATGCCCATTTTCTTTTCTCCTGCTACAACCTGATATGTACGTATCGGGCATAATGCCCGCACGTTGTGTGAAGTATAGGCGATAGCGTGAAAAGCATTTTCATCTCACAGACTTAATTGCAATTCCTCAGAAAATTTTTACAAATTTGTATTAAGAATTCGCTGGAATTGCCGATAGTGCATCAAGACTGTCTGTCAGTGATCAAGGAGCCTTTTGGCGTGAGTAAGTACAGTGAGCAGTTCCTGAAAAATAGTCCCTTAGCCGTACTTGGCGTCTTACGCGATTTGCAAAAGAGCCAGGTACCCGTGTGCATTGCATGGTCGAGCGGGCAATTCATCAGTAAGATCCTCGAAGTGAATCCCGATGAGCTGATCATGGACTTTGGTAGTCAGGAGTTTGACAACACGGCAGTGCAACGCGCCACAAAAGTGACCATCACCGCCGAAACCCAGGGCGCGAAAGTTGAATTTACCCTTCCCACACTGCACAGCGGCGATTATCAGGCTTTGCCTGCTTTTATTTCCGAACTGCCGGAAAGTCTCTATTTTATTCAGCGTCGCGAATACTTTCGCATTAACGCTCCGCTGCACCCTGCTTATTTCTGCAAGGCAAAAATGCCGGACAAAAAGACGGAACTGCGTTTTCGCCTGTTTGACCTTTCACTTGGCGGTATGGGTGCGTTACTGGATGGCACCGTACCGGAAGGTTTGCAGGCAGGTATGCGCTTTTCCCAGATAGAACTGGATATGGCCTCGTGGGGGCAGTTCTATTTTGACGCTCAGCTTATCGCTATCGGTGAGCGAAAAGTGGTAGATGGCAAAAACGAAACCATTACTACGCCGCGTCTGAGTTTTCGCTTTCTTAACGTCAGCCCCGGCGTTGAGCGCGAACTCCAGCGAATTATCTTTGCGCTTGAGCGCGAGGCCCGCGAACGCGCCAGTCGCGTACGCTAAAAAAAGACCCGCTAAACAGGCGGGTCTTTTGCCATTTACATGGCGTTCATTGCTTTCTGTACCTTCCAGATATAACGCGGCGCCTGGGGTGCCGGGTGGTTTTCTACCACGTGCTCAAAAAAGCCGTCGGCACTCAGGTCGTTAATCTTGTCGATCGCCTTTTTCCTGTCGGATGAGAATGTCCGCAGCAGGGCGCCAGCGCCGTTCACATACGAGACCACCAGAGCATACTGCATCACCTGAGGATCTTTGATTCCCGCCAGTACACCGTGCTCCATGATGCTCAAATACGCGGCCCCCATGGAGATATTACGCTCCGGGTTTTTCAGCTCGCTGGTCGAAGGCTCACCGCTCCAGCCCATATAGCGATACACTTCGCGCCCGGAGGTGGACGCTTTCAACTGCATCAGCCCCACGGCATTTGATTTACTGATAAGGTTGGGGTTACCGCCTGACTCAACCGCAATCATCGCGGTAATCAGACGCGGACTGACGCCCCACGCCGCCCCCGCTTTTTCACTGACTGGCATCCACTGCATCGCCCGCTTTACCGGGACTTCCGGATTCCAGTCCGGGTTACGGTAATCCGTGCGTTTCGAGGTACACCCGGCCAGCAATACAATTAAAAAAGCAAACCATCTCAATTTCACACGCAATCCTTCTTTGGTGAACGCATCACTACGGATGACAACGAACAGGGTTAGCGGCATGATAACCGTTTCCAATTAGATGTCAGCAAGGAATTGCCATGTCCAGGTTTCATTTGATCGCGCCCTCCGGCTACTGCATTAATCAGCAGGCCGCAGCGCTTGGGGTTCAACGACTGGCGTTACAGGGACATCAGGTGGATAACCGTGAGGTGATTACCCGCCGCGATCAGCGCTTTGCAGGTGACGACCGCGAGCGTCTCAATGACCTTAATGCCCTGGTTGCGCTCGAAGGCGCGGATATTATCGTTCTCCCCGTTCGCGGCGGTTATGGCGCAAGCCGCCTGCTGGAAATGATTGACTGGCCGGGTCTTGTCCGTCGCCAACAATCCCAACCGCTGCTTATCTGCGGACACAGTGACTTTACGGCCGTGCAGATGGGATTATTAGCCCGTGGCGGCGTTATCACCTTTAGCGGCCCGATGCTGGCTGGCAATTTCGGCGCCCCCACTCTCAATGATTTTACCGAGCGCCATTTCTGGCAGGCGCTGCGTCAGCCTGAACTGGTCGTCGAGTGGAACGGCGAAGGCCCCCGCTGCCATACGCAAGGTACACTTTGGGGCGGAAATCTGGCGATGCTGGTTTCGCTTATTGGCACCCCATGGCTTCCGGCCATTGATGAGGGCATTCTGGTGGTTGAGGATATCAATGAACATCCTTTCCGCGTGGAACGTATGCTATTGCAGTTGATGCATTGCGGCATTCTCGCGCGCCAGAAGGCGCTCGTACTGGGCAGTTTCACCAGCGCCGACCCCAATGAATACGATGCAGGCTACAATCTTAATACGATGGTGGAGTACCTGCGAAAAAGGCTCTCGATCCCGGTGATAACAGGACTGGCGTTTGGTCACGAGCAAGAGACCGTCACGCTACCTCTGGGTGCGCATGCCATATTAGAGCATGATAAACGTACACGGCTGACCCTTTCCGGTCATCCCGTATTGGGTGCATAAAAAAAACATTTAACCGACTGATTAAATCTGTATTTCTGCCGTTAATATAAATTGGGTTTTAAATTGTTACCGCTCAGCGCGTCCTGGCTCTGAGCGGCCAAGGATTTCACTGTTTTTCGGGCAAGAGGAGAAGCACGACATTGGATGCAGCGGCGGTAATTAGTCTGTTTATTCTGGGTTCTGTACTTGTAACCTGCAGTATTTTATTAAGTTCTTTCTCTTCCCGTCTCGGTATCCCGATCCTTGTTATCTTTCTGGCCATTGGCATGCTGGCAGGCATTGACGGTATTGGCGGTATTCCGTTCGATAACTATCCGTTCGCCTATATGGTCAGTAACCTCGCGCTGGCGGTGATTCTGCTTGATGGCGGAATGCGTACCCAGGCAAGTTCCTTTCGCGTGGCGCTGTGGCCCGCCCTTTCTCTGGCGACGGTGGGTGTGCTTATCACCTCCGGGCTGACCGGGATGATGGCGGCATGGTTGTTCCACCTTAACATTATGGAAGGGTTGCTGATCGGTGCGATTGTCGGCTCGACGGATGCGGCCGCGGTGTTTTCGCTGCTTGGCGGAAAAGGGTTGAACGAACGTGTTGGTTCGACGCTGGAAATTGAGTCGGGCAGCAACGATCCAATGGCGGTCTTTTTGACCATCACGCTAATCGAGATGATTCAACAACATCATGCTGGCCTGAGCTGGATGTTTGTCGTGCACATTA
Organism: Citrobacter sp. MNAZ 1397; assembly: GCF_023613995.1. Lineage (NCBI taxonomy): Bacteria > Pseudomonadati > Pseudomonadota > Gammaproteobacteria > Enterobacterales > Enterobacteriaceae > Citrobacter > Citrobacter sp. MNAZ 1397. Next base: position 2,023,606 of record NZ_JAKIVH010000001.1, read on the forward strand.
TTCAGCAGTTTGGCCTGGGGATCGTGTTAGGTCTCGCGGGTGGCTATTTGCTGCAACAGATGATCAATCGCATCGCCCTCCCCGCAGGACTCTATCCTCTGCTGGCGTTAAGCGGCGGCATCCTGGTGTTCTCGGTGACCACCGCCATTGAAGGCAGCGGGATCCTGGCAGTCTATCTGTGCGGTTTTGTGCTGGGTAATCGCCCGATACGTAATCGCTACGCCATTCAGCAAAACTTTGATGGCCTGGCCTGGCTGGCGCAAATCGGCATGTTCCTCGTCCTTGGGCTGCTGGTCACGCCGTCTGATTTACTGCCGATTGCCATTCCGGCGCTTCTGCTCTCGGCGTGGATGATCTTTTTCGCTCGTCCGCTGTCGGTTTTCGCCGGCCTGCTGCCCTTTCGCGGTTTCAATCTGCGCGAGCGCATTTTCATCAGTTGGGTGGGATTGCGTGGCGCGGTGCCGATCATTCTTGCCGTCTTCCCGATGATGGCCGGTCTGGACAATGCAAGGCTGTTTTTTAATGTCGCCTTCTTTGTGGTGTTGATTTCGCTACTCTTCCAGGGGACATCGCTGTCCTGGGCCGCCAAAAAAGCCAGAGTCGTCGTCCCCCCCGTGGGATGGCCGGTTTCTCGCGTCGGACTGGATATTCACCCGGAAAATCCGTGGGAGCAGTTTGTCTACCAGTTGAGCGCCGATAAATGGTGTGTGGGGGCCGCTCTGCGCGACCTGCATATGCCATCGGAAACGCGCATCGCCGCCCTGTTTCGCGATAATTCACTTCTGCATCCTACCGGCAGCACCCGACTGCGCGAAGGCGACGTGCTGTGCGTGATTGGTCGTGAACGCGACCTGCCCGCGTTGGGTAAGCTGTTTAGTCAGTCGCCCCCGGTCTCGCTGGATCAGCGTTTCTTCGGCGATTTTATTCTCGAAGCTGATGCGAAGTTTGCCGATGTGGCGCTGATTTATGGTCTGGAAGATGGCCTGGAGTACCGGGATAAACAGCAGACACTGGGTGAGATTGTCCAGCAACTGCTGGGCGCGGCCCCGGTAGTGGGGGATCAGGTTGAGTTTGCCGGCATGATCTGGACAGTCGCAGAGAAAGAAGAGGACACGGTACGTAAGGTCGGGGTCCGGGTCGCGGATGATGAGGCGGAGTGACCGCCTCATCATAGTTACACCGTCACAACTGGGACACGTGGGGCGAGCGCGCACATCAATTCATAACCCACGGTCCCTGCCGAAGCGGCCACCTCATCGATTTTGATCTCGTTACCCCATAATTCGACCGGCGTACCGATGCCCGCTTGCGGGCACGGCGTCAGGTCAACCGTCAACATATCCATCGATATGGCCCCCACCGTCCCGGTCCGAATACCGTCTACCAGCACCGGAGTACCTGTTCGCGCAAGGCGAGGATAACCATCAGCATAACCACAGGCGACAATGCCAATGCGCTGCTCCTGCGTAGCACGATAACGGCTGCCGTACCCCACACAGTCTCCCGCACGCAACGTTTGCACGGCAATAATCTGGCTTGTCAGGCTCATAACCGGTTTGATGCCACTGCCTGCCACATCCTGCCACTCGCCGGACGGCGACGCGCCATAGAGTACGATACCGGGTCGCACCCAGTCGCCATGGGCTTCCGGGTGCCAAAGCGTGGCGGCGGAGTTGGAAAGCGAACGGGGGCAATCAAGCCCTTCCGACGCCTGGTTAATACGCGCCATCGCCGGGGCAATTCCGTCCGTTTTTTCCGCCTCTGCGAAGTGGGCCATCAGGGTGATATCGCCCACATTGCCCAGATCCCGCAGTTGTCGCCAGAGCGTTTGCACACGCTCTGGCTGAAAGCCAAGCCGGTTCATCCCACTGTTCATTTTCAGGTAAACATCCAGCGGCGCGTGCAGCCTGGCATCCTGCAAGGCCTTAACCTGCCAGTTGCTATGGACGCTGGTCGTGAGGCGATATTTATCAAATAACGGCAGCTCATCGGCGTGGAAAAAGCCTTCCAGCATCAGAATCGGTCCCTTCCAGCCGCGCTCGCGCAGGAGGATGGCCTCCTCCAGATTGAGCAGCGCAAAACCGTCGGTGCCTTCCAGGGCGCGCCAGATACGATCGATTCCATGGCCGTAAGCGTTAGCCTTCACCACTGACCAGACGCGGCAGTGTGGTGCAGCACGCCTGACTACCTGCAGGTTCTGCCGAAGTGCGTGTAAGTCGACAGTCGCCTGGACAGGACGAGACATACGATCTCCTTGTTTCAGATGGGCAGCTTAGTTATGAACACCATGCAAATGTTGTGGCCGCGATGGGGTAAAACCCGGTTGATAGCGCGCCACGCTCAAATCCTCCCATGGAATGGCCGGTGTGCGACCGGAAATCAGATCGCTCAACAGTTGACCTGAACCACAGGCCATCGTCCAGCCGAGCGTGCCATGCCCGGTATTCAGCCATAAGTTTTTAAACGGGGCACGTCCGACAACCGGCGTACCATCTGGCGTCATTGGACGCAGCCCGGTCCAGAACGTTGCCTGCTCCACGTGACCGCCGCGCGGAAAGAGATCTTTGACCACCATTTCCAGCGTGGCACGGCGCGGCTTGAGAAGGTCAGTATTAAAGCCGACGATCTCGGCCATTCCGCCGACGCGAATGCGGTTATCAAAACGGGTAATCGCAATCTTGTAGGTTTCATCGAGGATAGTCGAAACTGGCGCGCCCGCCTCCTCCGCAATGGGTATAGTCAACGAATACCCTTTCAGGGGATAGACCGGGATATCGACAATCCCTTTTAGCATCGCCGTGGAATAGGAACCAAAAGCCATTACATAGGCATCGGCTTTCACCACTTCATCACCGCATTTCACGCCGTAAATCTGCTCACCTTCGTACAGAAGCCTGTCGACCGGGGTGTTGAAGCGGAATGTGACACCCGCCTGCGCCGCCATCTGTGCCAGTTGCTGAGTAAAAAGCTGACAATCCCCGGTCTCATCGTTGGGTAAACGCAGGCCGCCACTGAGTTTATGGGCGACCTGGGCCAGCGCCGGTTCTACTTCCGCCAGACGCGCTGATTCCAGCAGTTGATAAGGTACCCCGGCATCTTCCAGCACGGCGATATCCCGGGTCGCGTTTTCGTACTGCTCCGGGGTACGGAAAAGCTGTAACGTCCCGCCCTGACGGCCTTCGTACTGAATATGCGTGGTTTCACGCAACAGCTTCAGACAGTCACGACTGTATTCTGCCAGCCGCACCATGCGGCCTTTGTTTTCCATATAATGGCGAGTGTCGCAGTTACGCAGCATCTGCCACATCCATTTGAGTTGAGAAGAGGTGCCATCGAGACTGATCGCCAGCGGCGCATGACGCTGGAACATCCACTTGATCGCTTTCAGCGGTACGCCTGGCGCCGCCCAGGGCGCTGCGTAACCAGGCGAGATTTGCCCTGCGTTCGCCGCACTGGTCTCCAGCGCCGGGCCAGACTCCCTGTCAATGACCGTCACCTCATGTCCAGCCTGGCTCAGATACCAGGCACTGGTAACCCCCACTACGCCACTTCCCAGTACAACGACTCGCATAACCTGCTCCCATGTGTAAAGCACAATCATCTGATTACAAATTGATAACTCAGATGAAAATGTTATTCAACATATGGCTTTTTTATGGTGACACTACTCACACCTTTCCCTAAATAAAGGCGTCAGAATATTTAGAATCTCCTGCTGCGCGACATTTCGCCACAGAATAAAATTCTACCAATGACGATTTTTACCCCTCTCTTGCAAGGTGTTATCGCGAAGAAAAAAACCGACGTTGCGTACAGTTTTTATTGTGTGTTCTATGCTTGAAATGAGACTCTCCATACAGAGAGAGTTGCTAACAACGAGGGCGCGCTAATGGCTACGATTGATTCCATGAATAAGGACACCATACGTCTCAGTGATGGACCTGACTGGACCTTCGATCTACTGGATGTGTATCTCGCAGAGATCGACCGGGTGGCGAAACTTTACCGCCTGGATACCTACCCGCATCAAATCGAAGTCATCACCTCCGAACAGATGATGGACGCCTACTCCAGCGTAGGGATGCCCATTAACTACCCCCACTGGTCGTTTGGTAAAAAATTTATTGAAACCGAGCGGCTTTATAAGCATGGACAGCAAGGTCTGGCCTACGAGATTGTTATTAACTCCAATCCCTGTATCGCCTATCTGATGGAAGAGAACACCATCACCATGCAAGCGCTGGTGATGGCGCATGCCTGCTATGGGCATAACTCTTTCTTTAAAAATAATTATTTGTTCCGCAGTTGGACGGATGCCAGCTCGATTGTTGACTACCTGATTTTCGCCCGTAAGTACATCACCGATTGTGAAGAGCGATACGGTGTGGAAGAGGTGGAAAAGCTGCTCGATTCCTGCCACGCGCTGATGAATTATGGCGTTGACCGTTATAAACGTCCGCAAAAAATCTCGCTGCAGGAGGAGAAAGCCCGCCAGAAAAGCCGTGAAGAGTACCTGCAAAGCCAGGTCAACACACTGTGGCGTACCCTGCCAAAACGTGAAGAAGAGAAAGCCGTTGTGGAAGCGCGCCGCTATCCTTCTGAGCCGCAGGAAAACCTGCTCTATTTTATGGAAAAAAACGCCCCGCTGCTGGAGTCCTGGCAGCGTGAAATTTTGCGCATCGTGCGTAAAGTCAGCCAGTATTTTTACCCACAGAAACAGACTCAGGTCATGAACGAAGGCTGGGCAACCTTCTGGCACTACACCATCCTCAATCATCTGTACGATGAAGGTAAAGTGACAGACCGCTTTATGCTGGAGTTCCTTCACAGCCACACCAATGTGGTGTTCCAGCCGCCTTACAATAGCCCCTGGTACAGTGGTATTAACCCTTATGCCCTTGGGTTTGCGATGTTCCAGGACATCAAACGCATTTGTCAGTCCCCGACTGACGAAGACAAATACTGGTTCCCGGATATTGCCGGTTCCGACTGGCTGGAAACGCTGCATTTCGCCATGCGCGATTTTAAAGATGAAAGCTTTATCAGCCAGTTCATGTCGCCAAAAATCATGCGTGATTTTCGCTTCTTTAGCGTGCTGGATGATGATCGCAATAATTATCTGGAGATTGCGGCGATTCATAACGAGGAAGGCTATCGCGAGATCCGCTCGAAATTGTCCTCCCAGTACAATCTGAGCAACCTGGAGCCCAATATTCAGGTGTGGAATGTGGATTTACGCGGCGATCGTTCTCTGACGCTGCGTTACATTCCGCATAATCGCGCGCCGCTGGATAAAGGTCGCCGGGAAGTGCTCAAACATGTGCATCGGCTGTGGGGGTTTGATGTGCTGCTGGAACAGCAAAACGAAGATGGCAGTGTGGAGCTGCTGGATCGTTGCCCTGCCCGTAACAATACTCTTTGATAACAATACGTTTTAATAACGAAAAGCCCCTCCGCGGAGGGGCTTCGCTTTGCTTAACGCCCGTGAATCGTTAAATCCCCAGGCAGCGTTTTATGCATGCGATGCCAGATCTCACCACTGTCATGCCCATAACGACGCACCGTTTCGTACACCTGGTCATGTAAGCCTTTCTCACAGATTTCTGCCAGGCGATGGTAGAAACCGAGGGCCAGACTACGTGCTTCCGGACTGGCGAAGTAATGACGCCCGATGCGGGTATACAACCCTTTCATCCCGTTGAGGATCAGGCCGTAAATCGGATTGCCGGAGGCAAAAGCCAACCCGCGGAAGATGTTGTAATCAAGCTCAGCAAACGCATCGCCGTGATCTTCAACTTCACGTGCGTTAGCCAGTACCGCCAGTGCGTCTTGCGGGTGTTGACGGAACGCCGTACGAATAAAGATGGTCGCGATATTGGTACGTACGGACAGAAGGTTATCGATGAGCTGCGGAACGCTCTCATGGTCCAGACGCGCCAGGGTTTCCAGAATATTGAGCCCGGAAGTTTCCCAGAAATTGTTTACTTTGGTGGGTTTACCGTGCTGAATGGTCAGCCAGCCATCGCGAGCCAGACGCTGTAACACTTCACGCAATGTGGTACGAGTGACGCCAATCAGTTCGGAGAGTTCGCGTTCTGCCGGAAGAATCGACCCCGGAGGGAAACGGTTATTCCAGATACTTTCAATAATGTATTCTTCCGCGAAACCCGCCGGGCTCTGCGCCTTTATGACCATAGTGAGATTTCCATTATACAACTAAGCAAAGATCACTCATCATACCAGACCGCCTCGGGGGCAGATAGCAGGCGAATTGAAGAAAAAGGGGATCGCCGATCCAATTTGAAAGATTCACCCGTTGTACTTTTTACCCCCATTTTATTCACGACTATTCCCTCTTGACTGAAAATCATTTACCACATTAATCATAAATGTTTTCCCTGTTAGCGCTTTGCTTACATTCCTGACAGCAAGATTTGACTTTTCGCATGATAAACATCCGATTACGTATTATTTTCTTATGCAATAGTGGCTTGCTAAGTGATTTCGTTTACACTGCTGTGTCTACGCATGTCCCAGGGAAATGATTATGTTGCGATATTTGAACAAGTGCTCTCACGGGCGCGGCGCCTGGCTATTAATGGCGTTCACCGCACTCGCACTTGAATTGGTGGCGTTGTGGTTCCAGCACGTCATGCTGCTGAAACCCTGTGTCCTGTGCATCTATGAACGTTCTGCCCTTTTTGGTGTGATGGGTGCGGGTATTGTCGGGGCGATTGCGCCGAAAACGCCGCTGCGCTTCGTCGCTATCTTAATCTGGTTGTACAGCGCCTGGCGTGGGATCCAGCTGGCGTATGAGCACACCATGATTCAGCTTCATCCTTCTCCTTTTATGACCTGCGATTTTGCTGCGCGTTTCCCTTCGTGGCTGCCGCTGGATAAATGGCTTCCGCAGGTCTTCGTGGCTTCGGGCGATTGTGCTGAAAAACAGTGGCAGTTCCTGTCACTGGAAATGCCGCAATGGCTGTTAGGTATTTTTGTCGCTTACTTTGTTGTCGCAGCGCTGGTGCTCATCGCCCAGCCCTTCAAACCGAAAAAACGCGACCTCTTCGGTCGTTAAAAAAACGCTCCTTCGGGAGCGTTTTTTTATTGCCGCAATGCATGAGGCCTCCCGGTAGCGTATTCGCTAACCGGAGCGACCGCCTTTACTCAGACAGGTCTTTAATACACCCCGTTATAACCATCCAGATAAGTCGCCGATAATTCATTGCCTATCAAGTCGGCATCTTTCGGATCCGCCGGCATCTTATCACCAGTTCTGTCGTATGCTTCGGTGAGATGACGGCCGGCCTGCTCCTTGAGCATCCCGGCATATTTGATCGCGTAATGCACATCATGACCAACGATGCGGTCCAGTTTTCCTTGATCGTACATTTTTTCAAAGGTGGGAATGATATTGCGGTATGTACCTTGTGGCGAGAAACGGACCCCGCCGTCCGTAGAGCTGTGGTTTTCCGTAAAGGCAATAGCATGCCGTTCAGGAGAGGGTTTAGACGCGGTACACCCTGCAAGCAGAACACCTGACGCTACCATCACAATGAATTTATTCATTACAGACCCCGTTAATGTTTTAGCTTATTTAAGACATACAAACATTTTAGGGTCTTGTTTTAAATCACTTTTTATTCATCTCAGACGAGTAGCGGTATAACAAAAGAGATTATTGCGCCCAATCAGGTTTGTTGAGGATATGATCCTGCCAGTCGCGGACTTCGGACTCTTTTACCGCAATATGGCGAACCGTGATGCGCTGTTTGTGCATCATCTCTTTCGAGCCGGTACGCAGCGGATGCCACACCGGCAGCGCCTTCCCTTCGGCCAGCAGACGATAGGCGCAGGTGGGCGGCAACCATTCAAAGGTAGGCAAATTATCACGCGTCAGTTTGATGCAGTCCGGCTCATACTCAAAGCGGCGCTCGTAGTTACGGCACTGACAGGTTTTGATGTTCAACTGGCGACAGGCCACGTTGGTGAAATAGATCTCGTCGGAATCTTCATCCATCAGCTTATGCAGGCAGCACTGACCGCAGCCGTCACACAGCGACTCCCATTCCGCGTCCGTCATTTGCTCAAGCGTTTTGCTTTGCCAGAAAGGTGTGTCGCTCATAAATCAGTTCACCATTTAAAACCAGGGAGCACCTTATAACCAGTCTGGCATGGGGATGCAAGTTTTGCCGCCATAATGGCGGCAAATCGACTTATAACACGCGGGTTTTAAGGGAGAGGCCGTTAAAGCTCACTTCCAGTTCGTCCCCGCCGTGCAGTGGCCCTACCCCTTCCGGCGTCCCCGTCAGAATGACATCCCCCGCTTTGAGCGTGAAGAAGCGGCTCATATAAGCAATCAGCGGCACAATTTTATGGATCATATCGGCCGTCGTCCCTTGCTGGCGGACTTCGCCGTTGATTTTAAGCCCCAACGTCGTGTTCTGCGGATCGCTGGTAAACTCTGCGGCCGGAATAAAGCCGGAGATCGGACAGGAATTATCAAAGCCTTTCGCTTTTTCCCACGGCTGCCCGGCCTTTTTCATTTTCGCCTGCAGGTCGCGAAGCGTGAGATCCAGCGCCACGCCATAACCCGCAATGGCTTTTCGTACGTGATCTTCGGTAGCCTGACGCAGGGTGGCGCCAATTAGTACGGCCAGTTCAACTTCATGATGCACGGAACCGAAATCCTGCGGCAACGCCAGCGGCTGGCGAATGTCGCATAATGCGGTTTCCGGTTTTATAAACAGCACCGGCTCTTCCGGCGTGGCGCTGCCCATCTCTTTAATATGTTTCGCATAGTTGCTGCCAACGCACACGACTTTACTCACCGGGTAATCCAGGAGTGCGCCCTGCCAGTTATGATGTTGGTACATGACTTTCCCCTAAGTAACACATTGAACAAGTGCGAAAAATGACTATCCGCGCCACATGGTGGTTTGTCAAATAACAAACTTTATATTCAACGATTTGGCGGGAGAAAGGCAAATGGCGGAATCGATCCGCCCAGGTAAAATTCGCGAAGCGTTATCTTTCGCTGTCTAAATGCTGTTTGAGTAAATTTTCTGGCGGCGGTGGAATCTGTAAATAATATCCCTGTGTGCGCAACGCCTCTTTTACTTTTTCCAAATCCGCACTGGCCAGTTTTTTACGCCCGTCGAGGGGCAATAACATGGCTAGCTGGGGCTGACCAAAGCTTTTCATTAATTCTTCCGGCACGCGTGAAAAATCGTCTTTTTTTTCGACATACAGATAAGTCTGTTCACGTCGGGAACTTCGGTAGATCACACAAAACATACTTTTGCTCTTTTTGACGCCAAATTTTGGCATAAGCTAACATCAATCAAACCCGCGCCACAAGCCAGCCATAGCATTTTGGATTTGCGGATTTTTGTCGTTTCCTGCATCTGTGTGTCAATTTTCTGGCACAAACCTGTCACATCACCGGGCTGTCGTCTTCGTCGGCACGGTTAACGAAATACGTCACCCGAGCAACAACGATCACGTCCACTAACGCTTCGCCAAAGCCATCCTCCCTTGACACCTTAAAAATAAGAGGCCAATAATAACTGTATATCCAAACAGTAATTTTACTGAGGTAGCTATGTTCGTTGAGCTCGTTTACGACAAGAGAAATGTTGAGGGTTTGCCGGATGCGAAAGGCATCATTCTGGCTGAACTGACCAAGAGGGTGCACCGACTTTTCCCCGATGCGGATGTGAGAGTAAAGCCAATGCAGGCGAACGCGCTGAACAGTGATTGTACGAAAACTGAGAAGGAAAGACTAAACCGCATGCTTGAAGAGATGTTTGAAGAAGCAGATATGTGGATGGTTGCTGATTAATTACTTTTTACATCACCGGGCAGTCGTCCTCCCCTGCCCGATTGACGAAATACGTTACGCGACCAACAACGAGCACGTCCTCCAGCGCCTCACTTTCAATCGCCTCGCCATCCTCTGTAATGAAGGACTGACCCATAAGTTTCGCATTCACAATTATTCTCATAACGAATGAAGGCACTGTTAGCATCACGATGTATTAATGAACAGGGAGCAAGTCAGACCTATTGAACCACGATCGAAAAACTGTATCATTAACCAATAGTATTTTATGACGTTACATGGATGCTTAATGCGATATCAATCTTTAGATCTAGTCCGTGGTTATGCGGCTCTGACAGTAGTGATTGCTCATACAACTATTGCTGGTTTATATAATAATCCTAACATTTGGCCGTTTATTTTATGGACGCCGTTAAGATTTCTATGGGCTGGGCATCAGGCTGTTATTGTATTTTTTGTGCTTAGCGGTTTTGCTCTAACCAAGATGATTGACTCATGTTTAAACTACAATTACACGCGATTCTTAGCCGCGAGAATCATAAGACTATTTATTCCCTGTATATTATCCATCTTTTTTGTTTTTACTATTTTTGGATGTTTAAAAAAATTCGGGTTTACTTGGGAGCAGGGATGGAATGGTGTAGTTAATCCGACATTTAACTTAAAGGAACTGCTCCCACATTTTGGGTTAATTGGCTCATATAATTACTACTCAGTAAACCCTCCATTGTGGTCTCTTGTATATGAAGCAAGGATATCGATATTTTTTCCACTAATCTTCCTTATAATAAAGAAATTTAGATTTTATGGAATTTTATTTTTCACATTACTTTCCCTGCTTTGCATATATGGGTTATATAAGAGCCCACAATCTACAGGGTATGACTATTTTGGCACAACAATGTTAACCGGGCATTATTCTTTGTTTTTTGCAATGGGCTGTATTTTGTCGTTTCACATAGAAAAGATAAAAACGATACTAATGAGTATTAGTGCAAAAATGCAGTTATTGCTATTTATCATTTCTATATTAGTCTACTGTTATCCTTTTAATAACCCATGGACGCTGGCGCAGCGAGGAATTGGTGATATAGTAACTTCTTTTGGAGCTATTGGTTTACTTATCGTATCAACCGCATTGAAAGAGAGCGGATGGTTCTTTAAGCTTGGGGTATTCCTCGGAAAGATTTCTTTCTCATTATATTTAACGCATTTCACAGTGCTTTCGATGGCCTTGATAACATTACTACCCAAATTTGGAGCAATCGCAGTCTGGGCTTACACTATTCCAGTCAGCATTATTCTTGCTTACTTTTTTACTATAATAATAGATAAGCCATCAGTGAAATTAAGCAGAATTGTTTATAAACGTACATGCTGAAATGATAATTCATTTAGGGGGTGTTACACCCCCTAAACCGATAATGCTACAGCTCAGCTTGATTACTCTGTTTCTGATTCCTCAGATTTTGTTGGCTCCAGTTCCGCTACGCGCGCGGTCAAGGCGTCAACCTGAGCCATTAGCGCCAGAATAGCCTCATGATGAAGCGCTGCTGCAACGCCGTACGAGTCCGGAGACAATACATTCTTCACCACGCTACCATCCGGCAGTGTCACATCATGGGTCTCCACAACAGCATCCGGGAACACACGCTGCACATCCTGCGCGGTCAGGCCTATCCCGTAATTACCGTTCGTTTTCCAGCGCCAGGACTGCCCACGCATAAGCCGCATTTTATCCAGCGGTTCGGGAACAGGCCCGTCCAGGTCTTTCAGGCGCTCGTCACATGTTGGAGTCCATGAAACGCCGGTTGCCACACCAGACTGTGCGAATGACCAGTAAGCAGGGGTGCCGCCATAGGCCAGTTGCAGTATCCCGTATGAGCCATTTCCCTGAACAACCTGCGCGTAGGCAGAAAAATCAATCCCGGCATACACACCACTTCGAAATCTGGAGCCGATTAGCTCCGCGTTAGTAGCTGTGCCGTTCGTCGGTGTTGCGGCGGGAGAAACTGCAGACGCTTTCACGGAACCATTCACTATACCGCCGGACTTAGCGTCTATTGTACTCAGGCGTGTATCATTGCCCTGGCAAAACGATCCGGCGACGGCGCCAAACGGGCTTGTTAGTCCCGTCCCACCCTGCCCCTGGCTGAGCGGTGTTGTTAACCCACTCAGTGAGGTGATGTCATTGTTGGCCCCTTTTTTTGCCAGAGCTTTCTGGCCGGGAACCGTGACGGCTACGCCGTTAGTCGTGATAGTGACGTCACCCGCCCCGTTCATCACATCGGCGAAGCCGCTCATATTCCGCTGATACAGCGTCAGCGTCTCAGCAATATTTTGAGCCAGACCATCAACGCTCAGCGAATCGCTCAGCAGGATAGCGTAAGCGGTACCCGCTGCAATTGCCGGGCTCGCCGCTGGCGTTACGGTGAGCTGGGTGGCGCTGTTGATTGCCGTTACCTGGAATACCTGTACCGGGTTTGCCATGGTGAACAGAGTGCATCCAACGCGGATCAGTGACCCTGCGGCTGTAAAATTCGTGCCAGTACCCGTCAGCGTATTGCCGCTGATGGCTATGGTGCCAGTTGTGTAAATCATATTTTCTCCGGGCATAAAAAACCCCGCCGGGGCGGGGTTGATATTAACCAGAATGGTTTATTTACAGGTGGTGCTGGTGAACGTGTTGGCACTCATCCAGTTCCAGTTGAAGGGGTATCCGGCACGATACTGCGTCTGATTATTTTGCTTTCGGACGCCGTAAATCTGCACGGTATTTTCCTGCCCGCCAATCATGGCCGTTCCTGTGCATACGGGTTGCTGTCTCTCCAGTACGCCAGTGCAGCCGGACAGCAAGATAACCGCCGTCAGGCAGAAAATTAGATTTTTCATATTTATGATATCCCAGAGGTATTCATGAAAAGACACAATAGCAATATGAATCAGAAGGATATAATTGATTCGATAGATCAATTTTCAGTTATCGATCGTTTTAAACGATCAATCATAGTTTGCGCAGTTGATAGCCATAATCACGTTTCTCATGTTTGAGTACGCAACATTTTGAAGACTTCCAGTGGGTGTCGTCTGCGTCCGGGCGTAAATACGCGTATTGCTGCCTTCAAGTTTTGCCATGCTCTTGTATATTGCTGCGTACGGCAGGGGCTGCCCTCCTGATGAAATTACCCCTGTGATCAGCCCGAGCATCACAGGCATACAGGCCCATTTCCCCGCCCTGGTTGTATTGATGTTATAGCCTGAACTGGCATCTACCCCCGCGGTTCCGAGAGTGACTACGTCACTCAGTGTGCGTGTCTCGTTTGTTAAAATTAGCGTCCCTGAGGCATCCCATACGGCCAGGCCATAATCCGGCTTTGTCTGTGGGAAGATCGAGAAAAAATACACATAGGCCGTACCCGTACCGCCAGGTCTGAGAAAATCAACGGTGATGGTGTTTCCGCTAATCTTCTGGGTGATCTCCACTTCTACCGTGCAATGGACAAAAGCCACAACCGGCTGGCCTGCGGTGAAAGTATGTGTAACCTGAGTGTTAAATCCCGATGTACCTTGCAAAGCAGCCGTTTTGCGAGCCTGTAATGCGATGGGTGTGCTGTTTGATGTCACCCACACTTCTCCGCTTGTTGTCGCCAGTAAAACCCCATACTGCGCCATTTAAGCCTTCTCTATCTGGAATATTAAATAGGCCGCCGCTGCGGGTTCCGTTCCTGCTGAGTAGTCAGTATCACTGACCGCCGAAACAGTTGCGGTACCGCCTGAGATGGTGATCTTTCTCCGCCCCGTCCCCCACTGATCATCATTCATGATCTGGAAATAAGTCAGCTTGCAGCCAGGGGGAAGTGGCACAGAATAAGAGCCTGTTTTCTGGTTAACGGCCAGCTGGAGAGTGCCACTCACGCTGACTGGTTTGATGCCGTAGTTGTTAACCCTGCCGGATGCGTCCCATGTTTGAACACCGTATTCAGCCATACTTTTCACCCTAAAAATCAAGGCCTCATATGAGGCCCCATGTTTACCATGTACCGGTAATCCTCCCGATCTGTACCCTCAGGACATTACTGGAGTCCCTGACGCTGATTGTCTGATTTGTTTGCTTCATCGAGCCCTCGCCAGCAGTTGAGCCGTAATTTTCGAAAGTCCCGGACTTATCCAGCTTCCACCCAACTGAACCTGCAACGTAGTTACTCGATTGAATGAAACTTCCGATCTTCGCATTGGTGATAGTCCCGTCCTGGATAAACGTGTCACGAATAAATGTCTGGCCGTTCTGAATAACAAACGGTAGCGTAACCGCAGCGCCAGCCTGAGACATAACAGCAAAGCGGTCAGCAAGGAAAATAACCTGTGACTGCATGCCGTTGGGTGTGTTCTGCACACCCAGTCCCATACCTGCCGCGTACTGCACGCCGTTGACATCCACGCCGACCTTAATCGAGTACATCGCGTTCAGGTTGCCGTTGATATCCGCTACCGCCTGGGCGTTAGTGGTGATGGCCGCAGCCTGGCCGTTTACCGTGACGCTCAGTGAGTTAATTTTCGTTGCGGACGCCTGGCTGAAATCAGCCATCGCTTTTGAAAAGTCGGTCACGTTTGAGGCATTACCGCCAGCATTTGCATCCAGCGCTTTCAGGGACTCACTGAGCGCTTTCGTTGCATCGGCCATCACATTATCAACGCGCTGGATACCCGCCGCGTTAGCGCCAAACTGAACGCTCATTGTCATCCGTGTATTGGCCTGCGCCAGCGTCTCCTGGATCAGTGCAATCGCCGTGTTTTGCACCCCACCAGCCGCGTTAGCCGTTTTCCCTGACAGTTCGTCGAAACGGGATGCGGTAGAACTGTCGAGGGTGGACACAGCCTGTGTGAGCTGCGTTACGTCAGCGGTATTGTCCTCCGTCTGTGCCGTCAGCGTATCAACCGCCGTCGCGCGGGCCTGTGTCTCATCGGCGAGCGCCTGCGTGAGTTGCGTTACCTGTGCCGCGTTCTGGTCGGTTTTCGCCTCCAGGCGCGTCACGTCCGTAACGCGGGCCTGTGTTTCGGTGGCAATCACCTCCCGCAATTGAGTGAATGAGGCACTGTTTACGCCGTTCTGCGCCGACTGCCGCACCACCACATCAGCGATAGCCAGGGCATTACCAATGATGGCCTCTGCCGTCTGCCGATTCGCCCCCACTGCCGCCGCCAGTTGGTCCGCATTTTGGGTAATTGTTGCGGCAAGCTCAGCAACGGTTTTGCTGGTTTCAACTGCATTTTCGATGATGTCTTTAAATACCGCAGTGTCCTTCATCTGCTCCAGAATCTCAGCAGAAATGGCACTGACATCAACCGATGACTGCCCCATTACCCAGGTGGTCCACTCGCCGACATTGCCAATTCTGTCCACCAGCCGTGCACGGTACCATTGCCGCACACCCGCCAGCATTGGGCCGTGCTGATAGCTGGCCGCCGGATAAGGCACCAGTGTCAGCAGTTCGGGATTTGCCTTATCGTCCGTGGTGGCGCGCTGTAGCTCGGTGTATGCAGTATCACCGGCTCCGTCAGGAAACGCCCAGGTAATGTCGATAGCCCAGACCACATCATTTGAAGCGAGGAGTGACTGCGGCGTGCCCGGTGTACCATTTTTCCCCGTCAGGTGGGTCGTATCGGCATAACCCCAGGGCGACGACGAATCCTGCGCATTCAGGGCTCGCACGCGCACATCATAATTGCCGGAATAAATGCCCTGAACGGAAAAGCCCTGGGCACTGGCAACCGGAACGTTAATCCAGTCGCCATTGTCCTTGCGCCATTGCGCCTGGTACCTGACAGCACCATCAACCTTGTCCCAGGTACTGTTCAGGCTGGCGACCGTCAGCCCCTGATCGATAAAATCAGTCTGGCTGATAAGTATATTTTTCGGCGAAGGCAGTACAGATATCGGCGTTACCGTAATCGGTGCAGGCGTGATCCGTACACCATCATCAATAAACCGGTATTTATTGGGGTCGTGCTGAACACCGGAAACGTTAAATGTCCCGTCGTCGTTTGCAGCAACGGATGTCACACGAAATTGCTGAATAGCCAGCCTGTCGCTGTCAATGGCCCACACTGCACCAGCAACGGGAGCCATCCGGTAATCGGTGCTGACCGTGACGTTCTTTTTATCACTGCTGATCGCACTGATGGTGCGTGTCTGCGTCGTGCCGTCGGGGAGATTAAGCGCCAGCCTGTCACCGGGCGCATATTCAACAGCGCGATCCAGCGTAATATTCCTGCCATTTACCGCGCTGATACGCCCTCCGTTCTGCATTCCGGCACGGAACGGGTCCGCAACACCAATAACGGATGCAGGCAGTGGAATATGCCCGTCAAGACCGACGTTAAACGAGATTGTGCCGTCTTTTGCGTTGGACAGTAAGACCCAGCGCCCCCTGCGGTGCGCCTCACTTTGCGAGGTGCAGCCAATAGCAGTCAATTGCGTCTGATTAATGTCGTAACGTGCCACCAGATCGCTGTCGTAAACGCCCTCGATGGTGTCGCTGTAATGGTTCTGCGGATCAGACCATGAAACCAGGCAGGAGCTGTAGCGGTTTTTATAGGAGCCACCTGCGTAGTTAAACAGACCGTCCACCACGTTAGAGGCGGTATAAACAAAATCCAGATCTCCCACCGGAACATCAGCGTTTACGTAAATCTGTTCATTACCCCAGAACGTAATGCCCCGGAATATTGCCGCCAGATCTTTCAGAACGGTGTATGCATCCTGCTGGCTCTGGATGTAAACGTTACAGGTAAAACGCGGTTCAGTGCCGCCCGCACCGTCAGATACCCTTTCATCGCAATACTGAGCAATGGCGTAGACTTCCCATTTATCAATCATGGAAGCATCCACACGGTTGCCCATGCCGAAAATTTTATCCAGCACCAGATCGTAAAAAATCCATGCCGGGTTATTGCTGTATGCCCATTTGAAGTCGCCAGCCCACGCGCCGGAACTTTCGCGGGTAACAGGATCATAGTTTGATGGTACACGGATCCGGCGGCCCTGAGGAATACACGTCACTTTAGGGGCACTGCCGTTAAAATGACTCGCATCCACTTCAATATAGAGTAAGGCGGTATTCGGATAGCGAAGTTTGCTGTCGATGACCTCAGCGCACGAGAATACCTTAAATGCATTCACCAGCTTTGAGTTGCCAGTCGAATCTGCCGTGATCCGTCGGACACGAACAGCCCATCCGGTGATAGCTTCTGGCAGATTAATACGATGATCGCGCTGGTATTCAGAGGTGGTTTTACCGTCAAACGTCGCATCAATCACAGTCTGAAAGGCACCACCGTCAGTCGATAAATCAATAGCATAAGCCGTAACGGTGCCTACCATGTCGCCGTTGTCTTTGTAGCGATACTGAACCGGGAGGGAAAGCTTGATACGAACCGCATCCAGCGTCAGGTTTGTAAACTGGCGGGTCCAGGGTACTGACTGCGTGACCGTAACACCCACGGCCAGTTCATTATCTATTTCCGGCATCCCCGGAATATACGTCTGATCCTGTGTGCCGCGTCGCCAGTCCCAGACAACGCCGGAGAAATTGTAACTGCCGTCAGCGTTAGCCAGCGCTGTATCATTGAGGAAAATTTGTTGTGCCGTCAGTTCGCCCTGAATTTCACCTTCGGCGATGGCCAGCAGCATTTTTAATTTTGCGGTCGACAACAGATCGTCAGGTGCTTCAACTGGCGTATGTGCACTTCCGCCCCCGCCTTTCCTGCCCTGAATATGCATAATTCACCCATAAAAAAGCCGCCCGGCGGCGGCTGTACCTGAACAAACGTGCCTATTGCTGATCGCTGGAGAACAACCCGGCACTGATGATTGCCCCGCCAATTTCACGCTGCCCATAGAGCAGCGGAACCGGGTAACCCATCGCCACCGTATTCACGGGTGCACCGAAGGCGTAATTGGGTTTATTGTCTGTGCTACTGCTGGCACCGATATTAATTTTGGGTTGAGGTGTCAGCATCTGCACCACGCCGCCCAGCATCATGGACAGACCGATGCCGGTTAAGACTGTCGTGGCGGATATCGCACCGGCTGACATCGCAGCCCCCCACAGGGCGAGTGAGCCGCCAGCTGTGAAGAATGCGGCAACCAGCGCCACCGCGCCAATAACAATCTGGAGAACACCGCCCTGCTTGGCGCCTTCAGTAACAGGCATCATGGTAAATTCGCTGGCCGTGGACGTGAGTTCAAACTCTTCCACCCCAATATTTTCACCATCCCGGAAAAAGGCGAAGCGCACGCCGCTGTTATGCGCATTGGACATGTATTTTTTGAAACCCGGCACCTGTGAACACATTGCCCGAAGCATTTCGCGAATGTCAGCAACGTGAAAGCGATGAACCCTGCCAAATTTCTTTGCGGCCACACCTTTCAGCGTCAGCGTTTTCAGCATGTCATGAGTTCCTTATGCCTGACAATTCTGACTGTACGCTCACGATAATACTGGCCGTAGGGAACGCGGGCAGAAAGATTGCCGGAAGAATGATGAAGAATAATATTGTTACCTAGCCAGATGGCGGCATGGTTGGTTACGGGGGCGCTGAGCTGCATCATAATAATGTCGCCGGGTTGCATCTGATTTAATTCAACCTGAATAAAGCGTTCTGACTGCCAGTTATCATCGTACCGATTTTCGCCGTTATTCCACCACTCACGCGGGACAGAGTAATCACCGAGAGAAAGATTAAACTCGCGACGATAGTATTCACGGATTAGCGACCAGCAATCCGCATGACCGAGTACCCATGGTCTTCCGGTGTAATCACGATTTTCGCGCGGCGAAAACGTACACCAGTCACCCTCCGGCCATGAAATAATGCCCCATTCCAGCCCCGAGTGATCACACTGAATACGGTCAGTCTCTGAGGGGATTAACTGAGCCACATCCGGGTGCGAATGAACAACCATAATAATCTCACCCTGTTTTTCGGCATTTAAATAATCGGCTGGCGAGAGGGTGAAATAATCTTCTGGTTTATCAGAGATATTTTCACAACGAATATAACGTTGTTTTCGTCCTGCCTGAACGACGACACCGCAGCATTCACGGGGATATTCCGCAGCGGCATGTTCGCGAATGGCCGCCATCAGTTTTTCGCGCATATTATTTACCCTGCAGGTTTGCCGCCGGAAACCCGCCAAACGGCAGAGGATTTCCGGGGCCATGACGTGCTTCACAGTCAGGGAGTCGTCCTCCACAGACATCTAACGCGGGATTGGTTGTCGGGGTGCCGTCTTTCAGAAAATACAGCGTTCCGGCGTAATCACACCCCGTTCCACTCCGGTATAGCCCCCGGAGGCACCAGGTACAGACAGGGGTTATCTGTCGCGAGGGTAACTGCAGGCTCTGTATATCGAAGGGGGAGCACAACTCAAAATCAACCTGAATCCGTGTCTCGGCTTTTTTGGCATTAACATAAAATACCTGTACCCGCTCTTCGTTCGGGTTAGCGGCAGGATTCCCGGAAACCCGGTTAGCCGCATCGAGGTATTTAACCAGCGTGGTGTGGATTTTAACCTTTGCCTTAACCAGGTCATCATATTCAAGGCACAGCGCTGTCACGTAGTTACCGACATTCCCGACAGAGAGTGTGGGTGTCGGTTGCGAACCGGCGCTGGAAAGCTCCACCCCTTTCAGCTCATAGGGATAAGGATCGTACTGATTTCCCTGCCAGATAATTGCCGGCAGATTTTCACCAGCAAATGACGCCCAGCCTTCTTCCTGGATATTGTGAGCGTGAAAGCGCAGTACGTTTTCCATGCCAAAGCCTGTCCCGTCAATCTCAATAAGCTGAATAAGGTTGCCGGGCTCGAGTTGTTGTATGTCGCTGGTAAAGCTCATAAATTCACCATAAAAAAAGCTGCCCTGAGGCAGCAGTTAATTGGGGACGAAAAGATCAGGGCGCAAATGCCTGTTCAAACGTGAATGCTACCGTCGCTTTTGTTCCGGAAGGGAAGGAGACGCTGAATGAATCAGCCTTCACCCGGTAGAGCTTTTTCTCTCCCCAGGGGTTGGTCCACCAGAAAGACGTGGTGACGTGAGAAAGAAGAAAAGCACGCAGTACTGCGGCATCGCTTCGTTTTCCCGTCCAGTCAAGATCCCATGTTTCGGACTTATCATTAATCCCCGTTCCGCTGACCTGTTTATATCCGTCACCAAACTGCGCCTGCAGTGTTCGGACGCTTTCAGTTCCCTGTGCCGTCTTGCGCGTACGCCAGGTAAATGTATCTGTCACCGCTTACCCCCTGGAGTAAAGTATTCCACCCGGACTCATCTCCTTTTTCAGGCGATCAGTGATGCTCTGCTGCACAACGCCCTGGACCAGTCGTGCCGTGTCGGCGGTGTTCGCCTGGCTGACTTCGCCGCCACCGCTTTGCTGGCTGATACTGACCGGGGCATAAACACTGATCCCTCCCATAGTCGGTACCGACACATTACCGGCACCCACCAGCCCTCCGGTTGCGTATCCTCGCATCAGGCGATAAAGGTTTCCCACGCCGAGGCGCGCTGTCGATTCTTTGGTGAAGACGAACTCACCACCATGAACAATCCCCTTTGGCTCGTATTTCCCGCCGGGCCCGGTATAACCGCCGCCATCATATTCAGGGATATATCCCCCCTTCCAGGCCTGTACCGGGCCAACAAAACTGCGACTGCCAATGCCACCGCCCTGCGGACCATCGAATGAACCTGCAACCCATCCCATGGCTTTCTGAATGGCATACGCCACCAGCAACTGATTGGTGATTTGAATAATCGATTTGAGGATGGAAACAGTGAAACTTTTGAAGGAAGTCTTCCCGGTAGTCACCAGATCAGTCAGCATATCGCTCATGCCGCCAAGAGCACTGGATGCGGCGTTCTGCATGGCGGAATACACGTTTGTTGCTGAATCCAGATACTCGGCAAACCCTTTTTTAGCCCCGCTGAGCCAGTCACCGCGAAGACTGTCCTCAGCGGCGTAATACTGATTCAATGCGGCGAGTTCACGCTGATAATCGACGTCAGTCGTCTTGCCCCCGGCATTTTCCCATCCGCTCCTGAGTTGTGCATACGCAAGGTTACGCCCGGCGGCGCGGTCGCTTAATGTCGCAGAATCGGTTAAGGCCGACTGCTTCGCCGACATCTGGTTGGTGTATTTCGTCGCGGTGTCCATCCGCTTGTTAAGCTGTTCCTGCGCGGTGATCTGGTCGCCTAAAAGGGCTTTTTGCTGTGCAAGGGCAAGAATGCGCTCTTTATTGGCCAGCAGCGATTCTTCCTCTTTTGACAGCTTGCGCTGGCCTGCCGCCTCTTCCAGCACAGAGAACTGAGCCTCGGTTTTCCAGAGGTCTTTACGCTGCTGACTGATGACGTCATTTAAGCCTGTGTGCTGCTGCAACACTTTAAGCTGTGCCTGCAGGGCGATAAGTTCAGCCGCTTCCAGGTCGCTTGCTTTGTCACCTGCCGGAACAGTCGTTTTAGGGGTTTTGGGATCCTTATATTTTTCATTGATCGCGGCGGTTAGCTTATTGAATTTGTCCTGTGTGATAAGCCCCTGTTGGAGTTGCCGCTGATATTTCGCCTGCAGGTCGTTACGGATCTGTGCGTTTGTCCTTGCCGTTTCCAGAAACCGATCTGCCTCTATATTGGCAGATACCTGTTCACGGTTGTATTCACGACTTTTAGCATTTGTCTGCGTGACGAACCCTAACAGGTTTCCGGCGCTGTCGTTAATATTCGCCCAGTTCGTAGCAATACCAGCAGACTGATCACGCATTTGCTGGTTGATATTATCGAAAACCGCAGAGCCGGTACCCGGGTTGAATTGCGGAAGCTTCACTGTCGTGGCGTTATCCGCAACCGTATCAGACCAGAATTTGTAATTTTTAAGTTTATCGATAAGCCCCTGCCAGTAGCCTGCGAGCTCGTCCAGGTCTGACTTAGAGGCGTCTTTGAAACTTTTCTGGCTGTCACCAAGTGAGTCGATGATCAGTTTCGTGGCACCGGCTTTATCACCCAGGTCAACCATATGCCTGACCTGTTCATACAGTGCCAGGTTCGCAAAGTTGTACTGCTGGTTAATATCGACAAATGCTTTCAGCGGGTCCTGAGGGATTTTTCCCAGCTCTGCCACCAGGTCTTTTACGCTGGCTCCCGTATTTTTTGACAGCAGGATAGCCGTCTCGCTCACCTGTCGGATCTGATCAACTGTCAGGCCCAGCCCGGTGGCCTGCGCGACCGCTGCCGCAACCGCTGATTTACCCGCATCAGCGTTTTTTACTATCTGAGCGGTGATGCGCGCCAGGCTGTCGGCTGTCTGGCCGCTAATATTCCCGGTGGACGCGATAGCCTGGTTATACGCATTCGCCTGTAAGCGCCCCTGATTCCAGTTATAAGCGAGGAGCCCCACGCCGGATACCAGCGCAGTAATCCCGAGGGTGGTCGGGGTGATAAACCCGGCCAGCGTTTTGGCATAATCAGCAACACCCAGCAGTGCCCCTTTTACGCCACCGAACTGGTCTTTGATCTGCCCGCCCTGCTGGAGCAGAATCAGAAACGGAGACTGGCCGCCAGCAAGCTGCGTCGCAATATCAGTAAACTGCGCAGGCAGGCTGCGCATGGCGGCATTGTACTGACCAATCGAAATTCCGGCTTTTCTCGCATAAAGCTCCTGCCGGGTGAAGGCGCTTTGCACTTCCAGAGCCGCATCGTTTGCCGCAGACCCGATCCCTTCAAGTCCCCGTTTGACGTAGTTATACCGCTCGGTAAATTTAGCGTCGTTTAAATCCAGATTGACAATGAGATCACCCACCGCCTGGGCCATAACGTATTCCTCCTGTAATGCCTTCGGCAGCCAGCATCATGGCCTCGTCGGACGTTTCGGTGTCCGCTTCCGGACGTTTCTGGGGATTGAGAAGGCTGAAATCTGCGATGGTAAGCCCGTGGGACTTGCAGACCATATCGGTGATGTGATGGCTCAGGCGCGAGAAATGGGCATCAATTAAATCCGTGGCGAAGTATTCGTCGGCATAAAATTGTTCCCACTCGCTCAGTTCGGTGCAGGACATCTGCGCCAGCATCACACGCCAGTCAGGTCTGCGGAACTCACGGGCAAGTTTAAGGGCGAATTTCAGGGCTGCGGCGTGGGCTTTTCCGGGGAGTGGGGTTCCGTATCGGCATTGGATCCTGCATCAGGTGTAACGGGCAACATTCCTGAGAGTTCCCGCACGATAAAATCCGCCTGACCAATGGCAGGCAACGGCCAGCCGGAAAGTACCTCCTCCTGCAGTTGATCAACGGAGGGGCCTTTTTGCCCTTCCTTCTGCCACAGAGACATAGCAACGATCCGCGCGCCAATTTTCACATTGAGGGTTGTCACGATGCCGTTGAGCGCTTCCGGGCTGACTTCTGTGTCGTCCGCAGGAACGTCTTTATTCACGTCGGCGATATAGCCGATGAACTCAATACGCTGCAGTGCTGAGAGTTCATAAAGCGTGACGGTTTCGCCGTTGTATTCCAGCGGCTGAGTTTTCAGAAACATGCATGACTCCGATCAGGATACGGTGATTTTGCTGACAGCCGCGAACGAGCCGTCATTCGTAATCGCGAGAATTTCGGCAATCCCGGCAGCAACACCCGTGACGGTGACAACACTGCCGGCCACGCTGACTGTCGCTTTTGACGGGTCGGATGACGCCAGGCGGAATGATTTATCGGTCGCACTGGCAGGCAGAACGGACAGGTTCAGGGTTGTGGTTGCCCCCACGGCCACAGCCGCTGTCGATTTATCAAAAGACGCACCCGAAACAGCAATGACCGGGGTTGTGATGTCTTCGGCCAGCGTCGGTTTGCCGCTATTCGTGACTTTGACCGTGCGGGTGATGTTTTCCTTGTTGGTCACGGCTTTCCCCAGGCTGCTGACCCACCCGTAAAACACATCCACCGTTCCGTTAGGGTATTTGATGCGGTACGTGCGATTCGAGCCGTCATCAAACCACTGCACCAGCGCAATTTGTCCCTGTTCGCCGGGTTTCCAGGCCAGGGTAAAAGACGTGTCACCCGCAGATTTCTGCCCCTGCCCGGTAGCTGTCCAGTCGGCATTGGCATCATCAATATACGTGTCGTCAAATGAATCTGCCGTCAGTTCGCCGGGGGTCAGTTCCTTGACCTGAGCCAGGCGCGTCCAGTCGGTATCGACCAGCGGATTCGCTGTGCCTGAACCGGTATACAGCCAGAGTGTTGTCCCGGCACCTTTAACGGGTGCCAGCGGATTAGGTGTTGCCATAGTTGCCTCACATTTCGTAAGTAATGGTGTATTTAAGGTCTGCAGAGCCCCACAGCGCGAGAACGTCATCCCGCTGGTAGTCATATCCCTGAATATTCATCAGCGTCAGCAGCTCTCGTAGCGCCGGGACATCATTCAGCGCAGGGAAAATACGCGTTTCGACCCACTCATCAAGTTCAGAATCAGGGACCTGGGCCGGAAGAAACACTTCAATATGCAGTACGGCCTGCCACAGTTCGAAGTCCACTTCCTCGCCTGTTGGTGCTGCATCTGTCAGATACACCGCAATGGCAGGAAAATCAGTTTCCTCGAAAACGGCAGGCCGTCCGTCGAAATACAGGGCTGCGTCACCGATTTCTGCCTCAAGGGCATCGATAACAGCCAGCCGGATGTCACTGTTTTTCATCGTGTCAAAATTAACCTGAGTTGATTTTTGAGGGTTGCCTGTAGCTCTTTCGGTAAATCGGACTCCATAAGCTTCGGCAGTTCTTTCCTGAATGCGGTCGTCAGGGGGTCAGCAAGTGGGATGCTGACAACCTCTATGGGGTAACGCGGTTTTGCCGTTCTGCGTAACACGTGCCAGCGCCCGTTTTTAAGCTGCTGGATAAACGCATTGGGGAAGCGGAATGCACTGATGCGCAGCACGCTGTTTGCCCCCTGTTTGTCGCGTTTACGCCGCGACAGCCTCACGCTGGCAACACCCAGCTTGATGGCGGGCAAATTCCCACGATTCACACGGATAGTTGCCACCGGTTTTGATACGCTGGCTTTTTTTACACGGGCTCGCTGATTAACCAGTTTGCGCGGCACCCGGGTATCAGCAGCAACAACTTTCACACTCCTGGAGACGCCACGCGTGGCAATTCGGTTGATGGCCTGGGAAGATGCGCGGGGAACCGCTGTTTTACTGATGGCATTAAGATTGGCTATTGCCTGTTCAAGGCCTTTGACGGACATTTGCTCCCTCCCTGCCAGCACGGCGGGATGTTGCAGGCGGCTCGCCGCTACCGAGCCAGATATGACATGAACCGCAATCATCAGGACCGATGCGATCAACCCAGTACTGCTGGCAGTTGATGCTCAACGTATCAAGGCGCAGGAGCCCATGCAGCGCTGACGTTTTCACAAAAAAGGAGGGACTGGAGCCCTCCACACGGATACCCGCGCCTGCATAGCCAATATTTTCAGGATCGTCGAAGACACCCTTTAAAATATCGCCCTGCTGAGCGCCCGATGTGACGATGGCGTCAGTTCCCATCGTGCTGCGCACAGTGTCATCAGCACGCGCCATTGCAGCATCAAAGAAATTATCGAAATCAGCCACACCGCCCCCTGTTCACTCAATAGTGGCGAGTCCGCTCCGGTCCAGGTCGGCGGCGATATCCTTTGTCACACGGACCGTTACACCTGCTTCGGCGATCGCCACCAGCTCATTTGATGTCTCATGCAAAGCATTGATATGCAGGGTCACCAGCGCTTTAACAGTCACCAGATCTGCAATATCCTGCACAGCAAGGCCGGGCTCTTTCGTGACAGGGGCGGTATTAATACTGATGGCATCCACTGTTCCACCAGTAACCACATCTGGCCCCGGCAGCGCATCGTCATCATTAAGTTCCTCTTCAAGCTCGGCGATTCGAAGTACCATTTCTTCGTTTGAGCCTGACAAATTCACTTCCCGCCCCAGTTCAGCGCCAAGCGCTTTCAGGCGTGCAATCAGGTCTTCTTTTTTTGACATCGGGATGACTCCATAAAAGAAACGGCCCCGAAGGGCCGGTATCAGGCAAGTTTCACAGAAACAAACGCATCAGGGTCTGCCAGCAGCATCAGCGGCGCTGACTGGATCATGGTGAACTCGCGCGCCGGATCACCCGTTTGTACCCAGTTTTTCGGATAACGGGTGGAAGCATTAATGCCTTCCCGCTGGGCATCCACATCCTGAATACAGCCGTAGGTTCGCAGGCCGCGGGCCTGGGTGTTGCCCAGAACCATGGTCAAATCCGGCAGGTAGCTCTTTTTGACATTGTCCTCAACGTATTGCCCTGCGTAGACCACAATGGCAACATCACCATACATGCCCTTGTAAGACACCGCTTCGCCAAGGTCTTTCAGCGCTGTTTCCAGCTCGGAGTTTGACCCGCGACGGGTATCCAGCCGTTCACGGACGAGTTTAAATGAACGGAAGAGAGACCAGGCTTTCGGGTCAAAGACAATGATGTTGACCACACCACTGGCATTCAGCGCGTAGGCTTCAATATCATCAGTCGGGTCGTACGTCTCCTTGTCCCGGGTGGACCACGCCGCTGCGCCCGCCTGGGTGATGTTATTTGCGGCGCTGCGGCCCATATCCACCTCAACCGGTTCGAAAGCTTCGCCCGTCATGGTGTATTTGCCGCTAAGAACCGCCGCAACGGCCTGTTTTTCTTCCACCTGTGCAATCGCCAGCTCTTCATCTTTCATATTCTGCAGAATGATACGACGGCGACGGTAGGCAGGGTCAGCGAGGTTCTGCGGGTCTTCATCAGGCAGACGCCGCAGGGTCATCTGCGGGTTAACTTCATGTTTTGGTTTGACATACCCGGGGGTAAATTCGGATGTTGCGCCACCGCGTGAACGGATGACCTTGCCGGAGACAATCGGCGACACGTAAAGCGCCATATTCACCAGGCCCGGGATTTGGGAGAGATACACTTTTTCAGTGGTGAACGGAAAGCTTTCGCGGAAAAAAATCCGCAGGAACAGCGGATCAAACTTGAATTTCTTCTCATTGACCGCCAGCAGTTGAGCAGTAGTGTAGATGGACATAGATTTTTCCCGAAAAAAAAGCCGCGTCTGCGGCCCTTATGGTTGGTGAGTGCTGTTCAGGTAAGGGTTAAACGATGCTGATCGCCGTACCCGCAAATGCATTACGTTTGATGTTTTCATCCGTGACAGCGGTCGGCCAGAGCACATCCTCATAGCGGAAAGAGCCTGACTTGTAATAGCAAAGCTCAGTACTGTTCTGATCTGCGGCAATCGCCAGGACGCCGGTTGCCGCGCCCGCATGTGCACCGTCCCACACCGCCAGCTTTCCGGAAGTCGCATCCAGCATCAGCGGTGTCATCGCAGGGGTTGCGGCGGTCAGTTCGCCAGGGGCATAACCGGTATGCACCGGATCACTGTTGCCGAGCGGCTGAACGTGTTCAAAGTTTTCAGTAATAGCCATGAGAGCCTCTTATACGGGAGTGTTTAACAAATCATCACCAGCTTCATCTGACGCGTAGCCAGCGGAAAGCGCACCTGGTGAGGTAGCCATAAGTTGATCGAGCGCGGTGTCGGAGCGCATCTGGGCGCTTTGTGGCGCTGTCGCGAGAATGCGCTGTGCGGCTTCAACGGTCATGCCCGGCGTTTCGGCCAGTGCGCGGGCAGTGGAATCACGACCTTTCGCTTCTTCGCAGTTGAGAATGCCCATAATTCGGGCATTTTCGTCCAAAACCGCGGCGGCAATCTCTGCGCTAATATCGACAGACGCCGTGGTGGCAGTAGTACTGATCGTTTCAGGCGTGGCCACCGTTGTGGCACTACTCACCGTTGCAGTATCTGAGGTGCTGGCCGCCTGTGCCGGAAGTGCTGCTGCAGATGCAGTGGTTGAAGACATATTGACTCCTGAGAAAGTGACTTTTCGTTTATCGAGTGCCTCGCGCATGACGCCCAGTGCATCGATATTGTTGACGAGTTC
The DNA here is from genome assembly GCF_023613995.1 of Citrobacter sp. MNAZ 1397. Lineage (NCBI taxonomy): Bacteria > Pseudomonadati > Pseudomonadota > Gammaproteobacteria > Enterobacterales > Enterobacteriaceae > Citrobacter > Citrobacter sp. MNAZ 1397. Next base: position 2,051,490 of record NZ_JAKIVH010000001.1, read on the forward strand.
GTCAGCCAGACCCTGCTCAACGGATTCCTGCCCGGTAAATACCGAAGCTTCTGTATCCAGAATGGCCTGAACTGACACCCCCATATACCCGGCGACCTTTTCGGCAAATAACTGACGTGTGGCATCGATTTTCGACTGAAAATCGTCCCGGACGGCCTTCGGGATTTTGCCGTAAGGGTTGCCGTCGACTTTATGGGCACCGCTGTAAATCAGCGTGACCTCAACGCCATTAGTCTTAAGCGCTTCACCGTAATTGCTGTGCGCCATCATCACGCCAACTGACCCTGTTCTGGCAGTCTGGGTGACCAGCCGTCGCGATGCAGCGCTGGCAATCAGTTGCCCTGCACTGCAGTTCATATCATTAGCCAGCGCCCAGACAGGTTTAATATCCCGGACGCGGGCGATGATGTCGGCACAGTCAAACGCGCCGGCCACCGTGCCGCCGGGTGTATCAAGATCCAGCAAAATACCGTCGACGCCCGGATCACTCATGGCCTGCTGAAGACGGGCAACAATGCCGTTGTACCCCGTCATGCCTGAGTAAGGCTGCAGGGAACGGGTTTTGCTGACGAGCGTGCCCGATACAGGGAGCACGGCAATACCGTTGGTGACCTGGTAGGACCGCACGGGGCGAGGCTCCGCATCCTCGTCATCACCGAAAAGAGCCAGAGGCTCAGCCATTTGCCCGGCATCCAGGCTTATCCCGGCGACAGCGTCCGTCAGGCGGGTGATCCCCATCTGGCCCGCGAGCGCGCAAAAGAAAACCCGCGCGTAGGCGGGTTCCAGTAAAAGCGGCTCATTGAAAGCCATGCTGGCGATATGCGGGAGATTACGCAGCTCTGGCGTCATTGGTCTCCTCCTTCGTGTTGTTTTTCAGCCCTGATTCAAATGCAGCGGCAGCCCATGCGGGAGGCTTAAGGCCTGCAGCCCGCCGTTCAAGAGATTCACGCACCTGCTGGGCGAATATCTCCTGATAATCTTCACCGCGTTTCGCGCACTCTTTTTCGTAAGTGCTTAACCCGGCTTCAATCAGCATCACCGCTTCCTGAACCTCCTTAAGACCATCAATGGCCATACGGCCGGAGCCGATCCACTCACAGTTTCCCCATGAACTCCTTGCCTCCTGAAAACTGAACCGGGCTTTTGACGGCAGCGTGACAACACGCCGTGCGACCGCCTCTTCAAGCCAGCACAGGAACATCTGGCAGGCCTGACGCGAGGCAACAAACTTACGGCGCCCCATAAAATAAGCCCACGATTCATTAGCACTGGCGCGCGCCGTCGAATAGCTCATCTGCGAGTAGTTGCGTGAAAGCTGCTCATACGACACCCCGAGCCCGGCGGCGATATAGCGCAGCAACGACTGTTCAAATGTTGAATAGCCGTTATCCGTGTCCTGGGCAGACTGGAGATTCAGCGAATCGCCGGGCATCAGATGCGGAACCTTCGCCCCGCCGAGGCGAACCGGCGCAGCGGAATAGTAGGAGGCTATCTCACCAATCCACCCGGTCAGCTTATTCTGCTGCGAACCATCGGCACCGAGGATAAAATCCATCGCCTGTTGGGTGTCGAGTTCACTCTCGATGGTTGCGGCGTACATGGCTTTGACGATGGCGCTTTGCAACTGGGTATTCTGCAGCGTATCGAGCATTTTCATCTGTTCCATGACGCTGTAGAACACATTGGCACCGCGTGTCTGACCATCTTCCATGGGTTCAAATACATGAATAAACGATGCCCGGCCTCCCGGCAGTTCGCGGGGGATATATGTCCACTTTTGTGGCATCCAGCCGGGATAGCCATCCTCACTGACGTAGTACCCCACCGCCGCACCGTTATTGTCGACCGAGACCCCGGCGCGGCAGTTGCGGGTGTCTCCCGTGTTACCCGGATTGCTGATGCGCTTCGGGCTGACCATCTTGAACTGGGTGCGGAACAGGCGGGAGGCGCCAGTGTCCCATGTCGGTTGCGTGCACAATTCGCCGTTAAAGGCATGCATGGCAACCCCTTCACGGATCATCATGGTGAAGGTGCGCTTTCGTTCCACATCGACGTAACAGTTATCGTCCTCCGCAAACTCTTTCCAGGCCGCCTCAACCTCGCGGGAGAATGCCCGTGACTCCTCTTCCGCGATGCCTAAAAAACGCCAGCTCGGGCGGTGGCTGAGACGGAAAAAAGACCCGACGATGTGATCCTGATGGAGCTGAACGGCATTTGCGGCGTATCCATTGTTACGCACCAGGTCATCGGCGCGGGCGTTTCCCCTGGCAAAATTGGGCAGCAACGCAGCATCGGCACTTTCTGTGGGTGGGTTCCAGGCGCGAAGCTGCCCGCCAAAACCACCCGCACCACCGTGATACCCGGCATATTCGCGAAGCGACGTTGTACCATCCGGACCTACTAATGCTGGCATTTTCATACATAAAACCCTGCCGGTCCCCGGCGCCGTTGACTTATACCGATCTGAGATTCTAAATCGGCAATGTATTTTTTAAGGTCTGCAACCGACGTGGCAGTGAACTCCACCCGGCGGCCATCTTTCTGCACGGTTGCCACCCGCTTCCCGGTCATCAGGTCATGCAGTGCAGCACGGGCGGCATCCAGATCAGCCTGTGTCGCCATTATTCTTCTCCAGATAATGCCCGGCCATAATCCGCCAGGGTTTTGTTGGGTTTCTGGCCCCCCTGCTCTTCAAGCAGGCTCGCAAGCAGTGAATCCAGGTTGAGTTGCCAGCGGGAAATACTGATACGCAGCGCTGCAAGGGCATAAACAAAGCAGTCGAGCGCCTCATTGCGCCGCTTTTTACTGTCCCAGAGGATTTTTCTCTCACCCGCAACCCATTTTTCGACAAGTTCTTCGGCGGTTAGCTGCTGCGCTTCTGCGAGATCGTAGACTTCCGGGTTGTTAGGAAAATGCACTGCCCCGGGGAGGGGAACGTTATCTTCCGGTATGAGAGAGAACCGGTTATAAATCTGCTCTTTGGCGGTATCAGTACCCACCTCTGTAAGATAAACGCCGTTTTTGTTGCGTTTACGCGGCATATTCGCGACTGGCTTACCATAAACCGATGCCCCTTTAATCGGGATCACACGAAATAAACCATGTTTTTTGGAGCGGTTATAGACAATGGTGGGATCAATACCGCCTATATCCCAGCAGATGCGGGATATCGACATTTCAACACCATTCTGGCGTGAATAACGCTTATCGATCGCCTCATCCACCCTGAGAAGCGTGGCGTCATCGTCATGGCGCCCCATAATGATCTGCCTGTCGATAAGCCAGCTTTCTTCACCCGGCCCCCATCCCCAGACACGCATCTCATAACGGTCTAGTTGGGAGTCAATACCGGCAGTAAGGTAAGCGACACGCTCAGGTACCGCAGCGGTGAAATGCTCCTTACGTTCAGCCAGCAAATCGGCATCAGGCCGTTCACCAATTTTTGCTTCCCAGGTTTCACCCAGCGTCGTATTGACGAAGGTTTTTCGCTTCCCGGTGTCCCCTTTTGTTTTGATCCAGTCCTTAACGATTTGTACCCAGGTAGTGAACGGGCTGTACGCGGTCCAGATATGAAACGTCACGCTATCCGGCGGATCGATCTCCGAACCTGATGAAGAGAACCAGCTCAGCCCGTCACGTGTCCAGATGCCCGTGGAATCACAAATATACCGGGCATCCGTAAAAACCAGTTCCTGCTGCCTGATAACGCAGGCGTTATGTTCACAGAGATAAAACACACTGGAAGGCTCGCCAGGCGTCCACTTAAATCCGAAGGGTGTTTCCTTATCGCCAAACTTTAAATACTGCTCTTCCCCACAATGCGGACAGGCAACGTGAAATCGCATGAAGTGTTCTGACTCGCTGGCGGCACGCTCTATCTGGCAGGTTCCCCTGACCTTCGGTGTTGAACCGCGAATAGATTTAGGCCAGACAGACCCTTCAATACGCTTATCCCCGAGAAAGGTGGGAGAACCTTCTTTCTCAATATCTTCATCAAACGCGGCCAGTTCATCATACCCGGCAACATCCACCGATTTTTCACGGTAGTTTTTCGCCGCTTTCCCCCCGAGGCACCAGAATCCCCGCCCATTCGAAAAGCGCTTCATGCTGAGTGTGTTATCCCGGTGCTTTTTGCCGTACCACGGTGCCAGCGAGAGTAGTTTCGGAATATCACGAATTGTCGGCTCAACATGCGACTTCATGAAGTTCTCTGCATCGCCGTCGGTAGGCAACCAGATCAGGGAATTGCGCTGCTTATGTTCGATGAAATAGGCGTACACACCCAGGAGCATTTTGGAATAGCCAACGCGGGCAGATTTAACGACATTAACCTCGCGAATATAGTCATTGCCCATAGCATTCATGATCGCCCGCTGAAAAGGCAGGGTCTCCCAGCGCCCTTCCTGGTATGCGGACTCTTTGGGAAGGTAATAGTTATTATCAGCCCATTCTACCGCTGTCTGCGGTTCCGGTCGGTGCAGTGAGCGAAGCCCCGCGCGTGCCGAATGCTGTAATCCCTTAACCTGACTGTTCGATGTATTCACTCAGCAACCCCGGTATCATTTCATCGAGCGCAGCTGCTTTGTTCATGGCTTTGATTATGTCCTTCTTGAGGAAATCAATGTGGCGGTTCTCCAGTTCCGGGAAACGCCGCTGAACCGACAGAGGGATCCCGTCCAGGATACTGGCAATTTCACCGGCTATCCGCGACAGCACGAACGTGCAGAATGCGGTCTCAACTACCTCAGCGGTATCTTTTGCATTTTTAAGTTCCTGAGCATCTGCCTGTGCGCGTGTCAGGCGATAACGCTCATATTCGGTTGTGCCGGGTTTGAGATCGGCTTCTTCCGCCCTGCGAAGATCCTCAACTTCCCTGCGAAGTTTCTCGTTTTCAATCTCGGCATCACGTGCGGAAAACCAGGCGATTGCGACGGCAGAATCATATTTCACTTCATTGCCTTTGCCGCCGCCGCTGGCAACAGGCATGCCCTGCTCCTGCCAGTTCTGGATTGTTCTGACACTGACCGCAAATATGTCGGCGAGCTGTTTTTTCGTCACCTCCATATGCCACTCCGGGATAAAAGGGGTAAGGAAGCGTTAGCGTGATATTTGCGGAAAAATCGCCACTCCCATTTCCGTTCTAAAAAGGTGAATTTGCTGATATCAAAAGGCCTGGGGGCAGAAGAAGAACGGAAACGACAAAAACCGGGAAAATCTCATAAATAGCGAAATCCTGCGAGTCTGCCGCCCCGTAGCCTGTCGGTTCGCCGGAAAGGACCCACCAAATGATAAAGATTATCATTTGCATGAAATTTCACCAAGCGCCCCATTTTGGCCGTCTAAACGGCCATAACTACCGCCCACGCCAGGCCGTGTGTAGCATTCCACCAGGCCGTAGTTCTTTCTCGATGGTAGCTTTGACCACCTCTCCAATGGATGTCGACAGGTTGGCAAGGCTGACTGACTGTTCGTTTAAACGGTCTTCAACAGTCTGTTCCCAGGTCTTCACAGTCTTGGTGGCGATGTCGCAGGAAATAAAGGCATCATTGATGAACACCTGCCCATCTTTATCCTCCATCGGTGGTCGTTTACCAAAGCGGCTGTCTACCAGATAGCTGATGGCGAATTCTTGCCCGGCAGGTGTGAGAAAGTTGAAATGATGCTCACCAGCGAACGGTGTTACCGTGTCCTGCGCCATCACATAACCGAGTTCACGCAGTTCAGCAACGCCAGATTTTGACGGCAAGTCACCATCCTCCAGCGCGCCACGGAAGAAAAGCGCATGCAGGACATCGCCAGCAGCGCCGGAAAGTTCTTTGTTCATGGGTTTTTCCTTTTAGATGTGAGCCTGCCCCACGGGAATTCCGCCCGATAAAGCGTAATGCTCACGACTGAAACTTATCATTAAGATGTGCACGTGCAACGAGCATAAAAAAGCCCCGCAATTGCGAGGCGCTATTACTCAGAGATGCTAATACGACGCTATTTTATGAAATTAACTGCTTTTTCTATTTCTTTGCACGCTTGCGTGACGTGTTCATGTTCGACTTTGCGATACTCAGTGTTTCCAATAATTAATCCCTGAGCCTCTCGCAGTAATTTATTAACATCACCACCAGCTTTTCGGTAGGCTCCGATCACAGCGATAAGAGCCTGCTCCAAATCAATTTCTCTGCTTGTCATAACATTCTCGGCTGTTCTTTCGTTAGGATCATTATCACTGGCACCTAGTGAATGCCTGTTGTAATACCTATTGTGAATGCAATGAAAATGCCCAGAATCAGCAGATTCACGAACCACGACATACTACCTGTGAATGACAAAGAGCGATTTACATTTAGGACAAAGCAGTGGTGATTGCAGGCGTACTTTCGCGGTTGACTGGTTGGAATAATGCCCACATATCGGACACATAACACTTGTGTTCGCTACCAAGCCAACACGCTTCATTGCGTAATCGAAAAATGACATGATGACTTACCTTTCAATGAATGGGACTCATCATATCATGACTTGGTCATTATTTAACCAAAACAGACCTAGCATTTGGTGCTATGCAATAGCTGAATTGTAAGTTTAAGTCAGCAAATACCAAACTTATGGTCTTTCATCGTCACAAGAATGCAAGTGCATCTCCATGGAGAACGGCACCATATTTGATGAGGTAAAGTAACCATAATCATGTCGGTTACTACATAATATGTTTCTGTTTTGTCCTGTTGCGGGGGTACCTCGCATAAGTACATTACACCCCTAAGCACATGAATTTTTACGTCCTGAGTCCCATCAGTGATTTGCTGCCAAACTGGGGTAATTATCATATCTCTCATCGACATAGTTTCTCCAGATGGAGTGTTTAATCCTTGCCAGATGTAATAAGGATAAGGTTCATAACGAGAAGAGTGTACAATTACAATCCTTCGCATGGAGTGGTATGACTGTTCTACAAATTTATGTCGGTAAAGAGAAAAAAACCGCCCGAAGGCGGCTATGCTAAAAAGGCTTTAAGGGTTTATCTGGATCATTAATGTCAGGCAAATCAGGTTCGAAAGGCTCCTCATCTGGAGGTAACCATTCGGGATCATCCGGTACTGGTTTGTCTGATGGCAGTGGGTCATCGTAATTGGATTGCTGAGACATAATACCTCCAGCATCTTTAAATTTCTTTACGTGAAAACCAGACCGTTATTTTTTATCGCGGTTAGGTTTATTGTTTTCCGAGTGATTTCGTTTATCAGAATCGGAACGCTTATCAGATTCTTTTTCTTTTTCTTTTTCATGGGCAATATTCGAGCCGTGGATATTCATGGTTAACTCCATTTGTGGTTGCAGTATTTTACCGCCATTTGATAGTAGCTGGCAAAGTGAAATAATGCGAGCGTCACGGCTGGTGCTATTTTTGACTTAAAAACCGCTTCGACGATGAAATAAAAGAACAAAATCCCCTTCCCATTCAAACCAAAAACTGCGCACACTTCCAAAAACACACCTTACTTATTAATTCAATTGAGCTTTTATTTATGGCGTTTTTTAAATAAAAATTAAGGTGTTTTTCAAATTTGTTATTCATAATTAAATAAAATAAAAAGCGCTCCTTAGTCTCGTTTAACCAGTTAACAGCATAATTAATAAGAATATTCCACCTTTCGTTCGTCATTAGCAAACTAGCTTAATCATGATTATTTAATATAAATTCTTATACTCATATCCATTCGCTCTGAAAAGCACATACTCGTAAACTTAGAACGTAACGAATGGTGCTTATTGTACCATACTCGAAATAGATGGATTTCCCATTCAAAGAGATTTTTATTCCAGGTACTGTTGACGAACATACCTCTGCAGGCCAGTTAATTGGCTTGTAACGGTTTCAATTTACTCTCTGAGACGCCAAAAATCCCGTTCAGCAGCGTCGGTAAGCGTCAACGTCGCATCATCAACCCGTGCGCTTTCCTGCATCGTCACCAGTATTCGGTGAAAGTCTGCTCTAACGATAACGATAACGATATGCGCACACTAAGATAAATCTGGATAGAACGGCAAGATAAGATTTATCCCACGCTTACGCTTGTTAAATATGCATATCCACCAAAACTTAAGTCGACTCATAAGGCAAGAGCGCCTCGCCGGGGCTGATCTCAAGGATGAGATTGAACTCCTCTAATCAGTTCTGGCTGACCCGCCTAAAGCCCATAAAAGCTGATCTGCATTATTGATTATTTAGCCCTGCCACGATGGGGCTTTTTTTTCAGATAAAGATTAAACACTGATGAGAGACCACCGGTATACACAAACTGTTCACTAACACTATGGGCAAATTCTCATACTAACGCATGCTTTGGATGCAAAACTACCGTAGTACCATCGAGCAATCAGACCACTGCCTTCTGGTGCTTATCGTGAGTAAGAATCATTTTTCGCTGGGTAGGGGGGATTTGTATGCTCTATGTTATGGCTGATGGCCTATCGAAAATCTTTTCGTCGGAAAAGCCGACAGGTACTGCCTGGTTGATGATTTTTGGAGGCGCTATCGCTATTTCAGGCATTCTCGCTGTTATTTTTGGTCGTTCAAATTCTTAGCTCTTAACGGTATAAGTCGCCGTGTCAGCCCCAGTGGGTTCACCCCACTCGAATTTAGTACAAACGTTTCTTCACGAGGAAAGACTGTCATGCCTACAGTGAAAGCTATTAGTTTAGAGCAAGCTCATGAGCTGCTTAAGTCCGGAAAGCACAAGGCGGTCGAGTTAGATTTCGATGTTGATGCTGATGCCTTTTTTGCACTTTCTTCTGGGTATTGCGAGCACGGAGCAAAAATATCACGACATGAAAATCATTTCGTTATAAAGCCGCAGAGAGCAGAAATCCCAGCACTTAATTAAGTCTTGTTCAGTCAGTCCTTGCACTGCTCACGGACATATTGTTGCAGGCCCGTCAGTTGTTTGGTGACTGTTTCGATTCGCTCTCTGAGGGTGAAATAATCCCGTTCAGCGGCGTCAGTAAGTCGGGCAGACTGCAAACCCATGCTCATTCTTGCATTATCGCAGGCACTCAGTGAATGCCTGCTGTAATGCCAATAAAAAAGGCCGCCTAAGCAGCCCCTTCTACTTTACATAAGCTTTATTTTTACTTTATACCCCTCAAGACCAGACATGGTCTCATTCGGTATAAACTCGATCTCAGAAACCTCTTTGCCTGTTTTTTTGCGCAGCTCAGCAATTTTTTTAGTAATAAGAGCAGAAATTTCTTCCTCAGCTTTACGCTCCAGTTCTTCGTGTTTCATGCACGATCTCCTTTTTCACACACAACCTTTTATAAATCATAGGTTATCTTCCTGGAAGGCGCTTAGGAATCATCATCACGGATATTTCCTAAAGAAGCCGGTTAGCCGCACTGACTATCTCTTCTGTAGAAAGCTCTCTGTCGGAAGCGACATAAATTTCAGTATGATCGCCCGCTATCGAGTGAGCTCCTAAGCGCATGATATTGAGATGGGTTTCTTCCCCATTTGGATAATTGCGCATTATTGTTGTCACAGCTTTGATTGTCTGTATCACCACAACCGGCTGCGCATTGAAGAACACCAGTACTTTTTTCATTTTGTACCTTGCTACAGGTCTGCTGCATGTAATTGAGCATCTGATAAATATCATCAGAAAAGGCCGCACAAAATGAGTGCGGCCTTGATTAATGTTAGCCGGGCAAGATGCAACCTGTATCCCTGGAGCCACCCAGAAGGAGACAGGAAATCTGGCCGGGGTAACAGGCTCTGCCATCTGGTGTTGGCTTTGCTGACAGAACCATTATTGAGACTATTGCATTAATAGGAATTAGCAAATTTTATTTATCAAACCAATCGGTAAAATTTATCAACAGATTGATTCCATTCATATTTATTGAAATAAATATTAAAATCAATGAGTTATTGACTTTTTTGCGAAACAACTTTCAGACTTTGCCCGCGCACATACTCTTTAAAGCCGCATCTGTCATTGGAGGACTGTTTCGATTTGCTCTATGAGGGTGAAATCCCGCAGCGGTGTCTTTCGCATTTTCGATGCTCATCAGATAAGGGCTTCATAATAACAATAAAAAAGGCCGCCTTAGCGACCTGTGATTTATTCTTGCTGAATCATGACTTCAACCTGCCATCTTTCTTCTACGACGTAATTCCATCGCTGACTGCTTCTTATCCAGTTCTTATATACAACGATCTCATCGTCACCGTCTTTTATGATTTGAACGAGATGGCACTTTTGCTTTCGCAAGTGCCATATCTTTGGCATATCCATAACAACCTCGACTAAGTTGCTCGTCATGTTACCAATGGCAGGCGCGACGGTTTCGCCGTTCGGGAGCTATCCTAGCCATGAATGACATTATCACAGGCACTCAGGGAATACCTGTAATAATGCCTAACACAGGCAAAGATGTCGTAAGATAAATCTTAATACGCTTAATGCTTTGAATTTATCCCACGCTTACGCTTGTTAAATATTGGTTCCTTACAACACTTGTTACGAATCATAAGGCAAAAGCGCCTCGCTAGGGCTGATCTCAAGGATGAGTTTTAACTCCTCTAATCAGTTCAGGCATGCACGCTTCAAGCCCAAAAAAGTTGTTCTGCATATTTAGCCCTACACGATGGGGCTTTTTTATTTCAGACACTGCTCACGCACATACGCTTGCAGACCAGTTAATTGGCTGGTGATGGTTTCGATTCTCTCTCTGAGGGTGAAATAATCCCGTTCAGCGGCGTCAGTAAGTCGGGGGCTGGTTGCATCATCCACGCCGGGGGCGCTGGTCGTTCCGTTCTTTGGACATGTTGCGTTGATGTGCAGCCCACACTTACCAGTGCTAACGCAACGCTGCAGATCTTCAAGCTGCTTTTTAGCATCTGCCAGTTCTCCGGTGTATTTAGCGTCGAGAGTGGCAACGTCTCGCTGACGCGTTGTCATATCGCTAATAGTTTCATTCGCCAGCGTCAGCGCGCTGGTTGCCTTGTCGCGCTGCTCTTTGTAGTTCAGTGCATTGTCACGGTAGTGATTAACACCCCATGCAAGCGAGACAATCAGCAGGATGATGGCAGTTATAATAATGGCAGTTACGCGGCTCATTTCTGGCCCCACATGCAAACCTCACGCTCAAGATCGCGCCGATTGATTAATCCCTGCCATTTGCGGCCACCAGCATAAATCCACTGACGCAGGCCATCGCAGGCCGCCTGGTAATTCCCGGCGTTGAGGTGACGCAGAACGGCAGACCGCTCAAACGCCGTTACACCAACGTTGTAGCTGAACGTGATAAGAGCTGCTTTCTGGTATTCACTGACCGGGACCTTAACAGAGCGGTCAACAGAACGAGCAAAAGGCACCAGGTCTTTTTGCAGTAGCGCACGGCATTCTGTATCACTGTACTTTTTACCCGGCTTAATATCGGGACCAGTGTGCCCGTAGCAAACGGTGAGGATGCCAGCCACATCGTAATAAGGTGCGTATTTCACCCCCTCAAGGTCGGGGATCATCGTACCGGCTATTGCCAGAGAACCAGCACCAGCCATCGCCAGTAATTTGTTTCGTAACGCCGGAGACATCGCCATTATTCACCCACCTTTTCCAGAGCAGATACTGCCACCTGAACCGCCGCCGGGCGCTCGCTGTGAGGCTTGTCTTTCACCTCGTCGAGATAGCTACTGAGCATCTGAGTTCGCTTTTCGTCCTCTTTACGTCGGCGGCGAGCATCAATCCGACCGTTCACGTATGATGCAAGAGAAATAACAACACCGATCAAACCAAAGGCCATGTACACGACATCCTGTGTCGCCAGTCCTAGGCCAGCGGCAATCGTTGCCAGCCACGCGAAAAATTGCGTGACAATGTTTCCGGGTTGGTCATTCATTTTCATGGTCTCTCACCTCGCTGATCAGCGGGTGCTGGGCATATAGTTGTGAAAGGAACAAACATGAGGAAACGATTCTGCATATCTGCATTTATCGATAGGTCAATAAATTATGCAGAATTAATCCTGTCAAACCATTTATAAAACTGTCATGATGCGTTTTTGATATACGAGATGTGTCATGAAAGATGAAGACTGGATTATCGGGAGAACTGCCTTTGACATTCTCGAATCAGGCTCAGAACAACGCGTAACTAAAGCCTTGCTCATTGAGTCTCTCACGCGCAAATATTTATATATTTATGAAAACAGCACTTCCATAGAGGAAATTTTGCTATATGAATCAGCACTTAAGATAATAAAAAACCCACCAGAATAAATGACACATTTCTGATTGTAATTTTTAAAAAAACCACTCCGCTACAATCCAAAAATTTTTCTGTTGCGAAAAATTGATTTTCATCATGTGATTACCAGAAAATTAAAACAGTTAAAAATCATCCAGAAAACTTTCGAGATTAAAGAAACCTTAATAAAGGAATCCCTGAAAGTAATTTATTAATTAAACCACCTTATAATCCATCACTCTACAAAAACATCACTACACTCGCGATCTGCAAATAGCCAAACAGCAATAAAACATTAAGCCGGGCTAAATACATAATTCAGCCACGCTAAATAAAACCACAACCGAAAATTCAAACCAAAAATAAAAGCAACAAAACATTAGACATTTAGGTGGAGGATGCCATAGTTTAATTAAGGTTAGTAAATAAGAATAACCGTGTGTAGTAATATTTAGGGAGTGTCAGATGTCGATGCTCCCCTATTTTTAAGCATTTAAAACACTGCGTGCAGAATAATTTGTAATTCAATTAGACCCGGTTCAAAAATGCGGCGGATTCTGTCTTTAAGCTGTGGTGCCAAAAGCATCCCCTCGGCGAAAACTAACTAGCTTCTATACCCAGCACGTGCAGCGTCTACAAACTCATGAACAATGTTCCCTGTACATGGGGATTCAGTGTCAACCCTTTCGCTCAGATGGCATAGCCATAACTCATGGCATACTCAACTTCAATCTGGTTGAGGTGCATTGCGCTTGATTTGGTTGCAAGGCTTGTTACATCTAACCTGAAAATACTTAAGTCGAAAAAACAGCAGGTGTTCTTTGAGACCTGGTTCACTATGCAGGAACCTGATATCGCCTATGTTAAGTACAAGTACTCAATTTTTTACCTGCACTTAAACTTGTCCGCTAGCCGCCGATAAGCAAGCAGCAAAAGTATCTGGAGGTAATTATGGCAGATGTAATTTTCGTTTTTCCCAAAGGGGTTATTCACAGAAAAGAATATCTTTTCAAAGCCCTTAACGTGGATTATGAAGTTAACACTGATGCTATTGATACAGACAAGCTGATGATAAATTGCAATGGTTGTTGGAAAAAGAGTGATTTTGCAGAACTTACCAACGCGCTTAGGCTAACAATCTGTCGAAGCGAAAATTTAGGAACAGATTCAGACGATGAAAAACACGTATGGTCATTTCACTATCCGAAATAGCAGCTTTCGCAATTAAAAAAAGCCTGCTCGGACGAACAGGCTACAAAATATCAGGAAAAGACTTCTATCATGTGGCGCCGGGTGCCTCCCGGTGAAACGCTGACTGGCTGCAACGTTCCGCATGCATATAAACAAGGCTACCAGTAATGCCCCACCGCAGAGGGGGATTCACCACTCAGGTAATGTAACTTTACATTAATATAGCGTCAACAATTGAGCTTCGGCCGCCAAAATAATCACAACCAAACCAGTTGAAGGAATGGTCCAGCGACCGAAGAAAGCGGCCTCTGCGCAAGCGGCTGAATACAAAAAAGCCCCGCGAAATGCGAGGCTCTGAATTTGTTGCTTACGAACAGGTAGAAAATCCCATCATTGGAATAATCCTAACCACTTATTTTGAACATTGCAAGCATCGTGTCGGTAAAATTCGCAAAGATGGTGCTAACGTGTCACTTTCCGTAATTGTGCCTCTGCGTAAGCCTCTTCCTGCCAGCATTTCGTCACCAGCTTATCTATCACCTCTGCGTATCCGCTGTACCACTGATATTGAGTAAGGTCAGGAACTATCTTTTCCACAATGACACGCGCCAGGGTGCTAGGCACACGGCTGAACCGGTTTCCATTGCAGCGACCGCAAACCTTCATGACAGGGACACCAATCAGCTTTGTGCGCTTCTCATCGATGACAGTTCCCTTCCCTTTGCATCCGCGACAGGCTGTACTGATAACCCCCTTTCCATCACATGGCTTACAGATGTCCTCAACCTGTTCATTTTTAATTTTTGGCTCGACGCCCTTAACTCCCGGATGCTTAACAACATCCATTTCAGAGCGGAGGATCCCCTTTCCATCACAGTGAGGACAGATTGATTTACTGGCCGCAGACCGGGAATAATCGGTATACGCAAACTGCACCAGAACAGCCAATATTTCGGTGCGTGCTTTATCGCTGAGTTTCATCAGTACGGGATTTCTAAGAGATTGTGCGTGACGCATCAGACCATCTATCGCTGTCTGCGGATCGCTGATTCCAACCTTTGCCAGGAACAGCGAGAATCCCAAAGGAGCCTTTGACTGAACCATTCCCTGAGCGGCCATGACATCGGTTATTGATAAAGCATCAGTGTTGGTCGCCGGAGTTTCATCATTGAGCTTCGGTGATTTTGGCGAATAGAATTTCGGCAATGATTCGAGGTTCATGCTGCTGCTCCCGCTGTTTGCTGTGTGGTCTGTTTAACTGGCTTGCTGTGGCGCTTTATAGCGGGCAGTTTCGCCCGAGCTACGCTTTCAAACTGGTACCGTATGTAATGGTCGATGCTCACGCTTTCACCTTACCCTCTTTCAGCCAGATAACCTGCGTGCGGGCCATCCCCTCCAGTGCGCAGACATGCGCATATTCGGCATCGACCAGCCGGGTGCGGCGATCGATTTCGTCATGGCAGGCTGAGCATGCGATAGTTGCAATGAGGTCAGGCGGTTTAATACCTGTGCCGCATAAGCCGGCGAGGCGAACATGTGCCAGAACGCTGGTTTCATCGTTGCCGTTACAGACGCCGGGTATGCGCACCTGACATTCACGTCCGCGAGCTGCTTTGCATAAGTTAGTCATTACGCCTCCTGCTTATCGCGTAATTGCTGAAACTCGCAATTCTGTGGAATGGTCAGGGCCAGGCCAAATTGCGCGCACCAGGCTTCGACTTTACAGAGGAAATCGTGCATTTCCCCGGTATCCAGATCGGAGGTATGCCGCGGCTCCCAGTGAGTCGTTTTCTCTCCGGTAATAAAGTCGGTGTAGGTGACCTCTGTACAGCCGAGATAGGTTTTCTTGAGATTTCGCTTAACCCATTCCGGTGTCGCGTCAGTACGCCCGGATTTGATGAGATACTCGCTGATTTCGGAGTACCACATATGACTGAGGCTGTTCTGAGAAATGCTGCGCTTCTCGCGCCAGGGCTTTATATGGAGGCGATAGCACTGACCATCGTTAAGGAACGGCTGGAGTTGCTGACCGACAGCAGCAAAATTGCCGCGGTGGAGTTTGATGCCGTCTTGAGGAAAGTTCACGCTTCACCTCCAAAGAGGCTAAACGCAGAATGCAGAAAAACCTCAGCATCGAATGACACTGACGGCAAAGAGGCATGTTTAGATTGTTCGCGCATTTAAGTCCCCTCAAATGCGCACAGGTCGTCAGTTGTTCAGGCTGATACTGGTATTATGAACAGGTGATTATAGAAAATCAAACACTCACTCTAAAGTAATCTGGCCTTTGAATTTATAGAGAAAATGCTTAACGCTATCTATTTTTCTTTCTTTTTCATCAACCCTGCCGGAAGCATCATCCGCGTAAATAATTGCTGAACTGAGTTGTTCTTCAACATAATCGTCAAGATCGTGTCGAATTGTATGATGGAAGTATTTTGCGAGATCCAGATAAGGTTTGGCTGCGGCTTTTGTTCTGGCATTCGAAGCGTTCAAAAGCGCCCTTTCGATATCTTCATACACCTTTTTGGTGACTTTGTTACTTGGACCGATCATTTTCACACACCTCAGTCAATTCGATGTCGCGGCAGTCGCCAGATTTTGGCGAGATACGTCTCCATCTACGCCAAAACCCATGTTCCTGCCGAATATTGCTTTCAGATGTTATTTTGTTATGAATAGTCGTTGGAGGGCTGGCTAAGATATCTTCAAGTGACTCCCCCGCATCCAGTCTGGCGTAAATTTTGAAGTCCGCAGCTTCCGGGTTGGTTGGTTCCTTATTTCCATGACTCATAATGGCTCCTGAAAAAGGTCGATTACAAGAATTGTTTGTCGTTATGAATGTCTATCAACTCTCACAGATTGGTCTCGACAAGAGCATCTTGTATTTTGGCTACTAAATCCCCTCTGACAATTTACCCCCTCGTTTTGCCTGACACCTTACGGTAGGATAATTAAGCCTAAATCAGAAGGGATACTGCATCACATGAATTCATCTCTTTTTATCACAATCCTCAGCGGTGTCACTGTGTTCATTGTGGGTCAAATCATTATGAAATGCGCTTTGGAACCATACGTCGCCTTCAAAGAGCAAACTGGTAAAATTTCATCACTTCTTTTGCGGGAACAGGCAAAGATAACAAATGGAAATGCAAATAACGAACTAGTGTTTGCCTTAAAAGAAGCCGCAGCGTTATTAATCGCAAAATCTAAAGCAATACCTTGCTACTCATCATTTTCAACGACAGGACTTTTACCGCCTTACAATAAAGTCATTGAAGCCGCACAGTACTTGAACTTAATTGCATCAAAGCTGGAGCAGTACACTAGCCCCATTACTTCTGCTCCAGATTCTGTAAAGATGGCGGCCCTTAAAAGCTTCCAAGTTTACTTTTCAAAAATAAGTGACAACCTAAACATTGTTGTCACTTATGAAATTAAGCCTTAGATGGAATTGCCCGTAGAGCTACGCGGCGCCCACCTATTTTGCAATGCATATCTCAGGCAAATTGGCCCTCACCAACCCCTTAGTGAATTGCGGCGGAACGGTGTTGCCGCAGCGGGCATATGCATGTCTTACACATACTTTGTACCGTTTTAGTCCTGGTTGATGATGTACCGCTTAGAGCCCATTGGGGCATTAAACTTTACTTATCGGCTCCTAAATTTCAGATAGCAAGGTCAAGAGGAAGATCCGAAATATCTTTCAATCGTTTACCATCAACCATCACTGAAAGCATGTCCTTAGCATCACTTAGCCCTAGTATTTCAACTGCTGATATAAGTTCATAGAGTGCAAAATGATAAACACAATCAATATCACCAGTACCAAGCGCTATTGACGCAAGGCGACTGGGGGTAGGTTCTGCAGTAACAACCATCACATGTGGCAGAGTTCCTTTTCGGTTACGAATAAGATTTAATGCCTCTGAACGGGCATTCTGAGCTCTATCGCTTCTTATTGTCCACTTACAGGATATGCTTGCGTGTAATATGGGCTTGCCACTGTTGGAACGCCTTAGAGCTGACATTCGAGTAACTGAATCATCCACAAGTATCTCGGGCAGGTTGATGACATGATCATCTTCAGGTTCTCGTTCTACGACAATATCAGGCGTAATCGTATAATCACTGCCCAAAGCAGCAGCAAGTTGAGCATTGCTTTTCGCAGCATGATCCAATGCTATAAGGTGGGCATATTGCTCATATTTCGCGATTTCAAGCCTGTTTCTAGCAGAAACCTGGTGCACATTCCATTTGCCAGGCCGTAAATGACCGAGTTTTAGAAATGTTTGTTGAACAAACTGTGCGCAAATATTTTCAAATTGATTACCTGATGTCTGGCCAGCTACACGCTCACCAATAGTCTCCGCCTGTAAGAGACGCGCTATTTCTCTCGCAATAGCCTTGCTGTTCTTGTTGCTGCTATCCGCATTACTAACCACTCCAGCAGCATTGATTGTGAGAGTGTTCAGCAATAGTTGAGCATGAAATGCTCGGCGTGCTTCGGCGAAGCCAGCCATGTTAGCTATCGAATCTCCATACATTTCTTCTTATCCTTCAGGCGGCTTTATCAGCGTTACTAAGCTTCTCTTTCTGTTCTTGCAGAACCCTGTAAACATATTCAGCAATTTTTGCAGCAAATGCTGGAGGGACTGCATTACCTATTTGTCGGGCAATTTCAGTTTTAGATCCAGTAAAAATAAAACTATCAGGGAATGACATTAGTCTCGCAGCTTCACGATGGGTTATCGGCCGATCTTCCTCTGGGTGCAAATACCGACCTTTTTCTGGTTTAAAGAATTCAGTGCGGATGGTTACGGAAGGTCTCTCCCACCAAAGACGGCCAAACAAATCAGTTCCTCCCGATTTCTTTTTAATCCAGCAGGCTGGTGTTATATCAGGTCGGTTTTTCTGCAAATCAAAACGATTACCGCCAGGGGGGACTGCTTTATATCGTTCCATTGATATTGCAGTTGGATTACGGCCAAAATGCAAATTCAGCGGTGGTAATTCATTGCGAATCTCCGTTCCCACAGGCGCTGGCAAGTCACTGATTACATCGCGGGTACAGATCCACTCGGGAAGATCACCCTCTTTATCAGGCGAACGATGACTCGGCGCAGGAGGAAAAACTGGAATAGTATCTACGTTAAATAATTCTTGTCTAACCCCAACAACTATCGTACGTTTTCTCGTTTGCGGAACTCCATAATCTGCTGTATTAAGCACCGTCGGATTAAGCAGGATAAAGCCCATGGATTCTGCTCTGAACGTAATATCAGAAAATTCATCGCTTGCCAGAAGTCCAGGAACATTTTCCATAACAAACATTCGGGCTCCGGAACGTTCAATAACGTCCATGTAAGGTTCCCAAAGAGCTCTTCGATGGTCGCCATCACGGTTCTTATTCAACAAACTGAACCCCTGACATGGAGGGCCGCCGATTACCACGTCCGCTTTCGGAACAGAGTTACTGGCCACCCATTCTTCAATGTTTGCCTGAATTCCATGCGAGTCGAAATTTGCATTGTAAGTATCTATAGCAGCCGCATCATTATCGATGGCAAGGATGCTTTCAAAGTAGTTGGACATTTCTCCACTGCAAAAGCCGTAGGATAATCCTCCAGCGCCACAAAAGAGATCTATCACCTTGAATCTATTAACTTCATTCATCATCGCACCATAGCCGGGACTGTCATACTCATCAATTTACCATATTTTCATGCTGTATAAATCCTCATATAAGCAAACAACATAATCTGGCGACAACTAACAAAACCTCATAAAGAGGCACGTTTACGCTCCATTTCCCCCTCCTCTTATTCATACCAGGATAGACTGGATGATTTGGAACGCCAACGCGTAATACGACCGGCTTGCGGTTCAGGTGCGACAGCAGGTTGTGCAATTTCTTACAGTTGCACCCCAGCAGCGTCTGAACCTGTCGGAGTGTTATGGTCTGGTTAATGCGCAAAAATTCGATAATCGACCATAGTGATTGGCTTGCTATAGTCACGCTCTCCCCCCTTTGAAACCGAACTTTGCCCGAATTTCCTGCACCTTCGACATGCTCTGCTCACGCGTCAGGGGCTTTGTACCCAGAACAGGAAGACGTGCCACAGGAGCCGGGATTTGCTCACCATTGCGAATACGTTTGACCATCTTCGCCAGTTCCTCAGCGGCCCGGCGGCGCAACTCTGCATCGCTGAGACCAGCAGAGCGCATCACCTGGTACAGTGTGGTGACCATCCAGTAGGTTGCGTGATTCGGCCATGGGTAGGATTCAGCATCCGGGTACTGCCCACGTGTGCGGCTGTACTGATAAACCATGTCCACGAGCTCAGCGGCATCCGGCAGGCCGATAGCAGCGCTCTCTTCGGCGCGGCACCAGGCGATAAACTGGCCCGGCGATGGCAGGAACGGCTTCGCCTGCTGGCGTGCTACGCGCATACCTGCGGCAACCTGCTCCAGGGTGGTGATCCCATTCTCCCGGAATGCCAGCAGCCACTGACGGCGGAACTCGTTCAGTTCCTCCTGGGTACGAAAATTGGCGATCGCAGCCGGGAACGCAGCGCGCAGTTGAGCAAACAAACCGTTGAAGACCTCGGCTACCTGCTGAGCTTCACGAACCGGTTCGCGGGCGTCCTGCACTTCCGGAAGGTTGTGAGCAATACGGCGGAAGTTTTCGCGATCGAAGTTTTGAAGCTGTTCAGAGAGACTTTTCATCGAGCACCCCATTGATCCAGTCGGTGTTGTTGAAGTCGATAGGCTGTGCGTGGCTGACATGGCTGTTACGACCCTGTCGTTTTGTGGTGAGCTTGTTCCACTGCTTACGCAGACTGCTTGGGCAAAGAATATTTTCACTCCAGAAGTGGTCCTGGCTGGCCCAGCGCAGCAGATCGCAAATTTCACGATGAGTTCGTTTGTCCTGCAGGCGCATCAGTCGGATGGTGTTAGCCCATTCAACCCACCTGGGCTCAGTGAGGCTGGCGTTAACCACCAGCAGCCGATCGTAAATCCAGCGGGCAGCCAACAAGTCTTCGGCAGTTCCCCAGGATTTACCTGCTGGCGTGTAGATCCCCCCTGCCGCTTCGGGATGTCGGGAAAGAAATTTTTCTGTAGCGTCGTCGGAGGATTCGCGAGAATTCTTCGACGAAGATCTTTTAATGTTTTTATTGTTGTTATTACCTTGTTGTTCATGATTCTCGGGGAAACGCTCGCCGTTATGCTCGCCTGAATGCGCGGCATCACCTTCCGAAGCCGCACCGTTACTGGCTTCGTCATGCGCGGGCTTAAGCTCGGAGATTTGCGCGGGATAATGCGCGGGTAAATCGTCCATTTTTTGAGCATATTCAGCATAATTTGTGATGGTTATCACACTGCCTTTTCGCTTCTCTCCTGACCGGGAAATCATCCCTTCTCGCTCAAAAACGTCCAGCATTCTGTCGACGGCGTGACGGCTGCATGGCTTACCCTCTCTGTCGCATAAATTCAGCCCCAGATCGGCTGAGGTGGTTACCAGTTGTCCGGTCTGCAGCGGCCACTGGCGCCCTTTGAAGTTCGCTGTGTACGGCTGGCGGGCAGCGCTGAGCAAAAGGTTGTCCCACAAAGTGCGCAGGAAAACATCTCTCGACCATGGCTGCTTAAGCACGCTCCGGTACAACGGGATGAATCCGGTTTTCTGGTTCTCCATCCGGTTGCTCCTGGCGGCGGAATGCGCCGCGAAATTTGCATAGGCGACGTTCGACATAGCTATGCCTCCCGCGCCTGGTGTTTTGAATTACTGTTTGTCATAATGACCTCGCAAATACTTCTCCGTTTTTGCACCGAAGGCCGGTACTGTTCGAGCAGTCCGGTCTTCACCCTTTCTGTAGTTTTCACATTGCCCCCAGCATCGAAGTAACCATCGACATCAGCGGCCCTACCTGCTCCGGCATAAGCCTGAATAGCGATGCAATGCCTTCGCTTACCTCCTTCAATTTTTGATGTTCTGGCGCGCCGAGCAGCACCGCCTGCTTTGCTTCGGAACATTCTTTCATCGCTGCAGCAATGCGGGACATCATGTCTTCTTGCGGTACTAACCGTGATCGGTACTCAAGCGGAAGAACGGCAAGAATTGCCGGGGTAAGAAGGCGCACATTGGCTTGTGCATATCCTGTATCAGCATCAAGCCAACGAAAGATTTTTTGCATCTGCCGCTGTGGTTCGGTGGGAATTACCAGTTCGTCGTTGCCAGTACGACGCCATTCGTCCGCGATAAGTGCTGCGACAAATTCCCGACTGCGGCAATCAGCTGCCCAGGCGCGTACTGCGCAACGAATAACCTTATGGTCGGGTAACGCTTTTTGACTTTTCCCATGATTTCGGTAAATCACCGGATCTGGTTTAAAAGCGTTATTCTTTTGATACGTAAGTGATTGCGTGTGCATTGCTTTCCCTTTCGTGAGTATTGCCGCCGGTCAGGCGGCGATGCTATTCAGCCGGTTGTGGGAACAACTGCGGCAAGTCGGGGCGAATTACGTAAGCCGGAATTTTTCCCTTAGTGGCACTGACAATACTGTCCACATGTTCCGGAGAAACTTTTGCCTTGCCGTGCAGCCACTTAAAAACTGCCTGCTGAGAAACGTTGCAGGCATCTCCAAGTTTCTTTTGAGAGCCAACGATGGCAATGGCGGTTTTTATGGCTTGGTTCATAACAACCTCCGTAGTTAGTACACTCGAAGAATAAAACCATGGTTGTACTTAGTCAACAACCATTTTCGTTTGATGATGTACAACTAGGGTTGTAAATTGAGATAATGAAAACGACACTTGCAGAAAGACTTAAAGAAGCCAGGAACGCGCAGGGCCTTACTCAAAAGGCACTGGGAGAACTTGTAGGAGTAAGCCAGGCCGCTATTCAAAAAATAGAGGCAGGCAAAGCTGAACAAACAACAAAATTAGTTGATATTGCTCGCGCGCTGAAAGTCCGACCTGAATGGCTGGGGTCAGGTTTGGGCGAAATGAAAGTTAGTAGCGATTCCCTGCCGCCGGAAAAAGAATGGGGCATTGTAGACGCGTGGGACAAAAATACGCCGCTACCATCTGATGAGGTGGAAGTGCCTTTCTTGAAGGATATTGAATTTGCTTGTGGCAATGGGCGTGTCCAGGATGAAGATCACAACGGTTTCAAGCTGAGGTTTTCAAAAGCGACACTGCGCCGGGTGGGAGCTAATACGGATGGTACTGGCGTGTTGTGTTTTCCGGCAGTAGGAAACAGCATGGAGCCGTTAATACCTGATGGCGCCACTGTGGCGATTAACTGCAACGATAAACGCATCGTGGATGGCAAAGTCTATGCCGTTAACCAGGATGGCTGGAAGCGCCTCAAAATGCTTTACCGCGTCGGTCCAGATCGTATCAGTCTTCGCAGCTACAACAGCCAAGAGCATCCTGACGAAGAGCATCCTTTGTCTGAGATTGAGATTATCGGGCGCATGTTCTGGTCTTCAATGCTGTGGTAATGACGGATCGGCACAGTAATGTGAGTTTGTGTGGGAAAGAGTCGTTTTGGTGGTTTGATAAATAGTTATTACCGTTTGTAAAAAATGTGATTTTACAAAGAGATTGGTTTGGGCAGCTTATGAAAATGGAAGTTTAATTTGTGGCTAAAACAGACGATTACTTACCCAGCCAAGCTGAGGTTGATCACGCACTATATTGTAAAAAGAAAGTTAACTTTTCTGGGATAAAGTGGGGACCGAAACCACCACCAAACAGGCCTTTAATGTGGCTGCAAATCCATATAATTCCTTTTGATATGGATGATATTCCTATACAGGGATTGTCTTTCCTTCTTCAATGGAAGCCAGATCAAGAGTCGCTAACAGAATCCGGTATCACGTATCCAAAAATCAACTTAGTTGCCCTTTACAACAAGAAAAGAGTTTTTGCGGTAGATACGTATCCATATGATAGACATAAAAATAACTACAGAATCAACAGACCGGATTATCAGGACAGCGTTTTTGGACCTCACTATCATGTGTACTATGAAGAGGCTGGATACTATAGTGAGAAAATTGCATTTCCCATCACATCTGACATTAAACCAGATGACTTGGTAGGATACTGGAACTACTTTTGTAACCAACTTAATGTAACTTATACTGGAAGAATCCCTATCCCTCTTGAGGATGAATCTGGACAGATAGGACTTGGATTATGATGTGCTCAACTGTCATCTCACAACTTGGTTTCGAATGCTACCCAATTGGCGAAACCATGAGAATTATTAGTCCATTCACTTATTGTGATGATGGAGAGCATGTTGGTGCGTTCGTGAGAGAAATTAACGGGAAATTTCTTGTTAGCGATAGATGTGATGCCCTTATGAACATGGAATCTAGAGGGATATCTCTCACCAAAAAGCGTCTTGATGAAATTAGATACCTTCTCAAAAGGGAAGGTGCGGATTTGAACGACCGAGGCGAAATAATTGGATGGGCCACTGAGAATAATGTTGGGGCTGTCACATCTGACATCATTAGAGCAGGAATATTGGCTTCAACACTTTCAACTGACTGGTACCAGCCTGTTCAATCAGAAAAATTTGAAAGCATTGTGATTGATTACCTCTTCCACATCATGGCTCCTAACGTCATCTCACTCCGAGACAACGTCGTAGGGATGAGTGGGCATCAGATCACAATTCCAGTGACAATAAAAACAGCAGAACCAAAATACCTATTTACTTCAAGCATAAAGCATGGAGGAAGTTGGAATGGTGCATATTCTTTACTTGGAAAGCTGATCGATTTAAAGAACGCTAATGATGCCCTCAATAATCGCTATGTGATAGTGGATAGCGATGCCATTGGTGATCAAATGCAACAATTGTCATTGCTCTTCAATGAATCCAGTCATGTTTTGCCATTCTCGAAAAGAGATTCTTGGATCAAGAGGTTAGCTGCATAAATCCTCGCCCAGCCTCCCGGCCACCGCGCCGGGTTTTTACAAGCCTTTCCTGATCATATCCGCCGAATCCCTTTTCTCACCTTCCCCTATCACGTTCACAGTCTCGCGTCGGTCATGTTCCAGCTTATCGAACAGGCTATCTATGGGGATCGGCACACTCCCCTACCAATTCCAGAATGGCAGCCCCTATCGCGTTAACAATTAACCCCGCTTTGTCTTCGTTCATACGTGATATTTGATATTTTTTGAGCATATCCCCAACAGTCGAAAAATAAAAACACTGTAAAAACAACCATGTAATATAAAAACAACCAGATAAACAACTATTGTTGTTGACGATAAAACAACTATAGTTTTTAATTGACTCATCCAAACAGCGGGCTTCGCGACGGAGAATTGCAGTCCACCGAGACAACCAGAAGACAAGCACCTGGCGCCGCCAGCGAAGCCCACCAATTAGCGCACAGGCTCAACGTTCTGACACCGGGAAAGACTGGGGAGATGAGATGGTTAATCAACACTACGGCACGATGCATATCATCCGCCAGTGTGTGGCACCCGGCATGCTGGCCATGCATCAGGGACGCACCTGGAATGTTTCAGCAGTTCGAGGTCGCAATGTCTATCTACGCACCCTTCGCGAAACGACACGCATTAGCGATTGCCTGGTAGAGGTTCTGCTTAACGGAAAAGGGGATCCGATGATTCAGGGGAAACACAACTCGCACATCAAATGCGCCTATTGCGGAAAACCGCTGACGAATGACGCTGCTATCAAAGCAACCATCGTCTACGTCCACGGCGCCCAATTGGCGCGCAAAGAAAACGACTATTGCTCAAAGCAATGCGCCGAGCATGACCAGATGGCGCACGAATCGTAAAACCCGCCGAAGCGGGCTGTACGTCCGGTGACACCGACCAAAGTTCCACCGGAAATTACCAAAACCAATGAATAACCCAATGGGCGCTATCAATGGCCCCGGGATTCTATCACCCAAAATTGAGGCTAACACATGGAATATTTCAATCTCATAAGGGCCACTCAAAAATCAGGCAAAGCAGATGCCGTTATCTGGCGTTCTGCGAAGTCTGAATCCCGCGCAAATCTGCAACTCGATGTTGACCTTGAAGATGCCGGTATCGAAACCGGGCGTGGGAAAGACTACATGAAACCCATCCGCACAGATTTTCCTGTGTATGACGACCTGCCAGAAGAAGGTGTACTGGATTTCGAATGGTGCAAACGCTATGCCCTGGCCGAAGACGGACTTACCTGGCAGAAAATCGCCACGGTATCACCTGTGGTAATAGAAGAACCTGCGGCACCAGTTGAAACCAACGCCGACGCCATTGATCAAAAAGTTGATGACGCCATGCAATGGCCCGTCGCGCAGATGCCGATGCGTTCTCTTTTGCTTTCTCAGTTCATCAGTGAAGAATTCACTCACCATGTAACCGCAGAACAGCGCAAGCAGATCTCAGCGCTGGCTATGGACACGGATAACAGCTACGTCCAGAACATGCTTCTTGCCGCTGAAAATGCCGATGGGTTTAAAAGCCTCTCCACTCACGACGTCTGGAAATACACCCAGGCCGTTAAGACAATCTTCGCACAGGATAAACGTCACGAACTCGGCGCTGTAGTTACTTTCACCAAAGCATGGGTTTCTACTCCGCATATTGATCGTGGTCTGCTCGTTAAAGAGTGGGCAAGCGGCAAGCGCATCACTTCGATTCAGCGCACCGATTCGGGCACGAACGCGGGCGGCGGCAATACCACTGATCGCAGCGCCGACTACGAGCACATACTGGACACGCTGGATATCGAAATTGCGGCCGCAACTCTGCCGATGGATTTTGATATCTATAACATCCCCGGCGGTATCTATCGCAGGGCAAAAGAAATCATCTCCGGAAAAGAAAGCCCATGGAAAGAGTGGTCGGCAGTGTTGCGCAAAACGCCTGGCATTCTCGATTATTCCCGCGCGGCGATTTTTGCTGTGATTCGAACTGCTGATAACAATCTGCACACTTCATCCGCGCAATTGCAGGTCTGGATATCAGCAAACCTTACCGAGACCGATCACGCCAGACCTACCGCCGAAACACTGTCCGCTGCACGCCAGTTAGATAGCGCTGCTGTGGTTGCAGGAGTGATTCAGCGTACTGAGCCCGTCGAAAGCCTGGATAAGCTCTCAACTGAATTTTCTGTTGTGGGGAAACTGGCAGCAACTGCAGCTAACCCTGTCGACGCCAAACCAGCACAACCGGAGGTCGCTAATCTCGGCGGCGGCATGTTCTCTATTGACGGCCTGATGAGCCAGCAATCCACCACCAGCACAACCAAAGAGGCTGCCAACGATGTGCAGATGGAAACGACTATCACGGTCGAAAGCAAAATTGATAGCGAAATATCAACAGGCCAGAGCGCTGATGACACTGGTGCGCCAGCAATTACCCTGACCAATGCTCAGATTCTGGCGAACGCGGCACCGGAGCTTGCTAAGGCGTTTTCAGAATCATCAGATACGGAGAATACAGAAGAGTCAGCACCGGAATACCCGGCCTATTTCGAACCGGGCCGCTATGAAGGTCTGCCGAACAACGTTTACCACGCAGCGAACGGCATAAGCAGCACGCAGGTTAAAGACGCGCGCGTTTCGCTGATGTACTTCAATGCGCGGCACGTTGCCAAAACCATTGCGCGCGAACAGTCCAAAGTGCTGGATATGGGGAACCTGGTGCATGCGCTGGCGCTCCAGCCGGACAATCTGGAAGCTGAATTCAGCATCGAACCGGTTATTCCGGAGGGCGCATTTACCACCACGGCAACGCTCCGGGCTTTTATCGATGAGTACAACGCAGCGCTGCCGCCGCAGCTCAGTGCTGACGATATCAAAGCACTGCTGGAAGCCCACAACGCCACCCTGCCCGCTCAGGTTCCAATGGGCGCATCCGCCGACGAAACCGGGCAAAGCTATATGTCATTACCCGCTGAGTTCCAGCTCATTGAAGACGGTCAGAAGCAAACCGCAGCAGCCATGAAGGCCTGCATCAAAGAGTACAACGCCATCCTGCCCGCTCAGGTGAAAACCACTGGCAGCCGTGATGCCCTACTCGAGCAACTGGCCATTATCAATCCTGACCTTGTAGCACAGGAAGCGCAGAAACCTGCGCCGCTGAAAGTGTCCGGTACCAAAGCGGATCTCATTCATTCCGTAAAATCTGTAAAACCGGCTGCGGTATTCGCTGACGAACTACTTGATGCCTGGCGCGAAAACCCGGATGACAAAATCCTGGTCACCCGCGCGCAACTGGCGACCGCACTAGCAATTCAGTCTGCGCTGCTTGCTCACCCTACCGCCGGCAAATTCCTGACGCACCCAAGCCGCGCCGTAGAAGTGAGTTACTTCGGGTTTGACGATGAGACCGGGCTGGAAATTCGTGTACGTCCCGATCTTGAAATCGATATGAACGGCGTCCGCATCGGCTTTGACCTGAAAACCATCAGCATGTTTAACGTGAAGCAGCCAGGCCTGAAAGCGAAGCTACACCGGGAAATTATCGATCGCGATTACCACCTGAGCGCGGCGATGTACATGAATACGGCATCGCTTGACCAGTTCTTCTGGATTTTCGTCAACAAAGATGAGGGCTACCACTGGATCGCAATCGTTGAAGCCAGCCCAGAATTGCTCGAGCTGGGCGCGCTGGAATACCAGACAACCATGCGAGCTATTGCCAACGCTTTCGACACTGGCGAATGGCCGGCACCGATTGTCGACGATTACGCCGACGAACTGAATGACTTCGATATGCGCCGCCTTGAAGCGCTGCGCGAACAGGCTTAAGGGGGGAATGAACATGTCTACAGCAATTTCAACCAGCGAAAATAAAACACAGATGATCGACAACATTTCCATTCTTACCAATGGTGAGTTATTCGACCGTCTACGGACCTTATCAACGGTGATGGCAAACAGCGGCGCATTTGTGCCCGAACATTTTCGCGGCAAACCTGATGCCTGCATGGCAGTGGTAATGCAGGCAGCACGATGGGGCATGGATCCGTTCGCGGTCGCCCAGAAAACCCACATTGTTGGTAATAGCGGCGTATTGGGTTACGAAGCGCAACTGGTAAATGCCGTCGTCACCAACATGTCACCGACGAAAGACCGTCTGCATTACGAATGGTTCGGAGCATGGGAAAACATCGTTGGTCGTTTCGTAGAGAAAACCAGTTCCAAGGGCAATAAGTACATTGCCCCAGGCTGGGATTTAAAAGATGAGGCAGATGTAGGGATCCGTGTCTGGGCAACCATGAAGGGCGAGGATGAACCGCGTGAACTGGTTTTGATGTTGTCTCAGGCTCAGGTGCGTAATTCAACCTTATGGGCCAGCGACCCGCGTCAGCAGCTTGCTTATCTCGCCGTAAAACGCTGGGCGCGTTTGTATTGCCCGGATGTGATTTTAGGTGTTTACAGCCCTGATGAAGTTGAAGAACGAACGGAGAAAGAAATTAATCCGGTCTCTGGGGCTAGAAAGACCGTGCAGGAGATCACTGCCGAGGTGGAAACGACCACCAGCGCGCAAGAGTCCACACATTCCATCGACGCGCTGGCCGATGACTTCCGTGATCGCATTGATGCTGCCGAGGATGTCGACAGCGCCAAAGCCGTTCGCGCTGATATCGAATCGCAAAAAGCGGTACTGGGCTCAGCATTGTTCACCGAGCTGAAAAACAAAGCAGTCAAACGCTATTACCTGGTCGATGCCCGCAACAAAGTGGAAGCGGCGATCAACTCTCTGCCACAGCCAGATGAACCGGACGCAGAAACCCGTTTTCTTGATGTTGAAAAATCACTGACGGCGGCCAGGCGGCACCTCGGCGATGAGCTGTACGAAAAATACAGCGTAACGCTGCTGGATATGAAACCGGAATACGTGGGCTAAGCAACGTCGGGAGGGGAAACCCTCCCGCACAGGAGAATTTATGGAATGGAGTATTGAGGAACTTGCTTTGCTGGCCCGTCACAGTAACCCGGTTGTTTCAGAACTGACTGGCCGCAACGTGGAAGAAGTCGCGGAACGTCGCCTGCAGCGGAATATCGAAATCAACTGCTGGGACAAATTCGATCCGGAGCGTGAAGCATGAGACCAGACACTATCGACGCCGCCAGCGAGCTTGAAGAACTCCAGCGACAAGCGGCCATACAAAAGCACCGCATTGACCGCAACGCCGTATCAGCGACTCACTGTGACGAATGCGGTGATGAAATCGAAGAGGCGCGGCGCCAGGCAATGCCTGGTTGCCGGATGTGTGCGGACTGCCAGGCTGACGCAGAAAAACGCGGGAAACATCAACGTTAAATTGACTGGCCCCGGCTGGGGCCAAAAGAGCGGAATCATGGAAAAATTAATGAAGGTGTCAGAGCTGGCAGCGCGGCTACAGATTTCTCCTTCCACGATTTACCGAAACCCTGCCCGCTACAACATGTTTAAAGTCGGCGGAGCATGGCGAGCTAACGAAGAAAGTGTCGCAAATTTTTCTTGTACACCTAACAATGTCATCCGGCTGGCTGTGGTCGGTAAGGAGTTTACAGAATGCCGATCTACAAAAGAGGGAAAAACTACTGGGTTGATATCTCGTCTCCAGACGGAACGCGAATTAGACGCTCTGCTGGCACCGAAGACAAGAAAAAGGCGCAGCAATACCATGACAAGATAAAGCATGAGCTGTGGGATATCACGAAGCTTGAGAAGAAGCCTGATCACGCATTCGAGGACATCATTCTCCTTGCGATGAAAGATGCAGAAGACCAGGCGCTTTATGAAACCAAAAAGGGGTATGCAAAATACTGGCTTTCTGTTTTCAAAGGCCGCTCGGTTTCTTCTATTAAAGGGGATGAGATAGCGCGGATGATGCCGACTCACTCGCTTCATAAATCGCGCAAACCGCTGGCTAATGGAACGGTGAACCGGTACAGGGCATTTATAGTACGGGCATTATCTCTGGCATTTAAGCATGGATGGATTGAGCACAGGCCATACGTTCCCTCACTGAGGGAACCAAAGGTGCGTATACGCTGGATCAGGAAGTGGCAGGCGAGAGAGCTTATTGATGGGCTGTCCACAGATATCATGCGGAGAATTGTCTCCTTCGCCCTGCTTACCGGAGCAAGGCGAGGAGAGATTCTTTCACTGACATGGGAAAACGTGGACATCGAAAACAGGAATGCGGTTGTCACAGCAGAAAACGCGAAATCAGGTCGCGCCCGCGCATTACCGCTGAATGATGAGGCAATCAGCATTTTACGTGAGTGCGAAAAAACGTGCGATTTTGTTTTCTCTGTAAACGGGGAAAAACTCAGCGATATCTACAGGAAGGATTTTGAGCAGGCAACTACCCGGGCAAATCTGACTGATTTCAGGTTTCACGATTTGCGACACACCTGGGCAAGCTGGCATGTTCAGAACGGAACACCGCTGATGATGTTAAAAGAAATGGGCGGATGGGAAACGCTGGAAATGGTGAAAAAGTACGCCCATCTCAGCGCCGAACATTTAAACAAATTCGTTGGTTCTGTCACGTTTTTGGCACAGGAAAATGAGATAGAGGCCATAAGGAAAAGAAAAAATGCGGCAAACTACTGATATAAAGTGTATTTTTAATATCGAAAAAGTAAGTTAATTATTTCAGGAATAGACTTTTGCTCTGAATTAAGGGGTGGTTACTTGCCTGAATATAATAGTGACTATAACATGCTTGATAGTCTTCGGAATATCACTCACTCATGAGTGATAATAGCAAAATGAGTAAGGTCAGGATGTCAAACACGCCCATCGAGCTAAAAGGCAGTAGTTTTACCTTATCTGTGGTTCACTTGCATGATGCAAAACCCGAGGTTATTCGCCAGGCGTTAGAAGACAAAATCGCTCAGGCCCCCGCTTTTTTAAAACATGCTCCTGTTGTTATTAACGTTTCTGATCTTGAGGGCCCGGTAAACTGGTCGCCGATTCAGCAGACCATTCTGGAGACAGGGTTACGGGTTGTGGGTATCAGCGGCTGTAAAGACAGCGAGCTGAAAGCCGATATCGAACGTGCCGGGTTGCCGCTTCTGACCGAAGGCAAAGAAAAGCCGCAACGTCAGGTTGCCACCCCTGCCCCCGTCGCTCCTGTTGTTACTCCGGTCACAAAAACACGCTTGATTGATCTCCCTGTTCGTTCCGGACAGCGTGTTTATGCGCCAAACTGTGATCTGATTGTCACCAGCCATGTCAGTGCTGGCGCGGAGTTAATTGCCGATGGCAATATCCATGTTTACGGCATGATGCGTGGCCGCGCGCTGGCTGGCGCAGGCGGCGACAAAGATGCGCAAATATTTTGTACTCACCTCACGGCGGAGCTGGTATCCATCGCAGGGGAATACTGGCTGAGCGATCGAATCCCGGCCGATTTTTATGGCAAAGCGGCGCGCTTACGTTTAGCGAATAACGCTTTGACTATTCAACCATTAGATTAAGCCCTTTTAACAAGGAACTCCTATGGCACGCATTATTGTTGTTACTTCGGGTAAAGGGGGCGTGGGTAAGACCACCTCCAGCGCGGCCATCGCAACCGGTTTGGCCCAGAAGGGAAAGAAAACCGTCGTTATTGATTTTGATATCGGCCTGCGTAACCTCGACCTCATCATGGGCTGTGAACGTCGCGTCGTGTATGACTTCGTGAACGTCATTCAGGGCGATGCGACGCTGAATCAGGCGCTGATTAAAGATAAACGGACGGAAAACCTTTATATTCTCCCGGCTTCGCAGACTCGCGACAAAGACGCGTTAACCCGCGAAGGCGTAGAGAAGGTGCTTGATGAGCTGCAGAAAATGGAGTTCGACTTTGTTATTTGCGACTCACCGGCGGGGATTGAAACCGGCGCGCTGATGGCCCTCTATTTCGCGGATGAAGCGATCATCACCACCAACCCGGAAGTCTCTTCCGTCCGTGACTCTGACCGTATCCTCGGCATCCTGGCGTCCAAATCGCGCCGTGCCGAAAACGGCCAGGAACCGATTAAAGAACACCTGCTGTTGACCCGCTACAACCCGGGGCGCGTTAATAAAGGTGATATGCTCAGCATGGAAGACGTGCTGGAGATCCTGCGCATTAAGCTGGTTGGCGTGATCCCCGAAGATCAGTCAGTCCTTCGCGCATCCAACCAGGGGGAACCGGTTATTCTGGATACCACTGCCGATGCAGGCAAAGCGTACGCAGATACCGTTGAACGTCTACTGGGAGAAGATCGTCCTTTCCGCTTCATTGATGAAGAGAAGAAAGGTTTCCTCAAACGCCTGTTCGGAGGATAAGTTATGGCATTACTCGACTTTTTTCTCTCCAGAAAAAAGAACACCGCCAGCATCGCCAAAGAGCGTCTGCAAATTATTGTTGCGGAACGCCGTCGCAGTGACGCTGAACCACATTATTTACCGCAGCTAAAGCGGGATATTCTGGAGGTGATTTGTAAATATGTTCAAATCGATCCGGAAATGGTTTCAGTCCAACTGGAACAACGGGGTGACGATATTTCCATTCTGGAACTCAACGTTACCTTGCCGGAACCAGAAGAGACGAAATAACCCGGCGGCTTATCGCTGCGTCAGAAGTAATAAAAAAGGCAGAAATCCTCTGCCTTTTTCTTTTATTAATGCTCAAACCCTGTTTTTATATACAGGCATTAGCGCGGGTATTCTGTTAATAAAGCTTTGAGCTGCTCAGCCATCAATTCCGCACGCCAGCCACTGATTAATTCAGGTAAATTTGTCTGCGGCTTTAATTGCCAGTGCCAGTTAAGTAGCTGATTAATTTGCCGACGTGAAGCAATCAATTCTGCGCTCAGTCCTTTGCTCTCGCTGACTTCCTGCACCTGCGCCTTAATAGCTTTAAAAGCTTTACGATAGCCGGGCATATCCACCAGATTCAAAAGCGGTTCTGGCAGTGCATCTTCCGGTAGCGCCTGCGCCTGTGCGACCAGAGACAACAGCGTTTTACCATGAAAACGTATTTCGCTGCCGGAAAGCCCAATGCTGTCCAGCTCGCCCATGCTGCCTGGCATATAACGCGCCACGGCCCACAGGTTCTCTTCACGCACAACAAAATTGACCGCCAGGTCACGCTCACGGGCTTTACGCAGACGCCAGTCTGCCAGCAAACGCAGGCACGCCAACTGGCGGGTACGCAACTGCCAGGCGTTGCTGATGTCACGCCACGCCTCTTCCGGCGCCAGAATTTCGCTGCGACGCTGCATCATCAGGCGACATTCGTCCAGCGCGGCATTGAGCCATCCTGCTGCGTCGGTTTCAGCCAGCAATGTCCGGGCGATAGGTAGCAGATACCAGACATCGGCTGCCGCATAATCGCATTGACGCGTTGTTAACGGACGCGCCAGCCAGTCAGTGCGCGATTCGCTTTTGTCCAGCACCACACCGGTGTACTGCTCCACCATTGCCGCAAAGCCCCAGGAGAGAGCACGCCCAGAGAAAGCCGCGAGAATTTGCGTATCGATCATCGGTTGCGGCATCACGCCGAAGGCGTTGAGGAAGACTTCAAGGTCTTCGCTACCGGCGTGGAGGAATTTGGTTACACGGGTATTGGTAATCAGATCGCGGAACGGTGCCCAGTCAGTGATGGTTAATGGGTCGATTAACGCCACACGTTCCCCGTCATAGAGCTGGATTAAACCAAGCTGGGGATAATAGGTGCGCGTGCGGACAAATTCAGTATCAAGCGCAATAGCATCAGTGCCAGCCGCAGCTTCACACAGCGCTGCCAGCGCCTCGTTCGTCGTGATCATCTGGTAATTCAAATCGTCTTCTCTTTAGTTTGCGCCCACAAAAAACGCCGGATTAACCGGCGTTCTGGCGACTAACGCATAGCTCAGCCTTTATTGTCCACTTTGCCGCGCGCTTCGTCACGCAATTCTCGTCGTAAAATTTTGCCGACGTTCGATTTCGGCAGCTCGGCGCGGAATTCCACCCGTTTCGGCACTTTATAGCCTGTGAGCTGGCGGCGGCAAAATGCGATAAGCGCTTCCTCAGTCAGCGAATCGTCTTTTTTCACCACGAAGATTTTGACCGCTTCGCCGCTTGCATCCGACGGCACACCCACCGCTGCAACTTCCTTGACGCCTTCATGCTGCATCACAACATCTTCGATTTCGTTCGGATAGACGTTAAAGCCAGAGACCAGAATCATGTCTTTTTTGCGATCGACGATACGCATAAAGCCTTCTTCATCCATCACCGCGATGTCGCCGGTGTACAACCAGCCATCTTTGATGATTTCATCGGTCGCTGCCGGACGCTGCCAGTAACCCAGCATCACCTGCGGGCCTTTAACGCATAGTTCACCCGGTTCGCCCGGAGGCACTTCATTGCCCGCGTCATCCACCAGTTTCACTTCTGTCGACGGAACCGGCAAACCGATACTACCACTGTGGTAATCAATATCGTGCGGGTTGACGCTCACCAGCGGCGAACATTCCGTCAGACCGTAACCTTCCAGCAGGTATTCGCCGGTAAGTTTCACCCAGCGCTCAGCAACAGCCTGCTGTACGGGCATGCCGCCCCCCGCAGAAAGGTGCAGTGAGGAAAAATCAAGTTTGTGAAAATCGTCGTTGTTCAGCAATGCGTTAAACAGGGTGTTTACCCCGGTCATTGCGGTAAAAGGATATTTCGCCAGCTCTTTCACCAGCCCCGGAATGTCGCGAGGGTTGGTAATGAGCAGGTTTTGTCCGCCCAGTTCAATAAACAACAGGCAGTTCATGGTCAGGGCAAAAATGTGGTAGAGCGGTAAGGCGGTGACCACCAGCTCTTTGCCGCGATGAAGCAACGGGCCGTAGGTCGCATGCACCTGTTCCAGGTTGGCCAGCATATTACGGTGCGTGAGCATCGCCCCTTTGGCCACCCCCGTCGTCCCACCGGTGTATTGCAAAAAAGCCAGATCGTCTGTTGTGACTTCCGGCTTGATATACTGCAAGCGGTAGCCCGCCTGCAGCGCACGGCGAAACGAGATGGCGTCAGGCAGATGGTATTTCGGCACCAGGCGCTTCACATATTTGACAACAAAGTTAACCAGCGTTCCCTTCGCCGGCGAGAGCTGATCACCCATGCGCGTCAGTATCACATGGCGAACCTGAGTCTTGTCGACCACTTTTTCCAGGGTGTGGGCAAAGTTGGAGACGATGACAATGGCAGATGCGCCGCTGTCGTTAAGCTGATGCTCCAGTTCGCGCGGCGTATACAACGGGTTGACATTCACGACAATCATGCCCGCGCGCAAAATACCGAACAACGCCACCGGATATTGCAGAAGGTTAGGCATCATCAGCGCCACACGGTCACCCTTTTGCAAGCCTAATCCCTGTTGCAGGTATGCGGCAAAAGCGCGGCTACGCTCTTCCAGCTTGCGGAAGGTCATTACCTCCCCCATGTTGACGAACGCAGGTTGGTCGGCGTATCGCGCCGTCGCGTGTTCAAAGAGTTCAACCAGGGATTGATAACGATCGGGATTAATATCCGCAGGCACATCGGCGGGATAACGGTTTAGCCAAACCTTCTTCAATGCATCACCTCTGAAATGTGTATTTGTCGTCATCACAACCCCAGTTAATAAACAAGTCGTTAACATAATATTAACTCAGCGTACCAGTTTATTTATTGTTCGGATTGAAGGTTGCGAAGCGCATCACTAATTATTTTTGTTATGGTCGTGCAAATAAAGAAACAGCGGACCAGCCGCTGTTTCTATTTTCATACAGAACAGAGCGTTACTCTGTTACAACACTTTCTTCATACGCGGGGCCGGGAGTATACCAGCCCCATCCGCCGTATCCACGATGCCACGGGTGCGGCCCCATCATCCATGGATCCATCGGCTGTGGCGGCAACACGACTTGCCGGGTGATATGCCAGCGTTTATAGCCGTCAGCACGAATCACCGCGAATTTGTAAGCAGCGCCCCCTACCTGACCATCATAGGTGCCGGTAATCGGCCCGACGACGGTCACCAGTTGGTTCTGGAAGTCCACCGGATCAAGGAAGCCATTCACCTCAGCCATAATGCGCCCGACAGAGGTTGCACCCAGAATCGGTCTCGCTCCGTCATCTAACGGTACGGTGGCTATCTCAAGACGTGTTTTCCCTTGCTGATTGTCAATTTTCACCACTTTACCGCCGAAACGGGCTTCCTGGCCGATATAGAGATTTGGCGCATTCATCACGCGCACCAGATCATCCTGCGGCGTCGGCGTGGTTCCTTTGATCGCGTCAGGCACAGACACACACCCACTCAACGCTGCGGCGACTACGCCCGCCAGTAACCAGCGCATACCTCTTTTTTGACTCGCCATGATGCGACTCCCTCACTCAGCCTTGTAATTACTGAGATTCATTCCCGGCCCGGAAGTTTCTTCCAGGCTACTTCGTTACGCAAATAAACTGGCTCGGCATGCTCAACGGCCACGGTACGTCCCTGCGAAAGTTGATACTCCGCGATGGGCAGCATATCTTGCGCTTCCGGCAGCGAGACCCCGCCGTCTGTCAGCGTCAGGCCAGTGTCGTTTGCCATTTCCGGCCACGCTTGCCAGCCGGTGCCGACGGTCGCCCACTCGCCAGAAAGCGCAGTGAGGCGCGCTGTCACCGCATCCGGTTTGAGAACCGCTTCGGTCTCTTCACCGTGCCAGACGCCGTCGGCATCACGCTGATATTCTGCCCAGTAGACTTCGCCCATACGGGCATCAATGGCCGCCAGCACTCGGGTAGCCCCCGCTTTACGCCAGGCACCTTCAGCCATGGTCGCCAGCGTTGAGACGCCAATCATCGGCAGTTCTGCTCCCAGCGCCAGCCCCTGCGCAATGCCAATACCGATACGTACACCGGTAAAGCTTCCCGGACCACGGCCAAAGGCCAGCGCATCCAGTTCAGACAGCGCAACGCCGCCTTCGGTGAGAACATCCTTCACCAGCGGCAGAATGCGTTGCGTATGTTCACGTGGGCAGAGTTCGAAATGAGCAAAGAGGGTTCCGTCGCTGTTCAGCGCGACGGAGCAGGCTTCAGTGGCGGTATCAATGGCCAGAATTCGCATGGGTAATCGCAGTCCCGGTAAAACAAAATGGCGCGCATATTAACACAGTCTGCGCCAAATTACTCCGCTGGCGAGGCCGCAAGAAACGCAACCGCGCGGCGGATATCCCGTGTGCGCGGCGAGGGCGGCAGGCTTGCCAGAAACACCGCGCCGTACGGACGCATCACCAGACGGTTGTCACAGATAACCAGCACGCCCCGGTCATCCACGTCACGGATTAAGCGTCCGACGCCCTGTTTCAGGGTAATGACCGCATCCGGAAGCTGGACTTCATCAAAGGGATCGCCACCGCGCAGGCGGCAGTCTTCCATGCGTGCTTTCAGCAGCGGATCGTCCGGCGAGGTGAACGGCAGTTTGTCGATAATCACCAGCGACAGCGTGTCGCCACGCACATCCACCCCTTCCCAGAAACTGCTGGTCGCCACCAGTAAGGCATTTCCTGCGGTAATAAACTGCTGTAACAACTGCCCTTTACTGGTCTCTCCCTGCAGCAAAACGGGCAGTGTCATGGTGGCGCGAAATTCCTCTGCAAGCCCGCGCATCATGGCGTGGGAAGTGCAGAGCATAAAGCAGCGGCCATTGTTGGCTTCAATGATCGGTTTGAGCATCGCCGCCAGCTGGCGCGCCGCACCCGGTTGGTTGGCCTGCGGCAGATTGCGCGGTACGCAAAGCAGCGTCTGGCGGGCATAATCAAACGGGCTGGGTAGCAGCAGCGTTCGCGCTTCATCAATGCCGAGGCGCGCGGTGAAGTGATGCAGATCGTCGTTCACCGACAGTGTCGCCGAGGTGAAAATCCAGCTACCACTTTTCTGCGCCATCACCTCTTTAAATTTGTCCGACACGGTGAGCGGCGTCAGCGCGAGGGTAAAGTGGCGCGAGGTGCACTCATACCAGTAGCTAAAACCGGGCAGATTGATCTCTTTCAGCCGTTTAAGCCGCGCGCGGTACGTCGTCGCACGCTCAAAGGCAGCATCGAGAATCGCCGAACGCCCGAGCGACAGTTTCGCCACGTCATAGCACAGCTCCAGCGCGTCATCGAGCAATAGCAGCGCCCGCTGGATGTGGGGGTCGGCCAGTAGTTCACGTAGGTTGCCGCGATACCCCGGCTCGCCGAGTTGCAGGCGGAAATCCTGCGCACTCTGCGCCAGCCTGTCGGCGCATTTTTGCAGCTGCTGGGTATCACGTAGTTCGGTGCGATAGGCGATGGTGAAGTCTTTGGCTAAGTCCAGTAACTGCCGGCTGGAGATCGACTGGCCGAAATACTGGCTGGCAATATCCGGGAGCTGGTGCGCTTCGTCGAAGATCATCACTTCGGCTTCCGGGATCAACTCACCAAAGCCGCTCTCTTTCACCACCATATCGGCCAGGAACAGGTGATGGTTGACCACCACCACATCGGCATCCATCGCTTTTTTACGCGCCTTCACCACAAAGCAGTCTTTGTACATCGGGCAGTCGCTGCCCAGACAGTTGTCATTGGTACTTGTCACCAGCGGCCAGGCGGCAGAATCTTCCGCCACGCTGACACAGGTGCTGATGTCGCCATCTTTGGTCTGATTTGACCAGGAACGCAGCAAAATCACGTCGCTCAGAGTTTGTACCGGCAGATCGCCCCCCGCCAGCGCCTGTTGTTCCAGACGTTCGATGCAGAGATAGTTCGAACGCCCTTTGAGCAGTGCGGTATGGCCGGTAAATTCGAGGGCTTTTGCCACTGTCGGCAAGTCGCGGCTGTAAAGCTGATCCTGCAGGGCTTTGGATCCCGTTGAGATGATCACTTTTTTGCCGGAGCGCAACGCCGGGGCCAGATAGGCGTAGGTTTTCCCGGTCCCGGTGCCCGCTTCGACCACCAGCGGCTGCGTACGGGCAATCGCGTCACTGACGGCATGGGCCATCTGACGCTGTGGTTCACGGGGTTTAAAACCCGGTATCGCTTTGGCCAACTGACCGTCTGTTGCAAAATCGTCCGTCACACTGCCCCCACACTGGATAAATCGCCAGCGATTATGTCAGGGCATTGGGTTTTTCGCCAGTCTGTGGCAGTCTTGCGGGCAATCATAAGGAAAACCATGAGGAACAAAGAATGACCATTACCCGCATTGATGCTGACGCCCGCTGGTCTGACGCCGTTATCCATAATCAAACGCTCTACTATACCGGCGTGCCGGAAAATCTGGATGCCGACGCGTTTGAACAAACCGCCAACACCCTGGCACAGATTGATGCCGTGCTGGCCAAACAGGGTAGCGATAAGACGCGCATTCTGGATGCGACAATCTTTTTGGTGGAGAAAAGTGATTTCGCGGCGATGAACAAAGCCTGGGATGCGTGGGTGGTGGCTGGTCATGCACCTGTACGCTGTACGGTCCAGGCCGGGTTGATGAACCCGAAATATAAAGTCGAAATTAAAATTATTGCCGCCATCTGACAGAACGCATTCCGGCGCGCATCCCGCGTCGGAATTTATTCCATATCCAGAAAATCGTCGTACTCAAGATAATGGTTGAGTGCACGAATAATTTCGTCATCGCTGGCGTTAGGTTTTTGCTGAATAGCCAGTTCCACAACGGACTGAAAATGCTCGCCCATACAGGCGAAATGGCGGTAACGCCCCGTCGATGCTGCGGCTTCGTCGTCATCGCTGCCAGCCACATAGAGCACGTCGCCCGCCTGAAAAGCCCCGTCGCGCGTTGAATAGAGATCGTAATAAAGCGTTTTACCCTGTCCGGCCTTCACGCAGGCAATCAGCGCTTCAATGCCAATCGCCCTATTCAGCCGCAGGGTTTCCAGCACCGGGCCGGCAGGCGCAAAGGTAACGGTTGCGCCAGTGGCCAGTAATTCTCGCTCAAGCGGGCGCAAACGCAGGCGAAAATCCTCACCGACACAAATCGGTGGAGAGGCGACAAAACGCAGCGCATCTGCTAACGGTAAATTGAGCGTTTTTCTGAGGACGTGAACGACCTTGAGTTTCTGGGGGCCGATATCGGTTATGAGCAGTCGCCCCGCCTGCCAGTCCAGCGGATCCACATCCACGGCGTTATCGTCGTCATCATCACGCGCCTGCCTTGCTTCCCGAAGCTCAAGCCAGAACGGACTGTCCGGTTCGGTATGCGCATCAAGCAACGCCAGCACAGCCGCCTCATCGGCACGGCTTAATTGTTCTAAAAGAGTCTGAAAAGTGTGCAAGTCAGGCGCGATGCGTTCTGCCTGCCAGCAGCCAGCGCCGTGTGCGGCATAATAGACCGGGTAGCCGT
Source organism: Citrobacter sp. MNAZ 1397 (assembly GCF_023613995.1). Taxonomy (NCBI): domain Bacteria; kingdom Pseudomonadati; phylum Pseudomonadota; class Gammaproteobacteria; order Enterobacterales; family Enterobacteriaceae; genus Citrobacter; species Citrobacter sp. MNAZ 1397. Next base: position 2,092,265 of record NZ_JAKIVH010000001.1, read on the forward strand.
CCGCCGCTTCGCCCAGATCGATAAAGAAAGGATCGTCCAGGCCATTAAGCGCCAGCAGATACCAGCCTGGTTGCCACATCCCGGGGGTGTCCGCTACCAGACTTTCTCCGGTGACGCCGTGCCAGCGAAAACCGCAATGCCACGCGTGCCATTGTTCTGGCTGTGGGTAGTGAAAAGGAAGCGTAAGGTCGCCGGGGATAACGGCCGCGGTGATAAACGCAAGGATCGCATCCGGTATCGTCTCAGGCATCGTGTTATCCATTCACCGCCTCCGGTAAGGGTATTATTCGTCTTCGTCTTCGTCTTCGAAGCGCGCCACAATACGTTCGCCCGTGTGGCTGACGCGCAGTTCATCTGCCACCTGAGAGATGGCCTGTCCACTGCTCATGCCCTGTGCCATTAATTCCTGGATGCGTTCGACCGCTTTTTGCTGCTGCTCATGGCTGAGGGAAGGTAAACCTGCAAACATCGTGAACTCCTGCTAAATTATGGGCGCTGATTATTTCATGCGCCGTGGCGATGCGCCAGCGATAGCGCAAAGAGCCAGGACTGATGAAGACGTTTTCCCCCAATGTTGTCCCCTTGCCGTGGCAGCCTGATGCCGCAGAACACTATTTTTCCCTGATAAATCATTTGCCATGGGCGATGCTGTTGCATTCAGGTCACGCGGATCACGCCTGCAACCGTTTTGATATTCTGGTTGCCGATCCTCTCTCGACGCTTGTCACACGGGGTGAACAGACCGTTATCACCGACGCTGAGGGAGAGCAACTATCCATAGACTGCCCGTTTACCCTGATGAAGCAGGCTATCGACAAAGCAGGGATTCGCCCGCAGGCTGACGATTTTCTGCCGTTTCAGGGTGGCGCGCTCGGTCTGTTCGGTTACGATTTAGGGCGCCGTTTCGAAAAACTGCCCTCCTTTGCGCAACAAGACATCTTACTGCCGGATATGGCGATAGGTATTTATGACTGGGCCGTGGTGGTCGATCACCACAAACAGCGCGTCACGCTATTGAGCTACCAGGATCCGCAGGCACGTCTGGCCTGGCTTAACGGCCAGACGCCGCCATCGGTCATCCCGTTTAGTCTGACCGCCCCCTGGCAGGCTAATATGACGCGCTCTGAATATGGTGAGAAATTTCGTCAGGTACAGGCCTGGCTGCACAGCGGCGACTGTTATCAGGTCAATCTCGCCCAGCGTTTTCAGGCACAGTATGTCGGCGATGAGTGGCAGGCGTTTTGCCATCTGAACCGCTCAAATCGCGCCCCATTCAGTGCGTTTTTACGCCTGGAAGAAGGTGCGATTTTAAGTCTGTCGCCGGAGCGGTTTATTCAGCTTTCGGATGATGTTATCGAGACACGCCCGATTAAAGGCACACTGCCGCGCCTGCCTGATGCGCAGGATGATGCGCAACAGGCGCAAAAGCTGGCCGCATCAACGAAAGATCGGGCCGAAAATCTGATGATTGTCGACCTGATGCGCAATGATATTGGTCGGGTGGCCGTGCCCGGTTCCGTACGCGTGCCGGAACTGTTTGTCGTCGAACCTTTCCCGGCGGTTCACCATCTGGTCAGTACCGTGACAGCAACGCTTCCTGCCGCGTTGCACGCCAGCGATGTGCTGCGCGCCGCGTTTCCGGGCGGGTCGATCACTGGCGCGCCTAAAATTCGCGCGATGGCGATCATTGATGAGCTTGAACCACAGCGGCGTAATGCCTGGTGTGGCAGCATTGGGTACATCAGTTTTTGCGGCGCCATGGACACCAGCATCACCATTCGTACCCTGACGGCGTGGGCGGGTCAGATATTCTGCTCAGCGGGGGGCGGGATCGTGGCGGACAGCAACGAAGAAGCGGAATATCAGGAAACGTTTGATAAAGTTAACCGTATCTTGCAGCAACTGGAGAGCTAAACCGTGGCGCAGCCAAACTTAACCCTGGATGACTTTCTCTCGCGTTTTCAGCTTTTACGACCCCAGCTACACCCCACAGCCGAACATGCGCGGCAGGCGGCAGTGCTGGTGCCGGTGGTGCGGCGTGAGCAGCCTGGGTTACTGTTAACACAGCGTTCGCCACGATTGCGAAAACACGCCGGGCAGGTGGCCTTCCCCGGCGGCGCCGTTGATGATACCGATGCCTCGCTGATTGCCGCGGCCCTGCGCGAAGCGCAAGAAGAGGTGGCGATACCGCCTGAGGCCGTTGACGTTATTGGCGTGCTCCCTCCCGTAGACAGCGTCACCGGATTTCGCGTAACGCCCGTTGTGGGGATCATTCCTCCCGACCTGCATTACCATGCCAGCGAAGACGAAGTGGCTTCGGTGTTTGAAATGCCGCTGGCGGAGGCGCTACGCCTGGGACGCTATCATCCCCTGGATATCCACCGCCAGGGCAATGCCCACCGGGTGTGGCTCTCCTGGTATCAGCATTATTTTGTCTGGGGTATGACCGCCGGCATAATTCGTGAACTGGCGCTGCAGGTGGGGCTTCGCCCTTGACTATACTTAGCATGAAGCATTCTTAAGACAGCGGAATGTGGCCGCGCGCTATTAGTAAAATCGAGGTTAGGCATTAGTTTAATTCATGTGAATAATTAAGCTGACCGCACGCTTCCCTCTTACACTATGCGCAGTTATTACATCGTTACTGGAACCTCTGGTAACCCTGTCAGGAGTGTTAATGTGATTAGTATATTCGACATGTTTAAGGTGGGGATCGGTCCCTCTTCCTCCCACACTGTTGGCCCGATGAAAGCCGGGAAGCAGTTCGTCGATGACCTGGTCGAAAAAGGATTACTGGAAAGCGTCACCCGCGTTGCGGTGGATGTTTATGGCTCACTGTCGCTGACAGGTAAAGGCCACCATACCGATATCGCCATTATTATGGGTCTGGCTGGCAATGAGCCGGCCACGGTAGACATCGACTCCATCCCGGCCTTTATCCGCGATGTGGAAAATCGGGGTCGCCTGCTGCTCGCTCAGGGCCGCCGGGAAGTGGATTTTCCACAGGATAATGGCATGCGTTTTCACAGCGACAATCTGCCGCTGCACGAAAATGCCATGAGCATCCACGCGTGGAATGGCGAGCGTGAAGTCTACAGCAAGACGTATTACTCCATCGGCGGCGGTTTTATTGTCGATGAGGAGCATTTTGGTAAAGAAGTGCTCAATGAAGTTACCGTTCCCTACCCGTTCAAATCCGCCAGCGATATGCTGAATTATTGCAAAGAGACCGGCCTGTCTCTCTCTGGCATGGTGATGCAAAACGAACTGGCGCTGCACAGCAAGCAAGAGATTGAAGCGTATTTCGGCCATGTCTGGGCGACTATGCGTGCCTGTATCGATCGTGGCATGAACACGGAAGGTGTACTCCCTGGCCCGTTGCGCGTACCGCGGCGCGCGTCAGCGCTGCGCCGGATGCTGGTTGCCAGCGATAAGCTGTCTAACGATCCGATGAACGTCGTGGACTGGGTCAATATGTTCGCACTGGCAGTTAACGAAGAAAACGCAGCGGGGGGACGTGTGGTCACGGCACCGACGAACGGCGCCTGCGGTATCGTTCCGGCTGTCCTTGCGTACTATGACCACTTTATCGAATCCGTCAGCCCGGATATTTATATCCGCTATTTCCTGGCCGCCGGGGCCATTGGCGCGCTGTACAAAATGAATGCGTCAATTTCCGGCGCTGAGGTGGGCTGCCAGGGCGAAGTGGGCGTCGCCTGTTCCATGGCGGCGGCAGGCCTTGCCGAGCTGTTGGGCGCCAGCCCGGAGCAGGTGTGTGTGGCAGCGGAAATCGGCATGGAACACAACTTAGGTTTAACCTGTGACCCGGTCGCAGGACAGGTACAGGTGCCTTGTATCGAGCGTAATGCGATCGCCTCCGTGAAAGCGATTAATGCCTCGCGGATGGCAATGCGCCGCACCAGCGCGCCGCGCGTCTCGCTGGATAAGGTTATCGAAACCATGTACGAAACCGGCAAAGATATGAACGCGAAATATCGCGAGACCTCTCGCGGCGGCCTTGCCATCAAAGTTCAGTGCGACTAATACCCGTTTATAGCCCTTCTACGACAGAAGGGCTAAATTCTCTGCCTTTTCTCATCGTCTTTCCGCTTTCCCAACTACACTTTCTTTGTTCTGGCAGAAATTCCAGGTCAGTGGCTTTTAAGGCGGTCACGGCATGCAAACAGCACAGAGAATTATAAAAAGCTATCGACGCAAAAGGCTGATCATTTGCATAGCCATGGCACTTATTACGCTCATTTGCACCCTTGCCGTCCGATTTATTTCGGAGCGCAATTTTAATCAGCAAAAAATCGTCGCGTTCACCTCCCATGCCGTCGAATCCTTCGACAAATTATTGCTCCCCCTCGAACTTCAGCGGGAGGTGGTCATGCCGCTTGTTGGCCTTCCCTGCGCCAGCGCGCATTTGTCATTACGTAAACAGGCTGCAAGCTTACAGACCGTGCGTTCAATCGGCCTGGTCAAGGACGGTATATTGTATTGTTCCAGTATTTTTGGAAATCGGGATATCCCAATCCACCAACTCCAGCCCGCATTACCGTCAACAAAGCCAGTTATGGTTCTTTCCACCGATCAGTCACTCCTGAAAAACAGCCCGGTAATGATTATGTGGTATCCCACCTCGGCAGATGGTCAGAGCGGCATCACGGAGGTGGTGAACATCGATTTACTGAGCAATTTAATGCTGGAGCCCGATGAACCCTTGATCACCTCTGCCAGCCTGAGTGTGGAGAACCGACATCTTGTCTATGGCCATGGCGTCACCAACAGCCTGCCGGCGCTGAACAATGAAGATCGCTTTCAACTCGCCTCCGGGCATTTCCCATTTGTTATCAGCGCAACCGGGCCTGGCGCAGGCACACTGGCTTTACGTCACCTGCCGTCGCAATTACCGCTGGCGCTCATGCTGAGTCTGCTGATTGGCTATCTTGCCTGGCTGGCGACGGCCAGTCGCATGAGTTTCTCCTGGGAGATCAATCTCGGCCTCGCCGCGCGCGAATTTGAGTTGTTTTGCCAGCCGTTGCTCAATGCCGACACCCAAAAATGCGTCGGCGTTGAGATCCTGCTGCGCTGGAATAATCCCCGTCAGGGCTGGATATCCCCGGAGGTCTTTATTCCTATTGCCGAAGAGCACCATTTGATCGCCCCGCTGACACGCTATGTGATGGCCGAAACGCAGCGTCAGCTGGGATTTTTCCCGGCGGACAGCCGGTTTCAGATTGGTATCAATGTTGCCCCCAGCCATCTGCGCCAGGGCGAATTACTCAAGGATCTTAATCTTTTTTGGTATAGCGCCAATCCCGTACAACAGCTCGTGATTGAAATTACCGAGCGCGATGCGCTGCAGGATGTGGATTACCGTATGGTGCGCGAACTCCACCGGAAAGGCGCCAAAATTGCCATCGATGATTTCGGCACTGGGAACAGTTCGCTGTCCTGGCTTGAACGGCTGCGCCCGGATGTGCTGAAAATCGATAAATCGTTCACGATGGCGATTGGCACGGATGCGGTGAACTCCACCGTAACAGATATGATTATCGCACTCGGTCAGCGTCTGAATATTGAACTGGTTGCGGAAGGGGTAGAAAACCCCCGCCAGGCGCAGCATTTGCGCCAGCAGGGGGTGCATATATTGCAGGGTTTTTTGTACGCCCGCCCCATGCCGATTAAAGAGTTTCCCCGCTGGCTGGCGGGATGGGCTTCCCCGCCGGCACGGCGTCGCGGCCTGATGATGCCGCTTATGCCATAGTGAGATTACTCTTCTTCGTCATGAAGCGTTCGCTCTTTAACAACACGTACCAGGTCGACACGATAATCGTTGGCTTCGATAACGCTGATATGCAGCGGCGCGAGCTCCAGCCTGTCGCCAGGACGGGGGATCTGACCATTAATGGCGATCACCAGCCCCGCTACCGTCGCAATATCCTCCTGGTCATTGACCAACGTATCCAGGCCAAGCGTGTGCTGGAGCGCATGCAAATCGGTGGTGCCTTTCACCAGCCAGCCATCGCCATCCGCGACGATTTCCGGGGTTTCATCTGCATCCGGGAACTCACCCGCAATCGCCTCCAGGACGTCCAGCGGCGTGACCAGCCCCTGCACTACGCCAAATTCATTGGTCACGATGACGAAGCTGCCGCGCGCACGACGTAACACAGCGAGCAGTTTGATCGGATCGAGCGTTTCCGGCACCACAATCGCCGGTGACTCAGAGGCCATGGCAGCCACATCCGTCCCCTCATCCAGTGCGACCAACATCTCTTTGGCGCGAACAATACCCAGTACTTCGTCGAGTTCACCACGGCAGACCGGAAACAGGCTGTGCGGCGAGGAGAGAAGCTGCTGGCGGATCTCTTCTACGCTCAGGTTGGCATCGACCCAGCTGATTTCACCGCGGGGTGTCATAATACTGCGCAGCGAGCGCGAGGCCAGCGTCAGTACGCCATTGATCATGTAGCGTTCTTCATCGGCAAACGCCCCTTCCGGCACCGGCACAGGCGACTGGTTATCGTTATCCTGTGTTTGGCTGGCCTGGCGTTTGCCCCCCATCAGACGCAAAATCGCATCGGCAGTCCGCGCACGCAGCGGCAGCGTCGACTGATGACGAATAAAGTTACGCCGCGCAATCTGGTTGAACAGCTCGATGATGATCGAGAAGCCAATCGCCGCATACAGATAGCCTTTCGGAATATGGAAGCCAAACCCTTCTGCCACCAGGCTTAGACCAATCATCAGCAGGAAGCTCAGACAGAGCACCACCACGGTAGGATGTTGGTTAACAAAGCGTGTCAGCGGTTTGGAGGCCAGCAGCATCACCGCCATGGCTATCACCACAGCCGCCATCATGACCGGGAGATGATTCACCATCCCGACCGCAGTAATCACCGCATCAAGCGAGAACACGGCATCAAGAATAACAATCTGTACTACCACCACCCAGAAACTGGCATATCCTTTACCTTGTCCTTCATCGTGCTGACGATTTTCCAGCCGTTCATGTAGCTCGGTCGTTGCTTTAAACAGCAGGAATATCCCCCCGAGCAGCATGATCAAATCACGGCCGGAGAAGGTGAAATCCCAGACGGAGAAGAGCGGTTTTGTCAGTGTTACCATCCAGGAGATGAGAGACAGCAGGCCTAAGCGCATCACCAGCGCCAGGGAAAGACCAATCAGGCGTGCTTTATCTCGCTGCTTTGGCGGCAGTTTATCGGCAAGGATCGCGATAAACACCAGGTTATCAATACCAAGAACGATTTCCAGAACGACAAGTGTCAACAACCCCGCCCATATCGAGGGGTCCATTAAGAATTCCATGGCAAGCTCCGGCTAAAGGCATGATGAGTCCGCGCGTAAGATTGCGCAGGCATAATGACAACAAGGGGGTTCAAGGATAAAGCATGGCTGGCGCAAACAGGCCAAAGGGGGAACTGACGTCGGTGACGGTCCATACGGCGGGCTACTGCCCTATACTCCTGATAATTTAAACGGATGCTAAACATATCAGAGAGACTTTGGATTTTGCAAAGATTTACCTGAATTTGCATTTTGAGAGATATTTTTCGCTTCGAAATTTCCCGTACGCTAAAGCTAAATTACGGATGTTCATCACATAAATTATTTTTTCACTATCTAAAATAATTCCCGGAAGTCTTAGTTTTTTCTCTCTAAGCCCTGTCTGAATCGATTCGGGCTGGTGGGGAGATTCCCAATACATCAGTTAATGATGTGTTAACGACAAAAACGAAGGAGGTAGCAAGTGACCATTGCTATTGTGATAGGCACACATGGTTGGGCTGCGGAACAGTTACTCAAAACCGCCGAAATGCTCCTGGGCGAGCAAGAAAACGTCGGTTGGATCGATTTCGTTCCCGGTGAAAACGCCGAAACGTTAATCGAGAAATACAACGCGCAGTTGGAAAAGCTCGATACACATCAGGGCGTGCTATTTCTCGTTGATACATGGGGTGGCAGCCCATTCAATGCTGCCAGCCGCATTGTCGTCGATAAAGAGCATTATGAAGTGGTGGCTGGCGTCAACATTCCTATGCTTGTAGAAACGCTGATGGCGCGTGACGACAACCCAACCTTTGATGAGCTGGTGGCGGTCGCTGTGGAAACGGGACGCGAAGGCGTGAAAGCGCTTAAAGCCAAACCTGTGGAAAAACCGACACCCATCGCGCCCCCTAAACCGGCGGCTCCCGTAAAACCGATGGGACCGAATGACTATATGGTCATTGGCCTTGCCCGTATCGACGATCGTCTGATCCATGGTCAGGTCGCTACACGCTGGACCAAAGAAACAAACGTGACGCGTATTATCGTCGTCAGTGATGAAGTTGCGGCGGATAACGTACGTAAAACGCTGCTTACACAGGTTGCGCCTCCCGGGGTGACGGCGCACGTGGTTGACGTTGCCAAGATGATCCGTGTTTACAACAACCCGAAATATGCGGGTGAGCGGGTGATGCTGTTGTTTACCAATCCTACTGACGTACTGCGCATTGTCGAAGAAGGGGTGAAAATCACCTCGGTTAACATCGGCGGCATGGCCTACCGGCAGGGGAAAACTCAGGTGAACAACGCGGTTTCGGTGGATGACAAAGACATTGCAGCCTTCAGGAAGCTCAATGAACGCAATATTGAGCTCGAAGTTCGCAAAGTTTCTAACGACCCGAAACTGAAAATGATGGATTTGATTAACAAGGCAGCGAAGTAATCGCGCCGGGTTGGTTGACTCAGTTTCACACTTACGTTTGTTTAGCATAGGAGAAGTACAATGGAGATTACCACTCTTCAGATTGTGCTGGTGTTCGTCGTCGCGTGTATTGCCGGTATGGAATCGGTACTCGATGAATTTCAGTTTCACCGTCCGTTAGTGGCCTGTACGCTGGTGGGTATCGTCCTGGGTGATATGAAAACCGGTATCATCATCGGTGGTACCCTGGAAATGATCGCTCTGGGGTGGATGAACATCGGTGCGGCGGTTGCCCCCGATGCCGCGCTGGCCTCTATCATTTCAACCGTTCTGGTTATTGCAGGACATCAAAGCATCGGCGCCGGTATCGCCCTGGCTATCCCGCTGGCGGCGGCAGGTCAGGTGCTGACCATCATCGTGCGTACGATTACCGTGGCATTCCAGCACGCGGCGGATAAGGCGGCAGAGAACGGCAACCTTACGGCATTGTCCTGGATCCATGTCTCTTCCCTGTTCCTGCAAGCAATGCGTATCGCTATCCCGGCCGTTATCGTTGCCATTTCTGTAGGGACCAGTGAAGTTCAGGGGATGCTGAATGCCATTCCGGAAGTCGTAACAAGCGGTCTGAATATCGCTGGCGGCATGATCGTGGTGGTTGGTTATGCGATGGTCATCAACATGATGCGCGCAGGCTATCTGATGCCATTCTTCTACCTCGGTTTCGTGACAGCGGCGTTTACTAACTTCAACCTTGTTGCGCTCGGTGTAATTGGTGCCGTAATGGCCATCCTCTATATCCAACTGAGCCCGAAATATAACCGCTCTGCTGGCGCGCCTGCACAGGCTGCTGGTAATAACGATCTCGATAACGAACTGGACTAACAGGTGAGCGAAATGGTTGATATGACGACTAAAACTACCACTGAGAAAAAACTCACTCCGGGTGATATTCGTGGCGTGTTCATCCGTTCTAACCTGTTTCAGGGTTCATGGAACTTCGAACGTATGCAGGCGCTGGGTTTCTGCTTCTCTATGGTACCGGCTATCAGACGCCTGTATCCAGAGAACAACGACGCGCGTAAACAAGCTATCAAGCGTCACCTGGAATTTTTTAACACCCATCCTTATGTGGCGGCACCGGTACTGGGCGTAACCCTGGCGATGGAAGAACAACGTGCAAACGGGGCAGAGATTGACGATGGTGCTATCAACGGTATCAAAGTCGGTCTGATGGGGCCATTAGCGGGCGTTGGCGACCCGATTTTCTGGGGTACCGTACGTCCGGTCTTCGCAGCACTTGGCGCGGGTATCGCCATGAGTGGCAGCCTGCTTGGGCCACTGCTGTTCTTCTTCCTGTTTAACCTGGTGCGTCTGGCAACCCGCTATTACGGCGTGGCGTATGGTTACCGCAAAGGTATCGATATCGTTCAGGATATGGGCGGCGGTTTTCTGCAGAAGCTGACGGAAGGGGCATCCATTCTCGGTCTCTTTGTCATGGGGGCGCTGGTCAACAAGTGGACGCACGTAAACATTCCGCTGGTGGTCTCGCGTATAACCGACCAGACCGGTAAACAAAACGTCACGACAGTGCAAACCATCCTCGATCAGTTGATGCCGGGTCTGGTTCCTCTGCTGCTGACTTTTGCCTGTATGTGGTTGTTACGTAAGAAAGTTAACCCGCTGTGGATCATCGTTGGCTTCTTTGTCATCGGTATTGTGGGATATGCAATTGGCCTGTTAGGTCTGTAATCTGTTGTGTTATAACCGGGGCCTTGCCCCGGTTTTTTATTCTCAGGAGGAACCATGACGCTTACGGACAGCATACTGATGTTGTTTATCGCCGCCCTGCTGGCATTTGCCATTTACGATGAACTTATCCTGCCCCGCCGTCACGGCGATACTCTGCTCGCCCTCCCCTTACTGCGCCGCAGCCGTGTTGATGCGACTATTTTTGTTGGCCTGCTGGTTATCCTTATTTACAACAATGTCACAAATAACGGTACGTCATTAACCACATGGTTATTATCTGCTCTTGCATTATTGGCCATTTATCTTTTTTGGATTCGTATACCCAAAATCATCTTCAAATCGCAGGGATTTTTCTTTTCCAGCGTCTGGATAGAATATAACCGTATTAAGGAGATGAATTTATCTGAAGATGGTGTACTGGTAATGCAATTAGAACAACGGCGCCTGCTTATCCGGGTAAAGAATATTGATGACCTGGAGAGGATATATAAATTATTTATTAATATTCAATAAATTACAGAAACCCTCCCGGCAATTTTTGATGTATATTAAATAAGCACAATTATAGCCTTTGCTATATTGCGATCGAGAAATTGCTCAAGATTTTAACGTAATATTCACCTATAAATCTAAATGTTAATCGTTATCAACTGGCAAATGGATTAATAATTCTCTGCTGTTGTTTTATATTCTCAAAATATGTTAAGGTTGCGCCCGTCGTTGGGGAGTAGCCGATTTCCGTTTACTGGAAATGTACGTGTCAACATACTCGTTGCAAAACGTGGCGCGTACGGACTGAATGCAATGCAGTCAGGCGAGACCATTGACACATCAACTGCTGTTTACTGGGGGCAGTGGTGTGTTATATGGAACTCCCGGTCAGGACGCTCGCATGAATTTATCCGCCACCATTCTTCTCGCCTTCGGCATGTCGATGGATGCCTTCGCTGCATCAATCGGTAAAGGGGCGACGCTGCACAAACCCAAATTCTCAGAAGCACTCCGTACTGGCCTGATCTTTGGCGCAATTGAAACCCTGACGCCGCTTATTGGCTGGGGCCTGGGGATGCTTGCCAGCCAGTTTGTGCTGGAGTGGAATCACTGGATTGCCTTTATTTTGCTGATCTTTCTTGGCGGGCGGATGGTGCTGGAAGGATTTCGCGGTGAAACCGACGAACAGACGCAGGCGCCCTGCCGTCACGGCTTCTGGTTGTTAGTTACCACCGCCATTGCCACCAGCCTTGATGCGATGGCTGTCGGTGTCGGCCTGGCATTTTTGCAAGTGAATATTCTGGCCACTGCGCTGGCGATTGGCTGTGCGACACTCATGATGTCCACACTCGGCATGATGATTGGGCGTTACATTGGCCCGCTGCTGGGCAAACGGGCGGAAATTCTTGGCGGTATTGTGCTTATTGGGATCGGTATTGAGATCCTCTGGTCGCACTTCGCGCCTTAATCAACGCGTTGCAGACAATGCAGGGTAAAATCGGTCTGGCAGATAAAGCGCTCTTTTGCTGCCAGTCTCTCCCGGACATCCGGTTTTGCCCGCCAGGCAAAGGGCGTCATTTGTAGTAACGCGACAGCCTCAGCCCCCGTTAATTCCATCTCATAGCTCAGCGATTGCTGCTCTACGACACGAAACCCTTCTATCTCACCCGTATCAGGCGTATGTAACTGCACTTCGCGGTAAATTAACCCTTTCAGCTCCATCAAATGGCGCGGCCCAGGCGCGGCGGTGATAACCCATCCACCCGGTTTTACCACACGTACCAGTTCTTCGGCTTTGCACGGCGCATAAATGCGTACGATAGCGTCAATGCTCTCATTCTGGAAAGGCAGGCGATGGCTGGAGGCAACGCAAAACATCACATCGGAGTAACGTTTTGCGGCTGCACGTATGGCCGCTTTTGAAACATCGAGTCCAAACATCCGGGCTTCTTTGCTCTGCGCTACGCCGGCAAAGGACCGGGTGTAGTACCCCTCCCCACAGCCAATGTCAAGTATTGCCTCTGCTGGCGCAGACAGGCGCATCTGTAGCTGTAGCGCGATCGCATCGCGCAGCGGCTGGTAGTGTCCGGCATCAAGAAATGCCCGACGCGCCTGCATCATTTCCGCGCTGTCACCCGGATCGCGCGAACGCTTGTGCTGTACGGGCAGTAGATTGACGTACCCTTCTTTTGCTATGTCGAACTGGTGGCGTTGTGAACATGAAAAACTCTGTTCGGAACGCGTTAAGGGGGCGTGACAAAGTGGGCAACTGAAGGGCATGGCAACTCCGTAACTCTTTAAAGGACGCAAGTTTACCGCCAATCATCGCATCGGGGAATGCGAAGCAGAAATTAAAAAGCCCCGCACAATGGCGAGGCTTTTCGCTGACATTGATACGCCGGTGGCGTCTCAAGTACCAGTGGTTTTGAAATTAGATAGCAGTTACGTTAACAGCTGCCGGGCCTTTCTGGCCGTCCTGAATTTCAAACTCAACGTTCTGGCCTTCGGCCAGAGTTTTGAAGCCGTTACCCTGGATTGCAGAGAAGTGTACGAATACATCTTTGCTGCCGTCAGCAGGAGTAATGAAACCAAAACCTTTGGACTCGTTGAACCACTTAACTTGACCTTTAATCTTTGCCATTTGCAATATTCCTTAATGTATATACTTCGCCCGTAGGCATTAACTGAGATAAAACTGAGACATTACTGCTTGAGGCACTAATATAAGGTTCGGCAGAGAAGCGGTATTCAACGATAACGTGTTTACTCAGGACTTCTTTACTGAAAATGCCACACATAAACAGAACTGTACCTCGTTTGACCCAAAACGTGTTATCACACACAACGTAAATTATGGCAAGCCATTTTTAAAAAGGCCTGGATCCGTCGCACAAATTCTAAAGTTATCAATACAACCAATGCAGATTTATGCATAGAAGGTAACCTCATTACGACAGGCAACCAGCCTTCTGGCCCACGTTGATAACCCATCTTTTTTACCATAGCTCAATGAGTTCCATTCGTCCACGTGGGGGGATAAAAATATTACGGCATAGCTTATATCACTTACTGCATTAACGCATAGGTATGCCATTTTTCGCACATCAGGAACGCCTGAAATGCGCCCCTCTCGCAACTAATCAAATGCGGTGGTTTACCATCGAATATTTGTTGTGCAATTAAGCAGAAGTGTGCACCAAAATAATGAAAGTCTGATGACAGTGCCTCATAAAAAGGCAATAAAAACGTTTCGATAAAAATAAAAAATATTTAACTTGTTCTAAATAATAAATTAGTAGCAGTGCTATTCGCCTGTATTTTGCAAAGATAAATACTGACCAATTTTCAGCGTCATGAAGTTAGTAACGTCATCTGCCGTTTCGCTTAATGCGTTATCTAACTCGCGCAGCGGCTCATCCAGTGATTCATCCGCCAGTTCAAAAACACCCCAGTGAACAGGAAACGACAAAGGTTTACCCAACTGCTGCCATAACGTTACCGCCTGTTGTGGATCCATATGGTTGTAGGCCATGAACCAACGAGGAGCGTATGCACCAATCGGGAGCGCTGCCAGGCTTAACGGCCCCAAACGCTGTGGGATCGCCAGCAGGTCTTCGCTGTAACCGGTATCGCCAGGAAACCAGAACCGTTGCGCGCTATTTTCGATGACCCAACCACACCACAAGACGGAATTGCGATCCCATGGGGTACGCATACTCCAGTGTTGCGCGGGCACCGCCGTATACACAAGTCCCTGGAATACCACGCTTTGCCACCAGTCGAGTTCTATCACATTACGTGCGCCCAAACGACGGCACCAGCTTCCCAGACCGAGCGGCACAAAAATCGTCACGTGTGGAAAACGCTGTATGAGCGCGCGCATTGTCCTGACGTCAAGATGATCGTAGTGATTGTGCGAGATAACGATAGTATCAAGCGAAGGAAGTTCGGAAATGGCCAGCGCAGGCGGTGTTCGTCGCTGTGGGCCGACAAAACGTAGAGGCGATGCCCGGTCAGAGAAAACCGGGTCGGTCAAAATATACTGTCCCATCAGGCGTAGCAGGATTGATGAGTGACCTAACCACCAGACTCTGTCATCGTCACCGTTAATTTCTGCATGCTGCCACCATTGGGCAATAAAGCTGGCATATCCCTCTGCAGGCGGACGCGGCAACCCTGCGGCTTTGCGCTCCTGCCGCCAACGCTTTACGTCGCCAGACGCATGACCGCGTGGCGTTAGATTAGTAAATCCGTCGGGACGATGGTGAGGGAACGCGGCATTAAACCAGGGATTTTTACGCGCCATGCTGCCCTCACCTTGGTGAATTTAACGCTCTGCTACCAGACGGATAAATTCATCGCCTTTGCCTTCTTCTTCAGCGACCGGCGTCGGGGCAACCTCTTTTTCCGGTTCGTTAGATTCGCACAAACGACGCAACAATGCGGTCTGACGTTTTTGTTGATCTAACAATGCTTCGAGCAATTCGATCTGCTCATTAGTCCGCGAACTTGCGCGATTGATAAAGAACCACAGCACCAACCCGACCAGCAACACCACCACCGACACAACAAAAGACGCGATGTTAAGCGCGCCTGAACTCATTAATTCGTTCATTTTACCACCTCAACCAAAGAGGTACATTTTACCACTGGCAAGACGGAAGGACATCATTAACGACAAAAAAGCCCCTACCAGGGGATATATTTATTGATGACGCAAATGCCGCTGAAAAATTGAACATCCTGGTCGCACATTACATTTAGCATTTGAGTCCAGAGTAACAGGCAGACCACCAGTACGGCGATCAGTATTAGCCATCTAAACTTTTTCACTCCACTCTCCGATACTCCACTCTATGTTGCCAGGTTAACATTAGTTCCTTAAACCGCGACTAACTGTATCTCTAATCGGCGTTTTTAGGAATGCTCGGGTGTGCGGTCTCTCGCCGAAGCGGTAGCCTGAAAACAGTATCCAAACGCAAGGAATGAAGATGCGCACTCTTATTCGGGCAATTATTGTCGTAGCGCTGGTCTGGGTTGGTGTTTTGCTCAGCGGATATGGCGTGCTGATTGGCAGCCATGAAAATGCCGCCGGTCTGGGATTACAATGTAAATACCTGACAGCCCGGGGCGTCAGCACAGCACAATATGTTCACTCAAGCAGCGGTATTATCGGACTCACGCAATGTCCGGTACTGCGCAAAAGCGAAACGGTTGTCGATAACGGATAAACAAACGCCGCCATCAAGGCGGCGTTTTCACACTCAGAACGGGTAGTCGTTATAACCCATCTGTTCAGAAATCTTACGCGCAGCATGGTGGAGCATACTGACATACTCATGCAGGCGTTCCTCGGAGAAACGCAGCGTCGGGAAGGAGATACTCAGCCCGGCAATAACTACGCCGAAACGGTCAAACACGGGCACACCGATGCAACGTAACCCTTCTTCCTGTTCTTCATTATCTTCGCCATAGCCCTGCTGGCGAACAGTATCGAGCATCGGCAATAAATCCTCGGTACTGGTAATGGTGCGCTCGGTACTGCGTTTGTACTCTACCCCCTCAAGGATCTGCACCACTTCTTCTTTGTCACGCCACGCCAGCAATACTTTGCCAATCGCGGTGCTATACAGCGGGTTGCGACGACCAATGCGCGAATACATGCGCAGGTTGTACATAGAGTCGATTTTGTGGATATAGACAATGCTGTCTTCATCCAGCGCGCCCAGATGGATAGTCTCTTTGGTCAGTCGAGACAGTTCACGCATCTGAATATCGGCACTGCGGATCAGATCGACGTTTTGCAGCGCACGCGCACCGAGCTCGAACAGTTTAAGAGTCAGAGAGTACTTCTCTGATTCCCCTTCCTGCGCAACATAACCCAGTGATTTCATCGTCTGCAAAAAGCGATATACGGTGCTTTTAGACATCATGACGCGCTGCGAAAGTTCGGTGATCCCGATCTCACGTTCTTCGCCAAGCGCCTGCAGAATGCCAAATACCTTCAGTACAGAAGACACAGAGTCTGGCTGTTTGTCCAAATCTGCAATAGCCATTAGTCACCTCATCGCCCGTGTTTTATAAAAATCAGAATAGTTTTTTATTATAAATTTCTCGCCTGTGCGTCGCAATCCGAGTTTCGCAACTTCGTTACAAATCTGCGATATAAAACCGAAATACGGATGATAGAATCATTATACAAATCATTGAACAAGCAAAACCCAGCTTTTCTCATGAATAAATCCACGCCAGACGGCTTACCGGTTCCACAGCGCTACGGCGCAATATTAACGATTGTTATTGGCATTACCATGGCCGTACTAGACGGCGCCATCGCTAACGTCGCACTACCAACGATTGCCCGGGATCTGCACGCCTCAGCGGCCAGTTCAATTTGGGTCGTCAATGCTTACCAGATAGCGATTGTCATTTCGTTGCTGACGCTATCCTTCCTCGGCGATATGTTCGGCTACCGTCGCGTCTACCAGTGCGGGCTGGTGCTCTTTACGCTGACGTCCCTGTTTTGCGCGCTGTCAGATTCGTTACTCACGCTGACGCTTGCTCGTGTCGCGCAAGGTTTCGGTGGCGCGGCGCTGATGAGTGTGAATACCGCATTAATTCGCCTGATTTACCCACAGCGCCAGTTGGGGCGTGGAATGGGGATCAACTCTTTCGTGGTTGCCGTCTCCTCGGCAGCAGGCCCGACGATTGCCGCCGCCATTCTCTCTATCGCCTCCTGGCAGTGGCTGTTTTTGATTAATGTGCCGCTGGGAATACTCTCGCTGGTACTGGCGCTGCGTTATTTGCCCGCCAATGGCTCACGCAGCGCGATGCCGAAATTTGATCTCCCCAGCGCGGTGATGAACGCATTAACGTTTGGTTTACTGATAACCGCGATGAGCGGATTTGCCCAGGGGCAATCCACCCCCCTGGTGCTCGCTGAAATTGCTGCCATGCTGGTGATCGGTATTTTCTTTGTACGTCGGCAACTGCATTTGCCGGTGCCGCTGTTACCCATAGACCTGTTGCGTATCCCACTGTTCTCATTATCGATTTGTACGTCAATCTGCTCTTTTTGCGCACAAATGCTGGCTCTCGTTTCCCTGCCCTTCTTTATGCAATCGATACTTGGGCGCAGCGAAGTGGAAACGGGTCTGCTGTTAACGCCGTGGCCGTTAGCCACCATGGTGATGGCGCCGCTGGCAGGTTATCTGATTGAACGTGTCCATGCCGGGCTATTAGGTGCGCTGGGGTTGGCTATGATGGCATGCGGCTTATTTGCGCTGGCGATGCTGCCAGCAGCGCCTGCCGATGTGGATATTATCTGGCGAATGGCCCTTTGCGGGGCAGGATTTGGCCTGTTCCAGTCACCCAACAACCATACCATCATCAGCTCCGCACCGCGTCAGCGTAGCGGTGGAGCCAGTGGCATGCTGGGTACCGCCCGTCTGTTAGGGCAGAGTTTCGGCGCGGCACTGGTGGCGTTACTCTTGAACCTGTTTGATAAAAACGGGACACATACATCACTCCTGCTCGCAGGCATACTGGCAACCGTCGCAGCTATCATCAGCGGTTTGCGGATCACACAGCCGCGCACTGCATAAAAAAAGCGCGTCATATGACGCGCTTTTTCATTTCAGGCTCACGCCTTATTTGAGATAAGCCCCGCTACGCAGCGCTTCGATACGTTTGTCGAGCGGCGGGTGAGTCATAAACAGTTCGCTTAACGATTTAGACTTACCGTTGATGCAAAATGCCATCATGCTACTGGCTTCCTGCGGCTCATAGCTGGTTTTCAGGCGCTGGAGCGCGGCAATCATTTTTTCACGACCAACGAGTTTTGCAGAACCCGCATCAGCATAGAATTCACGATGACGTGAGAACCACATGGTGATAATGCTGGCCAGAATACCAAACACCAGTTCCAGTACGGTGGCCACGGCCAAGTAGATTAGCGGGTTACCGTTGCTCTCTTCGCCGTCATCGCGGTTGCCGCTGAGAAAGCCTGATGCAATCTGTGCGAGAATGCGCGAGATGAAGATAACGAAGGTGTTCACCACCCCCTGAATCAGGGTCATCGTGACCATATCGCCATTTGCGATGTGACTAATTTCGTGGGCAATCACCGCTTCGGCTTCATCACGGCTCATATTCTGCAGAAGCCCGGTACTGACCGCGACCAGCGATGCATCACGGCGGGCGCCTGTCGCGAATGCGTTGATATCCGGTGCATGGTAGATTGCCACCTGCGGCATAGCGATACCGGCCTGACGAGACTGATTCGCAACTGTATTCATCAACCAGCGTTCCATGTCGTTACGTGGTTGTTCAATAACCTCACCGCCTACGGATTTCAGTGCCATCCATTTAGACATCAGCAGTGAAACAAAAGAGCCGCCAAAACCAAACAGCAGCGCCATAATCAACAATCCCTGCACGCTGCTCGACTGAATGCCCGTCAGGCTAAGCACCAGGCCGAACACCAGCATGACGGCAAGGTTAGTCAACAGGAAGAGCGCGATACGCATCATAATTTTCTTTTAACCTCTAATTAACAAAACGCACTATGCGATTACCCACATCGTATGGTTAATCCGGCTATTTTCAAGCACCAGAACGCCGTAAGTCACCAGAAAGACACAACTTTACATTTTGTAGCATAATGCTTACGCCATCTGGAGCTTGTTAAAAAAACAGGCACAATTTCTTGTGCCTGTTGGAAGGTTATTTTGCGGGAGCGGGGTCAGCCGCCGGGGTATCTTTTTCAAGATGGGCAAGGTCCAAAGCAATATGGGCGGTCTCATCAAGATAAGGATCCGGCTCCTGGTAATCTTTCGGCAGATCTTCCAGTTTTTTCAGCTGCGGTTTGCCTTCACGTTTGAAGCGATCGTTGAGGCGACTGAGACGAATAGCGTCGTCTTCGGCGTTCTCTTTTTCACGCTGCGCATAGTTTAGCGACACGATATTCTTTTTCTCTTTCAGGGCATTGAAGCGAGCAATGTCCTTCATGATGTACTGGAATTCCGGGTCCTTCGCAATGCGCTCATCATGTTCCTGCAGCAGCTGCGGGCCAAACGGTTTCATGTCGCCATACTTCGTAAAGTTGGCCGCATTGATGCTATCCCACGGCAGTGCATTATCTTCAAACTTCTCGCCGGTTTCCGTCTCTTGCGTCCCCGTCGGCATAATGATATCCGGCGTGACGCCCTTACGCTGTGTACTGCCGCCATTAACGCGATAGAACTTCTGAATGGTGTACTGTACGGAACCCAACGCTGGCCATTCCGGGCGCAACATCTGATCGTAAATACGGTTCAGCGAGCGATACTGTTGAACAGTGCCTTTACCGAAGGTGGGCTCACCGACGATCAGTGCACGTCCATAATCCTGCATCGCAGCAGCAAATATTTCGGATGCCGAGGCACTGAAGCGGTCGACCAGCACCACCAGCGGGCCTTTGTAATAGACCACGCCATCGGTATCGCTGTCTTCACGGACTTTGCCATTATTGTCGCGAACCTGAACCACAGGACCTGACGGAATAAACAGACCGGAAAGGGAAACGGCTTCCGTTAATGCGCCGCCACCGTTGGTGCGCAGATCAATCACGACGCTGCTAACGTTCTGTTTTTCGAGTTTCTGCAACTGAACCTTGACGTCATCGGTCAGACCCACATAGAAACCAGGAATATCCAGTACGCCAACTTTTTCTTTGCCGACCGTTTTCACCGACATTTTCACCGCACGGTCTTCCAGACGAATACGCTCACGGGTCAGCGTCACAATCCGCGTCTTCGTTCCTTTACCCGCAGGCAGAATTTCGAGGCGAACTTTGCTGCCTTTTGGACCTTTGATCAACGCAACAACATCATCAAGACGCCAGCCAATGACATCAACCATATTCTGGCCCGTCTGCCCGACACCTACGATACGATCGCCCACGCTGATGGCTTTGCTCTTCGCTGCCGGACCGCCCGCCACCATCGAATTGATAACGGTATAGTCGTCATCCATCTGCAAAACGGCGCCGATACCTTCCAGAGAAAGGCTCATCTCGGTGTTGAACTGCTCAGTGTTGCGCGGCGACAGATAGTTAGTATGCGGATCAATTTCACGGGCAAACGACGTCATCGCCAGTGAGAACACATCTTCACTATTCGTTTGCACCAGCCGACGAATGGCAAATTTATAACGACGCGTCAGGGTGTCGCGGATCTCTTTCTCATCTTTACCGGTGAGCTTGAGACTCAACTCGTCATATTTGACTTTGCCATCCCAAAGGGCGTTAAGCTCGGATTCATCCTTTGGCCACGGCGCTTTACTGCGGTCAAGGTTGAAGGTGTCGTTGCCAGAAAAATCCATCGGCCGCTCCAGCACTTTCAGTGCGTACTGGTAACGTTCGAAACGGCGTTTTTGCGCAAGATTGTAGAGATCGTAGAAAACATCCAGTTTACCGGTGCGGAGTTCATCACCTAACTGCGTTTTTTTCTGCGCAAATTGTGCAACGTCGCTGGCCAGAAGCACATTATGGCTGTAGTCCAGCAAATTGAGGTAACGATCAAAGATCTTTGCCGAAAAGGCCTGATCCAAATCGAATTGACGGTAGTGAGAACGGGTAAACCGCGAAGTCACTCGCTCACTGACCGTCGCGTGCTGAGGCTCTTCCTTTAATACCGGAATTTGATCGGCACGGGTAATATCTTCCACCGCGAAAACCTGGCCTGTTATTAATAACAGACCAGCCAACGCTGTGCGCTTAAACAAAGTGTTCATGCCAGGCCAGGCCTCCGTTTCAGAACATCAAATGTTCTGCGCGTACAATCATCGACATACCCGAAGTAAGCTGTACGCGAACGCCGTCTTTGGTGATTTCCAGTACGGTGGCGTCCATCGCATTATTACCCGCTTTAACCTTAAGGTTTTGACCTACAGTCAGTGCAGATAAATCTGAAACTGGCGTATGACGTTCTTCTCGCGGCGCGCGCTGGGGTTTCGCAGCAGGTTTGTCAGTACGAGGTTTGCGCTCGCCATTTTCCTTACGACGCGGTGCTGGACGGGGTTTACGCTCACGACGCGGAGCCTCTTCCGTCTCACCGGCAGCAATAGCTGCTTCTCGTTTTTTCGCTTGTTGTTCAGCGCGTTGCGCCTGAACGCGAGCTTTGGCTTCTTCAAGCTGTTTACGCGCGTGCTCAACGTGCTGCTCATCCAGAACGCCGCACGGGTTACCGTCGAGATCGACACGGGTCGCACCAGCTTTGATACCATAAAGGTAACGCCAGCTTGAAGTGTAAAGACGTAAAGCGGAACGAAGCTGAGTTTTGCTGAGATTCATCTCGCCCTCAACTCGTGCAACTAAATCCTGAAAAATACCGATTTTCAGGGGACGCGCTTCGCCTTCTGCACTGAAACAGTGAGGAAAACGTTCGGACAGAAAGGCGATAACTTCTTTACTGCTATTCAACTTAGGTTGATTTTCCATGAAATTTCCTGATTACAACGGACGTTGCCAACAAGCCGCAGGCATGAACAGGCGTCATTATAATGACGCTATCCGTAAATGCTACGTTATCCGTTGATTATCCTGCGACGCCCGCAAAGAATTTTTTATAATCGGTCTGTATCAGCGTGTTTTCCAGGTGCGATACCAGCTCACGCAACCCCTCTTCATCCTCAGCAGCAAAACGCGCGAACGCAATGCTGTCGATATCAAGGACACCAATAATCTGATTATTCAGTGTAATAGGCAGTACGATTTCAGCATTACTGGCGGCATCGCAGGCAATATGCCCGGAGAACTGATGCACATCGTCCACGCGTTGCACGCTGTTTTGTGCCACCGCAGTACCGCAAACGCCGCGTCCGACCGGAATACGTACGCAGGCAATTTTGCCCTGGAAGGGTCCCAGTACCAGCGTATCTCCTTCAAGGAGATAGAAACCGGCCCAGTTCACATCGCTCAGTCGCTCAAAAAGCAACGCACTGGTGTTAGCGAGTGTCGCTAAAAAACTGGTTTCACCTGCCATTAACGCCTGAAAATCACGGTTCAAATCCGCGTAAAATTCTATTTTGTTCATTATCCAATCACTTTATGTCTTACTTCGGTAATGCAGTCTAGCCTATTAAAATAAGCATTAAATGCGTTGATGCTCAAGAAGTTCCCATCATGAGTTAAGATAGATTTATTCCTGATTTATTCATATGCATGCAATGGCCCTGAAAAACCGACAGATAACGCCTGCTAAAAAAATGGCCGTCCACACCATTGGCGACGCCTTGCCCCGCGCACATTATCAGCGATGTCCGCAATGCGATACGCTTTTTGCCCTTCCGGTGATGAAATCGCACCAAAGTGCATTCTGTCCCTGTTGTGATGCGAAAATTCGCGACGGTAGAGATTGGTCATTAACCCGTCTGGCGGCGATGGCCGTGACGATGTTACTGCTCATGCCATTCGCATGGAGCGAGCCGCTGCTCCACCTCTACCTGCTGGGCGTACGCATTGACGCAAACCTGTTCCAGGGGATCTGGCAGATGACCGCGCAGGGCGATCCGCTTACAGCCGCCATGGTGTTATTTTGTACGGTGGGAGCCCCGTTGATTTTGGTCGCCGCAATTGCCTACTTATGGTTCGGTAACATACTGGGGATGAATCTTCGCCCGGTTCTGCTGATGCTGGAAAAACTAAAAGAGTGGGTAATGCTGGATATTTACCTGGTGGGCATTGGCGTTGCCTCGATCAAAGTGCAGGATTATGCTTTTCTGCAGCCCGGTATTGGCCTTATCGCTTTTGTTGCCCTGGTGATTTTAAGTATTCTGACGCTGATTCACTTGAACGTAGAGCAGCTCTGGGAGCGTTTCTACCCTCAGCGACCAGCAAAACGCCCAGATGAGAAGTTGCGTATCTGTCTCGGATGTCACTTCACCGGCTTCCCGGATCCGCGAGGTCGCTGCCCGCGATGCCATATCCCCCTGCGCTATCGCCGCCGTCAGAGCGTACAAAAATGTTGGGCTGCGCTTATCGCATCGATGATATTTCTGTTTCCGGCTAATCTGCTCCCCATCTCGGTGGTTTACGTCAATGGCGCGCGACAGGAAGATACTATTTTGTCCGGCATTATGTCCCTGGCAAACAGCAATATCGCCGTGGCAGGCGTCGTGTTTATTGCCAGTATTCTGGTGCCATTTACCAAAGTTATTGTGCTGTTTACACTGCTGCTTAGCATCCACTTCAAATTTGAACAGGGGTTACGTACACGCATCCTGCTTCTGCGCTTTGTGACCTGGATTGGGCGTTGGTCCATGCTCGATCTGTTTGTCATCTCACTGACAATGTCACTAATTAACCGCGACCAGTTACTTGCTTTTACTATGGGACCGGCTGCGTTTTATTTCGGCGCAGCCGTAATATTGACTATTCTTGCTGTGGAATGGCTGGACAGCCGCTTACTTTGGGATGCACATGAGTCAGGAAACCCCCGCTTCGCCGACTGAAGCGCGTATAAAAACAAAACGCCGCATTTCACCTTTCTGGCTGCTGCCGGTCATTGCGTTGCTGATTGCAGGCTGGCTGGTCTGGGGAAGCTATAAAGATCGCGGTAACACGATAACCATCGATTTTATGTCCGCTGACGGTATTGTCGCCGGCAGAACGCCGATTCGTTATCAGGGTGTTGAAGTGGGCACCGTGCAGGATATTCGCCTGAGCGACGACCTGAAAAAAATCGAGGTACGCGCCAGTATTAAAGCCAATATGAAAGATGCTTTGCGCAGTGAGACGCAGTTCTGGCTTGTCACGCCAAAAGCCTCGCTGGCGGGCGTTTCCGGGCTGGATGCGCTGGTCGGAGGTAACTATATCGGCATGATGCCCGGTAAAGGGGAACCGCAAGAGCATTTTACTGCGCTCGACACCCAGCCCAAGTATCGGCTGAATAATGGCGAATTGATGATTCATCTTCATGCCCCGGACCTGGGCTCACTCAACAGCGGGTCGCTGGTCTATTTTCGGAAAATTCCGGTCGGGCGCGTTTATGATTATTCCATCAATAACAATAAACAAGGCGTCACCATCGATGTGCTGATAGAGCGCCGTTTTACCAACCTGGTGAAAAAAGGTAGCCGCTTCTGGAACATTTCCGGCGTCAAAGCGGATGTCAGCCTGAGTGGTGCAAAAGTCGAGCTTGAAAGCCTCGCGGCGCTGGTCAATGGCGCCATCGCTTTCGACTCTCCGGACTCCTCACAACCCGCGACGCAGGACGATGAGTACGGTCTTTACGAAGATCTCGCCCATAGCCAACGTGGGGTGCTGGTCAAACTCGACCTCCCGGGCGGTGACGGCCTGAAAGCGGGGTCGACAGCCCTGATGTATCAGGGACTGCAGGTTGGTCAGTTAACCAAACTCAATCTCAACCCCGGTGGCGCAGTGACCGGCGAAATGACGGTGGATCCGGGCGTCGTTAATTTATTGCGCGACAATACGCGTATCGAAATGCGTAGTCCCAAAATTTCACTTGATAATCCCAATGTCAGTTCGCTGCTAACAGGTACGACGCTGGAGCTGGTGCCTGGTGAAGGCGAGCCTCGTAATCATTTTGTGGTGCTGCCGGCCACAAAAAATCTGTTGCAGCAGCCTGGCGTTATCACACTGACGCTCACCGCGCCGGAAAGCTATGGTATTGACGCGGGACAACCGCTGATCTTACATGGCGTGCAAGTCGGCCAGGTGCTGGAGCGAAATTTAACCAGTAAAGGGGTTTCGTTTGCGCTGGCTATCGACCCGCAATACCGCGACCTCGTGCACGGTGACAGCAAGTTTGTGGTCAACAGCCGTATTGACGTCAAAATGGGCATTGATGGCGTTGAGTTTCTCGCCGCCAGCGCCAACGAATGGCTCAGCGGTGGTATTCGCATTCTCCCTGGTAGCAAAGGCGAGATGAAAACCAGCTATCCTCTGTTCGCCAATCTCGATAAAGCGCTGGAAAACAGTCTTAGCGACCTGCCGACAACCACCCTGACGCTGACCGCAGATACCCTGCCGGATGTGCAGGCAGGTTCAGTGGTGCTCTACCGTAAATTTGAAGTGGGTGAAATCATTACCGTGCGCCCCCGGGCAGATGCGTTTGATATCGAAGTGCATATCAAGCCGGAGTATCGCTCACTGTTGACCAGTAATAGCGTTTTTTGGGCCGAAGGGGGGGCGAAAGTTCAATTGAACGGTAGCGGCCTGACGGTTCAGGCGTCGCCATTGTCTCGTGCCCTCAAAGGCGCGATCAGTTTCGATAATCTCAGCGGCGCCAGCGCCAGCGCACGCAAGGGCGATAAACGTATCCTTTACGCCTCTGAGACCGCCGCACGCGCCGTCGGGAGTCAGATCACCCTGCATGCCTATGATGCCGGAAAACTGGCGGCGGGAATGCCGATTCGCTATCTGGGTATCGATATCGGCCAGATTTCTAACCTCCAGCTCATTGCCGACAAGAGCGAAGTACAGGCAACCGGGGTGCTCTACCCTGAATATGTGCAGACGTTTGCCCGTGGCGGCACACGATTCTCCGTTGTCACACCGCAAATCTCTGCAGCGGGTGTTGAGCACCTTGATACTATCCTGCAGCCCTATATCAATGTTGAACCTGGCCATGGCGAGGCGCGCCGTGATTTTGAAATACAGGAAACCACGATCACCGATTCCCGTTATCTTGATGGTTTGAACGTAGTGGTTGAAGCACCGGAAGCCGGTTCGCTGAATATTGGCACACCCGTTCTGTTCCGTGGGATCGAAGTGGGCACCGTCACCGGCCTGATGCTCGGTTCCCTGTCAGACCGCGTAATGGTTGGGATGCGGATCAGCAAACGTTATCAGCACCTCGTGCGAAATAATTCCGTGTTCTGGCTGGCTTCCGGCTATTCGCTGGACTTTGGCCTGACCGGAGGCGTGGTGAAAACGGGTACCTTTAACCAGTTTATTCGCGGTGGGGTGGCCTTTGCCACGCCTCCGGGTATTCCACTGGCACCGCAAGCGCAGCCAGGTAAACATTTCCTGTTGCAGGAAAGCGAGCCTAAAGAGTGGCGTCAGTGGGGCACCGCCCTGCCACGCTAATGCCTTACCGCTCCGGCGTGCCCGCGCCGGAGCGAGTATGTTACACTGCGCCCCTCCCTGCTTTCCTGTGGTATAACCTGTGGCTCAAAACGCTGTTTATCTTCCTGACGAATTTCTGGCACAAATGCGTGACCTGCTGCCAGCCCATCTCTCTTTCGACGAATTCATCGCGGCCTGTCAGCGGCCTTTGCGGCGCAGTCTACGAATTAATACGCTCAAAATTACCGTTGAAGACTTCCTGAGGCTTGTTGCGCCTTATGGCTGGCAGCTGACACCGATTCCGTGGTGTGCCGAAGGGTTCTGGATTGAGCGGGATGATGAAGAGGCGCTACCGCTCGGTAGCACCGCAGAACATTTAAGCGGAATGTTTTATATCCAGGAAGCCAGCTCCATGCTGCCGGTTAGCGCCCTGTTTGCTGATGGCGAAATGCCCGAACGGGTTATGGATGTTGCAGCGGCACCGGGCTCGAAAACCACCCAGATCGCTGCGTGCATGGGCAATCGCGGCGCTATTCTCGCTAATGAGTATTCCGCCAGTCGCGTAAAAGTGCTGCACGCCAATATCAGCCGCTGCGGCGTTTCGAATGTCGCGCTAACCCATTTTGATGGCCGCGTCTTCGGTCCGGCGTTGCCAGAGATGTTTGATGCCATCTTGCTTGATGCGCCTTGTTCTGGTGAAGGGGTGGTGCGTAAAGATCCGGATGCATTAAAGAACTGGTCGCACGCCAGTAATCTTGAGATTGCCGCCACCCAACGGGAATTGATCGATAGCGCTTTTCATGCGCTGCGTCCGGGCGGCACGCTGGTCTATTCAACCTGTACGCTCAATCGCGAAGAGAATGAAGCGATATGCCACTGGCTAAAAGCGCAATATCCTGACGCAGTCGAGTTTTTGCCGCTTGATACCCTGTTTACAGGCGCAAAACAAGCGCTGACGGATGAGGGCTTTTTGCATGTTTTTCCGCAAATTTATGACTGCGAAGGATTCTTTGTCGCGCGGTTACGAAAAACCGCGGCAATCGCGCCGATGCCTTCTCCTGGCTACAAAGTGGGTAACTTCCCGTTTAGCCGTATGAAGCCGAAAGAAGAGGCTCTGCTGATTAACGCAGCGGCCGCTGTTGGCCTGCAATGGCACGACGATCTACACCTGTGGCAGCGTGATAAAGAAATTTGGCTCTTCCCGGCACACATCGCGCCCCTTATTGGCAAAGTGCGTTTTTCGCGCCCTGGCATCAAGCTCGCTGAAAGCCACAATAAAGGCTATCGCTGGCAGCATGAAGCCGTCATCGCCCTGGCTGGAGTGGATAACCCGCTTTCATTTGAACTCACGCATCAGGAAGCGGAAGAGTGGTACCGTGGGCGTGATGTTTATCCGCAAACACCACCGATAAAAGACGATGTTATCGTTACCTACCAGCGTCAGCCACTGGGCCTGGCGAAAAAAGTGGGCAGCCGCCTGAAAAACAGTTATCCACGCGAGCTGGTAAGGGATGGCCGTCTGTTCGCCAGCAATACGTGACGGCGAGCAAAAAAACAGCATTTTCTGACTGGCATCTTGCTCTGTGTTGTACCAGGCTGAATGATGGGCGGCTGTACTGGTCGTACCACATAACTACCATCAACGGAGAGCATTATGACGAAAACCAGCGTGCGTATCGGCGCCTTCGAAATCGATGATGCCGAGTTGCAGGGCGAGAATCAGGGAGAGCGAACATTACGCATTCCTTGCTCATCAGACCCGGATTTATGTATGCAACTTGATGCCTGGGACGCGGAAACCAGCATTCCGGCGATCCTTGACGGCGAACATTCCGTTTTATACCGCGAACATTACGATCAGAAATCTGATACCTGGGTCATGCGTCTTGCCTGATTCAATGGGAACCCGTCCATGAGACGGGTTATTTACCCGCCTGATTTCCCCTGCCTCTAATCATCCCCTACAATTACATCATGCTGTAATGAACCGAGGATGGAATGTTCGCTCTGGTCTTGTTTGTTTGCTACCTGGATGGTGGGTGTGATGACATCGTCGTGGATGTCTTTAATACCGAACAACAGTGTCTTGTCGCTATGGAAGTACAACGCCTGCGCTATGGCGGATGCTATCCGGTAGAAGATTTTATTGATGGCTTCTGGCGCCCTGCCCAGGAATACAGTGATTTTTAACTACTGCACCTGTACTAATGTCATTTCACCGCCGAAGACGGCGCCAGTATCAATATAATGCTGATTGGTTGCATCCACACGATGTTTAAGCGGCGTATGACCAAACCAGAAATGGTCCGCGCCGGAAATGGCTTCACCTTTCCCTGCCAGATGTTCACTCAAACGCTCACGACGCCAGAGTACCGATTCTTTGTCTACGGGTTTTTGCCAGGCGTAGTGATCGGACGGGTAATCGGCATGGGCGATAATATTGACCCCGCTGGCGCAGTGCAGCTCAATAATATAAGGCAATTGATCACATTCCCGTAGCGCCTCACAAGCCGTGTGCTGTTCCTTTCCGCTGAGATGATTGAACCAGGCACCGCCATTGAATGACCACAGGGTCATATCCCCTGCATTGAGCGCGTCAATAGCCATCTGCTCATGGTTCCCACGGACCGTCTTAAACCACGATCTTTTAAGCAATTGCAGGCAATGCAGGCTGTCAGGTCCACGGTCAATCAAATCGCCAACGCAGATCAGCAAATCCTTATAGGGATCAAAATGGCGCTCACGCAGTTCATTCAATAGACGCTGATGGCAGCCGTGCAGATCGCCTGCGATCCAGATATGCCGCCAGGTATTCCCATCAATACGTTGATACATATCTCCCCCTTATTTTTAGTATAGAAAGGAGGCTTGACTCTGCGTAATCAGGGCCCAATTTGGTTCAACTTAAATCATCGTTAAACGAACCCGAAATAAACCACCGCGCAGGTTAATTTGCCACAGCGTAGTCCCTAGAATAGACAGTGAACATTCAGAGGGCCCTACCGTGTCGAATATCAGTCTGCAAGAAAAACACCTGCAAAATCACCATCAACATATTATTCGCGAACTGGTCTCCGGGCGTCTGGTGCCTGGCCCTATCTGGACAAAACGCAATTATCGCCTTAAGTTCCTGCTCCGTTCGCTGTTGTTCTGGCCTTCAACGGTAAAAATGCTGAGCGCGTTATCACAACGCCCGGGATTTGAACGTTTACTGAATGCCCAGGTAACACTGCCGAGCAAATCACATCGCCAATATCTGACGCTGGGGCTCAATGCAGCGAAGCGTGCCGATGCGGTCGTCAGCCACTACCAGTGGGTTGACACTTGTTTGTCTGCCAGAGCAGCCGATGCAATGACCGCCGTTAGCCCTCAGCACATTTTGCAGTGCAAAGGCAAAGATGACGCCGAATTTAATGTTTTTGCCTCCTGCGCCCATAAAGCGGAACGTGAAGGCGAAAGCACCCTGTGGTTATACGATGGCGACCATGTCCTGCTGGCGAGCGCCACATTCAGCGTGATCGAGGAAAAAGGCCAGCGTGCATTAGTGATTGGCGGTCTGCAGGGCCCCCGAAAAAACATCTCGCATGAAGTCATCAAGGTGGCTACACGTGCTTGCTACGGTATTTTTCCTAAACGCTTGCTGATCGAAGTATTGTGGCAGATGTGCGCACACACTGGCATTAGTGCGGTTTATGGCGTGAGCGATGATGGTCATGTCTTTCGCGCATTGCGTTATCGCTTTAGTAAAGGTCGCCATTTCCATGCCAGCTATGATGAGTTCTGGGCATCTATTGATGGCGAAAAAGATAATGCCTGGCGCTGGCGTTTGCCATTAATGCTGGCACGTAAACCGCTTGAGAGTATTCCAAGTAAGAAGCGTGCCGAATATCGTCGACGCTTCCAGCTACTTGATGACATGAATAACAGCCTGACAGATTTTTTCCGCTAAATATTGAGAGCAGTGGAATTACCACTGCTCTTGCTTATTACTGTCGCTGCTAATATATTATTTATTCTTATTTTCATTACCAGCAATTATTATTTCATCTCGTTACTGGCTAAAAATCCCCATACCTGAATTCATTATCTCACTCGCTGATGTCATCCGTATATCTTCCAGCCTGCGAGTTCTCACTACTAATTGATATAGCGCATATGTTGCCTGAAAAAGAAGAGACGAACCAATTAAAACATAACGATATATCTTTCAAGCCATACTTTTCATGTTAGTGTGGTTTTTCCATCTAACGGCCAGGAGGGGCTATTCCAACTCTAAGATTCGTTTGTCCTGTCTGCAAAGGAAATACATTCTTTTTCACGCAACTTTGCCCGGATAAAAATTACCCTCACGGTGCAATTTGTTCAGTGTGTGGATCTCGTCTTACGGCAAAAACATGTATTCCAGTCAGACGAAGGTGGCCTAAAAAAGCGTCCTGATGAGAGGCCTCAAGATGAGGCCTTTGTAAGACTTGCAAAATCATTTATGCGCCATCGATACAACACGGGAAAATCGTTTTCCCGCGCTGGCCACGGCTAAGTCCAGTTGATGGTGGCAGGTTAATAAAACTGACGAATGGCCTGTTCAGTTTCACGCGTACTGACTAATTCCGAAAACTTCGCTATCAGGAACTCTTTTCCATCCAGCACATACGTTTCGATCGGCATATCAAGAAAAGAGCGCTGATCATTTCTGTAGCTGACCTTCTTTAGGTCATCCGCCACCGAGATGTGATCGACCTTTCCACCGGGGAGTATTACCACAACATCTTTGCTCATGTCGTTATCCTCAGTTGTTTAAATTGCATACGACATTAGCACAGCCTTTCGGTCATCGTCTCTTGTTATGTTTAGACATCATGGCAAGTCCGGGAAAGAAAGCGGCTATGCCATAGCAATAACCCACTCACCGTTCTCATATTTTTCTTCGATGCTTTGCCAGCAACAGTGCGCGGATAACGCCTGTTGATCGGTGGTGGAATAGCTAATGTTCGGCAAAAAACATGGCGCCTTTGCGGTTCTGATAAGAACGCGAGTCAATTAACCCGCATGCCGGCGGTACCGGGTTAGTCGAGCGCTTCTTTACTCATTAACCCGCACCATAGGCCAGGCCGGGCCTATGGCAGGCGACCAGGGGGAGGTCATAACTCTGAGTTTGTCGCCGTGCGTTGTGTCAGTCAGAATGCTTACTGGCAACATCTTCATTTCAAAAAGAGTTCACCCGGAAAATATATCGTCAGACTGCGTGGACGAGGGGCAATAAAAAGCCCCGCTCAGGCGAGGCTGTTAAGATCGAAATGGCCTCAGGACACTTTCAAAGCATCCTCAATTGCATCGGCAAGAGCTTTAATTTGCTGTGCGACATATTGCATTTCTGTATCTGTTTTGCATGCTGCGGCCGCGTCATAGCTTCCAACAGAAGCCTTTGCAATGTCTAACGCTGCTTTTACTACTTCTACGCGATTATTCTCTTCGTCTGTCTTTGTGGAATATCTGTCCAGCATTACAACCTCCTTTTCATAAATTGAGAACGCAGATTACCCTTAAGATTAATCTTAATAAAGTGTTATCACAGACATTCAGCGAACTTTTACTTTTATCTCAACTTATCTCCCCGCTGGATGGAAATTATTGCTGCGCTCTTTACCCTGCAGAAACAGGGAGAACGGTCTGAGAATGAATTAGCCACCGACATGTACTTTAACAGGGCGATATACCCCGATGTCTCGTCGGTTGCGGGGCTAATGAGAACTGACAATGCACATCCTCATCCCCCCTGTATGAAGGGACAACAGAAGGCTGCCCGGACAGCCAGGATGGCATTATTTGTGTGAGCAAAAAAAAGCCGCTCGGACAGAGCGGCGAATGAAGCTTACCAGGGAATAATAATGAAGCATGGATGCAATGACTATAGCTGGCTAATCGTTGCAGATTGAAAACCAGGATGATTCTCAAAGCATATATTCTTTATAATTAGCAAACTAATGGTCGTAACGAAGAATTTATTAACTTTCAAGCAATTGCTTCCCTCAGGAGAAGAGCGGATTTCCCTCTCCTGAGGGATTTTTATTTCAAACACCACTTCTGTACTAACACCTGCATCCCCGCCAGTTTCCCGATGATTTTGCTTCGCCATCGCAGAGTGAATTATTCCGCGAGTTAGGTTGCATACGCACAATCTCTCGGCCAAAAGAGAAAGGTCAGGATTCATATAGCCGTGCCGGGGATATGCATCTGAGGCAAGAACGAAAAAGATTTGAGATCCGCGCAAAAAGGAATTTATTCTGGTATAAGGGTTAGGTTGCCGAATATGGAAATTCGGACAATTTTCGGACATTTTCCGACGGAGCCACTTAAGTGCCTGTCTGGAAAGGGTTCCAAAAAAAGACCGAATACGATTCCTGTATTCGGTCCAGGGAAATGGCTCTTGGGAGAGAGCCGTGCGCTAAAAGTTGGCATTAATGCAGGCTAAGTCGCCTTGCACTTTAAGAATAGATGACGGCGCCAGGTTTTCCAGTTTGCGGCAAATCCGCTCTGAAAAATTCGGTTATCGTCACGCTTAAAAATGTTAAAACCGCAAGACCTGTTCAATCAGACTTGCGGTTTTTTATTTAAAATCAGTCAGATGCATTCTTTTATTAACAAAGTTTTTCCGCCCGAGCGATAAAGGGCGCAAGACTCATCTTTTCACCGGGTCTGGACGGGTCGTCAATCTGGATAACACTGATGGGTTGCGCGGATGTTTTACCACTGGCCACCTGCTGTTGCGCCTCTTGATTGAGCGGATATTGCACCAGTGTGCTCGGATTGATGGCATAAAGCGCATGATCGGGTCGGCAGGTGAGCATGACCTCTTCCCGGTTAAATGCCCATTTGTCCTTACCCACTTCAAAGCGGCTTACGGTAATCACCGACGGCGCGGCAAAGGCGCCAGCGGAACATGCCAGTAAAAGCATCGTCAGTATGGTTTTTTTCATCATTTTCGCCCGGTTAATCAGAAGGGTTCCCAGGTTGCGAACAGGCTGACCGCCGCCAGCACAAGCGCACCCAGAACCACTTCGGTCCATGTCATCCAAATCAGGAAATGTCGTGCCTGGGAGTTTTTCAGGCCTAAGCGTGGCACCAGAACATACCTGTTCGCTAGCGCAATTGCCACCATTAGCGCCACCAACGCACATTTGATCAATAGCATGCGGCCATAGCCGGTTTGCATAGACCATAAGGTGCCCTGAATAAACAGGGAGTTAATCATACCTGTCACAAGAACGCCTGCCACTGCGACATGCCCGTATCGAGAAAAACGCATCATTGAGCTAACGGCATATTCTCGCCAGCGAGCCTGGCTTAATCGCATACAAAATAGTACGGGTAATAACCCACCCAACCAGGTGGCAGCACACAGCAAATGGAGTGCGTGGTTTGCACGTTGTAGTATGCCCGCGATGCCTTCATGCATGGCGGCGTGGCCGACGCCAGCGAGCAGGATCAGTTGCGCGCCTGTCAGCAACACCAGCCTTCCCTGCTGTTTGGGTTGCAGATAGCCGACAAACATCGTCATAACAGCAATGAACATCTGCCATAACCAGATACTGCCGAACTGCGTCCCGGCAAGCAGCCGCCAGGTTTGCGGACTAAAAACATCTTTCCAGCCATCGCCCATAATCCCGCCCTGTAGGGCAAACATGAAGACGGCACTTAAAGCGCCCATGCACAGGCAAAGGCGTATTAATCCGGTAAAACGCGTTACCATGACAAGGAGCAGATGGCGAGGCGCCAGCCGACTAATAAAGAGCGCGCAGCCGAAAAGCAGCATCAAGGCGGCAAAATGGATGCCGCGCAACCCAATATAGCCTGCCGTTAACATCTTATTTCACTGAAAACGTATAGGTACCACGGGTTTTGTGGCCATCGACAGAGACGACATGCCAGTCAACGGTATAATTGCCCGGCTGCAACGTCTGCTCCAGAGGAACGAGCATTTGTGTTTTGTCCTGTTCGTTACGTTTAACGGCGCCGGTCTTGATGCTCTGCTGCTGTGCCCCGGTGAGCGTGACGCCGCTGAATTTGGGTTCAATGCCTTCGGAGAAATTTAGCGTTAACGCCTGCGGGGAGGCCGTGACGTCGGCGTTCGCTGCAGGATATTGGTTTTTCAGATGGGCATGAGCGAAAGCTGCGGGTGCAGTGACGACAGCAGCGACAAGAGCCAATGTACGTGACAGGCGGGGTGCGGTGAATAGCATGTCTGGCATTCCTTTTTGTTATGTTTAAAGCGACGAGGATAACTCTGTATAATGGCCTCGTCGAGTCTCATCGGCAGACTTGTCTTTCTGCAACAGGCTTAGTAACTTTTGCGGCATAACCTCAGGAGAAACGCATGAATACCAATCTGGCCCGCCTTTCACAGGAAGAGATGGACAAAGTCAACGTCGATTTGGCAGCGGCCGGTGTTGCTTTTAAAGAGCGCTATAACATGCCGGTGGTCGCTGAGGTCGTCGAACGTGAGCAACCCGAACACCTGCGCAACTGGTTTCGCGAACGGCTTATTGCTCACCGCCTGGCGTCTGTGAATCTGTCGCGTCTGCCGTACGAGCCGAAAAGCAAATGACCGCTGAAACCGTACTTCGCGTCATCGATACCGAAACCTGCGATTTGCAAGGCGGGGTCGTCGAGATTGCTTCCGTAGATGTGGTGAACGGGCAGATTATTAATCCCATGAGCCATCTTGTTCGCCCGGACCGCCCTATCAGCCCTCAGGCGATGGCTATCCATCGGATAACCGAATCAATGGTCGCCAATCAGCCGTGGATTGAAGAAATTATTCCCCAATATTACGGTAGTCACTGGTATGTCGCCCATAATGCCAGCTTCGACAGACGCGTCTTACCCGAAATGCCAGGCGAATGGATTTGTACTATGAAGCTGGCTCGTCGGCTTTGGCCCGGTATTAAATACAGCAATATGGCTTTGTATAAATCACGCAAACTTAGCGTACAAACGCCAGCAGGATTGCACCATCACCGGGCGCTTTATGACTGCTATATCACCGCAGCCCTGCTGATTGATATTATGAAAACATCAGGCTGGACGCCGGATCAAATGGCAACGGTCACCGGCAGACCCGCACTGCTGACAACCTTCACCTTCGGTAAGTATCGGGGGAAAGCCGTCGCCGAAGTCGCGGAACGCGACCCCGGCTACTTGCGTTGGTTGTACAACAATCTGGATCGCATGAGTCCGGAGTTGCGGCTGACGTTGAAACATTATCTCGACGATCATTAATCTGCTTTGTTGCCAGGAAGCGTGCCTTGCGCCAGTGCGACCAGGAAAGCGAACTCAAGCGCCACTCCCTCGTAGGATTTAAAACGGCCTGATTTGCCGCCGTGACCGGAATCCATATCGGTACAGAGCAGAAGCAGGTTGTTGTCCGTTTTAAGTTCGCGCAGTTTCGCCACCCATTTGGCTGGCTCCCAGTATTGCACCTGGGAGTCATGCAGGCCTGTTGTGACCAGCATATGCGGATAGTCATGGGTACCGATATTATCGTACGGGCTATAGCGCTTTATGTAGTGATAGTAGGTTTCGTCCTGCGGATTTCCCCACTCTTCAAACTCGCCGGTGGTCAAAGGAATGGATTCATCCAGCATTGTTGTGAGCGTATCCACGAACGGTACCTGCGCGATAATTCCGTGAAACAGTGATGGTCGCTCGTTGATAACGGCCCCCATCAACAATCCTCCGGCA
Source organism: Citrobacter sp. MNAZ 1397 (assembly GCF_023613995.1). Classification (NCBI taxonomy): domain Bacteria; kingdom Pseudomonadati; phylum Pseudomonadota; class Gammaproteobacteria; order Enterobacterales; family Enterobacteriaceae; genus Citrobacter; species Citrobacter sp. MNAZ 1397. Next base: position 2,128,531 of record NZ_JAKIVH010000001.1, read on the forward strand.
CTACCGCCCATGCCATAGCAGAAAAGCGGAGAGCCATACTCCAGCGCCAGCAGCCCATCCGTAACATCGATAAAGTCGTTGAAGGTGTTTCTTTTTTTCAGGAATTTCCCGTCCTCATACCACTGCTGCCCCAGCTCACCGCCGCCGCGGATGTGGGCAATGGCATAGACAAAGCCACGATCGAGCAAACTTAACCGGCTACTGCTGAAATCAGCATCCATGCTGGCGCCATACGAGCCATAGCCGTAAACCAGTAACGGATTTTCCCCTTTGCGGAAATGTTTGTGGTTATAGACCAGCGATACCGGGACTTCCACACCGTCCCGCGCCCGGATCCAAAGATGCTCGCTACGATAATCACTGGCGTCAAATCCGGCTACTTCCGTCTGTTTGATCACGCGGCGCTCGCCGGTGTCCATGTCAAGTTCAAACAAGGTATCCGGCGTCGTCATGGACGAATAACCATAACGTAGCCGCGAGGTCTCCGGTTCAGGGTTATAAGCAAGCCAGGTAACATATGCCGGATCGTCAAAGGCGATTCCGGTGACTTCTCGCGTTTTCCGGTTGATCTGCCGCAGGCTGGTGAGGCCGCGCTGCCTTTCTTCAACCACCAGCCAGTCGGTAAACAGGGTAAATCCCTCCAGCATGACATTTTCTCTGGCGGGGATCAGCACTTCCCAACGTCGTTCATCACGTACTTTGGTGCGATATAAGCCGAAATTTTTGCCATCCCGGTTGGAACGCAAATAAAACGAGTGCTGAAAATGATCGAGGCTGTAATCGTGATCTTTACGACGCGGTAAAAAGCAGAGCGGCTGGGCATCAGGCAATTCTGCATCCAGCAGCAGCACCTCACTCGTCGTCGCACTCGCAAGATGAATAATGATGTAGTGCTGTGAACTGGTTTTGCTCAGGCTGACGTAAAAGGTGTCGTCCGTCTCCTCATAAATCAATTCATCATGGGTAGATGGAGTTCCAATGGTGTGACGCCAGACCTGATAAGGGAGCAAGGTCGTGGCATGCTTACGCACATAATAAAGTGTCTCTGAATCGTTCACCCACACACAACCCGGTGAAACATTATCGAGCATCTCCGGATACCAGTTCCCGGTTTCCAGATTACGAAAGCGCACACCATACTGGCGGCGCGAAAGGTAATCCTCGGAAATGGCCATCAGCGTATTATCCGGAGAGATGGCAATCCCTCCCAGAGTATAAAATTCGCTATGCGCAGCACGCTGGTTCGCATCCAGCAGCACTTGCCACTCATCCCATTCAGCCGAGAGCGCGGACTGGCGTTGATAAATCGGATATTCACACCCCGGCTCGAAGATGTGGCGATAGCGATAGCCATTCTTAACATAAGGCGCTGAAATCTCACGCTGCGGGATACGTGAAATGATCTCTTCCAGCAGACGATCCTGTAGTGCCTGCTGAGAAGCCATAATGCAGCGACCGTACTCATTTTCTTGTTGCAGATAATCAAGTACGTCTGGCTGCGAACGGGTGTCGTCGCGCAGCCAGTAATAGTTGTCCAGACGTGTATCGCCATGAACTGTCATAGCGTGGGGAACTTGTTTAGCTTTCGGCGGCATAGCTCTGTTCTTATTTGTTTAACACACTATAAGGTTGGCAAAAGCCGCGCGTGATGCAAGCGAAACGAGAAAGTCGCGTTAGTCGATAAGGCTCTTTTTCTGTTGTCGAAGGTCTTCTTCGATACCGTCCCGAACATCATGCGGGATCTTAAGCGCATCGCCTAAGGCAGCAAGATAGCTGCGCTCCATAAAGTGGTCGATATCTATTGCTGCGCAGCTCAGGAAATAGACTTCCAGCGCCTCTTCCTCATTTTTGATGCCAGCCGCAAGCCGATGTGGATCCAGCGGTTGTTCGATCGCTTTCGCAATCAGCTCTCTCCCTTTTTCTTCAATACCGGCCTCGTTCAGTTGTTGTTCGATAGCGGTACGTTCTCTGTCATCAATGTGTCCGTCGCTCTTCGCGGCGAACACCAGGGCCAGAATCAGACGTTCGGTGCGCGCATCAATAGACGAGCTCTGTTGGCCAAACTGCGCCTCTTCCTGATGGGCAGTGCGCACTTTGTCTTTGTACTTATTCCACAGGACGGTACCCGCCACAGCCCCGCCACCCACAAGCAGCGCGCCGGTACCGTATTTGGTCAGTAATTTACGCGAAGATTTACTGGCAACCAGCAAACCGGCAAGCCCACCTAAGGCTCCGGGCACGAGTAATTTGCCGAGATCCTGCCCACCGGAAGATGACGATGACTGGCCTTGCTGGCCAAGAAGAGACTGTAATTGGTTTAACCAGTTTGCCATGATTCCCCTCACTTAATCGTTTCGTAAACGAGAAGCCTAAGCGAGGGGGTGTCAGGAAATGTCTAAAACAGCAAAAGATGAGAAAAGGTCGTGGTGTTAACGAGGCTGATACTCCGCTTTTCCTGCTTTACAATCGATTTTGACGAGATAATGAATGTCTGTGCTCTTACCACGAACCGTTAAGGGAACATCCCATTGATCGTGCTTACCCCGAATGTCTTTCGGAGTAACCCAGGCAACGGGATCCGCCTGGCCAAGTTTTTTTTGATCGTCAGCCCAGCGTACGATGCGGTTTTGCAAGTAATCACGTTTGACGCTCGCAGCGATCCCCTCTGCATTCATTCCTTCGCAAGAGGGAAATTTAACCGATTTGTCAGTGGAAGCCGATGCGACTACGCTGCCCGCCAGTAATAGTGTACCCAGCAACACTCCTGCTATTTTCATGCTTTTCTCCTGTGCATAGAGCCCAATCAAAGCATGGTACAAATTACAGGCAGCGCAAGCCGGGATCAGGCAGCAGAGCGTTTCGCTTTTGACTTAATATCAACCGCCTCTGATGCTCCCACGTCTGCATCATCCTGAGCCGCTTCTGGTGCGCCCTCCTGGCTATCCGCACCGGGTAACTTACCGGATTTGAGGATATGGCTGAGCACCTCTTTTTGTTCAGCCAGCCAGAGCGCCATTTGATCGCGCTGGTCTTCTTCAAGCGTCACTGGCGCTTCGCCCAGCCAGCCTTCCAGTACCTCGGCCAGGTCGAGCATTTTATCGTAAGCGTCAGCTTCCTTTTTGCTGGCAAAAGACATTTTTTCCTCACCTTCACGAATCACAACATACTTGACTTCAACCGCCATGATGCAGCCCCTTTTAACTGTATTTATATACAGTATTTTACTGCACCCTTCGCCAGAGCGCAAGTCGTAAAAGACAGACGCAAACGTTTTCGTATATACTGCCGCCAGATTTTTTTTATGAAGGTCGACTTGCTATGACTCTATTAGGTACTGCGCTGCGTCCGGCGGCTACTCGCGTAATGTTATTGGGTTCGGGGGAATTAGGCAAAGAAGTGGCGATTGAATGCCAGCGGCTTGGCATTGAAGTCATTGCCGTAGACCGTTATGCCGACGCGCCCGCCATGCATGTGGCCCACCGCTCGCATGTTATCAATATGCTTGATGGTGAGGCGTTAAAAGCACTGGTAGCGCTGGAAAAGCCCGACTTTATCGTGCCGGAAATTGAAGCGATTGCCACCGATACGCTGCTGGAACTGGAAGCCCAGGGTCAGCATGTTGTCCCGTGCGCGCGGGCAACCAAACTGACCATGAATCGCGAAGGTATTCGTCGTCTGGCGGCCGAAGAACTGGCTCTTCCGACGTCAAGCTACCGCTTTGCCGACAGTGAAGAGGCGTTCCGTCAGGCCGTTGATGAGATAGGCCTGCCCTGCATCGTAAAACCCGTAATGAGTTCTTCCGGTAAAGGCCAGAGTTTCATTCGCAGTGCCGATCAGTTGGCGAAAGCCTGGGAATACGCGCAACAGGGTGGTCGTGCGGGTGCCGGTCGCGTTATCGTCGAAGGTGTGGTGAATTTTGATTTCGAAATCACCCTGCTGACCATCAGCGCATCAGATGGCGTACATTTCTGCTCTCCGGTAGGTCATCGTCAGGAAGACGGAGACTATCGCGAATCCTGGCAACCGCAATCTATGACCGACCTGGCGCTGGAGCGTGCGCAGGATGTGGCGCGTAAAGTGGTATTAGCCCTGGGCGGCTATGGCTTATTCGGCGTTGAATTGTTTGTTTGCGGCGATGAGGTGGTCTTTAGCGAAGTCTCTCCGCGCCCGCATGATACCGGGATGGTCACGCTGATTTCGCAGGATGTTTCAGAATTCGCCCTGCACGTTCGCGCCTTCCTCGGTCTGCCCGTTGGGCAAATTCGCCAGTACGGACCGTCTGCCTCTGCGGTGATCCTGCCTGCGCTGAAAAGCCAGAACGTCACGTTTGATAACCTGCAACATGCCGTCGGCGCGGGTCTGCAGGTACGTCTGTTTGGCAAGCCTGAAATTGACGGCACACGCCGTTTAGGCGTGGCGCTGGCAACAGCAGATACCGTTGAAGAGGCGGTTGAGCGCGCAAAAGCGGCAGCGGCGGCGGTGAAGGTTACGGGTTAAGTAATAATGTGGTGACAAAAAAGCCCGGTTGCAGTGACGCTTACCGGGCTTTTCATTTTTATTTTCCAGGCAGCCAGCAATACGCCGCCCAGTGAAACTATTTACTTCGCGCCTTCAACCGCTTCGCGAGCCAGTTTGGTGATGCGGTCATAGTCGCCTGCTTCCAGCGCGTCGGCCGGAACCAGCCAGGAGCCACCGATACACAGCACGCTTTTCAGCGCCAGGTAATCGCGGTAGTTAGCCGGAGAGATACCGCCAGTCGGGCAGAAACGTACCTGAGAGAACGGACCCGCGATAGCCTGCAGCGCTTTGGTGCCGCCGTTCGCTTCTGCCGGGAAGAATTTGAACTCTTTCAGGCCGTAGTCCATACCCAGCATCAGTTCCGAAACCGTGCTGATACCCGGAATCAACGGGATAGTGCCTTCGGTCGCGGCTTTCAGCAGCGGCTCAGTCAGACCCGGGCTTATCGCGAACTGCGCACCCGCTTCAGTGACCTCTTTCAACTGCTGGGGATTAAGTACGGTGCCTGCGCCGATAATGGCATCCGGCACTTCTTTCGCAATCGCGCGAATCGCATCGATGGCACAGGCAGTACGCAGTGTTACTTCAAGAACGCGCACGCCGCCAGCAACCAGTGCTTTCGCCATCGGGACTGCGTGCTCCAGTTTGTTGACAACGATAACCGGCACTACCGGGCCAGTTTTCAGGATTGCTTCTGCACTCGTTTTCCAATTTTTCATCAGAATTATTCTCTCGCCTGAACTAAAAATCTTGTCGTTTTAAAAAGTAATGCAGGTTGCGCCCTGCTCCGCACCGGAAAGTTTTTCTCGCAGTGCGCCAAACAGTTCGCGCCCGGTACCCACGCGAGCAGCGCTCAGGTCAGGAATATGCGGCTGACGTGCAGCAAGCTCATTATCATCGACCAGCAGCGTCAATTCGCCAGTCTGTCCGTTTACACGGATGATGTCGCCATCACGTACTTTCGCCAGCAATCCACCGTCATACGCTTCGGGTGTCACATGAATCGCTGAGGGCACTTTACCTGATGCGCCGGAGAGTCGTCCATCTGTAACCAACGCAATTTTGAAACAGCGGTCCAATAATACACCAAGTGGCGGCATAAGTTTATGTAATTCTGGCATGCCGTTCGCTTTTGGTCCCTGATGACGGACCACCACGACACAATCTTTGTTCAATAAGCCCGCATCAAAAGCCGGCAACACGTCATGCTGGCTCTCAAATACCACGGCCGGCGCTTCAATGACCTGATATTCAACCGGTACGGCAGAGGTTTTCATCACCGCGCGCCCAAGATTGCCGCTGAGCACTTTGGTACCGCCATGGCGAGAGAAAGGCTTTTCAATCGTGGCGATGACATCCGCATCCAGTGACGCTGCGGCCCCTTCACGCCAGTCCAGCTCACCGTTATTAAGCCAGGGTTCCATGGTGTAACGGGAGAGGCCAAAACCGGCTACCGTATTCACATCTTCATGCAGCAAACCGCCTTTGAGCAACTCACGCATCAGCACGGGTACACCGCCCGCCGCCTGGAAGTGGTTAATATCCGCCGGACCGTTCGGATAGAGTCGCGCCAGCAGCGGCACTACGTCCGACAGTTCAGAAAAGTCATCCCAGTTAATAATAATGCCCGCAGCACGCGCCATCGCCACCAGATGCATAGTGTGGTTAGTGGAACCACCTGTTGCCAGTAATGACACGATACCGTTGACCACCACTTTTTCATCGACCATTTTGCCGATCGGCATCCATTCGCTACCGTTACCGGTTAAGCGTGTCACCTGGCGTGCGGCAGCCGAGGTCAGCGCTTCTCGCAGCGGTGCATCCGGATGCACGAAGGAAGAGCCGGGCAGTTGCATGCCCATGAATTCGATAACCATCTGGTTAGTATTGGCCGTACCGTAGAAAGTGCACGTACCCGGCGCGTGGTAAGAAGCGGCTTCGGATTCCAGAAGCGCCATACGATCGACTTTACCTTCTGCATAAAGTTGACGAATGCGTACCTTTTCTTTATTTGCCAGGCCGCTGGCCATGGGACCTGACGGGATAAATACGGCGGGCAAATGACCAAACGAGAACGCAGCCATCGCCAGGCCGGGGACGATTTTGTCGCAGACGCCCAGGAACAACGCCCCGTCAAACATATTATGCGACAGGCCGACTGCCGCTGACATGGCGATCACTTCACGGCTGAGCAGTGAAAGTTCCATCCCGTCCTGACCCTGCGTAACCCCGTCACACATGGCTGGAACGCCGCCTGCCACCTGACCAACCGCATTCACAGAGTGCAACGCCTTGCGAATGATATTCGGATAGGTTTCGTAAGGCTGGTGTGCAGAAAGCATATCGTTGTAGGAGGTGATGATGCCGATATTGTTACGCAGCATACTTTTGAGCGAGGCTTTGTCATCAGGCTGACAGGCGGCAAAACCGTGGGCCAGATTGCCACATGCCAGCGAGGAACGGTGTACGGTTTCACTCTTCGCCTGATTGATGCGTTTTAGATAGGCCGTCCGGCTTTCGCGCGAGCGTTCTGTAATGCGATTTGTTACGCGTAACAATACTGGATTCATAAAGGCTCCTGAAATTTATCTGTCCGGGACAACGGTATACAGGAGGTTTCAGCATTTGAAATTCAGCAAAAAACGCCGTCACACCGCGCCCAAAGGCAAAATCACTGTAGCCAGTGTAATAAAAAAAGCTCCGCTGGTGAATCCAGTCGGAGCTTGAAAGTTGAAATATTGGCCTGATTTCTGAGTTAGATCATGTTACCGGTAAAACTACGTAACATTCGCAACAACCTGATTACTCAAATTCATTCCAGGAGCGGCCATCACGGGTAATCATCGCCACAGAGGCAACCGGTCCCCAGGTCCCGGCCTGATATGGTTTCGGCGAGTCGTTGTCCATCGCCCAGGCTTCGGTGATAGAGTCAACCCACTTCCAGGCTTCTTCTACTTCATCACGGCGCACGAACAGTGCCTGAATGCCACGCATGGTTTCCAGCAGCAGGCGCTCATAGGCATCGGCCAGGTGCGTTTCGTTGAAGGTTTCAGAATAGCTCAGGTCCAGCTTAGTGGTCTGCAGGTTATGTTTGTGATCCAGCCCCGGCACTTTGTTCAGGACCTGGATATCCACACCTTCGTCCGGCTGCAGACGGATGGTGAGCTTGTTCTGCGGCAAATCTTGCCAGGACTCTTTGAACAAGTTGAGTTCAGGCGTTTTGAAATACACCACGACTTCTGAACATTTCGTCGGCAGACGTTTACCGGTACGCAGGTAGAACGGCACGCCCGCCCAGCGCCAGTTATCGATATCCACGCGAATAGAGACGAACGTTTCGGTGTTGCTGGATTTGTTCGCCCCCTCTTCTTCCAGATAGCCCGGAACTTTTTTGCCCTGGGCAAACCCGGTGGTGTACTGCCCACGGACGGTTTTCTCACGCACGTTCGAGCGATCGATACGACGCAGAGATTTCAGTACCTTCACTTTTTCATCACGAATACTGTCCGCAGTCAGATCTGACGGCGGAGACATAGCGATCATGCAAAGGATCTGCAGCAGGTGGTTCTGGATCATGTCGCGCATTTGACCCGCCTGGTCAAAGTATCCCCAGCGACCTTCGATACCCACCTCTTCCGCCACCGTGATTTCCACATGATCAATCGTACGGTTATCCCAGTTATTGACGAACAGGGAGTTGGCAAAGCGCAGCGCCAGCAGATTGAGTACAGTCTCTTTACCCAGATAGTGGTCGATGCGGTAGACCTGGCATTCCTCGAAATACTCGCCAACCTGATCGTTAATTTCACGTGAGGTGGCAAGCGAGGTGCCTAATGGTTTTTCCATCACGACACGGGCAGGTTTCGCATTCAGCTTCGCCTCACCCAGACCTTTGCAGATAGCGCCAAAGGTGCTTGGCGGCATCGCAAAGTAGTTAATAGTGGTGCGATTCTTCTGGTCGAGCATAGCGCCAAGGCGCTTAAACGCTTTGGTGTCATTGACATCCAGGTTGCAGAAATCCAGGCGGCCGCTCAGCGTGTCCCATAAGCTTTCATCGATTTTTTCCTTCATGAAAGTTTCGAGCGCTTCACGCACCACTTTTGTATAGGCTTCTTTATCCCAGTCGGCGCGTCCGACACCCAGGATACGCGTATCCGGATGGATCTGACCCGCTTTTTCCAGTTGATACAGGGAAGGCAGCAATTTCCGGCGTGCGAGATCGCCTTTCGCGCCGAAAATGACCAGGTCACATGCCTGGGCTGTTTGCGTTACCGCCATGTCATTCTCCTCAGTTGGCTATCCTGGTGCTTATGCCAGGTTTTAGTTGTAATTTTATTACACTGCACTGTACTGCTTTTACGTAATTATCGAAACCGCTAACGCTTGTCTACCTGTGCGCTGTAGGGCTCTTCGGCGAAAATCTGCTTTTTCACCGTGAAAATGCTGGATGTTTGCCTGATTCGCAGCGAATAAAATCCGACTGCGATCATGTAATGAAAAAAAACAACAACATTTAACGTTGTCACTTACCTCTCTTTGCGGCAGAAAGGTATATTCTTGCTAAAACGCATCACGATTTCACCTTTCTGTGGAATCGTTTCACTGATGAGCGATTCGTTAAAAATGAATATGCTGGAAAAAATCCAGTCTCAACTGGAACACCTTAGCAAATCCGAGCGCAAAGTGGCGGAAGTGATTCTCGCCTTCCCCGATCAAGCCATTCATTCCAGTATCGCCGCCCTCGCCCAGCAAGCGGGGGTCAGCGAACCCACGGTGAACCGATTTTGCCGCAGTCTCGATACCCGCGGGTTTCCGGATTTTAAATTGCATCTGGCGCAAAGTCTGGCAAACGGCACGCCCTATGTTAATCGCAACGTCGATGAAGATGACAGCGTCGAGGCCTATACCGGCAAAATTTTCGAGTCGGCGATGGCAAGCCTTGACCATGTACGTCAGTCGCTCGATATGGCGGCGGTCAACCGCGCCGTTGATCTGCTGACTCAGGCAAAGAAAATCGCTTTTTTTGGTCTCGGTTCGTCTGCCGCCGTCGCGCACGACGCGATGAACAAATTTTTCCGCTTCAACGTACCCGTTATTTATACCGACGACATCGTGTTGCAACGCATGAGTTGTATGAATTGTAGTGACGATGACGTGGTTGTGCTGATTTCGCATACCGGACGCACCAAAAGTTTGGTTGAACTGGCACAACTGGCACGTGAAAACGACGCCATGGTCATCGCGCTGACGTCGGCAGAGACACCACTTGCCCGGGAAGCGACACTGGCTATTACTCTCGACGTTCCGGAAGATACCGACATTTATATGCCCATGGTGTCACGTCTTGCACAGCTCACGGTTATTGACGTTCTCGCTACCGGCTTCACATTGCGACGTGGCGCAAAATTCAGGGATAACTTGAAGCGTGTCAAAGAAGCACTGAAAGAATCGCGCTTTGATAAGGAGTTCCTCATCCGGAGCGATAAACATTAATAGACCGATAGTAATAACAAAGTTGTAACATCTTACGCTGTTCGGTTAAATTCTCACTTTGGCAATTTAGCTGAATCCATGTTCACGCAACACCTGGTTGTTTTAGACAACGGAGTATTACATGTCCAGAAGGCTTCGCAGAACCAAAATCGTGACCACTTTAGGCCCGGCCACCGATCGCGATAATAACCTTGAGAAAATTATCGCCGCAGGCGCCAACGTGGTACGCATGAACTTCTCACACGGCACACCGGAAGATCATAAATTACGTGCGGATAAAGTGCGTGAAATTGCGGCAAAACTGGGACGTCATGTTGCTATTCTTGGCGATTTACAAGGACCGAAAATTCGCGTGTCCACGTTCAAGGAAGGCAAAGTATTCCTCAATATTGGCGATAAATTCCTGCTCGATGCCAATCTCGGCAAAGGCGAAGGCGACAAAGAAAAAGTCGGTATCGACTATAAAGGCCTGCCTGCTGACGTGGTACCTGGCGACATTCTGCTGCTGGATGATGGCCGCGTGCAGTTGAAAGTACTGGAAGTTCAGGGCATGAAAGTGTTCACCGAAGTCACGGTGGGCGGCCCGCTGTCTAACAATAAAGGCATTAACAAACTGGGCGGCGGTCTCTCGGCAGAGGCGCTGACCGACAAAGACAAAGCAGATATTGTGACCGCTGCGCTGATTGGTGTGGATTACCTGGCCGTCTCCTTCCCGCGCTGCGGCGAAGACCTCAATTATGCCCGCCGTCTGGCGCGCGACGCGGGTTGTGACGCAAAGATTGTCGCCAAAGTAGAACGCGCTGAGGCAGTCTGCAGCCAGGAAGCGATGGATGATGTCATCCTTGCCTCCGATGTGGTGATGGTTGCCCGTGGCGACCTCGGCGTGGAAATTGGTGACCCGGAGCTGGTGGGTATCCAGAAAGCGCTGATTCGTCGTGCGCGTCAGCTTAACCGTGCAGTCATCACCGCCACGCAGATGATGGAATCGATGATCACCAATCCGATGCCAACCCGTGCAGAAGTCATGGATGTGGCAAACGCCGTGCTGGATGGCACCGATGCAGTTATGCTCTCTGCGGAAACCGCTGCGGGTCAGTACCCGGCAGAAACTGTTGCCGCGATGGCGCGTGTTTGCCTGGGCGCCGAGAAGATCCCGAGCATCAACGTGTCAAAACACCGCCTCGATATTCAGTTCGATAATGTGGAAGAAGCGATCGCAATGTCGGCGATGTATGCCGCGAACCACCTGAAAGGGGTAACCGCGATTATCTCTATGACAGAGTCTGGCCGTACCGCGCTAATGACTTCACGTATCAGTTCCGGTCTGCCGATTTTCGCGCTCTCCCGTCATGAGCGCACCCTGAACCTGACCGCACTGTACCGCGGCGTGACACCGGTCTATTTCGACAGCGTAAACGAAGGTGTGGTAGCGGCTAATGACGCGGTAAATCTGCTGCGTGACAAAGGCTATTTGATTTCCGGCGATCTGGTGATCGTTACCCAGGGCGATGTGATGAGTACCGTGGGTACAACTAACACCACACGTATTCTGACCGTGGAATAAATAAACCAGAAAAGCAAAACCCCGCCAGGCGGGGTTTTTTTATTTCTTCGGGAATAACTCTTTGCGCTTGTACGGTTCAATCTCACCCGGCTTGCGCGTTTTCAGCAATTTCAAAATCCAGGTGTACTGCTCTGGCCTCGGTCCGACGAACACTTCAACCTCTTCGTTCATTCGGCGCGCAATAGTGACGTCATCCGCAGTCAACAGATCGTCCATCGGTGGACGTACCTGAACGATCAGCCGATGCGTCGTCGCATCATAAACCGGGAAAAGCGGCACAATGCGCGCACGGCACACCTTCATCAAACGCCCAATCGCCGGTAGCGTCGCTTTATAGGTCGCAAAGAAATCAACAAATTCGCTCTGCTCGGCACCATGATCCTGATCGGGCAGGTAGTAGCCCCAATACCCCTGGCGCACGGACTGAATAAACGGTTTGATACCGTCGTTGCGCGCATGCAGACGTCCGCCAAAGCGGCGGCGCACCGTATTCCAGACATAATCGAATACTTTGTTGCCCTGATTATGGAACATCGCCGCCATTTTCTGCCCCTGCGATGCCATCAGCATTGCCGGGATATCCACCCCCCATCCATGCGGGACCAGAAAAATCACATTTTCATTATTGTCGTGCAGGCTATCGATAATCTCGCGCCCCTGCCACTCAACGCGCGACAGGATCTTCTCTGGCCCACGCATCGCCAGCTCCGCCATCAAAACCATCGCCTGCGGCGCAGTAGCGAACATCTCGTCAATGATCGCTTCACGTTCCGCTTCTGGTTTCTCCGGGAAGCAGTACAACAGGTTGATCTGGGCACGCCGACGCGCACTCTTACCGAATTTACCGGCAAGGCGCCCAAGCGTCCCCAGCAACGGATCGCGTAAAGACGCAGGGAGCAGCGCTACGCCCGCAAACGCGAAAACACCTATCCACGCGCCCCAGTAGCGCGGGTGACGAAAGCCTTCTTCAAATTCGGGAATGTATTCTGAATTGTTTTTCTTCGTTTCCATGCATGTTCCGCAGGCAAGTATTTCAATAAGCAAAGTGAGAATAGTGTAACGAGGTGCGTCAATTCCTACAAAAGAAAAAGCCGGCGCGTGCTGACGCCGGCTTGTACTCTGTAGGCGTTAATCGAATTTCAGTTGCGGAACGATGTCCTTCACTTGTGCCAGGTAATCGCGGCGATCGGTGCCGCTCAGACCTTCGGTTCTTGGTAATTTCGCCGTTAAGGGGTTCACTGCCTGCTGGTTGATCCACACTTCATAATGCAGATGCGGACCAGTTGAACGGCCAGTATTGCCGGAGAGCGCGATGCGATCGCCACGTTTAACTTTCTGCCCTTCTTTGACCAGCAGTTTGCGCAGATGCATATAGCGGGTGGTGTAGGTACGCCCATGACGCACCGCGACATAATACCCCGCCGCGCCGCTGCGTTTGGCAACAACCACTTCGCCGTCACCCACAGAGAGAACCGGTGTCCCCTGCGGCATGGCGAAATCGACACCTTTATGCGGCGCAACGCGGCCCGTTACCGGGTTCAGGCGACGCGGGTTAAAGTTGGAGGAGACGCGGAACTGTTTCGATGTCGGGAAACGCATAAAGCCTTTCGCCAGCCCGGTACCGTTGCGGTCGTAAAATTTACCGTCGTCGGCGCGAATCGCAAAATAATCCTTTCCGTCAGAGCGCAGACGAACGCCCAGCAGCTGGCTCTGTTCCTGTTTCCCTTCCAGCATTTCGCGGGACATCAGTACCGAGAACTCGTCCCCTTTTTTCAGCTTACGGAAATCCATTTGCCACTGCATCGCTTTAATGACCGCACTGATTTCCACATTGGTTAATCCGGCCTCTTTCGCGCTGCTGACAAAACTGCCGCCAACCGTGCCTTTCAGTACCGAGTTGACCCAGTCGCCCTCCTGAATCGCACTGGTCATTTTAAAGCCGCCATCAACGCGGTCATAAGTGCGGGTTTCACGGCGGGAGACTTCCCAGGTCATACGCTGCAGATCGCCGTCTGCGGTCAGCGTCCAGGAGATCTGCTGACCAATTTTCATGTTACGCAGGTCTTTATCCGCCGCCGCGAGCTGGCTGATATCACCCATATCAATGCCGTACTGATTCAGAATGCTGCTCAGCGTATCGCCGGTCGACACGACATATTCGTGCACGCCCTCTTCGCCAGCCGTCTTATCATCGAGTTCATCCTGTGGAATGTCTTCGACTTCGTCGGGCATGGACTGATCAATAGGTTCACTGGCCTCAGGCAGCAGCGAACGAATCTCTTTCTTTTCCAGCTCGATGGTTTTGACGATGGGTGTCGGCGTGGATTCGGGGTGGTAGACATACGGTCGCCAGACGGCAACCGTAAAGGTGAGAACTGTAAGTGACCCCAGCATAACGCGATGGGGTCGGGGCAGATTATTAAATGCCAGGGCGACAGAGCGGGCTATCTGTTGCACGTATCCACTTCCTCGTTAATCTCCTTTCAGGCAGCTCGCATACTGGTTAGATAACTGGGCAAGGAACTGCGAATAGCTCTCTTTGCCAAGCTTGATACTGGTACCGAGTGGATCCAACGTTCCCATTCGAACGGATATCCCTCTGGCAACAGCTTCAACGACCGCTGGCCTGAACTGTGGCTCAGCAAAAACGCAGGCTGCTTTTTGCTCAACCAACTGTGTTCTGATTTGATGTAAACGCTGCGCACCAGGTTGAATTTCAGGGTTGACGGTAAAGTGACCTAACGGAGTCAGCCCGTAATGCCTTTCAAAATAACCGTAGGCATCATGAAATACGAAATAACCTTTACCCTTCACTGGTGCCAGCTCGCTGCCAACCTCTTTGTCGGTTTGTGCCAGACTGGCCTCAAACGCTTGCAGGTTGGCGTCCAGCCGTGCTCGGCTTTGGGGCATAACTTCTACTAATTTATCGTGGATTGCAACCGCCGATAGCCGTGCAATCTCTGGTGAAAGCCACAGATGCATGTTGTAATCACCATGATGGTGATGTTCGTCACTATTTTCGTCGCCGGGATGGTCTGCGTCATGATCGTGCTCGTCATCATCACTGCCCTTAATGAGTAGCGGTTTCACGCCTGGTAGTGCCTGCATGAGCACCTGTTTTGCCGCCGGAATCTGCTGCGCGGACTTGTCCATGAACGCTTCCATGTCCGGACCGACCCAAAAGACTAAGTCCGCGTTCTGCAAGCGTTTTACATCAGACGGGCGCAGGGCATAATCGTGCTCAGAAGCCCCGTCGGGGAGGAGTACTTCCGTTGTAGTGACACCATCCGCAATGGCGGATGCGATGAAGCCCAGAGGCTTGAGCGACGCGACAACAGCAGCGTTTGCGGTGCCGGTTACCCCGCCTGCCAGTGCGGTGAAAAGCGCTGCGCAAAGAAGCGTATTTTTATGTAACATAATGCGACTAATTATCGTAATGAATATGTGGAATGTGATATTATAACATTCGACAACTTGTGCAACCCTTTAAATGCTATGACTAATCTGGTAACGCTGGAAAATGTCTCCGTCAGTTTCGGTCAAAGACGCGTGCTGTCTGACATTTCGCTCACTCTACAACCCGGTAAAATTCTTACCCTGCTCGGCCCTAATGGCGCGGGTAAATCGACGCTGGTGCGCGTGGTACTGGGACTGGTAGCACCCGATACCGGGACGATCAAGCGCGGCAATGCCCTGCGTATTGGTTATGTGCCGCAAAAACTGCATCTCGACGCCACACTGCCGCTGACCGTGGGTCGCTTTATGCGTCTGCGTCCGGGTACCCGAAAAGATGACATTGTTCCGGCACTTAAACGTGTGAATGCCGCACACCTTGTCGATGCCCCGATGCAAAAATTATCCGGTGGTGAAACGCAACGCGTATTGCTGGCGCGTGCGCTGCTCAATCAGCCTCAGTTGCTGGTACTGGATGAGCCGACACAAGGGGTCGATGTTAACGGTCAGGTCGCCCTGTACGATCTCATCGATCAATTACGCCGCGAACTCGACTGCGCCGTATTGATGGTCTCCCATGACCTGCATCTGGTGATGGCTAAAACGGATGAAGTCCTCTGTCTGAATCACCATATTTGCTGCTCCGGCGCACCAGAAGTGGTCTCCACGCACCCTGAATTTATCTCCATGTTCGGCCCTCGCGGCGCGGAACAACTGGGTATTTATCGCCACCGCCATAATCACCGTCATGATTTGCAGGGGCGCATTATATTACGTCAGGGAAATGGACGCGGATGATTGAATTACTGTTGCCCGGCTGGTTGGCCGGGATGATGCTCGCCTGCGCCGCAGGCCCCTTGGGCTCATTTGTGGTCTGGCGCCGCATGTCCTATTTTGGCGATACCCTCGCCCACGCCTCGTTGCTGGGTGTCGCTTTCGGTCTGCTGCTCGACATTAACCCTTTTTATGCGGTGATTGCTGTCACGCTGCTGCTTGCCGCCGGACTGGTCTGGCTGGAAAAACGCCCTCACCTTGCCATTGATACATTGCTGGGGATTATGGCTCATAGCGCCTTATCCCTTGGCATGGTAGTTGTCAGCCTGATGTCGAATATACGCGTCGATTTGATGGCCTACCTTTTTGGTGACCTGCTGGCAGTCACCCCCACGGACCTGCTCTCCATTGCTGCGGGTGTCGTGCTGGTTATCGGGATCCTGTTCTGGCAGTGGCGTAACCTGCTTTCGATGACGATCAGTCCGGAACTGGCATTTGTCGATGGCGTGAAGTTGCAGCGTGTGAAGTTGCTGTTAATGCTGGTCACGGCGTTGACAATTGGGGTGGCGATGAAGTTTGTCGGGGCGCTGATTATCACGTCTCTGCTGATAATACCCGCAGCCACCGCGCGCCGCTTTGCCCGAACGCCAGAACAAATGGCGGGTATCGCCGTGGGCGTCGGCATGATCGCTGTCACCGGTGGGCTAACGTTCTCCGCTTTTTATGACACGCCAGCAGGACCGTCTGTTGTGCTGTGTGCCGCGCTGCTATTCATTTTCAGCATGATGAAAAAAAGCGCCACCTGAGCTTTCGTCTAAGGCCGAAACGCGTGTTTCGGCCTTTCTGCCATGCAGAATATCGCTAATGACGACGGATGCAGGAAAATCTCAGGGCATCTCAGGCGGTGTAATACCAAAGTGGTTCCATGCCCTGACCGTCGCCATGCGGCCACGCGGGGTACGTTGCAGGAAGCCTTGCTGAATGAGAAAAGGCTCCAGTACATCTTCAATGGTTTCGCGTTCTTCACCAATCGCGGCAGCAAGGTTATCCAGCCCCACCGGCCCGCCAAAGAACTTGTCGATGACCGCCAGCAGCAGCTTGCGGTCCATGTAATCAAACCCTTCCGCGTCCACGTTCAGCATATCCAGCGCCTGGGAAGCGATATCATGCGTAATTGCGCCATCATGTTTCACTTCGGCAAAATCGCGCACCCGACGTAGCAGACGGTTAGCAATACGCGGCGTACCGCGCGAACGTCTCGCCACTTCCAGCGCGCCGTCTTCGCTCATCTCCAGCCCCATGTAGCGTGCGCTACGCCCGACAATGTGCTGTAAATCCGCCACCTGATAAAACTCCAGCCGCTGCACAATACCGAAACGATCGCGCAACGGTGAGGTTAATGAACCGGCACGCGTGGTTGCGCCAATTAGCGTAAAGGGGGGCAAATCAATCTTGATTGAGCGCGCTGCCGGGCCTTCACCGATCATGATATCAAGCTGATAATCTTCCATTGCCGGGTAGAGGACTTCTTCAACCACCGGCGAGAGACGGTGTATTTCATCGATAAACAGTACGTCATGCGGTTCGAGGTTGGTGAGCATCGCCGCGAGATCGCCCGCTTTTTCCAGCACCGGGCCTGAGGTGGTTCGCAGATTGACGCCCATCTCGTTAGCAACAATGTTCGCGAGAGTAGTTTTACCCAACCCCGGGGGGCCAAATATCAGCAAGTGATCCAGCGCGTCACCACGCAGCTTCGCCGCCTGAATAAAAATTTCCATTTGCGAGCGCACCTGCGGCTGCCCGACGTACTCCGCCAGTAATTTTGGCCGGATAGCGCGATCTGCAACCTCTTCTGCATTAATAACGCTGTCGGGGGAGACCAGACGGTCTGCTTCAATCATCCTTTACCTCACAACGCGGCGCGTAATGCTTCGCGGATCAGAGTTTCACTGTTGGCGCCCGGTTTAGCGATTTTGCTCACCATCCGGCTGGCTTCCTGAGGTTTATAGCCCAACGCCACCAGTGCGGCAACCGCTTCTTGTTCCGCATCATCTGTATTCGGGCTGGCGGGGGATGTCAGCACCAGATCGGCAGCTGGCGTGAACAGATCGCCATGTAAACCTTTAAAGCGGTCTTTCATTTCGACAATCAGTCGCTCTGCCGTCTTCTTGCCGATACCCGGCAGTTTAATCAACGCCGCAGGGTCTTCGCGTTCCACGGCATTCACAAATTGTTGCGCGTTCATGCCGGAAAGGATAGCCAGCGCCAGTTTTGGCCCTACGCCGTTGGTCTTAATCAGTTCACGAAATAGCGTGCGCTCTTGCTTATTGTTAAAACCAAACAGCAGATGCGCATCTTCACGCACCACAAAATGGGTGAAGACAACGGCTTCCTTTCCCGCCTCCGGCAGTTCATAGAAGCAGGTCATCGGCATATGCACTTCGTAGCCCACGCCTCCGACTTCCATCAGGACTAAAGGGGGCTGTTTTTCCAGAATAATGCCTCTGAGTCTGCCTATCACATGACGCTCCTGCGTTAATGGCCGAAGTAAGAATGCTGTATCATAAAAAAAGGCTGGATAGATATCCAGCCGCTTATTGATGAAAAGCGAAGTGCGTTGACTTACTGGCCTAATATTCCGCCTGGGCGAGGTCGGCAAACAGCGTCGGATGCGTCGGGTTCCAGCCCAATACCGTACGCGTCTGTTCACTGCTTGCGGCCATATCGAGACAAGCAAAATCAGCAAACCAGCCAAAATGGTCCCTCGCCCGCGGCTCAGCAGGTATCCCCAGGTGGTTACCGATAGCCTGCGCAATATCGCGAAACAGGATCCCCTCTTCCGCCGCCGCATGATAGACCGCCTGGGTAACCCCCGTCTCCAGCGCTAACCGATAAAGCCTGGCGGCATCCCGGCGATGCACAGCCGCCCAGCGGTTCTCCACGTCCTCAGGCCAGGCCGAGACGCCTGTTTGCTTCGCAAGCCCCATCAGGATGGGAATAAATCCGTGATCGCCCACGCCGTGGACCGTGGGTGACAGCCGTACCGTTGCTGTCCGCACGCCCTTTTCCGCCAGTGCACGTGCCGCAGGCTCAGAGCGGCGTGGATATGACGGTGCCACAAACGGCAGGTCATTTTCTGTCGCCAGACGCCCCGGGGCAATCATCGCCAGCCCGGAGGTCACCAGCAGAGGACGGTCGCTACCGCGTAACGCATCCCCCAGAACCTGGATGGCACGCTCATCCTGTGCGCAATTCTCGCTAAAGCGTGAAAAATCATGGTTAAAGGCGGTATGGATAACCGCATCCGCACGGTCTGCGCCGTTATGCAATAGTTGATGATCGTCCAGCGTTCCGGTCACCACCTGTGCGCCCAACGCCACCAGCGCCTGCGCTTTTTCCGCATTGCGCACCAGCCCGGTCACGTGATGCCCGGCGGCCAGCAGATCCTCAGCGACGGCTGAACCGACCCAGCCAGACGCCCCCGTCAGAAAAACATGCATAGCTCACTCCCCTTTTGTTGACTCATCACGTGATAGTGATGAATATCCTCAGAGGTGAAAAGTAGTGACATTATCGTGGTATAAGGACTAACAGGATGCAGCGCGATACCCGTCCCACAGAGTTAGGCGATTACCTCAAACACCGCCGTGCGCGTCTTGACCCGGATGCGCTTGGCTTTCATACCGGTCGACGCCGCACCCCCGGATTACGCCGTGAAGAGGTGGCGCACCTGGCCTGTATTAGTGCCACCTGGTACACCTGGCTCGAACAGGGGCGCGGCGGTACGCCCTCAGCAGAGGTACTGGAGCGCTTATGCCACGCCTTACAACTTAGCCCACCCGAACGTGAGCATGTTTTCCATCTGGCGCTCGGTCGCGCCCCTGAGGTGCGTTATACCCCGTCGCTGGCCGTCACGGCGCGGCTGCAAAAAGTGCTGGATTGCATGACGCTCAGCCCGGCGATGATCCGCACCGCGACCTGGTGTGTTCTGGCGTGGAATCAGCCCGCCGCCGTAGTGCTGACCGATTATGCAAAGTTGCCGCATACCGAGCGCAATATTTTGCGGCGTATCTTTCTCGACCCGCAGGTGCGTGAGGTCCAGGCAGACTGGGAAGGCCTGGCACAGTCGCTGGTCGCCGCTTTTCGCGCGGATGCCACCCGCTCAGGCGCAACAGCAGAAGTGAAACCGCTCATAGATGAATTGATGGCCGCATCGCCGCTGTTTGCCGAGCTCTGGCGCAGTAATACCATCGACACGATGGGTGAAGGCACAAAAGTGTTGATCCATCGCGAGGCGGGGAGATTATCGCTGGAGTATTCGAGTTTTGCCGTTGAAGGGCAGCCGGACCTGACGATGATCGTTTACAACCCCTCAACGCCAGAGGATGCCCAAAAGATCAGCGCATTACTTAGCGCAGCCGGCCGCGCGCCAGATTAAGCCGGGTATCGCTCATTTGCATTGCGTTCTGGCTGACATGGCAATGGGTGATAGCAATCGCCAGCGCATCGGCGGCATCCGCCTGCGGGTTCGCCGGAAGTTTCAGCAAGGTGCGCACCATATGCTGAACCTGGCTTTTCTCGGCGCTGCCAATTCCCACTACGGTTTGTTTGACCTGGCGGGCCGCATATTCAAACACGGGCAGATCCTGGTTTACAGCAGCCACAATGGCCACGCCGCGAGCCTGCCCAAGCTTAAGCGCAGAATCGGCGTTTTTTGCCATAAAGACTTGTTCAATCGCGAAAAAATCAGGCTGGAACTGGGTGATGATTTCCGTCACACCGGCATATATTAATTTCAGGCGCGACGGTAAATCATCAACTTTGGTACGGATGCATCCGCTGCCCAGGTAGGTCAGTTGCCTGCCTACCTGGCGAATCACACCGTAACCGGTTACGCGTGAACCCGGGTCGATACCGAGAATGACAGCCATCACGCGTCTCCGGTTATTGCGATAAGTGGCCTCATCACAGAGTAGCCGCAACCTCATCAGAAATTTCACCGTTATGGTAAACTTCCTGCACATCGTCGCAATCTTCCAGCATGTCGATCAAACGCAGCAGTTTCGGCGCGGTTTCTGCATCCATATCTGCTTTGGTTGACGGGATCATGGAGACTTCGGCGTTGTCGGCTTTCAGACCTGCGGCTTCCAGCGCATCGCGCACAGCGCCCATCTCTTCCCATGCGGTATAAACGTCAATGGCACCGTCATCGAAGGTCACAACGTCTTCTGCGCCCGCTTCCAGGGCGGCTTCCATGATAGTGTCTTCGTCGCCTTTCTCGAAAGAGATCACGCCTTTTTTGCTGAACAGGTAGGAAACGGAGCCGTCAGTGCCCAGGTTACCACCGGTTTTGGTAAAGGCATGGCGCACTTCGGCAACGGTACGGTTACGGTTGTCAGACAGACATTCCACCATCACCGCTGTGCCACCAGGACCGTAACCTTCATAAATGATGGTTTCCATGTTCGCGTCTTCATCACCGCCCACGCCACGTGCGATAGCACGGTTCAGGGTGTCACGGGTCATGTTGTTCGACAGCGCTTTATCCACGGCCGCACGCAGACGCGGGTTGGAACCGATATCGCCGCCGCCAAGGCGCGCTGCGGTAACCAGCTCACGAATAATTTTGGTAAAGATTTTACCGCGCTTGGCATCCTGTGCCGCTTTGCGGTGTTTGGTGTTGGCCCATTTACTGTGACCTGCCATAAGAAACTCTCCACTTAACCGTTGATTTATACGGCATGAATTACAAATTCTTCAATCGCCTGCCGGTTGCTCCATGACTTGGTTAACGCGGCCGCTTGCGGCGCATCAACCCAGCGGTAAGCCAGATGTTCAGTGAACACGACCGACCGTTCATGAGGTAGCGCAAGACAGAACCAGGATTCGGTATTGCGCACCACGCCAGGGGCATAGCGATGACGTAAATGTTCAAAAATTTCAAACTCCACCGTGCGCTGACAGTCAATTAAGGCCAGTTGCTCAGTCGCAACGTCAATGGCGACCTCTTCCTTTACTTCACGCGCGGCGGCTTGCGATGCAGACTCTCCCTCCTCCAGGCTGCCGGTAACCGACTGCCAGAAATCGGGATCGTCGCGTCGCTGCAACATCAGCACCCGCTTTGTGTCCTGAGCATAAATAACGACCAGCACAGAAACGGGATGCTTGAATGTCATATTACTTGTTCTCCAGCCCGTCTTTCTTGACCACTTCGATACCCAGTTCCGCCAGGGAGGCCGGGTTAGCAAAGCTCGGTGCTTCGGTCATCAGACACGCAGCCGCGGTGGTTTTCGGGAAGGCAATAACGTCACGAATGTTGTCGGTACCGGTCAGCAGCATGGTCAGACGATCCAGACCAAATGCCAGACCTGCGTGCGGCGGGGTACCAAATTTCAGCGCATCCAGCAGGAAGCCGAACTTCTCGCGCTGTTCCTGTTCAGTAATGCCCAGAATGCCGAACACGGTCTGCTGCATGTCACCACGGTGAATACGCACAGAACCACCGCCCACTTCGTAGCCGTTAATCACCATGTCGTACGCGTTCGCGACCGCATCTTCCGGTGCGGCTTTCAGCTCATCCGCCGTCATGTCTTTCGGTGAGGTGAACGGATGGTGCATCGCGGTCAGGCCGCCTTCGCCGTCATCTTCAAACATCGGGAAGTCAATAACCCACAGCGGTGCCCATTTGTTCTCATCGGTCAGGTTCAGATCCTTACCGAGTTTCAGACGCAGCGCCCCCAACGCATCGGCAACCACTTTCTTGTGGTCTGCGCCGAAGAAAATCATATCGCCATCTTGCGCGCCGGTACGCTCCAGAATCGCTTCGACAATGTCCGCAGTCAGGAATTTCGCCACCGGGCTGTTGATACCTTCCATGCCTTTCGCGCGTTCGGTCACTTTAATGTAAGCCAGGCCTTTCGCGCCGTAGATCTTCACAAAGTTGCCGTATTCATCAATCAACTTACGGGTCAGAGACGCACCGCCAGGAACGCGCAGTGCGGCAACACGGCCTTTCGCATCGTTAGCCGGGCCGGCAAACACCGCGAACTCAACGTTTTTCAGCAGGTCGGCCACGTCCACCAGTTCCATTGGGTTACGCAGGTCCGGTTTATCGGAACCGTAACGACGCTCCGCTTCGGCGAAAGTCATGATCGGGAACTGGCCGAGGTCCACACCTTTAATGTCCAGCCACAGGTTGCGGATCAGTTCTTCCATCACTTCGCGCACCTGCGGTGCGGTCATGAAGGAAGTTTCCACGTCGATCTGGGTGAATTCTGGCTGACGGTCAGCGCGCAGATCTTCATCACGGAAGCATTTCACAATCTGATAGTAGCGATCGAAGCCGGACATCATCAGCAGCTGTTTGAACAGCTGTGGAGACTGCGGCAGCGCGTAGAATTTACCTTTATGTACGCGTGAAGGCACCAGATAGTCGCGCGCGCCTTCCGGCGTCGCTTTGGTCAGCATCGGGGTTTCGATATCAAGGAAACCGTGGTCATCCATAAAACGACGCACGAAGCTGGTAATTTTGGCGCGGGTTTTCAGGCGCTGCGCCATTTCCGGACGACGCAGGTCCAGATAGCGATATTTCAGGCGCGCTTCTTCGGTATTGACCTGGTTGGAATCCAGCGGCAGCGGCTCAGAGCGGTTGATAATGGTCAGTTCGGTGGCAAACACTTCCACTTCGCCAGTCGCCATATCGCTGTTGACGTTTTTTTCGTCACGAGCACGCACGGTGCCGGTCACCACGATGCAGAACTCATTACGCAGTTCGGAAGCCAGTTTGAAGGCTTCGGCGTCCGGGTCGAAGAACACCTGGACGATGCCTTCACGATCACGCATATCAATAAAAATGAGGCTGCCGAGATCACGACGACGATTGACCCAACCACACAGAGTCACCTGCTGCCCCACGTGGGACTTACGCAACTGTCCGCAATATTCTGTACGCATGAGATATCCCTTAACTTTGCCGCAGGCTGATTGTTGCCTGCCGTGCAGGCGACGATGTCGCAGCTTTAGCTGAATGTCACAACTGGATGAAAAAAGGCGGCTATTATACTGGAAATAATGGCACACGATAAGCCCGATACCGCCTGTACGCGCGTTTGCTGCGCACGCTTAGTGCGTATTCTCACAAAAATTAACAAAATTTGTAAACCGGGTGCAGCAGGATACCGCGTAAGGTAAGTGCGACCTCATTCTTTTTTCAGGAGTTATCATGCTTGAACTTAATGCTGCCCACACCGCCCTGGTGGTTATCGATTTACAGGAAGGTATTCTGCCGTTTGCCGGTGGTCCGCACAGCGCTGAGGATGTGGTGAAACGTGCAGCGACGCTGGCTGAGGCGTTTCGCGCCAATAATGCACCGGTGATTCTGGTTCGCGTTGGCTGGTCCGCCGATTTTGCCGAAGCGCTAAAACAGCCGGTCGATGTGCAGGCGGGCGGCCACGCGCTGCCGGAAAACTGGTGGACGTATCCGCTGGCGCTGGGCAAGAAAGAGAGTGACATTGAGGTCACTAAGCGCCAGTGGGGCGCATTCTACGGTACCGACCTTGAGCTGCAACTACGCCGTCGCGGTATCGACACCATCGTCCTGTGCGGGATTTCCACGAACATCGGTGTGGAATCCACCGCCCGCAACGCCTGGGAACTGGGCTTTAAGCTGGTGGTTGCGGAAGACGCCTGCTCTGCTGCCGGCAGCGAACAGCACCAGGGCAGTATGAAAAATATCTTCCCGCGGATTGGCCGCGTGCGCAGCACCCAGGAGATCCTGAGCGCATTATGATTTATCTTGGCCTGCCGCAATGGTCGCACCCGAAATGGGTGCGCCTTGGCATCACCAGCCTTGAAGAGTACGCCCGCCACTTTAATTGCGTGGAGGGCAACACCACGCTGTATGCACTGCCGAAGGCCGAGATTGTCCAGCGCTGGTACCATCAAACCCACGATGCTTTTCGCTTTTGCTTTAAATTTCCGGCGACCATTTCTCATCAGGCCTCGCTGCGCCAGTGTAGCGATTTGACGCAGGAATTTTTCACCCGTCTTGCGCCACTGGAAACACGGATCGGTCAGTACTGGTTACAACTGCCCGCTACCTTTGGTCCGCGCGATCTGCCGGCATTGTGGGCATTTCTGGATAGCCTTCCGGTTGATTTCACCTACGGCGTTGAAGTGCGTCACCCGGAGTTTTTCGCCAAAGGCGAGACGGAACTGTCGCTTAACCGCGGCCTGCACCAGCGCGGCGTCAACCGGGTTATTCTTGATAGCCGCCCCATTCACAGCGCCATCCCGAATAGCGAAGCGGTGATTGATGCACAACGCAAGAAGCCCAAATTGCCGGTACATGCCCTGGTGACTGCGCAAAACCCATTAATCCGCTTTATCGGTAGTGACGACATGGAACAGAACCGTCAATTATTCAGCGTCTGGCTGGAGAAGCTGCCGCAATGGGAACAGCAGAGCACGCCATATCTGTTTTTGCATACTCCCGATAACGGTCAGTCGCCAGAACTCGTGGACGCGCTGTGGAAAGATCTGCAACAGGTAATGCCGTCGCTCGGCACTGCTCCGTCCATTCCGCTGCAATCTTCTCTTTTCTGAATGGATTACTTATCATTGTAAAGCCATCCGCGTATAAAGGGAGTTTGTATGGTAAGCGCGCTGTATGCCGTGCTGGGTGCGTTACTGCTCATTAAGTTTTCATTTGATGTTGTGCGTCTGCGCATGCAATACCGCGTCAGCTATGGCGACGGTGGATTCAGCGAGTTACAAAGCGCCATCCGTATTCACGGCAACGCGGTGGAATACATTCCGCTGGCGTTGGTGTTGCTGTTATTTATGGAGATGAACGGCGCTGAAACCTGGATGGTTCACGTGTGCGGCATCCTGCTTATTGCCGGACGCTTAATGCATTACTACGGGCTTCATCACCGACAGCTGAGCTGGCGCCGTTCCGGTATGAGCGCGACCTGGAGTTCACTACTGCTGATGGTGGTTGCAAACTTGTGGTATATGCCCTGGGAGTTGGTTTTCTCCCTGCATTAGCGCACAATACGCCACTTTGTTTTCCCGGATGTTTACATTATGTCTAACCGCGACATGCTTTTTTCCGCGCCTATCGCCAGCCTGGGCGACTGGACCTTTGACGAACGGGTTGCCGAAGTCTTCCCGGATATGATCCAGCGCTCCGTACCGGGTTACTCCAATATTATCTCGATGATCGGCATGCTGGCGGAGCGTTTCGTTCAGCCGCAGACGCAGATTTACGACCTGGGCTGCTCTTTAGGTGCTGCGACACTTTCCGTGCGCCGTAATATCCATCACGACGGCTGCAAAATTATTGCCGTTGATAACTCGCCTGCTATGGTTGAACGCTGCCGCCGTCATCTTGATGCGTATAAAGCGCCGACGCCGGTCGAAGTTATCGATGGTGATATTCGCGATATCGCTATTGAAAACGCGTCCATGGTAGTGCTGAATTTTACCCTGCAGTTCCTTGTGCCAGATGAACGTCAGGCGCTGCTGGATAAGATTTATCAGGGGCTGAATCCTGGCGGCGCGCTGGTGTTGTCGGAAAAATTCAGTTTTGAAGATGCCAACGTTGGCGAGCTGTTATTCAACATGCACCATGACTTTAAACGCGCCAACGGTTACAGCGAGCTGGAAATCAGCCAGAAGCGTAGCATGCTGGAAAATGTGATGCTGACGGATTCGGTCGAAAAGCATAAATACCGCCTGCAACAGGCCGGTTTTGAACACAGTGAAGTCTGGTTCCAGTGCTTCAATTTTGGTTCGCTGATTGCCCTGAAAGCGGGTGACGCGGCATGATTACGTTCGACCGTTTTTATCAGCAAATCGCCGTCAGTCCCCTGTCGCACTGGTTAGAAACCCTGCCAGCACAGATTGCCGCCTGGCAACGTGAACAGCTTCATGGTCAGTTCAAACAGTGGACTAACGCCGTCAATTTCTTACCGGAGCTGACACCATCGCATCTCGATTTGCTTAATAGCGTCACTGCTGAAAGCGAAATGCCGTTAAGCGCGGGTCAACTGACGCGCATGGAAACCCTGCTGCGCCACCTGATGCCATGGCGTAAAGGGCCGTACTCTCTTTATGGCATCAATATCGACACTGAATGGCGTTCCGACTGGAAATGGGATCGCGTGCTGCCGCATCTGTCCGATTTGCAGGGTCGGACGATCCTCGATGTAGGCTGCGGCAGTGGCTATCATATGTGGCGCATGATTGGCGCGGGGGCAAAGCTGGCGGTGGGTATCGACCCCACACAGTTGTTCCTGTGTCAGTTTGAAGCAGTGCGTAAGCTGTTAGGTGATGATCGTCGCGCCCATTTATTGCCGTTGGGTATTGAGCAACTTCCGGCGCTGAACGCCTTCGATACCGTTTTTTCAATGGGTGTGCTGTATCACCGCCGCTCGCCGCTGGAACACCTCTGGCAGTTGAAAGATCAACTGGTGAAAGAAGGTGAACTGGTTCTGGAAACGCTGGTGGTCGAAGGTGATGAGCATACTGTTCTGGTGCCGGGTGACCGCTATGCACAAATGCGTAATGTTTACTTTATTCCTTCGGCGGCGGCGCTGAAAAACTGGCTTGAGAAGTGCGGCTTTGTTGATGTCCGTATCGCCGATATCTGCCCGACCACCACAGAAGAACAGCGCGGTACGTCCTGGATGGTGACGGAATCGCTGGCTGATTTCCTTGATCCAAATGACAACACGAAGACCATTGAAGGCTACCCGGCTCCGGTGCGCGCCGTGTTAATTGCACGTAAACCGTGACGAGCGACAAAGCCTTTCTCCAAAATATATAGACAAAAAAAGGCCCCTGTTAATGGCAGGGGCCTGGTACGAGCAAGCATCATATTGGGCGACATGATGCGCGGTAAAAACGGGTTATGGGCGATGCTGAACAATCATTGTCTTCATCACCGCCACTGCCTCGCCGTCCACACCATAGCGCGAATACTCATCCGCGGCGGCGTCCGACGACATGGACAATCCTTTATTGCGATAACGCATGGGCGACGGTGTCCAGATACCTGCCGAGCTGTGAACTTCTTTCACACCCGCGTCAAGAAAACGCTGCAGGTTCGCTGCACGGACACCCGCACCAGCCATAATGATTGGAACACCTGAATGGGTATTTAGTTCCATAATTAATGAAAGACCTTTTTCTGCGCTCGCCTGCTGACCCGATGTCAGGATGCGGGAAATCCCTAAATCCCCTAATTTTTCAGCAGCTTCACGCGGTTTTGCACACATATCGAAAGCGCGATGAAAAGTCACCGCCATGTCCCCTGCCGCCTCAATAATCTGCTGCATACGCGGCATATCAACATTGCCGTCCTCATCCAGTACGCCAGTCACCATTCCCGGGAAACCCAGTTCGCGGATGGTCTGGATATCGTCAAGCATGGCGGAGAACTCATCGTCGGCGTAGCAAAAATCGCCTCCGCGCGGACGCACAATCGGATGCACAGGGATGGTCACCCGCTGACGGGCGGCTTTAAGCATCCCGAGCGAGGGGGTCAGCCCCCCTTCTTTCGGCGCGGCGCACAGTTCAATGCGGTCGGCCCCATTTTTCTGCGCGATCTCCGCACAGGTTGCGCTGTAGCAACATATTTCCAGTAATGTCATCTCTTCTCCCTTTAAGATGTAGCCTTCTCAGCATGGCATTTTCTGACAACCTGCATACGGAGCCGCCTCACAGAGCGAAATTCTATTGCTCGCTGGCGACAATCTCTTCTATCGACCAGGGGTGAAATTTGACGGTGACTTTACCATCCGTCACGGCAAGCGTGGGGTTTGGCAGACGCTCACGATCGCCCTTTGGCGAACTGGTCTTCACCACAATCCCCGGCTGGCTCAACCCTTCATCCGATAGCAGCGCCAGTGCGCGGGCATTGAGGGTTTCCGGCTCACCCCTCAGGACTATTTCGATATGCTCCCATCCCTCATGCGGATAACGTTTTTCCCCAGGCCATGGCAGTTCGACCACGGTAAATGCCCAGTGCGCTACCTGCACTGGCTGAGATAAGGTGAACAGGCAGATAGGTCGGCCATTGATAAGGTTTTCTGAGAGCAGCTCGCCGCACTGTTCAAAGCCGCGACGCCAGCGTTCAGCCGTCGCATTCTGATGGCAGCGCAGCGAGATATGGTCAGCATTGAGGTCACGGATATCCAGGCCCAGTCGGCTTACAAGGTGTGTCAGATCCTCAATGAAACGCGGGAGATCTGCAGCAATATCCTGCAGTTCGTCGATATGTTGCCAGCCAGCCATTATTTATTCCCATGCGATGAATTCGGGCGATACTTTACCGTGTTATGCGCCTGTCACCAACTCAGGTCGTGCAGTGGCGCCGCCGGACATAAACGCCACTGCCGAATATCATTTCAGATTGAGGCGAAGCCCTAAATCGTTGGGATAGGGATTGAAATAGTTTTGTGCCAGCAGATACTGGTCTGGATATTCACCAAGATAATGTTTGAGCAATGTTATGGGGGCCAGGATCGGCAGCAACCCTGCGCGGTAATGCAGAATCACCTCTCGCAGCTCGCCACGCTGACGCGGCGTAAGCTGGTTGCGAAAATAGCCCTGAATGTGCATCAGCACGTTAGTATGGTTTTTGCGGGACGCCGGATGTTTGAGGATCGCCATCAGCTTTTCCCGGTAAGCGTCGAAAAACGCATCCAGATTGTCCCACTGAGAAAGTGACGCGACAAACGGTCCGATTTCACGATATCCTGCCTGATGATGCGCCAGTAGCTGGAGTTTGTAGCGACTGTGAAAATCGAGCAGGCTGTGACGGGTCAGGCCTCGTTCCCGCAGGGTATTGAGCTCATGCAAAGCGAATACCCGCTCCACAAAGTTCTCACGCAATACCGGGTCGTGCAGGCGACCGTCTTCCTCGACCGGCAGCCACGGGTATGCTGCGAGTAACGCACCGGTGAAACGCCCCACGCCCTCTTTGCGCCCTCGCCCCCCTTTTTCATCATACAGTCGCACACGTTCCATACCGCAACTCGGTGATTTCGCGCAGACGATAAAGCCAGCCAGTTCAGCCACCCGTGGCAGATACGCCGCGGTGAAGTCATCTATTTTTTGTGTGACGTCCTCATTCGGCGCCTGGCTAAAGCGCATCCGGGTCTCTCCGCTGGCGGTCTGAACCAGACGCAATGCCGGTCGGGGAACGGGTAGCCCCATGGCCATTTCCGGGCAAACAGGGCTAAACGTCACCCACTGGGCAAGTTCGTCCATCACAAAGCCCATGCGCTTATGCCCGCCATCGAAACGCACAGCCGAGCCGGTCAAACAGCCACTGATACCAATCGTCGGTTGAGTTTTCATACCCCTCTCCTTTTTATTGTGCTTTTCGGGTGAAAAAGAGCGTGACCGTTGCTACGGTAATGCCGAATTTCTTCATGGCAGTTTTGTTGAAGAGGTGTGTATCGTCCTGCAGATACATCCAGTCATCAAAGTGTAGCAGCCAGGTACTCCCGTCAGCCTTCACGTTCATGCTGTAGCGCCAGTTGAAGGCATTGCCTGCCGCCTGACCGCGTGCGACACCTTCAATATCTCCGGCCGTCCCTTCGTAGCGATCGTTACCGATACGCCGTATATGCCACACCCGCTGCTGTTTTTCGCCATCGTCATAGACAAAGTTTTCGTTGAGCGTCAGCGTATCGCCCACCACGTCGCCCTGTATGTCAACATGGAAACGACGCAACTGTTTGCCACTGCGGTCTTGTACCATGCCCCAGGCTTCGGTCTTGCCACGAAAATAGTGAAAGATATCGAGCTGTGGCTGTTGATGCTGGTAGTCATTTATCTCGCTACTACAGCCTGTCAGCATTAAGAGCAGCGTCAACCCAAGCGCCAGAATGCGTTTCATTTTTCACCTCCGATGAGCTGCTGACGCAGCGTGGGGTATTGCGTATGCGGATCGAGCCAGATGGCAAGAAAGTTGATACTGAACGCCAGGGATTGCTGAGGGCCCAGCGGAGTAAAGGTTTTTTCCGCCGCCGATGCGCGATACCAGAACTGTCCTCGCTTCTCACGAAGAACAAACGCCAGTTGCGTGCCGGAACTGACATCCGGCCAGAGGGTGGCAAGGGTGTGTAGCCAGGTCTCGCTCTGCGCTTCCCGCGTCAGTATTCCCAGCGCCCGCCACTGTTCGCGCGTCGCATCGACCAGTTCATCGCGCGTAATATCCCGTGCGTAAGTAAGGATTAACGCCTGGTCCTGATCTGCTGCGATATACCGCCCCTGCGGGGTGCGTAGTTGCGAGGTATAAACGGTAAAGGGACCCCAGGTTAAGGTAGCGTCACCGGTTTTGCGCCAGTTTAACCAGTCAGCGGCACTGGCTAAGGGAGCGGCGGCTATCAGCAAAAGCAGAGCAAAGCGCAGAGACTTCATTGCCGCCTCCCCATTAATAAATGGAAAAAAAGCGCCAGTATCAGCCATCCAAGTCCGAGCCAACTCAACACGATAAAGTTCGGTTGCAAGAACGTCATCGCGCCCAGACGTTCCCCCATATAGTAAGCAACCGGGCCACCGAGCGTTGCCAGTAGCGCCAGCGTCCAGCCCGGCAATGCACTGGCGCGAGTAAGCCGGGTCCAGACGACGGCAAACATCAGCCAGAGCGCCACCATCCACAGCGGCAATACCCCATCGCCACTGAAACTGATTAGTCCCGTAAGCGCCCAGGCGGCATCCAGCGAGCTACCAGCGACGGCCAGCAGCAGGGCATACACGCGAAGCGCGGGCGCGAGCATGACGCAGGCCAGCATCGCCAGTGCGAGCCAGACAACAACGCCGCGCTCACGAAACAGCACCACCAGCGTCCAGTAAAGATCGAACGCTATTGCCATCAGGAAGATCTGCAGATGGCGGTTCATACCCGCTCCGCAGTCAATTGCACCACACTGATAGTGCGTGCGTTGAAACCCGCTTCACAGTAACCGAAATAGTAAAGCCATATGCGGCGGAAACGCTCATCAAACCCCAGCTTTTCAATGTCTTGCCAGGCATGAACGAAACGCTGACGCCACTGGGCAAGGGTGCGGGCATAATCGGGCCCCATATCAAAGATATTACGCACCACAAAATCGGTATGGCGGGTCATCAGGTTATTCATCACCGTTATGCTCGGTAAGAAACCGCCGGGAAAGATGTAACGCTGGATGAAATCGACGCTTTTACTGTAATCGCTGTAGCGCTGATCCTGAATGGTGATAGCCTGAATCGCCATTTTCCCCCCCGCGCGCAGGCGTGCCTGACAAGTCCGGAAGAAGGTCGGGAGATAGTGTTTTCCTACCGCCTCAATCATCTCAATCGAAACCAGCTTGTCGAACTGTCCGGTCAGGTCGCGATAATCACAGAGCAAAACCTCAACCCTGTCCTGTAAACCCGCCTGAATAATTCGCGTCTGAGCCCATTTGTACTGCTCACGTGACAGCGTGGTGGTGGTCACCCGGCAGCCATAATGACGTGCGGCATACTCGGCCATTGCCCCCCATCCGGTGCCAATCTCCAGCAGGTGATCGTCAGGCGTTAGCGCCAGTTGTTCACACAATCGCGCCATTTTTGCCTGCTGCGCGCTGGCGAGATCCTGATCGGGCGCGGTGAACAGCGCGCTGGAATAGAGCAACTGCTCATCAAGGAAATGGGCGTAAAAAAGATTCCCCAGATCATAGTGAGCGGCAATATTTTCCCGCGCCTGCTGACGCCCGTTGCGTCGCGTCCAGTGGCGTAGCCGCTCTATCGGGCGCCCCAGCAGACGAAAGCCGCTTTCGAGCTTCCCCAAAACCGGGCTATTGAGCGCTAAAATCTGCAACAGCGGGGTAAGCTGATGCGTCTCCCACTCACCATCCATCCAGGCTTCCGCCGCCGCAAGACTCCCACCGGTCAGCAAACGCCAGTAAACGACCGGGGAGAGGATCTGCACTTCTGCGCGCAACGCTGCAGCCGTGTCGCCAAAATGAAAAGTCTGCCCGCCTTCACGGAGCGTGAGAGATCCCACACGTAAACCCTGCAGAAGGCGAAAGAGCAACCAGCGCGCGACACGGGCATTACGCGGGATATCGGGTTCAAGCGCAAACACGGGATCGGTCATGAGCGTTCACTCCTGCTAACGGGATGATTGTAAAGGGGTACGCGTTTAAGCCACAGACGCAGCGCCTGCCAATAAATAGCCATCACGGTCTTGAGCGTCATAAGCGGAATACGCAACAGCAAAGAAGTGAGTGTCGCGCGTGTCAAAGGGCGTCGGGCCAGAAGCAGCGTCGCGTCGAAGACCTTCTCCTCCTGATGGTTTTCGATATGCATATGCAACGTTTTGCCGGGGCGGTTGAAGCGCCAGTGATAGACCATATCCATCGGGTTAAACGGGGAAACGTGGAACGCTTTTTCCAGCGGAGAAGCATGTTGTCCGTTTACGGCATAATAATGCCGTTCATTCCAGGGCGTATTGCGCACCTCCGCCAGTACCCAACGCAGGGTTTCGTTCTGGTCGTAGCAGTAATAGAAATTGACCGGATTAAAATGAAAGCCGAAATAACGCAGTTGAGTGAGCAACATAACGCGCCCCTGTGGTCGATCACCGGTCAACGCTTCCAGCCGTTCGAGAACCTTCGCCTTAAGCGGCGATCCCAGAGGGTAATCCTCGTCATAAAAGGCGGCTGCGGCAAAGCGGTTACGACGGATGCCAGCCATCGGTAGCGTGTCCAGCTCATCGAGATCGAGCCACGCCATAAATACGCGATAGTGGAAATGGTGCGCCCTGGGCTGATGACGCCGATGGCGTAAAACGCCTTCATAAAGGCAGCTGTTCATTTTACTGCCCCTCCCCGGATGCGATGCCGTGTACCACATCCAGCGCGCTGCGAACGCCATCCTCATGAAAGCCGTTGTACCAGTAAGCGCCGCAGTACCAGCTACGCTGACGACCATTAATCTCACTGCGCCGCGCCTGCGCCCGCCAGCTTTGCGGGTTAAACAGCGGGTGCTCATAAACAAAGCGTTTCCAGACGTAGCGATCGTCAATGGGCATGTCCGGGTTCAGGGTGACGCAGAATAAAGGCGCGCCCTCGGGCAGACCTTGCAGAATATTCATGTTGTAGGTCACGCACGCGCTGGCCTGATCATGTTCGCTCAGGCGGTAGTTCCAGCTTGCCCAGGCGCGTTCGCGTTTCGGAAGCCAGCGCCGGTCACTGTGCAAAACCACCTCGTTACGCTGCCAGCCAATGCCACCCAGAATGTCTGTTTCCGCAATCGTTGGGTCCGCCAGCATCGCCAGCGCCTGTGCGGAGTGGCAGGCGAAAATAACGTGGTCAAACGTATGGGTCGCGTCGGCAAGATGGATTTCCACGCGCGTATCGTGGCGGGTAATACGCTGTACGGGCGTATTGAGGCGCAACGTCAGGCGGTCGCCGAGTTGATCGAGGATGGCGCGGACATACTCACGTGAACCACCAGGTACCACATACCACTGCGGACGGTGGGCCACGTCCAACAGACCGTGATTCTCAAAGAAGCGCAGAAACAGCGGCAACGGGAAACGCCGCATCTCTTGCAGGGATGATGACCAGATGGCAGCGCCCATCGGCAGAATGTAATGGCGGGCAAAAAAGGCGCTGAAACGGTGTTCATCGAGAAAGTTTTGCAGTGTGGCTTTTTCATCGATGTTGCCTGCCAGAGCTTGTTTTGCCTGACGGTTAAAACGCACGATATCGCTGAGCAGATGCCAGAAAGCCGGGTTAACAAGATTTCGGCGCTGGGCAAACAGCGAAGCAAGAGTGTGTCCGTTATATTCCAGCCCGCTTTGTGGATTGTGGACGGAAAAACTCATTTGCGTTTTTTGCCCGGTAATACCTAATTCGCTGAGCAGCCCCATGAAACGTGGATAGGTGCGATCGTTGTAAACGATAAAACCGGTATCAATGGCCCAGATCCCCTGGGGAGTAGCGACATCCACGGTTGCCGTGTGGCCACCGGGGGTGTTTTGCGCTTCAAACAGCGTCACCTTGTGATGACCGGTCAGCCGCCATGCGCAGGTCAGCCCGGCAATGCCGCTACCAATAATTGCAATGTTCATGACCGTACCATCCTGCGCAACAAGGCCCGCTGCATAAACGCGGGAAGAGAAGAGAGCGTGCGTAGCAGCAACCCAAAAGCGCCCGGAAACGCGATATGTTTCTTGCCCTTTGCCAGACCCCGGCGAATGGCCGTAACCGCCTGCCCGACGCTCACCTGACCAGGCATAGCAAAATCGTTTTTACGGGTCAGCGGTGTGTCGACAAACCCCGGTGAGACAACGGTGACGGCGACCCCTTTCGGCTCCCAGTCCAGGCGTAAACTGTCAGCAAACCAACTGAGCGCAGCTTTTGACGCGCCGTAAGCTTCGGCACGGGGGAAAGGCAGCCAGTGGGCCATCGAACTGACCAGCACAACGCGACTTCCAGGCTTGAGCTGTGCCTGGAGCGCGGCAAGGCAATTCACCGGCCCAAGAAAATTGGTGCTCATCACCCGCTCGACAAGGGCGGCATCTACCACCCCATTTTCCAGGTATTCGCACGTACCCGCACAGAGAATAACCAGATCGGGATGGCAGTCCGCCAATGCGTGGCGACTAGCGTCCCTGCCTGTCATGTCGAAAAGACGCACACTGATGTTGGGGCTGAATTGTTGTAGTGCGTTCAGACGCGATGGATCGCGCCCGCAGGCGATGACAAGGTAGTCATCTGCAGCGAAGGATTTAGCCAGCCCGGCACCAATACCTGAGCTGGCGCCCGTAATAAGCACCGTTTTCATGCGCGGACCCTCTTTTTCACACCGCGAACCGCCCAACCCAGTAAGGGAAGATGCTCATAAAGCATCTCTCCGGCGTCGTAATAATCACGCTGATGCAGGACGTGCTCCCCCTGAACGGACACTACCGAACACCCTGGCAGAGATAGAAGTTCGTTCCCGCGGATATGAGGATGCGACCAGTGCATGGTCCAGGTCACCGCAAAACGCTGACCGTCACAAAGCGGGGGATCAATAGAGAAACGACACTGTTCAACATTCGCCAGCAGATGGGTGAAGTAACGATGGATAGCGACGAACCCTTGATGCTCGCCAAACGGATCCTGCAATACGGCATCGGGATGATAGAGCGCGCTTAGCGCCGACGGCGGCTGGCTGTCCAGTTCTGCATAGTAATGAATAAACCGATCGATAACGGACTGTATGGTGCTCATCGTCCTACCCTTACCGTTGACCTAATGCGGAGATCGCCTTCTCTAAAACTTACACAATTACTTATATTTGTCCAAGTTTTATTGCGTAAATTTTTTATATTTAATAAATATCAAATAGTTATTTAGATTGGTTTTTGTATTAAATCAGAGCAAAAAAAGAGAAAGGCATACCCGTCCAGGCCGCAATATAGCGACCATGGAGATGGAAAGAAGAGAGGATTTAGAGCGTGATAACGTCGAGGGAACTGACCTGCGATTGCCACAGTTCAATTTGTTTTTTTCGCGCGGCAGATAATTTACCGCTGGTGACCAGCAACCATTTTCTTGTCGGCAAAACCTCCGGCGCCAGTGCCGCAGGCGGAACCGGAAGGATATCAATGCGATGCCCCTGCCCCGTTAGCCGAAGCGCTTCAAGCCAGATTTCACAAGGGTCGGTCAGATGCCAGCCGGTGATTAAATAATTATCGCCCGGCGCGCGTTTGTCCCCTTCAAGGCAAAATGAGGTGTAGGAGATGATAATGCCGTCGAGGATTTCACGGAGTGTCATCATAGCGGCAATATTGGCCGACATTTTACTGCGCAACGGGCGCAACACTTCTGTGACCAGTTCCGAACGAGGATACTCGCGTCCGGAGTCGTAAATGAGCTGACGCAGAGAGTCAATCTTCCCTTCTTTTAGCCGCGAAAGCATGTTCTCTTGCAGGGTGACCCAGTTATTGGTGCGCCGCATTTCCGGCCTGGCCAGCAGCGGTTTGACCTGGCTGACAGGGACCCCTTTTTTCACCCAGTCGAGTATTTTGAGCGCCTGTTGCACGTCGTCATCACTGTAAAGCCGGTGCCCGCCCTCCGTGCGCATCGGTTTGAGTAAACCGTAGCGGCGCTGCCAGGCGCGAAGTGTGGTCGCCGTTATCCCGCAAAGCCGGGCAAATTCGCCAATGGAATAAGTCATAGTACGCTCAAAGAAATAAACTCTTCTTACTATACTACGGATACATCCCGCACGCAGGATAGCGAGTAAGATCAGGCGCCTGGCGGTTCGAATGATGAACCTGAACAGACCGCCGCGCTCGAAGGTGCAAAGCGTTAATCTGCCCGCGAACAGGCCATGCTTTTTGGCGTGAACCTCCAGGTTCCGGTGCTGACGCCTGCGGGCATTTGCAGTATACTCCCGCCTTTCATAATCAACACCCGGACGCGGCCAGCCCTTATGTGCTGCGTCATCAATGTAAGGTATCCCGGTGAATATTCAGGCTCTACTCTCAGAAAAAGTCGGTCAGGCGCTCATTGCCGCAGGTGCGGATGCGGATTGCGAACCGCAAGTCCGCCAGTCTGCAAAAGTCCAGTTTGGCGACTATCAGGCTAATGGCGTGATGGCAATTGCTAAAAAATTGGGCATGGCACCGCGACAACTGGCCGAGAAGGTACTGACTCATCTCGATCTCAGCGGGATCGCCAGCAAAGTTGAAATCGCCGGACCGGGCTTTATCAATATCTTCCTTGCCCCGGCATTTCTGGCAGAACAGGTAAACCTGGCGTTGCAGTCTGACCGTCTGGGTATCACGAAGCCGCAAGCGCAAACCATCGTTGTCGACTATTCGGCGCCAAACGTGGCGAAAGAGATGCATGTTGGTCACCTGCGTTCAACCATCATTGGCGACGCATCCGTGCGTACCCTGGAGTTCCTGGGTCATAACGTTATCCGCGCGAACCACGTGGGTGACTGGGGTACCCAGTTCGGTATGCTGATTGCGTATCTGGAATTGCAACAGCAGGAAAACGCGGGCGAAATGGCGCTGGCGGATCTCGAAGGTTTTTATCGCGAAGCCAAAAAACATTACGACGAAGATGAAGTCTTCGCCGAGCGTGCCCGTAGCTACGTCGTGAAACTGCAAGGCGGCGATGAATACTTCCTGCAGATGTGGCGCAAACTGGTCGACATCACCATGTCCCAGAATCAGATTACTTATGACCGTCTGAATGTGACCCTCACGCGTAAAGATGTGATGGGCGAAAGTCTGTATAACTCGATGTTGCCGGGTATCGTGGCCGATCTGAAAGCTAAAGGACTGGCGGTAGAGAGCGAAGGCGCAACCGTGGTGTTCCTGGACGAGTTCAAGAACAAAGAAGGCGAGCCGATGGGTGTGATCATCCAGAAGAAAGATGGTGGCTACCTCTACACCACCACTGATATTGCCTGCGCCAAATACCGCTATGAAACCCTGCATGCAGACCGCGTGCTTTACTACATCGACTCCCGTCAGCATCAACACCTGATGCAGGCCTGGACTATCGTGCGTAAAGCCGGTTATGTCCCGGATTCTGTCTCTCTCGAACATCATATGTTCGGCATGATGCTGGGTAAAGACGGCAAGCCGTTCAAAACCCGTGCGGGCGGCACGGTGAAACTGGCCGACCTGCTTGATGAAGCACTGGAACGCGCCCGTCGTCTGGTTGCTGAGAAAAACCCGGATATGCCAGCAGATGAGCTGGAGAAACTGGCTAACGCGGTGGGTATCGGTGCGGTGAAATATGCGGATCTGTCTAAGAGCCGTACCACTGATTATGTTTTCGACTGGGACAATATGCTGGCGTTTGAAGGAAACACCGCGCCATATATGCAATACGCCTATACGCGCGTTCTGTCAGTGTTCCGTAAAGCCGATGTCGACGAAAGCGCCCTCCTCGCCGCGAACGTGGTGATCAGTGAAGATCGCGAAGCCCAACTGGCCGCACGCCTGATGCAATTTGAAGAGACGCTGAATGTGGTTGCCCGTGAGGGTACGCCGCACGTGATGTGTGCCTATCTGTACGATCTGGCTGGCCTGTTCTCTGGCTTCTATGAACATTGCCCGATTCTGAGTGCTGAGAGTGAAGAGGTCCGCAACAGCCGCCTGAAACTGGCGCTGCTGACCGCGAAGACGCTGAAACTGGGTCTGGATACGCTCGGTATTGAAACCATCGAACGTATGTAAGTTGAAGGTCTGTAAAAAACCCGGCAAATGCCGGGTTTTGTTTTTTCATACTATCGGAAGAATTCCCGGATGCGGCTGCGCCTTATCCGGGCTACCAATCGCACCGGCCGTAGCCCCGGTAAGCGTCAGCGCCATAGGGGGAAGCTTAAGAATTCCCGGATGCGGCTGCGCCTTATCCAGGCTACCAACCGCACCGGCCGTAGCCCTGGTAAGCGTCAGCGCCACCGGGGGAAGTTTAAGAATTCCCGGATGCGGCTACGCCTTATCCGGGCTACCAACCGCACCGGCCGTAGCCCTGGTAAGCGTCAGCGCCACCGGGGGAAGCTTAAGAATTCCCGGATGCGGCTGCGCCTTATCCAGGCTACCAACCGCACCGGCCGTAGCCCCGGTAAGCGTCAGCGCCACCGGGGGAAGCCTAAGAATTCCCGGATGCGGCTGCGCCATATCCGGGCTCCCAACCGCACCGGCCGTAGCCCCGGTAAGTGTCAGCGCCACCGGGGGAAGCCTAAGAATTCCCGGATGCGGCTGCGCCTTATCCAGCTACCAACCGCACCGGCCGTAGCCCCGGTAAGCGTCAGCGCCACCGGGGGAAGCTTAGAAATACTTACGCAGATACTCAGTCAGACACAGCATCGCCATTGCCTGACCATAGGGCATGGAAGTCAGGGGAATCTGGCGGTAGAAATCCAGATCGCTGCCCATCCCCGTGCCGAAAGAGACCTGCAGCAGTTCACCTTCCGGTGAAATGTTCTTCACCACGGCTTTGATTGCTTTCTCGGCAACCTGCGCATACTCCTGACCAACATAGCGCTTACGTACCGCTTTCAGCATGCCGTAGGCAAACCCGGCGGTTGCTGACGCTTCAAGATACGATGTCGGATCGTCAAGCAGCGTATGCCACAGCCCGCTCTCGTCCTGGCATTTCGCCAGCGCAGCGATTTGCGCGTTTAATACCTGCACCAGATAACGGCGTACCGCATTGTTTGCCGGTAAATCCACCAGTTCCAGGAAGTCCGGGATCACAATGGTCAGCCAGCTGTTGCCGCGCGCCCAACGAGCATGTGCAAAATTATGGCAACCTTCGTAATTCCAGCCGTGGAACCACAGACCTGTCTCCCTGTCCATCAGGTTCTGCACATGCAGCAGGAACTGATAAGTCGCCTCTTCCACATACTCAGGACGATTAAGCAGCTTACCGATTTTCGCCAGCGGCAGAACGGTCATCATCAGGGTGTCATCCCACATCTGCTGATGGTTCTCTTCAGCAAGCGTGATGTGCTGCATACCGCCATGCTCCGTACGCGGCATCTCATTCATTGCCCACTCGGCCCAGCTCTCCAGCCACGGCAGGTAGCCCGGATTGCGGGTCTCTTCGTAGCGATACGCCAGCGTCAGAAACGGCGCCATGGTGTTCACGTTCTTGGTCGTCGCACCTTCGGCAAAGCGATCAGCGAACCAGCTATCAATCACATCACGTACCGTCTGGTCGCCGGTCTGCTGGTAATACTGGTACATCCCATACAGACCGACGCCATGGGTCCATTCCCAGCCCACCCATCCTTTGGTGTCAATCACACGCCCGTCGTCAAGCCGCAGTAAAAACTCGCCGGTGGTGTCGTGAATATTGACCAGATTATGCGTTACCTTCTGAATCAATGATTTCAGCTCGTCGCGGGCGATAAAACGCTCTGGCTGACAAAGTAATGGGCTATGTTTGACAGGCCAAACCTTCATATTCTTAACCTCAGTTGTAAGTCGATTTCAGTGACGCGTTTTCTTTCAGGGAAGGCGCGGCAGGTTTATTACGATTCAGATAGCCGATGTTGTTATTGCCCCACAGGGACTCAAACGGCATGCCTGCCAGCATCTCAACGGTGGCACGCGCTTCCGGCGTTGCGCTTTCCGGCACCACACGACCGGATTCGCGCATTTTGGCCGTCTCTGCACGAAGAATGCTGTGCGTTTTCAGGTTCAGTTTGAAGCGCAGAGAGACCAGGAAACCACAGGCGAGAACCAGCAACGTACCAAAACACATGATCATCAGGATGGTGTGGCTAACTTCCGGAACCTGCGTTTTCTGGCCGGAGACAAACCCGGAGGTCTGCATCACGATCCCGACCAGCATGACCGCACCGGCCTGAGAGGCTTTACGGGTCAGGGTCATGATGCCCGCAAAGATACCCTCACGGCGCTGACCGGTAACCACTTCATCCACGTCGGCGATATAGGTATAGGTGTTCCATGGAACGTAGTTGATCCCGCCACGGCCCAGACCCGCAACGGCAGATACCAGCAGCAACAAGGCATAGATGTCACTCAGGCCCGCCCAGTAAAGGATGGCGAAAGATGCCGCGCTCAGACCAAACAGCACCACAACCATACGGTAAGACGGCGCCGGCCCAAAACGGATACACAGCGGGATCATGGCGATAACGGCGATGAACTGGAAGATAGCCATCGTGCCCAACAAATTAGACGCGACAGACGCTTCCTGCATCAGCACGAAAACAACGTAGTAGGTAAAGACGGCGTTAAAGACGTCCTGTGCAATATAGCCGCCCAGGTACATCCCCAGGTGCTGACGGAAAATCTTAATGCGCAGCGTTGAGCTCAGCTCAACAAACAGGCGACGCAGGCTCTGGCCCAGGGTCAGATGTTTTTTCTCGGCTTCGGCACGCAGCGCGGCTTCGGTCCAGTCTTCGCGCGGACGCTCCCAGGTGAAGCACCAGACAAAGGTCAGCATCAATGCGCACAATACAGAGAACACCAGGCTTGCGTAGAAGAAGGAGACCGGGTTGTCTTTACCGAAGTGGGCCAGCAGCAGGCCAGGCAGGAACGAGGCCAGGATCGCGGACATCTGCGCCATAGAGATACGCGCACCGGAGAATTTGGTTTTCTGTTTGAAATCATCGGTCATTTCCGGCACCAGCGTTTCGTAGGGCACCAGGATCATGGTATAGACCACATCAAACAGCAGATATGTCAGCAGGTAATACCAGAAGCTCATGTCACCTACCCACATAATGGAGTAGCTGAACACACACGGAATACCCAGCATGATAAAGAATTTACGCCGACCAAAACGTTTACCCAGCCAGGTGGAGCCGAAGTTGTCGGTTAAAAAGCCCATCAGTGGGCTGACTACCGCATCCAGTACCCTGGCGGCCGCAAAAATAAACGTCGCTTCGATAGGCGTCAGGCCGCAGAAGGTGGTGTAGAAATAGAGTAGCCATGCAGCGGTAAGTGCTGTCGTGCCCGCCCCCAGGAAGTCGCCTGAGCCATAGGCGAGGTAGTTAACCAACCCAATTTTACGTGTTTTCATTGCCGTTAACCCTGTTTATTAGTGAGGGACCTCTGGCAATCCGGCCTCGCCAAAGGTAATGCTTACACGGCTAAAGTAAGAGTATGTGCTTTGGGTTACCTTTCTGTTTCTGCCACAACCGGGGGGCAGATGGCAAAAACACAAAGAGTGCCGCAACACGCCTCACTGATTTATAAAACAGTGTTTCTTTTGACTCAAAAGGAGGGGTCATAATTTGAGAGCCAGCCATCATATTCCTGAGAGGAACGGCGATGACCGGCGAAAAGACGAGCGGCTATTGGTAGTTAACAATAACCTGGATACTGAGGACATTCAGGGCGGGAATCAATCGCCCTCCGCCAGGGACTTCCCAGATAAAGCGTAACGGCTCAATCGCGGGCACGTCGGCGAAGGCGACAGTGGTGCCGCTTTGGGCGTCGAGTTGCACACAGCGTGTCTGGCTACACAAACGTGTGTTCAACCCCGCCGGCGTCGGGCCGTTTAGCTCATAACGCCATGAAACCACGGTCATCAGGCCATTAACCGGCTGTGAAGGCGCAAGAATACGCGATGACATGGCCTGCCCACGATTGCTGAGAATAACCCCGATATTGCTTGCCTGCCACGCACCGTTTCCGGCAGCGTGGACAAACAAGGGTAACGCAAGGAGTAACCCGGCCAGCTTACGCATTATTTGCCTCCAATGGTCGCTGTCATCCGGATGGGACGGTTATCGGACATTTCCATATTCGACAACACCACCAGCTGCGGCAGGCTGCGACGCAGGAAACGAGACAGCAACGGACGCAACGCATGGTTGACCAGCAGTACGGGCGGCGCGCCAAGCATCTCCTGACGCTGCAACGCTTCCTGAGTTTGCTCCAGCAGACGATCGGCAAGGCCCGGCTCCAGCCCACCGCCGCCTTGCAATGCCTGTAGCAGCAGACGCTCCAGTGGCGTATCAAGACCAATAACCTGCACTTCGCCGCTGCCGGGGAACCATTGCTGGGTGATCGCACGGCCCAGCGCGACGCGAACAACGGTGGTCAGTTCGTAAGGATCGGTTTGCAGCGGTGCGTGTTCTGCCAGCGTCTCAAGAATGGTACGCATATCGCGGATCGGTACTTTTTCTGCCAGCAGGTTTTGCAGCACTTTATGCAGCGTTGTCAGCGTAACAACACCCGGTACCAGGTCTTCGGTGAGTTTTGGCATTTCCTGGGTTACGCGGTCCAGCAGTTGTTGTGCTTCCTGACGACCAAACAGTTCCGGCGCAAACTGACCAATCAGGTG
The DNA here is from genome assembly GCF_023613995.1 of Citrobacter sp. MNAZ 1397. NCBI lineage: Bacteria > Pseudomonadati > Pseudomonadota > Gammaproteobacteria > Enterobacterales > Enterobacteriaceae > Citrobacter > Citrobacter sp. MNAZ 1397. The sequence goes on from NZ_JAKIVH010000001.1 coordinate 2,172,157, forward strand.
GTTGAGGTGTGTTGCGACAACCGTACTGGCCTCCACCACGGTGAAACCCTGGATCTGCGCCTGCTCTTTCAGCGCACTCTCAATCCAGATAGCCGCCAGGCCAAAGGCCGGATCGACAGTCTGCTCACCGGGTAATGAACCTGCCGCGGTCCCCGGGTTAATCGCCAGCCAGCGTCCCGGATACGCATCACCGCTCCCCACTTCCACCCCTTTCATCAGGATGCGGTAACGGGCGGGCGGCAAGTCCATATTGTCGCGGATATGCACCACGGGCGGCAGGAACCCCATGTCCTGGGCGAATTTTTTACGAATACTGCGGATACGTCCCAACAGCTCGCCATCCTGCTGGAAATCCACCATCGGAATCAGGCGATAGCCCACTTCCATGCCCAGTGAATCTTCCAGTTGCACGTCATTCCAGGTGGCTTCCACCGCCTGGTTGTTTTCTGGCATTTTGACTGGCGTGACTTCCGTCGGCGCCTTCTCTTCTTTGCCACGCAGCCACCAGGCCAGCGTCAGCAGACCCACGGTGAAGAGCAGGAAGACAAAGTTCGGCATACCTGGCACGAGGCCAAACAGCCCCAGTACTGCGGCGCTGAGCACCATTACGCGTGGGTTAGTAAACAGCTGGCTAACCATCTGCTGACCGACATCTTCATCATTTGCCACGCGGGTCACAATCACACCCGCAGCGGTAGAAATGACCAGTGCCGGGATTTGCGCAACCAGACCGTCACCGATGGTCAACAGGGTATAACTTTGCGCCGCGTCGCCCATCGACAAGCCATGCTGCAATACCCCCACCAGCAGGCCGCCAATGACGTTAATAACCATGATAAGAATGCCCGCGACGGCGTCACCGCGCACAAACTTGCTCGCACCGTCCATGGAGCCGTAGAAGTCAGCTTCCTGGGTCACATCAGAACGACGACGTTTTGCCTCATCTTCCCCGATAAGGCCGGCGTTAAGGTCGGCGTCGATCGCCATCTGTTTACCGGGCATTCCATCCAGTACGAAGCGCGCGCCGACTTCCGCGATACGCCCCGCACCTTTGGTGATAACCATAAAGTTGATGATCACGAGGATGATGAACACCACGATACCGATGGCAAAGTTACCGCCAACCAGGAAGTGACCAAAGGCTTCAACCACTCTACCCGCCGCTGCCGTACCAGTATGGCCTTCGAGCAGAATGATACGGGTAGAAGCGACGTTCAGCGCCAGGCGTAGCAAGGTGGTAAACAGCAACACGGTGGGAAATGCCGCGAACTCAAGGGTTTTCTGGGTGAACATCGCCACCAGAAGCACCATAATCGAGAGCGCAATGTTGAAGGTAAAAAGCAGGTCGAGCACGAATGCCGGCAACGGCAAAACCATCATCGACAGAATCAACAAAATCAGCAGCGGCCCCGCCAGAATTTGCCATTGTGTAGATTTCAGGTTGCCGGGCAGACGCAACATTGCCACCAGATTAGCCATCAGTGTCCTTCTCGTTCATAAAATCCAGCGACTCTGGCACTGGGAGATTTTCAGGTCTTGCCGGGCGTTTGCCCCCGGCAAGATTCCAGCGTTTCAATTGCCATACCCAGGCAAGAACCTCAGCCACGGCCGAGTAAAGCTGTCCTGGGATCTGCTGACCGATTTCAGCATGGCGATACAGGGCGCGCGCCAGCGGCGGCGCCTCAAGAATCGGGATACGGTTTTCGCTGCCAATTTCACGAATACGCAGCGCAATCAAACCGGAACCCTTCGCAATCACTTTCGGCGCACTCATTTTATTTTCGTCATATTGCAGCGCGACGGAGTAGTGCGTCGGGTTCGTTACAATCACATCGGCTTTTGGCACATCAGCCATCATACGACGGCGCGCCGCGGCGCGTTGCAGCTGGCGGATACGCCCCTTAACATGCGGGTCCCCCTCCTGCTGTTTAAATTCGTCGCGAATATCCTGTTTGGACATACGCAATTTTTTCAGATGGCTGTAGATCTGCCAGAAGACGTCGAACCCCACCATCGGGATTATCGACAGCACAACCAGCAGACAACACATCCCGGCCAGATTCAGGGCGCTGGCCATCGCGGTGACCGGTGCTTCCATCATCAGACGCATGATTTCCGGCCATTTATGCCACAGATAAAATGCGGCCACACTGCCCATCAGGGCCGTTTTCATGATGGCCTTGACCAGCTCCGCCACGACCTGCGCTGAAAACAGACGCTTGAGGCCGCTCAACGGGTTAATCTTGGAAAAATTAAACTGTACCGATTTACCGCTTAATACCAGACCACCCAGTACCGGCGGTGCCGCTAGCGCCACCAGCACCACGCCTGTCACCAGCGGTAGCAGCGCCAGCACGGCATTCTTGAGCAACTCAATCAGGTGACCAAGGATCATTTTTTGGTCATTGATGATGGCATGATCAAAACGTAAACCCGACGACATAATGCCCGACAGTTTGCGGGCAAACGCGTCCCCGCCCATCCAGAGCACACCCACCCCAACAAAGAGCATCAGTATTGATGTCAGCTCTTTCGATCGGGGAACTTGCCCTTCCTCACGGGCCTTCTCTTTTCGGTGGGGTGTGGGGGCTTCTGTTTTGTCGTCGCTATCGTCTGCCACGGCTCAAATCCACGGGTAGATGTTTGATGACATAATGCCAGAGTCAAGTCGGTCTAATGGGCAGAGTAAGGCATAAAAACGCGGGGTTTTCGCGATTTGAGAAAAGGCAAAGTGCATGTACTTATCCGCCAGCGATATACTACCGCACAGCGCAGAAACCCTGCTTTTTGCGGCGTAAGCTTTTAAAAAGGCATAAAACATCATTAATACAAGGATGATACCCATGCTGTCCAATCAGGCGCAGAGACGCCATCACACCTTGATCTGTCTCGCAGCGGTACTGATTTATCATTGTTTTTTCTTTATTGTGGCGCTGCTACCCAATTATGCCGCACTCTATCATTCAGGTTTTGCTGCGCTGTTTGTCGGCCTGATCGTCAGTCTGCCTTGCACGCTATTGCTCTGGCGACACTATAACCACCGCTACCCATTTATGCCGTTGGGGCAATTTAACGTCGGTTATTTCTCATTGGGCTTACTGGCCATCATCGTACTGAATATTGCCTGGCAGTTTCTGGGGATCGAAGAAGAGTGGGTGGCATCGTTAAAGGATTACTCGCTTTCTGCGCGTTGGGGACTGGCGTTCGCGATTTGTTTTATTGCCCCGTTTTGTGAAGAAGTCATCTTTCGCGGATTCTTACTTAATGCATTTATACGCGCCGGGCGCTTTGCCAGGCAGCAGAGTATCGTGGTGACATCAGTCGTGTTTGCGCTTATGCACACCCAATACCATGCGCCAGCCACCTTTATCTGGCTGTTTACGTTTTCGGCCCTGCTGTGCGTGGTAAGAATGGCCTCAGGTGGGCTGCTGCTGCCAATGCTGCTGCATATGCTGAATAACGCCGCCTCTTTTTCCTTGTCCACCATGAGCTAAAAAAACGGGAAGCATCGCCGCTTCCCGTTTCTCAATATGGCTCAGTGCAGAGGCATCAGAAACCGAGGCTGTCGAGCAGATCGTCAACCTGATCCTGGCTTGCCACTACGCCCGCTTTCGTCGCATCAAGCTGCGGCCCATTAAGCAGACTTTCGTTCTCACGTTTCGGACGCGCAGACTGATCGGGAATATTTTCGATCAGCACCATCAGCAGCTGTCGTTCAATTTCCTGAATCACATCCATCATACGCTTGATAACCTGACCGGTAAGGTCCTGGAAATCCTGCGCCATCATGATGTCTAATAACTGCGCGTTGGTGAAGCTGGTGTGCCCCGGTACATCCCCGAGGAATTTGCGGGTATCGGTCACCAGTTCACGGGCATCTTTGAGCTCGATAGGATTTTCAAACCACTCATCCCAACGCTTCGACAGCGTTTTAGCCCCTTTTTCCATCGCATCCTGGTGCGGTTGCGACGCCTCAACGCTATTAAGTGCGCGTTCAGCGGCCTGCGCGGTCATCTGTACCACATAATCAAGACGATCACGGGCATCCGGGATGGCTTCCGCCGCTTCAGCAATCGCCTGATCCAATCCCAACTCACGCAAACTGTCACGCAACATACGTGTCAGGCTACCGATACGGGCAATGATATCGCTGGCTGAATGTTCTTCCGTAGGTTTAATTGAAGGTTGAATCATCGTCCAGTCCTCACATGCCGAGTTTCTCGAAAATCTTACCGAGTTTCTCTTCCAGGGTTGCAGCAGTGAAAGGTTTCACTACATAGCCGCTCGCGCCAGCCTGAGCCGCCGCGATAATGTTTTCTTTTTTCGCTTCTGCCGTGACCATCAGCACCGGCAGCGAAGACATGTTGCCGTCAGCACGAATCGTCTTAAGCAGTTCCAGTCCGTCCATGTTCGGCATGTTCCAGTCGGAAATGACGAAACCAAAACCACCGGTCTGGAGTTTGTTCAGCGCGTCAACGCCGTCTTCGGCTTCCTCGACGTTGTTGAACCCCAGCTCTTTTAACAGGTTGCGCACGATACGACGCATCGTGGAAAAGTCGTCCACAACCAGAAATTTGAGCTCTTTATCCGCCATAAAACATCACTCCTCGTTAAATACGTATTGCCTGTCCGGCACTAATTTTTGCCAACATCTGCTGGCTTACCTGGCTAAGATCGACCACTTCGCTGACGCCACCCATATTGATAGCTTCGCGCGGCATGCCGAACACCACACAACTTGCCTCATTTTGTGCAATGGTCCAGGCACCAGCCTGGTGCATCGCTAACATTCCGGCCGCACCGTCGTTGCCCATCCCGGTGAGGATAACCCCCACGGCATTTCGCCCGGCGTATTTCGCGACCGAATGAAACAGTACGTCCACAGCAGGACGGTGACGATTCACCGGCGGCCCATCGTGGATTTTAATCTGATAGTTTGCCCCGCTACGCGCCAGCTCCATATGCTTGTCGCCCGGCGCAATATACGCATGCCCCGGCAGGACACGCTCACCATCTTCCGCCTCTTTCACGGTGATCTGGCACAGCTTATTCAGGCGTTCAGCAAACGAACGGGTGAAGCCTGGCGGCATGTGCTGAGTAATAAGAATACCGGGACTTGAAAGCGGCAATGGCTGGAGTACATGACGAATTGCCTCTGTTCCTCCGGTTGAAGCGCCAATGGCCAGCAATTTTTCCGAACTTAACAGCGGACCCGACTTCAGCGCTGCCGGTGCTGCCGCCATCGGTTTATGTGCCGCAAGGCGCGCGCGCGAAGCGGTACGCACTTTTTCGGCAATCATTTCGCTGTAAGCCAGCATCCCTTCGCGAATACCGAGCTGAGGCTTGGTAACGAAATCAATCGCCCCCAATTCCAGCGCGCGCAGCGTGACTTCTGACCCTTTTCCCGTCAGGGAAGACACCATCACCACCGGCATCGGGCGCAGACGCATCAGTTTTTCCAGGAAATCCAGACCGTCCATCCGCGGCATTTCCACATCAAGCGTCAGCACATCAGGGTTAAATTTTTTAATTAAATCCCGTGCAACCAACGGATCCGGCGCCGTCGCCACCATTTCCATATCGCTGTGGCTATTGATAATTTCGGTCATGATTTGACGCATCAATGCAGAATCATCGACGGACATTACCCTGATTTTACTCATGCTTTATCCTTACTCAGCGCGTAAACGGTTTGCCCACGCAGGCTAAACTCACGCACGAGGTTGCTGAAATTCTCCGAATGCCCGGCAAAAAGTAGTCCGTCAGGCTTAAGCAATGGTGCAAAACGATGCAAGATATCCTGCTGCGTCGTTTTATCAAAATAAATCATTACGTTACGGCAAAAAATCGCGTCAAACGGTCCGGGGACGTTATATTGTTTATCCAGCAGGTTCACTGACGTGAAATCAACGTAATTCGCCAGTTCCTGACGCACGCGCACCAGCCCGGCATGGGGTCCGGTTCCGCGCATGAAATAACGCTGTAACTGTTGCGGCGACAGCGTTTTCAATTCATCCTGGCGATAAACGCCGTTACGCGCTTTTTCCAGCACTTCGGTGTCGATATCGCTGGCAATCACTTTAAAACGACCCGGCGCCATACCCAGTGAATCCGCCAGGGTAATCGCAATGGAATAAGGTTCTTCGCCGGTCGATGCCGCGGCACTCCAGACGCGGTATTCGCCGGTACGCTTGCGTGCATGCTCCGCAAGCACCGGGAAGTGGTGAGCTTCCCGGAAAAAGGCAGTGAGGTTAGTGGTCAGCGAGTTTATAAAAGCCTGCCACTCGGCGCTATTCTGGTTCGCTTCCAGCATGCTCAGGTAGCGACCAAAATCATCCAGCCCAAGGGTACGCAAGCGACGAACCAGGCGGTTATAGACCATGTCCCGCTTATGGTCGGCGAGCACGATCCCTGCACGCTGATAGATCAACTGACATATTCGACGAAAATGCGCGTCAGACAGCGCAAGACGCTGAGTCATCTGTTGCATGAGTGATGACGTTTGCCCGGTAGGCATTGATGATGTCATAGCGCCTTCTCATTCTGATTTATGATACAACTGGCACCCCTTTGGGGAGTGCCACGTCTGATATTACGGCATGCTCTTCTAACTTAAACACCGCCACCAGGGAGGTCAGATGATCTGCCTGGTGCGCTAACTGATCGGTGGCCGCGGCGGCTTCTTCAACGAGCGCAGCATTCTGTTGCGTCACCTGATCCATCTGGCTTACAGCCAGTGCGACCTGCTCAATACCCCGGCGCTGTTCATCCGAAGCAGAGGCAATTTCGCCCATAATATCGTTCACCTGCGTAACAGAGTGGACGATCTCCATCATAGTTTTGGCAGAGGTATCTACCAGCACCGAGCCTTGTTGAACGCGTGATACCGACTCTTCGATCAGGCCTTTGATCTCTTTTGCGGCCTGCGCGCTTCGACTGGCGAGATTACGCACCTCACCGGCCACCACGGCGAAACCACGTCCCTGCTCCCCTGCCCTCGCCGCTTCTACCGCCGCGTTCAAGGCCAGGATATTGGTCTGGAAGGCAATACCGTCAATCACGCTGATAATATCGCCAATCTTGTGCGAGCTGGCGGCGATCTCATGCATAGTGCTTGCCACATTCGACGCCTGCTGTCCGCCCTTACGCGCTGTTTCCGCTGCGCTCTGCGCCAGGCCAGATGCCTGACGGGCATTGTCAGCGTTTTGCCCTACCGTGGCCGTCAACTCTTCCATACTGGCTGCCGTTTGCGCCAGAGACGCGGCCTGTTGTTCGGTACGCGCCGACAGATCGTTGTTGCCTTCGGCAATCTCCGAAATACCGGTATGCATCGCATAGCTGCCCTGACGAACATCGGTCACAGTAGAACGCAGTGCAGTCTGCATCTTTTTGAGGCTGGCAAAAATGGCCGAAATTTCATTCTTACCAAATACCGCAATCGATCGCGCCAGATTGCCCTCGGAAATACTGTCAAAATGACTACTGATAATGGCCAGTGGCTGAACAATCATTTTGCGCGCCCACCACAGCGCGGCCGATGTCAGCAACGCGGCCAGAATCACTACCACCACAAAAATCACCGCCGAGCGCTGATAGTTGTTTTGCCCCTCTGCCTTAGCTATCTCCACAAAGTGGTTAATATGCTGCTGCCAGGCCGTAAAGTTTTGATTAAACGCATCCTGCGACTGCTGAACCGGTGCCGACATAAAGTCGGATAGCTGATTACTTTCAAGCCACGCGGCCTGGTGTTCCAGATCGCCATGCCATGCGATGTAAGCGGCTTTTGTCCCGTCCTGCAGGCGCTTACCTTCATCGGTCAACGCCGGGATATTCAAAAACTCATTTATACTGTTATCGGCATCGTTCAGATTATCTTTCGCCTGTTTCATTAGCGCCTTGATATCGTCCGGCGGATAACTCAGCGCCGTTAACGTACCGGCTTTATTCAGTGATGTACTGGCCTGTAATAACCAGGCGCGAGTTTGCATAAGTGCGTTGCGCTGGATATTACTTTTTTCAACTTCCGCTAAATGGGCAGTGCTTTGACGAAACGCCCAAAACGACAACCCATTACTCCCTACCTGCAAAACGCCACAAACAATCAAGATCAAAAAAAGTGTCGTAGAAATTCGAATACGGTTTAACATCAACGCTCCCATCAGGCGGCAAATTGCCGCGGGTTAAAGCAGTTAAAAAGTTTCCCAGTTATCGTTTTGTCCGGTAGTGAGTTGACGGGCTCTGGAAGGAGCCGTGGTAATGTCTGCCGCCGGATTAAGCGCTCCATGCGCGTTTTTTGTAGGGACAGAAGAGAGACGGAAAGTAGAAACCGCTTGCGTCAACCTGCTGGCTTGTTCTTCTAATGCGGCCGCAGCGGCTGCAGATTGTTGTACCAGCGAGGCGTTTTGCTGCGTGACGCGATCCATTTCGGACACCGCCAGCGCAACCTGATCGATGCCACGGCTCTGTTCATCAGATGCCGAAGCAATCTCACCCATAATGTCATTTACCCGGGTTACCGCATTCACAATATCGCCCATCGTCTCACCGGCGCTTTCAACCAGTACCGAACCGGTATCCACGCGTGAGACAGAGTCTTCAATCAGTGCCTTGATTTCTTTAGCCGCCTGGGCGCTACGGCTGGCAAGGTTACGCACTTCGCCAGCAACTACCGCAAATCCACGCCCCTGCTCACCGGCGCGGGCGGCTTCAACAGCCGCGTTGAGTGCGAGAATATTGGTCTGGAAAGCAATACCGTCGATGACCCCGGTAATATCAGCAATTTTTTGCGAACTGGCGGCAATGTCGTGCATTGTTTTTACCACCCCATCCACCACTTTACCGCCGCGCTCAGCGGTATCAGAGGCGCTCTTCGCCAGCAACGATGCCTGACGGGCGTTTTCGGCGTTCTGTTTCACCGTTGCGGTCAGCTCTTCCATACTTGCCGCCGTCTCTTCCAGCGCCGAGGCTTGTTCTTCGGTACGGGATGACAAATCATTATTGCCCGCCGCAATTTCGCTGGTGCCGGAATGGATAGCGTCGGAACCGGCGCGCACATTGGTCACCGTATCAATCAACGAGCGTTGCATATGGTCGACGCTCTCGGCCAGATCGGTAATCTCACTGCGCCCTTCAACCACCAGCTTGTCGGTCAGGTTGCCGCTGGCGATTTCGCGAATATGTTTAATGACGGCAGTTAACGGGGCCAGCAGAATGCGGCGAATGCCGTACCAGACCAACGCCAGCACCACGACCAGGGCCAGCGCGAGTGCCGCCATTTGCCATTTTGCAAAGTTATAATCACTCACGCTTTCGTCATAGGCTTTGCGGTACAGCGATTCGCTTAACTGGGCATATTTACCCATCGCGTCACCGAGACCGTTCTGCATGCCCTGCGTTGGCTGGGCAAAATAACCATCCATGTTGCCGCCTTCCAGAAACTGCACCAGTTCCGTAAGGCCAGCCGCATAGGTTTTATACTTTTCATCCAGCACCTGGCGCGCCTCGTCCATAGCGGGGACCGATGGCATGGCACGAAAAGCATCGTAGTGTTTTGCGGCATCCGCCAGGCTGGATTTCGCGCTTTTTAATAATTCAGTTTTGGCGCTACTTTGTTGATTGTTGGGGTCCATCATCATACGGGCAGACGAACGGCTCAGGTTGATACGTGTTTGCAGCATCAATTCCCAGGTTTTCGTCAATTCGGTCTGTTGCATGCGCAGATCGTTGGACACCGCAAAGCTTTGTTGATTGTGATTAAGAGAAGAGAATAAAAGCCCGCCCGAGAGCAACTGCAGCAGCGCAAACACTACCAGTACACTCATCAGCATTGTGACAACGCGAATACGGTTCAACATGCTACACCTTCCTGAAAACTCATTAACGGTGTTATCGGCAAGGGGCAACAGAACTTTACATTTGCGAAAAGGAATTAAACCGTCTCACTAACGTCAGCCGGGGAATATCTCGCCACACGAATGTTAACAACGTGTTATTTAACAAGAAGTCAGGTCGAAAAATATGTCATTACCTGTCCATTCAGGTCGTTGGCAAGGGTGACTGATTCCCTGGTATCTACGCCGCAGGTAGCGTTACAGGCCAATAACGTTGGGTTAGTACGCTATCAGGCATCAAAAATAGTGACACGCAGCCCGGACTACAGGGCGGGTTCAGAAAAAAAGGCGGGCAATAGAACGGAAATAAAAAACCCCCACGCAATGGCGCAGGGGTTTTAAGGGACGAGGCGATTACGCGACGTGGGTAGCGGCGATATCCAGCAGCGCCATTTCTTCGCTGTTCAGCAGTTTTTCGATATTCACCAGAATCAGCATACGCTCGCCCAGTGCGCCAAGACCTGTCAGGTACTCGGTGGAGAGGGTAACGGCGAATTCCGGCGCCGGGCGGATTTGATCTGCCGCCAGCGACAGTACGTCAGATACGCCATCGACAACAATCCCAACCACGCGCTGACCAAAGTTCAATACGATAACCACCGTGTTATCGTTGTATTCAACTTCACCCTGGCTGAATTTCACGCGCAGGTCGACGATAGGAACGATAACGCCGCGTAAGTTAGTGACACCCTTGATAAAATCAGGCGTATTGGCGATACGGGTGACCTGATCATAGCCACGAATTTCCTGCACTTTCAGAATATCGATACCGTATTCTTCATCGCCCAGGGTAAATACCAGGAATTCCTGGCCCGATGGCTCGCCAGCCAGTTTTGTTACATTGCTCATACCGGTCATGTTTTTACCTTCTTTTAACTCAGTCAGGCGGCAGTGTGCGCCACACGTTGTTCACGGTTTAATCCCTGTAGTGCCGAAACATCAACAATCAGCGCAACGCTACCATCACCAAGGATAGTTGCCGCAGAAATTCCCGGCACTTTGCGGTAATTGCTTTCAAGGTTTTTCACTACTACCTGATGCTGCCCAATCAGCTGATCGACCAGCAATGCATAGCGACGACCCGCACTTTGCAGAATGACGACAATGCCCTGCGTAGCTTCGGTTTTCGCGCCATTAACATCAAATACTTTCCACAACTCGACCAATGGCAGGTACTCGCCACGCACTTCAAGTACGCGCTCACCCCCCGCCAGTGGGTGCAAATCTTCTTCGCGCGGTTGCAGTGACTCCATCACCGCGTTCAACGGCAGGATAAACACTTCACCGCTCACTTTAACGGACATGCCGTCAAGGATTGCCAGCGTCAACGGCAGCAGAATGCGAATCGTCGTACCTGCGCCCTGACGTGATTTGATCTCAACGTGTCCACCCATCTCCTGGATGTTACGTTTCACCACGTCCATACCCACGCCACGCCCTGAAACATCGGTTACCTGCTCCGCGGTGGAGAAGCCCGGTGCGAAGATCAACATGCCGACTTCTTCATCGCTCATGTTTTCGTGCACAGGCATGCCCTGCGATATGGCTTTTGCCAGGATACGCTCACGGTTCAGACCCGCACCATCATCGGTGACTTCGATGCAGATATTCCCACCCTGATGTTCGGCGGAAAGGGTCAGGTTGCCGATCGGCGATTTGCCTGCTGCAACGCGTTTTTCCGGCACTTCGATCCCATGGTCAAGGCTGTTACGCACCAGGTGAGTTAACGGGTCAATGATGCGCTCAATCAGACTCTTATCCAGTTCCGTTGAGCTACCCTGCAGCGTCAGTTCAACCTGTTTATCCAGCTTGCTCGCGAGGTCACGCACCAGACGCGGGAAGCGGCTGAATACGTATTCCATCGGCATCATACGGATAGACATTACCGACTCTTGCAGATCGCGTGCGTTACGCTGCAACTGCGTCATGCTGGTAATGAGATCGCCGTGGGTGACCGGGTCCAGCTCATTAGAGCGCTGCGCCAGCATCGACTGCGTAATAACCAGCTCGCCGACGAGGTTAATCAGTTGGTCAACTTTCTCTACCGCAACACGAATACTGGTTGACTCACTGCCGCGTGCCGGTTTTTCACGGCCTGCGGGTTGCTCTTTGGCGACGGCTTTCAGCGCCGGGACAGGGGCCGCCTGGACAACCGGAGCCGGTGCCGCTGTCGCAGCCGGTACGGCTTCTTCAACGACCTCGACCGGCGCGCTTTCCGCAGCGGCGGTTTCCACAGCTACGCTGGCGTTTTCAAAGGCGATCTGATCTGCTTCTATGACGAAACACAGCACCGCAATGATATCATCCTGGCTTACACCGCCATCCAGCGTGACGCTTAAGGTATCGGTCCCTTTAACAACGTCAGTGAGCGTGCCGAGGTTACCCAGCTCTTCTTCCAGAAGGCTGACTTCGTTTTCTTTAAGACGCGACAGCACAATACGCAGTTTTCCGTCATCGGCGGCGCTCGCCGGAGCGGCAGCCTCTGCGTCCTGTACGGCGCTTTCAACAACGGACAATTTGGCGCTATTGGTCGCGGCCGGAACAGCTTGCCCTTTGGCTTCCAACGCTAACTGACGCAACGCATTGCAGATATATTCAAAGCTGGCGGCATCCGGCTCCGTAGAGCTTTTATAGGCATCGAGCTGTTCCTGCATAATATCTTTGGTTTCCAAAAACAGGTTAATGATGTCAGTGTTGAGCTGCATTTCCCCACGGCGGGCTTCATCCAGCAGGTTTTCCATCAGGTGCGTGGTTTCCTGCAAAATGGTGAAGCCAAACGTGCCCGCACCGCCTTTAATAGAGTGGGCGGCACGAAAGATGGCATTGAGTTGTTCAGAGTCCGGCGCCTCTGGCACCAGATCTAACAAATGCTGCTCCATGTCGGCCAACAACTCGTCAGCTTCATCAAAGAACGTCTGATAAAAATCGCTAATATCCATGCTCACGCAATCACCTCGACTCGGGTTGTGGCGATGTTGTAACTGCCGCCGCAGGCGCGGATGCTGGCGCTGGCGCCGCTTCTGCCTCCGGCTGTGTAATGACGCTTATTGGCACATTCTGGCTTTCGGCGTTCTCATGCAGAATGGCTTCTTCTGCTTGTTTGTTTAGCACCAACAGGCTGATACGGCGGTTGATCGCCTCATTCGGTCCGCGCTCTGCCAGCCTCATTGTGGCTGCCATGCCAATGACTCGAAGCATTTTTCCATCGTCGAGACCCCCAACAACCAGTTCTCTTCGCGATGCGTTTGCACGATCCGCTGAAAGTTCCCAGTTGCTGTATCCTTTCTCACCGTTGGCGTAGGGATAGTCATCGGTGTGTCCGGAAATGCTAATTTTGTTCGGTATACCATTCAGTACCGGTGCGATAGCCCGCAAAATGTCACGCATATAAGGCTCCACTTCTGCACGTCCGGTCTTAAACATCGGGCGATTCTGGCTGTCGATAATCTGGATTCGCAGCCCTTCCTGAACAAGATCGATCTTGAGATGCGGGCGCAACGCACGCAATTTCGGATCGGCTTCGATCAGTTGGTCCAGATCGCCGCGTAATTTTTTCAGCCGCGCTTGTTCCATACGTTGCTTGAGATCATCAATGTTCGGCTGTTTTTTAACTTCACCCTGCTGCTGTGTGTAGTCATCGCCACCGCCCGGAATCGGACTGTCGCTATTCGAAATTCTTGGCCCACCCGTTACTGCTGTTGCAAGGGGTGTACGAAAGTATTCGGCAATCTGAATCAGTTCTTTAGGGCTAGAAATTGAGATAAGCCACATAACCAGGAAAAAAGCCATCATCGCCGTCATAAAGTCGGCATAGGCAATCTTCCAGGAGCCGTGCGCTCCCCCGCCATGTCCTTTATGTTTCTTGCGTCTTACGACGACGATAGGATGGGACTGATTTTTCATGCGTCCTCAGTCGTTGTCTGTTGGTTAGGGTTTCTTACCGCACGCACGTGTTCATCCAGTTCGACAAACGACGGACGTTCGGTTGAGTACAACGTTTTACGCCCAAACTCGACGGCAATCGGCGGCGCATAGCCGTTAAGATTCGACAACAATGTGATCTTGACGCACTGCATCATTTTGGTGGTTTCGGCGCTTTTCTGCCGCAACACGCTGGCCAGTGGAGAAATAAAGCCGTACGCCAATAAAATACCGAGGAAGGTTCCTACCATCGCGTGGGCAATGAGCGCACCAAGCTCCGCCGCAGGACGGTCCGCCGAGGCGAGTGCGTGAACCACGCCCATAACCGCCGCAACGATACCAAATGCCGGCAATGAGTCCCCCACCGCCGCCAGGGCGTTTGCCGGGACTTCCGCTTCGCTTTCATGGGTTTCGATCTCTTCGTCCATCAGCGCTTCAATTTCGAAGGTATTCATATTGCCGCTGATGATAAGGCGCAGATAATCAACGATAAATTCGAGCATGGTGGCATCGGCGATGATGCGCGGGTAGCTGGCAAAAATCTCACTCTCTTTCGGGTTTTCAATATCCCGTTCGAGGGAGAACATCCCTTGCTGGCGAGACTTCGCCATCAGGCGATAGAGCAACGCCAGCAAATCCATGTACATACTTTTTGTGTATTTAGAGCGGCGAAACAGCAAAGGTAACGCCTTAATGGTGCCCTTGATGGCTTTACCATTGTTACCAACGATAAACGCACCGATGCCAGCGCCACCAATGATGATAAGCTCGGACGGTTGATAAAGTGCGCCAAGGTGCCCGCCGGTCATCATATACCCGCCAAGGACAGCACCCACAACCACTATGTAACCTAATACGATAAGCACGACATCATCCTTCCGCTAATGACTATGGCAAGGAAGACAAATCGCAGGATTTTCGCGAAAGGCAGGGAAAAAAAAAGCAGCGGTATAACTTCACCGCTGCTGGAGTTTGTCCCACACCTTGTTCGGTCAAACAGCCTGATCGATCTGTTCTTCCAGCAGTTGTGGAATAATATCGGCAGCGTCCCGGGAAAGTTTACGTCTTTTTACCGCACGAGAAGGCGGCTGGCATAAACTACAGGCGAAACTGCCAACAGGCTGATGCGCGTGGGTGATAAAGTTACCACCACAGCAGTTACAGCGAGACAACTCCAGCATTCCGCTTTCCACGAAACGTACCAAAGTCCAGGCGCGAGTCAGAGCCAGCAGAGGCCCTTCCTCAGGCTGAGGGCATTGTTCGAGATAGAGTCGATAGGCTTTGATTACCGCATCAACGCCGCTGCATAACCCGGTTTTTAGTAAGAATTGCCAGGCATTACAGAACATTGAAGCATGAATGTTTTGCTCCCACGTCATAAACCAGTCGGTGGAGAATGGCAGCATACCTTTCGGCGGCGGGCTACCACGCAGCTCTTTGTAAAGCTTGATGAGACGACCACGGCTCAGTTGCGTCTCACTCTCCAACATTTGCAAACGTGCGCCCAGCGTGATCAGTTCCATTGCTAACTGAATGTCGCGGGCTTCCTGAACAATACTTTTCTCGCTCATGATTACGCCCTTTTCTTCCGGGCTGGTTCACCTGATTGGCTGGATTCATTCAGCAGGCGAGTAGAGAGCAGAATGCCAGTATGGATTTGTTGTAAATCATCCACACGGGATTCCTGAGTCAGACGCGTGATAGTCTGATGATTGTCAAAGCGGAACTGACAAATAACTTGATTTGTTTCAGCCAGCTTGACCATCTGCGGAAGTGTTAACTCTCCCAGGGTATTAGCCATTTCTTCGTTAACGCCTAAGCGGAACATGGCGGACGGTTTGTCCTGACTAATTAAACGCTGAGCAAGGAGCAGATATGACAGGTTGATGTCATAAATGTGTTTCAGCAACTCGGATGTATGCATTTTTCCCATCCCGAATAACCAACTTGTATCTTATGCGGACAAACCGCACCCCGTGATGTCGCCGGGAAAAACCCGGTAAAAAAGAAAGGCTAAATGCATAACAGACTTAGGATCTCGTGCGGCAGGTCTATCGATCAAATGTTTTTACCTTGCCACACTCTTAATCATTTCTTACAAAGAACTAAGATTTTTCCTAATTCGACGCAACTGTACTCGTAGGTGCTGAGACATACAATGTGACCAGAGTGAAATTTTGGAAAAAATGTGATCCACATCACATAATTTACGCATTTCCTGGTAAGAAATCTATCAGTCCCGCTTCTGAATTGATTATTTTTTGTTCTAACAATGCCTTTTTCTATTCTTTTAATGCGAATACTCATTCATATGACATATCAAAATGCGGCACAGTGGTCAGATGTGTACTATCTTTACGCGTTTAAAATGCCGAATACGTTTCTAATAAAGAGACGATAATAAATGTCTATATAAAACAAGAAATTAGAAATACAGCTCTGCTTATTAATTACCTTATGGGATCATTTTAAAGTTGTTAATCAAGACGATTAATAATTTAGGGATTTAACTTTAAATTCTTAAAATTTTACTTAAGCGCTTCATTCTAATTAAGATGGTCAAACTTCACGCTGTCCATTTCATAAGTTTAATTAATGAATATTTATGACTTTCTTCACAAGTTTGTCATATTGGTCTATTGCTACGTTGGCGCAAACGGAGTAATGGTGATATGTGAACCTCGTCGATAAGGAGTCAGTCATGGGTTACACGCATCTATTGGTTGCGGTATCGGCCTCTCCGGAAAGTCACGCGCTGGTGGCAAAAGCGGTGTCAATAGCACGTCCGTTTCACTCCCGCTTAACCCTCATCACCCTAACGTCCGATCCCGAAATGTATAATCAGCTTGCAGCGCCGATGATGGAAAATGTGCGTGAAATATTGCAGGAAGAGACACAGCAGTTTATGAACGAACTGGTAAGCCAGGCTGGCTACCCTATTGAACAGGTGATTATTACCTCTGGTGAGCTCAGTGAGCACGTCCTGCATACCTGTCGTACACAAGGTGTAGACCTGGTTATCTGTGGCAATCACAATCAGAGTTTCTTTGCGCGGGCAGCCTGCTCCGCGAAAGCGATAGTCGGTTCGTGTAAAGTGGATGTCTTACTGGTGCCTTTAAGCGAATAACCCCTCCCGCACTACGGAAGGGGCTACGGTCAGGCCATTTTCGGGAAGGTCGCCACTTTGTTCTGTAGGCTGCTCTGAGCACTACGTGGCGTGATAAGCTTTAAATCGCTGATAAACCTTTCTTGCCAGTGGTTGATATCATTTTGCTCAATCACCTTAAGCATTTCTGCATGGCGAGCGATACGTTCAGCCAGCGGCATCGTCAATGCCCTGTCCATTGCGGCGGCCACATCATCCCGATCATAGGGGTTAACAATCAGCGCCGAGGTAAGCTCGTTGGCCGCACCGGCAAATTGCGAAAGCACCAGTACGCCCGGATTGGCAGGATCCTGCGCGGCGACATACTCTTTCGCTACCAGATTCATCCCGTCACGCAATGGTGTAACCAGCCCGACCTCCGCATATCTGAAGACCTTCATCAACACTTTGCGATCAAAGTGCTGGTTAAGGTAATAGAGCGGCGTCCAGCCAAGCTGACCATACTTCCCGTTAATGCGCCCTGCTTCCGTTTCCAGTTGATGACGAATGTCCTGATAGGCCTGTACTTCGCCACGTGAGGTCGGCGCAATTTGCGTATAGCGAATCTTACCGTGGTGCTGCGGATACTTCTCCAGCAACGTTTCATAAGCGAGGAAACGTTCCGGCAAGCCCTTAGAGTAATCCAGACGCTCGACGGAGAAGATGTTCTTCACATTTTTCAGCTCATTTTTGATCTGAGCGAGTTTCGGCGGCAACGGCCCCGCGGCCTGCTGGGCAATCTCTTTCGGTTCGATACCGATAGGGTAAACCTCGGTCTGGAAGGTTTTCCCCCATGCGCTGTGGTGCTTACCGCCTCGGGTTGTCAGTCGCGTTTGCAGAGACAGGCAGTCAAGGAACGCCAGACGATCGCTTTCAGTCTGGAAGCCCAGCAGATCGTAGTCGCACAACTGCTCAAGTAGATCGGCATTCGGCGGCAGCGCGTTGAAGATTTCCGGCGTAGGGAAAGGAATATGCAGGAAGAAACCAATACGGTTGTTCACGCCGCGCTGGCGTAACTCACTGGCAAACGGCAACAGATGGTAATCGTGAATCCACAGAATGTCGTCATCTTCCACCAGCGGTAACAATTTATCCGCCAGCAGAGAATTTACCCGCTGATAGCCTTCCCATGCCTCACGCTGGAATTTCACCAGGTCCAGACGGTAATGGAAAGCCGGCCATAATACGGCGTTGGAAAATTGAGAATAATATTGCTCGTAATTCTCTTCGCTGAGGTTAAAGGATGCCCATGTGATATTTCCACGAGAAACCTTTTTGAGCGGTGCATCCTCATCACCAATTTCACCACTCCAGCCGAACCACAATCCACCCGTGGCTTTTAATGCTCCCAGAATCCCTACGGCCAGCCCACCTGCGCTGGTCTTTTTATCATCAGGCGGAGCAATACGATTAGATACTACGACTAAGCGACTCATAGCCATCTCTCCTGTTTGTTAGCGCCTTTTTTTCTTGTTCTTGATGGTCAGTAATACGTTTAAGCCACTGATGGACATCATTCACACAACCCAGACGCCATTGCGCGTGAGTGGTACCCGTCCCGACTTTCACTGAAATACCTGATTTCGCATTCACGACTTCAAAGCCGTGCTCGTCCGTCAGGTCATCGCCGATAAATATCGGTTTTCTGCCCTTAAACGGCGATTCCTGTAAAAACGCGTCAATCGCAGCACCCTTGTTGATGCCAGACGGTTTAAGTTCAATCACACATTTGCCCGGCTGCATCGCCAGCTGGCCCCAGTTTTCCACCATTTTGCGCGCCAGTGCGAAGATTGCCTCTTCATGCTCCGGTGCCTGCCGATAATGCAGCGCAAACGCCATCCCCTTGGTTTCAAGCTCGGCACCTTTAAGTGCGGCCATTCCCGTCTTGAGGGCCTGTTCCAGCGGCTGGACTATCTCTTCTGGCAACGTCACCCGGTGGGTTTGACCGTTGATATCGCGACGTTCCGCCCCATGAACCCCAGCGAGGGGAAAACGGTAAGGTCTGGCAAGCTTGTCCAGCTCTGCCATTGAGCGCCCTGAGATCAACGCCACCGCGCCATCATTCATTTCAGCAAGGCGTGCGAGCCGCTTGAGAACATCCGGCGGTACAAAAACCTGGTCAGGGTGAGGTTTGATATCGGCGAGGGTTCCGTCAAGATCGAAGAAAAATGCAAAATTACCGGAAAAGACAGGCGGTTCAGATAACAGGTCAGCCACCCTGGTTTCCTCCTTAAATGGTCATCGGTGAAAGGTCTCCTCGGATAACCTTTCATTATCATTAGCCATGTAAGTATAGACAGTGTGACGCTGCTCGCCATTTTATGCATAACCCATCAACCATTCTGGCGGTTGATGGGTTATGGGAGGTATGCTTAAAGATCACGCTACATAGTGATGTAGAGGGGATTAAACCGTCCGTTTAGCCTTTTGTTTGTAACGGTCAAAAATCACCGCAGCCAGCAAGATCAAACCACGCACCACATACTGGGCAAACGGCGAGATATTCAGCAGGTTCATCGCATTTTCTACCGTTCCGAGAATCAGGATCCCGGCAACCACATAAGAGATCTTGCCGATGCCGCCTTTCAGCGATACCCCACCCAATACGCAGGCTGAAATAACAATCAGCTCATAACCGATAGACGTCATCGGCTGACCGCTTGTCATACGCGAGGCGAGGATAATCCCGGCCGCCGCGGAGACCAGCCCGGACAGCACAAAGATAATGATCTTGGTGCGAACCACCGGAACGCCCGCCAGACGAGCCGCTTCTTCATTGCCGCCAATCGCCAGCGTGTTGCGACCGAACGTCGTTTTGTTTAACAGGAAGCCAAAAATGATCAGGCACGCGACAGTCAGCCAGATCGGCGCAGGCAGCCCCAGCCAGTTAGCATAACCGAGCGTAAAGAAGCTCTCATCTTCAATACCGACCGCTTTCCCATCAGAAATGATATAAGCCAGCCCGCGCACGATTTGCATCGTGGCAAGGGTCGTGATCAGGGCGTTAATTTTCAGGCGGGCGATCACAAAACCATTAATAAACCCGCTCACCACGCCCAACATCAGGCCAGCAAACACGCCCAGCCACAGGCTACCCGACATGTTAATCACCACGGCGGTGGTGACGCCCGCACAGGCAATAACAGAGGCGACTGAAAGGTCGAAATCGCCGGAGGCCAGACAGAACAACATCCCGCAGGCGACCATGCCGGACATGGAGATGGCAAGGCCCAGCCCTTTCATATTCACAAACGAGGCGAAGTTTGGCACAAAGACCGCACAGCCAATGAACAGTGCGGCAAACACGACCAGCATGCCGAACTGATCCCAGATGCGGCCCAGGCTAAATTGCGATGGCGTCTTCGGTGCGCCAGAAGAAGTTACAGATGACATCATATTCTCCTTGCTCAGGCGACAGCCTGGCTAACTTTAGGCATCGCGAGGCTGAGCGCTCGCTGTTCATCGGCCTGACCATGAAGCAGTTCACCGGCAATTTCACCTTCGCGCATCACCACGATACGGTCGGCGACGCCAAGTACTTCCGGCAGGTCACTGGAGGCAAACAACACCGCGACACCGCGGGCTGCCAGCGCATAGATAACGTTATAGATTTCATGCTTGGCCCCCACATCAATCCCGCGCGTGGGTTCATCGAGCAAAATGACTTTCATCTCTTCCGATAACCAGCGTCCCAGAATGGCCTTCTGCTGATTCCCCCCGGAAAGATTCATAATTAACTGATCGGCACTGGGCGTTTTGATATTCAGGCTGCGAATATGATGCTCAGCGTTCTGCGCCTCCCAGCCGTTATTGATCAAACACCCTGCATGGATAAACTTACGCCGGGCGCTGATATTGATATTCTCCTGTACGGAGTGGACAGGAATAATCCCCTCGGCTTTACGGTCTTCCGGGCAGAGCATCATCCCGGCGCGAATGGCATGGGAGGGTTTCTGGATATTAACCTCAGCACCGTCAATAAAGACCTTCCCTTCGGTAATTCGCGTACCACCGAACAAGCCTTTCATTAACTCGCTGCGCCCTGCTCCCACCAGACCGAACAGGCCAACAATCTCACCGCTGCGCACGGTCAGGCTAATCGGTGTGCGAACACCCGGTGCTTTGACCTGATCGAGGCGCAGGCGCTCATCACCATAGTCGCGCGGCTGCCAGCCGTAGATATCGCCCAGGTCGCGGCCAACCATCGCCTGCACCAACTGGTCATGGTTCACCTGTTGCATATCCGTGAACGTACGGACATAACGTCCATCTTTAAACACGGTGATGGCATCGCTGAGGGAGAAGATCTCTTCCATGCGGTGCGAAACATATAAGATGACGCGCCCTTCTTTGCGCAGCTCGCGAATGACCCTGAAAAGGTTGTCGATTTCGCGCGCCGATAGCGAGCTTGTCGGTTCATCAAAGGCGATAATTTTGGCATTGCGTGCCAGCGCCTTCGCGATTTCAACCATCTGCCACTGGCCGATGGAGAGATATTTGAGCGGTGTCTGCGGATCAATATCCAGACCCAGGTGTTTCAATTGCAGACCCGCTTCGTAATTAAGAAGTGAGCGGTTAACGATGCCGCTTTTATGGGGTAACTGGCCGAGATAGATATTCTCCGCCACCGTCATTTCCGGTACCAGATGCAGTTCCTGGTAGATGATAGCCACACCGGCATTGAGCGCCGCTGTGGTATCCGCGAAGCTAACTTCCTGTCCTTTAATGGCCAGCGTACCGGTCGTGGGCGCGTAATTACCGCTGAGAATTTTCAACAGGGTCGACTTACCCGCGCCATTCTCCCCCATCAACGCGTGGACCTGTCCGGCATGACAGTCAAAGCTGATATCGCTCAGGGCCTTGACGCCGGGGAACGTCTTGCCGATGCCGCGGAAGGAAAGATAAGGAGTAGAGTCTTGCATAACGTCTCCGTGAATCAGTTCAGTGTACTTCTGGCCCTCCCTGGTAAGGGAGGGCACAACCATCAGAGATTTACTTCACGCCTAATCCTTTTTTCGCCAGCTCTTCTTTGAAGTTATCGCGTGTGATCAGCACCACATCGGTAACCGCAGTAAATTTCGGCGGCTCAACACCTTTGGTGACCCAGTTGTAGAGCAGCTCGCTGGTTTTGTAGCCATGAACATCCGGGCTTGGCAGCAGAGAACCGTAGAAGCCGGTCGCCTGTGCTTTAGACAGTTCGCTGACCGCATCCACGCCATTAATACCAATGCCGATCACATCAGCAGCTTTAAAACCCTGACCTTCGGTGGCGCGTACGCCGCCAAGGACGGTGTTATCGTTCATACCCAGCACCAGCCAGTGTTTCACTTCCGGATGTTGCACCAGCAGGGAGTTACCGGCATCAAATGCGCCGGGGATATCGTTTGATTTTGTCGGGACCTGGTAGATTTGTTTTTCCGGGAAACCGGCCGCTTTCAGCGCATCCATGGAACCGGTGGTACGACGACGCGCGGTATCCAGCTCATTTGCGGTGATCGCCATCACGCCGGTTGCTTTGACATCCCAACCGCGTTTCTGCATTTCTTTATAGAGTTCCTGACCCTGACGCGCGCCGATTTCGCTGGCCGCCATCATAACCAGAGGAACACTGGTCATCGGTTCGCCTTTCGCGTTGACGAACTGATCGTCCACGGTAATGACTTTCATGTCATAACCGCGCGCTTTAGCGACAATCGCGGAACCTAATTTCGGGTCCGGAGTACAAATAACGAAGCCTTTTGCTCCGCTTGCTGCCAGACTGTCGATAGCGTTGAGCGTTTTTTCACCATCCGGAACGGCAATTTTAATTACCTCAAACCCTAAATCCTTGCCCGCCTTATCGGCGAATTTCCATTCAGTCTGGAACCAGGGTTCTTCAGGTTGTTTGACCAAAAAACCCAGTTTCATCGTTTCAGCAATAGCGGATTGTGACATAACGGCAGCCAGACCGATGGCTGCCAACGCTTTAGTGAATTTGTGCATGGTTAACTCCAGCTTTGACTTTCTTTTCTGTAGGGAAAAATAACTACCGGTTCACTTAAAAGGTCATAAAACAAGGCATTAGGATCCGTACTTCCCTGGATACCTGTGCTGGCAGTAGTTTTAGCGGGAAATTGATTCTCCATAGGAGAGCAACATCACACCGCAGAATTACAGTAATTCCGTACATAAATTCAGCGGATTTAGACATAAAAATGGAGGTATTTATCATACAAATGAGAAAGGCACTAGCAGAATAATCCATAGCTCCAGCTCGGTTATCCTTGTCCCCGATACAAGGCGCATCGGGGTGTACAAATTACCAACGGTAATAAATGTGGTCCGCGTGATCGCGAACGGGGTCTTCATTTCCCAGCAAGCGCGCCGAGAGAGCGAAGGCAAAATCAAACGCGTGCCCCAGGCCTTTGCCGCTCAGCAGGTTGCGGTCTTCGACAACCGGGGCATCAACGTACTCACCGTTCTGGACCCCTTGCCACAGATCGCCGGAGCAGACGTAGCGGCGACCATTCAACAGGTCATTGCCGCCAAGCACCCTCGCGGCGGCTGAACAAATCGGGCAAATCAGCTTATTTTGCGCATCATGCTGCTTAACAAAAGCGATAACACCCGCGTTCGCGGCAAGGTTCACACTACCTTGCGGGCCGCCCGGCAGCACGACGGCATCGTAAAGTGTTTCCGCGCGCTCGCTCAGCGTGCTGTCGGCCACCATCGGAATGTTGTGATAACTGACTACCGCCCGCGATTCCGCACAGGCCAGCGTTTCAACCTCGATATGCAGGCGCCTCAGAATGTCGATAGTAATAATCGCTTCTGCCTCTTCAAACCCTGGCGCTAACAATACGGCCACTTTTTTCATTACGTCCTCCTGATCCCTGTTGTTGTCTACAATTACCCCTATCATAAATCAAAACAGTGTTTCAAAATAACTCTCAAATCACATTCTTGCCGCCTGATGTGTACGCTTTGTTACTTTTCAGACAGGCAGAAGAACCTCATCCTGATGCACAAAAAATCTGTTTTTACTTGCAGTAATATTTGCCTCAGGGATAAGAGAAAATGAGTAGCCATGTCAGAATAAAAAACTATCATCCATATGTCATACGGCTGTAACGAACAGTAACTTAATATAAGTTAGGATATTCTTATTATTCCGGACTCGCTATGCTACGCGTATTGAGGTAGAGGGATACCTGAATAGTTTGCCGTTTTACTTTTATTACAGGCAAAAAATCACTCTTTAATAAGGATATTATTATGATGACCTGTGCAATGACGCAGAAACTGAATACACAAATGAATCTTGAGTTTCATGCGTCACATCTTTATCTCTCCCTTGGTAACGGGTGTATGACACGTAACCTGCCTGGCGTGGGGGCGTTACTGCGCATTCAGGCGCAACAATGCGTGACCCGAATGATGCGGTTATTCGACTATATCAAGGCTTCGGGAGGCTGGCCGGTTATTAAGCCCGTCACTATGACGGACAATAATGTTGTCTCTGTTGAGGATGTTATCCGGCAACTTATGGAAAATCAGGCGCTGCGCATCTGTGCGCTGGAATGTCTGGCCGAAGAGACGTCTTTGCATGAGGGTATAGCTATTCTGGATCTGTTAAAAATTATTCATACCGAATATCAAAACAATAACCACGAATTAAAAAAAGCGCTCACCGTACACTATTGCGCATCCGTTTCCGTCGCCTGCTAATATTTCCCTTCCCCATCGAAAAAAGGTCAGCAGATGTTTAATTTTCATCTCATCGGCTGACCCACTACTTTGCCATGGTATGAATTAAATGTTAATAAAAGGTATATAAGTTATTGCTTTTATTAATTTTGCTCAAATTGGATCTGGCTCTCATTGAGAGACGTTACAAAATGTAATGATTTATTCAATGTATTAATGTCAAGGACAAGGTGAGTCATGATTACCATTGAATTTATCATTATAATTCTCTGTTTATTAATAGGGACACGTTTTGGCGGGATGGGGCTGGGTTTAATCAGCGGTATTGGTCTTTTTCTCCTGAGTTTTGTATTTGGTCTGGAACCGGGTAAGCCGCCAGTAGATGTTATGCTCACGATTCTTGCCGTTATTGGTTGTGCGGCCACGCTGCAAACCGCAGGCGGTCTGAACGTGATGATGCAATTTGCGGAGCGGTTATTACGTCGCCACCCCCAGCATATTACGTTACTGGCGCCATTCACCACCTGGACTTTAACCTTCCTCTGCGGCACCGGGCATGTGGTATATACGATGTTTCCCATTATCGCCGACATCGCGCTTAAGAAAAATATCCGTCCGGAACGCCCGATGGCCGTAGCGTCAATTGCCTCACAAATGGCCATTACCGCGTCGCCGGTTTCCGTTGCGGTCGTATCGCTGGTCTCCATTCTTGGCGCGCAGCACGGTATTGGCCATGCATGGAGCATTCTTGAAATATTGGCCGTCTCTGTTCCGGCATCGCTTTTCGGTGTCGCTATTGCGGCGTTGTGGAGCCTGCGTCGCGGTAAAGATCTGGCAGATGACAAGGATTTTCAGGAAAAATTAAAAGATCCTAAACAGCGCGAATTCATCTACGGCAGTAGCGAAACCCTGATGAACCAGCGCTTCCCAAAAGAGGCCTACTGGTCAACATGGATCTTCTTTGCCGGCATCCTTGTCGTGGTGTTACTCGGCGCGCTCCCGCAATTACGTCCGGCCTTTGATGTCAAAGGTAAACTCTCGCCGCTTTCAATGAATCTGGTCATTCAGATGATGATGTTGATTGCCGGTGCCGTCATGCTGATGGTCTGTAAGGTCAACGCTTCTGCGATTTCAGGTGGTGCGGTTTTCAAAGCGGGAATGGTGGCGATTTTCTCGGTGTTTGGTGTTGCATGGATGAGTGATACATTTTTCCAGGCGCATCTGAATGAGCTGAAAATGGCGCTGGAAGGGGTCGTGAAAAGCCATCCATGGACCTACGCTATCGTCCTGTTCCTCGTCTCCAAACTGGTAAACAGCCAGGCCGCCGCGCTGACCGCCGTTGCGCCGATGGGGCTGATGCTGGGCGTCGAACCTAAAATGTTGATCGCTTTCTTCCCGGCCTCGTACGGCTATTTTGTCCTGCCGACCTACCCAAGTGACCTCGCCTGTATCGGTTTTGACCGTTCGGGCACCACGCGTATCGGCAAATTTATCATTAACCACAGCTTTATCATTCCGGGCCTGATTGGTGTCAGTTGCGCCTGTGCTGCCAGCTACATGTTGGTCTCGGCCTTCTTCTGATAAGCAAAAAGCGGCGAGGATCGCCGCTTTTGTCGTCTCTTCGGACGTAAAAAAACCTGCCGTGGCAGGTTTTTTTATCATCAGAACATGGCGCCCGGCGGTACGTCTTTGAATGTTTTGCAGTAAGTTTCAAAAATGCTTTTCAGGATTTTACGCAGTTTCATGTTTTGCTCCGGCGATTTGTTATGCAGGTGTTATCGGTTGATGTGCATATAATATGACCTCCATCACAAAAAGCAATATTTACGTGATAGAAATCACGTTTTATTTTTTAAGGAATTTCGTTTTTGTTAAAAATTGGTGTTAAATCTGAAACTTACCAACTAAAATTTTTTTAGTATTTTTAAAAATAATTTAGAGTGTGAAGACAAAAAACGTGGCGGGTTAACACAGGCGGGAAAGCAGAGGCCAGACTTTGCTGGCCCCGGGTGTATCAGGCGAGGATCTCACGCACAAAGGCTTCGATGGCTTTATCCTGGCAGTTTTCAAAGAAGCATTGCTGGAAGCGCGGGCCGGAAACGGCGGTTTTCACCAGTTCAGGATCAATGGCACGCAAAGTATCAAGGTAATTCTCTTTTACCACAGCGGCTTTCACCTGGTTAAGGATGCCGGCATTACGGACCTGCGGCTCTTTACGTTCAGGCGGGTAGCCTTCACCTTTGCCGCCCGTGAACGCTTTTTCAAAGATAAAGCGCACATTGAGTTCCGCCCCCCAGCCAAAGCCTTTAGCGAACGGCAATGAAAGCGCGTTGCCGTTGTTAATCTGGGCAAACAGAAAAGCATCAGCCGGATCAATACAGTAACCGCAGATAACGCCCGGGTGAATGTTCAGCGACATCAGAGCCCCCTGCCCGGTACCACAACCTGTCACCACAAAGTCGACCGCTTTGGCATTCAACAGAATGCTGGCCATAATACCAAGGTGGATATAGGTCAGGTGATGATCGTTTTCATCACTCATGCCCACGTTGAAGACCGGAAAGTCTTTTTCATCCGCAACCGCTTTCAATTCTTTAAGGATGATGGCGTTTTTCCCTGCCTGGCTGTTTTCCATCATCAGTGCAATCTTCATATTCATCTCCTGGTTAATGCATCGAGTAGGCAATTGAATAAACCTTACTACCTGACAAACACACTTTCAAATTTAATGAAAAATTGTTTTAAAAAAGCAAAGTGCGTTCACAGTTTTGCCTGTTATTAGTCTGAATGCTCCGCCGCTTCGCAAAACGAAGAAAAAAAATGCCGGATTGTAGAGGCTTACATAAACTGCATATAAAACAGTCGTGACACCTACAGAGGATGCCCTGTTGAAATGGTGCTGTCGGAAGGCGCTGACCTCCTCGCTTTTCTTTCTCTTATTACTGGGTTGTGCTCTTTTCTGGCTCAGACCTGCCAGCGCTGCACCGTCCGTGCAACAAAAGCCGCCAGAGACAATACCTGTATGGGTCTATGACGCAGAAAGTTTCGCATTCTGGCGCGACGCACAGGGGAATTATCAAGGGTTATACCCACGCCTCGCGGCCATGCTCCATGAGCGCTATGGCTATAACGTGCAGATACGCCCCATTGATGCAGAGGAAATGGATCGGCGTTTTGCTAATGATGATTATGGCCTGTACGCTGGCGTGATTCGCACTGATGACCTTGCGCGCAACCGGATATTATCTTCCCGGCTGTTCGATAATGAAGTCGTTGCAGCCAGCACGACTCAGCGTATCTACAAACCAGAGGATTTGCACAATAGCCGTGTACTCTTTCTGCGTGATGACGCCACGCAGGATCGTGTGCAGCAGCGTTATCCGAACCTGAAATTCCGTGAATTGCGCCGGGTCGAAAATGGTGAAGAGGCGTTCAGGCTACTGAGTGACGGCCAGGCGGATTTCTACATTAATGACGCCAGCGAAATGGACAACACAGCGCGTTATTATCAACTGTCCCTCCCCTTTCCCGGGCTACGCATTACCCGTGTTTTTGCCTTCAGCCCGGCATTACATACCATGCGGGATGACATCAATCAGTTGATAAATGATGAGTATCGTAGCGGTAAAATGCGTCAGTTGATCCTCGATAACAAACGGCAATTCCTGCTGAGCCGGGTTACCATCAGCGATACTGAACGTCACTGGCTGGCGCAAAATAAACTGGATGTCTGGCTACCGGCTAATGAAAACTACGCACCGCTAATCTGGCACGATCGGCAGGGTTACCACGGCTCGGCCATAGATATGATCAACGATATGCGTGACCTGCTGCATGTCGATGTCAACGTACATTACATTGATAACTACTACGAGTCATTGCAAAGCCAGAACTGGCCGGTGCGTCTTGTTAACGTTATAGCGCCCCCCGACAGATCACAACTCCCCGGCATGATTGGCCCGGTTGTCTCCTGGCATAACGTTTATTACAACCGCATTGGTCAGCCCTTTATCTGGGATGAAGATCAGATTCGCCACCAGCGCATCGGCGTGATTAAGGGCTCGTTCTCGCAATTTTATCTCCAGCAACGTTATGCCAGTGAGATTACCCTCGTCACGTTCGGTACCCATGAACAACTGATCAGCGGCATCGAAAATGACAGAGTGGATTACATTCTTGGCGATCTGAGTAGCCTTGAAAGCGCTTTGCGTGGCAATGAATTATTTCGCGGTGTTCTGAAAGTGGCGGGGATAACCCGGTCGGAATTGCAGATGGGGCCATGGGCCGATAGTGCGCATCCATTGCATAATTTGCTCTCGCAGGTTCATCGGCTGTCAGGTTACCGCACACTGTCCGAAGGGTCTGATGAGCCCCCACATTTCTCCGGATTAACGCGCAATACGCTAAAAATCATCAGCGTATTGTTGCTGATTACGGCCATTTTTAGTCTATGCCTGCTGGTAATAATGTGGCGACACATGAGACAAAACCGGATTGTGAACCGGAATATCGTGAAGGTACTGGAAAAGGTGAACCGCGCCCATGATGACGAAACGGGCAGCCACATTCAGCGTGTAGCGAAATACTGTGGACTGCTCGGCCGGGCGCTAAAACTCCCACGACGTACCGTTCGGGATATTGAAAATTTTGCCTCATTGCATGACGTCGGCAAAATCGCCGTCCCCGAGCGCATCTTGCGTAAAGAAGGCCCCCTCACTGAGGATGAGTTTGAAGAGATGAAACTGCATACTCTTAAAGGCTGGCGCATCATTCAGGGGCTATCACTGGGGCCAGTGGCAGAGAATATTATCCATTTCCACCACGAAAAGTGGGACGGAAGCGGTTATCCGGACGGTCTGCGAGGTGAGCAGATCCCGCTCGAAGCACGCATTCTTGCTCTGGCCGATGTTTATGACGCGCTACGACAAAAACGCATCTATAAACCCAGCTTCACACATGAACAGGCAATGCAAATCATCGAGGCTGGCAGCGGTCGGCATTTCGATCCACGTCTGGTCGCTTTATTTCGTCAGCAACAACACCTGTTTGCCAGGATTTTTGACACTCTCGCAGACTGAGCGCCGTTGTGCGTAAAAAGGCCAGTTACGCAGGCTATTCCGCCGATTGCCCGCGAAATAAGTCGGTAAGATGCCACAATGCC
Source organism: Citrobacter sp. MNAZ 1397 (assembly GCF_023613995.1). Lineage (NCBI taxonomy): Bacteria > Pseudomonadati > Pseudomonadota > Gammaproteobacteria > Enterobacterales > Enterobacteriaceae > Citrobacter > Citrobacter sp. MNAZ 1397. The sequence goes on from NZ_JAKIVH010000001.1 coordinate 2,201,960, forward strand.
CATAAGATTCAGAGCGATTTCATGAACAAAATCCTTGTTGCCGCCTCGCTGCTACTGCTCGCCGGGTGCTCAATTACAAAAGAACCCAAAGTCAGCAATGTCGATACGACCAATGGTCTGATCCGTCTTAGCTTCAATCAGGCGATGATGCAAAACGCGCATTATGACGAATACACCACGCAGGGGACTGCCAATAAACAGTGCCAACAGATGGGCTATGCAACAGCAGTGGCTTATGGTCAGCCAATTTCGACCTGTAGCCTGATCAGTGGCTCCGTCTGCATGAACACGACCATCACCATTCAGTACCAGTGCCGCGGTATGGCGCTCAATAACGTGCCGGCCGCCAGGGCCTGGTAACGGTTAATGCCAGCGCACCACCGCTGGCATTAATATTTATTTAAATTAAAGAATAATTATCATTTACCCAATTATTTCCCTGCAATGCGTGTTATTCCCATTCTCATTGTTAATAAAAATTCTTTTTTATTTTACCTTTTGCAAATAATTAAATAACAAATTATAGTGACCGCTTCTTACTTCTTTTATTATTTTCCGGAGCGGCGCCATGCTTAAAGCTGAAATGATTGAAAAACTAAATGAGCAGATGAACCTCGAACTTTTTTCGTCTCTGCTTTATCAACAAATGAGCGCCTGGTGTAGCTATAACAGCTTTGAAGGTGCCGCCGCATTTCTGCGCCGCCATGCGCAAGAAGAGATGACGCATATGCAGCGTCTGTTTGATTATCTGGCAGATACCGGCAGCTTACCGCGCATTAACACTATCCAGTCGCCGTTTGCCGAATATGCCTCGCTGGATGAATTGTTCCGTGCAACTTACGAACACGAGCAGTTGATCACCCAGAAAATTAATGAACTGGCGCACGTGGCGATGACCTCACAGGATTATCCGACGTTTAATTTCCTGCAGTGGTATGTCGCGGAACAACATGAAGAAGAAAAACTGTTTAAATCCGTTATTGATAAACTGACACTGGCAGGTAAAAGCGGCGAAGGCCTCTATTTTATTGATAAAGAACTGTCTACTCTCGACACGGCAAATTAAGCAAAATGCGGTAATGAAATCTCATTACCGCATTATTTTTTAGTGCTGGCAAATTTTACTTTCGTGGGTTGAAAACCCATCTGCGGCGGGAATGAATTTTCCCCGCGATGCCAGAAACGCCACCAACTCCGCTGCTGTCATATCTTCTGCTGAACAGGTATGAAAACGAGCATCCTTACCAAAGCGCGTACAGATTGCCGCTTCCAGACTCTCCCCGGAATAGTGCTCCCCTGATTCCAGCATCATATTAAGTACTTCGTGACCATGAATTGACGCCATATACCCTCCGCTTAAAAGGTGCATGATAAACACATCTTTAGGATAGTTTTTTGCGTTATAACAGGTTTCGATGCATCCCTTGCCACTCCTGGATAAGTGTAAAGTTTAATATACACTTCTTGTAAGCCCGGTTTGACGAAGATCCGTTTTTCACATACTCTGCGCCGCACATTTACTAAAGAATGTGGTTTAAATACAGAGGAAAGTGTGAAAAATCGAACACTTGGTAGTGTTTTTATTGTGGCAGGAACCACGATTGGCGCAGGTATGCTCGCCATGCCACTGGCTGCCGCCGGGGTCGGATTTAGTGTAACGCTGGTTTTACTCTTCACCTTGTGGGGACTGATGTGTTATACCGCGCTGTTATTGCTTGAAGTCTATCAGCACGTCCCCGCCGATACAGGTCTCGGTAGCCTGGCGCGGCGCTACCTGGGACGCTACGGACAGTGGGTCACCGGTTTTAGCATGATGTTTCTGATGTACGCTCTGACGGCGGCCTATATCAGCGGCGCTGGTGAGCTGCTGGCATCAAGCCTCACCGCATGGACGGGCATAAACGTCTCACCAGCAGGCGGCGTATTTCTGTTTACCTTTGTCGCCGGTGGCGTGGTCTGTATTGGCACATCGCTGGTCGATTTGTTCAACCGCTTCCTGTTTAGTGCCAAGATAATCTTCCTGGTGGTGATGCTCGCGCTGTTACTACCACATGTCCATCAAGTGAATTTACTCACCCTACCGCTCGAAAAAGGGCTGGCCCTTTCTGCCATGCCAGTCATTTTTACCTCTTTTGGCTTTCATGGCAGCGTGCCGAGCATTGTCAGCTATATGGGCGGTAACGTACGCAGACTGCGGGGGATTTTTATTACCGGCAGCGCGATCCCGCTGGTGGCGTATATTTTCTGGCAACTGGCCACCCTTGGCAGCATCGAATCGTCCACCTTTATGGGAATGCTGGCCAACCATGCCGGGCTCAATGGGCTTCTTGAGGCGCTGCGCGAAGTGGTTGCTTCTGCGCATGTGGAACTGGCGGTCCATCTGTTCGCCGATCTGGCGCTGGCGACCTCATTCTTAGGTGTGTCACTTGGGCTATTTGATTATCTGGCTGACCTCTTCCAGCGCCGCAACACGGCCACCGGGCGTATGCAAACCGGCGCGATTACCTTTTTGCCTCCGCTGGCATTCGCTCTCTTCTATCCGCGTGGTTTTGTGATGGCGCTCGGTTATGCTGGCGTGGCTCTTGCGGTACTGGCACTGCTGATACCCGCGCTGCTGACGTGGCAGAGCCGTAAAGCTCACCCATCGGCAGCGTATCGCGTTGTCGGTGGTAAACCCGCGCTCTGCCTGGTCATGCTCTGCGGTATAACGATTATCGCGGTGCAGTTTGCGATTTCAGCAGGCATGTTACCGGAAGTGGGATAGTAAATCGGGCTCATCAGGAGCCCGAATTTTTAGTGCAGGCAGCAGTTTTTGAATTTCTTGCCGCTGCCGCACGGGCAGGGATCGTTACGCCCGACTTTTACGCCATTCACCTGCGGTTGCTGAGCAATGGCTTGTTGTGGATTAGCCGACCAGTAATCATACAGCCGCAGGGCTGCCGGTCGGATAGCCTCTACGCTTTCATTGAATTCCTCTTCAGTGAATTCATCCAGACGCGCGAAGTTGTCTTCCAGTCCGTGCAAAGCAATAACATCCAGATCGGCCTTACGTTCCTCCGGTAAGCCTGACCAGTCGGTTAGCGCCACGCCGCGCATATAGCCAAAACACCACTCTTCAACAACGGTATAGCTCTGGCCGTCCACTTCGTTGTAACCAAAGACGGGTTCAAACTGATCCGGATAATCACTCAGGCGCTCAGCAATATCGTTCAAATGCTTAAAGCAAAGATCGATAAAACGATTCATCTCGCGATCGTTTTTCCAGCGCGGTATGTTTTTTTCGCCGCCCCATACGGCCACCAGCCAGCGATCCGGCTCGACAACCACCGGGCCGGACAATACCGCTGTCAGCATACCGTCCAGCTCCGCCACATCGAGTACGGACTCATCGCTGTGACCATAAGCGACTAATGTCTCTTCCAGCCACTGCAATTCATTTTCATTTAACGGGCCTTCGGTCATTTACGACTCTCCTGATGGCATAAGGAATAAAAAAAGAAGGGTACCACAGAAACGATAATCGTAGAAAAACCGGGACCAGCCCGGCTTTAATTCGGGCGTAACAGGCATTGCCGTAATATTTCGATAACCCTTTTGATTTTATTTAAAAAAAAAGCCCGGTTTCCCGGGCTTTTTCATGCGCTAAAATTCTTAGTAATAGGCTTTCAGCGTTCTCTGGCAGAGTGCGGAGCGGACGCAATCGTCTGTGGTGAAACGCACCACACCTACCATCTCATCTTCCTCAAAACGCGACAGCGCGTCGCTCAGACCGGACTGCACCCCGCGGGGCAAGTCACACTGAGTCACATCACCGTTGACGATGACCGTCACATTTTCCCCGAGGCGCGTTAAGAACATTTTCATTTGCGCAGCGGTCACGTTCTGAGCCTCGTCAAGAATGACAACCGCATTTTCAAAGGTACGTCCGCGCATATAGGCGAACGGCGCGATTTCTACCTTACCAATCTCTGGTCGCAGGCAGTATTGCATGAAGGACGCACCCAACCGTTTAACCAGAACATCATAGACGGGCCGGAAATAAGGGGCGAACTTCTCCGAAATATCACCAGGTAAGAAGCCGAGATCTTCGTCGGCCTGCAGAACCGGTCGGGTTACAATAATCCTGTCCACATCCTTATGAATCAGGGCTTCCGCCGCTTTCGCCGCGCTGATCCATGTTTTACCGCAGCCGGCTTCTCCGGTTGCGAATATCAGTTGTTTACTCTCGATAGCATTCAGGTACTGCGCCTGAGCTTCATTACGCGCAACAATCGGTGAATTATCACGACTATCCCTTGCCATTCCGATTGCTTCAACGCCACTCATCTGCACAAGCGAGGTGACCGACTCTTCTTCACGCTGTTTGTGACTGCGCGAATCGCGTCTCAGCACACGTTTAGCTTCACGACGAGCTTTGATCACTGCTTTCTGTCTTCCCATGGATAGCACCTTGAGTTGTTGGTTTACATCACACGCACCAAAATCGGCACGATTATGCGCACGAACGTCTGAGGTTTGGCTTCCTTGTAAGCCATGTCTTGCCTTTGAAATTGACATAACAAAGCAGCTGCTATCAGCGCCTGCCATGTCGGTTAAATCAGAAACAGGAATGAAGGAGAGAAATTCAGAGGTGAAGCGTTTACTGCCGGAGTGTGTATCCCCGAACCGGGTGTTGCGCTGTTTGTTGGTGTTACGTCCAGTAGAGGACTTTACCATCCGCGATCTCCAGGTGACGACATCACCGCAGGGCAGCCAATCTATGTAATAAGTACATCAGGAATTAGCATAAACGCAACATTATTTTCACCAAAAGGTAACGAGCGTTTACCCTGCGCTATGGAAAAGAGTGTCCACGAAGAATATTACAGAAAAATAACAGATACTTTCTCATACGAAAAATCGATAGTTTGATGGCAGAAAAAGTGTGAACAGATACTACAGATAAGAGATTATCCTGCCTGGCTTCAGGCAGGATTCTTTTTCAGGCTTCGAGCAGCGCTTGCCCGAGATAGTGATTTTGGTCTTTAACACCTGGCAGCACGAAAAAGTAGCCGCCGCCGATGGGCTTAATATACTCCTCCAGCGCTTCGCCATTGAGACGTTTTTGCACGGTCAGAAAGCCCTTTTCCAGGTCGTGCTGGTAGCAGACAAACAGCAGTCCCATATCAAGCTGTCCGGCGTTGGTGACCCCCAGGGAATAGCTATAGCCCCGACGCATCATCAGGCTGGACTGCGTCTCTGGCGTACGTGGATTGGCCAGACGAATATGGCTGTCCAGGGCAATCACCTCGCCGCCAGGATCGCTGGCATAATCCGGGACGTCATGTTCATTGTGCATCCCCAGCGGTGCGCCGGTTTGCTTATCGCGACCAAAAATAGTCTGCTGCTCTTTAAGCGGAGTACGATCCCAAAACTCAACATGGAACTGAATGATACGCACAGCCTGATAGCTGCCACCAACGGTCCATGCAGGCTCCGCCTGATCGTTGGTCACCCATACGACCTTATCCATCAGCCCGTTATCACTGCTGTCCGGGTTTGCCGTACCATCCTTAAAGCCCAACAGGTTGACCGGCGTCTCTTTTCCTTTACTGCGCGCGGCATGATCAGAGATAAACCCTTCTCGTTTCCAGCGAACACTCAATAAATCAGGCGTGTGCTTAATCAGATCGCGCAGAGCATGTATCACCGTATCCTGGGTGTTGGCGCAGATTTGTACCAACAGATCGCCGTGGCTCAATGAAGAGACCAGCGCATCGTTGGGAAAGCGCTCCATCTTTTGCAATTTTTTCGGTTTTTGCGCACGCAGGCCAAACCGATCGTCGAACAGCGAATCGCCCAACGAAACGGTGATGGTCAGATTATCCGGCGCGATAAACGGCCCGAGAATACCGGAATCCATGGGTGGCAGGCGCGGATTGGGCGTTTCCGGCGCCGGGCCGCCTTCGGTCAGAAACGCGATGCGCTGCGTTAACAGACGAAACAGACGTTGCAAATCGGCTTTGTCCGTCGCCAGCACATCAAACGCCACCAGCATCATTGACGCCTGTTGCGGCGTCAAAATCCCCGCCTGATGCACACCGTAAAACGGCTGTTTCTCCATGCGCGCATCCGGTGAAAGCGTGCCTGGCGCACTTTGCGGTTTGGCCGCATGCGCCACCGGACATCCTCCGGCCAGGGCTAGCGCGCCTCCCAGCGCGCCCATGCCTTTTAATAAACGGCGACGCGAAGGCTCGCTGACGCCGTACTGTTCTTTGTCATTCATGATAGTTAGTCCAGACCCAGCACACCGCGCAATTGAGCGAGATCTTCCGCCAGTGTCGTAATCGGCCCTTTTAGCGCGTTTCGGTCAGCATCCGTCAGCTTGTCATAGGTCTCATAGCCGTCTTTGGTCCGGTATTTCGCCAGAATAGCATCGACTTTCTTAAAGTTCGCATCCACTTTGCCGAGCAGTTCGGCGTTGTTTTTCTGTAACTGCGGACGCAACAGGTTCACAATTTTTTGCGCGCCATCGACGTTTGCCTGGAAGTCCCACAGATCGGTATGGCTATAACGGTCTTCTTCACCGCTGATTTTGGTCGCTGCGACTTCTTCGATCAGACCTGCCGCGCCACCCACCACTTTTGACGGCGGGAAAGCCAGCTCGCTAATGCGTTTTTGCAGTTCCTGCACGTCGGTGTAGAGCTGCTCAGCATAGGTGTCCATACCTTTAACTGAGTTGTCGCCAAACAGGGCTTTTTCCAGACGGTGGAAGCCGGTAAATTTCGGATCGTCGGCTTTCTTCTCGTAATCGTCTTCGCGGGCATCAATGCTGCCATCCAGATCGGAGAACAGTTCAGCAATCGGTTCGATACGTTCATAGTGCTGACGGGTCGGTGCATACAGCGTTTTCGCTTTCGCAATGTCCCCCGCTTTCACTGCGTCGGTGAATGCTTTTGTGTTTTTCACCAAATCCGCCGTTTCCGCCGTCACATAGGCTTTGTAGTCGGTGATGGCAGTGCCAAGGCTTAGCAGCGCTTCGCTTTTTGCCGCATCCGCCGTTGCCTGGCCTTTGACTATCAGTTTGCCTTTCGGATTGGTCAGCAGGCCGCAGGTCATGTCATATTCACCCGGCTGCAGGTTAGCGGTCAGCTTCTGGCTAAAGCCCGGCGCGATATTTTCGCGCTCTTCAACCACCAGCACGCCTTTCAGGATTTCCCATTCCAGCGCCTTCTGGCTCTGGTTGACGATCAGGAACTGTGTTTTCCCCGCATTGACCGTCAAACTCATCGGCTCACACTGCTTGTCCGTGACGGTCACTTTGACCTGAGGAACATCCGCTGCATGGGCAGCAAACGCACAAGAAAGCAGCGTTGCGATCCCTGCCTGTAACGCACTACGACGAAAATGAATTGCCATGACCCTTCCCTTCTTAAAAGTATGTTGTAACTAAAACTCACCCGGTACCGCTATTTATTGTGCAGCTCTGGAAGGCTGCGAACCTGAGCGCGTTGGCATCACGTACAGCACCAGCGCAGGAATTAAGTAGAGGATCCAGACACCCACTTCACTGACGCTCGGTGTTTCCTGATAGCCAAAAATGCCTTCCAGCAGCGTGCCCGTCAGGGAGTGCGTGGTCAGCACGTTACTCAGATCAAACGCCACATCCTGGAAGTGGTTCCACAGTCCAGCCTCGTGAAAGGCGCGAATCGCCCCCGCCGCCAGCCCCGCAGCAACCAGCAAAATAAACAGGCTGGTCCATTTAAAGAATGCGCCAAGGTTGAGGCGAATACCGCCCCAGTAGAGAAGGAAACCCAGTACCACCGCCGTCACCAGCCCGAGAACCGCGCCCACCGGCGGCCAAATCCCCACATCTTGCTGGAATGCCGCCAGCAGAAAGAAGACCGATTCTAGCCCTTCGCGCGCCACGGCGAAGAAGACCATCATGATCAGCGCCCAGCCGTGGTTGTTACGGCTTGCGAGAGCGTTATCCACTGCCTGCTCCAGTTGCACTTTGACGTTACGGGAGACTTTGCGCATCCAGAAGACCATCCACGTCAGGATCACCACGGCTATCACCGCGACAATACCTTCAAATAATTCCTGCTCTTTCTGCGGGAATTCACCGGTGGTTTCGTTAATGATGATGCCGAGCGCCAGACATAGCGCTGCGGCGAGGAATACGCCTATCCACATCACGCCAATCCAGCGTCCGCGCTGGGTGCGCTTGAGATAACTGGCAATCAAACTTACGATCAGTGCCGCTTCGAGACCTTCACGTAACATAATGAGAAATGGAACAAACATCCGGACGCCTCTGCTGTCATCAATGGTCAATTGCTGAAAAGAAAAGTAAATTTCTTTGATAGTGATTATCATTACGGCAAAAGGAAACTCAAGCGAAAAATGATCGGAATAATGAATGGATGTAACCAGACCGCAGGTGAGCAAGGATAGCCACGCAGGTTATGCAGAATCAGCGGTTGCATGGCAAAAAGTTAGCTTACAAATCATTAACTTTTTGTTTACTGAGTATACGGGCTGTGGCTAAATGAGCGCCCCAATTACCTGCACATTTTCCATTATGATCAACTTTCTACATTTTCTGCTGGCGCTGGTCGTCATACTGGCTCTGGCATGGCTTACCAGCTTCGACCGCCGCAACGTTCGCATACGTTTTATTCTGCAACTGGTGATTATTGAGCTGGCGCTGGCATGGTTCTTTTTGCATGCGCAAAGCGGGCTGACCCTGATTAAATATGTCTCTGGCTTTTTTGAAACACTGCTTAAATTCGCAGGCGAAGGGTCCGGATTTGTTTTTGGCGGTATGAGTGAAAAAGGGCTGGCGTTTATTTTCCTTGGCGTCCTGTGCCCTATCATCTTTATTTCCGCATTGATCGGTATTTTGCAACACTGGCGTATTCTGCCGATTTTTATTCGTCTTATCGGCACGCTGCTGTCAAAACTCAACGGCATGGGCAAGCTGGAGTCGTTTAATGCGGTCAGCTCGCTGATCCTTGGCCAGTCGGAAAACTTCATTGCATATAAAGGGATTCTGGCCGACCTCTCCTCACGTCGCCTGTTCACCATGGCAGCAACGGCGATGTCGACGGTATCGCTGTCGATCGTCGGCGCCTACATGACGATGCTGGATGCCAAATATGTGGTGGCGGCGTTAATCCTGAATATGTTCAGCACCTTTATTATCCTGTCGATCATTAATCCAGCGCGCCCGGAAGCCGAGCCGGAAATTAAACTAGAAAAGCTCCATGAATCGCAAAGTTTCTTTGAAATGCTGGGGGAATATATTCTGGCCGGTTTTAAAGTCGCGATGATTATTCTGGCGATGCTGATTGGTTTTATTGCCCTGATTAGCGCGGTCAATGCCCTGTTCTCTGCCCTGTTTGGCATCAGCTTCCAGCAAATTCTTGGCTATGTGTTCTACCCGCTGGCGTGGCTGGTCGGCATTCCGCTTTCGGATGCTCTGCATGCAGGTGGCATTATGGCGACCAAACTGGTGGCGAACGAGTTTGTCGCAATGATCGAACTGCAGAAAGTTGCCGCTGGAATGACGCCGCGTGGGCTTGGGATCCTCTCCGTCTTCCTGGTGTCGTTCGCCAACTTCGCGTCTATCGGTATCGTGGCGGGCGCCATTAAAGGGCTTAACGAGCAGCAAGGGAATGTTGTCTCCCGCTTCGGTTTGCGCCTGGTCTATGGCGCCACGCTGGTGAGTCTGCTTTCTGCCGCCTTTGCAGGCGTCGTATTGTAATAAGTCACGGCGGGCTTCTCACCCGCCGTTTCTTTCATCAGAACTGTACGCAAACCGGCTGATCGACTCGCATCACGGACTCCTGCGCAAAGCGCGATTTATAAATTCCCCGTAACGCTTCGATATTCTTTTCACTCTGAACATCTTTCCCATGGATCAACATCAGCGCTTTGCTCGGCTCGCGAGCCACTTTGCCGTCATTGCCCAGCCACTGTCCGCGCGCATCAAACACCGTCAGGCCATCACGAAAGCGCGGCGTCACGTCCGTGTCGACAAACTGCTGCCACTCCTGGGTGGTGATGTCTTTCCCTGCCGGGCGACTTAAACCGAAGTAGAGCGTGGTTTGTTCCGTCTGGTTGTCCGCTTTGCAGCTCTGGGCGGATATGGTCTGTTTTGTCGGTTGTGCGACGCAGCCTGCCAGTAAACCCGCGAACACCAGTGCAGTGACCCCTGTCTTAATCTTCATTTCGCTATCCTCATTGTTATAAGCACAGAGATAAGAGCGTAAATACCGCGTTTAATCAAGCGACTGGAATATCTTTGCTTATTCATAGGCCATCACAAACTCTGCCGCCGAGTTGGCCGAGCCCGGGCTGATGGTGCCCGTGCGCACATAGCGGGCTTTCATTGGAATGGTGTAACTGCCGCCCGTCGAGGTGTTGTAGCCTGAAAATGCCGTTTTCGTGTTAAACGGCACGGCAGTGATGCCATCGTCATACAGCACCTGCACCCCAACACCGCTGGCTGTTGAACTGCTGTCGAGCGTCAGATACTGATTATTACCGGAGCCCTGCAGCGTTACCCCTGAGGCGGGCTGGAAGGTATAGCTCACCGAGGTCAGGCCAGGGTCACAATTGTTAATTTCAAAATTAAAGGGCACGGGGGCACTGGTTGCCCCCACCGAGGCAAAATCTGAGGCAGCATGATTATTGAGATTAACGTTAATATTTGGGGTGGTGCAGGAGCCGGATTTGAATTTAACGGTTCCACTGATACTCATGGAGCCTGAATATATTCCTCGCGAGTTAGCATCATTTACCCATCCGCTGATATAGGTCCCATTCAGAACCACATCCCCCGTTTGCACCGGATCAATAACATAAAATTGCAGAGTATAATAACTGTCGGTTGATGAAAAATGGTGACAGCCGGGACAATAATAAGGTCCAAAAAATCGGTTAGGGTTTACGCCAACAACTGCCCCATTAGATGCTGTAAGTTTCATCCCGATCCCTGGCACGCCAGTCTTGAATATGCCCGGATATTTCGATTCCTGAAGTCCCGAAATGCCTTGATAAAAATGCCAGGTTGACCCAGTACACGTGTAAGTTCCTATAGTTGAAGCAGATGTGGGTATTAAAGTGATAGCATTCCCTATTGGCGTATTAGGTGCTTGATTTTTCGCTACTGTATAGTTTTGGGTTGCAAACGTCGTATACCTATAGCTGTAGCCATAAGCTGTGCAACTTGCCAGAGCGAGTCTGCTAAACATCATAACCGACAGTACCGCTATTGCCGTCAATAGCACCCTTGCTGATTTCATATGATCTTCCTTGAATTCAAACAAACATTAATTACGATAGCGGGTTTCACGAATATCAAAACCGCCGTTATCATCAATGGTGGAGAAAAAGACTTTCTCTTGAGTTAATTGTCCGGTAGTAGATAGTTTAAATATCACCCGCCCCTTCGCCGGGCACATGCCACTCTGTTTTGTTTTATCCATATCAGAGGGTGGGGTCAGCCGGATATCGTGAAAAGAGATATTAAACGCCGAGGGATTCGTGCATTCGAGTTCACCCCCCTCTTTCCCCGGCAACCGTCGCCATTGCAGCATTGAAACGGCCTGTTGCGGCGAACCCGGTAAATCCTTCGGTCGGTAAAATAATTTCAGCCGCGAACGCACCGGGAACTGTATGACGTTCTGCGTCCCGGCCTTTTTACCCGGAGGCGTCGGGCTGACCTCCAGCACGTTTATCCAGAACACCGACTCCCGGTCACGGGGAATATTGCCGCCGGTAAAATGAATGCGCAGCGACTGCCCCTTTCCTGGATCAACGCGAAAGATGGGCGGTACGATAATAAACGGTGGAGTTACCTCACTGCCTTCGCCTGCGTCCATCCACGCCTGAATAAGACGTGGCGCAGAGGAATCATTTTTAACTCCCAGCGTCGCCTCTTTTTTCCCTTCCAGGTAAATCACCCGGGTGGCGTTAAGCGTAATGCCCGCATAAGCAACGGAAACGGAAGTGAGCAATATGACTGAAAAGCAGACTGCGTGTCTGAACATATTTCCCTCCATGGAAAAACAATATTGCTGACGCGCAGTTATAAAGAAGGGAATTGTCGCTGGGGATATTTTGTATTCGCGAAGGATACCGGATGCAAGGGGCGTATTCCAGGCGTGGGTTTATGATGTCCGCGCCGGATAAGGCAACTGCCTGTTGATATTGCAGGGAGAAACGGGCTTGTGCAGATATGAGCGTGAAAATCCGAAATGTCTTCTGTAACAATTTCATCGCAGCGCCCTCCCCCTTATACAGGGAGAGGGAACGCATCAACACTTACTCAGCCTGTAAACGCGACGGTGGCGCGGAGCGGTAATGGGCATCCGCTTCAGCGAAGCGTTTTTCCATTTCTGCGGACGGCGCTTTACCCAGCAGGCTAAACACCACAATGCCGATGCTGCCAAACACGAAGCCAGGGATAATTTCATACAGCCCCAGCCAGGCAAACTGCTTCCAGACGATAACCGTCACCGCACCGATAACCATCCCGGCCAGCGCACCGTTGCGGGTCATTTTCGACCACATGACCGAGAACAGTACTACCGGACCAAAGGCCGCACCGAAACCGGCCCATGCGTAGCTGACCAGGCCCAGCACGCGGTTGTCCGGGTTCGCCGCCAGCGCAATCGACACCAGCGCCACCAGCAGCACCATCACGCGGCCAACCCAGACCAGCTCAGTCTGCCCCGCGTTTTTACGCAGGAAAGCCTTGTAGAAGTCTTCCGTCAGTGCGCTGGAGCACACCAGCAACTGGCAGCTCAGGGTAGACATGACTGCCGCCAGAATCGCCGACAGCAACACCCCGGCAATCCACGGATTAAACAGGATCTGCGCCAGTTCAATGAACACGCGCTCGGCGTTCTGATTGACCGCGCCAGCCTGCTCAGAGTGGTTATTAAAATAAGCAATCCCAAAGAAGCCCACGGCAACGGCGCCGGCAAGACACAGAACCATCCAGGTCATACTGATACGGCGTGCATGGACGATGCTGTGGTGAGAGTCCGCTGCCATAAAGCGCGCCAGAATATGCGGCTGACCAAAGTATCCCAGCCCCCAGCCCATCAGCGAAATAATGGCGACAAAATTCAGCCCTTTCAGCATGTCGATATTTTCGATGCTTTTCTGTTTGATAACCTCCAGCGAATCCGCAAGGCCGCCAACAGAGAGGATCACAATCACCGGGGTCAGGATCAGGGCGAAAATCATCAGACTCGCCTGTACGGTATCGGTCCAGCTTACCGCCAGGAAACCGCCAATAAAGGTATAGAGGATGGTTGCTGCAGCACCCGCCCACAGCGCATGTTCGTATGTCATGCCAAAGGTACTTTCAAACAGACGCGCGCCCGCCACGATGCCGGAAGCACAGTAAATAGTGAAGAACAGCAGAATGACCACCGCCGAGATAATACGCAGCAGGCGGCTTTTATCTTCAAAACGACCAGTAAAATAATCCGGCAGCGTCAGGGCATTATTATTGACTTCGGTATGCACGCGCAGACGGCCTGCCACCAGCTTCCAGTTAACCCACGCACCGAGCGTCAGGCCAATGGCAATCCAGCTTTCAGAAATGCCGGAGATGAAAATGGCGCCAGGCAGCCCCATCAGCAACCAGCCGCTCATGTCCGATGCCCCTGCCGATAACGCCGTCACTAACGGCCCCAGACTGCGACCGCCTAAAATATAGTCATCAAAGTTTTTCGTCGAACGCCAGGCAAAGAACCCGATGAGAATCATGCCAAAGATATAAATGAGAAAAGTCACCAGCAGCGGTGTGCTAATTGCCATCAATAAAAGTCTCCAGGATTTTACCCGTTATCTACACCACCGGAACGGGGTAGCGATGTGATTGTTGTTATGAAGCGACCGTATCCTGCCGGAAGCCCCGGTTATTCACAAATGATTTAACACAGCATTTACATTAATTTCATCCCGAAACCGTCACAATTTTCTACCAGGTTGCACCATGTCACACTTTTGATGGTTGCACCTTAAAAAAGTGTTATCTACCGCAAACTAACTCGTCTTTAACAGTAATCCAGCATGCAAATTTCGGTCACATACAATTAACTTATCGTTCAATATTCACCTTGTTAACCCTGTCACATTTAACAAGGTTGCACAAAGTTGCAACATGACGGATAGTCTGCTCACAACAAAAATTGCAGGAGAAAAACATGGGTACCACCACCATGGGCGTTAAACTTGATGATGCGACGCGTGAGCGACTGAAAGCCGCTGCTGCATCAATTGACCGCACACCACACTGGCTGATTAAGCAGGCTATTTTTAGCTATCTGGAAAAACTCGAAAATAACGAAATGATTCCTGAGCTGCCTGCAACCCATGCTGGTCAGTACACCGAAAGCGACGAGGTTGATAGCAACGCTGATGAGAGCGCTCAGCCCTTCCTCGAATTCGCCGAGAATATTTTGCCGCAGTCGGTTTCACGTGCTGCGATCACCGCCGCCTGGCGTCGCCCGGAAACCGATGCGGTTCCCATGCTGCTTGAACAGGCGCGTCTTCCTCAGCCGATCGCAGAAAATACCCAGCAGTTAGCCAGCCAACTGGCGGCGAAGCTGCGTAACCAAAAGACCGCCTCGGGCCGGGCGGGTATGGTACAGAGTTTGCTGCAAGAATTTTCACTTTCTTCGCAAGAAGGGGTGGCACTGATGTGCCTGGCAGAAGCGCTGTTGCGCATTCCCGATAAGGCCACCCGCGATGCGCTTATCCGCGACAAAATCAGCAACGGTAACTGGCAGTCGCATATTGGCCGCAGCGCCTCGCTGTTTGTCAATGCCGCCACCTGGGGCCTGCTTTTTACCGGAAAGCTGGTCTCAACCCATAACGAAGCCAGCCTGTCGCATTCGCTGAACCGCATTATCGGCAAAAGCGGCGAGCCGCTGATCCGCAAAGGTGTGGACATGGCAATGCGTCTGATGGGCGAGCAGTTCGTCACCGGGGAAACCATTGCCGAAGCGCTGGCTAACGCCCGCAAACTGGAAGAAAAAGGGTTCCGCTACTCCTACGATATGCTGGGCGAGGCCGCGCTGACGGCCGCCGATGCAGAAGCCTATATGGTCTCTTACCAGCAGGCGATCCACGCCATTGGCAAAGCCTCTAATGGCCGCGGCATTTATGAGGGGCCGGGGATCTCCATTAAGCTCTCTGCCCTGCACCCGCGCTACAACCGCGCCCAGTACGACAGAATGATGGATGAGCTCTACCCGCGCCTGAAATCGCTGGCGCTGTTGGCCTGCCAGTATGATATCGGCATCAATATCGACGCCGAAGAGGCCGACCGGCTGGAGATCTCCCTCGATCTGCTGGAAAAACTCTGTTTCGAACCGGAACTCGCAGGCTGGAATGGCATCGGTTTTGTGATTCAGGCCTACCAGAAACGGTGTCCGTTCGTCATCGATTACCTGACAGATCTGGCATCGCGTAGCCGCCGTCGCCTGATGATTCGTCTGGTGAAAGGCGCATACTGGGATAGTGAGATCAAACGCGCGCAAATGGAAGGACTGGAGGGCTATCCGGTTTATACGCGCAAAGTCTACACCGACGTCTCGTATCTGGCCTGCGCGAAAAAATTACTCGCCGTACCGAATTTGATCTATCCGCAATTCGCCACCCACAACGCCCACACCCTGGCCGCCATCTATCAGCTCGCGGGTCAGAACTACTATCCAGGCCAATATGAGTTCCAGTGTCTGCACGGCATGGGCGAACCGCTCTACGAGCAAGTGGTAGGCAAAATCTCTGACGGCAAACTGAACCGCCCGTGCCGCATCTATGCCCCGGTGGGCACACACGAAACGCTGCTGGCTTATCTGGTACGCCGCCTGCTGGAGAACGGGGCCAATACCTCCTTTGTTAACCGCATTGCCGATACCTCGCTGCCGCTGGACGAACTGGTGGCCGACCCGGTACTGGCGGTAGAGAAACTGGCGACGCAAGAAGGCCATGTTGGCCTGCCGCATCCGAAAATCCCGCTGCCGCGCTGGCTCTACGGTCAGGGTCGCATCAACTCGGCAGGCCTGGATCTGGCCAATGAACATCGACTGGCCTCCCTCTCCTCTTCCCTGCTGAACAGCACCACGCAGAAATGGCAGGCCAGACCGCTGCTGGAAACCCCGGTAGCGGAGGGTGAAATGGAAGCCGTAGTGAACCCGGCAGAGCCGAAAGATATTGTCGGCTATGTCCGTGAAGCCACCGGCAGTGAAGTGGCGCGCGCGCTGGAAAGCGCGGTGAATAACGCGCCCATCTGGTTTGCTACCCCGCCTCAGGAACGCGCGGCTATCCTGGAGCGTGCAGCGGTGCTGATGGAAGATCAGATGCAAGCGCTGCTCGGCATTCTGGTACGCGAAGCGGGAAAAACGTTCAGTAATGCGATTGCCGAAGTCCGCGAGGCGGTTGATTTCCTGCGCTATTACGCAGGCCAGGTTCGGGAAGATTTCGCCAACGAAACCCACCGTCCGCTGGGTCCAGTAGTCTGTATCAGCCCGTGGAACTTTCCGCTGGCTATTTTCACCGGGCAAATCGCTGCCGCGCTGGCGGCCGGTAACACCGTGCTGGCAAAACCGGCAGAACAGACGCCGCTGATTGCCGCACAGGGCGTCGCTATTCTGCGTGAAGCGGGCGTGCCGCCGGGCGTGCTGCAACTGCTGCCAGGCCGTGGCGAAACCGTAGGCGCGCAACTGACGGCGGATAACCGCGTGCGCGGCGTGATGTTCACCGGCTCAACCGAAGTGGCCAGTCTGTTGCAGCGCAACATTGCGACACGGCTGGATGCACAAGGGCGCCCGACGCCGCTTATCGCCGAAACGGGTGGGCTTAATGCGATGATTGTCGACTCGTCGGCGCTGACCGAGCAAGTGGTGGTCGATGTGCTCGCCTCGGCCTTTGATAGTGCCGGACAGCGCTGCTCGGCACTGCGCCTACTCTGCCTGCAGGAAGAGATCGCCGAACATACGCTCACCATGCTGCGCGGCGCGATGGCGGAATGTCGAATGGGCAATCCGGGACGCCTGACAACGGATATCGGCCCGGTCATTGACCGCGAAGCCAAAGAGAATATCGAGAAGCATATTCAGGCGATGCGCGAGAAAGGCCGCCCGGTATTCCAGACGGCCCATGAAAATACTCTGGATGCCCGTGAATGGCGAAGCGGTACCTTTGTGATGCCAACGCTGATTGAGCTTGAGAGCGTTGACGAACTGAAAACCGAGGTCTTTGGTCCGGTGCTGCATGTGGTGCGCTACCGCCGCAGCGATCTCGACAAACTGGTGGGCCAGATTAATGCCGCAGGATATGGCCTGACGCTGGGTGTTCACACCCGTATTGATGAGACCATCGCCCAGGTCACCGGTAGCGCGCACGTCGGAAATCTGTATGTCAACCGTAATATGGTCGGCGCGGTCGTGGGCGTGCAGCCCTTTGGCGGCGAAGGCCTTTCAGGCACCGGGCCAAAAGCTGGCGGGCCGCTGTACCTGTATCGCCTGCTCGCCAGCCGCCCGGAAACGGCCATCAGGCAGACACTGTCACGTCATGATGCCCGCTTCCCGCTTGATGCGCAGCTTAAACCGACCCTGATCCAACCGCTGGATGCGCTGACACAATGGGCCGAAGATAAACCTGCGTTGCAGGCGATTTGCCGGCAGTTTGGCGAACTGGCCCAGACCGGGATCCAGCGCGTCTTACCCGGTCCTACCGGCGAACGCAATACCTGGACATTATTGCCTCGCGAGTCGGTTCTCTGCATGGCCGATAACCCGGAGGATAGCCTGACTCAGCTTGCGGCGGCGCTCGCCAGCGGCTGCCGGGTGCTGTGGTCGGATGACGAACTCCACCGCACCCTGCATGACGCATTGCCGGAGATAGTCCGCGCAAGGATTACGCTGGCCGCGGTCGATGGCCTGCTTTCGCAGCCGTTTGACGCAGTTATCTATCACGGCGATTCCGATCAGCTACGCGAACTGTGTGGACATATCGCCACGCGCGATGGCGCCATTATCTCGGTGCAGGGCTTCGCCCGCGGTGAGAGCAATATTTTGCTGGAGCGTTTATGGCTGGAGCGTTCGCTGAGCGTTAACACCGCGGCCGCCGGCGGGAATGCCAGCCTGATGACCATCGGCTGAGGATGGAAAATTTCCCGGTAATGTACTTTATACCGGGGCTACAATTCAGCGCGATGCCGTAGTACCGTATGCCGGATACGCACAATGCTATCCGGCATTTTTTTATACGGAGAAAATATGAAACGTTTATTGATTGCAGGGGTGGTTTTGCTGGTCAGCGCCAGCGCACTGGCGGAGGACTGCGACAATGCCACCTCGCAGACAGAAATGAACATGTGTAGCGCCGGTCAATACCAGACGGCGGACAAAAAGCTCAACCAGACCTGGCAGACGGCACTGAAACGCGCTGCGCCGCAACAGCGTGAGTTACTTAAAAAAGCGCAGAAAAACTGGATTGCCGTGCGCGATGCCGACTGCGCGTTTATCGGCTCCGGCGCCGAAGAAGGCAGCGCACAGCCCATGGTCATCAACCAGTGCCTGACCGATAAAACCAACGAACGCGAAGCCTGGCTTTCGTCTCTGCTACAGTGCGGCGAGGGCGACCTGAGCTGCCCTTTCCCGCCCGCCAACTAACGCACGCGGATGCCTTCGGTCACCATCCGCTGCACGTTTTCTACCGTGCGCTGAAAAAAGGCCTCATCCTGTAGCGTTGTGCCGGTCACCGCCTCTACCTGCGTGGCGAAATCGGCATAATGCTGGGTTGAGGCCCAAATCATAAAGATCAGATGATGCGGGTCGATCGGCGCCAGCTTGCCGCTGGCTACCCAGCCGGCAATGATCGCCGATTTCTCCTCCACCAGCGCTTTCAGCGAACCTTCCAACTCTTCTTTCAGCACCGGCGCGCCTTGCAGCATCTCCATGCAGAACAGACGTGACGCCTGGGGATTGTCACGCGAGACTTCAAGCTTTAAGCGAATGTACTCCTGAATCGCCACCAGCGGGGTAAGGTCTTCGCGAAACGCTTTTAACGGCGCCAGCCAGATAGCGAGAATGTGGCGCAACACGGCAAGGTAGAGCGCTTCTTTTGACGGGTAATAGTAGAGAAGATTGGTTTTTGACACCCCCGCCCGCTCCGCCACCTTCTCAATGCGCGTGCCGTGAATGCCATACAGGGAAAAGGTCTCGAGCGCCGCAGCCAGAATGGCCTCTTTTTTCTCGTTCACCGCCCGGGTCCGTTTGCCCGTTTTTTTCGCCGTATCCTGCGCCATGCTTTTCTCCTTACTGATTTTTCTCAGCATATCAAATGGCGCGAGCCGACTCGACCCCTGCACAGCCATGGCGCAAGTGCGCCTGTTTTTTGTGCACCGTTTTTGACCATTTAGTCCACTTTTTTAATCTGCATTTCATCAACTTTTGTTTAACACACTAATAACAATGCAATTTTCAAACCTGGCATTCCCTTTGCTAAATCGTTGATGCGAGGCTCACAGGAGAGTGCAGGATGCAATGCCACGCCCGACGTTCAACCGACAACGCGAGGTACGAGATGAAAATTGGTGTTTTCGTTCCGATTGGCAACAACGGCTGGCTGATTTCCACCCATGCGCCGCAATACAAACCGACCTTTGAACTCAATAAGGCGATTGTGCAAAAGGCCGAGCATTATCACTTCGACTTTGCTCTGTCGATGATCAAGCTGCGTGGTTTTGGCGGCAAAACAGAATTCTGGGATCACAATCTGGAGTCCTTCACCCTGATGGCCGGACTGGCTGCGGTGACATCACGGATTCAGATCTACGCCACTGCCGCCACCTTAACGCTGCCGCCCGCCATTGTGGCGCGCATGGCCTCCACCATCGACTCTATTTCAGGCGGTCGTTTCGGCGTCAACCTGGTCACAGGCTGGCAAAAGCCAGAGTATGACCAGATGGGCATCTGGCCCGGCGATGAGTACTTCGCTCGCCGTTATGACTACCTGACCGAGTATGTCCAGGTCCTGCGGGATTTGTGGGGCACCGGGAAAAGTGATTTCAAAGGTGAGTTTTTCACCATGAATGACTGTCGCGTCAGCCCGCAGCCGTCGCAGCCGATGAAAGTGATTTGCGCGGGGCAAAGCGATGCCGGGATGGCATTTTCAGCGCAATACGCTGATTACAACTTCTGCTTCGGCAAAGGGGTTAATACCCCAACGGCATTTGCGCCTACCGCAGAGCGGATGCGCGAAGCGGCACAAAAGACCGGGCGTGAGGTGGGCTCATACGTGCTGTTTATGGTCATCGCAGACGAAACTGACGAAGCCGCACGCGCCAAATGGGAACACTACAAGGCAGGCGCGGATGATGAAGCCCTGGCGTGGCTGACCGAGCAAAGTCAGAAAGACACCCGCTCGGGCAGCGATACGAACGTGCGCCAGATGGCCGACCCCACCTCCGCCGTCAATATCAATATGGGGACGCTGGTCGGCTCCTATGCCACCGTCGCGCGTCTGCTTGATGAGGTCGCTACCGTTCCTGGCACCGACGGCGTGCTGCTGACATTTGATGATTTCCTGACTGGCATCGAAGCCTTCGGTGAGCGCATCCAGCCACTGATGAACTGCCGCAGCCAGATCCCTGCCCCCACTCGTGAGGTCGCCTGATGATTACGCTTAATGCCCGCCCCGATTCGCTACATTTCGACCCGGCGCAGAGCGCGCTGATTGTGGTGGATATGCAAAATGCCTATGCCACGAAAGGGGGGTATCTCGACCTCGCAGGGTTTGATGTTTCCGCCACCGCGCCGGTGATTGAGAAGATTAAGACCGCCGTTGCCGCCGCGCGCGACGCGGGCATGCTCATTATCTGGTTCCAGAATGGCTGGGATGAGCAGTATGTGGAAGCCGGTGGGCCAGGTTCACCGAACTGGCACAAATCCAATGCGCTCAAAACCATGCGCAAGCGTCCTGAGTTACAGGGAAAACTACTGGCGAAAGGCGGCTGGGATTATCAGTTGGTGGATGAACTGATACCGCAAGAAGGCGATATTGTGCTGCCAAAGCCCCGCTACAGCGGCTTTTTTAATACCCCACTGGACAGCATCTTGCGCAGCCGTGGCATTCGTCATCTGGTGTTTACCGGGATCGCCACCAATGTTTGCGTCGAATCGACGCTGCGCGATGGCTTTTTCCTTGAGTATTTCGGCGTCGTGCTGGAAGACGCCACCCATCAGGCTGGCCCGGCCTTCGCCCAACAGGCCGCGCTTTTTAACATCGAAACGTTCTTTGGCTGGGTCAGCGATGTCGGGACATTCTGCAATGCCCTTTCCCCTCAGCCTCGGGTCAAAATTGCTTAAGGAGAACACCATGCCAAAACAGGTCATTATTCCTCCCGGAACCACCACCCCGATCGCACCGTTTGTGCCCGGTACGCTGGCAGATGGTGTGGTCTACGTCTCCGGGACGCTGCCGTTTGATAAGCAAAACAATGTGGTTTACCCCGGCGACCCAAAGGCGCAAACCCGTCACGTGCTGGAGACGATTCGTACCGTTATCGAAACGGCGGGCGGCTCGATGGAGGACGTGACGTTCAACAGTATTTTTATCACCGACTGGAAAAATTACGCCGCGATTAACGAAGTCTATGCAGAATTCTTCCCCGGCGATAAGCCCGCCCGTTTTTGTATCCAGTGCGGGTTGGTTAAGCCGGAGGCACTGGTCGAAATCGCCACCGTCGCGCATATCGCAAAGTGAGGCAGGCATGAAATTGATCCTCAGTGACCCGCCCTTTGCGGGTGCCCCCGTGGTGGTGTTAATTGCCGGCCTGGGCGGCAATGGCAGCTACTGGCTGGCGCAAATGGCGGCCCTGCAAAACCGCTTTCAGGTGGTCAGCTACGATCAAAGTGGCACCGGCAATAACCCGGCGACACTGCCGGACGGCTACAGTATGGCGGATATGGCCGCAGAGCTGCTAAGCGCACTGCAAGAGGCGGGCATCAACCGTTTTTGTGTGATTGGCCACGCGCTGGGGGCGTTAGTGGGGTTGCAACTGGCGCAGGATTACCCCCGCAGCATCAGCGCACTGGTACTGGTCAACGGCTGGCTGCAACTGAGCGATCATACCCGCCGCTGTTTTCACGTCCGCGAGCGCTTATTACAGTCAGGCGGCGCACAGGCGTGGATTGAAGCGCAGCCGCTGTTTCTTTACCCCGCCGACTGGCTGGAGGAGCACGCTCCGCGCGTGGAGGCGGAGGAAGCCCTCGCGCTGGCC
Organism: Citrobacter sp. MNAZ 1397; assembly: GCF_023613995.1. NCBI lineage: Bacteria > Pseudomonadati > Pseudomonadota > Gammaproteobacteria > Enterobacterales > Enterobacteriaceae > Citrobacter > Citrobacter sp. MNAZ 1397. The sequence goes on from NZ_JAKIVH010000001.1 coordinate 2,224,257, forward strand.
CATTTTCAGGGAGAGCACAACCTGCGCCGCCGCCTTAACGCATTGAAACGCGCCGATTTTAGCGCCACGGCAGCGCAGATCCGCTGCCCTGCATTGATTATCTGTTCACGGGACGATCTGCTGGTGCCCTGGACCTGTTCACAAACGCTGCACGACGCGTTACCCCACAGTGAGATTCGACTGATGGAACGTGGCGGACACGCCTGCAATGTCACCGACAGTGACGCCTTTAATACCCTGTTACTCAGCGGGCTGGAAACCTTACTGCCCATTGCCGAAAAGGAGTTGTTATGAGTGAAGCCGTGAGCCAGAGCGCGCTGAATACCCTGTTTTATGACGCCCGCACCCACAACGGCTGGCAGGAGAGACCGGTAAGCGATGCAACACTCGCCGAGATTTATGAACTGGTCAAAATGGGACCGACGTCGGCTAACTGTAGCCCGGCACGTTTTGTATTTATCCGCAGCGAAGAAGGCAAAGAGCGGCTGCGTCCGGCATTATCGAGTGGCAATCTCGCTAAAACCCTCAGCGCTCCGGTGACGGCCATTGTCGCCTGGGACGCTGAATTCTATGAGCGGCTGCCGGAACTCTTCCCCCACGGTGATGCGCGAAGCTGGTTTACCTCAAGCCCGGAACTGGCAGAAGAGACCGCGTTTCGTAACAGCAGCATGCAGGCAGCTTACCTTATTGCCGCCTGCCGGGCGTTGGGGCTGGATACCGGGCCGATGTCCGGCTTCGACCGTGCGCTGGTGGATAAGACATTTTTCAGCGATACCCCCTGGCGCAGTAATTTGCTGGTCAATATTGGCTATGGCGATCCCGGCAAACTGTTTGGCCGCCTGCCGCGACTGGCGTTCAACGACGCTTGCCAGCTTATTTGAGAGGTGATGATGGCGATTAATCAACAGACATTCCGCGACGCCATGGCTTGTGTAGGGGCAGCGGTCAATATTATCACCACCGACGGCGACGCAGGCCAGGCGGGGTTTACAGCCAGCGCCGTGTGCAGCGTGACCGATTCACCGCCCACGCTTCTGGTCTGCCTCAATCGTGCAGCATCGGTCTGGCCGGTGTTTAATCAGAACCGGGCGCTGTGCGTGAATACGCTGGCAGCGGGCCAGGAGTCGCTGTCGAACTTATTTGGCGGTAAAACGGCGATGGCGGAGCGCTTTGCCGCCGCGCGATGGCAAACCGGTGAAACGGGATGCCCACGCCTGGAAGGGGCGCTGGCCTCCTTCGATTGCCACATTACGCAAGTGGTGAGTGTAGGAACGCACGATATCCTGTTTTGTGAGATTCAGGCTATCGTCCACCACCCTGCTCCGGAAGGCCTGGTATGGTTTAATCGTCATTACCACACGCTGATGCGCCCTGCCTGCTGATCAGGACTCCGCTTCAGCCGACGTTTCCGGCGCTTTAATCGGCGCCGTTTTCTTTTTTAATTTCAGCTCGCTGACCAGCACACCGATGACAATAAACACGCCGCCAAGAATCGCCAGCAGCGGCAAGCGTTCTCCGGCCATGCGGCCAAAAATACCTGCCCACACCGGTTCCCCGGTGTAGATAACCGTGGCGCGGGTTGGCGAGACGCTGCGCTGCGCCCAGTTCATGGTGACCTGAATAATCGCGCTGAAAATGCCCAGCCCCGCCGCCAGTCCCAGTAGCGGCACAGAGATCTCAGGAAGGGATTCTCCGGCAGGCGCCATTGCCGCGAACGCCACCAGCGAAGCGGTCAGCAGCTGCACAACCGTCACGCGGCGCACATCTACCTTACCGGCCCAGGCGCTGATTAAAATGATCTCAGCGGCAATCGCCACCGCGCCCACCAGCGTAATGATTTCGCCTTTCCCCAGTGCCAACATATTGCCATCCGGCCCGGCCAGTAAAATCAGTCCAATAAACGCGAGCAAAATGCCAGCGCAGGACATCAGACCCGGAATCCGTCCCAGGCATAGCCACTGCAACAGCGGTACCAGCGGGACATACATGGCGGTAATAAAAGCCGATTTACTGCTGGGAATAGACTGTAATCCCCAGGTTTGCAGGCTGTAACCCAACGCAATCGCCACACCGATGGCAACACCGGCTTTAACCTCAAGCCAGGTGATGCCTTTCAGGACATTAAAGGAGAGTAACCCCACCGCCAGCGCAGCTGTCGCGAAACGCAGGCCGACAAAAAAGAACGGGCCGCTCATGGTGACCGCATATTGCACGGCCAGGAATGTCCCGCCCCAGAACATGGTGATGAGGATCAGGAGTGCTTCCTGAGGCTTAACGGAGAACTGAAATCGCGAAGTACGCATGTTGCAAACCGGTTAACGGAAACCGCCTAGTTTGCGACCTGCGGCACATTTCTTCAACTCAAAAAAAACCGCCGGGCAAAACCCGGCGGCGAGCAGACGGTGACGGTATAATCATTAACCGTGACCACAACACTTACACCCTAGCTGCTGCGGCTACCGTGACTGCTTTTGCCCCCTTTCTTACCAGCTTCCGAGGCACGTTGTGGGTCATTTTTAAAATTACCCCCACTATGCTGGCCACCTTTACGACCTGCTTCTGATGCTCTTTCACGGTCTTCAGCGAAATTACCTGAACCACCACGATGGTTTGCCATTTCTGACCTCCGGTTTTGTGAAACATTAGACATCATACTGCATTCAGTAAAAGAGGATTCTTTCACCGCGCGGCGACACCGATGTACCGATGTCTTCGCCACGTGAAACTAAGCTTAGTAGAATAAGGTTGATCAGCCAGTGAATCGTAATATTCTGCAACAGGAAATCAGGCAAATTGTTGAATTTTTCAGCGGAAAAATGTTAAGCCGCTCTTATGCTTTAAAAAACGGCTCCGTTTGAAATGTATCAAATTGCAACAGACAAAATCAGCGCCATGAATAAGATATTAATCAATGGAATACAGAGCCAGCGCTTGTCCGCCCTGTTGTCATCCGCATCTGTGAAACACAACGACTCACCGTCCGATAACATCCCGGCACAGGGTGATTTCAACATGCTCACCCCCTCTGTACGACAAAAAACAAACGGAGTGTCGGATATCTGGTCGTCATCATAAGGGGCATTTTGGCGTGTTATTTAATTGCTCAGTGCTTGCGGAAATGGAGGCCGCAAGCGCTTATCGCAAAGCCGCCAGTCAACTTGTTATCAATCAAGGAAATGTCGTTCAAATTTGCACTCTGCCCGCGAGGGCATACGCTTAAGTGGACGCGGCAAAATGCCGCCTGATAACGTCAAAACGAGGAGTGATGAAAATGGCTAAAGTACTGGTGCTTTATTATTCCATGTATGGACACATCGAAACCATGGCCCATGCAATAGCAGAAGGCGCAGAGAAAGTGTCAGGCGCAGAGGTGGTTATCAAGCGTGTGCCCGAAACGATGTCAGCCGAACTGTTTTTGAAAGCCGGCGGCAAAACCCAGAACGCGCCAGTCGCCACGCCCCAGGAGCTGGCTGAGTACGATGCCATCATTTTTGGTACCCCTACCCGCTTTGGCAATATGTCCGGCCAGATGCGTACCTTCCTTGACCAGACTGGCGGGCTGTGGGCCTCCGGTGCACTTTACGGCAAATTGGCCAGCGTCTTTAGCTCTACGGGAACCGGCGGTGGCCAGGAGCACACCATTTCATCCACATGGACTACCCTTGCGCATCATGGCATGGTCATTGTGCCCATCGGTTACGCTGCGCAAGAGCTGTTTGACGTTTCTCAGGTACGCGGCGGCACTCCCTACGGCGCAACGACCATCGCCGGAGGCGACGGTTCGCGTCAGCCAAGCCCCGAAGAACTGGCGATTGCCCGCTACCAGGGTGAATACGTTGCCGGTCTGGCAGTCAAACTGAACGGCTAAGCTTCCAAAGGAGGAGATGAATGCCTAATCAAGAAACTAAAGCCCACCACGTTGGGGAATGGGCCAGCTTACGCAACACCTCACCGGAAATTGCAGAAGCGATCTTCGAGGTTGCAGGTTATGACGAGGCGCTGGCGGAAAAAATTTGGGAGGAAGGCAGCGACGAGGTACTGATTCGTGCCTTCGAAAAAACCGACAAAGATTCGCTCTTCTGGGGTGAACAAACGATTGAGCGGCAAAACGTTTGATAAGAACCTTCCCCCGCCTGCGCGGGGGATTTTTTTATTTCGCCGCAGCGTTCACCACCGCATTGAATTTCTCCAGCGGACAAAAACCCTCTTTATCAATCGGACACGCTTTCAGCGCCAGCGTCACACGTTGCGCCGGGGCTTTCAGGGTCAGTACGTCCGCATTACGCAACTGGATGCTGCTCTGGTAGATATACTCAATTTTCATCAGTTCGCGCTTGCGCTGGCTGTCATACCAGCGCTGGAAGACAATCTTGCCCCCAATAGGGGTGCGCTCATACTGGTCATGAAGCTGATACGGCGCAAAATCAAGCGCGGTCAGTAACGATGCAATGTTGGAATCATGACCCACCAGCAGTGTCACTTTCGGCGTGTTTGCTGCGTCGGTTACCAGCGCTTTATCGATATATTTCACCAGGGGTTTCGCCACATTACGCGCCACATCAGGTGACGTGAACAGGGCATCCTGATAGCTATTTTTGATCTTCGAGAGCAAACGCCATTGCTGCGCGGTAGTGATCTCCCCCCACGCAACCTGATCCAACGGGAAGCCTTCGTAATACTGTAATGTGAAGGCATCCACCAGGGAATTGCCGATTTTCAGCGGTCCGGAAACACCGGGCTCCTGTTGTACAGGCGCACTAAAGGTATCACTGGCCGTCGTCAGTGAGCAGACCTGCTTCTCTTTACAAGAAGGTGACTGGTCATAGCGGACGATTTTTTCCAGTAATTGATAGCTTTCACCCAGCGAATCCTGCTGATGCCGGGCCTCCATCGCTTTAATTGCCTTCTCGCTAAACTCGGCGGATCCATCGGTGATAACCGGATTAAATGTCGGGTCCATTACCCCCATTTTATCCTGATGATGCACGGGAATATCACACCCCGGAAACGCGCCGGTGATAAAGAACTGCGCGGTCGCGACCGTACGTTGCAGACTGTTGGCATAAGCATAAACGGTGCCCGGCGCCGGGCATTCTCCTGAGGTGACCAGTTTCTGCTCCGCCAGCCACTCACGCATATAGTGGCCCATATACACCTCAAGCACCCCACCTTTAGTGGTTAATTGCCCACCTGGCACTTCCCATTCCGGCCATGTGTTGGGGGTGGATTGTTCCAGTACGCTACCATTGTTTGCCAGCGGTGCTCGTAAGTTATGACGGCTCATAATCAGCACTTGTTCAAGCTGATAGCCTTGCGGCACGGTCTCTGCCATCGCGGCCGTGGTGAACGGTAGCATTGCAGCAAACGTGAGTGTCCATAGTGACTGCTTCATCGTGACTTCCTCATCCTGATGTTGGTGAAGTGAAAGTGTGACACATTTGTGACGCTTTGCAGTGAATTACGGCACAGAAGTGACCTGTCGCAACATCGCTTTCCCACACGCTTATGTAGTTTTATAATAAAACCATTAACCGGAGAGTGATGATGAAACGTACCCGTCTTGAAGCCAGCACCTGTCCCGTTGCCCGTTCACTGGATGTGATTGGCGACTGGTGGTCTTTACTTATCGTGCGTGATGCGCTGCGCGGCGTGACGCGTTTCGGTGAATTTCAAAAAAGTCTGGGTATCGCCAAAAATATGCTCACCGCGCGCCTGAAATTGCTGGTCGATGAGGATATCCTGCAATTGCAACCTGCCTCTGATGGTAGCGCCTGGCAGGAATACGTGCTGACGGCGAAAGGCCGCACTCTGCAAACCGTGCTGGTTGCCCTGTCACAATGGGGCAACGACCATCTTTTTGCCGAGGGTGAGCATGGCACCGTGCTGGTTGATGCCCGTTCACGCCAGCCATTGCAAAAATTACAACTACTGGCAGAAGATGGCCGCGTCCTGCAACCCGATGAGATTGCTCCCCGCTATCCTGATAAATCAAAAAGTTAACATCGTATATCCCCGAATCGCACATTTTGCCCTCTAAAATGGTTGCATTATAAAACCAAATATTTCATGCTGAATTTGGTTTCATTATAAAACCTTTTATCTCCCTTTCGTTTTGATGAGGTATGACAATGACTACGCAACGCATTACCGCGCTTATCACTGGCGCATCATCCGGCATTGGTGCGGTTTATGCCGACCGACTGGCGGCGCGCAATTACGATCTGGTACTGGTCGCACGACGCGCTGACCGCTTACAGGCCCTCTCCGGTGCGCTGGAAAAACGCTACGGCGTCAGCGTGACAACATTGGTTGCCGACCTCAGCAAAACAGACGGTATTGCGCGTGTAGAAGATGCGTTACGACAAAACAGCGCCATCGAACTGCTGGTAAATAATGCCGGCGCCGCCAACCTCGCCCCGTTTCTTGCTTCGGATGCCGACTCGCATGAGGCGCTCAATACTCTCAACACCACGGCGTTGATGCGCCTTACGCTGGCAGTCCTGCCGCGCTTTGTTGAACAAAATCGAGGAACCATCATCAATATTGCTTCCGTACTGGCGTTTCACGCCCGGGCTGGGAGCGCCGTTTACAGCGCGACCAAAGCCTGGGTACTGAATTTCACCCGAGGCTTACAGGAAGAACTGGCGGAAAGTGCGGTACGTATTCAGGCGGTGTTACCTGCCGCGACGGCGACAGAAATCTGGGGGCATTCCGGCGTAACGCTGGACTCACTGCCAGCCGGTTCGGTAATGACTACTGAAAATCTGGTGGATGCGGCGCTGGCTGGTCTGGACCAGGGAGAGTTGGTAACTATTCCACCGGTGGAAGATCTTAACCTGTGGCAGCGCTGGGAAGAGGCGCGTCTGACGCTGTTTAACGCGTCACGTAACGGGACACCGGCCTCTCGTTACCCTCTGGCCTGAAAGTGACGTCCGGTTTGCCCGTTGAAACCTCCCCTGGCGAACCCTCGCCCCATGACGCAGTTACTTGACGCCGTTGTACCCGCCGTATCCGGCTATACCATCGACAGGTGCTGTTGGTGGCTGGCAGCAACGGCAGTTTGTAAGCCTGAGCAAAGCGGAACGTGTTCCGCTTTGCATCAAAAAAGCAGCGGCAGGAATACGTTAACGCCTGCGGCGACCCCGACGAACAGCGCGGCCCATACCGCGGACGAAAGCAGGCAGATGCTATAGACCTTACCCGGACTCAGGCGCAGCATTCCTGCTGCAAGCGGAACGAGATAGCGCAGCAAAGCGATAAAACGGGAAGTAAACAGCACCACAGCGGCATTGCGCTGCAATTTACTGCGAATACGTAGCAGAGTTTCCTCATGCCGGGATGTTAAGCGATGAAAACGAGCGCTATGGGTCATCAGTAAGCCCAGATGGTAGCTCAGCACCGAACCGAGCGTCGCCCCAATAGTCACTGCCAGCCACGCGCTAACCGGCGGCAGGCTTAACTGACTTGCAGAGAGCGCCGCGACTAACATCACCGACGCCGGAGGAAGTACGGTGGAAATGAGCACCGTGGATTTGATAAATGCCACCATAAACAGCAATGCAAACATCTGCACCGGGTGTGATGCAAAATGGGCAAGCAGGCTGTTCAACCACTCCATATACACTCCGGCATCCGTTAGCATTTCGGGCATTCCTTTTAACGACGGGAATTATTTCTGACGAAAATACACAATAAAGGTATTCCCGCTCAAATGTATCGAAGATAAAGACAGGCTGGCAGAAATGGAATCGTGACAGTCTAAGGCGCGCAGTTCAGACGCGGCAGGCACGCCTGAACCGTTTTGCCTGGCATGTTGATGCCCGATGATGCCTTAATCAGACGCGCTGGCTGCGCAACATGGTGCAGAAAGGACAATTACAGCCGCTTACGGGGGTCGCCGCGCAACTGCCTGGCTGGCTAAAACCAGACACTCCTTGCGTGCTGATGGCCTGATCATAGATAGCGAACTCTGCCCCACGGATCTGCTGACGGGAAAATTCAGCGGGGTCTTTATCTTTCGCCTGAAACGCCATGGCGCTACCAGAAACAACCGACAACGAAATAGCTAAGATCTGACTGATTTTCATGGGGTAATGCCCTCAAAAGGAAGACGTCGTTATGATAAGTCGCTACAGGTCGGCAGTCCGCTACCGCCAGGGAATGTTATAAAATAACATTCCACAGCGCAATGCAACGTCAACAGCGTGACGAAATTTGAGGGCCTATCGCTTATTCGTCAAACCTGTTGTTTATCGCCATAGCGATAAACAACGGCGCTCTATCCCGCAAGGCACAGTGAAGACATACGACGGCTATTGAGCCTTATGCGTAATCCACTTCCGGTTAAAAGCCGTAGCGGAACCAGGCGAAAAGTACATTGCCATTATTATACGTACCGGGAATATAGGTTAATTGCACGCTGGCCTGTTTATAGCTTGCAGAAAGCAGCGGCAGCACGACGGGTAAAGGAACATAATTGGCGAAATCTTGTCGCGCGGTCACCGCCGCCGTCAAACCCAGCCCCAAACGAAAATCACGGTTTTGATCCAGATACCAGCCCTTCTCCCAGCCATAGCCGATAATAGGCTCCCAGTTGTTGTGTGAGTCCTTAAAGACCATGGCATACAGCGAACTCCAGTTTCCGTCGGCGTTATAGCGCGAAACACCAAAACCGCCGCCCCAGGGTCTCTCGTTATAGCGGTCCGTTTTCTCTTTGTCGTAGGTGAAACGGTTATGCCAGGTGAGAAAGGGTAAATAGAGATCGTAATTCTGTGGCTGCTCCCAGGTGTCTGTTACATCCTGTTTAAACCAGTCCCACCATTCCGCTATCCGTTGTTCGCCATATATGGCCGCGTTTACATAAGTCGGGTCGAAAGCGGCCCACACCACAGCCCAACACACAATGAATAGCCTTAACATCAAACACCTCGTAATACATTTATCATTCTGAAACAAACATCATTGTCTACTTTCAGTGAGTCATTTTATGGGGATAAACCCTACATTTCACACATTAAACAGAACATAAATTTTAGGTATTTTCCGGGAAACTGAACGCGCTTAATAAGCGTAGTGATCTTTTGCCAAACGTGACGGCAAGCATCAGCAAAAACGGCATTTTCCAGATAAAGGATCATTGGCTGGCGTAAAAGCCTGAAACGGCAGTATGTTGTAACTATTTTTTAATCATTGATAAGAGACCGTGCGATGCAGAGAGCAGAGAATAGGTGAACGAAGACGACATATGCCTCAGCGCAAGGTTTCAATTAACCGGGTAAAGGCCGGGGTTGGCTGCCTGCGGTAGGGGTAGTAAAGATAATATTCCGAAAACGGTTCGCGCCAGTCCAGGACAGTGAGTTATCTGATGCCTCACGACTCGCTGTTTTGCAGGTTATCGCGACCCACCCCGCCAATAAACGGCGGACGTAACCGCAACGGCGTGAAATCCACTCCCATACTCAGACCAAGGACGTTAAGCTCAAATCCTTCTTCGGCCCCCAGGGTGATGCCCGCAACCCCCAGCAGTGACACCTGTATGCCGCGCCCGGACGGTGGTAAACCGACAGGATTGAGCAACGAGCGAAAATCTTTACCCACCGCATTAGCGGGCATATCCAGTTTCAGCGCAGGCACCTGGCGACCAATATGAGCAATGAACGTGTTGCTGTTTGGACCGGGCCAGGCGTGATAGGTATCCGGCCACGGCCAGGAGGCGATAGCCGCCTCAATCTGCGGGATCATCGCCTCGGCTTGCGCGCCGCGGTGTTCAACAAGCAGACGGGGTTTCGCCCCGTACCAGTAGCCATCCGGTGTATTGCGGTTACGCCGTACGTTTTCGCCGCCCCCCCAGCTTATAACCTCGTAGCGGTTGTATTCCGTTTCACCCGCGCGCTTAAAGACGATCCACGGATGGACGGCCACCACGCCTTTCCAGCCCCACGTCGGCGCGGCATAAACCTGAACAATCGCCAGTTGAGCATATTGCCGGGCATCGGGCGCCATGCCTAAGAATCGCGCCTGGCGGCCCACCACCCATCCTGCGCTCGCGATTCTCGCTGGTGCATTGCCTGAACAAGACTGGCAATAAGAGAGAGCACGATGATGCAAAGAATACACAGGCAAAGGGTTTTAATCGGGGTCATGACGATCTGCAATCAGAAGGGAATATTGGCGAGTCTGGTGAGTATACGTCGTTTTTTATATCGCGGTACGTCCTTAGCACATAACGCAAAAGCCCCCTCTTCCTCAGACGGGCCTGAATATGTTCGAACTTTCAGGCCCGATGGCAGTATCGCAAAACTAGTGCGACGTTCCTTGTGAACCGGAGCACACCAGTTGCCGACGTTTGATGTGGTACATCTCAATATTCGATTGCAAGAAGAAGCCCATTTCCCAGGGATTTTTGCGGATAAATGCCTCCCGAATGGTCTCATAGAGCGGGCTATCTGACGGCACCAGAGAGGCCTCGCCTTCCACAATGGTATAGTTCCATTCTATCGCGCGCTCAAACGTATAGTGAGCACGTTCATCCATGGCAAAAAAGCAGTGAGGATTACGTTTCAGCAGTCGGGATTTGAACATTTGCGGGAAGGTGATGAGGAAAATATCATCATCGACCGACGATAAAAACGCCAGCACCGTCGTGTGGGGCTGCTCGTTAGCCATCGTGATCAATACGCCCACTTTATTCACCGCATCTTTCGATTCAGGTTCAGGCATATCACGTAGCATGGTAAACGGCACGGGCAGTTCAGGCCTGTCATCAGCCGGGAACTGATACCCTTCTTCGCGGATCTCAAGCACGACGCTCATCCCGTGAATCAGTTGACATTCCCGTGGTACGACAACCACCCAGTCTTCTTCCTGGCTGATAACGCGGCCTTTATATGAGGCGCGGTATACGCTGATTTCCGCATCGAACTCATCAACACCCGAACGGTTATCCAGATGCAGGGTCACTAAGTCCCCTGCCGAAAATGTATGCCCTTTCGGAAAATAAACCCGCAGGCTGTTATCCGACTGAATATAAACACCGCAGACGTGGATAACCACGTTGTCCTGTTGGTAACCCGCTAATATGCCAAGCACCTGTTTACCAAGAAAGGTTGCCAGATTCATTTACGCCTTTTCCCTGTCCAGAGAGTTTCAGTGAAATTGTTATCGGCAACGTTTTGTTAAAGCATAATTTTTTTGTCAGTTGGGGCCAAATAGCTGTAGTGGACGCAGATCAGCACGCAAAAGGCGATGTATTCCAGATGTTCGCGCACAATGCCCCCGTCATGATCGCCATCGACAATCAGTACTCGGTTGGAGATTTTCTTGAGATCCTCATCGCTCCAGTTGGGCTGCGTCGCCCAAATATGGCTTATCTGATCAACAAAGGCATCGTACTGGCCCGGGGCTTTGGACAGCTTACGATATTCATTCCCTCCACTCGATATAGCTGATAAAGGTCGGGTTTTTCTCTGTATCAGGTTTCACACCGCTGGTTTTGGTGCCAGGGGCAAAGGAAAAAATGCGGTTTACCCGCGTCGGGTGGCGAATAGCCAGATTGGGAGGTCTACTGATTCCGTGAGACGAATCAATGATGATTACCCTCTGAATTTTGGCACACAATTCTTCACTCCCAAAATTCTGGTGCCGACACATCCCAGGCCACGCACTGATGCGTATTCTGGCAGAACTCATGTCCCGGACGGCCTTAAGTGAGGCGCCCCCAATTCTCCACAGTGAGATCAATATCCTCTCATTGCCGTATTTCAGTCAGTTGCTGAGCATCTGTCAGAGCTGATTCCTCGCTATCGTAAATCAGCAAATGCCCTGTATCGGGGATTTTCTGAAACGTTCGTTTATGTTACGGTATAGAATCAAAACATGCTTATTATTCTGTTTCAGAATAGTTCAAGGTTCTAATGGAAAATAAAATAACAAATCACAATATCCAGGCTTTGCGCGCTCTGGCAATACTGCTGGTAATCATACAACATCTACATAGACTCCCGGTTCCTGAATGGTTGATGTCAACTTATAGCTCTGCTTCATACTGGGGTGGCGTCGATATTTTCCTTGCGATCTCAGGTTTTTTAATGTGTAAAAGCCTGGATAATGAAATAAGAAAGCATGGAAGAACACATACAGCCTTTTATTATTTTTTCATGAAAAGAGTGTTTAGGTTAATCCCTGCATTATTAACATGGGCGATCATATGCATATTTATAGCATATCTAATATCCCCATATGGCAATGCTGGCATAGATAAATCAATAAACACATTCATATATTCATTGCTTGGCGTGTCAAACATATATTATTTTAATGAAACCACGCTAGGACACCCCTATGACCCATTGCTTTCTGTAACATGGTCTTTAAGCCTCGAGTGGCAGTTATATCTGGTGTTGTCTTTGCTTGCAATTGTCCTCAAAAAACCATTTTTCTGCCTATCTTTAATTGCGGTAATAATTTTCTCATCAATATTTTTACCCAATGGAGTAAATCATCAAGAAACTATTGGGTGGTGGATACGCCCGCAGGCATTCTTTTTGGGGTCTTTGTTATATCTACTCAATCATTTAATTAAGAAGATAGTGATAAATAAATTCCTTAACCTACTACTAGGTTGCACTGCTGTTTATTCCCTGGTTTTTTATACATCACTAGTCAGCCCCACATATAAACTCGCTTACGTGGGTATTCTCGGTGCGGCTATATTCATGCTCGTAGCGATAAACATGCCCCCATTTAAATCAAGATATCTCGATTGGATTGGTGACAGGTCATATAGCATCTACCTCTGCCATATTCCTGTGATGATTATAACACGATTATCCCTTGACCATTTACTTTCTGGCAGCATTTTTGCTGGCTCATCGATTTTGTACATAGCTGTTTTTTGTTTAATAACTGCGATCTTTTCAAATGCTAGTTATAAGTACATAGAGCAACCTTTCATAAACTTTTATAGAAGAAAGGAAGTTACAAAATAGTTAAGCCCCCAACTCACTAACAGGTTGGGGGTCTTAATAAAAAATCTCTTTAAAATAATTAGCCTGACTCTTTTGCTCGCCAGTTTTCGAGCGATGAAATACCAGACACTGGGATTACGTCCAAACGACTCAGCAGCGCACGATACTTTTCCCAGGCTGCGAGTAACGCAGAGTCTTGCGTTGCCAATATAAGTACTTCACAGAATGGCTGAGCACCCTTATCGGACGCTGATTTTTACTATTCCATGCATCAACTGCGATTATCTCCCGGCGCTTACTATTAGCATTTCGAACGAGAACAAGCCCGTCAGAGGGTAGTTCTGGTTTATCATCGTCACTTATCGCGTGTAGCCCCCGTAATTCTGGCAAGCGCGTTTTCGCCCACCAAAACCGTTGGCAGCAGGCACTGGTAATTTACAACAACAACCTGGGATTATTTATCCGTAAACCATTCAACAATCGGTGGCTTAAAGCTCTGCGCGCTGCTCAAAATGAACTGGATCGTCAACTGGACTCCGTATTCCACGATATTACGGTGTACGCGATTTCAGGCTTTGCAGTAAACAGCTGAGATAAACAGCTTTTCAGCGCTTACAAGACAGAAGGTCAGGTATTGGGTTACGACAGAAAGATTAAAATTTCCGCGTCTCGTAAGATGCTTTTTTGAGTGATGCAGAGAAAGATTGAGAGGGCTATGTTGAGAAATAAACTAACACTGTACCAGAAACCAGAAAAACAAAGGGCCTACCAAATGGTAGGCCCTTGTTTAATCTGGCGGAAGCGCAGAGATTCGAACTCTGGAACCCTTTCGGGTCGCCGGTTTTCAAGACCGGTGCCTTCAACCGCTCGGCCACACTTCCGGAATGAGGCGCACTATAAACATCCCCGATGCATCTGTAAAGCCCTGAAATGTTCATCTGCCTGAAAAACAATCAAAAGTGCGTTAATCGCCTGAAATAACAGCACCATGACCACTTTACAACCGTTTTTTTGCTACAGCACCTCAATGTTTTTTGATGTACATATCCTTCGTTAAATAATAGCCAAGTTTGTCCGGATCAAACCCGCCGACCCACGGCTTCACAAGATGCACACGGACATAATGGTAGACAGGAATCGCCGGAACATCTTGCCCAAGGATTTCTTCCGCCTGCTGATAATATTTGCTTCGCTGGGTGAGATCGCTCGCTTTGGCGGCATTGCGCAGAGCGTCATCGTAAGCCGGATTACTGTATTGCGAAGTATTCTCGCTGTCGCCCGTGCGGAAGTTGTTTAAAAAGGTTGCCGCATCATCATAGTCGGCATTCCAGGCATAGCGCACCAGATCGAAATGACCGGTATGCATGGCATCGAGCATCGTTTTCCATTCCTGGTTTTGCAGCTTCGCCTCTACCCCCAGATTTTTCTTCCACATCGAACTGACAGCGATGGCGATGCGCTGATGGGTTTCCATGGTGTTATAAAGCAGATTAAAAGACAGTGGATGCGCCTCATTAAACCCGGCGTCGTTAAGCAATCGCTTCGCTTCTGCAATCCGTTTTTCCTGTGGCCAGGCGGCATAGTCCGGTGCAGACAAGGTTACGCCACCGATTTCCGGCTGGCTGATTAACCAGGCCGGTCGCTGCCCCTGTCCCATCACCTTATCGGCAATAATATCTTTATCCAGCGCCATATTGAGCGCACGGCGCACCCGCGGATCGTTGAACGGTGCTTTTGTGGTATTAAATTCGTAGTAATAGGTCGCCAGCAGCGGCGAGACGCTGACCTGATCGCCCAGCGTCTTTTTCAACTGGGCAAACTGGTTCACTGGCACGGTGTAGGTAATGTCTATCTCGCCAGCTTTATAGCGGTTTACATCGGCAGTTTCAGAGGAGATGGGCAGATAGGTGACTTTATTCACCACCGTGGCGTCGTTGTCCCAGTAGCGCGGATTGCGTACCGCGACAATGCGCTCATTCACCACCCAGTCACTAAGCTTGTAGGCACCACTGGTCACAATATGCTCAGGCTTAGTCCATTTATCACCAAAACGGCTGATAAGTATTTTATCCAACGGCACCAGTGACGGGTGCCCCAACATCGCGAGGAAGGCGGATGTCGGCTGCGTGAGGCGTATCTCCAGCGTATTATCGTCCAGCGCCTTAACACCGAGCGTATCAGGCGTTTTCTTACCCAAAGCAATGTCGGCAGCATTTTCGATATGCATATTGCCGGGATAGCTGGCATAGGGTGACGCGGTTTTCGGATCGACAAGTCGCTGCCAGCTCCAGACGAAATCTTTCGCGGTAATGGCCGTTCCATCAGACCATGTTACGTTGGGGCGCAGATGAAACACCCACACCGTATTGTCTTTATTTTCCCATGATTGCGCCAGACGGGGCTCAACAGAGCCATCTTTCTTTACCGCCACAAGGCCATCGAATAAATCTCTGATAATGCCGAATTCGACATCGCTTTCTACTTTATGCGGATCGAGGGATGCAGGTTCACTGCCATTGTTACGCACCAGTTCCTGCTGAGCCGCCAGCTCTGTTCCTGCGGGGACTGTCGCTGCGTTTAACGACGCGGAGGCGCTCATAATGCCTAACGTTAAGGCGCTAAGGGTCATGCGGGTAAAATATCGTGATTTCATCTTTTTCGCCCTGATTATATTCCTGATGACGACGCGACTTCTTTCTTAGCGCGCTACAGTCATCAGGGCAATATTTTTCAGTGACATATAAGACACTGGTATGGTTATTTTCTTCAAATGCGCACTTATGCTTAATATTTGAACATTTGTAGTATATTTAACCAAATGGATTAACTTGCTTTTTGAGTAAAGATGGGTAAAACAACTTTGTAAGGAAACGGGGATTTCCTATCCTCGACGTTTAATGACATCTGTTATGTTAAAAGAGAGTGCCTCATGGATCGTATTATTACCTCCTCGCGCGACCGTACATCGTTGCTTAGCACCCATAAGGTGCTGCGCAATACCTATTTCTTACTGAGCCTGACGCTGGCCTTTTCCGCCATCACCGCAACGGCAAGTACTGTACTGATGCTGCCGTCTCCGGGTCTGATTTTGACGCTGGTGGGCATGTATGGACTGATGTTCCTGACGTATAAAACGGCGAACTCACCGGCGGGTATTTTTTCTGCTTTCGCCTTTACCGGTTTCCTGGGTTATATCCTGGGCCCCATCCTTAACGCGTATCTTTCTGCGGGCATGGGCGATATCATCGGCCTGGCGCTGGGGGGAACCGCGCTGGTGTTCTTCTGTTGCTCGGCGTATGTACTGACAACACGTAAAGACATGTCCTTCCTCGGCGGTATGCTGATGGCAGGTATCGTGGTCGTGCTGGTCGGAATGGTTGCCAATATCTTCCTGCAACTGCCGGCGCTGCATCTGGCCATTAGCGCAGTCTTCATCCTGATTTCTTCAGGCGCCATCCTGTTCGAAACCAGCAATATCATTCACGGCGGCGAGACAAACTATATTCGTGCTACCGTGAGCCTGTATGTATCGCTCTACAATATCTTTGTAAGCCTGCTGAGCATCCTGGGCTTCGCCAGCCGCGACTAGTCGCATTGACGTGCATGATAAGGCCCCGCTTATGCGGGGCTTTGTTTTTTGCTACACTCCCCCGCGTTATTGACTGACCTTGCGAACGACCATGATCTTTGACGGTAAAGAAATTGAAACCGATAGCGAAGGCTATCTGAAAGATACGACTCTATGGAGTGAAGCACTGGCGTCGGCGATTGCCGAAAATGAAGGTATCACCCTCGCAGAAGAGCACTGGGAAGTGGTGCGCTTTGTGCGCGAGTTTTATCTGGAATTCAATACGTCGCCCGCTATCCGCATGCTGGTAAAAGCGATGGCTAACAAATTTGGTGAAGAAAAAGGCAACAGCCGTTATCTGTATCGCCTCTTCCCTAAAGGACCGGCAAAGCAGGCAACAAAAATTGCTGGCCTGCCAAAACCAGTCAAGTGCATTTAATAGCGAATGCCAAAATTCGTCCATTCTCTGCCGGGTTGATGAGGCTCTGTTAAAACCTTTTCAACCCTGGCGCTACGCGGCCCGCCCGCTTTCAGCCAGGTAATCAGCGCTTCCACTTTCTCGTTATTACCACAGGCGACAACCTCTACGCTGCCGTCGTCCATATTGCGCGCGTAGCCGGTTAACCCCAGGCGCTGCGCCTCACGTTGCGTGCTATAACGAAACCCAACGCCCTGGACCATGCCATGAACCCAGCATATTACGCAATGCGATGTTGTCTCGTTCGTCATAGTGACCTCCTCTAACGCACAATCAGTCTCTTTTTTAATAATAGAAACGTTAATCATCAGCGTACAGTTTTGGGTAAACATCCATAATGTTCTCTGAATCTGGCGGTAAAACGCGAACCCGAAAGATATCCACACCGGGAGGCGATTTCACCAATGGGCAAGGTGGTCGATTGTAATTGTGACAATGCAAGCGACATGCGAACCTCCTCGACAATTTGCCGGTAGCTTTGAGATTCACCTTTAAGCCGTCTGCGTAAAGTGGATTCGCCGACAGCAAGTTGCCCTGCTATCTCCTGCACACTCCAGTTCTTTGCCGGAGACAGCATGACAATTTGTCGCACCTGTTCGGTCAGGCTAAAGCGACGCTCAATAAGAAGTGGCCCCGCCATCCCCTCTTCAAGCAGTGCCAGTAATAGCCCCATCGCCTGATGTTTTTGTAATTTTTCCGCTAAATTATGGCGAACCGCATGCAATAAATTGTCCCACATAAATGTCAGGCCATTACTCAGAGGTGCGCAGACGGACGCAGACCTGGCAGCAGGAAAATCGCGTACATATTGCGTTTTAAATTCTGCGAGCAGGTCTGGCGATAACAATAATAAATCGGAACGAAACTGCCCCTGCACAGGCTGATTAATGATTTCGAGGGCGGTATTCGCCGGAATGATAATAAGCTCATCAGGTGTGGCGACAACCCGATTCTCTTCCTGGATAATAACCTTGCTTCCCTGGGTAATATGGCAAAGGGCAGCGCTGAAAAGCTTTACACGATGCAGACGATGCATATGGTTTGAACGGACTTCTGCCGCCGTTAACGTTTTATGCTGAAACTGAACTGTCTGCACCGCGTCACCTTTATCTTCCGTATGTGGCTGTTAAATTTGCTTTCGCTATGACGTTACTGTTGAGCATGTAGCCAACCAAAGCGCCGCTTGCATTACTATCAATAGGCAGTTTATCAGTACTTAACGCCCATACGGTGAATTGATACGGATGCGGCTTATCGCCAACGGGCGGACACGCGCCACCAAAGCCCGCATAACCATAATCGTTTCGTCCCTGAACTGCCCCGGCGGGCAACGTATGGCTCTGTGCTTCTCCCGCGCCTGTGGGCAGTGTCTGTATCTGCGCCGGTATATTCACTACTGTCCAGTGCCACCAGCCACTGCCCGTTGGGGCTGCGGGATCATAGACGGTCACAGCAAAACTTTTGGTCCCTGCAGGTGGATTATGCCAGCTCAACTGCGGTGATTTATTGCCGCCATGACAGCCAAATCCGGCAAAAACATGTTGTTGTGATAAGCGATGGTTCTGAATATCCGCACTACTGAGGCTAAATGTCTCCTTCGCAAAAGCATTGACGCTCCCGGCGGCCAAAATAGCTAAAATAGTGAAGGTCATTTTTTTCATTGTATTTCCTCGCTGACGTTGAGGAAGACAATTTAAGGTTTAGCGTTCATGAACGTTGTGCCTGAACGTTTTGATTTTGTGCCGAAACGCTCACCCCTTCAGGCTGGTGCCTGGTCCGGGCATGTGTGCTACCCTACGCGCCGTTTAATTATCAAGAGCCGGGCCGATATCCCCGGTTAATATTGACGTTCGTCAGAGGTTCCCCGGTATGACCGAATCTACAAGTGCAAGGTTTCCCCGTTTAGTGTTAGCCAAAGGGCGCGAGAAGTCCTTGCTGCGCCGCCATCCCTGGGTGTTCTCCGGCGCCGTAAGCCGTATGGAAGGAAAAGCCCGTCTCGGTGAGACTATCGACATCGTCGATGCGCAGGGAAAATGGCTGGCGCGCGGCGCCTTTTCGCCAGAGTCACAAATTCGTGCTCGCGTCTGGACTTTCGACAAAAACGAGGTCATTGACATCGCGTTCTTCACTCGCCGCCTGCAGCAGGCACAGCAATGGCGCGACTGGCTGGCACAACGCGACGGGCTGGACAGCTATCGCCTCATCGCAGGTGAATCCGATGGATTACCCGGTGTCACCATCGACCGCTTCGGCAATTTCCTGGTGCTACAGTTGCTGAGCGCGGGTGCAGAATATCAGCGTGCAGCCATCATCTCTGCGCTGCAGACGCTCTACCCGCAATGCTCCATCTATGATCGCAGCGATGTCGCAGTACGTAAAAAAGAAGGTCTGGAGCTCGCACAGGGTCCGGTTGTGGGTGAATTGCCGCCGGAACTGCTGCCTATCGAAGAAAATGGCATGAAACTGTATGTCGATATCAAGGCCGGCCACAAAACCGGATACTACCTCGATCAGCGCGACAGTCGCCTGGCGACCCGCCGTTATGTCGCCGACAAACGCGTCCTTAACTGTTTCTCTTACACCGGCGGTTTCGCCGTGTCTGCACTGATGGGCAATTGCCGTCAGGTGGTGAGCGTGGACACCTCACAGGAAGCACTGGATGTTGCCAGAAAGAACGTTGAGTTAAACCAGCTTGACCTCAGCAAGGCTGACTTCATCCGTGATGACGTTTTCAAACTGTTGCGCAAATTTCGCGATCAGGGCGAGAAGTTTGATGTCATCGTCATGGATCCGCCAAAATTCGTGGAAAATAAAAGTCAGCTGCAGGGCGCGTGCCGTGGCTATAAAGATATCAACATGCTTGCTATCCAGTTGTTGAATCCTGGCGGCGTGTTGCTGACGTTCTCCTGCTCTGGCCTGATGACCACAGATTTATTTCAGAAAATCATCGCCGACGCCGCAATAGATGCTGGTCGTGATGTACAATTTATAGAGCAGTTCCGTCAGGCCGCCGATCACCCGGTGATCGCTCCCTACCCGGAAGGACTGTACCTGAAAGGGTTTGCCTGTCGCGTCATGTAACTTGATTTTTGGAGCCTCGCCCGCATATCTGGGTTATGTACAGGTTCCCGGGAGGTGACAATGATTGCCAGCAAATACGGTATTGGTCAGCAGGTTCGCCACTCGCTGCTGGGCTACCTTGGCGTAGTGGTGGATATTGACCCTGAGTATTCACTCGACGAACCATCAGTTGACGAACTGGCGGTGAACGATGAACTACGGGCTGCGCCCTGGTACCATGTGGTGATGGAAGATGATGACGGCCAGCCGGTTCATACCTATCTGGCCGAAGCGCAGTTAACCAGCGAGATCCAGCAAGAACATCCTGAACAACCTTCGATGGATGAGCTGGCGCGGACGATCCGCAGGCAACTACAGGCCCCGCGCCTGCGTAACTGACAACACCCCGCGCTGCGGGGTGTTTTTATTTTGCGAGTCCTAAACGCGGGATTTCAATAGCAGGACATCTGTCCATCACAACTTTTAGTCCAGCCTCACAGGCCAGCACGGCGGCCTGTTCGTTGATGACGCCAAGTTGCATCCACAATGTTTTTGCGCCGATGGCAATAGCCTCCTGAGCAACCCCCCATGCCGCTTCGGAATTACGGAATACGTCAACCATATCCACCTTTTCCGGCACGTCAGCCAGCGTGGCATATCCTTGCTGTCCCAGAAGCGTTTCCCCCGCTACTTTCGGCGATACCGGAATAACATGGTAGCCCTGGTCAAGCAGATATTTCATGACGCGGTAACTCGGTCGGTCAGGTTTGTCACTCGCCCCCACCAGCGCGATGGTACGTGTCGATTTCAGGATCTCGGCGATATCGGTCTCTTTCATGGTTTCCTCCTGCGGTTTTCCAAAGTGTATGCCAAACATTCCGCTACAACCATGTATCCCATACAGAAGTATGAGTGCGAGAACAGGTTATATGTCTATAAGTTAATAAATATATTGAAAGGTGAATTAGCAAAGAGATCATGGGAGCGCGCAATGAAGTGCGGGTGGAAAGTATTCATTATCACGTGTTTGATACCGGTTAATGTACTGGCCACATCGCTTCGTCTGTCGGGCGATATTGATTTGTTAGTCCTTGATGGCAAAAAGGTATCCAGCTCACTGCTGCGTGGGGCGGAAAGTATTGAACTGGAAAACGGGGTTCATCAGGTGGTATTCCGGGTTGAAAAAAATGTGGAGCCCGGGAATCGCGAACCCCGGCTCTTTATTTCTGTACCACTGATTGCCACCTTTGATACACAGCGCATAAGCCAGGTGAACTTCAACCTTCCCGCTATCGACACGCAAAAGGCAGCCGAGTTATTTAATGCCACGCCTCATCTGGCTTTGCTGGATGGTAACGCCACACCGATTCCGGTGAAACTCGATATTCTTGAGATCAGTGCAAACGCGAAAGTCATTGACTACGAACGTGAGACAGAGCAATACAATAAAGCAGGGAAATATGCTTCGCTACCCAAATTTGCGACGATAGTGGCCGATGACAGCGCTTTGCTCTCCGGCGCCTCCGAACTGGACACCCCACAGACGCACTCACAAACGCTCACAGAGCAGCGGTTAAAATTCTGGTACCAGCAGGCCGATCCGCAAACCCGCGACCGTTTTATGCAATGGATCAGGCAACAACCCCCGTCATGATCCGCGCCAGTTAACATTACGCGCATTAGCCCATAATTTTTTACGCCATTCTCTTGCAGCATCAGGCGCTTCCAGTAATCTGTAGCGAAATTACATTAACGGAATCGGATTATGGAACTCACAACACGTTCGTTACCCGTGCGTAAGCACATCGCACTGGTTGCGCATGACCACTGCAAGCAGATGCTGATGACATGGGTTGAACGCCATCAGCCCAAACTGGCCAATCATGTGCTCTATGCCACCGGGACAACCGGAAACTTAATTCAGCGCGCTACCGGTCTTGAAGTGAATGCCATGTTGAGCGGCCCGATGGGCGGTGACCAGCAGGTTGGCGCACTCATCTCGGAAGGGAAAATTGATGTGCTGATTTTCTTCTGGGATCCGCTGAATGCAGTACCACATGACCCGGATGTTAAGGCGCTGCTGCGTCTTGCGACCGTGTGGAATATTCCGGTGGCTACGAACCTTTCCACCGCTGATTTCATTATCCAGTCACCCGGTTTCGCGGAAAGCGTGGAAATTCTGATTCCGGATTACCAGCGCTACCTCGCTGAACGTCTGAAGTAATCTTTTGCAGGCGGCTTAAGCCGCCTGTTTTCAGGGTTTTCTCGCCACCGGCACATTAAGCTGCCTGAGCGCCTCAACGAATCGCGACGGGTTTTCTTTATCAAACAGCAGCCATACGCGCTTACGTGGTCGCGTAATGGCGACATACAACAAGCGACGCTCTTCGGCGTCAGGGAAGTCCTCCGGCACCGGCAACAACGCCTGCTCCATAATGGATTCACGGGCGGGAGCCGGAAAACCGTCCTGCCCTTCATGTAAACCCAGCACAATGACATACTCCGCCTGCTGCCCTTTACTGGCATGAATAGTCATAAAATCGAGCTGCAGGTTGGGCCACCGGGTGGCGGCTTTATCCAGACTGGCGGGTTTGCCATGGTGATAACGCGCCAGTACCAGAATGCGATCTTCCGGCGTGGCATAGCCGCTGAGCTTATCAAGAAGCGCATCCAGTTGGTCCACCGCCAGCAATGTCACCGCGTTTTTATCGCCGGCGCTCAGGCTGTTCAGGGGTTTATTGAGCTGATGGGGGTTCTGCTGAATAAATCCATTTGCGACTTCGCCAATGCGTGTGTTAAAGCGATAGGTGGTATCCAGCGCGCAGAGATCGCCTTCGCCAAAATAGTCATGAAACGCGGTGGTCAGAGATAATTGCGCGCCGCTGAAACGGTAAATAGCCTGCCAGTCATCACCGACCGCAAACAAGGTGGTATGTGAGTTTTGTCGCCGTAATGCCGCCAACAGCGCAGCGCGTTGCGGTGAGATATCCTGAAACTCATCCACCAGGATATGCTTCCAGGGGCTGACAAAACGTCCTTTATCCAGCACGTTAATCGCCTGATGAATTAATCCGGAAAAATCGACGGCGTTTTCCGCTTTAAGCGCGGTTTTCCAGGCTTTCAACAGAGGTGCCATTAGTTTGACCCGCTTGCTGAAAAGCGTGCGTACCTCTTCCGGCGCCGAATCTATCATTTCACTCTGGCTGCCACCATGCATGCGCATCAGGCTAACCCAGCGATCCAGTCGGGTACCCATTCGACGCTGTATTTTTTCATCATTCCAGAAACTGCCTTCCGGAAGCGTCCACTGCAACTCCTCTTCCAGCCACTGTCGCCAGCCTTTAGCCTGCGCTTTTTTCTCTGCACACTGGGTTTGCCAGGCTTTCAGCAAGAGCGCTTGTCGCGCCCGGGTATCGTTCTCAAGATTGCTAATCTCAGGCGCTTTTTTACCACCCTGCTGGATGATGTATAACGCCAGCGCATGAAACGTGCGGGCAGTGATGTCATCCGTGTGCAATCGCTCACGAATGCGCTCATCCATTTCTTGCGCGGCTTTTCGGCCAAAGGCTAACAGCAGTATCTGATCCGCTGCCGCCTCGCCGCGAAGCAACAACCAGCCTGCACGCGCTACCAGAACCGAGGTTTTACCACTGCCTGCCCCGGCGAGCACCAGCAGCGCGTTTTCACCATTGACCACTGCCCTTGCCTGCGCCGGGTTGAGCGGAGAGCTTTCGATGTTTTTGAAAAATGTCTCGTACTGAACCAGCATTTTGTCGGTCCAGTCTTGATTATGTTTCGCCCGGCCAGTCTCGGTATCTTTTAACCAGGCCTGGCACTGCCGCCACAGATCCCGGCAGTTACTAAAAGACTCAAGGCGGCTGGTGGGGACAGGCAACGCATCGAATGCCTGGCGAAGTTGTTTCTGAACACCTTTAAGCTGCGCGCGAGTGAGCCATTTTTCCTGATCCATACGCCCGGAAATGTCCGCGAGTTGTTCAGAGAGCACTCTCGCAGCCACCTCGCTCATCTCCGCGCTCCAGGTCACCCAACGATCATTCAGATGCTGATAAAAACGCTGAGTTTCATTCCATTCAGTACCGTGCA
Organism: Citrobacter sp. MNAZ 1397; assembly: GCF_023613995.1. NCBI lineage: Bacteria > Pseudomonadati > Pseudomonadota > Gammaproteobacteria > Enterobacterales > Enterobacteriaceae > Citrobacter > Citrobacter sp. MNAZ 1397. The sequence continues at coordinate 2,248,432 of NZ_JAKIVH010000001.1, forward strand.
AACGAACGACTTTATTATCTGCGAGAACGAATTCCAGTTCGCCCCATACCAGGCCACGCTTGCACTCGATTGCCAGCAACTGATTAAAGGGAATAAGGTATTCATGTCGATCGCCTGAAACCTTCACGCCCGCATTGAGGATGACCACTCGATCATATGGATGCTGCGCCAGCCGCTTTCCCAATGAAGTCGCTTTTAGTTCCATCACACATCCTTTTTCAGCTTATGACTGTGATTGCCAGTTTAACCGCCAGAGAATACGTGCTCCAGCCCAAAAAATCGTTACAATTGTCAGGTCAATTCCCTGACAGAATAGCATTGAGGTAATATGCGTACCGTTCTGAATATACTGAACTTTGTCCTTGGCGGTTTTGCCACCACTCTTGGCTGGCTACTGGCAACCATTTTGAGTGTTGTCCTGGTTATTACCCTGCCGCTTACACGCTCCTGTTGGGAAATCACTAAACTTTCGCTTATCCCCTGGGGCAATGAAGCTGTGCATGTCGATGAGCTGAACCCTGATAGTAAAAATACCCTCATGAATGCTGGCGGGACCGTGCTCAACATTCTCTGGTTCGTGCTCTTTGGCTGGTGGCTCTGCGTGATGCACATTGTGGCAGGTATTACTCAGTGCATCACTATCATCGGAATCCCGGTCGGTATCGCCAATTTTAAGATTGCGGCAATCGCCATATGGCCGGTTGGTCGCCGTGTTGTGTCGGTTGAAGTGGCCCGTGCCGCGCGCGAAGCCAATGCCCGCCGTCGTTTCCCGTAAACGAGTCACGAATACTATGCTAAGCCCCCTTCTTCGCCGGTACACCTGGAATAGTGCCTGGCTTTATAACATTCGAATCTTCCTTGCGCTGAGTGGAACAGCGGCCTTGCCATGGCTGCTTGGCGACGCGAAACTGACGATTCCTTTAACCCTGGGCGTTGTTGCCGCGGCGCTGGCGGATCTCGATGATCGTCTGACCGGCCGTCTACGCAATTTAATCATTACCCTGATTTCTTTTTTTATCGCCTCGGCATCGGTCGAGCTTTTATTCCCCTGGCCGTGGTTATTTGCCATTGGGCTTATCACGTCGACCATTGGGTTTATTTTGTTGGGAGGGCTGGGGCAACGCTACGCCACCATTGCGTTTGGCGCATTGCTTATCGCCATTTATACAATGCTTGGCACCACGTTATATACCGCATGGTATCAGCAGCCTCTTTTGCTTCTGGCGGGCGCCATCTGGTTTAACGTGTTGACGCTGGTCGGGCACCTCGTTTTCCCTATCCGTCCGCTACAGGATAATCTGGCTCGCTGTTACGAGCAGTTATCTCAGTATCTGGAGCTCAAAGCGCGGCTGTTTGATCCAGATATCGAGGAGGAAAGCCAGGCCCCGCTTTATGAGCTGGCTTTAGCCAACGGTCAGCTGGTGTCAACACTAAACCAGACCAAAGCGTCACTATTAACCCGCCTTCGCGGCGATCGCGGACAACGGGGAACCCGGCGTACGTTGCATTACTATTTTGCCGCACAGGATATTCATGAACGCGCCAGTTCTTCTCATATACAGTACCAGGCACTGAGGGAACATTTTCGCTACAGCGATGTGATGTTCCGTTTTCAGCGGTTGATCACTTTGCAATCTCAGGCCTGCTCCAGGCTCGCTCACGCCATCCTGCTTCGTACACCTTACCAGCATGACCACCGCTTCGAGCGTGCATTTATACACCTTGATGCAGCGCTAGATCGCATTCGTGCCAGCGGTACAACTTCGGCTGAACAACTGAAAGCATTGGGGTTTTTACTCGATAATCTTCGCGCTATCGACGCACAATTGGCGAGTATAGAGTCCGGACAACCGCCAACGCCGCAGAGAAACGAAACAGAAAACTTACTGGCAGATGATAGCCTGCATGGACTGAGCGATATCTGGCTGCGTTTACGCAATAACCTTACACCGGAATCGGCACTGTTTCGCCATGCTGTGCGGATGTCTGTTGTACTGTGTGCAGGCTACGCCATCATCCAAATTACCGGTCTGCATCACGGATACTGGATTCTGCTCACCAGTCTGTTTGTCTGCCAGCCTAACTATAACGCCACGCGCCACCGTCTCACGCTGCGTATCGTCGGAACCATTGCAGGAATCGCCCTCGGCCTTCCCGTACTCTATTTTGTTCCCTCGCAGGAAGGGCAGTTGATACTAATCGTCGTTACGGGCGTACTTTTTTTCGCCTTTCGTCTTGTACAATACGCGCAGGCCACTATGTTCATCACATTGCTGGTGCTGCTGTGCTTTAATTTGCTTGGTGAAGGTTTTGAAGTTGCCATACCACGAGTGATTGATACCCTCATCGGGTGCGCCATCGCCTGGGCGGCGGTGAGTTTTATCTGGCCTGACTGGCGTTTTCGTAATCTGGCACGTGTGACTGAGCAAGCATTCAATGCCAATTGTCGTTATCTGGATGCGATTCTTGAACAATATCATCAGGGCCGCGACAACCGCCTGGCGTACCGTGTTGCCCGCAGAAACGCCTATAACAGAGACGCCGAGCTGGCGTCGGTAGTTTCCAATATGGCGTCAGAACCTGGCGCCACACCTGAATTGCGTGAAGTAGCATTTCGTTTACTTTGCCTGAATCATACCTGTACCAGCTATATCTCTGCCCTTGGCGCACATCGCGAACAACTTACCCACCCTGCCATCCTTCGTTTGCTGGATGATGCGGTCTGTTATGTTGATGACGCCCTTCACCACCAGCCCGCTGATGAAGAGCGCGTCCAGTCAACGCTGGCAGATTTGTCGCGACGCATTAAGCATCTTGAGCCACGACCTGACAGCAAAGAGCCACTTGTATTGCAACAAATAGGATTACTTATCGCACTTCTGCCAGAAATGTGCCGTTTACAGCGGCAGATCATGACCTGACTATCCTGTTTTTATTTCTGGCCAATCTCGTGGTACCAGTCGATTAACTCCTGGCGTCTCAACGCCGGGAGTGCGGCTTCGTGCAGACCGATGATCGCACCTTCCAGGCCCAGGAGTACCTTGATGCCCATGTGTTTGTTCATCGCCTTCAAACGCAACCAACACGCTTTGGCACCCAGTTGTCGCAGCATATGTTCGTCCGGTATACCGGCATCGAAAAGCATCATCTCAAGTTGGAAGTTCATGTTTGGTAGATCCTTAAGACGATGAGGCGTATCGCGCGCCGTTTTTTCCTGCCGGGCCGCCGCGAGTGATTGCGATGAAAGCCGCAACAGTGTTGGCAAGTCACGCCAGAGATGCTCATCAACAAAGTAGTAGTTAAGGGAAACGGCGCGACCACGCTTCTGGATTGTCAGAAGGGGTGAACGTGTTGTTACCCGATACTGGGCACTCTCCTCGCAGGCACGCAGGTATAATTCACCCTCTGAAATCATCGCAAACACCGTGTTGTCTATCGATAAACTGTAGCCGCCAAAATGCGCGCGAAAGCGAATTTTTCCCAAAGGCGCGAGGTATTCCCGTGACTGATAGATCCTTTGATACGATATGTTTTTCATGATTATTCCCTTGTAAATCATGGAGTAAAAACATTAATTCTGTTAACCGATCCGCTACAGAGGAACATAGGCAAGTGCGCGCAACACGGCAAGAAAATTTTGCGGCTTCATCGCAATACAAGACAAAATTGCGAGATGCTTTCAGAAAATGAGGTTGATCTTTGAACGTCCAGGGGTTACTGTATGTTTATACAGTAACTAACAGGGCTGGGTTGATCATGTACCATTCATTAAACCGTGCAAATCGTTCAACACAATTTCTTTCCGCACACAGCGCAGGGGCCGTTGAGGCTTCTACGGGTCTGGTCAGTGAAGTTGTTTATCGCGAAGATCAGCCCGGCATGACGCAATTGCTGCTGTTGCCGTTATTACAGCAATTGGGTCAACAATCGCGCTGGCAGCTCTGGTTAACGCCGCAACAAAAATTAAGCCGTGAATGGGTGTTGTCTGCAGGCCTGCCGCTGACCAAAGTTATGCAAATCAGCCAACTGTCTCCCTGCCTCACTCTGGAATCTATGATTCGCGCATTACGTACCGGTAACTATAGCGTTGTGATTGGCTGGCATGCCGAAGAATTAACCGAAGACGAACATCACCGTCTGGCTTTAGCAGCAGAAGAAGGGAACGCAATTGGCTTCGTGATGCGGCCAGTACAATGCAATCCTCTCGCTGCGAGACAGCATTCGGGGATAAAAATTCACTCAAATTTGTATCATTGAGTAAAATTAAGATAAATCCTGGTATTATTTTTCTGTCTGACAAGCATTGCCGTGTAATCAGCGAAATACGCCGCCAACGCCCGATTCAGGCGACTTGCAAGGCAACTGTATTGGCGAATAGTTCCGCAAAAGTGTTAAATATTGTGTATACAAAGCCTTTTTTTTCATATGCCTGACGGACTTCACACTTGTAAGTTTCCAACTACGTTGTAGACTTTACATCGCCAGGGGTGCTCGGCATAAGCCAAAGATATCGTGAAGATATCTCTATAGGGACTGATGAGCAATGCCCCCGGTGAAGGATTTAACCGTGACTTCTCATCGAGATTTTCATGGCGATTTTTGGATGATAACGAGGCGCAAAAAATGAAAAAGACAGCTATCGCGATTGCAGTGGCACTGGCTGGTTTCGCTACCGTAGCGCAGGCCGCTCCGAAAGATAATACCTGGTATGCAGGTGGCAAACTGGGCTGGTCTCAGTTCCACGACACCGGCTTCATCCCGAACGACGGCCCGACCCATTCAAGTCAGCTTGGTGCAGGTGCGTTCGGTGGCTATCAGGTTAACCCGTACGTTGGTTTTGAAATGGGTTACGACTGGTTAGGTCGTATGCCGTACAAAGGCGACACTGTAAACGGTGCGTTCAAAGCTCAAGGCGTACAGCTGACCGCTAAACTGGGTTACCCGATCACTGACGATCTGGATATCTACACCCGTCTGGGCGGCATGGTATGGCGTGCAGACGCTAAAGCTAACGTCCCTGGCGCTGACGCTCACTTCAAAGACCACGACACCGGTGTTTCCCCGGTATTCGCTGGTGGCCTTGAGTGGGCTGTTACCCGTGATATCGCTACCCGTCTGGAATACCAGTGGGTTAACAACATCGGTGATGCAAACACCGTTGGTACCCGTCCGGACAACGGCATGCTGAGCGTAGGTGTTTCCTACCGTTTCGGCCAGCAGGAAGAAGCAGCGCCGGTAGTAGCGCCTGCTCCGGCTCCGGCTCCGGAAGTACAGACCAAGCACTTCACTCTGAAGTCTGACGTTCTGTTCAACTTCAACAAAGCAACCCTGAAACCGGAAGGTCAGCAGGCACTGGATCAGCTGTATGGTCAGCTGAGCAACCTGGATCCGAAAGACGGTTCCGTAGTGGTTCTGGGCTTCACCGACCGTATCGGTTCTGACGCTTACAACCAGGGTCTGTCTGAGAAACGTGCTCAGTCCGTTGTTGATTACCTGATTTCTAAAGGTATCCCGGCGAACAAAATCTCCGCACGTGGCATGGGCAAATCCCAGCCGGTTACTGGCAGCACCTGTGACAACGTGAAAGCGCGCCCTGCGCTGATCGATTGCCTGGCGCCGGACCGTCGCGTAGAAATCGAAGTTCGTGGCAGCAAAGACGTTGTAACTCAGCCTCAGGCTTAAGTTCACGTGCTGTAAAAAAACCCCGCATCGCGGGGTTTTTTATTGCCGGTAATAAACCGCATTTGCACAGAAAATCACTCTTTGCCTAAAAGCGCCTGCAAATCCTGTTTAAGTGAGGACATGGTCGTGGCGTATTTTTCTTTATGCTCAGCATCCTCGATCAACTGCACAATGGTCTCGGAAAGGGTTTTCCCCCGACGCTGTGCCAGCGCTGCCAGACGTTGCCAGACAACAAACTCCAGATCGATTGATTTCTTACGCGTATGCTGATGCTCAGCATTAAAATGCCGCTTGCGCCGCGCCCGGATGGTCTGCTTCATGCGGTTCATGAGAGACGGATTAATATGCTGCTCAATCCAGGCATTAACCTGTACGGGTTCATTTTCGAGGGTTAGCAATAAATCGACGGCATCTTTGGCCGCGCTGGCTTCGATATATCTTGTAATAAGCTCACCTTCCCGGTGTTTTTTCACCAGATACTTCCATTTCCAGCCGCTTTCAAGATTTTCCAGTTGTTGATATTTCATTGCGATCTCAACGTTACCGTGTAACTCTGTTCAGAATATCAGTTTTTTCTTGCTCTGCTGAAAAGAAATCACATTCTGTCTATTCCAACAACACATCTGCAACGGGAAAACGAGTATTCCCTGTGTGCTACACAGGCGTTTACGGTATAATCCCGCCTTTTACATCAGACTAAAAAAACGACTTTGACCATTACAAAACTTGAATGGAATGAACTGACTCCGGATACCGAAAGCTATCAGGATGTGTTTAAGCAGTCCGCACTCACTGACGAGACGGTCTTCTTACTGGGCGATACCCAACCCCGATTACAGTATGCGCTGGAGCAATTGCTCCATCCTATGGCGACGTCACGCTTTATGTTGGCAAAAGCGCCAGAAGAGGAAGAGTACCTTAAGATCCTCGCCGGGGCTGTGTCAGCGTTACAGCCCGAGGAATTCGACGTTGTCGGCGGCGACTATCAGGTTAATGGCGCGACGATTACGCTTACCCCTGCGCAAAACACAGAAGCCAATTTTGCCGGTAAAAACCAGGTTGTTATTGCTGACTGGGTCGAGGCCGAGCAATTATTTGGTTGTTTGCGCCAATTCAATAATGAGATTTCCTTGCAGCCAGGCTTGGTACATCAGGCCAATGGCGGTACGCTGATTATCTCTCTGCGCACCCTGCTGGCGCAGCCTTTGCTGTGGATGCGTTTAAAAACCATGGTGACGCGTCGTCGTTTTGACTGGGTCGCCTTTGATGAATCACGCCCCCTGCCCGTTTCAGTCCCATCACTGCCACTCGATCTTCGTGTCATCCTCGTCGGTGAACGGGATTCTCTGGCGGATTTTCAGGAGATGGAACCAGAGCTCGCTGAACAGTCTATCTATAGCGAATATGAAGACAACCTGCAGGTTAGCGACGCAGAAACCCTGGCACAATGGTGTCAGTGGGTTCAACTGGTTGCCCGGGAGGCTGAATTGCCCTCCCCGTCGGCAGATGCCTGGCCGATCCTGATTCGGGAAGCCGTTCGTTATACGGGCGATCAAGAAACACTGCCGCTCTGCCCGCTCTGGTTGACCCGTCAGTTAGGTGAAGTTTCCGCGATGACTGACGCGCAGACTTTTGACGCTGAACAGCTAACTACCATGCTTACTCAGCGTGAATGGCGCGAAGGCTATCTGGCCGAGCGCATGCAAGATGAAATTCTGTTAGAGCAGATCCTCATTGAGACGGAAGGTGAACAGACAGGTCAAATCAACGCCCTGTCAGTTGTTGAGTTTCCTGGGCATCCGCGTGCGTTTGGCGAACCTTCACGTATCAGCTGTGTTGTGCACATCGGCGATGGTGAATTTAACGACATTGAGCGTAAAGCGGAACTGGGCGGCAACATTCATGCAAAAGGCATGATGATTATGCAGTCATTCCTGATGGCCGAGCTGGAGCTTGAGCAACAAATCCCCTTCTCCGCCTCGCTGACTTTTGAGCAATCTTACAGCGAAGTGGACGGTGACAGCGCATCGATGGCTGAACTTTGCGCCCTGATCAGCGCCCTGGCGGATGTTCCTGTCAGCCAAAGTATCGCTATCACCGGCTCGGTAGATCAATTTGGTCGCGCCCAGCCTGTTGGCGGGCTCAATGAAAAGATCGAAGGGTTCTTTGCTATCTGCCAGAATCGTGGCCTGGACGGCAACCAGGGCGTGATCATACCCGTTGCCAATGTGCGTCATCTTTGTTTACACCAGGCGTTGCTGGATGCCGTTAAGGCAGGTCAATTCTCTATCTGGGCCATTGATGATGTCATGGATGCACTCCCCTTATTGACCAGACTGGTCTGGGATGCAGAAGGACAAACTACACTGAAGCAGACCATCCTGGAGCGTATCGCCCAGGCGACGCAACAAGACGCTCGTCACCGTTATCCGTGGCCGCTTCGTTGGCTTAGCTGGTTCAGTCCGAACTGATCGGACTTGTTCAGCGTACACGTGTTAGCTATCCTGCGTCCGAAACTCACAATAAGGCTTACATAGAACATGGTAGATAAACGCGAATCCTATACAAAAGAAGATCTTCTTGCCTCTGGTCGCGGAGAGCTGTTTGGCGAAAAAGGCCCACAATTACCAGCTCCAAGCATGCTGATGATGGACCGTGTGGTATTAATGACCGAAAACGGTGGGAATTTCGACAAAGGATATGTTGAAGCTGAATTAGATATTAATCCGGACCTGTGGTTCTTCGGTTGCCATTTTATCGGCGATCCGGTAATGCCAGGATGCCTCGGACTGGACGCCATGTGGCAGCTCGTTGGTTTCTACCTTGGCTGGCTCGGTGGTGAAGGCAAAGGCCGTGCGCTGGGCGTAGGCGAAGTGAAATTTACCGGTCAGATTCTGCCGACCGCGAAAAAAGTCACCTACCGCATCCATTTCAAACGCGTTATTAACCGTCGTCTGGTGATGGGTCTGGCCGATGGTGAAGTACTGGTTGACGGCCGTGTTATCTACACCGCGACTGACCTGAAAGTGGGCCTGTTCCAGGACACATCTGCATTCTAATGCTGATTGCCGCGTAAACGAGCCAGAAAGAATGACTCAGGGCAGATAAGGCGAAACCTCCGCAATGCGGAGGTTTCTTGTTTAAAGAGACAGAATCAGGCAATGACGGCCCTGTCCTCCATGGCTTCTCGCCAGCCTCCCATCCATTCGGATCTCTGATTCAGCGTCTGATAAGGACACATTTCTTTTGGCCGTCCCGTGATGCCGGCCTGATACCCACGTTGATGTGCCCGTTCCAGGCGATCTCGCTTTTGTCTCTTCATGCCTCGTTTCCCTCATTTTTTGGTCTGGTGGAAAAGAAAACAGTGGTTACTAAGTATGCAACCACAGGCTACGAATACCCTGGATACCGTTTGTCGTCAATGCGCAAAATTCACGCCAGTGTCATAAATGTGACCTAAACAGAAGTTCATTTGTACAAAAACTGTGAACCAGCACAGGTAATGAATTGAGCACCAAAATAAAAAAAGCCGTCAGACAAAAATGACCTGACGGCGTAGATAATGCAGTTAATTTTACTATGGCAGACGTTTTAGCTCGCTGGCGATACTTGCCGCTTCCTGTTGCCAGGCCACGGCCAGCATTTTCACCATCTCGTCATAACCGTCTTGCTGTTGCCTGAGCTCAATGTGGAAAGGACGTTTAATCAGTTGGCCGCGATGATTCACCAGCCATTCACCACTTACGATAACCCGCCCGTCATAACGACCGTGAAAACCTGTTACCGTAACATTCAGCGTGTCCTGCTCTGTACCTAACGGTTGCGATGCCACAACCCAGCCCGGCAACTGATTGCTTAAATTCGCCACCAGCGTCGTGCGCAACTGTTGGTCCAGCGGGCTTGCCCACAGATTGTTGGTGGCAATCACGTATTGCACATCGCTTGTCTGGTAGACCACGCCATTGCCTGCAAGATAATCCGGCACCGTCACCTGCTCAACCCACAACAGGTGTTGCCCACGCGCATCGCTTTGCACCACCGTTGGCTGCGGCGGTGACGGTAGCTGATAGTAGCTCTTCTTATCACCACTCGTGCTACAAGCCGTCAGAAGCACTGCCAGAAGCGCTATTGTTCCTTTTTTCATTCTTTCGCCCTCTTCGGCTGCGGATCGTCTTTGTCCTTCGCTTCAAACACCAGAGCATTACTCTTATCGTTCAGCGTTTTGAGCACTGGCTGCAGCTCGCGCAACACCTGATCAAGACGCTGCATATCCGCCACCATCTTGTTGTACGCCGCCGAACCTGGCTGGAAGCCTTGCATACTGCGATTAAGCTCACGCAGAGTATTCTGCATATCTGCTGGCAGTTGCTGCATAGACTGACTGGCTGTCAGCTTATTCAGATTATCAAGTGTCGTCTGCAGACGGCGCATCGTCTGCTGGCTCGTCGTTAAGGTATTGGTTGCCTGCTCGATCATTGGGTTAAGCGGCAGATTGTTAATTTTATCCAGCGTATCCATCAGTTTTTGCTGGATCTGCGCCAGACCGCCGCTGACCGTCGGGATGATGCGATAGCCACCAAATTCCGGCATATCGGTTACGGGTGGTGCTTTCGGATAAAAATCGAGATCGACATACAGGGCACCTGTCACAATGTTGCCTGTTTTCAGCGCCGCACGCAGGCCGCGTTTCATTAACTCAGTAAGATGTTCATCCACGTTCGGATCGCCGCCAAACTGGCTTATCAGACGCTGAGGCTCAATACGAATCAGGATAGGTATCCGGTAATCGTCATTCAATTTCTGTCGCATTTCTGGCGTGAAGAACGGTACTTTCGCCACGGTGCCCAGGCGAATACCGCGAAATTCGACCGGGGCGCCTGGCTGCAGACCTCGAATCGAATCTTTGAAGAACATCAGGTAATCGATATGTTCGGTATACAGGGACTCCTGAATACTGCGCTGATCGTCATAGAGCATAAACGCTGTTTTTTCGGCAACTGGCTCTCCCAGTTCATTCCCTTCAGGCACATCAAAACTCACACCGCCGCCAAAAAGGGTACTGAGTGATCCCATTTCAACCCGCATTCCTGCAGAGGTTAAATCCACGGCGATGCCGCTGTCTTTCCAGAAACGCACGTTGCTGGTGACCAGACGATCGTTTGGCGCGTTAATAAAAAGCTGATAAGTGATCGTACGCTTTTGCGTATCGAAAGTGCTGGTCTCAACAGATCCGACGCGGTAGCCACGGAAAAGTACCGGATCGCCTGGAGAGAGTTGCCCTGCTTTTTTGCTGTCCAGGATGATTCGAATCCCTTTTGCATCCGGTGGTGCCAGCGGCGGCGAATCGAGCAGGTTATATCTGTCCGGCTGGCTGCCCTTTTTTCCTGGCTGCAGTTCAATATAGGCGCCAGAAAGTAATGTCCCCAGCCCGCTGATCCCCTCTCGCCCAACCTGTGGCTTGACCACCCAAAAAACAGAGTCGTTGTAGAGCAACTTTTCCATCCCTGTATTCAGGCGCGCTTTAATCTCAACATGAGTAAGATCGTCCGTCAGTGTCGTGCTCTCCACCACGCCGACATCCACGCTGCGGCTTTTGATCGTCGTTTTACCCCCGATGATGCCTTCGGCATTGGTGGTAATGAGCGTCACTTCCGGCCCCTGATGGCTGTAATGGTAAAAGAGGATCCACGCGCCGATGAGGGCCGTGACTATCGGGAATATCCATACCGGCGACCAGTTTTTGACTTTCTGCACTTTCGCCTCCCCACTCGTTTTCTCCATGTTCTTACGACTCCTCATGGCTCGATTCAGGCTCGCGATCCCAGCTCAGGCGGGGATCGAACGTCATTGCCGCAAACATTGTGATGATGACGACCAGCGCAAACATCAGCGCCCCCATGGCTGGATAAATATTCATTAATCCTCCCATGCGCACCAACGCGGAGAGCACCGCGATGACAAATACATCAATCATCGACCAGCGCCCAACAAATTCTACGATTTCATAAATAAAGTGCATGCGTTCACTGTCTCGTCGACCGTGACCTTTTGCATCCCAGCATAACCAGGCGATGGCGATCATTTTTAAGGTTGGCACCATGATACTGGCAATAAAAATCACCAGCGCGACCGGATACGACCCCTCGCTCCAGAGTAAAATCACCCCGGCAAGGATCGTCGATGGCATCTGATCACCCAACAGATCGGTAATCATGATCGGCAAAATATTGGCAGGCAGATACAGCAGGATAGACGTCACCAGTAGTGCCATCGTCCACTGCAGACTGTGTCTGCGTCTGACATAGCCTTTGGTATGACAACGCGGGCAGAGGGGTTCGTCCGCCGCCACAATGGCGGTGCAACATGGACAACTGCGTAATCCCTGGTGAATACCCGCCACACCAACACGCAATGGTGCCACCGGCAGCGGTGCAGGGGAAATATCATCCCAAAGCCAGTGACGGTCCACACACTGCATGGTACGCAGTTGTAACAGGCAAAACAGACACCATGGAATAAAGCTGCTGCCAATGCCCACGTCGCCATAGGCCATCAGTTTGACAAAGCTCACCAGCACGCCGGCCAGAAAAATCTCTGCCATACCCCAGGTCTTGAGCTGGAAAAGGATACGCGCCAGAAACGTTTTGACCCGGAGCGACATCCGCACGCGATTGACCAACAGCAATATGGTCACCAGGCAAAACGCCGGGACCATCTGAACGAAGAGTAAAAAAATTGTCCCGAGGCTGGCGTAATCTTCCGAGAACATCACACCGGGGATCTCCAGCAGCGTCACCTCGCTGGTGACGCCTGCCACTTTCATATTCACAAAGGGGAACAGATTGGAAAGCAGTAGCATGAACAGCGCCACCAGCGCATACGCGGTGGGACGCTGTCTGGGTTCATCCCACTGTGTGGTTAATGTCGCCCCGCAACGCGGACAAGCCGCTTTATGACCATGCTGCATTGGTGGCAAAGCCACCAATAAATCGCACTGGGTGCACAAAATATGTCGGGTGGCGTGGTGATGTTCACACATACAGACTTCCTGAGTTATGCGCCGTTTTTTAGAGCCTCCAGATACTCCCAGCGTTCAAACGCTTCCTCCAGCGCCTGCTCCGCCGAAGCCAGTTCGGCTAGTACTTTCTGCGTGTGGTCGTGAGGCTGGCTGAAAAAGCTGGCATCTGCCACCTGCGCCTGCAATGTCTCCAGTTCCGCCTCCAGCTTTTCCAGCTTTTGCGGCAGTTGTTCAAGCTCACGTTGCAGGTTATAGCTTAGTTTGTTACTGGCTCGTTTAACAGTTTCTGCCTTGTTAACCGATACTTCGGCAACTTTCTTCCCGGATGCGGCTTTATGCGCCTGCGATGCCGCTTGCTGACCACGAGCATCATGATAACCGCCAACGTATTGGCCAATCCGTCCCGCGCCTTCGAAAATCCAGCACTCCGTCACGGTGTTGTCGACGAACTGGCGATCGTGGCTGACCAGCATGACGGTCCCCTGGTAGCTATCAATAAGCTCTTCAAGCAGCTCCAGCGTTTCGACATCCAAATCGTTAGTGGGTTCGTCGAGAATCAATAAGTTACTGGGTTTCAGGAACAAACGTGCCAACAACAGTCGGTTACGTTCACCGCCGGAGAGCGCGCGCACCGGTGTCATCGCCCGTTTCGGGTGGAAGAGAAAATCCTGCAGGTAGCCCAACACATGGCGCGGCTTGCCGTTTACCATCACTTCCTGTTTGCCCTCAGCCAGGTTATCCATCACCGTTTTGTCCGGATCGAGCTCCGCACGGTGCTGGTCAAAGTAGGCCACTTCCAGTTTGGTACCGCAATGAATGCGCCCACTGTCGGCCTGCAATTGGCCAAGCATCAACTTGAGCAGCGTGGTTTTACCACAACCATTCGGCCCAATCAGCGCAATCTTGTCGCCGCGTTGAACCTGAGCAGAGAAGTCCTGGACCAGTACTTTGCCGTCCACCTGATAGTTGACGTTTTCCATCTCAAAGACGATTTTGCCCGAGCGACTTGCTTCCTCAACCTGCATCTTCGCGCTACCCATCACCTCGCGGCGCTCGCTACGTTCGCGACGCATGGCTTTCAATGCGCGTACGCGGCCTTCATTACGGGTACGGCGGGCCTTGATGCCCTGGCGGATCCAGACTTCTTCCTGCGCCAGCTTGCGGTCAAACTCCGCATTTTGCAGTTCTTCAACGCGCAGGTTTTCTTCTTTTTCCAGCAGATAAGTGTCGTAATCGCCGGGATAGGTCACCAGTTTGCCGCGATCCAGATCGACAATACGGGTCGCCATATTGCGGATAAAGGAACGGTCATGCGAGATAAAAATAATGGTGCCGCTGAAGGTTTTCAGGAACCCTTCCAGCCAGTCGATGGTTTCAATATCAAGGTGGTTTGTCGGTTCATCAAGCAGCAGCACTTTCGGTCCACTGACCAGCGCACGTCCCAGCGCCGCCTTACGCAACCAGCCGCCAGAGAGCGACGCCAGCGGCATGTCGGCTTCCAGCCCCAGTTGCGCCAGCACTTCATTGATACGGTTTTCGAGCTGCCAGAGGCCATGGTGGTCCAGCAGTTCCTGTAAGCGTGCCATCTCATTGAGGTTTTTATCGCTTGGGTCGGTCATCACCAGATGTGAAATGTCGTGATAGCCCTTGAGGTACTCCGCCTGCTCTTCAATCCCTTCGGCGACAAAGTCGTAAACGCTGCCCGCGACGTTGCGCGGCGGATCCTGTTGCAAACGTGCCACGATCAAATCCTGTTCATACACGATGCGGCCATCATCCAGCCCCTGCTCGCGATTGAGGATTTTCATCAGCGTCGATTTACCCGCGCCGTTACGCCCTACCAGACAGACGCGTTCGTTATCCTCAATATGCAGTTCGGCATTATCGAGAAGGGGCGCATCGCTGAACGACAGCCAGGCGCCATGCATACTAATTAATGACATCTATTTATCCTTTCAGGCTGCGGTAATCAGCCAGCAGTTGTGGATCTGACGGTTACGGGCGAAATCTTGCGACTGCGTTTTTTGGGTAATTTCTTGTGCTTTGAGCCCAAGCGTAGCCAGCCCTTCAGTATCCATACGGAAACCGCGTTTGTTGTTTGAGAACATGATCGTGCCGCCTTTGCGCAGCAAACGTTTAAGGTCTTTCATCAGCGTCAGGTGATCGCGCTGAACGTCGAAAGAGTCTTCCATGCGTTTTGAGTTCGAGAATGTAGGCGGATCGATAAAAATCAGATCGAACTGTTCATCGGTTTCGCGTAACCATGCCAGTACATCAGCCTGCAGCAGACGGTGTGGACGACCGGTCAGGCCGTTGAGACGCAAGTTGCGTTCCGCCCACTCCAGATAGGTACGCGACATATCCACCGTCGTGGTACTGCGCGCGCCGCCAAGCCCGGCGTGAACACTCGCACTACCGGTATAAGAGAAGAGATTGAGGAAATCTTTGCCCTTGCTCATCTGACCCAGCATACGACGCGCGATACGGTGATCGAGAAACAGCCCCGTATCCAGATAGTCCGTCAGGTTCACCCACAGTTTGGCGTTGTATTCACTAACCTGGAGGAATTCACCCTTTTCACTCATCTTCTGGTACTGGTTGTTGCCTTTCTGCCGTTCACGGGTTTTCAACACCAGCTTGTTCGGCGCAATCCCCAGCACGGCAATGGTCGCGGCAATAATGTCAAACAGACGCTGACGCGCTTTTTGCGCATCGATGGTTTTGGGCGGCGCGTACTCTTGCACCACCACCCAGTCACCGTAGCGATCGACAGCCACGTTATAATCCGGCAGATCGGCATCGTACAGGCGATAGCATTCAATGCCTTCCTGACGCGCCCATTTTTCCAGCTTCTTAAGATTCTTACGCAGGCGGTTGGCGTAATCCTCGGCCATTGCCGGCGCTTTTGCTTCGCCCGTGTTTTCCGTCAGGTGATAGTTTTTCTGCACACAATCCAGCGGGCCGTTTTTAGCCTTGAACTGGCGGTCAGCGCGCAATTGCAGGCAGTTAAGTAAATCGACAGAGGCGCTGAACAGCGACAGATTCCAGCCGCCAAATTGCGATTTCAATGTCCGTCCCAGCAGGCTGTGCAGGGCAATCAGCGCCGGTTCGCTTTCCAGACGCTCGCCGTACGGCGGGTTGCTGATAACGGTGCCATACGGCCCTTTCGGCAGCGGATTGCTTAACTGCGCCACATCTTTTACGTCGAAAGTGACCAGCTCGCCAACCCCGGCACGACGGGCGTTACGCTGCGCGCGCTCAATGACGCGAGGATCGTTATCGGAGCCATAAAAATGCGACGTGTAATTGGCCAGCCCAGCCCGTGCACGGGTCTGTGCGTCGGCTTTCACGTCCTGCCAGATTGCCTCATCATGTTGAGCCCAGCCGCCAAAGCCCCAGCGGCTGCGGTGTAAGCCTGGCGCACGATCGGTCGCCCACATGGCCGCTTCAATCAGCAAGGTGCCGGAACCGCACATCGGATCAAGCAGGGGCGTACCCGGCTGCCAGCCAGAGCGCATCACAATCGCCGAAGCGAGGTTTTCTTTGATTGGCGCCATACCTGTGCCGTCACGGTAACCACGCAAGTGCAGGCCTTCCCCACTCAGGTCGAGCGCAATACTGGCCGTCTCTTTATTCAGCCAGACGTTGATGCGTAGATCCGGTGATTCACGATCAACATTCGGACGCGGCAGATTTTTGCGCGTAAAGCTATCGACAATGGCGTCTTTTACTTTCAACGCGCCATACTGGCTGTTGCGAATTTCTTCATTCAGGCCGCTAAAATGGACCGCAAAGGTGGCATTCGGGCTGAAAATCTCCGTCCACGGAATCGCCTGCACGCCGAGGTAAAGGTCCAGATCGCTGTAAACCTTACACTCACTGAGCGGCATCATGATGCGCGAGGCCAGACGACTCCACATCAGGCTTTGGTAAAGCAGCCGTGTGTCACCATGGAAATGGACGCCCCCCTGAACCACCCGGCATTCTTGCCCGCCCAGGTTCTCCAGTTCAGTTTTTAATAGCTCTTCCAGCCCACGGGCCGTACTGGCAAACAGAGAAATCATAAAATCACTTATCGATGAAGAAAATTGTTGCGCATTATAGCCAATCTGGCGTTCATGTCATAAAGTTGAGGGCTTATTTTCGTTCACAGAGGAAATGACGTGGCAACCCTTTCGCGTCTTTTTATCCATCCAGTGAAGTCCATGCGTGGTATTGGCCTGACGCATGCCCTGGCAGACTCCAGCGGATTATCGTTTGATCGCATTTTTATGGTGACCGATGCGGATGGCACCTTTATTACTGCGCGACAATTCCCGCAGATGGTACGCTTTATTCCCTCTCCCCTGACGGATGGACTGCATTTAACCGCACCCGATGGCAGCAGCGCCGTGGTGCGTTTTAATGATTTTGCGCCTCAGAGTGAGCCAACGGAAGTGTGGGGGAATCATTTTACTGCCCGGGTTGCGCCAGAACCCATCAATCAGTGGCTCAGCGGCTTTTTTGCACGAGACGTTCAGCTTCGCTGGGTGGGGCCGCAAACCACGCGCCGGGTAAAACGTTACGAGGATGTTCCGCTCTCGTTTGCCGATGGCTTTCCGTTTTTATTGACCAACGAAGCCTCATTGCGTGATTTACAAAACCGTTGCCCGGCAAGTGTACAGATGGAGCAGTTTCGCCCCAACCTGGTGGTCACCGGCGCCAGTGCATGGGAAGAAGACACCTGGAAAGTAATACGCATCGGCGACGTCGTCTTTGACGTGGTGAAACCGTGCAGCCGTTGTGTTTTTACCACTGTGAGTCCCGAACGTGGGCAAAAACATCCCACTGGTGAACCGCTGGCGACACTCGCCCGTTTTCGCACTGCGCAAGATAATGGCGACGTTGATTTCGGTCAGAACTTAATTGCCCGCAATAGTGGGGTCGTTCGGGTAGGTGATGAGGTAGTGGTCCTTTCCCGCGCACCCGCTAAACCCTATGGCGCAGGACAGTCTGTTGAGTCTGTAGAACAAGAACAGCAAACAGAGGACGTGGTGGATATTGTCTGGCAGGGGCAAAGTTTTCGCGGGAACAATCAGCAAATCTTGCTTGAGCAACTGGAGAATCAGGGGATACGCGTGCCCTATTCCTGTCGGGCGGGCATTTGCGGCTGCTGTCGCATTCGCCTGATTGAGGGTGAGGTCAGCCCGTTGAAAAAATCAGCTATCGCGCAAGATGGCTCCATCCTGAGTTGCAGCTGCGTACCGAAAACCTCAGTTCGCCTGGAAAGTTAAACGGCCTGTTCAAAGCTGAAACTGGCGGCACTGAGCTGCGGTTTCAGCCTGTCATTCATGATCTTAATGGGATCGCCTAATTGCATGGTACGACCGGCGATAACAACCCCCGGCTGCGCCAGCAGGCAAAGTGCGGCATTATCACCCGGTTCAACCACCAGCAAACTAACCTCTTCGCCGCTGTCACTCATTACGACGCTCGCGGCTTCGCCCGCACAGGGAGACCACGGCGTATTGTAGCTGGTAAAGTGCCAGCTTTTAGGCATTTGCGGCTTCAGAAAACGAATGGCCACCAGTGCATTAAGCACCAGTTCGGCACGTTGCTCATTTGAGAGCATCAGGTCGCGGCATTTTTCATCGAAGGAGAAGTATAAGGCGGCATCGTCTACGCAAAACCCGCAGGGAGAAAACGCATCCGGAGTCAACATTTTGCGGGCAAAGCGCGAGCGAAATAACATGCCATTGGCCAGATCGAGCATCATACGATCGTGCTCGTCATCAAAATACCAACGCCAATTATCGTCAGGTTTAATTCGCATTTCTTTCTCCCCTCCCCGTAAACATCCTTTTGCCTTTTTCATCCTGTGCCGTTTCGCTTATTACGCTAAATAAGCAAAGACTAAAATGTACAAATTAGCAACAATCACGGAATATAAAACAACCAGGACCGGAAATAAAGCCCTGGTTGTCTGATAGTGGGTAAAAGATCAGATATGGGTAACGATTTCTTTAATCAATTGCGGGCCTTTAAATATAAAGCCTGAATAAATTTGCACCAGAGATGCCCCTGCGTCCATCTTCTCACGCGCAGCAATCACAGAATCGATACCCCCCACGCCGATAATCGGCAGGCGGCCATTTAATTCCTGAGACAGGCGGCGAATAATTTCTGTGCTTTTTAATTGCAGCGGACGGCCACTTAATCCACCCGCTTCATCGCAATTTTTCATTCCCCGAACCAGTTTCCTGTCCAGCGTTGTATTGGTGGCAATGACGCCGTCAATATTGTGACGAACTAAACTGTCGGCCACCTGGATCAATTCTTCTTCGGAAAGATCCGGAGCGATCTTCACGGCAACAGGAACATATTTATGATGGGTCTGATGAAGAGCTTGCTGTTTATTTTTAATGGCGCTCAGAAGGTCATCCAGAGCTTCGCCATATTGTAATGTTCGCAGGCCCGGCGTGTTTGGCGAGGAAATATTAATAGCGATATAACCGGCATAGGCATAGATTTTTTCCATACAAATCAGATAGTCATCTTTGCCGTTTTCAACTGGCGTATCTTTATTTTTGCCAATATTAATACCCAGCACGCCATCAAAATGCGCTTTTTTCACATTCTCAACCAGGTTATCAACGCCCAGATTGTTAAAGCCCATGCGGTTGATCAACCCTTCGGCGTCGACCAGGCGGAAGAGACGCGGCTTGTCGTTGCCAGGCTGCGGACGCGGCGTCACGGTACCTATTTCGATCGCGCCAAATCCCATCGCACCCAGCGCATCGATACATTCACCATTCTTATCGAGGCCAGCGGCAAGTCCCAGCGGATTTTTAAACGTGAGTCCCATGCATTGTACCGGTTTTTCCGGCACACGCTGACGCACCAGTGCTTCCAGCGGCGTACCCGTAATGCGGCGTAGTTGTTGAAAAGTAAATTCATGAGCGCGCTCGGGGTCGAGCTGGAAAAGGGCTTTACGAACGAAGGGGTAGTACATGAACTCTCCTGGATTCCCGGTGTGCAAACCGGGGGCGTATTATCTTTGATTAAGTGAAGAAATGGAATTGACCTGGGGCAAAAAAAGGTCAACTGGACGCAATCGTTTTCTCATCGTTGCCGTATATTCTTTTTTTAACGATTTTTCGCTGAAAAAATCATTTAGCGGAATATAAAACCTCTGCGACACTGAGCATATTGTTATCAATGCTTGATAAAGCGAAGCAAATGGTTATAAGGAGTGAATATGCGAGTTGTTACCCTGGCGGGAAGCCCGCGCTACCCTTCCCGCTCAAGCGCTCTACTGGAATATGCGCGTGAACGCATGGCGGCCCTTGATGTTGAAGTATGCCACTGGCATTTGCATAACTTTGTCCCGGAAGATTTGCTTTATGGCCGCTTCGACAGCCCTGCCTTGCAGACACTGCTCGAACAATTAACCGAGGCTGACGGGCTGATCATCGCCACCCCGGTGTACAAAGCGTCCTTTTCCGGCGCGCTGAAAACCCTGCTTGATCTGTTCCCTGAACGCGCGCTGGAAGGCAAAGTCGTCCTCCCTTTCGCGACCGGCGGCACCATTGCACATATGCTGGCGGTGGATTATGCGCTCAAGCCGGTTTTGAGCGCATTGAAAGCCCAGGAAATTTTGCATGGCGTCTTCGCCGATGACAGCCAGGTGGTGGATTATCAACATAAACCCCACTTCACAGCGAATTTGCAGACGCGGCTGGACGGTGCGCTGGAAACATTCTGGCAGGCCTTACATCGCCGCGACACGCAAGTGCCCACGATCGGCGCTCATATTGCAAATGTCGCCAGGGCGTCGTAATAAAAAACCGGGTCGCGCTGTACACGCTAACCCGGCTTGTTATCACGCATGATCTGCCCGCTGAACGCTATGCCAGCGCTTTGCTGATCTTCTCAAACAGATCGCCCGACAGATTCGGCAATGCTTTGAGTTGCTCCAGCGCCGCACGCATTTTTTCCTGGCGTTTCGCATCATAACGTTTTAAACGAATCAGCGGTTCAATCAGACGCGAGGCCACCTGCGGGTTGCGGCTGTTCAATTCTGTCAACATTTCGACCATGAACTGATAGCCGCTACCGTCTGGCGCATGGAATGCTGCCGGGTTGCTGCTGGCAAACGCGCCAATCAGCGAACGCACACGGTTCGGGTTGCTCATTGTAAATGAACGGTGTTTTAGCAGACCGCGTACGGTGTCAAGCACGTTCTCTGCCGGGCTAGTCGCCTGTAGAATCAGCCACTTATCCATTACCAGACCGTCCTGATGCCATTTGTCATCGTATTCCTGCATCAGCGCGTCACGGCACGGCAGTTGTGCGGCAACAGCGGCGGAGAGCGCCGCCAGCGCATCCGTCATGTTGTCAGCATGGTGATATTGCTCGCTTACCAGTTTATCGGCCAGTTGCGCGTCGCCGAAGGCGAGATAACGCAGACAGGTGTTACGTAATGCACGCTTGCCGATATCCGCATGTTCCACGCGGTAGGTATCAAGCTTGTTGGCGTTATAAACGGCCAGCACTTCATCTGCCAGCTCGGTAGCCAGCGTGCGGGTCAGCGCTTCGCGTACCGCCACGATGGCAACCGGATCGATAACGTCGAACAATTCGGCGATCTCATTCGCCGACGGCAATGTCAGAATTTCCGCAGCCAGCGCCGGATCGATGTGTTCATCCAGCAGGATCGCGCGGAATGCATCGGCAACATGCAGTGGCAATGAGAGTGCCTGCCCCTGCTGATGGCGGGCAACGTTGAGCTTAATATGTGTCGCCAGCAGGCTCTGCGCGGCATCCCAGCGAGAGAAATCATTGCTGGCATGACGCATCAGGAACGTCAGTTGTTGGTCACTCCATTTATATTCCAGTTTCACCGGTGCAGAGAATTCACGCAGCAGGGACGGTACCGGCTGGAAGTAGACATTATCAAAGACAAAGGTCTGTTCCGGCTGGGTAACGTTCAGCACGTGATGCACAGGATGACCGTCTTTCTGCAATGGGATGACCTTTCCTTCATTATCATAAAGCTCAATGTCAAACGGGATATGCAGCGGGTGTTTCTCGTGCTGTTCCGCTGTAGGCGGCGTACGCTGGCTAATAGTGAGCGTGTACTGCTCGGTCGCCGGATTATAATCGTCGTGTACCGTAACAATCGGCGTCCCCGCCTGGCTATACCAGCGACGGAAATGTGACAAATCGATATTTGACGCATCTTCCATTGCCTGAACAAAATCATCGCAGGTTGCAGCGCTGCCATCGTGACGTTCAAAATAGAGCTGCATCCCTTTCTGGAAATTCTCTTCGCCCAGCAGGGTATGGATCATGCGGATGATTTCAGCCCCTTTCTCATACACCGTCAGGGTGTAGAAGTTATTCATTTCAATAACTTTATCCGGGCGAATCGGATGCGCCATCGGGCTGGCGTCTTCGGCAAATTGCAGCCCGCGCATGGTGCGAACATTATTGATACGGTTTACCGCACGGGAACCCAGGTCCGAGCTGAACTCCTGGTCACGAAACACGGTCAGCCCTTCTTTCAGGCTGAGCTGGAACCAGTCGCGGCAGGTCACGCGGTTACCGGTCCAGTTATGGAAATATTCATGACCAATGACGCGTTCGATATCGAGATAGTCTTTGTCGGTCGCGGTATCTGTACGGGCGAGCACATATTTGGAGTTAAAGACGTTAAGGCCTTTATTCTCCATCGCGCCCATATTAAAGAAGTCCACGGCGACAATCATATAGATGTCGAGGTCGTATTCGAGGCCAAAACGGGTTTCGTCCCATTTCATGGAGTTCTTGAGCGAGGTCATCGCCCACGGCGCGCGGTCAAGGTTGCCACGGTCGACAAAGAGCTCAAGCGCAACTTCACGCCCGGAGCGGGTGGTAAAGGTATCGCGCAGAACATCAAAGTCGCCCGCTACCAGTGCAAACAGGTAACAAGGTTTCGGGAAGGGATCCTGCCACTGTACCCAGTGACGACCGTTTTCCAGATCGCCCTGGCCCACACGGTTACCGTTAGAAAGCAGGAACGGATAGGCGGTTTTGTCGGCAATGATTTTAGTGGTAAATCGCGCCAGAACATCCGGGCGGTCCAGATACCAGGTAATATGGCGGAAACCTTCCGCCTCACATTGAGTACAGAGCGCATCGCCGGACTGATAGAGACCTTCAAGTGCAGTGTTCGCAGCCGGACTGATTTCATTAACGATACGCAATGTGAATCGCTCAGGCAGGCCGTCAATGACCAGGTGATTGTCTTCTTCTTTATATTGTGTCCACGGCTGGTCGTTAACATGGATTGACACTAACGTCAGGTCTTCGCCATTCAGACGCAATGGCACTGGCGAGGCGCTATGACGTGAAATAGTGCTCAGCGCAGTGACAACGGTTTTTGCGGCATCCAGGTCAAAGGTCAAGTCAATATCGCTAATCAGGTAATCCGGCGCACGGTAGTCGTGGCGGTATTTGGCTTGTGGCTGTTGTGTCATAAAAAACCTTTAGCATCTTCTGTTTGGTTACGTCTCCAGTCTATTCCTGTTGCGTAATTCCCGCCACGCAGAATGTTCATCTTTTCAGGGAGAAAAGCTCACTATGCTACATTTTAGTAACATGCGGCACGAAATGCCCTCGACCCGTTTTGCGCGATATGGTGTGATCGGGGTTCAATAAATCAATAAACAAGGTATACTCCAGCGGTTTCCACCTGCTTTGTTTATTGTACTAAACGCTCCTGTGAGAGGATGCTACGGCGCACCATGACACGACTCGCTCCCCCTGCTCTGCAGACGCTGCTGGATACTGATGCCTACAAATTGCATATGCAACAGGCGGTGTTCCATCACTACTACGATGTGCATGTTACAGCTGAATTTCGCTGCCGCGGCGACGATCTTCTCGGCATTTATGCCAGCGCAATTCGCGAAGAAATTGACGCAATGCAACATCTGCGCCTGCAGGAAGACGAATACCAGTGGCTGTCCGGCCTCCCCTTCTTCAAAGCGGATTACCTGCAGTGGCTGCGTAATTTCCGTTATGACCCGTCGCAAGTGACCGTCATAAATGATAATGGCAAGTTGAACATTCGCATGTCCGGGCCATGGCGTGAAGTCATTATGTGGGAAGTGCCGCTACTGGCAGTGATTAGCGAGCTTGTGCATCGCTGCCGCTCTCCGCAGGTGGGTGTTCAGCAGGCCCTGCTGCATCTTGAAACAAAACTGGCGGATTTTGCTACCCGCACTGCAGAGCTGGATATGTCAGGTTTCCGTCTGATGGATTTCGGCACGCGCCGCCGTTTCTCACGCGATGTGCAGTACGCTATCGTGGCACGCCTCAAGCAAGAGCCCTGGTTTATCGGCACCAGCAATTACGATCTTGCACGTCGCCTGTCGCTCACGCCAATGGGTACCCAGGCTCACGAATGGTTCCAGGCACACCAGCAAATCAGCCCGGATCTGGCTACCAGTCAACGTGCCGCACTCGCCGCGTGGCTGGAAGAGTACCCGGAGCAACTCGGTATTGCCCTGACAGACTGTATCACCATGGATGCCTTCCTGCGTGATTTCGGGCCTGTGTTTGCGCAACGTTACCAGGGTTTGCGTCATGATTCTGGCGACCCGGTGGAATGGGGCGAAAAAGCCATCGCGCATTATGAAAAGCTTGGTATCGATCCCCTGTCGAAGACGCTGATTTTTTCTGACAATCTTGATCTCAATAAAGCGCTGGATCTCTATTGCCATTTTGCCTCCCGCATCAAGCTGGGCTTCGGTATTGGTACGCGTCTGACCTGCGATATTCCACATGTGAAACCGCTGAACATCGTGATAAAGCTGGTTGAGTGTAATGGCAAACCGGTAGCGAAGTTATCTGACAGCCCCGGCAAAACCATTTGCCACGATAAAGCCTTTGTGCGTGCGTTGCGCAAAGCGTTCGACCTGCCGCAGGTTAAAAAGGCCAGTTAATCATCGCCGGAAAGGTTAAAAAGCGTCCCAATCGGGGCGTTTTTTATTTGTGATGAATGTTTGCGATTTAGCCATAAATATAAAGCTAACCTGCGAGCTGTTTCCCCCCCACCGCTCACTATCTCAGCGCTGGCAAAAGATTAATTTCCGAAATACCCCTTTTCGCTGCGAATTCTACTTGTCTGATGGCGCTTGCCAGGTAACATAGGTATCCCCCCTTTGTGGGCGGACAAACGATGATCTTTTCCAGACAATTAACAGAGAGAATATTATGAGCGTTGTGCCTGTAGCCGACGTACTCCAGGGCCGCGTCACCGTTGACCAAGAAGTCACCGTGCGCGGATGGGTACGTACCCGCCGAGATTCAAAAGCTGGCATCTCCTTCCTCGCCGTTTATGACGGCTCCTGCTTTGATCCTGTACAGGCTGTCATTAATAATTCTCTGCCCAATTACAATGAAGAAGTTCTTCGCCTGACGACAGGCTGCTCCGTTGTTGTCACCGGCAAAGTGGTGGAATCCCCTGGCGAAGGCCAGAGCTTCGAGTTGCAGGCGACTCAGATAGAAGTCACCGGCTGGGTTGAAGATCCGGACACTTACCCGATGGCGGCGAAACGCCACAGCATCGAGTATTTGCGTGAAGTGGCGCACCTGCGTCCGCGTACCAACCTGATCGGCGCTGTCGCCCGTGTTCGTCATACGCTGGCGCAGGCTCTGCACCGCTTCTTTGATGAGCAGGGTTTCTTCTGGGTTTCCACGCCGCTGATTACTGCATCTGACACCGAAGGCGCAGGTGAAATGTTCCGCGTTTCCACGCTGGATCTGGAAAACCTGCCGCGTAACGATCAGGGCAAAGTTGATTTCGACAAAGATTTCTTCGGTAAAGAGTCATTCCTGACCGTATCTGGTCAGTTGAACGGCGAAACCTACGCCTGTGCGCTGTCCAAAATCTACACCTTTGGCCCAACGTTCCGCGCGGAAAACTCCAACACCAGCCGTCACCTGGCGGAATTCTGGATGCTGGAGCCGGAAGTGGCCTTTGCCGATCTGGAAGATAACGCCCGTCTGGCGGAAGCAATGCTGAAATATGCTTTCAACGCAGTTCTGACTGAGCGTATGGACGACATGAAGTTCTTCGCTGAACGCGTAGATAAAGACGCGATTGCCCGTCTGGAACGTTTCGTTGCGGCAGACTTCGCACAGGTGGACTACACCGACGCCGTAGCCATCCTTGAAACCTGCGGTGAGAAGTTTGAAAACCCGGTTTACTGGGGCGTTGACCTCTCTTCTGAGCACGAGCGCTACCTGGCCGAGAAACATTTTAAAGCACCGGTCGTGGTGAAAAACTATCCGAAAGACATTAAGGCCTTCTATATGCGTCTTAATGACGACGGTAAAACCGTTGCCGCAATGGACGTTCTGGCCCCCGGCATTGGTGAAATCATCGGTGGCTCTCAGCGTGAAGAACGTCTGGATGTGCTCGATGCGCGTATGGCTGAAATGGGTCTTAATAAAGAAGACTACTGGTGGTATCGCGATCTGCGCCGTTATGGCACCGTGCCGCACTCCGGTTTTGGCCTGGGCTTTGAACGTCTGATCGCTTATGTCACCGGCGTGCAAAATGTACGTGATGTCATCCCGTTCCCTCGCACCCCTCGTAGCGCCACGTTTTAACAATAAAAGCCAGCATTTGCTGGCTTTTTTACGCTCTTTCTTATTTCTTCACCGTAGCCGGGCTCACCCGGCTTACGCTTCTACCCATTCCTGGGCGAGATCGCGCTGAAATATTACTGAACAAAAAATAATCCACAGCGGTATTGTGGGTTAGTAATTCCTCATCTGATAGCACGTCTGGATAAAAATCACACAGCATTCCGGACGGCTTAAACGCCTGCCAGGAAAAAGTAAGATGAGAATAATTCCTGTACAAGATTTACCCTTATCTTAATTAAACATAAGCAATTCATATATATAGTTATAAAGCCGATCTTTTTGACAGCGATTGGTTCTGAATTTTGAGGTGGTTCACAAAGTTCCTCAAAATACATAAATTCTTACACATAATTGCTTTCTGTAACCTCTTTAAGACATTTGTAGCACTTTCAGGCTAGCGAAACGATTATATGAATGGAAAGATGCCTTTCAGACACAGAAAGACACCAAACTCTCATCAATAGTTCCGTAAATTTTTATTGACGGAATTTAT
This sequence comes from Citrobacter sp. MNAZ 1397, assembly GCF_023613995.1. NCBI lineage: Bacteria > Pseudomonadati > Pseudomonadota > Gammaproteobacteria > Enterobacterales > Enterobacteriaceae > Citrobacter > Citrobacter sp. MNAZ 1397. The sequence goes on from NZ_JAKIVH010000001.1 coordinate 2,275,305, forward strand.
TGGCGGCAGTGGCAGGTGTACAAAAAAACCAATGAGGGTAATAAATAATGATGAAGCGCAATATCCTGGCAGTGGTTATCCCTGCCCTGCTGGTAGCTGGTGCAGCTAACGCTGCAGAAGTTTACAACAAAAACGGCAACAAACTGGACCTGTACGGTAAAGTTGTTGGTGAGCACGACTTCGTGACCTCTGGTGACAGCACTGGCAGCAACGACAGCACCTACGCTCAGATTGGTTTCAAAGGCGAAACTCAGATCAACAGCGATGTAACCGGTTACGGTCAGTGGGAATACCGTGCGCTGGCAAGCGATCCAGAAGGTTCACAGGGTACCCGTAACCGTCTGGCTTTTGCTGGTATCAAAGTTAACAACGTAGGTTCTCTGGACTACGGTCGTAACTACGGTATCGTCTACGACGTAGAATCTTACACTGACGTTGCCCCATCCTATTCTGGCATGACCTGGGCTAACTACGCTGATAACTTCATGACTGGCCGTACCACTGGCGTCCTGACCTACCGTAACACCGACTTCTTCGGTCTGGTTGATGGTCTGAGCATGGGTATCCAGTATCAGGGTAAAAACGAGCGCAATGACATTAGAACCTCTAATGGCGACGGCGTTGGTTACTCTCTGGGTTACTCCTTCGCAGAAGGCTTTAGCGTAATCGGCGCTTACAGCAACTCTGACCGTACTAACCTGCAGACTGCAGACGGTAAAGGTGAGAAGGCAGAAGCATGGGCTGTTGGTGCGAAATACGATGCAAACAACATCTACCTGGCAACTGTTTACGCTGAAACTCGCAACATGACTCGCGAAGCTGACGGTACTTTTGCTAACAAAACTCAGAACTTCGAAGCAATGGCTCAGTACCAGTTCGACTTCGGTCTGCGTCCGTCCCTGTCCTACGTTCAGTCTAAAGGCAAGGACCTGGCTGCACGTGGTACCTTCGCTGGCGGCAACGAAGATCTGCAGAAATATGTTGAAATCGGTGCGTACTACTACTTCAACAAAAACTTCAACATCTATGTTGATTACCAGCTGAACCTGATCGACAAGAGCGACTACAGCGACAGCGTTGGTATCGTGAATGGTCGTAACGACCAGGTTGCGATGGCTGTGACTTACCAGTTCTAATCAGCACACCTCGTTATTATATGCATGAGAAACAGGGCTTCGGCCCTGTTTTTTTATTCTCTCGCCGCCAAATATACCGACTGCTAAAAAGACGCACGCTTTTTATCGCAAACGGTTGGCAATTGGCACATCAACCGTTAACCTGATAGCGGATCTCCCTTCTGTCATCATAATGGAACCTCGTCATGTTTGAGAATATTACCGCTGCCCCTGCTGACCCTATTCTGGGTTTGGCCGATCTGTTTCGCGCCGACGAACGTCCTGGCAAAATCAACCTTGGTATTGGCGTCTATAAAGACGAAACCGGGAAAACACCGGTACTGACCAGCGTTAAAAAAGCGGAGCAGTATCTGCTGGAAAACGAAAACACAAAAAATTACCTCGGCATCGACGGTATTCCTGAGTTTGGTCGTTGCACGCAGGAACTGCTGTTCGGCAAAGGCAGTGCGATTATTAACGACAAACGTGCGCGCACCGCGCAGACCCCGGGCGGTACGGGTGGCCTGCGAGTTGCCGCTGATTTCCTGGCGAAAAATACCTCAGCAAAACGTATCTGGGTAAGTAATCCAAGCTGGCCGAACCATAAAGGCGTGTTTAACTCCGCGGGTCTTGAGGTCTGTGATTACGCTTACTATGACGCGCAAAACCATGCGCTGGATTTCGACGGCATGGTTGCAAGCCTCGAAGCCGCACAAGCGGGCGATATCGTGCTGTTCCACGGTTGCTGCCATAACCCGACCGGTATCGATCCAACGCTTGAGCAGTGGGAGACGCTGGCGAAATTATCCATAGAAAAAGGCTGGCTGCCGCTGTTCGATTTTGCCTATCAGGGTTTCGCTCGCGGTCTGGAAGAAGATGCGGAAGGTCTGCGCGCGTTTGCTGCGCTGCATAAAGAATTGATCATCGCCAGCTCTTTCTCGAAAAACTTCGGTCTGTACAACGAGCGTGTCGGCGCCTGTACGCTGGTGGCCGCGGATCAGGAGACCGTGGACCGTGCATTTAGCCAGATGAAATCGACCATTCGCGCTAACTACTCTAACCCACCGGCTCACGGTGCGTCTGTAGTGGCGACGATTCTGAGCAATGATGCGCTGCGTGCCATCTGGGAACAAGAATTGACTGACATGCGCCAGCGTATCCAGCGTATGCGTCTGCTGTTTGTGAATACCCTGCAAGAAAAAGGGGCGGATCGCGATTTCAGCTTTATCACCCGTCAGAACGGAATGTTCTCTTTCAGCGGTCTGACTAAAGAGCAGGTGCTCCGCCTGCGTGAAGAGTTCGCTATCTACGCGGTTGCATCCGGACGTATTAACGTTGCGGGTATGACGCCGGATAACATGTCGCCGTTGTGTGAAGCTATCGTCGCAGTGTTATAAAAGACAAGCGAAATAAAAAAGGTCGCATATGCGACCTTTTTTGTTTTACCAGACCGGCAGTTCATCCTGCAGGAAAGGATTATGTAGCCGCTCGTTGCCCAGGGTAGACATCGGGCCGTGACCAGGGATGAAGGTTACATCATCACCCAGCGGCAACAGTTTAGTTTTGATGGCATCAATCAACTGCCCATGATTGCCTTTCGGAAAATCACTGCGCCCTACGCCGCCTTTAAAGATTACGTCGCCGGACACCAGCAGCCGTGATTGCGCATCAAAGAAAACCACGTGACCTGGCGTATGCCCGGGGCAGTGCAAAACCTCCAGCTTCACATTGCCTACGCTCACTGTATCGCCTTCATTTAACCAACGATCCGGCGTCAGCGGCTGGCAGTCATCCAGACCAAACATGCGACTTTGGGCAGGTAGCCCTTGCAGCCAGAACTCATCTTCTTTTTCCGGGCCAATCACTGGCACGCCATAGTGCTGCGCCAGCTCGGCAGCCGCACCGACATGGTCCAGATGACCATGCGTAAGCAGGATTTGCGTTAACGTCACGCCGGAGGCTTCAACTTCCTGTTTGATGCGTTCAGCATCGCCACCGGGATCCACTATTGCTGCCAGCCGGGTTTGCTCACACCAGACTAACGAACAGTTCTGGGAGAAGGCGGTAACCGGAATAATACGATAGTTCATACTGCTCCTGTCTCTTTTAACTGAGTTTTACCAGTGCCTTAGCGGCCCGGTATCAATATGCACAAAGTTGCTGCTGGGGTAATATCCTACACCACCTGCACGCATAGATAACGCAGCTTTGCGAATATTACTCAGAGAAATCCCTTCGATATGAAAATCCATCGCCTGTCCCCTGGTGTGATAGCTCTTTTTAGCTACCCCAGAACTGTGGGCCCGGAGTTCGTTATTCGTATCGACAGAACGGTATCCTGAAACCAATTGCACGGGTTTGCTCGTTCCTAACAAACCTTGCAAGCGATAAAGTTGATCAAACAGTTTTGGATCGATGGTTGTAATTTTATTCGCGCGATAATCACGGAAAAAATGATTGAGTTTTGCTAATTCATCCTGAATATAGCCCCGGCCATCGAAAAACTGCGCCTTAATTGTTTCTCCAGTATGGAGATTATTCAGCGTTAAAATACGCGGACGTGGGGTGGAAAGGGTTGCAAATGCTTGTTGAGGTAAGATGGCTGCACCAAGGGCAATACCACCTAACGCCAACAATTTGCGGCGATTAGCGTCAAATTTGTCCATGATAATCAGGTCTGCAAGATAACAAAGTGATCGTAATTTATGCACTTTTATTGCGCACGAGAGGCACCTTACCGGGCAAAAACGTCGGCGTCAAGGTAGCCCAACCCCAGCAAAGACGGGCCTTACAGCAGATCCGGCCCGTTTTCGCTAAATATTACGACAATGTTATTTCCCGAACTGCTTCATTTACCTGATTAATTGTTCGGCTTTCGCCAGAATTTGTGCGCCAGATCGCGCCGTCAGATCATAATTGTAAATATCTGTACGATATTGAGTACGGCCATCTTCACCAACAAATGCGGTCAAATAATAAAGATTCACCGGTATATTTTGACGAATATTAACGTAACGGGTATCTCCTTGTTTTAAGGTATCGGAAATCCGCGTATCGTTCCAACCCGCATCCTGTAATAGCATATTGGCAAGCTCAGAGGCTTTATTCACCCTCACACAGCCTGAGCTCAACGCTCGCGCCTCTTTCTGGAAAAGATTATGGTTAGGCGTGTCATGCAGATAGATAGCGTCAGAACTCGGCATATTGAACTTATAGCGGCCCAGGGAGTTTTGTGCGCCCGGTGCCTGCTGGAAGCGGAAAGGCAGATTCGACGGTGTGATTGTCGCCCAGTCCACTATCGTCGGATCAATCGCTTCTTTACTGTTCCAGCCGCGCAACACGGTATAACCATGGCGCTCGAGATAGCCGGGGTCATTCCACACTTTCGGCAGAATATCTTTGCGTGCCAGCGTTGGCGGAACATTCCACGGCGGGTTGACGACCACGTTGTTCAGCGCGCTACTCATCATCGGCGTTTTGCGATCCGGTCGGCCGACAATGACGCGGGACGCCAGCACCTGATTGCCATTCAGATAATAGACCAGCGAATATTCCGGGATGTTGACCATAATCCCTGTGGAGAGTTTCCCCGGTAGCAAACGCAGACGCTGGATATTGAGTGCCAGAACCCCTGCACGTTGGGCAGGCGTAACATTCAGCCAGTCCCGGGTCGATTGCCCTATCACGCCGTCAGCGTGTAGCCCCTGAGCAGACTGAAAGCGTTTGACCGCGGCAACTAACTGGCGATCGTAGTCGCTACTGACCAGGCTGGCTGGTTTCGTTCTTTTGCTCAACTGCGCCGTTTTTGTACCCACCGTATCAACCGCAATGGCAGAAGGACTGACGACGCTACTCGTTGCGTCATCGCCAGGCAGCGCGATTTTCGGTTCATCTTCCATCATGCCGCTACGCTGCAGAATCTCACGCAGCGCTGGCACATCCCTGCTCTTCTGTCCGGGGCGCAGCGAAACGGTACTGGTCAACTGCGGCCACGGTGAATTGTCTGCCACCACCGTTAATAAAGACTGATGCATCGCCGCATACTGCGGGTGATGAGGCGCAAGGGTATCGATAAATTGCGGCAGGTTGCCTTTATCCAATGCTAATTGCCACTGATTAATGACAGACAGCGGCGGTGTCTCCAGCGTGTACGGTTTACTGCTGTAGAGCCAATGGCTACCTTTCACCGAAATACCGGCGACAAAATGCAGATACCCCATCATGGCATCCGACAGCACCATGTCTCGCGCCATACCGGAGACATTCGGATCGGTCAGCAACTCTACCCAGGTGTTAAATTGCGGCTGAAAACCGGCGATCGCAACTTCGGCGAGCTGTTGCTGGAAAGCCTGAACTGCCTCACGGTTATCCCACATCGGCTTCATTGCACGCGCGGCATACAACGCGGAGAGCGAATCCATGTAGACGGGTGTCCAGTTAGCAGGTAAGAGTGCCTGCAACGCGATACGCGCGTTGGCAGGCGCATCTGCCGTTGGATAAGGCTGCAAACCTGCCATCATCGCCGTTGCAGGCGACTGTTCCAGCGGCTGCGATAAAGCCGTGGGTTGATCGCCCTGTGTGGCGGAGCTGTCAACCGGTATCACCTCAGGCTCGTCGGCCTGAGCGCTAAACAGCGGAGCAAATGCGAATGCCAGACATAAACTTAATGTCGACATCCGACGACCATACGATTTCTTAAGCAACATCCCTTGCCCCCTGTTTCTTCATTACACTCACAACGCTCTTTCTATCAGTATATAAAGACAAAAAAGCATTTGCCTTGCCAAATGTAAAGAAGTTTAAAGAGGGACCGATTGCCGGATGGGGTGTTTCAGAAAAGAAAAAGGGCGGCATCTCTGCCGCCCTCATTTTTTAGGTGAATCGCTAAGACGCGTCTGCCGTCCCGGGTAATGTCTCCGGTAGCTGAGCCGCGAAGCCACGCAGACCCACAACGTGAACATGCTCGTGGTTCTGAAAGACTTTACGCACCAGTTTATACGTGGTGCCTTTTTCCGGACTGATGTTCTCCGGCGCTGCAATAATCAGTTGCATTTCAAGGCGTTCGCAGAGTTCAAACAATGTTGCGATGGAGCGGGCATCCAGACGTGCTGCCTCGTCGAGGAACAACAGGCGGCATGGGGAAATATCTTTACCACGCAGACGCCGCGCCTCGTCTTCCCAGCTCTGGACGACCATCACCAGGATAGACATCCCGGTACCGATGGCCTCACCGGTCGACAACGCCCCGGATTCCGCACGCAGCCAACCATCCGAACCACGATTGACTTCCACTTCCATCTCCAGGTAGTTGCGGTAATCAAGCAGCTCTTCACCAATGGTTTGCGGCGTGCGCTGGCCCAGATCGATTTGCGGGTTCAGGCGTTGATACAGTTTCGCCAGCGCTTCTGAGAAGGTCAGGCGATTGCTGTTAAACAGGTCCTGATGCTGTTCATGCTGCTCAGACAGCACCGTCAACAGCATGGCATGGCTTTCACGCACGTTAACATTCAAACGGACGCTGTGTACCTGACCGAAGGAGACGCTTTGCAACCCCTGGTTAAGTTGACGAATACGGTTCTGCTCACGCTGAATCGTCTTGCGAATGATATTCGCCACGCTACGTGAGCTGATCGCCAGTTTCTGCTCGCGGGAGGTCAACTCTTCCGTCAATCGGCTGAGTTCAATCTCCATCTGTTCGATAGCCTCTACCGGATCGTCAGTACGAATAATATCCTGACGGATACGCTCACGCAGATGTTGGTAGACCGCGACAAAGAATTGGATCTTACGTTCCGGGCGTTTCGGATCTTCCGACATACGTAGCACATCGCGCAGATGCTCGTTGTCCGCCACGGCGAGACGCAGCGCGCCTAGCGCCTTATCCGACATGGAACGCAGTTCATCTGCAGAAAGATAAGCCAGCTCACGACGATGCAAACGACGTTCAACGCCGTTATCTTTCACCATCCGCATCACCGCACACCAGCCCGCTTTCGCCGTGGCGACCTGTTCGCGCATCTCGTGATAATCACGTTCAAGGCGACGCAACGCACGGGTCAGGTTATCCATTTCCGCTTCGCAGAAGGTCAGCGCTTTTTCCAGTTGATTGCGACGAGCGCGATTGCCTGACAACTGAGCATGCAGCTCGTCACGACGAATTCGCGCGCGCTCCTCAGCACCGCTGTCGGCCCGGACACCAATTTCCTGCAGCTCTTTTTGCAAATCGTTGAGCAGCTCTTTCTTGGTATCGAATGAGCTTTTCAGCGATGCCAATACCTGATTGTACTGACTGAGCTGGGCAGCATGACTACGCAGCGCCTCACGCGTACGGCTACGTTCACGTTCTGCCTGCTCAAGCCGCTGACGCAGCTTCTCGTTGAGATCGTTATTCCCGCTGAGCATTTCCGCAGAATCGGAATAGCTAAAGTGCGCCCGACGTTGCACAACTTCGGTTAGCGCAAATGCCTGCTGGCGTGCTTCACGTTGCACTTGCTGGGAATAGGCATAATCTTCTTTCAATTGCTCATACTGTTCCGGATCGTTTTGCAGTACAGAGACGATCGGCTCCAGTTTCGCCAGATGGTTGCCAAACTGCTGAACAAAACGCGCCGCTTCCTGCGCTTCGTCCAGACGCTCCTGGATTTCATCAACGCGATCGGCAAGCGTTTCGTCTGCCAGCAGGCTCAGGCGCGGCAGCAGGCGGTTAAGCTGAGCGACCCCTTCTTTCGCCTGCTCGAACTGCATGCGGTTTTGCTGGTTATCATTTTCATGATTGCTCAGCGCGCGTTCCAGTTCGCCACGGCGGCCACTGAGAGTGCGTATTTCGGCTTCCGGGTCTGCATCAAACGCGACGGCCAGATGACTACCGATAAAACGGCTGAAGGCCTGATGCAGGCGCTGCGTTTTCTGTACGTCGAATGATAATGTGGCAAAACGCTCAGCAAGCTCTTCACGCTCAGTGTGAAGCCCTTCGATACGGCTTTCACGTGCAGCGCGACCAAACAGCGGCACCGACGGGAAACGGGAGTAACGCCACTGGCGATCGGCGATCTTAACCACCACCGCTTTTTCCAGCTCATCGACGCTGAACACACTGTCATCAAAAGACTGTGGATCGCCTTCAATCAGATAGAGGTCTTCCGGACAATCTTCCAGACCTTCAAGCTGTTCAGCAATAAGGGAAAGGTCAGGGACCACAATCGCATGACGTGATGGGCCGTATAAAGCGGAGAAATACGGCGCATCTTCCAGGCTGACATCATCGTAAATCTCAGAGAGCAGCACACCGCCAAAGCGTTCTGCCAGCGTATTCAGACGCCCGTCCTCTGAGCCGCCCGGCTGACTCAGACGCTCGATTTCTTCGTCCACGGCTCGCTTACGCGCCCCGACTTCATCACGCTCGACAATCGCTTCGCGTTCACGCTCCAGCAGTTGTTGCAGGTACTCCGTCACTTGCTGACCGGATTCAAATTGCTCGCCGCTCTGCTCACACAACTGGGTCAGGCTGCTTTGCGCTGCCAGCCAAATCGGTGCGCGCTGGGTCAGCGTTTGAATACGTGACTGTAGCTGTTCCAGCTCCTGGCGTAGCGCCAGACGCTGCTCGCCAGCCATTGCCACATTTTCGGAAAGCGCGGCGATTTGCGCCTCCAGCTCATGATGCAGAGACTCAAGTTCGTCGGCGTCGTACTGTTTATTCTGCCGCCTGCAGAATTCCGCCAGCATGCGTTCAGCATCCTGTTGCTCACGCAGACGTTGTTCCAGTTCGTTCAGACGCGCACGTAGCGATGGCGCCTGTTCCGCCAGATGGCGCTGGTTTACCCCTTCACGTAAAAGGTCACGGGCGACATCCCAGGCTTCATCACGGGCCAGCGGACCATTGATAGCGACGACCAACTGGTAAGCTTGCTCAAACTGGCTGTGCGCGGTTTGTGCCACGCTCATACGTTGGTCAAGCGACAGGAGTTTCTCTGTGGCTTCTTGCTCTTTCGCCTGGAAGGTTTCCAGCCATTCGTCCGCCGTTTCTGCCGTCAGGTCAGGTAGCTGACAAAGTTCTTTGGCGCGCTGTAGGGCCTGTTGTGCCTGGTTGTACTGAATCGCGCGGGTTTGCTGCACATCCAGAGCCTGTTGGTAGTCGGCAAGCTGGTTTTTCAGCTCATCCACTTCCAGTTCAGCGGCCTCGGCGCGCGCTTCGTTCTCTTCCTGCTGATCGACCGCTTCCGCCACTACTTCATTTTGTTCTTCAAGGCGGATTTGCAGTTCATCCAGATCCGATGCGTAGCGCTCAATTTTTTCCTGCTGGCGCAGCGCGGTCTGTACCAGGTTCAGGTGATCGCTGGCGGCCTGATAGTCAGCCTCAAGATCGCCTTCTGCCCCGCTGTGTTCTGCCAGCTCGCGTGCCATATCGACGTGTTTGTATTGCTCAGCCGCCAGCTTTTGCCGTGAACTGAACAGATCGCGACGGAATGTCAGCGCCTGATCGAGATGAATACGTCGTTCGTTGGCATGGCGCATATAATCCGCCGCCACATAGTTGGTCGCTTCACTGATTAAATGCTTGAACAGATCACGATCCGACTGGGTAACGCGAATCGCTTCCAGCGTCATGCGGTTTTCTCGCAACGCCGCTTCCATGTCCTGGAAAGCTTTACGTACGCCGCTATTTTCCGGCAACAGATAGTCACGCAGCGAACGGGTGATCGCACTGGAGATACCGCCATACAGTGACGCTTCGATAAGGCGGTAGAATTTGCTACGGTCCGATGCTGAGCGCAGGCGGCGTGCCACGATGCCCAGATCGAACATTAAAGAGTGATAATCGGTGATGGAGTTGAACTGCTTAAACTGCACCCCTTCCATCGCCTCCAGCTTATCCTTCACTTCCTGCAGCGGCAGCACCCGCGCCTGACGCTCATTAAGCGTTTCTGTCAGCAGTTGTGTCGGTTGAACAGCAGTAGGTAGCCCCTGAATAGCGAACGGTTTGATGTCGACCTTACGATCGCGACCAGCCACTTGCTGCAGGCGCACCCCCACCAGCACACGCTGATGACGAGAGTTGATCACATCCAGAACGGAGTAGCAGACCCCGGCTTTCAGTTTACCGTGCAGACCTTTGTCGCGAGAGCCGGACGTCGCGCCAGCCTCAGTGGTGTTACGGAAATGCAGCAGCGTTAAGTCCGGGATAAGCGCGGTGACGAACGCCGCCATGGTGGTGGATTTACCAGCACCGTTACCTCCGGACAAGGTGGTCACCAGTTCGTCCAGGTCAAACGTACGGGCAAAAAAACCGTTCCAGTTAATCAGCGTCAGTGAGCGAAATTTACCGCGATCAATCATTATTCTTCCTCTCCACTATCCGGCTGATTGTCTTCATTCTCATCATTGAGCTGCAGGTGATTTTCAACAGGCATGGCTTCACCGTCACGGATCAAACGCCGCTGGGCTTCACGCGCATCGTCTCCGGTACGCACATCCGCGCCGAAGCGGAAAACAGACTCGGTAATACGAAACTTGCTACTGTCGTTACCCATAAACCAAATCATGCCGAGACGACGCAGGCGGTTCAGGGAGGAGCGCACTTTTTCCTGTAATTTTTGGCGATCCAGGTCAGAACCTGTTGAACGGTTATTCACCAGCTTCAACAGTTTGGTTTCATCGGCGAGCGTCAGCAGCTCGTCATACAGCTCTTGCTGCGTGAAGATGCCTTCATTGGCCAGACGTTCCGGGCTGAGATAGAGGTAACAAAGGATCTTACCGACCATCATGTCCAGTTCAGACAGCACGGAGCGCGGGATCAGCGTCGTTGAACGTGGACGCAGGTAGAAAAAACCTTCCGGCGCACGGATTAACTCAACGTTGTAACGTCCGTAAAACTCCTCCAGAAATTCCTGGAAATCCATTAAAAAGGCGTGGTTATCCAGCTCATCAAGCCCAATATGGCGACCTGAGCGCAACGCGCTGTCGAGTGCCGGAAAGAGTGGGTTAGCCAGCGCCTGGGCCAATTTGATCGGCATCACTTGTTCAATATTTGTCAATGACATGCGCCTGTACCTTGGCTCCGTAATCATTAATCGGCTGCCATTTAGCTGGCAGGCCGGTGAAATCTGCTTGCGCTACGCCGAGGCGTACCGCCTGATCAATGACGATCCGCGCGATATCAAAATGCCGCGCGCGCGGGTACCGCGCCAGATATTCGCGTACAACCAGCCCAAGATCCAGTGGAGCTTGTCTGGTTTTATATATCGCCAACTGTTCTTCGATCATGGCCGCAAGTTGTTCGCGGATTTCGTTGAACTCTTCATACTCCAGGTCAGGCGGAAGCTCACCTGTGACCTCGGCATCGCTCAACGCAATCTCTTCATCGCGCATATCCAGTAGCCTGTCGGCATTGGCGTAGGTCAGCGCCCAGGGTGAATCGAAGAAGGCCTGGACTGACTGGCGTAAACGCTGGGCAAAAACGCGGTTTTTATCCATATCGATAGCGGTACGAATAAACTTGTGGACGTGGCGATCATAGCCAATCCATAAATCGATAGCCTGTTGTCCCCAACTGACAATGCGGTCCAGCTTGCTCTGTAAATCAAAAACCAGTCGGTCAACAAACTCCAGATCGTTATGCGCCAGCGTCGCATCCTGGATACGTAACAAGTTAGCCTGCAGCTTATCCCCGGCCGCCTCCAGCGTATCCTGCAATTCACGCAGCGTACCGGAGGTTTCGGAGAGTAACAGCTCACAACTTGAGATAGCCGCACGCCAATCTTTATTCAATAATTGCGCGATATCATCTTTGACTAACTGCTGCTGCTCATCCATCACACGCTGGGTGAGATCGATGCTGTCAAAAATTTCAGCCACCGAGTATTTCAACGGCGCATAGACATTACGATGCCAGTGGAATTCATCCCCACCTTCATCTGCGGCATCAGCAGCACGTTTCAGCTCTCCCGCCACGATAGATAACTGCATGGACAGGCGCAGCGTCGAAAACTCGCGCTGGCGAATATAGTAATCGGTAATACCAATGCCGAGCGGCGTCAGACGATAAATGGCATTACCGTCAGCCAGTTCGCTGGTAAAACGGTTTAACAGGCGCTGACGCACCATATCGTTTATGGCATTGTTCGCACGCTGAGCAATGGTTTCGCCGCTTTGTTCAAATGCATCGCTGACGTGGCGAAACGCATCAACAAGCTCTCCTTCGCTCATTTCGCCGTCCAGGCGTTCACCGTTCAGCGTGGCAACCGCCAGCAAAAACGACAATCTGTCTACCGGAAGCGTGATAGAGAAATCGTTTTTCCTGGCCCAGGCAACCAGTTCGGGAACTGTCTGGGAAAATTCACTCATCGTTCATCCTTTCATCTCTCTGCGGCTTGAGCGCGGTCACATGGATATAACGCCCCAGGCTGATATACGGCTCCTGACGACAATATTGCGTTTCAAGTTCAAGCAAGGAGTCAAAACAGTCACGTTGTTGGTGTTTTTCGCGCAGGTAATCGTGAAAGACCCGAACCCCCGTTTTCCCCGTGATCTGCCAGCCAATCGCACTCAGCCAGCTATAGACGTCATCCGGATTTCGCGGATAATCCGGGGACAGTGTGCGCTTTTTCTTTTTCGGCATACCTGCCAGCACATAGTCGAAATTCCCCGCCACCATATTGTGCATCAACAGGCCGTTAGCGTTGTAAAACATCAGCGACAACGTCCCTCCGGGCTTCAAAAACGACCACAATGTTCGCAAAACGTCCACCGGTTCGGCGACCCATTCGAGCACAGCATGGAACAATATCAGATCGACAGGCGATTCCAAATGTTGCGCAATGTCCTGAGCAGGGCATTGTACAAAATGCATGTTACCGCTCACACCTTTCTCTTCTGCAGCTGCGGTAGCACGCGTAATCATCTCCTGCGACACATCGCACAGCGTCACATGATGACCACGTTCGGCCATGCGAATCGCAGTTTGCCCTTCGCCGCCGCCCGCATCCAGTACACGAAGCGTGCGATCGCCTACTTCGGCAAGAACTCTGTCCAAATCCTGCCAGAGGATCGCCTGACGCAGTTGACCTTTGGTCGTGGCATAGATATTGCGGGAGAATTTTTCCGCGATGTCGTCGAAATTACGATCCTGCATGGCCGCTCCGCGATCCTGACAAAACCGCTATTTTGTCACAGCCGTGCTCAGAATGAACCCATCTGGTGTAAGATCCACGCAAAACGCCTGCTGTATGGTTAAAAAGGAGACGGACGCGTGCTTTTTACGCTCAAGAAATACATTGGCGGCCTGATGCTGCCGCTGCCTGCGTTGCTCATATTGATTGGAATTGGGCTATTGCTCGTCTGGTTCAGCCGCTGGCAGAAAACAGGCAAAGGTATTATCAGCGCAAGCTGGTTGGTTCTTCTGCTACTGAGTTTGCAACCCGTCGCGGATAACATGCTCAAACCCATCGAGGACAGTTATCCCACCTGGCACGGCGAAGAAAAGGTTAAATATATCGTGATACTGGGGGGCGGATATACCTGGAATGACGCATGGGCGCCCAGCTCAAATCTTATTAATAACAGCCTGCCACGTTTGAATGAAGGCATTCGTCTGTTGCATCTGAACCCAGGGGCGAAATTGATCTTTACGGGGGCGGCGGCAAAAACGAACCCGGTCAGTACAGCAGAAGCCGGGGCCAGAGTGGCAGAGAGCCTGGGCGTTCCGCGCAGCGATATCATCACCCTGGATTCACCGAAAGATACCGAAGAGGAAGCCACAGCAGTCAGGCAGGCCATTGGCGATGTCCCCTTTTTACTGGTGACATCCGCATCGCATATGCCCAGAGCAATGGTTTTCTTCCGTAATGCAGGGCTGCATCCTCTTCCCGCTCCCGCGAACCAGATGGCTATCGTTTCCCCTCTTAATCCGTGGGAACGCGTCATCCCTTCCCCGGTCTGGCTCATGCACAGCGACCGGGTGGGGTATGAAACGCTTGGACGGATTTGGCAATGGTTGAAAGGTGACTCAGGCCAGCCAGGGCAGGAGTGACTTAGACGCCAGGTCAAAACTGGGGCGACTGAAGTGGCCCGTATTTACCAGGTTCGCCACTTCATCCCACAGCAGGTAGAGCCAGCGTCGCCACATGAAGGATTCCGCAACGGGCGCCCGCTGAAGGTAATGCCAGAACAAGCCTTCAGCCAGGGGGCCATCCGCCAGGCGGAACAGCTCATATTCTCGTGGTGCCCAGAGCATAATGCCCGGCCCAACCATAGCCAGAAGCTGATCGCTTCGGGCATCTTTCAACATACTACGCAGGTTGAAGTTGCCGTGCACCAGCACACAGTTGTCGTTAAAACCTTCGAACAGCGACGGCAGGCACTCCCTGGTGCGGAACAGGATACGTTTATCCTGCATCGTGAGCCCCGTATTATGGTACTGATTCAGAGTGGTCCATAGCACTTCTACCCGCTGGCGATACCAGGAGGGCCAGATATTCTCCTGCGTATTGTCCACCATTCCCACACAGCCATGGCTGTCCTGTCTGTGCCAGGACAATAGCCCTTCCACGATTTGATCTTTCAGATGCTCCCAGCGTTCGGGGGTACGTGCAGGCGCTTCCACCGGTACGCCGCGCAAGCGTTCCATTAGCAGGACATCTGGCCCTGGATGCTCTTCATGGGTCATTACGCCATACACGACAGGCATACGTACCGTACCACTGCGTGCCAGCATTGAGATTTTCCATGCCAGTTGACGTGCAAGGCCAGGGGTGGAAAAACTCCTCGCCAGTAGCGGCATCGGATTTCCCTGGCTGTCATACAAGGACCATAACGTTGTATCAGGTCTCTCGCTGACACATTCCATGCGGCTCAGCTTTTCACCCAGCAGGTGGCTCAATTCAGCGCGCAGTTGTTCCATATCAGATTGCCCTCATGAAGACTACTGCTTTTATAATGAGCGCCGGATGCCGGGATGTCACCCTGATGAGATCAAATCATTACGAGAATTTGCGGGAAAAACGCAAATCCCCTCAGAGCGAGGGGACTAAGAAGGGAAATTAACGCATTTCAGCGCGCACGCGCACCAGATCTTCCTGCGTATCAACGCCCGTACCGGGAACTTCCGTCGCTACGGCCACGTGGATTTTCTCGCCGTACCACAGTACGCGCAGCTGCTCCAGCATTTCGATATTTTCCAGCGGACTGGCTTCCCAGTTTACATAACGGCGGATAAAACCGGCGCGATAGCCGTAAATACCGATATGACGCAGGAAAGTATCGCCAATTGTCTCACGAGAAGCCGCAAAACGGTCGCGATCCCACGGGATGGTTGCCCGGGAGAAATAGAGCGCATAACCTTGCGCGTCGGTCACCACTTTCACCGCGTTAGGGTTAAATGCTTCTTCGGCATGATGAATCGGCACGGCCAGCGTAGCCATACCGATGTCGCGCGCGGCCAGGTTTTCAGCTACCTGACGAATAATCGCCGGCGGGATCATCGGTTCATCACCTTGCACATTGACGATCACGGTATCATCGCTGAAACCACATTTTTCGACGACTTCGGCCAGGCGCTCCGTTCCGGAGTGATGATCGGCGCGGGTCATGCAGACCTCTCCCCCCGCTGCTTCTACCGCACGCGCAACATCAGTATTGTCGGTCGCAACAATCACGCGCGCCGCCCCTGACTCACGAGCACGTTCCAGCACATGCACCACCATGGGTTTCCCATTGATATCAACCAGGGGTTTTCCTGGTAAACGGGTGGACGCATAACGCGCTGGAATAATGACAACGAAACTCATGGCCGACTCTCTTCTTCTGTTAATGAACGGGCTTCGTTTTCCAGCAGTACAGGAATGCCCTCGCGCACGGGATAAGCGAGGCTATCCACTTTACAAATCAATTCTTGTTTATCCTGGCTGTAATAGAGTTTGCCGTTACAAACCGGGCAGGCAATGATTTCCAGTAACCGATGATCCATATTTCCTCCTGATGAACCTGACGCGTGATCCGTAAATTTTAACATATTCAGTGGTCAGGCTGCGTCTATTTCCAGCCCCTGGCGATGATCAATAAAAAGCCCTTCCGGCAGAGACCCAAAGGTAACCCGCTGTGCACCTTGCCAGTGCGCAAAATCACCAATTGCGTTGATGAGCCCTTTTTCAAGCGTGCGCCCCGGTTTTACACCGTTTTCAAGGTAGAGCGCAATGACCTCCAGTATCGACGCTTTGCGATGCATTTTGGCATCCATTCGCCCGACCAGACGGCCACGATGCAGCAGCGGCAGCACAAAATAACCGTACTGGCGTTTTGGCGCAGGCGTATAGCACTCCAGACGATAGCTAAAATCAAACAATTGCTCCGCCCGTTTGCGATCCCACACGACCGGGTCGAAAGGTGAGAGCACAGCGCTATGCGTTGCTGTCAGTTTTCCAACGGTCGCGAGGTCAAGCTGTGACAAAAGGTCTGTATGTAGCCAGGCGGGGCCCAGTTTTTCGACGTCCACCGGGACAATCTTGCCCTCTTCCTCCAGGCGCTCAAGCAGCAGTGGTAACGCAGGTCGGCGCAGACGGTAATAGTCCGCAAGCCATTCGGCACGAAAGAGGCCCAGACTACGCGCACTTTTTTCAAGCATAAGGTGCTCGGCTTCTACCTGCGTCAATAAGTCGCGTTCGTCATTCCAGTCTGGCATCACCCGATGGGTGAGATCATAAACGCGCTGGAAATTGCGACGCTCGATAACCATCACTTTCCCTGCGGTAAACAACCCTTCAAGATGGCGCTTATGTGGCTTCCATTCCCACCAGCCGCTGGCCCCTTTACGCGGATGTTCAAAATCAGCCGACCGAACGGGGCCATTTTGCTGAATATGTGCGACGAGCGCCTCAATTTCCTGCGCATGCTCTTGCATCCACGCCTGGCGATATTTCCAGCCCATCTTATCAGGGGCAAGCATACGGTGACGGAATAAGGCAAAATCGCTGCGCGGTAAAAAACAGGCCTCGTGCGCCCAGTATTCCATCAGATCGCCATTTTTCAGCGCGTCATCAAGCCATTGCGCAGGATATTTGCCAAGACGGCTGAATAACACCAGATAGGGGCTACGTGCCACAATGTTGATGGTATCAATTTGCAGCAATGACATACGCTGAATTGTCTTCAGGACGTCACCAGGGGTGGCGCGACGGGATGGTTTTCTCAGTAACCCCTGAGCAGCGAGGTGAAGATGACGGGCAGTTTGCAGCGTGATTTGTGGCACAGACATAGGCTTCCCGGTTGTAGAACACGGCGCGCCCCGACAAGAGTGTCAGCGCACCAGAATTAAGAGTTCCTGCAACAACTTCTCTGCTCGCTTATCCTCAAGATGCGCATCCACAGGCAGATACCACCAGTTTTGCTCCGCAAAGGGGCGACACTTGACGGCATCTTTTTCCGTCATGATAAGTGTTTGATCCGGCTCAATCAGTGCTGAGACATCCTGCGGGGAAAGCGCCTGGTGATCGGCCAGGGCAACGGTTTTCACCGGATGCGCACCGGCTTCATGCAGCGTAGCAAAGAAACGCGGAGGATGACCAATGCCGGCCATCGCAACCAGATTTTGCAACGCATTGACACTGCGGCGCTCACCAGTGAGCAAATTCACGGCCAGCCCTGGCTGCAATCGCATGGCTATCTCGCCAGGCTGAGCAATACCACCGTTCGTGATCACAGCATCGACGGATTTAAGTCGGGATGCCCGTTCACGCATCGGCCCTGCAGGAAGCCACCAACCGTTGCCAAAACGCCGCACGCCATCAATAACAACAATTTCTTTATCACGATGCAGGCGATAATGCTGCAAGCCGTCGTCGGTAACGATCAGCTGCACTGGCGAAGCGGTCAGAAGCGCTTTGACGGCATCGACCCTGGCGGGAGACACAGCGACAGGTGCCCCTGTACGTTGAAAAATAAGCACCGGCTCATCTCCCGCCTCGGCGGTCGTGGTTTCAGGCGTGAGTAGCAGCGGGTAGTGTGCGGCTTTACCGCCATACCCTCTGGAAACTACCCCGACCCTGATACCGCGCTGCTGTAATTGTTCAACCAACCAGACAACCACCGGCGTTTTGCCATTGCCGCCCGCGGTCAGATTGCCGACCACGACCACGGGAACGGGTGCGCGCCAGGCTTTTTTTAACCCCATCCGCCAGCACAAACGAATAATGCCGCTGACCAGACCATAGAGCCAGGACAGCGGCAATAACAGCAGCCACAGCGGTGATTCGCCGGACCAGATGCGCGCAATCATTCGCCAAACTGCATTTTATGCAACTGCGCATAAACACCGCGCTGCGCCAGAAGCTCGCTATGGCTTCCACGCTCAACGATGCGCCCATCTTCTACCACCACGATTTCATCTGCCTGTTCGATCGTAGAAAGGCGGTGGGCAATCACCAGTGAGGTACGGTTTTTCTGCAATTCATTGAGCGCCGCCTGAATCGCACGCTCTGATTCCGTATCCAGTGCCGATGTTGCCTCGTCCAGGATAAGGATAGGGCTGTCACGCAGCAGCGCACGAGCAATCGCAATACGCTGACGCTGGCCGCCGGAAAGCAATACGCCGTTTTCACCGATAATGGTGTCCAGACCATTGTCCATCTTATTGATGAAATCCATGGCATAGGCCATTTTCGCCGCCTGTTCGATCTGCTCACGGCTGTACTCTTCCGTACGGGCATAAGCAATATTATTTGCCACGGTATCGTTGAAGAGGTGCACGTTTTGCGAGACCAGTGCAACCTGGTTACGCAGTGACGTCAGCTTATACTCACGCAGGTCATGACCATCCATCAGGATCTGGCCTTTATCAATGTCATAGAAGCGCGTGATGAGGCTTGCCATGGTCGATTTCCCTGACCCTGAACGCCCCACCAGCGCCACTGTTTTCCCTGCCGGAATGCTCAGATTGATATTACGTAACGCAGGCGTCTCGCGCCCCGGATAAGTAAAAGTGACATCACGGAACTCAACGTCACCTTTTGCTCGTTCAATAACCAACGTACCTTCATCTTTTTCCTGCTCGCTATCGAGGATAGCGAATAACGTCTGGCAGGCCGCCATCCCGCGCTGAAACTGCGCGTTGACGTTGGTCAACGATTTCAGTGGACGCATCAGCGCGATCATGGAGGAGAACACCACGGTGATGGTCCCGGCGGTCAATGTGTCCATCACGCTTGGGAAGCTTGCAGCATAAAGCACAAAGGCCAGCGCCAGCGAAGCGATAAGCTGAATGATTGGATCGGATATTGAAGACGCCGACACCATTTTCATTCCCTGCAGACGCATCTTATTGCTGACTTTCTCAAAACGGCTGGTCTCGACGCTCTGACCACCAAACATCAGCACTTCTTTATGCCCTTTCAGCATCTGCTCGGCACTGGTCGTCACCTGCCCCATCGTGTTTTGCATATTTTTACTGATATTGCGAAAACGCTTTGACACAACGCGAATAGCAAAAGAAACGATCGGCGCAAGCACAATCAAAATGGCGGACAATTGCCAGCTGTAATAGAACATCATCACAAACAGACCGATGATAGATGCCCCTTCACGTACCACAGTGATCAGCGCACTGGAAGAAGAAGAAGCGACCTGTTCAGAGTCATAGGTAATGCGGGACAGGAGTGTCCCGGTAGATTGTTTGTCAAAGAAGGATACGGGCATCCCCATCATATGACCAAAGAGGCGGCGGCGCATGGTCATCACCACTTTGCCTGAAACCCATGAAATACAGTAGCTAGAAATATAGCTGGTGATGCCGCGTAAAATCATCAGCCCGATAACCACCAGTGGCATCCACAGCAACACTGAGCGGTCCGTTTTACCAAAACCATCATCCAGTAATGGTTTGAGAAGCGATAACATAAATGTATCGCTGGCGGCGTTGAGGATTAACGCTACTCCCGACACGATCAAACCCGTTTTAAACGGCGCAATGATGGGCCAAAGTCGGCGGAATGTCTGCCATGTTGAGAGATCTTTGTCGTTATGCATTCAAAAAACCAGCACTTGTTGAAATAGCCGCATATTCTACCCGTTATCTCCAGGTACGCCAAACCACTGATGATACCAACGTGGGAAAATTTGCTCACGTAAACTCAAGATTTTCCAACCTTGCCGCGAGAATAAGGCAGTTATTTGTCCATGATGAGGTGTATCAAACCACCGGTACGCCTGTTGCTGATAGCGTTTTTGCACTTTTGCCGACGGCAAACGCCAGTTGTTGTAACGCGATGCAGACACCAGCGCGACCGTTCCATTAACCCTTTGAATAAAAGGAAGCGAGGATGAAGTGGTGCTGCCATGATGAGGCACCTGGATAAGTGTAGCCTGGAGATGCTGCCAGTAATGGCTCATCATCCCCATTTCCCCTGCGGTTTCAATATCTCCCGTAAGCAGTATGCTTTGTTGTCCGTCATCAACTTTGACCACGCATGAGCGATCATTTCCTTTCATTTGCGCATCTCTGAGTGGCCAGTGCGCTGTGAAGGTCAGCCCTTGCCATTGCCAGCTTTCACCGCGAAAGCAGGGCTGATGACCAGCCCAGCCTAATGGGCTTTTAACCCAAAGCGATGGCCAGTCGATGAGAAGCGTATTAAGCCCACCGCGATGATCAAGATGATCATGGCTGAGGATAATGCCCTCCGGTTGCAGATGATGCCAACGTAACCAGGGCGTAATCAGTTGCTGCGCGCTGTCCCCGCCAGGCCAGGCAAGCCCGGTGTCGTACAGAATAGCCTTACCATTGCGCTCAATGACCATCGCCAGCCCCTGGCCTACATCAAGCATATGAACAGCCCAGTCACCGTCGCGCTGGGTCGGACGAAAAGGGAACAGCAGTAGAATGATTGCTGTAAAACCGATTGCAGGAAAGGAGCGCCAGCAGTGCAATTTTCCCATGACAAGAAAAAGCCAGGGGAGCCAGGCTAACCCAAGCCAGCGTGCATCCACATCAAGCCAACCGTTCGGCAGGCGTTGCAGAAACCAGAACAGAATCGCAAGAGAACCATCAGCCAGATACCAGACAACTGCCTCAACACTTTGCAGGCCGGTTGGATGCAGTAGCATCCCGAAAAGGACGAGTGGGACAGTGATAAAAGTAACCAACGGTACAGCAATTAAATTTGCCGCCATTGAGCTCAGGCTAAGACCGTGAAAAGACAAAATCTGCAGCGGCATTAGCAATAATGTCATGCCAGCCTGGATATAAAGAAGGTCGATGAGAATCCGCTGCCACCTGCACAGAGTGTGTATCCGTAATGGGAGCCATTGATACCAAAAGATCAGCGCCGCGACGGCGAATGCAGACAGCCATAAACTTTGCGACAAGACAGCGACAGGATCGATAAACAGTATGCCAGCAATGCAGCACAGCCAAACCTGCCACGGTGTCCACTGGCGTCCCGACAGACGTAGCGCCGCCCATATTCCAATGGACAGCGTCGTTCGAAAAGCGGGTGGTTGCATTCCCGTCAATCCGGCGTAACTGATAGCACTGACCACGCCAATCAGTAACGGTAAATGCCAGTTAATTCGTCTTGCGGGGAAAAAGCGCTGCACCCCTCTTGCCAGTAACACGCCAAGCATTGCCGTTAGCGCAATATGCAGACCGGATATCGCCATCAGATGGGCAGTCCCCGTCTGACGCATAATATCTTTCACCTCGCGATCCAATGCAGAACGCTCGCCAAGCCCCAGCGCCAGAATGACTGCCCTCCAGGGGTACGCTTCCAGTTGCGTGCTCAGCGAATCCAGGTACTGACCGCGCCAGCTACATTGGGCATCCGCAATCTGCGCATTAATGAAGCGACCCGTCAGCGGTAAATGCGACGACAGTGCATGACGCTGAGTATCAAATCCTCCATCATTCAGTTGCCCGTGTACAGGCCGCGCTCTGATAGTCATATCCCACTGCTGGCCAACACACACAGGCTGCGGCAAATATTCGCCGTAGAGCGTTATGCCTGCTGCAGGAATGATGCGCTTACCGTCCAGATGGGTGATCTCAGCGTAGTGTGTTGTTGCATGATCGGTTCCGGTTATCACCACCCTCACCTGCCGATTCGCCCCCGGCAAATGTTGAGTTGGCCAGATAGCCTGCAATGCTGCTAACAATCCCCAGGCGAAAAACAGCACCGTAAAACCGGTATAACGAATGTAGCGCTGATGTCTGCTGGCAAGCAGGCACCCTGCAACAATTATCATCCAGACATGTTCAATTTCAGGCAGTACTGGGAGAAATAATAGTGGCAATATGCCTACGTTCAGGGAAAACGCTAGCGCAGGTAATGGCATGCCCACCTCCTTGTTGCGGTAAGTGTGACCGGCGTTGCGCAAGCCGTCTGGCATGATTTTCTTGTTTTGCGGCGAAGGTGGGCAGATTTAAACGAACTTGCAGCCAAAGACAGGCATTATGCGAGCAGTCTTCCACGGCTCTGGGGGCAGAAATGAAAAAAGCACCTGTCGGTGCTTTTCACGATGATTAGGTTTCAATACAGATTGAAACTTAACCTTCATAAATATTGGCGCGGTCACGCAATTCTTTACCCGGCTTAAAGTGTGGAACGTATTTCCCTTCCAGATCCACTTTATCGCCCGTTTTCGGATTACGTCCGGTGCGGGGTGCACGATAGTGCAGAGAAAAACTGCCGAAACCGCGGATCTCAATACGCTCACCCTGGGCAAGAGTAGAGGCCATATGCTCCAGCATCTCTTTGACCGCATCTTCCACGGCTTTCGCGGGAATGTGCGATTGCTGGCTGGCAAGTCTTTCAATCAATTCTGACTTGGTCATGATTCCTCCGGTTTCCTTCAAGGCAAATTAGCTTAACAGCTTGAACAAGGGCGGCCGTAGCCGCCCTTTGTGCTTGATTACAGGACGAAATCTGTAATCTGTCAAGTATACTCATCATACTTCGCGTGTCAGACACGGTTGCTTTGCAATATCGCCCCGGTGATTTACCGAGGCGATGTACTAACAGCCGTCTGGCAGTCCAAAGTATGGCGAAATATTACTCGCCTTTAGCTGCTTTGAAGGCTTCTGCCATAGCGTTGGAGAAGTTACCGTCTTCCTGTTTGTTGTTAACAGTTGCGATAGCATCTTTCTCGTCAGCTTCGTCTTTAGCACGAACAGACAGGCTTACTACACGGTTTTTACGGTCAACGCCGGTGAATTTAGCTTCAACGTCGTCGCCTACGCTCAGAACCAGAGTTGCGTCTTCAACGCGGTCACGGGATGCTTCAGAAGCACGCAGGTAACCTTCAACACCGTCAGCCAGTTCTACGGTTGCGCCTTTC
This sequence comes from Citrobacter sp. MNAZ 1397, assembly GCF_023613995.1. Taxonomy (NCBI): domain Bacteria; kingdom Pseudomonadati; phylum Pseudomonadota; class Gammaproteobacteria; order Enterobacterales; family Enterobacteriaceae; genus Citrobacter; species Citrobacter sp. MNAZ 1397. The sequence continues at coordinate 2,298,731 of NZ_JAKIVH010000001.1, forward strand.
GCGTCAACTGCAGTGACTTTACCGGTGACGATCGCGCCTTTCTTGTTCAGAGCAACGTAGTTGTTGAACGGATCTTCTGCGAGCTGTTTAACGCCCAGGGAGATACGTTCACGCTCTGCGTCAACCTGCAGAACAACCGCTGCGATTTCGTCGCCTTTTTTGTATTCACGAACTGCTTCTTCGCCTGCAACGTTCCAGGAGATGTCAGACAGGTGAACCAGACCGTCGATGCCGCCGTCCAGGCCGATGAAGATACCGAAGTCAGTGATAGACTTGATTTTACCTTCAACACGGTCACCCTTGTTGTGGGTTTCCGCGAACTGCTGCCACGGGTTAGCTTTGCACTGTTTCAGGCCCAGAGAGATACGACGACGTTCTTCGTCGATATCCAGAACCATAACTTCCACTACATCACCAACGTTAACAACTTTGGATGGGTGGATGTTTTTGTTGGTCCAGTCCATTTCGGAAACGTGTACCAGGCCTTCAACGCCTTCTTCGATTTCAACGAAGCAGCCGTAATCGGTCAGGTTGGTTACACGACCGGTCAGTTTAGTACCTTCCGGGTAACGTTTAGCGATAGCAACCCACGGATCTTCGCCCAGTTGTTTCAGGCCCAGAGATACACGGGTACGCTCGCGGTCGAACTTCAGCACTTTAACAGTGATTTCGTCGCCAACGTTTACGATTTCGCTCGGATGCTTAACGCGTTTCCATGCCATATCGGTGATGTGCAGCAGGCCGTCAACGCCACCCAGATCAACGAATGCACCGTAGTCAGTGAGGTTCTTAACGATACCTTTAACTTCCATGCCTTCCTGCAGGTTTTCCAGCAGTTGATCACGTTCTGCGCTGTTCTCGGATTCGATAACGGCACGACGAGAAACAACAACGTTGTTACGCTTCTGGTCCAGCTTGATGACTTTGAATTCAAGCTCTTTGCCTTCCAGGTGCAGCGTGTCGCGAACCGGACGAACGTCTACCAGAGAACCCGGCAGGAACGCGCGAATACCGTTCAGCTCAACAGTGAAGCCGCCTTTGACTTTGCCGTTGATAACACCGGTAACAGTTTCAGCTTCTTCGTACGCTTTTTCCAGCGTGATCCACGCTTCGTGACGTTTAGCTTTTTCACGGGACAGCAGGGTTTCACCGAAGCCGTCTTCTACTGCATCCAGAGCAACGTCAACTTCGTCGCCAACCTGGATTTCCAGTTCGCCCTGGGCGTTTTTGAACTGCTCAGCCGGAATGGCAGACTCAGATTTCAGACCGGCGTCAACCAGTACTACGTCTTTGTCGATAGCAACAACAACACCACGAACGATGGAACCCGGGCGGGTTTCGATTTCTTTTAAGGATTCTTCAAACAGTTGAGCAAAAGATTCAGTCATGTTTAATCTTCAGGTTAATATTAACGTCCACCTGGCTCCGTGCCGGATGGGGTTGTTTCACATACCCGCCGTCAATCCTTTGCAGCGGGGGTACTGCTAATTCTGTCGCAATTACGCGAGTGCCAGTTTTTGGCGCGCATATTGTAGCGCTTTTTCAATCACTTGCTCAATAGTTAAACTGGTAGAATCCAGCACTAAGGCATCTTCTGCAGGAACAAGTGGGGCGACGGCGCGGTTGCGATCGCGGTCATCGCGCTCTTTTATCTCGGATAAAAGGCGATCAAAATTAACACTAAACCCCTTTTCCTGCAACTGTAGCATGCGGCGGTGCGCACGCTCTTGCGAGGAAGCGTCAAGGAAAATTTTCACTGGCGCATCAGGGAATACGACGGTCCCCATATCGCGGCCGTCTGCAATGAGGCCCGGCGCTTCGCGAAAAGCGCGCTGACGACGTAACAACGCCTCACGTACCCGAGGGAACGCCGCAACCTGCGATGCCGCATTAGCGACCTCTTGCGTACGGATCTCACCGCTCACGTCCTCACCTTCAAGGATCACTTCAAGGTTGCCGTCAGTCGAGACAAATCGTACGTCGAGATGCGCTGCCAGCGGGACCAGTACGTCTTCTGAGGTGACATCAACATGGTGGTGCAGCGCGGCCAGCGCCAGCACACGATAGATTGCGCCTGAATCCAGTAGATGCCATTGCAACGCTTCCGCCATTGCCTTGCACAGAGTGCCTTTCCCTGCACCGCTAGGCCCATCAATGGTGATTACCGGGGCAATTGCCGTCATCTTTTTCTCCTTCATAAAGGCATACCGTTAACGTGAACGCCGCGCATTATACGCTGCAACGCCAATGACCGTTACTACCAGGTATAAATAACGGGATTAATCGTTCTGAGTGGAGAAGGTTTGCGCAATTATAGAGGGCCGGAAGAATACCAGCCCGAAAGTGACAATTATTTACTTTTTATCTGCGGCGATACGATCACGAATATGCTGCGCGCGCTCCGCTGATGGCGGATGAGAATCAAATAACGATTTTGCATGGCCGGAGCCCATTTTCGCCAGTTTTTCAAAACTGGTCACAAGCCCCTGTGTTTTAATGCCGCGTTTTTTCAGCAAGTCATAGGAAAAATCATCCGAATCCGACTCCTGACTGCGGGAAAAGGCGGAATTGATCACGCCATTCGCCAAATCCCCCAACTGTGAGTGGGACAGTTGGGCCGCAACGCCGCTGGTAGCAGAAATTGCGTCACGGGCGGCAAGCGTCGCGTATTCTGCCTGCATGGCTTTCTTCGAATGGCCCAGCGCCACATGCCCCAGTTCATGGCCCAGAACCGCTTCAACCTCGTTATCTGTCATCAGATCCATCAGGCCGCTGTAAACGCGGACGCAACCATTCGCCATTGCCCACGCATTCACTTCTGACGTCAGATAGACTTTGTAATTAACGGGCGCGCCATCAGCATTGTTACCCAATGCTTTCGCGATTGTATTCAGGCGTTTTGTATATTTACTTGATGCGCCCGCCACTTTGTTGGTGGCATCCATCTGCTTACAGGCATCATTCGATAGCGCTTTGACATCGGCATCCGATAATGTCGCCGCTTTGAAGGCAGCAACACCTGAGCTTGCCAGCATATTCCCGTTCATATTTTTACAGCCTACCAGCACTACCGCAGCCACGGCTAATGCCAGGAATTTCTTTGTATTTATCATGTGAATCATCCGTTGATTGAATATATAAAATACATATAAATCATCAACTTAAAATAAGTTGATGCGCAAAAAATAGCATTCAACGGAGAAGGCAGCAAGGTGAAAAAATCTACAACGCCGACAGATGTCGGCGTCAGAAACTGCAGGAAAAGAATCAGCCCAGCGTACTGATACGCGCCAGCTGCTCGAAGTAGTCAGGGAAGGTTTTGGTCGTGCATTTCGGATCGAGGATAGTGACAGGGGTATCCGATAGCGCCACCAGCGAGAAGCACATTGCCATACGGTGATCATTATAGGTGCCAATTTCCGCGTATTGGATCTGCGCAGGCGGGGTCACACGAATAAAATCTTCGCCTTCTTCCACCTCAGCGCCCACTTTACGAAGCTCTGTCGCCATGGCAAAAAGACGGTCTGTTTCTTTAACGCGCCAGTTATAGATGTTACGCAATGTGGTAGTACCACGCGCAAACAGCGCCGCCGTCGCAATCGTCATTGCCGCATCCGGAATATGGTTCATATCCATATCAATGGCGTTTAACTCACCGTGCGTACAGGCAATAAAATCATCGCCCCATACCACCTCCGCCCCCATTTTTTCCAGTACATCGGCAAAACGAATATCGCCCTGCACGCTGTTGCGACCAATACCGGTGACTTTCACCGTGCCGCCTTTAATCGCGCCGGCCGCAAGGAAATAAGAGGCAGAGGAAGCATCACCTTCCACAAGATAGTGCCCGGGCGAGGTATACTGCTGATTACCGCGCACGACAAAGCGCTGATATTGCTGATTTTCAACTTCAACACCGAAGGTGTGCATCAGATGCAGCGTAATATCGATATAGGGTTTAGAAACCAGGTCTCCTTTAATGGAGATAACGGTATCTTGCGTCGCAAGCGGAGCGGTCATCAGCAATGCAGTCAAAAACTGGCTGGATACGCTGCCGTCAACCTCAACGCTGCCGCCGATGAACCCGCCGCGCAGGCGCAGAGGCGGATAATTTTCCTGTTCCAGATAATCAATCTGCGCGCCGCCCTGACGTAGTGCATCCACCAGATGGCCAATCGGTCGCTCTTTCATGCGCGGTTCGCCGGTCAGGACAATGTCATTGCTGCCAAGGCACAGCGCGGCTGCCAGCGGACGCATTGCCGTTCCTGCATTGCCCAAGAATAACTCCAGTGGTTTTTCTGTCGTTAACGGCCCGCCGACGCCGGTTACTTCACAGCGAGTACGATCCGCAGACAGCGTAAAGGAAACTCCCAACGCACTGAGCGCATTGAGCATATGGCGTACATCGTCGCTATCCAGAAGATTGGTCAGTACGGTGGTGCCCTGTGCGAAGGCGGCCAGTAACAAGGCGCGGTTGGAAACACTTTTTGAACCAGGCAGATTAATAGTGCCATCTACCCGCGCGATGGGTTGTAACGTCAGGGATTCCATAAAACTCAACTCTCAACAAACAGAATAAAAAACCCCGCAGCCAGGCTACGGGGTATGAGGCAAGCCAAATTTAGCCGTGGCGACGTTCAAAGTCAGCCATAAAGTCAGTCAGCGCTTTTACGCCTTCCAGCGGCATCGCGTTATAGATAGAAGCACGCATGCCACCGACAACGCGGTGGCCTTTCAGTGCATGCAGCCCTGCCGCCAGTGACTCTTCCAGGAAAATTTTGTCGAGCGCGTTGTCAGCCAACTGGAACGGAACGTTCATGCGAGAACGGTTCGCTTTGGCAACATCGTTACGGTAGAAATCACTTTTATCAATCACACCGTACAGCAGGTCAGCTTTTTGCTGATTAATACGGTCCATGGCTGCAACGCCGCCATTGTTTTTCAGCCATTTGAAGACGAGGCCAGCCAGATACCAGGCAAACGTCGGCGGCGTGTTAAACATGGAATCGTTTTGCGCAAGGATGGTGTAATCCAGAATGGAAGGGCAAGATTGATGCGCTTTACCCAGCAGATCCTCACGAACGATAACCAGCGTTAAGCCTGCCGGGCCGATATTTTTCTGCGCACCTGCATAAATCACGCCGTAGCGGGAAACATCCAGCGGAGTGGACAGAATAGTGGAAGAGAGATCTGCCGTTACCACCACATCGGACGCAAAGTTCGGCGTTTCATTGATGGCAATACCGTCAATGGTTTCGTTCGGGCAGAAGTGCAAGTAAGCGCTGTTATCGCTCAGTTGCCACTCGCTCATCGGCTTCACGCCACGCAGCCCCTCTACAGAGATTTTTGCGTCGATAACATTTGGGGAGCAGTATTTTTTTGCTTCTTTGATTGCACTCGCCGCCCAGTAACCTGCATCAACATAATCTGCAGTGGTTTTATTCCCCAGAATGTTCAACGGGATACCGGCAAACTGACCACGACCACCGCCATGGCAGAACAAAACTTTGTAGTTCGAGGGAATATTCAGCAGATCGCGAAAATCCTTTTCTGCTTCCTCAGCCACCTGAATAAATTCTTTACCACGGTGGCTGATTTCCATCACCGATGTACCAAGACCGTGCCAGTCACAGAGTTCCTGTTGAGCCTGTTTAAGCACATCCGCCGGTAACATTGCCGGACCTGAACTGAAATTAAAGACCTGAGCCATTTCCCCTCACCACGCTAAAAGCAATAAGTTATAACAGTGGATATCGGTTTTATCATTCAGTGACACGCGCCGCAATGTCTAAAACTTATGACCCGAAAAATGCGGTCATTGTCACACAAAACATTCTTCCGCCTAATCGTCATAAAACCGACATAATGGCTATCACGTTACCCGAATTCCCCGGCTGGCCTTCGACCATTCTGGATTTGCGCAGCGTGGACACAATTGATGGCAGCCCGCCGGCATGACCATGATTTTACTGCATTGAACACAGGCGTAGTCTCCCGCCTCAGGTACGGTAGTGAAACGTTCAGAAAACGCCTTCGGTAAAATACACAGCCCCGGTTTTACATCTTCATCGGTATAGTAAAAGACGCTCAGTTGACCATTGGTCTCCAGGATGGCCAGCCTCACCTGTCCCAGATGATCAACGCCGCGAATGCGTAGCTCCATAAAGAATTCAAATTCCGTCATGTTCTGCTTATCTAATTTCTCCCAGACAAATTCCCCTTCATGAATGATGATGGCGGGCTTTCCTTCCAGCAGATCTTCCAGTTTCTCACTGTGCGTCATGAACCACATCACCAGGCGGTACAGTACCGCGAGGGTAACAAATACCACCAGTACCGGAAGCATTGGCACATCGTCATAAAACGCAACGTCGCCTGCCGCTGAGCCTAACGTCAGAATGATCAATACCTCAAAGAGCGACATCTGACGCACACCACGTCGCCCTGTGATTTTGAGAAATATAAAGACCAAAACAAAGGTATAAAGGCTACGAAGCGCAACTTCGCCAAGAAACTCCAGAGGAACCTTATCCAGCGCCATGCGGTGGAGATCAAACGCTTTCATTTTTTTATGTCCGAACAATAAGTTAGATCCATTAATGATAGTCAAAAGTTTTATTTTCGCAGGTCAGCCCCCAAAGATAGCGTCAGTCACGTAAAACCCGTATCATTGCCCGCTTTACGTACAAAAAAGTGACTGCTATGACGCAAACCTATATCCCCGGCAAAGACGCCGCACTGGAAGATTCCATCGCTCGCTTCCAGCAAAAACTGCTCGACCTCGGCTTCAATATTGAAGAGGCCTCCTGGCTGAACCCGGTACCTAACGTCTGGTCCGTGCATATTCGCGATAAAGACTGCGCGCTGTGCTTTACCAACGGTAAAGGCGCAACCAAAAAGGCAGCGCTGGCATCTGCGCTGGGTGAATATTTTGAGCGTCTGTCCACCAACTATTTCTTTGCCGATTTTTGGTTAGGTGATGACGTGGCTAACGGTCCATTTGTCCATTATCCGAATGAAAAGTGGTTCACGCTGACCGAAGACGACACACTGCCGGAAGGCATTCTCGATCCGCGCCTGCGTGAATTTTACGATCCGGAAAACGAACTGACGGCAGGTATGCTGATCGATCTGCAGTCCGGCAACGAAGCTCGCGGGATTTGCGCCCTCCCCTTTACCCGCCAGTCAGATGAACAAACCGTCTATATTCCAATGAATATCGTCGGTAACCTGTATGTATCTAATGGCATGTCAGCGGGTAATACCCGTAATGAAGCGCGCGTACAGGGACTGTCAGAGGTTTTTGAACGTCATATTAAAAACCGCATTATCAGCGAACGTATCAGTTTGCCTGAAATCCCGGCAGATGTTCTCGCACGTTACCCAGGCGTTGTAGCATCCATTGAGAAGCTGGAAGCCGAAGGTTTTCCGATCTTTGCTTATGACGGATCGCTGGGTGGTCAATATCCGGTCATTTGCGTTGTCCTGTTTAACCCGGCTAACGGTACCTGCTTCGCCTCTTTCGGCGCACATCCGGACTTTGGCGTGGCGCTGGAACGTACCGTGACGGAACTGCTGCAAGGTCGTAGCCTGAAAGATCTCGATGTCTTTACCCCGCCGACGTTTGACGATGAAGAAGTCGCAGAACATACCAACCTCGAAACGCACTTTATCGACTCCAGCGGTTCGATCTCGTGGGACCTCTTTAAGCAAGATGCGGACTACCCGTTTGCTGACTGGAGCTTTGCCGGGACAACCGAAGAAGAGTTTGCCACCCTGATGGCTATCTTCAGGGCTGAAGATAAAGAAGTGTACATCGCCGACTACGAGCATCTGGGCGTCTATGCCTGCCGTATTCTGGTTCCGGGTATGTCCGATATTTATCCGGCAGAAGATCTCTGGCTGGCAAACAACAGCATGGGTAGCCATCTGCGCGAAACGATTCTCTCACTGCCAGGTAGCGAGTGGGAAAAAGAAGATTATCTCAATCTTATCGAGCAGCTTGATGAAGAAGGCCACGATGATTTCACTCGCGTACGTGAGTTGCTTGGCATGGCGACCGGTAAAGACAATGGCTGGTTTACGCTGCGTATTGGTGAACTGAAAGCCATGCTCGCGCTGGCGGGTGGTGACCTGGATCAGGCGCTCTCCTGGACAGAGTGGACCATTGAATTCAACGGTTCGGTATTCACCGCTGAGCGCATCAATTACTACCGCTGCCTGCAAACGTTGCTGCAATTATCTCAGGAAGAAGAGCGCCAGCCGCTGCAATATCTGAACGCTTTTGTGCGCATGTATGGCGCGGATGCGGTTGAAGCTGCAAGCGCGGCACTTAGCGGTGAAGCGCCCTTCTATGGTCTGCAGGCGGCGGAGGGGTCGTTGAAGGCGTTCCCGGCGCATCAGGCGTTGTTAGCCGCTTACGAAAAATTACAACGGGCCAAACGTGCCTTTTGGTCGAATTAACGACAAGTAACACGACAATCTGTAGGCTTAATCACAGGTCTACGTTATATTACGGGGCAATTTCATTGCCCCTTTTTATTTATATTTCGGCAATGAGTGCCAATTGTAATAATTAAGTTAACCATGGGTGAATATATTTATATAAACCCAGGGATTATTGTTACTCTTTATGGCAATTACTCCATTTTAATTAACCGTTGTGCGGGAGGCCTTATAAAAAAATTCAACTGTAATTGCAAATTTTAAACTTTATTTTTATTTTTATAATCAACAAGTTACTCCGCACTTGCTGAAAAACCATGCACTTTGCGGTCCTATAAGCCAGGCGAGATATGATCCATATCAAATTCTCTTCTATAATGCTTTGTTAGTATCTCGTCGCCGACTTAAATAAAGAGAGAGTTAGTGTGAAAGCTGACAACCCTTTTGATCTAATACTTCCAGCTGCGATGGCCAAAGTTGCCGAAGAAGCAGGTGTCTACAAAGCAACAAAGAAACCGCTGACAACGTTCTTTTTGGCGATTACAGCAGGTGTCTTTATCTCTATCGCGTTTGTTTTTTATATTACTGCCACCACTGGGACAGCATCAATGCCGTACGGCATGGCTAAACTGGTTGGTGGGATATGCTTCTCATTAGGGTTAATTCTGTGCGTCATCTGCGGCGCAGACCTTTTCACATCAACGGTGTTGATCGTGGTGGCGAAAGCCAGTGGACGTATCACCTGGGGCCAGTTGGCTCGTAACTGGGTAAACGTCTACATCGGTAACCTGATTGGTGCATTGCTCTTCGTGCTGCTGATGTGGTTGTCCGGCGAATATATGGTAGCAAATGGTGGCTGGGGCTTGAATGTCCTGCAAACAGCCGATCACAAACTGCACCATACCTTTATTGAAGCTGTCGCACTGGGTATTTTGGCGAACCTGATGGTCTGTCTGGCCGTATGGATGAGCTACTCAGGTCGCAGTCTGACCGATAAAGCCCTGATTATGGTTCTGCCGGTGGCCATGTTTGTTGCCAGCGGTTTTGAGCACAGTATCGCAAACATGTTTATGATTCCGATGGGTGTCGTAATCCGTCACTTTGCGAGCCCGGAGTTCTGGACCGCTATCGGTTCCAGCCCGGAAAGTTTTTCTCACCTGACTATTGCAAATTTCATCACCGATAATCTGATTCCGGTAACAATTGGGAATATCATTGGTGGAGGATTGTTAGTTGGGTTGACATACTGGGTCATTTACCTGCGTGGCGATAATCATCATTAATTGATGGTTGTTTCAGGCAGTAAATAAAAAATCCACTTAAGAAGGTAGGTGTTACATGTCCGAGCTTAATGAAAAGTTAGCCACAGCCTGGGAAGGTTTTGCGAAAGGTGACTGGCAGAAAGAAGTCAACGTACGCGACTTTATCCAGAAAAACTATACCCCTTACGAGGGTGACGAGTCCTTCCTGGCTGGCGCAACCGACGCGACCACCACGCTGTGGGACAAAGTAATGGAAGGCGTTAAACAGGAAAACCGCACTCACGCGCCTGTTGACTTCGACACCTCTGTTGCTTCTACCATCACCTCTCACGATGCTGGCTACATCAACAAAGCGCTTGAGAAAATCGTTGGTCTGCAGACTGAAGCACCGCTGAAACGTGCGATTATCCCGTTCGGTGGTATCAAAATGGTTGAAGGTTCCTGCAAAGCGTACAACCGCGAGCTGGATCCTGCCCTGAAAAAAATCTTCACTGAATACCGCAAAACGCATAACCAGGGCGTTTTTGATGTTTACACCAAAGACATCCTGAACTGCCGTAAATCTGGCGTGCTGACCGGCCTGCCGGATGCCTATGGCCGTGGCCGTATCATCGGTGACTACCGTCGCGTTGCACTGTACGGTATCGACTTCCTGATGAAAGACAAATACGCCCAGTTCCTGTCTCTGCAATCTGACATGGAAAACGGCGTAAACCTGGAAGCGACCATCCGTCTGCGTGAAGAAATCGCTGAACAGCATCGTGCTCTGGGTCAGATCAAAGAGATGGCCGCTAAATACGGTTGCGATATCTCTGGCCCGGCCACTACCGCTCAGGAAGCTATCCAGTGGACTTACTTCGGCTACCTGGCTGCTGTTAAGTCTCAGAACGGCGCAGCAATGTCCTTCGGTCGTACCGCTACCTTCCTCGACGTGTTCATCGAACGCGACCTGAAAGCTGGCAAAATCACCGAGCAAGAAGCGCAGGAAATGGTTGACCACCTGGTCATGAAACTGCGTATGGTCCGCTTCCTGCGTACCCCTGAGTATGATGAACTGTTCTCTGGCGACCCGATTTGGGCAACTGAATCTATCGGCGGTATGGGCGTTGACGGCCGTACGCTGGTGACCAAAAACAGCTTCCGCTTCCTGAACACCCTGTACACCATGGGGCCGTCTCCGGAGCCGAACATCACCATTCTGTGGTCTGAAAAACTGCCACTGAACTTCAAAAAATTCGCTGCGAAAGTCTCCATCGATACCTCTTCTCTGCAGTATGAGAACGATGATCTGATGCGTCCTGACTTCAACAACGATGACTACGCTATCGCTTGCTGCGTAAGCCCGATGGTTGTGGGTAAACAAATGCAGTTCTTCGGTGCTCGCGCTAACCTGGCGAAAACCATGCTGTATGCCATCAACGGCGGCGTTGATGAAAAACTGAAAATGCAGGTTGGTCCTAAATCTGAACCGATCAAAGGCGATGTACTGCACTTCGATGAAGTGATGGACCGCATGGATCACTTCATGGACTGGCTGGCTAAACAGTATGTCACTGCACTGAACGTTATCCACTACATGCATGACAAATACAGCTACGAAGCCTCTCTGATGGCGCTGCATGACCGTGACGTTATTCGCACCATGGCGTGTGGTATCGCAGGTCTGTCCGTTGCTGCTGACTCCCTGTCTGCTATCAAATATGCGAAAGTTAAACCGATTCGTGATGAAGACGGTCTGGCTGTCGACTTCGAAATCGAAGGCGAATACCCGCAGTTCGGTAACAACGATGCACGTGTAGATGACCTGGCGGTTGACCTGGTAGAACGTTTCATGAAGAAAATTCAGAAACTGACTACTTACCGTAACGCTATCCCGACACAGTCTGTTCTGACCATCACGTCTAACGTTGTGTATGGTAAGAAAACCGGTAACACCCCAGACGGTCGTCGCGCAGGCGCGCCGTTCGGACCAGGTGCTAACCCGATGCACGGTCGTGACCAGAAAGGTGCTGTCGCCTCTCTGACCTCCGTTGCTAAACTGCCGTTTGCTTACGCTAAAGATGGTATCTCTTACACCTTCTCTATCGTTCCGAACGCGCTGGGTAAAGACGATGAAGTGCGTAAAACTAACCTTGCGGGTCTGATGGATGGTTACTTCCACCACGAAGCGTCCATCGAAGGTGGTCAGCACCTGAACGTGAACGTGATGAACCGCGAAATGTTGCTCGATGCGATGGAACACCCGGAAAAATATCCGCAGTTGACCATCCGTGTATCTGGCTACGCAGTACGTTTTAACTCCCTGACTAAAGAACAGCAGCAGGACGTTATCACTCGTACTTTCACTCAGACCATGTAATGGGTGTCACCCAATGGATTTCGGGTTACATCAAGGCGGCAATGGCGCGAATCCCGATGAACTTACTCACGTAAGTGATTCGGGTGAGTAAACGAAGCCCACAAAGATGCAGCCTGAAAGACGATGGGTATTGACTGAAATCGCGATTTAAAAAGCGTACAATAAAGGCTCCACGCAAGTGGGGCCTTTTTAACACCCTCTCCAGTCTGCTTTGCCAGATATCTATACTAAAACGATGGATATCAGCCAAAATAGACTTAAACACAGCCGGTGAGCTGTGCATCAATACAGGCCCCGGATGGGCCACATCTGGAGAAAACACCGCAATGTCAGTTATTGGTCGCATCCACTCCTTTGAATCCTGTGGTACCGTTGATGGCCCGGGTATCCGCTTTATTACCTTCTTCCAGGGCTGCCTGATGCGTTGCCTGTATTGCCATAACCGCGATACCTGGGACACCCATGGCGGCAAAGAGATTACCGTCGAAGATCTGATGAAAGATGTCGTGACCTATCGTCACTTTATGAATGCATCCGGTGGCGGTGTGACAGCTTCCGGTGGGGAAGCTATTTTGCAGGCGGAGTTTGTCCGCGACTGGTTCCGAGCCTGCAAAAAAGAGGGTATTCATACCTGTCTCGATACTAACGGCTTTGTTCGCCGTTACGATCCAGTGATTGATGAGTTACTGGAAGTAACTGATCTGGTGATGCTCGATCTCAAACAGATGAACGATGAAATTCATCAGGATCTGGTAGGTGTCTCTAACCACCGTACGCTGGAGTTCGCAAAATATCTCGCGAATAAAAATATTAAGGTCTGGATCCGCTACGTTGTTGTACCAGGCTGGTCTGACGATGACGACTCTGCACACCGCCTCGGTGAATTTACCCGCGATATGGGCAATGTCGAAAAAATCGAACTGCTGCCTTACCACGAGTTGGGTAAACACAAATGGGTGGCGATGGGTGAAGAGTACAAACTGGATGGTGTTCATCCACCGAAGAAAGAGACCATGGAACGCGTAAAAGGCATCCTGGAACAATATGGTCATAAGGTGATGTACTGATTTCAATAATAACGCCCGGTTTTCCCGGGCGTTATTATTTTATTTGAATACACCATTAATCATTGCCGTTACCACGGCAGTGCTCAGCGCCACTAACACTAAATCGTCGCCCACAATACGCCATTCATATCCCGGATAAGAAGGTAACTGCCCCAGCATCGGCGCAGGCACCGTCTTCTTCGCAATACCGGGAGGTAATGCTTTACCGCGCGCAACGTTTTTTGCGATTCCCGGCGGCAAAGAATCATAGCCCGTTAGGCCATAATTCACAGCCAGCGTACGTGCACGGTCGTAGCTGACATTCACTGAAACATCATTACCGTCTTTTTGTTTAGCGGATTTGTGTTGATTATTTGACGAATGATTTCCGTTATCACCATGTGAGCCGGCATTACCATGGTTGCCGCTATTGCCCTGCCCTCCGCCATTACCATTCCCATTACCGGGATTAGCCATAGCAGGTATTGATACGAGGGAACACGCGAGAAAAACAGCCAATGCGGCAGTACTGAAACGACGTAAAGACATCATGATGGAAGCCTTCTTAAAGTGAATCCAGGCGCAGAATATCTGAGGTATTCGACGGGTCACAATAGGGACAACTCCCATAATGGAGGATTTTCATCTGCAAAGAGAAAAAGCCCGCGCATGCAGGCTTAACATCAGGCATGGGCCACTGGCGTTGGATGCTGACCCACTTTGCGCATCAACATCAGCAGATAGATAAATGACACGCTGGCAATCATGATAAACAGCAGGCTATCGGAATAGCTTTGCATCAACATCGCCGTCAGCGTTGGTCCTGAAAGGCTGCCTACCGTATAGCTCAGCAGCAAAGCCTGGTTCATCGCCACCAGTTGGTGGTACTCGACTTTTTCGCAAGCCCATGCCATCGCCACCGGGTAAAGCGTAAAACCAGCCGTCCCCAACACAAATAATGCCGGAGCCATTGCCGCATTGCTCAGCATTGCGAAACAGCCAAGGATCACAACAAAAACCTGAACGCGCAGCACCAGCAGCCGGCCAAAACGATCGGCCAGACGGCCAATTGGCCACTGTCCGATGATACCGGAACTCACCATTAACGCCATCCAGAACCCAATCCCCGCATCACTGATGCCCTTATGGTTCAAATAAAGCGGCATCAACCCATACAAGGAGCCCAGAATGATCCCGGAAATAATGCAACCGTTGACGCCAAGGCGCGCCTGGCGCAAGCGGAACATAGGCCAGATAGCCGTAGTTGCATGAGATTCATCGCGCTGTTCCATAATGCGTGTGAAGAGTAACGGCAAAATCCCCGCCAGTATTAACCCCACAGCCCAGGGCAGTACATGCATCAATTCAGTAGAAAGTTTGCTTACCATCAACTGACCAAGCACCGTGCCCACGTAATAGACCATCATATAGGCCGCCAGTAAGCGGCCACGATTACGGGATGTGCCACTGCACATCAACGCACTTTCCACCACAACCCAAATCATTGCGCAACCGATACCCGCAACGAAACGCCAGCTAAGCCAGCTCCAGAAGCCTACGTTCAACCCCAGTCCAGCGCAGCCAACCGCAAAAATAATGGATGCGATGTAATAGCTGCGGTTAAACCCAAGCCGCTGGATCAAACGACCCGTCAACAGCGTGCCCAGTAAATTGCCAGTAAAATAGGAAGAGCCGACCATACCAACCTGCCAGGTAGGCATATTTTCATGAGCGAGCCAAAGCGGGACGAGCGTATTTAATACTGCAATCGCCAGCGTCAACAACAGCAAGCCACAGAGCAACAAAAGCACTGGGCGGGTATAAGTGGGCATGGATAAAAAACCGTGAGGAAGTTCAAGATTCGTGCGCATCATGCCACTGGTAAAAACATTGTCAATCTGCCACTTTTGGCCGTCGACTGGTTTTACGGCGGGACGATATAGAAAACTAATCCAGCGGACTTTCCGTCAGGTTAAAAGTTTAACTACCTGATTGATTAGAAAGGCTTATGTCTGAAATACGTTGGCAGTGTTCAGTCGAAAAAATTCATGATGATTTTCAGCGAAAAAAGCCTGAAAAGCCGGGACTTCCGCCCCGGCGGTTACAACGTTATCCTGCCACTGCCATACCCACGGTCATGTGCAAGCCGTAAAAGACACCGCGACCAATCATCTCTCCCACCACGACCAGGATAAATGCCAGACTCAGTAGCGGAATCGCAGGGTAGTGGCCTTTGAGCTGCGGCGCAACCCAGCATCCCACAGCCAGGATCAGTGCAACGACGCGCCATGCCATTAATGATCCATAATCCGGCACCAACGCAGAGGCCTGCTGGATAGAACTGTGAATGGAGGCAAGTTCACTGCCCTGCATCAGCACAACAACCGTGCTGGCAACCAGCGCGAGTAAGGTAATCACTGGCAACAGACGCATTGCCCACCCCTCAACCCCCGCCATACGCAGCAATAAATAACCGAGTAGCGGGCCTCCAATAAACAGCGTCAGGAAGAAACTGAGCGGCGTCCAGACAGTATACCAGGTCGGTACCGTATCAATGGTGTTGTATACACGCACCATCATCCAGACAAACAGCACCCCCAGCACTGCCGTCACAATCAGCCACAACTGGCGCCCCCCCTGTGACAGTTTACCCGCCAAGGCCAGCAGCCAGCCGATACCGCCAACAGCAAAAAACAACGACCCCGCGGCGATTTCATTGCTCAACGCCGAAGAGCCGATCCGGTTAAGGGAGTTCAGCGCCCGCATTGGCGTGCCGAGGTGGAGCATTGATGCGATAAAACCAATACCCATGAGTATCCACAGACCAAACATCACGCGAACAATACGTTGCTGCGCCTGAAAATGATCATCGCCTTTCATAAGCGCCACAGCCAGTACAATGAACCCACCCACCACACACTGACCAAGGACAGTGAAGATCATCAGCGGCCATTCATGCCATCCGTTTCCCATCTCACACCTCCAGCGGATTTGCCAGATAGCCGGTGGTATCTCCTGTCGGGCGGCTGTTGGCGTTAGGTTTAATCACAATGCACGGCTTCGTGAAGTGCGACGCCGGGAGCGGGGCGACAGCCGCCAGCTCACCGTGTTTTTTGCGCAGCTCTTCAATCGGGCCGAAATCCAGCGCACGCAGCGGACAGGATTCCACGCAAATGGGTTTATGCCCCTCGGCGACGCGACTGTAGCAGCCGTCGCACTTGGTCATGTGCCCTTTTTCGGCGTTGAACTGCGGCGCGCCGTACGGGCAGGCCATATGGCAGTAACGGCAACCGATGCAGATATCTTCGTCCACCACTACAAAGCCATCTTCGCGTTTGTGCATCGCCCCGCTGGGGCAGACTTTGGTACAGGCCGGATCCTCGCAGTGGTTACAGGCGATGGAGAGGTAATAGGCGAAAACGTTCTGGTGCCAGACGCCGTTATCCTCCTGCCAGTCTCCGCCCGCGTATTCATAAATGCGGCGGAAGCTGACATCCGGGGTTAAGTTCTTGTAATCCTTACACGCCAGCTCACAGGTTTTGCAGCCGGTGCAGCGTGCGGAGTCAATATAAAATCCATATTGCGTAGCCATCTCTTACTCCTTACGCCTTCTCGACCTGAACAAGGTTAGTGTGCGACGGGTTACCTTTCGCCAGCGGCGAAGGACGCTGCGTTGTCAGGACGTTAATGCTACCAGCCTGGTCTATACCTTTCGCATCCGGCGCATACCAGGCCCCTTCACTCAGCGCGACAACACCTGGCATCATGCGCGGTGTGACTTTCGCTTCGATATGAACTTCACCGCGATCGTTAAAAATACGTACGCGGTCACCGTTGTTTATCTCACGTTTGCGCGCATCAATCGGGTTGATCCACATCTCCTGACGACAGGACGCTTTCAATACATCAACGTTGCCATAGGTCGAGTGCGTGCGGGATTTGTAGTGGAAGCCAGTAAGCTGTAAGGGGAATGTTTTATTCAGTGGATCGTTGTAATTCTCGAAGCCTGGGGTATAAATCGGCAACGGGTCGATAACATCTCCCTCCGGCAATTCCCAGGTTGCTGCGATCGTTGCCAGCGCTTCTGAATAGATCTCGATCTTGCCTGACGGAGTGGTCAGCGGGTTGGCCTGAGGATCATCGCGGAACCCTTTGTAAGCAACATAATGCCCATCCGGATCGCGCTGTTTGAACATTCCCTGCTGACGGAACGTATCAAAATCAGGCAAATTCGGGATTGCTTTGCGTGAAAGTGCGTGCAAGTGGCGCATCCACTCTTCCTGCGTGCGACCTTCGGTAAACTGCTGCTCAACGCCAAGACGTTTTGCCAGCCCGGACATCATGTCATAGATGGTTTTACACTCGAAACGAGGCTTGATGACCTGATCATTAAAAATGACGTAAGACATATTGCCGCAGGACGCATCCAGCGCGAAGTCCATCTGCTCAGACGCCGTACAATCTGGCAGCAAAATATCGGCATATTTTGCCGATGACGTCATATGGCAATCAATCACCACAATCAGCTCGCATTTTTTATCATCCTGCAGGATGTCGTGCGTGCGGTTGATATCCGAATGCTGATTGATGAGGCAATTACCGGCATAGTTCCAGATCATCTTAATCGGTACGTCCAGCTTATCTTTGCCGCGTACACCATCGCGCAGCGCCGTCATCTCAGGCCCTCGCTCAATGGCATCCGTCCACAAAAACATGGAAATGCTGGTTTGAACCGGATTGTCCAGTGTCGGCATCCGTTCGAATGGCAGGCCATATGACCCCTCGCGCGCGCCGCTGTTGCCGCCATGGATCCCGACATTGCCCGTCAGGATAGCGAGCATTGAAATCGCGCGGGTCGTCATCTCGCCGTTGGCATGGCGCTGTGGCCCCCATCCCTGGCTGATAAACGCGGGTTTGGTGCTACCGATTTCACGAGCCAGTTGCACAATTCGTTCTGCTGGAATACCGGTAATGGTTGAGGCCCACTCTGGCGTTTTGGCCACCCCATCTTTGCCTTGTCCAAGGATATAGGCTTTGTAATGACCATTAGCAGGCGCACTGGCAGGCAATGTTTTTTCGTCATAACCAACGCAGTACTTATCGAGGAATGGCTGATCAACAAGGTTTTCCGTAATCAGTACCCATGCAATACCGTTTACCAGTGCAGCGTCAGTACCAGGACGAATGGGGATCCACTCATCTTCGCGCCCGGCGCCGGTGTCGGTATACCGCGGATCGACGATGATCATTCGGGCATTCGATTTTGCCCTCGCCTGTTCAAGGTAATAGGTCACCCCACCACCGCTCATGCGTGTTTCGCCAGGGTTGTTACCAAACAGCACGACCAGCTTGCTGTTTTCGATATCTGACGGACTGTTACCCGCCGCCCAGCCACCGTATGTGTAATTGAGCCCCGCAGCAATTTGTGCCGAGGAATAGTCGCCATAATGATTAAGGTAACCGCCACAACAGTTCATCAGGCGTGCCACCAGCGTTTTTCCCGGCGGCCATGAGCGCGTCATTGTCCCGCCGAGCGTGCCAGTACCATAATTCAGATAGATGGATTCGTTGCCGTAGTCTTTAATAAGACGCGTCATATTCTGCGCGATGGTGTCGTAAGCCTCTTCCCAGCTGATTCGCTCGAATTTGCCTTCACCGCGTTTGCCAACGCGCTTCATCGGATATTTCAGACGATCGGGGTTGTAAACACGACGGCGCATTGAGCGGCCACGCAGACAGGCGCGAACCTGATGCAGCCCTTCGTAGTTGTCATCACCGGTGTTGTCAGTTTCTACATATTTAATTTCGCCATCCACAACATGCATGCGCAGCGGGCATCGGCTACCACAGTTGACCGTACATGCACTCCAGATAACTTTTTCACTGGTAGAAGGTGGGGAGATTGCGTCAGCGGCGCTGACGAGTCGGGAAAAAGGTAAAGTGAAGGCGCTTCCTGCCGCCGCGAGCCCGCCAATGGCGGTTGTTCTCATCAGCCCACGTCGACTCACCTCCACACCGAGTAGTGTATCGGGGGTCTTGATTTTCATATGTTCTCACTTTGCTTACAGAATTAAGAATATGAAACCGTTATATAATTACTTATATTGCGCAATTCCATTTTTTTAGCGTTTTATTCTGACCTGGCAAAGTGAGTATTAACCTCATTGATAATAGGCTTATTGTCGAAAATCAAGATGGGCAAAAAAAAAGCGCCCGCAGGCGCTTTTTATAATGTAAGAGCTTAGCCGATGTACTCGAGCCCGCGCATATAAGGACGCAGCACTTCCGGGATCTCAATACGACCGTCAGCTTGCTGGTAGTTTTCCAGCACGGCGACCAGCGTACGACCAACCGCCAGACCGGACCCGTTCAGCGTGTGTACCAGTCGGGTTTTCTTATCGGATTTGCTACGGCAACGAGCCTGCATGCGGCGTGCCTGGAAGTCCCAGACGTTGGAGCAGGAGGAGATTTCGCGATAGGTATTTTGCGCCGGCACCCACACTTCCAGATCGAAGGTTTTGCACGCACCAAAGCCCATGTCACCCGTACACAGTGCAACACGGCGGTATGGCAGGCCGAGCAGCTCAAGGACTTTTTCTGCGTGACCGGTCATCTCTTCCAGGGCAGCCATAGAATCTTCCGGGCGAACAATCTGAACCATTTCGACTTTGTCGAACTGATGCATACGGATCAAACCACGCGTATCACGACCATAAGAACCCGCTTCGGAACGGAAGCACGGTGAATGCGCTGTGAGCTTAATCGGCAAGTCATCTTCGTCGATGATTTCATCACGAACGAGGTTGGTCAGCGGCACTTCTGCGGTCGGAATCAGTGCATAGTTACTGCTGTCAGCTTCTTCTTCCAGTGGACGCGTATGGAACAGATCGCCCGCAAACTTCGGCAACTGGCCCGTACCGTACAGCGTATCCTGGTTAACCAGATAGGGAACGTAGGTTTCGCTGTAGCCGTGCTGTTCGGTATGCAGATCGATCATAAACTGCGCCAGCGCACGGTGCAGATGAGCTATCTGACCTTTCATCACGACAAAACGGGCACCGGTCAGTTTAACCGCTGCAGCAAAATCAAGACCGGCGTGCATCTCGCCGAGCGAAACATGGTCACGAATTTCAAAGTCGAACTGACGCGGCGTACCCCAACGTTTCACTTCAACGTTGTCGTTTTCATCTTTACCCACCGGAACGCTATCGTCCGGAATGTTTGGGATCGCCAGCGCGATATCACGGATTTCCGCCTGCAGCGTTTCCAGCTCGGCTTTTGCCGCATCCAGCTCTTCACCCAGTTTGTTCACTTCCAGGCGTAATGGCTCAATGTCTTCCCCGCGCGCTTTCGCCTGGCCGATGGATTTCGATCGCGAGTTACGCTCTGCCTGCAGGTTTTCAGTGTTTACCTGCAAAACTTTGCGACGTTCTTCAAGAGCGCGCAATTTATCTACATCCAGCTTAAAGCCCCGGCGTGCCAGTTTTTCTGCGACTGCGTCTGGCTCGGTACGCAGCAGATTGGGATCGAGCATGCTTATCCTGTGCTTATCGAATTGAAAAATGAGAAAGCGACCGCAGCCTGCGGCCACAGAGATACACCGACAACATTACCGCAACGCCACTCTCAGCGATAGCGTTTTGTGGGGCTTTTATGATCCTGTTCAGCGAGCCAGGCGAGCTTTTCGCCAATCTTGCCTTCAAGGCCTCTGTTTGTCGGATGATAATAGCGTGTTTGTGCTAACTCTTCGGGGAAATATGACTCGCCAGCCGCATAGGCATTGGGTTCGTCATGGGCGTAGCGGTATTCCTGACCATATCCCATCTCTTTCATCAGTTTGGTCGGCGCATTACGTAAATGGACGGGAACATCATAATCCGGACGCTCACGTGCGTCAGCCATGGCGGCTTTAAAGGCGGTATAGACCGCATTACTTTTCGGGGCGCACGCCAGGTAAACGATCGCCTGCGCAATGGCCCGCTCACCCTCAGCAGGCCCCACACGCGTGAAACAATCCCAGGCCGAAATGGCAACCTGCATCGCACGCGGATCGGCATTGCCAACATCCTCAGATGCAATGGCCAGACAGCGGCGCGCCACATACAGCGGATCACCGCCAGCGGTAATAATACGTGCATACCAGTACAACGCCGCATCCGGCGCGCTACCGCGCACCGACTTATGCAGTGCAGAGATTAAATCGTAGAAACGGTCGCCTTTGTTATCAAAACGCGCGCTACGCTCGCCCGCAATCTCCGTCAGGAGCGATGGCTGCAGGACGCGCTTACCAGAATCATCCAGCTCGGCCATGTCTGCCATCATTTCCAGCGTATTGAGCGCACGGCGCGCGTCGCCGTTGACCAGTTCCGCAATCGCGCGACGGGTTTCATCCGGCAGAGAGATATCCTGACCGCCATAGCCCCGCGCCTTATCTTCCATCGCTTGCGTTAATACTTGCTCAATATCTTCTGTAGTCAGGGATTTCAGCAGATAAACACGCGCACGGGAGAGCAAAGCGGAATTGAGTTCAAATGAGGGGTTTTCGGTGGTAGCGCCAATGAAAGTGATCGTGCCGTCTTCAATATGGGGTAAAAAGGCATCCTGCTGGCTTTTGTTAAAGCGATGGACTTCATCAACAAACAGGATCGTGCGACGCCCCGCATTGCGGTTTTGCCGTGCACGTTCAATAGCTTCGCGGATCTCTTTCACACCTGACGTGACCGCAGAAATGCGTTCAACATCTGCACTGGCATAGCGTGCAATGACCTCTGCCAGCGTCGTTTTTCCCGTTCCGGGCGGCCCCCATAAAATCATCGAATGCAGATGGCCGGCTTCAATCGCCCGAGGTAGGGGTTTACCCGGCGCCAGCAAATGTTGCTGACCTATATATTGCGCCAAATTTTCTGGCCGCATACGCGCGGCCAGTGGTTGAAACGCATTGTCGGAAAAATCGAGCGACAGATTGCTCACGCACGCCTCTTACTTACGTTGATCGTCGACCGTCACGCCTTTGGGTGGAGTAAAGGTAAACTTAGTCGCATCTACCGAGCCATTTTGCTGGGCTTTTAGCTGGTAGCTGCTTTTCTGGTCGTCCTGCTCAATCGCGCTGAACTGATGGATGGTGCCATCGCGGTCAACGTTGATGGTGAACTGTTTGAGGTTGCCATTGCTGCTTTTTGGTGTCAGGACAAAATCATCGCCGTTCTGCTGAATATTGTACTGCTGCCAGTCGCTACTCTGGTTACGCGCAATCAGCATAAAGGGGGTGTTGCTGGTGGCATCTTTCAGCCAGGTTGCCGTGGCCTGCTCAACAAACGGGTTGTAGAACCACAATGTTTTGCCATCGGAAACAAGGACACTTTCATCGGGTTGCGTCATATGCCAGTTGAACAGATTTGGACGCTTGACCCACAAATCGCCCTGACCTTCCTGCACCGCCGCACCGCTTCCATCCGTCACTTTTTGGGTAAAGCTTGCGTGGAAACTGCTCACTTTGTCCAGACGGCTTTTCAGATCGCCGGAAGCATCCGCCCACACGCTGCTCACCATAAAGCTGCCAAGTAACGCACAGGTTATCGCGATTTTTTTCATTGTTTTTCCTCAAAAACGTCGCTCCCGATACGGGAGAACACTTCTGTCACTGTAAAAGCTCATCGCCACAAGTGACAGAAGAAAATACTGAATTTTTACGGCTTTACCGATCTTTGCAATCACTCAAACGGCGGGGGTGCTAACACCTCACGGTTGCCATTATGCCCCTGCTCGCTGACGATGCCCTGCGCTTCCATTTGCTCGATAATGCGGGCCGCGCGGTTATAACCGATACGGAACTGACGCTGCACGCCAGAGATTGAGGCTTTGCGTTTTTCGGTGACGAAATTAACCGCCTGATCGAATAACGGATCCAGCTCTTCTCCACCGTCAAAGCCACCGCCTGCGCCCCCTTCGCTTTCGCTATCAGAGGTAATACCGTCAATATATTGCGGGCGACCGCGTGCTTTCCAGTCCTGCACCACGGCATGCACTTCCTGATCACGCACAAACGCACCATGAACACGTACCGGCATTGTCGAGTTTGGCCCTGAGTAAAGCATGTCCCCCATGCCCAACAGCGATTCAGCCCCGCCCTGGTCAAGGATAGTTCGGGAGTCGATTTTGCTCGACACGGTAAAAGCAATACGGGTCGGGATATTGGCTTTAATCAGACCGGTGATGACGTCAACAGAGGGACGCTGTGTCGCCAGCACCAGGTGAATACCCGCGGCACGCGCTTTCTGCGCCAGGCGAGCGATCAGTTCCTCCACCTTTTTACCCACGGTCATCATCAGGTCAGCAAACTCATCTACCAGCACAACGATATACGGCAGTTTTTCCAGCACCGGATGTTCAATCGCCATGCTGTCACCCGGTTTCCAGTATGGATCGGGGATCGGGCGCCCCATTTTCGCCGCCTCGGCAATTTTTTCGTTATAACCCGCCAGATTACGCACGCCAAGCGCCGACATCAGTTTATAGCGGCGCTCCATCTCATTAACACTCCAGCGCAATGCGTTGGCGGCGTCTTTCATGTCGGTGACCACCTCCGTCAGCAAATGCGGAATCCCTTCGTACACCGAAAGTTCCAGCATTTTCGGGTCGATCATGATGAATTTCACGTCTTCCGGCTGTGCTTTATAAAGCATGCTGAGGATCATAGCGTTAACCCCAACGGATTTACCGGAACCCGTGGTCCCCGCGACTAACAGATGCGGCATCTTGGCCAGATCAGCAATCACCGGCTCACCGCCGATATCGTTGCCCAGCACGACAGTCAAGGGCGACGGGCTTTCGCGGAATTTCACACAGTCCAGCACTTCACGCAGATAGACGGTCTGACGCTTTTTGTTTGGCAACTCCAGACCAACATAAGGTTTACCTGGAATCACTTCGACAACACGAACCGCCGCAGTCGACAGTGAACGCGCAAGGTCACGCGAAAGATTAGAAATTCGCGCGGCCTTAACACCCGGCGCCAGGTTCAGCTCGAAACGTGTAATAACCGGACCCGGAGAGTAATTCACTACGTCTGCTTTGATACGGAAATCGGCCAGCCGCGCTTCTACCAGACGGGCCATCTGCTCCAGCGCAAAGGTGTCAACCGGCTCGACCTCAGCCGGAGGCGGCGTCAGGAGATCCAGGGAAGGCAGCAGCGTTGTCGGTTTGGGCAATGGGCGGCTGTCACCGTTACGCATCAACAGCGGATGAATAAGGCTTTCCTGCGGCGCAGGCGCTTGCGGTCTGGCAGTGGCAGGTTGCGCATGTACAGGTGCGGAAGGCTGTGCAGAATAATTTGCAGCGGGCTGCTGTGTTGGTGGTTCAGCCTCAGGCATCACGCCTGGCGTAAACAAGGGCTCACCTGGGCCATCATCCACCAGCGCTTTAAACGGCGAAAACGCAAAATCATCGGCCGCAAAGGCATGCGCACCTTTGGGCTGCTCACCGGCATAGCGCTGCTGCTGGCTGGCGGCAAACTGACGCGCCAGTTCAGCCTGTTCGGCCTCACTTTCATCAAGGATGGGGGCTGTCGTATCGTGCTGATACTCATCACCATAACGGTTCTGCTGACTGGTCGCGAACTGTTGTGCCAGCTCATGCTGATGCAACATATCCGCATCGTCATCATCCAGCGCACCATGTTGCTGGCGCTCGGCTTCACGCGCGCGCTCTTCCGCCATGCGCTGTGATGGCAGTTTGATGCCATAGGAAGCCAGTTCACGCCGGGTAGGTACGCGGACGCGATTCGGGCGCGGCAATTGTGGGCCAATGCCCTCTTTTACCTGTGGGCGGGCAGCACCACCATCCGCCAGGCTGAATACCGGGGCAGTAGCCATTGCCGCTGCGGCATCTTTTGCTCCCGCTGCAACAGGGGTCGCTGCTGGCATGACCCTGGATTCAACGGGCGTTGTCGGCGCGGCAGGAACAGAGGTCATCGCTGGTGGGGCTGAGCGTGTCGGTTCTTCTACCGGTTCCGGGATCGGCTGATACCAGGCGGCAAGCTGCTCACGCTCACGCGCACGCTGGGCTTCAACCTCTTCAAAATAGTAAAGCGGCGGGCGCGTCTGCTTCACCTCTTCGACCGCCTGAGGCTCAACCGCTGGCGCTGGCACGGGCTCTTCGTAAGCGGGTTCTTCGTATGGACGCTCCTGCCATGCTTGATATGCCTGCGGCTGAGGCGCAACCGGCGGTGCTTCTGGCTGCCACTCATTGTTCTGTGCTGGCGCAGCATAGTGTGAAAGTGGAACCTGTTCTGGCTCGGGCTCATATTGCGCCGCAGAGTCGGCGGGAGCGGGCTGCCATGGTGTGGTTTCTACCGGAGGCTGCACCACCGGAGCGGCTGGCGCAGCATACGCCTGTGCCGCTGTCATGGCTGCCGCGGCGGCCGAAACAGGTTCGGTTGCGCGTTGTCCGCTTAAAAGCGGATCGTAAGCATCGATATCAGGCTCAGTGGCGCGATGGCCTGAAAACAGGACATCATCAACATCTGCTGCGACACCGCGTGCGCTATAGGCAATGTCCTCTTCATCATCATCCATCCTTTTTCCGGAGAATAATGCCGCGTCGGTTTTACGCCCCATTGGATTGGCGAATTTCTCCGCGACGCGCTTACGGCGGGCCAGTGCACCACGCAGAATTCGGGCACGACGCGATTCGCGCGGGGCCGCGGGTTCGTCGTCGTATTCCTCTTCTTCTTCGTATTCTTCTTCATCAACCCAGGTATCGTCACGGCGCGTGCGATTACTGGCAAAAGTGAGAATACCGAGGATTATGCCGCCCAGTTTTTCAGCAATAGTCACCCAGGACCAGCCCGTAAACAGCGTTAGTCCGGCCGCCCAGACGCACAATAAGGCGATGGTGCCCCCACTGCTATGCAGTAGCGGTTGCAACGTCGTGCTCAGCAAACTACCGATGACGCCGCCAGAGGCGAAATACCAGATGTCGTCAGCATTGATGGCCGCAAGGCCGCAAGAGGTCAGGATCAGCGCCAGCGCGCCAATAAGACGTAACGAAACGGCGAAATAATCGATAAAGTCTTCATTGGCACGGTGTCGATAAGCAAACCAGCAACCACCGATAATAATGACCGGCAGGGTGTAAGCCATAACGCCAAAAATGAAGAATAAGGTATCCGCAAGCCACGCACCCGGCGCGCCACCCAGATTATGTATGGGTTCATGCCATGCGGTTTGCGACCAACTGGGATCGGAAGGATTAAAACTAATGAGCGCCGCCATTAACCAGACGGCAAACAGAGAAACGAGGATCAGCAACGCCTCAAGGAGTCGACGCCCGCTGCTTAGCTTGGTTAGTGTGACTTCTTTGTCTTCTGTGTATTCCTGGCTCAAGTAAGGCTCTCCAGCTAAAACGGACAACAGCGCCGGGTAACCCCGGCACTGTTGCTGTATGGATTAACAGGAGTGTAATCAAAAAAAGCCGATTTTGCACCTGTTCCGTATTAGCGCGTCTTGATAACCAGACGATTGCTCTGTTTGACTTCTTCCATCACCACATAAGTACGGGTGTCATTCACGCCCGGCAGTCGCAGCAGGGTTTCCCCCAACAGTTTGCGATAAGCAGACATATCCGGCACGCGTGTTTTCAACAGGTAGTCGAAATCACCGGATACTAAATGACACTCTTGAATTTCTTCAAGTTTTTGTACTGCGGCGTTAAATTGCTCAAACACATCCGGTGCGCCACGATTCAGAGTAATCTCAACAAATACCAGAAGTGATGCATCCAGATAATGCGGGTTCAGCAGCGCTGTGTAGCCCTGAATGAAGCCCTGTCTTTCCAGCCTGCGCACGCGCTCAAGGCACGGCGTAGGAGAAAGTCCCACTCGTTTAGAAAGCTCGACGTTGGAAATACGCCCATCTTTTTGCAATTCGTTCAGAATATTGCGATCAATGCGGTCGAGATCTTTGCCAGGGCGCTTCTTGCTATCTACCATTATTATTGTCTCTCTGTATTCCTTCCCTACTCCTGTCTTGACCCTGCGCACTTCACTGTTCAGGGTCTTTGCCCGTCGCTTTACTCGCGGGTTGAAAATGAAAATACCGCGTGTAATCCCAGGGTCTGCATTAAGAAGTCCGTTGCCTTACGGCAGCTATCGACATCACGAATGGCGTCTGTCCACGCCATGCGTAGATTTCGCTAGCCCGGTAAAAATGGTATTTACATGCATGAATTTGCATCACGCGTGAAACACTGCTTTTTTTCTTCCTTTGATGTTTTCGCAAAAGCGCAGGGGATTGTCAAAGCAAAACATCTTTTTTTAGTACAACATGCCAGATATTCATCATCACCCTTAGGCAATACTCATTTAATCACCTTATAACGGTCCGATTTTCAGTAGAAATTGTTATATTTAGGATCTCACTCAGTGTTAAATGATTAGTGCCATCTATTACACATATCGTTAACAAAACTGCTGTGCCCTTTTTTTACGTCAGTAAATTCCCTACAATCCAGCCCCATGTCTGCCAAACAATAATGAGGATCTCATGGGTACGGCCAAACACAGTAAGCTGCTTATCCTTGGTTCAGGGCCTGCGGGATACACCGCTGCGGTCTACGCTGCGCGTGCAAACCTGGAGCCAGTATTAATTACTGGTATGGAGAAAGGCGGTCAGCTCACCACGACCACTGAGGTGGAAAACTGGCCGGGCGACCCGCACGATCTGACCGGGCCGCTCCTGATGGAGCGGATGCATGAACATGCCGCAAAATTTGATACCGAAATTCTGTTCGATCATATCAATAAGGTTGATCTGCAAAATCGTCCGTTCCGCCTTATCGGTGATAGCGGCGAATATACCTGTGACGCGTTGATTATCGCCACCGGCGCCTCCGCGCGTTATTTAGGTCTGCCGTCTGAGGAAGCATTTAAAGGCCGCGGCGTTTCTGCCTGTGCCACGTGTGATGGCTTCTTCTATCGCAATCAGAAAGTCGCGGTCATCGGTGGAGGTAACACCGCCGTTGAAGAAGCACTGTACCTGGCAAACATCGCCTCTGAGGTACATCTGATCCACCGCCGCGATTCTTTCCGCGCGGAAAAAATCCTGATTAAACGCCTGATGGACAAAGTGGCCAGCGGCAACATCGTGCTGCATACCAACCGCACCCTGGAAGAGGTGACGGGCGATCAGATGGGCGTGAGCGGTCTGCGTATTCGCGATACTGAAAATGCGGATAACATTGAATCACTCGATGTCGCCGGTCTGTTTGTCGCTATTGGTCACAGCCCGAACACTGCCATTTTTGATGGTCAGCTGGAACTGGAAAATGGTTACATCAAAGTGCAGTCCGGTATTCATGGCAACGCCACCCAGACCAGTATTCCAGGCGTTTTCGCTGCAGGTGACGTGATGGATCATATTTACCGTCAGGCGATCACCTCAGCCGGTACCGGCTGTATGGCGGCACTGGATGCTGAACGCTACCTCGATGGGTTAGCGCAAAGTAAATAATCGTTACAACTCAGTAACAAAGGTAAATAAGGCGACTATAAGTCGCCTTTATTTTTGCGTCGATGTAACATTGCGAAGCTCAAAAATTTCGATAACTTTACCTGCAAAGCGCGCAATGAATAAAACCCGTCAACAAGAGTTAACCCGCTGGCTAAAACAGCAAAGTGTCATTTCCCGTCGCTGGCTTATGATGTCCCGCCTGCTGGGCGTGGTCAGTGGCGTTCTTATCGTTGCCCAGGCCTGGATACTCGCCAAAATCCTGAATCATATGATTATGGAAAATATCCCGCGCGAAGCATTGCTGCTGCCTTTTGCTTTGTTGGTGCTGATTTTTGTTTTACGCAGTTGGGTCGTCTGGTTGCGGGAGCGCGTCGGTTTTCATGCTGGCGTACACATCCGTTTCGAAATACGCCGCCAGGTGCTCGACAGGCTCCAGCAAGCCGGTCCAGCCTGGATTCAGGGTAAACCCGCAGGCAGTTGGGCTACGCTTATCCTTGAGCAAATTGACGATATGCATGATTTCTATGCGCGTTATCTGCCGCAAATGGCGCTGGCCGCCAGCGTGCCGTTACTGATTGTCATTACTCTCTTTCCGATTAATTGGGCCGCCGCCCTGATTTTGCTGGCAACCGCCCCTCTTATTCCGATCTTCATGGCGATGGTGGGGATGGGCGCAGCCGATGCGAACCGACGCAATTTCAAAGCACTGGCGCGTCTGAGCGGCCATTTCCTTGACCGCTTACGCGGTATGGAAACGCTGCGTATCTTCGATCGTGGCGCAGCGGAAACGGAAAATATTCGTCAGGCCTCCGAGGATTTTCGCAGCCGTACGATGGAAGTCCTGCGTATGGCGTTCCTCTCCTCCGGTGTACTGGAGTTTTTCACCTCCTTGTCCATTGCCCTGGTAGCGGTCTATTTTGGTTTCTCTTACCTGGGCGAACTCAATTTTGGTCATTACGGCACAGGGGTAACGCTGTTTGCCGGTTTCCTGGCCCTGATTCTGGCCCCAGAGTTCTTCCAGCCGCTGCGCGATCTGGGGGCATTCTACCACGCGAAAGCCCAGGCTATTGGTGCCGCTGACAGCCTGAAAACTTTTATGGAAGCTCCGCTTTCCCATCCGCAGCGTGGTGATATCACGCTAAAAGCGGATGAGGCGATAAGCATTACGGCGGAAGACCTGGTTATCACATCGCCAGAAGGCAGCATACTTGCCGGACCACTGAATTTTACGCTGCCAGCCGGGCAGCGCGTGGTGCTGGTAGGAAAAAGCGGCTCCGGTAAGAGTTCGCTGGTGAATGCGCTTTCCGGATTCCTGCCCTATGACGGTTCTTTGCGGGTGAACGGCGTTGAATTGCGAGACGTGAATCCGGATAGCTGGCGCCAGCTTATCAGTTGGGTCGGGCAAAACCCGCAGCTTCCGGCCACCACATTACGGGAAAATATCCTCCTGTCACGCCCGGATGCCAGCGCCGCTGAATTACAGGCCGTGTTGGATAAAGCCTGGGTGAGCGAATTTTTACCGCTGTTACCCCAGGGGCTGGAGACAGCTTGTGGCGATCAGGGAACGCGTCTGTCCGTAGGCCAGGCCCAGCGTGTTGCCGTTGCCCGCGCTCTGCTTAACCGATGCCAGTTACTGATGCTGGATGAACCCGCCGCAAGTCTCGACGCGCATAGTGAACAACGCGTGATGCAAGCACTTAATGACGCGTCCCTGAACCAGACAACGCTGATGGTGACGCACCAGCTAGAAGGGCTGGCTGACTGGAGCGCAATCTGGATCATGGATGATGGAAAGATCATCGAACAAGGGACTTTCGCGGAACTCTCCGCTGCGCGGGGTGCCTTTGCCGCGCTCCTCGCCCATCGCCAGGAGGACATTTAAATGCGCGCACTTCTGCCCTATCTCGCTTTGTATAAACGCCACTTCTGGTTGCTGTTACTGGGTGTGATCCTCGCGATTGTTACACTGCTGGCCAGTATCGGCCTGCTGACCTTGTCCGGGTGGTTTTTATCTGCCTCAGCGGTGGTCGGTGCCGCCGGACTCTACAGTTTTAATTACATGCTCCCGGCAGCGGGAGTCCGCGGTGCCGCAATTACCCGTACTGCCGGGCGCTATTTTGAGCGGCTGGTCAGTCACGACGCGACATTCCGCGTGCTGCAACATTTGCGCGTCACCACATTCAGCAAGTTGTTGCCGCTTTCTCCTGCCGGCCTGTCACGTTTTCGCCAAGGTGAGTTACTTAATCGCGTGGTTGCAGATGTCGACACGCTTGACCACTTGTATCTGCGCGTCATCTCGCCTCTGGTCGGCGCACTCGTTGTGATTGCCGTGGTTACCGTGGGGCTCAGCGTACTGGACGTCTCACTGGCGCTGATGTTGGGTGGCATTATGCTGGCCACGCTGATTATCCTGCCGCCGCTCTTTTATCGTGCCGGGAAACCCACCGGCGAAAGTCTGACGCAGCTTCGCGGGCAATACCGCCAGCAATTAACCACCTGGCTGCAGGGTCAAGCTGAACTCGCAATTTTCGGTGCCAGCCAGCGCTACCGCGAACAGATGGAAAATACAGAATTGAGCTGGCATGACGCCCAGCGCCGTCAGTCCGATCTGACCGCTGCGTCCCAGGCTGTGATGTTACTGATTGGTGCGCTTGCCGTGCTGACTATGCTGTGGTTTGCCTCAGGCAGCGTAGGTGATAACACTCAGCCAGGCGCGCTTATCGCCCTTTTCGTGTTCTGTGCTTTAGCTGCTTTCGAAGCACTGGCCCCGGTCACAGGTGCATTCCAGCATCTTGGACAGGTTATCGCCTCAGCGGTACGTATTACGCAAATTACCGACTGCCCTCCCGAAGTACAGTTTCCCCAGTCCCCAATGATGGTGCCTGCAGCGGTCAATGTACGCCTGCAGGAGATCTCATTTAGCTATCCTGAGCAACCGCAAAAGGCGCTCAATGGCATTAATCTGTCTATCAGCGCTGGCGAACATGTTGCCGTGCTGGGGCGCACAGGTTGCGGTAAATCAACGCTGCTTCAGTTGTTGACGCGTGCCTGGGATCCACAGCACGGGGAAGTATTGCTCAACGAAGTGCCGCTTACGCACTATAGTGAAACGGCGCTACGTGCGAGTATCAGCATGGTGCCGCAGCGTGTACATCTGTTCAGCGCAACGCTGCGCGATAATCTGTTGCTGGCCGCCCCTCAGGCAAGTGATGAAATCCTGACTGAGGTACTTAACCGCACGGGTCTTGAGAAATTACTTGATGACAGCGGCCTGAATGCCTGGCTGGGTGAAGGCGGTCGTCAACTGTCCGGCGGCGAACTTCGCCGTCTGGCTATCGCACGGGCGTTATTACACGATGCGCCGCTGGTCCTGCTGGATGAGCCGACCGAAGGGCTTGATGCCGCCACTGAGAGCCAAATTCTTGAGTTGCTTGAAGAAGTGATGCAGGGAAAAACGGTGCTCATGGTGACACATCGCCTGCGCGGACTGAGTCGATTTGATCAGATAATTGTGATGGACAACGGACAAATAATTGAGCAAGGTAATCACGCAGCGTTAATGGCAAAACAGGGGCGATACTACCAGTTTAAGCAACGTCTGTAGTCGATGTATGTCGTCCTTTTCAGCCTCCCTTCATGGGAAGATGCTAAAGTGCTGTGCTGGAAGTGACGATATATATGGGGTATTCCTTGTTGCGTTGTGGAGCGTTGTGTCATGCGCCTGGTCCAGCTGTCTCGTCATACCTTAGCGTTCCCCTCGCCGGAAGCGGCGCTGCGTGAACCAAATGGCTTGTTGGCACTCGGCGGGGATCTTAGCCCTGCCCGTCTACTGATGGCATACCAGCGCGGCATCTTTCCGTGGTTCTCGCCTGGCGATCCCATTCTCTGGTGGTCGCCGGACCCACGTGCCGTGCTGTGGCCCGCAGAGTTTCATGTCAGTCGTAGTATGAAACGCTTTCACAAGTCCTCCCCCTATCGCGTTACGATCAATCATGCCTTTGGGCGGGTAATCGACGGTTGTACAGAAGATCGCGATGAGGGAACCTGGATAACACCGGACGTGGTGCTCGCTTATCACCGTCTGCATGAGCTGGGATATGCCCATTCAATTGAGGTCTGGGAGAAGGATGAACTGGTCGGTGGCATGTACGGCGTGTCGCAGGGAACACTGTTTTGCGGCGAGTCGATGTTCAGTCGCCGTGTTAACGCATCCAAAACCGCGTTGATGGTATTCAGCCATGCCTTCGCTCGCGATGGTGGTCAACTGATTGATTGTCAGGTGCTGAACGCCCATACAGCCTCGCTTGGAGCAGTGGAAATCCCGCGACGCGAGTACCTTGAATGGCTTAGAGAGCTACGCCTGCAAAAGCTTCCGTCCCATTTCTGGGTCCCCAGGGAACTGTTTTTACCCGCCTGATGAATGTTTTCGGCACATTTTTTATCAGGGTGTTATAATGGACGCTCAGAGCAGCTTCTGCCTGTTACCCCGCCACCATTCGGGAAAGCTTGTATCAGGGACGTCCTTCATTTCCTTCTTCGTTCCCCTTTACACGTTGCGCTTATTGCGTGCCGTGAGTGTGGCGTGAGGGTAATGCGCAAAAGCCGCTTTGCTGCGTTTTATCGCACAAATCTTTACTTAACAGACGAACTTCGGCATTATCTTGCCGGTTCAAAAAAATATGGTAGTGATACCCCCGAGGATTAGATGGCCAAAGAAGACAATATTGAAATGCAGGGCACCGTTCTGGAAACGTTGCCTAATACTATGTTCCGCGTAGAACTGGAAAACGGTCACGTGGTCACTGCGCATATCTCCGGTAAAATGCGTAAAAACTACATCCGCATTCTGACGGGCGACAAAGTGACAGTTGAGCTGACCCCGTACGACCTGAGCAAAGGCCGCATTGTCTTCCGTAGCCGTTAATTGTTGACGCACGCACGTGCAAGAATTTGAGAGCCGGACGCGCAGTCCGGCTTTTTTCGTTTCTGAATACGATGCGCCCCACTTTATTGGGATGTAGCCAACATCAACGTCAGTATGTTGCGCATAAAAAAACCGGACATCAGTCCGGTTTTTTATTTCAGGCGGTAAGATTAATGTGCTGCTTCCGGTTTATGCTTCTGCGCGCTCTGGAAGTCATATTTCAGCTCATCTTTCTCTTTGTCCAGCGTTACCGTCACCTGGCCACCATCAACCAATAAACCAAACAGCAATTCATTAGCGAGCGGTTTTTTCAGGTTATCCTGGATAACGCGTCCCATTGGACGAGCCCCCATCGCGCGGTCATAGCCTTTTTCTGCCAGCCAGTTGCGGGCATCCTGGCTAACTTCCAGCGACACGCCTTTCTGATCCAACTGCACCTGGAGCTCGACGATAAATTTGTCGACCACCTGATGAATAACCTCAGTCGACAAGTGATCGAACCAGATAATGTTGTCCAGACGGTTACGAAATTCCGGCGTAAAGATCTTTTTGATCTCTTCCATCGCATCGGTGCTGTTATCCTGGTGGATAAGACCGATGGATTTACGCTCAGTTTCACGTACGCCGGCGTTGGTGGTCATCACCAGCACCACATTGCGGAAATCCGCCTTGCGCCCGTTGTTATCGGTCAGCGTACCGTTATCCATGACCTGCAACAGCAGGTTAAAGACATCCGGATGTGCTTTCTCGATTTCATCAAGCAGCAGCACCGCATGAGGATGTTTAATGACCGCATCCGTCAGTAAGCCGCCCTGATCAAAGCCGACATATCCCGGAGGTGCACCAATCAAACGGCTGACCGTATGACGTTCCATATATTCGGACATATCAAAACGCAGCAGTTCGATGCCCAGGGCTTTAGAAAGCTGGACCGTCACTTCGGTTTTCCCGACCCCGGTAGGACCGGCGAACAGGAAAGAACCGACCGGCTTATGCTCATGGCCCAGCCCCGCACGGCTCATCTTAATGGCTTCGGTTAATGCCTCAATGGCTTTATCCTGTCCAAAGACCAGCATTTTCAGGCGATCGCCGAGATTTTTCAGCGTATCGCGATCGCTTTGCGACACGCTTTTCTCAGGAATACGCGCGATACGGGCTACAACCGATTCAATATCCGCCACGTTGATGGTTTTTTTACGCTTGCTGACGGGCATCAGTCGTGCACGCGCGCCTGCTTCGTCAATGACATCAATCGCTTTATCCGGCAGATGACGATCGTTAATGTATTTCACCGCCAGCTCCACCGCCGCACGCACCGCTTTCGCGGTATAACGCACATCATGGTGTGCTTCGTATTTCGGTTTCAGCCCATTGATAATCTGCACGGTCTCTTCGACAGAAGGTTCAGTAATATCAATTTTCTGGAAACGACGCGCCAGCGCGCGGTCTTTCTCAAAAATGTTGCTGAATTCCTGATACGTCGTCGACCCCATCACGCGAATCTTACCGCTGGAAAGCAACGGTTTGATCAGGTTAGCGGCATCCACCTGTCCACCTGACGCGGCACCCGCACCGATGATGGTGTGGATTTCGTCGATAAACAGAATGCTGTTGCTGTCCTGCTCAAGCTGCTTCAACAGCGCTTTGAAACGTTTTTCAAAGTCACCGCGGTATTTTGTCCCAGCCAGCAGAGAACCGATATCCAGCGAATAGACAGTGCAGTCAGCCATAATTTCAGGCACATCACCCTGCACAATACGCCATGCCAGACCTTCAGCAATGGCCGTCTTACCGACACCGGATTCCCCCACCAACAGCGGGTTATTTTTACGACGACGACAAAGAACCTGGACAGTACGCTCAAGCTCTTTGTCACGCCCAATCAACGGATCAATTCCGCCGACGCGAGCAAGCTGATTGAGATTGGTGGTGAAGTTTTCCATACGTTCCTCCCCGCCTGCTTGCTCTTCATTATTCGCCTGACTGCTTGAATCAGAAGAGGATTGTCCCGGCTCGTCTTTGCGTGTGCCGTGAGAGATGAAGTTAACCACGTCAAGGCGGCTCACTTCATGTTTGCGAAGCAGATAAGCCGCTTGCGACTCCTGCTCGCTGAAAATGGCAACCAGCACGTTCGCCCCGGAGACTTCGCTACGGCCGGAGGACTGAACATGAAACACCGCGCGCTGTAAGACACGCTGGAAGCTGAGCGTCGGTTGGGTATCGCGCTCCTCTTCACTCATCGGCAGGACGGGTGTGGTTTGTTCGATGAAGGCTTCGAGTTCCTGTCGCAACGCCACCAGGTCCACAGAACACGCTTCCAGCGCTTCGCGGGCCGAGGGGTTACTGAGCAAGGCCAGTAACAGGTGTTCGACGGTCATAAACTCATGTCGGTGCTCACGCGCTCTGGCGAAAGCCATGTTTAAACTGAGTTCCAGTTCTTGATTGAGCATTGGCACCTCCCCCAAGTTTTATGCCTGCATTCAGGCTCTTTCCAGCGTACACAACAACGGATGTTCGTTTTCCCTGGCATATTTATTTACCATCGACACCTTCGTTTCCGCGACTTCTGCAGTGAAAACACCACAAATTGCCTTTCCACGATAGTGCACAGTAAGCATCAGTTGCGTTGCACGTTCTACATCATAAGAAAAGAACTTTTGTAGCACGTCAATAACAAATTCCATTGGCGTGTAATCATCGTTCATTAACATAACTTTATACATGGATGGCGGCTTTAGCGCGTCACGCAGTTTTTCATCCGCCAGGTGGTCAAAATCCAGCCAGTTATTGGTCTTGCCCATCGTCAGTTTTCATCTTAGGTTACAGGTTCCGACCCAAATCAATCGGCCGATTACATGAGTCTAGATGTATTTTTAATCTACATCAGGTGTTAGATAACTATCATCTATCGTTGTCATCCGCGACGGCTGTCACAAACCCCTCCAATAGCGTTAACTGCTTCAAATTTTTGATTGATGCACCCCGCAGAACCCCTGCCAAACGCTTGACGCGATGCCTGATTTCTCTAAATTGTACAGGCGAGAGTTGGCGAGGTTTTGAACAAACCCACACTCTGCCACCGGTTCATTCCATCTTACTTAAATAAGATTTACGAAGGATGTCGAAGCATGGAAACGGGTACTGTCAAGTGGTTCAATAATGCCAAAGGGTTTGGTTTCATCTGCCCCGAAGGCGGCGGCGAAGATATCTTCGCACATTACTCCACCATTCAGATGGATGGTTACAGAACGTTAAAAGCCGGGCAAACTGTCCGGTTTGATGTACATCAGGGCCCTAAAGGCAATCATGCCAGTCTCATCGTGCCTGTAGAAGCAGAAGCCGTCGCCTGACGGCGCTTTCTTCATTGTGTACATGCCGCAGTTAAAATGCCAGTCCAGTCGACTGGCATTTTTATTTACTCTCGCGCCAGCGCATCCACCGGGTCCAGTCGCGCCGCATTGCGGGCTGGCAACCAGCCAAACAGCACGCCCGTAAAGGTTGAACAGATAAACGCCGTCAACAACGCGACGGGCGAAAAACCTATCTCCCAACCCGGCAGGAACAGTTGCAGCGTGAAGGCGATAGCCATAGAAAGCGCCACACCTAACGCGCCCCCTACCAGGCACACCAGCACAGCTTCAATCAAAAACTGCGCCAGCACATCGCTCGCCCTTGCGCCCACCGCCATACGGATACCAATCTCACGGGTACGTTCCGTTACTGATACCAGCATAATATTCATTACACCAATACCGCCAACCAGAAGAGAGATGACCGCAACCAACGTTAAAAACAGCTGAAGAGTACGTGTGGTCTTTTCTGCCGTTTTCAATACACCGTCCATATTCCAGGTAAAGAAATCTTTTTTTCCATGGCGTAACGACAGTAACCGCGTAAGCTGCTGCTCCGCCTGCTCACTGCTGTAACCTTCATTGACACGCACGGTAATGGAGTTCAGCCAGGACTGTCCCAGAACGCGTGCTGAGAGGGTTGAATAAGGTAACCAGACACGCAAAATTTTACTGCTGCCAAACATGGACTGCTTCTCTTCGGCTACACCGATCACCGTGGCGGGCATATTTCCCACCAGAATCACTTCACCTGTCACCTGCGCTTTATTCGGAAACAGCTGTCGACGCGTGTTGCTGTCGAGCACCACCACCTGCGCCCGACCTTTTTCCTGCTCACCGTTAAAGGTATTGCCTTCGCTAAAGGTCATGCCGTAGACATTGAAATACTGACCGCTGACGCCGTTCGCGCTGGCCGCCACATCAATATTTCCACTGCGCAGACGCAGGTTTTGCGAGACAGAAGGTGTGGCCGACCGCACCCACGGCTGCTTCTGAATGGCAACCATATCGTCATATTTCAGCGCCTGCTGGTACTGCGGGTCGTCATCGCCGAAATCTTTACCGGGATAGATATCAATGGTGTTGGTGCCGATGGCACGAATATCAGCCAGTACCAGTTGTTTCGCGGCATCACCCACCACCACAATCGATACCACCGAGGCAATGCCAATAATGATACCGAGCATGGTGAGCAAGGTACGCATCTTGTTTGCCGCCATCGCCCGCCACGCCATCATCAGCGCTTCCTGGAAACGCCCGGAAAATTGTCGCCAGTTGCCGGGCTCCGCTCCAGTACGCATCGTCTTCGGCGCGTTGTCATGCTTCGCAGAGGGAGGATTAGTGATTATCTCGCCATCGCGGATTTCGATTACCCTTTCAGCCTGAGCGGCAATTTCCGCATCATGGGTGACGATAATGACCGTGTGGCCACGATCGCGAAGCTGGTGCAGGATAGCCATCACCTCTTCACCCGAATGGCTATCCAGTGCGCCGGTCGGTTCGTCAGCAAGGATAACCTGCCCGCCGTTCATCAGGGCGCGCGCGATACTGACGCGCTGCTGTTGCCCACCTGAAAGCTGTGAAGGCGGATACGCCATCCGTTCGCCCAGCCCCAGTCGCGCCAGCAGCTCCTTTGCCCGCGCCAGCCGCGCCTTACGTTCAACGCCTGCATAGACGGCGGGGACTTCGACGTTCTGCGCAGCAGTAAGATGTGATAACAGATGATAACGCTGAAAGATGAAACCGAAATGTTCGCGCCGCAGTCTGGCAAGCGCATCGCCATTGAGTGTTGAAATATCAATCCCGGCAACCCGATAGCTGCCGCTGGTCGGCTTATCCAGGCAGCCGAGGATATTCATTAATGTCGACTTGCCGGACCCGGAAGCCCCGACAATCGCCACCATCTCACCGGCGTGAATATCAAGGGTGATACCTTTAAGAACGTCCACCTGCCCGTCGCCGGAAGGATAACTACGGCGAATATCTTTAAGCTCGAGCAGCGCCGTCATTTATTAGCCCCGGGTTTGATTTCCGAAATGACCACCTCCTCTCCGGCATCCAGCCCTTTTGTCACCTCAGCATCAGTATCATTACGGGCGCCCAACGTCACTTCACGGTCGCGTACTTCACCGTTACGCAGCACTTTCACTTTATAACGGTTATCACCCACCGGATCGCCTAATGCCGCTAGCGGCACGGTGAGGACATTTTTCACACCTGTTAACTGAATATGTACCTGCGCCGTCATTTCAAGGCGAAGAATACCTTGCGGGTTAGGTACCTCAAAACGCGCATAGTAAAAAATAGCGTCATTCACTTTTTGCGGCGTGGGAAGGATATCCTTCAGTTTGCCTTCATAGCGGGTTTCCGGGTCGCCCAGCACGGTAAACCAGGCTTTCTGTCCCGGCCTGAGGTGAATGACATCGGCCTCGGATACCTGTGCTTTCACCAGCATGGTACTCATATCAGCCAGCGTCAGAATATTCGGGGCCTGCTGAGCGGCGATAACCGTCTGGCCCTGCAAAGTGGTAATTTCCGTCACCTCGCCCGCCATAGGCGCAACAATGCGGGTGTAATCAAAATTGGCTTTCGCTGTGTCGAGCGTCGCCTGATTACGTTGAATCTGGGCATCGATAGTGCCAATTTGCGCCTCTTTGACTGCCAGATCGGTAATCGCCGTATCCAGATCCTGGCGCGAGATAAGATGCGTTTTAGCCAGTTGTTGCTGGCGCGCGAGCGTGACCGCTGCCAGTTTGCGCTCCGCCTGCGCCTGACGGCGTTGCGCATGCAATTCCATCAGGGTCGCTTCCACTTCCTTGATCTGGTTTGTTGCCTGTTCCGGATCGATAACGCCGAGCAGTTGATCTTTTTTAACTTTGTCGCCGATGTTGACCGACAGCGTCTTGAGCTGCCCGCTAACCTGAGCGCCAACATCCACTTTGCGTAACGCATCCAGCTTACCGGTCGCCAGTACGCTCTGCTGCAACTCGCCCGGGCGAACGATCAATGTTTGATAGTGAGGCACCGGTGCATTCAACTGCTTAAAGAGCCATATTGCCGTCAGTACGAACAGTACTATCAGCACCAGCCAGATTTTTCGACTTCTTCCCTTCAAATTCATAACTTTTCCAGATATCCAAACTGACTCTATTGATGCCAGTATTCATTAAACATTTACTCAACGAAACTGAATCTTCTCTTTTTTCACATAATTCATTTATTCGGTGTTGAAATACATTTTGTTGAAATATTGGCACTACGATAACAATTCGAGTTTTGTGTCATGTCCACTATCGCTGGAATTACTTCACCAGTACTCTCTGTTAAAACAGGCTGGCAACTTTTTTTTCATCTTGCCAGTGGCAAAT
The DNA here is from genome assembly GCF_023613995.1 of Citrobacter sp. MNAZ 1397. NCBI lineage: Bacteria > Pseudomonadati > Pseudomonadota > Gammaproteobacteria > Enterobacterales > Enterobacteriaceae > Citrobacter > Citrobacter sp. MNAZ 1397. Next base: position 2,338,991 of record NZ_JAKIVH010000001.1, read on the forward strand.
TAACGCCAGGCCTTGCCTGGAAAAATCCATCTTACCGGCAAAAATTTGTACTGCGTTCGTTACTCAAACCGCTTGGTACCGCAAAACTGCTCTCCAGCCTGGCGCAGCATCCTGATTTATTACTCATGCTCAATGCACAGCCTGGCCTGCCATGTCGATTACATCGCCCGTGGCTGTCATTAACTTTCGATGAGAAAAAAACACTCGCCGCACTCGATTATCATTACACAACCCTTTGTGCGCGCTTACCCACCGCTGTGCGTTCAAGCTTTTTTACTCCGCAGGGCATCACTTTTGCCGAATTAACCGGCAAAAATGGGGAACTGTACACCATCCGTTTTTATTCGGACCCGATGCTGGATAAAGAAGGCGAAGCAACACTGGTTTTCTGCGATGAACAGCGTACCCAACTGGCGGGAATGACCTTCGCGTTGTGTCAATATGAAGGGAAACGCACACTGTTTATCGGCGGCTTACAGGGCGCAAAAGCGAATGTTCCCCATGATGCTATCCAGGCCGCAACCAAGAGTTGTCATGGCTTATTTCCGAAACGCCTGCTGTTGGAAGCATGTACGGAACTGGCGTCTTACCTGGATATCGAGCAGATAATTGCCGTCGGTAATGACACGCATATTTATCAAAGCTGGCGCTACCGTAAGAAAAAACAGGACAAGTTACACGCGGACTACGACAGCTTCTGGGAATCGCTCAGCGGAGAGCATACCGCCGAGGGGACCTTCCGCCTGCCCATGTTTATAGCGCGTAAAACCATGGAAGAGATCGCCAGTAAAAAACGCGCGGAGTACCGCCGCCGCTATGAATTACTGGATTCATTACAAAATCAGATGCGTCAGATTTTGCAACGCTAATCAGCTCTCCCGCGTGCCAGCCAGAGTACGCGGGAGAACATCTTACGCAGGAGTAGCGGCACCGACTCCACGCCCCGCCGCCCCGCCTCCATCGCAACTTCAATCGCTAAATCCGGTTTCGACGAACGATGAATCGCTTTGATAATGACGCGGCGCATATTCATCGGCACATTTTCAGGCAACTGCGCCACACGGCGATACACATCGTCAAACCCCTCGCGAAACATAAAATGCTCCATGTCCAGCGCCGGCAGCTCGGTTAAGTGTTCGCGCACCTGATCACGTTCCTCGTTCAGCAGACTGCGCACCGTAGCCGCATATTTTTTGCCAGCTTCATCACCGTCAACCAGCACATGCCATTCTATCCCCATGCGTCTGGCGAATTTGATCAAGGGTTTTAACCCGGACTGGGCGAACTCGATCACCTTAATCCCTTCCGCATCGAAATGATGCCCACACTGCCGCGCCAGTTCGTTAATCACCCAGGTCTCTGTTTCGCCCTCTACCAGAAGCCAACAGCGGGCAAACAACGCCGACGCGCGATTAAACCGGATATGAAAGGCAATGCGCCGTCCCTCCTCCGCGTTCATTCCGCCCGGCCCCAGGCGCCATGCGGCAACCCGTGACGACTCCCTCACAAGGCGGCACACATGCTCAACCGGGGTGAGTGAAAGCAGTTCCCCGGAGTTGGTGGTCGTAATTTGCTGTAAGGGCAGTAAGTTAAGCAATTGCCAGGCGACGGAAAGCATAATGGGGTGCAGTCGCGTCTCCGGATCCTCAACCAACAAAAGCGGTCGCGCATCGCGATCCAGGCGCACGGTCCCTTTAGCCTGTAATAACGTCGCAAAAAAGCCCAGCAGGATAACCCGGTACATACGTCCGCCGGGTTTATCAATCATACGGTTAATGATATCGAGGTAGCGCCAGCTACGCTGCTCATCGTGAGAACGACGGCGCATCAGGCGCTGATGGGACGGACCACTGCCCTGTTCAGCAAAATAGTGCTCAAGCAGTTGTACCATTGCTGACAATCCATGACGAATTTGCCCGTCCGTCAGATTTTGCGGATGGGTTACCAGTTCCCGGGAGAGAAAATCCAGCTGACGCGCCGTTGCTTCCACTTCCAGCGTCTCCGGCAGCGAGCCATTGCGGATACGTCGCATAAAGCGCGCATCGCGCAGACGCAGCACTGGCATCAGACGGATAAGATGGCGTGCCATATCATCAATATCATCAAGTAGCAGCGCCTGTCCCTGAGCATCAAGAAAGCTGCGCAACGTCATCACACTATCATCTTGCGCCAGCTCTCCTTCCAGACGATAAAACAGACGCTGATAACCATCATCACTGGCCACCCAGCACGGCAGGAGTGGTCGATAACGGCGTGTACGGTATCGTCCCGGTTCTGATTCACGAAACGTCAGGATAATGTGCAAATGGTGTTCACGCCCCTGGATATCGCCCGGTGGAAACCAAAAATCTTCACGCACAAAATGATATAAATCCGTCTCCGGCGAGAGCAACAGCGTCAGCGCATCCAGCAGGCTTGATTTACCCCAGGCATTTTCCCCGATCAGGACATTGTTTTGTTCCAGCATCAGCGATAGCCGATTGATACCGCGAAACCCGACAATCTCTACGCGCTCCAGAATCATAGCCCCTCCAGGAAATATCTCTTTTTTCCATTAAGTTAGCTCAAGTATAGCGGTATGATACGGGGCAAAACACGGTATTTATCATAGATTAAGCATCCATGAACATGATTCAGCTTATCGACGCGCTTCTGATTTATTTCTTACCGAATTGGGCCTTTCATTCGAAATTATTATTCACTGCGTTTTTTCGTGCAGCGTAACGCTATTATCATCACCTTGCCCTAAATCAAATTAAAGCCATTTATTTGGCTGGTTCTCACTCGCCATTATTTCTAAAATTGTGACGCAACAGCCAGCGAAATGTTTATGGCTGTCTTCACAGGACGTAAAAATTTATTGAGGATATTATGTTTAGAAAATTAGCGGCAGAATGTTTCGGTACATTCTGGCTGGTATTTGGTGGTTGCGGGAGTGCGGTATTAGCCGCTGCATTTCCTGAGCTGGGAATTGGTTTTGTCGGCGTAGCGCTGGCATTTGGTTTAACCGTATTAACGATGGCTTACGCTGTCGGGCATATTTCTGGTGGGCATTTTAATCCTGCCGTAACTCTGGGATTATGGGCTGGCGGTCGTTTCCCGGCAAAAGAGATTATCGGTTATATCATTGCTCAACTGGTTGGCGGGATAATTGCTGCCGGCGTGCTATACCTGATTGCAAGTGGTAAAGCGGGCTTTGATGCTGCCGCCAGCGGCTTTGCATCAAATGGCTACGGCGAACATTCGCCCGGTCAATATTCTATGACCTCCGCCATCATTATTGAAATTGTACTCACCTGTGGATTCCTGTTAGTTATTCTTGGTGCAACGGATAAATATGCACCTGCTGGCTTTGCTCCTGTCGCCATCGGTCTTGCTTTAACGCTGATACATTTAATCAGTATCCCTGTAACAAATACCTCTGTTAATCCAGCTCGTAGCACCGCCGTGGCACTTTTTCAGGGTGGCTGGGCGTTGAATCAATTATGGCTATTTTGGGCAATGCCCATTATTGGCGGCATCCTTGGCGGTATGTTGTATCGCACGCTGCTGGAAAAACGAGATTAATTCAAATTAAGCTAATAAATTATTGGCTTAATTTATGTATACGTTTTACTTTGCCTGATCTCAGCCCTCGCTTCTGTATTGAAGCGGCAACCGGCGTTTTTCGCACAAGAAAAATGCCGGTATCTTCGCAATCTGCGGTATCGCTAATCATTATCTTTATTATTCAGTGCGCCTTCTCTTTTAACATTTACTCCCTAAGCGGTAGATCGGCGACACGAAAATTGCGCTAAATCAATCTCCCTGCACATTGCATAAAAAACATCTTTTAAGCCTTTCGGGAGCGGCATAATCTTAAACATGCATTTCAAATATAACTTTAATTTATAGGGTGTGACTATGTTTTGTGTGCAATGTGAACAGACCATCCGTACCCCGGCTGGTGACGGCTGCGCGTATGCGCAGGGTATGTGCGGCAAAACGGCCGAAACATCGGACCTCCAGGATCTTCTGATCGCCGCGCTGCAAGGGCTGTCTGCCTGGGCCAGCAAAGCGCGTGAATATGGCATTATCGATCACGAAATCGATAACTTTGCCCCGCGCGCATTCTTCTCCACGCTGACCAACGTCAACTTCGATTCTGTCCGTATCGTCGGCTATGCGCGTGAAGCGATTGCTTATCGTGACGCGTTAAAAACACAGTGCCTGAGCAAAGACCCGGCAGCCGCTGTCGATAACCCGATGGCAGATCTGCAACTGGTCAGCGATGACCTGGGCGACCTGCAGCGCCAGGCGGCTGCGTTCACACCCAATATTGATAAAGCGGTGATTGGCGAAAATATTCTCGGCCTGCGCCTGCTATGCCTGTACGGTCTGAAAGGGGCCGCAGCCTATATGGAGCACGCGCATGTTCTCGGCCAGTACGACAACGAGATTTACGCGCAGTACCATAAGATTATGGCGTGGCTGGGCACCTGGCCTGCTGACATGAATGTCCTGCTCAACTGCTCGATGGAAATCGGTCAGATGAACTTTAAAGTGATGAGCATTCTGGATGCGGGCGAAACGACCGCCTATGGTCACCCGACCCCGACTCAGGTCAACGTGAAGGCTGTTGCCGGTAAATGCATCCTGATTTCCGGACATGACCTGAAAGACCTGCATAACCTGTTGCAACAGACCGAAGGCACGGGTGTTAACGTCTATACCCACGGCGAAATGTTGCCAGCCCATGGCTATCCGGAACTGCGCAAATATAAACATCTGGTCGGTAACTACGGTAGCGGCTGGCAGAACCAGCAGGTTGAATTTGCCCGTTTCCCAGGCCCCATCGTGATGACCTCTAACTGCATCATTGACCCGACCGTCGGTGCCTATGATGACCGCATCTGGACCCGCAGCATCGTCGGCTGGCCGGGCGTGAACCATCTGGAAGGCGATGACTTCACTCCGGTTATCGATCAGGCAAAACAACTGGCGGGCTTCCCGTACAGTGAAATCGAACATTTGATCACCGTTGGTTTTGGCCGTCAGACACTGCTGGGTGCAGTGGATACCTTGATTGATCTGGTAAGCCGCGAAAAACTGCGTCACGTCTTCCTGCTGGGCGGCTGCGATGGCGCACGCGGTGAACGTAACTATTTCACCGATTTCGCCACCAGCGTACCGGATGACTGTTTGATCCTGACCCTGGCCTGCGGAAAATACCGCTTTAACAAGCTGGACTTCGGCACTATCGAAGGTCTGCCGCGCCTGATTGATGCCGGTCAATGTAACGACGCCTACTCGGCCATTATTCTTGCCGTCACGCTGGCAGAGAAACTGGGCTGCGGCGTGAACGACCTGCCGCTGTCGCTGGTGCTCTCCTGGTTTGAGCAAAAAGCGATCGTCATTCTGCTGACGCTGCTGTCTTTGGGCGTGACTAATATCGTGACTGGGCCAACCGCACCTGGCTTCCTGACACCGGATCTGCTGGCGGTACTGAATGAGAAATTCGGTTTGCGTTCCATCACGACCGTAGAGCAGGATATGCAGCAGTTACTGGGCGCATAAGGAGCAGAGAATGACGATGCCAACCCCGCAGTGTCCGTGGCGTATGCAGGTTCACCATATCCAACAAGAAACACCGGATGTCTGGACGCTGTCGCTGTTATGCCATGATTATTACCCGTACCGTGCCGGCCAGTATGCGCTGGTGAGTATTCGCAACAGCGCTGAGCAGATGCGTGCGTATACCCTCTCCTCCACGCCGGGAGTGAGTGAGTACATCACGTTGACTATCCGTCGTCTCGATGGCGGTCTGGGCTCAGAGTGGCTGACGCGAGACGTCAAACGCGGCGATTATCTCTGGCTGTCTGATGCGCAAGGGGAATTTACCTGCGACAACAAGGCCAGCGATAAATTGCTCTTGCTGGCGGCGGGCTGCGGGGTAACACCGATCATGTCGATGCGCCGCTGGCTGGCAAAATACCGCCCGCAGGCTGATGTGCAGGTTATTTTTAGCGTGCGCTCACCGCAGGATGTGATTTTTGCCGGTGAGTGGCAAAACTACCCGGTAACGCTGGTGGCGGAAAACAACGCAACCGCAGGCTACCTTGCTGGTCGTCTGACACAAGAGATCCTGCGCAGCGTCCCGGACCTTGCCGCGCGTACTGTCATGACCTGCGGGCCTGCGCCGTATATGGACCAGGTAGAGAAGGATGTTAAGGCGCTGGGCGTAACGCAGTTCTTTAACGAGAAGTTCTTCACCCCCGTGGCCGAAGCGGCAACCAGCGGGCTGAAATTTACGAAACTGCAACCCGCGAAAGCGTTTTACGGCCCGGTTGGCACCACATTGCTGGAAGCATTCGAAAGTAACAAGGTGCCGGTCAATGCCGCCTGTCGCGCAGGTGTCTGCGGTTCGTGTAAAACGAAGGTGATATCCGGTAAGTACAGCGTCACCAGCACCATGACACTGACACCACAGGAAATTGCTGAGGGGTATGTTCTGGCCTGCTCCTGCCACCCGGAAAGCGATCTGGTTCTGGCATAAACGCCAGAATCCTGATAAGCGAAAGCCCTTCCTTTTCAGGAAGGGCTTTTTTTATGCCTCAACGCCACTCAGCTGGCGCAACGGAGTAACGCCCCGCGCCCAGGAAGGCCAGTGCCAGCGCCGCAACAAAGAAATAGACCAGGCTTTCAATCGCCCATGCGCCGGTTTTTTCCAATTCAAAGGTGGCGCTTACGTCGACCATCAGCCATGCAACCACCATCGTAAAGGCCAGTACCAGGGCCGCTGGTCGCAGCAGAATGCCGAGAATAATCAGGGCCGGGCAAACCACTTCCCCGATCAGCACGCCATACGCGATAAAACCCGGTAAACCTTTCGCCACCAGCATCCCCGCAATGCCATCAATGCCGCCAATGAGTTTATGAAGGCCGTGGAACAACATTAATCCACCCACCGTCAAACGCAGCAGCAGACGCCCAAAATCTTCATGTGCCAACATCTTATTAACAGAATTTAACAATGATTTAACCATTTGAAATGATTCCTATTTTTATTCGACAAAAGCAGATTATTCCTAATATGAAAATAAATAAAGCCCTAACTAATTAGGGGCAATTTACGCACAATTAATGACATTTCATCGACTACGCTTGTAGACGGAACAACAACATGGAGGCGTAACGATGAAACAGACTGTGGCCGCATATATCGCCAGTACACTTGAACAGGCAGGCGTGAAACGCATTTGGGGGGTAACCGGAGATTCGTTAAACGGATTGAGTGACAGCCTTAACCGCATGGGCACCATTGACTGGATGTCGACACGTCATGAAGAGGTCGCCGCCTTTGCGGCAGGCGCGGAAGCACAACTCACCGGAGAGCTGGCGGTCTGTGCGGGTTCCTGTGGGCCTGGCAACCTGCATCTGATTAACGGGCTGTTCGACTGTCATCGCAACCACGTGCCGGTGCTGGCGATTGCCGCCCATATTCCCTCCAGCGAAATCGGCAGCGGTTATTTTCAGGAGACCCACCCGCACGAGTTGTTCCGTGAATGCAGCCACTATTGTGAGCTTGTCTCCACACCCGAACAGATCCCGCAGGTGCTGGCCATCGCCATGCGCAAAGCCGTGCTTAATCGTGGCGTTTCCGTCGTCGTCTTACCCGGCGATGTGGCGTTGAAACCGGCGCCGGAGACCGCCAGCAGCCACTGGTATCCGGCTCCGCAGCCAGTCGTGGTGCCCACGGAGGAAGAATTAAAAAAACTGGCGCAGCTGCTGCGTTATTCCAGCAATATTGCCCTGATGTGCGGCAGCGGTTGCGCGGGCGCGCACCGTGCGCTGATTGAATTTGCCGGCAAACTGAAAGCCCCTGTTGTGCATGCCATGCGCGGTAAAGAGCATGTGGAGTATGACAACCCGTACGATGTCGGTATGACCGGGTTAATTGGCTTCTCATCGGGCTTCCATACCATGATGAATGCCGATACGTTAATCCTGCTCGGTACCCAGTTCCCCTATCGCGCTTTTTATCCCACGGATGCCAAAATTATTCAGATTGATATCAATCCGGGCAGCATTGGCGCACACAGTAAAGTAGATATGGCGCTGGTGGGCGATATCAATGCCACCCTCACCGCCCTGCTTCCGCTGCTGGAAGAAAAAACCGATCGTCGCTTTCTGGACAAAGCGCTGGAGCATTACCGTGATGCACGCAAAGGCCTGGACGATCTGGCAAAACCCAGTGAAAAAGCCATCCATCCGCAATATCTGGCGCAACAGATTAGCCACTTCGCCAGCGACGACGCCATCTTCACCTGCGATGTAGGCACGCCTACCGTCTGGGCTGCACGTTATCTGAAAATGAACGGTAAGCGCCGTCTGCTGGGGTCGTTCAACCACGGGTCGATGGCCAATGCGATGCCGCAGGCGCTGGGGGCGAAAGCGACGCATCCGCAACGCCAGGTGGTGGCGATGTGCGGCGATGGCGGTTTTAGCATGCTGATGGGGGATTTTCTCTCCGTGGTGCAGATGAAGCTGCCTGTCAAAATCATCGTTTTTAACAATAGTGTGCTCGGTTTTGTGGCGATGGAGATGAAAGCCGGTGGCTATCTCACCGATGGCACAGAGTTGCACGATACCAATTTCGCCCGTATTGCCGAAGCATGCGGGATAACCGGTATCCGGGTGGAAAAATCCGCCGATGTGGATGAAGCGCTCCAGCGGGCATTTTCGATTGATGGCCCGGTGCTGGTGGATGTGGTGGTAGCGAAAGAAGAGCTGGCTATCCCGCCGCAAATCAAACTGGAACAGGCCAAAGGCTTTAGCCTTTATATGTTACGCGCCATTATCAACGGACGCGGCGATGAGGTGATGGAACTGGCGAAAACGAACTGGCTCAGGTAAAACAGGAGGCACTACCGCCAGTAAATAAGGAAATTATCGTGATCGATTTACGCAGTGATACCGTTACCCGTCCGGGGCGCGCCATGCTGGAACAGATGCTGACAGCGCCGGTCGGGGACGATGTTTACGGGGATGACCCGACCGTCAATGAACTGCAGCGTTACGCGGCGGAACTGGGTGGCAAGGAAGCGGCGTTGTTTTTGCCTACGGGTACCCAGGCAAACCTGGTGGCGTTGCTCAGCCATTGCGAGCGAGGGGAAGAGTACATTGTCGGTCAGGCCGCGCACAATTACCTCTACGAAGCCGGTGGCGCCGCAGTACTGGGCAGTATCCAGCCACAGCCGATCGACGCTGCGCCTGACGGCAGCCTGCCGCTCGATAAAGTGGCCATGAAGATCAAACCGGACGATATCCACTTTGCCCGCACCCGGCTGCTAAGCCTGGAAAACACCCACAACGGGAAAGTCCTGCCGCGAGACTACCTGCGCCAGGCGTGGGAATTCACCCGTCAGCATAACCTTGCGTTGCACGTTGATGGCGCACGCATTTTCAATGCCGTAGTGGAATATGGCTGCGCGCTGCGCGACATCACTCAATACTGCGACTCGTTCACCATTTGCCTCTCCAAAGGTCTTGGCACGCCTGTCGGGTCACTGCTGGTGGGAAGTAAGGACTACATCAGGCGCGCCATTCGCTGGCGTAAAATGACCGGCGGTGGCATGCGTCAGGCCGGGATACTGGCGGCAGCCGGTCTCTACGCGCTTGAGCATAATGTCCAGCGACTGAAAGAAGATCACGACAACGCAGCCTGGCTGGCGACGCAGTTGCGTGAAATTGGCGCCGACGTGATGCGCAATGACACCAATATGCTGTTTGTCCGCGTAGGGGAAGAAAACGCGGCGGCGCTCGGTGCCTTTATGCATGAACGCGATGTACTGATTAACGCTTCACCGATTGTACGCCTGGTGACCCATCTGGACGTCAGCCGCGAGCAGCTTGCCAATGTCGTTTCGCACTGGCAGGCATTTTTGCAGCGTTAAGGAGTCGGGTGTGTCGCAACGTATTCTGGTGCTCGGGGCCAGTGGCTACATTGGTCAGCACCTGATCCAGGCGTTAAGTCAGCAGGGTCATGAGATTCTCGCGGTGGCACGCCAACTCTCTCGTCTGCAAAAGCAGCAGTTGCCGGGGGTAAGCTGTCATGAAACGGATCTTATCTGGCCGGACAATCTGCCGGCGCTGCTTCAGGGTATCGATACGCTCTATTTCCTGGTGCATAGCATGGGCGAGAGCGGCGATTTTGTCGCCCAGGAGCGACAAATAGCCCTCAACGTGCGCGATGCGCTGCGGCAATGCCCGGTCCGGCAGGTGATTTTTCTCAGCTCACTGCAGGCCAAAGGATCCAGTGATTCCAGTCACCTGATTGCCCGCCAGCTCACCGGCGATATCCTGCGTGACGCGGGTGTTCCTGTTACGGAACTGCGCGCCGGAATTATCGTTGGCGCAGGTTCGGCCGCGTTTGAAGTGATGCGCGATATGGTTTACAACCTGCCGGTATTGACGCCGCCGCTGTGGGTACGTTCACGTACGACCCCTATTGCGCTGGAGAATCTGCTGCACTATCTGCTGGAGTTGCGCCACCACCCGTCGCAGGAGCATCGGGTTTTCGAGGCCGCCGGCCCCGAAACGCTGAGCTACCAGCAACAGTTTGAACACTTTATGGCGGTCAGCGGCGTGACCCGGCCGCTGATCCCCATCCCTCTCCCCACCCGGCTTATCTCTGTCTGGTTTTTACAGGTCATTACGTCGGTGCCGCCGACCATCGCGCGCGCGCTGATTCAGGGCTTAAAGCACGACTTGCTGGCTGACGATGGTCCCCTTCGCGAACTCATCCCGCAAACCCTGATCACTTTCGATGAGGCGGTTCGTCGCACGCTTCGCGAAGAAGAGAAACTGGTGAATTCCAGCGACTGGGGCTACTCCCCGCAGGCATTTGCGCGCTGGCGTCCACAATACGGCTATTTTCCCAAACAGGCGGGCTTTACTGTTGAAACCGCCGCCAGCCTCGACGCGCTGTGGGCGGTGGTTAACCAGATCGGCGGTAAAGAGCGCTACTTTTTTGGCAATATTCTCTGGCAAACCCGCGCCGCGCTGGACCATCTGATCGGCCATCGTCTGGCGAAAGGCCGTCCGCAACGTCCGTTTTTGCAGCCTGGCGATCAGGTCGATAGCTGGAAAGTGATTATCGCCGAGCCGCAAGAGCAACTGGCACTGCTGTTTGGGATGAAAGCGCCGGGGCTCGGTCGCCTGAGCTTTACCCTCACGGACAAAGGCCATCACCGCCTGCTCGATGTGCGCGCCTGGTGGCATCCACACGGTATGCCCGGGCTCCTCTACTGGTTACTGATGATCCCCGCACATCTGTTTATTTTTCGGGGCATGGCACGGCGTATTGCGCGACTGGCAGAACAAAACGCAGAAAAAAAGTAAATTCAGACATTATTCTTTCACGTTTCCCATTGCATACCGCCGTATTTCACGGAAGAATGCGCACGCAATGATTGCGGGTCACTATAGTGGATTGCTATGAAGGTTCTGGTCACAGGCGCAACCAGCGGTTTAGGCCGAAACGCCGTCGAATATTTGCGTCAAAAAGGCATTAGCGTACGCGCAACGGGCCGCAACAAAGCCATGGGTGAGTTGCTGACAAAAATGGGCGCTGAGTTTATTCACGCCGATCTGACCGAGCTGGTCTCTTCGCAGGCCAAAATGATGCTCGCCGGCGTGGATACCCTGTGGCACTGCTCCAGTTTTACCTCTCCCTGGGGTACTCAGGCAGCGTTCGACCTGGCGAATGTCCGGGCAACCCGTCGCCTTGGCGAATGGGCCGTGGCCTGGGGCGTACGCAACTTCATCCATATTTCATCGCCTTCGCTTTATTTCGACTACCACCATCATCACGACATCCGTGAGGATTTCCGTCCGGCGCGTTTAGCCAACGAGTTCGCCCGCAGCAAAGCCGCCAGCGAAGAGGTGATTCAACTGCTCGCGCAGGCCAACCCCAACACGCGATTTACGGTTTTACGCCCGCAGAGTCTGTTCGGGCCGCACGATAAAGTTTTCATCCCCCGCCTGGCGCAGATGATGCACCACTACCGCAGTATCTTATTGCCGCGCGGTGGGCAAGCGCTGGTCGATATGACCTACTACGAAAACGCGGTACATGCGATGTGGCTGGCAAGCCAGCCCGCCTGTGATGCGCTCCCCTCCGGGCGAGCGTACAACATCACCAACGGCGAGCCGCGCACTTTACGCAGCATCGTGCAAAAGTTGATTGACGATTTGGGGATGGACTGCCGCATCCGCTCCGTGCCTTATGCGATGCTGGATATGATCGCACGCAGTATGGAACGTTTCGGCGACAAATCAGCGAAAGAACCTGCCCTCACCCATTATGGGGTATCCAAGCTGAACTTTGATTTCACGCTGGATATCCGCCGGGCAAAAGACGAGCTGGGGTATGAGCCGGTTATCAGCGTTGATGAAGGCATTTCGCGCACCGCATACTGGCTGCGCGACCATGGCAAGTTACCGCGCTAAACGGACTTCCCATACACATCGTCACCCCTGACCATATTTTTCCAGCAACGCCTCGGCAATCGCCTGCGTTTGCGCATCAGCAGCCCCGTTCCACAGTGCGGGCCGGAAATGCATTTGAAAAGCCATGATCACCCTTTTTTGTTGCGCTGGGGTCATGTCTGGTTTGACCTCATAACCATAGCGCGCCAGCAGATCGAGCAGTGAGGCGGTATCCACCGCTTCATACGGCGAGCGCCCATTCAGATAAAATGCCACACGCGCGGCATCCGGCCATGCCCCTATCCCCTGTGCCGCCAGTTCACGCCACGGGAAAAGCGGCCCCGGATCATCTTTGCGCTGTGGGGCGATATCTGCATGCGCCACCACGTTCTGCGGCGGGATATTGTAACGGCTGACAATGTCTTTCATCAGCGGCACCAGCGCGGCAATTTGTTCAGGCTCAAACGGGGTAAATCGCTTCACTCCGGCCACGTTTTGCCAGCCACGGTTTTCCAGCTCAATACCGATAGAGGTGTCATTGATTCGCATCGCGTTACGCCAGTAGCTGATACCCGCATGCCAGGCCAGCTCACTTTCTGGCACCAGTTGCCAGATACGCGGCTTACCGTGGTGTACAGGTGGGCGCGCCGGAATTAAATAGTGTGAACTCACCTGCTTATCCGTGAGCGTCGCCAGCGAAACATCAAAATCATCCGCCGTGTAGTGCACCACCAGCACTTTGATACGCGGGTACGCCGCCTGCGCCTGACGGCGGGTATCGAGCTGGTAGCCGTCTTTATCGACGATCCCCTTCTCACCCGCACATCCCGCCAGGAGCAGCGTCAATAGCAGTAAGGATAAAAAACGGCTCATCAACGTGTTTTCACCGCCGTACCGCTTACACTCACCATCAGCATGCTGCTGTCTTTGCCCACCGTTTCATAATCGATATCGATACCCACGATAGCATTCGCACCCAGCGCTTTTGCCTGTTCGCCCATCTCGTAAAACGCAATCTCACGCGCTTTACGCAACTCTTTTTCATAGGCGCCTGAACGTCCGCCGACGATATCGCGAATACCCGCAAAAAAGTCGCGAAAAATATTAGCCCCCAGAATCGCCTCGCCAGTGACCACGCCGCAGTATTCGATAATCGGCTGGCCTTCAAGGGTGGGTGTTGTTGAAAATTGCATCATTATCTCCTTTTTGATACTCAGTGCGTTATAAAGCACATTATCGAAGCAATACACTATTCTTGAAAGGTGGTTATATCCGAAGAGAAAATAAGGAAATCAATATGCGCTACTCTGCTTTGACTCTCGTTTTACCGTGCGCGCTGCTGCTGAGCGCCTGTACCACGGTTACACCAGCGTTTAAGGATATCGGTACCCGCAGTGGCCCTTGTATCGAAGGCGGCCCCGATACTGTTGCCCAAAAATTTTACGATTATCGCATTGAGCACCGCAGTAATGATTTTTCCGCACTGCGTCCCTACCTGAGCGACGATCTGGCTGCTTCGCTCACCGCAGCCAGCAAAGATAATCGCAACACCACGCTGCTGAAATCCGATCCGTTCTCCAGCAGAACCGTGATGCCAGAGAAAGCCAGCGTCGCCAGCGCCTCCACGATCCCGAACACCGATGCGCGAAACATCCCACTGCGGGTCACCCTGACCCAGGGTTCTCAGAGCTGGCAGGATGAAGTGCTGATGATCCGTGAAGGTCAGTGCTGGGCAGTAGATGATGTGCGTTACCTCGGCGGGGCAGCCCATGCTCCGGCCGGAACATTACGTCAGTCTGTTGAACATAGATAACGTTATGCCTATGAAAAGGGGGAATATGCATTAATCCCCGCAAAATGTCTGGCATTCCCTCGTGAATGCCGACATTTATACCTGCTTCCATCACGCCCCGGTATTTTGTGCTAAGTTTAAGTCTGAATGCGGTTTATATTTAAGTTTTAACGCACAAATATTGCATAACTATTCTGTGAACGTTACTATTTGCGGCCTCAATTGCTATTAGATTGCCTCGATGAGTATAAAATTAAACGGCATTAACTGCTTCTATGGCGCACACCAGGCGCTCTTTGACATTACGCTTGACTGCCCGCAGGGTGAAACGCTTGTGCTGCTTGGCCCGAGCGGCGCGGGTAAGAGCTCTTTATTACGCGTTTTGAACCTGCTTGAGATGCCGCGCTCCGGTCAGTTAAGCATCGCAGGCAATCATTTCGATTTTGCTAAAGCCCCTTCTGACAAAGCGATTCGCGATTTACGTCAAAACGTGGGCATGGTGTTTCAGCAATACAATCTTTGGCCGCACTTAACGGTAGCCCAGAACCTGATTGAAGCCCCCTGCCGCGTGCTGGGTCTGAGTAAAGATCAGGCGCTCGCCCGTGCGGACAAACTGCTGGAACGTTTACGTCTTAAGCCCTACAGCGATCGTTATCCGTTGCATCTTTCCGGCGGCCAGCAGCAGCGTGTCGCTATTGCCCGCGCCCTGATGATGGAGCCGCAGGTACTGCTGTTTGATGAACCGACGGCCGCGCTGGACCCGGAAATTACCGCGCAAATCGTCAGCATCATCCGTGAACTGGCAGAAACCGGAATTACGCAGGTTATCGTGACCCATGAAGTGGAAGTGGCGCGCAAAACCGCCAGCCGCGTGGTCTATATGGAAAACGGTCACATTATCGAACAAGGGGATGCGAGCTGCTTCGCCACGCCGCAGACCGACGCGTTTAAATATTATTTATCTCACTGAGTTCTCGGGGAAATGACAATGAAAAAAGTATTGATCGCCGCGCTGCTTGCAAGCGTCAGCCTGTCTGCTTCCGCAGCGCAGACTATCCGTTTCGCCACCGAAGCAAGCTACCCTCCGTTTGAATCGACCGACGCCAACAACAAAATCGTCGGTTTTGACGTGGATCTGGCAAACGCGCTCTGTAAAGAGATTGATGCCACCTGTACCTTCACCAACCAGGCGTTCGACAGCCTGATCCCCAGCCTGAAATTCCGTCGTTTCGACGCCGTGATGGCCGGTATGGACATCACCCCGGAGCGTGAGAAACAGGTTCTGTTTACCACCCCGTACTATGACAACTCCGCGCTGTTCGTGGGTCAAACCGGGAAATACACCAGTATTGATGCCCTGAAAGGCAAAAAAGTGGGCGTGCAGAACGGCACCACTCACCAGAAATTCATCAACGATAAACACCCGGAAATCACCACCGTTCCGTACGACAGCTATCAGAATGCCAAACTTGATCTGCAGAATGGCCGTATCGACGCCGTCTTTGGTGACACGGCGGTTGTTACCGAATGGCTGAAAGCGAACGACAAGCTGGCCGCTGTTGGCGACAAAGTCACGGATAAAGAGTACTTCGGCACCGGCCTGGGTATCGCGGTTCGTCAGGGCAACACTGAGTTGCAGCAGAAATTCAACACTGCGCTGGAAAAAGTGAAGAAAGATGGCACCTACGAAACCATCTACAACAAATGGTTCCAGAAGTAATCCTTGATGAATGAACTTTTTCCATTAGCAAGCGCCGCCGGGATGACCGTCGGCCTTGCCGTTTGCGCACTGGTCATCGGCCTGGTTCTGGCGATGATCTTTGCGGTATGGGAGTCAGCCAAATGGCGTCCCGTTGCGTGGGCTGGCTCAGCGCTGGTCACCATTTTGCGCGGCTTACCAGAAATCCTGGTCGTGCTGTTTATCTATTTCGGCTCGTCACAGCTATTGTTACTCCTTTCTGACGGTTTCACCCTCAATCTCGGATTCGTTCAGATCCCGATTCAGGTGCAGATCGAGAATTTTGACGTCAGCCCGTTCTTCTGCGGCGTGATTGCCCTGTCGTTGCTCTACTCCGCCTATGCTTCGCAGACTTTGCGCGGCGCGTTAAAAGCGGTACCGCAAGGTCAGTGGGAATCGGGCCAGGCGCTGGGGCTGTCAAAAAGCGCCATTTTCTTCCGTCTGGTGATGCCGCAAATGTGGCGTCATGCGTTGCCGGGCCTTGGCAACCAGTGGCTGGTGCTGTTGAAAGATACCGCGCTGGTGTCGCTTATTAGCGTTAATGACCTGATGTTGCAAACCAAAAGTATCGCCACCCGTACTCAGGAGCCGTTTACCTGGTACATCGTGGCGGCAGCGATTTATCTGGTGGTCACCCTGCTCAGTCAGTGGATCCTTAAGCGTATTGATCTGCGCGCTACACGCTTTGAACGGAGACCAGACTGATGCTTGAGTACTTACCTGAGCTGCTGAAAGGCCTGCACACCAGTCTGACGCTGACCGTGGCGTCGCTGATTGCCGCGCTGATTCTCTCGCTGCTCTTCACCATTGTGCTGACCCTGAAAACGCCCGTTCTGTCATGGGTTGTGCGCGGGTACATCACCCTGTTTACCGGTACCCCGCTGCTGGTGCAGATCTTCCTGATTTACTACGGTCCGGGGCAGTTCCCGGTGCTGCAGGAATATCCGGTTATCTGGCACCTGCTGTCGGAACCCTGGCTGTGTGCCTTGCTGGCGCTCTCGTTGAACAGCGCGGCCTATACCACGCTGCTGTTTTACGGGGCGATCCGCGCCATTCCGCAAGGCCAGTGGCAGTCCTGTAGCGCGCTGGGGATGAGCAAGAAAGACACGCTGGCGATTCTGCTGCCGTATGCATTCAAACGCGCCTTATCGTCCTATTCTAACGAAGTGGTGCTGGTGTTCAAAAGTACATCGCTGGCCTATACCATTACGCTGATGGAAGTGATGGGACACGGGCAGTTGCTGTACGGACGCACTTACGACGTAATGGTCTTTGGTGCGGCCGGGGCGATTTATCTTATCGTTAATGGTCTGCTGACCCTGATGATGCGTCTGATTGAGCGTAAAGCACTGGCATTTGAACGCCGCAACTAAATCAGGCGAAACTGCATAAATAGTAACCAAGAAAGCGAGTAACTTACTAAGTGCTCGCTTTTTTTATGTGAAAAATAAAATAATTAATCAAATATATTGCATATAAATTCATTAAATGGCATTGTTAGCCTCATGCCTCAGACACGGCAACCGCAAAACAATAAGATTGACAGACAGGAGTTCCAAAAATGAAAAAACTGATTCTGGCCGCACTGCTTGCCTCTTTCGCTGCTGGCGCAACCGCCGCAGACAAAATCAATTTCGGTGTCTCTGCTACCTACCCACCGTTTGAATCCATGGATGCGAATAACAAGATTGTCGGTTTTGATATCGACCTGGCAAACGCGCTGTGCGCGCAGATGAAAGCAGACTGTACCTTCACTAACCACGCCTTTGACAGCCTGATCCCGTCTCTGAAATTCAAGAAATATGACGCGGTCATCTCCGGCATGGATATCACCCCGGAGCGTAGCAAACAGGTCTCCTTCACCGAGCCGTACTACGCCAACTCCGCCGTGGTTATCGCCAAAAAAGATGCGTATAAAACCTTCGACGATCTGAAAGGCAAACGTATTGGTATGGAAAACGGCACCACACATCAGAAATACCTGCAGGACAAACACCCGGAAGTGAAAACGGTCGCTTATGACAGCTATCAGAACGCGATTATCGACCTGAAAAATGGCCGTATCGATGGGGTGTTCGGTGATACCGCAGTGGTCAACGAGTGGCTGAAAACCAACCCGCAACTGGGTATTGCTACCCCGAAAGTAACCGATCCGCAGTACTTCGGTACGGGTCTTGGCATCGCGGTACGTCCGGATAACAAAGCCCTGCTGGAAAAACTGAATGCAGCCCTGGCTGCCATCAAGGCTGACGGCACTTACCAGAAAATCAGCGACCAGTGGTTCCCGCAGTAATCAGAATCAAACAGAAAAAAGCCGCATATTGCGGCTTTTTTTATGCTCTCACGCTCCCTGAAACGGCAGCGTAAAGCGGAAACAGGAACCCGGTTGCGTATCCACCAGACGGATATCGCCACCGTGCAGTTGCAGCATACGCCGGACAATCATCAGCCCCAGCCCGCCGCGCGACTCTCCCGCACTGGCCTTGTCCAGCACCGACGGGCGCTGGAACAACGTAGCCCGCAGCGCACCCGGTACTCCGGACCCGTTGTCCTCAACCTCTACAATAAGCTGGTCATCCTGCTGACGGGCGCGCAGATAAATCTTCCCACCGTTGGGCGTATGGCGCACCGCATTATCCAGCAAATTGGTGAGCACCCGTTCCATCATCGACAAATCGGCATACACCAGCGGCAGGTTGGTGGGCAACTCCAGCAGTAATCGGATGTCGCGCGTTTCCGCCATCAGATCGAATTTCTGTGCCACATCCTGCAAAAGCTCCGCCATCGAGAAGGGTTCCGGCTGCGGTTTGATGCCACCATGTTCCAGCCGCGCCAGTTCAAAGAGCTGTTGAGACAGATGCCGGACTTTGTTGCCCTGGCGCAAGGCGATACCCAAATAATGCTTCGACTCTTCCGGCGTTACATGTCCGCCCTTCACTGAAAGGGTTTCCAGATACCCCAGTAGTGAGGTCAGCGGGGTACGCAAATCATGCGAAATGTTGGCAACGAACTCACGTCGCTGGCGGTCATTGTCCGCCAGTTGATCCCACTGGCTGGCTATCTGCCGGGAAAGCTCGATAAAGGCGTTTTCCAGGACCGCGACTTCATTTCCCGCTCCCGGATCCGGCACTCGCGCCGCCAGTTGCTTGATGGCGCTGATGCTGTCCTGCTCCAGCCCACGCACCTCGCGGGTCAATTTCTTCACCGGGCGCGTCACCCACCACCAGGTAAGACCGCCTGCCAGCGCGCCAAACACCGCCACTAACAGCAAAGACCACAGCAATGCGCTCCACAGCGCTTTTTGCCAGGCCGTATCCGCCAGCGCGTTCAGGTTCTCGCCCTGCAGAATAATATAAAGATAACCCCGCAACTGACCATCCAGGCGAATCGGCGACACGCTAAAGACTTTTTGTTTGTCGACACTGCGCGGATCGTCGCCGTAAACCGGCCAGGCAGCACCGGATAAAAAGCGCTGCAACGGGGCAATATCGATATGTTCGCGACGAAGATGCCCCGGTGGCGCGGCATCAGCCAGCAAGTCGCCTTCCGGAGAGATCATATACAGCTCGACGCTGGGGTTGAGCGTCATCAGGCGATCAAACAAGGATTTCAGCGTCTGGCGATTCACTTTGCCCTGCGAATCAAGCAGCGGCTCACTGCTGGCAATTTGCTGAGCAAGCCCCGCAGAAAGCCGTTGCACCATCGCATCGCCATAACGGGTGCTACTGTAGAGTTGCACGCTACAGGCTGCGGCGGCGCAGAGCAGGAGTAGTACAGTAAAAACCAGCGTCAGGCGCTGAGTCAGGCTTAAACGACGCATCATTCTTCCTCACGCTCCGAAACGGCAAATTTATAACCTTTACCCCAGACGGTCAGAATAATTTCCGGTGCGGCGGCGTCCTTTTCGATCTTCATGCGCAGACGATTGATATGGGTATTAACCGTGTGCTCATAGCCCTCATGCTGATATCCCCACACCTGATCGAGTAGCGCCAGACGGGAAAAAACCTCGCCAGGGTGACGGGCAAACCAGTAGAGCAGATCGAACTCACGCGGCGTCAGATCAATCAACTCGCCGCGCAGACGTACCTCGCGAGGAAGGGGGTCTATGGTTAAACCGTGACAGGCAATGCTACCCATATCCAGACGAAGATTACGCCCCATCGCCTCCTGGCGACGAAACAATGCCTTCACCCTCGCCACCAGTTCCAGTACCGAAAACGGCTTCGCCAGATAATCATCCGCCCCCATTTCCAGCCCCAGAACCCGATGTGTCTCACTGGTTCGCGCGCTGATGATAATGACCGGCAGATAGCGGGTCATCTGGCGGATGCGGCGGCAAATCTCCAGTCCGTCGACATTCGGCAGCATCAGATCGAGGATCACCGCGTCCCAGTCGGTCTTTTCAAGCTGGGCGAGCGCGCGTGCCCCATCCTCTTCATGAACAATCTGGTAGCCCTCGTCCTGCAAATTAAGCCGCAGCAGGCCAGCAATATCCCGATCATCTTCGACCAGCAGTATTTTTTTTGCGGTTTCCATAGCCCGTTCCGGTAGCGTCTCTCTTTATTAGCTTACCCAATAGTCGCGCATTGAGTTATCACAAATAATTTATATTTCCGTGAGGAAGTTGTGACCAGTCCAGGCGTAAGCTGCGGCCTGTCACCCATACTTTCCCGGTTCATGCAAGAGAGTCAGGTGACACCCCTCTCACCTTGCAAGGAAACCACCATGAAAAAGATGATCCTCACCCTCGCCGCCCTCTGTGCCTTTGGGATGGCTGGCGCCCATGCCGCCGACGCGATGAGCCAGGACGGAATGAAAAAGCAGGATGACAGCACCATGATGAAGAAAAAGACACCGATGAAACATGACGGGATGGCCAAAAAAGAGAGCACGATGAAGCACGGCGATAAAGCGAAAAAAGGGACCATGGGCAAAGACGACGACATGATGAAGAAAAAATCGGACAGCATGGGCGAATAATCTCTCCGCCTGCCCCCCTGACAGCATTGCCGGGGGTCACTGGCCGGGCTGCACCCACGGTTTACCCTAATCCAGAGCGACGTCTCTTTTTTGTTGCCGCTCTGGCGTCATGGGCTGTGCATTCAAGGCCATCACCATATCGCGCAGCGTAGTGAGTGGCTGAAAGGGGTTATTCTCAAGATTATCGAGGGTGCGTCCGGCCCTCGTCGCCGCATCAGAGAGCACATCAAAAAGCTCTTCCTCATCGTCTAAAGCAAAAATTTCCAGCCTGTCATCTGCCTGCAGGGGGAAATTCAGCCGCGCAAGCTCGCTCCCGCCCCACGCCATCACCGTATCCCAGACGGCGCGAATGACCCAGGCGTCCACGTCGCGCAGATTAAACGCCCGCGCAAACTGACAGATACTTTCACCCTGACGCGCCTGTGCCAGCGCCGCGAGCCTTGCACGCCGCTTACGCCCGTGTATCACCCCGGAGACGCTCAGCAGAACAATAAACAGCGCAACGGCGAAAATAACAGGATTGCCCGTGTTCACAAAATCACGCACCAGGCAATAAACACCGTAAAGCCCCCCGGCCAGCAGCGCAAACAGAACGGCGAATCCCACCACGCCAGCCCCCGGTGCGGCAGGCTGAAGAGGAAATAAGTAACGAGATGGCACGCGCATAGTCAGTCCCCCTGATGAGCGAATGCCTTAAACCGTAGAACATTTCACCAGAAGTGTCAGCACTTCGTAATGCGCCGTGTGGGGGAACATATCAAACAGTTGCACTCGCTCTATGCGATATCCCGCCAGCGCCTGCAGGTCTTTCGCCATCGTCTGCGCATTGCAGCTTGAGTAGACAATATAGGGGGGCGCCATCCGGCTCAGGTAATCACAAAGCGCCTGGCCAATCCCACGACGCGGCGGGTTTACCAGCACCAGTTGCGGGGCGTCTGGCTGAGCGGTCGCGAATTGGGTGGAGTCCAGCGCCTGAAAGTGCAAATCGGTCAGCCCCAGCTCAGCCGCAGACTGCTTCGCGCAAGCAATCGCCTCCGGCGCAATTTCGATACCGGTAAGCGTCATCTCCGGTGTGGCACAATGCAGGCCAAAACCGCCTACGCCGCAAAACAAGTCCCACATATGGCGTACCGGCAACGCCCTCACCCACTCACGTGCCGTGGCGTACAGCGCGCTGGCGACGACCGGATTGGTCTGAAAGAAACTCTGCGGGCGGATCCACAGCGGCACGCCGTTGAAATTTTCCGCCAGCGCCTGCTGCTCAGTCAGAAAGATTTCCGTCTCCCCTTCCATAATGGCCATATGTACCGGCTGGATATTCACCGAAATCACGTGAAGCTGCGGCAACTGCGCTTGTAACCACGGCAGCGCGGCACGTAGCTGCTCAAGTTTGGCCTGTGAGCGCAGCACAAAGCGCAGCATCATACCGCCCGTGTGCTGGCTTTCGGTTAAGAGCAGGTATTTCAGTTCACCGCGTTTACGCGCCACGTTATAAGGGGTTAACCCCCCGCGGGCAATAAAAGGTTTAAGGACGGCGAAAACCGCCTGAAACGAGGCGGGATAGAGCGGGCAATCGGTCAGATCTTCCGGTGTGCCGTCGCGATGTAACATACCAAGCAGCGGTTTCTCCACGCTGCCGCTCACTACCATCTTGGCTTTATTACGAAACCCCTGTTCCGGGCCGCTAACCGGCGCGCACCATTCCGCTACCGGTAAATCCGCCAGCAGGGTGCGGAGATCGGTCATTTTTGCACAGAGTTGGTCGCCAGTCGGTTGTTCAATCCACTGACAGGAGTGACAGCGCCTGGCGTCAAAGAGTGCGCACTGCATAATAAAACCTTCTTCATTGCGGGGCGGCGATTGTACCCCGTTATTGCAGACGGAAAAAGCGTCGGCTGGGGGAAGGGACAAACAGCAGGAACAGGACCAGCAGGTCGGGCATTTTCTGCATCATGAGCGTACGGAAAATCTCACGTTTCGATTCGCCAGCGATACTGAACAGCTCAGGATAACCATAGCCCAGCGAGGCCGCCCACAGGTAACCTGTGGCAATAATTTGCGTCAACAGATAAAGCCAGCGCGCCCAGTTTCGCCCCTTCACCACGGAAAAGGCACAGAGAATTTCAACGAAGACCAGCACCAGGCTGCCGAAGAAAATCAGCGTCAGGCTCCAGGTTTGCGCACTGCGTACCACGAAGTCAATCATCCCCCGTACGCCCAGCACATTGCAGAGCATGAAGACATCCACGCAGCGGATCAGAATAATGGCGATAGCCGCCACCTGTACCAGTGCGGGTACATTCGGACGAGCGTGCGACTGATGTGCTTTAGTAAAGAATCCCAATGTGCTGTATTCCCTGTGAAAAATGCCGCGACAAGCGCGGCATCTGCGACACAACGTTTAAGATTCTAGAATCATTATCCCTGTCTTGCACGCTGGATATCGCGCACTCGCTGCTTTTCCGCGCGCGCCATCAGATACCAGGCGATTAAACCAACAATCCCCACGACGCCCAGAATCAGGCTTGCCAGGGCGTTGATCTCCGGATTCACCCCCATACGCACGCTGGAGAAGACCAGCATCGGCAGCGTTGTCGCCCCCGGGCCAGACACGAAGCTGGCGATAACCAGATCGTCGAGTGACAGCGTAAACGCCAGCAGCCAGCCAGAGATAATCGCTGGCATGATCATCGGCAGCGTAATAACAAAGAACACTTTCAGCGGCGTCGCGCCAAGGTCCATCGCCGCCTCCTCAATTGACCTGTCGAGTTCACGCAGACGAGAGGAGATAACCACCGCGACATAAGCCGTACAGAAGGTCACATGCGCCAGCCAGATAGTGAGCATGCCGCGATCCGACGGCCAGCCAATCGCATGACCAAGGGCAACAAACAGCAGCAACAGCGAGAGCCCGGTGATCACATCCGGCATCACTAACGGTGCGGTAATCATAAACGCAAAGCCGTTGGCGCCGCGGAAACGGCCAAAGCGCACCATCACTACTGCCGCAATCGTCCCAAGGATCGCCGCCATTGTGGCGGCGCAGGCGGCAATGGTCAGGCTCAGACCCACGGCGCTCATCATGGCGTCATCATGGAACAACTCGCTATACCAGCGTGTTGACCACCCGGCCCACACGGTCACCAGTTTGGAGCTGTTAAATGAATAAATGACCAGCATCAGCATCGGCGCATAGAGGAACGTGAACCCCAGCACCAGAATCAAAATACGCCACGGGGAACGCACTACCGGCAAGTTGTTCATGCGTTATCTCCCATCTGTTTCTGCTGATGTTTATGGAACCACATGATCGGCACTATCAGCAGCAGCAACATAATAATCGCCACCGCCGAGGCCACCGGCCAGTCGCGGTTATTAAAGAACTCCTGCCACAGGACACGACCAATCATAATGCTGTCCGGGCCACCGAGCAGTTCCGGGATCACGAACTCGCCCACCGCCGGGATAAACACCAGCATGGAGCCGGCGATAATGCCCCCTTTGGTCAACGGCACGATCACGCTAAAGAACGTTTTCAGCGGCCGGGCGCCCAGATCCAACGATGCTTCAACCAGCGAATAATCAATACGCGTCAACGCGGTATAGATAGGCAGCACCATAAACGGCAGATAGGCATACACAATACCGATATAGACCGCCAGGTTGGTGTGCAGAATCGTCAGCGGCTGATCGATAATCCCCAGCCACATCAGGAAATTATTCAGCACGCCGTTGCTTTTCAAAATCCCCATCCAGGCATAGACGCGAATCAGGAAAGAGGTCCATGAAGGCAAGATGACCAGCAACAACAGAATATTTCGCGTCGATGGCTTACTGTGCGCAACGGCCCAGGCCAGCGGATACCCCAATACCAGACAGCAGATCGTCGACACCGCCGCTACCTGTAATGACTGGAGATACGCTTCAAAATAGAGCGGATCGTCGGTCAGTTGCAGGAAGTTATTGATGTTGAGCGAAATGGTAAGCTGGTTATCAGCCCACTCCACCAGATCGGTATAGGGTGGGATAGCGCGCGCCATCTCTGCCAGGCTGATTTTGAAGACAATCAGGAATGGCAGCAAAAACAGTAAAATCAACCAGATATAAGGCAGCGCAATAACGAACTTGCGCCCGTGCTTCATCTGAAAACGCGCCAGCCACAGGTTAAATCCGCCCGGTTTTTCGACACGGGTCGGTGGTTCAAGTGTACTCATCACCGCTCCTTAAACCGTGAGAACCACACAACTGTCGGCATCCCAGCACAGGCGAACTTCGTCGCCCCATGTCGGGGTGCCTTTACGATAGCGGTGCTCGTTCTGCAATTGCGCACTGATCATTTGTCCGCTTTGCAGACGAACGTGATAAATCGACAGATCCCCGAGGTAGGCAATATGCACCACCTCACCCACGGCGAAGTTATAACCGTCAGCAGGCGGCTCTTCGCAGAGCATAATTTTCTCCGGACGCAGCGCAACATAGACCGGCACGTTATCGACAACAGAGGCATCCGCATCCACTTTCAGCGGATGAACCAGCCCCGGCGAGTCAATCACCAGACCGTCATCCTCACGCGCTTTAAGCAGACCTTCGAACACGTTAACCGAGCCGATAAATTCTGCGCTGTAGCGGGTGGTCGGGTGTTCATAAATCTCTTCGGGTTCACCAATCTGCACAAACTTACCGCGATTCATAATGGCGATACGTCCGGCCATGGTCATGGCCTCTTCCTGATCGTGGGTGACCATCACGCAGGTCACGCCCACACGCTCCAGAATATCCACCACTTCCAGTTGCATACGGTCACGCAGTTTTTTATCCAGCGCGCCCATCGGTTCATCAAGCAACAGGAGTTTCGGGCGTTTTGCCAGACTACGGGCCAGTGCAACACGCTGGCGCTGGCCGCCGGATAGCTGATGCGGTTTACGCTTCGCGAACTCCTGCATGTGCACAAGGCTCAGCATCTCCGCAACACGGCTGGCGATTTCCGCCTTAGGCAGCCTGTCCTGCTTGAGGCCAAACGCGATGTTTTGTTCAACGGTCATATGCGGGAACAAAGCATAGGACTGAAACATCATATTGATAGGACGCAGATAAGGCGGCACATGCGCCAGATCGACGCCATCGAGCATAATTTGCCCGGTCGTCGGTTGCTCAAAGCCTGCCAGCATGCGCAGCAGCGTGGACTTGCCGCAGCCAGATGCACCCAGCAGCGCGAAGATTTCACCTTTGTAAATGGTCAGACTGACGTCATCAACGGCGTGCTGGCCGTCAAACGATTTGGTCAGATTGCGGATTTCAAGCAGAGGCGTCAAATCCTTACGGGTTTTCGCCTGTGGGCGGGGGATAGCGTCATTCACTCAAGTGCTCTCCGGCAAAAAAACTCAACCAGTACCAGCTAGTTGATTACAAATGACCGGACAGAGGCCAATGACCTCTGTCCAGGTTTAGGGCAATTGCACCGCCCTGGTGCAACTCAATCACTGTACAGGTGATTGATTATTTGCCGCTTTTTACTTTTGTCCACGCACGGGTTCTTACGCGGTCAATTTTCGGATCCTGCACTTTCAACGTGTACAGTTTCGCGAAAACGTCCGCCGGCGGATAGATTGCCGGGTTATCACGCACTTCTGCGCTGATCAACGGTTTGGATTCTTTATTACCGTTAGCATAGAAGACGTGGTCGCTGATGTGTGCAATAACGTCAGGACGCATCAGGTAGTTGAGGAACTGATACGCTTCGTCTTTGTTTTTCGCGTCAACGGGCATGGCGAAGACGTCAAAGAACGCCAGAGCGCCCTCTTTCGGAATGATGTAGTTCACATGCACGCCGTTCTTCGCTTCTTTAGCACGGTTAGCCGCCTGCCATACATCCCCCGCCCAGCCGATGGCTACGCAGATGTCGCCATTTGCCAGATCGTTAATGTACTGAGAGGAGTGGAAGTAGCGAATGTTCGGACGCAGTTTCAGCAGCAGATCGGTTGCCGGGCCGGAGTAATCGTCCGCTTTGGTGCTGTTCGGATCTTTACCCAGGTAGTTCAGCACGGTAGCGAAAATCTCTTCCGGCGCATCAAGGAAGGAGACACCGCAGCTTTTCAGTTTTTCCAGGTTTTCCGGTTTCAGTACCAGATCCCAGCTGTTAACCGGCACATCGCCCAGTACCGCTTTAACTTTATCAACGTTATAGCCAATGCCAGTGGTGGCCCACAGGTACGGCACCGCGTATTTGTTGCCCGGGTCATGCTGAGCAACCATTTTCAGCACATCCGGGTCCATGTTCTTCCAGTTCGGCAGCTTGCTCTTATCAAGCGGCTGGAACACACCCGCAGTCAACTGGCGCTCAAGGAAGCTTGCAGAAGGCACTACCAGGTCGAAACCGGTACTACCCGCCATCAATTTCCCTTCCAGTACTTCGTTGGAATCGAACACGTCGTAAACAACTTTAATCCCGGTCTCTTTTTCAAAGTTCGCAACCGTATCCGGCGCAATATAGTCAGACCAGTTATACACATGCAGCGTCTTTTGCTCTGCGGCGAGAGTGCTGGCAGAGACAGCCATTAATGCACCCGCAACAAGACCTGATAACCATTTTTTACTCAAAGCGGTCATATCTCATTCCTTCTGGAAAGTCCGTTACCATACGAACTAAGTGTACGCATTTAAGATATGCAAAATTCATGCATATTTTGTCAGTCTGCACTGGTCGAAGAGGAAAATTCTTTCGGCCGACGCCGCATGCTTATCAAAGCATCGCAAGAATAACTGTAGCCAGGGTTAGAGGCTATAGGGCAGATTAAAAAACGCCTTTTATCAATTTTTTATGCAGATTCTGTCTATGTGATAAGCCGAAACGGCGGGAATAGCGGTGAAAAATTCTTTAAAAGAAGGTTAAAAGCAGAATTAAAACATTCATTATGCAGCCGCTCTGGCAGCGACTGCGCTAATGTCAGGCAGGTTTAGTGAAGAAAATTGTATGCATCATCGCCGGCTTTGAGCTCTTCATCTTCGGGAACAAACAGCAGCTGATGGGCGCGGGCTTCAAGGATCACCATTGAAATTTGCTCTTCGCTCTGGCGCATGAACCATGCAAATTGTTCGAGCGTCACCCCGGCGCCTGAGGATAATGTCTGGCAAACGACCAGCTTAGGCAGGTTATCATCCTGAATGTCGAGGAATGCTTTCACCGTCAAAGAACTGGCATTGATGGCAGAAAGATCGGCAGCCAGCGCCAGCAATGCGGAGGGTTTCACTTCCGCCATCGCCGTAAAGAGGATCACGTCGTTAATCAGATCGATTTTGGCGTCAAACACCCCGTCGAAATTCTGCATATGCGGCAGGTGCAACGCCTGGCAGGTATCGCATTCGAAGAAACTGATACCCAGCTCATCAAGCCATTGACGAAGCGTGTCCAGACCAGGGGCGACGAGTGAATTCATGCGCAAAACAACCTCTGACGTAAAAAGTGGAGTCATAGCTTACGCAAAAAGCAGGCCGCATACCATTGCGCAGCGCGTAAAATCGACTAGCCGCCGGTTTTGAGACAATAGCCAGGCGTAGCATGATGCTCAATCCAGGCAATCATTTTACCCGCGATATCCACCCCTGTGGTGGTTTCAATACCTTCAAGCCCGGGCGATGCATTGACTTCCATTACCAGCGGTCCACGGTTGGCGCGCAGGATATCCACCCCGGCGACATCCAGACCGAGTGTCTGTGCGGCTTTAATGGCCATCTCCCGCTCACGCGGAGTGATTGTCGCCACGCTGGCCACGCCGCCGCGATGCAGATTGGAGCGAAAATCGCCCTCTTTCGCCTGCCGTTCAATTGCTGCGACAACCTCATTACCCACCACCAGACAACGAATATCCCGCCCTTTCGCTTCCTCAATATATTCCTGAACCAGAATATGGGCGTTAAGACCGCGAAAGGCGTCAATAACACTTTCCGCCGCCTGGCGTGTTTCGGCAAGGACCACGCCGATCCCCTGGGTCCCTTCCACCAGTTTTACCACCAGCGGCGCGCCGCCGACCATCGCA
Organism: Citrobacter sp. MNAZ 1397; assembly: GCF_023613995.1. Taxonomy (NCBI): domain Bacteria; kingdom Pseudomonadati; phylum Pseudomonadota; class Gammaproteobacteria; order Enterobacterales; family Enterobacteriaceae; genus Citrobacter; species Citrobacter sp. MNAZ 1397. The sequence continues at coordinate 2,368,008 of NZ_JAKIVH010000001.1, forward strand.
ATCAGGTCACTGGTGTCATCCGGTGAATGGGCGATACCCGTCACCGGCAGATCAATCCCCTGGCGGGCCAGTAATTGCAGAGAACGCAATTTGTCACGTGCGCGGGTAATCGCCACCGATTCATTCAGCGGGTAACTGCCCAACATTTCAAACTGACGCAGCGCGGCGGTGCCGTAAAAGGTAATCGCGGAGCCAATACGCGGGATCACCGCATCAAAATGGGGTAGCTGGCGACCTTTGTAATGGACCGACGAGGCCGCGGGGTCGATGTTCATATAACACGACAGCGGATCGAGAATTTCGACCAGATGCCCGCGCGCTATGGCAGCTTCGCGCAGGCGTTTGCATGAATAGAGCGTTCCGTCCCGGGACAATATGGCGATTTTCACCCTGCACCTCTCTGAATAGTCTGGCAATACCCTACATATTTCGCATTGCCGGCAGGCGGCAAGTCAACGCCTCAGGAGCATAGCTCACTGTGTCGCCGGAGCGCACTAACGCAGCCAAAACACGGGCAACGTGAAGTATGACGAGTAGAAAACGTGCGTATCATACACGCAGCAAGACACAGGATGAACGGGAATTAGCGCACAGCCCACCCTTGTTTATGCAAATAGTCGAGGATGAACGGACGGTTCTCTTTAATGATGGTGCGCCGGATATGATCGCTCCAGGTATCCTGGCGGGTATTACTGCCCCGCGATGCATAATACGCGGCAATCTGCTCATCATATTGTGCAAGGATATCCGCATCGACAGGCTGGTAGCTGTTTTCATGCACCACCAGCGCAGCCGGTAGACGTGGTTTCACCTGCGGATCATCGGCGGGCCAGCCAAGACAGAGCCCAAAGAGCGGCAAAACATGCTGGGGCAGTTGGAGTAATTCCGTCACCGCCTCAATGCTGTTACGGATCCCACCAATATACACGCCGCCAAGGCCAAGTGATTCCGCCGCCGTCATGGCATTTTGCGCCATCATGGCCGTATCGACGACACCGAGAAGCAGTTGTTCTGCCAGTCCCAGTTGTGCCTGGGGGCAGATTTGCAGGTGACGATTAAAATCGGCGCAAAATACCCAAAACTCAGCGGCCTCGGCCACGTGCTGTTGACCGCCGGTCAGTGTAACCAGTTGTTGGCGCAACGCCGGGTCGGTCACGCGGATGATTGAGCTGCACTGTAAAAAGCTGGAACTGGAGGCGGCCTGAGCACCGGCGATAATCGCTTCACGCTGCGCGGCGGTAATGGGTTCCTGGGTGAAATGGCGGATCGAGCGGTGGGCACGGAGCAGATCGATAACTGGCGTCATAGTCGTTTTCCCTGAAAACAAAACCCCCATTATAGCGAACAGTCCCGACGAGAATTATCAGCAATATGTGTTGAAAGGTTGCGGAAATTAACATAACAGGCACAACCTGTTTTATCCCTGACCTCAAAAACGACATCATATCCCCTGCTTACCGTCTGGTTTATGGAGAATGTATGTATACCGTCATCTTTGGTCGCGCAGGCTGCCCGCAGTGCGCACGTGTAAAAGAGCTGGCTGAAAAAGTCAGCAAATCGCAGGATAATTTTGAGTGGCGTTATGTTGATATCCACGCCGATGGCGTCACCCGCGCAGCGCTGGAACACGCTGCGGGCAAACCCATCGAAACGGTGCCACAGATTTTTGTCGATCAAAAACACATTGGCAGCTTTACCGAGTTTGATAAGTTCGTTCGCAAACAGTTCGGTAGAGTAAGGTAAACAGGCCACACCCGGCACGACGTCGGCCTTAACGTGCCCCATTGCTGAAAAAACTGCTGATAAACAGATAACAGAGCGCGCCCAGCGCACACCAGAATACTGCACTAAACAGCCACGCCAGCTCCTGCCAGACAGAACGCACTGGGGTAAAAAACAGGCGCATGACAACAAAGCAGAGCGGCGCAGCGAGGATCGCGCCAAACAGCGGCAACATCACTTTACGGCGACGTGAAAAAATACTGGCAACGGCGCCGGGTAAAGTAAAAAACAGCAACCCCAGCTCAGGATGCCCGGACGAACGAAAGGCACCTTCCATATTCGTCACTTCTAAAAAACAGACGACAATGAAAAGTAAAAAACAACAAATTATGCCTGCAAGTCCGCGTTTATGTTTCAAACAATCCTCCTGACTTTTCTCTATCAAACTCTTCATCCGTTCCAAAGAACGAACGGTCAGATAAAGCGTTATGGCACTCCCTGCCGAAAAACCCCCGCGTGAATAGATGATTCTTACTAGCCGTTGCAATTCAATACGATTAAACTAGCGGCCAGTTATTGTGTTGCCGGGAATTAAGACGCACTACTGCGTTTTTGAACCTAAGATTCTTCGCAAAACAGTAGCCCAAATAACCCATTCTTTCAATAGCTTACAAGTAAACAAGAAGTTAGCCTCCGTGAATATAAACGTCGCAGATTTGTTAAACGGGAATTACATACTGTTATTATTTGTTGTTCTGGCACTCGGACTCTGTCTGGGGAAATTACGCCTGGGTTCTGTACAACTCGGTAATTCCATTGGCGTTTTAGTGGTTTCCTTATTATTAGGTCAGCAACATTTCAGCATAAACACCGATGCCCTCAATTTAGGTTTTATGTTGTTTATTTTTTGCGTAGGCGTGGAAGCCGGGCCAAACTTTTTTTCTATTTTTTTTCGCGACGGCAAAAATTACCTGATGCTGGCGCTGGTATTAGTTGGCAGCGCATTGCTGATTGCGCTTGGCCTCGGCAAATTGTTCGGCTGGGATATCGGCCTGACGGCGGGGATGCTGGCAGGTGCAATGACGTCGACCCCCGTACTGGTGGGCGCGGGTGATACGCTACGGCATTCGGGTATGGACAGTAGCCAACTTTCACAAGCACTCGATCACTTAAGCCTCGGCTACGCCCTGACCTACCTTATTGGCCTGGTCAGTTTGATTGTTGGCGCTCGCTATATGCCAAAATTGCAGCACCAGGATCTGCAGACCAGCGCCCAACAGATTGCCCGTGAGCGTGGACTCGACACTGACACCAACCGGAAGGTCTATCTGCCGGTCATCCGCGCCTACCGCGTCGGCCCGGAGCTGGTGGCCTGGGCGGACGGCAAAAATCTGCGTGAACTGGGTATTTACCGCCAGACAGGCTGTTATATTGAGCGAATTCGTCGTAACGGTATTCTGGCGAACCCGGACGGCGATGCGGTTCTGCAAATGGGCGATGAAATTGCGCTGGTTGGCTATCCGGATGCGCATGCGCGTCTCGACCCCAGTTTCCGTAATGGAAAAGAGGTTTTTGACCGCGACCTGCTCGACATGCGCATTGTCACCGAAGAGGTGGTGGTAAAAAACCATAATGTGGTGGGCCGCCGTCTGGCTCAGCTTAAGCTGACCGACCATGGCTGTTTCCTCAACCGCGTTATCCGCAGCCAGATTGAGATGCCGATTGACGACAACATCCTGCTCAATAAAGGCGATGTCTTGCAGGTGAGCGGGGATGCCCGTCGTGTGAAAACCATCGCTGACCGCATCGGGTTTATCTCTATTCATAGTCAGGTTACAGACCTTCTCGCCTTCTGCGCCTTCTTTATCGTTGGTCTGATGATCGGCATGATCACCTTCCAGTTCAGCTCGTTCAGCTTTGGTATCGGCAACGCGGCGGGCCTGCTGTTTGCCGGGATTATGCTCGGCTTTCTTCGTGCCAACCACCCGACCTTTGGCTATATCCCCCAGGGTGCGCTGAATATGGTGAAAGAGTTTGGCCTGATGGTCTTTATGGCGGGCGTCGGCTTAAGCGCCGGTAGTGGCATTGGCAATAGCCTGGGAGAAGTGGGCGGGCAGATGCTGATCGCAGGCCTGATTGTCAGCCTGGTGCCGGTGATGATCTGTTTCTTGTTTGGTGCCTGGGTGCTGAAAATGAACCGTGCGCTGCTGTTTGGCGCACTGATGGGGGCACGTACCTGTGCGCCGGCCATGGAGATCATTAGCGATACCGCGCGCAGTAACATTCCGGCATTGGGTTATGCAGGTACCTATGCGATAGCGAACGTACTGCTTACGCTGGCGGGGACCCTGATTATCATTGTCTGGCCGGGCTTAGGATAACTCCGAACTTAAAAAAATTCTTAACACCCTGAGAACTTTTTTTCTCAGCATTAGTCATAACTAGTGCCACTGCTTTTCTTTGATGTCCCCAATTTGTGGAGCCCATCAACCCCGCCATTTCGGTTCAAGGTTGATGGGTTTTTTGTTGCCTGAAAATCAGCCCTTCCCTCACTCGCCCGCGATCCTGCCCACCATCTTGCGAATATCCGCACGGCTCAGCGGTTCCCGGTCCACCACAAAATGTAATGTCATCCCTTCGATAAAGGCGTCCAGCGCGCGGGCGGTTACCGGATCGAACCATCGCTCCAGCGTGGTCTGACTGGTGCGCATCCAGTTTTGCATTACGCTTTTCAGCATCGGTTTTTTGCTCATCAGGGCATACAGCTGATACATCAGTTCCATATTGTGCGGTGTTGTCACCTGAGCGCTGAAAATCAGTTCAGTCACGGCATCACAGGCGGTTGCGGCGCTATCAACCTGGGTAAAAAAAGCCGCATATTGTGCGGACATTTGCTGCGTAAAGCGGGTAAAAGCTTCATCCAGCAGCGCATCAATACCCGCAAAATAATAGGTCATTGAGCCGAGCGGAACGTCGGCGCAACTGGCAATCTTTCGGTGGGTAACGGCATGAATACCGTGCAGTGCGATGGTCTCCAGCGTGGCATCCAGGATGCGGTCACGCCGTTGCGGGTCGTTCGGTCGTCGGCTCATAAATCCTCGCAATCAGATGTGTACAAATGTACACATGCTTGCTAGTGTTGTCTTCTCTTTTTCCTTGCAGGATGCGACGTAATGCCAGGCACTTCACATCGTAATGCGCTAAAACACCGGCTCTGGGCGCTATTTACCTTCTTCTTCATCCCCGGCCTGCTGATGGCGTCGTGGGCGACTCGTACTCCGGCTATTCGCGACATCTTATCTGTCTCAACGGCGGAGATGGGCGCCGTGCTGTTTGGCCTCTCCGTGGGCTCCATGAGTGGCATTCTCTCATCCGGTTGGCTGGTGAAACGCTTTGGTACGCGCAAAGTCATTCGTGCCAGTATGACTGCCGCCATCGCGGGCATGCTGGTATTAAGTCTGGCCCTGTGGCTGGCTTCCCCGCTGCTGTTTGCCGTTGGACTGGCGTTTTTTGGCGGCAGTATGGGTGCCGGCGAAGTGGCGATAAATATTGAAGGCGCCGTGGTCGAGCGCGAAATGAACAAAACCGTTCTGCCGATGATGCACGGCTTCTACAGCCTTGGCACGCTGGCTGGCGCAGGCGTGGGTATGACCCTGACGGCGTTAAGTACGCCGGCAACCTTGCATATTCTGCTGGCGGCCATAGTCGCCATTACGCCGATCGTACTGGCTATTTCTGCCATTCCCGAAGGGACGGGCAAAGACACGCCGGAAGATAAAGCACGTAACAAAGCGGGCCTGCCCTTTTATCGCGATATTCAACTGCTGCTGATTGGGGTAGTGGTGCTGGCAATGGCTTTTGCCGAAGGCTCTGCCAATGACTGGCTGCCGTTATTAATGGTTGACGGACACGGGTTTAATCCCACCTCCGGCTCGTTGATCTATGCCGGTTTTACCCTCGGAATGACGGTTGGGCGCTTTACCGGCGGCTGGTTTATCGACCGCTACAGCCGCGTCGCCGTGGTTCGCGCCAGCGCAATGATGGGCGCATTGGGTATTGGGCTGATTATTTTCGTCGATAATGCATGGATTGCCGGGATGTCGGTGATCTTCTGGGGACTGGGCGCATCACTGGGCTTCCCGCTGACCATTTCTGCCGCCAGCGATACCGGCCCCGATGCGCCAACCCGCGTCAGCGTGGTCGCCACCACAGGCTATCTGGCTTTTCTGGTGGGGCCGCCGCTGCTTGGTTTCTTAGGGGAACACTACGGTTTGCGCAGCGCAATGCTTGTGGTCTTAGGCCTCGTGCTGGTTGCCGCACTGGTTGCTAAAGCGGTGGCAAAGCCGGATCGGGACATGCAATCCGCAACCGAATAATGCGCACACGCGGCAACACATCGCCGGGTTCGATTACGCATACTTCGCCCCTCTGTGTGGCTGGCGTACTGCCAGCCACCGTCAATTATCGAGGCGAAAATGAAAACTCAACTGGTCATGGCGCTGCTGTTCAGCACGTTCTCCATCGGCGCTCTGGCGCAAAACGTGACGGTCAATGTCCCGGACGGTTACAAAATCGAGCTAGTCCCCATCAACACCCCGACAGCGCAAACGACGTATGTTGCCCCGCAGGTCGTTGCCCCTGCGCCAGTTGTTCGCGTTGCGCCCCGGGCCCGTCATCTGGCAAGCGTCGGTGAAGGGATGATTATCGAACATCAGATTGACGATCATCACTAAAACTTCAAAAGAACAACGCGCGCGCATTTCTCTTTACTTCTGTTTATTACGCCCCTCTTCTCTGGCGAGCAGCAGGCTCAATGAAGCAGGCAATACCGTCAGCGTGACCAGCGTGGCCACGAGAAGGCCGCCGATAATGGCATAGGCCATCGGCCCCCAAAAAACCTGGTGTGAGATAGGGATCATCCCCAGTATTGCCGCGCAGGCCGTTAAAATGATCGGACGCGAACGATGCTCCGCTGCCGCAACAATAGCTTCGCACGAGGTCATCCCCTGCGCCAGGTTGTTATCCACTTCGCTTATCAGAATGACCGCATTGCGGATAATCATCCCTGCCAGCGCGATCACGCCCAGCAATGCCACAAATCCCATCGGCGTTCTTGTCGGCAGCATCGCTAATACGATGCCGGGCAAGCCAAAAGGCGCCATAAATAGCGCAAGCAACATACGGGAAAAACGCTGCAACTGAATCATGAGCAGAATCAGCATTGCGATGAGCGTCACAGGCAATACCGCAAAAACGGAGCTATTTCCCTTCTCTGCTTCCGCTACCGTCCCCCCTTCTTCGATGTGATATCCCTCAGGGAGCTGCGCGCGTAATTGATCAATCTTCGCACGCAATGCAGACGATACGGTCTGTGCATTAAGGCCCGGCGCCAGGTCCGTTTGCACGGTGATGAAAGGCAGTCGTTGGCGACGCCAGATAACCGGATCGTCAACACCCCAGACGGGTGTGGCGACTTCGCTAAGCGGAATTTTCTTTCCCGTCGCGGTTGTCAGTACCAGTGACGATAACGTACTGATATCCAGACGCTCCTTATCGTTCGCCCGTAGCACCACATCCACGAGGCGATCATTATCCCGCACCGTGGTGACGGTACGACCAGACCAGACAGTGTTCAGCGTTTGAGCGATATCCTCTGAGGAGACGCCTGCTGCCCGTGCTGCCGTCTGGTTGACATTAAGTGTGATCACTCTTTCCGGTTCGCCCGCGGTCAGATTTACCTCGCGCGTGAAAGGCGAAGCTCCGGTCTCAGAGGCAACACGACGAGCGATTAACCGCACCTGGGCGTAATCAGGCCCGCTCACGCGGTATTTTATCGGCCAGCCTACCGGAGGCCCTAACTCAAGGGGAGAAACACGCGTCGTCAGGTCGCCAAACTGACTGGCTAAAAGCGTCGTGAGCTGCCGTTGTAAGCGATCTCTCGCTGCCAGATCCTTTGCCACAATAACGAGTTGCGCTGTATTTTCATTATCTAACAGGACTTCCATGGGCAAATAAAAGCGTATGGCGCCCGATCCGACATACGTCGTGTAATGATCAATATTGTCATTGCCCCTTATCGCGTGTTCAAGACGCTCAGCCTGCCGCTCGGTTTCGGGTTGTGACGTATTCGCCGGGAGCGAAAGACTCACCAGCAATTCGGGGCGATCCGATGCCGGGAAAAATTCCCCCTGCATATAGGTCGCCCCAACGCATGACAACATAAGCGTCAGCAAGGCAATACCAATGGTGGTCAGCCGATAACGCAGCACGCGATCCAGTAACGCACGATAGGCCTGGGCAAGTCTGCCTGCGCTCCCTTCATGTTTTTTAATACGCGCAGGAAGTAACCAGGTACCGGTCAGCGGCGAGAACAGGATGGCGACGACCCACGAGCTAAGCAGGGCCATCAGGACAACGGCAAACAGTGAGAAGCAGTATTCTCCGGCACTGGAAGCCGCAAAGCCGACAGGAATAAACCCCGCAATCATCACCAGGGTTCCCGTCAGCATGGGAAAAGCGGTGGTTTTGAAAGCATACGTGGCGGCATTTTTACGCGTATCGCCAGCTTCAAGCCTCGCCACCATCGCTTCTACCGTTATCATCGCATCATCGACCAGAAGCCCGAGCGCAATAATGAGCGCACCCAGAGAGATGCGCTGCAAACCAATCCCGGCCAGCATCATGCCGACAAATGTCATTGCCAGTACCAGAGGTATTGCAGCAGCAACGACCAGCCCGGCTCGCATACCGAGCGAGATAAAGGAAACGGCCAGTACGATCAGAACAGCTTCGATAAGCACACGGACAAAACCGCTGACGGCATCGCTCACGACAACAGACTGATCGGCCACTTTTACCATTTCAATACCGTGAGGTAACTGGTTTTTGACCTGCGCCATCCGGGCGTTGAGCGTCTTACCGAAAAGCAACATATTGCCGGTTGAGGCCATCGAAATCGCAAGCCCTATCGCAGGCTGCCCGTTCACCCGAAAGGCTGGCGTAGCCGGTTCGGCAATGTTACGCGTGACGGTAGCAATATCCGTCAGGGGAATGTACCGGTCATTGATATGCAGCGTGACGGCGCGAAGGCTCTCCTCGGAGGTCAATGCGCCACTCACACGCAAGGCAATGTTATCGTTTCCAGTACGGATCGTGCCGGAGGGTTCAACGGCATTTTGGGCCTTTAATGCCTCGCTCACCTGCTGAACGTCTACACCCATACCGGCAAGCTGTCGGGGGGAAAAGGCGATAACAATCTGTTCCTGCTGTTCACCCAGAAGCGTAATCTTGCCAATATCTTTCACCGACATCAGATCACGACGGATCGCTTCTACGCGATCGCGTAACTCCCGCGAAGTGTAACCCTCTGTAGTGAAAGCATAAATAGTGCCGAACGTATCATCAAACTCATCATTCACAGCTGGCCCTTGCGCCTCCTGAGGCAAAGAGCTTGCGCTATCCTGCATTTTTTTACGCACCTGATACCAGATCCCCTGAACTTGCTGAGGTGGCGTGTCGTCTCGTAAGTTCACATAAATAACGCTACTGCCTGCCCGGGTTTCACTTTCTATATAATCGAGCCAGGGCGTCTCCTGCAGTTTTTTCTCAAGGACATCGGTTACAAGCCGGGTTGTGTCCTCAATATTGGCGCCTGGCCACTGCGCGGAGACCACCGCCGTTTTGATGGTGAATGCCGGGTCTTCATTACGCGGAAGTTTTTCATAACTCAAGACCCCCGCCACAAGAATCAGCATCATAAACAGGCTTACCAGTTGCTGATGTTCAAGCGCCCATGCGGAAAGGTTGAAGCGCTGTTTTTTATCGGAGGCGTTCATGACTGACGCTCCCCCGGAATGACTTTTTCGCCATCACGTAACTTATTCACGCCTGCGGTAATGACTTTATCACCGGGATGAAGGCCGGATGAAACGAACACGGAAGAGGCAACATAGCCGGATAAAGTGACCTCGCGTAACTGCGCCTGTGCGTTATCCGCAATAACAAAGATGGCGGGTTTATCGCCAGCACGACTCAGTGCGGAGGCGGGAATCCGATAACCGGGCAACGTAGACGACGGAATATCAATGGTCGCGCTGGCCCCCAACGCCATCCCGGCAGGTTGGTTGTTAAGCGCAACCCTGACTTGCCAGGTTCTGGTTTGCGGGTCGGCCTGGGGGCTGATATCACGAAGTATACCGGTGGTTTTTACGGCGGGATTCGACAACAGCGCAACGTGAAATTCCCTCGCCCTGGCATCGGGTGTAGAAAGTCGCTGGGGATCAGCGATATCAAATACCACATCACGTGCCTCGCTGGTCGCAAGGGTAAAGACCGTTTGCCCGGCGCTCACCACCTGACCTGCAGAAACACTGACGCGGGTAATCACGCCATCCGCAGGTGCCGTCAGTTGCGTCCAGGCAAGATTATCCTGTGCATTGCGCATAGCGGCCATGCTGCTTTTAAGGCGCGATGCCGCCGCTTGCCAGTCAGCACGTGCGCTATCAAGCTGAGTACGGGCGATAGCGCCGGAGGGCAAGAGTTTTTGCATTCGGTTCAAGTTCAGCAACGCGACCTGTTCGGCTGCTTTGGCACTTTCCACATCGGCGCGGGCGCTGGCAAGTTCATTGGTTCCTGTCTGGCTTTCTAATGTCGCCAGCACTTGCCCCGTATGCACATGATCGCCGATATCAACAAGACGGCTTACCATTCGGCCACTCAGTCGGAAAGAGAGTAAGGTTTCATCATGGGCACGTATTTCTCCGGTTCGTACATCGACCGGAAAGGAGGATAAGGTCTGAACAACAACGTAGCGAACGGGCCTCGGTGGAGCGCTCTTGTGCGTATCCTTCTCCCCACAGCCGGTCAGTAAAAAAATGAACACCACCGGGGCGATAAGCGGCAACAAAGAAAGGATGGAACATTGACGTGCGGCATGAAAAAGATGATGCGCGCTTTGACGAAATAAGACGGTGAGCTGTTCTGACATAACGCCACTCCTGAATGGTAATGGCGTTATTACAACGGGATGAAGTCGAGATTCTCTGCATTTTTCATCAAGGATTCATCAAGAATGCATTTATATCTCCTCAGACGGCAGGGTTATCTCTATCAGCAGGCCACCTTTTTCAGGTAAAAACGCGTCAATATTCCCGCCGTGAGCAAGGCAAATAGCCCTGGCGATGGATAGCCCCAGACCACTGCCCCCGGAATGCCGCGCCCGCGAAGCATCGGCTCGCGTGAACCGATCGAAGATGATCGGTAAGAAAGCGGGGTCCACACCAGGACCATCATCGTCAAAGGTGATGCTGAACACATCTGCACAGCGACGAATGCCTATGTTCAGATGTCCCCCCTGCCGCCCATAGCGCAAGGCATTTTCCATAATAATCGTAAAGGCCTGACCCAGGCGTAGAGCATCCCCATTGACAATAGAAGGTGGCGTATCCGCAACCGTAATCCTCACGCCGGACGTATCCGCCTGCAACTTAAGCCATGCAGCACGCTCACGCAATAGCTCCACCAGGCACAGAGGTTGGCGATCGAGAGTCAGTTGCCCGGCATCCGCCAGTGAAAGTAAGTGTAACTCCCCGGTCAGACGGCTCAGGAGCAAAAGCTGGTTCATCACCATCCTCAGTTGCTCTTCTGTAGGGCTAAATACGCCATCCAGCATCCCCTGTAGCCGACCAATGGCCGCAGTTAAAGGAGAACGAAGTTCATGTGCCATCGCGACATGCGAAGCGCGCAGTTCGCGTTCATAAAGGGCAAGTTGTTGCGTCATGCCGTTAAAATCTATGGCGAAACGTATCATTTCAGCCGGCGCATCCCTGACGAGTTCCGCCTGACTGCCAAATTGCCCTTGCGTGACGTTATCTGCCGCCTCTCGTAAGCGGCTGAACTGAGAGGATAAAGGCCGCGCGTAGCGTAACCCCAGAATGACGATAAAAGGGATCATCACCAGAACAAGTACGCCAACCATGATCCAGTCGGCCGAGGCAATAGAGGGGGTCGAGTAACTGATCCCCCACCACGTGTCGACAATGTAATGGAAGCGTTCCGGGTTAACCTGCGGGTTGTCCCGCAACGCAAGAAATTCTGCTCTGACACTGGCAGGCATGTCATGCAAAGCCCAGTAATTTTGGATGGCATAACGTAGCCACATGCACAGGGCAATGATGATGACAGTCCCGATAGCAAGGGCAAGGATGCGGGCGCAAATCCAGCGCCAGAGTGACGGGTGAACGGGACTTTTCATGGCTGCTGAAACCTGTACTCAATGCCGCGTAGGTTTGCCAGAACGTCGGCAGCATCCGTATCATCTTCAATTATCAAAACTTTTCGACAAACCATCTGTGTACCCTGGTTTTTTTAGAGAACAGTAATTGCCGGTCTGTTACGCCAATACGTACAATACCCTTTTCGTGACAGTATATGCGTATCGATAAAATGACAAATTATACACACTGCGTAGCGAGGATTGAATTTATCAGAAACCTCACCGCAAAATGCGTAACTTGACAGTATCTTAACAATTCCCTGACTGTTTATTGATATCATTACTTCATACTGAACCATCAGCAAATCATGCGTTGATATAACACGCTTTTAATCAATCCGGAGATGATTAATGTTCACCCAAACAACACTACCGTTGATGGCAGGTTTACTCTTTATTCCGATAACTTCATTTGCAGATGATACTGCCGCTGATTTAAACACATTTAGCATGGGTATCGCCGGGCAATATGCCCCACGTTACAGCGGGTCAAATCAGCAATTTTTCCAGGTCTTCCCCGTTATCCAGGGGCGTAAAGGTGCATTTTTTGTGGATTCAGAAAAAGGTCTGGGATATGACCTTCAGGCTGACAACGGCCTGTATTTAGAACACACTCTGGGTTATAGCCTGGGACGTTCAGAACGTAATTCTAACTGGCGGGAAGGCGCAAACGAATTAAAGGGAATGGGCAATATTAAAGCTGCTATGAATACCGCTCTGGCAGTAGGCTGGACCATAGCCCCCTGGGTAAATATTGAAGGAAAAGCGATTCTTCCCGTTACGGATAGCCAGGGGGTGGCGTATCAGGCTTCCTTTATGCTTATTCCTTTGCAGAATGACATTGATACTATTGCACTGCAGAACACGGCCCTGTTCGGCGATCGTCGATATATGCAAATTAATTATGGCGTCAGTCAAAAACAGAGCGAACGCACGGGATATGAAACCTTTACCCCTGGCGGAGGTTTGTACGGAATAAACACAAGCCTGATGTGGAACCATCAATTTGACCCGCATTGGGGGACAACCTTAAGTGCGGGTTATAACTGGCTGAATGATGATGTTGCAAATAGCCCTATCGTTTTCAGACAAAATACCTTCTCTTTTACCGGTGCCATTACTTATACATTTTAATAATGCGTCTTCAAAAACGGAGACAGACAAGAAAAAATAATGGAACTGACATCAGACCGAAAAACAACCCGTACGCCTGGTATTGAAATAACCTCTAAATACGGGTTTGATGATCAGCAAAGCCTCTCAAAGAACTTTAAAAAAATCCATAATGCGCCGCCAGGATAATGGCGAAAAAAGAAGAGTTAATAGCAGACAAACGCGCCCAGAAGCACTGAGAATACTTTTTCGATAAAGTTAATTAACAGGGCATTTTACATTTACTTTTTTTATTCATTCGTCACCCCACAAATACCTGGCATTGCCGCCGGTCATGTTTTCCGGCGGCAATGTTGCAGATCAGTGGCTGGCTTTTTTAATCGCGGCCTGAATCTGCTCCGCGCTGGCAAGCCCCGGGAAGACGGTAATGTTCTCCGGGTTTGCGCCTTTAACCGGCATGACAATCAGCCCTGGCGTCCCGGTGAGTTCCAGGGTCTGCGCCAGCGTATTGGTGTTCTCAAGTATGTTGCTGTAATCCGCCTGCGGCTTATCCGTGGCGCCGGCCGCCTTCGCGGCAGCGTTGATATCTTCGACCGTCAGTTGACCTTCATTATGCCCGGTATGGTAAATGCTGTTGTGATAGATGGCATACCCGGCAGCGCCTTTCTGCTTCCAGACATCAAGGCCGCGCAGCGCCGCTTTCTCTGAGTTCTCCCAGCGTGATGCGAAAATAGGCCACTCTTTAAAGATATAACGCACATCCGGGCTGGCCTTCATTACTTTTTCCAGCTCCGGGGCAAGCTTACTGCAATAAATACACTGATAATCGAAGAATTCAATGACCGCCACGCTCGCATCCTGCGGGCCGATAACCGGCGTATCTTTGTCACGCAGAAGCGCATCCTGGTTATCCATCACCTTCTGCGTCAGCGCCATCTGTTGACGCTCCTGCTCTTGCTGCTGCAATTTCTGGCTGACCTGCACCAGCACCTCCGGATGGGCAACAAGGTAGTCGGCGGCGATTTTCCCGATCTGCGCTTCTTGTTCCGGTGTGAATACCGGCGCAGAGGCAGCCAGTACAGGGCTTAAATGGAGAAGGGTATATGTGGTCACTAAAGAAATCAGCGTCTTTCTGAAGGTCATCGATGGTATCCCCAACGTTTTCTTTGAATAGTGTTGCGAACAGGCAGGTGCGTCGTGCTCAGCGGTATCGCTATCAAAGATACGCGTTTTCAGTAAAGGTGACACGCCGGAAGTGATAACAGATATGTCGATATAACCACAGGCGGGAGAACGGCTCAGGCTAGCAGGGGCGAAGGAAAATCATGACGGGCAGATTGATGCTCTCCCTTCACCCTGCGGACAGCCTTAGCTTTCGAGCGAGTTTCCGACGCTTTTGTCACGCAGGAAAATTACCATCAGCCCCAGCCAGAACAGACCGTTGAGCAGATTAAAGACGCTGAACAGGCCATTGCCGCCCGCCAGATAGGCATGTTTACTGACTTCGATACCGACGGTGAAAATCAGCATTTGCAGCATACCCATCGCCGCCGAAACCGCCCCTTTGCTGACCTCGCTGGCAAACAGGGTCAGGCGCACCAGCCCGGCGTTAGCCAGACCAATGCCAAACGCATACAGGCTTAATCCTGCCGTCATCCAGAGATAAGCATGCGACGAGAACAGCGTTGCCGTGGCCGCCAGGATAAGCCCGGCCACAATCGGCCAGCCGCCAAGAATAATCAGCGAACGCACGGTGCGCCGCGCAGTAAGCCGCGCCAGCAGCAGATTACCCAGAATCAACGCGCCAAAAATCGGCACCTGCAACAAGCCGTATTCGTAACTGCTGAGCTGTTCGCCGCTAATAATAATGATCGGTGACTGAGCAATCCAGGCCAGCAATGGCAGGCTGACAAACCCGATAGCCAGCGATCCGGCAACGAAACGGATGTTTTTCATCACCAGCGCATAGTCGTGCCACAGGGCTTTTAACGAAAGTGGTTCACCCAGCCGGGTGGCGGTTTCCGGCATCGCCCGCTGCAGACCCACAAACGCCACCGCGGCCAGCAGCGCAAAAAGAACAAACATCCCTTGCCAGGGCGCGGCATGAACCCACGCGGCGCCCACCAGCGGACCGAGCAGCGGCGCGATAAGCGCCACGTTAGCCATCAGCGCGGTGATTTTAATGCACACCGCCTCTTCAAAAGACTCCTGAATGGCCGCGTAGCCGACCGCGCCAATAAAGCACAGACTGATCCCCTGCAAAAAACGCAGCAGCGTGAACTGCTCAATGTTTTGTGCCAGTAAGGTGGCCAGGCAGGTCACCACGAACCACACCACGCCGGTCAACATTACCGGGCGACGGCCAATACGATCCGACAGCGGCCCCAGCAGCCACTGTAAAAACATGCCGCCCGCAAGGTAGGCGGTCATCGATGTCGGCACCCACTCAATCCCGGCCTGATATTGTTCGACCACGGCCAGCATACCTGGCTGAATCATATCGTTGGCAATATAGGTTGAGAATTCGTACAGGACCAGACAAAGGGGAAATAACAGTGCCTGACGTCCCAGGCGACGGCCAGTAAGGGTATGGTTTTGCATGCAATCTCTTTTACGTGAAAAATCGCGCAGAGTGTAATCAAAGCGGCCGGTTGACGACAGCGAATAATGCTACTCGCGCCGTGGAAAGCACTTTTTTCAACCTTAAGGTTACCTTAATCATCCCCGCGTACCGTGTCACATCAATGCAATAAACGGCTTAAGAATCGTCTAACTCTCGGTGAAATAAGCTGAAACGACTTTACCGTTTATCGCGCCGCTTTTAAGGTGAGCGCTGTCATCAAATCTTCACATCAGCCAGGGCCCGGAGTCATAAAGAGCATGTTGGAAAATCTGAATTACACGCTGTTCGCGATGATCAACGCCACGCCGGATTCCCCCGCATGGATGATTACCGCCGCACGGTTTATCGCCAACGATGTCATCAGCATCGTGCCGCTACTCGCCGTAGCGCTTTGGCTCTGGGGGCCGCGTAAACAGCTCAATGCACAGCGCCAGTTAGTCATTAAAGTCACCATGGCGATGGCGATCAGCATGAGTCTGTCGCTATTGCTGGGGCATCTCTTCCCCCACAACCGTCCATTTGTCGATCATGTCGGTTACAACTTTCTACCCCATTCACCGGATTACTCGTTCCCGAGCGATCACGGTACGGTCATTTTTACCTTTGCCATTGCCTTTATTGCCTGGCATCGGGCCTGGTCCGGCGCGGTGCTGATGCTGGTTGCGCTGGCGATTGCCTGGTCTCGTGTTTACGTGGGCGTACACTGGCCACTCGATATGGTTGGCGGTCTGTTTGTTGGCCTGTGTGGTTGTCTGAGCGCACAGATACTGTGGCAGATCTTCGGCCCGGGACTGCACCGCACGTTACAGCATCTTTACCGCCTCTGTTTTGCCTTTCCGATTCGCCGGGGCTGGGTACGTGACTAAGCCCGACGGCAAAGGTAAGATGAACGCCCTGCTAAATGCGGGGCTTTCTTTTATTCAGGGGTCCTATGGAAACAAGACGTGACGAACGGATAAGCCAGTTACTGTCGGCGCTCAAGCGCAGCGATAAGCTGCATCTGAAAGAAGCCGCCACCCTTCTGGGTGTTTCAGAAATGACGATTCGCCGCGATCTCAGCGCTAACAGCGCGCCGGTTGTGCTACTGGGCGGCTATATCGTACTTGAACCGCGCATCGCCAGCCATTATCTGCTAAGCGATCAGAAAACCCGTCTGGTCGATGAAAAACGCCGTGCGGCAGAGTTAGCCGCGAAACTGGTGCAGCCTCACCAGATGGTGTTCTTTGACTGCGGCACGACTACTCCCTGGATTATTGAAGCCATTCCGGCCGACCTGCCGTTCACCGGGGTGTGCTACTCCCTGAATACTTTTCTTGCCTTACAGGAAAAGCCGCTGTGCCGCGCCATCTTAAGCGGCGGCGAATTTCACGCCAGTAATGCCATTTTTCAGCCGCTCAATTTCAAAGAGACGCTGAGCTATCTGCGCCCGGATATGGCCTTTTATTCTGCCGCAGGGGTTCACGTTGAGCAGGGCGTTACCTGCTTTAATCTGGAAGAGTTGCCGCTTAAACAGTGGGCGATGGCCAGTGCACAATTTCATGTGCTGGTGGTCGATCACAGTAAGTTCGGCAAAGTGCGTCCGGCATGCATGGGCGATTTACGCCATTTTAATGCCATCGTCAGCGACTGCCGCCCGGACGAGGCGCTGGTTGAGTTCGCCAAAGCCGAGCAGATCAAACTGGTCTTCTGACCGTGCCCGCAAGGGGCACGGTGTCTGGTCGATGTTAAACAGCCCCATGCATCTTGAAATTATAAGCTGTAGCTTATAATATTCATGTATAAGTTACAGCTTATACAGGGAGAGGTAAATGTGGACTGTGATTTTTAGCCAGCGTTTCGATGACTGGCTAAAGGAGCAAGAAGAAGATCTTCAGGAAAAGGTATTAGCAGATTTGGGAATATTGAAGGTGTACGGGCCGGATTTGCCCCGCCCCTATGCTGATACAATCAAAGGCTCACAATATAAGAATATGAAAGAGCCGCGTGTACAGTTTTCAGGCAAACCCATTCGGGCATTTTATGCTTTTGACCCCATTCGCCAGGCTATCGTGCTGTGCGCTGGCGACAAGAGCAATGACAAACGCTTTTACGACAGAATGATACGCATAGCTGATGATGAATTCACAACGCACCTCGCTAAACAGAAAAAGGAGAGCAAACAATGAGAACCTTAGATGAAGTAATCGCGGGTCGCTCCCCTGAGAGCCAGGCCCGAATTAAAGAAATGACTGATGAAAGGGTTTTAGAGGTCGGGCTTCAAATGATTCGTGAGGAACTTCAGTTATCACAAAAGGCGTTGGCCGATGCAATGGGCGTTCGTCAGCCTGCTATCGCTCAGATTGAACAGCGTGGGAACGATCTCAAAATCGCCACACTTAAACGCTATGTCGAGGCAATGGGAGGGAAATTAAGTTTAGATGTTGAGCTTCCAACCGGAAAACGCGTTGCCTTTCACATTTGACCCTTAAGTAACTCATGCAAAACCCGCTGAAATGACGGCGGGTTTTGCATTTTGCTCAAGCCATAAATATCAGGCGAACCAGCCAAACCACTGGTGGAATTTCATCAGGACAAAGTCCCACATCCGGCCAAAGAACCCGGCCTCTTCCACCGCTTCCATCACAATAAGCGGACGCTTCTCAATGGTCTGTCCGTTAAGCTGAAAATCAATGGTACCGACAACCTGTCCCTGTTTAAGCGGCGCGGTAAGCTGCGGTTCAGTTAAGGTATAAGAGGCTTTCAGGTTTTTCAGTTGCCCTTTTGGAATGGTGACAGAGCCGGCCTCGCCTGCCCCCAGTTTTGCCTCGCTTTGCGCGCCAAACCAGACGCGTTGATTCACAAAAGTGGCGTCAGGTTTGATTGGCGTAACCGTTTCGAAGAAGCGGAAACCCCAGGTCAGCAGCTTTTCCGACTCGTTAAAACGAATGCGGTCGGTTTTCGCCCCCAGTACCACGGAAATCAGGCGCATGTCACCCATCGTTGCCGACGCCACCAGGTTGTAACCCGCGCCATCCGTCGTGCCGGTTTTCATCCCGTCGACATTCATGCTGGTACTCCACAGCAGACGGTTGCGGTTCGGCTGACGAATTTTGTTGAAGGTAAACTCTTTTTCTTTGTGGATCGCATACTCGTCCGGAACGTCGTGAATCAACGCCTTACCGAGCAGCGCCATATCACGTGCGGTACTGAACTGCCCCGGCGCGTCCAGTCCGTGGACGGTCTTAAACGTGGTGTTGGTCAGGCCCAGTTTTTGCGAGTAGCTGTTCATCAGGCTGACGAAAGAATCCTGGCTACCCGCCACGAAATCGGCAATCGCGATACTGGCGTCGTTACCGGACTGAATAATGACCCCTTTATTGAGGTCAGCCACCGAAACCTGATCGCCTGGCTTGAGGAACATCAGTGAAGAGCCACGTAACGCAGGATTTCCGGTGGCCCAGGCATCTTTACCCACCGTCACGGTGTCGGTCAGGTGAATCTTTCCTGCCTTTAACGCTTGCCCGACAACGTAACTGGTCATTAATTTGGTGAGGCTGGCAGGGTCCAGTTTCTCATCGGCATTCCCTTCTGCCAGCACCTTACCGCTGGCGTAATCCATGAGGATCCAGGCGCGGGCATCGACAGGCGGAGCCTCCGGCGCTTGTTCCACTGCATACGAAGAAGGTGAAAAGAGAACGATCAATGCGGCTCCCGCCGCCAGGCCGCGTGAAAATAAAGAAAAATGCGTCATATAGGCCACCCAGGTATCCATTCTGAAATCAACGTCGCACCACCGTGCAGCAACAAGCCGTGAGTAATAGCGCATAACCAGCGTGAATAAAAGCACTGGAAAGTAAAGTTTATGCAATAACATATTGTTGTGCTCTGGCGCGTGGATAATTTTGTAAATCGTTGCCAGAACGTTAACTTTATCTCAACATGGAAGGCCTCAGACAGGATGGTAAACGCAAGGGGGTAACATGATTACGCTATGGGGAAGAAATAACTCATCTAACGTCAAAAAAGTGCGCTGGATACTCGAAGAGCTGGAACTGCCGTACGAACACATTCTCGCAGGCGGTGCGTTTGGTCTGAACCGGGAAGCAGAATTTCTGGCAATGAATCCTAACGGTCTGGTGCCATTGCTGCGCGATGACGAAACGGATGTCCTCCTGTGGGAATCCAATACCATTGTTCGCTACCTGGCCGCACAGTACGGCCAACGTCGCCTGTGGAACGATGAACCTGCCGTACGCGCGCAGGGGGAAAAATGGATGGACTGGGCACTGTCCACGCTGGCGCCGAAGCACGGTATTTTGCTGGTAGGCCTGGTGCGTACGCCCGTCGAAAAACGCGACAATGCGGCCATCGAAGCGGGCATCAACGCCTGTGAAGCGCTCTTTGCCATGCTTGACGACGCGCTGGCTCAACAGCCGTGGCTCTCCGGCGCGGAATTCGGCCCGGGTGACATTGCCGTCGCGCCCTTCATCTATAACCTCTATAACATCGGTCTGAGCTGGACGCCACGCCCACACCTTGAGCGCTGGTACCAGACGCTGACGCAGCGCCCGGCGTTTCGTGACGTGGTCATGATTCCGGTAACCTGATAAGCCTGCCCGGTGCCACTTACCGCGCCGGGCTGACTTTCAGCAGTTCCCCGTCTGACGCATCGGTCAGCACATACAGATAGCCATCCGGCCCGACGCGCACATCGCGAATGCGCGCCTTGCGCTCTTTAAGGATGCGTCCGTCTTCACGCACCGTATTGCCGTTTACGCTCATCACGATGACATCTTCATCTTTCAACGCACCGATAAAGAGTTTATTTTTCCATTCGGGAAACACATCCGCGTTATAGAATGCCATGCCGCTGATAGCCGGAGATTTTTTCCAGTAGAAAATGGGCTGCTCGGTCCCCTCCACCTTGCCGCCTTTCGCCTCGGGGATAGGCAATCCGCTGTAATTTATTCCCCAGGTCGCCAGCGGCCAGCCGTAATTTTTCCCTTTCCCGGCAATATTGATTTCATCGCCGCCGCGCGGACCATGTTCATGCATCCACAGGGCATGACTCCACGGGTTGAGCGCCATCCCCTGCGGGTTACGAAGCCCGTATGCCCAGATTTCCGGTCGCGCGCCAGCCTTGCCGACGAAGGGATTATCCGGCGGGACTTTACCCTCGTCGGTCAGGCGAACCAGCTTGCCCTGCAATTTGTCGAGATCTTGCGCGGTGGGGCGCTGGTTATTTTCCCCAAGCGCAATCCACAGGTAGCCTTTACCGTCAAATACCATGCGTCCGCCAAAGTGATTGCCGGTCGACAATTTTGGCTGCTGGCGAAATACCACCTGAAAAGCATCAAGATGTTTTGCATCCTCGCTAAGGCGGCCATATCCCACAACCGTGCCCGCTTTGCCGTCCTGCCCGGCTTCGGCATAGCTCAACCAGACCCGACGCGACTGGGGAAAATCCGGCGCCAGCACCACATCCAACAGCCCGCCTTGCGCGTTAGCCCATACCTTCGGAATGCCGGTTATCGGGTCAGAAAGGCCTTTCCCGGGTAGCCATTGCCGTAGCTGTCCGCCGCGCATCGTTATCAACATGCCCTGATCGCCGGGCAAAAAAGCCAGAGACCAGGGGTGATCGAGTTTGGTTTGTAATACCTCAACCTTAACGGGTGCGGGTGCCGCCATGACAGAGGCAGAAAGGAATATCGCAGGAATAATAAACGCAGCGGAACGATGCATGACGCACTCCTTTATTCATGGTTTGCATAAAGGGTAGCCAGCACGGCCGGGCCAAAGGGGATTTTTACAAAAGCTTAAAAAGAAAGGGGGGAGTGGCCTCCCCCTCGTTTAGATTTCGGCGAGCGGTACATGTTCGCAAAGATATTTGATACTGAAATTCAGCACATTAAAGGCTCTTTCCAGTTTCTCGACATTCACCGCTATATAGGTTGGGCAATCCTGACGCCCGCTTAACAGGCAAACCGCCACGGAGGAGATAGCCTCCTCCGCACGATACAATGCCCCTCGGGTATCGGCATCCTGCAATGTGTTCAATTGCACACCGTTATCACGTATTTCCCTGGCAAGATCGAAGAAGTGCTCGCGTAATTGATCGTTTTCGCTGACAGACATATACCCTTTCGCTTTTCGCATCTGGATATAGATCGCAAGATCAGCTCTGGCATCAACCAGTTTGTCCAACAGACATTGTGTAAGTTCGTCAACGGTCATACGTTCCCCCCCTTGTCAGCCATCAGGCACAACTTATAGTATGGCTGTTTTTTGAGCGAAAGCATGCGCGGCGTCAATTATTAACCGCTGACGAAACTTCTTTACACTTTAGAGCTGCTTAACATTCTCCCGGCTGGCAAGCCATGCGCGCCAGCCGCCATATTCCGTGATGTCCGTTGCGCCCTCTAATCCATTATTTTCACAAATGAATCCGGTCAACCACTGTCCCTGTTCAAGTTCCACCTTGCCTAACCCCAGCGGCGCCGGGATACCGGCCAGAAACGATCCCAGCTCGCTGGACGGCAGCGCCCACACCTCAACGGCAATAGCCCTGCCGCCTTCGGCGACGCGAACCATGCCAGGACGTTTGCCATCCGCCAGCGCATACAGACGATAGGCAGGTGCGCTCAGCGCGGCCTCCACAAGATATCCCCCGCGCTGACGCAACTGATAATTGAGCGCAAGACCGTCCAGATGTGCACCGCAGACCACCACGTTTACCCGGTCATTTGCGGCGGCATGCGTAGGGGAATCAGCCTCGATGGTACTGCCACCGGGCAAGCTCAGCGGTTTTTGGCGCTGCAAGGCATCTGCCACGCTCAGCAGATATTGATCGGTAAAGGCGCGGCCGAATAAGGTCACGCCGGAAGGTAAGCCACTGGACATAAACCCAACCGGAACCGCCACGGCAGCGTAATCGAGCAGGTTCATGAAATTGGTGTAGTAGCCGAGATCAGAATTGCGCTTCACCGGCTCATCGTGCAGCTCAGCCAATGTGACCGGGCGCGGATAGGTCGGTGTCAATACGCAATCCAGGCCGTCGAGCAAGGCATCGCATTGCCGTTTATAACCCTGCAACCGATAGAGTCCGTCAAACGCGCTGACGGCATCGGTGGTCGGCGCTTTTTGCAAAACATCACGGATAACGGGCAGTACCGCATCCGGCTGCTGCGCTATCAGTTGACCTGCCACATGGTAGCGCTCTGCCACCCACGGCCCCTCATAAAGCAGTTTTGCCGCGGCCAGGAAGGGGGTGAAATCAAGCTCGACGGGTATTCCCCCCAGCGCTTCCAGCTGTGCTTTGGCCTGATAAAACAGTGCTTCGCTCTCGGCACACCCCAGAAACTCCAGCTTATCCGGCACGCCAAAACGGAAACCGGCCTGCGGCACGCCAAACGCCTGCTTGCTGTTCCACAGCGGATTGTGGCGGCTGTAGTCGTCATCCGGATCCTGGATCGCCGTCAGCGCCAGCAAGGTGCTGGCCTCAGCGGCCGTGGCGGTAAAGAAGGTGACACAATCCAGCGTCCGACACGCTGGCACGACGCCCGCCGTTGAAATCAGTCCTTTGGTGGCTTTCAGCCCCACCAGATTGTTCAGGGACGCGGGGACGCGCCCGCTGCCAGCGGTGTCGGTGCCTAACGAAAAGCTGGCAACGCCCAGCGCCACCGCCAGCGACGACCCGGCGCTGGAACCGCCCGAAGGATAATCAGGATGTACGCTGTTGCGACAGGCGCCATAGGGCGAGCGGGTACCATTCAGACCGGTGGCGAACTGATCGAGGTTGGTTTTACCCAGCGGAATAGCCCCGAGAGCAATCAACTGCCGCACAAGGGTAGCATCCTGTTCCGCCATATACGCAAATGCCGGACACGCCGCCGTGGTGGGGACGCCTGCAAGATCGATGTTGTCTTTGATGGCAAACGGAATGCCGTACAGCGGCAACTCATCCGGCTGATGCTGTTCCAGTGCCGCCAGATACGGCTCCAGCTCGGCATCATTGAGGATATGAATGAACAGATGAAATTCCGGGTTGAGCGCCATCGCCCGCTCACGCAGTTGCGTGATGAGCGCACGCGGCGTTATCTCGCCGCTGCGATAGCGTTTTGCCAGCGTGTCGAGGCGTAAATCAAAGGTCTGTGTCATTGTGCTTTCTCCATCACCACTACGCATTGCCCGGCGCGCACGGAGGTTCCCGGCTGCACCCGAACCTGACTGACCACGCCGTCATGCGGCGCGGTTAACGGTATTTCCATCTTCATCGACTCCAGCACCACCAGCACCTGGCCCTCTTTCACTATGCTGCCTGGCGTCACATTGACCTGCCAGAGATTACCGGAAACCGGGCTGTCAACGCCCCGTTCCCCGGCTTTGAGCGGGACATCATCCCCTTCCCCGATAATCACATCGCTGCTGTCGAAATGGGCCTGGCCGCTGGCAATCCAGCGATCGCGCTCGGCGGCAAATGCCTGCTGTTGATGGGTGCGGTTTGCTGCAATGCTTTGCGCTTCATCGGCAAGGAACTGTTGATATTCCGCCAGGCGCAGCGTGGTCTGTTCGATGCGCAGCGGATAGCGTCCGAGCGGGAAGTCCCGGCGGATGGTAAGCAATTCATCGGCAGATACCGGATAAAAGCGGATCTGATCGAAAAAGCGCAGCAGCCACGGCTTGCCGCCAAAATCGGCCACATCGCGATAGCGGTTCCACATTTGCAGGGTGCGGCCCACAAACTGGTATCCCCCCGGTCCTTCCATGCCATACACACAGAGGTATGCGCCGCCAATGCCGACGGAGTTTTCCGCCGTCCAGGTACGCGCCGGGTTATATTTGGTGGTCACCAGACGGTGGCGCGGGTCGAGCGGTGTCGCCACCGGCGCGCCAAGGTAAACATCGCCCAGCCCCATCACCAGATAGCGGGCATCAAAGACGGTTTTATAAACCTCATCAATATTTTCCAGATCGTTAATCCGGCGGATAAATTCGAGGTTGCTCGGGCACCAGGGCGCGTCGCGGCGCACGGTGGTCATATATTTCTCAATCGCTTTCTGACAGGCCGGATCATCCCAGGAGAGCGGAAGCCAGACCACGCGCGACGGCACATCCAGATCTTCGCGCTCGCACACATCGGCCCACAGCTCGCCAATGATCGCAAGCAAACGGCTCAGCGTCAGGGTTTCCGGCTGATAATGCACCTGCAATGAACGGATCCCCGGCGTCAGGTCGATAACCCCGTCCAGCGCGCGGGTTTCCAGCGCCTGCATCAGGGCGTGACCGCGAAAACGCAATACCAGGTCGAGCTCCGGCTCGCCAATTTCCAGTAATAAATGGGTGTCACCAGAAAGACGCGCCACCAGCCGTTTGTCCCCTTCTCCGGTCTCCAGCACCACCGGTGAGGCCAGCGAGGCAGGATGCCAGTTAAAGGTCACAGGTCGCAGCGTTTCCACCTCCTGGCGACGGGTCTGCGCCAGCAGCCGGGCTGTTGCCACATCCACCGGGACGAAACGCACTTTGTCGCCCGCTTTCAGTTGCCCAAGCTGGTGCAGGTCGGCTTCGATAACCGTCACCGGGCAGACAAAGCCCCCGAGACTTGGGCCGTCCGGACCGAGGATAACTGGCATATCCCCGGTGAAATCCACCGCGCCGATGGCATACGGGTTGTCATGGATATTGGACGGGTGTAGCCCCGCTTCCCCACCACTCTCACGCGCCCACTCCGGCTTCGGCCCCACCAGGCGGATCCCGGTTCGGCTCGAATTAAAGTGCACTTCCCAGTCGGTGGCAAAAAAGGTGTTGATGTAGTCGCGGGTGAAATATTCCGGTGCCCCATGCGGGCCATAGATCACGCGCAGTTCACGCACGGCGGGCAGTGTGGTGTGCAACGCCTGCGTGAGTACCGCGCCGCTTGCGCGGTCCACCAGAGGATTGAGATGCAGCACATCGCCGGTACGCAGCGCACGCCCGGCGTGACCGCCAAACTGCCCGAGCGTGAAGGTGCTTTTGCTACCAAGATAATCCGGCACATTAATGCCGCCACGCAGGCAAAGATAGCTCCGCACGCCGGCACCGCTTACTTCGCCCAGGCGCAGCGTGCTGCCTGCCGGGATGGTGAAGACCCTGTTCATGGCAACGTCGTCATCTTCAAGGGTGATGCTCATCGCCGCGCCGGTCACCACCGCCACGGCATCGGTATTAAATTTCAGCGTCGGGCCCGTGAGGGTGATTTCCAGCGCGGCATCGGTGGCGGCATTCCCCAGCAACGCATTACCCAGACGCAGTGCGCGATCGTCCATCGGGCCGGACGGTGGCACCCCCACCGCCCAGTAGCCCTGGCGCCCAGGATAATCCTGTATCGTGGTTTGGGTTCCGGCGCTCAAAACCTCAAGGGTCGTGGCCTCGTAGCGCAACCCTTCCAGACAACGCGTCCAGGGCTCGCCATTGGCAAACGGAGAGAAGGCTAAAATCTGGCGCAGATACTGACGGTTGGTCTCCACGCCGTAAAGACGGGTCGCCGCCAGCGCGGCATCCAGGCACGCAATCGCCTGTGCACGCGTAGGCTGCCAGGTGATGATTTTTGCCAGCATCGGATCAAAGAACGGCGGCACTTCGCAGCCTGCTTCCACCCAACTGTCAATGCGCAACGTGCGGCGATCGTCGAGCGGAAACGCCACGTCGGTCAGTAGCCCCGGCGAGGGCTGGAACTGGCGACCCGGATCTTCGGCATAGACGCGTGCCTGTACGGCATGCCCCTGCGGCGTAAGCCCGGCAGCCAGCTCATTCAGCGGCGGGAGATCGCCGGCGGCCAGCTCAATCATCCAGCGCACCAGATCCACGCCCCAGACCTGCTCGGTGACGCCATGCTCCACCTGCAAACGGGTGTTCACCTCCAGGAAGTAAAAGCGTTTTGCCGCGCTGTCATAAACAAATTCGACGGTTCCGGCGCTGCGGTAATTCACCGCTTTTCCCAGTTTGATGGCCGCCGCGCACAGCGCGGCTTCCATGCCATCCGGCAGGTTCGGCGCGGGAGTTTCTTCCAGTACTTTCTGGTTACGGCGTTGTACCGAGCAATCGCGCACGCCAAGGGCAATTACCTCGCCTTCGCCATCGCCAAAAATTTGTACTTCCAGATGGCGCGCGCGCTCGATGTACTTCTCGATAAAGACACCCGCATCGCTAAAGTTGTTTTTGCCCAGCCGCACGACCGCGTCAAAGGCGTCGGCCAGCTCATCGGCGCTGTAGCACACCCGCATCCCGATACCGCCGCCGCCCGCAGTGCTTTTCAGCATCACCGGGAAACCGACAACGCTCGCCGCCTGCCGGGCCTCATCAAGATTAGCCAGCAGTTCGGTGCCTTCCAGCATCGGCACGCCATGCTTTTTGGCCAGCGCACGGGCCGTGTGTTTTAAGCCAAAGACCCGTAGCTGCTCCGGTGTCGGGCCAACAAAGGCAATCCCTGCGGCTTCGCAGGCTTCGGCAAAGGCGGCGTTCTCGGAAAGAAAACCGTAGCCGGGGTGAATCGCCTGCGCGCCGCTCTGACGAGCCGCAGCGATAATTTTTTCGCTGACCAGATAGGTCTGTGCCGCCGGGCCGTCGCCCAGGCTCATGGCTTCATCGGCTTCACGAATATGCAGACTGCTGGCGTCAGCCTCAGACCAGACGGCAACACCGGTGACATTGAGTGCGCGCAAGGTGCGCAGGATACGGCAGGCAATCGCGCCACGGTTAGCGATAAGGAGTTTCGTAAACATAGTCAGGACTCAATCGTGGCGGGTCGTCCCGCCGAAATTCGGCTCGCCTTATGGCCGTCCATAAGGGGCAGGTCGTTTACGGACGCGGTGGTGTCTCGCGCGTCTGACTGAGCGGTAAACGGTTCGCGCGCACCGCAAACAGGCGGTAAATCAGGCGGCGCAGACGCGCAGAACGGCTCAGTTCCATACCAGCACCTCTGCCGGGGTCGGGTTCCAGCCATTGCACGGGTTGTTCAACTGAGGGCAGTTGGAGATGAGCACGATAACGTTGCATTCGGCGCGCAATTCAACGTATTTCCCCGGCGCAGAGATACCGTCTTCGAAGGTCAATCCGCCCTCCGGGGTCACCGGGACGTTCATAAAGAAGTTAATATTGGCGCCAATATCACGTTTGTGCAGACGACCATCGTGCAGGCAGGCGCAGAGGAAGTTATCGCGACAACTGTGCATGTGGCGTTTATCCAGCGCATAGCGCACGGTGTTGCTCTCCTGGGCGCACGCGCCGCCGAGCGTGTCGTGGCGGCCACAGGTATCGGCGACAATCGTCAACAGCGGATTGCCGATATTGGAATACAGCACACTGCCGGTGGTCAGATACGCATTGCCCTGGCGGCGCAATGTACGCTGCGGATCGTAGCGTTCACGGGCGTTGTCGGCGTTATAAAACAGCGTATCCACGGCCTGGTTGCCTTCCAGATCCAGCAAACGCAGGGTCTGGCCCTTTTTCACTTCAAACAGATACGGTTCCCCGGCCGGGATCACATGGCGAAAAACGGCCTCGTCGGGATGTTTCTGGCTGGTGACAGTCATCATGGGCTCCTTACAGGGCAAATAAGCGGGTGTTAGTGAAGGCACGCTCGTTTTCCGGGCGCGTCAGCAAAGCCTCGATGGCAACGTTTTCGTCTGCCGCCTGTCGCCAGGTCAGTTGCACCGGGCGCGGCGCATAGTCTGCGGCGGGGTCCATCGGGTGTTGCAGCGCGGTAAGCACCACCAGCACGTCCATTGGCGCAAACAGATCAACATAGCTGCCGGCCTTCGACGCACCGCTATGGAAGGTAAAAGCCCCCTGCTCATCGACCGTGACTTTGCTAAAGAAATTCACCACCATCAGCAGGTCTTCAAGGTTTAAATCCCACTTGCCCATTTCAACGAGCAGGTTATCTGTGCCGTTGCGATAAAAACCGTTACGCAAATCCTGATAACGCCCCAGGCCATATTTCTCCTTTACTTCGGCAGCGTTCAGCACGCCGCCAAACGGGTCATGCCAGCCGCAGGTGTCGGCGATAATCCCCGCCAGCACGCGTCCCATATCGGAGTAAAAACAGTGGCCTGCCGTCAGGCGCGCGGTGTGCTGGCCTTTTAAGGTATCAGGCAGGTTCAGGCGTTCGCTCTTTTCATGCGGATTAAGCATCATCAGGCTGACATTTGCCCCACCTTTCAGGTCGGTCATGCGCAGGATCTGCCCGCGCTTGAGGATAAAGGAGAGACTGCCGCCGCCTGGCAGCGTCTCTTCACGCAGTAGTGATGTTTCTTTATCGAGTAAAGTCATTAAGTTAACTCCTTAATGCGTAGACGTTATCGGGCTGCGAGTGGGTCATTTCCGCCAGACGCGCTTCATTGAGCGGAATGTCATAGGTAATGCGCGCGCCGTATGCGTTAGGTTCGTGCGGGTCGATCCGCACTTTGTCGAATACCAGCAGCCGGGTGCCGAGGTTAAAGCCCTCGGAGAGATCGTGGGTGACCATAAAGACTGTCATCCGGGTTTCGCCCCACAGTTGCAACAACAGGGCGTGCATATCTTTGCGAATGCCGGGGTCGAGTGCGCCAAAGGGCTCATCCAGCAGCAACACGCGCGGCTGCATAATGAATGCCTGAGCAATAGCGAGACGCTGCTGCATACCGCCGGAGAGCTGGGCCGGGTATTTATCCAGCGCCTGTCCAAGACCCACTTTTTGCAGCATCCACACGGCTCGTTCCCGCGCCTCACGCTTACCCGCGCCAAACAAGCGCCCCAGCAAACGCGCATTGGGCAGCTCAAGGCCGATGGTGACGTTGTCGAGCACGCTTAAATGGGGAAAGACCGAATAACGCTGAAAGACCACCCCACGGCTGCGGTCCGGCTCTGCCTGCAATGGCTTGCCATCAAGCAAAATAGTGCCGCGACTTGGCGCTTCCTGGCCCAGCAACAGACGCAGGAAGGTGGACTTCCCGCAGCCGGATGCGCCCACCATTGAGCAAAACTCCCCTTCTTTAACCTGCAAATTGAGGCGTTCGAGTACCACATGCGCGCCGTACTCCTGCCAGATGTTGTTGATTTCGATAAAACTCATGCCTTCCCTCCTTCCGCCCAGGGAAAACAGGTTTTATGCAACTGGCGCAGACTGAGGTCCATCAGCCATGCCAGCAATGTTATCCACACCACGTAAGGGATGATGACGTCCATCGCCATATAGCGGCGCACGAGAAAAATGCGATAGCCCAGCCCTGCCGTCGAGGAGATGGCTTCTGCCGAGATAAGAAACAGCCATGCCGATCCCAACAGCAGGCGCAGCGAGGTCAGCAGCCGGGACAGAAGCTGCGGCAGTACCACCCGCAGGATAAGCGTCCAGCTTGATGCCCCCAGCGTTTGCGCCTTGATCAGGAGCTCCGAAGGAATTTCACAGGCGCGATGTTCAAGGTCGCGGGCCAGCATCGGGGTAATGCCAATCACAATCAGCATCACTTTTGACAGCTCATCCAGCCCGAAGACGATGAACAACACCGGTAGGATTGCCAGCGGTGGGATCATCGACAGCACGGTCATCAACGGAGAAAGCGAGGCGCGCCACATCGGAAAAACCCCGGCGGTAATGCCCAGGCACAGGCCAATCAACGAGGCAATCGCCAGCCCCGTCAACAGGCGCGCCAGGCTAACCAGCGTATCCATCCAGAAGAGGTAGTCGCCGCTGCGTTTATCCGGGGTGAACGCCATTCGCGAAATGGCGTCCAGCATCTGCTGCATGCCAGGCAGCAGCTTATCCTGCGGGTTGGCCTCCAGCCGTACCGCAGAGCCCAGAAAGTACGCCGCCAGCAAAATGACAAAAGGCAGCAGAACAAGCGTCAAACGCATGCCCCGGGTCGGATGGCGGTTAATGTGTCGCATGGCGTCAATTCCTGTCATTCGCTCAAAGCTTGCCGTCGGCAGCCATCTTCACGAAGCTGTCGTCAAAGCGCAGCTTCACGTTGGCGGCATCGCCGGCAGACAGGTTGCCAGGAAAGGCCATGCCGATAAAATCCGCACTCTGCGCGCCGTCGCCGAGCAACCCTTTCTCAAACGAGAACGTCGCCACGCGCTGCATGGTTTTCGGTAAATCAGGCGAGCGGATAAACGCCAGGTTATCTGCCGGGGTATAGAAGAGATGAGTGGTTTTGAGTTGTGCCTGGTAGCCCGCCAGATCGGTGCCGGACGCCGCCGCCATGGCGCTCAGCGCCTCTTTATTCTGCGCCTTCATCTGCGCCATCATTTCGTACCATGCGCCAGTGAGGGCTTTCCCCAGCGCCGGGTTATCTTTCAGGGTCTGGGTGTTGACCACCATCATGTCGATAAGCTCGCCAGGTACCTGTGAGGAGCTAAAGACTTCGGTGGTTTTCGGCGTGCCTTTAATAACCGACAATTGCGGGTTCCAGGCGACAGCTGCCTGCACTTTCGGGGTGGCGAAGGCAGAGACGATATCGGCATCGGAAGTGTTCACCACGGTGACATCTTTTTCTGCCAGACCCGCTTTTTCCAGGCCGCGCACCAGCAGGTAGTGGGAAACGGACAATTCAGGCAGGTAGATCTGCTGGCCTTTCAGATCCTTGAGGGTTTTGCCCTCACCTTTCATCACCACGCCGTCGTTGCCTTCAGAGTAGCTGCCGAGAATCAGCGCGGTGCTATCCACGCCTCCGGCGGCGGGAATGGTCAGCGCATCCATGTTAGTCATGGTGCAACCATCAAACTGGCCCGCGGTATACTGGTTAATGGACTCGATATAGTCGTTGAGCTGTACGATATTGATTTTAATACCGTATTTGTCTGCCCATTTATCAATGATTTTGCTGTTGCTGATGGTGCCCCACGGCATCCAGCCTGCGTAGATTGTCCAGCAGACATTGAACTCTTTTTTCACAGCGGCAAAAGTTGGGAGAGTGGTCAGCATGACCAGCGACAGCACGAGAGAGCGGAGTAATGGAGATTTCTTCATTATTGACCTCTGATTGGTACAAAAAAAGGGGGCAGCGCGACACCCACTGGTGCTGCTGTCTCCCGGGTTTTTGTCCCGCCGTGTAACCTCTCAGAGGTCGCCAGCTCTTGGACCAGACATTCGCCTTGGCGAACCGGAACCCTAGCCAGCTATTTTCAAATTGTGTGTTGCACTGCGATAGCGTTATTGCAAGCACTATGCCAGATTGCGATTAATTACATTTCAGTAACTTAGCGATAATTCGAGGCAAACACTCCCATTTTGGTGAACCAGAATGAGGCAGCGCACCATACTGGTGCTTAACGGCCCTGTAGCCATGTCATGCGCTGCTGGTGTAGTGTTTTTAAACGATTAAGTCGCAAAGGGCGATTCGCGTCATGCTGAAAATATTGGGTAAAACGTCTTCAATTAACGTGCGTAAAGTGTTGTGGACCTGCGAGGAAACCGGGCTGGCGTATTCGCAGGAAGATTATGGCAGCGGCTTTGCCTCAACGCAGACGGACGCCTTCCGGGCCATGAACCCGAATGCGATGGTGCCCGTACTCATTGATGGTGACTTTATTCTTTGGGAATCCAACTCCATTTGCCGCTATCTGGCGCGTAAAGCGGGCCGTGACGATCTGCTTCCTGGCGAACCGCGAGCTTGCGCGAATGTCGAGCACTGGATGGACTGGCAGGCCACCGACTTTAATAGCGCATGGCGCTACGTTTTTCCGGCGCTGGTGCGTAAAAACCCTGACTTCAACGATAAGAACGCGATTGCCGCCGGTATCAGGGAGTGGAATCACTGCGTTGGTATTCTCGATCAACAGTTGCAACGCACGGGCGCGTGGGCTGCCGGAGAGACATTCACCCTTGCTGATATCGTGCTGGGATTGTCGGTGAATCGCTGGAAGATGACGCCGTTTGAACACCCGGATTTCCCGGCTGTGAACGCATGGTTTGAACGCTTAAATCTGCGCCCTGCCTTCCTGCGCTACGGAAATAACGGCACCGCGTGATATAAGCCGCTGTAGAGAAAAACCCCCATAAGCATGAAATCCAGGATCTACTCATGGGGGCATGCAAGTGCATGATGCGTTACGCTGCCACTATTCCCGGAATGTCACCCGGTATACATCATGCTTTCGGTTGATTTTCATTCAATACTGACGGATATCACACGCGCACAGATAATTAACAATTGTGATCAAAAGAGCTGACACGAGATGATTAGCAAGCTATTATTTAGCTCGAAAATCATTATGTTTCTGGATAGTTTCCGTGTTGTATCTATGCCGTTCGTCCGAGCGGCTTTTTTTTTTGCCTCGGGCGTAATCAAATACGCCTGCATGATAATAACCACATGATAAAAAGGTATCAGAATACCTCTTTCATCGTATTCATTTGCACCCTTTCTGGTACCCCGAAAATACCCCAGCAACGCCTTATGAATTACCTCCGCACGCATGTTATGTTAATAGGCCTCAACGTATTCTGAGGGTCTATATGCACACTTTTCCCCTGACAATTTCCATCGGCGAACCGGGTCCGGAATCGGCACGTCAACTCCAGCACTTCCTTGAACAGAACCGGCAAAATCCGATGTTTATCCCCATTCTGAACATGGATTTAACCTTCATCAGCCCGCATGCGCGCTCAACCAACGATTTCGTTATCAGCAAGGTTGAGTATTTACACGACAATACTTACGTCCTTTATTATCAAATTAACTATTTCATCTTTAATTTATGCCAGGACATGAATATTGAAGATATTTATGACACAACCATCAGCTTCGATGTTCATCCGCCCTATTTAGCCTTCAACGTTATTAACGCTGACCGGGATACGATTGATGAATTTTGATGGTGGCCCGGCCAATATTCATCACATCCAAATATATCGAAGCCGTTGCCAGGCGGGCAGTCGTTTTTTCACTCTGCCCGGCCGAGAATCCTCTATAAATCTCCCGGCGTTATCTGTACAATCCCTGCCCTGAACATACTATAACTGATTACTTTTTGAACTATGAGCAATGTGACCCCGCAGCCGAAAATCGGCTTTGTTTCTCTCGGTTGCCCGAAAAACCTCGTTGACTCCGAGCGCATCCTCACCGAACTGCGCACCGAAGGCTATGACGTGGTACCGAGCTACAACGACGCCGATATGGTTATCGTCAACACCTGCGGCTTTATCGACAGCGCGGTACAAGAGTCGCTGGAAGCCATTGGCGAAGCCCTTAATGAAAACGGCAAAGTGATTGTCACCGGCTGTCTGGGCGCCAAAGTCGATCAAATTCGTGAAGTCCATCCGAAAGTGCTGGAAATCACCGGTCCGCACAGCTATGAGCAGGTGCTTGAGCATGTGCACCACTATGTGCCGAAACCGAAACACAACCCGTTCCTGAGCCTGGTACCGGAACAGGGCGTGAAACTGACCCCACGTCATTACGCGTATCTGAAAATTTCCGAAGGCTGTAACCATCGCTGCACCTTCTGCATTATTCCGTCGATGCGTGGCGATCTGGTAAGCCGTCCGATTGGCGACGTTTTAAGTGAAGCCAAACGTCTGGCGGATGCCGGGGTGAAAGAGCTTCTCGTTATCTCCCAGGACACCTCCGCCTACGGCGTGGACGTGAAACACCGTATGGGCTTCCATAATGGCGAACCGGTAAAAACCAGCATGGTCGGCCTGTGCGAACAACTGGCAAAACTGGGCATCTGGACGCGTCTGCATTACGTTTATCCTTACCCGCACGTTGATGATGTCATTCCGTTGATGGCCGAAGGCAAAATCCTGCCGTATCTGGATATCCCGTTGCAGCACGCCAGCCCGCGTATCCTGAAATTGATGAAACGCCCTGGCTCCGTTGACCGCCAACTGGCGCGCATCAAACAGTGGCGCGAAATCTGCCCGGAACTGACCTTGCGCTCGACCTTTATCGTCGGCTTCCCGGGTGAAACCGAAGAAGATTTCCAGATGCTGCTCGATTTTCTCAAAGAAGCGCGTCTGGATCGCGTTGGCTGCTTCAAATACAGCCCGGTGGACGGTGCGACCGCCAACGAACTGGCCGATCAGGTGCCGGAAGAGATCAAAGAAGAGCGCTGGAACCGTTTTATGGCGCTGCAACAGCAAATTTCCGCTGAGCGTCTGCAGGAAAAAGTGGGCCGCGAAATTCTGGTGATTATCGACGAAGTCGATGAAGAAGGGGCCATCGGTCGCAGCATGGCGGATGCGCCGGAAATCGACGGCGCGGTCTATCTGAACGGGGAAACGAAAGTGAAACCGGGCGATATCCTCCGCGTGAAAGTCGAAAACGCCGACGAGTACGATCTGTGGGGTAGCCGCGTCTGACCCTGCCGCCGCCTGTCTCCAGGCGGCGTCTTTCCTCGTTATTGCGCTTCAACACGTTCAAAGCGTGTCGCGATCAACACATAACTCACCACCGCCAGCACGCCGTGCGCCGCCACAAACCACAACGCGTTATTAAACGAACCGGTTACCGTCACCACATAACCGATCACCAGTGGTGTCACGATCCCGGCAATATTACCGATACCGTTGAACACGCCGCCGCACAGGCCAATCATCGTTTTCGGCGCAACATCGGACAACACGGCCCAGCCTACCGCTGCGAAGCCTTTACCGAAGAACGCCATCGCCATCAGGAAAATCACCGCGCTGTTACTGTCAACGAAGTTGGCGAATACCAGCATGGTGGACAGCCCCATCCCGAGCACAAACGGCGTTTTACGGGCACGGGAAGGATGCATGCCCCGGCTAATCAGAATGTCAGAGAGATACCCCCCGAGCAGACCGCCGGTGAAACCACAGATGGCGGGCAGTGCGGCAACCCACCCTGCCTGCATAATGGTCATACCGCGCCCCTGAATCAGGTAGATGGGGAACCAGGTAATAAAAAAATAGGTCAACGCGGTAATGCAATATTGTCCAAGATAAATAGCCCACAGGTTGCGGTTGGTAAACAGACATTTGGCATCGCGCAGTGAGCTTTTCTTCGCCTTTACCGCCCCTTCACTGTCCAGATCCACCAGCGCCCCGCCCTCGCGCATCAGGTTTTTCTCTTCTTCCGTCAGACGCGGGTCTTTATGCGGCTCCTTATACCAGGCGAACCACGCCGCAGCCAGCACCAGCCCTACTCCCCCCATCCACAGGAAGACATGCTCCCAGCCCCAGGCATGGGTCAGCCACGCCATGATCGGCGTGAAGACCACTACCGCCATGTATTGCCCGGAGTTAAACAGCGCCGAGGCCACGCCACGCTCACGCGTCGGGAACCAACTGGAGACGATACGTGAGTTTGCCGGGAACGCGGGGGATTCCACCAGCCCCAGCATAAAGCGCATCAGAAACAGGGTCATCGCCGCCAGACTACCGGTCATCCCGACCCAGCCCACGGTGCCCTGGAGCATGGTGAACACGGACCACAGCACCAGGCTCATGCCGTAGACTTTTTTAGCGCCAAAACGGTCCAGCAGCCAGCCGCCGGGGATCTGCCCCAGCGCGTAGGCCCAGGCGAAGGCGGAGAAGATCATCCCCAGCATCATTGGATCGAGGCCCAGCTCTTTCACCACCGAGGTTCCGGCAATCGACATGGTGGCACGGTCGGCATAGTTGATAACCGTGATGATGAAAATCAACCCCAGCACCCAATAGCGGTGATGTCCGACCCGTTTGACCTGCTCCAGCGAGACATCCATTTGTTTGCTCATTGTTTTCTCACTTTTATTTGTAGGGTTCAGAAACGATGGCTATACCCGGTGTGGCGGCACGTTGCCGCTAAAACAGGCCGCCAGATTCGCCAACACAATGTTGCCCATCTCCAGGCGAGTCTGAACGGTCGCGCTGGCGCGATGCGGCTGCAGGGTGACGTTATTGAGGGTGAAAAAACCTTCCGGTACGTGCGGCTCATGAGCAAACACATCCAGCCCGGCTCCGGCAATACGCTTGTGGATCAGCGCGTCGAGCAGCGCCGCTTCATCCACCAGCTTGCCGCGCGCCACATTGATGAAATAACCCTCTGGCCCCAGCGCCTCCAGCACCGACTCACTGATGATGACTTTGCCGCTATCAGCAGAGGCCGCAAGCACCAGCACGTCCACTTCCTGCGCCAGCGCGTGAATATCAGCAATAAAGGTGTAATCAAGGGCGGAAATCGGGGCAAGGTCGGTATACAGAATGCGGGCATCGAAGGCGGCAACGCGCCTGGCAATGGCCTGACCAACACGCCCCATGCCGATAATCCCCACCGCAGTGCCAGTGACTTTGCGCGCCAGCGGCAGGTTGGTTTGCGGCCAGCGCCCCGCACGGACGACCTGCTCGCCTTCGCTCATTTGTCGCAGGGTGGAAATCAACAGACCCAGTGCCATATCCGCCACGTCGTCGGTCAGCACGCCGGGTGTGGTGGTGACATAGATACCGTGCTTCGCAGCATACGCCAGATCGACGGCATCCGTGCCGATACCGCTGATGGCGACAATTTTGAGCGCCGGAAGGCATTCCATCATCTCCCGGGAAAGCCCTTTTGCGCCGCCGGTCACCACCCCCTCAATCAATGGGCCAATATCAGCCAGCATTTTTTGCGGCTCGCTCGTCTGGTAAAGACGATGCACGTCGTAATCGCGCCGTAATATTTCATCGATCGGTGCTGGCACCGCCTGGGTTAATAAAATGTGTGCTTTTTGTTGAGCAATATTATTTGTCATGTCCATCTTCCGTCGAGTAGTTATTAAGCAGATGATGGACAGGGTAATAATTCATGTCTAATATAAATCCGGTATTCATTAATATAAGAATTGAATTATGGATTTACACCAGTTGCGATGCTTCATCGCCGTTGCTGAAGAGTTGAACTTCGGACGCGCCGCCGCCCGCCTGCATATGACCCAGCCGCCGCTGAGCCGCCAGATACAACTTCTGGAGAAGAGCCTGGGCGGGGCGCTGTTTGAGCGAAATAACCGTCATGTGCAGCTCACCCATATGGGTCAACATTTGCTGACAGAGTCACGATTAATACTCAAATTAGCTGACCGACTTGAATCCTCCGTTCAGCAATGCGCGTCCGGCGAAATCGGCACGTTATCAATGGGATTTACGGCGGTATTTGCCTGGAGTTTTATTCCCCAGTTGCTCAAAGCGCTATCGGTGAAATTACCCGGGGTGGATTTCCGCTTATTTGAACAGGTCTCGCACAAACAAATTAGCGCTGTCGAAAATAACAGTATTGACGTTGGTTTTGTGCGTCATGTCCCACCCAACCCGCTGCTGGCGTATCAACCTCTTCAGGGGGAGACGTTTGTTGCCGCGTTTCATTGCGATCACCCGCTGGCACGCAAGCGCAAGATCCCGCTCAGCGCTTTTAACAATGAGCCCTTTTTCCTTTACAGCCCGGATGAAGCGCGCCACTTTTACGACCGTATTACCGACCTGTTCGTCTTTAACGACATCACGCCGGATTTTAAGTATCAGCTTGCCCAGACCCATACGATCCTCGGAATGGTGAATGCCGGGCTCGGGTGCGCCATCGTGCCCGCATCATCGCGTGCGCTGGGCATGGCTAATGTTACCTTTATGAATATCGAAGGGGTCAATATTCAGGCACACAACTTTTTGGTCTATTCAAAGGCCAATCCAAACCCGGTCCTTCCCGCGTTTCTCAAGGCCCTGAGTGAGGTACTCATTACCCTTTGATTTTGGGATCCAGCGCGTCCCGTAGCCCGTCGCCCAACAGGTTAAACGCGAGCACGGTCAGGAAAATCGCCAGTGAAGGGAAGAGCGCCACATGAGGAGCAATCACCATATCCGCGCGCGCTTCATTGAGCATCGCGCCCCATTCCGGCGTGGGCGGCTGCGCCCCCAGACCGAGGAAAGAGAGGCTTGCCGCAGAAATAATAGAGGTGCCAATACGCATCGTGAAATAGACCACGATCGATGACACCGTGCCCGGCAGAATATGGCTAAACAGGATGGTCATATCGCTTGCGCCAATGCTGCGCGCCGACTCGACAAAGGTCTGGTGTTTAAGGACCAGCGTGTTGCCGCGCACCAGCCGGGCGAAGGCAGGCACGGAAAACACCGCCACGGCAATGATGACATTGGCCATTCCGCTGCCCATCACCGCCACCACGGCAATCGCCAGCAAAATACCGGGAAAGGCGAACAGCACATCGCAAATACGCATGATGATGCGATCCCACCAGCCTTCGTAATACCCGGCCAGCAGGCCCAGCACCGTCCCCGCCAGCGCGCCAATCAATACCGCCAGAACCCCGGCTGCCAGCGAGATCCTCGCCCCCAGCAGCACACGGCTGAAGATATCGCGGCCCAGGGAATCCACGCCAAACCAGTGCAATGCCGATGGCCCGTCATTGAGGCGGTCATAATCGAAATAGTTTTCCGCATCGAAGGGGGCAATCCACGGTGCGACGATAGCCAACACAATCAGAATCAGCACAAACAACCCGGCGGTCATCGCCATGGGCTGACGACGAAAACGTCGCCAGAACTCGTGCCACGGGGTACGTACCTGGTCCGGTTTCAGCCCAGGCATGGCGTTTGAAATCGCCGCTCGACGCCAGTTTAACAATCGCATCCTTACTTGTACCTGATAGCGGGGTTAATGGCGGCATACAGCACATCCACCACTAAATTGATAAGAATAAACTCCAGCGAGAAGAGCAGAACTTCCGCCTGGATAACCGGGTAATCGCGCATATCAACGGAGTCCACCAGTAAACGCCCGAGGCCGGGCCAGTTGAACACTTTCTCAACGACAATCGAGCCACCAAGCAAAAAGCCGAACTGTAACCCCATCATCGTAATCACCGGGATCAGCGCATTGCGCAGGCCATGCTTGAGTATGACCCATTTTTCGCTGAGCCCTTTGGCGCGCGCGGTACGCATGTAGTCTTCATTGAGCACATCGACAAAGGACGCGCGGGTAAAGCGCGCCATCACGGCGGCCACGGCGGCCCCCAGCGTCATCGACGGCAGAATATAGTGCCGCCAGCTGTCGGCCCCGACCGTTGGCAACCAGCCCAACTCCACCGAAAAAACCTGCATCAGCAGCATGCCCAGCGCAAAAGCCGGAAAGGAGATCCCGGTCACCGCCAGTGCCATGCCCAGTCTGTCAGGCCAGCGGTTGCGCCATACCGCGGCGGCAATACCCGCCACCAGGCCAAACAGCATTGCCCAGGTCATACTGGCAATGGTCAACCAGAACGTCGGGAAAAAGCGGCTGGCTATCTCCTCCACGACCGGACGGCGGGAGGCCATCGAGATACCGAAATCGCCCTGCAGAACATTAATAATGTAGTGCCCGAACTGGATATACAGCGGCCTGTCGAGACCTAATTGCTGGCGTACCAGTCCAATCACCTGCTCATCGGCCTCCGGCCCGGCAATCAACCGTGCCGGATCGCCCGGTAAGAGGTGAACAAATAAAAACACCAGCACCGCCACGATCAGTAGCGTCGGGATGAGTCCCAGAAGGCGTTTTAAAACATAATTCAGCATTGTCTCTTCCGTCACTCCCCTCCCGCGTGGAGAGGGGACATGCGCTCTTATTTCAGGTCGGCCTCATCAAAACTAAAGCCGGTGTCGGGCATGATGTAGAACCCCGTCAGGTTCTTGTTGTGAGCGGAAACCAGCTTCTCCACCACCAGCGGCACCCAGGGGGACTCTTTCCAGATGATATCCTGCGCATCCTTGTAGAGTCTGGTTTTTTCCTGATTATTGGTGGTTTTCAGCGCATCAGCCAGGTCTTTATCAACCTGCGGGTTGCTGTAGAACGCCGTGTTGAAGAGTGTGGGCGGCCAGTTCTGCGAAGCGAACAGCGGCGACAGCGCCCAGTCCGCTTCTCCGGTCGATGCCGACCAGCCCGTATAGAACATTCTCACGCCGCTCTCTTTCTGCCCTTTCGCTTCTACTTCCGCCGCACGTTGCCCGGCATCCATCGCCGTCACCTGTGCTTTGATGCCCACCTGTGCTAACTGCTGCTGGGTAAACTGCAGCACTTTTTGCGCGGTGCTGTGGTTATGTGATGACCACAGCGTGGTACTGAACCCGTTTGGATAGCCCGCCTCTTTCAACAATTCACGGGCTTTTGCCGGATCGTAAGGCCACGGCTGGTAGGTTTGCGCATTCGCCAGCGACGGTGGAACAATGCCCGTTGCCGGTGTCGCATACCCGGCGAATGCCACTTTCACCAGCGCCTGACGGTTAATGGCGTAGTTGATGGCTTCACGCACTTTCGGATTGTCGAACGGCTTTTGCGTTACGTTCATGCTGATGTAGCGCTGCATGATCGAGGGGCTGGCCACCAGCTCCAGTTTGCTGTTTTTCTCCAGCACCGCCGCCTGCTCATAAGGAATCGGGAAAGCGAACTGCGCTTCGCCCGTCTGCAGCATCGCCGCCCGGGTATTATTATCGACCACCGGACGCCAGGTGATGGTGTCCAGTTTCGGCAGCCCTTTTTGCCAGTACCCGGCGAATTTCTTCACCTTCACGAAATCGGTCTGGTTCCAGGTGTCCAGCTCATAAGGGCCGGTCCCCACCGGGTGAAAACCAATGTCCTTACCGTATTTTTCCAGCGCGGCAGGCGAGATCATCGCCGTCGCCGGGTGGGCCAGAATATTGATAAATGCCGAGAACGGCTGTTTCAGAGTGATTTTGACCGTTGTCGCATCCACCGCA
The DNA here is from genome assembly GCF_023613995.1 of Citrobacter sp. MNAZ 1397. Lineage (NCBI taxonomy): Bacteria > Pseudomonadati > Pseudomonadota > Gammaproteobacteria > Enterobacterales > Enterobacteriaceae > Citrobacter > Citrobacter sp. MNAZ 1397. The sequence goes on from NZ_JAKIVH010000001.1 coordinate 2,409,393, forward strand.
TCGGTTTTGGCGATGTTTTTATAGAGGTTGTAGCGCTTGAGTGCATTTTCCGGATTACTCGCGCGATCGAGGTTCGCCTTCACAGCCTGGGCGTTAAAATCGGTTCCGTCCTGGAATTTCACCCCCTGACGCAACTTGATGGTATACACCAGGCCGTCATCCGACACCGTATAGCTTTCGGCGAGCACATTATGCAGCTTCATGTCTTTATCAAGGCCAAACAGCCCCTGATAGAACGATTTGGCGACGGCCTGTGACAATGTGTCATTGGCATTGTAGGGGTCGAGCGTGGTGAAATTTGACGCCACTGCGACCACAACATCTTTGGCAGCCAGTGCTGGCGCGGCGCTCAGCGCGATGGCAACTGCAAACGCAATTTGCCATTTACGGGGTAAAGCTTGTGTCATGTTGTTCTCCTGAGTGTCCCTGCCTGTTTCTGTCAAAAACGCGATTGTGTGCTGCCCGGCGTCGTACGGGCGACGAAATGACCCGGGCCGATATTCTGTAATTGCACACGCTGTACCGTCTCGCCGCGTTTATGGATGTTGCTGGGGATTTCATCCGACAACAACACCCGCTGCGCCCTCGGGTGAGACGGGTCGGCTACCGGAACGGCGGCCATAAGTTTACGGGTATACGGGTGCTGCGGGTTCTCAAACACGGCGCGGCGTGGACCAATTTCCACAATCTGACCGAGATACATCACCGCCACCCGGTGGCTGATTCGCTCCACGACCGCCATGTCATGAGAGATAAACAGAAAGGCAATCCCCATCTCCCGTTGTAAATCGAGTAACAAATTAATGATTTGGGCGCGAATCGAGACATCCAGCGCCGAGACCGATTCGTCAGCCACCACCACACGGGGGTTTAGAGCCAGCGCTCTGGCAATACAAATACGCTGGCGCTGGCCGCCGGAAAACTCATGGGGATAACGCCACGCATGTTCCGGTTTCAGCCCTACACGTTCCAGCAACCACAGCACTCGCCGCCGGGCATCTTCTTCATTCATCACCCCATGTACCCGCAGTGGTTCCAGAATGGAGTACCCTACCGTTTGACGCGGATCGAGCGAGGCGTAAGGATCCTGAAAAATAAACTGAATATCCCGGCGCAGCGGCTGCAGCTTACTGGCAGGCAACGTATCAATACGTTCGCCCTTAAAGGTAATCATCCCGCTCTGGCTCTCCACCAGACGCAGCAGCGCCCGGCCGGTGGTCGATTTGCCGCAACCGGATTCCCCCACCAGCGATAAGGTTTCGCCCGGCCACAGGTCGAAGCTCACCCCCTCCACCGCATGAACTTCGCGGGTCACACGGTTTAAAATCCCGCTGCGGAGCGGAAAACGCGCCGCCAGATCGCGAACCTGCAGAATCGGCTCGCCCGGCACCACAGTATCCTGCTCGGTTTCCGGCTCCTGGTGTTCAGGATGTTGTAACGAAACCAGCGGGAAACGACGTGGTAGATCGCTGCCGTTCATCGCCCCAAGGCGCGGCACCGCCGCCAGTAAGGCTTTCGTGTAGATATGCTGCGGTGCCTTAAAAATCTGGTCTACGGTACCCGTTTCCACCGCTTCGCCCTGATACATCACCAGCACGCGGTCGGCAATATCCGCCACCACGCCCATATCATGAGTGATAAAAATCACCCCCATCGCCATCTCTTTTTGCAGCACGGCGATAAGTTGCAGAATCTGCGCCTGAATAGTGACATCCAGCGCCGTCGTCGGCTCATCGGCAATCAGCACCGCCGGACGGCAGGAGAGCGCCATCGCAATCATCACCCGCTGGCGCATACCACCGGAAAGCTGGTGCGGATAACGAGACAAAATGGACTCGGATTCGGGGATACGTACCAGATCCAGCATTCGCCGGGCTTCCGCTAACGCCTCTTCTTTGCCCAGCCCCTGATGCAAACGGATAGATTCGGCAATTTGCTCCCCCACCGGAAACACCGGGTTAAGCGAGGTCATGGGCTCCTGAAAAATCATCGCGATGTCGGCCCCGCGCACGCCGCGCAGGCGAGAGTTCGTCAGCGTCGCTAAATCAACACGCTCCCGGTTACGGCGCAAAAGACGCATATGATCGCAGCTCACTTCGCCGCCAGCTTGTTCCAGCAGACGCAGTAGCGACATAGCGGTGACCGATTTACCCGATCCCGACTCTCCGACAATCGCCAGCGTTTCACCACGTTTGAGAGTAAACGACAGGTTACGCACCGCCTGGGTGAGTTGTTTTTCATGGCGAAACGCGACATTCAGATTGCTGACATCCAGCACCACATCAGCGTCTGTTTCATACCCGTGCGACACCCCACTCTCCTTATTCACGATAAATCCCTACGCTGGGCGCATCTCCGGCATAACCCCAGGCGCGATACATCCCTTCACTATTGAAAGGGAGTGCAATATTTCCTTCACGATCGACGGCGATCAGCCCGCCGCTACCGCCCAGCGCAGGCAATTTTTCCATGACCACCGCCTCACAGGCTTCGTGCAGACTTAAACCGCCATAATCCATCAGCGCGGCGATATCATAAGCAGCCAGCGCGCGGATAAAAACTTCCCCGGTTCCGGTACAGGAGACCGCCACGCTGGCGTTATTGGCATAACACCCCGCGCCAGGCAACGGACTGTCCCCTACCCGCCCCGGTAATTTATTGGTCATCCCGCCTGTCGAGGTTGCCGCCGCCAGGTTTCCCTGCTTATCCAGCGCCACCGCACCAACGGTGCCCATTTTTTTCGTTTCATCCAGCGGTGCACCGCCGTGATCCAGCGCGGTTTGCCCGGCCGCGCGTGCGGCAAGCAGCTGCGCATAACGCTCCGGCGTGGAAAAAAGATCGGGCGACACCGGCTCCATGCCCTCGGCAAAGGCGAATTTCTCTGCCCCTTCTCCCACCAGCAACACATGTGGGCTACGCTCCATCACCAGGCGCGCCGCGAGAATGGGATTGCGTAAACGGCTCACACCAGCCACGGCACCTGCGCGCAACGAATACCCGTCCATCACGCAGGCGTCCAGCTCATGGGTTTCATCGCGGGTAAAAACAGAACCAATGCCCGCGTTAAACAGCGGACACTCTTCAAGTAAGCGTACGGCCTCCGTCACCACATCCAGCGCGCTTTCACCCGCATTGAGCATCTTCTGGCCGGATTCGACAATGGCCGAGAGTGCGGCAATGTACTGCCGTTCCTTTTCCGGACTCCGTTGCGCACGGGAGATGGTTCCTGCGCCACCGTGAATTACAATTACCGCTTTGGTCATTTTTTATCGCCCGGTCAGGATAGATTGCTGCTTTTTCTATAAATATCATTATCGTCGTCACAGCTTCATACAATTTTTGAATATAGAAAGTCGATCCTGCGATGTAAAGCAGGCATCTGAGTATGGCACTTGAGGAGTACATGCAGTCATGCCTCGTTTTCTGCCATAATGGCCCCTTTCTCGCGTGGTGCTGGAGTAAATTATGGAATATACCGCAGGCTTGATCCCGCTGGATTCGGCCCTGGCGCAAATGCTGTCCCGCGTTTCGCCACTCACAGAGAGCGAAACCTTACCGCTGCTGAGCTGTTTTGGTCGCATTGTGGCGCAGGACGTGATTTCACCGCTGAATGTGCCGGGTTTTGACAATGCCGCGATGGACGGTTATGCCGTCCGTCTGGCCGATATCGCAAAAGGTGAACCGCTGCCGGTTGCCGGAAAAGCGTTCGCCGGCCAGCCATTTCACGGCGAGTGGCCAGCAGGCACCTGCGTGCGCATCATGACCGGCGCCCCTGTTCCGGCTGGCTGTGAAGCCGTGGTCATGCAGGAAGATACCGAGCAAACCGACGCCGGCGTGCGCTTTACCGGTAAGGTTAAAGCCGGGCAAAACATCCGCCTGTTGGGTGAAGATATTCGCGTGGGCGCCGCCGTGTTCAGCGCCGGAAAAAAACTGACCGCCGCCGAACTGCCGGTACTCGCGTCGCTGGGCATTGCCGAGGTGGCGGTAATCCGCAAAATCCGCGTGGCGCTCTTTTCCACTGGCGATGAGCTGCAACTGCCAGGCCAGCCGCTGGCGGATGGACAAATTTACGATACCAATCGCCTGACGGTGCACCTGATGCTGGAACAGCTGGGCTGCGAGGTCATCAACCTTGGCATCGTGCGTGACGATCCCGCCATTCTGCGCGAGACCTTTATCACCGCCGATCGGCAGGCCGACGTGGTGATCAGTTCTGGCGGCGTGTCGGTGGGTGAAGCGGATTACACCAAAACTATCCTTGATGACGTGGGTGAAATCACCTTCTGGAAACTCGCCATCAAGCCCGGCAAACCGTTCGCCTTCGGCAAGCTCAGTCATAGCTGGTTCTGTGGATTACCCGGTAACCCGGTCTCCGCCGCGCTGACCTTCTATCAGTTAGTACAGCCGCTACTGGCGAAACTGAGCGGAAACACCGCCAGCCCGCTTCCGCTTCGTCTGCGCGCCCGCGCAGCAACCCGCCTTAAGAAAACGCCGGGGCGCCTTGATTTCCAGCGTGGCATCCTCAGCCGCGATAACGACGGCGAGCTGATTGTCAGCACCACCGGCCCACAGGGGTCACATATCTTCAGTTCGTTTAGTCAGGGCAACTGCTTTGTGGTGCTGGAGCGTGAGCGTGGCCATGTGGAAGCAGGCGAATGGGTCGAGGTTGAAACCTTTAACCATCTCTTCGGGGGCTAAGATGGCAGATGCGCTGAGCGATGAAGAGATGCTGCGCTATAACCGACAGATTATTCTGCGCGGCTTCGATTTTGACGGGCAGGAGCGGTTAAAAGCATCGCGCGTGCTGGTGGTAGGATTGGGCGGTCTTGGCTGCGCGGCTGCGCAATATTTGGCCGCAGCCGGTATTGGTCAGATGACGCTGCTGGATTTCGATACCGTGGCGCTCTCCAATCTTCAGCGCCAGACGCTGCATAGCGACGCGACGATTGGCGAGCCGAAGGTGGCATCCGCCAAAACCGCCCTGGCGCGCATCAACCCGCATGTTCAACTCGACAGCCTTAACGCCCTGCTGGATGAAAGCGCCTTAGCAGCGCAGATTGCCGCCCACGATCTGGTGCTGGATTGCACGGATAATGTCGCCATTCGCAACCAGCTTAACGCCGGATGTTTTGCGCATAAGATCCCGCTGGTCTCCGGCGCCGCCATTCGTATGGAGGGGCAAATCAGTGTTTTCACCTGGGGGGACGGCGAGCCCTGCTACCGCTGTCTGAGCCGTCTGTTTGGCGAAAACGCGCTGACCTGTGTTGAAGCGGGCGTGATGGCACCGCTGGTCGGGGTGATCGGTTCACTGCAGGCGCTGGAGGCGATAAAAGTGCTGACGCACTATGGCGTGCCCGCCACGGGAAAAATCGTGATGTATGACGCAATGACCTGCCAGTTCCGTGAGATGAAGCTGATGCGCAACCCCCAGTGTGAGGTGTGCGGGGGGTAAAACAGCAAAAGGCAACGTGAGTTGCCTTTTTAGACACCGCCCCGGCTGACGCTGCGCTTAGCCGGGCTACCCTGGCACCGGCACTGCCTGTAGCCCGGACAAGGCGTTTACGCCGCCATCCGGGAAATAAGTTAATGCGCAATCTCCAGCCTCGCGCCCACTCTCCGTGAAGCAACAGAGCGTACCGGGCTCAATCACTATCCGTTCAAACACCGCCAGCAGCCTTGTTCGAATTTCGCGACAGCGACCTTCGCCGCAGGCGCGTTGATAAATGGTTGCCGCATTCAGCGGACGTGTAATCGGTTCAGAATCTGCCCGAGAGTTGACCCTCATCAATATAACTTTCATTCGAAAGTAATTTAATCTTCATATGCAATGTGAGGGTAACCTATGATTTTCAATATTCAACGCTATTCAACCCATGATGGCCCGGGGATTCGCACCGTCGTCTTTCTGAAAGGCTGTTCATTAGGTTGCCGCTGGTGTCAAAACCCGGAGAGCCGCGCTCGTGGCCGCGAGGTGCTGTTTGATGCCAGGCTGTGCCTGGAAGGCTGCAATCTTTGCCAGCAGGCCGCCCCACAGGCCATCACCCGGGCGCTTAACGGCCTGCTGATAGCGCGTGAAAATCTGACGGAGTCCGACCTTGACGCCCTGACCGATTGCTGCCCGACCCAGGCGCTGAACGTCTGTGGGGAGCAAAAATCTGTCGATGACATCATGGCGACGGTATTGCGCGACAAAGCCTTTTATACCCGCAGCGGCGGTGGTATTACGCTTTCCGGTGGCGAGCCGTTTATGCAGCCGGAGCTGGCCTTCTCCCTGTTTAAAGCCAGCCATGAACAGGGCATTCACACCGCCGTTGAAACCTGCCTGCATGTGCCCTGGCACTACATTGAGCCCTCCCTGCCTTATGTGGATCTGTTTCTTGCCGACCTGAAACATGTGGAGAGTAGCGCGTTCAGGCAGTGGACCGACGGCAGCGCCAGACGCGTGCTGGATAACCTGAAACGGCTGGCGCGTGCGGGTAAACAGATGACCATCCGCGTGCCACTGATTCCAGGCTTCAATGCCGATGAAAAATCCATTTCCGATATCACCAATTTCGCCGCTGACGAACTGAACGTTCGCGAGATTCACTTTTTGCCCTACCACACGCTGGGCATGAATAAATACACCTTACTCAGTCAACCCTACACCGCTCCTGACAAGCCGCTTGATGCACCGGCGTTACTGGCATTCGCCCGAAACTACGCCTGCCAGAAAGGGCTGACAGCGATATTACGAGGATAATCTCATGACAACTTTGCAACTCTCGACCCTGACCGACCGTATTAAAGCGCACAAGAACGCGCTGGTGCATATTGTAAAACCGCCGGTTTGTACTGAGCGCGCACAGCACTACACCGAGATGTATCAGCAGCATATGGATAAGCCCATTCCGGTTCGCCGCGCATTGGCACTGGCCCATCATCTGGCGGAGCGCACCATCTGGATCAAACACGACGAACTGATCGTCGGCAACCAGGCAAGCGAAGTGCGTGCCGCGCCTATTTTCCCGGAATATACCGTCGCCTGGATTGAAAAAGAGATTGATGACCTGGCGGATCGTCCTGGTGCGGGCTTTGCGGTGAGCGAAGAAAATAAACGGGTACTGCACGCCATCTGCCCGTGGTGGCGTGGCCAGACCGTTCAGGATCGCTGCTATGGCATGTTTACCGATGAGCAAAAAGCGCTGCTGGAAACCGGCATCATCAAGGCCGAAGGCAATATGACCTCGGGCGACGCGCATCTGGCGGTGAACTTCCCGCTGCTGCTGGAAAAAGGGCTGGACGGCCTGCGCCATAAAGTGGATGAGCGCCGTTCCCGCATTAACCTCACCGTGCTGGAAGATTTGCATGGCGAACAGTTCCTGAAAGCGATTGATATCGTGCTGAATGCCGTCAGCCAGCATATTGAACGTTTCGCCGACCTCGCCCGCCAGATGGCCGGTGCAGAAACCCGCGCCAGCCGCCGGGATGAACTGCTGGCGATAGCGGAAAACTGCGATGTGATTGCCCATGAGCCGCCAAAAACGTTCTGGCAGGCACTGCAGCTGTGCTACTTCATTCAATTAATCCTGCAGATTGAATCCAACGGCCACTCGGTTTCTTTCGCTCGTATGGATCAGTATCTCTACCCCTGGTACCGCCGCGACGTAGAGCTGAACCAGTCCATCGATCGCGAAACGGCCATTGAACTGCTGCACAGCTGCTGGCTGAAACTGTTAGAAGTGAACAAAATCCGCTCCGGCTCGCACTCCAAAGCCTCTGCGGGCAGCCCGCTGTACCAGAACGTCACCATTGGTGGACAGATGCTGGTAAACGGTGCACCGATGGACGCCGTCAACCCGCTTTCTTACGCGATTCTGGAGTCCTGCGGCCGCCTGCGCTCCACACAGCCGAACCTGAGCGTGCGCTATCACGCGGGTATGAGTAACGACTTTCTCGATGCCTGCGTACAGGTGATCCGCTGCGGCTTCGGGATGCCGGCATTTAACAATGATGAAATCGTGATCCCTGAGTTTATTAAGCTTGGCGTCGAACCGCAGGATGCGTACGACTACGCGGCGATTGGTTGTATCGAAACCGCCGTCGGCGGCAAATGGGGTTATCGCTGCACCGGGATGAGTTTTATCAACTTTGCCCGCGTGATGCTGGCGGCGCTGGAAGGTGGACGCGATGCCACCAGCGGCAAAATCTTCCTGCCGCAGGAACATGCGTTGTCGAAAGGCAATTTCACCCGCTTCGACGAGGTGATGGCCGACTGGGACAGGCAGATTCGTTACTACACCCGCAAATCAATTGAGATTGAGTATGTTGTCGACACCATGCTCGAAGAGAACGTCCACGATATTCTCTGTTCCGCGCTGGTGGATGACTGCATTGAGCGGGCAAAAAGCATCAAACAAGGTGGCGCGAAGTATGACTGGGTATCCGGCCTGCAGGTGGGCATCGCCAACCTGGGTAATAGCCTCGCAGCGGTAAAAAAACTGGTCTTCGAGCAGGGTATTATCGGGCAACAGCAGCTCGCCGAGGCGCTGGCCGCCGATTTTGACGGTCTGACGCATGAGCAGTTACGCCAGCGTTTGATTAACAGCGCACCTAAGTATGGCAATGATGATGACAGCGTGGATGCGTTGCTGGTACGCGCTTATCAGACCTATATTGACGAGCTGAAAAATTACCACAACCCGCGTTATGGGCGCGGCCCGATTGGCGGCAATTATTACGCCGGGACCTCCTCTATCTCCGCGAATGTGCCCTTTGGCGCGGCCACCATGGCGACACCGGACGGGCGTAAAGCCAGAACGCCGCTCGCCGAAGGGGCAAGCCCGGCATCGGGTACTGACCACCTCGGCCCAACGGCGGTGATTGGTTCCGTGGGCAAACTGCCGACGGCGGCGATCCTCGGCGGCGTGCTGCTTAACCAGAAGCTGAACCCGGCGACGCTGGAGAACGACAGCGACAGGCAGAAACTGATGATGCTGCTGCGGACCTTCTTTGAGGATCATAAAGGCTGGCATATTCAGTACAACATTGTGTCGCGTGAGACACTGCTGGAGGCGAAAAAACACCCGGATCAGTATCGCGATTTGGTGGTACGTGTTGCAGGGTATTCCGCCTTCTTCACCGCCCTGTCGCCGGATGCCCAGGATGACATTATCGCGCGTACCGAGCATACGCTTTAACGTTCCCTCCCGGCTGGCGCTGCGCTTAGCCGGGCTACCTCACTTCCTACTGCGCTCGATCGATCACCTCTCCCTCAAGGGAGAGGGCGCAAACAGCAAAAACGGCAACCAGGAGGTTGCCGTTTTGCTTTGACTTTCGAATGAAATAAATTTGTGCTTCAGGTCACACTGTTATTACAATGTTACGAGTGGTACCCAGACCAGGAGCTTATGTATGACTGTAAAAGTTATCGTCACTGATATGGACGGAACTTTTCTTGACGACGCCAAACAATACGACCGCGATCGTTTTATGGCGCAGTTTGCCCAACTCAGGCAGCGTGATATTGAATTTGTCGTCGCCAGCGGCAACCAGTATTACCAGCTCATTTCCTTTTTCCCGGAGCTGAAAGATCAGATCTCGTTTGTCGCCGAAAACGGCGCGCTGGTCTTCGAACACGGCCAGCAACTCTTTCACGGTGAGCTTACCCGTCACGAAGCACAGGTGGTTATCGGCGAATTACTCAAAGACAAAGCGCTGAATTTTGTCGCCTGTGGGCTGGAAAGCGCGTGGGTCAGCGAAAACGCGCCGGATAGCTTTATCGACCTGATGGCAAAGCACTATCACCGCCTGCAACGCATCAGCGACTACCACCAGATTAACGATACCCTGTTTAAATTCTCGCTCAATTTACCAGACAGCGATATTCCGCAATTAATTGATAAGTTACATGTTTCGCTCGATGGCATCATGAAACCTGTGACCAGCGGCTTTGGTTTTGTCGACCTGATTATCCCCGGTTTGCACAAAGCCAACGGCATTACCCGTTTGCTCAAACGCTGGCACGTCTCCCCGCAGGCGTGCGTGACGATAGGTGACAGCGGCAACGACGCCGAAATGCTGCGCATGACCGATTTTTCCTTCGCGATGGGGAATGCCAGCGATGCCATTAAAGCCATTGCCCGTCATCGCACCGATGACAACAACCACCAGGGCGCACTGAATGTGATTCAGGCGGTTCTGGACGGCACCCCGCCGTTCCAGTGATATTGTCTGCCGGAGCAATCGCTCCGGCCCCTTCCCTTCTCGCTTTCCTGCCCTTCTTTCAGCTTTGTGCTCTGCATCAAGTTTTTAAACTTGCATTAACTTATTTTTAACTTAAATTATCAATTGTAAGCTTAATTACTTTCGAATGAAAGATTGCGAGGTCGTTATGACGTTCACCAGCGAAACTTTACCCGTCGACCATAAAGCGGCTATCCGGCAAATGAAGCAGGAATTGCGCCAGCAAATGGGGGACGTGAAAGCCGTATTCAATCAACTCCACGCGCGGATTAGCCAGCGTGTCGCAGAGATCAACGCGTTAAAGGCACAGGGCGAGGATGTCTGGCCGGTCATTCCCTTTGAAGATGTGAAACAGGGACGGGTAAGCGAGCAACAGCGCGCGCTGATTAAACAACGCGGCTGTGCGGTGATCAAAGGGCATTTCCCTCGCGAGCGAGCGCTCGGCTGGGACCGCGATATGATGGCCTATCTTGAGCAAAACCATTTTGACGATGTTTACAAAGGGCCGGGTGATAACTTCTTCGGCTCTCTCGATGCTTCCCGGCCGGAAATTTACCCTATCTATTGGTCACAGTCACAAATGCAGGCGCGCCAGAGCGACGAAATGGCCGCCGTGCAGTCATTCCTCAACCGCCTGTGGCGCTTTGAAAGCGAAGGGACAACATGGTTTGACCCTGATGTCAGCGTGATTTATCCGGACCGTATTCGGCGCCGTCCACCGGGAACGACATCAAAAGGTTTAGGCGCTCATACCGATTCAGGCGCACTGGAACGCTGGCTGCTGCCGGCATATCAACGGGTATTTGCTAACGTCTTTAACGGTCGGCTGGACGAATACGATCCGTGGGATGCCGCGCATCGTACCGAGGTGGAAGAGTACACCGTCGAGAACACCACCAAATGTTCGGTATTTCGCACCTTCCAGGGCTGGACGGCGCTGTCCGATATGATCCCCGGCCAGGGGTTGTTGCATGTCGTGCCGATCCCGGAAGCGATGGCGTATGTACTGCTTCGCCCACTGCTTGACGATGTGCCGGAAGATGAATTGTGCGGTGTGGCACCGGGCAAGGTGCTACCCATCTCTGAGAAATGGCATCCGCTGCTGATAGAGGCGTTAACCTCTATCCCGGCGCTGGAAGCGGGAGACTCCGTCTGGTGGCATTGCGATGTGATTCACTCCGTCGCTCCGGTAAACGATCAAAAGGGCTGGGGTAACGTGATGTATATTCCCGCCGCCCCCCTGTGCGAGAAAAACCTCGCCTGGGCGCGTAAAGCAAAAGTCGCGCTGGAAAATGGCGCTTCGCCAGGTGATTTTCCGCGCGAAGATTATGAAGCGAACTGGGAAGGGCGCTTCACGCTGGCTGATTTGAACGAGTATGGAAAACGGGCGCTGGGGATGAACTAAACGTCATAAAGCCCTTCCCGCTCCACGGCGGTACGTCGTTGCCCCGGACGTATCCGCCGAACCGACTCTCTCACCACCAGCATGCCATTAATCAACAGTGAGCCAATTGCCGCCTGCGGGCGAATCAGCCGTTGCTGCAGCATATAAACCGCCTCAGTGCCGAGTTCATCACGCGGCACATGAACCGCCGTCAGCGGCACGTCCTGAATCGCCGCCAGGTTGAAGGCGTCAATGCTCATCACCGAGACATCCTGCGGAACGCGTAAACCGCGCTGCTGCAACGCCCGTACGGTCCCTTCTGCCATAAAATCTCCCCCGACTAAAAAGGCGGTCGGCGGATTTTTATGTGCGGCGCCATCGAGCCACTCCGCAACCCGCGACTGCGCTTCTCTTGCGCTAAAACTCGGCACCGTTATCAGATCGCGCTTGCTTTGAAAGCGCAAATTTCGCTGCTGCCAGGCGTCTTTAATGCCCGCCAGACGCAGATCCATGGTATAGCGGCGCAGGCACATAACGACCACCATATCGCGATGGCCGGAATCGAACAGATAGTCAGCGGCAAACTCACCAATCGCCCGGTGATCCGGAGCGACCGTCGGCAAACGCATCCGCTTATCGCGGCAGTTAATCAGTACGCAAGGTTTGGCAAAGTCTGCTGCCAGTTCGTGAATGTGCGGATCGTCAATCCCCAATAAAATTGCCGCCTGGGTTTCCGGCTCATTCATTCGTGCAATAAAGGCATTCGCATCGCTGTCCAGCTCTTCCAGCGGGCAATAACGCAACCGCACCTCGTGGGAATCCAGTGCCTTGCTAATGCTCTGAATTACCCGGTAATAAAAGATATCGGAGCGCTCATCGAATGCCCTCTGTGGCGCGAAGATCACCAGGTTATTGAGCAGCAACCGCCCGGCGGCAATCCCGTCCATTACCCCTAATTCACGCGCACATTCCAGTACCAGGCGTCGGGCCGTTTCGCTGGTATTGGCCTTCCCTGCCAGCACCCGGGAAACGGTGCTGGTCGACAGGTTGGTGCGCCGGGCGATTTCAGTGATTTTTAGCTTTTTATCCATTCTGTGATCTTGCTCCGTTTCCGCGATGGGAAAATTTTCATGAAACATAAGTCTCATGAATACTGGTCCGGGAAGCATAGTGCCCTTTTCTTTGGCGAATTGATGAGAATCCTTGCACAAAATCCACTTTGGCTGCCCCTTTTTCTCCCCTAACGTAAAGATGTCGTACAACTTCCATACTAGTTGTCGGTGTATTTCAGGCTAAAGCAGAAAAAAATCCCCATGCGGTCCAGATCGGTATAACAAATTTCGAATGGCCCGCAACGACTTCCCTACAGAACGGTGCGTGGAGAAAAAAATGAGCCAGGGAATCAACAATAATGAAGTGGTGGCAAGCAAAAGCCGCCGGATAGTTAAAAAGTTACGCTGGTGGGTGCTGGTCCTGTTTTTACTGGGCGTCACGGTAAACTACATCACCCGTAACTCACTCGGTATTCTTGCCCCCGAACTGAAAACCAGTATGGGGATCACGACCGAACAGTACTCCTGGATTGTGGGTGCTTTTCAACTGGCCTATACCCTTTTTCAGCCGCTATGCGGTTGGCTGATTGACGTCATTGGCCTGAAAGTGGGCTTTATGATCTGCGCCATTATCTGGGCCATCGCCTGTATCGCCCATGCCGGAGCCGGAAGCTGGTTGCAACTGGCTATTTTGCGCTTCACGATGGGGGCATCCGAAGCGGCCGCTACGCCGGCGAACGCCAAAACGCTGGGTGAATGGTTCCCGAAATCAGAGCGCCCGGTTGCTGCAGGCTGGGCTGGCGTCGGTTTCTCGATTGGCGCCATGCTGGCGCCGCCAATTATCTATTTCGCCCACGCCTCTTTTGGCTGGCAGGGCGCCTTTATGTTTACCGGTGTTCTGGCGCTGGTGTGGGTGCTGCTGTGGTGGGCGTTTTACTCTAACCCGGAAAAACACCCGAACCTGAGCAAGGAAGAACTGGCCTACATTAAGCAGGACAACGAAGCGCCTGCGGTCAAACTTCCTTTCTTTACGGCGCTGAAAACCGTCGCCAAAAACAGACGTTTTTACGGTATCGCCATCCCGGCGTTTATGGCTGAACCGGCCTGGGCCGTGCTGAGCTTTTGGGTCCCCCTGTATCTGGCGAAAGAACACGGAATGGACCTTAAGCAAATCGCCATGTTTGCCTGGCTCCCCTTCCTTGCCGCCGATCTGGGCAGCGTGGCGAGCGGTTATCTCACCAAACTGTATACCCGCTGGTTCGGCTGCTCACGGGTAAACTCGGTAGTGGCAAGCTCCGTCACCGGCGCATTTCTGATGATCTCGCTGGGCATCGTCGCGATAACCCGCGATCCCTATATCACTATCGTGCTGATCTCTATCGGCGGCTTCGGCCACCAAATCATCTCCTGCATGCTGAGCGCGCTGGTCGTGGAGTCCTTTGATAAAGGCCAGATGGCAACCGTTAACGGCATGCGCGGTTCCGCGGCATGGATAGCCAGCTTCCTCTTCTCTCTGCTCATTGGCGTTACCGCTGACAAAATAGGTTTCAATCCGCTGTTTATCGCCATGGGCTTTTTTGACCTGATTGGGGCCATTTTCCTGGTGTCATTTATTGCTGAACGTCGCGCAAAACGCGTCTGATTATGGATGTCTGATATGAAAATTTTGAAAAACTGGACCTTACAAAAACAGGCGGCTCACCATATTGAACTGTTGGTGGATGGGCAACATACGCTATGCCTGTATGTGCTGGAACCGACGCTGTTTCGCGTGCTGTTAAAACGTAAAGGTGAACTGGCGCTGGACAGGACCTGGAGCATTGCGCCCGGGCAGGATGTACCATGGGAAGGCCGTAACCGTGAAGATATCAGCGGTTTCAGTTGCCCGGACTGGACGCTTGAGCAACAGGATCAGCAATTGGTTATCGCCACCGAAGCGCTACGAGTCACCGTACACCAGCCTTTGTGGCTGGAATGGCACTACCGTAATGAGGCCGGAGAGTGGCAATGGCTGGCAGGCGATCGCCCCACCAGCGCCTATCAACTTAATGCGCATGGCGACGGCGTCGCGCATTACCTCAGCCGTAAAAAAGATGAGCGGTTTTACGGTCTGGGCGAGAAGGCTGGCAATTTGCAGCGTAACGGCAAGCGTTTTGAGATGCGCAATCTGGATGCGATGGGCTATAACGCGGCCAGTACCGATCCACTTTATAAACATATTCCGTTTACCCTCACCCGCCGGGACGACATCAGCTACGGTCTGTTTTATGACAACCTGAGCAGTTGCTGGCTGGATTTAGGTAATGAAATCGATAATTACCATACCGCCTATCGCCGCTGGCAGGCCGAAGCGGGCGATATCGATTATTACCTGTTTACCGGCGCGCGGGCGCTGGATGTCACCAAAGCGTTTGTCCGCCTGACCGGAAAGACCCTGTTCGGGCCGAAGTGGAGTCTGGGCTACAGCGGTTCCACCATGCATTACACCGATGCGCCGGATGCGCAAAACCAGCTGATGAACTTTATCCGTCTGTGTGAAGAACACGCGATTCCCTGCGATTCGTTCCAGCTCTCTTCGGGCTATACCTCGATTAATGGCAAGCGCTATGTCTTTAACTGGAACTACGACAAAGTGCCGCAACCCAACGTCATGAGTCAGGCCTTCCACGATGCGGGCCTGAAACTGGCGGCCAATATTAAGCCGTGCCTGTTGCAGGACCATCCGCGCTATCCGGAAGTGGCAGAGAAAGGTCTGTTTATTCGCGATTCAGAAACCGATGTGCCTGAACGTTCAAGCTTCTGGGACGATGAAGGTTCTCACCTCGACTTTACCAATCCACAGACCGTCAAATGGTGGCAAGAAGGCGTCACCACGCAACTGCTGGAGATGGGTATCGACTCAACGTGGAATGACAACAACGAGTTTGAAGTGTGGGACGGTGAAGCACGCTGCTACGGTTTTGGCCGCGAGATTGCCATCAAACATATTCGCCCGGTGATGCCGCTGCTGATGATGCGAGCCTCGCTGGAAGCACAGCAACGGTTTGCCCCGGATAAACGTCCGTACCTGATTTCCCGTTCCGGCTGCGCCGGGATGCAACGTTATGTACAAACCTGGAGCGGCGATAACCGGACCAGTTGGGAAACATTGCGTTTCAACACCCGAATGGGGCTGGGGATGAGCTTGTCCGGGCTGTATAACGTGGGGCACGATGTGGGCGGCTTCTCCGGTGATAAACCGGATGCTGAGCTGTTTGTTCGCTGGGTACAAAACGGCGTGATGCACCCGCGTTTCACCATCCATTCGTGGAATGACGATCACACGGTGAACGAGCCGTGGATGTATCCGGGTGTGACGCCTGCCATTCGCAGCGCGATTGAACTGCGTTATCGCCTGTTGCCCTATTTTTATACCCTGCTGTGGCAGGCGCATGCGGATGACGAACCGATGCTGCGACCGACCTTTCTCGATCATGAGAATGACACACAGACATTTGAAGAGTGCGACGACTTCCTGCTCGGCCGCGATATTCTGGTGGCCAGCGTGGTCGAAGAAGGCCAGCGCCAACGCCGTGTCTGGCTGCCTGCGAATGAGACCGGCTGGTATGATTTTTATACCCATGAATGGTTCTGCGCCGGGCAGTGGATTGTGCGCGACGCGCCGCTGGAAAAACTGCCATTGCTGGTCCGCGCGGGGGCGGGGTTGCCGCTCAGCGAGCGAATCAGACACGTTAGCGCGACGGCGGATGATACCCGTGAGCTGAAACTGTTCCCGGTGAAAGGGACGGGGCGCTCAGCCGGGTTGCTGTTTGAGGATGACGGTGAGAGCTGGGGTTATCAGAACGGGAATGCCCTGTGGCTGGAATGGGAAATGGTGTGCGACGCGACAACCGTCAACCTGAAGATCAGCGCGCGCGGGGATTATCGTCCGGCGTGGAAGGCGCTGAAGGTGTCGTTACCGGCGGGCGAAGGACGTAAGCTTTTGATCAACGGCGAAGAGCGGAGCGAGTGGGTGCGGTAGTCCCCTCGCCCCGGCCCTCTCCCAAAAGGGCTGAGGAATCCCCGGTAATCTTACGTTTTACAGCGATAACACTGCGTAATAAGAATAAAACAGTGACAGCGATGACAGGGTCCGGCTGAAAATCGATGAGGCGCTGGCGGCTGACCGGGGCCGCCCGCAGGGAAGCGGGCGGAGGGGATAGCCTACAAGGACACAGGCCGGTCCCCGACCCGACAGTCAGACGACATAAGCCTCATGGAACGCGAAGCGGCGATTTTCCTGGCCGGGAGCCCGGGTCGCCAGGGTGGCGGCGGTGAGCCACCCTGGCACGTTCACGGGTTCTGTCGCGACAGAAAAGCAAGGAACATAAGGTGAACGGAACGACCATCAGAGCCGCATTTCCCCCTCACCCTGACCCTCTCCCTCAGGGAGAGGGGATCGTTCGTGCTCGCATTTTTGTGGGGATTCCTCACCCTATGGGGGAAGGGGTTATCGCCTTACTCGATACCTTTACTGCGCAGGTAATCTTCGTAATTACCCGTAAAGTCGATGACTTTCTCCGGCGTAATCTCAATCACACGGGTCGCCAGCGAGCTCACAAATTCACGGTCGTGAGAGACGAAAATCAGGGTGCCCTGATACATCTCCAGTGCCATGTTCAGCGATTCGATCGATTCCATATCCAGGTGGTTGGTCGGTTCGTCCATCACCAGAATATTGGGTTTTTCCATCATCAGCTTGCCGAACAACATGCGGCCTTTCTCGCCACCGGACAGCACCTTCGCGGGCTTTTTAATATCGTCCTGGCTGAACAGCAGACGCCCCAGAATGCTGCGCACCGCCTGCTCGTCATCCCCCTCTTGTTTCCACTGGCTCATCCAGTCAAACACGGTGAGGTCGTTTTCAAACTCGTACTCATGGTCCTGCGCATAATAACCAATCTGCGCATTTTCTGACCATTTCACGCTCCCTTTGTCCGCTTCCAGTTCACCCACCAGCGTTTTCAGCATGGTAGATTTACCCACGCCGTTCGCACCGAGGATAGCGAGCTTCTCACCCACTTCCAGCAGCAGATTAACGCCTTTAAACAGCGGACCTTCATCAAACCCTTTGGCGAGGGCTTCCACTTCCAGCGCGTTACGGAACAGTTTCTTATCCTGCTCAAACCGGATGAACGGGTTCTGACGGCTGGAGGCTTTAACTTCTTCCAGTTTGATTTTATCAATCTGGCGCGCACGGGATGTCGCCTGACGAGATTTAGACGCGTTAGCGCTAAAGCGGCTAACAAACGACTGCAGATCGGCAATCTGCGCTTTCTTCTTGGCGTTATCCGCCAGCAGACGTTCGCGCGCCTGGGTTGCCGCCGTCATATATTCGTCGTAGTTGCCCGGATAAACGCGCAGCTCGCCGTAATCCAGGTCAGCCATGTGGGTACAGACCATATTCAGGAAGTGACGGTCGTGCGAAATGATGATCATGGTGCTGTTACGCTCGTTGAGCACCTGCTCCAGCCAGCGAATGGTATCGATGTCCAGGTTGTTCGTCGGTTCGTCGAGCAGCAGGATGTCAGGATTGGAAAACAGCGCCTGTGCCAACAGTACACGCAGTTTCCAGCCTGGCGCCACTTCGCTCATCGGACCGTAATGTTGCTCAACCGGGATCCCGACGCCGAGCAGCAGTTCGCCTGCGCGCGCTTCGGCGGAGTAACCGTCCATCTCGCCATACTGTGTTTCGAGATCGGCGACTTTATAGCCGTCCTCTTCGCTCATTTCGGCCAGACCGTAGATACGGTCACGCTCCTGCTTCACTTCCCACAATTCACCGTGGCCCATGATCACGGTGTCGAGGACGGTGAACTCTTCAAAGGCGAACTGATCCTGGCGCAGCTTACCGATGCGTTCATTGGGATCGAGCGAGACATTCCCCAGCGTCGGCTCTAAATCGCCGCCGAGGATTTTCATAAAGGTGGATTTACCGCTCCCGTTGGCGCCGATCAGGCCGTAACGGTTGCCGCCGCCAAATTTGACGGAAATGTTTTCAAACAGCGGCTTGCTGCCGAACTGCATGGTGACGTTGCTGGTGACTAACACGGAATTATCCTGAAATGTGTGACAAACACCCTATTATGCCACAATTCCGAATTAGATTCCTGCCCGGAAACGAAGGGCTAAAATGAAACCAAAGGGAAAAAAGTGTGATTTCGTACACATCTCAATTCCCTGTGCGCGGGAATGCACATATAATGCGCTCCCATCTATTAGAAAGAACCATTAACCTAACGGCCTGTGGCACGAATCTCGCACACCATGAATATGAAATTAACAACGCTTTTAGCGGCGGCGTTTGCCGTCGTGGGCTTTTGCAAAACCGCGTCTGCTGTAACTTATCCGCTTCCGACCGATGGCAGCCGAGTGATCGGTCAAAACCAGGTCGTAACCATTCCAGAGAACAACAGCCAGCCGCTGGAGTACTTTGCCGCGCAATATCAGATGGGTCTTTCCAACATGCTGGAAGCGAACCCGGGTATTGATGCCTACCTGCCGAAAGGCGGTACGGTGATGAACGTACCTCAGCAGCTGATTCTGCCGGATACCGTCCATGAAGGTATCGTTATCAACAGCGCCGAAATGCGTTTGTACTATTACCCGGCAGGCACCAAAACCGTTATCGTTCTGCCGATCGGTATCGGCCAGTTGGGTAAAGACACCCCGATTGCCTGGACCACCAAAGTAGAACGTAAGAAAGCCGGTCCGACCTGGACCCCGACGGCGAAAATGCACGCTGAATATGCTGCCGCAGGTCAACCGCTGCCGCCAGTGGTTCCGGCAGGCCCGGATAACCCGATGGGTCTGTACGCACTGTACATTGGCCGTCTGTACGCTATCCACGGCACCAACGCCAACTTCGGTATCGGCCTGCGCGTAAGCCACGGCTGTGTGCGTCTGCGTAACGACGACATCAAATTCCTGTTCCAGAACGTACCAGTCGGCACGCGCGTACAGTTTATCGATGAGCCGGTAAAAGCCACCACCGAGCCGGATGGCAGCCGTTACATCGAAGTACACAACCCGCTGTCCACCACCGAAGCGCAGTTCAATGGCGGCGAAATCGTACCGATCGCGCTGACGAAAAGTGTCCAGAGCGTGACCAGCCAGTCTGACGTTGACCAGAATATCGTCGACCAGGCAGTGCAGAACCGTTCCGGTATGCCGGTTCGTATAAACTGATCCCTATGCAGGCATGAAAAAAGCGGGTTTAAAACCCGCTTTTTTTTATCCGTTATTCACCACAATGATGCCGCCATGATCGTAGCGGTAGCGGCAATGGGCGTACTCCAGCGGTGTGCCGTCCTCCAGATAAATCACCTGCTCTACTTCCAGCACCGGATCCGTCTCGTCACAGTTCAGGTATTCCCTGTCCTCAACGCCAGGTTTCAGTGCGCGCACGATGCGGTAAGAACCCATGATTTTAAGCGCCAGATCGTCCTGCACATAACGAAACACCGAACTTTCCAGATGTCCACGGTTAAGACCCGGCACCAGATTTACCGGCATCAGGGTAAATTCCAG
This sequence comes from Citrobacter sp. MNAZ 1397, assembly GCF_023613995.1. Lineage (NCBI taxonomy): Bacteria > Pseudomonadati > Pseudomonadota > Gammaproteobacteria > Enterobacterales > Enterobacteriaceae > Citrobacter > Citrobacter sp. MNAZ 1397. The sequence continues at coordinate 2,429,622 of NZ_JAKIVH010000001.1, forward strand.
CGACACCGGCTCCCCTTCCAGCAGGCGTAAGCGATTAAAGTCATAGACCGGCTCGTCAGGGCCTAGCAGTAACGAGTCCTGTTCTTTCTCCGTCGGGAAACGCAGTTCAAATTTGATGATTTTGCTGGTGACCTGCCCCACATTTTCCCAGGTCTTGGTTGCGCCGTAATAGTCACTGCCCGGTAAATCCCAGCGGGAGAGTTGCATAAAATTCTTGCGCACAAAGGTGCCCAATCCTTTGCGGGTATAGACCAGCCCTTCGACAATCAGCTGACGCATCGCCTGCTGGATGGTCATGCGGCTGGTCCTGAATTCCGCCGCAAGGGCAAACTGATCGGGCAATGGCTCACTGGCCGAATACTGCTGACTCAGGATCCGATGTTTAATTTCGCGCGCAATAGAAATGTATTTCGACGCCATTGCCTTTCCTTCTTATTATTCAGCTATCCCATTGTTTCTTAAGGCCACTCTCTCGGCTATTTTGAGGAAAGGCAGGTAGAAGAATACACCAAAGACGATGATTATCAACTGAACCACTACCGCTCGCCAGTCTCCCGCTGTCGCCAGCCAGGCGCTTAGAATAGGCGGTGTCGTCCACGGGATCATTACCACGCAACGCGACATCCACCCCAGCGTGGTACACAGCCAGGCAAAGTAAATACCGATGGCCGGTAGCAGAACAAAGGGGATCATCAGCGGCAGGTTAAAGACGATCGGCAGGCCGAAGATAACCGGTTCGTTAATGTTAAACAGCCCCGGTGAAATCGACAGCCGTGCCACCTGTTTCGCCGATTTCTGCCGGGAGAAAATGAATATCGCCAGCAACAGGGAAATCGTACTCCCCGTCCCGCCAATCATGCCGAAGGTCGGCACAAAGATATTATTAATGATATGTGGAATCGGCTGACCATTGGCAAAGGCCAGCATATTTTCATTGGTGTTGATAAGCAGGAACGGTTCCAGAATCACCCCATTCACCACCGACTGATGAATACCCAGCGTAAACAAGAAGTTGCCGAAACTATAAATAAAAATCGTCCCTGGCAGGCTGGTGTTAATCAGCCGCAGCGGTTGCTGGATAAGTGTGGTGATCAGATGAATTAAATCGGTATGCAGCACATTCGCCAGTACGGCGGCGATCACCGCGAATGTCGACAGGGTGATAATGGTCGGAATCAGCGCGGAAAAGGATTTACCCACCGCTGGCGGTACATTTTCACCCAGCGAAATATTCAGCTTTTCGATGCCTGCGATGCGAATAAACAGCTCTGTCGACAACAAGCCAATAATCACCCCGGCGAAAATGCCGGTGGAGCCGATATTGGCAAAAGAGAGCAGCTGGCTGACGGTAACCGTCGTTTTCGCCCCGTCCGGCACCACTTCCAGATGCATCGGCATCATCATTATGTAGCTGGAGAGCGCGATAACCACCGCCGAGACCGGGTTATCAAAATTGCGATTGCGCGCCAGAGACCAGGCGGTCATGGGCGCAATCAATAGAGCAGCAATATTCAACGTACCGTTGATGACCGCTTCCCCCCAGACCTTAAAGCGCACTAACGTCTCGCCCTCCAGTACCCACGGGAACACCACGTTATTGACCAGAACCGCCAGACCGGCAAGGATAAAAATCGGCATGACGGCGGCAAACGCGTCCCTTAAGGAACGCAGATGGACCTGGTTAGCCAGGCGAGCGGAAAAATCGACGAACTTATCCACAAAAGACTGCATGTTCGCTGTTGTATTTGTTTCAGGCATCATGGTCTCCCTTCGTTCGGCATCAAACGGTACGCGGCTCTTTACAGTTCGCGGCCATTGCTGTGAATCACCTGTTTTAACCAGGCATAGCTACGTTTTGGCACGCGTTTGAGATCTTTAAGGTCATGGTTTTCGCGATTGACGTAGACCACGCCATAACGCTTACGCATATCGCCCTGTGAGCTCAGAATGTCGATAAGCCCCCAGCCGAGATAGCCCACGACCTGCGCGCCATCTTCAAAAATGGCGTCTTTCATCGCCTGCAGGTGATCCCGGTGATAGGCAATGCGGTAATCGTCATTAATCGGATTCACCCCATCCCACGTTTCAATCACGCCGATACCGTTTTCAATGGGGAAAACAGGTAAACGCCAGTCGTTATAGTAGCGGGTGATAATGGCGCGAAAACCGAGAGGATCAATTTGCCAGCTCCACTCGGTGGCCTGCAGATACGGGTTGGGCACATCGCCCTCTTGCAGGAAGTCGTTAACCGGCGTGTCTGCTGCGATCGCATCGCTGTTAAGCGTCTTACTGGCGTAATAGCTAAAGGCCATATAGTCGCTTTTCACCCGCGCAATCAGCGCCAGGTCATCAGCACGATAGATATCGTTAAAGCATTCACGCTCAACGACCGCCATTACCGCCGGGCTATAGCCCTGGCCGGCAAACACGCGAAGGAGATTTTGATTGAGGAACTCATCATATTGCTGGGCGCAAAAAACATCGCGCGGTTTACAGGTCGCGGGATAGACAAGTTGATGCGCCAGCATACCGCCCATCAGCTTGCCGGGTTTAGTCTCATGCAGGTAGTGAGTGAGCTGTACATGAGCCATCATCACGTGATGCTGGATTTGATACAGTTCGCGCAATGTTTTGTCGCCACGCAGATAGCCGCTAACCCGAAACGCTTCCGGCATATGGTAGATATTCTGCTCGTTAAAGGTCAGCCACCAGGTGACGCGATCGCCAAAACAGTCGATCATCTTCTGTCCGTAACGGACAAACGCCTCCAGCACACGACGATCGGTAAAACCGTTATATTTTTCCGCCAGCGCCAGCGGCATGTCGAAATGGTACAGGCAGATCATCGGCGCAATGCCGCGGGCGATCAGATCGTTGATAAAACGGTCATAGAAGGCGATGCCCTCCTCATTGAACGCGCCGTCGCCGTCCGGGCAGACGCGACTCCAGGCTATCTGAAAGCGGTAGCAGTTCATGCCTAAATCGCGCATGTAATCAAAGTCTTCCTGATAACGATGGTAGGAATCGGTCGCCACTTTCCAGTCGGAAGCAAACTCGCTGGCTTCGCGGATATCGTAAACCGAGGGCCCTTTTCCGCCCTCATTCCACGCCCCTTCGGTCTGCATACTGGAAACGGAATTTCCCCATAAAAAGCCTGACGGCAGCGTTTTACTCATCTGGACATCTCCTTCATCATATGACTAGTCATTTAATTTATATGACTAGTCATATAGCCAAAGGTGAAAAGTCAGGCAAAACGAAAGGATCGTTTTTGTGAGCAAGCTTGAGAAATTAGACGGGAAGAAAAATCCCCGGTCAGCGAGATGCCGCCGGGGAAGATCAAAAGCGGGTTTACTTGTGGGCTAGCTGGTTACGGCGGTATTCCCCCTGGCGTTCCAGCATCCAGCCGGGATATTCGCGCGGCAACGCACTCACCGCATCAAGCTGGCGGAGTTCGTCGTCGGTGAAGCGAATATGGGTGGCGGCGATATTGTCATCAAGCTGATCGGGGCGTTTAGCGCCAATGATCACGCTGCTCACCACCGGCTGATGCAGCAGCCAGGCCAGCGCTATCTGTGCGACAGAGACGCCTTTTGCTTCGGCGATAACGCGCATCACGTCGATGCAGTCAAATGCACGGTCTTTGTTTACCGGCGGGAAGTCAAACTCCAGGCGACGACTGCCCTCTTCGCCTTTGCCATCGCGGCTGTATTTACCGCTCAGCAGGCCGCCCGCCAGCGGGCTCCAGACCATCAGGCCAACGTTTTCGCTTTGCAGCATCGGCGCCAGTTCACGCTCCAGGTCACGCCCGGCGATAGTGTAATAAGCCTGCAACGAGGCGAAACGTGCCAGCCCCAGGCGTTCAGAGATACCCAGCGCTTTGGCGATTTGCCATGCCGCCCAGTTAGAAACACCGATATAACGAACATGCCCATGCTGTACGAGATTATCCAACGCGTAGAGCATCTCTTCCATGGGGGTCGCCGGGTCAAAGCCATGCAACTGATAGAGATCGATATGATCCAGTTGCATTCGTCGCAGGCTCTCTTTTACGCTGCCAATAATGTGATAGCGGGAGCTGCCGCGCGAGTTCACGCCCGCCGTGCCGGTTTCGCCGAACACTTTAGTCGCCACCACCACATTTTCACGCGGCACTTTAAGATTTTTCAGTGCCTGGCCGGTAATTTGCTCGGAGCGGCCTTCGGAATAGACGTTGGCGGTATCAATAAAATTGATGCCTGCGTCCAGCGCGCTGCCGACCAGCTTGTCCGCCTGCGCCTGGTCCAGTTGCCCAATTTTGCCCCACATGCCGCCCTCACCGCCGAACGTCATGGTCCCGAGGCACAGTTCAGAAACAAACAGACCGGTATTGCCGAGTTTTTGATAACGCATTTGGCGTCTCCTCACACTGTTGGTTGACGCAGATAGTTATACGCAATACGGCGTGCTGTGGAATGTGGCGATCCTGTCTGTTTCTTGCCCAATCCTCTAAACCTTATCCGCGCGGGGCGTCGCCAAACACCGAATACTCCGGCAAACGCACCTGCTGATAAGGCTCCCAGCCGCCGCCAAGGGCTTTATACAACGCCACTAAGTCCAGACTGCTCTGTACACGCGCCTGTGCACGCTGCTGCTCCGCCTGCGCAAGTTGACGTTGGGCATCAAGCACATCGATAAAACTGGCAATACCTTGCCGGTAACTGTCGCTGGCCAGGGTAAACGCGTTATGCAGCGCATCGAGGGTTTTATCCAGCCCGGCCTCGCGCTGCTGATCGGCGCGATAGCTAACCAGCGCATTTTCCACATCACCCAACGCTTCCAGCACCGTCTGGCGATAATTGAGCACCGCCGCGCCCTGCTGCGCGCGGGCCAGTTTCACGCTGGAGACCAGCCGCCCGCCCTGAAAGATAGGAATAGAAATCTGCGGACCGAAACTGTAGAAATGGCTGCTCCAGTCGGTGAGCCAGTCGGTCTCACTGTTACGCAAACCAAACTGCCCACTCAGCGTCAGGCTTGGGAAAAGCTGCGCGACGGAGACGCCAATTTGTGCCGTGGCGGCATGTAATGAGGCTTCCGCCTCACGAATATCCGGGCGTCTGCGGGCCAGCGTCGAGGGAATGCCGGTTGAAACCAGCGCAGGCAGCTTCGGCAATGGCTGCACATTCCTGAGCTCCCCGTCCAGCGCACCTGGCGGTTTGCCCAACAAAATCGCCAGCGCATTCATCGCCTGACGCTCCTGGGCCTGATACTGCGGCAGTTGCGCCTCCAGGCTCCCCACCTGAGCCCGGGCATTTTCCACGTCCATTTGCGGCGACAGCCCGCTACGCTGGCGGTTATCCGTCAGGGCAAAAGTTTGCTGCGCGGTCTCGATTTGCGTCTGCAACGTGGAGATTACGCTTTGTGCGCCGCGCAGTTGCAGCCACGCGCGCGCCACTTCCGCCTCCAGTGACACCAGCGCATCGTTGCGCTGCTCAATCGCCTGTTGCTGCTGTGCCTGCGCTCCTTCAACCTGACGGCGCACTTTGCCCCAGAGATCCAACTCCCACTGCGCGTCGAAACTCCCCTGATAGAGGTTCACCGGCTGGGTTAATGCCCCCAACGCGCCGGCGATTTGCGGATCAACATTGTCCAGCTGGCCGTAAACATCATGAGATTTAAGCTCCCCTTCCAGCCCCAGTTGCTGACGCGTGGCTTTTACGCTGCCGTTGACCGCCGGTAAAAATGCGCCGCCAGCCTGATTAATCTGTTCGCGCGCGCCTGCGATACGCAGCACTGTTTGTTGCAATGAGAGATTCCCGGCGATCGCACGCTCAATCAGACTATTGAGTTGCGGTGACTGAAAGCTGGTCCACCAGCGCGGATTAACCGCCTGCGACACCGCTTGCGAAGCCACGGTTTTATCGCCCGGATCGTTCCAGTGCGTTGGGGTTTGCGGCGATGGCTGCTGGTAATCCGGACCCACGCTGCAGCCTGCCAGCCAAAGAGAGAAAAATGTCAATGAAACACCACGCCTGGACATATTAATGTGCTCCTGCGCTGCCTTCGCTCTTAATGGGCGAAAGCAGTAAACAAAAAGGAATCAATAACAGTGCGACAATGCTGAGCAGCGTGAACACGTCGATATAAGCCAGAAAACGCGACTGCGCGATCATCGTTTTATACATCTGCCCCATTGCTGTATTCATCGGATCACCCACCAGGGCAGTGAAATTGCGGATCGCTTGCGCCGATTCGCGCACCGCCAGCTGGAAGGGTTCATTAAGCGGCGACATGTTATATGCCAGATGCGCGCTGTGCGCCTGCGAGCGTTCGGTTATCGCCGCCGTGGAAAGTGAAATACCCACCGATCCCGCGACATTACGGAACATCGTGAACAACGCGGCCGCATCGGCATTAAGCTGACGCGGAATGGTGATAAACGCGATGGTGGTCAGTGGCACAAACAGAAAACCCAGACCAATGGACTGCGCGCTGCGAAACAGCATCAGGGTTTCGAAATCAATATCCGGCGTCAGCGTTCGCGACCACCAGAACGAAGCCGCAAGGCAGAAAAAACCAAAGGCGATAATCCAGCGCGTCTGCACGACAGGCATCAATTTGAGCACCAGCGGGATAGTCAGCACAATCAATACCGCCCCCGGCGACAGCACCAGCCCTGACCAGGTGGCGGTGTAGCCCAGATCCTGCTGCGCCAGTTGTGGGATCACCACCGAACTGCCATACAGGATCATCGCCATACCTGCCATCAGCAGACTGGAGACAGCAAAGTTTTTATCTGCCATACAGCGCAGATCAACGACCGGCTTTTTGGCGTACAGCAGCCAGTAAATCGCCCCGACAATGCCGACTGCCGTCAGCACGGCAAAAATACGCGTAAAATCAGAGGCAAACCAGTCCTCGTCCTCCCCACGGTCCAGCATCACCTGAAGGCAACCGAGTCCGAGGGCGATAAGGCCGATCCCAGGCCAGTCGATGGTCAATTTTTTGTCCGACTTGCGCTCCCACGGCGGGTCTTCCAGTAACTGATAAATCGCGAGCACCGTAACAATACCGACCGGAATATTGATAAAAAAGACCCAGCGCCAGGAGTAGTTATCGGTGATCCAGCCGCCCAGCGTCGGCCCCATTACGGGGGCAACAATGATCGCAATCGAAGAGAGCCCAAACGCCTTACCACGATCCTCAGGCTTGAAGTAATCCAGCAACACCGACTGCTGCGTTGGCTGTAAGCCGCCGCCAAAAAAGCCCTGCAACACGCGAAACAGGATGATTTGCCACAACTCCGTCGCGATGCCGCACAAGAAGGAGCAAACGGTGAACATCACTATGCAAATCAGGAAAAACTGCTTGCGACCGAACACGCGGCTGAGAAACGCCGAAATGGGCAGCACGATACCATTGGCCACCAGATAACTGGTCAGCACCCAGGTGGATTCGTCGTAACTGGCGGAAAGCGAACCGGCAACATGCGGCAGGGCAACGTTGACGATGGTGGTATCGAGGATCTCCATAAAGACCGCCAGCGTCACCACCCAGGCAACGGCCCATGGATTACTGGCTGGTCGCCAGTTTTCATGGCTAACGTCAGTCATTCAACGGTTACCTTCGGTTCAACTGACAGGCCAAGCGGCAACGGACGATTCGTATCCAGCCCTTTATCAATGACGATTTTCACCGGTACGCGCTGAACGATTTTGACGAAGTTACCGGTGGCATTCTCAGACGGGAAGGCTGAAAACTTCGAGCCGCTCCCCTGTTGAATACTGTCAACATGCCCTTCCAGTTCCAGATCCGGCCAGGCATCGACCTTCACTGTGACTTTATTGCCCGGACGCATGCGTTCAAGCTGAGATTCTTTAAAATTCGCCGTCACCCAGATTTGCGGTGAGACCAGGGAAAACAACGCCGTGCCCGCCTGGACCAGCGTGCCGGTTTGCACATTACGCTTGGTGACAAAACCGTCGAACGGCGCGCGAACCTCGGTCCAGGAGAGATTCAGCTCGGCAGTTTCAAGCTGTGCTTTCGCCTGATCCACCTGGCGCTGACGGGCCTCAACATTGGTCTCCTGCTGGCGAATCTGCAACTGCACCTGATCCGCCACTTCCAGTTGCGCCTGCGCGCTCGCCAGTTGTGCCTGCGCGCTGCGTAACTGGGCATTGGCGCTGTCGATATTTTGTTGCGTGGTGGCGCGAGGGTCGACACCGCGTTGGCGTTTATAAGCCGCCTGCGCATTGGCTAAATCCGCCTGCGCTTTCAGCACCTGTGCCCGCGCTTCATCGCGCTGAGCCGGATATTGTACTTTCGACAGATCCAGTTGCGCCTGCGCCTGGTGGAGCTGCGCCGTCGCCAGCCCAAGTTGCGCCTGCGCCTGATCGCGCTGCGCCGTGGCATCACGGGGATCGATGACGACCAGCAGATCGCCCTTTTTCACCTGCTGGTTATCCTTTACCCGCAATTCAGTGACGTAACCCGCCACTTTCGGCGCAATGGTGACCGCATCGCCGTCGGTAAACGCATCGTCTGTCGTCTCTTCATTGCGGGTAAGTAGCCACCACACCAGCGCAACAACAACCATTACTATCACCACAACGCCGAGGATAATGAGGGGCTTTTTACCGGGGCGTTTGCGGTTTTGCGTCTCTTCTGTTTGAGTTTCCTGCCCGTTCTCAGGGGCGGTTGAATGTTCTGCCATAGTACGCAACAGTCCTGTCAGTGAACGGCGTCACAATTACGCCGTTCACTAAACTTAGGCGGTAGCTATACATTTGCCAGGATAAACTGACAAATCAGCACTATCTGACCAGGAATAGTCCGTAGCCAACCAGCGCGGCCCATAGCAGCATGGGGAGGGAATAAACATGGAAGCGCCACCAGATGCGACGATCGTTCGCCATTCGCAACGCAATCAAATTGGCCAGCGAGCCGGGCAACAGGCCAAATCCACCGACATTGACCGCCCAGGCCAGCAGCGTATCAGGCGGCACATAATTGAGCAGCAAAATGGTCGCGGGCACATTACTGATAAACTGCGACAGGCCAATGGCGGTTAACCACAGACCCGACGGCGAAAGCTGGCTGGCGCCGGTCAAAAGATGATGCAACGCGGGCAACTGGATCAGCAAATGCACGTCGATAAACATGGCGATAAATACCAACAGCAATGTCCAGTCTACGCTCAGCACAACACGTCGCGCGAGCAATAAGAAGCCCACAGCCACCACGACCAGTCCCCACAGTTCCTGTTTTAGCTCGAGCGCCGTAATAAAAACCAGGTAAAAGCCCAGGCAGCTCCAGACCAGCCTGGGCTGCCAGTCCGGATTTTTAACACCGCTATGGTAGTTAAGCGTCTTGCTGGAAAAACAGAACCAGCATAACGCCAGAAGCGTTGCCATCATTGCCAGTGCCAGCGGCGTCATCTGCCAGATAAAGGCCGGGAATGACATCCCGGAACGTCCCCAAATCAGGATATTTTGCGGGTTGCCAATGGGGGTTAACAACGAACCCGCGTTCACCGCCAGCGCCTCAAAAATGATCAGCCGATTGACCGGGATTTCACACAATTTCTTTAAGGTGATGGTAAGCGGCACCACAATAAACAGTGCCACGTCGTTGGTCAGGAAGGTTGAAAGCAGCGCTGCAGCAAGGACCATAAACATGGCCAGTTGCCGCTCGGTGCGAAAACGCCGCACCATGCGACGCCCCAGCACATCAAAATAGCCGCTCAGTTCTACGCCTTTGGTCAGCAGCATCAAACCGCTGAGGGTAATAATGGTGTGCCAGTCAATAGCACCCGGCCAGGCGGCAGGCGCAAAAGGAACGGCAAAACAGAGACCCAAACCAATAATCAGCAGGAGGTGCAAAAAGCGATCGCGCAGCAACGCGCGAAAGAATGGAAGATTCATTCAGACGGCAACCCTTGTTGCAAAGTGAACTGACGAAAACGCTCAAGCGTTTCTTCACTGACGTGGTGTTCCATTCCTTCCGCGTCACGGCGGGCAATTTCCGGGCTGACGCCCAGTACCAGTAAAAAACTTTCCACAATTTGATGACGTTCGCGGCTGGCCTGCGCGAGCCTCTCCCCTTCCGGCGTCAAAAATACCCCGCGCCAGGGAATTTGCTCGATCAGCCCTACCGTCGCCAGTCGTTTTAACATCTTTGCCACTGTTGGTTGTGAAACACCCAGCCGCGCTGCCATATCCACCTGGCGGGCTTCGCCCACTTCGTGGATTAAATCTGAAATCAATTCAACATAATCGTCGATCAGCTCGCGGCGATGCGCTTCGCGCACCTGACGAAAGCCTTCGACATGCTCTTCAACATTTACCAGCGTCACTTTTTTTATTGTGTGCTTACCTGCGCGACGGTTCATTGTGCTTCCTCTGAGGTGTGACGCGATACCCGCATCATATAAGAGAAGGCACATTGTAAACCATAGGTGAACCAGCACAAAAAATTAACGTCTTAGCCATAGCTATAAAATATAGCCTGTGCTATATCTGTATGTAATACGTTCAACCCAACATGGATGGTCGGGAGCGAACAAGTCAGTAAGGAGGTCAATATGAACGAATTTCAGAGGTGCATGAGCGTGTTTACTCACTCCCCGTTTAAAGTTCGTCTGCTGCTGCTGAATATGCTGTGTGATATGTTCAACGGCAAGCCACAGAAAGACGATAAAACTTCTCATTAATGCGGCGTCGCGGTACGCCGCTTCATTTTTCCGTCACATTCACCCGCTATATTCGGATCGCCCGCCCATAATTTTCACTTATTTGTTTGATTTGCAACCGCCCTCCCAAAACGACACGGTAGCAGGTGTTGACCTTCTGCACGGCTAACTTTATCTTTGCGCAGCCCTGCACAAATTGCGGCTCGCAGAAGCGGACCTCTCCCCCTCTCCACGCACTGTCCGGCAGGTTTTGACCCTTTCGCCAGGGTGAGCACATGGCGTTTTCGTGAAGTAATCTATGAGCATAATCCTTAAAGAATCCGTTGCCTTCCGCAGCCAGACAATCAATCCGTGGACAGGTTTCTATTTTCTCCAGTCAATGTTGATTAATTTTGCTCTTGGTTATGAATTTAGTGTCCTGTACGCCGTCGTCTTTACCTGTGCTCTGTGCGTACTGTGGCGGCATGCCCCCCGGGCGCAAAAAATCGTTATTGGAATTACCTCGCTTGTCGCCGCCTGCTATTTCCCGTTTGGCCAGGCCTATGGCGCACCGAACTTTAATACTTTGCTGGCCCTGCACTCGACCAATATGGAAGAGTCGACGGAAATTCTGACGATTTTCCCATGGCATCACTATGCTATCGGCGCGTTTATTTTTGCGCTGGGCATTGTGTCGCTGCGTCGTCGGGTAACGCAGCCGTCAACCCCGTGGCTCAAATGGGATACGCTCGGGGTGGTATTCTGCGTCGCGTCCTATTTTATTGGCCCGGTGCAAAACCACTTCCGCGGCTTTGAGTTCAGACTGATTGATACCGGTGTTCCGGTACTGCGCTTCGTCCGCGATGTTGCGGTGAACAACTATGAAGTGGTGAAAGAGCAGGAAAACATGGCGCAGCTCGCCAGCATGAAGGACACCTGGACTGTCCTTGGCGTCAAACCGAAGTATCACACCTACGTGGTGGTGATTGGCGAGAGCGTACGCCGTGACGCGGCGGGCGCCTTTGGCGGCCACTGGAATAATACACCGTTCGAAAGCCAGGCCAATGGCACTTTCTTTATGGATTACATCTCTGCCAGCGGCTCGACGCAGAAATCGCTGGGCCTGACGCTCAACCGTGTGGTTGATGATAAACCGCAGTATCAGGATAATTTTGTCACCCTCGCAAACCGCGCAGGCTTCCAGACCTGGTGGTTCTCTAACCAGGGCCAGATTGGCGAGTATGACACTGCCATTGCCAGTATCGCGAAGCGCGCGGATGAAGTGCAGTTCCTGAAAAGCGGTGATTTCGAAGCGGATAAAAATACCCGTGATGAAGATTTGCTTAAGCTGACCAATCAGGTTCTGGCCACCAAACGCAATCAGCCGCAGTTGATTGTGCTACATCTGATGGGTTCACACCCGTCCACCTGCGAGCGCTCCGGCGGTAAATACAGCGAGTTCGTGCAGTCAAAAGAGACCTCTTGCTATCTCTATTCCATCACCGCGACAGATGAACTGTTGGGTAAACTCTACTCGCAACTCGTTGCCACGAATGACAGTTTCTCTATGGTCTATTTCTCTGACCACGGGCTGACATTCAGAGAGCGTGGGACGGACGTACAGTATCTGGCACATGACGACCTGTTCCAACAAAACTTCCAGGTGCCGTTTATGGTGCTGTCGAGCGATGACACAAAGCATCGGGAGATAAAAGCGCGCCGTTCCGCGAACGATTTCCTGAGCTTCTTCTCACAGTGGACGGGGATTACCACCCAGGAGATTAAAAATGCTTACCCGTTCATGTCCGAGCAAAAGGCCGGGCCAGTCTACATTACCAACTTTAAGTTACAGAAAATTGACTATAACCGCCTGGCGACAGATGTTTTCGATACGCACCGCTAAGCGCTATTCCTGAACAACAGGCAAAAAAAATCCGCCCCTTGAGGCGGATTTTTTATTGCCAGCCGTATTAGAAACGGTAGCCGACGCCTGCGATCCAGGTGCCTACGTCAACGCTACGAATACGAGACTGCTCGTAGGAGAAGTCCAGTGCAACGTTTTCCATCGGGTTGAACTGCAGACCCGCGCCATAGGAGAAACCGTAGTCGCTGGTGTCTGATGCTTTAGCAGTGTCAACGGTCTGCTGGAATTTACCGTAGCCAACACCCACAACGCCGTAGATGCTTGCCCAGTCGTTCAGACGGTAAGCCGGACCTGCAGTGATACCGTAGTACTGGCCTTTGTTATAGACGCCATCTTCAGTGCGATCTTTTTCAGTGTACGTGAAGGAGCCAATAACGCCCAGCGGGTTGTTGTCCTGCTCGTAGCGGTATTTCAGGTTGAAGCCGTTTGCTTTGTTTGCTACACCCTGAGCGTCGCTCTGTGCGTAACCACCGGTAACAGTGGAAGTTGCTGCAAAAGCGGAACCTGCGGATACCGCCAGAACAGCGGCCAGTGCTGAAAGACATGCAATTTTTTTCATAACCACCTCAAATGTGCTTCAAGTAAATCCTAAGTTTTAAATATATCAAAATTTGTTAAGAAACTCTTTGGGATAAACGATGTCTAAAGAGCCATTTCATGTAACAGAACATTTCACATGCTTACTAACTCTTTCATTAAACGGATGTTTTTCCGCAGAACGTGCCATTATGAAGCTTACTATCCGGCATGTTCATCCAGATTATTCCTAATCGGCATGGTTAATTAACCATCAGATGTCATCTATTTTACGTATTTTTAGCCGCTGTTTTTCAACAAAGTCTCAACCAGCCGGGGCTATTTCAAGTAGACTGCAAGGCTTTACCATGATTGACATAATTTGACAGGAGAAAGGATGCCTGGGTCGTCTCGTAAGATACCGGTGTGGTTATCAGTATTGGTGTTACTTGTTGCGATGTGTTCGATACAGGGAGGCGCATCCCTGGCTAAATCGCTGTTTCCGGTCGTGGGCGCGCCGGGAATGACGGCGCTACGTCTGGCGTTGGGGACGTTGATTCTGGTGGTGGTCTTTAAGCCCTGGCGTCTGCGCTTTACCCGAGAACAGCGCATGCCGCTGCTGGCATATGGTTTGTCGCTGGGTGCGATGAACTATATGTTTTATCTCTCTATTCAGACAATACCTCTGGGTATTGCGGTTGCGCTGGAATTCGTCGGCCCCCTCTCCGTTGCCCTTTTTGGCTCCCGTCGCCCTATTGATTTTTTGTGGGTCATTCTGGCGGTGCTGGGCCTGTGGTATTTATTACCGCTTGGTGACAATGTTTCCCATGTGGATTTAGCCGGTGCGGCATATGCACTGGGCGCAGGCGCATGCTGGGCTGTATATATTATTTCTGGCCATAAAGCCGGAGAAGAACATGGCCCGGCGACCGTTGCCCTGGGTTCATTAATAGCGGCACTGGTTTTTGTACCTTTAGGAACTTTCCAGGCCAGCGTAGCATTATGGCAATGGTCAGTGCTGCCTTTGGGCGTTGCGGTTGCCATATTATCCACCGCCCTGCCTTACTCCCTGGAAATGATTGCGCTCACCCGTTTACCGACACGTACGTTCGGAACGTTGATGAGTATGGAACCCGCCCTGGCTGCAATATCCGGTATGATTTTTTTGAGTGAAACGTTGAATCTTCAACAAGTTGGCGGACTGACATGTATTGTGATTGCCTCCATTGGCTCAACAATGACGTTACGCAGGGAAGTCAAAGTCGAAAAAGTTGATATAGGATAATAATTATTATTCAGCATGGATGATCTGCCATGCTGAATTAATCTCTTTTTTATAGTACATCGCTGAATGCCATAAAAACTCACATTTCAATATATATACTTACATTCTCATCCCCTCCTTGACCTTAAATACCCGCCCGCTACGGATAAACTGACGCGATATTATTTTAATGATGCAGGATCCAGGAATTTTCTTTTTTATCGTTGCTATTGAACCGATAGGTATATTCAAAAACAGCAATCAAAAATCTGGTGCTATACTTACTTTCGACAATTACCTGGGACACAAACATCAAGAGGATATGAGATTATGAGTACCGCTAAACTGGTTAAAACGAAAGCGTCTAATCTGCTTTATACCCGTAACGATGTATCAGACAGCGATAAAAAAGCGACTATCGAGTTGCTTAATCGCCAGGTGATCCAGTTCATTGACCTGTCACTGATCACGAAACAGGCCCACTGGAATATGCGCGGTGCTAACTTCATCGCCGTTCATGAAATGCTCGACGGCTTCCGTACTGCGCTCGTTGATCATCTGGATACCATGGCAGAGCGTGCCGTGCAGTTGGGTGGCGTCGCACTGGGCACTACGCAGGTTATCAATAGCAAAACCGCACTGAAAAGTTACCCACTTGACATCCACAGCGTACAGGATCACCTGAAAGAGCTGGCTGACCGTTATGCCATCGTAGCGAATGATGTGCGTAAAGCCATCGACGAAGCAAAAGATGAAGATACTGCGGATATCTTTACTGCCGCTTCACGCGACCTGGACAAATTCCTGTGGTTTATCGAATCCAATATTGAATAAGCCCGATCGCTAACATATGGACTTCAGATGACCCCTTTGCCGCCCGGCAAAGGGGTTGCACTTTTATGGTGCGTTATTTTGTTCTTTCCCGCCTGAAACTCCGCCAGACTGTTATCATCACTTCACAAAATTGTTAAGAAAAGATTGTTTAATGGTGCATTCCTGCGCTAAATAAAGATGATTTCTGTGCGAAATCCTTTTCCGCACCAATATAAAGCCCCAAAATAGTGCATGGCACTGTTCGCGCTTCGTTATAAGCACGGATTTAGAATATCGCCTCTTTACAAAACAACGGGTTGTAAACCTGGCATGATTTTTTCATACTGCGTACGTTCTCGCAGGGGATCGCCCCGTGGATATAAAAGGAAAAACTATGAAGTCTGTATTCAAACTTTCCCTGGCTACACTCGCTCTCGCCTTTGCTGTTTCTTCTCAGGCCGCAAATAAACTGGTTGTCGCAACCGATACCGCATTCGTTCCTTTCGAATTCAAGCAGGGTGACAAATACGTCGGCTTCGACGTTGATCTGTGGGCCGCCATCGCGAAAGAACTGAAACTGGATTACGAGTTAAAGCCGATGGATTTCAGCGGCATCATCCCGGCTCTGCAAACTAAAAACGTTGATCTGGCGCTGGCTGGTATCACCATTACCGAAGAACGTAAAAAAGCGGTTGAATTCTCTGATGGCTACTACAAAAGCGGCCTGATGGTGATGGTTAAAGCCAACAACAACGACGTGAAAAGCGTTAAAGACCTCGACGGTAAAGTGGTCGCAGTGAAGAGCGGTACCGGTTCTGTTGATTACGCGAAAGCGAACATCAAAACCAAAGACCTGCGTCAGTTCCCGAACATCGACAACGCGTATATGGAACTGGGCACCAACCGTGCTGATGCGGTTATCCACGATACCCCGAACATTCTCTATTTCATCAAAACCGCAGGTAACGGTCAGTTCAAAGCGGTAGGCGATTCACTGGAAGCCCAGCAGTACGGTATCGCGTTCCCGAAAGGTAGCGACGAGCTGCGTGAAAAAGTTAACGGTGCACTGAAAACCCTGCGCGATAACGGTACTTATAACGAAATCTATAAAAAATGGTTCGGTACCGAGCCTAAATAATAATTTGTTCTGTGCAGTAGTGTTCCCCGGCAGCGTTGAGCTTTCCGGGGCTACTTAAACAGACTTATCACCCGTAGGTCGGGAAACCGGTACTACGGGTGTTTGTATATTTCCACCACGGTTTACAGGAACTCATCATGCAGTTTGACTGGAGTGCCATCTGGCCTGCCATTCCGCTTCTGATTGAAGGCGCAAAAATGACGCTTTGGATCTCGGTCCTCGGCTTAATTGGCGGCTTGATTATTGGACTGGCGGCAGGTTTTGCGCGCACCTTTGGCGGCTGGATCGCCAACCACATCGCACTCGTTTTTATTGAGATTATTCGCGGTACCCCGATTGTTGTTCAGGTGATGTTTATCTACTTCGCCCTGCCAATGGCATTCAACGATTTGCGTATCGACCCCTTTAGCGCCGCCGTTATCACCATCATGATTAACTCGGGCGCGTACATCGCGGAAATTACGCGCGGTGCGGTACTGTCCATCCATAAAGGTTTTCGTGAAGCAGGCCTGGCACTGGGGCTGTCTAAGGGCGAAACCATCCGCCACGTTATCCTGCCATTAGCGCTGCGTCGTATGCTGCCGCCGTTAGGTAACCAATGGATCATCAGCATTAAAGACACCTCGCTGTTTATTGTTATTGGCGTCGCCGAGCTGACCCGTCAGGGCCAGGAGATCATCGCCGGCAACTTCCGCGCCCTGGAAATCTGGAGCGCCGTTGCGGTTGTCTATCTGATCATCACTCTGGTGCTGAGCTTTATTTTGCGTCGTCTTGAAAGAAGGATGAAAATCCTGTGATTGAATTTAAAAACGTCTCCAAGCACTTCGGCCAAACCCAGGTGCTGCATAATATCGACCTGAACATTACCCAGGGCGAAGTGGTGGTGATTATCGGGCCATCGGGTTCCGGGAAATCCACCCTGCTGCGCTGCATCAACAAACTCGAAGAGATAACCTCTGGTGAGTTGATTGTTGATGGCCTGAAAGTGAACGATCCAAAAGTTGACGAACGTCTGATCCGCCAGGAAGCAGGCATGGTGTTCCAGCAGTTTTATCTGTTTCCACACCTGACTGCGCTGGAAAACGTTATGTTTGGCCCACTACGCGTGCGCGGTGCGAAAAAGGACGAAGCCGAGAAACTGGCAAAAGAACTGCTGGCAAAAGTAGGCCTTGCCGAACGTGCGCATCACTATCCGTCTGAGCTGTCCGGTGGCCAACAACAACGTGTGGCTATCGCCCGCGCGCTGGCGGTAAAACCGAAGATGATGCTGTTTGATGAGCCGACTTCCGCACTCGACCCGGAACTGCGCCATGAGGTGCTGAAAGTCATGCAGGATCTGGCTGAAGAAGGGATGACGATGGTTATCGTGACGCACGAAATCGGCTTTGCTGAGAAAGTGGCCTCTCGTCTGATCTTTATTGATAAAGGCCGGATTGCCGAAGATGGCAACCCACAGACGCTTATCGAGAATCCACCAAGCCCGCGCTTGCAGGAATTCTTACAGCACGTCTCCTGAGTCATCTCTACCCTCTTCCCGTCGGGAAGAGGGTAATCTCCCCTTCTCCCCGGATTTATCTCATTTCCTTCGACGCGTTGCCCGGCATCTATACTTATCATTTTGCTGGACTTTCTCGCCGGAGGCACCCATGCCGTGGATCCTGTTACTCATCAGTCTGTTTTGGCTACCCGCTCAGGCGGCTGGCATTCCTGGTGTGACAACCGGGGCCACGAGCACACCGCCCATTGCCGAAACCCCAGCCCCGGATATCGAGCAAAAAAAAGCCGCCTATGCCGCACTGGCAGATGTGCTGGATAACCAGCAATCGCGCCAGGAGCTTATCGACCAACTGCGTAAAGTCGCTGCGACACCGCCGCAGGAACCTGTTCCCGTTATTACGCCTCCCCAACTCGTTGAACAGAAAACGGTACTGGAGAACGTCACGGAAGTCAGCAGCCACTACGGTGAAGAGTTTGCGTCACGGTTTGCTCAACTCTATCGCAACATTACCAGTTCCCCGCACAAAGCGTTTAATCCGGAAACCTTTACCAGTGCCGCCGGGCATTTTTTACTGCTCGCCGTGCTGGTATTCGCCTTCTGGCTACTGGTGCGCCTTAGCGTAATGCCGCTGTATCGCAAGATGGGCTACTGGGGGCGCAATAAAAACCGCGAGCGGAATAACTGGCTACAGCTTCCGGCGATGATTATCGGCGCGTTTATTATCGACCTGATGTTGCTGGCGCTGACGCTGTTTGTCGGCCAGATACTTAGCGCTAATCTGAATAACGGAAACCGGACCATCGCCTTCCAGCAAAGCCTGTTTTTAAATGCGTTTGCCCTGATTGAATTCTTTAAGGCCATCCTGCGGCTTATCTTCTGCCCGCGTATCGCGGAACTGCGCCCGTTTCGTATCGAGAACGACACCGCCAGGTACTGGCATCTGCGCCTCAGTGCGCTGAGCAGCCTGATTGGCTACGGTTTGTTGGTCGCCGTCCCGATTATCTCCAATCAGGTAAATGTGCAGGTGGGCGCGCTGGCTAACGTGACCATCATGCTCTGTATTACCGTCTGGGCGCTGTATCTGATCTTTCGCAATAAACGCATTATCCAGCACAACCTAACCCATCTGGCGGATCACTCACTGGCTTTTTTTAGCCTGTTTATTCGCGCCTTCGCGCTTATCTGGCACTGGCTCGCCAGCGCTTACTTTATCGTGCTGTTTTTCTTCTCGCTCTTCGATCCGGGCAATAGCCTGAAATTTATGATGGGAGCATCATTAAGCAGCCTGGCGATTTTAAGCATCGCGGCTTTCCTTTCCGGTATGCTTTCGCGCTGGATAAATAAGACCATCACCCTCTCACCGCAGGTGCAGCGTAACTACCCGGAACTGCAAAAGCGGCTTAACGGCTGGCTTTCTGCGTCGATGAAAGCAGCTCGAATCCTCATTGTTTGCGCCACCGTACTGCTGTTACTCAACGCGTGGGGGCTGTTCGATTTCTGGTACTGGCTGACTTATGGCGCAGGTGAAAAAGCAGTCGACATTATTATTCGCATTGCACTGATTTTGTTTTTCTCCGCCGTGGGCTGGACGCTGCTGGCAAGCATTATCGAAAACCGTCTTGCCTCGGATATCCACGGCAGGCCGCTTCCCAGCGCGCGCACCCGGACCCTGTTAACCCTGTTCCGTAACGCGCTGGCAGTGGTAATCAGTACGATCACCGTGATGATTGTGCTCTCGGAGATAGGCGTTAATATCGCGCCGCTGCTGGCCGGCGCCGGGGCGCTGGGTCTGGCGATTTCGTTCGGTTCGCAAACCCTGGTGAAAGATATTATTACCGGCATCTTTATTCAGTTTGAAAATGGGATGAATACCGGGGATCTCGTCACCATTGGCCCGCTCACCGGCACGGTTGAACGGATGTCCATTCGTTCCGTTGGCGTACGCCAGGATACCGGGGCGTATCATATTATTCCGTGGTCATCGATAACCACCTTTGCCAACTTCGTGCGCGGGATTGGTTCGGTCGTCGCCAACTATGATGTAGATCGCCACGAGAACACGGAAAAAGCGAATCAGGCGTTGAAAGATGCTGTCGCGGAAATGATGGAGATGGAGGACATTCGTGGGCTGATTATTGGCGAACCGACGTTTGCCGGGCTGGTCGGGTTAACCAATACCGCGTTTACACTGCGGGTGACATGTACCACACTGCCGCTCAAACAGTGGACGGTACGCTTTGCGCTGGACAGCATGGTGAAAAAACACTTCGATTTAGCCGACGTTCGCGCACCGGTACAAACTTACCAGATACTGCCCATGCCGGGCAGTACCCCTGCGCCACAAGCGGTTAACGCGCCGCAGCCGCCCGTTGAGCCTGCGCCTTAAAACGGGTTTGCGCCCAGCGTTTGCGCTGGGCCTCATCCTGAAATGTCCAGGCGATGAAGCGGCTCTGCTTCTGCCCCTGCGCCATCTCTTTTTTCACCACGTTCACGGCACCGGCCTGCGTCAGTACGCGATAAAGCAGCGGTAAATTATCACCACGGGAAACCAGCGACGAAAACCATAGCACCTGACGCGCGAACTGTTTGCTCTCATCAATCATTTTACTGATAAACGCCACTTCCCCGCCCTCGCACCAGAGTTCCTGCTGCTGACCGCCGAAGTTAAGCGCCGCGTCATTATCCAGCCCAAGATTGCGGCGCTTACGCTCACTGCCCGCCTGTGCGGCCTGCGCGCTGTCGTGAAAAGGGGGGTTACACAGCGTGGCATCATACTGCTCATTTTTATGAATAATGCCCGCCAGGATCGCCGACGGATCTTTTTGCCGACGTAAACGCACTGAGCGACTGAGGCCCGGATTGGCATTGATGATCGCCTGTGCGCTGACGAATGCGGCATTGTCGACTTCGCTGCCAGTGAAGCGCCAGCCATATTCATGGGCGCCAATCAGCGGGTAGATACAATTTGCCCCGGTGCCGATATCCAGCACGCTGGCCTGCGACGGGACGACCCCGTCAGTATCCTGGGCGAGCAAATCGGCAAGATGGTGAATATAGTCAGCGCGGCCTGGAACAGGTGGGCAAAGAAAGCCCGGCGGGATATCCCACTCTTTTACATCATAAAAGTGCGCCAGTAGCGCTTTATTCAACGCCTTCACTGCCAGGGGATCGGCAAAATTAACCGTCGGTTCGCCCGCCGGGCTGGTAATGATAAATTCACGTAATAGGGGCATCGTGGCGCAAAGGGCGTCAAGATCGTAGCGGCTGTGGTGACGGTTACGCGGGTGCAACCCCGGCTTCTGGGCTTTCATGGCATTCTCCTGTTGGCAGCGGCGTAAGATACCCGTTGACGGCGGCAGGGTAAATAAGTGAGGCTAAAGAAACTCGCTTTCCACAGGGACTCGCAATGTATTTTTACGAACCGTCTCAAGGCCATGGCCTGCCCCACGACCCGCTCAATGCGATTATCGGCCCGCGACCTATCGGCTGGATTTCCTCGCTGGATGGTGAAGGGCGACAGAATCTCGCCCCCTACAGCTTCTTTAACTGTTTCAATTACCGTCCGCCTATCATCGGCTTTGCCAGCAGCGGCTGGAAAGACAGCGTGCGCAATATTTGTGAGACCAAAGAATTCGTCTGGAATCTGACGACCCGTGCGCTGGCAGAACGCATGAACGAGACATCCGCCTCACTTGCGCATGATGAAGATGAGTTCGCGTTTAGCGGCCTGACGCCGCTTGCCAGCCGCATCGTTAAAGCGCCGCGTGTTGCAGAAAGCCCGGTACATTTTGAGTGTCGCTTATCCCAATGTATTCAACTAACCAAAGCAAACGGTGAAGCGCTGGATAGCTGGCTGGTACTGGGTGAGGCGGTAGCCATTCATATCGATGAATCTTTACTGGAAAATGGCATTTACCAGACGGCTAAAGCACAGCCAATTCTGCGCGCGGGCGGCCCGACCGCCTATTACACCATTACCGATGCGCAGCGTTTCGATATGCGTCGTCCGGACGATCGTTAAGTTATATATGTGTCAGGTGGACAATGTTCCGTTCACCAAACTTCCTGTGTCAAATATAACATTTGCGCACGTGAACGTGTAAAGGGGGCCACCGCGGCCCCCTTTACAATCCCCGCGGCCCCGCCCGGAAATCGGTGCGTTGCACAACGTTCGCCTCCCAACCTTCTGACTGCGGTCGGTTTGACTCGACGTCCTGTCTCGACAAACCTCAGTCCACCCTCCATGGTGGACTGACCTTGTCATCAGGTTTCCGGCTCACCGATTTCAGCGGGGACTCAACCCCGTCGCGTTTAGCCCGATGTTATTCAGTTACAAATCAGTCGCTGTATAGATTTTTATTCCTCACACATTGAAATGGCGAATATTTGCGCAAATAGTGTATTACTACGTCTGCAATTACTGAGGAGAAAATACCATGGCGTCAGGTTGGGCAAATGACGGGGCGGTACAGGACCAAATCGACAGCACCATTGAAGATGCGGTGGCGCGTGCGCGCCATGACCTGCCGAAAGGCGAAAGCCTTAAAGAGTGTGCAGAGTGCGGTGAACCCATTCCGGAAGCGCGTCGCAAGGCAATTCCGGGCGTGCGTTTCTGCCTGCAATGCCAGCAACAGAAAGATTTACAAAACTCGACACATGCAGGATATAATCGCAGAGGTTCGAAGGATAGCCAGCTTCGCTGACTGTTCTTTACCGTTTCTGACAGCGCAAGCGGTTGCTTCATTGCGCACAAAATTTGGCAGATAAAGTAGCATTCTGTGCCGAAAAATATTCCCACAGCCACCGAAACGGTAAAACGCATAATCCACATGAATAAATCACAATGATTTCAACAGCCTGCTGATTGTTCAATTTTTTAGAACAAGGTCGTCAATTCTCTTAGATTTTCTCTCTCGCAAAAAACCGTGATACTTATCACATCGACGGAACAACGTCACCTTAACAGAATAACCTGCGAGATAATGACCATGAAAACCATCAAATATGCTGTCGCCGCCATCGCTCTTTCCACCCTTTCTTTCGGTGCTTTCGCTGCACAGGCTATCAGCCCTGCTCAGGCACAAAGCATGAATAAAGTCGGTGTGGTTTCTGCAGACGGCGCGACCACGCTGGACGGCCTGGAAGCACAGCTGGCTGAGAAAGCCGCTGCCGCTGGTGCAACGGGTTACAGCATCACCTCCGCTAACGGCAATAATAAAATGAGCGGTACTGCTGTTATTTACAAATAAGAATGTCTTACCCCGTCGGTGACCCTCCGGCGGGCACTGCTCCAACCCTCATTGACCCTGTTGTTGTTACCCTTTTTGGCCCGTCCAGTGATGAGACGGGCTTTTTTTCGTTTGAAACGCGTTTAAAAACTCTCTTCAATACGGGCTAATGCGTTCTCAAGCGTCTCCGCCTCTCCGGTTGCCACCAAACAGCACGCCATCTCGATTTTTAACGACCGGGGAACAGGCTCGCTGCCGGCAAGGCAACGTTCAATCCATTTAGCGGTGGTTTCGGCATCTTTAGCCGCAGGCAGAACCACATCCGCCAGTTCCTCCTGACGTTCATAGATAACACGAGCCCCCTGCGCATCAATCAGATTAATTTGCGGGCAGCGTTGCGGGTTGGCGTAAACCTCTCCTTCTGTTCCGTGCATCAGCAAACCTCGCCCACCGATGTCACTAAAGAATTTACCCACACGCGTGACATACTCGGGATGTGACACGCTGGAGAGGCGTAGCGCGGCGTCTTTCTCAAACGGCGTGGCCAGTTTCGCCAGCGTATGCGCGCTGTTACGCACGCCCATTATCCAGCGCAGCGCCAGCTGTTTTTCCAGCGGTGGGCACAGCGCGCTTACCGGAATATAAACCGGCTGATGTCCATCAAGCCGTGCCTGGGCCTGACCAGCATGGCGGGTCGCTTCGATACCAAGCAATGTGAAAATGGTTTCGCTGACCACCCGCGTCGGATCCTCGCTCACACCGTGGACCACCACCGGGAAACCCAGTTTGTGTAATAAGATAGCCAGTAATGGTGTCAAATTTGCCTGCTTGCGCGCGCCGTTATAGCTCGGGATGACAATCGGCATGGGTTTCGCAACCGGCGGCGTAAGGCGCATTGTACGTTGCTGCATTGCCTCGTAAAAACCGAGCATTTCCGCTTCGCCTTCGCCTTTAATACGCAGCGCTATCAGAATGCCCCCCAGTTCAAGATCGGGCACATCGCCATCCAGCATCCGGGCGTAAAGCCCCCGGGCGGTATCAAAATCCAGATCGCGGGCATGATTTTTCCCCCGGCCAATCTCTTTAATGATTTTGCGGTAATCCATCAGAACTCCTCAAAGGCTCACAATGTCAGCGGCGCTTACGGCGGCTTTGTTTCGGTTTCTTCACTATAACGTCTGGTACATCAGGTTGGGAAATAGGAAAAACCGGCAGCGCGTCCAGCAGACGTTTGCCGTAACTTTTGCTCAGCAGACGGTTGTCATAAATCACCACTTCCCCGTGGCAGCTATGGCTACGGATTAAACGCCCCACCTGTTGAATCAACGTAAAGGAGGCGCTGGGAAGGCTTTGCACCTCGAAAGGATAGCGATTAAGACTTTTAAGCCATTCACCTTCGGTAATCACCACGGGGCTGTCGACAGGCGGGAAGGCAATTTTATGGATATGCACCTGAGTCAGATAGTCGCCTTTTAAATCAAGCCCTTCCGCAAAGGATTGCAGCCCTACCAGCACGCTGCGCTCACCGCCGTCGATACGTTTACGGTGTAGCTCCACCAGACGGTAGCGCGGCTGATCGCCCTGCACCAGTAATAACAGACGCAGGTCGGTAACAAACGTCAAAAAAAGCAGCATTGCCCGCTGGCTGGCAAACAAGACCAGCATCCCTTTGTGGGTTTTGCTTTCTACCTGTTCGCGGAAATAGGCCGCCATTTCGGCGAGATGTTCCGCTTCGTTGTCGACCAGCGGCGCATAGCGCATTTGCGGAATGACGATTTTACCCTGCTCAACATGATTAAACGGCGAATCCAGGGTGACGAAGCGGTCCCCTGCTTTCTCTTTCAGGCCGCTCATCTCCTGCAGGCGTGAAAAACTGTTCAGTGAACGCAGAGTGGCAGAAGTCACGACAATATGCGGTACGCTACGCCAGAGCAGTTTTTCCAGCTGATCGCTAACGCGAATGCCGACACAGTGGAAGTACATATGCAGTTGCCCGTCGCGCATTTCACGGGTCGCCCATTTCGTGACCGGCGCGCCAGAGGCCTGCGCCATTGCCGCCAGCCGCCATAATTTGCTTTGCGCTTCAAACATCCCCAGCGCCCGGTTCATTTGCAGCAGCACCCGGTGCAGACGCACAATATCGTGGCTTCCGGTTTTTTCGCTCAGGTCGTTGAGAAACAACTCAGCCAGCCCGCGCAGCATTTCGGTGAGTTTTGCCAGCCGCTGGCATATAGCCATGACTTCGTCAGGCAACTCACCCATCGCAAACCGATGCTCCGCCTCCTGAGCGGCAGGCATATACAAAGTGAGGATGTTATTAAGCGAAGCAATCAGCTCGTAAAGCTCTTCGCAGTGGGCATTCAGACGCTCGGGCGTCGCCAGCGGCGGTGTGGTTTTCGGACGAAATTGCTCAAGGCAGGTTGCCACCAGTTTGCAGAAAAGGTCGAGTTGCAGGCGAAACCAGGGGGCAGTGATCTCCGCGCTCATTTCCAGCGCATCACGCGCCACATCCGGCAAATGGTGGCCTTCATCCAGCACCAGCAGCAGGTTTTTCGGCTCCGGCAGCACCGCCTCGCTTTCCATTGCCGCCATCACCAGCGCATGGTTGGCCACCACCACTTCGGCCTCCTGGATTTCACGCCGGGCGACAAAAAAGGGGCATTCACGGTAGTAGTGACAATTACGATTGAGACAGCTGGCTTTGTCGGTACTGAGTCGCCGCCAGAGCGAGTCTTCGATAGCCTGATCGGTATGATCGCGTAAGCCGTCCCACTTGTAGCTATCGAGGTCGGCTTTCAGCTTCGCGCAACGCTTCTGCTCTTCCTGATTATTAGGGGTTAACTCGTCATCCAGAAAGGCCAGTAAATCCTGTTGTGAAGGCTCGGTGCTCGCCAGCGCGGTCAGATTACGCGGGCAGACGTAACGCCCGCGCCCAAAGGCGGCGGTAAAGCGTAAGTCGGGGATAATTTTGCGCAGTAGCGGCAAATCTTTGCTGAAAATCTGATCCTGCAAGGCGACGTTGGCGGTGCTGACCACCAGCGTTTTTTGTTCTTCACGAGCGATGGCAATGCCGGGAATAAGGTACGACAGCGTCTTACCGACCCCGGTCGGCGCTTCTATTGCCAGATGCCGTCCCTCTTCCCCGGCGAGCGTTTTCGCCACATCAGCGATCATCTGCCGCTGCGGCGCGCGAGGAATAAAGTCCGGAATCTGTTGTTGCAACGCCTTATACCAGGCGGCAATTTGCGCTTTTAGCGCGGTGGTGAGGGCCATCGGCAAACCTGAAACACTGTATAAACAGCCACTATTGTGGCATTTTTCACGTTTCAGGGGTAACGCTTTTTCGTATTCTGGAAAGTGGCTCGAAAAAAGGAGCCCACAGGTAACCGGCTACTTTACTGACATGCGCCGGGATAAAAGCACACTTCACGATGACGTGACTGAGACCAGGTCAATGGTTGTACCGGGTTACAACCTGACGGACGTTTTCCGTCGCCGCGCCCGTTTTCGCAGACCGGATCACAATTTGGCATACGAATAACCTTAAGCCCTTTTGTCACATTGAATATTTTTCGTCACGGTGCTAGGTTTTAACTGCATTACGCTTGTTACCGACTATCGGGCAAAACCTAAATGCAGACTGCGGGGCCAATCCGCACATATCTGTATTTACGTCTTGCCCGTTTTTGTTTTCAGGAGTTGGCGATGCTGGTCAAACAAATATTAAATAATAATGTTGTCAGCGCAGTGGATGAGGATGGTCTGGAGGTTATTTTAACCGGCCGTGGGCTGGGGTTTAATACTCACAACGGCGCCAGAATCAATCGCGACGCCATCGATAAAATATTCCGTCTGGAAGATTCACACGTTTCTGCCCGATTTAAAGATCTGGTCAGTGAAGTGCCGATGGATATTTTGCAGTTAACTGCTGATATCATCACCCACGCCCGCAGTGTGTTGACGCACAAACTCAGCGATGGGCTCTATGTGACCCTCGCCGATCACCTGCATTTTGCACTGCAACGACAAAAAAATAATGAAATTTTACCCAATCCGCTGGAGTGGGAAGTCCGCCATTTTTACACCGCAGAGTATGCTATTGGCCGCCAGGCGCTCGGAATGATCGTCGTACGCACCGGCACGCTATTGCCCGACAGCGAGGCCTGCAGTATCGCTCTGCATATTGTGAATGCTGGTCTTAATGATACGCTGGGAAATACCACGCAAATTACGCGGCTTATTTATCAGTTACAAAATATTGTGAAGTATTTTTTTAATATTCCGCTTGATGAGCATAGTCTGAATTACCAGCGGTTTATTACCCATCTAAAGTTCTTTGCCCAGCGGGTGATTGATGGGGTGGTGTTAAATAATGATGACGAGGAATTTTTTGCTCTGGTGCAACGTCGCTATCAGGCCACGTTAAAATGTGTCGAAGCAATGAATGAGTTTGTCAGCAAAAATTATCACCACACCATGAGCAACTCGGAAAAGCTCTATCTTGCGGTGCACATCGAGAATATTGTGCAGCGCATATCGCCAAACGCGGAAAAGGTTTAGTGCGCAGGCGAAAATACGCAGATAACGTCAGGGAAAAAAATATCACCTGAGGTATCAAGCGTATTTATTCCATCCAGGCTTGTTACTGTTGATACCCGCAGTATGACGGGTAAATTCAGGCAAACCCCAGAGGAAACAAGGTCCCGGCTAACACCGGTCATTGTGGATGAGGCCAGCTTTCGGCTTCAGTCTGGAGGAATTTTATGAATTATCAGGACACGGCTCGCCAGATCATCAGCATGACGGGCGGCAAAGACAACGTACTCTCGCTGTTTCACTGCATCACCCGTCTGCGTTTTCTACTTAAAGACAACGACAAAGCCGATCGCGCTGCCCTCGAAGCCCTGGAGGGCATCATGGGTGTCAATATCTCCGGCGACCAGTTCCAGCTCATTATTGGCAACGATGTCGAACCGTTATGCAAAGCCCTTCTCGCTGAACTTCCCGAACTCGATAATGCCGCCCGGCCCATCAAACGACGTAACCCGGTTTCGGTCATACTGGAGGGTCTATCGAGTATTTTTTCGCCGATTATTCCGGCCATCGCCGGGGCCGGTATTCTGAAAGGGCTGCTCGCGCTGATGGTGGCCATGCAGTGGGTGGAAACCACCAACCAGACCTATCAAATCCTGCTGGCAATCAGCGATGGCGTCTTTTACTTCATGCCATTAGCGCTCTCCTTTAGCGCGGCGAAAAAATTCGGCGCTAACCCTTACGTTGCAGTCGCGCTTGCCGCCGTTCTCTTTCACCCGGCTATCCAGACCTTGTTTAAAGCAGGTGCGCCGGTGAATTTTATCGGTTTACCGGTTCCAACCGTGAATTATGCCTCAACGGTCATCCCTATTCTGCTTGCCGTGTGGTTGCTCAGCCATGTTGAACGCCTCATTGACCGCGTTATGCCCGGCCCGCTGAAAACCATGTTTGTACCGCTGCTGTGCCTGCTTATTGTCACGCCTGTTACCCTTATCGTCATCGGCCCGGTGGGGATCTATACCGGGAATGCCCTCTCTGGCGGCATTATCTGGCTGGTGGAGAACATGGGTATCGTGGCGGGGGTAGTCGTGGGCGGCACATTGTCACTGATCATCATCACCGGCATGCACTATGTGATCGTGCCGATCATGATCAATAACATCAGTACCATGGGTTTCGACCCCATTAAGATCCTCTTTTACATTGCCAACCTCGGGCAGGCCGGTGCCGCCTTCGGCGTCTTCTTGCGCGCTCGCGACAAGAAGCTCAAATCACTGGCGCTGACCACCAGCTTTAGCGCCATGATGGGGATCACCGAACCGGCGATGTACGGGGTCAACATTCGCTATAAACGGCCGTTTGCCGCAGCGCTGACCGGCGGGGCTTGCGGCGGCGCATTCGCCATGGCGATGGGGGTGAAAACCTACGCTTTCGCCTTAAGCGGCCTGCCCGGTCTTCCGGCGCTGGTGGGGCCAACTTTCCTGTGGGCGTTGGTCAGTATCGCTATCTCCTTTGTCTGTGCCGCCACCCTCACAGTGATTCTCGGTTTTGAAGAGGCAACCCAGCCGGTCGTGGCCGGCATAAGCCCCATGCCCATCGCCCAATCAGAAGAGAAGCTGTTTGCGCCGGTAAGCGGTGAGCTCAAAGCGCTTAATACCCTGAGCGACCCGGTTTTTGCCGACGAGATTTTCGGCAAAGGACTGGCAATTTACCCCGCCACCGGTGAGTTACGTTCCCCTGTCAATGGCAAGGTGGTATCGGTCTTTGAGACCCATCATGCGCTGGCGCTGCAAAGCGATACCGGAGCGGAAATCCTGATTCATATCGGTATCGACACCGTCAAACTCGGCGGCAGGCACTTCACCAGTCATATCGAAGCCGGACAGTTTATCGAAGTGGGCGACCTGCTGGTCACCTTTGATCTCGACGCGTTACAGGCCGAAGGCATTGATCCGAGCGTCATCCTGGTGGTGACCAACAGTGAACGCTACGGCGATATCAGCCCGGTTAAAGCGAATGGCGACGTCGCCAGCCGCGACGAATTTCTGACACTGACCGCATCAGCGGCATGAGGAGCAGGCACATGACATTTTCTAAATCATTTCCGGAAGGATTTTTATGGGGTGGCGCGACGGCGGCAAATCAGCTTGAAGGGGCGTGGAACGTGGACGGCAAAGGACTGTCCGTGTCTGATGTGTATACGTTTGACATCGCTACGCCCAAAGAGCGCTGGCTTGATCAGTGGCTGGGAATGACCCACGCCCAGGTGCGTGAAGCGCAGGATCCGAACAGCACCAGGTATTACCCGAAACGTAAAGGCAATGACTTTTACCATCACTTCAAAGAAGACATCGCCCTCTTCGCCGGGATGGGCTTTAAATGCTTTCGCATGTCGATTGCCTGGACGCGTCTCTTCCCGCGTGGTGATGAAAGCGAACCCAACGAAGCCGGGCTTACGTTCTACGACGAGGTGTTCGACACCCTGCTCTCTCACGGTATCGAGCCGATTGTTTCCCTGTCCCATTATGAAATGCCGCTTGCGCTGGTAACCGATTACGGTGGCTGGCCGAACCGCCAGTTAGTGGATTTCTATGTGCGCTTCGCCACGACCTGCTTTACCCGTTATCGTAAAAAAGTGAAGTACTGGATGACCTTTAACGAGATTAACTGCGTGAAGCACCACCCGTACGTCAGCGTCGGGGTGATTGAAGAGGATAACCCGCACCTTGAACAGGATAAATACCAGGGCGCGCATCACCAGTTTGTGGCCAGTGCACTGGCAACCAAAGCCTGCCATGCGATCATTCCAGGTTCCAGCGTGGGCTGCATGATCAGCTACCAGATGCTCTACCCGCACACCTGTCACCCTGATGATTTACAGGCCTGCGAAGAGATGCAGCGTGTGTCATTGTTCTTTAGCGATGTGCAGGCACGCGGCTACTACCCGGCTTACACCGACCGCATGTTGGCCGAGAAAGGCGTCACGCTGCAAAAAGTGGTCGGCGACGATGAGATCCTGCGTCAACACCCGGTGGACTTCGTGTCGTTCAGTTATTACATGTCCAGTACCGTCAGCGCCCACCCGGAAAAACTGGAAGGGGCGGAAGGTAATCTGATCACCGGTGGTGTTCGTAACCCGCACCTGCCCACCAGCCAGTGGGGCTGGCAGATTGACCCGAAAGGGCTGCGCCTGGCGCTGAACCAGCTCTATGACCGCTATCAGAAGCCGCTGTTTATTGCCGAAAATGGCCTTGGCGCGGTGGACACGGTGAATCCGGACGGCTCTGTCAACGATGATTACCGCATTGAGTATCTGCGCCTGCATATAGAGCAGATGCGCGAGGCGCTGGCCGACGGCGTGGATCTGTTTGGTTACACCTGGTGGGGGCCAATCGACGTGGTGAGCGCGGGCACCGCGCAAATTTCCAAACGCTATGGCTTTATCTATGTCGATCAGGATGACATGGGTAACGGGACGCAGAAGCGCTCCCTGAAAAAGAGCTACCACTGGTACAAAAAAGTGATCGCCTCCAACGGCGAAGATTTGGCGGATTAAGGAGTGGATATGTCTGTTTTCCCGAAAGGTTTCTTATGGGGCGGCGCCATTGCCGCCAACCAGGCGGAAGGTGCATGGAATGTGGACGGCAAAGGCCCCTCCATTGCTGATGTGGTACGCGGCGGTATCGCCTCCGGCAGACACGATGCGGTTGTCGACCCGCATAAATACTACGCCAGCCACGAAGCCATCGACTTCTATCACCATTACAAACAAGATGTGGCGCTGTTCGCTGAGATGGGCTTCACCTGCTTTCGCACCTCCATCGCCTGGACGCGTATCTTCCCGCGTGGTGATGAAACTACGCCTAACGAGGCCGGGCTGAAATTTTACGACGACCTGTTTGATGAACTGTTGAAATACGGTATTCAGCCGGTGATTACCCTGTCCCACTACGAAACGCCGCTGGCGCTGTATCAGGAATATGGCGGCTGGAAGAACCGCAAGCTGGTGGCATTTTTCACCCGCTATTGTGAAGTGGTGTTCACCCGTTACCGCGAAAAAGTCAAATACTGGATGACCTTCAACGAGCTGAACAATATGAACCGTATGCCCTTTGCGACTGGCGCGGTTGACCCCAACTCCACGCCGCAAGAGCTTTACCAGGCAAACCATCACCAGTTTGTCGCTAACGCGCTGGCCAACAAGCTGTGTCACGAGATTATCCCGGATGCGAAGATAGGTTGTATGCTGTCGCTGAGTACCGTCTATCCGGCCACCTGCAACCCGGAAGATATCTTCTCGACCCTGCAACTGCGCCGCCGTTCGCTGTTCTATTCGGATGTGATGATGCTGGGTGAATATCCGGCCTGGGCGCCGCGCCTGTTCCGCGAGCAGAAGATAACGCTGGCGATGGAGGATGGCGACCTGGATCTTATCGCCCGTTACTCGTCCGATTACCTGGGCTTTAGCTACTATCGCAGCGTGCTGCATCAGGCAGGCGGTGAGTTCCGCGTCGACACCGGCGGTACCGTCGGTCAGGACAATCCGTACCTCGAAAAGACCGCCTGGGGCTGGCCGATTGATGCCAAAGGTTTCCGTATCGTCTGCAATGAACTGGCTGACCGCTATCGTAAGCCGCTGTTTGTCGTCGAAAACGGCTATGGCGGTGTAGATGAGCCAGATGAAAACGGCGTTATCAACGATACCGCACGTATCGATTATGGCCGCCAGCATATCCGCGAAATGGCAGAGGCGGTGGCCGATGGCTGCGATATCATGGGCTACACCTGGTGGGGGCCGATTGATATCGTCAGCGCCGGGACCGGCGAGATGAAAAAACGCTACGGCTTTATCTATGTAGATAAGGACAACGACGGCAACGGTACGCTCAAACGCAGCAAAAAGCGCAGCTTTGACTGGTATAAACAGGTTATCGCCAGCAATGGCGAAACGCTGTAAGGTAATGACGGAGCGGGAGATTTCCCGCTCTGTAAACCTTACCGAGACAGACAAGGCTACATGATGAACACATGGAATTTGGTCGACCCTGAGTTACGCCCAGCACTGGCAGATAGCCGCCCCCTCTCCCTGACACAAGACGCTCTCGTCACCCTTCGTCAACAGCGCCAGCAGGCAGCGCTGGCTAACGTGCAACGTTTCCGGGAGACCGGGTTATCGGTGGAAGAACACCTTATCTCCGCGTCCGCACAACCTGCCGTCAGAGTCTGCGTCATCGCTCCCGCCGCGCCGGGGCAGAACCGAATGGGCATTTTGCATATTCACGGCGGCGGCCATCTTTTCGGGAGCCCGGAGCAGTCCCTGTCGCTTACCGGTGCCACGGCCCTGCAACATGACTGC
Organism: Citrobacter sp. MNAZ 1397; assembly: GCF_023613995.1. Taxonomy (NCBI): domain Bacteria; kingdom Pseudomonadati; phylum Pseudomonadota; class Gammaproteobacteria; order Enterobacterales; family Enterobacteriaceae; genus Citrobacter; species Citrobacter sp. MNAZ 1397. The sequence continues at coordinate 2,462,540 of NZ_JAKIVH010000001.1, forward strand.
GTGATTGTCTCTGTCGATTATCGTCTGGCGCCCGAAACGGTATTTCCCGGATCGCTGGAGGATTGTTACGCCGCGCTGGTGTGGATGACCGAACGGGCTACCGCGCTGGGTATTCATCCTGACCATATTGGGTTAATGGGCGACAGCGCAGGGGCCGGGCTCGCGGCCTCACTGGCGTTGCTGGCCCGCGACCGCCATGGTCCCTCAATTGCCTTTCAGAACCTGATGTTCCCAATGCTTGACGATCGTACGGTGACCGAAGAAAATCCGAATCCGGTAACCGGTGAGTTCGTCTGGACGCGTGAATATAACCGCTTTGGCTGGACGTCCCTGCTGGGCTGTGAGCCGGGTTCGGAGGGGGTGTCGGTTTATGCCGCGCCGGCACGGGCAACGGATCTGACGCATTTGCCCCCGACCTGGCTTGGCGTGGGCACGCTGGATCTGTTTCTTGATGAAAACCTTCGTTTCGCGCAAGGGTTGATTCGCGCGGGCGTAGCGGTTGAGATGAATGTATGGCCTGGCGCGTATCACGGATTTAATTCCGACCCGCAGGCGCGTGTAGCGCAACGGGCGCGGGAACAGCGGCAGGCATGGATAGCGCAGTTTAAGCCGACGCAGGGATAAGCTTTCCCCCTGCGTCGGCACTCTTCCTGAGGGCTGAGGAATTCCCGGTAATATTACGTTTTACAGCGATAACTCCGCGTAATGAGAATAAAACCGTTACAGCGATGACTGGGTCCGGCTGAAAATCGATGAGGCGTTGACGGCTGACCGGGGCCGCCCGCAGGGAAGCGGGCGGAGGGGATAGCCTGCAAGGACGCAGGCTGGTCCCCGACCCGACAGTCAGACGACATAAGTCTCATGGACCGCGCCAGCGGCGATTTTCGTGGCCGGGAGCCCGGGTCGCCAGGGTGGTGGCGATGAGCCACCCTGGCACGTTCACAGGTTTTGTCGCTACAGAAAAGCAAGGAACAGAAGGTGAACGGAATGACCACCAGAGCCGCGTGTTTCCCCCTCACCCTGGCCCTCTCCCTCATGGAGAGGGGACTTTCCGTGCTCGTATTATTTTGTGGGGATCCCTCAGCTTCAGGGAAGAGAGTAACAAACGGCACCGGACAAAACCCCAGAAAAAAGCCCTGCACGCTGGCAGGGCTTTTTAATCACATCAGGCGTCAGGCGCTCGCTGCGGGTTTACGCGGGCGACGACGGCGCGGTTTTTCCCCCGCTGGTTTACTGCCTTCCTGCGTACGAGGTGCTTTCGCTTTCGGCGCGCCACCGTCGTTACGGCGTGGCTGCTGTTGTCCGCGACCACCGCCACCGCCCTGACCACGGCCACCGCGACCCTGGCTCTGACGACCATTCACAATCGGCTCGGCCTTGATAGATGGATCGGGCTCGTAACCCGGCAGGGCAATACGCGGGATCTCTTTTTTCAGCAGGCGTTCGATATCGCGCAGCAATTTATGTTCATCAACACACACCAGCGACAGCGCTTCACCGGTTGCCGCAGCGCGGCCGGTACGGCCAATGCGGTGTACATAATCTTCCGGCACGTTCGGCAGCTCGTAGTTGACGACGTGCGGCAGTTCTTCGATATCCAGACCACGGGCCGCAATGTCAGTGGCGACCAGTACGCGGATATCGCCCGATTTAAAGTCTGCCAGCGCACGGGTACGCGCGCCCTGGCTTTTATTTCCGTGGATAGCCGCGCTGCGAATACCGTCTTTGTTAAGTTGTTCAGCCAGATGGTTCGCACCGTGTTTGGTGCGGGTGAAGACCAGCACCTGCTGCCAGTTGCCTTCGCCAATCATCTGGGAGAGCAGCTCGCGCTTACGTTTCTTGTCGACCATATGAACATGTTGCGTCACCTGCTCGGAGGCGGTGTTACGGCGCGCCACTTCGATTTCCAGCGGGTTACGCAGCAGCTTTTCGGCCAGGCTTTTGATGTCGTCCGAGAAAGTCGCGGAAAACAGCAGATTCTGACGACGCGCAGGCAGTTTAGCCAATACGCGGCGAATATCATGGATAAAGCCCATGTCCAGCATGCGGTCGGCTTCGTCCAGAACCAGGATCTCAACGCTGTCCAGTTTGACGGCATTCTGGTGTTCGAGGTCCAGCAGACGACCCGGTGTAGCGACGAGGATATCGACACCGCTACGCAGCTTCATCATCTGCGGGTTAATGCTCACGCCGCCGAAAACCACCAGCGAGCGCAGGTTCAGATATTTGCTGTAATCACGTACGTTTTCGCCGATTTGCGCGGCAAGTTCGCGCGTTGGCGTCAGGATCAGCGCACGCACCGGACGACGGCCTTTCGCATGCGGCTCTTTTTGCACCAGACGTTGCAGCAGCGGCAGCGTAAAGCCCGCGGTTTTGCCGGTACCAGTCTGGGCGCTCGCCATCAGGTCGCGGCCTTCCAGCACCGCAGGGATCGCCTGCTGCTGAATAGGGGTTGGCTCACGGTAGCCCTGCTCGTCGACAGCACGCAGAATTTCCGGGTTCAGGCCAAGGGAATCAAAAGACATAACAACTCCGCACCGCCCCGACCATAACAGGTGTAGTTTTCGAGGAGATAATAATATGACAGATGACAAAAACCACAATGTCATGAAGGGGCGGAGTGTAACAGCTTTTGTGACACAGCGCATAAAATATCGCTCTGCTAATCATTGAAGAAATATTTCTCCGATTCTCCCAGCCCGGATGGCCCGGGAGCCTGGGCAATCGCCCCCTGTTTTAAGCCCTAAAATGGGATGTTTTGCGACTGGACACGGCGAAAAAATCGCCATAAAGTTAATCAATCGATTGATTAACTTTATTCTGCCGATGAATATGAACTCGACGACCAGTAAAGGTGAACAGGCCAGAAACCAGTTGATTGCTGCCGCCCTTGCGCAGTTTGGCGAATATGGGTTGCATGCCACCACGCGCGATATCGCTGCGCTGGCGGGACAGAATATTGCCGCGATCCCTTACTACTTCGGATCAAAAGAGGATCTCTACCTCGCCTGCGCCCAGTGGATCGCCGATTTTATTGGCGCCAATTTTCGTCCCCACGCCGAAGCCGCCGAACGGCTGTTCACTCATGCGCAACCCGATAAAGCGGCAATACGGGAACTGATACATCGGGCCTGCAAAAATATGATTGTGCTGCTCACCCACGATGACACGCTTAATCTGAGTAAATTTATTTCACGTGAACAGCTCTCCCCTACCCGCGCCTATCAGTTAGTACATGACCAGGTGATCGCCCCGTTGCACAGTCACCTTACCCGGCTGATTGCGGCTTACACCGGCAGAGACGCCAATGATACGCAAACCATTTTGCATACCCATGCGCTGATCGGCGAGATCCTTGCCTTCCGCCTGGGTCGGGAAACCATTTTGCTGCGCACCGGATGGGCGCAATTCGACGATGAGAAAACCGACCTGATTTGCCAGGTCATCACGTGTCATATCGATCTTATCCTGCAGGGATTAACAAGGAGTTCCGGGTTATGAAAAAGCCTGTCGTCATCGTGTTGATTGTCGTTTTTATACTCGCCGCGCTTGGCGGAGGCTGGATGTGGTATCAAAGCCGACAGGCTGCATCCCTCACGTTGTATGGAAATGTCGATATTCGCACCGTTAATCTGAGTTTCCGGGTCGGGGGGCGACTCGCCTCGCTGGCGGTGGATGAAGGGGATACGATTACCGCCGGGCAGGTGCTTGGCCAAATCGATAAAGCGCCTTACGAGAACGCCCTTTTGCAGGCGAAGGCTAATGTCTTGACGGCAAAGGCAAAATACGACCTGGTCACTGCAGGCTATCGCGATGAAGAAATTTCCCAGGCGGCAGCAGCGGTTAACCAGGCGCAGGCGGCCTACGATTACGCGCAAAACTTTTATCAGCGCCAGCAGGGGCTATGGAAAAGCCGGACCATTTCCGCCAATGACCTGGAAAATGCACGTTCCTCTCGCGACCAGGCGTACGCCACGCTGAAATCGGCGCAGGATAAACTGAGCCAGTACCGTACAGGTAATCGCCCGCAGGAGATAGCGCAGGCAAAAGCCAGCCTCGAACAGGCGCAGGCACAACTGGCGCAATCAGCGCTGGATTTGCAGGATACACAACTGGTTTCGCCCTCTAACGGTACCCTGCTTACCCGCGCCGTGGAGCCAGGTAGCATGTTAAATGCTGGCAGCACCGTTCTGACGCTCTCCCTGACCCGCCCGGTTTGGGTTCGCGCCTACATCAGCGAAGTCAATTTGCATCAGGCCCAGCCAGGTCAGACCGTATTGCTCTACGTTGATGGTCGCCCCAATAAGCCCTATCACGGCAAAATCGGCTTCGTCTCCCCGACGGCTGAATTCACCCCGAAAACCGTGGAAACGCCGGATTTGCGTACCGATTTAGTCTATCGGCTGCGCATTATCGTCACCGACGCCGATGACGCATTGCGCCAGGGAATGCCGGTCACCGTAAGCTTCGATAATGGAGCACGGAATGAGTGAGGCAACGATCCGCCTGAACGGCCTGGTCAAGCGCTTCGCCGGGATGGAGAAACCCGCCGTCGCTCGCCTGGACTGCACCGTGAAAGCCGGGTACGTCACGGGGCTCGTTGGGCCGGATGGCGCCGGGAAAACCACCCTGATGCGCATGCTTGCCGGACTAATGAAACCCGATGAAGGTAGCGCTGAGGTTATTGGCCTCGACCCCATCGCCAGCAACAGCGAACTGCATGCATCGCTTGGTTATATGCCGCAAAAATTCGGCCTGTATGAAGACCTCACGGTGCTGGAAAACCTCAATCTGTACGCCGATCTGCGCAGCGTCACCGGCGAGGCACGCAAAGAGACCTTTGCCCGACTGCTGGAGTTCACCGCCCTCGCCCCCTTTACCGGGCGGCTGGCAGGTAAATTATCCGGTGGCATGAAGCAGAAACTGGGGCTTGCCTGCACCCTGGTAGGCCAGCCTAAAGTGCTGTTGCTGGACGAACCTGGCGTCGGCGTGGACCCGATATCACGCCGGGAATTGTGGCAGATGGTGCACACCCTTGCCGGGGACGGCATGTTGATATTATGGAGCACCTCTTATCTGGACGAAGCGGAACAATGTCGCGATGTGCTGCTGATGAACGAAGGGGAATTGCTCTATCAGGGGGAACCACGCGCCCTGACACAAACCATGGCCGGGCGCAGTTTTCTCGCCCACAGTGAACAGGAAAACAACCGTCAACTATTGCAACGTCTGCTGAAACTGCCGCAGGTCAGCGACGGGATGATCCAGGGGCGCTCCGTGCGGATGATTCTGGCGAAAGGGTCGAGCATTGATGACCTGCGCAGCGCCTCAGCGTTAACGCAACTCGATATTGAAGAAACCGCACCGCGCTTTGAAGACGCCTTTATCGACCTGTTGGGTGGCGCCGCTTTTACCCAATCGCCGCTGGGGGCCATTTTACATACGGTGGACGGCACACCGGATGAGACGGTGATCGAAGCCCGGCAACTGACGAAGAAATTCGGCGATTTCGCCGCCACCGATCATGTCAACTTTACCGTGAAGCGCGGCGAAATTTTCGGCCTGCTTGGGCCAAATGGCGCCGGTAAATCCACCACTTTTAAGATGATGTGCGGGTTACTGGTTCCCAGCTCCGGCAAAGCGCTGGTGCTGAATATGGATTTAAAAACCAGCTCCGGCCAGGCGCGCCAGCATCTGGGTTATATGGCGCAAAAATTCTCGCTTTACGGCAACCTCACGGTGGCGCAAAACCTGCGTTTTTTCTCCGGCGTCTATGGCCTGCGTGGACGGGCGCAGCAGGATAAGATCACGCGGATGGTTGACGCCTTTGGCCTTAAGGCTATTGCCGACCAGGCGACCGACGCCCTGCCGCTGGGCTTTAAACAGCGCCTGGCGCTGGCCTGCGCGCTAATGCATGAACCGGACATTCTGTTTCTTGATGAGCCGACATCCGGCGTCGACCCGCTGACCCGCCGCGAGTTTTGGCTGCACATCAACAGCATGGTGGAGAAAGGGGTGACGGTGATGGTCACCACCCACTTTATGGACGAAGCCGAATACTGTGACCGCATCGGGCTGGTCTATCGCGGCAAGCTTATCGCCAGCGGGACGCCGGATGCCCTGAAAGCCCAGACGGCTGATGCAGAGCATACCGACCCGACAATGGAGCATGCGTTTATCACGCTCATTCACAACTGGGATAAGGAGCATCACGATGCATAGCCCCCTCTCCCTGCGCCGCGTGCGCGCGCTCTGCGTCAAAGAGACGCGCCAGATTGTGCGCGATCCCAGTAGCTGGCTGATTGCCGTGGTGATCCCGTTAATGCTGCTGTTTATTTTCGGCTATGGCATTAACCTGGATTCCAGCAAACTGCGGGTGGGCATTTTACTGGAACAGCACAGCGAAGAGGCGCTGGACTTCGCCCATACCATGACCGGCTCTCCTTGGTTTGACGCGACGGTCAGCGATAATCGCCAGCAGCTTATTCAGATGATGCAGGCCGGGCGCATTCGCGGGCTGGTGGTCATTCCGGTAAATTTTGCGGAACAGATGGCGCGCCCTGGTGAAGATGCCCCGCTGCAGGTGATAACCGATGGCAGCGAGCCCAATACTGCCAACTTCGTCCAGGGCTATGTGCAGGGGATCTGGCAGATCTGGCAACAGCAGCGGGCCGAAGATCGGGGCGAAAGCTTCGAACCGCTGATTGACGTACAGATGCGCTACTGGTTTAACCCGGCGGCCATCAGCCAGCATTTTATTATCCCCGGCGCGGTGACGATTATCATGACAGTGATCGGCGCGATCCTCACCTCGCTGGTGGTGGCGCGCGAATGGGAGCGCGGCACCATGGAGGCGTTGCTCTCGACCGAAGTGACCCGTACGGAGCTCCTGCTGTGCAAGCTTATTCCCTATTACTTCCTTGGTATGCTGGCCATGCTGCTGTGCATGCTGGTGTCGGTATTTATTCTTGGGGTGCCGTATCGCGGCTCGCTGGTGATCCTGTTTTTTATCACCAGCCTGTTTCTGCTGAGTACGTTGGGGATGGGGTTACTGATTTCGACGATTACGCGCAATCAGTTTAACGCCGCGCAGGTGGCGCTGAACGCCGCCTTTTTGCCGTCAATTATGCTGTCCGGGTTTATCTTCCAGATTGACAGTATGCCTGCGGTGATTCGGGCAGTGACCTACGTCATCCCGGCGCGCTACTTCGTCAGCACCCTGCAAAGCCTGTTTCTGGCGGGCAATATTCCGGTGGTACTGGTCATCAACGTGCTGTTTCTGCTGGCTTCGGCAATCATGTTTATTGGCCTGACGTGGGTAAAAACCAAACGGCGGCTGGATTAGGGAGGCACCATGTTTCATCGCTTATGGACACTGATTCGCAAAGAGCTGCAGTCGCTGCTGCGTGAACCGCAGACCCGGGCCATTCTGATTCTGCCGGTTGTCATCCAGGTGCTGCTGTTCCCGTTTGCCGCGACGCTGGAGGTCACTAACGCCACCATCGCCGTCTACAACGAAGATAATGGCAAGCATGCGGTGGAGCTGACCCAACGCTTTGCCCGGGCCAAAGCCTTTACCCATGTGCTCATGCTGAAAAGCCCGCAGGAGATTCGCCCGACAATTGACGAGCAAAAAGCGCTGCTGCTGGTGCGTTTTCCGGCTGACTTTTCCCGCAAGCTCGATACCTTCACCCAGGCGCCGCTACAGCTGATTCTCGATGGCCGAAACTCTAACAGCGCCCAGATTGCCGCCAATTACCTGCAAGAGATCGTTAAAGAGTATCAACAGGAGCTGATGGAGGGGAAAACGAAGCCGAACAACAGCGAACTGGTGATCCGCAACTGGTACAACCCAAACCTGGACTATAAGTGGTTCGTGGTGCCATCGCTTATCGCCATGATCACCACCATCGGCGTAATGATCGTCACCTCACTCTCGGTTGCCCGTGAACGTGAACAGGGCACGCTGGATCAACTGCTGGTTTCACCGCTGGCGACATGGCAGATTTTTGTCGGTAAAGCGATACCTGCGCTGGTGGTCGCCACCTTCCAGGCCACCATTGTGCTGCTCGCCGGGATCCTCGCCTATAAAATTCCCTTTGCCGGATCGCTACTGCTGTTCTATTTCACGATGCTGATCTACGGCTTGTCGCTGGTGGGGTTCGGCCTGCTGATCTCGTCCCTGTGTTCGACACAGCAGCAGGCGTTTATTGGAGTGTTTGTCTTTATGATGCCCGCTATTTTGCTCTCGGGATATGTCTCGCCTGTCGAGAATATGCCGGTTTGGCTGCAGGATCTGACATGGATTAACCCTATCCGCCACTTTACGGACATCACCAAACAGATCTATCTGAAGGATGCGAGTTTCGCGATTATCTGGCAAAGCGTGTGGCCGCTGCTGGTAATAACGGTCACCACGGGTTCAGTGGCCTATGCGATGTTCCGGCGTAAGGTCATGTAACCTTACGCCGCTCAAACCTTAATGCACTTTGAAGGATTTAGGCTGGATGCGTTTTTCTTTTGCCAGCAGGGAGACGACGGCGGGGCCGGCGAGGATAACCAGCCCGACCAGGGCCAGTAACAGGTTGTTTTGCATCACGCGTGACAGCAGCCACAGCACGATCATTGCGACACCAAAATACCAGGTCGTTGTCAGCTCTTCCAGGACATCGCCAATGCCGCGCCAGCGCTCTTCGTGATGGCGCTGCAAAAACAGCATCAGCAGCACTGTAACGCTATAAAGGACGCACAGACCCAGACCGACCCGCACCAGCGCGCCGCTCATCCAGGCTGTTACTAATACCGCCACAACCAGCATATGCAACATAATCTGCCAGCAACTCAGGCCGGTTGCGACACGAACACGTTGTTGCCACTTCATGGCATCTCTCCTGAAGAATTTTTCTCTTAACAAAGAGTACTGATATTTACAGAAAATTCCGTAACCCCGCATCTTTTTGTGACAGAGACTACAATTTATTTTCATCAGGATAGTGAGGCTGGCAGGAGAATTATGACCCAACAAACTCGTCAATTTTCATTGAAAGTACTCACCATTAATACCCATAAAGGCTTTACTGCCTTCAACCGGCGTTTCATTTTACCGGAACTTCGCGATGCGGTGCGCACCGTCAGCGCCGATATCGTTTGTTTGCAAGAAGTGATGGGCGCGCACGAGGTTCATCCACTGCACGTGGAAAACTGGCCGGATACCACCCACTATGAATTTCTTGCCGATGCGATGTGGAGCGATTACGCCTATGGGCGTAATGCTGTCTATCCGGAAGGCCATCACGGTAACGCCGTACTTTCTCGTTTTCCTATCGAACACTATGAGAACCGCGACGTGTCGGTTGACGGCAGTGAAAAACGCGGACTGCTTTATTGTCGTATCGTGCCGCCTGACATTGATCGGCCTGTGCATGTGATATGTGTGCATCTGGGTTTGCGCGAAGCCCATCGTCAGGCGCAGCTCACGATGCTGGCGGAGTGGGTGAATTCGCTGCCGGAAAACGAACCGGTGGTGGTGGCCGGCGATTTTAACGACTGGCGGCAGCGGGCGAACCATCCGTTAAAAGTGCAGGCCGGACTGGAAGAGATTTTTACCCGCGCCCACGGCCGCCCTGCCCGCACGTTTCCTGTCAGCCTGCCGCTGTTACGTCTGGACCGTATCTATGTGAAAAATGCCGGAGCCAGTTCGCCCACCGCGCTACCGCTGCGCAACTGGCGCCATTTATCCGACCATGCCCCTCTCAGTGCGGAGATCCACCTATGAAATGCACATGGAAAGAGGGTAATCGCATCCAGCTTCTCGAAAATGGCGAAAACTTTTACCCGGCGGTCTATGCCGCTATAGAGCAGGCACAGCAGAAAGTTATTCTCGAAACCTTTATCTGGTTTGAAGATGAAGTGGGGTGTGAGCTGCATGCGGTTTTACTCAAAGCCGCCCGTCGCGGCGTAAATATCGAAGTTTTACTCGACGGCTATGGTTCGCCGGATCTCAGTGATGAGTTCGTCAACGCACTGACTTCTGCAGGCGTCGTCTTTCGCTACTACGATCCACGCCCGCGGCTGTTGGGCATGCGAACCAATGTCTTTCGCCGCATGCACCGTAAAATCGTGGTGATCGATAATACGGTGGCGTTTGTCGGCGGCATTAATTTTTCCGCTGAACATGTCACCAGCTACGGCCCCGAAGCCAAACAGGACTATGCCGTGCGGGTTGAAGGCCCGGTGGTGGCCGACATTTTGCAATTCGAAGTGGAAAATCTGCCTGAAAATGCGCCGGTCAGACGCTGGTGGCAACGACGTCGCCATCAGGCGGAAGATAACCGTACGCCCGGTGAAGCCCAGGCGCTGTTCGTCTGGCGCGATAACGACGATCACCGCGATGATATTGAACGGCACTATCTGAAAATGCTCGCCAATGCGAAGCGCGAAGTCATTATCGCCAACGCCTACTTCTTTCCCGGCTATCGCCTGCTGCATGCAATGAAAAACGCAGCCCGTCGCGGAGTACGTGTGAAACTTATCGTACAGGGCGAGCCGGATATGCCGATCGTCAAAGTCGGTGCCGAGCTGCTCTATAACTATCTCCTGAAAGGCGGCGTGCAGGTCTACGAATACCGTCGTCGTCCGCTGCATGGCAAAGTCGCGTTAATGGACGATCACTGGGCTACCGTCGGCTCGAGCAACCTTGACCCATTAAGCCTGTCGCTGAATCTGGAGGCCAACCTGATCATTCACGACCGGGAATTCAACCAGACGCTGCGCGACAACCTCAACGCGATTATCGCTAAGGATTGCCTGCGCGTGGACGAGTCGATGGCTCCGAAACGTACCTGGTGGAACCTCGCCAAGAGTGTGGTGGTGTTCCACTTCTTGCGCCATTTCCCTGCGCTTGTTGGCTGGCTGCCCGCACATACGCCAAGGCTGGCTCAGGTGAAGCCGCCAATCCAGCCGGAAATAGAGACTCAGGATCGCATCGCTTCTGAAAATTCAGGGGGGAAATCCTGATGGCGAAATCACATCCTCGCTGGCGGCTGGCTAAAAAAGTCCTTACCTGGCTCTTTTTTATTGCCGTTGCCGTTCTGTTAGTGCTGTATGCGCAAAAGGTGAACTGGGATGATGTATGGAAGGTCATACACGACTATAACCGCCTCGTGTTGTTGGGGGCTGCCGCGCTGGTGGTGGTCAGTTATTTGATCTATGGCTGCTACGACCTGTTAGGTCGCGCGTATTGCGGGCACAAACTGGCTAAACGCCAGGTGATGCTGGTCTCGTTTATCTGTTATGCCTTCAACCTGACGCTCAGCACCTGGGTAGGCGGAATCGGTATGCGTTACCGGCTTTACTCCCGCCTCGGGTTACCGAGCAGTACTATCACGCGGATTTTTTCGCTTAGCATCACGACCAACTGGCTGGGTTATATTTTACTCGGCGGCATCATCTTCACGTTCGGCGTGGTGGACATCCCGGCCCACTGGTACATTTCCGATACGACACTGCGCATCATTGGCGTTGTGCTGCTGCTTTTTATCGCCTTCTATCTGTGGGCATGTGGTTTTGCGAAACGACGCCATTTCACGATTAGAGGGCAGAAGTTAGTGATCCCATCGTGGAAATTTGCCCTTGCCCAGATGGCCATTTCCAGCGCCAACTGGATAGCTATGGGCGTGATTATCTGGCTTCTGATGGGCCATCAGACCAATTTCTTCTTCGTACTGGGCGTGTTGCTGGTCAGCAGTATCGCTGGCGTGATTGTCCATATTCCAGCAGGCATTGGCGTACTGGAAGCCGTATTTCTGGCGCTACTGGCCGGGGAGCATACGTCACAAGGCGTCATTATCGCCGCCCTGCTGGCCTACCGCGTGCTCTACTATTTTATCCCGCTTCTGCTGGCGCTGATTGCCTATCTGATACTGGAAAGTCGGGCGAAGAAGCTGCGCGCCAAAAATGAGAAAGCGATGGCAAAAGGCTGATTAACGGGAACGTATGGCATCAATTACCCAGGTTGCCAGGCGTAGCAATTCAAACACCAGGTTTGCCATATTCAGCCAGACCCGCAATGCGCCATGGATGGCGCAGGCCTGTACCGTGGTAAATTCTTTCATGTAGAGTTCGCGGGCAGATATCTGGATCCGCGAACGGCTGCCCGCCGTTGTTAATCCGAACAGCAATACCATCACCAGGCAGCCAATCCATTCCAATGGGCCATTGTGCAGCCCGAGATTAACCAGCGCCGTCAGGCTAAGTCCCACCAGCAACATCAACAAAGAGTAGCCGCCGCCACTGATATTGCTGCCCGCGTAATGGGCGACTACCGCGCTTATGGCGAACATCGCGCCAGTCACGCCAAGCGCTAAGGCTGTTCCCGCCAGTGAGAAGATGCAGGCGAAAAGTAGCCCGGTCAGCACGTTCATCAAGATAAGCCAGAAAAGCGCTACCGGCGTACTAAAGCGCGCAAACAGGCAGTGAAGAATAAGCCCGCTGACAAATAAGGCCACCATTAATATCACGATGACAGGACCGGGAATAAACCACTCCCGTACAACGGGAAGACGCAGCGCAAGCCAGGCGACACCGATACCCAGCACCATGCCCGCAGCCAGCCACAGGCAGATATTGACGATGAGTTCCGTGGGCTTAATTTGCGGCGGCGAAAGCCAACCAAATGGTTTCATCTCTTCTCCCTGAGGTGAACAAGCCGCATCCGGTTATGTCCGGATGCGGCTTATACTTTTCACTGGCTATCTGACGTCCCCCGGCCGGGATAACATTAACGACGGTTACCGAAAATACGCAGCAACATCAGGAACAGGTTGATAAAGTCGAGATAGAGCGTTAACGCCCCTAAAATCGAATATTTCCGCAGGTGCGCTTTATCATTCACATCAAGCTGGGTACCGATGTTTTTCAGCTTTTGCGTGTCATAGGCGGTAAGGCCGACAAAAATAACCACTCCGATATAGGTCACCACCCACATCAGCGTTTCACTTTTCAGCCAGAAGTTAACCAGAGAGGCGAGAAGAATACCGATTAGCCCCATAAACAGCATACTGCCAAGACCGCTCAGGTCGCGTTTGGTGGTATAGCCGTAGAGACTCATCGAGCCGAACATTCCGGCGGTCACGACAAAGGTCGCCGCAATAGACTCAGCGGTGTAGGCATACAGAATGCCCGAGAGCGTCAGCCCGGTCAGGGCGGAATAGAGCATAAAGAGCGTGGTCGCCATGCCCGCGCTGAGTTTATGTATCAGGCCGGAGAGCACAAAAACCAGCGCCAGTTGCGCAATGATCAGCCCAAAGAAGACCATCCGGCTGGAGTAGATAGCCATTAATACGGCTTCATTAAATACCGTATACCAGGCGATAAAAGCCGTCAGCAACAGCCCGCAGGTCATCCAGCCATAGACCTGCGCCATATAGGTTTGCAAACCGGCGCGGGCGGGTGAAACGATAGAATCGGAACGCGGGAATCTGTCCATAATGACTCCTCAAAAAGTGGATACCCATCTTCAAGATTAACACAATCCCGACAAAGCGTTACCAGCGTTGCGCCGCCTGTTTATCGCTATCCCGTGCCTCTACCCAGCGGTCACCCTGCGCCGTGGCTTCACGCTTCCAGAAGGGGGCACGCGTCTTAAGGAAATCCATAATAAACTGCCCTGCGTCAAAGGCGCTGCTCCGGTGTGCGCTGGTCACGCCGACAAAGACAATTTCATCGCCGGGCCAGAGTTCGCCCACGCGGTGAATCACCGTGACGTTACCCAGCGGCCAACGCTCTCGCGCCTCCTCAACGATCCCCGCCAGCGTCTTTTCCGTCATCCCCGGATAGTGTTCAAGCGTCAGAGCACTGACATTATCGCCAAGGTTATGGTTACGCACTTTGCCGGTAAAGGTCACCACCGCGCCATCTTCATCTCGCTCGCTCAACCATTGATACTCTTCGCCAACGTTAAACGGCGCATGGTCAACCACGATACGTGTCTGTGCCATCTTAACCCCCGGTCACTGGCGGGAAAAAGGCCACTTCGTCGCCTTCGGTGAGGGGATTTTCAAGACTCACCAGCGTCTGGTTTACCGCCGCCAGCAGTTTGTCCTTTTCGAGCGCCAGCGCCCAACGATCGTTGCGCGCGGCAAGATGCTGACGCACCGCTTCCACAGACGGAAACGCCTCATCCAGCGTTAACCGGTCACAACCGGTCAGTTCGCGCACCTGCGCGAAAAAAAGTACATTAATCATCTGCATCTACCCTGAAATCACCGGACTTACCGCCGCTTTTCGCCAGCAGACGTACCGGGCCAATAACCATATCCTTCTGCACGGCTTTGCACATGTCGTAAATTGTCAGCGCCGCCACCGACGCCGCCGTCAGCGCTTCCATTTCCACACCTGTTTTCCCGCTCAGGCGGCACAGCGATTCGATGCGAACCCGGTTATGCGACGGCTGCGCCTGTAATTGCACTTCCACTTTGCTGAGCAATAGCGGATGACACAGCGGAATTAACTCCCAGGTGCGTTTTGCCGCCTGAATGCCCGCAATACGCGCCGTGGCAAAGACATCACCTTTGTGATGGCTGCCGTCAATAATCATCGCCAGCGTTTGCGGCTGCATGGTCACGAACGCTTCGGCACGGGCTTCCCGCACGGTTTCGGCTTTGGCAGAGACATCCACCATATGCGCTTCGCCATCGGCGTTAATATGGGTCAGTTGTGACATAAATTAAGGCTTAATGTGGGAGTGAAAATTACACGGGCGCGTGCGCGCATCAAGCTGCGGCGCAATGATATTGTCCCATGCGGTGCGACAAGCTTTAGTGGAACCCGGCATAGCGAAAATCAGCGTCTTGTTGGCGATACCCGCTACCGCGCGCGATTGCAGCGTGGAGGTGCCAATCTCTTCGAAAGAGAGCATGCGGAATACCTCGCCAAACCCTTCTACTTCACGGTCAAAAAGCGGCAATAAGGCTTCCGGCACCTGGTCCCCATCGGTAAAACCGGTACCGCCATTAATCAGCACCACCTGGACGTCATCGCTGGCAATCCACACCGAGACCTGCGCCCGGATGGCGTAGCGGTTCTCTTTGACGATGGCTTTCGCCACCACGTTATGCCCGGCCTCCAGCGCGGAGTCGCGCAGGAAATGACCCGACGTGTCGTCCTCTTCGCCACGACGGCTGGAAACCGTAAGAATCGCGATACGGGTTGGAATAAATTCAGTACTCACCTGACTCATTGCTTTTTCTCCTTGCGGCCGTTATCCGCCAATGTAAGACAGATTTTGCGTAATGCCGGTATTGCCCTGATGCAGAAAATGGGTCTGTTTTTTGTGCGCAAGGGACGCGGCAATGCGCGCTTCCAGCGCGGCTTGCTGATTGTCATCCTGCAGCAGATCGCGCAGGTCTACGCCCCCATCACCAAACAGGCATAAATGCAGCTTTCCGACAGAAGAGACCCGCAGCCGGTTACAACTGGCGCAAAAGTCTTTTTCATAGGGCATGATCAGACCAATCTCGCCGGCATAGTCCGGGTGGCAGAAAACCTGTGCCGGGCCATCACTGCGGCTGCGCAGCTTCTGGATCCAGCCGCGTTTTAGCAGCTCACCGCGCAGCACATCGCCGGAGATATGGTGTTTTTGAAAGAGATCGCTGCCTTCGCCGGTTTCCATCAGTTCGATAAAACGCAATTGAATGGGGCGAGGTTGGATCCAGGCAAGAAAGGTGTCGAGCTGGTGGTGATTGACGTCGCGCATCAGCACGGTATTAACTTTGACCTTCTCAAAGCCCGCCGCAAAAGCAGCATCAATACCTTCCATCACCTGCTTAAACTTGTCCTGACCGGTAATCGCGAAAAATTGACGCGCATCGAGACTGTCAACGCTGACATTGATCGCCGTCAGTCCGGCGTCACGCCAGTGCGCCACATCACGGGCCAGACGGTAACCGTTAGTAGTGACCGCAACCTGGCGGATGGCGTGGTTTTCTCGCACGGCAGCGATAATGTCGGTAAAGTCGCGACGCAGGGAAGGTTCGCCACCGGTCAGGCGGACTTTCTCTGTGCCCATTGCAGAAAACGCACGCGTAACGCGACGAATTTCCTCAAGGCTGAGAAATCCTTTATTGGTGACGCCACCCGGTTTGTAGCCGTTGGGCAGGCAATAAGTGCAACGGAAATTGCATACGTCAGTGATCGACAAACGCAAGTAAAAGAACTTACGCGCGAACGGGTCAGTCAATTGTGTGGCCATGTACACCTTTCCAAATACGGGAGATGCAGTCATTTCTTCCTGCACCCTGGCGGCTGATACCGGTGGTATCGCCACGGCCAAAGGACCCTATCGTCAGACTTAGGTACAGAGGCTAGAGTGTATGTTGTGCGTAACGAGATAAATTCGTTATGGCGATAGTAGCGCGAAGCGTTTTGTTTCGCCAACATCATTATCGCTATATAAACATGTATATAGCGACATGATCGTGCATTTTCATTACAGAGTACGTGAAAATCCCTTTTTTGCTTTGATATACGTCATTTTCCACCCTGCACGGCATCGTCATTAGGTGGTATTTAGGTTAACGTAGCGCGGTAATCATTTATAAGGAAGGTTTATGCGTAATCGCACTCTTGCGGATCTGGATCGCGTCGTTGCGCTTGGCGGTGGGCACGGTCTGGGCCGCGTGATGTCGGCTTTATCATCATTAGGCTCGCGGCTCACAGGTATCGTGACGACCACGGATAACGGCGGCTCTACCGGGCGTATTCGCCGCTCTGAGGGAGGGATCGCCTGGGGCGATATGCGCAACTGTTTAAATCAGCTTATTACGGAACCCAGCGTCGCGTCGGCGATGTTTGAGTACCGTTTTAGCGGTAATGGCGAACTTTCCGGTCATAACCTCGGAAATTTGATGTTGAAGGCGTTAGACCATCTCAGCGTGCGCCCTCTGGAAGCGATAAATCTCATTCGTAACCTGCTAAAAGTAGATGCGTTTCTTATCCCGATGTCTGAGCAACCCGTTGATTTGATGGCAACAGACAACGAAGGCCACATGGTCTACGGCGAAGTGAATATCGACCTGCTGGAATCCCCGGTACAGGAATTGATGCTGTTCCCTAAAGTACACGCCACGCGGGAAGCCGTTCAGGCGATTGCAGAAGCGGATCTGATTTTAATCGGCCCGGGAAGTTTTTATACCAGCCTGTTGCCTTTACTGCTGCTGGAGGATCTTTCTCAGGCATTGCGCCGCACCCCCGCGCCAGTGGTCTATATCGGTAATCTCGGTAAAGAGTTGAGCGTGGCCGCCGCCAGTCTGACGCTTAAGGATAAGCTGACAATCATGGAACAGTATGTCGGTAAACCGATCATTGATGCCGTGATTGTTGGGCCAAAAGTGGATGTTTCTGCTGTCTCTGACCGGGTCGTTATTCAGGGGGTGCTGGACGCCAGCGATATCCCCTATCGTCATGATAGACATTTGTTGCGCGAAGCGCTGGAAAAAGCAGTTCAGGCCCTGGGTTAATCACGTGGCGAGCGCGATTTGTGCTCGCGCCATCACGTTTCCTTAATTTCTTAAGGTTGTCTTAAAGATTCTCGTCCACAATAGTCATCCTGTCTTTGTCAGGATCGTTGTCATGCCTACCTTTCGTCTTTCCCGGCCGACCTTAAGCCGCCTGAACTTTCTGATTTTGTTCGCGCTTTATATCGCACTGATATTAAATATCGCATTTTATCGCCAGGCATTTAGTTTATTGCCAGTAGACTCATTGCATAACGCGCTGGTGTTTGCCTCAATGCCCGTCGTGGCTTTTAGCGTCATCAATATTGTTTTAACTCTGGCCTCGTTTTTACGCCTGGACCGTCTGACGATCAGCCTCTTTGTTCTGGTCAGCGCGGCTGCGCAATATTTCATTATGAGCTTTGGTATTATTATCGACCGCTCAATGGTGACCAATATTCTGGATACCACCCCAGCCGAAAGTTTCGCCCTGCTATCGCCACGTATGATTGTGGTGCTGCTGCTCTCAGGCGTGTTAATGGTACTTATCGCCTGGTGGATTAAAATCAAAGCGCCGGTCTCGGCCTGGCGCAGTATTATCAGTCGCCTCGTAAGCATTGCGGTTTCTGCGTTACTGATCGTTTTCGTTGCGCTGTTGTTTTATAAAGATTACGCCTCGCTGTTTCGTAATAATAAAGAACTGGTTAAATCGCTCAGTCCGTCAAACAGCATCACCGCAGGCTTATCCTGGTATAGCCATCATCGCATGGATAATTTGCCGCTGGTGCGTATCGGTGAAGACGCGCAACAGCGTGCGCAAATGCAAAATGGCCCGCGTAAGAACCTGACCATTTTGATCGTGGGTGAAACCTCACGTGCCGCCAACTTTTCACTGGGCGGTTATGTCCATGACACCAACCCGCGTTTAAAACAGGATAATGTGGTCTATTTCCCGAATACCACTTCCTGCGGTACGGCAACGGCCATTTCCGTGCCCTGCATGTTCTCCAATATGCCACGCCAGAATTACGATGAAGAGCTGGCCCATCATCAGGAAGGTTTGCTGGATATTATTCAGCGCGCTGGCATTCAGGTGTTGTGGAATGAAAACGATGGCGGCTGCAAAGGTGCCTGCGATCGTGTTCCTCATCAGGACGTGACGGCGCTGAATCTGCCTGGGCTATGCATTGACGGCGAATGCCAGGATGAAGCGTTATTTCATCAGTTGGAAGACTATATCAATAACCTGCGACATGATGGCGTTATTGTATTGCACACCATTGGCAGCCACGGACCGACTTACTATAACCGCTATCCGGCGGCGTTTCGTAAATTTACCCCGACCTGCGATACCAGCCAAATTCAGACCTGTACGCAGGAACAACTGGTGAATACTTACGACAACACCATTTTGTACATTGATTATATTGTCGACAAAGCCATTAAATTACTGCAATCAAAACAGGATAAATTCACCACCAGCCTGGTCTATCTTTCCGACCATGGTGAATCGCTGGGTGAAGACGGTGTCTATTTACACGGTTTGCCTTATTCCATCGCCCCGGAAACGCAAAAACATATTCCGATGCTTATTTGGCTGTCTGAGGATTATCAAAAGCGTTACGGCGTCGATAATCAGTGCCTGCAAAAAGAGGCACAACAAAAGCACTTTTCGCAGGATAATCTCTTCTCGACCATGTTGGGTATAACAGGGGTCAGTACGAAGGAATACCGTGCGCAAGATGATATTTTGACTGCCTGTCGTGGAGAGCCGAAATGAAAATTCTGGTCGTAGAAGATGATGCGCTGTTATTACAGGGATTGATTCTGGCCATGCAAAGTGAAGGATACGCCTGCGATGGCGTATCCACCGCGCATGAAGCGGGCCTGAGTCTGGCGACCGGACACTACAGTCTGATGGTGCTTGATCTCGGTCTTCCGGACGAAGATGGCCTTCATTTCCTGGAGCGTGTCCGCCGCGAGAAGTTTACGCTGCCGGTATTAATTTTGACCGCCAGGGACACACTTGCCGATCGTATTTCCGGGCTGGACACCGGCGCGGATGATTATTTAGTTAAGCCTTTTGCTCTCGAAGAGCTTAACGCGCGTATTCGTGCTCTGCTGCGTCGCCACAATAATCAGGCGGACAGCGAATTAACGAATGGCAATTTGCGGCTGAATTTGACTCGCCGCCAGGTATGGCTCAGCGAAGAGCTGCTGGAGCTTACGCCAAAAGAGTACGCGCTGCTGTCACGCCTGCTAATGAAAGTGGGCACGCCGGTACACCGTGAAATCCTGTATAACGACATTTACAACTGGGACAACGAACCGGCCACCAATACGCTGGAAGTGCATATCCATAACCTGCGTGACAAAATCGGCAAATCGCGTATCCGTACCGTGCGCGGCTACGGTTATATGTTGATTCACGCCGATAAACAGGAATAAGCATGGCGATATTTCAGGTCAAGAATTGGTCGATGCGAAGCCGCTTACTGCTCACCGTCGGGGCTATTCTGGTGGTTTGTCAACTGGTCAGCGTGTTCTGGCTATGGCATGAGAGCAAAGAACAAGTCCAGCTGTTGGTGGAAAGCGCGATTCACAACCATAACAACCACAAACAGGTTGAGCATGAAGTGCACGAGGCTGTCGCCAGCCTCCTCGTGCCGAGCCTGTTGATCATTGGCCTCGCCCTGCTGCTCTGTTTTAAGGCGTTAAAAACCATTACCCGCCCTCTCTCGGCATTACAGCGCGAGCTGGATGCACGTGCGCCGGGCAACCTTGAACCCATCGTGCTGGAAAATCCGGTACGCGAAGTGGAAGCCGTTGCCGCTGCCATCAATCAGCTGGTTTCGCGCCTTACCGTCACGCTGGATCGTGAGCGTCTGTTTACTGCCGACGTAGCACACGAATTGCGAACGCCGCTGGCAGGTCTGCGCCTGCACCTGGAGTTGATGGCCAAAAGCCATGCCCTGGATGTCGCCCCGCTGCTCCAGCGTCTGGACCAGATGACCGAAAATATTGCCCAGTTGCTGCAGCTCGCTCGCGTCGGGCAATCTTTTTCCGCAGGAAGCTATCAGCAGGTGATGCTGCTGGAAGATGTGGTCATGCCAGTCCACAGTGAACTGGAGAGAATGCTGCAAACCCGACAGCAACATTTACAGTTGCCGCAAATGGCAGAAGATATCGCGGTGGCAGGTGATGCCACGCTCTTGCAGGTGCTGCTGCGCAATCTGGTGGAAAACGCTCATCGGTACAGCCCGGCAGGCACCACCATTACCGTGAGCCTTGTCGGCGGCCCCACACCGGTTCTGTCAGTGGAAGATGAGGGGTCAGGCGTGGATGAATCCCGTAGCGGAGAATTGAGTAAAGCGTTTGTGCGCATGGATAGCCGCTACGGGGGATCGGGGCTTGGATTGAGTATCGTTTCACGTATCGCACAACTCCACGACGCGCAATTCTTCTTGCATAACCGCCAGCCTGGCCCAGGCGTGCGGGCGTGGGTGAAACTCAACGCTATTGCACGTTAAGGTAATCTTAGTAAGAGAGCACCCAGAGATGGGTAAAGCCGATGATGATGGCAAGAGACAGGGCAACGGCCAGATACTGAGCCAGGTTTTCTTTGTGCATAGGTACTCTCCTGATTTTTCACAGGAGAGTAATCGGCTTTCATTAAGCAAACATTAAGATGCGCAGGTGAATTTCGTGACCGGCCTCTTGTTACGAGGCGGCAATAAACAATTCCCGCAATTGATGCAGCTGATCGCGGCATTTCGCTGCCTCTTCGAATTCGAGATTCTGCGCATGTTGCATCATCTGTCCTTCCAGCTCGTGAATTTTCTGCTGCAGCGCTTTCGGGGTTAACGCCAGTTCGGCGGCTTCCACCTGAGCCGGCGTCCGCGATTTCCCGCGACCTTTGCCTTTGGTCTTCGCCAGACTCTCGCCGAGGCTCAGAATATCCACCACTTTTTTGTTCAAACCCTGCGGGGTGATGCCGTGTTCTTCGTTGTACTGCTGCTGTTTCTCGCGACGACGCTCGGTTTCTCCCATCGCCTTCGCCATGGACGGGGTAATTTTGTCGCCATAGAGAATCGCCTTCCCGTTAACGTTACGCGCCGCACGACCAATGGTCTGAATCAGCGAACGCTCAGAACGCAGGAACCCTTCTTTATCCGCATCCAGAATCGCCACCAACGACACTTCCGGCATATCCAGACCTTCACGCAACAGGTTGATGCCCACCAGCACATCGAACTCGCCAAGACGTAAATCACGGATAATCTCCATACGTTCAACCGTATCGATATCGGAGTGCAGGTAACGCACTCGCTCACCGTGTTCTTCCAGGTATTCAGTCAAATCTTCCGCCATGCGTTTGGTCAGTGTGGTGACCAGCACACGCTCGTTGATGGCGGCGCGTTTGCGGATTTCGGAGAGCAGGTCGTCCACCTGGGTGGCTACCGGTCGCACTTCGATAATCGGATCGAGCAACCCGGTCGGACGTACAACCTGGTCAATGACCTCGCCGCCGGATTTTTCCAGCTCATAGTTGCCCGGCGTCGCCGACACATAAATGGTTTGCGGTGCCAGCGCCTCGAATTCTTCGAATTTCAGTGGACGGTTATCGAGCGCGGACGGCAGACGGAAGCCGTACTCCACCAGCGTCTCTTTACGCGCACGGTCGCCGCGGAACATACCGCCAATTTGCGGAATGGTGACGTGGGATTCATCAATCACCAGCAGGCCATCCGCCGGAAGGTAATCAAATAGCGTGGGCGGCGGCTCGCCCGGCCCGCGCCCGGAAAGGTAACGCGAGTAGTTTTCGATACCGGAGCAATACCCCAACTCATTCATCATCTCCAGATCAAACTGCGTACGCTGGGTCAACCGCTGTTCTTCCAGCAGTTTATTGTTCTCCAGCAGCACCTTGCGACGCTCGACCAGTTCGACCTTGATCTCTTCCATCGCCTGAACGATGCGCTCACGTGGGGTGACGTAGTGGGTTTTGGGGTAAACGGTAAAGCGCTGGATGGTGGACTCGACGTGCCCGGTCAGCGGGTCAAACAGCGACAGCCGCTCCACTTCCTCATCAAACAGCTCAACGCGCAGGGCAATATCGTCCGATTCCGCCGGGAAGATATCGATCACCTCGCCGCGCACACGAAAGGTGCCGCGCTGAAACGCCTGGTCATTGCGGGTGTACTGCAACTCAGCCAGACGACGCAGTATGGAGCGCTGATCGATGATCATTCCTTTGGTCAGGTGCAACATCATCTTCAGATACAGATCCGGATCGCCCAGACCGTAAATTGCGGAGACCGATGCCACCACGATCACATCACGACGTTCAAGCAGCGCTTTGGTAGCCGACAAACGCATCTGCTCGATGTGCTCGTTCACCGAGGCGTCTTTTTCGATAAATGTGTCCGAACTCGGCACATAGGCTTCCGGCTGATAGTAGTCATAATAGGAGACGAAATATTCCACGGCGTTATCGGGGAAGAACTCTTTCATTTCGCCATAGAGCTGCGCCGCAAGGGTTTTGTTCGGTGCCAGCACCATCGTCGGGCGCTGTAAATCGGCAATGACATTCGCCACGGTGAACGTTTTCCCTGAACCGGTCACGCCCAGCAAAGTCTGATGAGCCAGACCGTCTTCGAGCCCCTCTTCCAGGCGACGAATAGCTTCTGGCTGATCGCCAGAGGGACGAAAAGCGGAATTCAGTTTGAATGGTTTACTCATGGACGGCTACCTGATGAAGGAATGAGCGGGCAGGAAAGTAATTTTACTCACCACAGCGAGATTTGCCAATAAATAATACTGGATGTAAAAACAGTGGCGCAATCAGGAATATCTTCTACTCACAGGCAGAGCACGAGCAGCACACCTGGAAAATCACGCCTGACGGTACAAAACACCAGCAAAAGCGGGTTATCCCCAGAACATTTCCTTTTTTAACACTTGTCAAGCCTGGTAATGAAAGTTTTATGGCAGTGGGTGACAGATTTCTTACAAGGATTGCTTTTATTTAACTAATTAAAAAATAAAGAAATATTTCAAAAGACGCCTTTCGCAGCAATTCAGGCGCAAGCCGCGTGTTTACTCGCTTCTCGCACTTTTTCTAACTCTAATGCACAAGGTTATCCACAGGAATAGTGGATAACTGCTTCCAGCCCATATGCTTCGCCTGTCGCCTGAAACGTCCCCTGAGCCTCTTTGAGGCCAGTAAAAATTTTTTCTCGCTTATTTTTGCAGAATATCTGCTAACGAAACGGCGAATTATCATGCGATCGTGCTCACATTTTGCCGATCGAATGCACCATTTCCTGCCAGCCCCGGCACTGTCAAAGAGCATATATTTTCGCCTGCGAGGCGCAATACCCGCTTTAACTCTCTCATTCATCAGTGGGTTCCGAAAAAAAGCCTGTTTTCATGTTCTGGCAAGCCTTTTGCACTGAACTGAATAACAACTTCTCTGTCATCCGATCAGAGATAAGGAGCGAACCGTGTTGAGCTTACGTGCAGTCAATCAGTATTACGGCAATCAACATACGCTATGGAATGTCGATCTCGATCTTTCCCCCGGCGTATGCACCTCTGTTATCGGCCTCCCAGGGATGGGCAAAACAACGTTAATAAATTGTATTACCGGTTATTTGCCCGTGGAGAGCGGTAGCATGGTCTGGCAAGAGGCAGGAGGTCCCCCCAGGGATTTACTGAACTTGCAGGCGGAACATCGCAGTGCAATGGGGATAGGCTATGTTCCCCAGGACAGACGAATATTTTCACAAATGACCGTCGAGGAGAATCTGCATATCGCTATGCTTGCCTGTGGAGAGCCCCGCAGTACCGTCAATCGTGAGGTCTATGACCTGTTTCCCGAACTGTACGGGCTACGTCAGGTGAAAGGAGCAGGGCTGTCTGAGGATAATCAGCATCAGTTGGCGATGGCACGCGCCCTCGTCAATCGCCCGCGGCTGCTGATTCTGGACGAACCCACACGCGGGCTTGGACAGGCGTTTATCCATAAACTCGGCAATTTACTTGTCCGGCTCAACCAGGATTTCGGTATGACTATCCTGCTGGCCGAACAGCATCTGTCGTTTATCCGCCGGGTTGCCGACCGTTTCTGTCTGTTACATCGTGGTCGCAACGTTGCCGAAGGGGATGTCAGACAACTGGATGACCAGCTTCTGTCGCACTGGATGTCGCCTGATTCAGCACGTTGAGATCGAGATAATGACCGTTTTGTGTAGCGAACGGCGCGTGGGCAAGCCAGGGGATTTCCCCGATCAAAGGTGCTTTCAACACGCGCCGTAGCGTCGCAAGATACTCGGCATGACGTTTGCCCGGCGGCTGAACATCATTGGCAATCCAGCCGGCAAAGCGCAACCCCGCCTGCTCTATCGCCTGTGCGGTCAACATCGCATGGTTAATACACCCAAGCTTAACGCCCACCACCAGAATCACCGGCAATTGTTCTGCCACCACCCAGTCGGCAAAAGTCCATGTCTCTGAAAGCGGCGTAAACCACCCCCCGGCCCCTTCTGTTAGTATCCAGTCGGCCTGCGTTTCCAGCGTCCGCAGTCCGTCAGACAGTCCTTCGAGCGTAATGGGCATGTCGGACTCCGCGCTGACAATGTGTGGTGATGTCGGCTCCGCAAAGGTCCATGGGTTTATCTGAGCATAATCGAGCATGACGCTGCTGTTACGCTGCAAAGCCAGCGCGTCACTGTTGCGCAGCCCCTGCGCGGTCATTTCGCTGCCCGAAGCCACCGGTTTGTAACCCGCGCTTCGCCGTCCCAGAAGATTTGCCGCCTGCAAGAGCGCGCAGCTCGCCACGGTTTTCCCGACCTCGGTATCCGTGCCGGTGACAAAATAGCGTTCAGTCACGTGTGATGACTCCCCAGAAAAGTTGATAGGTCAGCGGGAATGTCCCCTGCTGTTGCGGCCAGGCCAGCTGTAAGCGTTGCAGCCCTCCGCGCGTCAGCCCGTGCCTGCGCCCGGCATGCAGATGAGTAGCTCCCGTCCCTTTTAGCGATCGCATGGCCTCAAGCGCGCCGGCAAAAGAGAGAGTGACCGGCTCAATGCCCGCCTGATAGCGCCAGCCTGATAAAGCGTCGTGGATTTGCGCCGCGGGCAGAAAGCGATTGGCATGCGGCTGGTCATCAATCGCCCGCCACGCCTGATTCAGTTCAGGCAGCGAACCGCTCACCAGGGTGGTAAAGGCAATGTGTCCGCCGGGGCGCACCACGCGGTATAACTCCGCCAGCGCCCGGCGCACATCATCACACCACTGCACCGCCAGGTTACTCCAGGCAAGACAAAATTCAGCGTCAGTAAAAGGCATGGCTTCGATATCCGCCTGCACGTACCGTTCGGCCGCCTGCCTGCGCCGGGCCTCCTCCAGCATGGGCAGGGAGATATCCAGTGCCGTTACCCGCGCCCCCTGCTCTCGCCAGTAGCGGCTCAGCAATCCTGGGCCGCATCCGGCATCCAGTACCTGAGCAACAGGGGCTGAATGGAGACGGGAAAGCAGTAATTCTGCGCTCTGCTGCTGTAATCCGTTGTGCTGGTCGTAGCTGCGAGCGGCGCGACCGAAAGTATCGGCGATGGCTTGTTTATCAACGCGCGTCATGCAATATCTCCAGTAACTGCTCAATATCTTCCGGCTCGTGGGCGGCAGTGAGCGTTAAGCGCAACCGGGCCGTGCCTGGCGGGACGGTTGGCGGGCGAATCGCGGTCACCCAACAGCCGTGCGCCCGTAACTGCGTGGCCAGCTCCAGCGTGCGGCTGTTTTCGCCGACGATCAGCGGCTGAATGGCGCTGTCAGACGCGGTCACCGCCAGGTTTTGCGCCTTCGCACCCGCGCGAAATTGTGCAATCAGCGCGTTCAGTTTATGCCGCCGTTGCGCACCCTCTTCGGAACGAATAACCGCAAGCGAAGCACTGATGGCTGCGGCCTGTGCGGGCGGCATACTGGTGCTGTAAATCAGATGGCGGGCGAACTGTGTCAGATAATCGGCCAGCGACGCGCTGCACAGTACCGCCGCGCCACTCACACCGATCCCTTTGCCGAAGGTGACAATCAGGATATCTGGCGTGATCTGGTGGACATCACAGCTACCGCGCCCCTCGTCGCCGCATACCCCGATGCCATGCGCATCGTCGACCATCAGCCAGCCGTTTGCCTGTCGGGTCACCCGGGCGATATCCGCCAGCGGTGCGCTGTCGCCGTCCATACTGAACACCCCTTCGGTGACGACCAGTTGTTCGCCGCCGATGGGTTTTGCCAGTAGCGTCGCGAGATGCGTGGCATCGTTATGGGCAAAGCGGCGCAACGCCGCCGGGCTTAAGTTTGCCGCCTCCAGCAACGAGGCGTGGCTTAGCCTGTCGGCAACGATGCGATCGTCTTTATTACCGAGCGCGGCAATCACCGCCTGATTAGCGGCAAATCCCGAGATAAACAGTAACGCGCGCGGATACCCCAGCCAGTCGGCAAGCCCGGCTTCGAGCTGCTGGTGTGCAAGGGTGTAACCGCTCACGTGGCCAGAGCCGCCGCTGCCAACCCCGTATTTTTCCGCCGCTTGTTGCCAGGCGAGAATCAGCGCCGGATGCTGGCTTAAGCCCAGATAATCGTTACTGGAGAAGTTGCGATAACGTTGCCCGTCACGAATCAGCCAGCGCCCGGCGCCCTGATCCATGCACTGGCGTGTACGCAAGGCATCGACCTGCCTGCGGGTGGCTAACGCCTCATCAATACGCTGTTGCCAGCTCATACCACAGCCGCATTGTAATACTGCGCGGTGTCCGCATTCATGAGCTGCTGTTCCAGTTGCTCCTGCTGCGCCTTGTCGCCGTTAAGCACTTCGGTCTGCTGCGGATTCAACCCCAGCTTGCGGAACAGTTGCAGGTCTTTGTCCTCTTCCGGGTTCGGCGTGGTCAACAGTTTGCAGCCGTAGAAGATAGAGTTTGCGCCGGCCATAAAGCACATGGCCTGAGTCTGTTCGTTCATCTGCTCGCGCCCTGCGGACAGACGCACGTGCGAGGTGGGCATCATGATACGCGCAACAGCAATAGTACGAATAAAATCAAAGGCATCGACATCCTCATTCTCCGCCAACGGCGTGCCTTTGACTTTCACCAGCATGTTGATGGGCACGCTTTCTGGTGGTGTGGGTAAGTTAGCCAGTTGCAGCAGTAACCCGGCGCGATCGGTCACCGTTTCGCCCAGCCCTACAATCCCGCCAGAACAGACCTTGATTCCCGCATCACGCACTTTATCGAGCGTATCCAGGCGCTCCTGATAGGTACGGGTAGTGATGATATTGCCGTAAAACTCCGGCGAGGTATCCAGGTTGTGGTTGTAGTAATCCAGCCCGGCTTGCGCCAGACGCTGCGCCTGATTGTCCGTGAGCGTACCGAGCGTCATACAGGCTTCCAGTCCCATCGCCTTGACCCCTTCAACCATCTGTTCCAGATAGGGCATATCGCGATCGTTCGGGTTCTTCCAGGCAGCGCCCATACAAAAGCGCGTTGAACCGGCGTTTTTCGCCTTACGGGCAGACTCCAGTACCTGCTCCACTTCCATCAATCTTTCCGCATCGAGCCCGGTTTTGTAGCGGGCGCTTTGCGGACAGTATTTGCAGTCTTCCGGGCAGGCCCCGGTCTTGATCGACAGTAGCGTACTGACCTGCACCTGGCGGGGATCAAAATGCTGGCGATGAACCTGCTGCGCTTCAAACAGCAGTTCCAGCAGAGGTTTTTCAAACAGGGCGGCGACTTGCGACATTGTCCAGCGTGTCTGGTGAGCCATTGGGCTTCTCCAAAGGGTGTTGTTGAATCTCGATTCGGGTTATACTTGTAAACCTAAATCTTTTTAATTTGGTTTACAAGTCGATTATGACAACGGACGATCTTGCCTTTGACCAGCGCCATATCTGGCACCCGTACACTTCCATGACCTCTCCTCTGCCGGTTTATCCGGTGCAATCCGCACAAGGATGCGAACTGACGCTTGCCAGCGGCGAGCGACTGGTGGATGGGATGTCTTCCTGGTGGGCTGCCATTCACGGCTACAATCACCCAACGCTAAACGCGGCGATGAAAGCACAAATTGACGTCATGTCGCATGTGATGTTTGGCGGCATCACTCACCCACCCGCCATAACCCTGTGCCGTAAACTGGTGGCGATGACCCCGGAGAATCTGGAGTGTGTTTTCCTCGCTGACTCTGGCTCGGTGGCCGTGGAAGTGGCGATGAAAATGGCCCTGCAATACTGGCAGGCGAAAGGCGAACCCAGGCAGCGGTTTCTCACTTTCCGTAACGGCTATCACGGCGACACCTTTGGTGCGATGTCCGTATGCGATCCGGATAATTCCATGCATAGCCTGTGGCAGGGCTACCTGCCGCAAAACCTCTTCGCTCCGGCGCCGCAAAGCCGTTTCGACGGCGTTTGGGACGAGCGCGATATGGTGGGTTTTGCCCGCCTGATGGCCGCACATCGCCATGAGATCGCCGCGGTGATCATTGAGCCCATCGTCCAGGGCGCTGGGGGAATGCGCATGTACCACCCTGAGTGGCTTAAGCGGATCCGTAAAATGTGTGACCGGGAAGGGATATTGCTGATTGCCGATGAGATCGCTACCGGCTTTGGTCGCACCGGCAAGCTGTTTGCCTGCGAACACGCCGGTATCGCCCCGGATATTCTCTGTCTTGGCAAGGCATTAACCGGCGGCACGATGACGCTTTCCGCCACGCTCACGACGCGACATGTGGCCGAAACGATCAGCAACGGCGAAGCGGGCTGCTTTATGCATGGTCCGACGTTTATGGGCAATCCGTTGGCCTGTGCGGTCGCAACTGCCAGTCTGGCGCTGCTGGAAAGCGGCGAATGGCAATCCCAGGTGGCTGCGATTGAACGCCAGTTACGCGAAGAGCTTTCTGTTACAAGCAAGAGTGGCAACGTCGCTGACGTTCGCATATTGGGCGCAATCGGCGTGGTGGAGACCAAACAGCCAGTGAATATGGCGGCGCTGCAACGTTTCTTTGTCGGACAAGGCGTATGGATCCGCCCGTTTGGCCGCCTCATTTACCTGATGCCGCCTTATACCATTAGCGCTAAACAACTGACGCGCTTAACCCAGGCAGTGAATGCCGCCGTTGCCATGGACGAGATGTTCATTGTCTGATTTAACGCCCACCTGATGACGGGATGCTACACTCTGGAGGGTTAACTCATCCCGGAATCAGGAGGAACAATGGCGATTTTAATGATACTGACCTCGCATGACACCCTCGGCGACACCGGGCAAAAGACCGGTTTTTGGCTGGAAGAATTTGCCGCACCTTATTACATTTTTCGCGATGCAGGACTGGAAGTCGTCCTCGCAACCCCCGCAGGTGGGCAACCGCCGCTGGATCCGAAAAGTGATGCGCCTGATGCCCAAACCCAGGACACCGAGCGCTTTCGCAAAGACAACGCCGCGCAGTTCGCCCTGGCGAACACGCAAAAACTGAGTGATATCGCCGCCGGGGATTATGACGCCGTGTTTTATCCCGGCGGTCACGGCCCGCTGTGGGACCTGGCGGAACACCCTGTCTCTATCGCGCTTATCGAAAAATACTGGGCCGAAGGCAAGCCGGTAGGAACCGTCTGTCACGCGCCGGGCGTGCTGCGCCATGCCCATAAGCCAGATGGCAGTCCACTGGTAGAGGGCAAACGCGTGACAGGTTTTAGCAATAGCGAAGAAGAAGCCGTCGGCCTGACACAGGTTGTGCCATTTCTCGTTGAGGATGCGTTAAAGCAGGCCGGTGGCTTGTACGAGCGCGGTGATGACTGGGGCGTGTATGCGATAACCGATGGTCACCTGGTGACCGGGCAAAACCCGGCATCGTCGGCCGCCGCCGCACAGGAAATTGTCAAGTTATTGCATCGCTGACAGGGGGAGAAATGAAGCTTATCAGTCATGATTTACAGGACGGGGGTAAATTGCCCCACCGTCATGTCTTCAACGGCATGGGCTACGACGGCGACAATATTTCGCCGCATCTGGCCTGGGATGAGGTTCCGGCCGCAACCAAAAGCTTTGTCATAACCTGCTACGACCCGGATGCCCCAACGGGTTCGGGCTGGTGGCACTGGGTCGTCGCCAACGTGCCCGCCGGGACTCGCGTATTGCAGCAAGGAGCAGGTTCCGGAATAAGCGCGCTGCCCGATGGCGCTATCCAGACGCGTACCGATTTTGGTAAAGCCGGCTATGGTGGCGCGGCGCCGCCGAAAGGGGAAACCCACCGCTATATTTTCACCGTTTATGCCCTGGATGTGCCGGCTATTGATGTGGATGCCGACGCCAGTGGCGCAATGGTGGGCTTTAATGTGCATTTCCACGCTATCGCCAGCGCCTCGATTACCGCCCTTTTTAGCTAAAAATCCATTCATTTGAAGCCGATTTGCACAATCGGCTTCCCGTTTCGCTCAACTTAGTATAAAAAAGCAGGCTTCTGACGAAATCATTTAAACTTGCACAGCTGGAGTACCCCTTGAACACATTCTCGGTTTCTCGTCTGACGCTGGCACTGGCTTTTGGCGTGACACTGACCGCCTGTAGCTCAACGCCGCCGGATCAACTGCCTTCTCAACAAACTGCGCCGGGCACGGCTTCTCGTCCGATCCTGACCGAAGGCGAAGCAAAAAACTTCGTTGCCGCTAACTATTTTGCCGATCTGACGCCAAACGCGGCCGCATGGAAGCCTTATGCTATCCGTCTGCCGGCACAGGCAAACTTCGTGGTTGGCCCGGCGGGTACGCCTGGCGTAACGCACAACACGATTCAGGCAGCGGTTGACGCGGCCATCAACAAACACTCCAGCGATCGTCAGTTCATTGCCGTGATGCCGGGTGATTACGAAGGCACGGTCTATGTTCCGGCGGCATCCGGCAGCGTGACCATTTACGGTACCGGCGAAAAACCGCTGGACGTGAAAATCGGTCTGGCTATCGACTCTGAGATGGACAGCACGACCTGGCGTAAACTGGTCAATCCATCAGGCAAATACATGCCGGGTAAACCTGCCTGGTACATGTTTGATAAATGCCAGAGCAATCGCAACGCTACCGTTGGCGTGATGTGTTCCGCTGTTTTCTGGTCACAGAACAATGGGCTGCAACTGCAGAACCTGACCATCCAGAACAGCCTTGGTGACAGCGTTGACGCCGGTAACCACCAGGCGGTTGCGTTCCGTAGCGATGGCGACAAAGTCCAGTTGAATAACGTCAATATTCTGGGCCGCCAGAATACCTTCTTCGTGACCAACAGCGGTGTCGATAACACCCTGCGTAACGATCGCCAGACCCGTACGCTGGTGACCAACAGCTATGTAGAAGGGGATGTGGATATCGTTGCAGGCCGTGGTGCGGTTGTGTTTGATAACACCGATTTCCGTGTTGTGAACTCCCGTACCCAACAAGAAGGCTATGTGTTCGCGCCGGCAACCCTGTCCAGCGTTAATTTCGGCTTCCTGGCGACCAACAGCCGCTTCACCGCTACCGGTAATGGCGTAGCGCAGCTGGGCCGCTCTCTGGACGTGGATGCCAATACCAACGGCCAGGTTGTGATTCGCGATAGCGTAATCAATGAAGGTTTCAACGTGGCGAAGCCGTGGGCTGCCGCTGCGGCGTCAGGTCGTGCGTTTGCCGGTAATACGGGTGCGGTGGATGATAAAGGTAATATCCAGCGTCAGTTGAACGACGCGCGCTTCAACCGCATGTGGGAATTCAACAACCGTGGCACAGGCAGCCAGGTTGTTGCTGAACCGAAAAAGTAAGCAGTCTGAAACGAAAAAACCTCGCCACGGCGAGGTTTTTTTATCTCTGAAAATCAGAAGGCGTTAACGACAACCCACATTGGCCCCTGGCCTACCGCATAACGGGATTTCTCAGTCAGCAGCCCCTGTTCGCCGGTAATTTCGTACAACGCGATATGGTGGGATTTCTGCCCTGCCGCAATCAGGAATTTACCGCTGTGATCAACATTGAAGCCACGTGGCTGTGTTTCTGTCGGCTGGAAACCCTCGATAGCCAGTACGCTGCCGTCTTCGGACACGCTGAACACGGTGATCAGGCTGGCGGTACGGTCGCAGGCATACAGGTGACGGCCATCCGGCGTAATATGGATATCCGCCGCCCAGCGGGTATCGGAAAAGTCAGCTGGCATCATATCCAGCGTCTGCACACATTCAATCTTGCCGTGCGCGTCGCTCAATTGCCATACATCGACAGAGCTGTTCAGTTCATTCACACAGTAGGCAAAGCGTTTGTTCGGATGGAAGGCGATATGGCGTGGGCCTGCGCCTTCAACGGTGGTCACTTCCGCCGGGTCTTGCGGTTGCAGGTGGCCGTCTTCGGACAGCGTAAACAAGCAAATACGATCTTGTTTCAGCGCCGGAACCCACAGGGTGCGGTTGTCAGGTGAAATATTGGCGGAATGACAACCTTCCAGCCCTTCGACTACGTCCAGGGTCTCGGTCGGCACGCCGTCGTCGAGGCGGGTCACGCTGACACAACCGGCGTTATAGGAGCCGCTAAACAGGAAACGGCCACTGTGATCGGTGGAGATGTGCGTCGGGCTGCCTGGCAGAGACGCTTCTGCGGTGTAAGTCAGCGCGCCGTCGTCTGGCGCAATACGATAAGCAATAACGCGGAATTCCGGGCGTACACCCACGTAGAGGTAACGTTTATCCGGGCTTATGACCATCGGCTGAACCTGGCCGGGAACATCCACCACCTGCACAAGCGTCAGGGTGCCTTCGGGATTCAAACGCCAGACATGAATTTGCTGACTTTCCGGGCTGGCGGTATAAACGGTTTGTTTCATGAATACTCCTTTCCTTGATACTGCGTTAATTTACCAGGATAGCCTTTTTTCGTGGTTAATGCTGAATTTCACGCGCAAATTTTGCCCATGGCGCGACTCGGTGTACCATCCCGAAAAAGCCAAATTCAACATTGACCACGGAAAACGACATGACCTCGCGTGTATTAGCACTGGATTTAGACGGTACTTTACTGACCCCCAAAAAAACGCTGCTCCCCTCTTCTCTCGAGGCGCT
The DNA here is from genome assembly GCF_023613995.1 of Citrobacter sp. MNAZ 1397. NCBI lineage: Bacteria > Pseudomonadati > Pseudomonadota > Gammaproteobacteria > Enterobacterales > Enterobacteriaceae > Citrobacter > Citrobacter sp. MNAZ 1397. Next base: position 2,496,143 of record NZ_JAKIVH010000001.1, read on the forward strand.
TGCCCGGGCAAAAGCAGCCGGCTATCAGTTAATTATTGTGACCGGGCGGCATCACGTTGCCATCCATCCTTTTTATCAGGCACTGGCGCTTGATACACCTGCAATTTGCTGTAACGGCACTTATTTGTATGATTATCAGGCAAAAAAAGTGTTAACCGCCGATCCTTTGCCGGTTTCGCAAGCCGTTAAATTGATAGAGATGCTCGAATCCCACGACGTTCACGGTCTGATGTATGTCGATAATGCCATGCTCTATGAAAAGCCAACGGGGCATGTCATCCGCACCAATAACTGGGCACAAACGCTGCCCCCGGAGCAGCGCCCGGTCTTCACCCAAGTGGACTCGCTGCGCGCTGCCGCCAGTGAAGTCGACGCCATCTGGAAATTTGCCCTGACCGACGAAGACACCGGTAAACTCAAGCAATTTGCCCACACTGTCGAGCAGACGCTGGGACTGGAGTGCGAGTGGTCATGGCATGATCAGGTTGATATCGCGCGGACGGGCAACAGTAAAGGCAAGCGCCTGGCCGAGTGGGTCAACTCACAGGGCTTGTCGATGAAAGACGTGGTGGCATTCGGAGACAACTACAACGACATCAGCATGCTGGAAGCGGCGGGCCTTGGGGTCGCGATGGGAAATGCCGATGACGCGGTCAAAGCCCGCGCCAACGTTGTGATTGGCGACAACACTACCGACAGCATCGCCAGCTTTATCTATAGCCATCTGCTCTAATCAGGCGGTTATCGATACGCTCTTAATCTGCGCATAGAGCCACAGGCCAGGTTTGATGTTCAGCTCATCCCTGGCCCACGGGCTGATTCGTGCCCACAGCGTCCTTCCGCCTACATCCAGTTGTACTTCCACCTGCCCGTCGAGATCGTAGTTTTGCACCACTTTCGCCCGCAGGGTGTTACGAATGCTGGTATTGCTGGAAGGTTGCAGCACCAGCGACACGTCGGTTGCCTGTATACGGATACGCACAGCAGTCTGAAGCGGCTTATCCAGTTTATTCACCCAAATATGCTGGTCGCCAAGCGCCAGCGCCGTCATGGCATAATGCGGATGATGCTCCAGCACGCTCACTTTCAGAATGCTGCTTTGCTGCTCCTGCGGCAACCACGGGTTCATCACGCTGCTTCCCCAGACATCTTCAAGGTTACCAAACGCTTTCACCGTCCCCGCCTCCAGCACCATCACTTTATCGGCAAGGTGCAGAATCTCATCCAGCGAGTGGCTGACATAGAGCACGGGAATATTGATCTCACGCGCCATACGTTGCAGATAGGGCAACAGTTCACGTTTACGCGGGATATCCAGCGATGCCAGCGGCTCATCCAGCAGCAACAATTCCGGCGCCGTTAACAGGGCGCGGCCAATCGCCACGCGCTGCTTTTCCCCACCCGATAGCCCGCCAGGGAGGCGGTCTAAAAGCGGTTCGATACCCAGTAGCGTCACCAGCTTGTCAAACTGACCGGCCATGGATTTCGCCATGCCATAGCGCAAGTTGCCCAGCACGTTGTAGTGCGGGAACAGGCGCGCATCCTGGAAGACATAACCGACCCGGCGCTTTTCCGGCGGCAGGCAGATTTTTTTCTCAGCGTCATACAATACGCGCTCATTGAGCACGATGCGGCCCTGATCCGGGCGCGTTAAGCCGCTAATCGCATTGATAAGGGAGGTTTTCCCTGCCCCCGATACGCCAAATATCGCTGTAATACCGCTGGCTGGCAGGCTTTCGGCAACCTGCAGACGGTGCGTGCCCAGCGTCTGACTAAAATTCAGTTCCAGCACAGGTTATCTCCCGGTCCGTTCACGGCTAATACGTGCCAGCCATTCAGAAATGAGCAGCGAAACGAGCGCCAGAATAATGGAGATCACACACAAGCGCGCCGCCGCCATCTCACCGCCGGGTGTCTGAATGAGGGTGTACATCGCCGAAGGAATGGTGCGCGTTTCGCCAGGAATGTTTGAGACAAAGGTGATGGTCGCGCCAAACTCACCCAGTGAACGGGCAAAGGCCAGCACGGTACCGACAATAATCCCCGGCAGGGTCAGGGGCAGCGTAATCGTCATAAATACCCGCCAGCGTCCAGCCCCTAAGGTACGGGCAGCCTGTTCGAGTTTAGTGTCAACGCCTTCCAGCGCCAGACGAATGGCACGAACCATCAGCGGAAATGACATCACCGCTGCCGCGAGAACCGCGCCTCGCCAGCTAAAAGCGAAGGTAATACCGAACCAGTCATAGAGCCACTGGCCGATAAATCCACGTCTTCCCATGGCAATAAGTAATAAATACCCCACGACAACCGGGGGGAGAACCAGGGGAAGATGAAGGAGGCTGTCAAGCAAGGCTTTGCCTGGAAAGGTACAGCGCACCAGTAACCAGGCAAAGAAAATCCCAAAGGGCAAGCTAATGACAACTGCGAGGGATGAAACTTTCAGGCTAAGTATCACTGCCTGCCATTCAGGATCCGTTAATATCATTAGTGTGTCGTAAATCCGTAACGTTTAAACACGGCGGAAGCTTCCGGGGTTTTCAGATAGTCATAGAACGCGCTAACCGTTGCGTTTTTATGACCTTCGGTAATCGCCATCGCATATTCCACTTTCTGGTGAGAGTTTTCCGGGAAAGTCCCGACCACTTTCACGCCCTTACTGGCCACGGCGTCTGAACCGTAGACGATACCCAGCGGGGCTTCGCCTCGTTCCACCAGTGCCAGAGCACCACGTACATCTTCTGCTGGCGCCAGGCTCGGGGACAATTTATCCCACGCCCCCAGTTTTTGCAGCGCCTCTTTCGCATAGATACCTGCCGGAACGTGCTCCGGATCGCCAACCGCCAGGCGGCCGCCTTTCAGCAGGCTTGCCCAGTCAGTGGTCGCATCAACGGTGATATCGCCCTGGGTACTGCTTTTCGGCGCCACAACAACCAGGCTATTTCCCAGCAGCGTTACACGCGTCCCCGTATCGATACTCTTTTTATCAACTGCATAATCCATCCATTTCTGGTCTGCAGAAATGAACAGATCCGCAGGCGCGCCTGCTTCGATTTGACGTGCCAGCGTGGAAGAAGAGGCAAACGACGAAACCACCTCGACGTTTTTCTCTTTCTTATACGCAGCGGCAATGTCCTGCATTGCATTCGTCAGCGATGCTGCCGCAAAAACGGTAATTTTCCCTTCATCAGCCAGCGCATGTCCGGCAACGGAGAGAGATAAAGTCGCCCCGGCAAAAAGGCGTAACCATGTACGTGCCATCTGTAACTCCTGTGAGTGTCGTTATATATTTCGAAATATAGCGATACTACCAGAGATTTGGCAGAGGAGATCATACTCATCAAGAATTACTGAGGCTTATGAGATATCGGCAAGCTTATGCCAATCTTGAATAGCAAAACGCCCGCTATTGCGGGCGTTTTTTTAAATTCAGCGGCGTTGCGCGGGGCGGTCGCGATGACCAACAGTGGAAAAAACGTTGAATACCTCACCCAGGCCATAGATCAACCCCAGGATGATAGCCATCACCACAGGGACCATGATTACGGCAAAAACTAAGCTTTTCAATAACTCAAACATGGTCAACTCCATTTAGTGTTAAGGGGGCATTCTAACCGCATCCGGCAGAAAAACACTCGCCTTTTGTGCCATCGCCGGTAACCTTTTACAGGGACTGACGGCTCAGTACAAACATATCCGCGCTGCGAATATTCCAGGGGCGGGCAATATGTGAATGTTGCCTGCTATCGACACGTATTTTATCAAACGGAATGCACTTCACTTCTTTGCTTGAGTCCCAGGTGACCAGTCCTTCGTCTGTTACTTTCGAAATGACCGTCCAGTGGCTATATTCCTGCTCACCATCATTATAATCGTAAGCCTGAATAACGACCCTTCCCGCTTTATAATTCGCCAGGCTTAACGTATCGAGAATATCCCGACGATCGCGGCGTTTATCGTTATGCCAGTAGGGCATGCTAAAGGCGAACTGCCACTGTTGGCGGGTTTTCGGATCGTAAAATTCGTACTCAGTATTTAACAGAGCCATCGTCCGGCTCAGCGTATTTTTAAGCGAACCGCGGCCAATACCGTTCACGAATCCCATCGGATCGCCATCAAAAACATATTGCTGCAAAATGACAGGGAAGATTTCCGGAAGCGCCAGTTCAGGTTCCAGTAAATGTATCCCGTTCGCCATTGCGTAAAAACCACAGGCCCCGTCCAGCTCACCTTGCAAGGCCGGGCGTTTTTTAACTGCCATATTCTGTTCCTTCAGCGCATTGTCTCTTTCCCCTATCGACAATTGTGACAGTATCTTTAGAAAAACAACGCTCGCGGGGGAAGACTAGGCTACAGGTCGATTTTCCTTCACAATATTCTTTTTGCATCAGGATACTACGCTATGCAGGCTGAAATTCTTCTTACCCTCAAACTCCAGGAACGGCTGTTCGCAGACCCGCGCCGTATTCATTTACTCAAACAGATAGAACAGACGGGTTCAATAAGCCAGGGGGCGAAGAATGCAAACATCAGCTATAAAAGTGCCTGGGACGCCATCAATGAGATGAATCAGCTCAGTGAACAGACGCTGGTGGAACGTGCGACAGGGGGAAAAGGCGGCGGTGGTGCAGTCGTTACCCGCTACGGCCAGCGTCTTATTCAACTCTATGATTTACTCGGCCAGATTCAGCAAAAAGCGTTTGATGTACTGAGCGACGACGATGCTATGCCGTTGGATAGCCTGCTGGCAGCCATTTCCCGTTTTTCGCTGCAAACCAGCGCCCGTAACCAATGGTTTGGCACCATTACCGCCCTTGACCACCAGCAGGTACAGCAGCATGTCAATGTGCTTCTTGCGGATGGTACGACATCTCTCAACGTCGCTATTACTGCGCAAAGCGTGCAACGCCTGGATTTGACCCAGGGCAAAGAGGTGCTGGTGCTACTAAAAGCGCCCTGGGTAGACATCACAACCGACCACGCCACTGCGCAACAGGCCGATAACCAGCTCCGGGGGCGGATCAGCCATATTGAGCGTGGCGAATTACAGTGCGAAGTGCTGCTGACGCTTCCCGATGGCCAGCAGTTATGTGCGACAGTGCCCGCCCGACAAGCGCAAGATCTAAAGGAAGAGGCTGAGGTCACCGCATATTTTAATGCTGACAAGATCATTCTCGCCACGTTGTGCTAAGTAGATTGACAAGTTGCCTGCCAACACGTATCCCTGTTTGTATCGCTGCAAAAAATGGGATACATAATGTCATCATTGCAAATTTCGCAAGGTACGTTTCGTCTGAGCGACACCCGGACACTGTCGATTCATCATTTAACGCTGCAGTCGGGTGAAAGCTGGGCTTTCGTCGGCGCAAACGGGAGCGGAAAATCGGCGCTGGCCAAAGCGCTGGCCGGTGAGTTGACGCGCCTTAAAGGGGATCGCCAGAGTAGCTTCTCGCGCATTACCCGCCTGTCATTCGAGCAACTGCAAAAACTGGTCAGTGAAGAGTGGCAACGCAATAACACCGACATGCTAAGCCCCGGTGAAGATGACACCGGGCGCACCACCGCTGAAATCATCCAGGATGAGGTTAACGATGCCGCGCGCTGCCAGCAACTGGCCGAACGTTTTGGTATCACTTCGCTGCTCTCGCGCCGTTTTAAATACCTCTCGACGGGAGAGACGCGCAAAACGCTTCTCTGCCAGGCGCTGATGACACAACCCGATTTATTGATCCTTGACGAGCCTTTTGACGGCCTGGATGTTACTTCACGGCAGAATCTCGCCGCCCTCCTCGCCGAGCTTAATGCGGAGGGTTACACCCTGGTGCTGGTGCTGAACCGCTTTGATGAAATTCCGGATTTTGTACAGAATGCGGGCGTACTGGCTGACTGCGCGCTAACGGAAGTCGGCGAAAAATCAGCACTGTTACAGCAGGCGCTTATCGCGCAACTGGCGCACAGCGAAAATCTGGCGGGAATGGCGCTGCCGGAACCGGATGCACCGCCAGCACGCGCACAACTAATCCCCGGAGAGCCGCTGATTGTCCTCAGAGATGGCGTGGTCTCCTATAACGTTCGTCCGATTATCAACCACCTCGACTGGACCGTTCGACCGGGCGAACACTGGCAAATTAGCGGGCCGAACGGCGCAGGAAAATCGACGCTGCTTAGTCTGGTAACGGGCGATCATGCGCAAGGCTACAGCAACGATTTAACCCTTTTTGGTCGTCGTCGCGGCAGCGGCGAGACCATCTGGGATATAAAGAAGCACATTGGTTACGTCAGCAGCAGTCTGCATCTTGACTATCGCGTCAGTACGACCGTGCGCAATGTGGTTCTTTCCGGCTATTTTGACTCTATTGGTATTTATCAGGCCGTTTCGGATAAACAGCGCAAGCTGGCGCAACAGTGGCTGGACCTCGCGGGGTTTAACCCCAAAACCGCCGATGCGCCTTTCCATAGTCTGTCATGGGGACAGCAACGCCTGGCGCTGATTGTCCGTGCGCTGGTCAAACATCCGACGTTACTGATCCTTGATGAGCCGCTGCAAGGACTGGATCCGCTGAACCGTCAGCTCATTCGCCGCTTTGTTGACGTACTGATTGGCGAAGGCGAAACGCAATTATTGTTTGTCTCCCACCATGCCAGCGATGCCCCGACGTGTATCACGCATCGCTTACAATTTGTCCCGGAGGGCGACAGTTGGCGCTACGCGTTTGATTGAGTTTTTCACAGGTGGGGCACCGCCCTGCCTGTGTTTCATATCATTTTCAGAATTTATGCATCATTACGTCATTATTTATCTGTTTTATAATCAGTTACGTGGGCAGCTAATGCATGACCCATTGCAGTGTAAACGATTCCACTAATTTATCACATATCACAGTTTTGCCATCTCTGTTATGCTAAAGTTAATTCATAACATACGCCTGATGGAGTGATATATGAAAGTTCTGGTTACGGGTGGTAGCGGTTACATTGGAAGCCATACCTGTGTACAACTGCTGCAAAATGGCCACGACGTCATCATCCTCGACAATCTGTGTAACAGTAAACGCAGTGTCGTGCCGGTGCTTGAACGCCTTGGGGGCAAATCCGCCCTGTTTATCCAGGGTGATATTCGTGATGAAGCATTGCTGGCTGAAATCCTGCACGATCATGCAATCGAAGCGGTCATCCACTTCGCAGGACTGAAAGCCGTTGGCGAATCCGTCGCCAAACCGCTGGAGTACTACGATAACAACGTCAACGGTACCCTTCGTCTGGTGAATGCCATGCGCGCGGCTAACGTTAAAAACCTCATTTTCAGCTCTTCCGCAACGGTCTATGGCGATCAGCCGCAAATCCCGTATGTCGAAAGTTTCCCGACCGGCACCCCGCAAAGCCCGTACGGCAAAAGTAAGCTGATGGTTGAGCAGATCCTGACCGATCTGCAAAAAGCCCAGCCGGACTGGAGCATTGCCCTGCTGCGTTATTTCAACCCGGTGGGCGCCCATCCGTCAGGAGATATGGGTGAAGACCCGCAGGGTATCCCGAACAACCTGATGCCTTACATCGCCCAGGTGGCCGTGGGCCGTCGCGATTCACTGGCCGTATTCGGTAATGATTACCCTACGCCTGATGGCACCGGCGTGCGCGATTACATCCATGTGATGGATTTGGCCGACGGGCACGTTGCGGCGATGGAAAAACTGGCGGGCAAGCAAGGCGTCCACATTTATAACCTCGGCGCAGGCGTTGGCAGCAGTGTGCTGGATGTGGTTAACGCATTCAGCAAAGCCTGCGGTAAACCGGTAGCGTACCACTTCGCTCCCCGCCGTGATGGCGATCTGCCCGCCTACTGGGCGGATGCAAGCAAAGCGGATAATGAGCTGGGCTGGCGTGTGACCCGTACGCTTGATGAGATGGCACAAGATACCTGGCGCTGGCAGTCCCGCCACCCGCAGGGCTACACCGATTAAAGGAAGGGTCATGACGCAATTTAACCCGGTCGATCATCCGCATCGCCGTTATAACCCGCTGACAGGGCAATGGATTCTGGTATCGCCGCACCGGGCCAAACGCCCCTGGCAGGGCGCCCAGGAAACCCCGGCGAAACAGACCCTGCCGTCCCACGATCCCGACTGTTTTTTATGTCCGGGCAACACCCGTGTCACCGGCGATAAAAACCCCGATTATCCCGGTACGTATGTCTTTACCAATGACTTTGCGGCACTGATGACCGACACGCCGGACGCGCCGGAAAGCAGCGATCCGCTGATGCGTAGCCAGAGCGCGCGCGGCACCAGCCGCGTTATCTGCTTTTCGCCGGATCACAGCAAAACCCTGCCGGAACTGAGCCTGAGCGCGCTGGAAGAAGTGGTGAAAACCTGGCAGGAGCAGACCGCCGATCTGGGCCGGACGTACCCGTGGGTTCAGGTCTTTGAGAATAAAGGCGCGGCAATGGGCTGCTCGAACCCGCACCCGCATGGCCAGGTGTGGGCCAACAGTTTCCTGCCCAATGAAGCCGAACGTGAAGACCGCCTGCAGAGTGACTATTTCCGCCAGTACGGCTCACCCATGCTGGTGGATTACGCCGAACGTGAGCGCAGGGACGGCAGCCGTACCGTCGTTGAAACCGAACACTGGCTGGCCGTGGTGCCCTACTGGGCGGCCTGGCCGTTTGAAACGCTGCTGTTACCCAAAGCGCCTGTCCGGCGGATCACCGAATTAACCGACGCACAGCGCAGCGACCTGGCGCTGGCCCTCAAGCAGCTGACCAGCCGTTACGATAACCTGTTTCAGTGCTCCTTCCCCTACTCGATGGGCTGGCACGGGGCGCCCTTCACACAACAGGATCACAGCCACTGGCAGTTGCATGCGCATTTTTACCCGCCGTTATTACGCTCCGCCACGGTACGTAAGTTTATGGTCGGTTATGAAATGCTGGCCGAGACGCAGCGTGACCTGACGGCAGAACAGGCGGCTGAACGTCTGCGCGCGGTCAGCGCTGTTCATTTCCGCGAATCCGGAGTTTAACCATGAGTCTGAAAGAAAAAACACAGTCCCTGTTTGCTGAAAAATTTGGCTACCCTGCCACCCATACCCTTCAGGCCCCGGGGCGCGTAAACCTGATCGGCGAACATACCGATTATAACGACGGGTTTGTGCTGCCCTGCGCCATTGATTACCAGACCGTCATCAGCTGCGCCACGCGGACAGATCGTACCGTGCGCGTTATCGCCGCCGACTACGACGGCCAGCAGGATGAATTCTCGCTGGACGCCCCCATCGTGACCCACCCTTCGCAACAGTGGTCAAACTATGTGCGTGGCGTGGTGAAACATCTGCAAAAACGTGACAACACGTTTGGCGGTGCGGATCTGGTGATCAGCGGCAACGTGCCACAGGGTGCAGGCCTGAGCTCTTCCGCCTCGCTGGAAGTGGCGGTCGGTACCGTTTTCCAGCAGCTGTACCATCTGCCGCTCGACGGCACGCAAATCGCCCTCAACGGCCAGGAAGCGGAAAACCAGTTTGTCGGCTGTAACTGCGGCATCATGGACCAGCTCATCTCGGCGCTGGGTAAAAAAGGCAGCGCACTGCTGATCGACTGTCGCTCACTGGGCAGCAAAGCGGTCTCCATGCCGGAGGGCGTCGCCATCGTCATTATCAACAGTAACTTTAAACGCACCCTGGTGGGCAGCGAGTACAACACCCGCCGCGAACAGTGTGAAACCGGGGCGCGTTTCTTCCAGCAAAAAGCGCTGCGTGACGTGAATATCGATCAGTTCAATGCCGTCGCGCACGAACTGGATCCGGTGGTTGCCCGGCGCGTCCGCCATGTGCTGACTGAAAATGCGCGTACCGTGGAGGCCGCCGACGCACTGGAAAAAGGCGACCTGCAGCGAATGGGCGTCCTGATGGCGGAATCGCATGCCTCCATGCGTGACGATTTCGAAATCACCGTGCCGCAAATCGACACCCTGGTGGAGATTGTGAAGACCACCATCGGCGACAAAGGCGGGGTGCGCATGACCGGCGGCGGTTTCGGCGGCTGCGTGGTCGCGCTGGTGCCGGAAGCACTGGTGCCAGCGGTGAAAGAGGCCGTTGCGGCGCAGTACGAAGCCAAAACCGGTATTAAAGAGACATTTTACGTGTGCAAACCTTCACAGGGAGCGGGACAGTGCTAAATGAATCTTCCGGGGCAGCGCCAGATGGACTGCCCTTCCGTCTGATTACCCTGCGCAACAGCGCAGGGATGGTGGTCACCGTCATGGACTGGGGCGCTACGTTGCTGTCGGCACGGGTGCCACTTTCCGATGGCTCGGTGCGTGAAGCGCTACTCGGTTGCGCTACCCCCGAACACTATATTCACCAGAACGCGTTTCTGGGCGCATCCGTTGGGCGCTATGCGAATCGGATCGCTAAAAGCCAGTTTGTCCTCGACGGGGAAACCTGGGCGCTCGTGCCAAGTCAGGGCGAAAACCAGCTGCACGGCGGCCCGGAAGGGTTTGATAAGCGCCGCTGGCTAATTGAGCGACAAAATGACAGCGAAGCGCTGCTCTCATTAACCTCGCCTGATGGCGACCAGGGTTTTCCTGGTAAAGTGAGCGCCAGCGTGCTTTATCGCCTTGGTGAAGATAACCGCCTGGCTATCGAGTATCGTGCGACGACCGATAAGCCTTGTCCGGTTAACCTGACCAATCACGCCTACTTCAACCTCAACGGCGAACAGAGCGACGTGCGTAGCCACAGGCTGCAACTGCTGGCGGATGCCTATCTGCCGGTCGACAGCATGGGTATCCCGACGGGCGACCTGAAAAATGTGGCGCAGACCAGCTTTGATTTCCGTCAGCCGAAAACGCTGGCTCAGGATTTCCTGAGTGATGACGATCAGCGGGTGGTGAAAGGTTACGACCATGCGTTTTTGCTGCAGGCTAAAGGTGATGCCAGCCAGCCTGCGGCCCATGTCTGGTCGGCGGACAATAAGCTGCAAATGTCCGTCTATACGTCTGCCCCGGCGCTACAATTTTACTCCGGGAATTTCCTTGAAGGGACACCCGCTCGCGGCAATACGGCCTACAGTGCGTGGCAGGGTCTGGCACTGGAAAGTGAATTTTTACCCGACAGCCCGAACCGTCCGGACTATCCTCACGGCAGCTGTATTCTGCGACCCGGCGATGAGTATGTCAGCCTGACGGAATATCACTTTATTCCCGCCTGATAACCAACCCTCCATCCGGAGGGTTTTTTTTGCCCATTTCGCTGAAATATCGGCCATTCATCGACAAAATGGTAACCACTAATTCACAAGCACCTTACACTGGGCCACTATTTTCGCTATGGTTAAGGGTAATCGTTGCTGCTGGTCATTACAGGGCAATATAATGAGAATTGTTATCATTCAATCAGGCTTATGAAGGAGTAAGTGTATGGCTGTTACTAAACTGGTTCTGGTTCGTCACGGCGAAAGTCAGTGGAACAATGAAAACCGCTTCACCGGTTGGTATGACGTTGATCTGTCCGAGAAAGGCGTTAGCGAAGCAAAAGCCGCAGGTAAGCTGCTGAAGGATGAAGGCTTCACCTTCGACTTTGCATACACCTCGGTGCTGAAACGTGCCATCCACACCCTGTGGAATGTGCTGGACGAACTGGATCAGGCCTGGCTGCCGGTTGAGAAATCCTGGAAACTGAACGAGCGTCATTACGGTGCGCTGCAGGGTCTGAACAAAGCGGAAACCGCTGAAAAATACGGTGACGAGCAGGTTAAACAGTGGCGTCGCGGCTTTGCTGTTACTCCGCCGGAACTGACGAAAGATGACGAGCGTTTCCCGGGCCACGATCCGCGTTATGCGAAACTGACCGAGAAAGAGCTGCCGACCACCGAAAGCCTGGCGCTGACTATCGAACGCGTAGTGCCTTACTGGAACGAAACCATTCTGCCGCGCCTGAAAAGCGGTGAGCGCGTAATCATCGCGGCTCACGGCAACTCCCTGCGCGCGCTGGTGAAATACCTGGATAATATGGGCGAAGACGAAATTCTTGAACTGAATATCCCGACCGGCGTGCCGCTGGTGTATGAGTTCGACGAAAACTTCAAACCTGTCAAACACTACTACCTGGGTAATGCCGATGAGATCGCGGCGAAAGCGGCTGCCGTTGCCAACCAGGGTAAAGCGAAGTAGTTTTCGCGAGGCATCAAAAAAAGCGTGGAGCAATCCACGCTTTTTTATTTGCAGGGGCACGACACAACATCATTTACGACTGTGTCGAGGCGGCAAAGGAAGGAATCCCCGAGAGCATCGATAACTCGGTGACCGGGTTTTCCCAGTGCAGCCAACAAAGAGACAGGCCAAGGGATGAAGCGTATTTACTGGCGACGCGCTTTTACCGCTGCCGCCAGCTGACGGAGGATCGTATCGGTGTCATCCCAGCCGATGCAGGCATCGGTTACACTCTTGCCATAGACCAGCGGTTCGCTGCCTTCCAGACTCTGATTGCCTTCCACCAGATGGCTTTCGATCATCACGCCGATAATCGCTTTTTCACCGCCGGCAATTTGCGCGCAGACATCAGCACCTACGTCCATCTGCTTTTTAAATTGCTTACTGGAGTTCGCATGGCTGAAATCGATCATCACCTGCGCGGGCAGGCCTGCTTTCTCCAGACCAACTTTCACTTCGGCGACATGTTTAGCACTGTAGTTCGGCTCTTTACCACCGCGCAAAATGATATGGCAGTCGCCATTCCCGCTGGTGTTAACAATCGCAGAGTGGCCCCATTTGGTCACAGACAGGAAGCAGTGTGGCGCACCCGCTGCATTGATGGCGTCAATAGCCACCTTGATGGTGCCGTCAGTACCGTTTTTGAAGCCAACCGGGCAAGAAAGACCAGAGGCCAGCTCACGGTGAACCTGCGATTCCGTCGTCCGCGCGCCAATAGCGCCCCAGCTCATCAGGTCAGCAACGTACTGCGGGGTGATCATATCGAGAAACTCACCCGCAGCCGGTAATCCACTGTCATTGATATCCAGCAATAACTTGCGCGCAATGCGCAGACCGTCGTTGATCTGGAAGCTATTATCCATGTGCGGATCATTGATGAGCCCTTTCCAGCCCACGGTGGTACGCGGTTTTTCAAAGTAAACGCGCATCACGATTTCCAGCTCACCCTGAAGTTCTTCACGCAGCGTCAACAGACGTGCGGCATACTCTTTAGCCGCAGCCGGATCGTGAATAGAGCACGGGCCAATCACTACCAGCAGGCGATCGTCATTGCCTTTCAAAATTTTATGAATCGCTTTGCGGGCATGGGAGACAGTTTTGGCCGCAGTTTCGGTAGCAGGAAACTTCTCAAGGAGTGCGACAGGGGGTAATAACTCGTTGATCTCTTTAATGCGTAAATCGTCGTTCTGATAATTCATGATCGTTCCAGCGTAGCCATACTTATTTTAATGAATGCAATCTCTCCAATCTAACTTGTCAGTCAGGTAGTGTAAACGCGAATTTACACTGCGGGCAGAAAAATCCTGGAATGCCTTTAAAAACCGCCAGAAAGTAGCGAATAGCGATAACAGCGCTACACTTTTTAAGTGTAAATACTTAGTTTGTTTTATTTTTCAATATTATGTGCTGCCATAGTCGGTAATGCATAACATGTTTCACTACTGAGCGTGATAGTTCGTTCGCGCATGTCAGGCCGATGATACGCATCGGTAAATAATGACCAGAACAGGAGCATCATGATGAAAATGAATAAATTAGCGACACTTTTCTTGACGACAACTCTGACCCTGGCAAGCGGTGCGGCATTCGCTGATGATTCCCCTTCTCAATCCAATAATGGCCAGGCCAACGCTGCCGCCAGTGCGGGACAGACGGCGCCGGATGCGAAAGCGAATCTTGAACCCAATACCACAACGAATGGTTCCGCTTCATCAGGTATGAAACTTAACACTGAGAAACACATGAACTCCCACACCGGTACTAAGCACATGACAAAGGATGAGATCCATAAAAACTCTCAGTGTAAAGACGGTAAATGCCCGGATATCAACAAGAAAGTTCAGACCGGTAACGGTATTAACAATGATGCGAATACTAAAACCGACGGCACTACGCAGTAAAAATAGCCTGGGTTAAAACGGGGAGAGCTTTGGCTCTCCTCATTTTTTTCTGCTGAACAGCAAAAGATCTGCAATGATGTAGGACGCTGCTAACGCCAATTACACGGGACGGCTCATTATGGCGCATTCACATTCTCACTCTCATCTCCCTGCTGACGCCAATGCGCGACGCCTGCTTCTGGCTTTTAGCGTCACAGCGTTGTTCATGCTGGTCGAGGTGGTTGGGGGGCTGATTTCCGGCTCACTGGCGTTACTGGCCGATGCCGGGCATATGCTAACGGATGCCGCCGCGCTCTTTTTTGCCTTGCTGGCCGTCCATTTCGCCCACCGCCCTTCCGGGCCACGACGCACCTTTGGCTGGCTTCGTCTGACCACCCTCGCCGCCTTTATTAACGCCATTGCGCTGGTGCTGATTACATTTTTTATCGTCTGGGAAGCAATCCAGCGCTTTTATCATCCACAACCCGTGGCGGGTATGACAATGATGGTGATTGCCGTCATGGGGTTGCTGGCGAATATACTGGCATTCTGGTTGCTGCATCGGGGTAATGAAGAACGGAACCTGAATGTCCGGGCGGCGGCTTTGCATGTCCTTGGCGATCTGCTGGGCTCCGTTGGCGCCATTGTTGCTGCACTGATCATTATGTTCACCGGCTGGACGCCTGCCGACCCGATACTCTCCATCCTGGTCTCGGTGCTGGTATTACGCAGCGCATGGGCATTATTGCGTGAGAGCGTCAATGAATTGCTCGAAGGTGCGCCCGTATCGATGGATATCAATGCGTTAAAACGGCATCTGCGTCGGGCGATTACCGAAGTGCGCGATGTCCATCATGTCCATGTCTGGCTGGTGGGAGAGAAAACACTGATGACGTTACATGTCCAGGTGATTCCACCGCACGATCACGACGGGCTACTGCGCCAGATTGAACATTTCCTGGTACATCATTACCAGATTGAACATGTGACGATTCAGATGGAGTATCAGCCCTGTAGTGGGCCTGACTGCCATCTCAGCGAGACGCAGCCAGACCATAACCATTCACACCATCATTAGTTCGAGAACGCGTGAGAGCCGCGTTCACGGGCGCTATTTATCCACATCCGGCTACCGTTGAGTGCGATGAAGGTCAGAATCATATATTCCAGCGACATGGCCCAGACACCTTGCAGGGCGAAAATCACCACGCTGATGACATTGATAATGACCCACAGCAGCCAGTTTTCAACATATTTCCGTGTCATCAAAATCATGGCAACAATGGAAAGGACCATCATGCACGAGTCCCAAAACGGGAAGGCGTCCGGCTGCAATTCAGGCATAGCCACATTCAGCCCCAACGTTTGCATCATTGAGACCGCCACACGGGTGAGCACGGCAAATACAGGATTGATAAAGAAGGTCATAAAACCAATCGCCAGTGCACACAGCACCAGCCAGGCTAAGGCTTTCGGCAAAGGCAACCAGCGGATTTGCAGAACGGCCTCGTTGGAAGTCGTTTGCCGTGACCAGGCATACCAGCCGTAGATATTGGCGGCAAAGAAAAACAGCTGGAGCAACAGGCTGGCATAGAGCTGAATCTGGAAGAAGATAATGGCAAACAGCGTGACGTTGATTAAGCCAAATGCGTAATTGCTGATTTTTTCCAGGCTGGCGAGCCAGATGCATAACAGGCCCGCCACTGTGCCTACTGCTTCAATCCATGAAAGATCGTAGCCTCCGGCGCCGATCGGGATATGTACCAAGATATTCTGCGTACTAAAAAAATCCATCTTTTCCCCAGAGCGTATTCTTACGCATTTTTCCTCATTAAGGACGTAGTGTAGCCGCAAAATCCAACATACGGTTCAATGGCAGCAATGCCCCTTCACGCAGTGCAGCATCGACATGGATTTCGTGCGCTTCCCCACCGTTCTCCAGACCTTCTGCAATGGCTTTCAGGCCATTCATTGCCATCCATGGGCAATGAGCACAGCTACGGCAGGTTGCCCCCTCACCGGCAGTCGGCGCCTCGAGTAACTCTTTTTCCGGCACCGCCTGCTGCATTTTATAAAAGATACCTCGGTCGGTGGCGACAATAAGTTGCTTATGCGGAAGCGTTTTTGCGGCATTGATCAACTGGCTGGTGGAACCCACTGCATCGGCCAGTTTAACCACGGAGTGCGGTGATTCCGGATGTACCAGGATGGCGGCCTCCGGATAAAGCGCCTTCATGCGAATCAGCGCCTGGGTTTTAAATTCGTCATGTACGATGCAGGCTCCCTGCCAGCACAGCACGTCTGCTCCGGTTTGTTTCTGTACGTAACTACCGAGATGGCGGTCAGGTGCCCAGATAATTTTCTCGCCGAGGCTATCCAGATGTTCTATCAACTCAACAGCAATACTGGAGGTAACGACCCAGTCAGCACGGGCTTTGACTGCCGCCGAGGTGTTGGCATACACCACCACGGTTCGGTCCGGATGCGCATCGCAAAAAGCGCTGAACGCCTCGATGGGGCACCCCAAATCCAGCGAACATTCGGCATTGAGTGTCGGCATAAGGATGGTTTTTTCGGGGCTGAGGATTTTGGCGGTTTCTCCCATAAAGCGTACGCCAGCGACCAGTAACGTTGAGGCCGGATGTTTGGCGCCAAAGCGCGCCATCTCAAGCGAGTCAGAAATACATCCGCCCGTCTCTTCCGCCAGTTGCTGAATTTCCGGGTCAGTGTAGTAATGCGCAACCATTACGGCGTCACGCTCTTTTAACAGGCGTTTGATTTTTTCCCGATAGAACTCTTTTTCATCACGGCTTAGAGGAAGAGGCTTCGGCGGAAAAGGATAGATTGCGGCTTCCGGATCGAACATTACGCTCATCATGCTTACTCGTTTTACTGGCTTAACAAAATGCCTTTCTTTTTCGACAGCGCGGCAAAGGTAAGGCGAATGTGTTTTATATACTAAACAAGATAGCGGATTGAGGGGCAAAAGTCACAGAAAATGAACGAACGAGTGACATAGTGCAAGGGAAGAGAGGAAGTGGACGCATTGCAGATAGCAAAAAGGCGCCGCCAGCGCCATTTTTACATTGGTGGGTCGTGCAGGATGACTCGGCTTCGCCTCACCCTTCGGGTCGTCGCCGCGAGCGGCTCCGTTGTCTCGCTTCGCTTGACTCGAACCTGCTGCAGGTATATTCGTCTCGTCCTGAGACTCACCCTTAGGGCCAACGCTGTCGCGTTGTTCAAAATTGTTCCCGACAATTTTGTCGAATCTTATGCATTCGCAGATAGCAAAAAGGCGCCTTTAGGGCGCCTTTTTACATTGGTGGGTCGTGCAGGATGACTCGGCTTCGCCTCACCCTTCGGGTCGTCGCCGCAAGCGGCTCCGCTGTCTCGCTTCGCTTGACTCGAACCTGCTGCAGGTTCGAATCTTATGCATTCGCAGATAGCAAAAAGGCGCCTTTAGGGCGCCTTTTTACATTGGTGGGTCGTGCAGGATTCGAACCTGCGACCAATTGATTAAAAGTCAACTGCTCTACCAACTGAGCTAACGACCCTTTACGGGATGTACTATTTTTTCAGGCTGGTGGGTCGTGCAGGATTCGAACCTGCGACCAATTGATTAAAAGTCAACTGCTCTACCAACTGAGCTAACGACCCGTTTGGGTACGCCTGAAATTTTTACTCGGAACCAATAAAAATTGGTGGGTCGTGCAGGATGACTCGACGTCGTCTCGCCCTATGGGCCGTTGCTACAGCAACGTTATCCTTCACGTTTAATATCTGAGTAAGACATTAAAATTGGTGGGTCGTGCAGGATTCGAACCTGCGACCAATTGATTAAAAGTCAACTGCTCTACCAACTGAGCTAACGACCCGAGTGGTGGGTGATGACGGGATCGAACCGCCGACCCCCTCCTTGTAAGGGAGGTGCTCTCCCAGCTGAGCTAATCACCCGATACTACGCTGGATACATCTTACTAACTGATGTTAGTTGGTGGGTCGTGTAGGATGACTCGGCTTCGCCTTGCCCTTTGGGCCGTTGCTGACGCAACGTTATCCTTTACGTTTAACTATCGCTTTCCACCGTAACGATTGGTGGGTCGTGCAGGATTCGAACCTGCGACCAATTGATTAAAAGTCAACTGCTCTACCAACTGAGCTAACGACCCACTTTTGCGTTGCTTTGAGTTTGTTTGATATCCCGTGGCAACGGCGGCATATATTACTGATTTAAGAACGCAGCGCAACAAGAATTTCGAGGAAGATCACCTGACTGCTTATGATTCACGCGACAAGACCAGAAAAAAAGCGATTTCTGGTCATGTGCTATTCATCACATAGAACCGAGACGTTTCTGCGCCTGTTTTGCGCCTTCGGTACCCGGATACTTCGCGACCACCTGCTGATAAACGGCTTTCGCCTTCGCCGTGTCACCTTTATCTTGCATGATCACGCCGACTTTAAACATCGCATCTGGCGCTTTCGGTGATTTCGGGTAATTTTTCACCACGGAGGCAAAATAGAACGCCGCATCATCCTTCTTACCCTTGTTGTAATTCAACTGTCCCAGCCAGTAATTAGCATTCGGAACATAGGTTGAATCAGGGTATTTCTTAACAAAGTTCTGGAATGCGACAATCGCGTCATCCTGGCGAGCTTTATCCTGCACCAGGGCAATGGCTGCATTGTAATCCGTATTGGCATCACCGCTTTGTACCGGCGCGCCTGAGGCTGCCGCTTCGTCAGGCGCCGCCTGCGCTGCTGCCCCGGCCTGATCGCCCGAAGCCTGCTGCGTTTGCCCAGCTGCGCCGCCGTTGCTCAGACTACCGATCTGCTGCTGAATTTGCTGCTGACGTTCAACAACCTGATTAAGCTGATACTGACTCTCCTGAATTTGTCCACGCAGGGTGTCAATATCCGCTTGGTTATCAGCGAGTTGTTGCTGGAGTTGAGTTAAAAGCTGGCTGTGAGCATTAGAAATACGCTCGAGTTGAGTGACGCGGTCTTCGACCGAGCCTGAGCCGACACTACTGATTGGCGCTTGAGCATTAGCGGCCCAGGGGGCCGCTATGCCAACCAGTAACGACAGACTCAATAGATGATGTCTGAGGTTACTGCTCATGCAATTCTCTTAGTAAACCAGTACGGCACGACGGTTTTTAGCGTAAGCCGCTTCGTCATGGCCCAGTACTGCAGGTTTTTCTTTACCGTAAGAAACGATGGAGATCTGGTCAGCGGTAACACCTTTACCCTGCAGGTACATTTTAACGGCGTTAGCACGACGTTCGCCCAGGGAGATGTTGTATTCCGGAGTACCACGTTCGTCCGCGTGACCTTCTACGGTGACTTTGTAAGACGGGTTGCTACGCAGGAAGTTAGCGTGCGCGTCCAGCATCGCAGCGAAATCAGAACGGATGTCATACTTGTCCAGATCGAAGTAGACGATGTTGTTCTGCTGCAGCTGCTGCATCTGCAGACGAGCTTGCTCTTCAGAAGACATGTTACCGTTGCCGTTCATACCAGTGCCCGCACCCAGCATACCTTCGCCATTCTGGTCGTTGGTTGCTTTTTTAGAAGAACAGGCCGCGATTGCCATGATCGGCAGAACCAGCATCAGGCCTTTCAGCACTTTGTTCAGTTGCATTTCGTTAATTCCTTTAATTACCAATTATTATTTAGACAGATACGGCGACCAGGCAGGGGATTTCACCTGTCCATCAGACGCCGGAATACGCGCTTTGAAACGCCCATCTGTAGAAACCAGATTCAGCACGGATCCCATCCCCTGAGAAGAGCTGTAGATTACCATCGTGCCGTTAGGTGCCAGACTCGGCGATTCATCCAGGAACGTTGACGATAAAA
The DNA here is from genome assembly GCF_023613995.1 of Citrobacter sp. MNAZ 1397. Classification (NCBI taxonomy): domain Bacteria; kingdom Pseudomonadati; phylum Pseudomonadota; class Gammaproteobacteria; order Enterobacterales; family Enterobacteriaceae; genus Citrobacter; species Citrobacter sp. MNAZ 1397. Next base: position 2,516,082 of record NZ_JAKIVH010000001.1, read on the forward strand.
CCTGCACGCCACCCGCTACCAGATCCTGCTTGGCAATGTGCTGCTGACCACCGTCGGAGCTCACCATTACCATAAACTTACCGTCAGCACTTACATCAGCATCCTGGTTTTGTGAACCCTGCCAGGTGATACGCTGTGCAGCACCGCCGTTAACGTTAATTTTATAAACCTGCGGACGACCCGCCTGGTCAGAGGTAAATGCCAGATTCTGGCTATCCGGGAACCAGGTGGGTTCAGTGTTGTTACTGCGACCATCGGTTACCTGACGAATTTGACCCGACCCCAGATCCATTACATAGATGTTCAGGCTACCGGTTTTAGACAGCGCGAAGGCAATCTTAGAACCATCCGGAGAGAATGCCGGCGCACCGTTGTGACGCGGGAAAGAAGCGACCTGGCGAATAGCGGTACTGGACAGATCCTGAATGACCAGCGCAGAACGACCGCTTTCGAAGGTTACGTACGCCAGTTTTGAGGCATCCGGTGACCACGCCGGAGACATCAGCGGCTGCGAAGAGCGGTGTACGACGGCGGTATTGTAACCATCGTAGTCAGAGACGCGCAGTTCATACGGGAACTGGCCGCCATTGCTCTGCACGACATACGCGATACGGGTACGGAATGCACCTTTAATGCCGGTCAGTTTCTGGAACACATCGTCGCTGGCAGTGTGCGCGCCATAGCGTAGCCACTGTTTGCTGACGTTGAAGGAGTTCTGTGCCAGTACGGTACCCGGCGCACCGCCGGTGTCGACCAACTGGTAAGCCACTTTATAGGTGCCATCCGGGTTCGGGCTGACCTGCCCCACAACGACGGCATCAATACCCAGAGCAGACCAGGCTGCTGGCTGAACTTCCTGCGCTGTCGCTGGCTGCTGAGGCAGACGAGAACGATCCAGAGGATTAAATTTACCGCTGTTACGCAGATCCGACGCCACGATATTGCCAATATCTTCTGGCGCACCGCCAGGGCCTGCCCACTGGAAGGGCACGACACCGATTGGGCGTGCCGAGTCCACCCCCTGGGTGATCTCGATACGTACTTCTGCGTGCAGCACCGCTGCCCACAGCATCAGAAAACCAAACGCTACACGTAATGCCTGCTTCATCTTATCTCCCTTATCCGGGCGGAAAACCCGCGATAATTTAGCAGAATGTTAACAAACTCAATTATACAAAACTACCGAAACACCAGGACAAACTTAGTCTGTTTTCCCTGCCTGTGCAGAAGAATTCGTTACTAAGGTTTAAAGTCCAGAGGTACGTTTCTAAAGACCTTATAGACCTCAGCCGTTGGCGGTTTAGGGAACTTCGACATACGATTTGTCGCGGCTAACATCGCCTGACAAAAAGCAGGGTCGCCACCTTCCTGCGCCACTGAGAGCAAAGTACCGTCTTCTGCAATTTTCACACGCAACGTACAGGTTTTGCCCGCATAAGTGTCCCAGTCATACAGATGGCCCTTAATCGCCGCCTGTACTTGCGACATATACGCACTGATATCAGCCTGCGACGCGCCCCCCTGGCCTGCCTTACTTCCTTTAGCAGGTGAATCACCACCTGTGGTACCACTGGAATGACCTTTCGGCGCATTCTTACCGGAACTCAGGTCGCCCAGCAGATCGTCAACGCCTGATGCGGCAGCGGCTTTTTCAGCCGCCGCTTTCTTGGCGGCAGCAGCCTTTTCAGCAGCGGCTTTCTTATCTGCGGCAGCCTTCTCAGCAGCGGCTTTCTTATCGGCAGCAGCCTTCTCAGCAGCAGCCGCTTTTTCAGCGGCGGCTTTTTCTGCCGCTGCCTTCTCGGCAGCCGCGGCTTTTTCAGCGGCGGCCTTCTCTGCTGCGGCTTTTTTCGCAGCGTCCGCAGCCGCTTTCTTCTCAGCATCCTGCTGAGCTTTCTTCGCGGCTTCTGCTTCGGCTTTTTTCGCAGCTTCTACTTCGGCTTTCTTCTGAGCATCGGCTGCAGCTTTGGCTGCTTCTGCTTCAGCTTTTTTCTTCGCATCCGCAGCCGCTTTCGCAGCATCTGCTTCCGCTTTTTTCTGTGCGTCTGCCGCCGCTTTCTTCGCCGCTTCCGCCGCTTCTTTTGCCTGTGCATCCGCTTTCGCTTTTGCATCAGCAGCGGCTTTTGCTGCAGCTTCTTCCGCCTGTTTTTGCGCTTCCTGCGCTTTCTTCGCGGCGTCTTCTGCTTTTTTCTGTTCTGCGGCCTGCTCACGGGCAGCTTCTTGCGCCTGCAAACGTTCCTGTTCAAGCTGTTTTAAGCGTTCCTGCTCGGCAGCCTGTTTTTCACGCAGTTCTTCTGCCTGCTGCTGAGCCTGCTTTTCACGCTGCTCTTGCGCACGCTTTGCGCTGGCCTGTTGCTGCTGCTGACGGTTGTAATTCTGGACAACGGCACCGGGATCGACCATTACCGCATCAATAGAAGAACCGCCACCACCACCCGCAGAGGCATCAATATTTTCATCAAACGAGCTCCAGATCAGCAGTGCAACCAGAATCACATGCAACACCGCCGAAATAATTATCGCTCGTTTAAGTTTGTCGTTTTGTTCGGTTGCCTTTGACACTCTCGGTTCCCAAAAACTGCCGCCTGTTAAGCCGGTGATCAGATAGGCTGCGTCATCAAGCCAACCGATTTAACACCCGCGCTGTGTAACAGGTTTAGCGCTTTAATGATTTCATCGTAAGGCACTTCTTTTGCGCCACCGATCAAGAAAACGGTTTTCGGATTCGATTGCAGGCGACGTTGCGCTTCTGCAATCACTTGCTCTGGCGGTAGCTGATCCATACGATCTTTCTCTACCACCACGCTGTACTGTCCGACACCGGAAACCTCAATAATGACCGGAGGATCGTCATTGGTGCTGACGGTTTTCGACTCTGTCGCATCCGGCAGGTCAACCTCCACGCTCTGGGTGATTATCGGTGCGGTTGCCATGAAGATCAGCAACAGCACCAGCAGCACGTCCAGCAGCGGAACAATATTGATTTCGGATTTGAGGCCACGACTGTTACGGCTGCCCCGTCCACGCGTTCTGGCCATGGTTTACCCCTTGTTGCTCTCAGTGCTGGTAAACGCCTGACGATGCAGAATAGCCGTGAACTCTTCCATAAAGTTGTCGTAATTCAGTTCCAGTTTGTTCACACGCTGGTTCAGGCGGTTGTAGGCCATTACCGCTGGAATCGCTGCGAACAGGCCGATTGCGGTGGCGATCAACGCTTCGGCGATACCCGGCGCAACCATCTGTAAGGTCGCCTGCTTCACCGCACCCAGTGCGATAAAGGCATGCATGATCCCCCACACCGTACCAAACAGACCGATATAAGGACTGATGGAACCGACAGTACCGAGGAAAGGAATATGCGTTTCCAGGTTCTCCAGCTCACGGTTCATCGAAATACGCATCGCCCTGGATGCCCCTTCGACAATGGCTTCCGGCGCATGGCTATTGGCGCGGTGTAAACGCGCGAACTCTTTGAACCCGCTGTAGAAGATTTGTTCCGACCCCGTCAGATTATCACGGCGCCCCTGGCTTTCCTGGTACAGACGCGACAGTTCAATGCCAGACCAGAACTTGTCTTCAAAGGCTTCCGCTTCACGACCGGCTGCGTTGAGAATGCGCGTTCGCTGGATGATGATTGCCCAGGATGCGATTGAAAAACCAATCAAAATCAACATGATAAGTTTGACCAGAAGGCTTGCCTTCAGGAACAAATCAAGGATGTTCATGTCAGTCACTGCTTAAACTCCGCGACAATAGACTTGGGAAGCGCACGAGGCTTCATTAAGAGTGGATCAACACAGACAATCAGTACCTCAGCTTCGTTCAGGACTTTGTTCTCTGCGTTGACGATCCGCTGCGTGAAGACCAGAGAGGTCCCGCGCATTGATGTAATTTCCGTTTGGACTTCGAGCATATCGTCGAGTCTGGCGGGCGCAAAATACTCCAGCGTCAGTTTGCGTACCACGAATGCGACGCGCTCGGCCAGCAAAACTTGCTGGCTAAAGTGATGGTGGCGCAGCATCTCAGTGCGTGCTCGTTCATAAAAAGCCACGTAGCTGGCGTGGTAAACCACACCACCGGCGTCGGTATCTTCGTAGTAGACACGAACCGGCCATCGAAACAGCGTTGTATTCACTTTACATCCCGGTAATGCAACAAAAGTTAGAGCTTTTAAACTTCGCTACTATACGCGCGGGGGAGATGGTTTGGAATGGGTAGAAGTAAACGGAGAGTAAAAATATATGGGCTTTTGCAAGCCCATGTCCTAAGCGGAGATTTCTTATTCAAAAGAAGAAGAAAATCAAACCAGCCAGCATTACCAGGTCTGCGATCAGCGGGCAAAAAATACCTTGCCAGTGAACCGCGCGGGGACGGAATCCCACGCCATGAATGACACCAGCGCAAACGGCCCACATCAGCAGAAAGCCATGCCAGACCTCAAGGTCGCTGGTCTTTGCCGCAAAACGCGAGGGATCCCAAAAGATACACCCTGCCAGCACTAATGCCATAATTAAGGAAAGCGCCCTTAACGGGCGCTTATCCATTACCGCATAAAGTTTCGCGATAATCTCGTTCATCAATGCTCTTCTTGCTTACCGGCTTTCAACGCTTCCACATGTTCAAATGCCAGCGCCGTAATCACTCCAAAAGCACAGGCAAGAAGCGTTCCTAAAATCCATGCGAAATACCACATTATCAGCTCCTTACTTAGTACAGAGAGTGGGTGTTGCTTTCAATGTCTTCTTTCGTAATACGACCGAACATTTTCCAGTAACACCAGGCGGTGTAGATCAGGATGATCGGTACGAAGACCAGCGCCACAAAAGTCATCAGGTTCAGGGTCATCTGACTGGAGGTAGCATCCCACATGGTCAGACTGGCGTTCATCATAATGCTCGACGGCATGATGAACGGGAACATCGCAATACCGGCGGTCAAAATGATGCAGGCCAGCGTCAGTGAAGAAGACACGAACGCCAGTGCGCCTTTTTCCGCACGCGAAGTCAGCACGGTCAGCAGCGGCAGCACCACGCCAAGCGCAGGAATCGCCCACAGAGCCGGGATATTATTGAAGTTCGCCAACCAGGCGCCAGCCTGACGCGCCACTTCTTTCGTCAGCGGGTTGGAAGCCGCATGGTGGTCCATAGCGGAAGTCACTACGTAACCATCAATACCGTAGACCACCCACACACCGGCCAGCACGAAGCAGATCGTGGTAACCAGCGCGGCAACCTGAGACGTGGTACGCGCACGCAGATGCAGCTCACCGACAGTACGCATTTGCAGATAGGTTGCGCCCTGGGTGATGATCATCGCCACGCTTACCACACCGGCCAGCAGACCAAACGGGTTCAGTAGCTGGAAGAAGTTCCCGGTGTAGGTCAGACGCAGATATTCATCCACGCTGAACGGCACGCCCTGCAGCAGGTTACCGAAGGCGACACCAATGACCAGCGGCGGCACAAAGCTACCAATGAAAATGCCCCAGTCCCACATATTGCGCCAGCGGCTCTCTTCAATCTTAGAACGATAGTCAAAACCTACCGGACGGAAGAACAAGGAGGCCAGCACAAGAATCATCGCCACATAGAAACCAGAGAATGCCGCGGCATAGACCATTGGCCAGGCAGCAAACAGTGCGCCGCCCGCCGTGATCAGCCATACCTGGTTACCGTCCCAGTGTGGCGCGATAGAGTTAATCATCACACGACGTTCGGTATCGCTACGACCCAGGAAACGGGTGAGCATGCCCACCCCCATGTCGAAGCCGTCGGTGACGGCAAAACCGATCAGCAGAATGCCAACCAGCAGCCACCAGATAAAACGTAATACTTCATAATCGATCATTTGACGACTCCTGTCTTAGCGTGCCGGCTGAGAAGCCACAGTGGACTGCTCGTAATGATAGCGGCCAGTTTTCAGGCTGCTTGGGCCCAGGCGTGCGAACTTGAACATCAAGAACATTTCAGCCACCAGGAACAGGGTATACAGACCGCAAATCAGGATCATCGAGAACAGCAGGTCGCCTGCGGTCAGCGTCGAGTTCGCCACAGCGGTCGGCAACATTTCACCGATAGCCCACGGTTGACGACCGTACTCCGCGACAAACCAGCCGGATTCGATAGCAATCCATGGCAGCGGGATGCCATACAGAGCGGCACGCAGCAGCCATTTTTTCTCGCCAATGCGATTACGGCAGACGGTCCAGAACGACACGGCGATGATGAATAACATCAGCACGCCACACGCCACCATAATACGGAAAGCGAAGTACAGCGGCGCTACACGGGGAATGGAGTCCTGCGTTGCCTGTTTAATCTGCGCTTCCGTCGCATCCGCCACATTCGGCGTATAACGTTTGAGCAACAAACCGTAACCCAGGTCTTTCTTCACGCTGTTGAACTCATCGCGTACGGACGGGTCTTTCGAACCGGAACGCAGTTGTTCAAGCAGGTGATATGCCTTCATACCGTTACGGATACGCTCTTCATGCTGCACCATCAGGTCTTTCAGGCCGATAACCGGCGTGTCGACAGAACGGGTAGCAATGATGCCCAGCGCGTAAGGGATCTGGATGGACATATGGTTTTTCTGCGCATCCTGGTCCGGAATACCAAACAGGGTAAATGCAGCCGGTGCAGGTTGGGTTTCCCACTCTGCTTCGATGGCCGCCAGTTTGGTTTTCTGCACGTCACCCATTTCGTAGCCGGATTCATCACCCAGTACGATAACGGACAGCACAGCCGCCATACCGAAGCTTGCTGCGATAGCGAAGGAGCGTTTAGCGAATGCGATATCACGACCGCGCAGCAGATAGTAAGAGCTGATACCAAGGATGAAGATAGCACCGCAGGTATAGCCCGAGGCCACGGTATGGACAAATTTCACCTGAGCAACCGGGTTCAGTACCAGTTCGGCGAAGCTGACCATTTCCATACGCATGGTTTCGAAGTTGAAATCTGCAGCAACCGGGTTTTGCATCCAGCCGTTTGCTACAAGGATCCACAACGCGGACAAGTTGGAGCCCAGCGCGACCAGCCAGGTCACTGCCATATGCTGTACTTTGCCCAGACGATCCCAACCGAAGAAAAACAGACCTACAAAAGTGGACTCGAGGAAGAAGGCCATCAACCCTTCAATGGCCAGTGGCGCACCGAAGATGTCCCCAACGTAGTGAGAGTAGTAAGACCAGTTAGTCCCGAACTGGAACTCCATGGTCAAACCGGTGGCCACGCCCAGTGCGAAGTTGATACCAAACAACTTGCCCCAGAACTTGGTCATATCTTTATAAATCTGTTTGCCGGAGAGGACGTAGACCGTTTCCATGATGGCCAGCAAAAACGCCATACCGAGCGTCAGTGGCACAAAAAGGAAGTGGTACATCGCGGTCAAGGCAAACTGCAAACGTGACAGTTCGACTATATCTAACATCATGACTCCTTGCTCATCGCATGAAGACTCCGAGAGTAAACCTCGTCAGCGAAGGTTTACACGCATGCCCCAATACAAAGTTGTTGCACTTTTAAATCACCATCAGCAATAACGTTGACGCCGATTCAAAAAAGTTACAACCACGTTAATAAAAAACCCAAATTGATCTCTCGAATATATTACTCCGCAAAGCCCTTACAATAAAAAGGTTTTTATTGGGTTTGTTTTACGTTTTTCGACAGTGATCAATTTATACTGAATTTAGCAGTTTTAAGCCAATTTGATCGGCGACAATTTAACTATTTTTAGCGTCATTTCCAAGTTTTTAAATATTGATTTAAATCAATTTCATTAGTTTTTGTTAATTTTGTAGAAACGGCAGCTATTTAGTAAAAATCGTGTTAACGATATGTATATCTTAACGCAAGCAACAGTTATCAAACGGACGCAGAAGATAAATAATTAGGCGCTTATTTAACGTTTAATCCTTGATGCTCATCGCGGTTTGCATAAACGTCCGGCTCTCTCATGTAAAATGGCTACTTTTATTTATCTCAATAATTTCACAATAATTTCACTTACAGGAGAAAATATTTAACACCACAAGGTGACTATTCAATAAAAAAGGCCGCGCAATGTTGCACAGCCTTGAGTGAAAATTTCACAGGAACGGTTTATTAACATTCCTCAGGGTTATGATTACTGGCTCTCTGCGTTTATTTTCGCCAGCAATGCCAGCAACGCATCCACATCCTCCCGCTGTGTGCGCCAGGATGAAACGCTGAGACGTAGCGCTGGCCTTCCCTGCCAGCGGGTGCTGCCAAACCAGGTTTTCCCCGAGGCTTGTGCCGCAGCCAGTACCGCCTCCGTTTGTGCGTCGCTCTCGCAACGGAACAGTACTTGATTGATCACCACGCGGTTTAATACGTCAAACCCATGTTTTGTCAGCCCCTCGCTAATGACACGTGCCAGCATGCAGTGCCTGTCGATCATCTCCCGTACGCCCTCACGACCCAGCACGCGCAGCGCGGCCCACACCGGAATACCTCTCGGACGACGCGAGAACTCCAGCGTCAGGTTCTTCTGCGCATCGGCGCTGGCGCTCATATAGACCGCGTCACTGTTCATCGCCCCGGTCAGTACCTGAGGGTTGCGGCAAATCACCATCGCGCAATCATAAGGCGTATTCAGCCATTTATGGGCATCCGTGGTCCAGCTGTCCGCCAGTTCAATCCCTTCCGTCAGCGCCGCCTGCGATGACGCGCGCGCCCAAAGACCAAAGGCGCCGTCGACATGCACCCACGCCCCGGCATCATGGGCTTGCGGGATAATCTGCGCGAAAGGATCAAACTCCCCTGTATTCACCTCCCCTGCCTGCAGACAAAGGAGGGTACGGGCATTAAGCGGCGGCAGTTGTTTCACGTCAACACGCCCGAAGGCGTCCACTGGCGCAACAATCAGCCGTGACATGCCGAACCCCAGAATACGCAGCGCTTTCTTCACCGTAATGTGAACCAGTTCTGAAACCACCACGTTGATTTCCGGCGCGCCGGACAGCCCATCGTTATCGATATCCCAGCCTTCGCGCGCCAGCAATTCACGGCGTGCTGCCGCGAGGGCGGCCAGCGTACAAGCCGTTGCGCTGGTGCCAAACCCAACGGCGCATTCCCGCGGCAGATCCAGCGCTTCCAGGATCCAGCGGCCTGCAACACGCTCCACTTTGTCAGCCACCGGTGAGTTCAGAAATGATGACGCACATTGATCCCATGCGACCATAAGCCGCTCAGCCGCAGAAGCGGCAGGCAATGTCGCCCCCACGACGAAACCAAAATACCCCGGCCCGTTTGATGCTGTGGTCGCAGGCGAACCGATATCATCCAGTAGCGCCAGCGTCCCCTCAGCGGATTCACCGGCCTGAGGCAGCGGTTCATCAAACGCGCTAAGCGCAGCGATAGCGTCCGCATCAGGAAAGACGCGTCGCGTATTATTCCCCTCCAGATAGCGTAAAGCGCGCGCATCGGCCTCGGCCAGTAGATCCCGTTCGTTCATATCATCACCCCTGTTGTATTAATTGACGTCTGGCATCAGATGCCGCGTTATCGCCCATATCATTAGCGCCAGCAGACTGACAGCCGCGCCTAATAAACAGACACCCTGCCAGCCATGGCGAGCGAATACCGCCGTGGTCGCAATAGCCCCTGCCCCACTTCCCGTGGCGTAAAACAGCATATAGAGCGCGATAAGCCGCCCATGTGCCGCCGATGAACGTAAAATCATGCTCTGGTTGGTAACGTGCAGCGCCTGCCCACCCAAATCCAGCAGCACAATCCCTACCAATAACAGCGCCAGTGAATGTTCAAGCTGTGACAAAGGCCACCAAGCCAGCGATAGCAGCACCAGCGCATAAAAACTCGTGCGCTGCCCATGACCGCGATCGGCGTCGCGTCCGGCTCTGGCCGCGGCAAGAGCGCCTGCCACACCGGCAAGGGCAAACAAGCCAATTACAGTATGTGAAAAACCATAGGGAGGCGCACTCAACGGCAGCACCATTGCACTCCAGAAAATGGTAAAGGCAGCAAACATCAAGAGCGCCAGCACGCCGCGAATTTGCAGTACGCGATCGGTACAGAGCAATGTCAACATGGAGAACAGCAGTTGTCTCGCGCTGACCGATTCGGGACCAACGCTAAAACGCGGCAGCTGCCGCCAGAGTAACGGTAGCAGTACCAGCATCATGAACGCAGAAGCACCATATACCGCACGCCATCCCGCCAGGTCGCTCACCAGACCGGCAAAAACCCGCGCCAGTAACAAACCGATAAAAACACCACCCTGCGCCACCCCCACAACCTGACCACGCTCCCGGCTATCAGCGGCACTGGCCGCGCAGGCGATCAGCCCCTGTGTCATCGCCGTGCCGAGTAACCCTGTCGCCAGCATTCCCGCCAGCAAAATGACGGTTGATTGCGCCAGCACGACGATACAGAGTGCAGCAATCAGCGCCAGGAGCTGCAACAGCATCAGGCGCCGTCGCTCCACCATGTCCCCTAACGGCACCAGTAGCAATAATGCCAGCGCGCACCCTACCTGAGTTGCGGTTACCACACCGCCAATAGCGGCCTGGCTTATAGCGAAGTCCTGCGCCAGCATATCGAGCAGCGGTTGCGCATAGTAGACATTGGCGACGCTCAGGCCGCTGGCGATGGCAAACAACAACACCAGAGCGCGCGGCATCGTCGCTGGCCTCAGGGTTACGCTGTCGGAACAAGCCATCGGCATAGTGCACATCTTTTCTTTCATCGCTCACCTGGTTTCAAAAGAAAACTAGTTGAAGCGTAAATAAACCAGTTTTAAAATGCAACTTGAATATTTTTCATAAGGCCCGGCTATGTCACCTGCACCCTTGTTCTCGCAACATCCCTGCCCGGTTGCCCGTTCGGTCGATATTATCGGCGATCGCTGGGCGTTGCTTATCGTCCGCGACGCGTTCGACGGCGTGAGGCGTTTTGGCGATTTTCAGCGTGGACTGGGCATGGCGCGCAATATTCTCACCGATCGTCTGCGTAAGCTGGTCGAGGCGGGTATCTTCGCCACCCGGCCCGCTTCTGACGGCACGGCATATCAGGAGTATGTGCTCACGCCCAAAGGACAGTCGCTCTTCCCGATTATCGTCGCGCTACGTCAGTGGGGTGAAGGCAATCTGTTTGCACCGGGTGAACCGCACTCGTTGCTGGTTGATACGCGCACGGGTGAGGCCATCCCTCCAATGGTTCCACAGGCAGCTGACGGCCATACGCTCACCGGAGAAAATACCCGCGTGCGCAAAATCGGGGCATAAAAAAGGCCACTCCTTTCAGAGCGGCCAACCATGTCGAACATATTACAGCCCCTTTTAATGAGGGGCATTGAGTCTTATTTGATAATTGCTTTCAGCGCTTCGCCGATATCGGCCAGGCTACGCACGGTTTTCACGCCAGCGGCTTCCAGCGCGGCGAATTTCTCATCCGCGGTCCCTTTGCCACCGGCGATAATAGCGCCCGCGTGACCCATACGTTTGCCTTTCGGCGCAGTCACACCAGCGATATAGCCGACAACCGGTTTGGTCACGTGATCTTTGATGTAAGCCGCGGCTTCTTCTTCCGCGCTACCGCCGATCTCACCGATCATGACGATTGCTTCGGTCTGCGGATCTTCCTGGAACAGTTTCAGGATGTCGATGAAGTTAGAGCCAGGGATCGGGTCGCCGCCGATGCCCACGCAGGTGGACTGGCCGAAACCGTAGTCAGTGGTCTGCTTAACCGCTTCATAGGTCAGCGTACCGGAACGAGAAACGATGCCCACTTTACCCGGCTGGTGAATGTGGCCCGGCATAATGCCGATTTTACATTCGCCTGGGGTGATAACCCCCGGGCAGTTCGGGCCGATCATGCGCACGCCGGCTTCGTCCAGCTTCACTTTCACCGTCAGCATATCCAGCGTCGGGATACCTTCGGTGATGGTGATAATCAGTTTAATGCCCGCGTCGATCGCTTCCAGAATGGAGTCTTTACAGAACGGCGCCGGAACGTAAATAACGGAGGCCGTCGCACCGGTGGCTTCCACCGCTTCACGTACAGTATTGAATACCGGCAGGCCCAGGTGCGTGGTGCCGCCTTTGCCTGGCGTTACACCGCCAACCATCTGCGTGCCGTAGGCAATCGCTTGTTCGGAGTGGAAAGTACCCTGGCTACCGGTGAAACCCTGGCAGATAACTTTGGTATCTTTATTAATTAAAACAGACATTATTTCCCCTCCACTGCGGCAACAACCTGCTGAGCTGCATCCGTCAGACTTTTCGCTGCAATAATATTCAGGCCGCTGTCAGCCAGACGCTTCGCACCCAGCTCCGCGTTGTTACCTTCCAGACGAACGACAACCGGTACGTTAACACCCACTTCTTCCACCGCGCCAATGATGCCGTCGGCAATCAGGTCACAGCGAACGATACCGCCAAAGATGTTAACCAGAACGGCTTTCACGTTTTCGTCAGAGAGAATGATTTTGAACGCTTCGGTCACGCGCTCTTTAGTCGCACCACCGCCCACGTCGAGGAAGTTTGCCGGTTCGCCGCCATGCAGCTTAACGATGTCCATGGTACCCATGGCCAGGCCTGCGCCGTTGACCATACAACCAATGTTGCCTTCCAGCGCAACGTAGTTCAGTTCCCAGTGTGCCGCCTGCGCTTCGCGCGGGTCTTCCTGAGACTGATCGCGCATTTCACGCAGTTCGGATTGACGGAACAGTGCGTTACCGTCAGCGCCCAGTTTGCCGTCAAGGCAGATCAGGTCGCCCTGTTTGGTGATAACCAGCGGGTTAATTTCGATCAGCGCCAGGTCGCGCTCAAGGAAAATGGTCGCCAGGCCCATAAAAATCTTGGTGAACTGTTGAACCTGCTTACCTTCCAGGCCCAGTTTGAACGCCAGTTCACGCCCCTGGTACGGCATTGGGCCGGCCAGCGGGTCAAGGGCGATTTTATGGATGAGGTGCGGGGTTTCTTCCGCCACTTTCTCGATTTCTACGCCACCTTCGGTAGACGCCATGAACACAACGCGACGGGAGCTACGATCAACAACAGCGCCCAGATACAGCTCTTTGCCGATGTCAGTCGCTGCTTCAACCAGAATCTGGTTAACCGGCTGACCATTAGCGTCTGTTTGATAGGTCACCAGACGTTTGCCAAGCCAGTTTTCCGCGAACGCGCGAATATCTTCTTTGCTGTTAACAACTTTCACACCGCCCGCTTTACCACGGCCACCTGCGTGTACCTGGCATTTTACGACCCACGGGCCGGCGCCGATTTTGGACGCTGCCTCTTCCGCTTCACGCGGGGTGGTGCACGCATAGCCTACAGGAGCAGGCAAACCGTAACGGGCAAAAAGCTGTTTTGCCTGATATTCATGTAAGTTCATGTGTTCTATCCATCCTTCATTAAACTTGTTATGCCGGACGGCGCTACGCGTATCCGGCCTACAATGCAGGTGTTCGTTTTTGTAACCCGGCGGCATGACACCGCCGGGCAAAGGACACTACACGTCCAGCAGCAGACGCGTCGGATCTTCCAGCAGCTCTTTAATCGCCACCAGGAAGCCTACGGATTCGCGGCCGTCAATCAGGCGGTGATCGTAAGAGAGCGCCAGATACATCATGGGCAGAATTTCAACTTTGCCATCAACAGCCATCGGGCGGTCTTTAATGGCATGCATGCCCAGAATTGCGCTCTGCGGTGGGTTGATGATGGGCGTAGACATCAGCGAACCAAACACACCGCCGTTGGTGATGGTGAAGTTACCACCGGTCAGGTCTTCAACAGTCAGCTTGCCATCGCGCCCTTTCACCGCCAGATCTTTAATGCGTTTTTCGATGTCGGCCATGCCGAGGGTATCCACATCGCGCAGAACCGGGGTCACCAGACCACGCGGCGTCGAGACCGCCATGCTGACATCGAAATAGTTGTGATACACCACATCGTCGCCATCGATAGAGGCGTTCACCTCCGGGTAGCGTTTCAGCGCTTCAACTACGGCTTTCACGTAGAAGGACATAAAGCCCAGACGGATGCCATGACGTTTTTCAAAGGCATCGCCGTACTGCTTACGCAGATCCATAATCGGCTTCATGTTCACTTCGTTAAAGGTCGTGAGCATGGCGGTAGAGTTTTTCGCTTCCAGCAGACGCTCTGCGACACGTTTACGCAGACGGGTCATCGGCACGCGTTTTTCAGAGCGGCCCGCCAGTTGCGGCGCAGCAGGTGCTGCAGCCGGTGCGGCAGGTTTACTTTCTTCTTTACTCGCCGGTGCTTTCGCCAGATGTTTCTCAATATCTTCGCGAGTCAGACGGCCACCCACACCGGTGCCTTTAATGGCGCTGGCTTCAAGGTTATGCTCGGCCAGCAGGCGACGGATCGCCGGGCTAAGCGCATCATTATTTTGCTCTTCGAGAGACGCCTGCTGGCGCTGAGCCGGGGTCGACTCTTTGGCGTCAGATTTCGCGCTGCTCTCTTTGCCTGCGCTGTTACCTTCGCGCAGGCGGCCCAGAATCTGGCGGGACGTTACGGTAGTGCCTTCATCTTCCAGCACTGCGTCCAGAATGCCGTCTGCCGATGCCGGTACTTCCAGTACCACTTTGTCAGTTTCGATTTCTACCAACACTTCATCGCGTTGGACGGTATCGCCCGGTTTTTTGTGCCAGGTCGCAACGGTCGCGTCAGCAACGGACTCAGGCAGGTCGGGTACAAGAATATCTACGCTACTCATTATTTATCCTTTAATTAATCGACGTTCAGCGCGTCATTGACCAGAGCTTGTTGCTGTTTCTGGTGAACGGACAGATATCCTACCGCTGGCGAAGCGGAGGCCGGGCGGCCTGCATATTGCAGGGCAGCCCCAAACGGAATCACTTCTCGCAGATGATGCTGGCTGCAGTACCATGCGCCCTGGTTGAGCGGCTCTTCCTGGCACCAGACAAAATCCTGTACATGCGCATAAGGTTTCAGCGCTTCCTGCACCGACTGGTGCGGGAACGGATACAACTGCTCAATCCTGACAATGGCGACATCTTTCTGATCGTTCTTACGACGCTGTTCAAGCAGGTCGTAATAAACCTTACCAGAACACAGAACGACACGCTTAACCCCTGTCGGATCAAGGGCGTCAATCTCCCCGATCGCAGGCATAAAGGTGCCGTTCGCCAGCTCATCAAGGCTGGAGACCGCCAGTGGATGACGCAGCAGGGATTTCGGCGACATAACCACCAGCGGACGGCGCATACCGCGCAGCGCCTGACGACGCAGCATATGGTAAACCTGAGCCGGGGTAGACGGTACGCAGACCTGCATGTTTTGTTCAGCACACAGTTGCAGATAACGCTCCAGACGTGCGGAGGAGTGTTCCGGCCCCTGGCCTTCGTAACCGTGCGGCAGCAGCATCACCAGACCACACATACGTCCCCATTTCTGCTCGCCGGAGCTAATGAACTGGTCGATAACCACCTGAGCGCCGTTGGCAAAGTCGCCGAACTGCGCTTCCCAGATGGTCAGGGTACGCGGCTCTGCGGTGGCATAACCGTATTCAAATGCCAGAACCGCTTCCTCGGACAGTACAGAGTCCCAGACTTTGAACGGGCCCTGCGCATTATGGACGTGGTGCAGCGGTGTGTAAGTTGAACCATTCGCCTGGTTGTGGATTACCGCATGACGATGGAAGAACGTACCGCGACCAGAGTCTTCGCCGGACAGACGCACAGAGACACCTTCGTCAACCAGCGTCGCATAGGCCAGGTTTTCCGCACCGCCCCAGTCGAACAGTTTTTCGCCTGCGGCCATCGCCTGACGATCGTTGTAAATTTTTGCCACGCGAGCCTGCATTTCAATAGACTCTGGCACCGTGCTAATGCGCTTCGCCAGTTCCTGCAAGCGTTTCATCTCTACCTTATTCGGGTAGCTCTCATCCCATTCATGGTTGAGGTACGGCGACCAGGTAAAGGAGTGCATATTCATCGGACGCCACTCTTTCACCACACACTCGCCGGCATCCAGCGCGTCACGGTAGAGGTTCACCAGTTCGGTGGCATCTTCCAGTGTCGCAACGCCGTCATGCTCCAGCTTGTCAGCATAGATTTTGCGCGGAGTCGGATGCTTTTTGATTTTCTGATACATCAGCGGCTGGGTTGCACTCGGCTCGTCGGCTTCGTTATGGCCGTGACGGCGGTAGCAGACCAGGTCGATGAAGACATCACGTTTAAAGGTATTGCGGAAATCCAGCGCCACACGGGTAACGAACGCCACGGCTTCCGGGTCATCGGCGTTGACGTGGAAAATCGGCGCCTGCACCATTTTACCGATATCGGTACAGTATGGCGTGGAGCGCGCATCCAGCGGGTTCGAGGTGGTGAAGCCGACCTGGTTGTTGATAACGATGCGGACAGTACCGCCCACTTCATAACCCCGCGCTTTGGACATGTTCAGCGTTTCCTGAACGACGCCCTGACCGGTAACGGCCGCGTCACCGTGAATAGTGATTGGCAGAACTTTGTTGCTGCTCGGCTCATCCAGGCGGTCCAGACGTGCGCGTACAGAGCCCATCACCACCGGACTGACGATTTCGAGGTGCGACGGGTTAAACGCCAGCGCCAGATGCACAAGCCCCCCTTCGGTTTCGATATCGGACGAGAAACCCATATGGTATTTCACGTCACCGGTACCGAGGTGTTCTTTATGTTTGCCGGCAAACTCGTCAAACAGGTCCTGTGGTTTTTTACCCAGCACGTTAATCAACACGTTCAGACGACCGCGGTGCGCCATACCCAGCACCACTTCGCGCGTGCCGCTTTTACCGGCATGGCGAATCATCTCTTTGAGCATCGGCACCAGCGCATCACCGCCTTCCAGCGAGAAGCGTTTCGCGCCGGGGAATTTGGCGCCCAGATAACGCTCCATTCCTTCTGCCGCCGTCAGTTCACTGAGAAAACGTTTTTTCTCCTCAGCGGTAAAGGAAGCTTTGCCAGCAACGGATTCAATACGCTGTTGGATCCAGCGTTTCTCTTCGGTGCTGGTGATGTGCATGTATTCAGCGCCGATAGAGCCGCAGTAGGTCTGTTTCAGCGCCGCGATCAAATCGCCAAGCTGCATCGTGTCTTTGCCGATGGCAAAAGAACCTACGTTGAACGTCTCCTGGAAATCTGCCTCGGTCAGGTCATGGTATGACGGATCGAGGTCTGCAACGCGCTCTTGTTGCCACAGTCCCAGCGGATCGAGATTGGCCTGCTGATGACCGCGGAAGCGGTAGGCGTTAATGAGCTGCAGGACTTTTACCTGCTTCGCATTGGTGTCAGGGTCAGAAATGGAGGAAGAGTAACGTGAGGCATCCTTCGCCAGACGACGAAAATAATCACGTGTTTTTGAATGGAATTGATCCGGTTTCACTCCGGTGCCCGGTAACTCTTCAAACATGGAACGCCATGTCGCATCTACCGAGTCAGGATCGGTTAAGAAGTCTTCATAGAGCTGTTCTATCCAGCTCTGGTTCGAGCCAGAGAGGTAAGAAGAGTCCAGCCAGGCTTTCAAAGCGCTGTTCTGCATCGTGATCCCTTAAGCATTGTTATGCTTACTTCGCCGTGGATAACTACAACGCGCGCGGCAGGGCGCACACGTCCCGGGGTTCACTTGCGAGCTCTTCTCTTTGTTGGCCCGCGAAGGAACCTTTAAAAACTGCCCTCATCTTCATCGTTCGGGCTGCGACGGTGTTGGCTGCCTTCACTCACTCCGGTCACATAGTTCACTATGCGCCCGTCAATTCGCTCAGTTGCCGCCTTGTCTCGCCACGAACGCTTCGATTATTTCAACTGCGTACAGCGGTTTTTAAAGGTTTCCTGCTTCTTTCTTTGCCCTCTCCCCTGGGGGAGAGGGTCAGGGTGGGGGAACAGCGCTCCCCCACGTTTACTACGCACTACGTTGCAACAACATCGACTTAATATGGCCGATGGCGCGCGTCGGGTTCAGTCCCTTCGGACAGACACTGACGCAGTTCATAATGCTATGGCAGCGGAATACGCTGAAAGCATCACTCAGCCCTTCCAGGCGGTTATCGGTTTCGGTATCACGACTGTCAATCAGGAAGCGATACGCGGCCAGCAGACCGGCTGGACCGATAAACTTATCCGGGTTCCACCAGAACGACGGGCAGGACGTGGAGCAGCATGCACAAAGGATACATTCGTACAGCCCATCGAGTTTTTCACGCTGCTCTGGCATCTGCAGATGCTCACGTGCAGGTGGATTTTGCCCATTATTCAATAAGTAAGGCTTAATCTTCTCATATTGGGCATAGAATTGCCCCATGTCCACAACCAAATCACGGATTACCGGCAGCCCCGGCAGCGGGCGAATCACAATCTTCTGCTTACCGTTACCCAGCGCCGACAGCGGCGTAATACACGCCAGACCGTTTTTACCGTTCATGTTCAGGCCGTCTGAACCGCATACCCCTTCACGGCAGGAGCGACGGAAAGAGAGACTTGGGTCTTTTTCTTTCAGCTGCATTAAGGCATCGAGCAGCATCATGTCACGACCTTCTTCCCCTTCCAGCGTGTAATCCTGCATGCGCGGAGCGTCGTCAACATCCGGGTTATAGCGATAAATTGAAAACTCGAATTTCATTTTCCTGTCTCCGCATTAGTAAGTACGAATCTTCGGCGGGAAAGCCGGGCGCAGTTTCGGTTCCATATTGACGCTACGACGCGTCATGGATTCCGTCTCTGGCAGATACAGGGAATGGCACAGCCAGTTTTCATCATCACGCTCCGGGAAGTCGAAGCGGCTATGCGCGCCACGGCTCTCGGTACGGAAGTTGGCAGATACCGCCGTCGCGTACGCGGTTTCCATCAGGTTATCCAGCTCCAGACACTCAACACGCTGGGTGTTAAATTCACTGGAGGTGTCATCCAGACGGGCATTTTTCAGGCGTTCGCGAATCACTTTCAGTTGCTCAAGACCTTTCGCCATCGCGTCGCCTTCACGGAAGACCGAGAAGTTATGCTGCATACATTCCTGCAACGCTTTACGGATGGTTACCGGATCTTCACCTGTGCGGTTGTTGTTCCAGCGATTGAGACGTTCCAGCGAGGCTTCAATATCCGATTCACTCGCATCGCGCAGTACACCCTGCTCAGCGATAGACTCTTGCAGATGCAGACCTGCCGCACGACCAAAGACAACAAGGTCAAGCAGTGAGTTGCCGCCCAGGCGGTTGGCACCGTGCACCGATACGCAGGCGATTTCGCCCACTGCGAACAACCCAGGAATCACCACATCTTCGCCCTGCGCGTTCACCGTCAGCGCCTGACCGGTCACTTTGGTCGGGATCCCGCCCATCATATAGTGACAGGTTGGGATCACCGGGATCGGTTCTTTAACAGGATCGACGTGCGCAAAAGTACGGGACAGTTCCAGAATGCCAGGCAAACGCGACTCCAGCACCTCTTTGCCGAGGTGATCGAGTTTCAGTTTGGCATGTGGCCCCCACGGACCATCACAGCCACGACCTTCGCGAATTTCGATCATGATGGAACGCGCCACCACGTCACGGCCCGCCAGGTCTTTTGCGTTCGGCGCATAGCGCTCCATGAAACGCTCACCATGTTTGTTTAACAGATAGCCGCCTTCACCACGGCAACCTTCGGTGACCAGCACCCCTGCCCCGGCGATACCGGTCGGGTGGAACTGCCACATTTCCATATCCTGCACCGGTACACCGGCACGCAGCGCCATACCAACACCGTCACCGGTATTGATGTGCGCGTTGGTGGTGGACTGGTAAATACGACCCGCACCGCCCGTTGCCAGCACAGTTGCGCGGGCTTTGAAATAGACCACTTCACCGGTTTCAATGCACAGAGCAGTACAACCAACAACGGCGCCATCCTGGTTTTTCACCAGATCCAACGCGTACCACTCGGAAAAAATAGTAGTGTGGTTTTTAAGGTTTTGCTGATAAAGCGTATGTAATAACGCGTGCCCGGTACGGTCTGCCGCCGCTGCGGTACGTGCAGCCTGCTCGCCGCCGAAGTTTTTCGACTGACCGCCGAACGGCCGCTGGTAGATCCGGCCATCATCGAGACGCGAAAACGGCAGGCCCATATGTTCCAGTTCCAGAATGGCTTCCGGACCGGTTTTACACATGTATTCGATGGCATCCTGGTCACCGATGTAATCGGAACCTTTTACCGTATCGTACATGTGCCATTCCCAGTTATCTTCGTGGGTATTGCCCAGCGCTACCGTAATGCCGCCCTGAGCGGATACGGTGTGAGAACGGGTTGGGAAAACTTTAGAAAGCAGCGCACAGGTTTGGCCGCTTTGGGAAATTTGTAACGCCGCGCGCATACCTGCGCCGCCTGCGCCAATAACGACAGCATCAAATTCTCTGACTGGCAGTTTCATCACACACCCCACACCACAACGAATCCATAAATAACGTAAGCCGCGAGTGCAACGACAATAGCCAGTTGCAGAATCAGGCGCACAGCCAGCGGTTTAACGTAGTCGGTCAACACCTGCCACATGCCAATCCAGGCATGAATCAAAATGGAGAACAGTGCCAGCAGGGTGAAGACTTTCGTGAAGGCGGATGAGAAGAAGCCTGTCCAGACTTGCCAGGTAATATCGCCAGTGATAGCGAAAAAACCGACCATATAGATGATATAGAGCGTCAGGACGATTGCGGTAGCGCGGACCAGAATGAAGTCATGTACGCCGTTGCGTCCTAATGCGGAGGCGTTGCTTACCATACGAGGACTCCTGCGAGAAGTGAAAGCACGACAGTAATTGCAAATGACACGTTGGCGGAACGTTTTCCTGCCTCAAAAGTTTCTTCCAGCCAGCCAAAATCCATCAGCATGTGGCGAATACCGCCAACGGCATGATAAGCCAGTGCAGTCAGGATGCCCCACAAAATGAATTTAACAAAAAAGCCACTCATAATAGCGGAGGCAGACTGGAAGCCTTCTTCGGATGACAGCGACAGGCCCAGTAACCACAGCAGGATACCGACCGCCACAAAAGTGATGACGCCGGAAACGCGGTGAAGAATGGACGCTATTGCCGTAACAGGAAACCGGATCGTTGCGAGATCCAGATTAACAGGTCTTTGTTTTTTCACATTTTTTATCATGAATAACGCCCACATGCTGTTCTTATAGTTTCCTTCCTCCGGTCTGCTTGCGGGTCAGACAGCGTCCTTTTCTATAACTGCGCGTAATGCAAAATTTCAGCTTCCAGATGCGAAACGACAGGTTACAACGCTGGGTGGCTCGGGATTGCAGGGTATTCCGGAGACCTGGCGGCAGTATAGGTCGTTCACAAAATCATTACAATTATCCTACATATAGTTTGTCGGGTTTTATGCTGAACAGTGATCATGGTCACGATAACAACATTATTTTAAAATTTAATCATCTGATTTGACAAAAGTTAAACATTCTTGTTACAAACTTCATCAGAAGAGAGATATAATTCGCAAAAGTTATGGGGTCTATCTTTCACCTGCAAATAAGTTATGCAACAGTGTGATGAAGTTGACCGAATTAATCAGGACAGTTATTAGTGATAGCAGGTTTGACAAAATCCGACTGCTAAGAACCTGATTTGTTGCTGTTTTGACTGTACTTTCAATGTGTACCTGCTAGCGCCCATCGCTCTGTACCCTGGTTTTTCCTCTCATCAGAGCAGCGAGCCAAATAATAATCTGGTAGCGTTAAAAGGCAGTTTGAATGCAAATCCGGTAACAGGTAGTCTTAAGCAATAAGGCGCTAAGGAGACCGTAAATGGCTGATAAAAAAGCAAACATCACCTATAATGGTGACGCTGCTATTGAACTGGATGTGCTAAAGGGCACGCTCGGTCAGGATGTTATTGATATCCGTAGTCTCGGTTCAAAAGGTGTATTTACTTTTGACCCAGGTTTCACCTCTACCGCATCATGCGAATCCAAAATCACCTTCATTGATGGCGACGAAGGTATCCTGTTGCATCGTGGTTTCCCGATCGACCAACTGGCCACCGACTCCAACTATCTGGAAGTATGCTATATCCTGCTGTACGGTGAAAAACCGACGCAAGAACAATACGATGAGTTCAAACTCACCGTTACCCGCCACACGATGATTCACGAGCAGATTACCCGTCTGTTCCATGGTTTCCGTCGTGACTCCCACCCAATGGCGGTCCTGTGTGGCGTCACCGGCGCACTGGCGGCGTTCTACCATGACTCTCTGGACGTGAATAATCCGCGTCACCGTGAGATCGCGGCTTTCCGCCTGCTGTCCAAAATGCCAACCGTGGCGGCGATGTGCTACAAGTATTCTATTGGTCAACCTTTTGTTTATCCGCGCAACGATCTTTCCTACGCGGGTAACTTCCTGAACATGATGTTCTCCACGCCGTGTGAAAAATATGAAGTGAACCCGGTGCTGGAACGCGCAATGGACCGTATTCTGATCCTGCACGCTGACCATGAACAGAACGCTTCCACCTCCACCGTGCGTACCGCAGGCTCTTCGGGCGCCAACCCGTTTGCGTGTATCGCTGCGGGCATTGCCTCCCTGTGGGGACCTGCACACGGCGGCGCGAACGAAGCAGCGCTTAAAATGCTCGAAGAGATCAGCACCGTTAAACACATTCCGGAATTCCTGCGTCGCGCCAAAGACAAGAATGACTCGTTCCGTCTGATGGGCTTCGGTCACCGTGTCTACAAGAACTATGACCCGCGCGCTACCGTAATGCGTGAAACCTGCCACGAAGTATTGCGTGAGCTGGGTACGAAAGACGATCTGCTGGAAGTGGCGATGGAACTTGAGCATATCGCGCTCAATGACCCGTACTTTATCGAACGTAAGCTCTACCCGAACGTGGACTTCTACTCCGGCATCATCCTTAAAGCGATGGGCATTCCGTCTTCCATGTTTACCGTTATCTTCGCGATGGCGCGTACCGTGGGCTGGATTGCACACTGGAACGAAATGCACGACGACGGCATTAAAATTGCCCGTCCGCGTCAGCTCTACACCGGTTATGAAAAACGCGATTTCAAAACCGATCTCGAAAAGCACTAAGCTGCTGAGAGTAAAAAACCCGCTGCGGCGGGTTTTTTATTGGCTGCCATCTGTCGATGATGGCCTGTCTGCTTTGCTAAACAGGATTATTTCTGGCAACCCGGACAGCCATAAAAAGGACGCGAAGAGAGCGTGGTTTTCTCAATCACCGTGCCACAGCGCTCGCAGGCCTCACCGGCCCGGTGAAAAACCTTAAAGCGAAACAGCGCCCCGTGATGGTGATTTTCATCCACCCTGCCACGCGTCTGGTAGGAAAGGCGCGGAATGTCGAGCAGCGCCTGAGCCAGTCTGTCCAGTTGAGCCTCATTGAGATCGATCGCTTTATGCTCAGGCGCAAGGGCGGCGTGCCACAGGATTTCAACGCGCAAATAATTCCCCAACCCGGCGAGAAATGCCTGGTCAAGCAGCAAACCGGCAAACTGGCGGCGACAAAACCGGGGAGATAATAACCGCGATTTGACCTGCGCGACGGTCAGCGACATATCCAGCACATCCGGGCCTACGCGCTGTAAGAAAGGGTGAACCGCCAGCTCGTCGGCGGTCAGTATCTCAATATCAGAGGCACTATAAAGCAAAATGGCTTTGTCTTTTGCCGCCAGCCGTACACGCAACACGCGGTTGGTTTCTGTCACCTCGCCGGCATCAACCACCCGCCAGACGCCATACAGCTGGTTGTGGCTGTACATCGTCACACCACAGGAAAAGTGGGTCAGCAAAGCTTTACCACGTGTTTCAATACGTTCAACGCACTCGCCTGTGAGCATCGGCGCGAAAATCTGAAGATGGGGAAAGGCGAACCAGACATCCGTGAGCGTTTTACCTTTGATGGCCGCTTCAAGACTGTCTGCTGCGCGGCGAATTTCCGGGCCTTCTGGCATCACAACATCCTTTTAACTGTCTGCACTGACATCAATACTACACCGATCGAATGCCTCACGCAGGCGGCGGGCAAACGCCAGCGCATGCTCACCATCGCCATGCAGGCAGACGGTTTGCGCCCGCAACGCAACTTCATGCCCGTTGACGCTGATGACTTTGCCGGATAAGACCATCCCCAGCGTTTGCGTCAGCGCAGTCTCGTCATCGGTAATCAATGCGCCCGGCTGCGAACGTGGCACCAGCGTGCCATCGTCCTGATAACCGCGATCGGCGAACACTTCCTCACGCGTAGTAAGTTGAAGGCGTTTTGCGGCGCGAATAAGCTCGCTGCCGGCAAGGCCGACCAGAATCAGTGCCGGGTCGCAGTCGCGCACCGCACGGGCGATAGCCTCTGCCAGTTGCGGGTCAACGGCGGCCTGGTTATACAGCATGCCGTGCGGCTTGACATGAACCATGCGCCCCCCTTCCGCGCGCGCAATAGCCGCCAGCGCGCCGCACTGATAGAGCGTTTGTGCATAGACCGTCTCAGGGGGTAACTGCATTGCCGTGCGGCCAAAATTGTCCCGATCGGGGAAGCTTGGGTGCGCACCCACCGCGACGCCATTTTTTAACGCTTCCCTCACGCATTCCCACATAGTTTGCGCATCACCCGCATGAAAACCGCAGGCGATATTAGCCGATGAGACCAGTTGCAAAAGTGCGGCATCATTGCCGCACCCCTCCCCCAGATCGGCGTTTAAATCAATCTTCATGACGCAACCGCCATGATAGTTGCGCCAGATAACGCTGCTGGTCTTGCCGTGCCGCCAGCGCCTCCTCCAGCGTACAGGGGACAAAATGAATAGGATGCCCAAGAGGGATCTGCGCAAGATGATACATATCGGCCTCAATGATGCAGGCAATCCGTGGATAGCCGCCCGTTGTCTGCGCATCATTCATCAGAACAATAGGTTGCCCATTCGGCGGCACCTGCACCACACCGGGTAAAAGCCCATGCGAAACCAGCTCGCGATCGGTGGAGCGGATTAATTTATGACCCTGCAAACGGTATCCCATACGGTTGCTTTGTGGATCGAGATGCCATGGCACACGCCAGAAGGCCTCCTGCGAGTGCTGATCAAACTCCCGGTACTCCGGCCCCGGCAACGCGCGGATGCGGTTGCCCCATAGCAACTGCTTCACCCCTTGCGGTCCTTTAAACGTCCGCGCGGCACCGCGCAGCGGGATCTCATCGCCATCCCGAAGCAGACGCCCTTCCAGCCCACCTAACCCGGTTTTTAAATCCGTACTGCAAGAGCCCAGCACCTCCGGCACGCCCAGACCTCCGGCCACTGCCAGATAGCTGCGCATGCCGTGCTGAGGACGCTTAAGTACCAGTTTTTGCCCCGCCTGAACCGGATAGCGCCAGCCCGTCCAGACCGCTTTGCCATCGAGTTTGGCTTCACATCCCGCGCCTGTCAGCGCAAACCACGTCGCCTCGCCGAACTGCACTTCACACTGACCAAGCGTTATTTCAAGGCCAGGAGCATCGCCATCGTTACCGACCAGCGCATTGGCAATGTGCAGCGCCGGGCCATCCAGCGCACCACAGTAGCTGACGCCGGATTGCCGCAGCCCTACGCGTTTACCTGCCTGGATGGTGGTATAGATACCCGCACGAAGAATTTTCAGCATATGCCCTCCTTACGCGGAATAAAGCGCAGTGTGTCGCCGGGTCGCAGCAAGACAGGCTCAGAAAGCGAGGGGGTAAACAGCGGCAATTCAGTGCGACCAATCAGGTTCCAGCCTCCCGGCGTTTCCAGCGGATAGATACCCGTTTGCGCGCCGCCAATGGCAACAGAACCGGCAGGCACACGCACGCGAGGTTCGGCGCGACGCGGCGTAGCGAGGTTTTCTGGCATACCGCCCAGATACGGGAAGCCCGGTTGAAAACCCAAAAACCACACCACATAATCGATAGAGGCATGAAGCTCGACGACCTGCTTTTGCGTAAGCCCGGTGTGGCGTGCCACATCAGGCAGATCCGGCCCGGCTTCACCGCCGTAGATAACCGGGATATCGATAGTTCGCGATTCCGGCTCCAGCGCGTCACTCTCTTCCCACCAGCGCTGTAAACGCTCAATGGCATCCAGCGCCAGGGTTTGTGGTTCGCGCAACACCACGGTGATGTTATTCATCCCCGGAATAGCTTCAACCACATCGGCCACATCAGCCAGACGTTGCGTTAAGCGCCAGATACGTTTTTGCGTCTCCAGCGTCACCGGAGGTTCCAGCTCCAGCACTACCGCCGTTTCACCTAATAGATAACAACGTGCTCTCTGCACTCTCCCGCTCCTTATGCCACAGGTACGTTATCGATACGTAAAATAAGATAACGTGTGCTGTGCTCTGCGTCGACTGGCGAGTGTCAAAGAGCGATTTGGACGCGCATGCATGCTTATTATTTTTTGTCTAAATACATACAAGGAGATACATGCTTAAAAATAATTAATCAGGTAGGTTACCTTACCGTTTGCTGCGCCTGGCTGAACATCATTAATAGACGAGGCCGTTTGAACATACCTTGCGACAAGCGGCAGCGTGTAAGCCGAGCCTATTGATGGGCTTAACGTGTACGTTTTTGTGCCTTTGCCTGTTGCAAAATTGACTTTGGTATTAACTGCCGTCGTTCCATAGGCTAGTTGAATTCCCACGCCTGACGCTGCATACCCAACCGTATTAATGGGCATTATTCCCTGATTGCTGGTTGTCGTATTATTCGGTATTAACGTTAATGTCATAACGTTGTTTTTCACGTTACCTGTCATTAATGTTCTTCCCCCCACACCGTAGAATACTGGGCAATTAGTGAGATGAATGCTGGCGTCAACCCATGGGGTAGCAAAATTCCCCCCTTCTCTGTAGGTCACATTGTTTATATTTCTCTTTCCAAGATCCACTAATGAATCTGGCGTATCGCAAGTGGAAGACAAAATTTCAACCGCGCCCGCACCAAAGTTGAAACGCCCCAGAACGAAAGGTTTATTAATCGGCATAGTAACGGTATGCGATGTATAAGCATTGGCGCGCGTTACTGTGTCTGTGCCCGTCACAAATTCAGTACTGACTTCTACGGAGGGGATACCCACTAAGCTAATTATGTGCGGGCCACCAGGTATGTCATCATATTTTATGAGATTAATATCAATTGATAATGACGTATATCTAAAATCAACGGGCATCACACCGCCAGTGAGTGTTGCCACAGCATTTGTAATAGGCAGAACTTTTGTTGATCCCTTACTGATTACAACGCCCACACCCGGGATATTCGTTTTATAGATCCGGGAATTCGCGGGAAATGTTCCGGCACCACTGACTGTTGTCATCGCCCCCCCAGCCTGAATAAGATAAGATTGCTGATACTTTTGATTGGCACTGCCATCACAGTGCATCGTCCCTGAACCCGAAGGAATTGAGGCTGTGTAAGCGTAAAAAAGGGTACCGATGGGCGCATTCGGGTCGAGCGAAATTTTCCGGGCAGGCAACTGCACTGTCGTCTCGTTAGTGGTGTATGTGCAGTCATCCAATGTAAAACTGGCATGGGCATAAGGGGTGCAGCACAACATCGACATTAATAGATATTTTTTATTCATTTTTTATTCCTGAGAATTTAATATTGCATTAAAATAATTTATCGCACCCCGGTCGTTTACCACCGCAAACGTTATCTCCCTGGCATCATCGAGACTTTCTTTTACCATCAGCGTAACATTACTAAATGGCGCTACCATGTCGCCATCTATCCCATATTCTTTTGCCTTTGTTTTCCACGTTACACTAGCTACAGAGATATAGTAAGGCGTCGGATTCGTAATATTAATCTGCCGTGCCACTTTACGCCATTGCAGTTTGCTCGGCGCAACATCCGAATTTATTTCCAAACCTTTCGGGCGATAAAAAACTTTTATTCGCGTTTGAAATGCAACTTTTAAATATTGTGATTTGGATGCTTCATTTTCCGGAATTTTTGGTGGAATGGCCAAAACGTTAAGCCAAAAAACAGACTCCCGGTCAGCTGGCAATTGACTTCCCGTGTATATAATTCGTAGTGACTGACCTTTTCCACCATTAACACGAGATATTGGCGGTATAACAGCAAAGGGCGAATCTATTTTTTCCGGAGATATGACAGGGTCACCCGTGTCAATCCAGCTCTGCACAAGGGTGTCTTGCTTTCCTTTATTCGTTAAACTAACGGAAACTTCTGGCTTACTGGCGGGATAAATGACTCGTGTGCCGGTAATAACAATACCGGCATGAATGGGAAGGCTAATCGTTAATAATAACAACGACATTATCCGTCGTAGTACTTCATCCATGAAATTTTCCTTAAACGAACCTAAATCAATAAACAATGTTTACGCATGAAAATAAACATTTAAAGAAGATTAGAACATACTTCTCTCTCAGAATAGAAATTATAAAATTCAATTTTTACAGATTTTCCTTATCTCCTTAAGATTATTCATGAAATTTATCTACACTGCAGCTGCATTTAATATTTCATTACAGTTTAGAGAAATAGTGTACATAAAAACTCATTTTTCGAGTAATACTAACCTGTTTCTCAATGGACACGATATCTGAAAGATATCGTGTCCATATTTTATGCCGGATTCGGAATATCAATAAATGTAACGTCCAAATCTGTGTTTTCGTTCAGCCATTCACTCAGCGCACGAATACCGCCACGCTCGGTCGCATGATGGCCTGCCGCGTAAAAATGCAGGTTTTGCTCTCGTGCTGAGTGTATGGTTTGCTCGGAGACTTCGCCGGTAATAAACGCGTCAACGCCAAAACGGGCAGCATTGTCGATAAAGCCTTGCCCGCCACCGGTACACCAGGCGACGCGCTTAATCAGTTCCGGACCGGTATCACCACTCCATAATGGCCTGCGCCCCAGACGAGCCTCAATCCACGATGCCAGTTCCGGCCCGGGTACCGGCATCGACAGCTCGCCCCACGGCAGCAATTCTTCGCCATCTACGGTGCCCATCACCGTTATCCCCAGCAGAGACGCCAGTTGTACGTTATTGCCCAGTTCCGGATGCGCATCCAGCGGCAGGTGCCAGCCGTACAGGTTGATGTCATTCGCCAGCAGCGTTTTCAGGCGATTGCGCTTCATGCCGCGAATGATTGCCGGTTCGTTTTTCCAGAAATAACCATGATGCACAATCACCGCGTCGGCTTCCTGACGCACTGCTTCATCCAGTAGCGCCTGGCTTGCCGTTACCCCGGTGATGATTTTTTTAACCGTTTCGCGTCCCTCAACCTGCAGGCCATTTGGGCCGTAATCGCTGAACGCCGCACTGTTGAGTTTTTCGTTGATCAGTTTTTCCAGTTCGGTATTTTTCATCGTCACTCTCTTTACGGTTTACGAGCAGCTTCATAGGCTGCAAGTGTGGCAGCACGAGCCTGTTTGTGATCCACTATCGGGCGCGGATAATTCAGAGACATGCCTCTTTTATCCGCCCATGTCCAGGGGTCGTGAATCGCCTTACCCGGCACAGCGGCCAGTTCAGGGATCCACTGTCGAATAAATACGCCCTCGGTATCGAACCGTTCCCCCTGGGTTGTGGGATTAAAGATCCGGAAATAGGGCGCGGCATCGGTCCCCGTCGACGCTGCCCACTGCCAGCCGCCGTTATTCGCAGCCAAATCGCCATCAATAAGTTGCGTCATAAAATAACGCTCACCCAAACGCCAGTCGAGCAAGAGATCTTTAACCAGAAAGCTGGCAACGATCATTCGCAAGCGGTTATGCATCCAGCCGGTACGATTCAACTGGCGCATAGCCGCATCCACAATCGGATAGCCCGTTCTCCCCTCCTCCCAGGCGCGAAGCTGCTCAGGTTGGTCATTCCATTTCACATTATCAGTCCATGGAATGAAAGGACGGTACTTACATAAATCAGGGTGAAACGTCATTAAATGGCGGTAAAATTCCCGCCAGATTAGCTCGCTTAACCATACGGCCCCGCTGCCGCCATTCAACGCATCAGGCTGCTCGGCCAACAGGCGATGCAAACATTGCCGTGGCGAAAGAACGCCTGCTGCCAGGCAGGCAGAAAGGCGGCTGGTGCCTTCAATTCCCGGAAAATCCCGCTGTTGCTCGTAAGCAGCGGCGTGCTGCTGGCAAAAAAATCGCAGGCGCTGGATTGCCGTTTTCTCATCCGCCGCAAATAAAGTTGAATCAAATTCTTCTTGCGGATAATCGAACGTCAACGTCGCAAGCGCCCCATTTAATGCCCCCCCTGCCCGTACATCCGGCGCACCGACACAGACGGGTAGCTCCTCTTTCAACCGTCGCAAAAAGGCGTTTTTATACGGCGTAAAGACTTTATACATTTCATGATTGCCGGTCACCACGCTGCCTGGCGCCAGCATGACGCTGTCATTAAACCCCTGGCATGCGACGTCAGGCAGCGCTTTCTCTACCGCCGCATCGCGCTGGCGTTCGTTCACTTCGTACTGGTAGTTATAAAAAAGATGGCTGACCTTTTCTTCGGCGCACACCGCTGCCACGGTATCAACGCTGGCAGCAAAATCGTCGACTTCCCTGTAAATCAATGGAATACCCTTCTCTGCCAGCGCCTGTTGGAGTGCATTCAAATGAGCGGCGAGAAACGCGGCCTGCCGTGGGGCCATTGCATGTTTTTTCCACTGCCCAGGTGTGGCAATAAACAGGGCTTTAACACAGGCTTCGCGATTATTACAGGCGGCTGCGAGGGCATAATTATCATGTACGCGCAAATCTGCGCGAAACCAGACCAGATGGGTGGCCATAACTCTCCTGTTAACTGATATCCGTCAGAAAATGCCGTTAGTGTGTTAAAGGAAGGTTGCGAGTGCAAGCAGAGGTTACTTCTCTCAACAACAGGGCGAGTTAAGTGTAGCGCCTGGAGTGCAGGCATAACGTGCCATATGAAAATGCACTGCCCTGAACAGGGGTGATGGCTTCCCCGACGAGCTGTAGATTCTGAAGGGCAAAAAAAAACCGCTACGTCAAAACGCAGCGGTTTTTTTATTGCTGAGTGTAATCAATTGATCAATAAAAATCGCAGGTCACTTTTTCGGCCTGAGCCATCCATACCGGTTTGTCACTGGTTTTCGCCCAGACGCGATGCAGATAGCTATAAAAACGGGCGCGGTCTTTCCAGAACAGCATAACCGGCAATGCGAGTACGCCAGCCAGCACGGCGAAAATGCGACGCATCAGGACGATATGAACTGGAAATGTTTTATATACGGTCATAATTCTCTCCCCTTTGTTGGCCGGTAACATTCACCGGGAAAATGTTCCCCCATGACAGAGATCGGTTACGGATCCTGTGGGGCGCATCTGAATCTGGTTAAAATACTACCGTTTTGTTTGTAATTTTACTACTCATCCGACCACTATTTTTTGTCAATTTTGCCGTTATTTACATTCATGCCGTAATTAAGTTACGTAAAAGTTAAATTAATACTAACCATTAGTTAAAATAGGGTCTTCGCCATTTTTATATTTTTTTTACACCCGCCCATCTGATTTTTGCGAAATCTTTGCACGCAAAATCCTACGCTCACAGCAATCCCTAAAACACCTGGAGGTGGATTGTGAGTGCAGGCGTCGTAACCGGTATCGTGCTGGTGTTCCTGTTGTTGGGCTATCTGGTCTATGCCCTGATTAACGCGGAGGCTTTCTGATGGCAGCCCAGGCGTTTTTACTGATTGTCAGCTTTTTACTGGTCCTGTTTATTCTTGCTCGCCCCTTAGGAACGTTACTGGCGAAGATGATCGTCGGCGCTCCCCTTCCCGGCGTATCAACGCTGGAGAACGGACTGCTGCGGATGATGGGGATTGATTCCCGGGAAATGGGCTGGCTCCAGTATCTGATGGCGATAGTGTGGCTCAATATTTTCGGTCTGGTGTTGCTGTTCGCCATGCTGATGTTGCAGGGCATATTGCCTTTTAACCCGCAACAGTTCCCTGGATTGTCCTGGCATCTGGCACTGAACACTGCAGTGAGTTTCGTGACTAACACCAACTGGCAATCCTATTCAGGTGAAACCACCCTGAGCTATTTCAGCCAGATGGTGGGGTTGACGGTACAAAACTTCCTCTCCGCCGCCACCGGTATTGCGGTCATTTTCGCCCTGATCCGCGCTTTTGCCCGCCATAGCGTGACGACACTGGGTAATGCATGGGTCGATTTAACCCGCATTACACTGTGGGTGCTGCTGCCCCTTTCGCTGGTTATTGCGCTGATCTTTATTCAACAAGGCGCATTGCAAAACATCCTGCCGTACCAGCCTTTTACCTCCCTTGAGGGGGCAAAACAGCTGTTGCCGATGGGACCCGTTGCCTCGCAGGAAGCCATTAAAATGCTGGGGACCAATGGCGGCGGCTTTTTTAACGCCAACTCCTCACACCCGTTTGAAAACCCTACAGCGTTAACCAACTTCGTGCAGATGCTGGCGATCTTTTTAATCCCGGCAGCGCTCTGTTTTGCCTTTGGCGATGCAGTCAGCGATCGCCGCCAGGGACACGCCATTCTGTGGGCCATGTCGATCATCTTCGTCATTTGCGTCGCCGTGGTCATGTGGGCCGAATGGCAGGGTAACCCGCACTTCCTCACGCTGGGCGGTGACAGCGCCATCAATATGGAAGGGAAAGAGAGTCGCTTCGGCATCCTTGCCAGTAGCCTCTTTGCAGTCATCACCACATCAGCTTCCTGTGGCGCCGTTAACGCCATGCATGACTCCTTTACCGCGCTGGGCGGGATGGTGCCAATGTGGCTGATGCAAATCGGCGAAGTGGTGTTTGGCGGCGTCGGCTCCGGCTTATACGGCATGTTGCTGTTTGTAATGCTGGCCGTGTTTATCGCCGGGCTGATGATTGGCCGCACCCCGGAATACCTCGGCAAGAAGATCGATGTGCGCGAAATGAAAATGACCGCGCTGGCGATCCTCGTCACACCGGCCCTTGTGCTGATCGGCACCGCGCTGGCAATGATGACCGAAGCGGGACGCAGCGGCATGCTTAACCCGGGTATTCATGGTTTTAGCGAGGTGCTGTATGCCGTCTCTTCTGCGGCGAATAACAATGGCAGCGCTTTTGCTGGCCTGAGCGCAAATACGCCGTTCTGGAACTGCCTGCTGGCATTTTGCATGTTCATTGGTCGCTTCGGCATCATTGTGCCGGTCATGGCGATTGCCGGGTCACTGGTGAATAAGAAAATTCAGCCTGCCAGTACCGGGACGCTGCCCACGCACGGCGCGCTGTTTGTCGGCCTGTTGATCGGTACCGTGTTGCTTGTTGGTGCCCTGACCTTTATTCCTGCGCTGGCCCTGGGTCCGGTAGCGGAATACCTCTCTTTACGCTGATTTGCGGAGTATTTGTCATGAGTCGCAAACAAATGGCCCTGCTCGAACCGACGCTGGTGCGTCAGGCGCTGATTGATTCCATTACTAAACTGAGCCCGCATGTTCAGTGGCGTAACCCGGTTATGTTTATCGTCTGGATTGGCAGCGTGCTGACCACGCTGCTGGCGATGGCGATGGCAAGCGGATATCTCGATGGCAGCACCTGGTTTACTGGCGCGGTCAGTCTGTGGCTGTGGTTTACCGTACTGTTCGCCAACTTCGCCGAAGCGCTGGCGGAAGGTCGCAGCAAAGCGCAGGCCAACAGCCTGAAAGGGGTAAAGAAAACGGCCTTCGCCCGCAAATTACGCGCGCCCCAGCATGATGCGCAAATCGACCACATTCCCGCCGCTGACTTACGTAAAGGCGATGTGGTGCTGGTGGAAGCAGGCGATATTATTCCCTGCGATGGGGAAGTGATTGAGGGCGGCGCGTCGGTGGATGAAAG
This sequence comes from Citrobacter sp. MNAZ 1397, assembly GCF_023613995.1. NCBI lineage: Bacteria > Pseudomonadati > Pseudomonadota > Gammaproteobacteria > Enterobacterales > Enterobacteriaceae > Citrobacter > Citrobacter sp. MNAZ 1397. Next base: position 2,549,925 of record NZ_JAKIVH010000001.1, read on the forward strand.
CGCCATTACCGGGGAGTCCGCACCGGTTATCCGCGAATCCGGCGGCGATTTCGCCTCCGTCACCGGCGGCACGCGCATTCTGTCTGACTGGCTGGTGATTCAGTGTAGCGTTAACCCCGGTGAAACCTTCCTTGATCGGATGATTGCCATGGTGGAAGGCGCCCAGCGCCGTAAAACCCCCAATGAGATCGCACTGACCATTCTGCTGGTGGCGCTGACCATTGTCTTCCTGCTGGCGACCGCCACCCTCTGGCCGTTCTCGGTCTATGGCGGCACGCCGGTCAGCGTGACCGTGCTTGTGGCCCTGCTGGTTTGCCTGATCCCGACCACCATCGGCGGTTTGCTGTCGGCGATCGGCGTCGCCGGGATGAGCCGTATGCTCGGTGCCAATGTTATTGCCACCAGCGGGCGCGCCGTAGAAGCCGCTGGCGATGTCGATGTCCTGCTGCTGGATAAAACCGGCACCATCACACTCGGCAACCGTCAGGCCTCCGAGTTCCTGCCTGCCAACGGCGTGGATGAAAAAACCCTGGCCGATGCCGCACAGCTCTCATCTCTGGCGGATGAAACGCCGGAAGGCCGCAGCATTGTCGTGCTGGCCAAGCAGCGCTTTAACCTGCGTGAGCGGGATGTCCAGAGTCTGCAGGCGACATTTGTCCCCTTTACCGCGCAGACCCGTATGAGCGGCATTAACGTGCAGGGACGCATGATCCGCAAAGGATCAGTGGATGCCATTCGTCGTCATATTGAGGCTAACAATGGCCAGTTCCCGGCCGATGTCGAGCAGCGCGTGGAACAGGTAGCGCGTCTCGGGGCTACACCGCTGGTAGTGGCAGAAGGGGCACGCGTATTGGGGGTCATCGCGCTCAAAGATATCGTCAAAGGCGGCATCAAAGAGCGTTTCGCTCAGCTGCGGAAAATGGGGATCAAGACGGTCATGATCACCGGGGATAACCGTCTTACTGCCGCCGCCATCGCCGCCGAAGCCGGGGTGGATGATTTTCTGGCCGAAGCGACCCCGGAAGCAAAACTGGCGCTGATTCGCCAGTATCAATCAGAAGGCCGTCTGGTCGCGATGACCGGCGACGGCACCAATGACGCCCCGGCGCTGGCGCAGGCGGATGTCGCGGTTGCCATGAACTCCGGGACCCAGGCCGCGAAAGAGGCCGGCAACATGGTGGATCTGGACTCCAACCCCACCAAGCTGATTGAGGTGGTACATATCGGTAAACAAATGCTGATGACCCGTGGTTCGCTGACCACGTTCAGTATTGCCAACGATGTGGCGAAATATTTTGCCATCATCCCGGCTGCATTTGCCGCCACCTATCCGCAACTCAATGCACTGAACGTGATGCACCTGCACTCCCCGGCGTCGGCCATTCTGAGCGCGGTCATCTTCAACGCCCTGATCATCGTCTTTTTAATCCCGCTGGCGTTGAAAGGGGTGAGCTACAAACCGTTGACGGCCTCCGCCATGCTGCGCCGCAACCTGTGGGTATATGGGCTGGGCGGACTGGTAGTGCCGTTTATCGGCATCAAGATTATCGACCTGTTGCTGACGCTGTTTGGCCTGGTATAAGAGGGATAAAAAAATGGCTTTGATTCGTCCGGCATTTGTACTTTTAATTGTACTGACGTTAATTACCGGCGGGCTCTACCCACTGGTTACCACGGCACTGGGGCAGTGGTTGTTCCAGACGCAGGCCAACGGTTCGCTTATTCGTGAAGGAGACGATGTGGTTCGCGGCTCCCGCCTGATTGGGCAGAACTTCACCGCGGCGGGATATTTTCACGGACGCCCTTCCGCTACAGCCGATGCGCCCTATAATCCGATGGCATCCGGCGGGAGTAATCTGGCGGCCAGTAACCCCGAGCTGGATAAAGAAGTGAGCGCGCGCGTAGCCCAGCTGCGTCAGGAAAACCCACAGGCCGATGCCCGTGTGCCGGTGGAACTGATAACGACATCGGCCAGCGGTCTGGATAACAATCTGACGCCGCAGGCGGTGGTCTGGCAGATCCCACGAGTGGCTCAGGCACGTAATCTGCCTGCCCAGACCGTTGCCCGGCTAGTAGAAGAAAACACCACTCACCCGCTTTTCGATTTTATTGGTCAGCCTGTGGTGAATATTGTTGAACTGAATCTGGCGCTGGATGCGCTCAAGGATAAATAAGTCATGACAGACGAGCCTTTGCGCCCGGATCCCGACAGGCTGCTGGAACACACGGCGACGGATCATCGCGGCAAACTGAAAATCTTTTTCGGCGCCTGTGCCGGCGTCGGGAAGACCTTTGCCATGCTGCAGGAGGCGCAGCGGCTACGGGCGCAGGGGCTGGATATTCTGGTGGGCGTGGTGGAAACTCACGGGCGCAAGGAGACCGCCGCTCTGCTCAATGGGCTGGCGGTGCTGCCGCCGCGACGTATCGCCCATCGCGCTCGCCTGATTCAGGAGTTTGACCTTGACGCCGCCCTTGCGCGGCGTCCGGCATTGATATTGATGGATGAGCTGGCGCATAGCAACGCGCCCGGCTCCCGCCACCCGAAACGCTGGCAGGATGTGGAGGAGTTGCTCGAAGCGGGCATCGATGTTCTGACCACCGTGAATGTGCAACATCTGGAAAGTCTGAATGATGTGGTCAGTGGCGTTACCGGCGTACAAGTGCGCGAAACGGTGCCCGACCCCTTTTTTGACGCAGCGGACGAAATAGTGCTGGTCGACCTGCCGCCGGACGATTTACGCCAGCGTCTTCACGAGGGCAAAGTCTATATCGGTGGTCAGGCCGAACGCGCTATTGAGCACTTCTTTCGCAAAGGCAACCTTATCGCCTTACGTGAACTGGCCCTGCGACGAACAGCCGATCGCGTTGACGACCAGATGCGCGCCTGGCGCGACCGCCTTGGGGATGAAAAAGTCTGGCATACGCGCGATGCCATCCTGCTCTGCGTCGGTCACGGTACGGGTAATGAGAAACTGATCCGCACGGCTGCCCGTCTGGCGGCAAAACTGGGCAGCGTCTGGCACGCGGTCTACGTGGAAACCCCTGCCCTGCACCGTTTGCCCGAACAACAACGTCGGGCAATCCTCGCCTCATTACACCTGGCCCAGGAGCTGGGCGCAGAAACGGCAACCCTCTCCGACCCGGCAGAAGATAAAGCCATTTTGCGCTACGCCCGCGAGCATAACCTCGGCAAAATCCTCATCGGCAGGCGTAATAAACGGCGCTGGTTTGGCGCTGAATCCTTTGCAGACCGACTGGCGCGCCGCGCGCCGGACCTTGATCTGGTGATCATTGCGCCGGATGATGCTCCCGTTACGCTGCCCTCCCGCCCCGGCGATAACCGTCCGTTTATGGAAAAATGGCGCGTTCAGTTAAAAGGCTGTCTGGTCGCCGTCGCCCTGTGCGCCGCTATTACGCTGATTGCGATGCAGTGGCTGGTCGCCTTTGACGCCGCCAATCTGGTGATGGTCTATCTGCTTGGCGTGGTGGTGGTCGCGCTGCTGTACGGTCGCTGGCCATCGGCCTTTGCTACAGTGATAAATGTCGTCAGCTTTGATCTCTTTTTTATTGCGCCACGCGGAACATTGGCCGTTTCCGATGTGCAGTATCTGCTGACGTTCGGCGTAATGCTGACGGTTGGCCTGGTGATCGGCAATCTCACTGCCGGTGTGCGTTATCAGGCGCGCGTCGCCCGCTACCGCGAACAGCGCACTCGCCATCTGTATGAGATGTCGAAAGCGCTGGCGACCGGGCGCAGCGAAGCCGATATCGCCACAACCAGCGAGGCGTTTATCCGCTCAACATTTGATGCCCGAAGCCAGGTCTTGCTACCCGATCATTCAGGAAAACTGGTCGCCGCAACCCAGACCCAGAGCATTAGCCCGTGGGATGACGCTATTGCTCGCTGGAGCTTTGATAAGGGACAGCCTGCGGGGGCTGGTACCGATACCCTCCCCGGCGTGCCCTATCAGATATTGCCATTGAAAAGCGCGCAGAAAACGCATGGTTTACTGATTGTGGAACCAGCAAACTTACGCCTGCTGATGATCCCTGAGCAGCAGCGTCTTCTGGAAACCTTTACCTTGCTGGTAGCCAGTGCGCTGGAACGCCAGGCGTTGGCCACCAGCGAAGAGCAGGCGCGCCTTGCCAGTGAGCGGGAAAGCATACGCAACTCGTTGCTGGCGGCACTCTCCCACGATCTGCGTACACCGCTCACCGTACTGTTTGGCCAGGCGGAAATCCTGACGCTGGATCTGGCCAGCGAAGGGTCTAAGCATGCGCCTCAGGCCAGCGAAATTCGTCAGCATGTGCTCAATACCACCCGGTTGGTGAATAACTTGCTGGATATGGCGCGTATTCAGTCCGGCGGTTTTAATCTTAAAAAAGAGTGGCTGACCCTGGAGGAGGTGGTAGGGAGTGCGCTGAAAACACTCGAACCCGGCCTCGGCGAACGCCATATTGCACTGAGCCTCCCCGACCCGCTCATGCTGGTACATGTTGATGGGCCGCTGTTTGAACGCGTACTGATTAATCTTCTGGAAAATGCTGTTAAATACGCCGGACACAATGCGAATATCGGTATCGATGCCCGGCATGATGACTCGCGACTGACACTCGAAGTATGGGATAACGGGCCGGGTATTCCCGTCGGACAGGAAGAGGCGATTTTTGCGAAGTTTGCCCGTGGCAGCAAAGAGTCGGCTATTCCCGGCGTGGGCTTAGGGCTGGCCATCTGCGAGGCGATTGTCGAGGTGCACGGCGGGACGATTTCCGCTGCCAACCGCCCGGAAGGCGGCGCCAGTTTTTATGTTACACTGCCGCTGGAACCGCCACCGCAACTGGATGAATTAGCCGAGGATTTGTGATTAACGTTCTCATCGTTGAAGATGAACAGGCCATACGTCGTTTTCTGCGCGCCGCGCTGGAAGCCGAGGGGTTACGCGCCTGGGAAGCCGAAACGCTGCAGCGCGGCCTTATCGAAGCCGCGACACGCAAACCAGACCTTGTGATCCTTGATTTAGGTTTGCCGGACGGTGATGGCATTGATTTTATCCGGGATCTACGTCAGTGGAGCCAGATTCCGGTTATCGTATTATCCGCGCGAACCGAAGAGAGCGACAAAATTGCCGCGCTGGATGCCGGGGCCGACGATTATCTCAGTAAGCCCTTTGGTATCGGCGAATTGCAGGCTCGTCTGCGGGTAGCGCTGCGTCGCAATGCGGGCATACAGCAGAGCGATCCGTTGGTGAGTTTTTCAGATATTCAGGTCGATCTCGCCAACCGTCGTATTGTGCGCGCGGGCGAAGAGCTGCACCTCACCCCTATCGAGTTTCGTCTGCTGGCCGTATTACTCAATAACCACGGCAAGGTGCTGACCCAACGCCAGTTGCTAAGCCAGGTCTGGGGGCCGAATGCCGTTGAGCACAGTCACTATTTACGCATCTATATGGGTCATCTTCGTCAGAAGCTGGAAGCCGATCCTGCGCGTCCCCGCCACTTATTGACAGAAACCGGCATTGGCTATCGGTTTATGCTGTAGAAAAGAATCAGGCCCTGGACAGGGCCTGATGATGGTTACGCGTTTTTCAGTACTTCACTTACAATCTCTACCGCTTCTTTCTCGATAAGCTTACGGTGTTCTTCACCGAGGAAGCTTTCGCAGTAAATTTTGTAGGCATCTTCTGTACCTGACGGACGCGCGGCAAACCAGCCGTTGTCGGTCATCACTTTCAGACCACCGATAGAAGCGCCGTTACCCGGTGCTGCCGTCAGACGTGCGGTGATGGGATCGCCCGCCAGCGTGCTGGCACTGACCATTTCCGGCGAGAGTTTGGACAATGCCGCTTTTTGTGCGGAGGTCGCGCTGGCGCCAAGACGGTTATAGCTCGGCGCACCAAAACGTGCGGCCAGCTCGTCGTAGTGCTGCTGCGGGTTTTTCCCGGTGACAGCGGTGATTTCCGCTGCCAGCAGGCACATGATGATCCCGTCTTTATCGGTCGACCACGGCGTGCCGTCAAAACGCAGGAAGGATGCCCCTGCACTCTCTTCGCCACCGAAGCCGAAACTGCCGTCGAACAGGCCATCAACAAACCATTTGAAACCAACCGGTACTTCAACCAGTTTGCGACCAAGATCGTTGACCACGCGGTCAATCATAGCGGAGGAAACCAGGGTTTTACCTACCGCGACGTCTTTGCCCCACTGCGGACGATGCTGGAACAGATAGTTAATCGCGACAGCAAGGTAGTGGTTCGGATTCATGAGCCCCGCAGGTGTAACGATACCATGACGGTCATAGTCAGGGTCGTTGGCGAAGGCCAGATCGAACTTATCGCGCAGCGCCAGCAGACCAGCCATGGCGCACTCAGAGGAGCAGTCCATGCGGATAACACCGTCTTTATCGAGGTGCATAAAGCGGAAGGTTTGATCAACCTGATCGTTAACGATGGTCAGATCAAGCTTGTAGAAATCAGCAATACGCTTCCAGTATTCAATACCGGAACCCCCCAGCGGATCCACGCCCAGTTTCAGGCCCGCTTTCTGAATCGCCGCCATATCGACGATATCAGCCAGCCCTTCGATAAACGGCTGTACCAGGTCCTGCTCTTTTACGTGACCGGACGCCAGTGCGGCATCCAGAGTGATGCGTTTCACGCCTTTCAGACCGTCAGCCAGCAGCGCATTAGCGCGGTCTTCAACCACTTTGGTCACGTTGGTATCCGCCGGGCCACCGTTTGGCGGATTGTATTTAATACCGCCGTCTTCCGGTGGGTTATGTGAAGGCGTAATGACGATACCATCAGCCTGCGCGCCACCTTTTTTGTTGTGTACCAGGATGGCATTGGACACCGCAGGGGTCGGCGTGAAGCCGTTATTTTCCTGCACGATCACATCAACACCGTTTGCCGCCAGCACTTCCAGAACAGAGATAAACGCAGGTTCGGACAGGGCATGGGTATCTTTGCCAACATAGCACGGACCGGTGATACCGTTTTTGGCACGCTCTTCGGCGATAGCCTGAGCAATTGCCAGAATGTGTTGTTCGTTGAAACTGTGACGCCCCGCGCTTCCGCGGTGACCTGACGTACCAAATTTTACCGCGTGCTCAGCATTGCCGATCTCCGGTTTCAGCACATAGTACTGCGCGGTAAGCTGGGCGACGTTAATTAAATCGCTCTGTTGCGCAGGTTGCCCTGCACGTTCGTGGTTAGCCATTGCCTGGTCCTTTTTATGCAAGGATTAAATTGTGCCGCAAACCTTTTCAATCAACTCCGTCGGGAATTGCATTGATTGCATGATGTGCTCCACCATGCTGCATTTACGACCCGTATTCGTGTTAGTGATAACCCAGTACGGGGTATCAGGCACCTGTTTTGGCTTCGTCTGATTGCCGTTTTGCAACAGGGTATGTTCATCAGCCGCAAAGTATACGCGGGTGCGGCCATGCAGAGACTCAGTGGATTCTGCAAAAGCCTTTTTATCTAATGCGTACAGTGTAGACAGCACCAGCATAAAGCGATTAACGGCCTTTTTCTGCTCTGCATACTCATCAGAAAGGAGCAGTTCACGCACCGCGCGGACTTTGTCTTTCGCCGTATTAGCCGGTTTTACTTCTTCAACCGTAACAGGTGCGGGGGTCTCTTTCGCGAGTGGAACAGCGGCAGCTGGCTGCGGAGCGGCGGAAAACTTCAACATGCGCCGTAAAATGTCGGATGCGCTCTCGCCAATGTGCTTTGTATGGCTGGCAATATAACTGTAGAGCTCATCATCAACTTCGATCGTTTTCATCTTAATCCAGTGCAGTGTCTAATCTGAATACAAGTTATTGAGATTATAAAGTCAAATCCCAACAGCGGATAGCGTCAAACCAGGATGGCGGCAAAGTCAGAATGTGTCAAAACCTTGCAGCCGGACGGCAGAATGTTCAACATAATACCTTAATCCGAAAGAGCGAAAAAAAGAACTTTGCCATGAAATTGAATACCCGAGCGCAATCTGCACAACAATCGCACAACAATTCCCCCATCGTGCTGGTTCACGGTTTATTTGGTAGCCTGGACAACCTTGGCGTACTTGCCCGCGACCTCGTCAATGACCATGATATTATTCAGGTTGATATGCGAAATCACGGCCTTTCCGGACGGTCACCGGAGATGAATTATCCGCTGATGGCGCAGGACTTACTTGATACCCTCGATGCCCATGGTATAGAACGCGCGACCTTCGTTGGTCACTCCATGGGGGGGAAAGCGGTGATGGCATTTACCGCGCTGGCGCCAGAACGCATCGACAAGCTCGTCGCTATCGACATTGCCCCGGTCCATTACCACGTGCGCCGTCACGACGAGATCTTTGCCGCCATCAATGCGGTGACCGACGCCAGTGCCACCACGCGCCAGCAGGCCGCCGCCGTCATGCGCGAACATATAAATGAAGAAGGGGTGATTCAGTTCCTGCTCAAGTCGTTTGTTGATGGCAAGTGGCGCTTCAATGTGCCCGCGTTGTGGGATCAGTATCCCCATATTGTGGGGTGGGAAACTGTGCCAGCCTGGGATCACCCCGCCCTTTTTATCCCCGGCGGTAAATCGCCGTATGTCAGCGAACAGTATCGTGACGACCTGCTGCAACAGTTCCCGCAGGCACGCGCGCATGTCATTGCCGGTGCCGGGCACTGGGTGCATGCAGAAAAGCCGGAAGCGGTTCTGCGCGCCATCCGTCGTTATCTCGCTGAAAAGACAAACTGATTAAAAACCCGGCGACCGATTGTCGGAAAGCGCCCGGTCGTTGGCGTGTCCGCATCGCTGATGTATGATGGCGCGCTAATCAGCCCGGGCTATGACCCGATTGCTTGTACTTCCCGTAGTATTCTTAAATCATGGCTAAAGAACAAACGGACCGCACGACATTAGATCTGTTCGCGAATGAACGTCGCCCGGGACGTCCTAAAACCAATCCGCTCTCTCGCGACGAGCAATTGCGCGTGAATAAGCGCAATCAGCTTAAACGCGATAAGGTTCGTGGGCTTAAACGCGTCGAATTAAAACTCAACGCCGAGGCTGTCGACGCATTAAACGCGCTGGCGGATGCGCGGGAAATGAGCCGCAGCGAACTGATTGAAGAGATGTTACTGGCTCAGCTTAACGCGCTGAACAGCCAGGAAATCCTCTGAATTATCGCAAAAATTCACTTTCATGTTGCACAGAGTGCAGTCTTGCGTGATTGCAGTTTCCGCGTGCTTCTCTGATCTGCTATGATTGCCCTTATCCGTGGGCCAATCGCCACCACCATATCATTAAGTTTCAAGAGGTTATTTTACTCATGGCAATCACAGGCATTTTTTTCGGCAGCGATACCGGTAATACCGAAAACATCGCAAAGATGATCCAGGCTCAACTTGGTAAAGATGTTGCCGATGTGCATGACATTGCTAAAAGCAGCAAAGAGGATCTTGAAGGTTACGACATCCTGCTGCTTGGCATCCCGACCTGGTATTATGGTGAAGCACAGTGTGACTGGGATGACTTTTTCCCGACGCTGGAAGATATCGATTTTAACGGCAAACTGGTTGCCCTGTTTGGCTGTGGCGATCAGGAAGACTATGCAGAGTATTTCTGTGATGCGTTGGGCACTATCCGCGACATCATTGAACCGCGCGGCGCAACCATCGTAGGCCACTGGCCGACCGAAGGTTACCATTTTGAAGCGTCCAAAGGTCTGGCAGACGACAACCACTTCGTTGGCCTTGCTATTGATGAAGACCGTCAGCCTGAACTGACCGCTGGCCGTGTCGATAAATGGGTGAAACAGATTTCCGAAGAACTTCATCTGAATGACATCATCAATGCCTGATGTTGTTTGGCGCAACCTGCTGGTTGCGCCTGATTAATAGATAAAAGCGATGGAAATAATTGCTACAATTTTTTAACTTTTTTCTCCAGCGCTGTACAATGACCCCTGATTAAAACGGGTAACACAAAGGACTTTGTTGACGCTACCACGTTTTATAAGCTTACTTTACTTGAGGACTTGCAGTTTTCATTCAGGCATGGCAGTTCTATAATGAGACGCATTATCCCAGGTGCATTCCTTGTAGCTTCCCAACGGGAAGTGAATCGTTTAGCAACAGGACAGATTCCGCATGACTGACAACAATACCGCATTAAAGAAGGCCGGCCTGAAAGTCACGCTTCCTCGGTTAAAAATCCTGGAAGTGCTTCAGGAGCCGGAGAACCATCATGTCAGTGCGGAAGATTTATATAAGCGCCTGATCGACATGGGCGAAGAGATTGGGCTGGCGACGGTGTACCGTGTGCTTAACCAGTTCGATGATGCCGGGATCGTGACCCGCCATAACTTTGAAGGCGGTAAGTCCGTCTTTGAACTGACCCAGCAGCATCACCACGATCACTTAATTTGCCTGGATTGCGGCAAAGTGATTGAGTTCAGTGATGACTCTATTGAAGCGCGTCAGCGTGAGATCGCGTCCAGACACGGTATTCGTCTGACTAACCACAGTCTGTACCTCTATGGCCATTGCGCCGAAGGCGACTGCCGTACTGACGAAAACGCGCACGAAGCCGCTGAGAAATAATCATCAGCTTCGTAAAAAAGCCAACCTCCGGGTTGGCTTTTTTATTTCTGACTTTACCGCATAAAAAAGCCCGCCGAAGCGAGCCTTTGATACGGTTAATTTACCGCGTTATGGTGATGAATCTCCTGCCAGATCTGGTCACAACGGGTTTTCACCGCCTGCCCGTTTCCGGTATGCGTCGCTTCAAGGCATTGCTGATAATCCAGCGTGCGCACACTCTCTTCCTCCGCAAATTGCTGGTGTGCTTTCTCTTTGCGCAGAACATCCAGTACGCTTCTGCACGCCGCCGTTTTCTCCGGTGAACCTTCTGCCGTATTAATACAGGCGCTGTAAGCCTCTTTTAATCGCGCATCTTCCTTTGGCGCCTGCGGCTGTTGCACACAGGCGGCAAGTCCCAACGTTAGCAGGGCAAGTAATATTGGTTTCATCATCATGGCACTCCCTGGTATTAGAAAATATTCAGCGGCGCAATGACGATAAACTTCACGTCACGTTCGTCCTGGAAGATGTTGTTATATCCACCACCCCAGCTCGGAATATTGGAATGGTTATCATATTGGGTGAAGTGCAACTTGAATAACGTGCCTTTTGCCATCCCTTCCTGCACGGTGTAAAGCAGGTCGAGGCTATACGCTGACTCTTTAATGGCGTTGCCCGCATCGTAGTATTTGTCGCCAGAGGAGACAGTAGACGGTTTGGCATCCCAGCCATAGACGTACGATGCGCCAACCGCCCAACCAGGCAGATTCCAGCCTTTCAGGTCATACATGGCGCCGACAAAGACGGATTTCTCGTTATGGGCGTTAAAGTCAGAACGGTTGTCCCACCAGATATCCAGGCGACCATTGGAAGAGCCATACCGTGGCGTCATACGTGAATTGAAATAGCCCTGGCGACCATCGGCTTTGACCCAGGTTCCCTCAAGGCGTAAATCCACCGGACCGACCGTATAACCAAAGGTGAGCGCCTGTAACCACGCGGTGCCGTCGTAAATATCATTGATGGTGTTGTTATCGGCCTTGTCGCGCGAACCATAGAACTGATAACTGGTGGAAAGCGGGTTCCCTATGACGTCAAACTTATAGCTGGCTTTGGCAAAGTATTGATCAACGTAACCTTGTGCCTGACCAAATGCGGCTTCAAGGAGAAGGTTGTTTTTAAAATCGTACGATGCGCCCAGAGAGTGGACGTAGTCGATTTTACTCACGCCATCGTTCTGGTAGAAATGATCCGTTTCGTTATACCACGGCGCTTTGTATTCATTGGCCCACATATACGAGAAGCTCAGCGCGCCGTTATCATCGTAATCCAGTTTTGCGCCGGCTTCCGCCCCCTGATAGGTACCCGGCATAAAGCTCCAGTTTGATGCCAGCAGAGTTTGCCCGGTTGGCTGGATATACCCTGCCCTCGCCCATACAGGACCATATTTAAATTTCGCTGCGGCTGTATAGAGACTTGCGCCGCTACGATCGCCGGCCCAGTCTTCGTCATACACTTTGTGGCTATTGGAAAATGCGATTTCATTCGGATGTCCGCTTTCTGAGGATTCAGCCATCTCAATCGCTGCAAAGACCGCGACATCAATACCGAACATATCGGCAGCATAACCAGACTGGAAATCGAGGTTCGTATTCCATGTGGAGTGCGACAGGTTCGTTTTGTATTTATCGCCATCGGTGACATCTTTACGGTCACGCTGGCGCTGCCAGTAGTAAATCCCGCCGGTGAGCGTAGCGTCATCGACAAAACCAGCAGCGCTGACGGAAGGAGCAAAAGTTAAACCTGGTAATGCGGTGGCGCAGGCAATAGCCAACGCTAACGCCTTACGTTTAGCGTTAAACGCGTTCATGAGTGTTCCTCTTTGACGAAAACATAAAAAGTGCTGCGCAAATGCAGACAGCAATAAATAAAAAAAATGAAATATTACTGACAGTTATAGAAAATGTTTCTATATCTATCGTTTGTAAGCATATTTTTCGCGACGCGAATTATCAAGCCTTTGCATGAAGGAATTACGGGGATTATGACGAACCACACAGATTTATTGTTAGTCTGTCACTGGCTTGCATAGCGCGGAACCTGAATGAACTTAAACTAAATTATCAATAAATAACTGAAAAGATGATTGGATAAAATTAAAACGAAATTTCAGAAAAGTAAAAAGCCAGCAGGAACTTATTTTTAATCGAGAAATAAAAAACGCTGCACGAGGCAGCGTTTTTATGCACGAGAATCAGGCGGGATTACTCGCCGATTTTAGCCCAGGTATCGCGAAGACCTACGGTGCGGTTGAATACCAGTTTATCCGCAGTAGCATGGCGGCTGTCGAGGCAAAAGTAACCTTCGCGCTCAAACTGGTACGCTTTCCCCACCTCAGCGCCCTTGAGGCTCGGCTCAGCAAAGCCCTGCTTAATGACCAGCGATTCCGGGTTCATAACGGTCAGGAAATCTTCCGCGGCTCCCGGGTTTGGCACGCTGAACAGCCGGTCGTAAAGGCGAATTTCAACCGGCAACGCGTGTGATGCGCTCACCCAGTGAATAACGCCTTTCACTTTACGACCATCTGCCGGATCTTTGCTCAGCGTATCGGCATCAAAGGTACAGAAAATAGTGGTGATATTACCTTCCGCGTCTTTCTCAACACGCTCAGCTTTAATCACATAGGCGTTACGCAGACGAACTTCTTTACCGAGTACCAGACGTTTGTACTGCTTGTTGGCTTCCTCACGGAAATCGGCGCGATCGATCCAGATTTCACCGCTAAATGGAACATCACGGCTGCCCATTTCCGGCTTGTTCGGATGGTTTGGCATCGAAACCAGTTCACTGGCGCCCTGAGGATAGTTTTCGATAACCAGCTTAACCGGATCGATAACCGCCATCGCACGCGGCGCATTTTCATTCAGATCTTCACGGATGCACGACTCCAGTGAAGCCATCTCAATAGTGTTGTCCTGTTTGGTGATACCAATACGTTTGCAGAACTCACGGATGGATGCGGAAGTATAGCCACGACGACGCAGGCCCGAAATGGTCGGCATACGCGGGTCATCCCAGCCTTCAACGTGTTTGTCGGTCACCAGCAGGTTCAGCTTACGCTTGGACATGACGGTGTATTCCAGGTTCAGACGAGAGAACTCGTACTGACGCGGGTGAACCGGAATGGTGATGTTATCCAGCACCCAATCATACAGACGACGGTTATCCTGGAATTCCAGCGTACACAGGGAGTGGGTGATCCCCTCCAGCGCATCGCTGATGCAGTGGGTAAAGTCATACATCGGGTAGATGCACCACTTGTTGCCCGTCTGATGATGTTCAGCAAATTTAATGCGGTAGAGCACCGGATCGCGCATCACGATGAACGGCGACGCCATGTCTATCTTCGCACGCAGGCACGCCTTACCTTCTTCGAAGCCACCGGCTCGCATTTTTTCAAACAGTGCGAGGTTCTCTTCAACCGTACGATCGCGATACGGACTGTTTTTACCCGGGGCCGTCAGCGTACCGCGATATTCACGGATTTCGTCAGCGGACAGTTCGTCAACATAGGCCAGGCCTTTGCTGATTAACTCAACAGCATAGTTGTGCAATTGATCGAAATAATCAGAGGAATAGCGCACATCGCCTGACCAGTGGAAGCCTAACCACTGCACGTCGTTTTTGATGGACTCAACGTACTCGATATCTTCTTTTACCGGGTTGGTGTCATCAAAACGCAGGTTGCACTTCCCTTGATAATCTTGCGCGATACCAAAGTTCAGGCAGATGGATTTCGCATGACCGATATGCAGGTAACCATTCGGCTCAGGCGGAAAACGGGTACAAACAGTAGAGTGCTTTCCAGTAGCCAGATCTTCATCAATGATCTGACGAATAAAGTTAGTCGGGCGGGCTTCAGCCTCACTCATCGTAAATTCCTCAAGGCGTAAACAACATATAACTGCACATGATCTTATAAGCGGCCCTCAGAGACAACCTTTAGTTACGGAAAATAGATACAAAACGGAATACTTTAATTCATGCAAAAAAAAGCGGCAGAGGAAGATCCCCTGCCGCTTATGGCTATTTCTGGTTCAGATTACATCATTAGCCTTTGATGTCGTACAACGACGTTTGCCCCGCGACAACGGAACCATGCGCTTTGATAACCAGACCAGAGAAATCATCGATGTTGCTGCACACCACCGGACTGATCATTGAACGAGCATTCGCGTTCAGGTATTCCAGATCCATTTCCAGGATGGGCTGACCTGCCACAACGGTTGCTCCCTCTTCGACCAGACGCGTGAAGCCCTGACCACCGAGCGCAACGGTGTCGATCCCCATATGGACAACGATTTCCGCGCCTTTTTCCGTTTCAAGGCAGAAGGCGTGGTTGGTATTAAAGATTTTCACGATGGTGCCCGCTGCCGGTGCAACAACCGTTTTCTCTGTCGGTTTTACCGCTACGCCATCACCAACGGCTTTACTGGCAAACGCTTCATCCGGCACTTCATCCAGAGAAACTACCTGCCCGGTTACCGGGGAGACCAGCTCAGCAATCACCGCAGCGCTGACATTCGGGACGGCCTGCGGCTTAACTGCGCTTGCGGCTGCCGGAGCCGGAACCGGAGCCGGAGTCGCAGCACCTGCCGCCGGAACATCACCCGCCGTTTTCATCGCATTCGCAATTTTTTCTGCTGCAAAACCAACAATGACCTGTACGCCGGTTTTATTCAAACGAATAACTCCGCTCGCACCCAGACGTTTAGCCAGCGCTTCGTTAACCAAGGAAGAGTCTTTTACGCTCAGACGCAGACGTGTAATGCAGGCATCGATACCGGTCAGGTTTGCGGAACCCCCGACAGCAGCAATGTACTGACGCGCCAGCCCGGTCACATCCTGCTCGGAAGCAGTACTGACATTCACATCCTGACCATCCGCTTCGTCACCGGCAACCGCCAGTTCACGACCCGGGGTCAGCAGGTTGAATTTCAGGATCGTGAAACGGAACACTACGTAGTAAATGACGAAGAACACCAGGCCTTGCAGAATCAGCATGTACCAATGTACGGCCAGCGGGTTTTTGGATGACAGCACCATATCCACCAGACCAGCACTGAAGCCGAAACCGGCAATCCACTGCATAGTCGCGGCGATGAAGACAGAAACCCCGGTCAGAACAGCGTGAATGAAATACAGCACCGGTGCCACGAACATGAAGGAGAATTCCAGCGGTTCAGTGATACCTGTAAAGAAGGCGGCAAACGCACCTGCCATCATAATACCGAGGACTTTGGCTTTATTTTCCGGACGCGCGCAGTGGTAAATCGCCAGTGCTGCACCTGGCAGACCAAACATCATGATCGGGAAGAAACCAGCCTGGTAACGACCAGTAACCCCAACAACCGCTTTGCCTGCTTCAATAGACTGCGCGCCACCCAGGAAGTTAGGAATATCGTTAATACCGGCAACGTCAAACCAGAAAACGGAGTTCAGCGCATGGTGCAGACCGATCGGGATCAGCAGACGGTTGAAGAAAGCGTAGACGCCCGCACCGACAGAACCCAGTTTCTGGATGTGCTCACCAAAACCTACCAGGCCGCTAAAGACCACCGGCCAGATAAACATCATGATGAACGCGACAGCGATCATGACAAAGGAGGTCAGGATCGGCACCAGACGACGGCCGCTAAAGAAGGAGAGCGCCTTCGGCAGCTCGACGCTGCTAAAGCGGTTATACAGCTCCGCAGCAATGATACCGACCATGATCCCAACGAACTGGTTTTTGATCTTACCGAATGCGGCAGGAACTTGATCGGCTGGGATTTTCTGGATCATGGCGACAGCGGCTGGCGAGCACAGCGTCGTCAGTACAAGGAAGCCCACAAAGCCGGCCAGCGCAGCAGCGCCGTCTTTGTCTTTGGACATACCATAAGCAACACCCACGGCGAACAGCACGCCCATGTTATCGATGATGGCAGAACCAGATTGAATGAAGAACGCCGCCAGCGCGTTAGATCCACCCCAGCCTACCGGGTCGATCCAGTAACCGACCCCCATCAGAATCGCTGCGGCAGGCAGCGTGGCAACCGGCACCATAAGCGCACGGCCAACCTTTTGTAAGTAACCTAAAAGATTCACGTTATTCCCCCTTTGAACCCCAGCGGAGCCCTTAGAAACAGTCTTTTTATTGTCTAACTAACCCTGAAAACACGGCCATTTTTCATTACATTGAGAGTGTGTTGAAAATTAATTCGTCTCGCAAATTAAAAGCACCCTTTTTGTGATTTTAATCACCAAATATCGTTATTTGACCTCCTCTTTGCTGGCTAACCAGCAAAACTTATTTTATCATTCAAAAAATCAAGACGGATTGCCCCCATAGGGAGCGAAACTGAGTTACGCTTTACACTACTCTGGCACGCAATCCGCTAACTTTAATCAACTTTAGAGGTGAATAATGAGACTGATTCCTCTGGCAACAGCTGAACAAGTCGGTAAATGGGCGGCCCGCCATATCGTCAATCGCATCAATGCATTTAAACCTACAGCGGATCGTCCGTTCCTGCTTGGGCTGCCAACCGGTGGCACGCCTCTCACTGCCTACAAAGCCTTAGTCGAAATGCACAAAGCGGGCCAGGTTAGTTTTAAACATGTTGTCACTTTCAACATGGATGAATATGTCGGCCTGCCGAAGGAGCATCCGGAAAGCTATCACAGTTTTATGCACCGTAACTTTTTCGATCACGTTGATATTCCGGCGGAAAATATTAACCTGCTGGATGGCAATGCTCCGGATATTGACGCAGAATGCCGTCAATACGAAGAAAAAATCCGTTCCTATGGCAAAATTCACCTGTTTATGGGCGGCGTTGGCAACGATGGTCACATCGCATTCAACGAACCCGCGTCTTCGCTGGCTTCTCGTACCCGTATTAAAACGCTGACCCATGACACCCGCGTGGCCAATTCCCGTTTCTTCGACGGCGACGTTAATCAGGTGCCAAAATACGCGCTGACCGTAGGTGTGGGTACGCTACTGGACGCGGAAGAAGTGATGATTCTGGTGCTGGGAAGCCAGAAAGCGCAGGCTCTGCAGGCGGCCGTAGAAGGTAATGTGAACCATATGTGGACCATTAGCTGTCTGCAACTGCACCCGAAAGCAGTGATGGTATGCGACGAGCCGTCCACCATGGAACTAAAAGTGAAAACATTGAAATATTTCAATGAATTAGAAGCAGAAAATATTAAAGGTCTGTAATTGTGTCTCGTTCCGCATACTCTGCGGGACGACACCCATTTGTTAACCGGGGGTCGTTATGTATGCTTTAACCCATTGCCGGATTTTCACCGGCCATGAAATTCTGGATGACCACGCGCTGATTGTCGCGGATGGCCTGATTGACCGTCTCTGCCCACTGGCTGAGTTGCCACCCACTCTCGAACAGCGTGATCTCAATGGCGCAACGCTGGCCCCTGGCTTTATTGACGTACAACTCAATGGTTGCGGCGGCGTGCAGTTCAACGACACTCCCGAAGCCGTAAGCGTTGAAACGCTGGAAATCATGCAGCGTGCCAATGAGAAATCAGGCTGTACAAGCTTCCTGCCGACGCTTATCACCAGTAGCGATGACCTGATGAAACAGGGCATTCAGGTGATGCGCGATTACCTGACAAAATATTCCCATCAGGCATTAGGCCTTCACCTCGAAGGTCCGTGGCTGAATATCGTTAAAAAAGGTACCCACAACCCGAAATTTGTACGCAAACCGGACGCCGAACTGGTGGATTACCTCTGCGCCAATGCCGACGTTATCACCAAAGTGACGCTGGCGCCTGAAATGGCCGGAACTGAGGTTATCAGTAAGCTGGCTGCGGCAGGGATTGTCGTTTCTGCAGGCCACTCCAACGCGACATTAAAAGAAGCGAAGGCCGGTTTCCGCGCAGGCATCACGTTTGCGACACATTTATATAATGCGATGCCGTATATCACCGGACGTGAACCAGGGCTGGCGGGCGCGGTACTGGATGATGCCGATGTCTATTGCGGGATCATTGCAGATGGGCTGCATGTCGATTACGTTAATATCCGTAATGCGAAACGCCTGAAAGGTGACAAACTCTGTTTAGTAACAGATGCAACGGCACCTGCAGGGGCAGATATTGACCAGTTCATTTTTGCTGGTAAAACAATATACTACCGTAATGGACTGTGTGTGGATGAAAACGGTACGCTGAGCGGCTCCTCCCTGACAATGATTGAAGGGGTTCGGAACCTGGTCGAGCATGTGGGTATTGCGCTGGATGAAGTACTGCGCATGGCAACCCTGTACCCGGCCCGCGCGATAGGCGTCGACGGGCAGCTCGGCAGCATTGCCCCGGGTAAGGTCGCGAACCTGACCGCCTTCACGCACGATTATAAAATAATCAAGACCATCGTTAATGGTAACGAGGTCGTCACCGAGTAAATAAAAGGTATGACAGCAGGCGGACAAGCTCAGATTGGTAACGTTGATCTCGTTAAACAACTTAACAGCGCGGCGGTTTACCGCCTGATTGATCAACTAGGCCCTATTTCGCGTATTCAAATTGCCGAGCAGAGCCAGCTTGCGCCCGCCAGCGTGACGAAAATCACGCGTCAGCTCATTGAACGCGGCCTGATCAAAGAAGTTGATCAGCAGGCCTCCACCGGGGGCCGCCGCGCTATCTCTATCATTACCGAAACCCGCAATTTTCAGGCTATTGGTGTGCGTCTTGGACGCTCCGACACCACCCTCACTCTTTATGATCTCAGCAGCAAGGTGTTGGCAGAAGAGCATTATCCTCTGCCGGAGCGGACGCAGGAAACCCTCGAACACGCATTGCTGAACACCATCAGCGCCTTTATCGAAAGTCATCAGCGCAAGATTCGCGAACTGATCGCTATCTCAGTCATTTTACCAGGCCTTGTCGACCCGGAAAGCGGCGTTATTCGTTACATGCCGCATATTCAGGTGGAGAACTGGGGGCTGGTTGAAGCGCTGGAAAAACGATTCAAATTAACCTGTTTCGTCGGTCACGATATCCGCAGTCTGGCTCTCGCTGAGCACTACTTTGGGGCAAGTCAGGACTGTGAGGACTCCATTCTGGTGCGCGTTCATCGCGGAACCGGGGCAGGAATCATCTCTAACGGGCGCATTTTTATCGGCCGCAACGGTAATGTGGGTGAAATTGGCCACATCCAGGTGGAGCCGCTCGGCGAGCGATGTCATTGCGGTAACTTTGGCTGCCTGGAAACCATCGCCGCCAATGCCGCCATTGAACAGCGTGTACGCCATCTGCTGGAACAGGGCTACCAAAGCCGCGTAACCCTGGATGACTGCACGATCAAAAATATCTGTAAAGCCGCCAATAAAGGCGACGCGCTGGCGTGTGAGGTGATTGAGTATGTCGGTCGCCATCTGGGTAAAACCATAGCCATCGCCATTAACCTCTTCAATCCGCAGAAAATAGTCATCGCGGGGGAGATCGTCGAAGCTGAGAAAGTGTTGCTGCCGGCCATCGAAGGCTGCATTAACACTCAGTCGCTCAAAGCATTCCGCAGAAATCTTCCCGTGGTGCGTTCCACCCTTGATCATCGCTCGGCGATTGGCGCTTTCGCACTGGTGAAACGTGCCATGCTGAACGGCATGCTACTGCAACGTTTGCTGGAAAGCTGACAGGGTTGAGATACCCTAAATAATTCGCGTTGCAGGACAAAACGCCTGGCCGTTTTGAACAGCCTTTGCTTAGGGACCAGGATGTCGCTCATTCGCCCCCGGGAACTTACTGCGGTAAGTGACTGGGGCGAGCAAACGTAGCCAACAGATATGCAACCTGGAGCATGACGGGTATAGTTATTGCTTCTCTTTTTTAACCGGGTAGTCCATGACCATTCAGAACGTAATCTGTGATATTGACGGCGTGTTGATGCACGATAATATCGCCGTGCCGGGCGCAGCGGAGTTTATTAGTCGAATCCTGGAAAAGGGGATGCCGCTGGTGCTGCTTACCAACTACCCCTCCCAGACGGGGCAGGATTTAGCTAACCGCTTTGCCTCAGCCGGTATAGATGCACCTGCCAGCGTTTTTTATACCTCTGCAATGGCGACGGCTGACTTCCTTAAGCGCCAGGAAGGGAAAAAAGCCTATGTGGTCGGTGAAGGCGCATTGATTCACGAACTCTATAAAGCCGGGTTTACCATTACGGATATCAATCCGGATTTCGTTATCGTGGGTGAAACGCGATCCTACAATTGGGAAATGATGCATAAGGCGGCTTTTTTTGTCGCCAACGGTGCGCGTTTTATTGCCACCAACCCGGACACTCACGGACGTGGCTACTATCCCGGCTGCGGCGCGCTGTGCGCCGGCATTGAAAAAATCTCCGGCCGCGAGCCTTTCTATGTCGGCAAGCCGAGCCCGTGGATTATCCGTGCCGCGCTCAATACTATGCAGGCGCACTCCGAGCAAACGGTGATTGTCGGCGACAATTTACGCACCGATATCCTTGCAGGCTTCCAGGCGGGTCTGGAGACGATTCTGGTGCTCTCTGGCGTATCTACGCTGGATGATATCGATAGCATGCCGTTTCGCCCTTCATGGATTTACCCTTCGGTTGCTGAAATCGACATTTTTTAAACGAAACCACGTCCCGGGACGTGGTTTTTCATTTTCAGCACCAACAAAAAACAGACCATTCAATAAAAGCACCTAAAAATTGATAATCCATTAATGCTACAGCTCATTTCATGTTCTTTTTTCAGCATTCGACAATCGTCATTGCGCTTTTTACTTTCAAGGCGGTAAAACGCTTGCGCGCGTCACACCTTTGCGGCATTTTCTTAATCACGCAATAAGACAACGCGATGACGCGGCGTCTGCAATCACACAACACTGCATTGCCTTAAAGTAACGGAGAAGTCTATGTGTTCTATTTTTGGCGTACTGGATATCAAAACTGACGCGGTTGAGCTGCGTAAAAAAGCGCTCGAATTATCCCGCCTGATGCGCCACCGCGGCCCGGACTGGTCTGGCGTTTATGCCAGCGATAAAGCGATTCTTGCCCATGAACGTCTGTCTATTGTCGACGTCAACGCGGGTGCCCAGCCGCTGTACAATGAGAAAAAAACACATGCGCTGGCCGTTAACGGCGAAATCTACAACCATCAGGCGCTGCGTGCGGAATATGGCGATCGCTATCAGTTTCAGACTGGTTCTGACTGCGAAGTTATCCTCGCCCTGTATCAGGAAAAAGGCCCTGAATTCCTCGATGATCTGCAAGGTATGTTTGCTTTTGCCCTGTATGACAGCGAAAAAGACGCTTATCTGATTGGTCGTGACCATATCGGCATTATCCCGCTGTATATGGGCCACGATGAGCACGGCAACTTTTATGTCGCGTCCGAAATGAAAGCGCTGGTGCCCGTATGCCGTACCATCAAAGAGTTCCCGGCAGGCAGCTACCTGTGGAGCAAAGACGGTGAAATCCGTTCTTACTATCAGCGTGACTGGTTCGACTATGACGCAGTGAAAGACAACGTCACGGACAAAAACGAACTGCGTCAGGCACTGGAAGAGTCAGTGAAAAGCCACCTGATGTCTGATGTACCGTATGGCGTTCTGCTCTCCGGCGGTCTGGATTCCTCTGTCATTTCCGCTATCACCAAAAAATTCGCCGCACGTCGTGTGGAAGATCAGGAACGCTCTGAGGCCTGGTGGCCGCAGTTGCACTCCTTCGCCGTGGGCCTGAAAGGCGCACCGGACCTGAAAGCCGCGCAGGAAGTTGCCAACCATCTGGGTACGGTTCACCACGAAATCCACTTTACCGTGCAGGAAGGTCTGGACGCGATTCGCGACGTGATTTATCACATCGAAACCTACGATGTGACCACCATTCGCGCCTCTACGCCGATGTATCTGATGTCTCGTAAAATCAAAGCGATGGGCATCAAGATGGTCCTGTCTGGCGAAGGTTCTGACGAAGTGTTTGGTGGCTACCTCTATTTCCATAAAGCGCCAAATGCCAAAGAGCTGCATGAAGAGACCGTACGTAAACTGCAGGCGCTGCACATGTTCGACTGCGCACGTGCTAACAAAGCCATGTCCGCCTGGGGCGTAGAAGCGCGTGTCCCGTTCCTGGATAAGAAATTCCTTGATGTAGCGATGCGCATCAACCCGCAGGATAAAATGTGTGGCAACGGCAAAATGGAGAAACATGTCCTGCGCGAATGTTTCGAATCCTACCTGCCGGCGAGCGTTGCATGGCGTCAGAAAGAGCAGTTCTCTGACGGCGTAGGCTACAGTTGGATCGATACGCTGAAAGAAGTGGCGGCGCAGCAGATAAGCGACCAGCAACTGGCGACAGCCAGCTACCGTTTCCCGTACAACACGCCAGTCTCGAAAGAAGCGTATCTGTACCGTGAAATCTTTGAAGAACTGTTCCCGGTACCCAGCGCCGCTGAATGTGTTCCTGGCGGCCCGTCTGTGGCGTGCTCGTCTGCAAAAGCGATCGAGTGGGATGAATCATTCAAAGCCATGAACGATCCATCAGGCCGTGCGGTTGGCGTACACCAGTCTGCTTACAAATAAGCGATTGTTATCGTTAAAGGCCCTGCGGGGCCTTTTTTTATTTCTGCGTATGTTTTGCTATACAAAATCGATAAATAACCAATAATTGCCGAATTATGCGTCACGCTGTTCGCAACCTAACCAAACAGTCACATTCCGGCAATTTTCGATGAAAAAGGTATTGACGCTTCCAGGCCCAATACGCATAATGCGCCCCGCAACGCCGATAAGGTAACGCGAAAAAAGATGGCTACTTAGCTCAGCTGGTTAGAGCACAGCACTCATAATGCTGGGGTCACAGGTTCGATTCCCGTAGTAGCCACCATCTTTTTTGCGGGAGTGGCGAAATTGGTAGACGCACCAGATTTAGGTTCTGGCGCCGCAAGGTGTGCGAGTTCAAGTCTCGCCTCCCGCACCATTCACCAGTCAGCGTTGCATGGATGGGGTATCTCCAGGCTGTAAGATAGCCATTAAGGCTAACCGCAATATAGTCTGAAGTTCTCTGTTCAGAAATTTGTTGGGGTATCGCCAAGCGGTAAGGCACCGGTTTTTGATACCGGCATTCCCTGGTTCGAATCCAGGTACCCCAGCCATATTTTTGATGTTTGCGGTTCACCGCGACGGTATTGGGGTATCGCCAAGCGGTAAGGCACCGGTTTTTGATACCGGCATTCCCTGGTTCGAATCCAGGTACCCCAGCCAGTCGGTGACTGGTTTGCAGTAACATTTGGCTACTTAGCTCAGCTGGTTAGAGCACAGCACTCATAATGCTGGGGTCACAGGTTCGATTCCCGTAGTAGCCACCATATTCAAAGGCTGATGTTCATAAAAACATTAACCTGAGTAAAAAATTGTTGGGGTATCGCCAAGCGGTAAGGCAGTGGATTCTGATTCCACCATTCCGAGGTTCGAATCCTCGTACCCCAGCCAATTTCAAAAAGTCGTTTGCTTTTGGGTAGACGCAAAGGTTGAAGTTTTATCGTTAACGCGTAAAATTTCACACCTATTGGGGTATCGCCAAGCGGTAAGGCAGCGGATTCTGATTCCGCCATCCGAGGTTCGAATCCTTGTACCCCAGCCACATAAAAAGCAAAAAGCTCGCTTCGGCGGGCTTTTTGCTTTTCTGCTTCCGGTTAACAGCAAACGGCGGTTTCCCGCCGTCACATTACAGTCCTAAGGCATATTTCAGCGCCTGGCGTTTGAGTACGCCAGCCCGTTCCGCCGCCATCAAACCGAGATTACGCAGCACGCGTACCGGGCCTAAATCGTTACTGAACCCGGCATGGAACAAATCCATTCCACTTTGCATAATAAAATTATCTGCCATACGGCGCGTCTGATAGCGCTTAAGCACCGAAAGGCTTGCCCAGTCTTCCCCATGGCCGCGCGCCCTTGTCAGCACGTCCAGCAGACATTCCACATCGCGATAGCCGAGGTTTACCCCCTGCCCCGCCAGCGGATGGATGGTGTGCGCTGCATCGCCCACCAGCGCAAGCCCAGGACGAACATATTGCAATGCGTGGCGACGCGCGAGCGGGAACGCCCCGGCAGCGACCGGCATAACCTGCCCCAGCCGGGACGGAAAATGTGCCGCGATCTCTTTCTGTAACTGCACCATATTTAACGATTGCAACTGACGAATACGGGCAGGCGTGTCGTACCAGACCAGTGATGCCCAGTAATCAAATAACGGCAGGAAAGCATGCGGACCGTTGGGAGTAAAGTGCTGCCAGGTACTCTCTCCTGGCGCGCGCTCACACTCTACGGTGATCAGCATGCAGGATTGCTGATATTGCCAGGCGTGAATACCGATACCGGCACATTGACGCACCCGGGAATTCCCCCCATCAGCCCCTATCACCAGCTTCGCTGAAAGCGTTTCGCCATCTTCAAATGTCAGTTCGTGGCAATCATCATTCAGACGCATCGTACTGAGTGCCGCAGGCACTCGTAGCGTTACCTGTGGATGGCGCTCCATTGCGTCCCACAGTGCGCGTTGCAGGACATTGTTTTCCACCATATAGCCAAGCTGCGGCAACTTTAATTCCTGCGCGTCGAATATGACATGCGCATTTTCCCACTCCCAGGTCTCCAGCCGCTCCCAGGGATGACAACGCATCGCCAGAACCGCATCCCAGACGCCCAGTTCCCGGAGCAGTGCTACCGAGGACGTGCTAATCGCCGAAATACGCACATCGGGTTGTGCCGTCGCGTCAAAGGCAGGCGGCGCCTGTTGTTCAATGACCGTGACACTAAAACCCAGCTGGGCTAACCCCAGAGCCAGCGCTCCGCCGACCATTCCGCCGCCGACAACCGCGACCTCAGTAGATTGATTTATCATGGTCCATTATCCTTACACGAGAATCTCCTAAGTTTACCGGATTTTTTACATCTTGAGTCTGACAAGCATCATACTGGTCAGCACGCGACCAAAGCATTACAATACGCGCCCTGCATTGGGGCCTTAAACAAAGCATGAGCAAGTCGATGACAAAAAAACTCCACATTAAAACCTGGGGCTGTCAGATGAACGAGTACGATTCATCGAAGATGGCCGATCTGCTGGATGCCACTCACGGGTATCAACTCACCGAAGTGGCTGAAGAAGCAGATGTGTTGCTGCTTAATACCTGCTCAATCCGCGAGAAGGCGCAAGAGAAAGTCTTCCATCAGTTGGGGCGCTGGAAATTATTAAAGGAAAAAAATCCAGACCTGATCATTGGTGTCGGCGGTTGCGTCGCCTCTCAGGAAGGCGACCACATTCGCCAGCGTGCCCACTATGTTGACATTATTTTTGGACCGCAAACGCTGCACCGACTGCCGGAGATGATTAACTCCGTGCGCGGCAATCGCAGCCCGGTCGTGGATATCAGCTTCCCGGAGATCGAGAAATTCGACCGTCTGCCGGAACCGAAAGCCGAGGGGCCGACCGCGTTCGTCTCTATCATGGAAGGCTGCAATAAGTACTGCACTTACTGCGTCGTGCCCTATACCCGTGGTGAAGAAGTCAGCCGTCCGTGCGACGATATCCTGTTTGAAATCGCGCAACTGGCGGCGCAAGGCGTACGTGAAGTTAACCTGCTGGGCCAAAACGTTAACGCCTGGCGCGGTGAGAATTACGACGGAAGCACCGGTTCTTTCGCGGATCTGCTGCGTCTGGTGGCGGCCATCGATGGTATTGATCGCATCCGTTTTACCACCAGCCACCCGATCGAATTCACCGACGATATTATTGATGTCTATCGCGATACGCCGGAGCTCGTAAGCTTCCTGCATCTGCCGGTACAAAGCGGTTCTGACCGCGTACTGAACCTGATGGGCCGTACCCACACCGCGCTGGAATACAAAGCAATCATCCGCAAACTGCGTGCTGCTCGTCCGGACATTCAAATCAGCTCTGATTTTATCGTTGGCTTCCCTGGCGAAACGACGCAGGACTTCGAGCAAACCATGAAGCTGATTGCCGATGTGAATTTCGATATGAGTTACAGCTTTATTTTCTCCGCCCGTCCAGGAACACCTGCGGCCGATATGGTTGATGACGTACCGGAAGAGGATAAAAAGCAGCGCCTGTATATTCTGCAGGAACGTATCAACCAGCAGGCAATGTCCTGGAGTCGCCGGATGATCGGCACAACCCAGCGCATTCTGGTGGAGGGGACTTCCCGTAAGAGCATCATGGAACTGTCAGGCCGTACCGAAAATAACCGCGTGGTGAACTTCGAAGGCAGACCGGAGATGATTGGGAAATTCGTTGACGTGGAAATTACCGACGTCTGGACAAACTCCCTGCGCGGTAAAGTGGTGCGTACCGAAGACGAAATGGGCCTGCGTATTGCAGAGTCCCCGGAATCGGTTATCGCCCGTACCCGTAAAGAGAATGATATCGGTGTAGGTATCTACCAGCCTTAATCCTGCCTGCTCGACCTGTTTCACGTTGCAGAATGACAGCAAGCAAGTACCCGGTCGCATAGATGACGATGCGACCGGGGCGTGCGCAAAAGCAGGGATCTGCAGCGTGAAGTCTGACCGGTCTGGTCTTGCATTTCCCCTTCCTGCCCTCATATCCATCGCAATGCTTGCGCCTTTATTCTATGGCGTGAATAATTCTCTGTATGGCTGACGGCCACAGGCTGGATTAGCCAGGCTCCATTCGGCACTATCTGAATAAGAGGAACAGTTTGAACATAGATACCCGTGAAGTAACCCTGACCCCCGCAGACAATGCTCGCCTGCTTAGCCTGTGTGGACCGTTTGATGACAATATCAAACAGTTAGAACGGCGACTGGGCATCGAGATTAACCGTCGCGATAATCACTTCAAACTCACCGGACGTACCATCTGTGTGAATGCTGCGGCAGACATTCTGCTCAGCCTTTATGTCGATACAGCCCCCATGCGCGGGCAAACTCAGGATATCGAACCGGAACAAATCCATCTGGCGATTAAAGAAGCCCGCGTGCTTGAGCAAAGCGCGGAGAGCGTGCCGGAGTATGGAAAAGCGGTCAATATCAAAACCAAACGCGGCGTGATCAAACCGCGTACGCCAAACCAGGCGCAGTACATCGCCAATATTCTGGATCATGACATCACCTTTGGCGTGGGTCCTGCGGGTACAGGTAAAACGTATCTGGCGGTTGCGGCGGCGGTGGATGCGCTGGAGCGTCAGGATGTTCGCCGTATTCTGCTGACCCGCCCTGCCGTAGAAGCCGGGGAAAAACTGGGCTTCCTCCCGGGTGATTTAAGCCAGAAAGTGGATCCCTACTTGCGGCCGCTTTACGACGCGCTGTTCGAGATGCTCGGCTTTGAAAAAGTTGAGAAGCTGATTGAGCGTAATGTCATTGAAGTTGCGCCGTTGGCCTATATGCGTGGTCGCACCTTAAATGACGCGTTTATCATTCTTGATGAGAGCCAGAACACCACCATCGAACAGATGAAGATGTTTCTGACTCGTATTGGTTTTAATTCCAAAGCGGTTATCACCGGCGACGTGACGCAGATTGACCTGCCACGTAATGTTAAGTCGGGCCTTCGCCACGCCATTGAAGTACTGGCGGAAGTTGAAGAAATCAGTTTTAACTTTTTCCATAGCGAAGACGTTGTCCGTCATCCTGTTGTCGCACGCATCGTGAATGCTTACGAAGCCTGGGAAGAGGCCGATCAAAAACGCCGGGCGGAACAGGCGGCCGAGCGTAAACGCGAAGCTCAGGAGCAGGAGCAAAAATGAGTCAGGTGATCCTAGATTTACAGCTGGCATGTGAAGAGAACGGCGGCTTGCCGGAAGAAGCCCAGTTTCAGCGCTGGCTGGACGCGGTCATTCCGCAATTCCAGGAAGAAGCGGAAGTGACTATCCGTCTGGTGGATGAGGCGGAAAGTCATGAGTTAAACCTGACTTACCGCGGGAAAGACAAGCCGACAAATGTGCTCTCTTTCCCGTTTGAAGCGCCGCCAGGGATCGAAATGCCGCTGCTGGGCGATCTGATCATTTGCCGCCAGGTGGTTGAGCAGGAAGCCAATGAACAGGGCAAACCGCTTGATGCGCACTGGGCGCATATGGTGATACACGGTAGCCTGCATCTGCTGGGCTACGACCACATTGAAGATGACGAAGCCGAAGAAATGGAAGGGCTCGAAACAGAGATAATGCTTGCTCTGGGGTATGAGGATCCGTACATTTCCGAGAAGGAGTAGTCTGTGCGGCAACCTATTGCCGTGCTGACAGAAAATGCTGCCGGGCGCTGAGTTTGCGCGTCCTGGCGACAGAACCACTAACATGAGAACCCATACGACGCCATGAGCGACGACCATTCACACAGTAGCGATATTACCAACAAGAAGGGATTCTTCTCCCTTTTACTCAGCCAACTTTTTCACGGCGAACCCAAAAACCGTGATGAGTTACTGGAGCTGATCCGTGATTCCGGGCAGAACGAGCTTATCGATCAGGATACGCGCGAAATGCTCGAAGGGGTAATGGACATCGCCGACCAGCGCGTTCGCGATATTATGATCCCCCGCTCGCAAATGATTACCCTGAAACGCAACCAAAGCCTTGATGAATGTCTTGACGTTATCATTGAGTCTGCACACTCGCGTTTTCCGGTAATCAGCGAAGATAAGGATCACATTGAAGGGATTTTGATGGCCAAAGACTTGCTGCCGTTTATGCGCAGCGATGCCGAAGCCTTCAGTATGGAAAAAGTGCTACGCCAGGCCGTAGTGGTTCCGGAAAGCAAACGGGTTGACCGGATGCTCAAAGAGTTTCGCTCCCAGCGTTACCACATGGCTATCGTGATTGACGAGTTCGGCGGCGTGTCGGGCCTTGTCACTATCGAAGATATTCTCGAACTTATCGTCGGCGAAATCGAAGACGAATATGACGACGAAGAAGATATCGATTTCCGCCAGCTCAGCCGTCATACCTGGACCGTACGCGCCCTTGCGTCTATCGAAGATTTCAACGAAACCTTCGGCACTCACTTTAGCGATGATGAAGTCGATACGATCGGCGGGCTGGTTATGCAGGCCTTCGGGCACCTGCCTGCGCGTGGGGAATCCATTGATATTGATGGTTACCAATTTAAAGTCGCCATGGCGGACAGTCGACGTATTATTCAGGTTCATGTAAGAATGCCGGACGATTCCCCCGTTCCGAAATTGGATGAGTAATGTAAATGGCATTTGCTCCACTGCTTGAACGCCAGCGCGTACGTCTGCTGCTGGCGCTACTCTTCGGAGCCAGCGGAACGCTGGCTTTTTCTCCTTACGATATCTGGCCTGCCGCGATTATCTCCCTTATGGGGCTGCAAGCGCTCACGCTTAACCGGCGTCCGGTGCAAGCCGCCTTGGTAGGTTACTTCTGGGGACTCGGCCTGTTTGGTTCCGGCATTCACTGGGTCTATGTCAGCATCGCACAATTCGGTGGAATGCCCGGCCCGGTCAATGTGTTCCTTGTGGTTCTGCTTGCCGCCTACCTTTCGCTCTATACCGGGCTGTTCGCCGGCGTGCTTTCGCGGTTGTGGCCCAAAACGACCTGGCTGCGCGTGGCGGTAGCGGCACCGGTTATCTGGCAACTGAGTGAGTTTTTGCGCGGCTGGGTACTGACGGGCTTCCCATGGCTGCAGTTTGGTTACAGCCAGATTGACGGGCCACTGAAAGGTCTTGCGCCAGTATTAGGCGTTGATGCCATTACCTTCCTGTTGATGTCGGTAAGCGGTTTGCTGGTCCTGGCGGCGGTGAAACGCTGCTGGCGTCCTTTCATCGTGGCGCTGGTGCTCTTTGCTCTGCCCTTCCCGCTGCGCTATATCCAGTGGTATCAGCTGCTGCCGGAAAGAACGACACAGGTATCTCTGGTACAAGGCAATATTCCGCAAGCGCTCAAGTGGGATGAAGGTCAGTTACTCGATACGCTGAAAATCTACCTCAATGCCAGCCAGCCGGCGTTGGGTAAATCACAGCTCATCATCTGGCCAGAATCTGCCATTTCCGATCTCGAAATCAACCAGCAGCCTTTCCTGGGCATGATGGATGATTTGATGCGCAAGAATGACAGTACGCTTATCACCGGGATTGTGGATGCCCGTCTCAACCAGCAAAACCGTTACGACACCTACAACACTATCATCACGCTGGGCAAAGACAGCGCATACAGCTATAGCTCCGCCGATCGCTATAACAAAAATCACCTGGTGCCCTTTGGTGAGTTTGTCCCGCTGGAATCTATCCTGCGTCCGCTGGCGCCGTTCTTTGACCTGCCGATGTCTTCATTCAGTCGCGGATCATACATTCAGCCTCCGCTGTCTGCGCACGGTTACAAACTGACGCCGGCTATCTGTTACGAAATCATCCTCGGCGAGCAGGTGCGTGATAACTTCCGTCCGGATACTGATTTCCTGCTGACCATCTCGAATGATGCCTGGTTTGGCAAATCAATCGGCCCATGGCAACACTTCCAGATGGCGCGGATGCGCTCGCTGGAACTGGCGCGCCCGTTGCTGCGTAGCACTAATAACGGCATTACGGCGGTGATTGGGCCAACCGGCGAGATCCAGGCGATGTTACCGCAGTTCACCCGGCAGGTCCTGACCGCTAACGTCACCCCAACCTCAGGTCTGACGCCTTATGCCCGCATGGGTAACTGGCCTCTGTGGGTTCTGACCGCGCTGCTCGGTTTTGGCGCGCTGATCATGAGCCTAAGGCAACGCCGCACGTCATGACGCCTTTTGCGCCCTCTTTCTGACCAGAGAGGGCGCTTTTGCCAACTTTCCCTCAAATGCCATTTCTGGCACATCAATTGCAAAATAAACCTAAGTAACGGCGATTTTCCCCGATGTGTGAATAACGCGCACTATGACGGATCGCATACAGCACCAAAGTGGTGCAATGGGAGATTTTTGCCTTCAAACGGTGCGGTATACTTCGCAAAAACAAACAATACAGCAGCAAAATCTTTACATTAAGCCAAACTAAATGCTAACAAACGCATACAACACTGCACGCATTTGCAGCAGGATATAACAAACACAACACTCACAATGGGTATCAATGCGTCTCTGGCGCGACGATAAAGGAGTTGGATATGCAATTACGTAAACTGGCCACAGCAATGCTGGTTATGGGAATGTCTGCGGGTCTGGCGCATGCCGCTGATGAGGCTAAACCTGCCGACGCGGCAGCAGCCCCGGCAGAAGCGCAACAGCCCACGCTGGAAAAAATTGCCAAAAACGGCGTGATCGTGGTCGGACACCGTGAATCTTCCGTACCGTTCTCCTATTACGACAACGAACAAAAAGTTGTGGGTTACTCTCAGGACTACTCCAACGCTATCGTTGAAGCGGTGAAGAAAAAACTCAATAAGCCTGACCTGCAAGTCAAACTGATCCCCATTACCTCACAAAACCGTATTCCGCTGCTGCAAAACGGCACCTTCGATTTCGAATGCGGTTCGACCACCAACAACCTGGAACGTCAGAAACAGGCTGCTTTCTCTGACACTATCTTTGTGGTCGGTACACGTCTGCTGGTCAAAAAAGGCGGCGATATTAAAGATTTCCCGGATCTGAAAGGCAAAGCGGTGGTGGTGACCTCCGGTACCACCTCTGAGATCCTGCTGCACAAGCTGAATGACGAACAGAAAATGGACATGCGCATCATCAGCGCTAAAGACCATGGTGACTCTTTCCGTACCCTGGAAAGTGGTCGGGCAGTGGCCTTTATGATGGATGACGCTCTGCTTGCGGGTGAACGTGCGAAAGCGAAGAAAGCAGATAACTGGGATATCGTGGGCAAACCGCAATCACAGGAAGCTTACGGCTGCATGCTGCGTAAGGGCGATACAGAGTTCAAAAAGCTGATGGATGACACCATCGCTCAGGCGCAAACCTCCGGCCAAGCGGAGAAATGGTTTGATAAATGGTTCAAAAACCCGATTCCGCCGAAAAACCTGAACCTCAATTTCGCGCTCTCTGACGAAATGAAAGCACTGTTCAAAGAACCGAATGATAAGGCGCTGAACTAATTAACAAAAATAATACACGCATCCATTAATGTTGTATCCAGGCTGCGACTAAGCGGATCCCCAAAGGCGCCAACATATCAGGGTCGGGGATACGTCAAAGCAGCCAGCGCAAAGCGACATCGTGGATGAAGTGTAGTCAGGGGCGGGATATCCAGCCCTCTCGATTGTTGAAGCAGCACGGACAGACTATACGTTGAATGGTCGTTCCCCATTCGACGCGAACACAAGCTCTTCGCACAATCTTCGAGGGTAGCGCTGCTACCCTTTTTTTTCTGGAGTAGATTTATGTCCATAGACTGGAACTGGGGAATTTTCCTGCAACAAGCCCCGTTCGGCAACACAACCTATCTTGGCTGGCTGTGGAGTGGTTTTCAGGTCACAATCGCGCTGTCGATCACTGCCTGGATCATCGCTTTCCTGGTTGGCTCCCTGTTTGGTATTCTGCGAACCGTTCCCAATCGTATCCTGTCCGGTATCGGCACGTGCTACGTAGAGCTGTTCCGTAACGTCCCGCTGATCGTGCAATTCTTTACCTGGTATCTGGTGGTACCGGAACTGCTGCCGGAAAACATCGGCATGTGGTTCAAATCCGAACTGGATCCCAACATCCAATTCTTTGTCTCTTCGATGGTCTGCCTTGGCCTGTTCACTGCGGCACGCGTCTGCGAGCAGGTTCGTGCGGCGATTCAGTCGTTACCTCGTGGGCAGAAAAACGCGGGGCTGGCCATGGGGCTGACGCTGCCGCAAACATACCGCTATGTCCTGTTGCCGAATGCGTATCGCGTCATTGTCCCGCCGATGACCTCGGAGATGATGAACCTCGTAAAAAACTCCGCCATCGCGTCCACTATCGGGCTGGTGGATATGGCGGCGCAGGCCGGTAAGCTACTGGACTACTCGGCACACGCCTGGGAGTCGTTTACCGCCATTACCGTCGCGTATGTATTAATTAACACCTTCATTATGTTGGTGATGAATCTGGTAGAACGCAAAATTCGCCTGCCGGGCAATATGGGGGGCAAATAATGTACGAGTTTGACTGGAGTTCAATCATCCCTTCCCTTCCTTATCTGCTGGCAGGGCTGGTTATTACAGTAAAGATTACCGTGACGGCCATTATTGTCGGGATTGTCTGGGGGACGCTGTTGGCGGTAATGCGCTTGTCCAGCTTTGCCCCCATTGCCTGGTTTGCGAAGGCCTATGTGAACGTATTCCGTTCCATCCCCCTGGTTATGGTGCTGCTGTGGTTCTATTTGATTGTGCCTGGACTGCTGCAAAACGTGCTGGGCCTGTCGCCCAAATCGGATATTCGCCTGATATCGGCAATGGTGGCGTTTTCTATGTTCGAGGCTGCCTACTATTCTGAGATCATCCGTGCCGGTATTCAGAGTATTTCTCGCGGGCAGTCAAGCGCGGCGCTGGCGCTGGGGATGACCCACTGGCAATCGATGAAGTTGATCATTCTGCCGCAGGCGTTCCGGGCGATGGTACCGCTGCTCCTGACCCAGGGGATTGTCCTGTTCCAGGATACCTCACTGGTCTATGTATTGAGCCTCGCGGACTTCTTCCGCACCGCTTCCACTATTGGCGAACGTGACGGGACACAAGTTGAGATGATCCTGTTTGCCGGCGCCGTCTATTTTGCTATTAGCTTGAGTGCATCGTTGTTGGTCAGCTATTTGAAGAAAAGGACAGTTTAATGATTACCCTGAAAAATGTTTCTAAATGGTATGGTCACTTTCAGGTGCTGACCGACTGCTCCACGGAAGTGAAAAAAGGCGAGGTGGTGGTCGTATGTGGTCCATCGGGTTCAGGCAAATCAACCCTGATCAAAACGGTGAACGGCCTTGAGCCAGTGCAGAAAGGGGAAATTATTGTCAACGGCACCACCGTTAACGATAAAAAGACCAATCTGGCCAGGCTGCGTTCTCATGTCGGGATGGTGTTCCAGCATTTCGAACTGTTCCCGCATCTGTCGATTATTGAGAACCTGACGCTGGCGCAGATCAAAGTGCTGAATCGCGATAAAACCGCTGCGCGCGAGAAAGGGCTCAAACTGCTGGATCGCGTTGGCTTATCTGCCCATGCCAATAAATTTCCGGCACAGCTTTCCGGTGGCCAGCAGCAACGTGTGGCGATTGCCCGCGCGCTGTGTATGGATCCGGTTGCCATGCTGTTTGATGAACCGACATCTGCCCTTGACCCGGAAATGATTAACGAGGTGCTGGACGTTATGGTTGAGCTGGCTAACGAGGGTATGACCATGATGGTGGTCACCCACGAGATGGGCTTTGCTCGTAAAGTGGCGCACCGGGTTATCTTTATGGATGAAGGGAAAATCGTGGAAGATTCGGCGAAAGAAGAGTTTTTCGCCAATCCAAAATCTGAACGTGCAAAAGACTTCCTCGCCAAAATCCTGCATTAATCAATCCGACGCGCATTCCTCAGAATGCGCGTCTCATCACGCTTTGTGGTTTCACTTCTCGTCTGATTTACAGCAACGTTTTAACCTTGCCGCACAGTAATGCTAACAAGGAGTTACTATGGTTCAGCCCATCATTCTTGATTGCGATCCGGGTCATGATGACGCAATCGCAATTGTTCTTGCCCTCGCCTCGCCCGAACTCGATGTAAAAGCCATCACCTCATCAGCGGGTAACCAGACACCGGAAAAAACTCTGCATAATGTGCTGCGTATGCTTACTCTGCTCAAGCGTAGTGATATCCCGGTGGCGGGCGGCGCCGTCAAACCTCTGATGCGCGAGCTTATCATCGCCGATAACGTGCATGGGGAAAGTGGTCTGGACGGCCCTGCGCTGCCAGAACCCGCTTTTGCGCCACAGGTATGCACCGCCGTGGAACTGATGGCAAAGGTACTGCGTGAAAGTCCTGTTCCGCTCACTATCGTGTCGACCGGCCCACAAACTAACGTAGCCCTGCTGCTAAACAGCCACCCGGAATTGCACAGCAAAATCAACCGTATTGTGATTATGGGTGGTGCGATGTCCCTCGGAAACTGGACGCCAGCGGCGGAATTTAATATCTACGTCGACCCGGAAGCCGCCGAAATTGTCTTCCAGTCGGGTATTCCGGTGGTAATGGCGGGGCTGGATGTCACCCATCGCGCGCAAATTCATGTGCAGGACATCGAACGCTTCCGTGCTATCGGCAACCCTATTTCCACTATCGTTGCCGAGCTGCTCGACTTCTTTATGGAGTACCATAAGCAGGAAAAATGGGGGTTTGTCGGCGCGCCGTTGCACGACCCATGTACTATCGCCTGGCTGCTGAAACCGGACCTTTTCTCCACCGTGGAACGCTGGGTGGGGGTGGAAACGCAGGGCAAATATACCCAGGGAATGACGGTGGTCGATTACTATTTCCTGACGGGAAATAAACCGAATGCCACCGTCATGGTCGATGTTGATCGTGAGGCGTTTGTGGACCTGTTGGCGGAACGGTTAGCGTTTTATCACTGAGTCAACCCCGGCGGCGCTTCGCTTGGCCGGGCTACAAGCGACAGGTAGCCCGGCCAAGCGAAGCGCCGCCGGGAATGCCAATTACGGCTCAAACGGTCTACGCTGGAACTGGTCATGACCGCATTTCGGACACAGCGGCAGCACCTCCGGCGTATAAATCGCCAGATGAAAGTGACATTTCTCACACACCAGGTTACCAAGCCCCACCACTTCGCCACTGTGGTAAATTCCGTGATGATTAAGATCCTGAAATACCTCACGCCACTCCAGCTGCGTTTTATCGGTGATATCCGCCAGTTCCTGCCATAAACTCTCTTTGATAACTCGCATAAATACGCTGTCGGTGACATCGTCATGGCTTTCTTCATAACTACGAGCGAACTCTTCCAGATCGCGGCGTACCGCACGCGTGAGCTCTTCGATTTCAGTACGCGTTAGCTCCCCGGTCTGGCTTACGCGTTGACGTGCCTGGGCTACCAGTGCGTCGATATCCCTTTCGCCATTACGTAGCCGCTCGGTCAATGACGCAACCAGTTCGCGATAATATTGAGCAACCTTGTTCATTGTTTCCTCTCCCGGGCAGTTAACCTGTTCTAATAATAGACGTTATTTCCCGCTGACTTTGTCAATTACCCCACAGAGTTCGTAAATTCTCGTCGGGGGCTTTTCGCAGGCTAAATGTGCGAAAGGCTGTTGTGACGAAGTCGTTTGGGCTATGCTATGCGGATCTGAAAAACCACGTAAAACGCTACATTTGTAGCTGTATCGCAAATACAGGACCACTGGCTGCCATGCAAGAGCAATACCGCCCGGAAGAGATAGAATCCAACGTCCAGCTTCACTGGGAAGAGAAGCGTACCTTCGAAGTAACTGAAGACGAGAGCAAAGAAAAATATTACTGCCTGTCGATGCTTCCCTATCCTTCTGGCCGACTACACATGGGCCATGTGCGTAACTACACCATCGGTGATGTCATTTCCCGTTATCAGCGAATGCTCGGTAAGAATGTACTGCAGCCGATTGGCTGGGATGCGTTCGGTCTGCCGGCAGAAGGTGCGGCGGTGAAGAACAACACGGCCCCGGCGCCGTGGACGTACGACAACATCGCCTACATGAAAAACCAGCTCAAAATGCTGGGCTTCGGCTATGACTGGAGCCGCGAGCTGGCGACCTGCACCCCGGAATATTACCGCTGGGAACAGAAGTTCTTCACTGAACTGTATAAAAAAGGCCTGGTGTATAAGAAAACCTCTGCAGTGAACTGGTGCCCGAATGATCAGACCGTTCTCGCGAATGAGCAGGTTATTGATGGCTGCTGCTGGCGCTGCGACACCAAGGTTGAGCGTAAAGAGATCCCGCAGTGGTTTATCAAAATCACCGCCTATGCCGAAGAATTGCTCAACGACCTGGATCATATGGATCAGTGGCCTGACACGGTGAAAACCATGCAGCGCAACTGGATTGGCCGTTCTGAAGGCGTTGAAATCACTTTCAACGTAAACGGTTATGACAAAACGCTGACTGTTTACACCACCCGCCCGGACACCTTTATGGGTGCCACTTACCTGGCGGTAGCTGCCGGTCACCCGCTGGCGCAGAAAGCGGCGGCAACCAATTCTGAACTTGCAGCCTTTATCGATGAATGCCGTAGTACCAAAGTGGCCGAAGCAGATATGGCGACCATGGAGAAAAAAGGCGTCGATACCGGCTTTAAAGCGGTTCACCCATTAACTGGCGAAGAAATTCCAGTCTGGGCGGCAAACTTTGTACTGATGGAATACGGCACAGGTGCCGTAATGGCCGTTCCGGGTCATGACCAACGCGACTATGAATTTGCCAGCAAATACAACCTGCCGATCAAAGCGGTCATCCTGGCAGCAGACGGCTCTGAACCCGATCTGTCAGAACAGGCATTAACCGAAAAAGGCACCCTGTTTAACTCTGGCGAATTCAGCGGCCTGAGTTTTGAAGACGGCTTCAACGCGATTGCCGACAAACTGGCGGCTCAGGGCGTTGGCGAGCGTAAAGTGAACTACCGCCTGCGCGACTGGGGCGTTTCCCGTCAGCGTTACTGGGGCGCACCGATCCCGATGGTGACGCTGGAAGACGGTACCGTGATCCCAACACCAGAAGATCAGATCCCGGTGATTCTGCCGGAAGATGTGGTCATGGACGGCATCACCAGCCCGATCAAAGCCGATCCTGAGTGGGCAAAAACCACCGTTAACGGCCAGCCTGCGCTGAGAGAGACCGATACGTTTGATACCTTTATGGAGTCCTCCTGGTACTACGCGCGTTACACCTGCCCGCAATATCAGGAAGGCATGCTGGACTCGAAAGCGGCGAACTACTGGCTGCCGGTTGACATCTATATCGGTGGTATCGAACACGCCATTATGCACCTGCTCTACTTCCGCTTCTTCCACAAGCTGATGCGCGATGCCGGAATGGTGAACTCTGACGAACCGGCAAAACAGCTGCTGTGTCAGGGTATGGTGCTGGCAGATGCCTTCTATTATGTCGGTGAGAATGGCGAACGTAACTGGGTTTCACCAAAAGACGCTATCGTTGAGCGCGACGAGAAAGGCCGTATTATTAAGGCAAAAGACGCGGCAGGCCATGAGCTGGTCTATACCGGCATGAGCAAAATGTCTAAGTCGAAAAACAACGGTATCGATCCGCAGGAAATGGTGGAACGTTACGGTGCAGACACCGTGCGTCTGTTTATGATGTTCGCTTCGCCAGCGGATATGACGCTGGAATGGCAGGAGTCCGGCGTGGAAGGGGCAAACCGCTTCCTGAAACGTGTCTGGAAACTGGCTTATGAACATAAAGCGCTCGGCCCGGTTGTGGCGCTGGATACCCACGCACTGAGCGAAGACCAGCAGGCGCTGCGCCGTGATGTTCATAAAACTATCGCTAAAGTTACCGATGATATTGGTCGTCGTCAGACCTTCAATACTGCGATAGCGGCGATTATGGAATTGATGAACAAACTGGCGAAGGCACCGACAGCGGGCGAGCAGGATCGTGCTCTGCTGCAGGAAGCGCTGCTGGCGGTTGTCCGTATGCTTAATCCGTTCACTCCGCACGCAAGCTTTACCCTGTGGAAAGAACTGGGCGGCGAAGGCGATATCGATAACGCGCCGTGGCCGGTTGCAGACGACGCGGCGATGGTCGAAAACACCACGCTGGTTGTTGTGCAGGTTAACGGTAAAGTGCGCGGTAAAATCACCGTTGCCGTTGACGCGACCGAAGAACAGGTCCGTGAGCGTGCAGGCCAGGAACCGCTGGTTGCAAAATATCTTGATGGCGTTACCGTGCGTAAAGTGATTTACGTACCCGGTAAACTGCTTAATCTGGTCGTTGGCTAAGCGCGGGAGGAAGCGTGCGATATCTGGCAACATGGTTGTTATCCCTGGCGGTGCTTCTCACCGCCGGATGCGGCTGGCACTTGCGCAATACGGCGCAGGTGCCAGGCAATATGAACACAATGATCTTCGACTCCGCAGATCCTAACGGTCCTCTTAGTCGTGCTGTACGTAATCAGTTGCGTCTGAACGGCGTGCAACTGGTGGAGAAAGGCTCATTGCGTAAGGATGTGCCTTCCCTTCGCCTTGGTACTATGTCTCTCGCACGTGATACCGCGTCTATTTTCCAGGACGGGCGTACTGCTGAGTATCAGTTAGTGCTGACAGTTGACGCCACCGTGCTGATTCCGGGCCATGATATCTACCCCATTAATACCCGGGTGTATCGCTCGTTCTTTGATAACCCGCAGACAGCGCTGGCGAAAGATGCCGAACAGGACATCATCCTCCAGGAAATGTACGACAAAGCAGCGGAACAGTTGATCCGTAAACTGCCTAGCGTACAGGCGGCAGATAACGAGAAAAACCCGTCGTCCTCGCGTCCCGCAGCGAAACCGGGTAGCTAATGCTCAAGCTGTATCCGGAACAACTCCGCGCGCAGCTCAATGAAGGGCTGCGCGCGGCGTATTTATTGCTGGGGAATGACCCTCTTTTATTGCAGGAAAGCCATGACGCCGTACGTCAGGCTGCCTTCGCACAAGACTTCACCGAACATCACGCTTTCATCATTGATGCCAGCACGGACTGGGATGCGATCTACGCTATCTGTCAGGCACTGAGCCTGTTTGCCAGCCGTCAGATCCTGTCATTACAGCTGCCGGAAAATGGGCCTAACGCCGCGCTTAATGAACGCCTCGCCCTGTTGGTGAGTCTGCTTCATGACGATCTGATATTGATTGTGCGTGGAAATAAGCTGACCCGGGCACAGGAAAACGCCGCCTGGTATACTGCTCTGGCTAATCGCAGCGTTTCGGTCAGTTGTCAAACCCCGGAGCAGGCCAATCTACCTCGCTGGATTGCCGCGCGCGCGAAGCAGAACAATCTGCAACTGGATGACGCCGCCAGTCAGCTGCTTTGCTACTGCTACGAAGGCAACTTGCTGGCCGCCTCGCAGGCGCTGGAAAGACTGGCGCTGCTGTTCCCGGACGGTAAATTGACGCTACCGCGCGTGGAGCAGGCCGTTAACGATGCCGCTCACTTTACGCCCTTTCACTGGGTAGACGCCCTGCTTGCCGGAAAAAGTAAGCGCGCGCTTCATATATTGCATCAACTTAAACTTGAAGCCAGTGAACCGGTTATCCTGCTGCGTACCCTCCAGCGTGAGTTGACGTTACTGGTGACGCTAAAACGACAGTCTGCCCATACGCCGCTGCGTTCGCTGTTTGATAAACATCGGGTCTGGCAAAATCGGCGCGGCATTATCGGTGAAGCGCTACAGCGTCTGAGCAATGAGCAATTGCGCCAGGCTGTACATCTGCTTACGCGTATTGAATTAATCGTGAAACAGGATTTTGGTCAGTCGGTGTGGGCGGAGCTGGAAGGACTTTCTCTGCTACTCTGTCATAAGGCACTGGCAGACGTTTTTATTGATGGTTGATATGAATCAGTTGCAGGCACTTTTTGGCGGTACTTTTGATCCTGTTCACTACGGGCACCTGAAGCCGGTCGAAGCGCTGGCAAACCAGATTGGGCTGTCACGCGTCATTATCATGCCCAATAACGTGCCTCCCCATCGCCCACAGCCTGAGGCGACGAGTGAACAGCGTAAAGCCATGGTGGAACTGGCTATCAACGACAAACCGCTTTTTACCCTTGATGAGCGCGAACTGCGGCGTGAAAGCCCTTCGTACACGGCGCAAACCTTGCATGCATGGCGAGAAGAGCAAGGGCCAACGCGCTCGCTGGCCTTCATTATTGGTCAGGATTCGCTGCTGACATTTCCGACATGGCACCACTATGAAACCATTCTGAACAACAGCCATTTAATTGTCTGCCGCCGTCCTGGCTACCCGTTAGCCATGGAAAATGAGGCCGATCAGCAGTGGCTGGAAGACCATCTGACACATAACGCAGATGATTTACATACTCTTCCTGCCGGGAAAATTTATTTAGCGGAAACGCCGTGGTTCAACATTTCCGCCACGCTCATCCGTGAAAGGCTGGAAAAAGGCGAGAATTGCGATGACCTGCTTCCCGCCTCGGTGCTCAATTATATTAATCAGCACGGCCTCTATCGCTGAGCACATCATCCAGCGCCGCAATCAACCGATCGTTTTCTGACGCGCTACGCACCGCAACACGGTAGTAGCGCGCATCAAGCCCCGGATAATTTGCACAACTACGAATCAAAATGTGCTGTTGGAGCAGTGCCTGCTGCAGGTCAATGCCCGTATCACAGCGCAGGAACAGATAGTTCGCCACCCCCGGCCAGACGGACAGCCCTGGCATATTTTCCAGGGCCTGGCGCAAACGCGGACGTTCCCTGTTGAGCCATTCCCAGGTTTCTTTTTGATACGCGCTATCGTTTAAGACCACCTCCCCCGCCAGTGCCGCAAAGGCATTAATAGACCAGGGCATCTGCTGCTCGCGCATACGAGCGACAGCATGGGTGTTACTGCTGAGCAAATATCCCAGCCGCAACCCCGGAATAGCATAAAATTTGGTCAGGGAACGCAGCACCCAAATATGCCGGTTTTCAGCGAGATGGGGGATAAATCCCTCGCGATCGCTCAGGAAATCCATAAAGGCTTCATCCAGCACCAGAGTAATACCGAGCTGCCTGCAGCGCGCGGCAATGTCATACATCAGTGAAGCATCCGGCAACAGGCCCGTGGGATTGTTGGGCGTACAGAGGAACAGGCAGTCAACACCGCCCGTAAGCGCATCAAGAATGGCCTCCGTTATCTGCCAGCCATCTTCTTCACGCAACGCATAATCGACAATATCGCACCCTGAAAGCTGCAAGGCGCGACGATATTCGGCAAACCCGGGGGTGACGAGCATCACCCGGCGCGGCAAAAGACCTTTTACCAGTGTAAATATCGATTCGGTTTCACCGTTGCCCGCGAGGATCCAGTCGGCGGGAACCTGATGATGCGCGGCAAGTGCCTGATGTAATTGCTGGTAATCGGGATCCGGGTAACGCTCAGCCACTGCAACGTTATTCAGTAGCACCTGTTTCAATGACGCTGGCATTCCTGCCGGGTTGATATTCGCACTGAAATCCAACAAATCCTCGGCTGAAACCCCCACCATAGCAGCGGCCTCACGGATATTGCCGCCGTGCGCGCTGTGAAATAAAGCCATCTTCTGCTCCGGGCAAAAACGCTATTTTAATCGAAAATCCACCAGGAATAAGGGCGTAATGATAAACTTCGGCAGAAAACCGCACGGGAGAAAACAATGCGACTCTGGTTGATTCGACATGGCGAAACCGAAGCAAATGTTGCAGGGCTTTACAGTGGTCACTCACCCACTCCGTTAACCGCCAGGGGGATTGCACAGGCGCAAACGCTCCATCACCTGCTACGCGAAGTGCCTTTCGACCGGGTGATCTGTAGCGAACTCGAACGTGCGCAGCACACGGCAAGACTGGTCCTGAACGATCGCAACATCGTTCAACACTCAACGCCGTTGCTCAATGAGATGTTTTTTGGTGACTGGGAGATGCGCCACCACCGGGACCTGACACGAGAAGATCCGCAGAGCTATGCCGCGTGGTGCGCCGACTGGCAAAATGCCGTTCCTACCAATGGCGAGGGTTTTCAGGCGTTTTCCGCGCGTGTACAAGACTTTATCCGTCAGATTCCCCTCTGGGGACCGGCGGAAAATTTACTGATCGTCAGCCATCAGGGCGTATTGAGCCTGCTCATCGCCAGTTTACTTAAGATGCCGGCGGCATCGTTATGGCATTTTCGTGTGGATCAAGGTACCTGGAGCGTAATTGATATCCATGATGATTTTTCCACGTTGCGTGTCCTCAATAGCCGCGCGGTGTGGCAAGCAGAGGATTAACGACCGTTTTTTCATCCGGCACGCCTCTCCCGCGAGTCTGGTCATTGACACACACGGACAGGCTGCTATCCTCCGCACCGCTATCTACGGCCTTGCAGAAATTGTTTTACAAAAATGGCGATGCAATCTCACTCATGGGGTGGGATGATAGCCCACTTTTTAAAAGCCAGGGTCGGACATTTGTCCCGACAAAGGTCGCAGTTCAGGTATAATGTCAGGCCATTTATTTACACCATTTTCACGTACACCCCAGGGGGAACACTTGCAGGGTAAAGCACTCCAGGATTTTGTAATCGACAAAATTGATGACCTGAAAGGTCAGGACATCGTCGCACTCGACGTTCACGGCAAATCCAGTATCACCGACTGTATGATAATCTGCACCGGCACATCCACTCGCCACGTCACGTCCATCGCGGATCATGTGGTTCAGGAATCCCGTGCCGCAGGTATGCTCCCACTGGGTGTGGAAGGTGAAAATGCTGCCGACTGGATCGTCGTAGACCTGGGTGATGTTATCGTCCACGTAATGCAGGAAGAGAGTCGCCGCCTGTATGAACTGGAAAAACTCTGGGGTTAATGCGTGAAGTTGCAACTGGTAGCCGTCGGCACAAAAATGCCGGACTGGGTACAAACCGGGTTTACTGAATATCTGCGTCGTTTCCCGAAGGATATGCCTTTTGAGCTGGTAGAAATCCCGGCGGGCAAGCGTGGAAAGAACGCAGATATCAAGCGTATTCTCGACAAAGAGGGTGAACTGATGCTTGCTGCGGCAGGTAAAAATCGGATCGTCACCCTTGATATCCCCGGTAAACC
This sequence comes from Citrobacter sp. MNAZ 1397, assembly GCF_023613995.1. NCBI lineage: Bacteria > Pseudomonadati > Pseudomonadota > Gammaproteobacteria > Enterobacterales > Enterobacteriaceae > Citrobacter > Citrobacter sp. MNAZ 1397. The sequence continues at coordinate 2,594,287 of NZ_JAKIVH010000001.1, forward strand.
CTGGGATACGCCGCAGCTGGCAAATGAGCTGGAACGCTGGAAACAGGATGGACGTGATGTCAGCCTGCTCATCGGCGGTCCGGAAGGGTTATCCCCCGCCTGTAAAGCTGCGGCAGAACAAAGCTGGTCACTCTCTGCGCTGACGCTTCCTCACCCGCTAGTGCGAGTGCTGGTTGCGGAAAGTTTATATCGCGCATGGAGTATCACGACCAACCATCCTTATCATCGTGAGTAATGACCACCAGGTAAACTAAGCAGCGGATGAAATTACAGAATTCTTTTCGCGACTATTCGGCTGAGTCTGCGCTGTTTGTGCGCCGGGCCCTTGTCGCTTTTGCAGGGATTTTGCTGCTCACCGGCGTGCTCATCGCCAACCTTTATAATCTGCAAATTGTTCGTCATGCTGACTACCAGACGCGTTCTAACGAGAACCGCATCAAACTGGTCCCTATTCCGCCAAGTCGCGGCATTATCTATGATCGCAACGGCACGCCGCTGGCGCTGAACCGCACAATCTATCAGATTGAGATGATGCCGGAAAAAGTCGATAACGTTGAGCAAACACTCAATGCGTTGCGTGACGTGGTGGATCTGACGGATGAGGACATTGCCAACTTCAAAAAGGAGCGCTCCCGCTCCCATCGCTTCACCTCGATTCCGGTCAAAGCCAACCTGAATGAAGTGCAGGTGGCGCGCTTCGCGGTCAATCAGTATCGGTTCCCTGGCGTGGAAGTAAAAGGCTATAAGCGCCGTTACTATCCGTTCGGCTCGGCGCTGACACACGTGATCGGCTACGTATCTAAAATAAACGATAAAGACGTCGAACGACTGGATAAAGAAGGCAAACTGGCAAACTACGCGGCCACGCATGACATTGGTAAACTCGGCATCGAGCGCTATTACGAAGATGTGTTGCATGGACAAACCGGTTACGAAGAGGTTGAAGTTAACAACCGCGGGCGCGTTATTCGCCAGTTAAAAGAAGTCCCACCGCAAGCCGGGCATGACATCTACCTGACGCTGGATTTGAAACTGCAGCAATATATTGAAACTCTGCTGCAGGGGAGCCGTGCGGCGGTCGTGGTGACCGACCCGCGCAATGGCGCCATTCTCGCGCTGGTCTCAACGCCGAGCTATGACCCGAACCTGTTTGTCGACGGTATCTCCAGCAAGGATTATACCGCGCTGCTCAATGATCCGAACACACCGCTGGTTAACCGCGCCACGCAAGGGGTTTACCCGCCTGCATCAACGGTGAAACCCTATGTTGCCGTTTCAGCGCTGAGCGCCGGGGTAATCACCCGGAACACCACCCTTTTCGACCCAGGCTGGTGGCAACTGCCGGGTTCAGAAAAACGTTATCGTGACTGGAAAAAATGGGGGCATGGCCGCCTGAATGTCACCAAATCGCTGGAAGAGTCTGCAGATACCTTCTTCTATCAGGTCGCCTACGACATGGGTATTGACCGACTTGCCGAGTGGCTAACCAAGTTTGGTTACGGTCAATATACCGGTATCGACCTGGCTGAAGAGCGCTCGGGTAATATGCCCACGCGCGAATGGAAGCTTAAACGCTTTAAGAAACCGTGGTATCAGGGGGACACGATCCCCGTCGGGATTGGCCAGGGTTACTGGACCGCAACGCCCGTACAAATGAATAAAGCAATGATGACGCTGATTAACGACGGCGTTGTCAAAGTGCCGCACTTATTAATGAGCACGATGGAAGACGGTAAACAGGTTCCCTGGCAACAGCCGGCGCAAAAACAGGTTGGCGATGTACACTCCGGCTTCTGGGAAATCGCCAAAGATGGGATGTATGGCGTGGCAAACCGCCCCAACGGTACCGGACATAAATATTTCGCCGGTTCACCTTACAAAGTCGCGGCGAAATCCGGTACAGCCCAGGTCTTCGGACTGAAAGCTAACGAAACCTATAATGCGCATCGCATCGCCGAACGTCTGCGTGACCATAAGCTGATGACGGCATTTGCACCTTACGATAATCCCCAGGTTGCAGTGGCAATGATTCTGGAAAACGGCGGTGCCGGCCCTGCGGTGGGTACAATTATGCGCCAAATCCTCGACCATATCATGCTTGGCGATAACAATACTGATTTGCCGTCGGAAAACCCGGCATCAACAGCGGCAGAGGACCAATAATCATGACGGATAATCCGAACAAAAAATCGTTCTGGGATAAAATCCATATCGATCCCGCCTTCTTGCTGATTGTGCTGGCGCTGTTGTTCTATAGCGCGATGGTTATCTGGAGCGCCAGCGGCCAGGATATCGGCATGACGGAGCGTAAGGTCGGTCAGATAGCCATGGGCCTAATCGCCATGGTTGTGCTGGCGCAGGTTCCCCCTCGCGTCTATGAAGGCTGGGCACCCTATCTTTATGTTTTTTGCGTCATCCTGCTGGTCGCCGTTGATGCTTTCGGGGCGATCTCCAAAGGTGCCCAACGCTGGCTTGATTTAGGGGTAGTGCGTTTCCAGCCATCTGAAATTGCGAAAATCGCCGTACCGCTAATGGTGGCGCGTTTTATCAACCGTGATGTATGTCCGCCATCATTGAAAAACACCGCCATTGCGCTGGTGCTGATATTTATGCCAACGCTGCTGGTAGCCGCTCAGCCCGACCTCGGTACCGCTATTCTTATCGCCATGTCCGGTCTTTTCGTGCTGTTTTTATCCGGCCTGAGCTGGCGCCTCATCTTAGTGGCCGTGCTCCTGATAGCGGCGTTTATTCCCATATTATGGTTCTTCCTGATGCACGATTATCAGCGCCAGCGCGTCATGATGTTGCTCGATCCGGAAACCGATCCGCTCGGCGCGGGCTATCATATTATTCAGTCAAAAATCGCCATCGGCTCCGGCGGGTTGCAGGGTAAAGGCTGGTTGCACGGCACGCAGTCGCAGCTGGAGTTTTTGCCAGAACGCCACACCGACTTTATCTTTGCCGTACTTGCCGAAGAGTTGGGGCTGATTGGTATCTTGATCCTGCTCGGGCTTTATGTACTGCTGATCATGCGCGGCTTATGGATTGCCGCGCGCGCGCAAACCACCTTTGGCCGAGTCATGGCGGGGGGTTTGATGTTGATTTTATTCGTTTATGTATTCGTAAATATTGGTATGGTGAGTGGTATCCTGCCGGTGGTGGGCGTACCGTTGCCACTGGTGAGTTATGGGGGCTCTGCCCTGATTGTACTGATGGCGGGGTTTGGTATCGTGATGTCGATTCATACCCACAGGAAGATGTTATCAAAAAGCGTATAAGGGGTGCGCAATGCGTAAGCAATGGCCAGGTGTCTGTATAGCAGCAGTATTGCTGGCGTCATGTTCAAGTGATGATGGTCAGCAAAAGACGATGGTTGCGCCGCCTACTCCGGTGTGCAACGGTCCGGTCGTTGAAATCAGCGGTGCGGAGCCTCGTTTTGAAACGCCGAATCCTTCGGCAAACCAGGATTACGAGCGCGACGGCAAAAGCTACAAAATTGTCCAGAATCCTTCGCAGTTCAGTCAGGCAGGATTTGCCGCTATTTATGATGCGGAACCGGGGAGTAATTTAACCGCGACGGGAGAAGCGTTCGATCCGTTACAACTGACCGCCGCTCACCCAACGCTGCCTGTTCCGAGTTATGCTCGTATCACTAACCTGGCCAATGGCCGCATGGTGGTGGTTCGCATTAACGATCGTGGCCCTTATGGCAACGATCGCGTGATCTCATTGTCGCGTGCGGCGGCCGATCGCCTGAATACGTCGAACAATACCAAAGTGCGCATCGACCCGATCATTGTGGCGCAGGACGGTTCCATGTCCGGTCCGGGAACGGTTTGTACCACTATCGCGAAGCAAACCTATGCCCTGCCGGCACTCCCGGATTTGAACGGCAATGGCGCGTCACAACCGCAACCTGCTCCTGATAACGTGCGCATGATCAGCAATTCGACGCTGAAAGGTGACGAAAACACAAAGCCAGTAAGTAGCGGCGGTTTCCTGGGTGCGCCGACGCCGCTGCATGCAGGCGTACTTGAGGGCAGCGAACCTGCTGCGCCTGCTGTGACGACGCAAACCACACCACCCGTGATCGCTGCGCCCGTGGCCACCCCGGCACCGGCAACGCGCACCGCTCCTGTAACGGCACCGATCACCGCGCCAGGTTCCGTACAAGGCCACGTTGCGACATCCGCGGCGTCGGCTGCGGCAAGCGGAAGTTATATGGTGCAGGTTGGTGCAGTCAGCGATCAAACCCGCGCGCAGCAGTACCAGCAGCGCCTGGCCCAGCAATTTTCTGTGCCGGGCCGGGTGGTGCAAAACGGCGCGGTGTGGCGTATCCAGCTCGGGCCTTTTAGCAATAAATCAGACGCCAGTGCCTTGCAACAGCGTCTGCAAAATGAAGCGCAGTTACAGTCTTTTGTAACCAACGCGCAATAACAGATTTGGCATCTGACTTTGTCAACCACTGTAAACAGCATTAACAAAGTCATGCGGAAAGTCGGATGCCTGTCAGAATAGCTTTTGCTATAGTAGGGCACTTTTTTTAACTCCATCACGGATGTCGTTGTTCAGACCATGAAGACCACTCTCTCCGTTCGTTTCGTACAGCGCCTGGCGCTCACCACGGCACTGACTGCCGCCACCCTCGGCACAGCCCATGCTGATGACCTCAATATAAAGACCATGATTCCTGGCGCGCCACAGATTGATGCCGAATCCTGGATCCTCATCGATTACAACTCCGGCAAGGTGTTGACTGAACAGAACGCCGATTCGCGTCGCGATCCGGCCAGCCTGACGAAAATGATGACCAGCTACGTCATCGGCCAGGCAATGAAAGCGGGGAAATTCAAAGATAGCGATCTGGTCACTATCGGCAATGACGCGTGGGCAACCGGCAACCCGGTGTTCCGTGGCTCTTCTCTGATGTTCCTGAAACCGGGTATGCAAGTTCCGGTTTCACAACTCATCCGTGGTATCAACTTGCAGTCTGGTAACGACGCCTGTGTGGCGATGGCAGATTATGTTGCTGGCAGCCAGGACGCGTTTGTCGGTCTGATGAATAACTACGTTAACGCGCTTGGCCTGCAGAACTCCCACTTCCAGACTGTTCATGGTCTGGATGCTGAGGGGCAATACAGCTCCGCACGTGACATGGCCCTGATTGGCCAGGCGCTGATTCGTGATGTACCAAACGAATACTCCATCTACAAAGAGAAAGAGTTCACCTTTAACGGTATCCGCCAGACCAACCGTAACGGCCTGCTGTGGGATAACAGTCTGAATGTCGACGGTATTAAAACCGGTCATACGGACAAAGCGGGTTACAACCTGGTGGCCTCTGCAACCGAAGGCCAGATGCGCCTGATCTCCGCAGTTATGGGCGGCAGAACGTTCAAAGGGCGTGAAGCCGAAAGTAAAAAACTGCTGACATGGGGTTTCCGTTTCTTCGAAACCGTGAGTCCGCTGAAAGCAGGCAAAGAATTCGCCTCAGAACCAGCCTGGTTCGGTGACAACGATCGCGCTTCGCTGGGTGTTGATAAAGACGTCTATCTGACTATCCCACGTGGCCGTATGAAAGATCTGAAGGCGAGTTATGTGTTAACCACCAGTGAACTGCACGCGCCGTTGCAGAAAAATCAGGTGGTCGGCACCATTAACTTCCAACTGGACGGCAAAACTATCGAACAACGTCCTCTGGTCGTGCTGCAGGAAATCCAGGAAGGGAATTTCTTCGGTAAAATCATCGACTATATCAAGCTGATGTTCCATCACTGGTTCGGCTAAAAAACGAACACTTGAAAGTGTGATTTCCGTCCCCATATACTAAGCATCTCAAAAACTCCTGCCCTTTCGGCAGGAGTTATTATTTTTACGCCGGAGCTGACATGAAAACCAATCTCAAAGAACTGCTTGAATTCCCGACTCCCTTTACTTACAAAGTGATGGGACTGGCGAAACCAGAGCTGGTTGATCTGGTGGTTGAAGTGGTACAGCGCCATGCGCCCGGTGATTACTCTCCGCAGGTAAAACCGAGCAGCAAAGGCAATTACCACTCGGTATCCATCACCATCACCGCCACGCATATTGAGCAAGTTGAGACCCTGTACGAAGAACTGGGCAACATTGAAATTGTTCGTATGGTGCTGTAATTAAGCAGGTGTTACCGGGCCGCTGGTCGGGTAACACTCTCTCTGTGATATAATCCCCTCACCTTTTCTTCTCCCGGAGATGCTGTTTTGTCTCAGGATACAATCCTAATCCGTAACCTTGGCCTGCAGCCCTACGACCCTGTGTCTGAGGCAATGCATGAATTCACGGAAACCCGCACCGAGAGCACGCCTGACGAAATCTGGCTGGTTGAACATAACCCGGTCTTTACTCAGGGACAGGCAGGTAAAGCTGAGCATGTACTCTCCCCCGGTGATATTCCGGTGATACAAAGCGATCGTGGCGGCCAGGTCACCTATCATGGTCCTGGTCAGCAGGTCATGTACATATTAATAAACCTCAAGCGTCGTAAACTTGGCGTCCGTGAACTTGTCACTGTGATGGAACAAACTGTCATCGATACACTGGCGGAATGGGGTATTGAAGCTCGTGCGCGCGCCGATGCTCCGGGTGTTTATGTGCAGGATAAAAAGATCTGTTCGCTGGGGTTACGCATTCGTAAAGGTTGCTCATTTCATGGCCTGGCGCTGAATATCGCGATGGATCTAACCCCTTTTTTACGCATCAATCCATGTGGGTATGCTGGAATGGAAATGACGCAAGTTAAACATTTCTTGCCTGATGCCAATATGGACAAAATAAGACCTGTGCTTATTAGTCATCTTTTAGCACAGCTAAACAATCCGCCACATATATATACCGCTACTTAATATATGATGTATAACGGCTTGCTTTTTAAGCAAGTCGTTATTTATTTCCCCCAGTTATACTTTACAACCGCAGTTCTCTTCTCTATTTTCAAAATACCTGCCTGATCCGGTTAATTCGCAACGCGTGGCACATTTGCTGCGACGTCGAATTGCGCATAGCCGGATTAAATTTAAGCTTAATGCCCTGCATCATGCTGAAAACCATCCATAATGATGATATGTGAAGAAAAATCAGCTTAAATTACACATCACCATAAATAATAAATTCAACTATCATTCATATTGTGAATGATTACGGAGTACAAGCGTGGATTATAATAACCTGTCGGAACAGAAAATAGCCGAGCGACCCGAAGATGATAAACCACAAATCTTCAGAACGTTACGCAATATTGACCTCAATTTATTGACCATCTTTGAGGCAGTATATGTACACAAAGGGATTGTGAATGCCGCGCGAGTGCTTAACCTGACGCCATCCGCAATTAGTCAATCCATTCAAAAATTACGAACAATATTCCCCGATCCGCTTTTTATTCGCAAAGGCCAGGGCGTGACGCCAACCGCCTATGCTTCGCATTTGCATGAGTATATTAGCCAGGGTCTGGAGTCGATTCTCGGTGCGCTGGATCTGACCGGTAGTTATGATAAACAACGAACTATCACCATCGGTACCCCCCCTTCGCTGGGCGCGATTGTCATTCCCGTTATCTGGCAGGCTATCAAAGAGAGCGCACCGCATCTGGTGATGCGCAATATCCCTATCCATGATGCCGAAAACCAACTCAGTCAGTTCCAGACCGATCTCATCATCGACACCAATATCCCGACAGCCCGCACCCTGAGCCATCATGCACTGTATACTGATCGGTTGATGCTGGTTTGTCGCGAAGGGCACCCCTGCCTGCGCGCGACCATCAATGAAGATGTCCTGCAACACTATGAACACACCTTATTGATGCTAGAGGGACAAAACCTGAGTGCGTTGCGTCAGCGTGTTCAGGATCTGTTCCCTGAACGTCAGGTCAGCTTTAGCAGTTACAATATGTTTACTATCGCAGCACTGATTGGTAACAGTGATATGTTAGGGCTGATGCCAACTCGCCTGTTCAAGCTGTTTAGCGCGTGCTGGCCTCTGGTAGAAATTGATTTTCCGCCGGTCAGTAACGAAAGACTGGACGTTTCTCTGTATTACAACAAGTTAAGCCTGCGTGACCCGGTACTTGAAAACGTTATCAACGTTATTCGCCGGGCTTTCTGAAATCCGCATCAGCCTGGCAAAACGGCTAATCCTCATTGGGCAAAGCGTACAAAACAACAACTATTTTACATTTTGCTCCGTTGCCAGGCTGCTTTCTGTCCCCTATCAATGCTATACTGCACGTCATTAATTCAAAAATAGTTGATAAATACAACATTCCCTTGAATTGAAACACTTACTTCGTTATCCGCAACTGGAACACGCACGCTATGAGTAAACCCATTGTGATGGAACGCGGTGTTAAGTACCGCGATGCCGATAAAATGGCCCTTATCCCGGTTAAAAACGTGGCAACAGAGCGCGAAGCCCTGTTAAGAAAACCGGAATGGATGAAGATCAAACTTCCGGCTGACTCGTCCCGTATTCAGGGCATCAAGGCGGCCATGCGCAAAAATGGGCTGCACTCGGTTTGCGAAGAAGCGTCCTGCCCGAACCTGGCAGAGTGTTTCAATCACGGCACGGCGACCTTTATGATTCTTGGCGCGATCTGTACGCGCCGCTGCCCGTTCTGCGATGTGGCTCACGGTCGCCCGGTTGCGCCGGATGCCAACGAACCGAAAAAACTGGCTCAGACTATCGCTGACATGGCGTTACGTTATGTCGTGATTACCTCGGTAGACCGTGACGATCTGCGTGATGGCGGTGCTCAGCATTTCGCTGACTGTATCAGTGCGATTCGCGAGAAAAACCCCGCCATCAAGATTGAAACGTTGGTACCAGACTTCCGAGGTCGTATGGACCGCGCGCTGGATATTTTGACGGCTACCCCGCCGGATGTGTTTAACCACAACCTGGAGAACGTACCGCGCGTTTACCGCCAGGTCCGTCCGGGAGCAGACTATAACTGGTCTCTAAAACTGCTGGAACGCTTTAAAGAAGCGCATCCGGAGATCCCCACCAAATCTGGCCTGATGGTGGGACTTGGGGAAACCAATGCTGAAATCATTGACGTCATGCGCGACCTGCGCCGCCACGGCGTTACCATGCTGACGCTGGGCCAGTATCTGCAGCCAAGCCGCCACCATCTACCTGTACAGCGTTATGTCAGCCCGGAAGAGTTTGATGAAATGAAAGCGGAAGCGCTGGCGATGGGCTTCACCCATGCTGCATGCGGTCCGTTCGTGCGTTCGTCCTACCACGCCGACCTGCAAGCTAAAGGTATTGAAGTAAAATAATGCAGTAATATCTGATTACACTTGCAATAAAAAAACCGGCGTAATGCCGGTTTTTTTATGTTGCACGAACATACTTACTCTTTATGAGAAAGCTTTTCGGCCGGAACGTCGTCTTCCGCAGTTTTCTTCGCCGTGGTGTCATCGTCATTCATGGCTTTTTTAAAGCCCTTGATCGCTGTGCCCAGATCTCCGCCCAGCGTACGAAGTTTTTTGGTACCAAACAGCAGAACGACCAGTGCGGCCACGACCAGCAATTTGGTAATACTAATCTCACCCATAGATACCTTCTTTCATAAAACGGACTGCGTAAAGCACCATTATAACCTGATGTCATTAACGGTCATTCGACGCGCGCACACAATAGCAATCTGTAACGAGATGAATCAAGCATTGTTTAAAAAAACATCACATCAGTTGCGGTGGAGCGAAACGGCGATTTCGCAGGACGGGTAATTTCTCCCGCGTCTGCGACAAACGCTGTTGCGTAACCTCCGCTATGATAAGTTGCGGGACCTCTCCCGCCGCGGCAATAACCACTCCCTGCGGGTCGACTACCTGACTCTGGCCAATATTCTTATTGCCACATTCACCTGACGCCACGATATAACAGGTCGTGTCCAGCGCTCGCGCCGCCAGTAACGTCGCCCAGTGCTGCTCTTTAAGCGGGCCCCGAACCCATGCCGCAGGAAGTGCCAGAATATCGGCTCCCTGTAACGCCAATGACAACGCCAGCTCAGGAAAGCGCAGATCATAGCAGGTCATTAACCCGACCTTCATCCCGTCTACGTCAATTAACGGTGCGATTTCATGCCCCGCATCCACACGCGCCGACTCTTGCATGTTAAACGCATCGTAAAGATGCAGTTTGGCGTACCGGGTAAGAATATGCCCTTCGCGCATCGCCACCAGCGTATTTACCGCCCTTCCCGACGAGGAAGGCACATGAATGGTCAGAAGGGTTGTCAGCGTATTTTTGCGGCTCTCCTCAAGCAACAGGCTTAAAAAGCCGCCATCAAGCGTCTGGGCCGATTTCACAGACATATAAGGGTCATTGTCATCTCGCGCCAGTAACGCCTCAGGAAGTACCAACAGCGACGCCTGCTGACGTGCTGCTTGCGCCATCAATGTGACACACGTATGAGCATTTATTTGCCAGTCCGGGGTAACAACAAACTGCCCTGCCGCAACAATCATCGTTTTCTCCTGCTTCTGTCGCCATAGCCAGTCCTCCGCTTCGGCGCTACACTCACCACTCTAACAAATCAAATAGCAGGATTTCCGCGTGTTACAACTTCTTTTAGCTGTATTTATTGGTGGCGGGACGGGTAGCGTGGCGCGATGGGCGCTCAGCATGAAATTTAACCCTGCCCATCATGCTATTCCGTTGGGGACACTGACAGCGAATTTAGCCGGGGCGTTTATCATTGGGATGGGACTGGCCTGGTTTAACCGCATGACTCATATCGACCCGATGTGGAAAGTGTTACTGACCACAGGTTTTTGCGGTGGTCTGACTACGTTTTCAACGTTTTCAGCGGAGGTGGTTTTTTTATTACAGGAAGGACGTTTTAGCTGGGCTTTGCTTAACGTGGCCGTTAACCTGCTCGGATCATTTGCGATGACGGCGCTCGCCTTCTGGTTGTTTTCCAGCGTTAATGCGAATTAAGGGCAAAAAAAACCCGCCTTAGAGGCGGGTTTTATAATTCTGTCTTATTGCTAACTTAGATAGCCATTACGTTAGCAGCAGAAGGACCTTTGGCACCGTTAGTGATTTCGAACTCTACACGCTGACCTTCAGCCAGAGTTTTGAAACCATTGCTCTGGATTGCAGAGAAGTGTACGAACACGTCTTTGCTGCCATCTTCCGGAGTAATGAAACCGAATCCTTTGGATTCATTAAACCACTTAACGTTACCTTTAATCTTAGACATCAATATTACCTTTACATGAAAAACGACACAAATGCTGTGTCGAGTTACAGTACAACAATTGTGAAGACTTTTGTCCAGTCGTTATTCATCAAAAAGTGATAAATGTCGCTAAGTTTTTTCAAAGATACTGTTTATTTGGGATCCGCATCAATGGTTAAGAATTAACCACCTCAAAAATGCTACGTCGCGCAAACGAGACGCGGTATTTTGCTCATAAATTAGTGACAACGATGAAGCAATGTGTACCCCGCCGGGATGACAACCATCGACAATCACAGTGCAGCAAGCAGGATCAGCATTCGGTTACGCAAAGAGACACGAATAGAGGAACGCGCGATGGTCTCGCTGCCCGCTCAGGGTTTGCGCCTTCCTTTGCGAACAATCGACCACTTTTCAGCGCCCAGTACGCCCATGATTTTTTGCGAACCTCGCAACTGTATTTCTGCCATTTTGCGGGAAATAAGCAAAAATGCGCGATAATATTCGCAAAACGATTCTTCTTTGATTTTAATCATCTACTCTTTAGCGGTTATTCGGCACATTGCATTTCTTCCTTTTCCGGCAGTCATTTTTCTTGTTCTTTACCCTTGGATCCAGAACATTATGTTAACGTTTATTGAACTTCTGATTGGCGTCGTGGTAATTGTGGGTGTCGCACGCTATATCATTAAAGGTTACTCTGCCACCGGCGTGCTGTTTGTCGGCGGTCTGGCGTTGTTAATCGTCAGTGCGCTGATGGGACACAAAGTCCTGCCGGGGAGTGCTACCAGCACGGGTTACACCGCAACAGACATCGTTGAATACATTAAAATCTTGCTGATGAGCCGCGGTGGCGACCTGGGCATGATGATCATGATGCTGTGTGGGTTTGCCGCCTATATGACCCATATCGGTGCCAACGACATGGTCGTTAAGCTCGCTTCCCGACCGCTGCGTTTCATTAACTCGCCTTATTTATTAATGATCGCCGCCTATTTTGTCGCTTGCCTGATGTCCCTGGCGGTCTCCTCTGCTACCGGGCTTGGCGTATTATTAATGGCAACGCTCTTCCCGGTAATGGTGAACGTAGGGATAAGCCGCGGGGCCGCCGCTGCTATTTGCGCCTCTCCGGCGGCGATTATTTTATCTCCCACCTCCGGGGATGTGGTGTTGGCCGCGAAAGCCGCAGAGATGCCGCTCATCGACTTCGCGTTCAAAACTACGCTGCCGATCTCCATCGCTGCCATTATTTTTATGGCCATCGCCCACTATTTCTGGCAGCGCTATCTGGATAAAAAAGAGAACATCACCGCAGAGATGCTGGATGTGAAAGACATCACCACCACTGCGCCGTCTTTCTACGCCATTCTGCCGTTTACACCGATCATTGGCGTGCTGATCTTCGACGGAAAATGGGGGCCGGAATTGCATATCATCACTATCCTGGTGATCTGCATGCTGCTCGCCGCAGTGCTGGAGTTTTTGCGCGGTTTCAATACGCAGAACGTCTTTTCCGGTCTGGAAGTGGCTTATCGCGGCATGGCCGATGCGTTTGCTGGCGTGGTAATGCTGTTAGTTGCCGCCGGCGTCTTCGCACAGGGGCTCAGCACGATTGGTTTTATCCAGAGTCTGATCTCCATTGCCACCTCGTTTGGTTCCGCCAGTATCATTCTGATGTTGGTGCTGGTCATTCTCACCATGCTGGCGGCGATGACGACGGGTTCCGGTAACGCACCGTTCTACGCGTTTGTGGAAATGATCCCCAAACTGGCACACGAGTCAGGTATCAACCCGGCTTATCTTTCGATTCCGATGCTGCAGGCTTCTAACCTTGGTCGCACCATTTCCCCGGTGTCCGGCGTGGTGGTTGCCGTTGCAGGTATGGCCAATATTTCTCCGTTTGAAGTGGTAAAACGGACATCAGTGCCGGTCATTGTGGGTCTGATTGTGGTGATCGTGGCGACAGAAATTCTGGTTCCAGGCGCCGCCATGCATTAACAGTCTGTTCAGACATAACGCAAAAAGCGCCCATCCGGCGCTTTTTGTGCTTTAATAACTTACGGAAATTATCTAAACACATTCATCAGGATCAGAAATGTTCAGAAAGGGACTCGTCGCCAGTCTGGGTGTCGCCATGGCGATGCTGTCGCTCTCCCCCCTTCACGCTGCCCCACTCGAGCCCAAACAGTACGGTGATTTTGACCGCTACGTGCTTGCACTTTCGTGGCAAACCGGTTTTTGCCAAAGTCAGCATGACCATGGGGGGCGCGAGCCGGAAGAATGCCGACTACAAAAAGAACTACCGCAAAAAATTGATTTTCTGACCGTTCACGGCCTGTGGCCCGGCCTGCCGAAATCTATTGCGGCACGCGGTGTGGATGAGAAGCGCTGGATGCGATATGGCTGCGCCACGCGCCCTGTTCCCAATATGCCTGAGGCGAAAATCAGCCAGAAATGTTCTGCCGCTGAAACCGGAATGTCACTGGAAGTGGCGAACAAGCTCAACTCGGTTATGCCCGGCGCTGGCGGCTCGTCTTGTCTGGAACGTTACGAATATGCCAAACACGGCGTTTGCTTCGGTTTCGATCCGGACGCCTTATTCGGGACGATGGTGCGTCTGAACCAGGAAGTGAAAAGCAGTGCGCCGGGGCTTTTTCTGGCAAACAACTACGGTAAACACGTAAGCCGTAGCGATTTTGACGCCGCCGTTGCGAAGGCCTGGGGTGCTAACAGTGTTAAAGCAGTAAAACTGAACTGTAGCGGTAATCCAGCGTATCTGACTGAAATGCAAATCGCCATTGACGCGCGGGCTATCAATGAGCCACTTTCTGCAAAATCCTTGCTGGCGCAACCCCATCCGGGAAACTGCGGAAATGACTTTGTTATCGACAGCGTCGGTTATTAATACCGCCCCTTCGGCTTAAAGACATAAACCCGGCAAATGTGAGCTAAGTCACTTCAAAGTTGTGTGCAGTCTCAGTATCATCCGAAGAGTTAAACCCTCGCTGCCAGACGGCGAGGGTTTTTCTTTGGATTAATCTGGCGGGATTTCGCCTCATGACATGGAGTAATAGATGTCCAGACCTGCAATTATCATCAATGAACTTGACGCTGAGCGCATTGACCGTCTGCTGGAGCAACCCGCTCATGCCAGTCTGCCGGTCGCGAAGGTGCTGAATGACGAACTGGATCGCGCGCAGATGTGTGCGCCCGAAGCGATGCCAGCCAACGTGGTAACCATGAACAGCACGGTAAAATTCCGTGAGTTGAAAAGCGGTGAAATCCGCACACGAACCCTCGTCTACCCGGCGCAAATGACCGATAGCGCGACGCAACTGTCCGTGATGGCGCCAGTCGGTGCTGCGTTACTGGGCTTACGGGTCGGCGATAGCATCCACTGGGAACTCCCCGGCGGTGCGACCACCGATCTCGAAGTGCTGGAGTTAATCTACCAGCCAGAAGCCGCTGGCGAATATCTGCGTTAAGCACGCCATACGCTGTTAAGAGGATGCATACCGCATCCTCTTTTCCCTTCCTGGGTCAGCTCACCCGAATGTCGCATATCTTTGTCCCGACCAGGCTTCTATTGTGGTAAGAGGTTTTTGCCCAGGGTTCGCATATGAGCGAAACATGGATCATCACCCTTATTTATTTGATCGTGGCGGCGATTATCGTCGCAGCCGTGCTCTATCTCGAACGGCACTGGTAACGTCCGGTCATTCCGGAAAGTCATCTCTCTCCACTTAAACCCCAGGTCAAATAAATAATTGCCAGCGACGTAGCAGAATCATGCGGTCATACCTGCTGAAATACCCGTGACATAATCTACAGGGAGACACGTTTATGTATCAGACAATCATTATGCCGGTAGATGTTTTTGAAATGGAGTTAAGCGACAAAGCCGTGCGCCACGCCGAGTTCCTTGCTCAGGACACTGGGGTCATCCATTTACTACACGTTTTGCCAGCTTCTTCCAGCCTGAGCCTGCACCGATTCGCTGCAGATATTCGTCGTTTTGAAGAACATTTGCAGCATGAAGCGCAAACCCGCCTGACCACGATGGTAAGTCACTTTTCAATTAGCCCTGAGCGTATCCGCACCCATGTTCGTCTGGGAAGCGTACGCGATGTGGTCAATGAGTTAGCAGAAGAGTTACATGCGGACATGGTGGTGATTGGTTCGCGTAACCCCTCTATCACTACCCATTTGCTGGGGTCAAACGCGTCAAGCGTTGTGCGCCATGCGCACATTCCGGTGCTGGTTGTACGGTGAAAAAAAGAGGCTGCCAGTGGCAGCCTCTTTGTTATTGCAGGTTTAGGCCCTTCATTCTTCGGGTTGCCGGTGCGTTAGCTTCATGCAACCCGAATGATTTCGGGCTTGTCTTACTTTCTTCTTATGTTATGCACGCTTTGTACGGATCAGGTAGTCGAATGCGCTCAGAGAGGCTTTCGCTCCTTCACCGGTAGCGATAATAATTTGCTTGTATGGCACCGTCGTGCAGTCACCCGCGGCGAACACGCCTTTGACGCTGGTTTCACATTTCGCGTCAATGATGATCTCGCCCATACGGTTGCGCTCAATAGCACCTTCCAGCCAGGTGGTATTCGGCAGTAAACCAATCTGCACGAAGATACCGGCCAGCGCGATATGATGCACATCACCGCTCACGCGATCGCGATACTCAATACCCGTCAGTTTGCTGCCATCGCCTTTAACTTCGGTGGTTTGCGCATTCAAAATGATGTCAACATTACCGAGGCTACGCACTTTATCCTGCAGCACCTGGTCTGCTTTCATCTCGGGCGCAAACTCCAGCAGGGTGACATGTTCAACAATACCTGCCAGGTCGATGGCAGCTTCCACGCCGGAGTTACCGCCGCCGATGACCGCCACACGCTTACCTTTAAACAGCGGGCCATCACAGTGCGGGCAGTAGGTCACCCCTTTGGTGCGATACTGTTCTTCGCCCGGCACGTTCATGTTGCGCCACTTTGCCCCGGTCGCAATGATGATGCTGCGTGCCTTCAACACCGCACCCGATGCAGTTTCAATCTGATGCAGACCCCCTTCCACCGCAGCCGGCGTCAGTTTGGTCGCACTTTGCGAATCAATCACATCAACGTCGTATTCCGAAACATGCGCTTTCAGCGCGCCCGCCAGTTTTTGGCCTTCGGTCTTCGGCACTGAGATATAGTTTTCGATGTCTACAGTGTCCAGCACCTGGCCACCAAAACGCTCACCCATCAACCCGGTACGGATACCTTTACGTGCGGAGTAAACCGCTGCTGCCGCACCAGACGGGCCGGAACCGACAATCAGCACATCATACGCATCCCGCTTGTTCAGCTCTTCCGCTGCACGTTTTTCCGCGCCAGTATCAATTTTTGCCACGATTTCAGCCAGCGTCATACGCCCCTGACCGAACTCTTTACCATTGACGAAGACTGCCGGAACGCCCATCACATTACGGTCAGTGATTTCATTCTGGTACGTGCCGCCATCAATAGCCGTATGTTTGATACGTGGGTTCAGCACCGCCATCAGGTTAAGCGCCTGTACGACATCCGGGCAGTTATGGCAGGTCAGCGAATAATACGTTTCAAACTCAAAATCACCGTCAATATCACGAATCTGCTCGAGCAAAGATTGCGCTTCTTTAGACGGGTGTCCACCGGTCCACAGCAGCGCCAGCACCAGAGAGGTGAATTCATGGCCCAGCGGCGAACCCGCAAAACGCGGCCCCTGGCTTGAACCTGGGTTGGTAATCAGGAAGGACGGCTTGCGCACTGCCAGCGTGTTATCTTCTTTGAAAGAGACTTTGTCTGAC
Organism: Citrobacter sp. MNAZ 1397; assembly: GCF_023613995.1. Lineage (NCBI taxonomy): Bacteria > Pseudomonadati > Pseudomonadota > Gammaproteobacteria > Enterobacterales > Enterobacteriaceae > Citrobacter > Citrobacter sp. MNAZ 1397. The sequence continues at coordinate 2,611,341 of NZ_JAKIVH010000001.1, forward strand.
AGTTCAGCAATTTCAGCCAACAGTTCCTTGATTTCTGCCGATCTGGCGCTGTCATCCAGCGTGGCAATCAGCTCAACAGGTTTAGTCAGTTTCTCAAGGTAAGCCTTGAGCTGCGTTTTCATGTTTGTGTCGAGCATTTTTAATCTCCTGGGCTTAAAACATCATCATGCAAGCTGCCTTATTACGGCGGCCCCAATGCAACTTGAATCATGGTGCGCGGGAATAAAATGGGCGCAAAAGCGCCCATTAACAGACTAATTCGCAAGAATTTCGTGTTACAGGAAGGCGGCAAGCTTATGAATCCCCGGGAGCTTACTAATGTAAGTGACCGGGGTGCTTAAGCGCAGCCAACGCACCTGTAGCAAGAAAGGCGTCGCGAATTTTAGATTTTGCCAACCAGGTCCAGAGACGGAGCCAGCGTCGCGTCGCCTTCTTTCCACTTAGCCGGGCATACTTCGCCTGGGTGGGAAGCAACATACTGTGCGGCTTTGATTTTACGCAGCAGGTCAGATGCGTCGCGGCCGATACCTTCAGCGGTAACTTCGATAGCCTGGATGATACCCTGCGGGTCAACGATGAAGGTGCCACGGTCAGCCAGACCTTCGTCTTCACGCATGATTTCAAAGTTACGGGTCAGGGCGCCAGTCGGGTCGCCGATCATCGCATATTTGATTTTAGCGATGGTGTCAGAGCTGCTGTGCCATGCTTTATGCGTAAAGTGGGTGTCAGTAGAAACAGAGTAAACGTCAACGCCCAGTTTCTGCAGCTCTTCATAATGGTCAGCGACGTCACCCAGTTCAGTCGGGCATACGAAAGTGAAGTCAGCCGGGTAGAAGAAGAAGACGCTCCAGCGGCCTTCGGTATCTTTCTCAGTAACTTCTACGAACTCACCGTTTTTGAACGCCTGGTTTTTGAAAGGTTTGATTTTGGTGTTAATTAAAGACATCTATACTTCCTCCGTGTTTTCGTTGAGGTGTAAGTTAACGATTTTTTTCCGACTCGGCTAATGCGTTTGCATTATCAAATCAATAAGCGTTAGCTAACAACTCGCACAAAACTGTTTAATGTACCGTACATGAACGAGCGTAAAGTTGACGGGGATCCCATCGGTAAAAAAACAAAAAAGCCACCTCACGGGTGGCTTTAGACCTGAAATACCCGCGGGTGCTTCAGCGCCAGTCGTACTGGCATCACGTTGTGCGGCAAGGAAAAAATTGTCGCACAGACGGTGAGGATTACAACACTCTCGCTGCCACATAACAATGCACGGGATGCAGATACTGTCTATGGTTGTGATAGGTTTTACCGTCATCAACATTATCTCATTGTTACATAAGGTTTTTATGCTTAAACGTCTACTCGCACTTTCGCTTCTTTCTTTTTACGTTCAGGCAGAAGAGCTTCCTGCACCTGTACAAGCCATTGAAAAACAAGGTATCACAATCATTAAATCTTTCGATGCGCCAGGTGGTATGAAAGGTTATCTCGGGAAATATCAGGATATGGGCGTCACCATTTATGTCACGCCGGACGGCAAACAGGCAATTTCTGGCTACATGTACGATACCGCCGGAACCAACCTGAGTGAGAAAATGATTCAGGATGAGATCTACTCTCCGGCAGGTCGGGCGCTCTGGCAGCAGATGGAAAAATCAACGTGGATCCTTGATGGTAAAAAAGACGCGCCGCGGGTGATCTACGTTTTTGCCGATCCGTTCTGTCCTTATTGCAGCCGCTTCTGGCAACAGTCACGTCCATGGGTTGAATCCGGTAAAGTACAAATCCGCACGTTATTGGTTGGCGTTATCAAACCCGAAAGTCCTGCGGCAGCGGCAGCCATTTTGAGCGATAGCGACCCGGCCAAAAAGTGGCATGACTACGAGCAATCCCTCGGAAAAATGACGCTTGATTTACCCAAAACCGTCCCTCCGAAGATCATGAATGTATTGAAAGGTAATCAAACGTTAATGGACGAATTGGGTGCCAACGCCACACCAGCCATTTACTACATGAATAAAGATAATGTGCTGCAGCAGGAGGTTGGGCTCCCTGACGAGGAAAAAATGAAGCTGATTTTGGGCGAATAAAGGTAAAAAAAACCACAAAAGTGTTAAAAATTCAGCCGGAGAAATACATCACTGAGAATTATGATTATTTCTCCGGAATTGTTTTTTCGTTACCAATCATAAATTCTCGTTGCAAAACAGTGAGAAATAAAACAAAAACACAATGCTAGTGAATACAAACAATTCAAATCATTTAATATAATTATATCATTGAAATCTATAACAAATTAAAGATTAACTCTTTGTTTAATTTCATTATCATTTCCAGTCTGATTAGGTAATCGCCTGGGGTTAATTGACGGTGAAAATTGACAAGCAAATTCTGGAACAGGATGTTCTGGACGCCAGCATGGAAAGGATTAAATGGACATTAGAAAACTTCCAGAAAGTATGTGTTTCTTTTTCTGGCGGAAAAGATTCCAGTATCATGCTCAATCTGACGGTACAACTCGCTCGTCGGATGAAAAAGAAAATCAGCATCTTATTTATCGACTGGGAAGCGCAATTCAGCCATACCATTAACCACGTAGAACTCATGCGTACTGAATATAGCGATATCACAGAGCGTTTTTACTGGGTTGCCCTGCCGCTGACCACACAAAATGGCTTATCGCAATTTTCCCCCACCTGGCAATGCTGGCAACCCGGCGTGGAATGGGTACGACAACCCCCTGAGCATGCCATTACAAATCCTGCCGAATTTCCCTTTTATGAGCACGGAATGACATTTGAAGCCTTTGTCAGTGAATTTGCCGACTGGTTCGCCAACCATCGTCCGGCAGCGATGATGATTGGTATTCGTGCTGACGAATCTTACAACCGCTTTATGGCTATTGCGTCGGCCCGCAAAATGCGTTTCGCCGATGATAAGCCCTGGACTACCGCGGCGCCGCGTGGACATGCCTGGTACATTTATCCAATTTATGACTGGAAAACTGCCGATATCTGGACCTGGTTCGGTAAGACCCAAACCCCCTATAACCCGCTATACGATTTGATGTATCAGGCAGGCGTGCCTACGCGCTATATGCGTATCTGCGAACCTTTCGGCCCGGAACAACGTCAGGGTCTGTGGCTCTATCACGTTATCGAGCCTGCACGTTGGGCAGTGATGTGCGAACGCGTCAGCGGTGTGAGCAGCGGCGGAATTTACGCCGGGCAAGATAACCTCTTCTATGGCCATCGCAAGCTCACAAAGCCGGCCCACTTACGATGGCGGGAGTATGTCCTGTTTTTACTTGATAGCATGCCGGAACAGTCCGCCGAACATTACCGCAACAAAATTGCCGTCTACCTGCGCTGGTTCGAAAAACAGGGGGTGACGGAGATTCCAGACAGTCAACCCGGCGACGCTGGCGCAAAGGACGTCCCCTCCTGGCGCCGCATCTGCAAGGTGCTGCTCAATAACGATTACTGGTGCCGGGCGCTCTCTTTTAGCCCTACCAAAACAAGCAATTACAAACGCTATCACGAACGAATCAAAAATAAACGCAAGGAGTGGGGAATACTATGCAACAGCGATTAATCAATGAAATTGAGGCTTTTCTTGCCGCATTACCTGAGGAAGAACGGATTGCAGCCATCAACGACTTTCGTCGCACTCTCCACGCGTACAGCCCCTTCCGCGATCAGCCTGTCGATTGCGTTTTGTGGGTAAAAAACGACCATATTTCTCCCAATGACTATAACCCCAACAATGTCGCGCCGCCGGAGAAACGGCTGTTACTGAAATCGCTGGAAGCCGACGGTTTCACCCAGCCCATAGTGGTGCAGGAAGACAAACCCCATCATTTCGAAATTGTCGATGGTTTTCACCGCCACGAGCTGGGCAAAAGTCGGGCGACCCTAAGAAGTAAACTTAAAGGCTATCTCCCGATTACGTGCCTTAACAGTGACAGAAACAGCAAATCGAATCGCATGGCGGCGACCATTCGGCATAATCGGGCACGTGGCCGTCATCAAATCAATGAGATGGCGGAAATTGTTCGTGAACTCTCACAGCTGGGCTGGACAGAAGAACAGATTGGTCAGGAACTGGGAATGGACAGTGATGAAGTCTTGCGCCTGAAACAGATTAACGGCCTGACAGAACTTTTCGCAGGCCGTCGATTCTCGCGCGCGTGGACGGTTAAATAGCGCCAGCTACAGCTTACATAACCGTTCAGCAGCTGCCAGTAGCGTCGATTCCTGCTTTGCAAAACATAAGCGAATCAGTTTGTGCGGAAAGGGATCGGCGCAAAAAACCGATAGCGGAATAGCCGCAACGCCAACCTCTTTAGTCAGCCACTGGCAAAAGCTCACATCATCAAGATCGGAAATGGCACTGTAATCTGCCAGCAGGAAGTAAGTCCCCTCACACGGCAGGATCTCCAGCCGACTGCTGCTGAGTGCATTGACCAGCACATCGCGACGAGCCTGATAAAACGCAGGTAAGTCACGGTAATGTTCCGGCGCGGTCCGCAACATATCCGCCAGTGCCAGTTGCGCGGGCGTATTGACCGAGAAGGTCAGGTACTGATGCACTTTGCGCAGTTCAGCGCTGATGGCAGCCGGCGCCACGCAGTAACCCACTTTCCAGCCGGTCATATGAAAGGTCTTGCCAAATGAGGAAACGGCAATTGCCCGCTGACGCAATTGCGGGTGCGCCAGCACGCTGGCATGCCCCTCCTCGACAAAGCTGATGTGCTCATACACTTCATCACTCAGCACATAGATTTCTTTCTCGTTGATCGCCTGCCATAAAGCCGCAAAATCCTCTTTGCGCCACACGGTTGCGGAGGGGTTATGTGGCGTATTCAGGATAACCAGCCGGGTTTTATCGCTCAGTAGGGCAGCGAATGCCTGCCAGTCGACACGGAAATGGGGAGGTTGCAGGGCGATACGTTTCAATATGCCGCCTGACAACTCCACCGCCGGGGCATAGCTGTCATAGCTTGGATCGAAGCAGATAACTTCATCGCCCTTACGCACCAGCGCCGTGATCGCGGCATACAATGCCTCGGTTGCTCCCGCCGTCACGGTGATATCGCTGCCCGCGTCCGGTTTATAGCCATACAGCGCGTCGGTTTTATCGGCAATCGCCTCACGTAACGCCTGCACCCCGGTCATCGGCGCATACTGATTCGCCCCTTGCGCCACGTGATAAGCCAGGCGCTCTTGTAAATAGCGTGGGCCATCAAAATCCGGGAATCCCTGAGACAGGTTGATGGCTTTATACTGCTGCGCCAGCGCACTCATTTGCGTGAAAATTGTGGTGCCTAAAGCGGGAAGTTTACTTTGGGGAATCAGCGTGTTATCGCTCATAGTTGCATGCCTGCTTGTAATACTGATGTTGCTGCCACTATAACACGATGTTAGTATTTGGCAATCAAGACGCTTAGACGTCTAAACCATAAGAATATTCCTGCCGACGCGCAACCCAGGAAGACTATGACAAACAACCTGCAACTCCATGAACTCGTTAACGCTTGCCACTGGATAGGCCAGAAAGGCTGGTCACCGGCTACCGGCGGCAATATGTCGCTGCGTGAAGATGCGCAATGGTGCTGGCTGAGCGAATCCGGCAAAGACAAAGGCAGCCTGACGACAGCAGATTTCCTGCAAGTCTCCATCGCCGATAATCATGCGCCCTCCGGGCGTAAGCCGTCAGCGGAAACGGGCCTGCACACGCTGATTTATCGCCTGTTCCCGGAAGCGAATGCGGTGCTACATGTGCACACCGTCAATGCCACCGTACTGTCACGCGTTGAGCGTGCACCTGAGTTGCTTTTCAGCGGCTTCGAAATGCAAAAATCTCTGCGCGGACAAACCACGCATCTTGATACCGTATCGATTGCCATTTTCGATAACGCTCAGGATATTGATGCCCTCGCCCGCCATATTGAACATTACGCGCAAGAACGCCCCCTGAACTATGGCTTTTTGCTGCGTGGTCACGGTCTGACCTGCTGGGGCCGCGACGTGGCAGAAGCGCGTCGCCATCTGGAAGGGCTTGAATTTTTATTTGAATGCGAAATGCAGCGCCGTCTGCTGGAGAAATAATGATCCGCGCGATAGTTACCGACATAGAAGGTACCACCAGCGATATTCGCTTTGTGCACAATGTGTTATTTCCCTATGCCCGCGAACGCCTGCCGGCTTTTCTCAACGCACAGCAGTATATCGAGCCGGTAAAAACCATCCTCGATAATCTGCGTGAAGAAATAGCACAACCTGATGCCACCACCGCCGATCTGCTCGACACATTGCTGCAGTTTATCGATGAGGATCGCAAATCCACGCCGCTAAAAGCGCTACAGGGCATTATCTGGCGCGATGGCTACGTCAACGGCGACTTTACCGGTCATCTCTACCCGGACGTATTGCCAGCGCTGGAAAAATGGAAAGCCCAGGGCATTGATCTTTATGTTTATTCCTCTGGCTCGGTGGCGGCGCAAAAACTGTTATTTGGCTACAGCGACGAAGGTGATATTACTCATCTGTTCAGCGGCTATTTCGATACCCTGGTGGGGGCGAAGCGCGAGGAGCAGTCGTATCGCAATATTGCTGAACAATTGGGCATTCCTGCGGCGCAGATCCTGTTCCTCTCTGATATCCACCAGGAGTTGGACGCCGCCGAAGCGGCCGGTTTGCGTACCGTACAGCTGATTCGTGGCGACAATGACGCCGCCAGCCATCATCACCAGGTTTCCTCTTTCGACCACATTAAGCCGGAGCAGATCCCCTCATGAGCGCACTGACGATTTATTCTGACAAAGACGCCAGCAAGCCTGTCTGGCAAGGCACCGACGCCGCTGAGATTCAACAAAAGCTGAACGCCAAAGGCGTCCGCTTTGAGCGCTGGGAAGCTGACCGCGATCTGGGTGCAGACCCGTCGCCGGAAACGGTAATCGTCGCCTACCAGCATGCGATCGACAAACTGGTTGCGGAGAAAGGCTACCAGAGCTGGGATGTGATCAGCCTGCGCGCCGATAACCCGCAAAAAGAAGCACTGCGCGCCAAATTCCTCAACGAGCACACGCACGGCGAAGATGAAGTACGCTTCTTCGTTGAAGGCGCCGGGCTGTTCTGCCTGCATATTGGTGATGAGGTCTATCAGGTGCTGTGCGAAAAAAACGACCTGATCTCCGTGCCCGCTGGCACACCTCATTGGTTTGATATGGGCTCCGAGCCGAACTTCACCGCCATCCGTATTTTCGACAACCCGGAAGGCTGGATTGCCCAGTTCACCGGTGATGCGATTGCGGAAAACTATCCGCGACTGGCGTAATTACCTCTCCTTCTGTTCTGGCCCTGCGTTTGTACGGGGCCTTTTTTCACCCCTACCCATTCCTGTAGCCTGGCTTTTCTCCTGTTAAACCCGGCCTATACTTGCTCTTTTTGCGAAAGCGATGCACAGGGAAGGAAAAATGAAGAAAGTCATAGTGATGCTCTTGATGATGGTGCTGAGCGGTTGTGCCACCACGGTGCCGATGCCGAAAGAGGATACCCTCAATTACCTGCGGGTGATGGATAACAATATTACGGTCCTGTCAGACAAGTACGGCTATGTATTCCAGCGCGATAAGACTCACGACGTCTATAACGACTACAAAGCTTTTTATGACGAGTTCGGCGACAAAAGCCCCGGCGTCGCGGTGTTCTTTGTGGTCAAAGATAAGGATGTCACAGCGGAGTATCGGGCGATTGTTGACGCCACCCAGTTAACGCCCGCACAGACGGACAGGCTGAAATATCACTACAACGCCCATGTGATGGAGTCCGGGAAAACACTCGTGGCGGTTTTCAAAGCGCAGGGGCACATCTATGGCGCACTGCATTTTCGGACCTCAGAAGCGACGAAGTTAACAACGCCGATCACCGTAACCATCACCGATAAAACGGAACAAAACATCAGTTACACGGCCCCGTTGTTGATCCCCATTTTCCCGCTGGTGATGATGTACGGTTGCGCAAAGGGACCTTGTGTTTGAGTCTTAGTCCTCACCTGTAATACCGCGATACGCCGCCTCCCGGATGGCGGCGTAAACGCCTTATCCGGGCTACCGCTCGCGGGACCGGGGGGGTTCGTAGCCCGGCTAAGCGCAGCGCCAGCCGGGAAAACACCAGGGGCATCATTTGCGGGCCTGCCTCCCGGATGCGGCGTAAAACGCCTTATCCGGGCTACCGCTCGCGGGACCGGGGGGTGTTCGTAGCCCGGCTAAGCGCAGCGCCAGCCGGGAAAACGCCAGGGGCACCATTTCCGGGCCTGCCTCCCGGATGGCGGCGTAAACGCCTTATCCGGGCTACCGCTCGCGGGACCGGGGGGTGTTCGTAGCCCGACTAAGCGCAGCGCCAGCCGGGAAAACACCAGAAGCATCATTTGCGGGCCTGCCTCCCGGATGGCGTCGTAAACGCCTTATCCGGGCTACCGCTCGCGGGACCGGGGGGTGTTCGTAGCCCGGCTAAGCGCAGCGCCAGCCGGGAAAACACCAGGGGCACCATTTCCGTGCCAGCCTCCCGGATGGCGGCGTAAACGCCTTATCCGGGCTACCGCTCGCGGGACCGGGGGTTCGTAGCCCGGCTAAGCGCAGCGCCAGCCGGGACAATACAGGCACTACTTTCGCGCCAGTATCCGCGCACGCATCTGTGTAAAGAACACGGGCACCAGCACTTCGAGCATAAACAGCACCAGGCTTATCTTTTGGTTATCCTCACCCGGACGCCAGTTTCCCAGGATGGCCGAGAGTACAAAAAACGCCACGCCTGCAATCAGCATTGCTTTGCCGTACAGACGATTAGCCCGATACCACAGCCCCTCATCATTCATTGTCCGTGCCGTTCGCACCCCATACCAACGGTTCGGTTTCACCTTCTGCAAAAGCAGCGGAATGGCAATAGCCATTAATATCAGACTGGTGATACTCAGCCAGATAAAATTCATGTCCATCAGCGACTCTCCCTTTAAACGCATATTGTCCCCGAAAAAGGATATTCACTGTCATGATGGATGGTAGTGGAAAACTAACGAGCGAATAAGAGTAACGTCATATTTTGATTAACTTTATGTGATGATGTAACAGCTTGCTGCTGGTCATGCCACGGCCCGACACCGTAGGATTCCGCTCCTGACCTTACGGCCTCGAGAACGGACGCGTGAAATATTCCCTGTTTTTATTTTTACTGACCTTACCTGCACTGGCCGCGCGTGCGGATGATGCCGTTAAACTTAACTGCCCGCCGCGTGGCGCTATTACCGTCTCCTTTTTTAATTACTATCTCATCACCATGAAATGGGGCGATCATTTCCAGGTCGCTTCAGGAAAATTGCAAAGCCACACCAAAGCCGGGGTCCCGTTCTGGACCACCACCTTTGGCAACGGCGACGATCTGGCCTATTTCCCCAACTCCCACCAGTACTATCTGTTTTATGCGGGTTCGAGTGATCCTGTGCAATGTTCGGAACAGGAAAGCTACGTCTATCCGGTCATCACCCCGCCACGCTATGAAAACAATATTGTCAGCAGCAAAAAAAGCGTGCCACAGACACCAGACAGTGACATCGATAATTCTCAGGTGATTTTGCCCGGACCCGGCGCACAGGGATAACCCCTCTCCGGACAGAGAGGGGAAACGTGTTGATTAACGAAGTTGTTTTTGCGTATGCCACAGCGCGGCAACGCTCAGGAACACGGTAACCATCAGGTAGAAACCCGGTGCGAAGTGGCTGCCGGTCGCGCTAATAAGCAACGTACAGATGAACGGCGCAAACCCGCCAAAAATCGTCACTGCGATGTTGTAACTGATGGACATCCCACTGGCCCGGGTCGATACCGGGAAGATATCCGCCATCACCGAAGGGATGGTTGAGAAGTAGAGGGATTTCAGCAGCGCCATCCACCCCACCAGCAGTGACAGCGACAAAGGCGTCACGTTCAGGCTAGTGAGCCAGAAGGCAGGTAACAGCGTAAACGCCAGCAGACCCAACGCGGTCCACAACAGACGCTCGCGCCCGACACGCTCTGCCAGGAGGCCACCTATCGGCGTCACCACGGTAAGAATCACCCCGGCTAACAACGTCGCGCTATAGGCCGATGACGCAGGCAGACCAAGACTTTTGGTCGCCCAGGTCGGCACATAGTTGAGCATGTAGTTGATCGCCGTGGAGACCACCATCAGACCAATCGCCATCGCCAGCAGACGTTTTTGCGAACCCAACAGTTGCTTCACCGGATGACGTGGTTTCTCGATCTCAACATAAACCTCAGGCTCGTGCACATGGCGACGGATCCACAGACCAACCGGGCCAATCAGCAGTCCGAAAGCGAACGGCACGCGCCATCCCCAGTCCAGCAACTCCGCCGGCGTCAGCCAGTGCGCCAGACCCAGACCAAATGCCGATGCCATCAGCGTGCTGGCCCCTTGCGTGGCAAACTGCCAGCTGGCGATAAAGGTCTTGCGCTCCGGGAAATGTTCCACCAGAAATGCCGTCGAACTACCAAACTCACCGCCGGCGGAGAAGCCCTGAATCAGGCGCGCCAACAAAATCAGCAACGGCGCCGCCAGACCGAGGGTGGCATAACCGGGCATAAAAGTAATCATCGCCCCGCCCAGCATCATCAGGTTGATAGACAGCAGCAACGAAGCCTTACGACCGCGTTTATCGGCATAAGCGCCAAGCACCACCGCCCCCAGCGGGCGAATCAAAAAGGCGATACCAAAGCTGCCGAACGCGAGCAGCAGCGAGACCGTTGGGTTGGAGGTCGGGAAAAAAACCTGGGCGATATAGCTGGCAAAGAAGCCATATACCGCGATATCAAACCACTCCAGGGCATTACCAATACAGGTGGCAAAAAGCGTTTTTGCCAGGCTCGGGCGTACGCTGCCCTGCTCTGTTTCACGGGCGAGAGTGGTCATTTTGCACCTCCGTTCTGATGCGCCAGATGGCTTGCAAGCAGTGCAGCCCCCCGCTCGCCCAAATCCCAGAACAGGCGAGTCATAATCGCCAGCCCTTCGCGGGCAATGGCAATGGGCAGGTGCTCATCCGGCGCATGCTGACCGCAGGCCGGGTACGAATGTGGCACCCACAGCGTTGGCAGACCCAAAATGCCGGCAAATACATCATTAGGTAGCGAGCCGCCGAGGTTTGGCAACAGAGCCGGTTTCTTGCCGGTCGTCTCCGCCATTGCCTTAAGCGTCCAGTTTACCAGCGGATCGGTCGGGTCAAAGCGCGTCGCAGGGGTGCCGCGCACCTCACTGAGAGTCACCATGGAAAAGCCGTGCGCGTCCAGATGCGCGCGAACCGCCTGCTCCAGATGCTCCCAGTCGGTACCGACCACGAAACGCAACTGGCAGACCGCCGTCGCCTGCCCCGGAATCGCGTTCATGGGCTGCGCCGGATTACCCGTCAGGTAAGAGAGTACTTCCAGCGTATTCCAGCCAAACAGTTTTTCTGCCGCCGACAAACCCGGTTCGCCCCAGTTCGGGTCGGTTGTGGGGTCGTTTTCGCCTCCGGCCGGGGTGATATCCGCGAGAATGGCTTTCAGTTCGGGCGTTAACGCTGGCGGTTTCAGCGCCGCAATCTGGATTTCACCTTTTTCGTCCACCAGGCTCGCAATGGCATTCGCCAGTTGCGTACCGGGGTTGCTCAGCAGCCCGCCCCAGTTGCCGGAATGATAATCTTTGGCGCGGGCGTTGATGGTCAGGCGAAAGTTGGCACAGCCGCGTGAACCGAGGAACAACGTCGGGCGTTCCGCGCTCAGGCGCGGCCCATCAGAAGCGATAAACAGATCCGCATTGATGCGCGCTTTAAGCTGTTCGCACACGGCGGCAAGCCCCGGCGAACTGATCTCTTCGCCCATTTCGCACAGCCAGACGCAGTTAAACCCCAGCCGACCATTGCGCGCATGATAGACCTGCTCCAGAGCGGCAAGGTTAACCGAGTGCTGCCCTTTGTTATCGGCCGCACCGCGTCCGTACCAGTTGCCGTCACGTTCGACCAGCGTCCACGGCGACAGCCCTTCGCCCCAGCGCGCATCATCGCCGAAGACGACATCGCCATGCCCGTAGCACATCACAGTGGGCAGATTTGGGTCTTCTTCCCGGCTGGCGAGTAAAAACGGTCGGGCGGCATTGACCGGGTTAACAATCACCTCGGTCTTAAAGCCCATTTCCTGAAAAGCGGGAATGAATACGTCGTTGTAATAGCGCGTGAGCGCGTCATCCCTGTCGTTACGCTGGCTTTCGCTGGGGATAGCCACCCGGCTGGCAAGGATGGTTTTAAAATGGCCGCTGTCGAACCACGCCAGCGCCTGGTCGACTACCTGTTGTGTTGTCATGTTGTGTGCCCTGTCCTGATCCTGTCCAATATCGAGCCGCAGTTGCGTGGCTGCGACGCGAATTATTCAGGGTGCATTTGCTGCCGATGGCGCAAAGAGATGTTGTCTTTTTGTTCTAAACCAGAACCGAGCATTGCCACAATAATAATAATTGCAATTTGGTGTTGCCTTTTTGATAAGGGTACACTGCACAATCACAGGGCGTCGCAGAGGATTCATCTATGTTGAGTAACGAACTACGCTACTTTTTTGCGGTAGCCACCACCGGCTCGCTTAGCACCGCCAGCGAGCAGCTTTACGTGGCAGGTTCCGCCATCAGTCGGCAAATTCATAAGCTGGAAACCCGGCTGGGCGTGACGCTCTTTGAACGGCATTCGCGCGGTATGGTTTTAACCGATGCCGGGCAGATTCTGGCTAACCATGTACGCAAAAACATGCGCGATATGGAATTTGCGATGGCCGAAATTCAGGGTCTAAAAGCCGTGCGCAAAGCCCTGGTGCGTATAGCCTGTACCGAGGGGATGGCGTTTGATCTGTTGCCGGGCGTACTGGCGCGTTTTCGCCAGCAACACCCGGCGGTGAGTTTTGATTTACAGGTCGGCACGGCGATGCAGGTGGCGGAGTGGATCCGGCGCAATGATTGTGATGTTGCGTTCCAGTTCAGCCTCGCGCCTGAACGGGACGTGGAAATTATCGCCGCCTGGACCGCCCCAGTGCTGTTGCTGCTGGCGAACGAGCATCCCCTGGTAACGCAGCCGGGTGTGGCGATGGAGGATTTGCACCACTATCCGCTGGTTCTTCCGGAGGCAGGTACCACGTTGCGCCAGCTTTTTGATCTCTCCTGTCGCATGGCGGGCACCTTTCTGGAACCCGCGTTCAGCAGCAATAATTTTGCTGCCCTGTACGGTTTTACCCGCCATACGCCTGATGCCCTGACTGTGTGCAGCCATTTCAGCGTACTGTGGCGCGCAAAACAGGATGGCATGACGCTTAAAACGATCAATAACTCCTCGCTAAGCCAGCGTACTCTGCAGATTCAGGTGCCGGGGAGCAAACATCGCCCGGCGGCGGTCAATACCTTTCTCGACCTCACCGCCCGGGAGCTGGACAAAGAACATAAGCAGTGGATGGCGGAACTGACCCAGGCTTAAGCGGCAAGATGCTGCTTAACTGCATCGAGAAACAGGCCGAGCGCCGCATGCTGATGATCGCGGGATTGATATAGCCCATAAATGCCCAGTGGCTGCGGCTCCAGTTGCGGCAATACGCTGACCAGCCGTCCACTCTCCAGCCCGGCGCGCGCCTCAATTTCCGGCACCAGCGCCAGCCCCACATCCGCCATCGCCATGTCGCAAAGCAGAGACGATATCCCGGCGCTGAAATTACCATTGACCGCGATGGCGACAGTGCCCTTCTGCGGATCGCGAAACGACCATGATTGCCCTGAAAAACGGCTGTAATGCAGACAATTGTGCCGGGCGAGATCGTCAGGGGTTTCAGGCTGCCCGGCCTTCGCAAGGTAGCCTGGCGAGGCACACAATACCGAACGGCATTCCCCCAGCGCGCGGGCAATCACCCCAGGTTCGGGAGCATTGGTAATCCGTATCGCCAGATCAATACGCTCGCCCACCAGGCTGACTGGCTGATTGTTGATGTCCACTTCAATACGCAGCGCCGGATAGCGTGCCAGAAAGGACGGGATAACCGGCCCCAACAGGTGGGTTGCCGTAAAGTGGGCGCAGGCAATACGCAGCGTGCCCGACGGCGTCAGGCGCGTGGCGTCACCTTCAATGTCTTGCGACAGCAAAGCCAGTTGACGCGTTTTCTCGAGGATTTTCTCCCCGGCGGGGGTCAATGTGAGTCGCCGTGTCGAGCGGTGAATTAAGCGCGCTCCGGCCCATTTTTCCATTTCATCCAGATAACGGCTGACCATTGGTCGTGAGATACCCAGCGAACGTGCCGCCGCGCTCAGACTGCCCAGTTCGCAAATCCGGTTGAAGGATACTGCCGCCATGATCCTGTCCATTCCCTCTCCATCTGATCGTTTTATGAAACACAGCATGAATTGTTTCAGGAATAGTAGCAGAAGCTGTAATCCGTAGAATGGAAACCACTGACTCTCAGGAGGACTACATAATGGGATTTCAACCCGGCCTTTACTGGATAATCGATCCGCTTTGCGGCTGGAGCTATGGCGCACTGCCTTTGCTCAACCGCGTGGCGCAGGATTTCACGCAACAGCATATTTTACCCGGTGGGTTATTTATCGGCACCCAGCGCAGAAAACTCGACGCCGACTGGCTATCGCATGTTCATGAGCATGATGCGCGTATCGCCGCGCTAACCGGCATGACCTTCGGCAGCGATTACCGCACACAGTTACTGACCAATAGCGAGATTATGCTGGACTCTCTCCCGGCCAGCCGCGGACTTCTGGCTGCACAACGCTTTGCCGCTCCCGGTAGCGATCTTCTGTTTCTGAATGCGGTCCAGCGCGCCTGGTATGAACATGGGCAGGACATTACCCGCGCCGATGTGGTCGACGATGTGCTCAGCAAATCCGTTGAGCCGGGCATCAGGCTGGGGCAAATCCCGGAAAATGAAGCGCTGGATGCCATTCAGCATGGGCGAATGCTGATGGGACAAACAGGCGGTCAGGGCTTTCCCACCGCCGTATTTATCAATAAAGGCGGGCAGTACACGCTCTTGCCTGTCTCGCGCTATTACGGGCAACCAGAGATATTTTTCACGCTGGTGAGTCCCCTTCTCTCTTCACTTAGCCGTTAAGGAATGCCATGAACGCAAAATCCGTCACTCTGTTACTGTCGCTGGCTGCCGTCCCCGCGTTTGCCGCGCCGCTGCAACTGGATGTCTACAACCCGCAGGAGAAAGGTATTTTCCCGGTCTCTTCAACGCTGGTCTCCGGGCCGAAAGAGGCTGTGCTCTTTGACGCACAGTTCAGCGTTAAAGATGGCGAAGAACTGGTGAAGCTCATCAAAGCGCGTGGCAAAGCGTTAAAAGAGATTGTGATCACCTCCGGCGACCCGGATTTTTATTTTGGTCTCGAACCGCTGGTGAAAGCCTTCCCACAGGCAAAAGTGGTGGCGTCTAAAGCGGTGGTTGACCATATCAACGCAACAAAAGAGGCCAAACTGGCCTTCTGGGGGCCGCAGATGAAAGAGGGCGCGCCAACGAAACTTATTGTTCCCCAGGTGACCACCGCCACGCGTTTTACCGTTGACGGCGAGCCGCTGGAGCTGAAACACACGGGCGATTATGCCGCCTATGTCTGGATCCCGGCGAACAAGGCCATTTTAGGTGGCACCGGCATTGCCTCAGGGATCCATGTCTGGACGGCAGACACGCAGACCCCGGCTATTCGCAAACAATGGATGGCGGTTCTGAGCGAGATGCAGGCGCTGAAACCGCAGCAGGTAATTCCCGGCCACTACCTGGGCGAGCGTCCGGCAGGCGATGGGGCGATTACGTTTACCCATGATTACCTCAATACCTTTGAACAGACGCTGGCATCTAAAAAGGGTTCTGCGGCAGTGATTGAGGCCATGAAAGCGGCATATCCAAAACTGGCGGATGAGAGTTCACTGGAGTTGAGCGCGAAAGTGAATACCGGCGAGATGAAGTGGTAACGGCTTAGTCAGACGCGGTGAACAACAAACATCCCGGCTGGCGCTGCGCTGAGCCGGGCTACGTTTTCGGACGGTAGCCCGCATCAGGTGTTTACGCCGCCATCCGGGAGAACGCGGATGAAGGTCAAAGACCGCCTCAGCGGGCAAAAAACCCGCCACTCACCTGCTCCGGTGTCACCACGCCGCTATCCAGTACCCAGCCGCTAATAAGCGATGCCGGCGTCACGTCAAAGGCCGGGTTATAGACCTGCGCATTTTCTGGCGCCCACTGCACCGCGCCAAAGCTCCCGGCTACGCCCGTCACCTCCGCAGCCGCACGCTGTTCAATAGGAATCGCCTCCCCGTTCGGGCAGTTCGGGTCAAGCGTGGTTTGCGGCGCTGCAACATAAAACGGAATGCCGTGGAATTTCGCCAGTACGGCCAGAGAATAGGTGCCGATTTTATTCGCCACATCGCCATTCGCCGCAATACGATCCGCGCCCACCCAAATCGCATCTACCTGCCCTTTGGCCATCAGGCTGGCGGCCATGGAATCGGTAATCAGCTGATAAGGCACGCCCAGTTCGCCCAGCTCCCATGCCGTCAAGCGTCCGCCCTGCAACAATGGACGCGTCTCATCCACCCAGACATTCGTCACCTTGCCCTGCTGGTGAGCCAGCGCAATAACACCCAGCGCGGTGCCGACACCGGCTGTCGCCAGCCCACCGGTGTTACAGTGCGTTAACAAGCGGCTGCCCGGTTTGACCAGCGTGCTGCCTGCCTGCGCGATACTGTCGCACAACGCTTTGTCTTCTTCGATCAGGCGCAGGGCCTCTGCCAGCAGCGCCGATACGTAATCTTCTTGCGCCAGCGCCAGCTTCATTCGGTCGAGGTTATTCATCAGGTTGACTGCCGTCGGACGCGAGGCGCGCAGCGTCTCCAGCGACCGCGCCAGCGTGTCGCGGTCTTCGCCATTCTCAGCGAGCAAGGCCAGCAGCAGGCTGGCAGACAGGCCAATCAACGGCGCGCCCCGCACGCGCAACGCATGAATGTGTTCCACCAGCAAAGGCACCGAATCCGCTGGCAGCCAGCGCTTTTCCTGTGGCAGCGCCTGTTGGTCAAGAATAAAGAGTTGATTATCAATAACCCGCAGGCTGGTGGTCTGTAATGTCTGCATAGCGTTAAATCCCTGTTGCGTTGTTGTATCGTATTGTGTCAGGATGAAATCCAGATGTATAGACGTCTGAATGGCTTTATTAGCATAAGAACATGAGGAACTGGCAATGTCGCAATACCGTACCTTCAACGCCCGGGATGCTGTGGCGTATGCACAACAATTTGGTGGTCTGGACGCGCCGTCCGAACTGGTTGAAGCGCAGGAGGTCGGCGACGGTAACCTGAACCTGGTGTTTAAGATTTTTGATACCCAGGGCATCAGCCGTATTATCGTTAAACAGGCGCTGCCCTACGTGCGTTGCGTTGGGGAGTCCTGGCCGCTGACGCTCGATCGCGCACGTCTGGAAGCACAAACCCTGGTGGAACACTATAAATATGCCCCGCAGCACACGGTCAATATTCTGCATTACGATCCGGAGCTGGCGGTAATGGTGATGGAGGATCTCTCTGACCACCGAATCTGGCGCAGTGAGCTGATTAAAAACCGTTACTACCCGCAGGCAGCACGCCAGTTGGGTGAGTATCTGGCGCAAACGTTATTTCATACCAGCGATTTTTATTTGCATCCGCACGCGAAAAAAGCCCAGGTCGCGCAGTTTATTAATCCGGAAATGTGCGAGATCACCGAAGATTTGTTCTTTAACGATCCCTATCAGATTCATGAACGTAATAACTACCCGGCGGCGCTGGAAGCCGACGTTGATGCCCTGCGTCAGGACACCCAATTAAAGCTTGCGGTCGCCTCTCTCAAGCACAGCTTCTTCTCTCATGCCGAAGCGCTACTGCACGGCGATATTCACAGCGGGTCGATTTTCGTCGCCGAAGGCAGCCTGAAAGCCATTGACGCCGAGTTCGGCTACTTTGGCCCGATGGGCTTTGATATCGGTACAGCCATGGGTAACTTGCTGCTTAACTACTGCGGCCTGCCGGGCCATCTTGGCATTCGCGACGCGGCGGCGGCGCGTGAGCAGCGTCTGATTGATATTCAGGAGCTATGGTCAACGTTCGCCGAACGTTTCCAGACTCTGGCCCGTGAAAAGACCCGCGATGCCGCCCTGAGCGTACCGGGCTATGCGTCTGAGTTTCTCAAAAAAGTATGGACGGATGCAGTCGGCTTCTGCGGTACTGAGTTGATTCGCCGCAGCGTAGGCTTGTCGCATGTCGCGGATATCGACACCATCGCCGATGAAGAGATGCGCCATGAATGCCTGCGTCATGCCATTGCGCTCGGCAAGGTGCTGATTGTGATCGCTCCGCGCATTGACAGCGTCGATGAGCTGATTGCCCGGGTGCGTCAGTATAGTTAAGTGCGGTCTGGTGCCCTCACCCCGGCCCTCTCCCACGGGGAGAGGGGGAAAAGCAGTAAAGCGGACACCAGGAGTGTTCCCTCTCCCACCGGGAGAAGGAGAAAAGCGGTAAAGCGGGCACCGGGAGTGTTCCCTCTCCCACCGGGAGAAGGAGAAAAGCGGTAAAGCGGGCACCAGGAGTGTTCCCTCTCCCACCGTGAGAAGGAGAAAAGCGGTAAAGCGGGCACCGGGAGTGTTCCCTCTCCCTCAGGGGTGAAGAATCCCCACCGATCGATCCCCTCTCCCTGAGGGAGAGGGCCAGGGTGAGGGGGAAAATGCGGCTCTGGTGGTCATTCCGTTCACCGTATGTTCTGTGCTTTTCTCTCGCGACAGAACCGGTGAACGTGACAGGGGGGCTCATCGCACCCCCCTGGCGATCCGGGCTCCCGGCCACGAAAATCGCCGCTGGCGCGCCATTATTCGCCCCATCCCTGGGGCTCACCCCTACGGGGCTAGCGCAAGCGCTATTCAAAATTGCTCCCGGCACTTTTGTCGTCTTATGTCGTCTGACTTTCTGGTCGGGGACTAGCCTGCGTCCTTGCAGGCTATCCCCTCCGCCCGCGTCCGTGCGGGCGGCCCCGGTCAGCCGTCAACGCCTCATCGATTTTCAGCCGGACCCTGTCATCGCTGTCACTGTTTCATTCTCATTACGCAGTGTTATCGCTGTAAAACGTAATATGACCGGGGATTCCTCCACCCTCTGGGAGAGAGCCAGGGCGAGGGTGGCTTCACCCCAGATACTCAATCACCGACAACCCGCCGTTGTAATCCGTGCTGTAAATAATCCCCTGCGCATCCACAAACACATCGCAGGACTGAATCACCTGGGGGCGGCCCGGGCGCGTATCCATCATTTTCGCCGGTGCGGCAGGCACCAGCGCGCCGGTTTCCACCGGACGATACGGATTGGAAATATCATAGGCACGCACACCGGCGTTCTGATAAGTGGCAAAAATCAGCGTCGAGCTGATAAAGCTCCCCGGACGGTTTTCGTGCAGGTTATGCGGCCCGAAGTGCGCCCCTTTCGCCACGTAGTCAATCTCATCCGGCTGCGGGAAAGTGGCAATACTGACCGGGTTTGACGGCTCGCGAATATCAAACAGCCAAATCAGCTTCTCACCGTCTTCCTGGTTATCCAGCACCGCTTCATCCAGCACCACCAGCAGGTCACGATCCGGCAACGGCAGTGCGGTATGGGTGCCGCCGCCAAACGGCGGGCTCCAGTTACGGTGGCTAATCAGCTTCGGTTGGGTGCGGTCTTTCACATCCAGCAGAGTTAAACCACCATCGCGCCAGCTGCCATAGGCGGTATCGCCCGCAATAATCGCGTGGTGCAGCGCATACCGTTTCCCCGCTTCCCAGTCCGGCGTTTCGCCAGCCGCCTGGTTCATCCCCGGCAGCCACCAGCGCCCCGCCACTTCAGGATTACGGGGATCGGCCAGATCGATAGTCAGGAAAATGTAATCGGTAAAACCGTCAATCAGCGCGGAGACATAGGCCCAGCGGCCACCGACATACCAGATGCGGTGAATGCCGATGCCGCTCAGTGACAGGAAGCTGATTTCACGCGGTTTGTCCGGTACGGAGATATCAAAAATGCGCAGCCCGGCGCTCCAGCCTTTATCCAGCACGTCACTGACCGTCTCACCCACCGGGCGGGTGTAATAGACTTTTTCATCAGCAAAGCGGGCATCAGCGAAGAGGTCGCGGGCGTTGATCACCAGCAGGAGGTCGTCATGCGCCTGCAAATGCACGTTCCAGGTACCGGGAGGCGCCGGAACATAACCTGCGGGTTTAGGGTTTTTGGGGTCACGCACGTCGACGATGGAGAAGCCCTGGGAGACCATATGGCCGATGTACGCAAAGCCACGGTGCACCATCAGTTGGACGCCGTCCGGGCGTCCGCCCTGGTCGCTATGACCAATCAGCCGCATATTGCGACTGTATTCCGGGCGTGGAAGTTCAGTTGCCATGGATGTTCCTTTTTAAGCAGGGGTGCGGTGTGTTGCCCTCACCCCGACCCTCTCCCACAGGGAGAGGGAGAAAACGTGTTTGCACCTTCCCAAAGGAGAGGGAGAAAAACGTGTTCGCACCTCCCCAGAGGAGAGGGAAAAAAGCGAGCCGCCCTCCCACCTGGGGAGAGTGAGAAAAGCATCCGTTACTTATTTTTAGCTTCCAGCGTCGCGAACCACGGGGCGATAAAATCTTCGGTCTGGCCCCAGCCTGGGATGATTTTCGCCAGTGACGCCACGTTCACCGCACCCGGCTGGGCCGCCAGCAACGCCTGCGGAATGGCAGCTGCTTTAAAGTCGTAGGTCGCAGGTGTCTGTTCGCCAGCAATCTTGTTGGCAACCAGACGCACGTTAGTCGCGCCAATCAGCTTCGGATCCACCGCCACGCTCACTTTCCATGGGCTGTTGGACTCGCGCATCAGTTGCAAATCCTGGTTAGACACGTCGATGCTATAGAGTTTGATCTCCGTACGACCGTTCTCTTTCAGCGCTTTGTAAGCCCCCTGGCTAAAGGCATCCCAGGTGCCCCAGATAGCATCAATCTGCCCTTTCGGGTATTTCGCCAGCACTGCGCCCACTTTGTTGGCGGTATCGCCCTGCACGTCGGAAGAGACCGCACCGATGGACTCCAGCTCTTTAATGCCCGGATACTCTTTCAGCAGCTCAGTATAAGCCGCCTGGCGACGCTCCATCGGCGGGAAACCGGCAACCCACAGTTTGATAATGTTGGCTTTGCCGTTGAAATCTTTTGCCAGTGCGCCAAAGGAGAGTTTGGTCAGGGAGGCGTCATCCTGCTGGGTAACGGTTACGCCCGGAATTTCACCGTTCACGGCGGTATCGAACACCGACACTTTGATCCCGGCATCGACCGCTTTTTTAATCAGCGCAGTCGAGTACGGGTCACGCCCCTGAGAAAGGATAATGCCATCATATTTTTGGGTAATAGCCTGGTTCACAAAATCCTGAAACTTAGCGTCATCGCCATTACTCAGGAAGGTACTGATTTTAAACCCGAGTTTTTTGCCTTCCTGCAACGCGCCGGAAACAAACTGGGTGGTGTTGTCATCAGATCCGAGGTTACGAATTAGCGCGATGCGAATCGGACCACTGTGATTAGCAATGGCGTCCGGAACCGGTGCAGGCGTAGCCGCATAACCCGGCAGCGCGCTCAGTAATCCCAGCGTCAGTAAAGAGAGTGCTATCTTTTTCATCTGTTATCCCCTGAATAATTAACGACGCTGGAAGTAAGTCAACGCAAGGGCACCGGCCAGCACCAGCCCCTTAATAATGTCCATGGCGTAATACGGAACGGAGAGCATCACCAGTCCGTTGGAGAGCACGCCGAGAATCACTGCCCCCACCAGCGTACCGAGCGCATTCGGCTTACCGGAACCCGCCAGCGAGAAACCAATCCACGCCGCCGCGACCGCATCCATGAGGTAGCCGCCGCCCGCGTTCACCTGCGAAGAGCCGATGCGCGAGGCCAGCAAAATGCCACCTAACCCTGCCAACAAAGAAGCAATGACATAGGCCGCCACTTTGTAGCGAGTGGTACGAATACCGGATAAGCGCGCCGCTTCCGGGTTACCGCCAATGGCGTACATACGGCGACCATGGGTAGTCAGCGACAAACCAAGCTGTGCCACGACCGTGACCACCAGCATGATGATGACGATGGTCGGCACCTGGCCCAGCAGGCTGAAGGCGGCAGGGATGGTTCCTTCGGCCATATCACCGCTCGGCAACACCATGTTTTCGGTGATCGAGCCGCCGTAGCTGTAGGTCATCGCCACCCCCTGAATCACAAACAGGCTGCCGAGGGTCGCCAGCATGTCCGGAATACGCAACACCACAATCAGGAAAGCGTTAAACAGTCCCACCAGCGTACACAGCGCCAGTGTCACCAGAATCGCTTCGGTGGTGCCAAAGCCATGCCAGACAAACAGTGAAATGACCAGCGCGTTCGCCAGTGAAGCGGTTGACCCGACGGAGAGATCAAAACCGCCAATGGTCAGCGAAATGGATACGCCAACCCCAATCACCGTAACGATGGCGATGGAACGTAAAATGTTGATGATGTTGAACGGGTCGAGGAAGTTATCCGATGCCAGACCAAAGATGACCACCAGCGCGACGACCGTCAGCAGCATGCCCCATTTATAAAGAAAATCGAAAAACTGCTGACGGGATGACACCGCAGCCTTAACTGAAAGGGCTTTGCTCACGCTGCCGTTCCTCCGGTGGAAAAATAAAGTAACGTCTCTTCGCGGGCCTCCTCGCCCTTCACTTCTGCGACAATGCGCCCGTCCCAGAGCACACAAATGCGGTCGCACAGGCCTACCAGTTCGGAAAACTCCCCGGAGGCATAAATCACGCCTTTCCCTTCCCGCGCCAGCCCGTCAATCAACTGGAACAGATCGGTTTTGGCTTTCACGTCGACCCCTTTGGTCGGCTCGTCAAAAATCACCACGTTGGCGTTACCGCGCAGCCATTTGCCAATCGCCACTTTCTGCTGGTTACCGCCGGAAAGACGACGCAAGGTTTGCCCCGGCCCGGTTGTGCGCACGCCGACGCGGGCAATCACCTCCTGCGCCCAGCGCCAGGCCTTGCGATGACCGAACAGGCTCCAGCGAGAGAACGAGTTGTCCGCGCTGACCGACAGATTCATGGCGATAGGCTCTTCAATGAAGATGCCCTCTTTGCGCCGCTCTTCCGGCACCAGCGCCAGCCCGCGAATCACGGAATCCGCCGGATCACGGGGTCGCCACGGCTGGTTGTTAAGTTCGCCGCGTGTCGCTTTACTTTTGCTCGCGCCAAACAGCGCCTTGCACAGTTCGGTTTTTCCCGCCCCGGCAAGACCGGCGATGCCCAGAATTTCCCCTTTGCGCAGGCGCAGAGAGATGTCTTTTAGCAATTGCTCGTCATGCAGGCCATCGATGCTCAACAGAACCTCATCGCTGTGCGGCGGGCGCTTAGGCGGGTAGATGTCGCTCAGTTCATGGCCGAGCATCTTCTCGACGATTTGCTCGCCGCTGAGTTCCGCCATCGGGCCAGACTCAATTAACTTACCGTCACGCAACACGGTCAGGGTGTCACATATCGCTTTCAGCTCATGAATACGGTGAGAGATAAACACCACGCCGATACCCTGTTGTTGCAGGCGTCGCACCACGGTAAACAGGCGTTCGCTCTCGTGTTGATCGAGGGGAGCGGTGGGTTCATCGAGGATCAAAAAGCGGCAGTGATGCGACAACGCGCGCGCCAGCAGAATTTGCTGTTTCTCCGCCAGCGTACAGGTATCGATAGAACGGCGCACATCCAGCGACACGTCCAGTTGTGCCAGCGCGTCCTGGGCGAGCTTGCGCATTTCACCCCAGCGCCAGGCGTGCCCCGTTTCCGCCAGTCTGTCGAGCATGATATTTTCCGCAATCGATAAGCCGGGGATCAGCGCCACGTCCACTTCCTGCTGTACCAGGTGAATGCCTAGCTGTTTGGCGTCACGCGGGGTGCGGATGGCAACGGGCTGACGATTAATGACAATTTCGCCCTCGTAATGATCATGAGTGCCGCACAATACCGCCATCAGGGTCGATTTTCCTGCACCGTTAGCGCCCGTAAGCGCATGCACGGAACCGCCAC
This sequence comes from Citrobacter sp. MNAZ 1397, assembly GCF_023613995.1. NCBI lineage: Bacteria > Pseudomonadati > Pseudomonadota > Gammaproteobacteria > Enterobacterales > Enterobacteriaceae > Citrobacter > Citrobacter sp. MNAZ 1397. Next base: position 2,635,522 of record NZ_JAKIVH010000001.1, read on the forward strand.
GCAGAGTGAAATCGACATGCGACAATGCGCTAAATCCGCCAAACGCGAGGCTGATAGTGCGCATTTCGAGGTGGTGAGTACTCATCCGACGCGAGTTCCTGATAAATAAGTTTATTTGACGAATTTTTCACAGGCCGCCTTGACTGGCAACGACAGAAAAGGCATAAGATAAAGCAAAATAATATTAGCCATCCGGATGTCCAGACATAACATCGGGTTAGCGATAGCACACAAGGACACAACCCATGAGCAACACTAATATTCGCGTCGTCACTGGCCCGGCTAACTATTTCTCTCACGCAGGAAGCCTTACGCATCTCCATGATTTTTATACGGCAGAGCAACTTTCCCGTGCGGTGTGGATTTACGGCGAACGCGCCATTGAAGGGGCTCGCCCGTTCCTGCCGGAGGGCTTTAACGCACCTGGCGCGAAGCATCTGTTGTTCAAAGGCCATTGCAGCGAGCGCGACGTGGCAGAGCTGGCCGAACTGGCGGGCGATGATCGTGCGGTGGTGATTGGCGTGGGCGGCGGCGCCCTTCTGGATACAGCCAAAGCGGTGGCGCGTCGTTTAGCTTTGCCTGTCGTTGCCATTCCGACCATTGCAGCGACCTGCGCGGCCTGGACACCGCTCTCCGTCTGGTACAACGACGCTGGTCAGGCGCTGCATTTTGAAATTTTTGACGATGCCAATTTCCTGGTGCTGGTCGAGCCGCAGATCATTCTTAATGCTCCTGCGCAATACCTGCTGGCGGGGATCGGCGATACGCTGGCGAAATGGTATGAAGCGGTCGTACTGGCGCCCGAACCGGAAAACCTGCCGCTGACGGTACGTCTGGGAATTAACAACGCGCAGGCGATTCGCGATGTCCTGCTCGCCAGCAGCGAAGAGGCGCTGGCGGATCAGGCGCGTGGCGAAGTCACGCAGACGTTTCGTGACGTGGTGGATGCGATTATCGCCGGTGGCGGCATGGTGGGCGGTCTCGGCGAGCGCTATACCCGCGTTGCCGCAGCACACGCGGTGCATAACGGTCTGACGGTGTTGCCGCAAACGGAGAAATTCCTCCATGGGACGAAAGTGGCCTACGGCATTCTGGTGCAAAGCGCCCTGCTCGGTCAGGATGACGTGCTGGCGCAACTGGTCAATGCGTACCAGCGCTTTAATCTGCCCACCACGCTGGCGGCGCTTGATGTGGACATCAACAACCATGCCGAGCTGGACCGTGTGATTGCCCACACCTTGCGCCCGGTGGAGTCCATTCACTATCTCCCAGGCGAACTAAGCCCGACCACGCTGCGCGCAGCGTTCGAAAAGGTCGAGCATTTTACCCGCTAAGTCAGGCAGGCCATAAAGCCATGGCTGAGCGGGCAATACTCAGCAAAATTTCACGGCTCGCGCCATCGCGGGCCTGAATTGACATCCCTTGCTGAATACTGACATAGAGCCGCGTCAGTGCTTCGACATCCACTGAACCGGGCAGGTCGCCCTGTTTTTGCGCCTGCTCAAGCCGCGTTTTTAACAGCGAGAAACCTGCGGCGCGCATGCGGCGAACCAGTTGTCCGAGCCGGTCGTTGCCTTCACTGCCTACCGCTGAAAGTGTGACCATACAGCCGTGCGGCATATCCGTTTGCGTCAGCATATCCGCAGAACGCTCCAGCCACAGCCACACCGCCTCGCGTGGAGACGGCTCGCTGGTCATATGTCCCCAAATCCTGGGTGCGACGGACTGCTCGTAGTGCAGCAGCACCTCTTCGTATAAATCTTCTTTGCTGCCGAACGCCGCATACAGGCTGGGGGATTTTATGCCCATCGCCTCGTACAAATCATTCATTGACGTGGCGGTATAGCCCTTCTGCCAGAAGATTTTCATCGCCTGGTTCAATGCTTCGGTACGGTCAAACTCGCGTGGTCTTCCCCGGCTCATGGTGGCCTCCAACATTTTGTGCTGATCGGTATATTAATATCATTGACGACTCGTGGGAAGTGCGTTTACTTTAATTATGTATCAATCGACACATAATTAATTCAGGAGTCACCATGTCATCTTCACTTGCTGGTAAACGCGCGCTGGTTACGGGCGCAAGTCGTGGTTTAGGTAAAGCTATCGCCCTGTCATTAGCCCGCGCAGGGGCCGACGTGGCGATAACCTTTGAAAAGTCAGTCGAAAAAGCGCAGGCCGTGGCCGATGAAATCCGCGCCCTGGGCCGTAACGGCGTGGCTATTCAGGCCGACAGCGCCAGCCCGCAGGCCATTCGTGCCGCAGTCGCATCCTCGGTCGAACAACTGGGCGGTCTGGATATTCTGGTCAATAATGCGGGTATCGCCCGGGGTGGGCCGCTGGAAGCGATGTCCGATGAAGACATTGATGCGTTAATCAATGTGAATGTTCGCGGCGTGGTCATCGCAACCCAGGCGGCGCTTGCCTATCTGCCGGACGGCGGGCGCATTATCAACATTGGCAGTTGCCTTGCCAACCATGTCCCGTTGCAAGGGATTGCGGTCTATGCAATGACCAAATCTGCCCTTAACTCCTTAACCCGCGGGCTGGCGCGCGATCTTGGCCCACGCGGTATTACCGTCAATCTGGTGCATCCTGGTCCCACCGACAGCGACATGAACCCGGCAGATGGTGAAGGCGCGGAAACCCAGCGTCAGTTGATTGCGCTTGGACATTACGGTAAGGCAGAAGATATCGCCGATGCGGTGACTTTCCTGGCAAGTCCGGCGGCAAAACACATCACCGGAACCGGAATTGATGTTGATGGTGGCCTTAACGCCTGAGGATCAGGTATACCTCTGCCACCCGGCAGAGGTTGCGCGATATAAAGCGCCTCTTGCCGAACGGGCCGTTATGACAGTAAGCAGGAACAAATAAGCACGGTCTGCCCGGCGAGGGCTAACAGCACTTCGCCCCGCCTTTACCGCCGTAGCGCGCCTCCTGACGTTCGCGGAAAAACTCTTCATAGGTCATCGGCGTCTGATCAGGATGAGTGATACGCATATGCTCAACGTAGTTGTCATAGTCCGGCACGCCAATCATCATTTTGGCGGCCTGGCCTAAGTATTTGCCTGCTTTAGAAAGGGTGTCGAACATATTTCATCTCTCGTTACCCCTCACCCTAACCCTCTCCCACAGGGAGAGGGAACATTGACACCCTCTCCCTGTGGGAGAGGGCCGGAGTGAGGGCAAAGGTTAATGTGCGCTTTTTGCCTGAGTCACAATCTCATCAAGGTTTGATGGCATGGGCTCATACGGACGCTCTTGTGACGTTGGCTTGTCGATTTTCAGTGATGCCATCGCCGTTTTCACCGAGTAAAACGCTAGCACCACCACCACGACCATAAAGAAAATGGTCAGCCCGGCATCCAGACGGTTGTTAAACACCAGTTGGGAAAGCTGGGACTGGGTGTACTGTGCCGGGATCTTACCACTGTCGATCATCGCCTGGAACTTATTGGCAATCGCCAGGAAACCGACTTTGTTGTCCGGGCTGAACGCTTTCTGCCAGCCTGCGGTCAGGGTACAAATCAGCAGCCATGCCGTGGGTAACAGAGCCACCCATGCGTAGCGCTGACGCTTCATCTTGAAGAGTACGACCGCGCAGAGCATCAGCGCCATTCCCGCCAGCATCTGGTTAGCAATACCGAACAGCGGCCACAGGGTGTTGATACCGCCCAACGGATCGACCACCCCCTGATGGAGGAAATAGCCCCAGGCGAGTACGCAAAGCGCTGTAGCCATCAGGTTTGCAGGTAACGAGTCGGTACGTTTCAGGTTCGGGGAAATGACCCCCAGCAGGTCCTGCAACATAAAGCGCGCCGCACGCGTACCTGCATCCACCGCTGTCAGAATAAACAGTGCTTCAAACAAAATGGCGAAGTGATACCAGAACGACACATCCATCATGCCGCCCAGCGCGCCGTGCAGGATATACGCCATCCCCACCGCCAGCGTTGGTGCACCGCCCGCTCGGGAGATAATCGACTGCTCACCCACTTCTGTAGCGATCTGTTTTAACGTGTCCGGGGTGATGCTAAAGCCCCAGCCGCTGACAACCTGAGCTGCGGACGCAACCACATCGGTGGTGCCGGCAGGCGCCAGCACCGCCATCGGGCTGTTCATCGCAAAATAAACGCCCGGATCGATGATACAGGCCGACACCAGCGCCATAATGGCCACGAACGACTCCATCAGCATGCCGCCGTAACCGATAAAGCAGGCCTGGCCTTCATTTGCCAGCATCTTCGGCGTGGTACCGGAAGAGATAAGCGCATGGAAACCCGACACCGCGCCACAGGCGATAGTGATAAACAGGAACGGGAACAGGTTACCCGTCCAGACCGGCCCGGTGCCATCCACAAACTTGGTCAGCGCAGGCATCGTCAGCGTCGGGCGCATAATCAGAATGCCGATCGCCAGACCAATGATGGTGCCGATTTTCAGGAAGGTAGAGAGGTAGTCGCGCGGGGCCAGCAGCAGCCAGACCGGCAACACCGCCGCCACAAAGCCATAGCCCACCAGCATCCAGGTTAACTGTACGCCGGTGAAATCAAAGAATGGCGCCCAGGTCGGGCTTTCCGCCACCCATCCGCCGGAGATAATCGCGAAAATCAGGAAAAACAGGCCGATAACGGAGACTTCGCCAATGCGCCCCGGACGCAGGTAGCGAATATAAATCCCCATGAAAATCGCCAGCGGGATAGTAAAGGCAACGGTGTAAGTTCCCCACGGGCTGTGGGTCAACGCTTTCACCACGATCATCGCCAGTACCGCCAGAATGATCACCATGATCATAAAGGTCGCCACCAGCGCGATAACTCCAGCCGTTGGCCCCATCTCCTCTTTGACCAGTTCACCCAGTGAACGCCCATCACGACGGGTAGAGACGAACAGCACCATAAAGTCCTGTACCGCCCCGGCGAGAACGACCCCAGCGAGGATCCAGATCATACCCGGCAGATAGCCCATCTGTGCCGCCAGCACCGGCCCCACCAGCGGCCCTGCTCCGGCAATCGCCGCAAAATGGTGACCGAACAGCACTTTTTTATCCGTCGGCACGTAATCCAGTCCGTCGTTGTATTTCACGGCGGGCGTTATACGGCCAGGATCGACGGCCAGCACGTTTTTAGCAATGTATAAACCATAAAAACGGTAGGCAATGAGATAGATACACACTGCCGCGACCACAATCCATAGCGCGTTGATCTGCTCACCGCGGTTAAGCGCGATGTAGCCCAGAGCAAACGCACCGACAACGGAGAGTAATGCCCAAATAAGGTATTTCCCTGAGTTATTCATAGCGATTATCCGTGTGCGAAAGAGGGAGATGTTACATTTTGTTTCTATAACATCACCTCGATTTTAACAACTTAGAAACACAAAAATGTGTGGTCAAACCAGACATTTACTCCACAGTGTTAAGCCGATCACTTTCGTCATGTAACAACCCATGCGCCTCATCCTTTTTGCATCACAGTTTTGCCTTTTTCGTCCTGCGTCTCCCGTCAGGAATGATGTGCATCATTTTTTTTGCCGATCGCCCCGCCAGAATACCCTTGCGTATTCGCGTTTTAACAAGGAAAAGGAAATGAGTTCACCATTAAAGGAAAATAAGGTCGGGCCAGCCGCCTGGTTTGCGCTGGCATTTGCTGCTGTTTTCTTCTCAGGCCTGTTGGGTGGGAAAGAGTGGTATGGGGTGTTTGATTTCACCACGCTCAACGGTGCCTTCGGCAAAGTGGTCAGTAGCGCCAGTCTTGATAACGGTACGCTGACCACCGCCAGCAGCGCCTTTCGCGGCAAAGGTGGCAGCGGCGCGATGGATGGCTTCCTCTTCGCGCTGGGATTGATTCCGGCGGTGATGTTTGCGCTGGGCATGATTAATGTGCTGGAACATTACGGCGCGCTTCGCGCCGCGCGCCAACTTCTGACGCCGTTACTGCGCCCCCTGCTGGGCCTTCCCGGCACGACCGGACTGGCGATGATTGGCAGCCTGCAAAGTACCGACGTTGGTGCATCGCTTACGCGCAATCTCTCTGACGAAGGGTTAATCAACGAGACGGAAAAAGATGTCTTCGCCATGTTTCAGTTCTCCGCCGGGGCGATGATCACTAACTTCTTCTCCTCTGGCGCCATTCTTTTCACCCTTCTGGCGGTGGATGGCACCGCAGCCGTACCCACCTCCATCGGCGCCTGCATCGCCGTCATGTTCATCATGAAAATCGTCGGCGCGAACATACTGCGCCTGATACTGAGATTCACCGCGAAAAACACCCCTGTAACCCTGTCGGCAAAAGGAGATGCCTGATGAGCGCCCCACAATCTAACCCCGTTATCACCGACGTTTTTGTTGAAGGTGCCCGTAAAGGCTGGGCGATTGCCACCAGCAGCACGCTGCCGAATGTGGTGATGGCCTTTATTATTATTAAAGCGCTGGAGATAACCGGCGCCCTGAAAGGGCTGGGCATGATTTTCGCCCCGCTGATGGGGCTGTTTGGTCTGCCGGGTGAGGCGGCTGCGGTGCTGATTGGCGGCTGGATGTCGATGGGCGGCGGTATCGGCGTGGCCATTGGTCTGTTTGATAAAGGCCTCCTCACCGGCGAGCATCTGGCCATCCTCGCCCCTGCCATCTATCTGATGGGTTCACAGGTGCAATATCTTGGGCGCATCCTTGGCGTTATTGGCACACGCGCTAAACGCATTCCCCTGATGATCGCCCTCTCCGTTGTGAACGCCTTTTTAGCCATGCTGCTGATGCGCATTATTCTCTGAACAGGATGTGACCATGAATCTTGACCATTACACCGAAGAACTGAAATCACTGGTAAACGTCGACTGCGGCACCCAGACGCTGGAAGGGGTCGCCACCGTGGCGGGAATAATGCAAACCCTGTGGCAAAACGAGGGGGGGCATACCGCACAGGTCGATCTGGGCGATAAAGTCGGCCCCGGCCTGTTTGTCTGTAACAAACCCGAAGCCGAACAGTTCGACGTCCTGCTCGTTGGCCATCTGGATACGGTTTTCCCACCCGGCACCGTCGCGAAGCGCCCGCTCTCGGAAGACGAAACCCGTTTTTACGGCCCCGGCGTCTCCGATATGAAGAGCGGTCTTCTGAATATTTTGTGGGCCATGCGCCAACTTGAAGCCGCCGATAAGGCACGTCTTTCCATTGCAGTGGCGATGAATCCGGACGAAGAGACCGGCTCGGTCTGGTCCCATGAATGGATTGGCGAGCTGGCAAAACGTTCGCGCTGCGTGCTGGTGTGCGAAGCAGCGCGCGCGGACGGCTCACTGGTCAAAGCGCGTAAAGGGATGGCGGGTTACCACCTTACCTTCAGCGGCGTGGCCGCTCATGCGGGCAACGATCCGGAAAAAGGGCGTTCGGCGATTACCGCGCTGGCACAAAGTATTATCGCCATCAATGCGTTGACCGACCGGGATCGCGGCACCACGCTGAATGTCGGCGTGGTGAATGGTGGCAGCGCGGCCAACGTGGTTGCCGACTGCGCCGTAGCTGAACTGGACGTACGTTTCTGGGAAAACGATGAATATGACCGGATTAATCGTGCGCTGGAAGTCATGTGCAAGCAGGGCTTTGCCGACGGCGTTACCACCACCTTAATCCCCGTCACCCATAAACCGGCAATGGCGGCAAGCGAGGCGACACAACACTTAATGCAGCAGGTTGAAGCCGCAGGGAAAGCGGAAGGGATTGCCATTACCTGGCAGGCCGTCGGCGGCGGCAGCGATGCCAACCACACGGCGGCGCTTGGTATCCCGACGCTTGATGGTTTAGGGCCGATTGGCGCGGGCTTCCACAGCCCGGCGGAGTGGCTGGATAAAGCTTCGATTGAACCGAGGATCCGTCTACTCAAGCGGATCGTTTCCATGCTGTAATCCTGTATCCCTCCCCTTTGCCGGGGGAGGGATACATCCTGTTATCCCAACACCATGGTACTCAGCCGACAGGTGCAGCAGCGCCGCCCCTGCTCATCGAACACCACAATTTCCCAGCTCTGGTTCTGCCTGCCCAGGTGTAGCGGCTGGCAAACGGCGCGCACCTTGCCCTGCGACACCGCCCGGTGGTGCGTGGCGTTGAGTTCCGTTCCCACCACGCACTGGCCATCTACCGTCATCATATAGCCCGCCATTGAGCCAAGCGTTTCCGCCAGCGCGGCTGACGCACCGCCGTGCAGCAGGCCAAAGGGTTGATGCGTGCGGATATCAACCGGCATTTCAGCTTCCAGCACATCATCACTCAGGCGGGTGTAGATAATCCCTAAATGGTCGACCAGCGTACGGGCGCTGGTGGCATTGAGTTCATCAAGCGTTAAACGGCGCTTCCAGATCATTTATGCCCCCAGGGTCGAGCCGCCATCCACCACGATATCCTGCAATGTGATGTGGCTGGCATAGTCAGACGCCAGGAACAGAATGGTACTGGCTACCTCTTCCGGGCGGGCAATCTTTCCCAGCGGAATGCCAAGCTTGAACTGCTCGCCAAAGCCGGCAATGCGCTTTTGTTCCGCATCGCTGCTGGTCCACAGAGTCCGCTGCATATCGGTATCGGTGGAGCCAGGCGACACCAGATTCGCCCGCACGCCGCTGGCGGCCAGTTCCAGCCCTACCGTCAGCGCCAGACTTTTCAGCGCCGCTTTCGACGCACCGTAGGCACTCATGCCGATGCGTGGGGTATGCGCCGCATCAGAAGCGACGGTGACAATCGCCCCGCCCTGCTGCTGGCGAAACTGGGCCATGGTGGCCTGAAACAGATTAAACGCCCCGCCGACGTTGACGGCAAACGTCTGCTGCCAGTCTTCCTGCGAAAGCGCATCCGTTGCCCCCATGCGCAAAATACCCGCCGCGTTGACCAGCACATCCAGTCGCGTATTCTGCGCCAGCACACGAGAGCAGACCCGTGAGACCTGCTCTGCATCGGCAATGTCCAGAATCTCGGTGGTAAAAGGGTAGTGTTCACCGTCAAAAGCCTGGTCAAACCCCGTTACCTGTGCACCCGCGTCAGCAAACGCCAGCGCGGTGGCATATCCGATACCCTTTCCGGCGCCGGTTACCCAGACAGTCTTTCCTGAAAAGTCCATCAGTTGGCCTCGCGGGACAGCAGCGTCCACCAGGCATCGATGGTCGGATTCTTTGCCAGCATGACAAAATCGATATCGCCATGCACTTTACGCCAGCGCGCTGCCAGCGCCATCATGCGAACGGAATCCAGCCCATAATCAATCAGGTTTTCATCATCGTAAGGCTCGTCGGACTCATCCAGCAGCGGCAAAATCAGTGCGCGCAGCGCCGCTTTGCTGGCGGGCACCGGCAACAGCGCTTCGGTCATCACCACACGCCCCGAACGACCCGCCACGTATTTCAGTGACATCAGATGCTCTTCCCGGCTGAAATCCGCCAGCGCATCGGCCACCATAAAAGGCTTGATATCGCGCATAAAGGCATCAGTAGCGGTCGTCATGCAACCGATATGGGCGTACACGCCCGTGATGATAAGCTGGTTGCGGCCCGTCTCTTTGAGCATCTGTTCCAGCGGCGAACGGTGGAAGGCGCTGTAACGCCACTTCACCAGCACCGTATCCGCTTCATCCGGGGCCAATGCCGCTACAATTTGCTGCTGTTCAGGCGAGCGGGTCAGACCGGGTCCCCACATGTCGTTGAGCAGGGCGCGATCGTCATCGCTCTGATCTTTTGGCTGTGCCGTGTAATAAACCGGAATATGGTGCTGCTTACAGAACTGGCGCAGCGCGGCAATATTGGCCACCACCTTTTCCATCATCGGGCAGTTTTCGCCCCAGAAATGGAGGAAATACTCCTGCATATCGTGGATCAGCAGGGCGGCGCGATCGGGTTCAAATGCCCATTGTACTTTGTTATCCGGGATATCATTTGCACTCGGCAGTGCGTAGCCGGTCAGTTTGGGAATTGCCATCTTTTCTCCTCGTTACGCCGGGGCGCGCTCTGCCAGCCACTGGCGTAATTGTTTCTTATCCACTTTGCCAACCGGGGTGAGCGGCAGCGCCTCCAGGCATTCGACGCGGTCCGGCAATTTAAAATCCGCCACGCCCTGTTCGCGCAGGAAACGGCGGATCTCCACCGCCCGTACCGTTTTTTTCACCACCAGAAATGCGCAGCTCTTTTCCCCCAACAGACTGTCTTCCATGCTCACGAGGGCGGCCTGGATCACGGCGTCATGGCGGAGCAGTAAATTTTCTATCTCTTCGGCGGCGATCTTCTCGCCCCCCCGGTTGATCTGATCTTTTTCTCGCCCCTGCACGGTGATGTAACCCGCTTCATCAATGGAAATCAGATCGCCGGAGCAGTAGAAGCCATTGCTATCAAAGGCGCTGGCATTATGTTCAGGGCTGTTGAAGTAGCCCCGAAAGGTATACGGCCCGCGCGTCATCAGGCGCCCCACCTGGCCACACGGCAGCGGATAACCGTTTTCATCCGCCACCCAGACTTCATCATCCGGACACATCGGGCGGCCCTGGGTATTGAAAATACGCTCCGGCGTATCATCCAGGGCTGTGTAGTTCACCAGCCCCTCCGCCATGCCAAAGACCTGCTGTAACTGGCAGCCAATTTCCTCGGGAATACGTGCCGCCAGGGTAGCAGACAAGCGCGCCCCACCCACCTGCAACAGCGTAAGCGAGGACAATTGCCGCTTGTCTGCCCCGTCGGCAATCGCCTGTAGCCACAGGCTGACCGCGGGCGGCACCAGCGATGTGACATTGATGCGATGCTGTGCAATCAGCGGGAAACAGAGCGTAGCGCTGGGATCATTTGCCAGCACCACGCGACCGCCCGCCAGCAGCACCCCCAGCGATCCCGGGGAACTCATTGCATAGTTGTGGGCGGCGGGCAGCGCGTTGAGGTAACGGGTTTCGTGCGTAATCCCGCAGATTTCATTGCTGCGACGAATACTGTAGTAATAGTCATTGTGGGTTCGTGGAATGAGCTTCGGCGTGCCGGTACTGCCGCCAGAAAGCTGAAAGAAAGCCACTTCATCGGCAGGTGTCGGCGTGGCGATAAAATTATCTGCCGGGCTCTGGATCGCCGCCGCCAACGACTTATCACCGCTGTCGTTGAGAAATAGCGATACGCGCACCGATGCATGCGCCGTGATGAAATCCTGCCAGAACACATCGGTAGCAAAGAGTGCATGCGCCCGGTCAACAATCAGCAATGCCGGTTTGATCTGCATGGCATAGGCATTGAGCTCACTGCGCTGGTGGCTGAACAGCGCATTTACCGGCGCGACGCCGATTTTGAGCAACGCAAAGAAGGTAATGTAAAACTCCGCCACATTGCCGAGTTGTACCAGCGCGGTTTCGCCACGCTGAATGCCCTGCGCCTGCAACCTGTTTGCCAGATTGTCAGAAGCCTGGTGCAGTTGCTGATAGGTAAACGTGCGGTGGTCATCAATCACTGCCACCGCTTCACTTTGCGCATGGCGGTTCAGTATGTCGGTCATCGGCACATCCAGCCAGTAACCTTTTTCGCGGTAGCGCGTGGCTAACTCATCCGGCCAGCGGGTAAAGGGAAGGCTCATCATCACTCCTTAATGCAGGCCAAAAACGTTAAGCATGGTGGACAGCTTGACGCCGGTTTCCCGCCACTCCGCTGCAGGAGACGATGCCGGCACAATACCCGCACCGGCAAATAATCGAACACGGTTTTCCTGAATACGCGCGCAGCGGATAGTCACGACCCACTCGCCGTTACCTTCGGCGTCGCACCAGCCGACAATGCCGCCAAATAACTCGCGATCGAACGGCTCAAGCCCGGCAATCAGTTTTTTCGCCGCCTGATGAGGGAAACCGCTCAGCGCTGGCGTGGGATGTAACAGACAGGCCAGCGTCAGGGCGTTCTCATCCGCTCGCGCGCGTCCTTCAATCGGCGTCGCCAGATGCCACAGCGTTGGGGTGGTCACCAGTTGTGGGGAGTCCGGCATACTCAGCGCACGGCTGCGCGACGCCAGCACGGCTTTCATCGCCTGGGCGACCAGTTCATGTTCATGACGGTCTTTTTCCGAGGCCAGCAGTCTGATGCCCGCTTCGCGATCCAGCATGTCATCCGGCTGACGTCGCGCCGACCCGGCAAGCGGCAGGGAGCTAAATTGTTCGCCCTCTTTACGCAGCAACAGTTCCGGGCTTGCCCCCAGCAGAACCGCCCCCTCCGCCAGCGGAACATGGAAGTTAAAACTTGCCGGGTTCTGGGCAATCAGGCGTTCCAGCAGCACGCCGCTGTCGAGTGGCCCATCGGTGGCGATATCAATCAGGCGCGAAAGAACAATTTTGTCCACCTCTGGCGTGGCGGTCAGCGCGGCTCCCCGGGAAACCATATCCATAAAAACATCCTGCGGCGGAATCTCCGTACGCCTTGCGACACCGGGGGTATCGTGCCCGGAGAAATAACGGGAGGAGCGCTGCTTAGACGGGCGCGAAAAGGTCTGCCACGAAACGGGAATAAAGAGTTCAGACGGTTGGGTGGTATCAAAAGGGATGGCCCCTACAACAACCGGACTGGCGATGCCCTGTGCTTTAGCATCGGCAAAAGCCTGCGCCAGTTTCTGCTGGAACGCGCTATCCGGGCTTTCTCCATCCACAGCCGGTTCACTGATACGGGCAAAACAACCCGATGTGGTGAAGCTACGGAATGGCGACATAAAAAAGAACTGGTCAGATGCCAGCGTTTTCGCAACCTGTTGGACTTCCTCAGCCAGTGACGTATCCATATCATCCTCCAAAAATGATAAAAATATTACGAATGATTATCATTTGAATTTTGGTTCAGTAACCTAAAGGTAAAGCCCTGGCATGTCAACTGGCGTACTCACCTCCCTTGCGACTAACGCTTGCATCCATTGCGCGCAATGATGAAAATGAGAAGCATTAACTTCAACAAATACAGGATGTGACTTCGTGAGACTCCCTTCCCTTTGCCATCAGGCCTTTATGATATTGGGTATTTTTATTTTCGGACTTTCCGCAGTAAACGCCGCCGACTGGCCGCGTCAGGTGGCTGACAGCAAAGGCAGCCACACGCTTGACCACAAACCGCTGCGTATTGTCTCCACCAGCGTGACGCTGACGGGTTCACTGCTGGCTATCGATGCCCCGGTTATCGCCAGCGGCGCCACAACGCCGAACAACCGATTCGCCGACGATCAGGGCTTTTTGCGCCAGTGGGGCGAGGTAGCCAAATCGCGCAACGTCGCACGTATTTATATTGGCGAACCTAACGCCGAAGCCGTTGCCGCCCAAATGCCAGATCTGATTCTCATCAGCGCGACCGGGGGTGACTCAGCGTTATCTCTTTACGATCAGCTTTCGACGATTGCGCCGACCCTGGTCATCAATTACGACGATAAAAGCTGGCAGGCTCTGCTGACCCAGCTGGGTGAAATCACCGGCCAGGAAAAACAGGCCGCAGCCCGTATTGCTGAGTTTGATAAGCAGATGGCCGAGGTTAAAGCGCACATAACACTGCCGCCGCAGCCGGTTAACGCGCTGGTTTATACCCCTGCGGCGCACAGTGCGAACCTGTGGACCACCGATTCTGCCCAGGGCAAGCTGATGCAGGAGCTGGGGTTCACCCTCGCCACGCTGCCGGAAGGGCTGCAGACGCTGCAAAGTCAGGGTAAACGCCACGACATCGTGCAACTTGGCGGTGAAAATCTGGCAGCCGGTCTGAACGGCGAAGCGCTCTTCCTGTTCGCCAGCGATCAGAAGGATGCTGACGCGCTGAATGCCAATCCGCTGCTTGCCCATCTGAGCGCGGTGCAAAACAAGAGGGTTTATGCGCTGGGCGCCGAAACGTTCCGTCTCGATTACTACAGTGCGACGCGAGTGTTAGCGCGACTGTCAGCACTGTTTGGCTGATACACATTCCCGGCTGGCGCTTCGCTTAGCCGGGCTACCTTACGTAGCCCGGATCAGGCGCTTGCGCCGCCATCCGGGGAAACCACAATACCTCTAACGATTTGGCATAAACATTCCCGGCTGGCGCTTCGCGTAGCCGGGCTACCTTACGTGGCCCGGATCAGGCGCTTGCGCCGCCATCCGGGGAAACCACTATGCTTCGAACGATTTGGCATAAACATTCCCGGCTGGCGCTTCGCTTAGCCGGGCTACCTTACGTAGCCCGGATCAGGCGCTTGCGCCGCCATCCGGGACCACCATCGGCGTCTGACGAAATCTGCGCAGCTCGCTCAGCATCAGTACCAGCGCCACCCCCACCAGCGCCAGCACAAAACCACTGCTGCTCGCCGACGTCGCTGGCGTCATCACGGCCCCAAGCCCACCCAGCACCGCCGCGCCAGTCGCATCACCGGTAACGTTTTGCGCCGTCCACAGACCGTTAATACGCCCCAGCATCGCTTCCGGCGTTTGCGTCTGAATCAGCGTGTACTGCAGCAGTGAACTGATCGCACTCAGCCAGCCAAACAGGGCCAGAAACGCCGCGCCTAATACCCAGTACGGCATCAGGCTGAATAAGCCAATAGCGACAAACGCCCCCACGCTACAGCACAACATCAACAGACCCGGACGCGGATGTTGCGCCAGCCGTCCGCTGGTTAACGCCCCGATCGCTGCGCCAAGCGGGATGGCCGCATACAGCACGCCAATTTGCGCCGCCGAGATGCGCCACTCAACGGCCAGTGCGGGATAGAGCACGCGCACGGCGCTGGCCATGGTCAACAAGGCTCCCAACAGCGCAATACCGCCAATCAGCGGGCTGTTAAACAAAAAGCGAATCCCCGCCACCAGCGAAGAGAACGGGTGTTCACGCGGTTGTGGCGGCGGTGGTAACGCAGGCAAACTCAACAACGGCAACAGGGTGATAAACGTTCCTGCAGCCGCCAGCCCGTAGTTCCAGGCCACCCCGCCCGTTGCCAGCAACAGACCACCGCACATCGGGGAAATCACCGAGCCCAGACGCACCGTCAGCATGGTGATCGCCCCGGCCTGCATCAAATTTTCACGCCCCACCAGCGCCGGGGTCGCCGCCAGTAACGCGGTCACGCCCAGTGACGCGAAGAAGCCATCCCACAAGCCGAGTAAATAAATCGCCAGCAGAGACGGTTCCGGCAGCAGCGCATTAATCCACAGGCCGATAAAACCAATGCCGCAGGTACCGCGCGCCAGCAGAATCAATTTCTTGCGTTCGTAACGGTCGGCCAGCACGCCGCCGGTCATCAGACCCACGAACATCGCACCGCCGGTCAGGGTAACGGAGAGCCCCACCTGCCAGCTTGAACCGGTCATCGCCTGAATCTGTACCGGTACGGCAACGCCCAGCAAACCCAGCGACAAGATGGAGATAAAACGGGCCAAAAACACGGCGCGAAAGGCCGGATGCGTTTTCAGGAGGCTGACATTGAGCAGCCGGGATTGTTTTTTCATTACAACGCCTTGGGGCAATCTTTTTTTATCCATTGCGGGGCGTGCATGGTAACATAGTCAAACAATATCGATAACGATAATTACTATCATTATCAAGTCAGGAATGGATTATGTCGTCTCCTCATTTCCCGCGGCGAATACTCACGCTCGTCGGGCTCGTGATACTGCTCATGCTGGCAATGACGCTGAGTATGTTGATCGGTGCAAAAGCGATGCCCGCCAGCGTGATCGTTGATGCACTGACAGGTGCCTGCCAGAGCGCAGACTGCACCATTATTCGCGACGCACGCCTGCCACGCACCCTTGCCGGGTTACTCGCAGGCGGCGCGCTGGGTCTGGCGGGGGCGTTGATGCAAACCCTCACCCGCAACCCGCTGGCGGACCCGGGCCTGCTGGGCGTCAATGCCGGTGCCAGCTTTGCCATTGTGTTGGGAGCCGCCCTTTTTGGCGCCGCCTCCCCCGTCGAACAACTGACGCTGGCCTTTTGTGGTGCGCTGGTTGCCTCACTCATTGTGGCCTTCACCGGCAGCCAGGGCGGCGGGCAACTTAGCCCGGTGCGACTGACGCTGGCAGGCGTGGCGCTGGCCGCCGTGCTGGAAGGCCTTTCCAGCGGTATTTCTTTACTCAATGCCGACGTTTACGATCAGTTGCGTTTCTGGCAGGCCGGGTCGCTGGATATTCGCACCCTGCAAACGCTGAAAATTGTCCTGCTGCCGGTACTGTTGGCGGCGGGCGTGGCGCTGATGTCCAGTCGGGCGCTCAATAGCCTGAGTCTTGGCAGCGATACCGCTACCGCCCTTGGCAGCAAAGTGGCGCGGACGCAGCTTTCAGGACTGCTTGCGATTACCCTACTTTGCGCAAGTGCGACGGCGGTGGTCGGCCCCATCGCCTTTATCGGCCTGATGATGCCCCACCTTTCGCGCTGGCTGGTGGGGGCCGATCATCGCTGGTCGCTGCCGGTTACGCTTATCGCCACCCCTGTCCTGCTTCTGTTCGCCGATATCCTTGGCCGCATTCTGGTGCCCGGAGAACTGCGCGTCTCGGTGGTCAGCGCGTTTATTGGCGCGCCGGTTCTGATTATTCTGGTTCGCCGCGCGCGCGGAGGTAGCCTGTGATTGCCCCGTCCCGTCGCCTGATCATCAGTTGTCTGTTGATGTTGCTGGCAAGCCTGGCCTTTGCCCTCTGGGGTCTGCGTAGCGGCGCGGTTATGCTCGATAGCCGCCAGGTTATCAATGCGCTTACCGGAAGTGCCCCGCACGCCCTGCAGCTTGTGGTCATCGAATGGCGACTGCCCCGCGTACTGATGGCGCTGCTGATCGGTGCCGCGCTGGGCGTCAGCGGCGCGATTTTCCAGTCGCTTATGCGTAACCCGTTAGGCAGCCCGGATGTGATGGGCTTTAACACGGGGGCATGGAGCGGCGTACTGGTGGCGATGGTGCTTTTTGGTCAGCATCTGACGGCGATTACACTCGCCGCCATGACGGGCGGCATTTTGACCTCGTTCATCGTCTGGGCGCTGGCATGGCGTAACGGCATTGAAACCTTCCGCTTGATTATCGTCGGCATTGGCGTGCGGGCGATGCTGATGGCCTTTAATACCTGGTTGATATTACAGGCCTCCCTGGAGACATCCCTCAGCGCCGGGCTGTGGAATGCAGGGTCGCTCAACGGCCTGACCTGGGCAAAAACTTTCCCGTCAGTCCCCTTTATTTTGCTGATGTTTATTGGCGCGGCATTGCTTTCCCGCCGTATGCGACTGCTGGAGATGGGGGATGACAGCGCTTGTGCTCTTGGGGTGAGCGTTGAGCGTTCGCGCCTGTTGCTGATGCTGGTGGCTGTCGTGCTGACCGCCTCTGCCACCGCGCTTGCCGGGCCTATTTCGTTTATCGCGCTCGTCGCGCCGCACATTGCCCGGCGCATCAGCGCCACCGCGCGCTGGGGTCTGACACAATCAGCGCTCTGCGGCGCCCTGATCCTGCTGGCAGCAGACATTTGCGCACAGCGGGCATTTATCCCTTATCAGCTGCCGGTGGGCGTTGTCACCGTCAGCATCGGCGGTATCTACCTTATCGCCTTGTTAATTCAGGAGTCCCGCAAGAAATGATCGATACTCAAGCCCGTTTGCGAGGCGAGCAGTTGACCCTGGGCTACGGTAAAAAAATTATCGCCAGAGATCTGAATGTCTCCATTCCCGATGGACACTTCACGGCGATTATTGGGCCAAACGGCTGCGGCAAATCGACACTGCTGCGCACCCTGAGCCGGCTGATGACGCCGGAGAAAGGTCACGTGTATCTGGACGGCGAGCAGATCCAGCGTTTTGCCAGCAAAGAGGTGGCGCGTCGTGTCGGGCTGCTGGCGCAGAATGCCACCACGCCAGGCGATATCACCGTGCAGGAGCTGGTTGCCCGTGGCCGTTATCCGCACCAGCCGCTGTTTACCCGCTGGCGTCAGGAAGATGAACAGGCGGTCACCCGCGCGATGCGTGCGACGGGCGTCGATACGCTGGCCTTGCAGAGCGTGGACACGCTGTCAGGCGGGCAGCGTCAGCGCGCGTGGATAGCGATGGTGCTGGCGCAAGAGACATCCATAATGCTGCTTGATGAGCCGACCACCTGGCTTGATATCAGCTACCAGATAGACCTGCTGGAGTTGCTCAGTGAATTAAACCGCGAGCAGGGGTATACGCTGGCGGCGGTGCTGCATGATTTGAATCAGGCCTGTCGCTATGCGACGTATTTGATTGCCCTGCGAGACGGCAAGATTGTGGCGCAAGGCGCACCGAAAGAGATCGTTACAGCGGAGCTAATCGAAGCGGTATACGGTTTGCGCTGTATGATCATTGAAGACCCGGTCGCCGGTACGCCGCTGGTGGTGCCGCTGGGGGGACGCGGAAAATAACCGAATGTTGATCGCCCATTGCCTGTACAGGGAAGCCATTATCCTTCTCTGTATGTGTGAGGGCCGTTAACCACGCTTACACCAGTTAACGACCCTTCCGGGTTAAAAACATGATTCCGCAGTAGGTAATGCCAGTTTTAAGTGACATATAAAGAATAGAAAACTGTTTTTCAGCAGCGCTGAGAATATAGACACTTTTTATAGGGACAAAAATTAATAGTGTGATGGAGATCACTCTGCGAATCTCACTAGCGAAGCGAGACTGATTATAATTCATTCAACAGCAGTTTGCTGCATTAACATCTAAGGCGCATTCTCGTGTCTTTCTGGTATTTCCTTTGCATTCATTTCATGGAATGATATTTATATAAAAAAACGTAATTAAGCCCTGACACAATTAAAGCAATACTTTCTGATTAATATATTTTCACTCACACTCAGCATATCCATTTGCCTGGAGAATATTATGATATATCGTCTATCATCTGAAAGCCAGCTTATAAATTATCTTAAATTTCACATAGAACAACTCACAAACATTATTGAATCCACACAATCCACACCTGTTTCAAACAATCCTCCAGATCGTTTTAGCTTAATTAAAGCTCGTTTAAACGCAAAAAACTTAACCATTAATGAAATATTTTCTATCGAGCAGGAGCTCATTCAATTATATCCTGACAGATTGCTTCCCTCACTTTATATGGAAACAAAAGACAGATACATTAAAGCATTACCTAATGAATCTCAAGATAAGATTAAAATACTAGATGAGGATACTTCGATAAAAAATGAAGCAGAAGAACAAAGAAATAGATTAAGAACGCTTTACAACTATCTGCAAAAATATTATTTCTTTATTAATGATAGAGAATATTTTGTTCACGAAATGAAAACCAACTTTATTATCATGTTATTTTTCCTGGCATTTATCACTTTATTATCCAGTTATTACTGCCTCAATTATCAAGGGGATTTGCAACTATCATTACTCGTGGGCATGGCATGCGCTGGCTATCTTGGTGCAATTATAAGCACAGTCAATCGAATACAGTCGATGGCGGAAGCACCGATTGATGGAGCCGATCGAGAGGCGATATTATTGAAGATTTACCAGGGAAAGCGAGGTATCTATCTATCAATTTTATTAGGAACTTTCGCTCCCTTCATAATCTATTTATTATTACGATTTATTCCCGCAGACAAAGGCATAGTCATTTTTGGCATTAGCTTTCTACCTGTATTTAAAGAACCTGTAATTCTCACACAGCCTAACATTGGTGATTTATATTTAACCCCAAACTTAAGAGATGCAAAGGATATCGCTAAAATATTATTTATATCAATACTCAGTGGTTTTTCCGAGCGATTAGTGCCTGATGTTCTTGATCGAATATCCAATGAACTCAACAACCAATTCAAAAACCATGACAATAAACAAGCGAGTCAATGATGAACAACTGGAAAGGTATTGTCGGATTAAATTTCGACAAAGACGGCTTTGATAATTATTGCCACTCACTGCACTGGACACAATGGCGTCCTTCATTCATTGTATTACACAATACCGCCAACCCCACGCTGGCACAGCGCTCAGAAGGTTTTACACATACGCATATTGAAAATCTCGAAGACTATTATAAAAACACGATGCACTGGTCCGCTGGCCCTCATCTTTTTATCGATGACAAACAGATTTGGGTTTTTTGTCCACTAACTTTATCCGGCGTTCATTCGCCCTCCTACAATAAACTGGCTATCGGGATTGAGATGCTGGGTGACTATAATCAGGATGACTTTCATTCTGGCCGCGGGCTTCTGGTGCAACAAAATACGGTCGCTGCCATTGCGACCTTATCTGCAGTATTAGGCATTGATCCGCACACAATGAAACTTCATAAGGAAGATCCCGAAACAACCCATAAAGACTGCCCAGGGGGAAAGGTAATCAAAGATCAGGTGATTAGCGCGGTCATTGCGCTTATGCAGCAGCGCCACCAGGGCGATCATCTTCGTCCCTGAAAGGCCCCCTGGACGACAAAGTCCGGGGGCAACTTCACTATGCCAGAATCTCTCTGATAACCGGACCAATCGCCTCAAACGCCTGAGGTGAAATGATATCCACGTGGGCGCAATCCTGGCGATAAACCTCCAGCTCCCCTACCCATGGCGCCCAGGCTTTTTGTGGATCCATCCCCGATGCCAGCGTGCGTTCAGCGACAAACAGCGTTGCTTTACCGTCAAACTTCACGCTATGCGCCGTGGTCAGCAGACGTACCGCATCGCCATAGTTGCCTTCAATAGCGGCGAAGAGTTCCGTCGACGCCTGCCCCTTTTGCGCCGCCAGGAAGGCCTGCCGCTCGCGCTCAATTTCCGCCAGCACGGCCGGATCCAGCCCGTTAGCCTCTTTCTCCGCCCAGTTCTGTGTCTCCGGCGGCCAGGTATCGAGCAGCCCTAAAAATGCCACCGTTTCCCCACGCGCCTGTAAGCGGGCAGCAATCCCCTGCGCCAGCGTTCCCCCCAGCGAATAACCCAACAAGTGATAAGGGCCGTGCGGCTGCCGCGCCAGCAGGGTCGCAAGGTGATGCTCGCATACCTCATCCAGAGTGGCGGCCTGCTGCATCGGCCCCTCAGGGCGCGGTGACTGGATGCCAATAATCCCCCAGCGCGGCGAGAGATAGCGCGCCAGTACGCTGAACTGCCAGGCGAAGCCGGAAGCCGGATGGAAACAGAACAAAACGGGGCCGTCGCCGTCACGCAACGGCAAAAGGGTTTCAAGACCAAGCTGGCTGTCGGCCTGCGCCTGCGTCAGCAGGGCCGCCAGTTTCTCAACGGTTGAAGCCACCATAACCTGCCCGGGCGTCACCGGGCGCTCAAACGTCTGGCTCAGTTGTGCAGCCAGGCGCATCGCCAGCAAAGAGTGGCCGCCAAGGGCAAAGAAATCGGCCTGCGCGTGCTGAATCTCGCAGCCAAGCAGCGCGGAAAAAGCCTGTGCGATCTGTGTTTCAGCACCAGGATTCAGCGCCCGTCCGGCCTGCTTACGCGCGGGCTCAGGCAGCGGTAGCGCTTTTCTGTCGAGCTTGCCGTTGGCGCTCAGCGGAAGTTCGCTTAATTGCAGGAGCACCACCGGTACCATATGCGGCGGTAGCTGCGTACTCAGTTGCTCGCGTAGCGCGGTGAGATCCAGCGGCAGGCCGCTCTCTGAGACCACATAGCCCACCAACTGGCGCGCATCGCCATTGCCTGCTGCCGCCTGATTCAATACACAGGCATGGGCGACGCCCTGCGCGACATCCGTCAGCGTCTGCAGCGCTTTGTCTATCTCGCCCAGTTCAATACGTTGGCCACGAATCTTGAGCTGGTCGTCGCTGCGTCCCAGATATTCCACCGCGCCGTTCTCCAGCCACTGCGCCACATCGCCAGTGCGGTACATCCGTTCGCCGGGCGCAAACGGGTCGGCAATAAAGCGGCTGGCGGTCAGATCCGGCCGTCCCAAATAGCCTTGCGCCAGTTGAATACCGGTCAGATACAGATCCCCCGCCACCCCCGGCGGTACCGGCTGCATCATGCCGTCCAGAATGCGCAACCCGGTATTCCACACAGGGTAACCAATCGGCACGCTGTTGCCCTTCACCGCCGCCAGTTCTTCGCCGAAGGCCGGATACCAGCTCACATCGACGGCAGCCTCGGTAGGTCCGTAAAGGTTATGCAAAGGCGCACCGGTCAGTTGTTCCCATTCGCGACATAAAGCCGCCGGAAGCGCTTCGCCGCTGCAAAACACCTTGTTTAACGTGCGACAACTTTCCTGCGCCGTTTCTGGCGTCAGGGATGAAACAAACGCCGCCAGCATGGACGGGACAAAGTGCGTGGTGGTCACGCCAAAGTGGGCGAAAAAGCGCTGCAATGCCTGCGGATCACGGTGTGCATCCGGCTCCGCCATCACCAGTTGCGCACCCGCAATAAACGGCCACCAGAACTCCCACACGGAGACATCAAAACTGCACGGTGTCTTTTGCGCCACCACATCCTGTGCGTCCAGCGGATAGTGGTTTTGCATCCACAGCAGACGGTTAACGATAGCCGTCTGCCCGACCATCACCCCTTTCGGACGCCCGGTAGACCCGGAGGTAAAGATGATATAGGCAGTGTGGTGCGGGCGGGACAGCGCCAGAGGTTCACCGTCTGTCACCGTAAGCGGCGCGGTGTAGCAAAGGTGAGTCAGGTCAGGCAGATCGCTAAAACGCGCAAGCTGGTCATCCGAAGTGATGAGCAGGCGCGGCCGGGAATCTTCCAGCATCATGCGCAGCCGTTCGTCCGGATAGCCGGTATCCAGCGGCAGCCAGGCAGCTCCGGCCTCAACAATGCCATGCAGCGCCAGCGTCAGGAACACGGAGCGCGGTAGCGCGACAGCAACGCTGTCACCGGGCTTCACGCCACGCTCACGCAGAAGCTGCGCCAGCGCCACCACCTGCTCGCGCATCTCCCGGTAACTAAACTGCCAGTGCGCATCGGCGAGCGCAGGGGCATCCGGCGTTCGCGCCGCCTGCTCTGCCACCAGTTGGCTGAGAGTGGTCGCGGGCAACATCATGCCGGTATCGTTGATATTTTCGATTCGCTGCCACTCAGCCGGCGCGATCAATTGCGCCTCGCCGCAGCGCAGCGTCGGATTTGCGGCAAACTGGCTCAGCAGGCTGTGCAAACGGGCGACATGGTTATTGAGCACACTTTCATCGTAGCGGCTGCGGTTAGCCAGCACGTCCAGCGTCAGGCCGCCCTCTTCATCCGGGAAGAGCGCAATCTCCAGATCGTTGACCGGCCCCGTCGCCAGGGTGTGGGTTTGCCCGGCAATCCCGTCAACGTCCAACAGGTAATCAAACATTTTAACGTTAAAGACCGGGCCAAAGAGCGGCTCATCTCCGGTCGCACGTCCCGCATCACGCAGGATTTGCTCAGCGTCATAGCGCTGATGGCGGCGCATCTTTTTCAGTTGCCCGGCAAGCGCGTTGGCCAGTTCAGCCAGGGTTTGCGTCTCGTCGATGTGTACACCAAGCGGCAGCACATTGAGCACCGGCCCGGTCGCGGTCAGTGCCGCTGAGCCCATACGGCGCATAAAAATAAACCCGGCGGCATAATCGAGCCGCCCGCAGAGCCGCCCTAACCACAATGCCACCAGCGCTAAGGCCAGGTCGGAGGGCTGGCACGCGCTCGCGGCCTGGGTCAGGCGACGGAATGCAGCGCTGTCCAGAGACATTTTCAGGCGCAGGATATCGATCGTCGCCGCGCGGCCCGGTAGCGGTGCAGGCGACAGGGAAACCGGTGCGGGTAGTAAGCGTTTTTGCTCCGCCCAGAAGGCTTTGTCTCGCTGCCAGGCGTCGCTCTGCTGATAGCGCTGATACTCCTCCACCACCTCTGCAAAGGGAGTAAACGGTGTCGGAGGCATCGCCTTGCCTGCGCGCATCGCACGGTAAATAGCGGCTATCTGGCGGGTAATGGCAGGGAAACTAAAGCCATCTACCAGCAAATGGTGATAACGCTGATACCAGTACCAGCGCTGGTCAGCAACCTGAATCAACTGGTGACAGAACAGAGGCTTACCGCTGTCCACGCGAAGTTCCTGCGCCAGATCGGCCTGCATTAACGTCAGCGCGCTCGCGTTCGGGTCGGCGTGATGGCGAACATCAATGCACTGCGGCAGGGCAAATACGCCTTTATCATCCACATGCTGCCAGACCTCGCCGTTGTCTTCCGTAAAGCGCATACGCAGGGTGTCGGCCTGCGCCAGACCTTCTACGATGGCCTGAGCCAGCAACGGCGCGTCCAGTTCGCCGTCCAGTTCAACATAGTGGGCCACGCTCCAGGCGTTGGGCAGGGTGGAGAGTTTTTCTGCCATCCAGATCCCAGGCTGCGCCGCCACGAGGGGTAAACGTGCGGTCATTCACATCTCCTTAGCTGGCGTGGTGCGCCGGGGTTAACGTCTGCCAGTGGGCTTTAAGCCACTCGTTACATACCTCCTGCGAGGCGGGCTGGCAAACTACGCGCCAGCCTTGCGGTAATGCGCACGGCTGTGGCCACAGGCTGAATTGCTGCTGCGCATTTTGCAGAATATAAAATTGCCCTTGCGGATTATCGAAGGGATTGCTGAATTCCATACCTGGCTCCTGTCGTAAATTGCGCTTATCGCCCGGCGCGAGTCAGCGGTTGCCAGAGGGTCATAAGCCCTTCGGTCAGCCCGCCGCGCCAGCAAAGCGCATCATGTCCGCCGTCAACCTGACGCCAGAAAACCGTCTGCTGTGGATGTTGTAATTGGGCATACAGGGCCTGATTGGCCCGAAAAATGAGCGGCTCGCGCACGCCAGCTTCCAGCACAATGCGCAACCCTTGCGCCGTGAGTTCGCCGCGTTTGAGTTGTTCGATGATCAGACCATCTTGCTGCCCGTCGCGCGTTGGCCACCAGAAGGAGCCCGACTGGCTCAACACGCAGCCAAAACGCTGCGGCCAGTTCAAGGCGGCATACAACGATGACAAACCGCCAAAACTTTGTCCGGCCACCACCGTGCGACCAGCATCATCACTAAAAGGGGTTATTGCACGCACGTGCGGCAATAACTCCTGCTGAACCGCCAGCCAGAAATCAGGATTACAGGGCAGTTCCTGGCTGCGGTGGGCCATATCAATCACATCGATAAGCACATAGACCGCAGGCGGCAACAACCCCTGCGCAGTCAGGGCCGCCAGCGCAGGCCAGACAGGCATGCTTTCAGCCCAGAACTGGCCATCAAGCAGTATCGCCAGCGGACGCTCAGCGCTGTGGTCATCACCGGTGGCATACACCCATACGCGGCGCTGGTTATTCAGGCGATGGCTGTGCCATGTCATCTCTGTCGCCGGAGTGTATGGCGTAGCGGGCAGATCCCAGCCTGGCTGAGGCGGTGCGCCTGGCATCGCCAGCGGCGACACGGGATGGCCTCGCCCGCCACGCCAGCAATGGGAATTAAGCGGATCGGCAATGGCGCGTGGCAGCAGCTTGCGCCAGCCTTCGCGCAGCGCCGCGCGGTCCGGAGGAGTCTGGGTAAGAACCTGCGGTGAGAAGTCGTCAGCATGGTCGGAGGGGATCAGGCAATAGCTTCCGCGCCAGCCTGATTCCAGTCGCGTTTGCCAGTACCAGACATCCGTTCCGGGTATGCGAGCCAGTGATTGCGGCGTCGCCTGTTGATGATGGTCGGTAACACCCGTGATATAAATCCAGACACGTTGGATCCGCGAGGTGGTTTCTGTACCCGCCGGGTCACGCCACCAGAAGGTAACCTCATACTTGCCTTCGCTCTCCAGACGCCACTCTGGTCCCTCTTTTGTTTGCCACCAGGCCTCGCTTCCCGCTATCGACGTCAACGCCATAACCTCATTTTATCTGTGGAAACTTTTGCTTGCAGATTAAGAAATATTGATAATATTATTGATAACTATTTGCATTTGCAATAGCGTATTGTCGCGCTTTGGCGAGCGCGTCTTTCATTATCACAATGCCCTCGTTTGCGGTTTTCTCAGGATGAGCCCCTTTGCAAATGAATGGCAATGGCATGCCGTATTCCTTACCCGCTGGGAAAAGGAACTACCGGGAATGCGGCAAAAAAAGCAGGAAAAACAATGAAAAATAACATTCGTTCCCTGACCTTATTGGTCAATCTGGGGATTTACGGCGCTGCTTTGCCGGCTTTCGCGGCAGAGACGACGACCAGTGACACAGACAGCCATGATGACACCATGGTAGTGACCGCCGCGCAGCAGAATTTGCAGGCGCCGGGGGTGTCTACCATCACCGCTGATGAGATTCGTAAAAACCCACCCGCCCGTGACGTTTCCGAAATTATCCGCACCATGCCCGGCGTTAACCTGACGGGGAACTCCACCAGTGGTCAACGTGGTAACAACCGCCAGATCGATATCCGTGGTATGGGGCCGGAAAATACCCTGATCCTGGTCGACGGAAAACCGGTCACCAGCCGCAACTCCGTGCGTCAGGGCTGGCGCGGCGAGCGCGATACCCGTGGCGATACCAGTTGGGTACCGGCAGAGATGATCGAGCGTATTGAGGTTATTCGTGGCCCGGCCGCCGCGCGTTATGGCAACGGTGCCGCAGGCGGCGTGGTGAATATCATTACCAAAAAACCGACTGACCAGGCCTGGCACGGTTCCTGGAACAGCTATTTCAACGCGCCGGAACACAAAGACGAAGGCGCGACCAAACGTACCGACTTTAGCCTGAACGGCCCGCTGGGCGGCGATTTCAGCTTCCGTCTGTACGGTAACCTGAATAAAACGCAGGCCGATGCCTGGGATATCAACCAGGATCACCAGTCGCAGCGAACCGGTATCTACGCCAACACTATGGCCGCAGGGCGTGAAGGGGTGGAGAACAAAGATATTAACGGCGTGGTGCGTTGGGATTTCGCGCCGCAGCAAGCGCTGGAGTTTCAGGCCGGTTACAGCCGCCAGGGGAACCTGTACGCGGGCGACACCCAGAACACCAACAATGACAGCAGTACCAACAACTATGTGAAGGAAAACTACGGCAAAGAGACCAACCGTCTCTATCGCCAGAACTATTCCATCAACTGGACGGGTGCCTGGGATAACGGCGTCACCACCAATAACTGGGCGCAGTATGAACATACCCGCAACTCGCGCCTTGGCGAAGGGCTGGCCGGCGGGCTGGAAGGTCTGTTCAACAGCGATAAGTTCGCTGATATCGATCTGGCAGACGTGATGCTGCACAGCGAAGCCAGCGTACCGTTTGAGTGGCTTATCAACCAGAACCTGACGGTGGGCACCGAATGGAACCAGCAGCGTATGAAGGACATGGCGTCCAACACCCAGGCGTTGCAAGGTGGCCCAATTGCCGGTTTCGCCAGCACGGGCCGTAGCCCTTACTCCAGCGCGGAAATCTTCTCTGTCTTCGCCGAAGACAATATGGAAGTGACCGACACCACCATGCTGACGCCGGGTCTGCGTTTCGATCACCATACGGTAGTCGGCAATAACTGGAGCCCGTCGCTGAACCTGTCACAAGGCCTGGGCGATGACTTTACCCTGAAAATGGGGATCGCCCGTGCCTATAAAGCACCAAGCCTCTACCAGACGAACCCGAACTACATTCTCTACAGTAAGGGTCAGGGCTGTTACGCCAGTGGGACCGGCGTGGGCTGCTACATGATGGGTAACGACGACCTGAAAGCCGAAACCAGCATCAACAAAGAGATTGGTCTGGAGTTCAAACATGAAGGCTGGCTGGCGGGCGTGACCTGGTTCCGCAACGACTACCGCAACAAGATTGAAGCGGGCTATTCACCGTTAAGCCAGACCAAAGTCGGCAGCACCAAAACCGATATCTATCAGTGGGAAAACGTACCTAAGGCAGTCGTTGAAGGTCTGGAAGGGACGCTGAACATTCCAGTCACCGACGCGTTGACCCTGAGCAACAATGTCACGTACATGCTGCAAAGTAAGAACAAAACCACCGGTGAACGCCTGTCGATCATCCCTGAATATACCCTCAACTCAACGCTGAGCTGGCAGGTTGTGCAGGATGTTTCCGTGCAGTCCACTTTCACCTGGTACGGCAAACAACAGCCGAAGAAATATGACTACCAGGGTAATCCGGTTACCGGTTCTGCGAAGGACGAAGTCAGCCCGTACAGCATCGTTGGCCTGAGCGGCACCTGGGATGTGAACAAGTACGTGAGCCTGACCGCAGGCGTCGACAACGTGTTTGATAAACGTCACTGGCGTATGGGGAATGCCCAGACAACCGGCGGAACGACCGGCTATATGTATGGCGCAGGCGCCAATACGTATAACGAATCGGGCCGTACCTGGTATATGGGTATCAATACCCACTTTTAAGCACCAACCTTCCCTCTCCCTGCGGGGAGAGGGCGGGCGTAAGGCGACATATGCACACCGTTCACTCCACGCTAACCCTCGATTCCCACCCGGTCCATCTCATCACCTTCGACCCCGCCACCTTTGCAGAGCGCGACCTTTTATGGCTGCCCCACTATGCTGAGGTTGCCCACGCCGGACGTAAGCGTAAAAGCGAACATCTGGCTGGGCGAATTGCCGCCGTGCATGCCCTGCGCGAGTATGGTCATCAGGCCGTGCCCGGTATCGCTCCTGGCGGTGAACCGCGCTGGCCCTCCAGGCTTCACGGCAGCATCAGCCATACCGGGCAGACCGCTGTCGCCGTTGTCTCATCTGCTTATGTCGGCGTGGATATTGAGAGCGTATTCTCTTCTCAACTGAGTAAAGAGATCGCCGAAAGCCTCGTCAATGCCGAAGAATACGCATTACTACAGCGTGCCTCGCTTCCTTTTGAACAGGGGTTAACGCTTACCTTTTCAGCAAAAGAGAGTCTTTTCAAAGCGTTTTCCGCCATCGCTCTCCCCTTTCCCGGCTTTCACAGCGCGCAGCTTATCGCACTCAATGACCGCTCACTCACCCTGCGCATAACTGAGCAATTTAACCAACAATATGCAGGCATGTGCGTCGATATCCCATGGATTATGCATGCAAATCAGGTCATCACTCTGGCATCCGGCCTCCCCTCAGGATCGTGATCGTTTTCTCCTTTTAAGAAATTTGCTGCACAAACGATAGACAGTTCGCGATTGCCGTTTTATCGTTAACTTGAATAATAAATCATTATTGAATATATATTCAATGTGGAGAAAAAGATGAAAACGACCCTACTGAAATCTGCTGTACTGGCTTCCCTGATCGCCGCATCCGGCTCGCTGTTTGCCGCCGATAACGGCCTGATCGCCATTATTACCCCCTCACACGACAACCCCTTTTTTAAAGCGGAAGCGGACGGCGCGGCGGCAAAAGCTAAAGAACTTGGCTACACCACCCTCGTGGCTTCCCATGATGATGACGTTAATAAACAGAACCAGTTGATCGAAACGGCCATCGCCCGCAAAGCCAAAGCGATCATCCTGGATAACGCCGGGGCTGACGCTACGGTTGGCCCACTGGAAAAAGCCAAAGCCGCAGGGGTACCGACATTCCTGATTGACAGGGAAATCAACAAAACCGGTATTGCTGTGGCGCAAATCGTCTCTAACAACTACCAGGGCGCACAGCTTGGCGCGCAAAAATTCGCCAAATTGCTGGACGGTAAAGGCAAGTATGTCGAACTGTTAGGTCGTCAGTCTGACACCAACGCCAGCGTCCGCTCGCAGGGCTACCACGATGTGCTGGATGATTTCCCGGATATGAAAATGGTGGCGCAACAGACCGCGAACTGGAGCCAGACCGAAGCCTTCACCCGTATGGAAGCCATTTTGCAAACCAACCCGGACATCGTGGGCGTTATCTCCGGGAATGACACCATGGCGCTGGGCGCTGAAGCCGCGCTGAAAGCCGCCGGAAAAACGAATGTCATTGTGGTGGGCTTTGACGGCAGTGACTACGTGCGTGACTCCATCATTAACAAAGGCAACATCAAAGCCACCGTGTTGCAGCCTGGCTGGCAACAAGCGCAAATGGCGGTCGAACAAGCCGATTACTACCTGAAAAACGGCAAAGCCCAGAAAGAAGAGAAACAGTTGATGGACTGCATGCTGATCGACGAAAGCAACGCCAGCAAACTGAAAATGTTCAACCTGAGCAAGTAACAGCGGAGATGTTATGTCGTTAAAACAATGGGGTGCTGCATTCATAGGGTGCACCACCCTGTTGCTGACGGCCTGCACGGTGGTGGATCTTGATGAAAACGGCAAGCCGATAATGCCTGCCGATCCGAATGCGAAAGCCAGCTTCGACAACATGACCCCACAGCAGATCGCGCAACAAACATGGCAAGAACGCGTCATTGACGCCGCTCACAAGCATGCGTTGGACGCCACCACACTCACCACACAAATGAAGGCATCAAGCAGCCAACCCCAGAGTGTTTTTGTGCAACTGACAAGCCGGGTTGAACGTGTTGATCTCAGCAATGAGCGCGAACAAAAGCTGGTCATAATCTTCAACGGGCAGCCGCTGGAAGTGCAGACGGGGCCGGTTATTCAGGGCAACGCCATTCGCGACGCCACCGGTTTTAAATTTGAAGACTTTACCAACCAGGTTCAGTTTGCGCAGTTATCGCGGGCTTACAACCGTGAAGCGATAAAACACCTACCCAAAATTGATGACAGTTGGGCGGGCAAACAGGCCACCGTACTGATGGCCGTCACATTGACTGGCGGTAAGGCAACCCAGGCCGCAGCACTGGAGTTGAAACAGGAGGCACAGTAATGAGCGATGTACCTGTGGATGACATTATCCTGCGCACGCGTGGGGTGTCGATGCTCTTTCCCGGCACCGTGGCGCTGGACAATGTGGATTACAACGTCTGGCGCGGCAAAGTGAACGTGATCATCGGTGAGAATGGCGCAGGGAAATCCACCCTGATGAAAATTCTTGCCGGTGTGCAGCAACCGAGCCTGGGTGAAATCGAACTGAACGGTAAACCGGTACACATTTCCAGCACCCGCGCCGCTGCCGCCTTAGGTATCGGCATGGTGCACCAGGAGCTGAATCTGTTTGAAAACCTCAATGTGGCCGAGAACATTTTCCTGGGACGCGAGCTACAAAAAGGGATTGCCCCTATCGACGAAGCCGAACAGGAAAAACGAACGGCGGAGCTGTTAAAGCGCCTCGACCAGCCTATTTCTCCCAAAGAACTGGTGGGAAATCTGAAAGTAGGCCAGCAGCAACTGGTGGAGATAGCCAAAGCGCTGGCAGAAGACGCGGACATTTTGATCCTCGACGAACCCACGTCGGCACTGAGTAAAACGGAAGTGGAAATCCTCTTTCGCGTGATCCGTGAACTGACCCGCCAGGGGGTGTCGATTATCTATATTTCGCATCGCCTGGAAGAGTTAATGGCGATTGGTGATGTGATCACCATTTTGCGCGACGGCAAGTTTCAGGCTGAAGCGAAAGTCTGCGACATCGACGTGCCGTGGATCGTCCGCGAAATGCTCGGCAGCGATCCGGTCAGTAATTTTCTGAAACCGGGACGCACCTTTGGCGCACCGGTGCTGGAAGCAGAGCACATCACCTGCGTGAACAGCGCGGGCAATGCGGTGGTGGACGATGTGAGTTTTAAGGTGCACAGCGGCGAAATTGTCGGCATTTACGGTCTGATGGGCGCGGGAAGGACGGAGCTGTTCGAATGCATGCTCGGTACCGAACGCAACTATCTGGGCAAATTATGGCTCGACAGTAAACCCGTGCCACAGCGGCTGGCCACGGCGGATCGCATCCGCATGGGGATGAGCCTGGTACCGGAAGACCGCAAACGTACCGGTATCTTCCCGATATCGTCGGTGGCGACCAATCTGACCATCGCCAGCCTGTGGCGGCGGTTACAGCGTGGGATCACCATTTCGCAAAAAGAGGAGCAGGCGGTGGTAGCCAGCACCATTGGTAACCTGTCGATTAAAGTCTCGACGCCGGACGTTGAAATTCAGGCGCTAAGCGGCGGTAACCAGCAGAAGGTGGTGATTGGCCGCTCGCTGTTGACCAACCCGAAAGTTCTGTTTCTGGATGAACCGACACGCGGCATTGACGTGGGGGCGAAAGCCGACGTCTTCCGCATGATGGTGCAGCTCTCCGAACAGGGGATCGCAGTGGTCTTTTCCACCTCCGATCTGAAAGAAATCATGGCGGTATCTGACCGCATTCTGGTGATGTCCGGCGGCAAACTCACCGCCGATATCGTGCGCGATCGGGCCGAAGAATCGGCGCTGGTAACGGCAAGTGCTCAGGGGTTCTGATATGAAAACAACACAATCTGTGGCAGTGGCCCCGCGCACAAGCGCATCGCTGTCACGCGAAAGCATTCTGCTTCTGCTATTGAAGCTGCGAACTTTTATTGCGCTGTTCCTGATTGTTGGCTTCTTTACCGCCACGGTGCCCGGCTTCCTGTCAACGGGGAGCCTGGTGATCATGATTAAACATATTGCTATCAACGCCTTCCTGGCGCTGGGCATTACGTTTGTCATCATCACTGCCGGGATCGACCTGTCCATCGGCGCAACGCTCGGCCTGTGCGGGATGATCGCCGGCTGGATGATCACCAAAGGCATTGTGCTGCCGATGTTTGGCATCGCCATTTTCCCCAGCGTGTGGGTGATTGTGCCCCTGGTGTTATTGATTGGCGGCTTCATCGGCGCGGTGAATGGCTGGATCATCACCCGCTATAATGTCGCGCCCTTTATCTGCACACTCGGTACCATGTACGTGCTGCGTGGCGCCGCCATGCTCACCTCCGACGGACAGACCTTCCCGGGGCTTTCCGGCAATCCGTTACTGGGTAATACCGGCTTTGATGAGATTGGCGCGGGCACCCTGTTAGGCATTCCTTGGGCTATCTGGCTGATGATTGTGCTGGCGGTGGTGATTGCCTATGTTGCTCGTCGCCTGCCTTTTGGCCGCCACGTTTACGCCATCGGCGATAACGAGCGTGCGGCAGAGCTCTCCGGCGTGAAGGTCAAACAGGTCAAAATCTGGGTCTACACCATCTCCGGGTTCTGTGCCGCACTGGCCGGGATCGTGGTATCCGCGCAGTTGCTGGCAAGCCACCCGGCTAACGGCACCGCCTTTGAAATGAACGCCATCGCCGCCGTGGTGCTTGGCGGCACCTCGCTGGCAGGCGGGCGCGGTACGGTGCTGGGTACCCTGATAGGGGCCTTCGTTATCGGCTTCCTCGCCGACGGTCTGGTGATGATGGGCGTGAGCGAATTCTGGCAGATGGTGATTAAAGGTATCGTGATTATCGTGGCGGTCATCATCGACCAGATGCAAAACCGGATGCAGCAAAAGGCGGCGGTGGTGGCACAAAAGGCAGTGATAGAAAACAAGTAGGTTTACGGCCCCTACCCCTTGCCGGAGTGCCTGTCACTTATCCGGCAAAGGGGTGCAAGCAGGCACTACTGATAGGTCATGGTAAATTCGAGCGCGGAATTTGCTTCACCAGCGCTGATGGCAGACGCGGTCTGGATATAGCGCGCTTTCATCGGAATAGTGTGGCTGCTCGTCATGGTGCTGATGGCGGTATTGAACGGTACCAGGGTGTCGTTGTTATACAGTACCTGAACCCCGATGCCGCTGGCGGTGCCGGGGCCGCTTTTTACGGTCAGGTGCTGGGTGGCAAGCCCGCTGTCTTCAAGGGTAATGCCGGTCGCGGGCTTAAAAGTGTATTTCACCGCATTCAGCCCGGCATCGCAGTTGTTGATGGCAAAGGTAAAGGGGGTCGACGCGCTGGTGGAGCCCACACCGCTGAAACCGGATTTCGCATGTTTGCCCAGCGGTACGGTCAGGCTGGGGGTGACGCAACCGGGGACTTTCACTTCCGGGTTATCGGATATGTTCAGGGTACTGTAGAGCACCGCGTCTGCGGCTGAGGTACTCGTCGGTGAAGTTGATGCCCACATCTCAACAAAATTACGCGGAAATGACAGTTCGCCCGGAGTGATATCTCCCGTCTTGTAAAACAAGATCTTAACGCCCACATTCGTTAAACCAGGCCAGCTAATTGTGCTCAAGGAAGAAGTACGCCAAGTACCCCACACATTCGGCAATGTTGCGTAAGGCAACAAATAGGCAGAGATGACTTTCACTCCTATGCCCGGCACCCCGGTACTGACCACACCCGCCGGAATACCCGGCCCGGTGATGGCCGTGCGCCCTGTATCGTCGCCGTACTGGAATCTGACATAGCCTGCGCTCGTACATTGTATGACGGTGTTTATCCCATGCGCATTGACAGTTTTAAGCAGCGTCCCGACCGTTGCATTAGACGGAACCGAGAGTGTGCCAATGGCAACCTCACTGTTAATAGCAGCAGTTAGCATACTGCACCCCGCCCACCCCTGCCCGCTCAGGGCACATAACCCCACGACTGCCGACACGCTACAAAGAAGTTTTAACGTATTCATTTTCATATTCCCTCATGAAAGCGTTTTAGCGACGCCAGGTCGCCTGATGGTGATGCTGGCCGCCGTAGTCATCGATGGTGGTAAAAAAGAGCCTGCCGCCAGCCAGCTGCGCAGGTGTTGCCTGCACGGCAAAGCGTTGCTGCCCTCTGGCCGGGCACATGCCGCTCTGCCGTTCATCCTCACTTTTCACTGTGTCTGTCAGCCCGACATGATTCAGCGAGACGGTAAAGGCCGACGGATTCTCGCACGCCAGCGCATAATCCTGACCCTCGCGGACCAGGCGCCAGCGCAGTTGCGCCACGGCCGCTTTCGGCGAGCCCGCCAGCCCCGCCGGGCGGTAAAACAGCTTCAGGCGCGAGCGGACGGTGAGCTGGATATGGTCGGCTTTGCCTGATGGCTTCGGCGGGATTTCCAGCACGTTCAGCCAGAACACCGATTCCCGGTCCTGGGGCACGGCGCCGCCGGTGTAAATAATGCGCAGCGTCTGCCCTTTGTCGGGGTTCAGCCGGAAGATGGGGGGCAGAATGATAAACGGCACACTGGCGGAAGGCGCGTCCGCGTCGTCGTTCTCAATCCAGGTCTGGATCAGGCGTGGGGTGGGGTCTTTGCTGGTGACTGCAAGGGTAACTTCGCGCTTCCCGGCCGGGTAAATCACCCGGGTCGCGGCAAGCTGGATACCGGCATGGGCGTAGTTTGCCAGCAACAGAACTAAAAATATCCATGCGCGTTTCATCCCCTCTCCCTGTAGTCTGACGTAGAAATAAGGTCAATCTGACGGGAGAGCGTACAGGCGCGGGTGTCGATGGAATGTAAATTATTAGCCGGGATTTTAGCAAAACCCCGTTGGGCGTTACATGTGGCAGGAATGTTGTGAAATGCGTTTTTGGTATCAGAATGTTTTCCCTGCCCCTGGTAATGGTCAGTGGCGTGTATGACCAGGATGTTGTAGTAAAAGCGGTATTAAGGCAATGGTTCAGAACACGCCCGTTGCCATTAATTACACTTTTTTATTCCGACGACAGGACATATTCATGCCGAATAAGGTTTCACCTATCCGGCATATATCTTACTGATAGGTCATGGTAAATTCGAGCGCGGAATTTGCTTCACCAGCGCTGATGGCAGACGCGGTCTGGATATAGCGCGCTTTCATCGGAATAGTGTGGCTGCTCGTCATGGTGCTGATGGCGGTGTTGAACGGCACCAGTGTGTCGTTGTTATACAGTACCTGAACCCCGATGCCGCTGGCGGTGCCGGCACCGCTTTTTACGGTCAGGTGCTGGGTGGCAAGCCCGCTGTCTTCAAGGGTAATGCCGGTCGCGGGCTTAAAAGTGTATTTCACCGCATTCAGCCCGGCATCGCAGTTATTGATGGCAAAGGTAAAGGGGGTCGACGCACTGGTGGAGCCCACACCGCTGAAACCGGATTTCGAATGTTTACCCAGCGGCACGGTCAGGCTGGGGGTGACGCAACCGGGGACTTTCACTTCCGGGGTACCGGATATGTTCAGGGTACTGTAGAGCACACCGTGTGCAGCGGCAGTGCTCGTTGGAGAGGTTGATGCCCAGGCTTCAACAAAATTCTGCGGGAAAGCCAGCTCACCCGGCATGATGTTTCCTGTTTTGTAAAACTCTATCTTAACCCCCGCCATACCTGGCCAGCTAATTGCGCCCAAATAGGAATTACGATACGTTCCCGCCACATCAGGCAATGTTGCAGACGAATAAAAGAAGGAGGTCACTTTCACTCCTATACCCTCCACCCCGGAACTGACCACACCCGCCGGAATACCCGGCCCGGTTATGGCTGTGCGCCCTGTACCGTAGCCATACTGGAACCTGATATAGCTTGTGCTCGTGCATGTTATCACGCTGTTTCCCACATGTGGCGCATCGACGGTTTTCAGCAGCGTCCCGACTGTGGCGCCCGGAGGAACCGAGATAGTGCCAATATTAACCACACTGGCGGTAGCGGCAGTTTCCCTAAAGCTGCACCCGGCCCACCCCTGCCCGCTCAGGGCACATAACCCCACGACAGCCGACGCGTTGAAAAGAAGTTTTAAGCTGTTCATTTTCCTGTTCCCTCACGAAAAAAGAGCGCGGCGACTCAGCGGTGCCAGGTCGCCTGATGGTGATGCTGGCCGCCGTAGTCATCAATGGTGGTAAAAAAGAGCGTCCCGCCAGCCAGCTGCGCGGGTGTTGCCTGTATGGCAAAGCGTTGATGCCCTCTGGCCGGGCACATCCCGCTCTGCCGTTCATCCTCGCTTTTCACTTTGTCTGTCAGCCCGACATGGTTCAGCGAGACGGTAAAGGCCGACGGATTCTCGCATTCCAGCGCATAACCCTGATTGTTCTGTACCAGGCGCCAGCGCAGTTGCGCCACGGCTGCTTTCGGCGAACCCGCCAGTCCCACCGGGCGATAAAACAGTTTCAGGCGCGAGCGGACGGTGAGCTGGATATGGTCGGCTTTGCCCGCCGGCTTCGGCGGGATTTCCAGCACGTTCAGCCAGAACACCGATTCCCGGTCCTGGGGCACGGCGCCGCCGGTATACACAATGCGCAGCGTCTGCCCTTTGTCGGGGTCAAGCCGGAAGATGGGGGGCAGGATGATAAACGGCACTTTCGCAGTGTCCGCGCTGTCGTTCTCAATCCAGGTCTGGATCAGGCGTGGGGTGGGGTCTTTGCTGGTGACTGCAAGGGTAACTTCGCGCTTCCCGGCCGGGTAAATCACCCGGGTCGCGGCAAGCTGGATACCGGCATGGGCGTAGTTTGCCAGCAACAGAACTAAAAATATCCATGCGCGTTTCATCCCCTCTCCCTGTGGTCTGACGTAGAAATAAGGTCAATCTGACGGGAAAGCGTACAGGCGCAGGTGTCGCCGAAATATAAATTGTATGTCCGGATAGTAACAAAAGCCCGCCGGGGCGCTGAGGCGGCCTGAGCGGTAGCAACAAGGATTTGGTATCGGAATGTTTACGCGACAGACAGAATTTTTAGCAATAAAATCAACGCACAGCAGGCATCAGGCGAAGTGCCATAAATTCCTGTGTCTTTTTTAATTACACTTTATATTTTTCTGCGCTGAAAAACGTTTCTGCGGATACCGTTTCGCATATCCGGCCAGTGAGTGTTATTGCCAGGGTGAGCGCCCGTCATGGTATCACCGCGTTTTAACAGGTTGTCGCACCTGTTTTTATTCGCCTTTCACCAGACTCCGCGCCGTGGCGTAATCCGTGATCAGGACGTCGATGTAATTCCCCTGCAACGCACCGCGAACGGCATTGTGTTTTTCCGGACCGCCCGCCAGCGCGATAACCTGCTTACAGGCGCGGATTTGCTCAAGCTCCATGCCAATCACCGGGTCTTCTTCGTGAGTGAGGACCGGCTTGCCTGCCGCATCATAGTAATGCAGGCAGATATCGCCCACCGCACCACGTTCAGAGAGTAAATGGAGCATATTTTCGTTGTAATAGTTACCGGAGTTTTTCAGTAACTGTGACGGTTCCAGCTCACCAATCCCGACAATCGCCACATCAACCTCGGCAAATTTCGCCACTACCGCCGCCACATCCGGACTATTGACCAGCCGCGCGCGCTCTTCAACGGAGTGCTCAATACTTTGCGAAGGCAGTAACCAGGCCGGGCAGCCTAAATATTCCGCCAGTTGTTGAGTCAGAATGGTCGCCTGCACGTTGCCGTTCGGCCCTACCCCGCCCAGCAGCTGAATAACGCCCTGAGCCCGGATAGTCTGCGGATGCATTTCATCAACCATACAGCGAATGGTGCTACTCCAGGCGGAGATCCCCACCAGGTCTTCCGGGCGGACACGGGTTTCCATATAGTGTGCCGCCGCACTGCCGATAGCATGTTTTATCTGCGCATTGCTGGCGTTTTCCCCCACATCCACCACAATTGCCTGACGGATGCCATACTGCTGCTCGATGGCTTTTTCCAGCGACACAAAAATATTGGTGGGCTGTACGACGGTGATTTTCACCAGCCCTTCTTTTTGACAACGCGTCAGCGCGCGTGAGACAAATGATTGTGATAAGTTCAGCAGCGAGGCAATCTCTGACTGCTTTTTATTCTCGTTGTAGTAAAGCGTGGCGATTTTCACCAGCAAACGCTGCTCATCCTGCTTTGACATTGGTTTCCCCTTAAATCCTCTCCTGTCATTTTTATTCATACCCGAATAGATAACAAGCTGCGCATTGCCGGGCGCGATGATCCAAATGTGATCATATTCTCCTTTCTTCCAAATTTGCCTGCACAAGGCGTAGACAAACCCAGGGACAAGGCATATCTTTACTCATGAATAATAAATCAGTAGTGAATATATATTCAAAGCGTTAACAACCTGACGTTGAACCTTGCCAAAATCACTGCAACATGCTGCTCAGGCGCGCTTTTTCACCCTGATTGAATATTTATTCAATACAGACTATACATTCAAGAGGTGGACTATGAATCCGTTTTCGCTCTCGGTTGAGGAGCTTGAAAAAAAAGCACGCGCTGTACGCCGTCGCATTATCGTGCTGAATGCAGAAAGCCCGGCAGGCGGGCACACGGGGGCTGATTTATCCCAGGTTGAGCTGCTAACTGCGCTCTATTTCCGCATTCTTAACTGTTCGCCAGCACTGAAAGAGAGCGATGAACGCGACATTTACATCCAGTCAAAAGGTCACGCGGTGGGTGGTTATTACTGCATCCTGGCGGAAGCTGGCTTCATTCCTGTTGACTGGCTGGCAACCTACCAACATCCCGATTCCCATCTGCCGGGCCATCCGGTGAAACATAAGACACCGGGTATTGAACTCAATACTGGCGCACTCGGCCATGGTCTGCCGGTAGCCGTCGGCATCGCACTGGCGGCAAAGCGCAGCAACAGCAAACGCCGGGTCTTTGTCGTGACCGGCGACGGTGAACTGGCTGAGGGCAGTAACTGGGAAGCCGCGCTGGTCGCCGCCCATTACCAGCTCGACAACCTGATCATTATTAACGACAAAAACAGCCTGCAACTGGCCGGCCCGACCAAAGAGATCATGAACACCGATCCGCTGGACGAAAAATGGCGCGCCTTCGGCATGCAGGTTACCGAGTGTAACGGTAACAATATGGCCGACGTGGTGGCGACGCTGGAGGGATTGCAGCCTGCCGGGAAACCGCATGTTGTGATTGCTTACACCACCAAAGGCGCTGGCGTCTCCTTTATTCAGGGACGTCCGGAATGGCACCACCGTGTGCCGAAAGGGGAAGAAGTTGAACTGGCGCTGGAGGAACTAAAAGATGAGTAATAGCGAACATCTCGCCACGGTGATGGTGAATGCGTTTATCGACGCCGTTGACCGTGGCGTAGACCTGGTACCGGTGGTGGCAGACTCCACCTCCACAGCCAAGATCTCCCCGTTTATGAAGAAATTCCCGGGTCGCCTGGTGAATGTCGGTATCGCCGAGCAGACACTGGTGGGCGCCGCCGCCGGGCTTGCCATCGGTGGTAAAGTCGCGGTGACCTGTAATGCCGCGCCGTTTTTGATCTCGCGCGCCAACGAACAGATCAAAGTGGACATTTGCTACAACAACACCAACGTGAAGCTGTTTGGCCTGAACGCCGGCGCCAGCTATGGCCCGCTGGCCAGTACGCACCACAGCATCGACGATATTTCCGTGCTCCGTGGTTTTGGCAACATCGAAATTTACGCCCCCTCCTGCCCCGTTGAATGCCGACAGATAATCGACTATGCGCTGGAACACGTCGGCCCGGTCTACATCCGCCTGGACGGTAAAGCGTTACCGGAACTGCACAATGAAGGTTATCAGTTCAAACCGGGTGAAATTGATGTGCTACGTGAAGGCAAAGACATTGCGCTGGTGGCAATGGGATCGACAGTGCATGAAATTGTCGCCGCCGCCACACAACTGGCAGAAGGCGGTATTGAGGCCAGTGTTATCAGTGTACCGTCTATTCGTCCATGCAATACCTCGCAATTACTGGCCGCACTGAAAACCTGTAAAGCTGTCGTCAGCGTTGAAGAGCACAACGTCAATGGCGGCGTGGGCAGTCTGGTCGCCGAAGTGCTGGCAGAAGCCGGATGTGGTATCCCGCTTTGCCGCCTCGGTATCCCTGATGGTCAATATGCTATCGCCGCCGATCGCGCTTCCACCCGCGCCCGTCATGAAATTGACGCCGCTGGCGTGGTGAAAAATGCCCGTGCACTGCTGACACGGCAATAAAAATAAGAAAGAACAACTTACTGGAGAGAGAACAATGTCCCGCATTCCTCAACAACTGACCATGGCGGTTATTATTGGCAACCGTGGATTCTTCCCAAGTTACCTGGTGGCAGAAGCCCGTGAGCAGGCGGTCGCCCTGTTTGGCCGTCTGGGTATAAAAACCATTATGCTTGATGAAACCCAGACCGAACTCGGCGGTGTTGAAACTCGCCAGGATGCCAAAATCTGTGCTGAACTGTTCCGCGCGCACCGTGATGAGATTCATGGCGTGGTCGTGCTTTTGCCGAACTTCGGCGATGAAAAAGCGGTGGCGGAAACCCTGCGCCTGTCGGGTCTGAATGTCCCGGTGCTGGTCCAGGCCGAAGAAGACAATCTGGATAAAATGGGCCTGGC
This sequence comes from Citrobacter sp. MNAZ 1397, assembly GCF_023613995.1. Classification (NCBI taxonomy): domain Bacteria; kingdom Pseudomonadati; phylum Pseudomonadota; class Gammaproteobacteria; order Enterobacterales; family Enterobacteriaceae; genus Citrobacter; species Citrobacter sp. MNAZ 1397. The sequence continues at coordinate 2,676,455 of NZ_JAKIVH010000001.1, forward strand.
GACGCGCCGCGACAGCTTCTGCGGCAAGATCTCCCTGTGCAACAACCTGCGCCAGTACGGTATTCCGTTCACCCTGACCACCCAGCACGTTTGCGCCCTCGGCGGTGAGGTTTTCGAGCAGGACCTGAAACGTTTTGAGCAAATCTGCCGCGTGGTGAGCAGCATGCGTGGCGTTCGCGTGGGGGCGATCGGCGCACGCCCGGCCGGCTTCAACACCGTACGCTACAGCGAAAAACTGCTCGAGCGCCTGGGCATTGCGGTGGAAACCCTGGATCTGTCCGAAGTCTTTACCCGCATCAAACTGCTGCGTGATGACGATATCCGCGTTGATGAGAAACGCCGTCTGCTGATTGATAACGCCGACGCCAGCGGTATCGCCGCCGACAAACTGGTCACCATGGCGAAACTGTTTGTGGTAATCAGCGAATGGGTTGTCGCTAACGATATCGACACCACCGCCATTCAGTGCTGGACTTCGCTACAGGAAAACCTGGGCATTAACGTCTGCTCTATTATGAGCGTGATGTCCGGTCAACTGATGCCGTCTGCCTGTGAAGTCGACGTGATGGGCGCGCTGTCCATGTACGCCCTGGCCAGCGCCAATATGAGCCCGGCCTCCATTGCCGACTGGAATAACAACTTTGGCGACGATCGCGACAAATGCGTGCTGTTCCACTGCGGCAACTTTGCAGCCGCCAGCCTGGAAACACCGCATATGGGCACCGCCGATATTATCGGTACCACGGTGGGTAAAGAGAACACCTGCGGCGCGGTACACGGTCGTCTGAAATCCGGCCCCCTCACCTACTTCCGTCTGAGCACCGATGATTTGACCGGGGAGATCAAAGCCTATGTGGGCGAAGGCAAATCCGTCGACGATCCGCTGGATACCGTCGGGTGCCGCGCAGTTATTCAGGTTCCGCATCTGGAAGCGTTGCTGACCTACATTTGCCGTAACGGTTTTGAACACCACGTGGCGATGAACCATGCGGCCAGCGGCGCCGTCCTGCATGAAGCCTTCACGCGCTATCTCGGCGTTGATACTTACCTGCACCAGTGATGCCGTGCGCATGGGCCTGATGGAGAACTACCGTGTCGAAAGATATTGTCATTGCGCTTGATGAAGGGACAACCAACGCCAAAGCCGTCGCGCTGGATGAGCAGGGTAACGTGGTGGCGAAAAGTTCGCGTCCGTTGTCGATCCAGACGCCTCGCGAGGGCTGGGTGGAGCAGTCCGGCGAATTACTGTTGCAGGCCTCGCTGGCGGTGGTAGGCGAGGTGGTTGCGCAGGTTGGCCCTGAGCGCGTTGCCGCCCTGGCGATCAGTAATCAGCGGGAAACGGCTATAGGTTGGTACCGTGCAAGCGGGTTGCCGTTAGGCCCGGCCATTACCTGGCAATGTTCGCGCACGGCAGATTTTTGCCATGCCCTGCGCGAGCAAGGTCAGGAAGCGAAGATTAAAGCGGTGACAGGATTACCCGTCGCCCCGCTGTTTTCCGCGTCCAAAATGCGCTGGCTGTTAGGTTCCGTGCCCAACGGCCAGGCGCTGGCGGAGCAAGGTGAAATTTGCCTGGGCACAATAGATAGCTGGCTGCTCTGGCATTTGACCGCGGGCGAGTCGTTTTGCTGCGACTACTCTAACGCCTCACGAACACAATTACTTAATCTCCATACCGCTGAATGGGACGCGGAGATGCTGGCCCTCTTCCAGATCCCGCGTCAGGCGCTGGCGGAAATTCGCCCTTCCAGCGGATTGTTTGGCTACACCAAAGGGCTGGATGCCATCCCGGATGGGATCCCGGTGATGGCGATGATCGGGGATTCTCATGCGGCGTTATTCGCCCACGGACTCGGCGCGGCCGGGTGTGTGAAAGCAACCTACGGTACCGGTTCATCGGTGATGGCGCCGGTGGTATCCGCACAGTGTGATGTTAAAGCACTGGCCACCACCGTGGCCTGGCATGATGGCGAACGGCTGGTGTACGGGCTGGAGGGCAATATTCCCCATACCGGCGACGCGGTAGCGTGGATGGCGGAAAGCACGGGCTTGAACACGCTGCCGGAAGCGGAGCTGGCTCAGGCGCTGAATACGCTGCCTGCATCAGTGGAATCGACACTTGGCGTCTATTTTGTTCCGGCGCTGACGGGCCTTGGCGCGCCCTGGTGGGACGAAGATGCGCGCGGGCTGATTCATGGTCTGAGTCGTGGCGTCAAGCGCGCGCATCTGGTTCGCGCAGCGCTGGAGTCCATCACTTATCAAATTGCCGATGTAGTGATTGCCATGCGCCAGCACGGTGATTTTGCCTTAAAAGCGCTGATGGTCGATGGCGGCCCTACCAAAAACGACTGGCTGATGCAGTATCAGGCGGATTTGCTGGGTTGCCCGGTAATGCGCAGCGATGTCCCGGAGCTCTCGGCAATGGGGGCGGCGCTACTGGCACGTAAGGCGCTGGTGCAGGTCGATACCGAACAGCTTCGCCAGTATCTTCCTGAGCATATGACCTTCATACCGGACGATCAGCGCCACGGTAGATTGCAAAAACGCTGGCATGAATGGCAAAGCGCTGTACAGCTTGCCCGCACGCAAAAAACCCAGGCAGGGTAAACGTTGGGATCGTGGGGCTCCAGCCTGACACGATGATTTGCGGGGATTGTTCCCCGCAAAAGTCAGCGACGCCTTCGTTTCGTAAGCAAGAATGGCTTTACACTCAACAGCATGTTTGTTGCTCTTCTCGAAAAGCGAGCCTCGTAGTTTTGGCGGCCTGGCGTTGAGAATCAATGACTGTTATTCACACCAGACCACTGTTCTGTAATTCATGACGTGGTTGCCAACATCCCTTCTTCGCTTTAAGCGGACATGCCCATCCTTTTCGGGCTGCTGAGTGCCAGAGCGGACCTACTCATCTCAAGTGTCTGGAGACATTAGATGTCTAATTAAGATTTTGACTGTAGATCCTCGCGTTCCAGTAGCCATTCCCCTGACAACGATACTCCTTCAAACCTAAGGACCTGAGTTCCCTTGCAATTAGTCGATTCATCACCCCATGCCCCATAAGCAGCACAGGGCCGTTTGATATTTTTGCAAAGGTTACGAGTATATTCGCAGCTTTAACAGCACGTTGTTTTGCTATTTCCAGGCGCTCCACATTATGGGATAAGCCGCATAGCCACATGACGCGGAAAAAAGCAGCCCAGAGGGTTGAGGATAACCTTAAACCGGGTATGTGAAATATAGGCAGGCCAGCTTCCCTGAAGACCTCATCAATGACGTCCGGCTCGCAACCCAATGCTTTCAGAGAAGAAAGCGCTCTCGGAAGCGGACTACTTATGATTTGTAATGCGCTGGATGCTAATAATTTACTGGAATCAGGTGGAATATCGGTTCCTGTATCAGATAAATCATATTCTGCTATCCAGTTGGTCATTTCACGGCTGGTTACTCTCGAATAGCCTCTTAAAGCAGGCTTTCCATGACGCATTAAAATAATTTCCATACAGAGTTTCTTGTTTGTGGTCTTTTAGATACAGTCAGATTAACGCGATAAAGACAGAGAGCACTACAACCATATTTTTTGGTTGCACGAACTGGTTGAGAGACCTTGTCAGAAAAGGAATGAGGCTAACAGAAGCAGATTAAATCACCGAAACAGCAAAAACGTCCGCTCCACGCTCACAGCAACCGTTCAGTTGCTTCAGAACAGAGACCATAAACTCTGACCCGGGCTGTAGATGAGAAGATGATCTAACCGTCTGACACAGGGCACAATCGGCGCTGTGTCCAAAACGAGAATGTACTACCGTGCCTGCTTTCTCAGGCAAAAGTGGTGTGTAACTTTATCCATATCACATAAAGCAACAAAGCCGGCTCGTTCATAAAATGTGAATGCCGATGATGGTGCGTTTGTGTTGATAAAATTAAACCAGAGGTCAGCATCTTTAAGTATTTCACTGAGCAAACCGCTGCCAACATGATTTCTTCTCCATGCAGTATCTACATAGAGATGTCGCAGACGTCCGGTGCCAGTTATTTTGGTAAAGGGATCGATGTTAAGTCCGCATACGCCAACAATTACATCATCAACATAAGCCCCAAGCAGTTTTTCTCCGGGCCTGTCAAAGCGGTTCTGTCCGTTTAGCCAATTTTCTTCCAGTCGGTGTAGCATGTTAAATCCTTCAGCCATGCTCTTTAATTTTAACTCCGCAAACCCCGAGCTGGCTGGGGTGATGTTTGTGAATTGGATATTCATGAGCCGTTCCAATGATTTCGGTTTGCATAACTTGGGCAGAATTGACAGCGCATCCAGGGGCAAATCTGCCATGCCAGGACATCCCCAGTGTGCCAACAGCAGACAATGATAACATTGAGATATGTTAATTTATGGGGAACAGGTCACCGGTAACCATTACCGGGATATAAATCCTTTTGTTTAAAATCGGAATACCACGTTTTCCCATCAAACATAGCCATATGGCCAGCCTGAAGGCGGCTTCCAGGATATGGCTGAATAACAACAACATCGCCCTTTTCAGGACTTGAAGAAGAGGGTAAAGCAGTGAATCCGGCCTTGAGCAGTGAATTACCATAATCTTTTGCGTATTCTGTATTTAGAATATTTATTCCTCCGGCTGCAATAGCCAGGCGCGTATAAACCGCACACTGACTCTTTGAAGTCGGCCCAGCGTGTTTTATAAGATAATCCACTGCTGCGTCTTTATTCGATCCCATAAAATCCCTCTGAAGACAACGAGCACCAATATAATGCAAAGTGCTGTCATGCTACATCAGGATGACAAGCAACGGATGAGGGTTATCCTTTTTACTACCCTTTCACCTTCAATTGCGTTCTGTATAGCAGTCAATAAATATCAGGCTCAAGCAGACAAGTATCATGATGATCGGAACTGGTCGTGACTACCCCCTCCATTTCAAACGGCGTTCAGGTCAGGAGAGCGGAGTGGCATCTTTCTTCGGCGTCATTTTCATAGCCAAATCATCTGGCTTATGCCGTAAGCGCATAAACAAAGATGAATTTAAACTTTAAGAAAAATCAGAAGCAGCCTACTTTAGCGAGACAAAATAATTACACTAAATTAACTTTACAGGGATCTCATATGACCAAAAAACTACTGCCCCTCGTCATCATGACACTGCTCTCTGCCACCAGCTATGCTGCGACGCCTCCGGATACGCTGGTTGTTGCACAGGGTCTGGACGATATTGTCAGCCTGGATCCGGCAGAGGCCAATGAGCTCTCCAGTATCCAGACCGTACCTAGCTTGTATGAGCGTCTGGTGCAACCGGATCGTGAGAACCCTGAAAAGATTAACCCGGTGTTGGCAGAGAACTGGCAGCCCGATGCGGCAGCCAAAACCCTGACCATTAAACTGAAAAGTGATGCGAAGTTTGCTTCCGGCAACCCGCTGCGCCCGGAGGATGTGATTTTCTCATATACCCGCGCGGTGACGATGAATAAATCCCCGGCCTTTATTCTGAACGTACTGGGCTGGCAGCCGGATAATATCGCCAGTCAGTTAAAGAAAATCGACGATCATACGATTCAGTTACACTGGACGGCGGATGTTAGCCCGGCGGTGGCTCTCAACATTCTTTCAACGCCAATTGCCTCGATCGTGGACGAAAAGCTGGTCAGCGCCAATGTGAAAGATAACGACTTTGGCAACGCCTGGCTCAAGCTGCACTCTGCGGGCAGCGGCGCGTTTAAAATGCGCGTCTATCAGCCGCATCAGGCCATTGTGCTGGACGCTAACCCGACCTCTCCGGGCGGTGCGCCGAAAGTGAAAAACATCATTATTAAAAACGTGCCGGATCCAGCTTCCCGTCGTCTGTTAATTCAACAGGGCGATGCCGATGTGGCGCGCGACCTCGGCGCCGATCAGATTAGCGCGCTGACGGATAAGAAAGGCATCAAAGTGCTGAGTATTCCGTCTGCCGAGCAGAACTACCTGGTGTTTAACACCGGTAACAGCGCCAATCCGTTACTCAATAACCCGGCCTTCTGGGAAGCGGCGCGTTGGCTTGTGGATTACGACGGCATCACCAAAAACCTGCTGAAAGGGCAATATTTCGTTCATCAGAGCTTCCTGCCGGTCGGCCTGCCAGGCGCGCTGGAAGATAACCCGTTTAAATTCGACCCGGCAAAAGCCAAAGAGATCCTCGCCAAAGCGGGGATTAAAGATGCGCACTTCACGCTGGATGTGGAAAACAAACCGCCGTTCATTACCATCGCCCAGTCCATGCAGGCCAGTTTTGCCCAGGGCGGCGTGAAGGTGGATCTGTTACCCGCCGCGGGTAGCCAGGTCTATGCACGCGTACGCGCCAAACAGCATCAGGCGGCGATTCGTCTGTGGATCCCGGATTACTTCGACGCCCACTCGAATGCCAGCGCCTTTGCCTACAATGACGGTAAATCCAGTACCGTTGCCGGGTTAAATGGCTGGCAGATCCCTGAGCTGAACAAAGCCACGCTCGCGGCCGTCGCCGAACCGGATGCCGCCAAACGTCTGGAACTGTACAAAACAATGCAGCAAGAATTGCAGCATAAATCGCCTTATGTTTTTGTGGATCAAGGGAAAACGCAGATCGTGGTGCGTGATAACGTGAAAGGCTACCAGCAAGGGTTAAATGCGGATATGGTGTGGTATGACCGCGTGACGAAGTAAGTTAGCGATTGCGCCAGTGACCCTCTCTCATTTCGGGGAGGGTTTTCACTTAAGAATGATGCCATTAAGAGTTAGTCATGTCCCACATCTCACCCAGGCTGTTACGGGTTACCCAGACCCTGATAACCCTCGCCCTGACATTGTTTGGTCTGTTACTGGTTACCTTCTCTCTCTCGGCCCTTTCGCCCGTTGACCGGGTGCTGCAAATTGTAGGCGACCATGCCAGCCAGTCGACCTACGACCAGGTCCGCCACCAACTCGGGCTGGACCAACCGCTTCCTGTGCAATTCTGGCACTATTTACTGAGCCTTTTTCACGGCGATTTAGGCACCGCCAGCGCCACCGGACAACCGGTCTTGCAGGATCTGCTCTCGGCGTTTCCTGCCACGCTGGAACTGGCCACGCTCGCATTGGTTATCGGCACGGCGCTGGGTATTTTCGCTGGCGTGTTATGCGCGCGTTTTGCCGGTTCCCCACTGGACCTGGCAGTACGCACCTTTACCCTACTCGGTAACTCTGTTCCCATCTTCTGGCTCGGTCTGTTAATGCTGGCGTTGTTCTATGCGAAGTTGCAATGGAGCGCGGGCCCCGGCAGGCTGGATGATATCTATCAATACACGGTCACCCCACAGACCGGCTTTGTGCTGATGGATACCTGGCTTTCCGGTGACAGTCAGGCATTCAGAAATGCCCTTAGCCACATGGTGCTCCCGGTGACTCTGCTCGCCTATTATTCTCTGGCCAGTATCACCCGCCTGACCCGCTCGGCCTGCCTGGGCGAAATGAACAAAGAGTACATCTTGCTGGCGCGCGCAAAGGGGGCTGGCGAGATGACGATCATGCTACGCCATGTCCTGCCGAATATTCGCGGCACACTCCTGACCGTGGTCGCGCTGTCGTATACCAGCATGCTGGAAGGCGCGGTGCTGACCGAGACTGTCTTTTCCTGGCCGGGGATTGGCCGCTATCTGACGACCGCGCTGTTTGCCGGTGACACTACCGCGATCATGGGCGGTACGCTGGTTATCGGCGTCTGCTTTGTTCTGATAAACAATCTCGCCGACCTGCTGGTCCGGCTCACAGACCCGAGGATTCGCTAATGCCGACGACTCTTTTTTTACGCCGTCTGCGCCACTCCCCTGCGGGTTTTAGCGGTCTGATGATTGTGATTGTCCTGCTTTTGATTGCTGTTTTTGCCCCGTGGCTGGCGCCGCAAGACCCCAACTGGCAGGATGCCGCATCACGCTTACAGCCCCCTTCGGCCGCCCACTGGCTGGGAACCGACAGCTATGGTCGTGACTTGCTGTCACGGCTCATTTACGGCACGCGTCCGGCGCTGGGGCTGGTTGCTCTGGTCACCATCATTACGCTGCCTGCCGGCCTGCTGGTGGGCATTTTGTCTGGTTATTACGGTGGCTGGCTGGAACGGGTATTAATGCGCTTTACCGACGTGGTGATGTCAATGCCGCGCCTGATTCTCGCGTTCGCCTTTGTCGCCATGCTGGGCCCCGGCCTCGTCAATGGTGCGCTTGCGCTTGCGCTCACTACCTGGCCTGCCTATGCGCGTCAGGCACGTAGCGAGATCCAGCGTCTTCGTCACAGTGACTATCTGGCCGCGGCGGAGATGATGGGGATTCGCGGCTGGCGACTGTTGCTGGGGCATATCCTGCCGCTCTGTTTGCCATCCGCGATTGTACGTCTGGCGCTGGATCTGGCGGGCATTATCCTCGCCGCCGCAGGGCTGGGTTTCTTAGGCCTTGGGGCCCGCCCACCGATGGCGGAATGGGGCGCCATGATTGCCGATGGCATGCAGGTTATCTTCGATCAGTGGTGGATTGCCGCCGCACCCGGTGCGGTCATTTTACTGGCAAGTCTTGCATTTAACCTGTTGGGCGATGGCCTGCGCGATGTACTGGAGCCACACCATGACTGAAAAACGGATTGTCGTATCGGGGCTGAATGTCGATTATCCCGGCGCCCGCGTGGTCAACGACCTGAGCTTCACGCTGGGCAATGAGCGTCTTGCGCTGGTGGGGGAATCAGGCTCCGGCAAATCGATGACCGCCCGCGCACTGATGGGACTGGTACGTAAACCCGGCAAAGTTAGCGCCAGTGAACTGAGCGTATCCGGGCATGATTTACTGACTCTGGAGAATAAAGCGTGGCGCGCCCTGCGCGGCAATGGCATTGCGATGGTGCTACAGGACCCGCGTTATGCGTTGAACCCTGTACAAACCGTGTTTGCGCAACTGGATGAAGCACTCACCCTCCACCAGCGTCTGAACCGCAAACAGCGGCTGGAAAAAATAAACGAAGCATTGCGCGCCGTGGAGCTGGAGCCTGCGGTATTGCAGCGTTACCCCGGTGAGCTTTCCGGTGGTATGGGCCAGCGCGTCATGATCGCTATCGCGCTGGTTAACGATCCCCAGGTGCTGATTGCGGATGAACCCACCTCAGCCCTGGACGCTCGCCTGCGCAATCAAATCCTTGAACTGCTGGTGGCGCAGTGTGAACAACGGCAAATGGCCATGCTGCTTATCAGCCATGATTTGCCGCTGGTCGCACAGCATTGCCATCGCGTGCTGGTGATGTACCAGGGACAGAAGGTGGATGAAATGCCTGCCAGCGAACTCCCCAATGCCGCACATCCTTACACGCGCACGCTGTGGAACTGCCGTCCACAGGCGCAGACCTATGGTCAAATGCTCCCGACGCTTGACCGCAGCCGCATTTTTACGGAGTCAGACCATGGCCATCGCTGAAATTCGCCATCTGGAGGTAAGCTTCGGGGAAAAAACCGTCGTCCGCGATGCCAGTTTTACCCTCGAACAGGGCGAGACGTTTAGCCTGATTGGCGCATCAGGCTGTGGCAAATCAACGCTGATGCGGGTACTGGCTGGGCTGCAGCGTGAATGGCGCGGCGAAATGTCATTGTTCGGTTCTAAGATAAAAGCAGGCGTGCGTTACCAGGGAGCATTGCGACGAAACGTACAAATGGTTTTTCAGGATCCTTATGCTTCACTGCATCCCAACCACACGCTGTATCGTACTCTCGCAGAACCGTTACAGATTCACCGCGAGAAAGCGGTAGAACAGCGGGTCAGCACAGCGCTGGAAGAGGTGGGGCTGCCTGCGGATTCGGCCAGGCGCTACCCGCATCAACTCTCGGGTGGACAGCGTCAGCGTGTGGCGATCGCCCGGGCGCTGCTGTTGCGACCGCAAATTCTTCTGCTTGATGAACCGACATCGGCGCTGGATATGTCAATCCAGGCAGAGATCCTCAACTTACTGAACCGCCTGAAAGCCCAGCACAATATGAGCTATTTGTTGGTTAGCCATGATGCGGATGTCATCGCGCATATGTCAGACCGGGCCGCTTTTATGGAAAATGGCAAAATCGAGCGCTTTTTTGACCGGGATGCGCTGATACGTGGTGAACACCGCATGAGCTAAGTGAAAAAGGTTTGGGTGCGTGAGGATCCGTCCTGACAAGGTGATTTGCGGGGATTACTCCCCGCAATTCAGGTTAGCTACTTCTTCGCTTGTTCGCGAGACGAGCTTTAAATCAAAACATCAGGCTATCTTCTTTGCCATTTTTGCCCAGGGCAGTGCTCACAATCCTCACGTACTTCGTGTACGCTCCGGTTGTTCCGCGCTGTCCGTGTCAAAACTGGCTGCAGCGAAAACGCCTGATGTTCCGATTTCGAACTTTCAAAAAATGGCCAGCACCCTCTATCAGAGGGCTCTGCACCACGATCGCCACCAGGGCGTACTTCGGTTGAAAATTACTTCGCCAGGCTACCAAACTCACCGAGTACTGCATCAAAAATTGCCAGCCCTTTTTGCACTTCGGCAGCACTCATCGTGCACGGCGGTACCACGTGAATACGGTTTTCGGCGACAAAAGGCAAAATGCCTGCCTGGAGCAACGCACCTTTGATCGCCGCCATATCGGCCGCGGCCACTGGCGTTTTCGTCACGCGGTCGGTAACCAGTTCCAGCGCCTGGAACATGCCACGCCCACGTACATCGCCAATCAACGCATGTTTCTGCGCCAGTGACGCCAGGCCTGCACGCAGCACTCCATCCCCCACCGTTGCCGCGTTTTCTACCACTTTTTCATCTTTCATTGCATCCAGCGTGGCGACAATCGCCGACATCGCCAGCGGATGACCGGAATAGGTCAGGCCGCCTGCAAAGAAGTGGTCGTCAAAGTAGTGCGAGATTTTCTCAGAAATAATGACGCCGCCTGCCGGTACGTAACCCGCATTGACGCCTTTTGCAAAGGTGATGAGATCGGGAACAATGCCATCCTGCTCGAACGCAAACCAGCTCCCGGTGCGGCCAAAACCGGCCATCACTTCATCGACAATCAGCACAATGCCGAATTCATCTGCCAGCGCACGTACGCCCTGCATATAACCTTTTGGCGGCACCAGAATCCCGGCCGTGCCTGGTACGGACTCCAGCAGAATAGCGGCAACAGAATTCGGCCCTTCGCACTCAATCATCCGACGCAGATGCGCCAGTGCGCGCTGGCACTCTTCTTCCTCGGTCGTGGCGTTAAATTCGCTGCGATACAGGTACGGGTTAAAGAAGTGAACGTGCCCACGGGCATATTCATTCGGGATACGACGGGAATCGCCTGTAGCCACAATCGCACTACCGGTATTCCCGTGGTAGGAACGGTAGGCAGAAAAAATCTTGTCGCGTCCGGTGTACATACGCGCCATACGCATGGCGTTCTCGTTGGCGTCAGCACCGGCGTTAGTAAAGAACACTTTGCTAAAGCCTTCGGGGGCCAAATCAACGATGCGTTTTGCCGCTTCACCACGCGCGAGATTTGCCGTCGCCGGCGCGATTGTGGTCAGCTCTTCCAGTTGAGCCTTCATCGCCGCCAGAACGCGCGGATGTTGATAACCGATATTGACGTTTACCAGTTGGCTGCTGAAATCCAGATACGTGTTGCCATCGTAATCCCACAATTCGCACCCTTTGGCTCCGGCGATCACCAGCGGATTGAGGCTGCCTTGCATCGACCATGAATGGAACACATACGAACGGTCCAGCTGACGTACATCATCGTTGGTTATCGCCATCTCGCTCTGAAGTGCCAGTTTCATACCCTGCTCCTTTCATACCGTTGTTGTTGATTCCATCATGCGGCGCGCCACCCGCAGTCAGGTAGAGCCAGTCTTGTTAGCGGCATGTGACACACGTGTCACATATTTACTCACCAACTGGCTCTGTCTCTCCCGCGCGCGCGTTTTCTATAGTGGCGGAAGAAACCAGCACAGGAGAGAGAAATGACAACAGCAAAGAAAGTGGTCTTTATTACCGGCGCGACATCCGGATTCGGCGAAGCCGCCGCACGGGTCTTTGCCAAAGCAGGTTGGTCGCTGGTGCTGAGCGGGCGCCGTCTGGCACGTCTTGAGGCGTTACAGGATTCGCTTTCGGCAGATGTCCCCGTTCACATTATTGAGCTGGACGTTCGCGATAAAGACGCCGTGAAACAGGCCGTTGCCGCACTTCCCCCCGCGTTCGCCGATATCACCACGCTTATCAATAACGCCGGGCTGGCACTTTCACCACAGCCCGCACAAAACGTTGATTTGCAAGACTGGCAGACCATGATTGATACCAACGTCACCGGACTGGTCAACGTCACCCACGCGCTGCTGCCGACGCTGATTCAGCATGGCGCAGGGGCGAGTATCATTAATATTGGTTCAATTGCCGGGCAGTGGCCTTATCCCGGTAGCCACGTTTATGGCGCAACCAAAGCGTTTGTGAAGCAGTTTAGCTATAACCTGCGCTGCGATTTGCTGGGTACGGGCGTACGGGTGACCGATCTCGCGCCGGGTATTGCGGAAACGGAATTCACGCTGGTTCGCACCAAAGGGGATCAGGCGGCATCCGATAACTTGTACCGTGGCACCACGCCGCTCAGCGCACAGGATATTGCCGAACAGATGTTCTACATCGCCACGCTGCCGGACCATATGAATATCAACCGGGTGGAAGTGATGCCAGTGCGCCAGGCCTGGCAGCCGTTTGCTATTGACCGGGATTAATATGTCTGCGGTAGCCCGAATAAGGCGGTCACGCTGCATGCGGGACATGTTTTCCCCCGGTGGCGCTGACGCTTACCGGGGCTACCGTCGCGTAGCCCGGATAAGGCGTTTACGCCGCATCCGGGATATGTTTTCCCCCGGTGGCGCTGACGCTTACCGGGGCTACAGTGAGAAGGGAAATTAGCGGCTGGATTGCAAAAACTTACGCACGCGGTCTGAGTCCGGGTTAGTAAAGAACTTCTCTGGCGAGGCCTTCTCGATCAGCAATCCTTTCTCTAAAAACACCACTTCATCTGACACCTGGCGGGCAAAATCCATCTCGTGCGTCACCACCACCATCGTATAGCCTTCGGCAGCGAGGTTTTTCATCACCCCCAGCACTTCATTCACCAGTTCAGGATCCAGCGCCGACGTCGGTTCATCGAACAAAATCACCTCCGGAGACATCGCCAGCGAACGGGCAATCGCCACGCGCTGTTTCTGCCCACCGGAAAGGGTAATCGGATACACATCCGTTTTATGGCTCATCCCGACCTTCTCTAACTGGCGACGACCAATCTCGTCTGCCATCTCCCGCTTCATGCCTTTCACATGAATCAGCGCTTCGGTGACATTTTGCAGCACCGTCAGATGTGGCCACAAATTAAAGCTCTGAAACACCATGCCCACGCGTTCGCGGATTTTCGACAAATCTTTGTGCGACATGGCCTTGCCCGAGGCGTCATCCACGCCAAGGCGCTGACCACTGATGCGCACTTCGCCGCGATCGGGCTGCTCCAGCCAGTTCATGCAGCGCAACAAGGTCGATTTCCCTGAACCGGAAGAACCGAGAATACTGACCACCGTGCCCTTCTCCACCGTCAGGTTGATATCACGTAACACTTCAACGTTATCAAACTGCTTGGACAGATTCTTAACGCTAACCGCACTTTGTTCAGGCATGGGTCATTCCTCTCTTGTTTCCATATTGGCTTAGTCGTTTAATCAGCAGTTCAAGTAAAATACTGATGCCCCAGTACAGCGCAATGGCGACGATAAAGGCGTTAAACGGAATAAAGTACGTTGACTGCACGCTATTCGCGGCGGCGGTGATCTCCTGTACAGTAATAATGCACAGGAAGGCCGTGTCTTTCAGGCAGATAATTAACTGGTTGCCCATCAGCGGCAGCGCAGAAGAGAAAATATTAGGCAGGATGATACGCTGAAAGATTTTATAACGAGAAAACCCCTGCGACACAGCGGCTTCAATATAACCTGCAGAAAATATACGGCGCTGGCTACGTAATATTTCGAAGAAATAGGCACCATGATAAATCACCAGCGCCAGCAGACCGGCCGTCCAGGCTTCCATACTAATACCCAACTGTGGCAGGCCATAATAAAGTAAGTAGGCCAGAATCAGAAAGGGAACAGCACGCATCAGGCTGACAAAAGCAATAATTATTCTGTCAATTACGCGATTTTGGTATTCCATAATGTAGCACAGGAGAATGCCGATAAATAAACCGACAACCGCTGCAATAATAAACAATTCAAGCGTTGAAAGCAGGCCATTGAAAAAACTCTCGCGTGCTGACCAGACAATACTCCACTGACTCATATACCCTCCTGCTTTTATCGCGCCAGGCGCTTCGCTTTACGTTCCGCCATGCCCTGCAATTTCAGCAACAAGCCGATAATGATGACGTAGAGCAATCCCGCCGCCAGAATGGGAGACAGGGGTTCATAGGTCACCGAGGAAATGCGGTTGGTGACGCGGGTCAGGTCAACCACGCCGATTATCGCAATCGCCGGGCTGCCTTTAATGAGAAAAGACATCTCGTTCACCAGCGCAGGCAGGCTTTCAATCCACATTTGCGGCAACATAATGTAGCGAAAATAGGTCCAGCGCCGCATACCAACAGATTCGGCGGCCTCACGTTGTTCACGAGGAAAATTACGAAAGGCGTTACGCCAGATTTCGGCATTAAACGCGGATGTATTCAGCGTTAATGCCACAATCGCCGCCGCCGTTTTATCCAGGTTTATGCCCAGCGTCGGCAGCGACAGGAACAGGAACAGAACCAGCGTCACCAGCGGTGTAGCGCGCGCCAGACTGATATAGACCACCAGCGCCTGATCGACGACCGGGATTTTCATCATACGAATAAAGGCGATTACCAGACCGATAACCACCCCGAACGCGATAGCCACGCCCGAAATCCAGAGGGTCGTCCATGCGCCTTCAATTAATAACTGCCATGCCATTGAATCCATGGTCCCCTCCTTTTCTGACTGGCGGCGGTTGCCCGCCGCAATGAACTTATAAACCGGCTAACTTGTGGAACTGATCGGCACTGGTGATCGGCTCTTTCGGCAAATCGTAGGTTTCGCCAAACCATTTTTTCTGCAACTCAGCCAGCTTGCCGGTTTCGGTCATGTGATTCATAAATTTGGTCATGAACGCCAGCAATTCCGGGGAGCTTTTGGAGATGGGCCATGCCATATAACCCGGGCCAGAGACCGGCAGTCCCTTGGCAAAGACTTTCGGCTTCGCTTTCACCAGGTCATTGACGGAGATAACCACGTTAATCACGTAATCGACGCGTTTGTTAGCCAGGTCGGCATAGGCTTCCGGGTAAGATTGATATTCCACAACCGGGCCAAGCTTACCGCCGACTTTCTCCAGCATCGCTTTCAGTTCTGGCAGACGTGCCAGCAATGCGCTGCCTGCCTGAACGCCTACTTTTTTACCGCTCAAATCTGCGATGGTATTTAATGTTTTGTCATCTGCGCGTTTCACAAAATAATGTTGCGCAGACGCCCATGGCGGTGTGAAATTAAATACATTAAGACGTTCATCGGTAATCACCGCGCCGGTTAACGCCATATCATATTGCCCGGTAGATACAGCAGCGAGCAGGCCCGTCCAGGGTAAAATACTTTGGTTGATATTGAATTTTGCGTATTTACGCAATTCGTCGAGCATATCCTTGTTAAACCCTTCCGATTTACCATCTTTCATAAAGTTAAACGGTGCATAGTCATCTTCAGTCGCCACTTTCAAAGTGCCAGACTTTTCGATTTCGGGTAAATCTGCTGCGACTGCGTGTAAAGAAAAAGCCAAAGTGAACATGGCTGCAAGACAATATTTGCCGAATACTTTTTTCATTTCTCTACCCTTAATTAAATATGCCAGAAAGGTTCATCCCAGACATGCTGGAACTATTGCAATAAATATGCCGACTGCGTTTCTTGACCGCTCTTTTGTGACTGCGTTTTTACAATAGGGAGCCTTTTTGCTTTCTGAATAGAGCCAGTTTCGGCAAATGAATGTGTCAGATAACGGGAAGCTGGTATGGAATTTGCTCCAAATATATCCATGTCTTTTCCAGCGGAGTGCGTCATGATTCGTCACCTTTTGCATGTCAATTTTGATGGTCAGCGTGGTTTACAGGAACAGGTGCGTGAATCGCTGATAAACGCCATCCTGAGCGGCATTTTTCAGGCAGACACCCCTCTTCCCTCATGTCGCCAACTCGCTGGTCAGCTTAATGTTTCTCGCAATACCACGGCGCTGGTATTTGAAAGTCTGGTCAATGAAGGGTATCTGGTCAGCCGCCCACGCAGCGGGTATTACCTGCACCCGGATTACTACCATGCCGGTCAAAACGTGTCGCAATCTGCACCTGAATGCGAAAGCGCTGCACCACGATGGGGCAACCGCCTGCAAATCACGCCCAGCCAGCAGGAGTCAATTCTCAAACCCGCTGGCTGGATGCACTATCGCTACCCGTTTATTTACGGCCAGCCGGACACGCAACAATTTCCCCTCGCCTTCTGGCGTGCTGCGGCAAACTGGCTGCACGGCGGCGTACGTGACCCGTCCTGGGTTATCGATCATATCGATCAGGATGTGCCCATGCTGGTTGAGCAGATCCGCACCCGGGTGCTGCCGAAACGCGGTATCGTTGCCGCCCCGGATGAAATCCTCATCACGCTGGGCTCACAGAACGCCCTGTATTTACTGACCCGCCTGTTGATGTCACGGCAAACGCGTGTGGCGGTCGAAAACCCGGGGTTTCGCGAAGCGATCAATACATTTCTGCTTAACGACACCCATATCGTTCCGCATCCGGTTGATGAAGAAGGCATTGTACTGAGCGAAACGCCCTGCGATTACTACTACGTGACGCCGGGACATCAGGTGCCAACGGGTGTCACCATGAGTAAAGCGCGCCGGGTCCAGTTGCTCGAATACGCCACCCGGCATGACGCGGTGATCATTGAAGATGACTACGACTCGGAAAGTAACTTTACGCAAAACCCCTTACCGGCGTTGAAAGCCAGCGATCGTAGCGGGCGCGTTATCTATGTCAGTAGCCTGTCAAAAGCGCTCTCACCCGGACTGCGGCTGGGCTTTATGGTAGCCGCGCCGGAAATCATTGACGAAGCCCGCGCGCTACGTCGCCTGGTGTATCGCCATCCGCCAACCAACATTCAGTATCAGATGGCCCATTTCCTGGCACAGGGCCATTACGAGACACACCTGCGCCGCTACCACGAAGACTCTGCACGCCGTTGGGATACCTTGCATAACGCGCTGCAAACCTTTTTGCCCGAGTGCAAAACGTTCGGTGGCAGCGAACATGCCAACGCGTTCTGGCTGAGTACGCCAAAACATATCAGCACTCAGCAACTCACCTGGCGCGCGGCCCATGCGGGGGTATTGATTGAGCCGGGGGCGCGTCATTTTCTTGATAGCGCGCCCCCGGATAACTATTTCCGCATGGGATTCCATGCCATTAATCCAAATGCCATCGTGCCCGGTGTTGAAGTACTCAGGGGACAGCTGGAGCAAATCGGATAAATTCGGCCCATGCAGGTCTCCAGGGCATGCCTATACTTATCGAAAACCTCACAAGGATAAGCGAGCATGCCCCTACCCGATTTTCATGTATCAGAGCCTTTCACCCTCGGGATTGAACTTGAACTCCAGGTCGTTAATCCACCCGGCTACGATCTCAGCCAGGACTCTTCGCGTCTGATCGACGCGGTAAAAGCGCAAGTTAAAGCCGGAGAGGTCAAACACGACATCACGCAAAGCATGCTGGAAATTGCGACAGGAGTCTGCCGCGACATCAACCAGGCGGCACACCAGTTTTCCGCCATGCAACAGATCATTTTGCAGGCGGCAAACGAGCATCATGTACAGATTTGCGGCGGCGGCACGCACCCTTTTCAAAAATGGCAGCGTCAGGAGATCAGCAACGATGAACGTTATCACCGGACGCTGGAAATGTTCGGCTACCTGATGCAGCAAGCGACCGTTTTCGGCCAGCATGTGCACGTGGGCTGTCCGAGTGGCGATGATGCCATCTATCTTCTTCATGGGTTATCACGCTTTGTGCCGCATTTTATCGCGCTTGGCGCCGCGTCCCCCTATGTGCAGCGAACGGATACCCGTTTCGCCTCATCGCGACTGAACATTTTTTCCTCTTTTCCGGACAATGGTCCCATGCCCTGGGTCAGTAACTGGCAGGAGTTTGAAGGATTATTTCGTCGCCTCAGCTATACCAGCATGATTGAGAGCATTAAGGATTTGCACTGGGATATTCGCCCCAGCCCCCATTTTGGTACCGTCGAGGTGCGGGTAATGGATACGCCATTGACCTTGTCACATGCGATTAATGTCACCGGATTTATTCAGGCTATCGCCCACTGGCTGCTGGCAGAACGCCCGTTCAAACATCAGGAGCGCGATTATCTGCTGTATAAATTCAACCGTTTTCAGGCCTGTCGTTTTGGTCTGGAGGGGCTCATCACCGACGTTCATACCGGCGAGCAGCGTAAGATAGCCGACGATATTGAACGGATGCTGGATAAAGTTGCGCCGTGGGCGGATAAACTCAATGCGGGCAGTGCCATCGCCGAACTGATGAATTTCGTCAAACGCGGGAAAAGCGAATCGCAAATGATGCGCGACTTTGTTGCCGACGGCGGCTCGCTGATTGGACTGGTGCAAAAACACACCGAAATTTGGGCGGCGGGCTAGCACAGTCCCGGGAGATTGCACCTCCGCGCACTTTCCCGGACAATATCGTTTTTAACAACCGATTAACTGTTATGAAGCACCCACTGGAAACATTAACCACCGCGGCAGGTATTCTGCTGATGGCCTTCATCTCGGTATTGCTGCTACCCGCCCCTTCCCTGGGGTTGGTGCTGGCGCAAAAGCTGATGGATACCTTCCATTTTCAGGACCTGAATCAGCTCTATACCATGCTGTTTTGTCTGTGGTTTCTGCTACTTGGCATTATCGAGTTCTTTGTTTTGCGCTTTATCTGGCGCCGTTGGTTTTCACTGGCTTAAGGTCTGCCCCGGATAAAGCACCTGCGCCGCCATCCGGGAAAACCCGTCGGGTGGCGCTTCGCTTACCCGACCTACCAATGCGTAGATACTGTGAACATCTTCAACCCTTTTTAGTCTTGGCTTACTCGTTTTCCCGCATGATAACCATAGCGACATCTTTGTACCCCCAGTCGCAGAGCGTGCAGCGAGGAGGTTGAGTCCCCGCTGAAATCGGTGAGACGAAGACCCGATGACAAGGACAGGCCGCCAGGGATGGCGGACTGAGGTTTGTCGAGACACGACGTCGAGTCAAACCGACCGCAGGAAGCGGGGCGGGAGGCGAACGCAGTGCGAAGCACCGATTTCTTTGCGGGGCCGCGGGGATTGTAAAGGGGAACGCGGTGTTCCCCTTTACCCGTTCACGTGTTCGAGGGTGACATTTCGCCATGAACATACGGTGAACGGAACCCACCTCCCGAGCCGCATTTTCCCCCTCACCCTGGCCCTCTCCCTCAGGGAGAGGGAACCGATCGAGCTCGCATTTTTGTCGGGATCCCTCTCCCCTCTACGATCGGGCACCAAACCTGTAGAACTGGCCGGTTCTTTCTGATGAGGTAATCATACAAGCCCGGATCAGGCGCCTGCGCCGCCATCCGGGAAAAATTCAGGGCAAAAAAATCCCGGTTGACCTTAGGCCACCGGGATTAGGCGTCAATGCGCGCGTGGATGATTCTCTTTGCGCCAGACACCCGGCGGCTGATTGAAGGTGCGGGTAAAGATCCGCGTAAAGGTCTGTTGCGAATCAAAGCCATATTTCAGGCAAATATCGTAGACCTTATCATTGGTATTGAGTAAATCCCGCGCCGCCAGTGACAGTTTGCGTTCGCGAATATAGCGCCCCAGACTCTCGCCTTTGTAATGCAAAAACAGCCGTTGCAGATGCCATTTTGAATACCCGGCATGGCGCGCGATATCATCAATACGCAATGGTTGATGTAAATTGTCGTCGATCCACTCGACGATAGTGTCGATAACCTGAGCGGAAATAGTCATACAGCGCTCCTCCTCTCTGCTCTTCGAAATAAACCGTTATTCCCACCAGGCGTGGAAGCTCTGGGCGCTATCCGCCGCATGAACCGCCTCGCCGAGAGTGGGCGTTAACAATCGATACCCTTTGCCGAGGCTTGCCGCCGCCAGACGTTTATAAGGATCGTCCCAGGTATGTTTTGCCAGCACGAATCGTCCGGCGTGGCCCGGCAGTACCGCCCGCGCATTTAACTCCTCCGCTGCTTGCGCCGTTTCCTCCGGCATCATGTGGATGTACTTCCAGTCCTGGTCGTACTGACCGTTTTCAAGGATCGCCAGATCCACCGAACCAAATTGCTCACCGATGGCCTTAAAGTGCGGCCCATAGCCGGTATCACCGCTGTAATAGAGCTTGCGGTCCGGGGTGACAAACATAAAGCTCGCCCACAACGTCTGGTTGCGTTTCAGACCGCGCCCGGAAAAATGGCGCGCAGGCAGCACATACACATCCAGGTTGCCGCTAACAGTGATTTTCTGCTGCCAGTCCGCTTCCTCGATGATGTCCGGGTTCATGCCCCAGTAACGCAGATGCGATCCCACGCCGAGCGGGGTGATCACCCGTTTGATTTTTGGCATCAGTCCCCTGATGGTGGCGTAATCCAGGTGGTCGTAGTGGTCATGGGAAATGATCAGCAGATCGATTTCCGGCATGGCCTGCGCTGTCCACGGATAGTCGCCGTCGAAGGCTTTATTCAGAAACGAGAACGGCGCGGCGTAATTGCTCAGCACCGGATCGATAAGAATGCGCTTCCCGGCCAGTTGCAGATACCAGGAAGAGTGACCCAGCCATACCGCCGTGTCCTGCTCCAGCGGCAGACTTGCCAGATCGGTCTTTACCATCGGCAATGGCCGCTGTGGGCGTGCATTTTCCCGGCGGGTGGTTAAAAACTCCCACATTGCCGCCAGCATACTTTTCTGCCCCGTATAACTGGGCGTAGGTAACTGATTATGAAATTCACCGTCCCGGTACTGCGGGGACTGCTCCACCCTGGTCAGTTGCTCGCCCTGTGGGCGCTGACCAAATCCGGCGTTTAAAACAAAAGGCAAACTGGCAGCAGATACAACGAGCATAATAAGAACCACGCTAAGTAAGAGACGATGCATACCCTGATCCGAGAAAATGTCCCTTCCGCTGGAACATTAAAAATAGACTGGACTTGATTATGAGTGAGTAAGCACTCATTATAGAAATGAATAGAAAGTCGTCAAGATGATTTTCGATCTTTGATGTTCAGCGTTGCAGCGTCACAGAGGGCATGGTTCAATCGTGGTTTTTCTAAATGTGAGAGGGAAAGTGTAGTGGCTCGTCCGAAGAGTGAAGATAAGAAAATGGCATTACTGGATGCGGCAGCTGTCGCTATCGCGAAAACCGGCATTGCCGCCTCGACCGCGGTGATTGCCCGTAACGCGGGCGTGGCGGAGGGCACCCTGTTTCGTTATTTTGCCACCAAAGACGATCTGCTTAATGCGCTCTACCTGCATTTGAAATCTGACCTTTGCCAGACCATGATCGACAGCCTCGATCGTTCGCTCAGCGATCCTAAAATACACACCCAGTCCATCTGGAACAGCTATATCGACTGGGGTATCCGTCATCCGTCTGCACATAACGCGATTCGCCAGATTGCGGTGAGCGAAAAAATCACCCCGGAAACGCGCCAGCAGGTTATGGATATGTTCCCGGAGCTGCATGAAATCTGCCACCGCTCGGTGAGGCCGGAATTTCTTTCCGAAGCGCTCTCGCCCTTTGGCGACGCCATTTTTCTGACGCTGGCGGAAACCACGATGGATTTCGCCAGTCGCGACCCGCAAAAAGCAAAAGAGACCAAACGGCTGGGCTTTGAAGCCATGTGGCGCGCGCTCACCGTGGATAACAGCGATGGACAGTAAAACCCTGCAGGAGACCGCTCGTCGCATTGCACTGGAGCTGCCGTTTACTGACCTGTGCTGGCCGTTTGGCCCGGAACACGACATTTTCAAAGTCGGCGGTAAGATTTTTATGATGACCACCACCGCTCATGGTCGGCCCATGGTGACCCTGAAATCAGACCCGCAAAAATCCCTGCTTAATCAACAGATTTATCGCAGTATTGAGCCGGGTTATCACATGAATAAAAAGCACTGGATCTCCATTTTTGCTGGCGATGATATCAGCGAAAATCTGCTCGCCGATCTGATCAATGACTCGCGGGACCTCGTGGTCGATACGCTGACCAAAAAAGATCAGCAACGTCTGCGTCCGCGCTGACTGTTCGGAAAACCTAAAACGCGTTACCGTAGCGTTTCGTTTTTCTGACAGGAGCACGCGCAGTGGAACTTGAGATCTATCAGGTTGATGCTTTTAGCACACGCCCTTTTTCCGGCAACCCGGCGGGCGTGTGTATTACCCCTCAGGGTCTTGAAACAACGACCATGCAGCAGATAGCGGCGGAGATGGCCGTCTCCGAGACCGCATTTCTGGCGCTCGATGAGTACCGTCTGCGCTGGTTTACACCCGAGGCAGAGGTCGATTTATGCGGTCATGGCACGCTCGCCACGGCCCATATTTTGCGCCAGACCGGACTGCTTGCCGTGGGTGAAAGCGTTGTCTTCACTACCCTCTCCGGGCCGCTTAAAGCGACCGCCGGTCCTGATACCATCGAACTGGATTTCCCGCTTCTGGTGCCGGATATGCAGTATGTGCCGGATGACGCTTTGCTGGATGCGCTGGGTCTCGACGCCAGTGACGTCTCTGCCTGCGGGAAGTTTGGCCCCAAAGTGATGATGGTGGTGGAAGACGCACAGATAATTGATGCGCTCAAACCGCGCTTCCAGGCGCTTAGCGCACTGCCAGGACGGGGTGTGGCGATTACCGCCCCCGGTCATGGCAAATACGATTTTATCTCTCGCTACTTCGCGCCATGGGTGGGGGTAAATGAAGATCCGGTGACCGGTTCTGCGCACTGCGCGCTGGCGGCATACTGGGCGGCGCGTCTGGATAAGCGTACCCTCTGTGCCTGGCAGGCATCACCGCGCGGCGGGGAATTGCACATTGCGCTGACCTCAGCAGGTCGGGTAGCGCTGGCAGGCCAGTCGCATACGGTTCTGGCCGGAACGCTCTATCTTTGAGAAGCCCCTAGCCATGCTCCGCCAGCCATGCCAGCGCCCGCTCACCCTGCTCATCTATCGGTAAATAGACCAGCAGCCGCGAACCGTTGCGCGGCGCTGAAAACCAGTACATTTGCTGCAAAGAAAATTCGCCTAACTCGGGGTGAGTAAAGGTTTTCAACTGGTTCTCCACGCCTCGCACGTCATAGTGCTTATGCCATAGCGAGGCAAACTCTTCCGATACGGCGCAAAAGCGCGCCAGCTTCGCTTCCCACAGCGGGTCGCCCCGGTGCTCCGCCATCGCCGCACGGAAATAGGCAACAAATGTCGGCAGGACACTCTCTTTGCGCCCGATTCGGCTACGCCACGTCGGATTCGTCAGGTAGAGATAGATACAATTACGCTCATCTTCCGCTATTTGATGAAAATCTACGCCCATCATCCGCGAAAATGCCTCATTCCACGCCACAATATCAAAATTGGGCTTTTGGATACTGGCCGGTTGTGGCAACAGGCTATCGAGCATTTTACGCGCCCCGATGCTGATACCTTCACACTGCGGCACGGCGGGCGTCTCCGCAGGCGTCAGCCCTGCGAGCAAAAACAGATGGCGGGTTTCGGTTGCCGAACACTCCAGCGCGTTGGCGATCGCCTGCATCACGCTGGCAGAGGGGTTGACATCCCTTCCCTGCTCCAGCCAGGTATACCAGGTCACACCGACGTCTGCGAGTAACGCCACCTCTTCACGCCTTAAGCCTGGTGTGCGACGCCGACCGCTGCGCGGCAGACCGAGACGCTGCGGGTCGAGGCTTTCACGGCGGGAACGTAAAAAAGCGCCGAGCTGTTTTCGATTTTCGTCCTGTACGCTCAACAGAGGGGCTCGTTCCGACATCAGGCTCATAAAACCTCCAGCATGGTAGTACCAATACCAGTATAAGCAAGAACTGGTACCCGTTTTCAGTATCAGCGATGCTACGTCTATCCGATGAATGACGCAATGGAGTTACCATGAATACGTCAGTTGTTTCACCCGGTCGTGCGGGCTTGTTGTTACTGTTGACCGGGCAAATGCTGCCCATGATCGATACCTCGATCACCAACGTCGCCCTCGATTCCATCACGTTATCGCTGCATACCAATACGACGCAACTCTCCCTGATTGTGGCGCTGTATGGCGTCGCGTTTGCCGTCTGCCTGGCGATGGGCAGCAAACTGGGCGATAACCTTGGCCGGCGCAAAATATTCTTATGGGGAGTCGCGCTGTTCGGTATCGCCTCCCTGCTGTGCGGTCTTGCAAATTCCATCACCGCCCTCCTCGCGGCACGCACCCTGCAAGGCATGAGCGCGGCGCTGATCATGCCGCAAATTCTCGCAACGCTGCACGTGACCCTCAAAGGCCCGGCCCACGCCCGCGCAATCAGCCTGTATGGCGGTATCGGCGGTGTGGCATTTATTATCGGACAGATGGGGGGCGGCTGGCTGGTGTCGGCGGATATCGCCGGACTCGGCTGGCGCAACGCCTTTTTTATTAACGTGCCCATCAGCCTGCTGGTACTGGCATTAAGCCATCGCTATGTCCCGGAAACCCGCAATGAAGCCCCAACGCGCATTGACTGGCAGGGTACTTTCGCGCTGGCGCTCATCTTGTGCTGCCTGCTCTTCCCGCTCTCCCTTAGCCCGGATTTAGGCTGGCCGTGGCAAAGCCAGGTGGCCTTACTGGCAATCATCCCGCTGGCACTGTGGATGCGCGCGGGCGCACTGCGTCAGGAGCGAAACGGGTTGCATCCGCTGATGCCTCCGCGCCTGCTCAAATTAGCCAGCATTCGTTTCGGCCTCTTAATTGCGCTGCTGTTTTTCTGCGCCTGGTCCGGCTTTATGTTCTGCATGGCGCTCACATTACAGGCCGGTGTCGGCATGGCGCCGTGGCAATCCGGCAACAGTTTCGTGGTATTGGGATTGTTCTATTTCGCCTCGGCCTGTTATGCGCCGACACTGATCGCCCGTCACAGCCTGCGTACCATTCTGCTAAGTGGTATTGCGATTCAAATAAGCGGCCTGGCGGCTCTGTTCGCTACGATCTGGTTGACCCACGGCCATCTCAACGCCCTGAATCTTGCGCCGTCCACCGCGCTAATTGGTTACGGACAGGCGTTGATCGTGAACAGTTTTTACCGTATCGGGATGCGTGACATCGCAAGCCAGGACGCGGGGTCAGGCAGTGCGATTCTCAGTACGCTGCAACAGGCAACGTTGGGCCTGGGTCCGGCAGTGCTCGGCGGGCTGTTTTTGCATCTGCTCAACCTCAGCCAGGGCAATTACAACGAGGCGCTGGGCGGGTTTTTAATCGCAGAGATCGTGATGATGCTGCTGCTTGCCGTCGCCGCGATTGGCGCACGCCAGCAACTTGCGCCCCGTTGCCCGGCAAACTGAGGACATCATCTTTTTGACGGCAGGCGTGCCACCAGCCGCCAGCGAAACCAGAGCTGTGCGACCAGAATCAGCACGCCGCCGATGATTTTTTGCAGCGGCAGGCGTTCGCTGTACCAGAGAGCGGCAACGATCACCGTCAGCAGCGGTTCGAGCACCATGATGATGGCGGCGCTGGCAACGGCGGCATATTTCTGCCCCTGCAGTTGCAGGCCAAAACGCAGGCTGGTGGCAATCAGAATACTGGCAACCAGCCACAGTGCCGTGGTGGTAGTAAATGGCTGCGTCCAGTGTTCAAAGAAAAGCGAGATCAATACCCCCGCCAGCCCCGTTAGCGCCAGTTGAACCGCCGTGAGCGGAAGTAGCGGGACATCGCGGGCAATACGGCTGGTGTAGCAAAACGAAATGGATTGCACAAAAGCGGTCAACAGGAACCAGCCCTGGCTGGGATGAAAGACAATCGGCGTATGCAGGCTTAACAGCGCAAGGCCAATAAAGGCAAGCGGAAGGCATTCCCAGTACGCACGAGCCGGACGCACTCCCATCATGCCCCACGCGACCAGCGGCACAAACAGCATCGACAGGCTCATGATAAACGCCCCTTCACCCAGCGACGGCGTGGTCGATACCGACCAAATCCACAGGCACAGGGTGAGCGCCATCCACAGGCCGCTAATCAAGACCTGACGGAGTTTCGCCAGCGCAATAGGCTGCCCGCGACAAAATGGCAGCAACACCAGCGCCGCACCTAAAAAACGCAGCCCCAGAAAGGCGAAGACGGGCATACCGGATATGGCCTCGCGGGAAAAGATCCAGCCGCAGGCGGCAATCATAGTGGTGATGACCAGGAACAGTTCTGCTTGTCGTTGCCGGTTCATTGGCAAAGCCCCTAACGTATAACCCGCCAGCGAAAAGGCGGGCAAAAAAATAACATCAATATTCTCAGGCGCTGGCGCGGGAAACGTATTGCCAGTCCATCATGATCCTCTGCGCCGGGGCCTCGGGATTATCTATTTTATTGAGCAGTAGCCCAACGGCCTGGCGGCCAATCTCTTTTGACGGCTGATAGACCGTCGTCAGCGGCGGCGTAACCATTTCCGCCAGTTCTGTACCATCAAACCCGACCACCGCAATATCCTGGGGCATTTTCAGCCCGGCTTCATGAATAGCCAGTACGGCCCCCGCTGCGAGAGTATCCGACACGGCAAATACCGCATCAGGACGTTCAGTATTGCGCAGCAAAGCCTGCATGGCGGCTTTCCCGGCGCTAAAACTCAGGTCGCTCGCATACTTAACGACCGTATAATCACGCTGATGCGCCTTAAGTCCGGCGCGGTAACCCTCTTCGCGTGAGCGGGCATATTTATAGCTGAGATCGTGGTTAATCAGCGCGATACGTTGACAGCCGCGCGCCAGCAACTGATCAATCACACATTGCGCTGCGTCGACATCGTTAATGCCTACACAGGAGACATCACCGTCATCGGCATATTCCGCGCACTGCACCCAGGGGGCGCTGCCGATAAGCGTCGCCAGTTCCGGCAAGCGCGAGGAGGCGTCCATGGTGATGATGCCGTCGACGATTTTCCCGGAAAGCAGGTTGAGTGCCGAGCGCGAGCGCTCCATATCTGAACCGGTATTGCACAGCAGGATACGAAAACCGTTTTTTTCCGCTTCTTCTTCAATCCCTTTCACTACTTCGGCGCAGAACGGGTTGGCGATGTTGGAAACCAGCACCAGAATCATTGAGCTGCGGGCGGTACGCAACTGGCGCGCCAGCAGGTTCGGCTGGTAATTGCTTTCAGCAATGGCTTTGAGTACGCGCTCGCGGTTTTTGGCTTTAACGGATTCACTGTTATTGAGCACGCGCGAAACGGTCGCGACGGAAACGCCAGCCAGCCTGGCGATTTTTTGAATGGACATAACGTCGATATTTCCTGCGGTTAGCGTCTGGCTAGCAGGCTACCACAACGTCAGATGGCATGCACGACGCACACCCGGTGCAGCATCCGGATAGCATGGCAGGCGTAACCGCCAGGGTTGTCCCGGATGCGGTTACGCCTTATCTGGGCGACGGGTTCGGTGCCCGATCGTAGAGGGGGGAGGAATCCCCACACAAAATGTGAGCACGATCGGTTCCCTCTCCCTGAGGGAGAGGGCCAGGGTGAGGGGGAAAACGCGGCTTGGGAGGTGGGTTCCGTTCACCTTATGTTTATGGCGAAATGTCACCCCCGAACACGTGAACGGGTAAAGGGAAACACCGCGTTCCCCTTTACCATCCCCGCGGCACCGCAAAGAAATCGATGCTTCGCACTGCGTTCGCCACCCGCCAGGTCAACCAATATCAATACGCCACCGTCACCCACTTTTGCTGCGCGTGACTTTGCAGGATGGCGTCGATAATAAACATCACGTTGGCCCCATCGTAAAACGAGGCAAATCGGGCCTCGTCACGAGCAGGCATTTTCCCGTCCTTTACCGCACGATAGAAGTTCAGCATCATGTTTTTAAACGCATCCGGCCAGCCTTCGATATGTCCTCCCGGGAAATGCGCGCTGGCGGCGACATCCGGTGACATCAGCCCGGGGTCATCAGTCAGGATCTGGTTAGGCTGCTGGCGATGGCCAATCCACAGTTGTTGCGGCACTTCCTGATCCCAACCCAGTGAGCACTCACTACCGTTTATTTCAAAACTCAGGCGATTTTTCCGCCCCGCACTCACCTGCGACACGCTAAAGCACCCTTTACTGCCATCGTCAAAACGCACCAGCACCGACCCGGCATCCTCGGTGGTCACGGTTTTGTCTTCCACCTCTGCCGCCTGCTGCGTATGGGTGAAAGTCCCGGCTCCACGGCGGGCTTTGCGAGTCGCCCAGACGATGGATAAATCCGCCATCACCTGGGTAATACGCCGCCCGGTGACAAACTGCAGCGTATCGCACCAGTGCGAACCGATATCCGCTACCGCCCGCGACGGACCGCCGGATGCCGCATCCACGCGCCAGTTATAGTCCGTTTCCAGCAGCATCCAGTCCTGCAGATAGCTGCCATAGACAGAAAACAACCGCCCCAGTTGCCCGGACTGACGCAAACTCGCCGCCTGCTGAACCATTGCAAACTGGCGATAGACGAAACTGACGCCGTGCACCACGTTCGCTTGTTCGGCAAGCGCCACCAGCTCACGCGCCTCTTCGACCGTCATACACAGCGGCTTTTCCGAAAACACGTGCTTTCCGGCCCGCAGGATTTGACGGTTGATGTCCGCATGCAAATGATTGGGCGTGCAGTTATGCACCACCTGTAACCCCGGATGCGCCAGTAGCGCCTCCACGCTGGCATACGCATTCGGTACGCCGAGCTGCCTTGCCTTTTGCTGTGCGTCCGCCAGATTTGCATCGCACAGTGCCACCACCTCAACAAAACCCAGCCGCCGAATGGCTTCAATATGCGCCGGGCCAATAAACCCGGTGCCAATAATTCCGACCTGAATCATTCCACACTCCCCAGCCCTAACATGTTGCGCACGCTATTCCGGTCTTCTTGCCCGGCGGCAAAATCATCAAACGCATGTTCCGACACAGGAATAATGTGACGGCGAATGAACTCACTGCCTTCCCGCGCGCCGGTCTCTCCGGCTTTCAGGCAGCACTCCCACTCCAGCACGGCCCAGCCGTCATACCCGTACTGGGTGAGTTTGCTGAACACCGCGCCAAAATCGATTTGCCCGTCCCCCGGCGAGCGAAAACGTCCCGGTCTGTCGACCCAGCTCTGATAGCCGCCATAAACACCGCTACGCCCCGTTTTCCGGTACTCCGCATCCTTCACATGGAAGGCTTTGATGCGTTCATGGTAGATATCGATAAATGCCAGGTAATCCAGCTGTTGCAGGTGAAGATGGCTCGGGTCATACAGGATATTGCAGCGCGGGTGGTTGTCTACGCCGTCAAGAAAACGCTCAAAGGTGACGCCATCATGCAGATCTTCACCGGGGTGGATTTCGTAGCACAGATCCACACCCTGCTCATCAAAGCTGTCGAGCACTGGCCGCCAGCGGCGGGCCAGTTCAGCAAATGCCTCTTTAAACAACAGGGCGTTATGGGGAGGCCACGGGTAGAGATAAGGCCAGGCCAGCGCGCCGGAAAAGGTCGCATGCGCGCGTAACCCGAGATTTCGCGAAGCACGCGCCGCCTGGCACAGTTTTTCTGTCGCCCAGGCCTGACGCGCCGATGGATTTCCACGCCGCGACGCAGGAGCAAAGCTATCAAACGCGGCATCATAGGCCGGGTGTACCGCTATGAGTTGCCCTTCAAGATGCGTGGAAAGCTCGCTAATCGCCAGCCCGCGCTCCGCCAGCACGCCGCGCACATCGTCACAATAACTCTGGCTTTGCGCCGCCTGTTCGACATCAAAAATCGCCGGGTGGTTACAGGGGATTTGCAGCGCCTTGTAGCCCAGCCCTGCCGCCCAATCGGCCAGCCCTTCCAGCGTATTAAATGGCGGCCGCTCCCCAATGAATTGCGCCAGAAAAATCGCCGGCCCCTGAATGGTTTTCATAGCACCTCCCACAGCTTATGCGTGCTCTTGATCGTTGTATTTAAAAGAAAGAAGGAAAATCAGCGCGATAACGGCTGCGGCAATCGCCGGGATCCACCAGAAGGTCACCCACGCCTGTGGCAACGTCTGCCCGGCGACAAGGCGGTTATACAGCGCACCGGAAATTTGCGAGCCCAGCAGCATGCCAATGCCGTAGGTGAACATCACAATCATGCTTTGCGCCTGACCTTTTACCTTCTCGCCCGCCACGCGGTCGGTGTAGATAAAGCCAACCACAAAGAAGAAGTCGTAACAGACACCGTGTAACAAAATGCCGAGATAGAGCAGGAACCGCCCTTCCTCACTCACACCGAGCGCAAAGAAAGCATAACGTACAAACCAGGCGCACATGCCGATCAGCAGCATGTACTTCACACCGAGGCGGCGAAACAGCAGCGGGATCACCAGCATAAAGAAAATTTCAGACATCTGGCCGAAGGACATCGCGGTACTGACGTCCCCCACGCCCGCATCTGCCAGATAGGAAGCGGTGTAGGCGTAATACGTGCCGAGCGGGACGGAAATCAGCATCGCGCAGAGCGAGAAGACAAAGAAGTGACGGGTTTTCAACAGGGCAAACGCATCGGCGCAAAACAGGTCACGCATGGCGACCGGCAGCCCTTTAGCAGGCGCCGGCGTATGCGGCAGCGTCAGGCTATAGAGCGCCAGCGCCACGGAGCAGATTGCCGCCACCTGGAAAATGGTCACGCTCGACGAAATGCCCGTCACGCCGATAAAGATCCCCGCCACAATCCAGCCAATGGTGCCGAACACGCGTACCACCGGGAAGGTTTTGTCGATATTGCTCAGGCTGTGGAAGGCGATGTTGTTGGTCAGCGCCAAAGTGGGCATGTAGCACAGCGTATAGCCAAACAGCAGCGCAATCAGCATGGCGCCGTTTTCCGCCACCAGCGCCTGCGGCACAAACATCAAAATCGCGGCCCCGGCCAGATGCATCACCGCCATCACTTTCTGCGAGGCGAAGAAGCGATCCACCAGCATACCGAGCACAAACGGCGACAGAATGGACGCGATAGGCCCGGCGGAAAACGCATCACCAATCAGCAGCGACATGTTGTGCTGCGTCATCACCAGACCGAGCGTAACGGACCAGCTCCCCCAGATAAAAAACTGTAAAAACATCATCAGTGACAGCCGGGGCACCAGCAGTCGATGCTGAACGAGATTTCCACTACTTTCGGTTGTTGACACCATTTTTTTGCCTCACCCATTAAAAGTAATCGATTACAAAACATATCAAGAACAAAAGTAATCGATTACAAATTATTTGACTTGCAGAATGACGCCATTGTGGGAGATCTATCACGATAAATTTACTGGGGAGAAATTGCCCCGCCGGATCTGGCGAGGCAGCGTGTTATGCGCGTTTCTGAGGACGACGTAATGCGCGGAAAGCAACAAACAGGAAGACGATCCACACCGGCAGCAGAATGGCCGACAGCCGCATCCCGTCCATGGTGCACATCAGCACGAGGATCATCAGCATAAAGGCGATGCACAGGTAGTTGCCGAAAGGATAGAGCAGCGCCTTAAACTGGGGATCGCGCCCTTTGCGACGCATCGCGGCGCGGAATTTCAGGTGCGCCAGCGAAATCATGATCCAGTTCAGCAGCAGCGTCGCCACCACCAGCGCCATCAACAGCCCAAACGCCTCTTTTGGCAGGATATAGTTAACCAGTACCACCAGCGAGGTGATCGCGCCGGAGAGGAACAACGAGTTAACCGGCACGCCGCGACGGCTGACGCGGGTCAGGAAGGCGGGCGCGTTACCCTGTACTGACAGACCAAACAACATACGGCTATTGGAATAGACACCACTGTTGTAGACCGACAGCGAGGCCACCAGGATGACAAAATTCAGAGCCGATGCCACGAGATTGCTGTTCAGGTTGTGGAAAATCATCACAAAGGGACTGCTGTCGGCTTTGATATCGACCCACGGATACAGCGCCAGTAAAACCACCAGAGAACCGATATAAAACAGCAGGATACGGTAGACCACCTGGTTGACTGCTTTCGGGATGGTGGTGTGCGGCTCGCTGGCCTCAGCCGCCGTGATACCAATCAGTTCAAGGCCGCCGAAGGAAAACATAATCACCGCAAGGGAGAGGATCAGGCCGTTCCAGCCGGTGGCGAAGAAACCGCCGTGAGACCAGAGATTGTCGAAGCTGGCCTTCTCTCCGCCATGACCACCGAACAGCATCCACAGACCAAAACCGATCATGCCGATGATCGCCAGCACTTTGATAAGGGCAAACCAGAACTCGGTTTCGCCATACAGACGCACATTCACCAGATTGACAGCATTAATAATGATGAAGAAGGCGGCAGCCCAGATCCAGGTTGGGACATCGGGAAACCAGTACTGCATATAGATGCCGGCGGCGGTCAGTTCCGCCATTCCTACCAGCACAAACATCGCCCAGTAGTTCCAGCCGGACAGGAAGCCCGCAAACGGCCCCCAGTATTTAAAGGCAAAATGGGCAAATGAACCGGAAACTGGTTCTTCAACCACCATTTCACCGAGCTGGCGCATAATTAAGAAGGCAATAATGCCTGCGACACCATAGCCCAGCAGCACCGCCGGACCCGCCATCTGGATTGCCGGACCGATACCTAAAAATAGGCCGGTACCGATAGCGCCCCCCAGGGCGATTAATTGAATATGGCGGTTTTTCAATCCCCGTTGCAGCGTCGGCCCCGAATCCGACGCGGTATCTGCTGAGTGCTCAGATACCTTTGACGCGTTTTTCACGTCTTTCCCCTTTTCGTGTTTTCATAAAGCCGCACCTTTTAACATTTACGGCACGGTGTAGCAAGAAAGTCAGGGCTGCGGAAAAGGGCCTCCTGAGCAGGTATGTGATATCTCCCGTCCTTTAGACACGCGGGATAATAATCCGATCGGCACCGATGGATTCCAGGGTGAAAAGGCAAAACCCGGCGCATTTGCAGCAGAATAAAACCGAAAAACCGCATCACGCATTGTGCTTGAATATCGCAACGCCAAAGAGCAAAGTGGCTCGGCACGCGGCGTGTCATGCCGCTGTCAGGTTGCTGTCGGGTGCATGTCGTGTCGCCATTTTCGCTTTTGGGCAACGCTGTAATCCTGCTTACCACGGAGACATTATGATGAGTACCAATCGAGTGAAAGAGTTTCGCCTTGCCCGTGCCTGGTCTCAGGAACAGCTCGCGGAAATGGCGGCATTAAGCGTGCGTACCATACAGCGCATTGAAAACCAGGAACAACCAAGCCTGGAAACGCTCAGCGCTCTGGCGGCCGTTTTTGAGGTGAGCGTCAGCGAACTTTCCGGCAGCACGCAAAGCGAAGGCGATGAAGCGCTTGATCAGCGCATCACGGAAGCCAGAAAGCAGCTGGAACAAGAAAGCCGCTTTTACCGCTCGGTATTAACCGCAGTGGTGGTCTGCGTTTTACTCTATATCCT
Source organism: Citrobacter sp. MNAZ 1397 (assembly GCF_023613995.1). Classification (NCBI taxonomy): domain Bacteria; kingdom Pseudomonadati; phylum Pseudomonadota; class Gammaproteobacteria; order Enterobacterales; family Enterobacteriaceae; genus Citrobacter; species Citrobacter sp. MNAZ 1397. The sequence goes on from NZ_JAKIVH010000001.1 coordinate 2,710,196, forward strand.
CAATCGCACGACATCGCCAGAGAGCGTCTGGTCACTATGGGTAGCCGCTATCTGGGGCGCGTTACTGGTAGTGCGTGGACTGCGTGTTTTTGTCTTTGGCAATTTGATTGCCGGCTGGCAGAAAAAACGGCTGCAAAAGCTGCTGCGCAAATAATCCCATAAGCGCGACTGCCACCGCATAGCGCTTGCCCGGATCTTACAGGGTCTTGATAAAACACACTGCGTCATCCCTGCCGATATAGGCGCCATAATTGTCGGTAACGGTGTAGCCGTGCTTTTTATAAAACGCCACGGCCTTGTGGTTGATGCGCCGCGTTTCGAGGGCGATTTCACGATAGCCAAGCGCGCTTGCGGCCTCTTCCAGAAAGCGCAAAAGTGCGCTGCCGACCCCCGCTTCGCGACCGGTGGAATACATTCTTTTCAGTTCCGCCGTTTCCTGTGTTAACGGGCGAATGGCGCCGCAGCCTATCGCAACACCCTGCGCGTTTCGGGCCAGCGCCCATACTGCCCGCGCGGATTGCAGATCGGCAATATTAAAAGAACGTTTGCCGCTGCTGCCGGTTATCTGTGCGAGCACGGAGGAAAGTTTTTCAATAAGCGCCTGCGAGTCTGTCGATAACGGATCGGCTTTTTCTATCTGGATCATCTCTTCCTCTTACAGTTTATTGTTGCCCTGTCGTCACGCATGAAGCGCTATAACAGTTAAAAGCCGTTGAAGATAAAGTCCAGCGTATTTTTACTCTAAAGGTCATGGCGAAGATGAGCGCCCTCGCCCGGGGGCGAGGGGCAGTACGAGGGGAAAAAAGCTAACGCTGCATACCCCAGCGCTTAATCGTCACCTTCTCCAGGCTGGCAAAGACCACGCCTTCCACCAATAAACCAATCACAATCACCGTCACCAGCCCGGCGAATACTCTGTCAGTAAACAGCTCATTGCGGTTCTGGAAGATATACCACCCCAACCCCCCCTGACCGCTTGAAGCGCCAAACACCAGTTCGGCGGCAATCAACGTACGCCAGGCAAACGCCCAGCCGATCTTTAACCCGGAGAGGATCGAGGGTAGCGAGGCCGGGATCAAAATAGTCAGCACATAGCGGGGGCCGCTCAGCCCGTAATTACGCCCGGTCATGCGCAGCGTTTCCGGCACACTACTGAACCCGGACCAGGTATTGAGCGCAATCGGCCACATCACCGAATGCACCAGCACAAACACCAGGCTGACATTCCCCAGCCCGAACCACAACAGCGCCAGCGGCAACAACGCAATGGCGGGCAATGGATTGAGCATCGCCGTAAGCGTGCTCAGCAGGTCGCGACCAAACTGGGTGGTCACCGCCAGCGCGCTCGCCAGCAGCGCCAGCACGCTGCCAATCAAATAGCCCTTTAACAACGTACTAAAAGAGTTGACGATCTTCTCCGGTAACTCGCCGTTACGCATATCCTCTGCCAGTGCCTGCAGAGTTTGCGCCACGCCGGGCAGCATCAAATCATTTTGTGTCACCCGCGCCGCCAGCTCCCATAATGCCAGCACCAACAGCAGAATAAGCGACTTGCGTAGCCATGTCTGATGCCATAACCGCTGGCCCAGCGGCAGCGGCGTCTCGACAGGAAGATCGCGTAACGGCGCAAGCTCGCGCTCAAATTCAGGACGAATGTAAGGTGGCTGCGACATACGCGCGCTCCTGTTTCTGTTCGGGCCGCGGGTCGTTAGCCGTGGTCGGAAATAACAAATCGTGAATATGGCTGGCGGCATGTTGAAACGCCTCGCTGCCATAGTCATTCAGGGAATATTGATGGCAATTCAGCTCAGCGCGCACCCGGCCAGGATGCGGCGATAACACCAGAATACGGCTTCCCACCACCAGCGCCTCCTCAATGGAGTGGGTCACAAACAGCAACGTAAAGCGTTCTTCCTCCCACAGGGCAAGTAACTCTTCTTGCATGGTGCGACGCGTCAGGGCATCCAGTGCAGCAAAGGGCTCATCCATCAGTAGAATACGCGGCTTCATCGCCAGCGCGCGGGCTATCGCCACACGCTGCTTCATCCCCCCCGAGAGCATGTGCGGCATCACATCGGCAAAGTCCGCCAGCCCCACTTTATTCAGAAAATGCAGCGCTGTGTCGCGGGCTTGCACGCGGGTCGCCTTGCGACTTGCCAGCAACGGGAACATCACGTTCTCCAGAACCGTCTTCCAGGGCGGTAACTGGTCAAACTCCTGGAACACCATCATCCGCTCCGGCCCGGGCGCGCGGATGCGTTGCCCTTCCAGCAACATCTCACCGCCGCGCGGCGCAAGAAAGCCCCCTGCCGCTTTCAGCAGGCTCGATTTCCCGCACCCGGATGGCCCGAGCAAAATAAAGCGATCGCCTGGCCAGACATCAAAGCTGACATCGTGGGTGGCCCGCACCTGACGTTCGCGGGTGCGGTATTCAATATCCACATTTCTGACCTGTAGCAGCGGTCCGTCGGATGTTGTCTGTGCCATTGTTGCCTCCGCCATGCGGCTTAACTGCCTGGGTTTTCCCACGCTTCATTGAAGAAATAGTCTTTCCAGGAGTCGGCTTTGTTTTTCAACACGCCCAGCTCGTAGAGTTTTTCGGCGTATACGCCCGTACGTTCAGGCGAAACGGTAAAACTGATTTCCGGGTCATTAACAATTTTTTGTACCAGCGCTAATGGCAGACGAGATTTCTCAACCCGAATATAGGTTTCTGCGGCGGCATTTTTATCGGCATTAATAATGTTTGCCGCTTCACTCAGCGCGCGATAAAACGCTTTATACGTTTTTGGGTTCTCATCATGAAATTTTTGCGTGGTGTACAACACATTAAAGGTTGCCTGTCCGCCGAGTACATCATAAGAACTGAGAATTTTATGGACATTGCTGTGTTCCAGCGCCTGATACTGGAATGGCGGGCTGGAGAAATGGGTCGTAATTTCCGAACCACCGGCAATTAACGCCGCACTGGCATCCGGATGTGGCAAGCTGACGCTAATATTATCGAAGCGTTTGAAATCTGCGTTGCCATATAATTTGGCGGTTTCAATCTGCAAGGTCCGCGACTGGAAACCCACCCCTGCCGCCGGTACTGCAATACGGTCTTTATCGCTGAGATCTTTAATCGTTTTTACCGCCGGGTTATTGCTCAGCAGGTAATTAGGCATCGACCCTAATGAGGCAATCGCTTTCACATTCTGTTTGTCTTTGGTGCGATCCCAAAGGGTCAGAAGCGGCGGAACACCAGCAGAGGCCACATCCAGCGCACCGGAAAGCAGAGCTTCATTCATCCCTGTCGCCCCGGAAATGGTGCGCCAGTCAACCTCAATATCAAGCCCCTCTTTTTTCCCTTCTTTTTCGATAAGCTGCTGGTCACGCACCACATCGAGAATCAAATAACCAATACCAAACTGCTGGGCAATGCTGATTTTTCCTTCTGCCAGCGCCGATGCGCTAATACCGCTCAACGCAACGGTCAACATTGCACTGGCGATCATTGTCATTTTATTCATATCCTTTCCCCGGAGGTTTCTTATGTCATATCCGGAAAATGATTGGCTGGCGGGGCATTAAAAAGGAAATGATTTTATTCGCAATGCTTATCTAAAAAATCACAATAGCGTTATGGGTCGTCTCTATTGCCAATGAATAGCCAAAAACTGGCAAAGCAAAGTTAATTTTGATGGTTATGTAAAAAAAACATCCTCGTTATAGTCAAAATACGCTCAATAACCCTGTTTGCGGTAAGATTAATTATGCCTGTATTAACCCACCAGCAATTGCGCACGCTGCTGGAACAACATCTTGTACGTGTAAATACCCCGCAGGAGATTGCCCGCCAGGTCGCCGATAACCTCGTCGAAGCATCGCTAAAAGGTCACGACTCACACGGCGTGACCCTGCTCCCACGCTATATCAGCGCCATTCTGGCCGGCGATTTGCAACCTGCGGCGCAGTTGCGGCTGATTCGCGATGCAGGTCCACTCCTCTCTTTTAATGGCGGACGCGGTTTTGGCCAGGTCCTCGGCAGGCAGGCGATGTCGGCGGGTATTGAACGCGCGCGTCAATACGGCGTCGCGCTGGTAAGTCTGGCAGATTCACACCATCTGGGACGTATCGGCGCCTGGGCCGAGCAGGTCGCCGCGGCAGGGCTGGTATCGATCCATTTTGCCAATGTCGCCGCGCCGTCTGCGGTATTACCGTTTGAGGGGCGCCACCCGCGCCTTGGTACCAATCCCTTCTGCGTGGGGGTGCCGGTTAGCGATCGTGCGCCGGTGATTCTGGATTTCGCCACCAGCGCGATTGCCGGGAACAAAGCGCGTATCGCCTGGAATGAAGGGCGGGCCATTCCGCCTGGCTGTGCGGTGGATGCGCAGGGTAATCCCACCACCGATCCGCGCTGGCTGATGGAGGAACCGCGCGGCGCGCTGCTGGCCTTCGGCGGGCATAAAGGCGCAGGGCTGTCGCTGATTTGCAGCCTGCTGGGCGCCGCACTGACCGGCGGCGAGACTGAAAGCCACCAGATCCCGCCACGCCAGGGCATCATCAATAATATGCTGTCTATTATTTTTGATCCTGCCCGGCTGGGCGCGGGCGAGAACTATGCGCAGGAAGTGATTGCCCAACTCGACTGGATGCAGCACGACCAGCAGGGGCACGATGTCCTGCTCCCTGGTGAACCGGAAGCCCGTGCCTGGCAACAACGGCTGGAGAGCGGGATCTACGTTGACGAGGTGAGCTGGAAACAATTTGAGGCACTGGGGCTGTAGGTTTTCCCTTCTGGTGGCCTTTTCCCCTCTCCCTAAACGTTTCCCCAGGGGCGAGGGCACCGCTTTTCCCCCTCTCCATTGAGGGGGGAGGGATCCCTACAAAAAATGCGAGCACGATCGGTCCCCTCTCCCTGAGGGAGAGGGCCAGGGTGAGGGGAAAATGCGGCTCTGGTGGTCATTCCGTTCACCGTATGTTCCTTGCTCTTCTATAGCAACAGAACCCGTGAACGTGCCAGGGTGGCTCACCGCCACCACCCTGGCGACCCGGGCTCCCGGCCAGGAAAATCGCCGCTTCGCGGTCCACTCGTCTTATGCCGTCTGACTTTCGGGTCGGGGACCAGCCTACATCCTTGTAGGCTATCCCCTCCGCCCGCTTCCCTGCGGGCGGCCCCGGTCAGCCGTCAACGCCTCATCGATTTTCAGCCGGACCCTGTCATCGCGGTGACGGTTTTATTCTCATTGAGCACTGTTATCGCTGTAAAACGTAATATTACCGGGGATCCCTCACCCCTGGAGGGAAAAGGTCGAGGTGAGGGGGAGCAGCCGCACAACCCTCCCCGCCACTTTTTTGAATACTGCACAAAATTTGGGGTTGATTACCAAGATGATAAAGATTATCTTTCTCATTACTGAATAGTTGAGTGAATCGCTCAGGTATTCAGTACGACATTGCTCACATTGCTTCCAGCATTATTTGCCCGCGCGTCAAGTGCGGGCTTTTTTTTGCCTCTGGCAAAACGGCTGAGATTTGGCTTTGGGAACAATAATCTATCGTAATAACCCGCTGTAATCCGCTGCAATGAAATCGTCACAATCAGACTTTATCCTCAGATTATTCTTATTAAGGAAAACAGCAGGATCATGGATATACCTCTTTCATCGCGGCAGCTTACTGCGGGCGTGCTACGTATTGCCGTTCCGCACGTAACCCCCGAAGCAAATAATGTGCAGGTCATGTCGATGTTCTCTGAACATAAGTCACTGATTGGCTTACCCGTTCTTGAGCAAAATCGTCCTATTGGCATGATTAACCGCCATATTTTTCTGTCGCAGATGAGCCGCCCGTTTTTCCATGAACTCTATGATCAGAAAAGCTGTATCGCGTTTATGGATAAAACGCCGCTGATTGTCGAAGCTGATGCAGGTCTGGATTATCTGGCCGAGCGCGTCATCGAAACAGGCGATAAAGCGATTACCGAAGGGTTTATCCTCACCGAAGACAACCAATATATCGGTATTGGTCTGGGTCTTGATCTGATTCGCACGGTCTCGGATTTGCAGGCTAAACAGCATATGCAAATCATGCAAAGCATTGAATATGCGCGGATCATTCAGGAGTCTATGCTCAGCCGCTCACGGCAAAACATAGAGCAAACGCTGGATGACTGGTGTCTGTACTGGCACCCGCGTGACTGCGTAGGCGGCGATATTTACGCCTTTCAGCGCTGCGAAAACGGCTGGCTGCTGGTGCTGGCCGACTGTACCGGGCACGGCGTTCCCGGCGCCTTTATGACCTTTATTTTTTCCTCGGCGCTCGAAAAAGCACTAACTCAGGCTCAGCCCCACGAGCCAGAGCGCCTGCTCGCGTCAATTAACCATTATATAAAACAGACGTTGAGCCAGAGCCATCCCACCGCAGATATGGGCCAGTCCAACGATGGTTGTGACGCCATTGCCGTGTTTGTCGATACGCAAAATGAGCAGCTTATTTGGTCTAACGCTCGCATGCATGCCTTTATGCTCGGTACCGACGACGCAGATGTCATTAATCTTGACGGCGACCGCAAAGGGATTGGCTATTCAGATACGGCCACAGATTACCAGTGGCAACGTCATCAACGTCCGTTGCGCCGTGGCGATACGTTGTTGATCGTTACCGATGGCGTAACGGATCAGATTGGCGGCCCGCGGGAAATCATGTTTGGTAAGAAGCGTATTCAGTCATTGTTATTGCAGCAACGTGCGCTGCCGATGTCGTCTGTTTCCGAAGCGCTACTCTCCGCGCTGACGGGCTGGCAGGGCAAGCAATCTGCGCGCGATGACATGACGTGGTTTGGGTTTCGTTGGTGATAAATTAAATGAAAATAAGCGACCTGCAGGTCAAAGAAGCTGTTTTGCTCCCCCTTTTCACTCTTCAGCGGCAAAGCGCTGTCGAGCTTTTTTATACGGGCTATTTTTCCCAACAGCACATTGTGTCGATGGGTGACGTGATGCGCACGTGGCTGGATAAACATGAAGCCTCCTCGGCGACGCGTCGCAAATTATTCTCCGTCTTTATCGAGATGGGGCAAAACATCGTTCGCTATTCATCGGATGAACGCTTTCTGTGCACGGGCCAGGATGAACTGCGCTATGGTTCACTCTGCTTTCACACCGACCAGGTGAATTATTACCTTGAAACCGCAAATCTTGTCGGCCCGGAAGAATCCTCTTTGCTAAAGACAAACCTCGAAGTCCTGCGCACGATGACCCAGGCAGAAATCCGCAATGCCTGGAAACAGGGATTACGCAGTGAAGCGCCTGCCACGAGCAAAGGTGCGAATATAGGTTTGTTGACCATGGCGCGGGATACCAGTGAGCCACTGGAGTATCGCATTCATCCACTGGCGGCCAGTTCGTTGTCCGCCTTTCACCTAAAGGCAACCTTCTGCCATGACTGATATAACATTAACCTCTTCCATCGAGCAGCCCGCAACTCAGGCCACACCGGAAGTGAATTTTGATTTTTCAGCACATCGTCTGGTGCTTAAAGGTGAAGCCTATCCTGAAAATGCCGCGGCGTTCTTTCGCCCGCTGTTGCAGGCCATTGAGAACTGGTTACAGGACAAACCGACCACCGATGAGCCTGTTCGTCTGCATGTTGCGCTGAGCTATTTCAATAGTTCCAGCACCAAGCTGTTGTTCGAACTGTTCGAGTGTCTGAATGGCTTTGCGAAAGGTGGTATCGCCTGCGAGCTGCACTGGTACTATGACGAGGAAGACGATATTTCCGAAGAGTTCGGTCAGGAGTTACGTATCGACTTCCCTTCCCTGGCTGTCTTTCTTATCCCGGATCTTGACGCATGCTAGATATCAATGAGCTATTCAAGGAGGAATATTCCGTACTCGAAGACGCTCGCCTGGCGGCGGCAGACGCCGCGCTGCCCGCCGATGCCTGTCGTGAAAAGCTGTGGAGCGTGGCGAAGCACTATCAACGCCTGATCCGCGAATCCTACCGCGTGATCAGCCGCAGCGACCGTGCGGAACGCGAACTGAACCGCATGAACGAGCAACTGCAAAAACTGGCAGCGCAGCTGGAATATGAAGCGACGCACGATCCACTGACCGCCGTATATAACCGCAGCGCTATCATCAACCACATCAATAAATCCCTGACAAAGGCGAATGTCGCCCTGATCCTGCTGGATATTGATCACTTCAAACGTATCAATGACGAATATGGTCACCCTACGGGCGACCGGGTGATTTGCGCGCTGGTCTCACGCATTCGCCGCGCGCTGCCGGAAAGCGCCGCCATTGGTCGTGTCGGCGGTGAGGAGTTTACGATTTTACTGCCGGAAGCCCGTGTTGAAGATGCGATGATCATCGCCAGCTACATTCACTCTTCTCTTAATGCTTCGCCGCTGGATGTCTTACCGCAACAACGGGTAACCGCTAGTTTCGGTGTCAGCCTTGGCCTGAAAAACAGCGATTTTGAAAATCTGTACAGCGCTGCCGACGCCGCGCTCTATACCGCGAAAAAGCGCGGGCGTAACCAGGTTGCGCTGCATGAGGATTTTTTCCGCCGGATGCCCCCGGCGCAGGCGGGCATCGCACTCGCCCGCCAGGGTAGCAGCACGTCGTAACAGGCCGGTCGTCAGTCGCGTTATTCGATGACGACCAGCGGCTCGTCAAACTCAACCGGCTGACCACTTTCCACCAGAATCGCTTTCACTACCCCCGCTTTGTCAGCTTCGATCTGGTTCATCATTTTCATCGCTTCAACGATACACAGGGTATCGCCCACATTCACTTTCTGCCCGACTTCACAGAACGCTCTGGCATCCGGACTCGGCGTGCGATAGAAGGTCCCGACCATCGGGGAACGGACAAAATGACCACTGATTTTGCCAGCCGCAGGCTCTGCTGTCACAGCCGTTACGGCTGGTGCAGCCGCGTTAGACAGCGCTGGCTGCGCCATGACGGGGAGCGTGTAGGTTTGCTGTGTTACAGGGGTAGCGACGGCGCGGCTGATACGGACCGACCCTTCGCCCTCAGAAATTTCCAGTTCGGAGATGCCTGAGGCTTCGACCAGTTTGATCAGTTGCTTGATTTTTTCAATATCCATAAAGGTTCTCAGTGGTTCTGTGCCGAATGTCGCGCAGGTGCAACGACGTGAATATGCAGTGTATAGAAGAGGTTATTGCAAAGCGCAACGCGAAACAGGATCTTCGGCGATCGAAGGGAAATAACAAAACGGGAAGAAGGGAGAAAAACCGCGGTGCTAAAAACGATTAAGCCCTGGCAGATGCCAGGGCCTGGTGTTTTAAATCGAGCAAATGTTTCAATTTTACTTACCCTCCCGGCGCTTATCTCCGGCACTCACTCTTTATTGTGGCGTTAGCTCTGTCTGGGGGTGAGGCCATAGTAGTCTATCGGAAAATTCCTGGCAATAAGCAGATCATACCAGGTTTTCAGAATTATGACGGCGATCATAATTTCCTAAAAGCTCCAAAAAATCCATTAAATGACACCAAAAAAAAAGCCAGCTCGCATGAGCTGGCCGAAAATGTCCAAAACCTTTTATTCAACAGTGTCTTTCAATAGAGAAGACCATCATTACATACACAGAGAGCTTCGCATTCCTAATGCGCTTTAAGCGTAGACCGCAAAAAACGCCCCGCCATAAAACAAGAAAATTCCTGGCAATGGGATTATAACCACTGCTCCAAAAGCAACCCCTGCGCGCCAAAAACCGGGTCGCTATGGGGGAAGGTCGCGCTGGCAATCGCTGCCAGCCTTTGCGCAGTGGGGGCATCACGACAGAGATCGAACTCCTGCCCTGGCGGATACGCGCCGACGACGGAAAAATCAGCGCTACTGCCAAGGTTACAGTGCCCCGTTCCGGCGGGTAATACCACCACATCGCCCGCCCGTACGGTCAATTCCTTACCGCCCGGGCCGCCCAGCATCAACCGGGCTTCACCGCCGACAAACCCCAACACTTCATGCGCCGTGCTGTGGTAGTGGTGGTAATCAAACACTCCGTTTACCCATTGCGGTGGCCAGCCATTTTTCGCAAACAGTTGTTGCGCGTCCTGAGCGGTTGCCCGTCCGGGAATAACCTGACGGTATAGCAAGACGGGCAACGCAGGGTTGTTGGGCACCCACGCTTTTGGCGAAAGCAAAAAAGCCTCGGTCGCGGGAGCCGAAGCAGCCGCAGACTGCCCTTTTTCCGCTGCCTGAAGCAGCCAGGGAGTCGTCAGCGCGGCGCCAGAGAGCATCTTCATAAAACAGCGACGATTCACATCAGCCATAGCACCTCCTGAATGTTGAGTCGTCTCCTTAGCGTAGATGAAATTCCGCTTATCCTTTGCCTTCTTCCCGTCTCTGTCACCGCAGATCCCGGCGGCGATCATTTTTCTGCTGATAAAATTCCTGTAATTTCATCACGATTACAAATGGGTTATCGCGCGCCAGGGATCCGGTCATCACAGGTAGGTCGTTGTGCAAGAAAATAAGAAGATGTTCGCGTCGTCTGACGCTAAACCAACATTGTGGCAGCTCTGGCAGGCCTGCTTTATGTTAGGAGTGACCGGATTTGGCGGAGTGCTGCCGCTAATGCACCGGGCGCTGGTGGAAAAAAAGCGCTGGCTATCAGAACAACGCTTTGCCGAACTGCTGGGGCTGTGCCAGTTTCTGCCGGGCGGAAATGCCGTGAATTTGTGCGTCGCCACCGGGGTGGAATTTCATGGCATAAAAGGAGGGTTTGTCGCGCTGGTGGGGTTACTGACCGCTCCCTTACTGGTTATCGTTTGTCTCGGCAATATCTGGCTACTCTGGCATGACAATCCGCTGGTCGCCTCGGTCTTCGCCGGTATTTCCGCGGCGGCGGCGGGGCTTATCATTGCCACCGGCCTGAAAATTTTGCGCTCGATGCCGCGTGCGCTGACATCGTGGTTTATCCTTGGCGGGATCATTATTGCGATTGCCTTTTTCCGCCTGCCATTGCTGCCGGTCTTACTGGTCGCCGTGCCGCTGAGTATTATGCTGAGCTACCGGAAACACACATCATGACAACGCTGTTTTCCCTTGCCTTTATCTTTTTACAGCTCTCGTTTTTAGCCCTCGGCGGCGGTAACGCCATTATCCCTGAGTTGCAGCGCCAGGTGGTCGACGTGCATCACTGGATGACCTCACGGGAATTCAGCGAACTGTTCGCCCTGGCCCAGGCCGCGCCCGGCCCCAATATGATGATTACCTCACTGGTCGGCTGGCGTGTTGCGGGTATCGCCGGGCTGCTGGTATCAACCGTTTGCCAGTTTATCCCCTCGTCACTGATCGTGGTGGCATGCGTGACGTTATGGAATAAGAACACCGACGAGAAAATGAAACGCGTGTTAAACCATGCGTTAGTCCCCCTGACAGTCGGCCTGGTTATCTCCGGCGGGGCGCTGGTCGCCGGTGCGGTTGTCCACAATGCTCTGCAATTCGCCACCATCGCGGTGTGTATTGTCCTGTTTTTGAAAACCCGCCTTTCGCCACTGATTTTACTGGCCGCAGGCGGAATAGTCGGACTGGTCGCAGCCTTATACGGGGTGTAACTCCATCTGCCACACCACCGCACCCAGACTGTCACTCCCCCTTTGCGCAGGGGGCGTGTAGCCTGCAAACTCCCGCTTCTTTTTTCAGCGAAATTGCCCTGTCCCACCGCCTCTGCCTTGCCCCACGACCACGCACCATTGCCGACATTTGCACCAATTTAGCCATCAAAAAAGCTTATCTTGCAGCCAAAAACCGCGAAATAGCGCCTTTTAACGCCTGGCACAAAAATGGCATAGAGAAACAAACTTAACCAGTTAGTCAAAAAAACAGGGGAGGCCTGGAATGAGCCAGTTGATCTATGCAGAGGAATCTGCGGTCGTACCGTTAAAACCGGCAACCGCCACCGCACGGCCGGCCATCAGGGTAAACCAGGCCAACGTGATTTATCCGGCAGCCGACCAGCCGGTGCATGCCCTCAAAGACATTAACCTGACTATTCGCCAGGGGGAGTTTGTCTCGTTTATCGGCCCTTCCGGCTGCGGCAAAACCACACTATTGCGCGCTATTGCAGACCTCGAACCTATTACCTCTGGCGAAGTGTTGGTGAACGATATGTCCCCTTCGGAAGCACGCCAGGCGGGGGCATACGGCTATGTCTTCCAGGCCCCGGTCCTGTTGCCATGGCGTACCGTGCTGGCCAACGTCAAGCTGCCGCTGCAAATCCAGGGCGTGCCGCCGGAGCGCTGCGATGAAATCGCCCGCGAGCAGCTTGCACGCGTCGGGCTGAAAGGCTTCGAGAAAAAATATCCGTGGCAGCTTTCCGGCGGCATGCAGCAGCGCGTCTCCATTGCCCGAGCCCTGGGTTTTGAACCCAAAATTCTGATGATGGATGAGCCCTTTGGCGCGCTGGATGAACTGACGCGCGACAACCTCAACCAGCAATTACAGCAACTGTGGTTTAACGAACAGCGCACGATGGTCTTCGTGACCCATTCCATTTCCGAGGCCGTCTACCTGTCGACCAAAATTGTGGTGATGTCGCCACGTCCGGGACGGATTGTGAACGTGATTGACTCTCCGCTGCCCGCCGAACGCTCGCTGGCTATTCGCGACACCCCGGCCTTTTTACAGCTCGCCGCTGACGTGCGCGAAGCGCTGGTGGAGGGACACCATGACCATTAGTCAACGTCTGCATCTGCATGTTCTGCCCGTCGGCAGCGTATTGCTGGTGGCGTTGATCCTCTGGTATGCGCTGGCCTTCGCCCTGAATGCTTCCGGGGTGATTGATCGCGTACTGACCCCGCGCGGCCCCTGGACCAGTAGCGACCTGATTGCCGCGTCACTGAATGCCACCCGCCCGCTGCTGCCTGCGCCACATCAGCTGATTATTGATATCTGGAACAGCATCACCCAGTGGCCGCTCACCTCGCCGCGCAACCTATTACTGCATACCTGGGTGACTGCCAGCGCCGCGCTGACCGGTTTCGCCATGGGCGTGGTGCTGGGCGTACTGCTGGCGGTGTGTATTGTCCATTCACGGACGCTCGATAAAGCACTGATGCCGTGGATTGTCGCCTCGCAAACCATTCCCGTACTGGCGATCGCGCCTATCGTGCTCATTATTCTTGGCAGTCTGGGGGTAACAGGCATGCTCCCCAAAGCGACCATTGCCATGTACCTGTGCTTTTTCCCGGTCACCATCGCCACCGTTCAGGGGCTGCGTTCGCCGCAAAAAATGGAGATGGAACTGGTGCATACCTATGCCGCACGACGCGTCGATATCTTCTGGATGGTGCGTCTGCCCTCTTCTCTGCCGTATCTCTTTCCGGCATTTCGCGTCGCCATTGCCAGTGGGCTGGTCGGCACGATGGTGGCGGAGCTGCCCACCGGCGCACAGGCCGGGTTGGGGGCCAGGCTTCTCACCGGCTCCTATTACGGCAATACCATCCAGATCTGGTCTGCGCTGGTGATGGCCTCATTATTAGGCCTGGCCTTAACCGGGCTGGTAACCCTGACCGAACGTCTGGTGATGCGCCAGCGTAAGGGAGCATGATGAAAAAAAATCCCCTTCCCGGCACGCTGCTGTTAGTCGGCGCCTTCATCGTGGCCGTTCTGTCGCTCATTCAGTTAAGCGGAGACAGCGCTGCCTCTTATGCACTTCGTTCTCATGCGCTGTTGCTTATTGTCAGTTCGCTGCTGGCCTGTTCACAAACGGCGTTGCGTCACGTGTTGTTCGCTGTGGCACTCGCTGTCAGCGCACTCTGGCTGGCAATGCTGCCGTTTAATGGCATGAGCACCCTCGCGCTGGCGCTGCTTGCCGCCGTCAGCGTACAGCGTCTGGCGAGCGCTCCGGTTCCTCCGGCTGCCGTCGCCGCGCTGCTCGGCATCTGGCTGCTGTGGTTCTGGCAGATTCTGGTCACCGGCTTTGCCGTTCCGCAGGTCATCCTGCCTGCGCCACTGGACATTCTCACTGCGCTGGTCGACGGCGTCTCGCTGCTGGCGGGTGACCTGGTGCAGACGGTCCTCAAATCGGTGCTGGCGGGGTATCTGCTCGGCTGCGGCGCAGGCATTGGCGTGGCGCTGCTTATCGACAGACTTCCCTTTCTGCAACGCGGGCTGCTGCCTGTCGCGAGCCTGACCAGTACCGTCCCGCTGGTCGGCGTCGCGCCTATCGCCGTGATGTGGTTTGGTTTCGACTGGCCGTCAAAAGCCGCCGTGGTCATTCTGGTGACCTTTTTCCCGGCGCTGGTCAGCACGCTGGCCGGGTTAAAAGCGAGCGGCAAGCTCGAACAAGAGCTGATGTATTGCTACGCCGCAACGCCCCACCAACAGTTGCGCATGCTGCGCCTGCCCGCCGCGATGCCGTTTATTTTCAGCGCGCTGAAAGTCAACGCCACTCTGGCGCTCATCACCGCCATTGTCGCCGAGTATTTTGGCTCACCGACCGCCGGGCTTGGCTTTCGTATCTCCACAGAATCGGCGCGGATGCATATGCCCATAGTGTGGTCAGCGATTGTCGTGTCATCGCTGGCGGGATCGCTGATTTACACCTTGCTGGTTCGGCTCGATCGCCGCGTGAATTTCTGGCATCCCTCGATTCGCGGGATGGCAACGGAAAAGTAAAACAACATAAAAACATGATGATGCACACTAACCCGAGGAGTTATCCCATGATGAAACGTTCCGCTTTTCGCCGGGGGTTGTTGCTGGCGGCAATGTCTGTGGCTTTTACCTTTTCAGCACACGCAGCAGAGAAAGTGACGCTGCAGTTGAAATGGGTGCCGCAGGCGCAATTCGCTGGCTACTACGTGGCACAGGAAAAAGGGTTCTATAAAGAGGAAGGACTGGACGTCACGATCAAACCCGGCGGTACGGATATCTCCCCGGTGCAGGTGATTGCCGGAAAATCCGCCGATGTCATCGTCAACTGGCTGCCGGATGCCCTGGCGTCACGCGAGGCAGGCGTTCCGCTGGTTAACATCGCTCAGGTTTATGATCGTTCCGGGATGATGCTGACCTGTAAAAAATCGAGCGGCATTAAAACGCCTGCCGATTTCAAAGGTAAAACGCTGGGCGTCTGGTACGGCGGCAATGAATACCCCTTCTTCAACTGGATGAACAAACTGGGGCTGAAACCGGGCAAAGACATTACCATCCTCAAACAAGGCTTTAACGTCGATCCACTGTTGCAGGATCAGGCAGCCTGTATCTCCACCATGAACTACAACGAATACTGGCAGCTGATCGACGCCGGTTTAAAAGAGGCGGATCTGATCACCTTCCCGTATGAGGATCAGGGCGTTTCCACCCTCGAAGATGGCCTGTACGTGCTGGATTCCAGCCTGAAAGATCCGGCGTTCGTCGCCAAAATGGCGAAGTTCCTCAAAGCCTCGTTTAAAGGCTGGGATTATGCGGTGAAACACCCGCAAGAGGCGGCGAAAATCGTGGTTGCGGAAGATGCTTCCGGTGCCGCCACCGAAGAGGTGCAGACTCGCCAGATGGAGAACGTGGCGAAGCTTATCACTAACGCCAACACGCCGAAAATCGGCTATCTCGATCCGGCCGCCTACCGTCGCACGATTGATGTCTTATTGCACAGCGGTGGCGATACACCGGTTATCAAAAAAGATCCGGGTGACAGCGCCATGACCCATACCGTCTGGGATGCTGCGGCAAAACTGAAATAACCCCTCCCCGCCAGGGACGGCGGGTTTCACTGGAGCCAGTCATGAATGAAAGCCTGCTGAGCGGCATTGAGGTCGCGCTGGAAAAAGGGCGTATTCGCCAGGATAACGAGGCGATCATAATGCCCGCCGCTGAACGGATCTTCGCCCGGTACGGATTTCGCGGCGCCACCATGCAGCAGATTGCCGATGCCGCTGACCTGCCCAAAGCCAATCTGCATTACTATTTCGGCAATAAACAAACCCTTTATTTGCGCGTGCTGGAATGCATTCTGCACGACTGGCTGGCGCCGCTGGAAGGCATTTCCGCCAGTGCCGATCCCAAAACCGCGCTGGAAGAGTATGTCCGTAAAAAGATCGGCTTTAGTTTTGCCCGCCCGGAAGCCTCCCGCCTGTTTGCCAATGAGATCCTGCAAGGGGCGCAGGTGGTTCACCCACTATTAAAGACGCAGCTCCGACAACTGGTGGCGGAAAAGGCCCGCATCCTTGATGGCTGGATTGCGCTCGGCAAGCTCTCTGCGATGGACACCACCCACTTCTTTTTTACCGTCTGGTCCATGACCCAAACCTATGCGGATTTTGATATCCAGATTGCCGCCGTACTGGGAGATGACTCGCACAGCGAAACAGCGCAGCAACGGGCGACAGACCATGTATTGCGCTGTGTCTGGCGGATCTGCGGCCTTGAATGAACCTTGCTGCAAAATGCAGCAATCAGCGTCAAATAAGGTGCGAAATGCACCAAAAAACAGCACTAACAGTCCGGTTATTTTATTCATGTTTCTCTGCTCCCCTGAATTTACGCGTTATGCAGCAAACCTGTCGCAAATGGCACGTAATTAGCATGGTTAATACGCGAAAACTTAACCATCTGGTCAGGATTTTTAACGCAGGGGAGAGATAACCCTGCTGACAATTCAGGAGAAGCATGATGAGCAACGATTCAGGTATCCACGCCCGGGGGATCCAGGCCGCACGGCTAACTCCCGACGCGTATGCCCGCGAGTTTGCGGACTGCGCCCCCCCGTTAACCGCTGCCCAGGCGGTGATTGAAGCAGAACGCTGTTATTACTGCTTTGATGCCCCCTGCTCCCGCGCCTGCCCGGCGGATATCGATGTGCCGAGCTTTATTCAGCGCATCGCCCAGAGCAATGATCGCGGCGCGGCAGAGATCATTTTACGCGCCAATGTGTTGGGCGGGATCTGTAGCCGCGTCTGCCCGACCGAAACCTTGTGCGAACAAGCCTGCGTGCGTAACGCGCAGGATGGCCGCCCGCTCAATATCGGCCTGCTCCAGCGCCACGCCACCGACCATTTCTTTGCTAACCCCGGGGAACCCCTGTTCGTCCGTGGGCCTGAAACCGGCAGGCGCATTGCCGTGGTCGGCGCCGGTCCCGCCGGGCTTACTGTCGCCCACCACCTGGCAATAGCAGGCCACAGCGTGGATCTCTTTGATGCCCGCAGCAAAGCTGGCGGTCTTAATGAATACGGTCTTGCCCGCTACAAAGTGACCGACGATTTCGCCGCGCGGGAAGTGGCCTGGCTGCTTTCAACAGGCGGCATCACGCTGCATACGGATAAAACATTGGGCAACGATTTTAGCCTCGCTCAGTTACGAGCCCGCTACGACGCGGTATTTCTCGGCACCGGGTTAGCGGGGGTGAATCAACTGGAAACCGGAGATACAGAACCCGAAGGGGTCTGTGAAGCGGTGGATTTTATCGCTGATTTGCGCCAGTGCGCGGATCTGAGCCAGTTCCCCGTTGGTCGTAAAGTCGTAGTCATTGGCGGTGGGATGACCGCCGTTGACGCCGCCGTGCAGGCGAAAAAACTTGGCGCGCAGGAGGTGACGCTGGTGTATCGCCGTGGCGAAGCACAGATGAAAGCCTCGGAAAAAGAGCGGCAATGGGCGCAGCTTAATGGCGTCACGATACGCCTGTGGGCCGCCCCTTTGCGCTTCGAGCAGCACAACAACCGGCTGACGGGCGTAGTGTTCAGCGTGGTGCGTGAGGGTGAAGTCAGTGATGAAACCTTCACGCTGGAAGCCGACATGGTGCTCAAAGCCATCGGGCAGACCTTCGACAGCGCTCCCGTTGGACAAGCCATTTCGCTCAAACACGGACGTATTGTCACCGACGAGTGCGGTCGCACCTCGCTGGCGGGCGTCTGGGCCGGGGGAGACTGCTGTGTGGGCGGCCTTGACCTGACGGTCGATGCTGTACGCCAGGGCAAGCTCGCCGCCCGTTCCATCGCACTGGCTCTGTCCATTACCGACGCCGCTAACGCCACCTCATTTCAGGAGCACTCCCATGGCTAGTCTGCATACCGATTTTCTTGGCATCAAAAGCCCCAATCCGTTCTGGCTGGCCTCCGCGCCGCCGACGGACAAAGAGTACAACGTAGAGCGCGCCTTTCAGGCAGGCTGGGGTGGCGTGGTGTGGAAAACGCTCGGGCTGGATCCGCACGTGGTCAACGTGAGCGGGCCGCGCTACGGCACCCTGCTCGGGCCTGACCGCCGCATTCTTGGGCTCAATAATATTGAGCTGATTACTGACCGGACGCTGGCCATCAACCTTGAAGAGATAACCCGCGTCAAACAGCGGTGGCCTGACCGGGCGGTGGTGGTGTCGATCATGGTGCCCTGCGAAGAAGAGGCCTGGAAAACCATTCTGCCGCAGGTAGAAGCCACCGGGGCTGACGGTATTGAGCTTAACTTCGGCTGCCCGCATGGGATGAGCGAACGCGGAATGGGCGCGGCAGTCGGCCAGGTGCCGGAATATATCGAAATGGTTACCCGCTGGTGCAAGCAATATTGCAGCCTGCCGGTGATCGTCAAACTGACGCCGAATATCACCGATATTCGTTATCCGGCCAGGGCCGCGAAAGCGGGCGGCGCAGATGCCGTGTCGCTGATCAACACCATTAATTCGGTAATAGGCGTGGATCTCGACCAGATGTTGATGTCGCCTCATACCGGCAGCCAGGGTTCACACGGCGGCTATTGCGGCCCGGCGGTGAAGCCGATTGCGCTGAATATGGTCTCGGAAATTGGCCGCGATGCCCAGACCCGTGGGTTGCCGATTTCCGGGATTGGCGGCATCGGCACCTGGCGCGATGCGGCAGAGTTTATCGCGCTGGGTTGCGGCACGGTGCAGGTTTGTACCGCCGCGATGGTCTATGGCTTCCAGATTGTGCGCGACATGATAAGCGGCCTGGAAAACTATATGGACCAGAAAGGGTTTCGGACCATCGAAGACTTCCGCGGCATGGCGCTACCCAGCGTCACCGACTGGCGTTATCTCAACCTTAATCACGTGGATAAAGCGGTAATCGACCAGGCGTCGTGCATTAAGTGCGGGCGCTGTCATCTGGTCTGTGAAGACACGTCGCACCAGGCGATTGCCGCCACCACCGGGGATGAACGCCGTTTCGAGGTACGTGAAGAGGATTGTGTCGGCTGCAATCTGTGCGCCTCGATTTGCCCGGTGGAGAACTGTATTTCACTGCGTAGTCTGCAACCCGGCGAAGTGGATAAGCGTACCGGCAAAGTAGTGACGGACCAGTACGCCAACTGGACAACGCACCCGAATAACCCGATGGCGCAATCGGCGTAGCTGAGAGCGGTGCGGCCTGCTCCCCCTCACCCCGGCCCTCGCCCTCAGGGAGAGGGAGAAAGACAAAGACAGCTCGGTCCAGCCCCCTCGCCCCCCGGGAGAGGGTTAGGGTGAGGGGATTTATTGGCGGCAGTGCGGCCTGCTCCCCCTCACCCGGGCCCTCTCCCTCAAGGGATAGGGGGAAAAACAAAACCAGCTCGGCCCAGTCCCTCGCCCTCAGGGAGAGGGAGAAAGACAAAGACAGCTCGGTCCAGCCCCCTCGCTCTCAGGGAAAGGGAGAAAGGCAAAGCCAGCTCGGTCCAATCCCCTCTCCCCCAGGGAGAGGGTTAGGGTGAGGGACAATGAACATCACTCACCAAACCAATGCACTACAGGAGAAAACGAATGCGTAACCTGTTGATTAATGGCGGCACGGTCGTCAACGCGGACCATCAGTGTCGTGCCGATGTGCTCTGTGTCGACGGCATCATCGCAGCCGTCGGCGATGCATCCCAGTGGGATCTTCCCATCGGTACCGAAACCGTGGACGCGGGCGGGTTATACGTCATGCCTGGCGGCATCGACCCGCACACCCACATGAATTTCCCGTTTATGGGCACCACCACGGTCGATGATTTTTACAGCGGCACCGCCGCGGCGCTGGCGGGCGGGACAACCACCATTATCGATTTCGTCATCCCCAACCCACAACAACCGCTGATGGACGCTTACCGCCAGTGGCGCGGCTGGGCAGAAAAAGCGGCGGCAGATTACAGTTTTCATGTCGCCATCACCTGGTGGGACGAAAGCGTACGTCAGGACATGGGCACGCTGGTGCAACAGGAAGGCATCAACAGCTTCAAACATTTCATGGCCTATAAAAACGCCATCATGTGCGATGACGAAACGCTCATGAACAGTTTCCGCCGCTGCCTGGAACTGGGGGCGATGCCCACCGTACACGCGGAAAACGGCGAGATGGTCTGGCTGTTGCAACAAGAGATGCTTAAGCAAGGCATCAGCGGGCCGGAAGCCCATCCGCTTTCCCGTCCGCCGGAAGTGGAAGGTGAAGCGGCCAACCGGGCGATTACGGTGGCCAGCATTATGGGTGTGCCGATTTACGTGGTACATGTCTCGTGCCGCGAATCTGCCGACGCTATCGCACGGGCGCGTGGACGCGGACAGCGTGTCTATGGTGAGGTGCTGGCGGGGCATCTGGTGATTGATGACAGCGTCTATCGCCATCCGGATTTTGGCTTCGCCGCCGCGCATGTGATGAGCCCGCCGTTTCGCGATAAATCCCACCAGTCAGCATTGTGGCATGGCCTGCAATCCGGCCAGCTTCACACCACCGCCACCGACCACTGTACGTTTTGCGCCAGTCAGAAAGCAGCAGGCCGCGACAATTTCACGAAGATCCCTAACGGCTGCGGCGGTGTAGAAGAGCGCATGGCAGTGATCTGGGATGCCGGGGTGAACAGTGGGCGTCTGACGCCGAGTGAGTTTGTTGCGATAACCTCCGCGAATACCGCGCGCCTTTTCAATATTTATCCCCGTAAAGGCTGTGTAGCGCCGGGGGCGGATGCCGACCTGGTGCTCTGGGATCCGACAGGTAGCAAAACCCTCTCCGCCAGCACCCACCACTCGCGCAATGACTTCAATATTTTCGAAGGCCGCACGGTTACCGGTGTACCAGCCTATACCGTGAGCCAGGGCCAACTGGTATGGGCAGACGGCGAACTGCGCGTTCGCGAAGGGGCGGGGCGCTATATCAAACGTCCGGCATTTGGGCCGGATTTCAGTGCCGCCGCCGCGTGGGAGCGCCAGCGCGCACCACAGGCCGTCGCCCGTTAATCATCTGACACAGAGGAAACAAGCATGAGCAGCGAAGTTGAATCACCCGAGACAAACCGCATTGATATCAGCGACCTTCGTGTGGATGGCGCACGGTTGTGGCAATCATTAATGGATCTCGCGCACATCGGCGCCACCCCCAAAGGCGGGGTTTGCCGGTTAACGCTGACCGACCTTGATCGTCAGGGTCGGGATTTGGTCGTTGGCTGGGGTAAAGCCGCTGGGTTGTCGGTCGAAATTGACCAAATTGGCAATGTTTTTATGCGCAGACCAGGCCGCAATAATGCCCTGCTGCCGATTGTCGCGGGAAGCCATATTGACACCCAACCTACCGGGGGGAAATTCGATGGTAATTTTGGCGTTCTGGCTGCGCTCGAAGTTATCCGCACATTGAATGACCGTGGCATTGAAACCGAAGCGCCAGTAGAGATGGTTTTCTGGACCAACGAAGAGGGGTCGCGGTTCGTGCCCGTTATGATGGGGTCAGGTGTGTTCGCGGGGATTTTCCCCCTGGAGACAGCTTATGCGGCCACTGATACCGACGGGAAAACGGTGAAAGATGAACTGCACAAAATTGGCTATGCGGGTGACGTGGTGCCAGGCACCCACCCTATCGGCGCCTACTTTGAGGCGCATATTGAGCAAGGCCCGATTCTGGAAGACAAGGATATCACCATCGGTGTGGTTCAGGCGGTGCTCGGCATTCGCTGGTATGATTGTATTGTGACGGGAATGGAGTCGCATGCGGGCCCAACACCAATGGCTATGCGTAAAGATGCCTTGCAGGTTGCCACCCAAATCATGCAGGAAGTGGTTAACATTGCCGGGCAATTCGCGCCTCATGGTCGCGGAACCGTAGGTATGGTCCAGGTATATCCAAACAGCCGCAACGTCGTGCCCGGCAGCGTCAAATTTTCTATCGATTTTCGCAATATGACCGATGCCGACGTTGATGAAATGGACGCGGAGTTAAAAGCGTTTATTGCGCAGACGGCGCAAAAAACCGGGCTGCAGGTGGAGCTGAAACAGGTCTCGCAATATCCTGCGGCCCCTTTCCACCCGGATTGCAAAGAGGCCGTACGGCGGGCGGCGCAAAAACTCGGCTATTCTTCCATGGATATTGTTTCCGGGGCAGGACATGATGCGGTTTATATGAGCATGCTCGCACCTGCTGGAATGATTTTTATTCCCTGTAAGGATGGCATCAGTCACAATGAGATAGAATATTCATCACCGGAACAGGTAACGTCCGGGGCAAATGTGCTGTTACACGCTATGCTGGAAAAAGCCGGGGTTGTGTCTCGATCGTAATCAGATACGTCATACCAAACCCGGTTGCAGGCAATCGGGTTTATTTTTTCAGCAGACAGTCCATTTTTACAGAAAACTTGCTCGATAATGCCCTGTAAATGAAGATGGGATTTGACTTAAGTCCCTCAGAAGTTTACAAAAGATACGATCTTCTGTAAGACCCACACACGTCTTTGCCATTTTCGTCCAGGCTTCCATTTCATCGGTAAAGGAAAATGATGGGGGATTAACCGGTTACATACCTTATTGACCGGTTTTTGTTTTTTGCAGGCATCTGTATGGAGTATCCAATGTTTTCTTTTGTCGCCCGCCAGGCGATTTTCGACGAAAATATGAACACAGTCGGTTATGAGCTGTTGTTCAGAGACAGCATGACGAACCGGTTTCCCGACGTTACCCCGGAATATGCCACTGCCCAAATCATCGTCGAACAATTTCTTGGCGCGCCGCTGGGTCGCCTCAAGGAGTACAGCGCGATTTTTGTCAATTTCCCGTATGAACTGCTGGTCCAGGGCATGGCCGAGACATTGCCAAAAGATCGTGTGATTGTGGAAATACTCGAAACGGCTGAACCGACTCCCCGCCTGCTTCAGACTGTAAAACAGCTTTATAAACATGGCTTTCGAATCGCCCTGGATGATTTTGAACTTGGCGATACGTGGAATGACTTCCTGCCGTATGTCAGCATCATCAAATTTGATGTGCGGATGAGCACGCCAGAAGCGATTAAAGCGTACATAAAAAATAAAGCTGACCTGTTGGAAGGGACTGTGTTTCTCGCCGAAAAAGTGGAAACAGAGGAAGAATACGCCTGTTATAAAAAACTCGGCTGCACGTTATTTCAGGGCCACTATTTCAGTAAGCCTGTTATCCATGCTAATAACAAACTCATTCAAAATCAGTCCATCACGCTGAAATTGATGAAAGAAGTCAATGCGGATTCACCTGACTTCGTGCGCATTGAAGCCTTGCTGAAACAAGATCTGGCGCTCTCTTTCAAACTCATGCGCTATGCGCAGAATATCGTTTTTAACGCGCGCGGCATCAAAAACGTGCGCAGCCAGTCGCTTAAAGACATCATTTTCTATCTCGGCACTAATGAACTGCGCCGTTTTGTGCTGGTGGCCTGTTTAACCTCGGTGAATGTCGGCAAGACGGACGAGATATACCATCGTTGCCTGATCCGTGGAAAATTCTGCGAGCTCGCCGCCGCACGCTCCATCAGCCGCCACTCGTCTGATGATGCCTTTATCGTGGGGCTGTTTTCACAGCTGGATGATATCTTTGAGATGCCGATGGCAGACCTGATCGGCCAGATCGACGTCTCAGCGAACGTCATGATGGCGCTGCGGGAAAAACGCGGCCCGCTATACCCTTACCTGCATCTGGCGCAGCTTTACGAAAATCATAAATGGGAAGATGTTAGCGCGCTCGGCCACAGACTGGGGTTTAACCGCAGCGTGGTGGCGGAATTGATGAAGACAGCGGCCCAGTGGGCCGATGAAATCCCTGGCGGCACCACCGGTTAAGCCATGTCCGGGCACCGATCGCTTATTCGTAGTTAGCAATCACTTCTATTGCTGCTCTGGCTCTGCCTGGCTGTGGTATCGCTTCGGTTTGAATAAAACGTGCCGCCATTTTGACGGTGGCAGAAGGCGCATTAGCCCCTAAGGTGATCGTGGGGGCATAACCGCTGACCAGCGAACTGACCGAGATGGGCATGTTAAACGCCACCGGTTTAACAGGGTTAATACCCGTAACCTGCGTGCTGTAATCGCCCCAGGCAAGTTGAACGCCATAACCCTGTGCCCCGCCGGCATCCAGCGCGATTGTTCCGCCAAGCGGGTTACCCAAATGATCGTTTACGATAACCGACGAGTAGGGAATGATTTTCAGGGATGGCGCTTTATTTTTGTTATTAGCGGTTTTGTTGCTTATGGAGCCATTCACAATTCCGCCATAGCCGTAAGCCTTCACCGGGCAATCAACGATAAAGCTGGCATCGCGCCATTCTGAAAAGCGATAAAAATTGAGGTGTTTGCCCAGTTGCACGGTTTGATTGGGCGTTCTCAGATTACAGGTACCCACATACAGTTTCGCGCTGCCAAGCAATGCGCGTGCGCTGATTATCCAGAATGACTCACTTAAAGCCCGGTTGCTGGTTAATGTTGCCGGGTTAAGATGTTCCCCCCCTGAACCGGGAATAAACCCCTGCACAACCGTTGGCCCGATAATTCCAAAAGGCGACACAGTAGAGGGAATATCGCCAGGAATTTTCCACAGACGAATGGTAACACCCTGATGGCGCCAGTAATTGGTACCATTCGCGGTTTCGCTGCTTATCGTCAGCATTGCGGGCCAGGCAGGGATAGCGGGAAACCCCGATACATCAAGGCTATTAACGGATATACCAATACCGCTAACATTAGTGGGATAGATAATATAGCCAGCTTGTGAGGTATCTCCGCTACCGGAGACATATGTTAAGGTCGCCGCCCTTGAAACCAGCCCACCAGACGGGCTGGAGGTACAGCGTGCGGTAACATTGTCAACGATTTGCATATTCAGACGATAAAGCTCGCTATAGTCTGTGATATGTGAACTGACAGTAATATTTACAGGCGCAATTTCTACGTTAACCGGCGCAGGGTTTCCTCCGGATAAACAGGTTAGTTCTGCCGCACTTATTTTTTCGCCATAGCTCAAAGAAAGAGATATTATAAACATCATCTTTGTTAGCCATGCTCGAAACTGCAACAGACAGATACTACATTTTGATGATCGCCCCATTGTATTGATATTCACCCGTTAATATTAGGCACTTTATTTTTTATCAAAAAAGAGTAGCGTTTCAATCGTTAATCTTCAATTTCCATAAAACGTAAAAACATTAATTCGCAATAAAATAAAAAACAGATATTAATTTTGAAATATTTAATCACATTCCAACGCGCAGAATAATATTTCAAAACAAAACTATTTTTTGAGCTGGTAAACTCTCTTATTCTGAATTTTCATTTGTGATAAACGCTATTCCGGAATCCAGCTCGAAAAATTCCAGGCATGTGATTATTCGATAAAAAAGGGACGAAGGGCACATAAAAAAGGCGGTAATCGAAATTACCGCCGAAAGCGAGACAGGCTTTATGGGAAAGAAAACTACGGCGTAACGGCTGCCAGAGTACCGCCGCTATGACCTGAACGTCCTGGTGCCTGGTATGTCTGACATGGCATGGTGAACTGCTGAGGCAGTCCCTGCATTTCTTTGTCTTTAGGTTCAGGCGCAAGGACATAACTCACCTGACAGCGGTTATGCATTTCTTCACCCCATTTCACCACCAGCGTGCCTTTCTCTTCTTCTACGCGGGCATAAATCAGACCGCCCTGCGTGACCGTACCGACGTTGGCATTTTTATCATTAAAGACCTCGGCACCAAAAGGTACCGGCTCGCCGCCAAATGTGGAACGA
The DNA here is from genome assembly GCF_023613995.1 of Citrobacter sp. MNAZ 1397. Lineage (NCBI taxonomy): Bacteria > Pseudomonadati > Pseudomonadota > Gammaproteobacteria > Enterobacterales > Enterobacteriaceae > Citrobacter > Citrobacter sp. MNAZ 1397. The sequence continues at coordinate 2,736,120 of NZ_JAKIVH010000001.1, forward strand.
ATAAGTACTGCCGTTCCGCGGTGAGTATCAAATTTCACTTTCACCACCGCACCTGCGCGGGGTACGACAGTTTGTGAGGTACTTTCAAATTCCACGTCCAGCGAAGAACCTTCCGGATCGATGGCGACCGAGTTCATACTGTAAGGCACTAATCCCGGATATAACGCATAGCCGAACATATCAACTTTCGAACTGGCATACCCTGCCACTCTGGCGCCTTCAGCGCCCTTGGCTTCTATAAGCGCAAAAGTATCGTTATTAATTGGCGAAAGCGTCACTCCGCCAGAATGCACTACGGCTGCGCCATTCATGCTCAGGGAGGTGCTCTTATAATTTCTTCCCTGGCTATAACTGCCGTTCATTGTCGCAGCGCTCCCCTGCCAGCCCAGCCCCATGGTGGTCGAAGTGCCACTGTAATTGTCATGGCTGGCAGCCATGTTGTAATTGTATTTGTTGTTTTCACCAAAGGTACCAGAGACCATCGCCTGCTCACCTTTGCCGCCGTCGCTGTTCTGGTTATAACGCAGGCTCAGATAAGGCGCGCGGGTTTCAAAGCTGTCCCACAGTGGCATGGAAAGCCCAAGGTAGAAGTTCGTTTGCTCCCGACCAGAGGCCGTTTTGCTGCGCCCAGCGCTGATGCTGTAGTTAAAGCGCCAGAAATTATTGGAATAGCCTATCTGGTAATATTTGTTATAACCCTGCTTACTGTTCCAGTAGTTTTCCATGGTAGCGCTGGCATACACACTGCCCCAGCCATCAGGTAATCCCTGATTCAGGCTGATATTAAAGCGGTTTTTCGAACGCCAGATACTGTCAACGCTGTAGCCTTCTTTGACATAATCCCGCGCCTGCAGCGCTGTCAAAAACTCCATATAGTTTTTACTGGAGAAACGGTACGCGGCCAGCGTGATATTACTGTCGGTTTCGTTAATAAGCTTACTGTAGCTAATGCGATAACTTTGTCCCTGCAGTTTACCGCCGCCTTTTTTGCCGACATCGCTGTTAGACCAGGTTACGTCGGCACTCAATGCCCCGATAACACTGCCCACTGCCGTTCCCAACTGCGCTGACTGATAGTGCTTACTGAACTGCACGCCACCGTAGCCCGTCAGGTAATTACTCAACCCGCGTTGATACGTTGCTTCATAGAATACGGGTTCGGTGGAAAGATTGGTTTCGCGTAATTTACCTGCGGTGAAACTGTACTCCTGAACGCCCGGGCGCAATAGCTGGGCTACTGATGCATAGGCCATGGTGTATTGCTGAACGCTGCCATCGGCCTCTTTGATAGTAATCTCCAGATCGCCGCCGTAGCCGGCAGGATAGAGATCATCAATAATAAACGCGCCCGGCGTTACCGTGGTTTCATAGATAACATTGCCTAACTGACGCACGGTCACTTTGGCATTGGTTTTTGCTACACCACGAATTTCTGGCGCATAGCCGCGTTGCACATCCGGCAACATCCGCGAATCACTGTTGATACGCGCACCGATGAAAGGCACGGAACTAAAGATCTGACCGGTGGTATTGCTTTCCCCGGCAACAAACTGGCTGCGCAGGGCGGCAATATCACGCTGAATGTAAGTATTAGTGACGTTATATTTGCCACCCTGATTTTTATCCCAGTTATAGGATCCATTATGGCGTAGCTGCCATGCGCCAATATTTAACCCTGCATTCAGCGAGGCAAATAATGAACGAGAATCATAACCGCTATAACTGGAATCATAGCCGCTGAGGTAATAACCCAACGTCAGAGCCGGAATACCACTCTCCCACAATTCGGGACTCACTGCACCACGCATGGTACGGTTAACCATTGCCTGAGGCACGGTGATATTCAGACGCTGCTCGCTACTGTCGAACTCTACCTTTGCCTGAGGAATCAGTTTTTCAATATCGGTACAAGGGTGGGCCGCTTCGATGGTCTCCCTGGCCTCTGTGGACAGGCGGTCTTCTTTTAAATTGATCAGACGAACCAGTTTAGGTGTTAAGCAAGGGTAAACGCGCTTATTGCTCGCCTCCTTGAACTCCACCTCATCATTTGCCATTTGTACGTCATTGACAAAAATGCTGACGCGGTATTTGCCCGGTGTGGCGCTGGAGCCAAAAGTAAAACGCTCAAGGTCGACTTTGTTGTGTCCCATCATACGCAACAGGTCATCTTCAAACTCAACCACATTGCGTGCATAATCATCGGGATCGTTCGCTGCAATTTCTTCTACTGCTGTTGTTTCGATATTCTCTTCGCTTTTCGCGAGTTCTTCACCCCAGACAGGAAAAGCCATCAGCAACGATAACGCCACAGGTGACAACCGGCCTCGAAATGGCAATGTTTTACATCTGGCGTTAGACAATTCCATAAGAAACCCCGGTAAACTTCGTTAATCCATTAACCGCAAAACACAGAGGTATTGATTTATTTATTTGTTTTGCGCCTGCGCAGAAACCAATGCGCCATAATCATTTATTGCGTGGTAATACAATTTTTTAATATCAGTGACTTTATTAATTCCTGAGAATTTATAATGCTGAGTTTCCCCAGGCGCGATCATTTTACCCTCCGTATCTTTGCCACCATACTGTAGAAGCTGTAGAGAGACATAATACGGCGTCGGGTTAGTCACATTGACGCCATCACCGGCAGGCTGCCACTGAAGTTCTTTAATAGCCTGCAACGAATTGCCTTTCAGCCCAGCCGGACGATAGAACAATTTAATGCGTGAACGAAACGCAATATTCAGGCGACTTTGGTCTTCTTTAATCCCTTTCGATTTGGCTGGCACTTCCAGGACATTTACCCAGAAAACAGATTCTTTATCTTGCGGTAACGGCGGCGATCCTAAATACGTGATACGTAGCGACTGTGATTTACCCGCATCCACACGGTTAATCGGCGGCGTTAACACAAACGGAACGGCAATGTTAGCCGGTACCGCTTTTTCCATACCAGCATCCATCCAGTTCTGAATTAAGACAGGCACTTTATTATTATTAGTAACAGTAACCGTTACCTCTTTCTTCTTGCCCTGATAAATAACACGAGTACCATTAATGACAATACTTGCCTGCGCCAGTTGCATCCCGCAGAGCATTACGGCGGTCAGGGCTACTGCTGCGCATTTAAATGAATGACGCAATCCCATATACACTCCTGTAAAAAAGAAAGGGGCAGAGGCTGCCCCTTAGAGACATTATTCGTACATCAGGTCATATACGACAAAGCTACGAACCATACCGGCAGTCACACCCGCCGCGCTACCGCTGTCAGAAACGTATTCCACGAAGTACGGTAAAGACGTGGTATCAGCATCGCCTTTGTAAGTATCACCGCCCAGTAATCTTGCCTTGTTATTGGCGATCTGGTCGTTAGTGTCACCCACTTTAATAACACGGTAGTCGCTGTCCAGCAGGCGCAGTTTCACGCCGGTTGCAGCACCGTTATCACTCGGGGTCGCCGTCAAATCATCCGCAAAAGCACGCGAGGTGTTTTGCACAGCGATGTTATTTAAATAACCGGTCACCATGTCAACGTTGCCCAGCATTTCCGCTGCCATCGCGGCACCAGCAACGGCACCTTTGCGGCTTTCATAGCGCTCAACGTCACCGGTCGCCAGATTACCACCGAAAATCGCTTTCACTTTGGTGACAGTAGCGGAAGTGCCGGTTGGGATACCGGAACTGTCCCTGACTGCAACTTTACCGATAACGCATGGAGAAGGTAATGCGGATGCCTGGCTGTGTACCTGTAAGAAGAACGGCGTACGTCCGGCGGCTCCATTTGCTGCAAATTCAGATTTAGGAACAGGACGCAGCAGTACGGTGTTCGAGGTATCCGCGGCAGCAGTGCCACCGGTGCCATCCACAGTGCCCTGAACATCTACATAGCAGGTGGTGTCGGTGATTTCACCGATAAACTCAATGGTACCGCCATTTTCGGTTACCGGTGCCGCGTATGCCGCGTTCATTGTCAGTGCTGCCAACACAGATGATGCGATAAGAAGCTTTTTCATATTTGATGTCCCATAATTGAGATAAAAATTTGCAAACGTCCATTTCGCTTAATGATTAAGCAGATAAAGATGGCGGCTTAGATACGAACACTTACGGCGACAGGCAAGCCACTGAAGATATTTCTTATCGCTTCACCATCTTTTCGAGAGCAAATTTATCTTTAAACGGGTGATATACATAATCATCACAACACTAAAACTGAATCACTAACCTCCCGCAGTTAAATAGATACTTCCACCACAAAAGACAATTACCAGGATATTTTGTGTTGGCTTAATTTGTATAAATTGCGCCAAATCAAATTATCAACTCGTTTTTTTCGTGAAATTTTTTCTTATTTTTAGCGCACCAAAAAACGAACCAAAAAACATCACCTTTAAAAACAGGTAATTAAATTGCACAAATTTTTATGTGTTCACTATGTACTGAACGTAAAGAGAATGTATTTTGTATTGCAAAATTTATCAAAAACAAGAAAACATTATCGCTGGTTATATTTACCATCATAAAATACAAAAAACATAACCCAGATAAATATATTATCCACTACGTTACGTAAGGTAATACTTTGCGGGTTTCTCTGATGAATTTAAATTGTATAATCGCTGAACAGTTCTGACATCATATATCAAGGACGAAAATAATGAACAAAGTATTATTCGGCTACTATATCGGTCCAGATATCCAGCTGGATATCATCCATAAGCATCTGATTAATACCAGTGGGCGGCTTAAACCCGGCAAACGCGAACGCATTCCATTGCGCGACACCAAACTACGTTTGCTGATGTATTTACTGGCGCATGGCGGTAAAGGCGTGATTACAACACAGCGATTGATGATCAATGTCTGGGATAAATATGGCCTGCGCTCTTCCGCACCGCGTTTATGGCAGGTGATGCAGGATCTGAAACTGACATTGAGCATGATGGGCATTGACGATGATTTTATCAGCCGCGTGGATAATAAAGGTTATCAGGTCAACAGCGCTATCGTCACCGCCCTGTATTGCGAAAGCCGTCTGCAAAACCTGCCGATAGAAGACCTGGTCCCAGTAGACGAAAGCAAGGAACTTCACCCCTCTCTCTGACTCACACGCCGTTGTGCTCCGTTATGAACATCTGTTTTATATAGCCACAGGTTATATAAAAGATAGTTATGAAAGATGAAATTTCATAACTTTTCGATTTGTAAAGATGGGCATCGCTGTCTAGTTTTATCTGGCGAAACAAAACGCTCTCGCCCTTTCGGGAGAGCCATCAGCCTCTTTTTCACAGGTACATTTGTCGATGAGCGTTAACGAGACGGAGAGTGAATTCCCATTTGCTCTGCATCCCCATGAGAAAGATATTGAGCAACAGATTATTACCGATATCAAAGCGACGTTACTGGCCAGAAAATCCATGGCCACTAATAAGGACATCATTCTGGAACTGCTGCTAAGGCTGGAGACGGAACAGGAAATAGCAAAACTGGACGTCTATCGAAGTACACTGGAACGCGTGGTACACGCAACGCCTGACGATATCTGATTTGTGTCTCGTTTCCCCCACCTGCGGGTGGGGGTTTTTTCCCTCAATGCCCATTCCACCCCACTTTCTGGCTGCCAGACCTCTCAAAAACCTTACTGTTAATAAGCAATATGTGCTTATTCGTAATATTCATGAAAATTATTTATACAAATGACTTTTGCTAGTCAGCTAACTATTTTGGAGAGGCTTTTGTAACGAATGGCCATATGGTCTCCCCTTCTGAAGCCATGGATTTATCTTCAGAAGGGGTATTTTTTGGCATAAGGAAGGCGGAATCACTCGTTTTTGACACCGGCAACCACCACACGGTTACGTCCTTGCTTCTTCGCCGCGTACAAGGCGGTATCAGCTTTACCGATGAGCGCGCTGGCAATCATATGCTGAGGCTTGTCTTCCATGCGCATACTCTCGCAATCGAGCGTCGCCACACCAATGCTGATGGTTAAATAGCCCATCGGGCTTGCGGCGTGCGGCAATTTAAGGGCGTTAATATGCTCGCGCAGACGCTCGGCAACGGACAATGCAGCCGCTTTATTGGTATCCGGTAATATCACCAGAAACTCTTCGCCACCATACCGGCTGACATTATCATCCGGATGTACCAGCGAGGCCACCAGCGCCCTGGCCACAATTTGCAGGCACTCGTCACCGGCCTGATGGCCCTGATTGTCGTTATACAACTTAAAAAAATCAATATCTATCAGACAGATAGATAACGGGAAGTGACCATGATAAGACCGCGTGACTTCCGACAGCAAGCACTCGTCCATAAAGCGGCGGTTAAACAAACCGGTTAGATGATCGTGCTGGGCATGCCGTTGCAGTACCTGGTTCGCCCCCGCCAGCTTTTGTTCTGCCTGGCGACGCGCGGTGATATCCACCCAGGTTATCGATAACCCCACCACATTACTGCTCGCATCGGTCACCGCAATAGACTGTGCGTCATAACAGCGATCATGCCAGATCATTTCACGTCCAGGGATCTCTTCACCCATGTCCGCCAGCGCAAAATCTTCTTCGAAGAGATGCCAGAACTCCGGCATATGCTGGGACAGGAAACTCTCCGCCAGTTCGTGTCCGTCATTGTGTAACAGACGATGCATTGCCTTGTTGGACATCACCAGACGCCCCTGACGATCAATCATACACAGCGCAACAGGGGTCGTATCGTAGATGGTCTCCAGTTGCAGGACACGCTCGCCAAGGGTGGAAATGTTGCGGTCAACACCACGGTAGCCACAGAGTTCACCCTGTTTATCGAAGAGAGGGATACCACTGGTTTCCAGCACGACAATCCGCCCATCCGCGCGCTGGTTACGATTCACCAACCCGGAAAACGCCCTTTTTTCCTGCACAATCTCCATAAAGGCGCGTCCCACACGCTCGGCTTCCCCTGGCGGCATAAAATCGAACGGCGTCTTGCCAATCACCTCTGATGGCGGATAGCCAAGCAAACTGGTGACCACATCTGAAGCCCAGGTATAACGTCCTTGCGCATCCACTTCCCACACCCAATCTGAATTTTGATTCAGTAAATCATACAGATGCTGCACATCAACATCATGCAGGGGCAACGATTTTTCTTTATCACTCATGAATGTTATCCGCATGTCCCAAAACCGCCCGGACAGCAAGGGCAAAATGGTGTTGACGCCTGACTATACGCTGTAGCGATAGCTGAATTATCTATTATTGATACAGTAAATGTTAACGTTTTACTAATATGCTGTAACGATAACAATTTAGAAAGGCTGAAACGCGCCCGCCCCGTTTATGGCGCCGGTAACCCTGTTTTGCATCACCCAGTTCAGTCGCCAACGAAGTGACACAGCCTGTCAACGTCCTGTGCATAATGGCTGGATTCCAGAACATCATTACCCATTGGACGGAGTGCGCGATGACCGTAACGGCAGAACAACGAGAACAAATACTGGCGGATTTTCACCGTAAATGGCCCCTTTCCGCGCTGCAGAACCTGACGCTGGAACAGTACATTTGCCTGGGCGATAAGAGTACGCTCGCTTACTGGCTGGAGTTTGGCGAAGGTCGTTTTCTGGGGTCGATTAAAGGCGGCGATGCGTCGAAATTTGGCATCTATGAGCGTAAAAACCAGGCCAAAGGCGAGCGTGGATTTATCTCATCCGATGACCGCTATTCCTGGAAAAATAAGTACGGACACACGGCTGCGGAAGCCTTCGCCACCATCAAAGCAGATATTCTGACCCTCGTCAGAGCGGCTCAGGCAGGTGATACCGAGACTATCGAGGCGCTGGATTTTGAAATTGCCCTAAAGTGGAAGCTCGCCTTCCTTTATCAGGATCATGATCAGCCATGTGTGTTGCCCATATACAAACTGCAGGCGCTGCAAACCTTGCTGCCTGATAACAGGAACCTTACGCACGCCGACGCCTACCGCATATTGCTGGCTAAACGTGGTAATAACCCCCTGATTCAATACGGTCTGGATCTCTGGAAAGAGAGTGAAGCGGAAAAAGACGATTCGCCAGCCCGGAGCCTGGACGATATTACCGATGATGAGAGCGAGCCTCATGTTGAGCAACCCGTCGTGGCATTAAACCAAATCCTCTATGGCCCGCCGGGAACCGGTAAGACCTGGAATACGGTGAATCATGCCCTGGCCATCCTCGATCCTGCGTTTCTTGATGCTCATCGCGACGAGCGACATCTGCTCAAAGCGCGTTTTGATGCATTGACTAATGAGGGGCACATTGATTTTGTCACCTTCCATCAAAGCTTTAGCTACGAAGATTTTGTCGAAGGTATTCGCGCGGACATTACAGATAGCGGCGCAGGATTGCAGTACCGTATCGAGGATGGCATTTTCAAAAAGGTCTGTCTCCGGGCGCAAACGCTCCCTGCACAGCCTCACGTTCTGATCATTGATGAAATCAACCGCGGGAATATTTCGCGCATTTTTGGCGAACTCATTACCCTGATTGAGCCATCAAAACGTCAGGGGCAAAGCGAGGCGCTGGACGCCATCCTGCCCTACTCGAAGAAACGTTTTAGCGTCCCCGGCAACCTGTATATCATCGGCACGATGAATACCGCAGACCGCTCGCTGTCCGGACTGGACATTGCCCTGCGCCGCCGCTTCACCTTCATTGAAATGCTTCCACAACCGGAATTGCTGGACGATGTGGTCATTCGCCATGAAGAGGGGGATATTCAGGTCGGCAATCTGCTGCGCGTCATCAACCAGCGTATTGAAGTCTTGCTGGATCGCGACCACTGTCTGGGGCACGCCTGGTTTATGCCGCTGCATGCAACGCCCACCCTGCCAACGCTGGCCTCTATCTTCAAAAACCAGGTCATTCCGCTGTTGCAAGAGTACTTCTTTGAAGACTGGCAGCGCATTAACTGGGTGCTGAATGGCCATCACCCCGACAGGATTACGCCGCGTTTTATCAGTCCTCCCGCCGGCGGCCCATCGCTGGAAAAGCTGTTTGGTAAAGAGGTAGCCGCAGAACTCAGCGACAGACGCTGGCAGTGTAACGAGGCGGCCTTTCTGTGCCTGGAGAGTTATCGTCTGATTCTGCGGGAGGCCGAGTGAAAACAACGTGGATAACGGTTCGCGAACACGCGCGCCTGACCACCTCGGACGTAACAGACACCCTTGATCGCGCGCAAATCGGTGCCAGCGCCTTCGACTGGCTGTGCCAATTGCAGGCCGGATTCAGTAAGCAAGGTGCCAGACTGGTGGAGGTGGAAGACCGCCGCTGGCTCCGGCTGGACAGCTATGTCGGCATCATCCATACCCCATGCGGTACGGACATCGAAATTCTGCCCAAGCATGTTGCCGAGGATGACTCGCCGGAGAACAGCCGGGCCCTGCTGTGCAAACTGATTGCTTCCGCGCTTAATTTGCCGTACCGGGAAACCGGCACGGCGGACCTGCAACTGTTTCGCTTCCCGCTCACCGAGTGGATCATGCGCCAGTTTTTACACGCGCTGGACCGATTACTCAAACGCGGGCTACGTTTTGATTATCAGCAGGTTGAGGAAGAGCAGCCGTATTTACGCGGACAACTGGATATGGCCAGACAGATGCGGCAACCGCCGGGGCGTGAGCACCGTTTTCACCAGCGTCACGCGGTGTTTTTGCCCGACAGGCCGGAAAACCGTCTGTTGCGTCTGGCGCTGAATACGGTGTGCCAACAGGCCAGGGAGGCTGACAACTGGCGACTGGCCCATGAGCTGCATGCCATCATGCAAGCGATCCCCGCCAGCCGACAGGTAAAACTCGATTTCGCCCACTGGCGAAACGACCGTTTGCTAGCCCACTACCAGCCCATCCGTCCGTGGTGTGAGCTGATCCTCGGGGAACAGATTCCGCTCGCGGTTCAGGGGCAGTCGAAAGGAATCAGCCTGCTCTTTCCGATGGAGCGCCTGTTCGAACAACACGTCGCGCGGACGCTCAAACAACAGCTTCCCCCGACAGTACATCTTCGTCCCCAGGCGGCGAGTGAATACCTCTGCCGTCATGACGATAAAGATATGTTCAGGTTAAAACCGGATTTGTTAATGGCGCTCGGAAGGCAGAAATGGCTGCTGGATACCAAATGGAAACGCCTGGATGCCGGGGCCCGCGACAATAAATATGACCTTGCGCAGCAAGATTTCTATCAGATGCTGGCCTACGGTCATAAATACCTGGAGAGCAAAGGAGAGATGGTGTTGATTTACCCTAAAACACGGGAGTTCCCGGCGCCATTAAAACCCTTTTTCTTCTCGCCTGAGCTGATACTCCATGTCTGGCCCTATGATCTGGAGAACGACATCCTCATGGCATCTGAGGTTCATTCGCTGCCGCTCGCAGGAAGTCCCCATACACATGTTCATACCGATGCCGCCTGAAAAGGCGGCTTTGTTCAGGAGGATGGATTAAAAACGTCCTCCTTGAGACGAGATAAAATAATCAGATGCGCTGAAAAGGGGTGATTCGCCCCTCTATTTATTGCTTCGGCTTTTGCGAAACATTGCGCCCCGCACCCGAATCAAGGCGGGTGATATCGTACAAACCAACCGCCGTGATAAGCGCGATAATCACAAACCCCAGCTTAAAGGCCATCCCCTGAATATCGCCGATATCCAGCGCGTCGGTAATTAGCGCGCCTGCGCGAATACTCAGCGCGCCCAGTGTGACCCCCAGACCATTCGCTAGTTGTAACGACGTACTAAAGAGCGTATTCGCCGAACTCATCTCCGTCGTCGGCACCTCAGCAAACGCCAGCGAGCTAATGCCGGTAAACTGCATTGAACGGCTCAGACCGCCGATAAACAGCAGCGCAAGGGTCAGCAGTTGCGGCGAGTCTGGCGCTAAAAAAGCGCAGAAAAACAGCGACAGCACGCAGACTACCCCGTTACCAATCAGCAGCTTTTTAAAGCCAAAGCGGCGAATCAGCGGCGTCGTAGCAGGCTTCATCGCCAGGTTACCGGCAAACACCGCCAGCACCAGCGACCCGGCCTCAAACGCGCTCATCCCAAAGCCGACCTGGAACATCAGGGGCAGCATAAACGGCGCGGAACTGATGGTGGCGCGGAAAATAAAGCCACCGCGCATGGTGACGCGAAAGGAATGTACCGACAGCGAGCTCAGGCCGATTAACGGTGCAGGCGCACGCCGCAAATGGCGAATACTCCATACCAGCGCCAGTACGCCAACGGTTAGCGTCGCCCCGGCACTCACCACACTCACAGGCTGCTGACTGAACATTTCCAGCCCCGCCACCAGGCACAGCATGGTTAACCCCGTGGCGATAAAACCGATCACATCGAAGGGACGCTTTTCATCCGCGGACAACCCAGGCATCAGTTTCAGTGCCAGAACAATAGCCACCAGCCCCAGCGGCACATTCAGGAAAAAGATCCAGTGCCAGCTTGCGTAGGTGGTAATAAAGCCCCCCAGCGGAGGGCCAATAATGGGGGCCACCAGCGCAGGCCAGGTCAACGTGGCGATAGCTTTAATCAGTTGATCTTTTGGCGTCGTTCGCAACACCACCAGCCGTCCGACCGGCACCATCATTGCGCCGCCCACTCCCTGTAAAACGCGCATCAGCACAAATCCGGTGACATTTTGCGTTAGCCCGCAACACAGCGACGCGACGGTAAAAATCAGCAGGGCGAGGCTAAATACCGTTCGCGCGCCAAAACGCTCCGCCACCCAACCGCTGGCCGGAATCAGCATCGCCAGCGTCAGTAAATAGGCGCTGATGCCGATATTCAAATCAATCGCGGAAACGCCAAAAGCGTTCGCCATATCCGGCAAGGCCGTCGCGATCACCGTGCCATCCAGAAACTCCATAAAAAATGCGCTGGCAACCAGCAACGCCACCCCAGAAATACGCCCGCTACCGGTCACTTTGCTTTTGGGTGTTTGCATCTGGGGTGTCTCAGACGAGGCCATAACATGTTCTCAGCATAGATAACGTCCATTTTTCACAATGGTCTGACAGGCACGGAAAAGTTGTTATACCAAAAATACATACCCACGGTTAAGCCAATTTTCCCTTGATTGTCCTCAGGTTGATTTTTTGCAATGTATCCCGCTCCTTTCGCCTTTGCGGCGAGGCGGTGTCTACGCTTTCTTTGGCGCCGGTAACAGAGGCTGACAAAAATGTCAGCAAAATGTCAGCTCGCTGTTGGCAATAACGCGATAAAATCACCGTCATCATCACATCTGTCCGTGGCGACAAAGGAAGAGCATCCATGCGACTTCTGCTGGTCGAAGATGAGGAAAAAACCTCGTCCTATATTTATCGCGCCCTCAGCGAACTGGGTTTTACCGTGGATGTCGCCGCCAACGGCACAGAAGGTTTACATCTGGCGGTGGAATTTGACTATGAGGCCATCATTCTGGACGTGATGTTGCCGGGCCTTGACGGTTACAGCGTGTTAAAAGGCCTGCGCGCCAGTAAAAACACGCCGGTTCTGATGCTTTCTGCGCGTGGCTCGGTTGATGAGCGGGTTAAAGGGCTGCGCCAGGGGGCGGATGATTATCTGCCCAAGCCGTTTTCCCTGATAGAACTGGTCGCCCGCATTCAGGCGTTGCTGCGCCGACGCTCCAGCGACGGCACGGACACCACTCAACTGCAGATCCATGATTTGCACCTCGATCTGTTGGCCCGCCGGGTCTCACGGGCCGGGGACCGTCTGGAACTTACGGCGAAAGAGTTTGCGCTGCTCAGCCTGCTCGCCCGCCATAAAGGTGAAATCCTCTCCAAGATGATGATCGCAGAACAGGTGTGGGATATGAATTTTGACAGCGATGCCAATGTCGTGGAGGTGGCGATTAAACGTCTGCGGGCCAAAGTAGATGCCCCCTACCCCGTTAAACTGCTGCATACCGTTCGGGGCATGGGATATGTCCTTGAAACACGGCCGGAGAGCCCCACGAAATAGAGCCAGTCTATGCTGAAACGTTCGATTTCAGGACGCCTTGCATTAATGTTTGCCCTCGCCTCAGTGCTGATCGTCTCGGCGATCGGCTTTTTGTTGCGCAGCACTCTGCATGAATCGTTGCAAAAACAGATGTACAACGAACTGCTGTTCAGGGAGTCGCTGATGGAACCCTGGCTGCTTTCGCGGACCACCCTGCACAGCTGGCAAATGCTGCCCACCAAACTTGCCGATATGGCGACAGCCGAAGGCGGACGGGTCAAGTATTGGGTATTGAGCGACGATCCGCACTTTCAGGTCGGCGGCGAACCGCCGGAAGGCGTTAACTGGGCAACGCTGCCCGATGGATTTAGCGAAGCGCCTGGGGCGACAAAAGAGTCTTGCTCCCTTTATATTCTGGTCAAGCAGATACCCGCGCGCGGCGAGCGGCCAACGATTCGCTATGTGATTGCCATTGATTCCACCCCGTATATGGGCACGCTGGAGGAGTTCACGCGCACTCTGCTACTGATCACTGCCCTTGGGGTGATGCTGGTGGCCCTGCTGGGTTTTATGATCGCGCGTTTCGGCATGCGCCCTGTCAATACCATGAGCGAGCAGGCCCACAAGCTCGCCCCCGGCGATCATGGTCAGCGGCTTGATACCGCCACCTTACCGGATGAACTGCAAACGCTGGCGGAAGCCTTTAATGGCGTACTTGAGCGACAAGAAGTGGCCTGGCGGCAACTGGAAAGCTTTAACGCCGATGTGGCCCATGAGCTTCGCACGCCGCTAACCAACCTGATAGGGCAGACGCAGTTGGGTTTATCCCGCGAACGTTCGGTTGAAGAGCTGGAGGATTTGCTGGAATCCAATCTGGAAGAACTGGCGCGAATGACATCGATTGTCAATGACATGCTGTTTCTCTCGCACGCCCAGGCCGGGGAACATGCCACCGAGCTTACCGAAGTGTCATTGCGCGAAGAGGCATGGAAAACCGCCGAGTATGTCGAACCCTCATTTGCCGAGAAAAACCTCGCCATCCATGTGGAAGGGGATATCGTCGCCTGTATTGACCGTCGGCTATTCCACCGTTCGCTGGCAAACCTTCTGGAAAACGGGGCCCGACATGCAAAGCCGAACACCACCATAACCGTTTCCATTCGCCAGCGGCATGAGCATGCGATCATTGCCGTTGCCAACGTGGGTGAGCCGATCGCCGCAGAGCATCTGGATCGCCTGTTTGAGCGGTTTTACCGTATCGATTCGTCTCGCACACGTAGTGACACGCACCATGGGTTAGGGTTATCCATTGTTCGCGCGGTCGCGCTGATGCACCGTGGCGATGTGTTTGCTCGTAGTGAAAACGGCATCAATACGTTTGGTCTGTCGCTGGCGATCGGCAAGACCGATGCCGATGAGCATACTGTGGGTGATAAATCAGTGCCTGATGAGCAAACACAATTCAAAAATGCCTGAACAGAAAGGAAAACAGGAGGCTAAGCCTCCTGCTTTTCGGTTTATTTGTAGATAACCGCCACGCCGTGCATCTGGTTTTCGCCACCGGCCGCGACGATGCGGTAAGCACCCGCCCCCGCCTCATCCGCTTTTTGTGCCAGTTCCTGATGCAAGTCTGACAGCGTGGTCGCGCCCGATGCCGAAACCGTCCCCATTTTTTGCAGGCCGCTACCGGACTCTACGGGCACCGCCGCCAGCGCGCTGGCAGAAAACAGGCCAACTATCATTGCGGTCATAATGCCTTTCGTCATCTTCATATTTCCACCTCGCTAAGAGAAAAGTCAGGAATATCCGCTGACATTAATGATTTTAGAAAGGCTGGCTGTCAGTACACTGACGCATAAATAACAGACGTGTCAGATAACAAAAATATACATTTATTTTAATTTGTCCTTTAAATATTCTTATTAGCCTGCTTCGTTCGTATACTTACAAATACGAAATAAACAACAAGATTAAGCCACTATTTCAGTTTTTTTTTCGTCAATAGCCCGTCTGGACCCGCCACCCGCGCCGCATTGTTTACAAACCTGTCAGGAATGTCATTTTCACGTCACGCTAACGACAGCCACGCTGACATAAACTCCGCTCACAAGGTAATAAACTGGCAATTATGTTGCGCACTTTCCTGTACCCAATACGATTCAGCGCATTCATATTTAGCAAAGAGGGCATATATTATGGCCATGCAAAAATCGGTTATCCTCGATATTCAGACATGGATTGATAATAATATTGACAAACCTTTACGGATTAATGATGTTGCCCACCGGGCAGGTTATTCCAAATGGCATTTACAGCGCCTCTTTCATCAGATTATTGATATTCCGTTAGGCGTTTATATTCGCAACAAAAAGCTGGAAGGCGCCGCCCACGATCTGAGTGCGACAAATGAGTCGATTATCACCATCTCCACACGCTACGGCTTCGATTCCCAGCAAACCTTCACCCGTGTTTTTACCCGAAAATACAGTATGCCGCCGGGCGCATGGCGTCGACACCACCAAACGAATGAGGGGTAGTTTTCCCTCGGCCACGTTATCGCCAAAGCCCCTCACCCCAAAGGGGCGAGGGGACCGTTCAATGCGGTTTGCCAGCACGGCAGCGTCTTTCCCCCCTCTCTCTCGCTGATTTGAACCTGTTCCAGGTTATGGGGTTCAGATCAACAGAGAGAGAGGAAAAAGCGAGCAGTCCGCTGGCTGGGAGAAAGGTGAATCGGATTTAACATCGTGCTCGATCGGTCCCCTCTCCCTTAAGGGAGAGGGTTAGGGTGAGGGGAAATCGCGGCTCTGCGATCTGATGCCCTCACCCCGGCCCTCTCCCACGGGGAGAGGGAGAAAAGCGATCACGCCGTCCTTAACACCGCGTCAGACACCGTATTCATTTCACTTGCGCGATAGCGCGAACTCTCGGTGCGGAACACGCTCATCAGCGTTACCAGATGCTGCGCCTGATCGCGCAGATCTTCCGCCGCAGTGCTCGACGCCCCGACCAGTGCCGCATTTTGCTGAGTCACTTTATCCAGTTGGTTAATGGCTTCATTCACCTGCCCGACGCCCGACTCCTGCTCACGCGTCGTCACGCCAATTTCGTCGATCATCCCGGCGACATGGTGCGACTGCCGCACCAGTTCGCCAATGGTCGCGCCCGCATGATTCACCAGCGCCGTGCCGTTATCCACACGCTCAATGCTGTCCATAATCAGCGCCTTAATCTCTTTTGCCGCAGACGCAGAACGCTGGGCCAGCGAACGTACTTCGCCTGCCACCACCGCGA
This sequence comes from Citrobacter sp. MNAZ 1397, assembly GCF_023613995.1. NCBI lineage: Bacteria > Pseudomonadati > Pseudomonadota > Gammaproteobacteria > Enterobacterales > Enterobacteriaceae > Citrobacter > Citrobacter sp. MNAZ 1397. The sequence continues at coordinate 2,752,361 of NZ_JAKIVH010000001.1, forward strand.
AGCCCCGGCCCTGCTCCCCTGCCCGTGCTGCCTCTACCGCTGCGTTCAGCGCCAGGATATTGGTCTGGAAGGTGATACCATCGATTACTGCAATGATCTCACTGATTTTGCGTGAACTTTGGCTGATCTCATCCATCGTACGCACGATGTTCTCAATCGCTTCGCCCCCTTTCGCGGCAATTTCGCTGGCCGTTGCCGCCTGTTGATTGGTGACCCGTACCGTATCTGCATTCTGGCGAATCGCCTGGCCGATTTGTTCCATGGAGGCGGCCGTCTGCTGCAAACTGGCAGCCTGCTGCTCGGTGCGCTGACTCAGGTTGGTGCTTCCCTCCGCCACCCCATTTGCCCCTGCTGAGATGGACTCACTGCTTTCCCGCACCTGATTGACGATACCGCTCAGGCTTTGTCGCATCTCATCCATCCCCGCCAGCAAACTGGTGCTGTCATCGGGAGCAAGCGTAATCCGTGTGGCCAGATTCCCCTTAGCAATTTCATGGACCACCTGTAGCGCATAGGCGGGTTCTCCCCCTAGTTGTCGCTTGATGTAGCGCGTAAAAAGCCAGGCAATGGCCATCCCCAGTAATGCGGCCACCCCGGCAATCATCAGCAGAGCGTCGCCAGAGGCACGGGCGCTGGCGGTCGAGGCCGCTGCCGCCGAGGTTGTGCTGGCCTGCTGGGTCTGGATCATGACGGAAATCTCTTCAAACAGGCGAATCTGTAACGGCTGCATCTTCTCGACCGCCAGCGACTGGGCGTCCAGCATCTGACCATTCTTTGCCAGCCCCACGGTCTGGCGTACAACATTGACGTACTCCACCTGGGTGGTTTTAAAACTGTTCAGCATGTTTTGCAGGTCAGCGTCATGGACATTCGCCTGTAACTGCGCCACCAGTTCGTCATTACGTTTAATCGACAGTTCGGTGAGCTTTTCCTCTTCCATTTGGCTCTTTTCATCATCCTGAAACACCATGATGAACGTGGCCTTAGTGGCATTATTCAGGTTGTCCTTTAATGCCTGCATCGACAGCAAATTTGTCAGATGGTACTTTTCGTAGAACTCAATATGTTTACTGGTGTTATTCAATTCAGCCCGACCAAAAATCGCCACCAACAACCCAATAGCGATAATCGCGGCAAAGCCCGTGCCCAACAGCGCACCCAGAGAGAAATGTCTTTTTACTCGCATATATCCCTCGTTAAATGAATCCCGAAGCCCCTTACCGGTGAATATCCCCGCGCATTAGCCCCGCAGAAAGCAACTGCAGGCGCAAGAATGCGTAATCGCGGACAGAGTTAATATACGTAGCGTAAAAAACCGGGGAAAATACGAAATAGCGATGGTTTGACTAAACGGACAGCTTGCACCAGAGCAGACATAATGACGCAGCGTTGTGAATAACAAGGAAGGCACTCTACATACTAAAAACTTATTTTTCATAAAGATACAATAATTCAACCGAACGATAACATCACCAAAATAATGACGTCATTGCCAGCTCATCCCTGAGCCATTTCTTTGTACGGACGCTCGGGAGGTGTCCTAATAAAAAATTACTCAACCAACTCCTCCATACGATCAATGGCAAATTTTAATATTTTTTCTGCATCAATAGCGGCATAAGGATAGCCGGCAATAACCTCAATATGCTGGCCTTCTTTAATCGCTTTTTTCAGTTCTTCTTTTTTATACTGAATATGCGGTGCGACCAGAAAACAATCAAAGGCAGGCGCCAGACTGGCAAATGAGTCTGCTCCTGTCCCACTAATTTGAATCTGATAGCGATGTGCGTCAGCCACACCCTGCATTTTTTTCGCCAGCGTTATCGCCGTGTTACCAAACAGACAACAAATTAATAACCTTTTCATGATAGTGCCCTCCTGGATGTTACCGATACGCTATTCCTGCCCTGGCTCAAAAAATGCGCACTGCATCATATTTGCGGATATATGCGATTAATATTTCACCAATCCACACGGACACCTCCCCAACAGCCCCCCTTTACTTCGAGCCAATCTGCGATAACAACTGAGATGAGAATAAGATACACTTACGCTTTATAACCCGTATGACGGGTGGTTTTTATACGGACCAGCGTCATTCAGCGGTCAGGCGTATGGCTTGCGCCGCCGCGATCTGGCGTGGAAAAGGCGGCCGAAGCAGCAGCGGATTATCGCATCCGGGTAGCGGCCCGCTTCCGGTGGCTATCAACCATCACCTGCAGACTGCGGATAAAAAGAAGGAGGTTTACATGCTGGAAAAACTACGTACCCGTGAGGGTAAAAAATTCCTTATCGCCGTCGCCATCATTTTTGTGGCCGCCGTGTCGATTATCTCAGAAGCCGCGTTCCAGGGCGTGGTGGATCAATATGATTTGCCGATGGACGAGTGGTCAGTATCAATGTTTGTGATTCAGGGCGCGTGGGTGTTTATCTATAGCCTGATGTTTACCATCATAGGGTCGCTGCCCTTTGCGTTTTGGTTCCTGGGACCGAAGGATGATCGCGGGTAAGTTGGGCAGGGGGTTTCCCGGATGCGGTGTAAGCGCCTTGTCCGGGCTACCGATTCGGTGCGCGCAGAGAATACGTCGCCCGGCGCAGCGCCAGCCGGGATAAGCGCTCATGTGCCAATATCCACCTCGCTCAACGCGCAGAGCAGCGCATCCACCTTGGGCAATAGCTGTTTACGTCGTGGCCAGACCAGCGTTAACGCCAGCCCGTCCGGCTGCATATGCGGCAATACCCTCTCCAGCTCACCGCGCGCAAGCGCATCACGAATCAGCCATGTCGGCATCTGGGCAACCCCTAACCCACCAAGAACAGCCTGTAACTGAGCATCCGCATCTCCCAGCGCCATATGATAGGGCACGGTACGCCAGTCCGGATATCCATCCTCGGTGACAAACTGCCACGGCTTACTGCTGCCATCGACACGCTCGTAGACAATGGCTCGATGCTGCAACAACGCCTCGACACTTTCCGGGCGCCCCTCGCGCGCCAGATAGGCGGGCGAAGCGCAGAACACCATTTTCTCTCGCCCCAGTTGCCGATAGCCCAACGACGCAGGCATCTCCGCCGTTTTGCCAATCCGTACCGCAACATCAATCCCTTCATCAAACAGATCAATGAAACGGTCAGAGAAGGTCATGCTGATATCAATCTCCGGATGGTGCTGGCAAAAGGTTATGAGTCGCGGCATGACGCACAGCCTGCCATAGGTGTTCGGCACAGCCAGCCGCAGCCGCCCGGACGGAATACTGCGTTGCGCCGCCAGTACCGATTCCGCCTCCGCCAGCTCTTCCATAATGCGAATGCAGGTCTGGTAATACGCATGTCCGGCGTCGGTCAATTTCAGGCGTCGGGTCGTCCGCTCCAGCAACGTTGAGCCCAGCCGCGCCTCAAGCCGACTCACACTTTTACTGATGGCGGAGCCCGTCACATGCAAACGCTCCGCAGCGGCGGCGAAGCTCCCCCCTTCTACACTGGCGACAAAGGGCACAATGTCTTTTAGTCGTTGATCGTGCATTGATTCATGAACCTGAGTTACGAATGATGTGAATTAATGCCATAAATGAGAATGTAATTCTCGATTAGTCTACTCATAAGGTTTATGCATGAGGAGAGTAAAATGCAAAAAGAGGCACTCATTGTCGGCATCAGCGGGGTGATTGGCCGCGCGCTGGCGCAAAAGTTGATGCAGGAGGGCTGGAAAGTCTCCGGTCTGTCGCGCGGGCGCGGCGCAGTGCCGGAAGGTTGCACCCGCCTGACTGCCGATTTGACGGATTCGCAGGCAGTCAATAGGGCACTCGCTGGTGTGAAACCAGACGCGCTGTTTTTCAGCGTCTGGTCGCGTCAGGCAAACGAAAAAGAGAATATCCGCGTCAACGGTGCGATGGTCAAAAATGTCATTGAGGCACTGGGTGACCGCCTGCGCGGCGCGCATGTCGCCCTGGTTACCGGGTTAAAACACTATCTCGGTCCGTTCGAGGCCTATGGTAAAGGTGCCGTGCCGGTTACGCCTTTCCGTGAAGAGCAGGGTCGCCAGCCCGTGGATAATTTCTATTATGCCCAGGAAGACGAGATCTTCGCCGGCGCGGAAAAATACGGTTATCGATGGAGTGTACACCGTCCGCACACCATCATCGGTTACGCGGTCGGTAACGCAATGAATATGGGGCTGACGCTGGCGGTCTACGCTACCCTGTGCCGTGAAAAAGGCTGGCCGTTTATTTTCCCGGGCTCGCCGGAGCAGTGGCATGGTGTCTGTGACGTCACCGACGCAAACCTGCTGGCTGAACAGCTCGTCTGGGCGGCGCAAAGCCCGAATGCGGCAAACGAAGACTTTAACGCGGTCAACGGCGACGTATTCCGCTGGAACTGGCTATGGCCGCGCCTGGCTGCCTATTTTGGTATCGAATCTGGCGGCAATCCTCAGACGATGATGCCGCTGGAAGGACGGATGCAGGAGGCTGCCGCCGCCTGGCGGGAGATTGCAGCCCGCTATTCGCTCGTTGAGCCTGATATCAACCGACTGGCCTCCTGGTGGCACACCGATGCAGACCTTGGCCGCCCGATGGAGGCCTTCACCGACATGAGCAAAAGCCGCAAGGCCGGGTTCACTGGCTATCGGGCCACACTGGATTCTTTTACCGGGCTGTTTGACAGGTTAAAAGCGGAGAAAATCATTCCGGATCGCTAATTCCATGTTGAAAACCCCAGGGACGATCACGTCGTCCCCGGTTTTTATCATCTGTTTGTCGTGTTGCACAGTGCATTGAAGGATATTTATCTCCCGATAACAGCCCCCTACCCGGCAAATACCCTCTTCAACATTCACAATGAGGGTATGAATGCTTGTGCACATAGCTTTTAGTGGAACTGTACGCAATGCATTTCCCGGTATTTTTTCTTTTAAATCAACATTACTCGTGATATTTAACTTATTCGCTTAACCTCCTGTTTTGGCGGGGCATCATGTTTATCTCACCGAACATTATTGTTAAACGTGTATTATTCTTCGATACTATCGTAACGTGTTCTTAAAGAAGAAAATAAATGCTCTTTTTTCGCCTCCAGTACATATGACTGGGAAGCGATAAATTTGTCGCTTACTGATTAAGACTCAATCCCAATTCACTTAATTTACTGTTCTTAATTTGATGGCACTTTACTCAGTGCCATAGCTAACATATCCCGACATCACCAAAAAATGAAAAAAAAGATAAAAATCAAAATGTTAATAACAAAATAATACCGTACGGCAATTACCACGAGATAAATGCATTAAATTTATTAACCTTAAGGTTATCTTAATATAAATAAAGGCGAATTCTTTCTTTTGCATAAAAAAATGATGCGCATCACAAACTTAACTGTTTTTATGAAAATAACGTTTTTTATTTAAAGTTTAATTATCTCTTGCCGTTAATACTGATGACTAAAAAAACATATTTTGCTTATTAAAACGCGAAGAAAAGGTGAAGTATGAACATTTTCGATGACCAGTACGCGCCTGCACCTGCATCTGATACGCATCGCATCATGAAGCAGACGGTGACGCTGGTGCTGATGCTGATGAGCTTCATTTTTCTCACCACAATATTTGCTCTCATTCAGACAGAAAACGATCTGGCGCGAAACACTCGCCACCAAACCCGCCAGTTGCTCGTGAAAGCGCTCGACAATCGCCAGGAAAATCTTCGTTTACACCTTGCCGATAACGCCGCATGGAACGAAGCCTGGGATAACCTTCACCGCAAGGTCGACATAAGCTGGGCCTGGGACGAACAAAACCTTGGCAAATCGCTGTTTGCAAAATTCGGTTATGAAGGCGTGTTTGTTCTCTCGCCAAAAGAAGAAACGCGCTATAGCGTCATCGACGGTAACCTTCACCTGGTCCCTTTCGAGGAATGGCTGGGAAAAAACCTTAATACCGAACTCAGCACGGCATTGAAAGTAAGCAACGGTACAGCCATTTCGCGCGTTATTTTCACCAATAATGAATTAGTCCTGATTTCAGCGGCCTGGATTACTACCGAAGATAAGATTGAGCTTGCGAAAGCGCCTCAGGATCATTCGATAATGATCTTTGTGGATAAGCTGACGCCTAAAAAACTCGCGGCGATGGGTGAAGAGTATGCCATTGCAGATTTACACAGCCTGGCGTCAAAACCCACGCGCCGTCAACCACATACAGCGGGTATGTCATGGCCTGTATCCGAGGGCGATGTCTATTTCGAATGGAATAATAAAAATCCAGGCGACACGCTGCTAACCTGGGTTCTCCCTTTGCTCGTCCTGCTGATGCTCACATCGGTCCTTCTGGCGCTTTCACTGGTGCGAAAAGGGCTTTTAAAAGCAAGGCTGAATGATGAAAAAACATTCCTGCTGGAGCAAAGCCGCCGGGCGTTCGCCATTAGCGAGCGCCGTTTTCGTGATGTGGTTGAAACCACAACGGACTGGATCTGGGAAGCCGATGAGCTCTTACAACTTACCTGGATATCGGTGCGCTTTCCGGCGATTACCGGTCACCGCATTGATGACTGGATCGGACGTTCGCTGCGGGCATTCCTGGCACAAGAAAACCCGGCACTGACCAAATGGCTGGATCTTCCTTATGCAGGTAATTTCCTCACCCTTAATCATTGCAGTTATTTTTCCGCCCAGGGCAACCAGCGCTACTGTAATTTAACCCTTAAACGCGTCACCCTGATTGATGGTTCACTGGGGTTTCGGGGTACCGCAACAGATGTCACCCTGGAAGTGGAGGCAAGTGAACGTATTCAGTATCTGTCGCACCATGATGAATTAACCGGCCTGCCTAACCGCGTCAGGATGAAAGAATTCCTTGAGGGTCGACTGCAATCAGATAATGGAGCGGAAAATGCACTGGCAATGATCAGTGTCGATCTCAATGATTTCAAAACCATTAACGATGTCTACGGCCATACGGTGGGCGACCAGGTACTCAGTGAAGCCTCCAACCGCCTGCGCCGCTGCATGCGAAGCATAGATTTGGTAACACGCCATGGCGGAGATGAATTTATCATCATTGCCAGCGATCTTAGCCGACGTGAAGATATCGAGCGTTTTTGTTCACGTATTGTGGAAGAATTGAATCATCCTTTTGATATTTGTGGCAATGAGATTGTAATTGGCGTCAGTATGGGTATTGCCCTGGCACCACAAGATGCACTCAACGCTAGCGATCTTCTGCGCTATTCTGATATCGCACTCTACAAAGCCAAAAATGATCCTGATGCGCATTGGGTTTTTTATAAACCTGATATGGCTGAACAAATTGTTCAACGTCGCGAACTCGAACAGGAACTCCGCGAGGCAATAAAACATAATCAATTATTTCTTCTGTACCAGCCTCGCTACGATATAACCCTGCAGAAGATAACATCACTCGAAGCACTGGTACGCTGGCAGCACCCGACTCACGGACTTTTTATGCCTGACCAATTTATTCCCCTGGCGGAAGAGACCGGAATAATTATCGCACTAACAGACTGGGTTTTAACAACAGCATGCCGCGAGGTAAGGGCTAAATCCGCAGACCTGTCCCTTTCGGTTAATATATCGCCCGTGGAATTTAAGGCCAGCGACATTGTTTGTCGCGTAAAATCAATTCTCGCAAAAACGGGGTTTGATCCTTCACGTCTCGAACTGGAGGTCACTGAAAACGCCACGCTCAGCAAACCAGAAACTACGTTAAAAATCATGCAACAATTAAAATCATTCGGTGTCAAACTGTTGATGGATGATTTTGGGACTGGCTATGCGTCACTGAATTATCTGCGAAGTTTCCCTTTTGATGGCATCAAGCTTGATAAGTCCTTTATTATGGCAATGGGCGACTCAGAAAGTGCCAAAAATATCGTCGAGAAGATTATCGGACTGGGTAAAGACTTTAACCTTGAGGTCACCGCTGAGGGGGTAGAGACATTCTCTCAGTTACAGCAGCTTGAAGAATTTGAGTGCGATATTGCGCAGGGGTATTTTATAAGTCATCCGACCACGCTGGATAAAATCGAACTTAACCCAAATTTTAAAAAGAAAAAAATAAATATTCCGGAAGAAGAATTTTAAATCATAGATTTGTGATCCTACGCCAGGATGTAATAACAACTTTAGCGTATATAAATTTTATGTTACCATCCTTAACGTTATCAAAACATTATTTACCAGCACGCAACTGAACACCTTTAATGATGGTTTACCGTGTCACCATAAATAGTTATCAGGATAACAATTAGTTTGCAACATTTCATTTATGCATTATTGCATAAAAACTTTAACACCAGGCCTGTTCAACTGGGCTGCTCATCTTAAAATATATTTTATATTGAGTTACCGGGGGTAGCTATGCAAATATTACGCGATATTACCATCAGGAAAATGGTATTACTGATACTGGTTGTTTTCAGTATTATTTGGGGAATGGCTACCCTGCTTACTTTTTATAACTTTTCTACTCTTGAGCAATTACTCACACAAAACTCGTCACAGAAAAATGCCTATGCCATGCTGGTAAAAGGCAATGATCAATATTTCCGTACCATGACGCGCATGCTACGGGCAATGGATTATCGCCAGACCGGTGATGAGGAAAATGCAGCAAAAACAATGGAGTCTGCCGGCAAAGCACTGGCAATCAGCCAGAATATGCTTGCGCAATTTCGTGACGCCCGCCATCCAGGCGTGAGCGATGACGTCATCAGATCGATGATCAATGACTGGGACGGCTTGCTGACTAACGCCATTGCACCAATGTACGACGCAGCGAAAAATAACCAGACGGATAAGTTCCGCGAGTTATTTCGTAAAACCTATCCGCCGTTAAGCGTGCAATTTGGCGCCACCGCTGAAAAGTATACTCAGGCGATTCAATCAGATGCCATTCTGATGCAAACCAATGCTCAGATTTCCTATAACAAAATAGTGTTAATCAGCGCGTTACTGGCAGGCCTGGTGACGCTCTTATTGACCGATCGTTATTTAGTAAATTATCTGGTTAAGCCGCTTGGTATGTTAAAAACTCACCTGGAGTTGCTGACCGCAGGCAAACTGAGTAGCCAGCTTGATAGTTTTGGTCGTAACTGCGCCGGGCAACTGATTCCCTATGTCCAAAAGATGCAGGAGAGCCTGCAGACAACGGTAAAAACTATCCAGGACAGCTCCGCCAGTATCTTCGCCAACACCAGTGAGATTCGGGGCGGTAATGAAGAACTGTCGAGCCGCACCGAACAGCAGGCCGCCGCCCTACAGCAAACGGCAGCCAGTATGGAAGAACTGACCTCTACCGTCAGAAACAACGCCCAGAACGTGCGCGAAGCCCTCAAACTGACCGAGGAAGCGCAAAGAACGGCGAAACGAGGCGGTGATATCACCTCAACGGTGGTGCAAACCATGCACGGCATCACCGACAGTTCGCAAAAAATATCCGATATCACCAGCGTCATTAACAGCATTTCATTCCAGACCAACCTGCTGGCGTTGAACGCAGCCGTGGAAGCCGCTCGCGCCGGTGAACAAGGCCGCGGCTTTGCGGTGGTCGCCAGCGAAGTACGCCTGCTGGCGCAGCGCAGTGCGCAGGCAGCAAAAGAGATCGAAGCCCTGATCAGTGAGTCGGTCCACAGGGTCAAAACCGGTGCCGAACAGGTACAGGAAGCCGGTGACGCCATGTCGGTGATCATCCAGTCTGTCGCCCAGGTAAATAGCCTGATGGGTGAGATCTCTGTGGCCTCGGATGAACAAAGCCGTGGTATTGAACAAATTGGTCTGGCGATGACCGAGATGGATGGCGTGACGCAACAAAACGCCACTCTGGTACAAGAGGCCACCGCCAATGCGGTCTCTCTCGAATCCGAGGCGGAACGGCTGAACAAGACCGTCGATCGCTTTGATCTGGGCAACGGTGCGGTCTCCACCGCTCGCAGCACGAAAAAAACCAGCGCTACGTCAGCACGTGTGCCGCTATCCAGCACCAGCAACGATAACTGGCAGACCTTCTGATCACGGGCAACACGCAGAGAAAATGGCCGGGAACACACCGGCCATTTTTATTTTTACCCCCTCTTCGCGTCTTCTTTTCCGATCATTCTTCATTTGCTTGTCATTTCGTATAACTTTGATCGGCTAAAATGACTCTTACCACGCGTGCGTAACCGATACCTGCACAGGTCCGCACGCCATTGCACAACTCCATGCACTCCTGAGGTTTTTGCTATGCAAAATGAAGAACAACGGCTTATTGAGGGGCTTTTCCAGCGTCTGAAACAGGCGGAACAGCAAAGCGGCACACGGGATGGACAGGCCGATCGCCTGATCGCTGAGTTTGTGCGCCAGCAACCCTCTGCGCCTTACTATATGGCCCAGTCGATGCTGATTCAGGAAGCTGCGCTGAAACGCCTTCATGCACAGATTCAGGATCTCCAGAATGAAGTGGCCTCACTGAAAAACAGCCAGCAAAGTGGTAACGGCAGCTTCCTGAGCAGCCTGTTTGGCGGGGGAAAAAGCCAGCCGCAGCAGCCTGCCAACAACTGGAACAGCGCGCCGCAGCAACAGCCGCCACAGCAGCAGGCAGCGCCCACGTATGCGCAACCGGCCCCTCGTTCTGGCGGCTTTATGGCCGGGGCGCTGCAAACCGCAGCCGGGGTTGCCGGTGGTGTCGTTCTCGCCGATATGCTGACCAGTATGTTCCACCGCTCGCAGCCACAGGAGATCGTGAACATTATTGAGCAACCTATCGAACAGGTCTCTGATGTGACGGGCGGACAGAATTTCTCTAACGATTTTCAGGATCAGGACGGCTTCACGAATGCTTCTGACCGCAGCTTCTTTGACCAGAGCAACGACGACACTAGCCGTTTCCTCGATCAGGATGATGACTACGATTTCGGCGGCAATAACGACGACGACAGCTTTATCTGATTTATCGCAAGCATAGTGATAATCCCCGCCACGCCAGCCCGGTGTGGCGGGGATTTTTCGGTATCAGCCTAAGGCAGCATAATGTCGTGATAAAGTGCGGAAAGGCGCTCTCGCAGATAGCGTACCGCTTTGTGCTTGCGCGACAGCAAGGTCTGAACGGGCAGCCCCGTCTCAGCGGAAAGGGCTTTGAAACTATAATTTTCCAGTTCGGTTTTTTCGAATACCTCACGCTGAGCCGCAGGAAGTGCCGCCAGCGCGCTTTCCAGTTCCTCCCAGAAAATATCCTTTAATCGCGCCTCTTCCGGCGTCTGAACCTCGCCAAACAGCACATCATATAGCTGATCATCAGCCTCATCGTCGTCCCCTAACAACCACTCCCGCTTTTTCCGTCCGCGATCAATCATTTCATTGCGCGCTGCACGAAACAGCCAGGCGGAGACGTTTTCAACCGGTTGTTCGACGTTGATCAATTGCAGCGTCACATCCTGCAAAATATCATCCACGTCTTCTCGCTGCGGAATGCGACGGCGGATAAAGGCTCTCAGCGTTGTCCGGCATGCAGAGAGCGCTTCAAGGATCCGCGCCGTCCGGGCGTTGTCGGCGTTATCCATTATGCTCACGCATTATCCGACGGCTTTGGCGGTTCGTTCTCTGTTGGCGCGCCAGGACCGCAACGCCAGCCATCACGTCCCCCCCAGCGCTGGCGTTTCTGGAAAAAGGCCTGCCTCTCTTCTTCGCTCATATTCATCCACCGTTCATGCAATTGACGATGATCGCGCGCCATTCTGAACATCATCGGCCCCATCCCCATACCGCCAAACAGCACCCGGCACAGTACCAGCAGCCCAAGCGCGGTCCAAAAACCGATCGCTTTAAGGTCAAACAGTCCCGGAATGATGGCATTCCACAGAGTCATCACCACCAGCGCCATGACGACGGCAAAAACAAGGAACATCACACCAAACTTACCGGGATGGCGTCTGTGATTAGCAAATCTTCTCATGTTGTTTCTCCTTCATATCGTTGTATCCGGGTAGACGAATGAGCGAGAAAAATATTGCTAAAAAAGAATAATTTTTGCCGTCACGGAAAAAATAAAATGCAATAACATTTGTAATTAAATGATTTGAAATGATTTTCTGCCGAAATATTCGTATTGCCACCGTGATCGCACGAAAAACAGCCAGTTTTTGTGATCCGCGTCACTTAAATGACGATCTGCTACAGCACTAAAAGCCAAATCTGGCTATTCTCGTTTTTCAGGCAGGTGCATCTGTTCATTATTATTTCCCCTCCCAAATTTAGTGACAGCATAATGACAAAAGGATGACTATAAATATAAATTAAACAAAATTAAGATAGTGAAAAAAAACCTTTACGGTTGCGTATGTCGCCGTTACGGCATTTTATTCTCCTGCAAAAAAAACAAAGGCAACGCTTTGATTTCCATAAAAAAACTCAAAAAACATCGCCTGCTAATAATTATTCCCTCAACGCCAGCTAAACGAAAACGATCTTAAGTGAACGTTAATCAAAATACACAATCTCTTAAGGTTGAGTTAATAAATAAGCCCTATCCTGGGTAAGTACTTTCAGCGAAATGAGTCTGCTGCTTCCCTGGCTATAGTGCGAATTCATTGCCAGCAACGGTAAGGAAAAGTAATGCGTGAATTTTTACCCTTCTCACGTCCTTCTATGGGCGACGAGGAATTAACGGCGATTCAGGACGTTCTGCGTTCAGGTTGGATTACAACAGGTCCCAAAAACCAACAGTTAGAAGAGGCATTTTGCCAGTTGACGGGCAATCAGCATGCCATTGCCTTGAGTTCGGCAACAGCCGGTATGCATGTCACCTTAATGGCGCTGGGTATCGGCGCTGGCGATGAGGTGATTACCCCCTCCATGACCTGGGTTTCCACCCTCAATATGATAGTGCTACTCGGCGCGACACCGGTCATGATCGATGTTGACCGCGACACGTTGATGGTCACTGCACAGAGCATTGAGGCCGCGATTACACCAAAAACGAAGGCCATTATTCCTGTTCACTACGCTGGCGCGCCTGCCGATATCGATGCGATTCGCGCATTGGGTGAAAAATACGCTATTCCCGTCATTGAAGATGCGGCACATGCCGCCGGAACCTATTACAAAGGTCATCATGTCGGCTGTTGCGGAACCGCGATTTTCTCCTTCCATGCCATCAAAAATATGACCTGTGCCGAAGGCGGTCTGGTGGTAACCGATGATGAGAAACTGGCCCAGCGTATCCGCAGCCTGAAATTCCACGGTCTTGGCGTCGATGCCTACGATCGCCAGACACACGGTCGCGCGCCGCAGGCGGAAGTGATCTCTCCTGGCTACAAATACAACCTGGCGGATATCAATGCCGCGCTGGCGCTGGTGCAACTCGGCAAGCTTCATGAAGCCAATAAGCGTCGAACCGAGATTGCCCAGCGCTATTTACGCGAGCTGGCTGACACTCCCTTCCAGCCGCTGACGGTTCCGGCATGGCCACACGTTCACGCCTGGCATCTGTTTATTATTCGTGTTGATGAAACACGCTGTGGCCTGACCCGCGATGCGCTGATGGAAGCGCTGAAAGCACAGGGCATTGGCACGGGCCTGCATTTCCGCGCCGCCCACACGCAGAAATACTACCGCGAGAATTTCCCTGATCTTTCACTACCCAATACGGAGTGGAATAGCGCGCGTATCTGTTCGCTGCCGCTGTTCCCGGATATGACCGATGACGACACCAGCCGCGTTATCGCCGCACTTCATCAGCTGGCAGGGCAATAACGATGTTTGAAACAAGCCCAATCAACAAAGTGTCCGTTGTGATCCCTGTATTTAACGAACAGGACAGCCTGCCGGAACTGATTCGTCGTACTACCGCCGCCTGCGATCTGTTGGGTAAGGATTATGAAGTTCTGCTGGTTGATGACGGCAGTAGCGATGACTCCGCCAAAATGCTGGTGGATGCCGCACAAGCCGACGGCAGCCATATTGTGGCAGTACTGCTTAACCGCAACTATGGTCAGCACTCCGCGATCATGGCCGGTTTTAGCCATGTCACCGGCGATCTGATCATCACTCTGGATGCCGATTTGCAGAACCCGCCCGAAGAGATTCCACGCCTGGTGGCAAGCGCCGAAGAAGGTTATGACGTGGTCGGTACGGTTCGTCAGAACCGTCAGGACAGTCTGTTTCGTAAAACAGCATCACGCATGATCAACCACCTGATTCAGCGCACCACCGGTAAAGCGATGGGCGATTACGGCTGCATGCTGCGCGCTTACCGTCGCCATATTGTCGATGCGATGTTGCACTGCCACGAGCGCAGCACTTTTATCCCGATCCTCGCCAATATGTTCGCCCGCCGGGCCACGGAAATACCCGTGCATCACGCGGAACGCGAGTACGGCGATTCGAAATACAGCTTTATGCGTTTGATTAACCTGATGTATGACCTGGTGACCTGCCTGACCACCACGCCGCTGCGCATGCTGAGCGTGTTTGGCAGCGTTATCGCGCTGGTGGGTTTTGCGCTCTCGGTCGTTTTAGTCGTCATGCGTCTTGCGCTTGGACCACAGTGGGCTGCCGAAGGTGTGTTCACCCTCTTCGCCGTCCTGTTCACCTTCATTGGTGCGCAGTTCGTTGGCATGGGCTTACTCGGCGAGTACGTTGGCCGCATCTATAACGATGTCCGTGCCCGCCCCCGTTACTTTATTCAGCGCGTTATCCGTCAGGAAACCCCAAATTCTATTGAGGAAATTGAGTCATGAAAACTGTCGTCTTTGCATATCACGATATGGGGTGCACGGGCATACAAGCACTGCTGGAAGCAGGCTTTGAGATTGCCGCCATCTTTACTCACGCCGACAATGCGGGTGAAAACCACTTTTTTAAATCCGTGGCGCGCCTGGCGGCTGAACAGGAGATTCCGGTTTATGCCCCGGATGATGTAAACCATCCTCTGTGGGTTGATCGCATTCGCGCACTCGCGCCAGAAGTGATCTTCTCCTTCTATTACCGCAACCTGCTGTGCAACGATATTCTGAGCCTGCCGACAAAAGGCGCGTTTAACCTGCACGGTTCGCTGCTGCCGAAATACCGTGGCCGCGCGCCGCTGAACTGGGTACTGGTCAACGGTGAAAAAGAGACCGGCGTCACCCTGCACCGTATGACCCAACGCGCCGATGCAGGCGATATTGTGGCGCAACAGAGTGTGGCGATCAGCGACACCGACGTGGCGCTTTCTCTGCATCAAAAACTCTGTGCGGCCTCACAAAGCCTGCTGAGCGACGTGCTGCCGAAAATCCGCAGTGGTCAAACTCAGGAACGCGCACAGGATGAGGCTCAGGCTACCTATGTTGGCCGTCGTACCCCGGAAGATGGTCGTCTGACCTGGGAAAAATCGGCGCAGGAGCTGCATAACCTGGTACGTGCCGTCAGCGATCCGTGGCCGGGCGCATTTGGCTATGTGGGCACCAACAAATTTATCGTCTGGAAATCCCGCGTACGCACCGACCTCGCCGCAGCGAAGCCGGGCACCGTGCTGTCTGTCGCTCCGCTGGTGGTCGCCTGTGGTGAAGGTGCGCTGGAAATCGTGACCGGCCAGAGCGCAAACGGCGTTTACATGCAGGGTACCCAGCTTGCGCCCGCGATGGGTCTGGTGCCGGGAGCCCTGCTCTCCAGCCGTCCGTTTGCTGCCATTAAGCGCCGTACTCGCGTGCTCATCCTCGGGGTAAACGGTTTTATCGGTAACCACCTGACCGAACGTCTGTTGCAGGATGATAATTACGAGATTTACGGTCTGGATATTGGTTCTGATGCTATTAGCCGTTTCCTGGACTCCCCGCGTTTCCACTTTGTGGAAGGTGATATCAGCATTCACTCCGAGTGGATTGAATACCACATTAAGAAATGTGATGTCGTATTGCCGCTGGTGGCCATTGCGACGCCAATCGAGTACACCCGTAACCCGCTGCGCGTATTCGAGCTGGACTTCGAAGAGAACCTGAAAATTATTCGTGACTGCGTGAAGTACAATAAACGCATCATCTTCCCGTCGACGTCGGAAGTGTACGGCATGTGCACCGACGCGAACTTCGACGAAGATACCTCCAATCTGGTGGTGGGTCCGATTAATAAACAGCGCTGGATCTACTCAGTGTCCAAACAGTTGCTGGACCGTGTGATTTGGGCCTACGGCGACAAAACCGGCCTTAAATTCACCCTCTTCCGTCCGTTTAACTGGATGGGGCCGCGTCTGGATAACCTGAATGCCGCCCGTATCGGCAGCTCCCGCGCCATCACTCAGTTGATCCTCAACCTGGTCGAAGGTTCGCCGATTAAGCTGATTGAAGGCGGTAAACAGAAACGCTGCTTTACCGATATCAGCGATGGTATTGAAGCGCTGTTCCGCATCATCGAAAACAAAGATGGCCGCTGTGATGGGCAGATCATCAACATCGGTAACCCGGATAACGAAGCGAGCATCAAAGAGCTGGCGGAAATGCTGCTCGACTGCTTCGAACGTCACCCGCTGCGTGACCGCTTCCCGCCGTTTGCCGGCTTCCGCGAAGTGGAAAGCAGCGACTACTACGGGAAAGGCTACCAGGACGTTGAACACCGCAAACCGAGCATTCGCAACGCTAAACGTTGCCTGGACTGGCAGCCGACGGTAGAAATGCACCAGACGGTCGAAGAGACGCTGGACTTCTTTTTACGCACCGTTGAGGTCACGGAACAGAAGCCATGAGAAAAGTCGGCCTGCGCATAGACGTCGATACCTTCCGCGGCACCCGTAAAGGGGTGCCGTCGCTGCTGGACATGCTCAACCGCTACGGCGTACGCGCAAGCTTCTTCTTTAGTGTGGGGCCGGACAATATGGGACGGCATCTTTGGCGGCTAATTAAGCCGAAGTTCTTACTAAAGATGCTGCGCTCAAAAGCGGCCTCCCTGTATGGCTGGGATATTTTACTGGCGGGCACCGCGTGGCCCGGCAGGAATATCGGGCGCGCTAACGCGGATATTATCCGCAGTGCCGCCGCCAGCCATGAAGTGGGGCTGCATGCGTGGGATCACCACGCCTGGCAAACCTGGTGCGGCGTATGGGACAGCGATGAGTTGCTCCATCACATCGCGCTGGGTAAAGAAGAACTGGAATCGATAATCGGTACAGATATTACCTGTTCAGCCGTAGCCGGCTGGCGTGCCGACCAGCGGGTCATTAAGGCGAAAGAAGCCTTCGATTTTCGCTATAACAGCGACTGTCGGGGCAGCACCCCCTTTTTACCCGTAACCGGCGTCGGCCAGACGGGTACGGTGCAGATTCCGGTAACGCTGCCAACCTGGGATGAGGTTGTCGGGGGTGAAGTCAGTGCCAGCGGGTTCAACGATTTCATTCTGGCCCGCATGCTGGATGACCCCGGCGTGCCGGTCTATACCATTCACGCTGAGGTCGAAGGGATCGCCCATCGCCTTGAGTTTGAAGATTTACTCCAGCGCGCCGCCGAAGCGAATATTCAATTCTGCCCGCTGGGTGAACTGTTACCTGCCAATTTACGCACCTTGCCCACGGGTAAGGTTGTACGTGGTGAAATTGCTGGCCGTGAAGGATGGCTGGGTTGTCAGCAAATGGAGAGAACGGAATGACGAAGTCGTCACGCTACGGTCTGGTTGTACTTGCCCTGTTTGTCCTCTACTACCTGATCCCTGTCGAATGGCGTTTGCTCTGGCAGCCTGATGAAACGCGTTATGCAGAGATCAGCCGTGAAATGCTCAGCAGCGGAAACTGGACCGTGCCGCATTTCCTCGGCCTGCGTTATTTCGAAAAACCGATCGCCGGTTACTGGATGAACTCCATATTCCAGTGGCTGTTCGGCGGCACCAACTTTGCGGTACGCGCCGGGGTTATCTTTTCAACCGCGCTGGTTGCCGGAATGGTGTCATGGTTTGCCTGGCAGATTTGGCGCGATAAACGCGTGGCGATGATGGCTGCCATCATTTTCATCACCATGCTTGAAGTTTACGGCATCGGCACCTATGCGGTGCTCGACCCGATGATCGCCCTGTGGCTGGTTGCCGGGATGTGCACGTTCTGGATTGCCGCTCAGGCAAAGACCCCCTCCGTGAAAGCGGCGGGCTATGTGCTGCTCGGTCTGACCTGCGGCATGGGGGTGATGACCAAAGGATTTCTGGCGCTGGCCGTGCCGGTACTGAGCGTTTTACCCTGGATAATCGTGCAGAAAAAATGGAAAGAGGCGCTGATTTGGGGCTGGCTTTCCATCGCCAGTTGCGTGCTGGTTGTCCTGCCGTGGGGGCTGGCGATTGCCCAGCATGAGCCAGATTTCTGGCACTACTTCTTCTGGGTGGAGCATATTCAGCGTTTTGCCATGGCAGATGCGCAGCATAAAGCCCCGTTCTGGTACTACCTGCCGGTCATCTTATTGGGAAGTCTGCCCTGGCTGGGATTGCTGCCCGGCTCGCTTCGCCTGGCGTGGTTCACCCGTGAGAACAACCGCGCGACGCTCTACCTGCTGTGCTGGGTAGTGATGCCATTTCTGTTTTTCAGTATCGCGAAAGGCAAACTGTTGACCTATATCCTGCCCTGCTTCGCACCGCTGGCGATCCTGATGGCTGGCTATTCGGTGCAGGCCGCAGAAAAAGGCTACCGTGCTTTGCGCGTCAATGCCTGGCTCAACATTGGCTTTGGTCTGTTTGGCCTGATTGCCGCGTTTATTGCCTCTCCCTGGGGGCCTTTGAAAAACCCGGTATGGACCACACTCGAAAGCTATAAAGTGTTTTGTGCCGCCATGGCCTTTTTCGTCTGGGCGCTGGTGGGCTGGTATACCCTGCGCAATACCGAAAAAAGCTGGATGCTCTCGGCATTGTGTCCGGCCGGGCTCGCGCTGCTGGTCGGTTTTGCCATCCCTAACCGGGTGATGGAATCAAAACAGCCGCAATTCGCGATCGGCATGGCCAAAGAGTCACTGGCATCCAGCCGCTATATTCTGAGTGATAATGTCGGCATCGCCGCAGGCCTGGCGTGGGAACTGAAACGTAGCGATATTATTATGTTTGGCCAGACCGGTGAGCTGCAATACGGCCTCAGCTATCCGGATGCGAAAGACAAATTTATCGCTGAGAAAGATTTCAACGACTGGCTGGAGCAGCATCGTCAGGAAGGCAAAGTCACGCTGGTGGTTCTGCTCTCACGCGGTGAAAGTGTCAATAGCCTGCCGATTCCTCCGCCATCAAATGTATTTGTTCAGGGGCGAATCGCACTTATTGAGTATGCAGCGCTACGATGAGCTGGTTTCTGCTTATGCTGGCAAGCCTGCTGAGCTTTGCCGGTCAATTGTGCCAAAAGCAAGCGACGCGGCCTGCCCTTAGGGTGGGCCGCCGTCGCCATATTTTAACCTGGCTCGGGCTGGCGCTTGCCTGCCTTGGCCTGGGTATGCTTTTCTGGCTGCTGGTATTACAGAGCATCCCCGTTGGCATCGCCTATCCGATGTTAAGTCTCAACTTTGTCTGGGTGACGCTGGCCGCCTGGGGGATCTGGCGTGAACCGGTTAACCTGCGCCACTGGCTTGGCGTGGGGTTAATTATTGTGGGAATTGTGATTCTGGGCGGTGCGGCATGAAAGGGGTTCTTCTGACGTTGGTCAGCGTGCTGTTAACCAGCGCGGCACAGCTTGCGATGGGTTATGCCATGACGGCCCTTCCGCCGGTGTCGCAGTTTTATGCGTTTATCGGCGCGCTGTGGCCTGTTCATCTGGAAACAACGCTGCTGCTGGCCGGGCTGGCGGGTTATCTGGCCTCGATGTTTTTCTGGTATCTGGCTTTACACCATCTGGCATTGAGCAAAGCCTATGCCCTGCTGAGCCTCAGTTATATTCTGGTATGGTCGGCATCGCTTATTGTGCCCGGCATGCACGGTATTTTTTCTGTTCGGTCACTGATTGGTGTGTTGGTTATTATTGCGGGCGTACTGGTTATTTTTCTGCCCGCACATCAACGTCACGGCTGATTATCTCCGCAGTGCCAGTAACAATACGCCTGCGGTAATCAAGAGCAGTCCCCCCGCCTCCCGCAACCCTGGTCGTTCGCCGAGAAAAATAAAAGCAAAAATCGCCACCATCACCACGCTCATTTTATCTACCGGTACCACTTTAAAGGCTTCGCCGATTTTTAACGCCCGGAAATAGCATACCCAGGACGCCCCCGTCGCCAGGCCAGATAAGATCAGGAAAAGCCAGGTGCGTTTGCCAATCAGCAATGGATTCTGCCACTTACCGGTAAAATAAATAAAGGCAGCCAGAATAACGATAATTATCCCGGTACGGATTAACGTGGCAAAATCGGAATCCACATTTTGGATCCCGACTTTAGCGAAAATGGCGGTCAGCGCAGCAAAAAAGGCGGACAGCAGCGCCCAGATAAACCAGTTGCTGAGTGAAAACATGCTCTCTCCCATTCATTATTACCGTCAATATTCAGACATGCGTGGATAAAAACAGGATATGCCGTCAATCAGCAGGCTATTTTTATGCCGCAAATACCCGCGCATGGCCTGTAATTTTGAGCGCAACCGTAGTACCTGGCAATAATAATTGTGGTGTGACGGTATTGATGGTCAGCGTTTGCGCCCGATCCGTAAATCCCAGTGTCAGCGTCGATAAATAACCGGCAAAATCAATATCCAAGACCGTCGCCTGCAACGCGGTTTCACCTGCCGATACCGGGGTGATCATCAATTGTTCCGGGCGCAGCATAATGCGCCGCACGCCTTCTGCGGCGCTGTCATCCACCGGCACATCGCCCACCAGACATCGCGCTTTACCGTTGGTGACCTGCGCCGTCAGGATCAGCGCGTCGCCTAAGAACAGCGCCGTATCTTCATCGACGGGCTGCGAATAGACGGCCTGTGGCGTCCCCACCTGGGCAAATCGCCCGTGGCGAATAACGGCAATCTGCTCGGCAAAGGAGAGCGCTTCGTTCTGATCGTGCGTGACCAGTACGGTCGCGACTCCGGCCTGTGACAACAGCTCGGCGGTGGCTTTACGCGTTGTGGCACGCAGCCCGGTATCCAGCGCCGAGAAGGGCTCATCCAACAACATGAGCGCCGGTTGCTGCGCCAGAGCACGCGCCAGGGCCACGCGCTGCTGCTGTCCGCCGGAGATTTCATGCGGCCAGTGACGCGCCAGTTGCCTGTCCAAAGACACCCGGTCCATCAAGGCTTCAACCTGCTTGCGCCGTTCCTGGCGCGAGGCGCGGATCCCCCAGCCAATGTTCTCTTCAACCGTCAGATGCGGGAAAAGCGCCCCTTCCTGCGGGACAAAGCCAATTTTTCGCTGATGCGCAGGAACCGATACTGTCGGGCTAAACAGCGGTGTACCACGCATCGTTATCTGTCCGCTGTCGGGCATCTCAAACCCGGCAATCAGGCGTAACAGGGTGGTTTTACCGGAGCCTGACGGCCCCACTATCGCGGTGCGACTGCCGGGTGACAGCGAAAGCGTGATGTTATCCAGCACCTGCGTGTGGCCAAATTTTTTCGACACATTAATAAGCTCGAACATCTTAACGACCCGATAGTTTTTGTGATTGCTTATAAAGGAGGCCCGTCAGGGGAAGAGAAATCAGGATCATGCACAGGGCGTAAGGGGCCGCAGCAACATAATCAATCTCGCTGGTCAGCGCCCAGAAACCGGTGGCAAGCGTGCGTGTTCCCAGCGGAGAGAGCAACAGTGTCGCTGTCAGCTCGTTGCTCACGCCCAGAAAGACCAGTGCCGCAGCCGCACCCGCACCGGGTGCCGCCAGACGCATCGTCACGCGACACAGCGCCCATCCCGGCGATACGCCCAGACTTTGCGCGACATGTTCAAGTTCGACCGGCGCCTGGGCGATACCGGCGCGTAAGTTAATCAGCGCCCGGGGAATAAACATCAGCATATATGCCAGAAAGAGCGTCACTTCGGTCTGATAAATGGGCCGGGCGTAATGAATGGTGACCGTCACCAGTGCCAGCGCCGTCACGATACCCGGCAGTGAGCTGGCCACATAATTCATGCTTTCCAGCAGCCGAAAAAGGCGATGTGGATGGCGCACCGCCAGCCACGCACACGGGATAGCAAATCCGGTGGTAATGATCGCCCCGGCCGACGCCAGGACCACCGTTTGATGCAGGGATAGCCATAAATCGCCGTTCTGCCAGACCGCGATTCCGCCCGCCCATAGCCAGCGGCACAGCACCCCGATGGGCGTTCCCAGCGCCAGCATCACCACGCAGACCAGCAGAAGTTGTCCCAGAAATTGGCCTGCCATTGCGGGTACATGGATATTCTGGCGACGGGCGGATCCGCCCCCCACACGGGCATACCGAGCCTTACCGCGGGTTCCCCCTTCCAGCAACAGTAGTCCCAGACAGCACAACGCAAGCACCCCCGCCAGCATATTGGCCGCCGGGCCGCTAAAAGTAGACTGGAACTGATCGTAAATGGCCGTCGTGAAGGTATCAAAGCGGATCATCACATACAGGCCATACTCCGCCAGCAGGTGCAGCCCTACCAGGAGCGCGCCTCCCCAGATGGCCAGTTTCAGTTGCGGTAATACCACGCGAAAGAAAACCCGCCACGGGGCAAAACCCAAGGATGCAGCAACATCTTCAAGGTTCGGATCCAGTCGCCGCAGGACCGCAGCAACCGGCATATAAATAAACGGATAATAAGCCAGCACGGAGATAAACACGGCGGCCGACAACCCATGTAAAGAGGGGATAACGCTTATCCACGCGTAACTTTGCACAAAGGCCGGGATCGCCAGCGGCGCAACCACCAACAACGACCAGAAACGACGTCCCCGCAGTGCAGTTCTCTCCGTAAGCCACGCAAGCGCCACGCCAAGGCAAACGCAAACGGGAAGGGAGAAAAGGATCAGCAGCAGCGTGTTAGTCAGTAACTCGGCGACACGCGGGCGAAAAACGAGCGCCTTAACGCTCTCCCATCCCGTATCAATACCTGTTGCAATCACAAACCCAACGGGCAGTAATGCCAACAGGGAAACCAGCATGGCTAATATCACCAACAGGCGCGCGGGGCGATGCTGATGCGTTTGGCGTTGCTGTTTTCCAGCCAACGGAATGCTCAAACCAGACATAAGGCGCTCACTGTTATTATTTTAAAGAATACCCGCCTGAGTCATCAGCTCGGTGACTTTCTTGCTGTTTAGCGTAGAGGGCTCAACTTTCGGGGCCTCCAGTTTATTCAGTGGTACCAGCTTTTCATTTGAAGCCGCATTCACGCCCACCGCATATTCAAACGCGTTGTTCGTGCGCAGAATATCCTGCCCGGCCTTACCAGTGATCCATTTAATAAAGGCCTGGGCCTGCGCTTTATGTTTGCTGGACGCTAACACACCGCCACCGGAAATACTGACAAAGGCACCTGGGTCCTGATGTTTGAAATAGTGAAGTTGCGTATTTTTGCTGTTCTCGCCGGTTTTTGCCTGATCGACAAAATAGTAATAGTGGTAAATCACGCCACTATCAATCTGCCCGGCATTGACCGCTTTTAAGACAGTACTGTTACCTTTGTAAGCCACAAAGTTGGTTTTCATCGCTTTCAGCCAGTCAAGGGTCGCAGGCTCACCTTTTAATGACAGCATGGCGCTGACAATCGCCTGGAAATCGGCACCCGACGGAGAGGCGGCCCAGCGCCCTTTCCATTCCGGTTTCGCTAAATCCATAAGAGATGTCGGCAGCTGTGCCGGGCTGATTTTGCTCGGGTTATAAACGAATACGGTGCTGCGTGCAGCAATACCAATCCAGCGGCCATGCGCCGGACGATAAGCGGCAGGCACCTGTTTCAGTGTATCGGCATCCAGCGGGGCAAACAGGTTTGCGTTGTCAACCAGCGTCATTGCAGGGGAGTTTTCCGTCAGGAAAACATCGGCAGGCGAAACATTGCCTTCCTGGACAAGCTGATTCCCCAGTTCGGTATCGCCGCCATTGCGCAGGGTCACTTTAATCCCGGTCTCTTTCGTAAAGCCATCTACCCACGACTGAACCAGATTTTCATGCTGAGCATTATAAATGACAATGCCCTCTTCGTTATCGGCCGCAAAAGCAGAAGAACCTGCAAAAACAGAAGAGATGACCAAAGCTATCGAACACAGGGCCGAAAAGCGATTTTTCATAATCATTCCTTATAAAATGTGTGTATAAACGAAGCGTTAGCAAGCTGGCTGGAGTTTAAACGCACAGACGCCGGAATGAGAATCGAAATAATTCTCAATATTTGAGTTCGCTATTTAATACTGAAAAACTTTAAATATTTTAATAAACATATCGTTTAAATTTTTTAGAACATCATAAGATTAAGAAAACCTTAACACACCTGAAACTTATCCTCTTTTTTCCGCTTCCATTTCGGGTATCGTCCTTTCTTTTCGGGGTTTATAAACTTAATATCATTCCATCCCTGATGCCAGCAGGGACACTATAATTAATAATAAAAGGCAAGCTGACTCATCATGAACAGTAAAAAAATAGATACCATCGCAAAAATTGCCATGCGCAGTCGTGGCATTACGGTCAAGGAAAAAAGGGTTCGCTTTCAGGGCGTCACTGTTCTTTTTCGCTACAATGAAGGCCGTTATGATGTCTTCTCTGATAACGAAAAGGTCGACTCCATCGAAACTAACAATATCAATCAGGCGATTGCGGAATATAAAAAGAAAAAGCAAAGCTAACTCCCCAGACCCCGTTTTGCCCCCGTCAACTCAGCCGCCAGACAGCTACACTCATTACATCCTCTTTTGTAACCACGGAGATTGTTATGTCAGAGAAGCTTCACGCTCAATGCCACTGCGGTGCCGTCGCGTTTACCGTTGAACTCACCGATGGGTTTAATACCCTACGCCGCTGTAACTGCTCCTTTTGCCGGATGCGCGGTGCGGTAGCCGTTTCCGCCCAGTTATCCGGACTGGAGGTGACGCGGGGAAAAGAGAAACTCACCGAGTACCGCTTTAATACCCAGGCCGCGGCCCACTATTTTTGCTCTGTCTGCGGGATTTATACCTTTCACCAGCGCCGCTCCAATCCAGAGCAATTTGGTGTAAACGTCGCTTGCATTGACGGCGTTTCGCCCTTCGATTTTCCGGTCGTTCCCGTCATGGATGGTGTGCATCACCCCAAAGATGGCCCAAGCGACGGTATCATGGGCTATCTGACATTCAATGTGAAATAACCCCCGCCCTGGCTTACGTTGGCCAGGGTATCGTTAAAATATTCTCCATGGCAGCGCTCCCTGCTGATTATTCAATAAATCAATATGTTGGCTTTTTTGCTTTTTTTTGAAAATCGATTACGCTTATGGATCTACTTGCCTGCCGCATGGCGTTCACCAAATCTTTGGCTAGAGATCCTGACTGAATGAGGCTGTCGTGAAGGGTACGCGTGATAGTGATAATGGCGCCATTGAGTGCCCTTTAGCACAGATGCTCTCGTGCGAAGAGATGTTGGGCGCGCTGGTGATAGAGATGTTGAACGCGAAACAAACCGTTAGCAAACGCACAATCTGCCTTAAAATTGCTGCCCGCATCGCAACAGAGACGAACCCGGTAACAGAAGCGCAGCTCAGCGCCTTAATGACGCTTATCTTTGCCAAAGGTCAGAAGTGAAAGCTCCGGACATTTTAAATACGTTCAGCAAAAAAAGGCAGATTTGGCCTGCGTGTGCATAATGGTTAAGGCTTGTGTAAAACAGTGTCGTAAATATTGAGAGGCGAAATGAGTAAAAATGATAAGGACAAACTTGTAGATACTGTCATGGGAGAAGCGATTTTGACGCTTCTGGAATCAGCGGAGGATATTTCCTTCGATGCCTTAATTGTGCAGTTGCAGGAAAATCTAAGAACGGAAACCGACAGTGAAAGGCAGGAAGCCTGGCGAAGCGCAATCAGTGGCGTGCACCATTTCCGTACGCAGCCTGAAAACAGTAAAAAAAGCGCCTGGTCTCTGCAAACGACCCAGCGCAAAAATCGACTCCGCGATGACACTCTTTTAAATATCAGTAAAGCAATCAAGCACTAAGAATCAGCACCCTGTTTAACCTGTATGGTTAACAGGTTTGCTATCCCACTGACCCCTTCTAATCAGACTTGCCTAAGCATGTTCTTACATAATGCTCATCGTGAATTTGACTGGCCTGATGGCCTTAGAAGACGTTCATCATCTCAGCAACGGGAGTGTAATTGAACGAAAATGAGCAAGTTCAACCAGAGGAAATCCATGAGGCGATTGGCCTGGCCGCCACTTATCTTATGAATTCGCGCCTGCCCATCAAGGCAGATAACCTCGTCATGGTGCTTCGCGCGCAGGAAGTCATGGCAACATGTTCCCGCCAGAGA
Source organism: Citrobacter sp. MNAZ 1397 (assembly GCF_023613995.1). Classification (NCBI taxonomy): domain Bacteria; kingdom Pseudomonadati; phylum Pseudomonadota; class Gammaproteobacteria; order Enterobacterales; family Enterobacteriaceae; genus Citrobacter; species Citrobacter sp. MNAZ 1397. The sequence continues at coordinate 2,778,714 of NZ_JAKIVH010000001.1, forward strand.
AGCGTTCTGGAAGCCACCCGGCAATATCTGATACAACGGCGCAAAAAACCGCTGTAATGGTCACCCGGCATTATGGTGGCGTGACACAGACAAGTATGATTAAAGCTGCCTTCACGCACAGGTGAAGGCAGCATGTCATCAGGAAGGGAATCAGAAAATTTCAATTAAACGTCGTCGGGTGTTTTTTGAACAACCATTTCAAGGGCGTTGCGATAGATATCCAGTTTGACAACATCTTTTTCAATTTCAAGCAGTTGAATGAGTGCAAAGATAAGATCCTTATTGCTCACTTCCGCTTTGCGAGCACTGAGGCTCTGGGTAATTTCTGCGATAAGCTGTTCTTCCGCCTCGAAAGCATGAGGATCGCGGCCAAAAAAGGCGTTTAATTGTTCCTCAGTTGTCGTGCTCTGCATATTCATTCCTGTAAAAAAGTAAACTACGGCTCTCTGCAAGATGTCAGAAGAACCAAACCAAGAATAAAATTAGACAGCAATCTCAAGGCCTGCAATGTCCTTGATGAAATTTTTTGACCGTCTGGTCCGGGCGAGAAAAGTCGCCATTCTGAGTCTCTGGACAACATTGTTATAAGCGAACGCCGATAACACGGCACCGAACACTTTAGCGTCCCTTTACCGTTTTGATTTCACCCGTTTTTCCACTAACAGTGAATACCAACTGCGTTCAAAAAGGCGGGAAAAATAGCGGTACAACAGGCAGCCGGGAACGGCAGATCTCTGCGTTTACAGCGGCTGCGTTGACGGGACGTCGTGCTGAAAAACGTAAGGATCGGAAAGCAGGCAAAATTTCTCATCCTCCGGATACGTTACCGCCACGTGGTAATCCTCGCCGGCGAACGCCTTAACGGCGGCGATATCTGCCCAGTACGTTGCCAGGAAGAAATGTTCCCACTCCCCCTGCGTCACACGTTTAACAAACGCGCCCAGATTACCCTTAACCCCTTGTGAATGCGTCACGCCCGTCAACTGGAGGTGTGTTGCAAAGCCTTCCGCGTGCGCCAGGGGGACACAGCCATGCCATGTTCTTACAATCATTATTCGGCTCCTGTCATATCAGAGCCTGATAACCTACCCAAACAGGCACTTTACCGGAAGCCTTTATCCTCATTTCCCCTAAAATCCAGGGGCGGTGCTATCCCGTCCTGGTTCTCCATATGGGCCCATCAGCGCTGCGTCGTCGCCAGTTTGAGCGCCAACCCTAAAAAGACCACGCCGGCAATTTTATTCATCACCTTTTGCGCCGCCGCCGACTGACCAAACCGCGCCCCGGCGCTGGCGGCAAAGAGCGCCATCAGGCTAAAGGCAAACAGCGTGGCGACAATAAACAGCCCCCCCAGCGCAAACATCTGCAAAGTGACATGCCCGGCGTGTTTATCAACAAACTGCGGCAGGAAGGCGAGGAAGAAAATAGACACCTTCGGATTGGTAATATTCATCAAAATGCCGCGCAAATAAAGCCGGGTTCCCTCACGCACCGAACCGGCACGGCTATCGGCAGCCGTTGGCTTCGCGCGAAACGCCAGCCAGGCAAGCCAGGCCAGATACGCGGCTCCGGCATATTTCAACAGGCTAAACGCCAGCTCGGATTGCTGAAAAATCACCGCCACCCCCAGCGCCACAGCGGTGGTATGGACAATCAGCCCCGTACACAGGCCAAGGGTGATGGTTAACCCGGCGCGGCGTCCGCGTAACGCAGCCTGGGTCATGACAAACAGGTTATCGGGGCCGGGCACAAACGCCAGAAACAGCGCGGCGGCCAGGAAAGCAAAAACAGTATCAATGGACACAGGGGAAACCTTTGCAGAGTAAGGAATAAAACGAGGTTAACACTGAATTTCTGGTCGTAAAACGTCCTGTATTATCCGGCACGTTATAAATGCGTTACCCCGAGCGCCGCCGCCTCATCACGCCAGGCCAGCAAGGGGGAATACGCTTCCCGCGCAATCGGGCTAAACCCGGAAATTAACAGCGCGTCGCATACCGCCTGATAGCGCGGATGGCTGACCAGTTCATGTAATGCGTCCTGGAGTTTTGCAAGGGTAGATGCCGATGTCTGTTTTGCGGTGATGAGTGGCAGTCCCGGAGCCAGAGGCGTGGAACCCATCACCTTCAGCCCGGCCAGCAATTCAGGTTCATGGCGCGCTAACAGCGCCCAACTTACGCAGTCAATGGCCGCGATATCCGCCCTTCGCTGCCCAATCGCCGCCAGCGATTGCCGGTGGCTGCCGCTCAATATCACGGCCGAGAAAAAGGCCCCGCCCTGCGCCAACGGAGCGATCATTTTGCGTAAGGCGTTATAACCCGATTGCGAATCCTCAGCATTACAGGCCACCACGCGACCGCGGAAATCCGCCAGCGTTTGTCGCGCGTTTTCCTCACGTACCACCAGCAAGCTACGGTAGTGAAAGCCGTCACAACCGGGGGCAGTATAGTGAAAGCAGCCGACCGTTTGCACATCGGGCAACTGCGTAACCAGCGGAAAACCGCAGGTCTGGCTCAGCAACAGGGTGTCACTTCGCCAGTGGGCAAGCAGTGCCTCTTGCGGGCAGAGCGCCTTAACGACAATCCCCCGCGCCGCCAGCAGTTCCGTCAGCACGCGCAGCAGCGCCGCGGTGTCCGGGCGGTGTAAATCGTACATTGGAAGCGCGATATCATGGCTCATTGCTGTTGCTCGCGTTAAACCCCGGATGCGCGTTTACATCGACAGCGCGGAACAGGAAACGCCGCAGCCATACGCTATAACCGCGCACCACAAACCCACCGTTTCGCGTCTGATAATCGTCGCGATCGTTTAAATAGATCGCGCGCAATCCATACCAGGGCACGCCCGGTAAGTCGTGATGCACAGAATGATAGTTCAGGTTAAGGAATAACACGCGCCAGGGCCAGGCGGCTTCGTTAATCACCGAGCGAGCCAGCGGGTCTTCTTCTGCCCGATGCTCCAGGAACGAGCGCACTTTGGTGAGCGCCAGCGCCGGATAGCTGACCGCCAGCAGGAACCAGACCAGCGAAAAACCACAGTGGGCAATCCATGCAAAGGTCACCCCGACTAACAGCCCGTGAACCATCCACATCACAATAGCATCGCGCTGGCGGGCTCGAAACGCCGCGATCATTGCGGCAAGCATTTGCATAATATCGAGCAACGGCCCCAGCAACAGACGCCCCGGAAAAGTATTACGCAACTGAATAAGGCGACGATACCAGTGAGGTAAACGCTGCCAGCGATGGACGGAAAAATAGTAAGACTCCGGGTCGTCATCCGGCAACGTCAGCAAGTGTGCGCGATGATGCGCAAGGTGAGAATCGCGGTACAAGCCATACGGATACCAGACCGCCAGCGGCATGAGTCCCAGTAATTGGTTAACCCTTGGGTAGCGCGTGGGATGACCGTGAATCAGTTCATGTTGTAACGACATATACCAGGCGGTAAACCAGATAAGCAGTAATGTGGCAGGCAACAAACCCAGCGTTTCATGGAAGGCCAGCGTAGCAAACCAGCCGCCGTAGATAACGATGATAAGTACCCATGTTGGAAATTCACTGCGCCATAGCCAGGACCGGGACAGCCGCCCGATAAGCGCACGCTGCTGCTCGTGCAGGTAAACCGCCTTACTTTTTGCCATCCACTCAACACCCTTTATTCGACCTTTTCTCTGTGCCGACGATGGGAGAAAAAGCCGGAAATAACAAAGTATTTAAATGGATGAGCAATTGCGAAAAAGCGCTATATGCAGCCATCAAATAAACAGTCGAATGGCGCTGTAAATCAACAGGCAGGCCAGCAACGCATTCACCGGGCGAGCATGGCGACGTAGCAATACCTGAAACAGGTGACCCGCTACCGCCCAGCAAAAATTTCCCGCCGCCCCGATAAGGGCCAGACTCACGCTCACCGCCGCAACAACGGCGATATCGTGGGTATAGGGCAAAACAAAAGCAGAGAGCGCCGTAATGCCATAAAGGATGATTTTGACATTGGCAAACTGCAGGGCAAAGCTGGCCCAGAAGCTCAGTAACAGTGGTGTTCCCTGCGCTGTCGCCGGATCGCTGCGCACAATTTTCAGCGCCAGCCATACAATATAGAGTGCGCCAGGAATGTTGAGCCAGCCGGTGACGGCGGGCAATACATGGGTGAGCATAACGGTGAAAACGGCACATAACAGCATAATCACCAGGAAGCCGCAGGTCATCCCCGCCAGCACGCGCACGCTGCGCCTGAGCCCATGAGTACTTACTGAACTGAGCGCCAGGATGTTATTAGGACCGGGAGTGATAGCAGAGATAACGGTATAGGTCAGAAAAGCACTGATAACGGCAGTATTCACAGGGATCCCTCAGAGAATTTTTGCTTAAACTACCCTGCGCAAATACTTAAAAAAATCGAAATATTTGTTATTCTGACTTCGATATTTTCGATAGATTTAAGGGAGAAGGAATGGATCTGCGCCGCCTGATGACACTGAAAACCGTGGTCGAAGAGGGATCCTTTGCCCGCGCAGCCAATAAACTCTGCTGCACACAATCCACCATTACGTTTCAGATCCAGCAACTGGAACAAGAACTGTCGCTCAAGTTGTTTGAAAAAATTGGTCGCCGGATGATTCTGACCGAGTCCGGGCGTAATATTTTGCCGCATGTCTATGAACTGATGCGGGTGATGGACGGGCTACGCCAGGCCGCGCTGGACAAAGACGAACCGGCCGGCGAACTGCGGGTCGCTACCGGGGAAACGCTGCTGTCGTATAAAATTCCCGCTGTACTCCAGCGGTTTAAACAACGCGCGCCCGGCGTTCGCCTCTCATTGCAGTCACTCAACTGCTACGCTATCCGTGATGCTCTGCTGGCAGATGAGGTGGACCTTGGCATCTTTTACCGTGTGGGCAACGATTCAGCCCTGACCCTGCAAAGCTATGGCGAACAGCCTTTAGTTCTGGTCGCTTCACCGCAACTCACCGACGTCGATTTCACCCGGTCAGGCCAGCATATTCCCGTCAGCTTTATCATCAACGAACCGCAATGTATCTTTCGCCAGATTTTTGAAAGCACATTACGTCAGCGGCAGATCACTCTCGATAACACCATTGAGTTATGGAGCATTGAGAGCATTAAACAGTGTGTGGCGGGTAATCTTGGGGTTTCATTTTTACCGCGCTTTACCGTAGAAAATGAACTGGCAACCGGTACTCTGGTTGAACTGCCCTTTTCCCCCACAGCACTTTCGATCGAGGCATTGTGCGCTTACCACGCAGGAAAAGTCGTCAGCCCGGCGATGCGGGTGTTTATGGAATGTATGCGGGAGACGCTGACTGCGCCTGAGACTAACGCCGCACTCATCGAGTGACTATCAGCGCAGCGGCCAGGTATTACTCTTTAGCGCGCCAGCTAACATTCTGCCGTTTTCGGGAGCGCCTCGCCGTCGACTGAGGTCAGGGTCACAGTAATTGAAATCATCCCCTCAGGCCGGTTCGGCAGTGGCGTTTATTACCGCAGGAGCGGAATGGCCTGTCATAAAAATCGGCAACCTCACATATCCAAACGGGATATCTTCACCTCCAGAATAATAAACACAAGAAACCATTCCAAAATGAAATATTATTTACGAGGAAATTTTGTTAATTGACATCACCTGTCACCAGCATGCCTTACAACTTTCAGTGGCAGTGACGAATTGTACTTAAGTTTTCGGTAAGAATGCCGTTATTACCCTCAACGGCGAAGACGATATGGCATTAAGGAAAAGGTAATGTTATGCACCGGAATTGTATTGGCAGCACTATTACAACTACAACGGTGTCATACCGATCAGGGTAGATTAAAAGGTAGCATCAGATGTCACTTATGATGAAAACAGTACCATCACTTGTATACAGACAGAACTAGTCACTGAAAAGGAATAAAAATAATGAGCATTTTGGATTTCATAGGAAATGGTCTTAGCAAGGCTGACAAAGTATATATTCACCCACTAATCCCCAGATCTAAAACATCCAATGCAATATCAGCATATTGTTATGATATCTCTCACGATGATATTCTTGTTCTTGTCGATGATACTGTTTTCGGCAGCAGTAAGAATGGATTAGTCATAACAAAAGACAAAATATATTGCAAAGGTCAGTTAGAAAAACCTGCATCTTTTTCGTTTAGCGAAAACACTCTGTTTTTTGTTGAGAAAAAAATGATGTCAGTTTCAGTGTACCTTAACAATATTGAATTGATAAACACAACTCAGCCATCATATAAACACATTGATTATCTGTTTAACAAACTGAATGATTTTATAAAAAATAGTTTTACCTCTCACACCACTCCCCAGGCTGCTGTGCCCTCCACAGAGCCAGCACCAGCAGCAGTGACAGAACCTGCTCCTGCTCCTGCTCCTGCTCCTGCTCCTGCTCCTGCTCCAGATTTTAATGCAGATCATAAATCTATATACCAGATTTTGCCTGATGATGGATTAATGCAGAAAATAAAAATCGATAAAGGCGTAGACTCTTTTTTTGATTTCTTTTCAAATGGGGATAACAGAAGCTCAAGTGAATTCGTCAGAAAAGAAATCAGCGGTTTCCTGCAGAAAAACATCGTTCACATCAGAAATAATTATATAGATAAAAACAATATTGTAGGATTGAAAAACAACAACGCAACAATGGAGCTTTTGATATATTCCCTTGCACTCTTACGTCTTGAAATGGCAGAAAGATACGTAAATGAAAACGCCATTGAATTCGTACTGGTGGAGGGGATGAAAGAATTCATGTCTGCGGGCTCTGCATCCAGAGACAAAAACATCATAAACTATATGGTCAGGTTGTCATACGAATCAGGTGACAGCTTTGATGATGCGACGACATCATTATACATAAGACTGCTGAGCAGCAACATGCATGGAAAAACTGTCGGCGCCGATTTTGAATTAGAAAACTTGCTTGATAAATTCCATAATGACACTCATTTAGCAGATGCCTCATCCCATGGAGAGGTTATCAACAATATTCTTGGTGATATTCTATATCAATCGATTGAAGAGTTGGGTGATATATCCCGAGACAGAGAAATCGGTCGCCTTGCTCAACGCAGCGTTGATATTGTGCTCGATAAATTTTCGCGATAAGGCAATAGTCGAGTTTATTGGGGCAATCGGCAAGGCTTTCTGAGGTCTCCCTGACACCTCAGAAAGGTCGATAACAACCACTGGAGACGTTATGGACAGGCAAAATACTTCGCCGTCGCTAATCGATCAGGCGCAACCGTTAGATGTGCTGCTACGCAAAGCAATGGCGGCTGACCTCTCGGCGCTGGCAGATACACTTACCGACCACGGACGAGGTCGGGTTTCGCTTAAAGAGGAAACGAAAAAAAGCATCCTGTTGCACAAGCGACAACAAACCCTGCACACAATAGCGCCAATTCTGGCAACAGAAATCTGCGCTTTTGGCGGGAATACGGTCGCTAATGCTTTCCGCGAAAAAAAGTCGCCAGCGTACGCCGTCGTGGCCCTTGATGTGGCCAAAAAAATTGGCGCTAAGGTCAATAAGCATGCCACTGTCGTGGAAATTGAACGCGCCATCATCGAAAAAACGCTGCTCAAGGCGCTAAAAGGCGGCAAAAAAGAGGAAATGAAAGCGTTATTTAAAGAGCAGAAACTGACTGTAGATCATGCGCAAATTAGCCAACTACTTAATGAGGGAAAAGCCGATGACGTGCTCAGACTGCTGATCGCCTCATGCGGACCGTATGCTGTCTCAAGGATGGTGAATGCCGCCATGCTTCCGGCACTCAATCTGACGTTGAAAGCAGGTTTACCTGCTCTTGGCAAAGTCATTGCGGGCCGCGCCCCGGCCTTGCTCAATCCGATCGCTGCTGTACTTTCTGCCGCCTGGATGACCTACGATCTTGCCGGCCCCGCCTGGCGGGTAACAATACCCGCGGTGATTCGCATTGCCTGCATTCGCCAGGCCGACATCCAGCAGCAAGCGGACACATTCTGTATGGAGCTTAAACAATGTCTATAGACGCAGATGTTTTGTATCGCACGATTAAACAGTCTCCGGATATCATCGAAGGGCTAAAAACGGGGATGTATAAAATTTACGGCGGTGTGATACGTGTGGCGAAGGGGCACGAAAAGGCGGGCAGCATCGTCGCCCATTTGATGTTCCCCAGCGATGCAGAAAAAGCGCAAGAAAGTATCGAGAGCCTGAAAAATGTGTTGTCATCACAAATGGGGACGATACAGAGCGGCATTGAGACGTTACAAGGCTCGGTCAATACACTGCAGATGCTCCAGTCCGCTAATCTGGCACTTTCCGGGCTCAATCTGGCCGTTTCTGTCGCCGGGTTTGCGATTGTCTGCCACAAACTCAACCGCATTGAATCTCTGCTCCACACCCAATCGCAAAAGCTGGATACACTGCTGCATTTAGCACTGGATGCGCGTCAGCGCGAGTCATTCCGGGATATTGCCAGTTTTAATGCCGCGCTCAATACCGCACGACAATTTGCGGAAATGGGCGATACCGCGCAGTTGAAATCGCTGGTTCATAACCTTAACGCCCAGTATGAATTTACCAGTCTGGCGCTGAAGAATACGGCTAACGCAGTAAATTCCCCCGAATTTTATCCCTCACTGCATGAGCTGAACATTTTGCAGGAACGTTTTATGTATCTGGGGTTATTTCGTAGCTTTATTCAACAAAAAATCGGCGCCCCCCGCTATGCGCTGGAATCGCTGGAGCAGCTTAACGCTGACTGGCTGGAGATAAATACAACGATTGTCGACGGGATAAGCCACTCTCCAGCCACCCTGCAACACCTGTCGCGACAGGATGGAGACAACCTGCTCTCTTTCCTCAACTACCGTAAAACGCGCATTGAGGCGATTGAATATCAGAGCAACCTGTTACGTCTGGCTATTGAGAAACCGGAAATTCTGGAATTCATCAACGCCAGTAATGACGAGATTTTAGTGCTGGCAGCCTGATACCAGCAGACAGACTGGCGCAAATTGAACGCGGCGTGTCGATAAGTGGCCGTTGCGTCAGCATCTGTTGCAGATTAATGGCATCCCTGGCAGATGTCCGGCGATGCTAAACCACTACGTCGGCAATCAGCGTGACATCATTGGGCAGGGCGAACACATTGCGATAGATAACGGCAAATTCTGCATCAAGAAGGACAACAGGCTGACGAACATGATGCTGGCGGGGCTGAAACCTGGGTAGCCTGGCTCAACACAAGGAACGGATGCAGGTCTTGCCTGAGTGGTCCAGAATGCCAACGCCGTTCCATGCGGCCTACCCCAAACCGCCACCAGAGCGCGCGCCTGCGGGTCTTTGTTGACTGGCTGATAACGCAGTTTAGCCCGCCGGCGGAAAAAGCCGCGCGCTAAGAAAATCGATTAATGCGCGCAGCTTAGGCGAGGGATGTTTACTGGCAGGCCACAGCAGGTGCACCACCCCGGTGTGGCTGGCGTAATCGGATAAGATCTCTTGCAGCGCACCCTGCTCCAGCGCCTCGCGAATGGCAAAATCAGGCAGCCAGGCAATCCCCAGCCCGCGCAGCGCGAAGCAGACGCGGGTTTCAATGTTATTGCACACCATAGTCGCCGGAAGCGTGAGCTCGTTTTCCGCCTCATTACCACGCATCACCCAACGTTCCAGTTTGCCACTGGAGGGAAAACGGTATTGCAGACAGGCATGATGAGCGAGATCCGCAGGGCTTTGCGGTTCGCCGCAGCGAGCCAGATAATCCGGCGATGCGACGACAACCGTGCGAAACTGCCCCAGTTTGCGGGCCGAGAGGCGCGAGTCAGCAGGCGGTCCGATGCGCAGAACGGCGTCATAGCCCTCGGCAATCACATCCACCATGCGATCGGTAAATTCCAGATCCAGCTGGATCTGCGGGTACTGGCGCATAAAATCGCCCAGCACAGGTAACACCAGCGAGCCCACCAGCGGCAAGCTCAGCCGCAAACGTCCAACCGGGCGCTCCGCCGCCTGGGTGAGTTCCTGCTGTGCGGCCTCGATTTCAGCGAGGATGCGTCGGCTGCGCTCCAGCAGTAAATGCCCTTCTGCGGTCAGCGTGATGCTGCGCGTGCTTCGGTGAAACAGCCGCACGCCGAGCTTATCTTCCAGCCGGGCAATACTCTTCCCCACCGCCGAAGCCGATACGCCAAGATGACGCCCGGCGGCCACAAAGCTGCGCATTTCCGCCACCTGCACAAACACGACAAACCCGTTGAGACTGTCCATATGCCCTCGCCATTACGGACATTTATTTCCGTAGTGTCATGAAATATACCCCTCTTTTTCCGCAATCGCGAAACTTCTACTGTGAATACGTTGAAAACAGAGGAGAGAGCAAATGCAAGATTTCATTCAACGCGTTGTCCGTCAGGCACTGCATGAGCGCCGTCTGGTGGGCGTGGAAGTCATGGTCACACACCATGGGCAAACCATTTTTCACCAGGCGGCGGGCTATGCCGATCGGGAAACGCAGCGCCTGATGACGCTGAATACCCGTTTTCGTCTTGCGTCGGTCAGTAAACCCATTGTCACCACCGCCGCCATGGTGCTGGTGCAGCAGGGGAAATTGCATCTTGATGATGTCGTTACCCGCTACCTGCCTGAGTTCACCCCGTCATTGCCGGATGGCGGCCAGGCCACCATCACGCTGCGCCAGTTAATGAGCCACAGCGCCGGTCTCGGTTACCGCTTTCTCGAAGAGGATGCGAACGGTCCCTACGCCCGCGCGGGGGTTTCCGATGGGATGGATGCTTCCGGGGTAACGCTCAAGGAAAACGTCCGCCGTATCGCCACGGTTCCCCTGTTATATGCGCCGGGAACCGCCTGGTGCTATTCGCTGGCGATAGATGTGCTCGGCGCGGTCATTGAGCAGGTACAGGGGCAACCGCTGGATGCTGCGGTAAAAACGCTGGTCACCGGACCGCTGGCAATGCACAACACAGGCTTCGCGGTCTCACCGGGCCAGGTGGTGGCCACCGCCTACGTCAATGACCAGCCGGAGCCCCACCTTCTGCAGGAGGGCGAATTCGTTGCCCCCTTTGAGAACACCGTGGGTATCTGCTATAGCCCGTCACGAGTCTATAACAGCGAGGCGTACCCGTCGGGCGGCGCGGGAATGGTTGGCACGGTGAGTGATGTGATGCGCCTGCTTGAAACGTTGCGTAGCGGGGGCGGTTCTCTTCTGTCCCCCGAATGGGTGGCGGAAATGGGCCGCGTTCAGATTACGCCACATGCGCTTGCGGATGCCCCCGGCACAGGTTTTGGCCTGGGCTTTTCCGTTCTTCGCGATCCCCAACTGGCTGCCTCGCCGGAATCCCCGGGTACCTGGCGCTGGGGGGGGGCCTACGGTCATGCGTGGTTTGTTGATCGCGAGCGCGAACTCAGCGTGGTGGCCTTTAGCAATACACTGTACGAAGGCATGTCGGGACAGTTTGTCAATGATCTGCGCGATGCGGTCTACCACGGCTTGCGGGGGACGTTATGACACGCGCGCAACGTCTGCCCCTCTTGCCGCTGCTGGCGCTGGGGATGGCGGCATTTGTCACTATTGTCACCGAAACGCTACCCGCCGGGTTACTGACGCGAATGGCCCACGATCTTGCTATCACGCCAGCGGCGGCCGGGCAAAGCGTGACGGTTTATGCCGTCGGCTCGTTTATTGCCGCTATTCCGCTTATGTCGTTACTGCAGGGATGGCGCCGCCGCCGACTGCTGTTGTTAACGCTTGCGGGATTTACGCTGGCGAATACCGTCACCGCCTTTGCCAGCAATTATGGGTTGCTGCTCGCCGCACGCGGTATCGCGGGTATCGCGGCCGGCATTCTGTGGGCGCTGCTGGCCGGTTTCGCCGCCTCGATGGCCCCCGCCCATAAAAAGGGACAAGCGATCGCGATTGCCATGGCGGGCACGCCGCTGGCCCTCTCCATCGGTGTGCCCATCGGGACCTTCGTTGGCAACCTGATTGGCTGGCGGCTCTGCTTTGCGATGCTAAGCGTAATGTCGCTGTTGTTGATGATCATTTTACGCCTGAGCGCCCCGGATCATGCCGCGCCACCGGTACCGCAACGCTTGTCGCTGCGCCGCGTCGCTCAGCTACCCGGCGTCGGTCGCGTACTGCTGTTGGTGCTCAGTTTCGTGCTGGCGCATAACCTGCTCTATACCTATATTTCGCCGTTCCTGGCCCCGGCAGGGTTAGCGGCAAGAACAGATGCCGCCCTGCTGCTGTTTGGGCTTTGCTCGCTGGCAAGTATCGCGGTAACAGGGATGCTGATTGACCGCTATCTGTACGGACTCACCGTGCTGAGCGTTGGCCTGTTTATACTGGCCGCCCTGCTGCTGCAACTGAATGCCACCCGTGCGTCAACGGTCTGGGCGGCGGTGATCTTTTGGGGACTGGCCTTTGGCGGCGCCGCTACGCTGTTTCAGACCGCGATGGTGATCCGCGCGAAAGAGGCAACGGATATCGCACAGTCGATGCTGGTAACAGTGTGGAACCTGGCGATCGCAGGCGGCGGCATACTGGGCGGCATTGTATTAGAACGGGTCGGCACGCAGGGTTTCACGCCGTTACTGCTGTTGTTACTGGCCATAGCCATGTGGATGGCGTGGTCTGCGGGCAAAAACGCAGAAGTTTGTGCACAGCAACACTCCCCGGAACGGTAACGCAACGAGCAGATCGGCACACAGCGTGTTATGTTGTGCGCATTGTGAATAATTTTGCGAAACGCGCAAAGATGATAACGCCCAATTTTGCCGAGTATCTCTCTGTCTTCGCCGATGTCGTGCGCAGCGGCAGCTTTTCCGCTGCCGCGCGTAAACGTGCGCAGACCCCGTCTGCCGTGGTGCGGCAAATTGATGCTCTGGAACATGAGCTGGGCGTTGCGTTATTCATTCGCTCAACGCGCTCACTGACGCTGACAGATTCGGGGCAAAAGCTGTACCAGCGGGCGTTGCGCCTGCTGGATGAACTGGCAGATGTTCACGCGGAGGTGTCGGCATTTGATATTTCCGTGTCCGGCACCCTGCGCATCGCGTGCCTGCCCTCTTTCGGCAAGCGGTACGTTCTGCCGGTCATCGCTGCGCTGGAAGCCGAACACCCGGCGCTGCGTGTTGAACTCGATCTCACTGAAAGGCTTTATAATCCGGTCACAGAGCGGCTGGACGTGATGATTCGTATGGGCGATCTGCCGGACAGCACGCTTATCGCCACGACGCTCGCGCCGCTGACGCGCCTGCTGGTGGCAAGCCCCGCCTACCTTGCGCGTGCAGGCCAGCCGGTCAGTACCCGCGAACTGGTCACGCACCGCCTGCTCGATAAACTGCACGGCAGCGACCTGCTGGGATGGAAAGAGATACCCGATTTTTCGCACAGCGATGCGCAACGTTCAGGGGGGGTTTTTCGCTGCGATGATTTTGAAGCCTTACGCAGCGCGGCACTGGCGGGCATGGGCATCGCCTTCCTGCCCACCTGGATTGTCGGCCAGGATGTGAAAGCGGGCACACTCACGCGTCTTTCGCTGGACGCGGAACCCTGGAATGCCACCCCGTCGCGCATTCACCTACTGCGCGCGCTGCCGCAGCCCGGCGCCAAAGTGCGCGCTTTTAATGCGGCGCTTTGCCAGGCCATCGGTACACCGCCTGTCTGGGAGCCCTGACCTTCATCTTTGCATAATACGCAAAGATGTTGCGTCTGAAACGGCGTTATCATCCTGCATCGTGCCAGATAGAGTGGTGACAACTCTTGATACGGGATTGATGTCACCATGGTTACCTCTTCTTCATCGTCAACGCCGCTTTCTGCCGCCACTGTTTTTCTGATGGCTCTGGCCTGCGCTTTTGCTGTCTCAACGCTTTATTACAATCAGCCGCTACTCGCCAGCATGGGAGCAAGCTTCGGGCGATCCGATGCGCAGGCGGGCCAGATTGCCATGTTGACGCAACTCGGTTACGCCAGCGGCCTGTTCCTGCTGGTCCCGCTCGGCGATCGCGTCGACCGTAAACGACTCATCATCGCGCTGCTGGCATGCAATATGGTCAGCCTGCTTGCGGTGGCCATCGCCCCCAATTTTAATCTGTTAAAACTTGCCAGCTTCGCCGTCGGCGCCAGTGCCGTGAGCGCGCAAATTATTATCCCTACGATGTCGGGCCTGGCCGATCCCAGCCTGCGTGGGCGAGTCGTGGGAACGCTGTTGAGCGGCCTCTCGGCAGGTTTACTGTTTGCCCGCACCTTAAGTGGTTTTGTCGGTGCCAGCGAGGGCTGGCGTATGATGTTTTTCATTGCCGTCGCCATTGATGTACTGGTTATGGCGGTGATTATTCTTCGCTTCCCGTCTACCGGGCAGGCCACATCGCTCCCCTATACCGCCTTACTGTGTTCACTGTGGACGCTATTTAAAGGTGAACCCACCGTTCGTGCCGCTTGCGTTACCGGATTTCTGATGTTTGCCGCCTTCTCCGCATTATGGTCTACGCTCGCTATGTTGATGGCGCGTCCGCCCTATGACTTTGGCCCCGGCGCCGTGGGCGCATTTGGCTTCGTCGGCATTGCCGGTTTGCTGGCCTCCCCGGCGATTGGCCGGATGGTCGACCGTGTGGGCTCCGGTAAGATGCTTTTCGCCGGCGCATTGCTGTTGGCAGCGGCTTTTGCGCTGGTGGGCGTCAGTGCTTCACATCTGTGGTTACTTATCGTGGCGATGGCGATGATCGATATCGGTAACCGTGCGGGTCTGGTGGCGAATCAGAGTCGCATTACCGCGCTTTCGGCCACCGCGCGCAGCCGCCTTAATACCCTGTTTATGACCAGCTATTTTCTTGGCGGTGCAACGGGAACGGCGGTTGCGGCCACCACATCGGCGTCACTCGGCTGGCACGGGCTGGCGCTGACCGGGGCACTCTTTGCACTTACGGCGCTGTGCGCCCATCTTTTAATCAGTACATCAACGCCGTCGCATCGCTAAAAACGCGCCGACAGAGGAGAAAATATGTCTGAACAAACGAACGTCATCCCCGAAACAATGACTGCCATCGAGATTACCGAACCCGGCGGCCCGGAGGTTCTACAAGCAACAACACGCCCGGTACCGCGCCCCAAAGAGAATGAAGTGTTGATTCAGATTGCCGCAGCAGGTGTTAACGGACCTGATGTCATGCAACGCAAAGGGCAATATGCACCGCCGCCGGGCGCCTCGGATATACCCGGTCTGGAAGTCTCCGGCGTGATCGTGGCAGTCGGTAGCAAAGTACAACGCGTCAAACCAGGCGATCATGTGGCCGCGCTGATCCCGGGCGGTGGTTATGCGCAATACTGCGTAGCGGATGAAATCAATGTTCTGCCATTGCCGTGCGAGCTTAGCCTGACCGAAGCCGCTGCCTTACCTGAAACGTTTATGACGGTCTGGCTCAATATGTTCCAGCGCGGTCAGTTTAAAGCTGGCGATATTATCCTGATTCATGGGGGCGCATCCGGTATTGGCACGACAGCAACCATGCTGGCAAAAGCCTTTTGCGCCGCAAAAATCATCACCACGGTCGGTTCAGAAGCGCATCGTCAGGCCAGCCTGAAACTGGGGGCGGATGTCGCCATCTTGTATAAAGAGGAAGACTTCGTGGATGCTGTTCATCGTGAAACCGACGGGCATGGCGCGGATATTATTCTCGACATCGTGGCCGGGGATTACGTTGCCCGCAATTATGCCGCTGCCGCGATGAACGGTCGCATCGTGCAGATTGGCGTGATTGGTGGCGTGGCTAAAGAGGTCAATTTGTTCCCTATGCTCAGCAAACGGCTCACCCATCTGGGCTCCACACTGCGTTCACGTACGCCAGAGGAAAAAGCAGAATTAATTGATGCCCTCAGCAAAAATGTGTTGCCGTTAATTGAAACCGGGTCGGTGAAACCGCAAGTCTTTAAAACCTTTCCTCTGACACAGGCGAGCGAAGCACACCGGATGCTCGATGCCAGTGCGCATATCGGGAAAGTGGTGCTCGTGACGGAGCAGTAAACGCAGCGGCGGTGTCTGGCCATGAGGCAGACATCGCCTGCACCTTTCGCCGGAAGCCGCCCTCGTCACCACGGTAAAGGCTATCGTTGAGCAAGGAATAAACGATTAAAGTTTGTACGTTTCGCATATTCTTATAAAAAACAAAGGACATTTTGCGTCCTGGGCTTTGGAAGCAAAATGTATATAGTTTCTTTGCAAA
This sequence comes from Citrobacter sp. MNAZ 1397, assembly GCF_023613995.1. Classification (NCBI taxonomy): domain Bacteria; kingdom Pseudomonadati; phylum Pseudomonadota; class Gammaproteobacteria; order Enterobacterales; family Enterobacteriaceae; genus Citrobacter; species Citrobacter sp. MNAZ 1397. The sequence goes on from NZ_JAKIVH010000001.1 coordinate 2,794,960, forward strand.
ATTATTTATTCCCCCCCTGTATTTATTTATCAACGCTCCTGTTAGACTCCAATTAAATCGCACACTATAAAATATCGAGCGATTTACATTGCGTGCCGTTTACGCTTTAAGCCACCTCTCTAAAACAGAGTGCGACTATGAACTCTTTAAAAAACTTCACCATCCGCCGCGTTGTGCTATGCATTCTCCTCACGGCATTTGCACTTATCACCGCGACCGGCGGTTATGCCGCTTACACAGCTCACAACATGAACAACTACGCCGAACAGAGTGCGGCGCAAACACAACAGGCCCTTTTCCTCGCTCACGCCACCCTGGTTTTACAACATGGCTCAGACGCTGAGAAACAGGCGCTCAAAAATGAAATCCCCGCAGGCCAGGAGTGGGCATCTCTGTCCCAGGCGTTGTCGGGTACCTCCGCTAACTGGGAAACGGAAGCCACGGCGCGAATTAAAGACCTGACACAGCATTCCGTTTTCGACAGTGCCCTGAATTCGTCTGACGATAAGCGACTGAATGTGGTGCTGCTCATCGCGCTGTTTGCCATCGGCGGGCTGGTACTGTTCTGCGACTGTTATCTGGTCATCCACCTGGTAAAACCGGTTGGCGATATTCGCTCTTACTTCCATACCATTGCGCAGGGTGATCTGACCCGTGAGCCAAAAGATATTGGGCGAAACTGTGTCGGACAGATGATTCCTCTGGTGCGTGAAATGCAGCATAGCCTGCTCAAGACGGTCACCGCGATCAGCGAAAACAGCGACGCGCTGCATCGCGAAGCGAGTGAGATTGCCGCAGGGAACAGCGAGCTTGCAGATCGGACCACGCGGCAGGCGGCATCTCTGGAGCAGGCGGCAACGAGTATGGAAGAGTTAACCTCGACGGTAAGCCATAACGCCGATAACGCCCGCCAGGTTCGCGATCTGTCAGTCACAACCGCACACACGACGGAAAAAGCCAGCGAACTGGTCGAGAATCTCGCCAGCACCATGAGCCGTATCGCGGACGGGTCTGAACAGATTCGCCAGTTCACCTCAACCATCAATAGCATTGCTTTCCAGACCAATATCCTTGCGCTTAACGCTGCGGTAGAAGCGGCGCGAGCCGGTGAACAGGGGCGTGGCTTTGCTGTCGTGGCAACGGAAGTGCGTTCCCTCGCCCAGCGTAGCGCAACGGCCGCACGTGAAATCGAGTCCCTGATAAAATCAGCCATCGTTTCGGTGCATGAGGGCAAAGAGATTACTGAGGCTGCAGGCACTGCCATGTCAGAGGTGAAAGTGAATGTCACCAGCGTGAATACGCTTATCGGTGAGATAGCGCTGGCCTCCGATGAACAAAGTAAGGGGATTTCACAGCTCAACCATGCGGTGGCGGAACTGGACCGGGCGACACAGCAGAATGCCGGGCTTGTTCAACAGGTTACGACTTCAGCCAATAACCTCAACGCCAGAACCGAAATCCTGAATGAGGTGGTCAGCCACTTCACGCTCCCTGGCACCGTCGTTCGGCGAGAAAGCGCCAGCGCTGATTTTACAAGGAAGCTCATACCCGCCAGGGCATAATGAGCGATACCCACGCAGAAGAACGATCTTAATCGTCAATAGCATAACGGACACCTCAGTACATGTTGCATAACACTGAGGTGTCCGTTACGCGTAAGCGCCTGACAGACCCACTTTCCAGATCTCCTCATGCCCGATAGTCAGTCTCCTTGAGCTTAATGACTGAATTTGCCAATCCAGGGGCTGGTTTTATCCTGCGACCACAGTTTCATCAACATCTCGCGAAATTTCTCAGCCGCGGGGCTCAACGAATCTCCCCTTCTTAAAACCAGGCCGAGTGTTCTTCTGATAACGGGTTCGATAAGAGGGCGGCTGACCAGTACATGATGCTCATCGGTAGGCATTGCCAGGCTGGGGACAACCGCAACCCCCAGGCCCGCTTCCACCATCCCGAGCGAGGTTGAGAGATGTCTCACTTCGTAAAACCAGTTCGGCTGCCAGTCGAATCCTTCGAGGGCCTGGTCAATCAGGAGTCGGTTGCCGCTCGATTTACGCACCCCGATGAGCCGCAGTCCGGCCAGGTCTTCCCACATCACCAGCGATTTTTTGGCGAGTTCATGATCGCGTTTGCAGGCAAGGACAAAAGGCTCATTCACCAGTGGGGTAAACTCGATATTTGGATGTGTGATGTTTATCATATTTATGCCGAAATCTGCGTCGCCATTAAGCACAGCTTCGAGGCAGTCGCTGGCACTATGCTCAAGAATGCGGATGCGAATATTCGGGTAATGTTCATTGTAATCACGGATAACAGAGGGCAAGAAATAGAACGCGGCGGTAGGTAAACAGGAGAGCGTAATGACCCCTGTTTGATGCGTTGCCATCTCTTTGATGCTGAGAATCGAGCTTTCATAAAAATCGATGAGATTCTTTGCCTTAGGCAGGAAATCTCGCCCCACGGCAGTCAGTTTTACTCGCCGGGTCGACCGTTCAAATAACGTTGTACCCAGGCTCTCTTCCAGCTTTTTTATTCTCCTTGTTAAGGCGGGCTGGGAGATGTGTAAAAATTGTGACGCCCTTGTGAAACAGCCAATTTCCGCAATCTTAACAAAAGCTTGAATACCCTGTAATTCATGCTGCATGTTTATTCCCCCACGTTTACCCCGATAGCAGACCATCGTAACCGACAGCTTATTAATGTGTAAAACGCATTAATCCTTCGTTTTTTGACATTAGAGTTATTTATCAGCATGTGGGACGCTTACTGCATCATTTAACATGTGGAAAGAGAAAACCTATGTTCAACATACCTTGCGTACTGATGCGCGGCGGTACCTCAAAGGGACCCGTTATTCTGGCAAGCGATCTGCCCGCTGACGTTCAGGAACGTGACGCTGTTCTGCTGTCTCTGATGGGGGCAGGCCATGAGCTGGAAATTGATGGTATCGGTGGCGGTAGCCCGCAAACCAGTAAAGTGGCGATTGTGAGCCGGTCAGAAAGCCCGGATGCGGATATTGACTATCTGTTTGCCCAGGTTATGGTGAAAGAGCGCCGTGTTGATACCACGCCAAACTGCGGAAATATGTTATGTGCAGTCGGCCCCTTCGCCATCGAAAAAGGACTGGTTGCGGCAAAAAACCCTGTGACCACCGTCCGCATCCGCAATCTCAACACGGGAACCTTTGTTGACGCCGAAGTGCAAACGCCGGATTTCAAGGTGTGCTATGAAGGCGATACGCAAATCGATGGTGTGCCAGGGGCTGCGGCTCCGGTCGGTTTAACGTTCCTCAACTCTGCTGGCTGTAAAACCGGTAAATTACTCCCGACCGGTAACACAACGGATCGCTTTGAGGGTGTGGAAGTCACCTGCATTGATATGGCGATGCCGATGATCTTAATCGATGCCCATCAGATGGATAAAACCGGTGGTGAATCTCCGGCAGAACTGGAAGCCGACCTGGCGTTTATGCAACGCCTGGAAAAAATCCGTCTTAAGGCTGGCGAGGCTATGGGTTTTGGCGATGTGACCGACAAAGTTATTCCTAAACCTGTGCTTCTCAGCAAACCCACGGCGGGTGGCACAATTAAGGTTCGCTATTTCATGCCGCATAACTGCCATAAGTCACTGGCTATTACCGGCTCTATTGGGATTTCAACAGCCACGATCATTGAAGGATCTGTTGCCCAGAAAATCATTAGCGATCAACCGAAAGATACGTTTACCAATATTGTAAATATCGAACACCCAAGTGGTAAAATTACAGTCTCATTATTAAAAGACGGAAATAAAATAGAAAACACCCGTGCTGCTGTAATCAGAACAACACGTAAATTGTTTGAGGGCAGTGTTTATGTTCCGCAAGTCGCTTTAGCGGAAGTTATCTGAACATCGGCCAGCCTTTTAAAATCTTTACCGATTAATACCTTTAGTCTCTCATGGCTAAGAAGCTCTGTACCAGAAAGATAATGTCGAGGATATTATGGCTACAACGAACGTTAAAAATATTTCAGGTGGTTCCGGCGATGTAACAGCGAGTCAATACATCCGTGTAATATTTGCTTTAGCACTGTCAGGTTTGGCTGAACTAGCATCTTTATTTTTCATCCAGCCTTTGTTACCTGTACTCGCGGTTGAATATGATGTTCCCGTCAGCCAGGTCAGTATTATTCTTTCCGCAGAAACTGCCCTGCTTGCGATTGGTTTGTTGTTCACGGGTACGCTTTCCGATCATTATGGTCGTAAGCGCCTGATTATTGTCTCCTTATTACTGGGCGGATTACTCACCATTCTTTGTCCGTTGGTCCAGTCATGGGCGATGCTGGTGGCGTTACGTGCCGTTATTGGGCTGGCCCTGAGCGGTATTGCCGCTGCGGCAACCGCGTACATTAGCGAAGAAGTGGCCCCTGTCGTTGCAGGCGTCGTCACCGGCTATTTTGTGTTTGGCAACTCAATGGGCGGAATGTCGGGCCGTATCGTGGCCAGTCAGTTGATTGAACACATCTCTATAAACACTATTTTCTATGGTTTTGCGGCAAGTCTGATTGTTGTTGCCGTACTGGTTTACTTTATTCTGCCTGCCTCTAAAAACTTCAAGCCGACGGAAACGCTGAATGTATTTCGTGTCGTGAAGGGTGCAGCTTCGCATTTTCAAAATAAAAAAATCGCACTGGCATTCGTTATTAGCTTTATCATTTTTGGTACCTTCACCTCGCTCTACAATTACCTGGCATTTTTCCTTAAAGGCGAGCCGTTCCATATTTCCCCTGCCAACGCCGGGCTGCTCTCATTTAGCTTTGCATTAAGCTTTTTCACGGCGCCGCAGGCCGGTCGGTTCTCCGCTAAATATGGCAGCATGAATGTGCTTCGCGTGTTGTTCGCCATCATGTCTCTGGGGATGTTGCTGACATTAACCTCGAACGTCATCACCTTCATCATGGGTGCTGTCATCTTCACCGCATGCTTCTTCGGTTGCCATTCCATCGGTCTGAGCTGGGTAAGTAAAAACGCCACCCATGCCCGCGGACAGGCCGTCGCCCTCTATTTGTTCTTCTACTACATGGGCGGCTCAGTGATTGGATTCCTGAACGGTTTCGTCTTCCACTCAACCGGCTGGGCAGGCATGACCGCATTCATTATTGCGTTGCTGGTACTGGGCATGATTGTCGCAACACATCTTGCCTCAGGCGCGAAAGCAAATCTGGTGCCTGCAGAAACATCAAAATAACCGCCATCGATCTACCACTCACGCCATTACCTGGCGTGAGTAAATAAAGTTTAAAAGCCAGAATTAGGTGTCATTATGAAACTTGCAAGTTACATTCATCACGGTCGCAAAAGTTACGGTATTTATACCGAAGCAGGCATTATCGATCTTGGTCAAAAAATTGGTCAGCAATATCCAACATTGAAAGATCTCCTGCAATGGGATGCTCTCGATGTCGCACAGCAATATGTTGATTACCCGGCGGACATTACAGATAAAGATATTACGTTCTTACCGGTTATTGAGGAACCCGGGAAAATTTTTTGCGTGGGAATGAACTATGCAGAAAAAAGAAAGGAGTTCGCCGAAACCAACAATGCACCAACATTATTTATTCGCTTCCCGGATTCACAGACGGGTCATGCACGACCGGTAATCAAACCGAATCTGACTGAGGAATTTGATTACGAAGGCGAACTGGCCGTGATCATCGGAAAAGCGGGCGAGAACATTCATCGCCAGGATGCTTTAAACCATGTCGCAGGCTATAGCTGTTACATGGACGGTTCGGTTCGCGACTGGCAGCACGCATGGTTTACTGCGGGTAAGAACTGGCGTCAGACCGGCGCTTTCGGTCCCTACATGACCACCGTTGATGAAATCCCGGATCCGCACGCATTATCTATTCAGACATGGCTGAATGGCATGCTGGTGCAAAATGATTCCACGGCCAGCATGATTCACAAAGTCGCCGATCTCATTTCTTATATCAGCACATTCACGATGCTTAGCCCTGGCGATGTCATTATTACAGGTTCACCTGGTGGTGTCGGTAAAAAACGCAATCCTCCTTTGTTCATGCACGAAGGTGATTGTGTCGAAGTCGCCATCGAAAAATTAGGCAGACTGACCAATACCATTGTCGAGTCAACGTCGCCAGCCAACTCATTTTCTATTTAATTAGCTCGTCATAACACAGACATAATTCAGTATTGATGAACACCAGGTCAGGAGAAATTTAGATGTATGCCGAAGAAAAGCTAGAATTCGACACTGTTGAAACTAGCAACGGTGTTCTCAAAGACGAGATTATCCGTTTTCTGCAAAGTAATGGATTAGGAATAGATGATGATGTCGGGCAATTCGTTATTGCACGTTCAGGCAAAGAATTAATTGCCTGTGCTGGACTTGCGGGCAATACATTAAAATGTATTGCCGTGCATATTGAATGGCGCGGCACATCGCTGGGATTACAGTTGATTCGTGAAGCGGAAAACCTGGCAAACCAAAATGGCGATCATCATCTGTTCCTTTTAACCTGCCCTGATAATGTTAAATCTTTCCGGGGCTGTGGCTTTTTTCCTTTAGCCACCCTTGATGGCAAAGCCGCGTTAATGGAAAACACTCCGGTGGGGATCCACCGTTACTGTAAGAAACTTCGCGCAGATTTTTTCATCCCGGCGGCCAATATTGGCGGTATCGTCATGAATGCGAACCCGTTCACGTCAGGGCACCAGTTCCTTATCGAGCAGGCCGCCTGTGCGTGTGACTGGCTGCATGTGTTCGTTGTGGAGGAAAACGTCTCTCAGTTCTCCTTTCATGATCGCCTTGCAATGGTACGTGACGGGGTAAAACATCTCTCTAATGTAACGGTACATCCGGGTTCCAGATACATTATTTCACGCGGCACTTTTCCCAGCTATTTCTTAAAAGAGAAACAGGTGGTGAATGATGTCTATTCCGCAATCGATTTGATTATATTTCGACGTTATATTGCGCCCTCACTGGGAATTACCCATCGTTTCGTTGGTACTGAGCCATATTGTAAAGTTACAGCCCAGTATAACCAGGCGATGCACCACTGGCTTGAAGACGAATTAGTTATTCCCTCTCCGGCCATTAAAGTGCATGAAATCGACAGAAAAACTGATGAGAATAATTATCCAATATCAGCATCAGCTGTTCGCGCCCTTTTGAACAAAAACAAACTGTCAGTTGCAAGAAATATGGTGCCCGACAGTACCATGCCTTACTTATACAACTGGCTGAAAGTAAATCACCCTGACTTGCCGGAACAACATCTGGCAGGGAATCTTATAAGTATTAGCGTAGGACTCTGACATGAAAATTATACAGGCAGCTCTGGCGGGCACGCTGGAATCGAGCGACCTAATGGTGAAAGTTAGCCCTTCTGATAGCGGGCTGGATATTGTTATTAATAGTGAAGTGATGAAGCAATTTGGCGAGCAAATTACTCAGGTCGTCAAAGAAACGTTAGCCGCATTCAATGTCACGCACGGGCAAATCATCGTTGATGATAAAGGTGCGCTGGATTGTGTTATTCGCTCCCGGATGCAAGTCGCGATCATGCGAGGAACCTGTAGCGATGAGATTAACTGGGAGAAATTACAATGAAAAAATTACGCCGCAGTATGCTTTTCTTACCGGGCTCAAGCGCTTCTATGTTATCGACCGCTTTTATTTATAAACCAGATTCGATCATGTTTGACCTTGAAGACGCCGTGTCTTTAAGGGAGAAAGACAGCGCACGCATATTGGTTTTCAATGCCCTCCAGCACCCTATGTATAAAGATATCGAAACGGTGGTGCGCATTAACCCGCTGAACACCCCCTTTGGATTAAAAGACCTTGAGGCGGCGGTACGCGCCGGGGTAGATGTTATTCGCTTGCCGAAAACAGATACGCCAGAAGATATTCACCAGCTTGAACGTGAAATTGTGCGTATTGAGGAAAGCTGTGGCCGTGAGGTTGGCTCCACACAGGTGATGGCAGCGATTGAGTCTGCGATTGGCGTCATCAATGCTGTGGCCATTGCCCGCTCTTCAGAGCGCCTGATGGGTATTGCATTAGCCGCATTCGACTATGTGATGGATATGCAAACAGAACGCGGAGACGGTACAGAGCTGTTTTACGCGCGTTGTGCCGTTCTCCATGCGGCGCGTGCTGCAGGTATTGATGCGTTTGACGTTGTCTATGGCGATGTGAACGATGAAGAAGGCTTCCTGAAAGAGGTGGATTTAATTCGTCGCATGGGCTTCAACGGTAAATCTTTGATTAATCCACGGCAAATTGAATTGCTTCATAACGCCTATGCGCCAACCCAGGAAGAGGTTGATTATGCAGAACGCGTTATTGCTGCTGCCGAAGAGGGTGAACGCAGTGGGCTGGGTGTCATTTCTCTGAATGGCAAAATGATCGATGCGCCAATCATCAATCACGCCAGGGTCGTTCTTGAGAGAAGAAATGCATCAGGCATTCGCCACTAACCGTCGGGATAATAAAGATGAGCAAATTAATCGAAGCTTTACAAGAACAGGTCGGGCAGGCAAAAGAATATGTAGCGTTTACCCATGCCAATGCAACAACCCCCTACCTGGCAGATGTCAGACAAAAGCACCAGCGTAAACTTTGCGACAGTCTGGATGAGATTGTCGACCGCTGCGAATTACGTGATGGGATGACGATTTCATTTCATCATGCCTTTCGTGAAGGCGATAAAGTTATCAATCTTGTCGTCGATAAACTCGCGTCATTGGGACTGAAAAATATCACCCTGGCGTCCAGTTCATTAATGACCTGCAACGCCCCCTTAATTCAGCATATCCGTAACGGTGTCATTACGAAGATTTATACCTCCGGCATGCGCGGGGAATTAGCCGATGCAATTTCGCATGGTCTGATGGCGCAACCAGTAGAAATTCATTCACACGGCGGTCGCGTTAATCTTATCCAGAAAGGTGAAATTAATATTGATGTCGCCTTCCTGGCCGTCTCATGTGCCGATGAATATGGCAATGCAAGTGGTAGCGGCGGTAAATCACTCTGTGGCTCGCTCGGATATGCGATGGTGGACGCGCAGTACGCTAAACGCGTGGTACTGCTGACTGAATCTATCGAGCCCTTCCCTTATATGCCCGCAAGCATTGTTCAGGACCAGGTCGATTACATCGTAAAAATTGACAGCGTTGGCGACCCGGCAAAAATCAGCGTCGGCGCAGCCCGCGTAACCAGCAACCCTCGTGAGTTGATGATCGCCCGCTCCGCTGCGGATGTGGTCGAGCACTCTGGTTACTTCGAACAGGGTTTTTCCATTCAGACCGGTTCTGGCGCTGCATCAACGGCCTGTACGCGCTTTTTAGAATCGCGCATGAAAAAGAAAAACATTACGGCGAGTTTTGCCTTAGGCGGCATCACCGGCAGTATTGTGGATCTTCATGAAAAAGGGTTGATCGCCAAACTGCTCGATACCCAGAGTTTTGACGGCGCTGCCGCGGCCTCTCTGGCCAGAAACCCCGATCATGTTGAAATCTCAACGAACGTCTACGCGAATCCGTCATCCAAAGCGGCATGCTGTGACCAGGTCGATATTGTTATTTTAAGCGCCCTTGAAATCGATACCGCTTTCAACGTTAACGTGCTGACAGGCTCAGATGGCGTGATGCGCGGCGCTTCCGGCGGTCACTGTGATGTTGCGGCGGCTGCAAACCTGACGGTGGTGGTGGCACCGCTTATCCGTAGCCGAATTCCAACGGTGGTGAAGCAAGTAACAACCTGCGTGACGCCGGGTGAAAGTATTGATGTTCTGGTTACCGATCACGGTATTGCCGTAAATCCTTCACGCCCTGAAATTCATCAGCGGTTAGTGGCTGCCGGGTTACCGGTAGTGAGTATTGAGGATTTACATCAGCGAGCGCTGGAAATCTGCGGCCATCCAAAAGCCATCGAATTTACCGCCAAAATCGTGGGCATTGTTCGTTACCGCGATGGAAGCGTCATTGATGTCGTCCGGCAGGTAAAAGAGTAATGAACGCGATGGCAGACGCATCGTGCTCACCCGTTTCATTAGCGCAACTATTAGCGTCCAGAGAAACCCGTGCAGCGCAACAACAGCATTGGTTAACGTGCTGGGGGCAGACGCTCATCTCAACGACCCTGGTCTGGCCCGGCGACGTAAAAGACACGCCTGTTTCCAGGGCCGTAATGGGGGTCGCGAATGAGGCCCTCTCCGGGCTCATTCTCGCTAATGGCTGGGAAATCATCCGGCACGATGCTCGCCAGCTTGTCACCGGACCAGAGTCATTCTGGTCCGTAAACGCGCCCGCGTTGCTGGTCAAAAAGGCCACCGTTCTCCTTGAGGAGCATCATCCTCTGGGCCGGTTGTGGGATATCGATGTGTTTTGCCCGGATAGCGGTTTATTGAGCCGCAACGCCGTCGGTGAAAATAAAAGACGTTGCTTCATCTGTGATGAACCCGCACATGTCTGTTCACGTATGCGGCGCCATTCGCTTCTTTCGCTGCAAACTGTCATGGAGGCGAGGATTAATGACTATTTCTGCCATCAGGAATGAACCGTGGGTTGAGGGGCTCAATGTTGCTGAGCTTGCCGCGGAAGCGATGTACCGCGAAGTGATTTTGACCCCCAAACCGGGGCTGGTAGACCGTCACAATAATGGCTCGCATACGGACATGAATATGAAGCTTTTTATGTCCAGTATTGCGGCTATTGCCCCGTGGTTTGCGTTGTTTGTCTCCAAAGGGATGCAGACAGCCAGGCAAGAGCCCGAACAGACACTGCGGGCTATCCGCCCTATCGGTCTTGCGTGCGAGCAGGCGATGTTCCGCGCGACGGGGGGGATCAACACCCACAAGGGGGGAATATTTTCGCTTGGCCTGCTTTGTTCTGCCGCCGGGCGTCTGCAAGGCAAGGGGGAGGAGCTCAACCGCAGCGCGCTCTGCCTTGAAATCAGTGCCATCTGCGCCGGTATGGTGAGCCGTGAGTTGAAACAACATGGCGATGCGAAGACCAAAGGTGAGCAATTGTTTCGGGATCATGGCTTCACGGGGGCCCGTGGTGAAGCTGAAAGCGGATTTATGACGGTAAGACGCTACGGATTACCCGTATGGGAAAAAGCCATAGCGTCGGGTTATTCGCCAGAAGAGGCGTTACTGCGGGTTTTGCTTTCATTCATTGCGCATAATCCTGACACCAATATCCTCTCGCGAGGCGGCCTCACGGGGTTGCGCTATGCCAGACGATATGCGTCCAGACTCATGGGTATTAAAAATCTTACCGGCAACAGATTCAGGCAGGCTCTTTTTAATATGGACAATGCGTTTATCGCCCGTAATTTAAGCCCGGGAGGAAGCGCGGATCTTCTGGCCGTAACCTGGCTTCTTTCCCGTTTTCCAGCCTGAGGGCGGAAAACGAAAGATAGATGGAATTTACCATGACAATATCGCGCCTGTTAGCACTGGATAATTCTTTCACCACGATTCTGGTTCCGGGATTGAGGGATAGTGACGAGTACCACTGGCAAACCTGCTGGGCACGCCATTTGCCTCACTGGAAAAGAATAAGCCAACGAAACTGGATCCAGCCGGATATTGAAAACTGGTGCGCCGCTATCCGCAGGGAATTAACCACTTGCACGTTACCCGTTATTTTAATTGGTCATAGCTTTGGTGCCCTTGCGTCCTGGTATCAGGTTCAACGCCAGGCTTCAAATATTGTCGGAATTGTTATGGTCGCACCGGCTGAACCTTCCTGTTTTGAACTTGAAGAAATCGTCACCGCGTCAAAACTGAACGTCCCGGGCATCGTCTTTGCCAGTCGTAATGACCCGCTGATGTCATTCAACCGTGCGGTATTCTGGTCTGACTGCTGGGGATGTGAGCTTATCGACATGGGTGATGCTGGTCATATTAATTCGGAATCAGGGTTTGGTGAATGGAATTATGGCCTTGAGAGAATAGCTGAATTTGAAGAAAGGCTATTAAAAATAGCAACATGATTATTTGATGTAAAAAACACCATAGCACATTTTTAATTTCCTATCATAAGGTCAGGATATTTTATGTTTGAAGAATATAAGAAGCATGTCGCTGAGCGCGCAAAAAATGGAATCCCGGCAAAACCATTAACCGCTCAACAGGTCAGCGAATTAATTACCCTCCTCGAAAATAAACAGTGCGAGGAGCGCGAAGTTTTAATCAATCTGTTAATTAACCAGGTTTCTCCCGGCGTTGATGCTGCGGCGAAAGTGAAAGCAGAATTCCTTGACCGAATTATCAAAACAAAAACAAGTGAATTCGGCATTACGCCAGAGGACGCTATCACCACTCTGGGTACCATGCAGGGTGGCTATAATATTCAGCCTCTCATTGATTCATTGGAAGATACTGAACTGGCTCAGTTAGCGGCTAATCAACTGAGTCATACTATTCTTATCTTTGAAAAGTTTAACGATATCGAGCAAAAAGCCCGTAACGGGAATGTGCATGCAAAAGCGGTTATTGCGTCATGGGCGAATGCCGAGTGGTTTACCGAACGCGCTACGCTTGATGAAAAAATGACGTTGACGGTTTTCAAAGTACCCGGTGAGACCAACACTGATGACCTTTCACCGGCCCCTGAGGCGTGGTCGCGCCCGGATATTCCCCTGCATGCGCTCTCGATGTTGAGTTCTCCGAGAGAAGGCGTGAACCCTGACCAACCCGGGCAATACGGTCCGCTCTCCCGGATACAAGAATTAAAAGCCCGGCAGTATCCGCTTGCTTACGTCGGCGATGTGGTGGGTACCGGCTCTTCCCGAAAATCTGCGACAAACTCCATCCTCTGGCATATCGGAAAGGATATTCCCTTCGTACCCAATAAACGCAGTGGGGGCGTTGTCTTGGGTGGAAAAATTGCGCCTATCTTTTTCAATACGCTGGAGGACTCCGGCGCATTACCTGTTGAAGTGGATGTCTCCGGTTTGTCCACCGGGATGCTGATTGATCTTTATCCGTACAAGGGAGAAATTCGCAACCATCACGATCAGACGCTTATTACCTCATTCCGCCTGAAAACAGAAGTCTTGCTCGATGAAGTCCAGGCGGGGGGGCGCATTCCATTGATCATTGGCCGCAGTTTAACGGCAAGAGCCCGGGCGTCTTTAGGCCTGCCGGCAACGTCCATTTTCAGGAAAGCTAAAGCGCCTGCGCCATCTTCTGCCGGGTTTACGCTGGCGCAAAAGATGGTGGGCAGGGCATGCGGCGTTGAAGGTATTCGTCCTGGGCAATATTGTGAACCTAAAATCACCACCGTCGGGTCGCAGGATACAACCGGCGGGATGACACGCGATGAACTGACGGACCTTGCATGCTTAGGGTTTTCTGCCGACCTGGTCATGCAGTCGTTTTGCCACACGTCAGCCTATCCAAAACCTGTCGACGTGAATTTGCATGAAACGCTGCCTCAGTTCATCACCAGCAGAAAAGGCGTGGCGCTGAAACCCGGCGACGGAATTATCCACTCATGGCTTAACCGCATGCTGGTTCCTGACACGGTGGGTACCGGTGCGGATTCACATACGCGCTTTCCCTTAGGGATCTCATTTCCGGGCGGCTCCGGGCTGGTTGCGTTTGCCGCCGCAACGGGGATCATGCCGCTTGATATGCCAGAATCTGTGCTGGTCCGCTTTAAGGGTGAAATGCAAAAAGGCATCACTCTTCGCGATTTGGTGCACGCGATCCCGTACTACGCCATTAAACAAGGGTTACTGACCACCGAGAAGAAAAACAAACGCAATATTTTTTCTGGTCGCATTCTGGAAATCGAAGGTTTACAGATGTTGAAGGCTGAGCAGGCCTTTGAACTGGCGGATGCGTCCGCAGAGCGCTCAGCGGCGGCCTGTGTCCTGCGACTCGAAGAAGAGAACGTTGCCGAATATCTGCGTTCCAATGCCACATTGCTACGCTGGATGATTAGCCAGGGCTATCAGCACGCACCAACCCTTGAAAAACGCATTGCAGAGATCGAAGCATGGCTGGCGAATCCATCATTACTCAGCGCTGATGAAAATGCCGAGTACGCCGCCATTATTGACATCGATCTGGCTGAAATTACCGAGCCGATTGTTTGCGCGCCCAATGACCCGGACGACGCCCGTTTACTGTCCGAAGTCGCGCGGACGCCGGTACAAGAAGTGTTCATTGGTTCCTGCATGACAAACATTGGTCACTTCCGGGCCGCCGGAAAATTGCTGGCGGAGGCAAAAGAGATCCCTGCCCGCCTGTGGATTGCGCCACCCACCAAAATGGATGCCCAACAGCTCTCAAACGAGGGCTATTTTAATAAATTCATCCGATCCGGCGCACGGATTGAACCGGCTGGCTGCTCACTTTGTATGGGTAACCAGGCCCGGGTCAAAGAAGGCAGCAGCGTTGTCTCAACGTCAACCCGCAATTTCCCGCACCGTCTTGGTACCGATGCAAACGTCTTCCTGGCGTCGGCTGAACTCAGTGCGATTGCGGCCATGCTGGGGAAAATGCCGACGGTTGAGCAATACCACTGGCATATGGACAAAATCAATGCCGCACGTGAAGAGACGTATCGTTACTTAAATTTCGATGCGCTGAGTGAGTATCAGTTACCGGAAAAGCATCGAATTGACGTTATAACGATTTAATCGTCGCAACAACATGCCTGATTATATCCCTGGGTATGTCTCTCACCTCTAATTAACTGTTTATTTTTTTGAATCGGCAGAGGTCTCATTTCCAAATGAGGCCTCTGATATTATCAAAGGAATGGAACACGGATTAATTAAAATGAACACAAGGTTATCAAAAATAGTATTCCTGATTTTAATTATATGCCTTTCATTAATGACACCGCCTCCTGATGGTCTTTACAAAGAGGCCTGGATACTGGCCAGTATTTATCTTGCGGCTATCATCGGCCTGGTGAGTAAACCTTACCCTGAGCCTGTTATTATCATCGCAGCACTTGCCGCTTCTTGTATTGCCATCACTCACTTTAGCGGTTCAACAATTAAGCCACTCGACGTTTTAAATGGTTATTCTTCCGGGACAACCTGGCTGGTATTCAGTGCATTCACACTCAGTGCCGCTTTTGTATCAACGGGGTTAGGGAAGCGCCTGGCGTACTGGTTTATCTATCAGTTTGGCGGTACCACGCTTGGGCTGGGTTATGTCACCGTATTGCTGGATTTGATCCTTTCCCCTGCCACTCCCTCTAACACAGCGCGCGGCGGCGGTATCGTCTTTCCGATTATCAACAGCATTGCCCTGGCGTTAAATTCAACACCAAAAGAAAGCCCCTGCAAAGCAGGTCGCTATCTCATGGTGAATATCTATATGGTTACAAAAACCACCAGCTATATGTTTTTAACGGCATTTACCGGTAATGCGCTGGCACTACAGTTAATTTCAGATGTCTTCCATATCCATATCAGCTGGACAGGATGGGCACTTGCCGGCGCGCCGCTTGGCTTAATCATGCTTTCGGTCATTCCTTATATAACGTACAAAGTAACGAAGCCAGAGTTAAAGAAAATCAATAATAAAGAGATTGCGTTAAAAGGTTTAAACGAAATAGGCGCTATGAATCGTCGTGAAAAAGGGCTGATAGCCATATTCATCCTGGCTCTGCTGGGATGGATTTTCTCACGGCAACTGGGACTCAATGAATGCTCTGTGGCTATCATTGCCATGGCATCAGCACTGCTGTTTAATGTGATTTGTTGGGACGATGTGTTAAAAAGTAAGGGAGGATGGAATACGCTCATCTGGTATGGTGGAATAATCGGGTTGAGTGGCGTGCTTAGCAAAGCTGGCTTTTTTAGCTGGCTGGCGAAGTTCCTCTCTGAAAATATTTCGCATATGCATTTCGGAAGCAACGTTATTATTTTTATTGTGTTCCTCAGTATTGTAATTCGTTATTTATTTGCCTCTGGCGGGGCTTATGTTGCTGCCATGGTTCCTGTATTTGCAACACTAGGTCTGGTTACGGGCGCCGATCCGATAATCCTTTCATTAGCCATTTTATTTTCTAACTCATACGGTGGCTGTATTACCCATTATGGCGGCGCGGCAGGCCCCATTATTTTTGCCGCCGGCTATAACGATATAAAATCCTGGTGGCTAACCGGTACGATTGTCGCGCTATTCACGTTTATTACTCATATTGTCGTTGGGTTCCCCTGGTGGGAATACTTAAAAGCGAATGGATTGCTCTAATGAGAAGCGAGTAATACCTCTGCTTTTGTGTTGTTGATGTTTTATCGTTCTGGTGTATCGGATGGCACAGGGTCTTCTCTGTCACGTCTGCTATCGGCGGGTTGCTGACCGCACACTGGATGCGCTCGGGTCGTCCTGCGGCTCATAAAGGCCACGTTTTTATCTGGATCGCCGTCCTGTACTCGTGAGCCCCTGCCGCGCCACCCTGTCCGCTCTTCTCCCGGCGCGGACAGGGTGGTTTGTCGCATCATTTAAAACCGCATCACAGACGGGCCGGTTCAGTTTGCCGGCCCTTTATCGTGGTTGATTACCACTCGCAGTAAGCCTGGAGAAGTCAGTGCCAGCAACCCTCTTTCTTCATCAATGCCGCGCTTATTATTAACACGCTAACGCTGTACATACCGTTACACAGCAATGCTCATCTTTTCAGATGCACCTGGTATAGAATGTCAAAGATGATAGATTGGAATAAAGTCCAAATACCCATTGTGTCAATTGTTGTCTATTTGTTGTAACGCTAAGAATCAACAAATTTTAAACAAGTTAATGTCATGTAGTCTTACTTTTTTATAATGATAATGAAAATCAAAAATACTCTCTGCCTACATATCCTGATGGCTCTCCTCGCCATCCTGGTCCTGAGCGTTCACCCGGTGGTGACGAGCTTTGATCCGCCGCTTAAATTCCAGCCGATGATTAAATCGATGGAAGGCACACCAAAAGAGCAAGCAGAAAAAATAGCCACCATTTCCCATGCATTACAAGGGAATGCGATTTTCTTTATCGGAGCGTCAGAAGTTTCTACTTCCGAAAATGAACATTACGCTGCCTATAATTACTTCAATAAGCAATTGCACAGACCTTTAGTGGCATATGGCGATAGTTATGTCGACGACGTCACACAATTTTTACTGTTCTCCCGTTTTAAAGACAGCCTTAACGCAAACAGTAAAGTGGTGTTGCTCCTTGCCCCGGATAGCTTTTATTCAAACGGGCTTCCGCCAGCAATCTTTGCGGATAATTTCCCGGCTTCAATTTTCGATCCATTAATGAAAGATAAGCAGGCTCGTCCTTTGCTGGTCAATTACTTAAAGCATATTGAAGCGGACGATATCAGCCATTTGAGTTTTGGCGAAATGGCCATTTATGGCTGGCATCCTGACCTGATCTGGGAAGAGGTGAGCTATCAGTTTGCCAACTTCTGCACAATGATAAAAAACGACTGGCTGGACCTGCTCAATATTGAGCCACAGCCTGCCGCACAACCCTGGCCCGCACAGCCTGCCAGCATAACGATGCCCGACTGGGATCAAGAGCTGGCTAATGCCCGCGAGCTGAACAAAGCGCGCAAACAAAGTGCAGCCACAATGTGGATGGATAAGACGGTCTATGAGGCCGGGGATACCCCCGAGCAGTGGGATGACACACCTGTTGTACCGAATCAAATCGACGTTTTCCGCGCGACCATCAAGCTTTTGAAAGAGCGTCATGTCCAGGTGATTGCGATTGTTGACCCGATTAACCCGTGGGCGCTAACGAATACCAATACCTTTCAGCCGGTTGACAAGCAAATTCAGGCGATCCTGACCGAAAACCAGGTGCCTTATTTAGATATGTATGCGATGCCGTATCAAAACGGCTGGAACTGGGATCGTCTGCACCCATCAGAAATTGCATGGGTACCTATGGTTCGCTTTATCGCGGAGAACTTTAAATGATGAAAACCGCCATTCGCCTGTTTGTCCTTTATCTCCTGCTGGCGATAACGATTGTCGCGTGGACCTCCGTGGATGACAGCATGAGTTTGCAATTGCATTTTGAATATCAAAAGTTCTGAGGACGAATAATGTACAGCTCAGGCATGTTTTTCTTCTATTTGTTCTCATCAGCGCTGGTGTTTGCGCTGGTTAATCGCGTATTGCATCACCGACTGACCTATATATCCGCTTTTTCCGTGCTGGCGGCATTAGGCTGGGGCTATATCTTCGAAGGCGACTATATTGTCCCGGCGGCAGTATTTTTCAGTTTTTATATTCTTGTCACATTAAAAGAGAAAGGTTGGTTAAAAACCTGGCAGGCGGTCACATTAACGTTGCTGCCGCTGTTTCTGGTGAAATTACACCTGAACAACCACTGGGGTATGATCGGGCTCTCTTTTATGACCTTCCGCGCCATCGATGTGCTGCTTTATCGCAGTAAGAAAGATGGCCAGAATTTCCTGCACTATTTCTGCTACCTGTTTATGCCGTTTATTATCCTGGCTGGCCCGATGTACCGCTGGCGTACCTGGATGACGGATATCAATAAGCCGGTCTTCACGCTGACGCGTGAGCAGTTTTTAGGGGCCTTAGAGCAAATTATTACCGGGATCATCCAGAAATTTTTATTCGCTATGTTGGTCGATACCCTGGTCGTTCAACCGTGGAGCCATGAGGCGTTTACGTTGAAAGTAGGCGTAGTGATGTCGATTGCCTATAGCGCCTACCTCTACTTTGATTTTGCTGGCTACAGCAACATGGCTATCGGGGCTGGCCGCTTATTTGGCCTGAACATTCCGGCAAACTTTAATATGCCGATTCTGGCGAAAACCCCGCAGGACTTCTGGCGCCGTTTCCATATCAGCCTCTCTGAATGGCTGAGGGATGTGGTTTTTATGCCGATTTATATGAATTTGATGAAGCACAATTTTTTCCGTCAGAACAAAACGCTGGCGCAAAATATTGGCATCTTCTGCACCCTGTTTTGTATGGGGGCATGGAATGGACTCGAACGACATTATGTCATTAGCGGCGCGCTGTTTGGCGCCATTTCCGTTGTTCACAACATGCTGCAATGGTTTGCCAAACGCCATCCGGCTTTGAGCAACGGGCTTCAACATCCGGTTTCTGTGTTTATGGGACGAATCTTGACGCTGGGAAGCGCCGCGGCCTCCCTTTACATCTTTAGTGGAATGTCACCCTTATGAAAAATGACTCCGAGCTTCTGGAACTGCAAGACTTCTTGCGTGCGGCATTACGCGATCCCGCGTCCCCTCAGCAACTGGCGATCAGCGGTAGCGATGAAGCCATTACCTGGCAACAGCTGTCCGTCGCGGTCACTGACTGGGCGCAACGTTATCAACAATGCAACCAGCCTGCCGGTACGCCGGTGGTGCTCTACGGACACCAACAGGCAGAATTTGCCGTCGCGCTGTATAGCTGCCTGTTGCATAACATTCCGTACATTCCGGTGGACTGCATCTATCCGCAGGAGCGTCTCAAAGAGATTTGCCAGCTCGCCAATGCCCCCTTCTATTATGATGTGGCCGCGAAACAATTCATCGCGACCGGTGTGACGGGCCAGGTACTTGCCGAGCAGGACCTCGCTTACATCATGTTCACGTCCGGCAGCACCGGAAAACCGAAAGGGGTGCAGATCGGACGGGAAAGCGTATGGCATTTCATGAAGTGGGTAAGTCAGGACTTTTCCTTGCCGGAAAAACCGGTGCTGATGAACCACGCCGTGTTCAGCTTCGATCTCTCGCTGATCCCTCTGCTGGCAAATCTGGCTACAGGCGGTCACATTGTGCTGAACGCGAAAGAAGATATCGCGGCGGAAAACTGGCTGGATCGCCTGAAAGCGAACGAGGTTTCCGTCTGGGTTTCTACCCCCTCTTTCGCCTATCAGCGCCTGCTGTCGCCGCAGTTTAATAGCGAGTATCTGCCTGAACTGAATGTCTTTATCTTCATCGGTGAAGTATTAAATAAAGCGCTGGTAAAACAGTTACGCCGCCGTTTCCCGCAGGCCAAAATTCTTAATTCCTATGGCCCGACTGAAGCGACTATCGCCACTACGGTGGTCGAAATTACCGATGACATTCTCAATAACGACAACCCGCTGCTGCCCGTTGGCGTGATGATGCCGGAAACCCGCATGGAAATTACCGCCGATGGCGAGCTGATTATCTGGGGGAAAAACGTGATGCGCGGCTATCTCGGCCTGCCGCAGGAAAACGCGGCAAAACTGCTGCGACGCGAAGGTGAAGAATATCGCGGTTACAGAACCGGCGATCTGGGCTACGAAGACGGTCTTATTTATTGTCAGGGCCGCAACGATAGCCAGATCAAACTGAATGGTTACCGTATTGAAATCAACGAGATTGAAAACCGCCTGCTGGCGATGTCCGGCATCAGTGAAGCGGTTGTGCTGCCGCTGATGAAATCATGCGGAAGCGTGCTGCGTATTGCAGCGTTCTGCGTGACGGATCTGGCACCGGAAGTGATCAAAACTTCCTTGTCGAAAGTAATTCCCCATTACATGGTGCCGTCACAAATTATTATTAAAGATGCATTGCCGCTTAATCCGAACGGCAAAATCGATCGTAAATTGCTGGACACCCATGCCCGCACGAATTAATTAGCCAGGAAATTATTATGGAACAAGAAATTCTCGCCCTGTTTGAAAAAGTGTTATCCCGCAAAGTGGGCTTTCACGATGAACTGATTGAATCAGACATTCTCGATTCAATTCTGGCGGTCGATCTGGTGCTGGAAGTGCAGGACGTTTACGGCTGCATGATCCCGCCGACCGAAGTCGCCACCGTGCTGAAAACCCCTGCGGATTTGGCGCGTTACATTGAAGAAAACCGTTAATCGTCTTCGGCGTTAATGGTGTTGTGAAAACCCTGAATGGTTTCATTCAGGGTTTTTCTTACCGCACTATCTCCCCCACCAGACCTCCTCCATTTCGCTTTTTATTTCGCAACTTTAGTCGTACTGAAAATATTATTGTGATCGCGCTCATATTTATGCTTATAGCATTAAAGCCCTCAACGTAAACGCTAAAAACAACTCTTTACTTTCCAATTACTTAATTTCTTTATAACAAAAAAAGAACATATGAAATATATATATCGTTTTTATCGATTAATTTCTTTTTTTTAATTTCCGATAAAAGATATAGCGCGGTTTGATACACCAGGGTTGCCGACGCTAAACCAGCCATATAAAACAACAACAGGTTAGCATGCTATGAAATTATCCTTTGCCCAAAAACTGTGGATTCCACTCATCGTCGCGCTGTTAAGTCTCGCCGGAACGTTATTTTTCGGCTCAGTCAAAATTAAAGAAAACCAGCTAACACTGCGAGAACGAGAGTTAATGCATGTATCGCAGCTGGCCCTCAATGTTGTTAAAACGCAGGCCGCGCTCGCCGACAAGGGATTGATTACACAAGAGGAGGCACAACAACGCGCTCTTCAGACCATTAAAGATTTGCGTTATGGGGAAACCGGTTATTTTACCGTTCTTAATAACCAGGCCCAGGTCATCATGCACCCGATAAACGCTGCGCTCATTGGCAAAGGACCGGATATTTCCGATGCGAATGGGGTGTATATTTTTCGGGATATGGTCGCTGTCACCAAAGACGACCATGCGGGTTTCACAAAGTATATTTTCCCGCGACCTGGCGAAACAGAGCCGCAACCTAAAGTCGCCTACAGCATTCCGTGGACACCGTGGGGCTGGATAATCACGACCGGATTGTATGTCGATGATATTCAGCAAGCTTTTTTGAGCTCGCTTTACCAGAGCATTATTGAGTTCGTTGCTATCAGCATCCTGCTTTCGATTCTTGTCTATTTCATCAATCGCAGCACGTTGAAAACACTCGGCGGTGAACCGCGTTATGCCGCAGAAGTGGTTTCCCGCATCGCCTCAGGGGATCTGTCGCAGACGGTGAGTAAAAAAGCCGGTGATAATGAAAGTCTGGTACATGAAATGGGCGTGATGCGCGAACAGTTAACCTCAGTGATCGCCGAAATCCGTGGAGTAGCGGAGGTTATTAACACCAGCACGCATGATATCGTCGCCGGCAATCAGGAGATTGCTGAACATTCCGAGCAGCAGGCAGTCTCGCTGGAAAAAACGTCTTCCAGCATGGAAGAGATTACCGCCGCCGTAAAACAAAACGCAGAAAATGCCGGGCAGGCGCGCGAACTGGCGCGCGGTGCGGTGGATATCGCTTCGCGCAGCGGTATGGTGATGCAGAATGTGAACGGCACCATGGGTGACATTTCTGAAAGCGCCGGAAAAATCGCCAATATTATTGAAGTGGTAAATAGCATCGCCTTTCAGACCAACATTCTCGCTCTGAACGCAGCCGTCGAGGCTGCACGCGCCGGTGAGCAAGGGAAAGGATTTGCCGTGGTGGCCAGCGAAGTCCGAAATCTGTCATTGCGCAGCTCTCAGGCTGCACAGGAGATAAAAGTCCTGGTAGAAGAGTCGGTCGCGCGAGTCAACAGCGGTTCTTCGCAGATCAAAATCGCCGGAAGCCACATCGACGAGATGATTGAAGCCGTGCAGCGCGTTTCAGACATCATGTCACAAATTTCGGTTGCGACGGATGAGCAGAGTATCGGAATAAGCCAGGTGAATGAATCGATGGTACAAATCGACTCAGTGACACATCAGAACGCTCAGTTAGTACAGCATGCGGTCGCCGCCGCCAGCGCCCTGGAAGCGCAGACCCGACGACTGACACAGACCGTGGCCTTCTTTAATACGGGCCGTTAATCCCTCCGTAACGCACCGGGAACCCGTGCATCAGGTTCCCGGTGATAACATCCCCCTGGCGACCACAAATGTCCCCCATCGTTATAGCTGGTGCCTTCTGCCGGTAGAGAAAGCCATTCCCTGTCAGATAACGCGCAAGAGAAATTACAGTATCAGAATTTTCTGCTGTTCCGACGGATATCCCCTCTCAGTATGATGAGATCCCGTCACGTTATTCTTTAAATTTCTGAGCTGGAATTTTTATGAGCGATAACGATTTTTCAGTCTGTAAACCGATGGAATCGTCCCCGTCCTGGGGCTTGATAGATGTATTCATCTGGAAAGTTGTTTCTGATAAGTTTGGCGGGGGTATCGGTTATATTCAGAAATTTAAAGATGCCTGGGTTATTCATAATAAAAACGCCATCAGAACCGCGGCCGAACGTTACAGTTTGCCGGTAGAACTTTTGGCCGGGGTATGCTGGATCGAAGTGGGTGGCGATCCGAATTTCATCGACAGGGTCGCGTTTGAAGTCAGGGCATTTGACTGGAGCGGCCCTGCTTTTGTCGATCGCCATTTGACTATCACTAACCCGCCGGAAAAGACCTCTTTTGGTTTTGTCAGCATGCAGTTACGCACGGCGGCCAGGACGCTGGGCCTGGATGTGTCAAAGATGGATATGAACCAGTTGCGAACGCTGGCGAATTGCCTGGAAAAAGATGTCTATAACATCAACCTGGTTGCTCAGCATCTGAGACAACTGGCTGATTATGACAAACTGCCCTCGGCTTTAAGCATGGAAGATGTCAGGATTATCGGCGCCCGTTACAACAGGGGGCTTATCCCGACACTGGAAGAAATTAAGAGAAATACCTCGTATGGTGACTTTATTGTCAATCACTGGCAGCGATTCAGCAGACTCATTTGGGGATAACATGAATAACATTTTAAGGATTGCGTTACTGTTGATGTATTGCCTGGGCCTTATCCTCTTATGCCTGGTCTCCGTCGATAAATATTCATGGATGAGTGAAATGGATGCCTCAGTGCCTGCGGGTTCGGTCACCGCTGACACCAGTAACAGTGACCTGACATCACTGCTCATCTTTATCGGCATCATCGTTATTCAGTTTATCAGCGTCATTTTCGAGAAAAGCCGTAAAATGAAGCTCCTTGCGGTTGTCCTGGCACTTATCGCCGCAGGCGTTTTTATCGCCAGAACGCATTATTTATAGGCGCAGGAGAGTTCCCCCCATTTTGCCGCTACTGGCTGGTCGACCACTGCGTTAACAGGGCATGCAGCGTTGCAGGCTCCAGTGGTTTGCGCAGCACCAGATACCCCTCTTCTTCCGCGTCGCGAAGTACCGGAGAGTTAAACTCTCCGCTGACCATCGCTCCGCTGACCTTTGGCAGGCGTTCAAGCAGCGCCTTGAGGATCTCAAAACCGCTTTCGCCCGAGCGCAATCGCTGATCGCACAGCACGACGCCTGGGGTAAATCCCCCATCGACAATGGCAAAAGCCTCTTCAGCAGAAGCCGCACAGCGTACGACGATCCCCCAACTGCTCATCAGACTTTCCCATGCAGAGGTGACCAGCGGGTCGTCATCAACCACGAGGCAGCTTCCCCTTAGCGATGCGCGGCGACTGATCGGCGCGACGGCGTCGCCGGCTGGCGCGGAATCACTCGTTTTCGTGTCTCCAGTGTGCTGTTTAAAGCGCATCCAGAAGCGGGAACCTTTGTCCTCAACAGAATACATGCCGTAGGTTACATTCATCAGCTTCGCACAGCGCGCCACCACCGCAAGCCCGAGGCCGTGCCCGGCACTGTCTATTTTCCACGCCAGTTCGGGGCGATAATAAGGGGAGAAGATTTTGTTTTTTTCGTCATCGGCGATGCCCACCCCGGTGTCCCACACCTCAAAGAGGCACTCTTCGCCGCGCGGGCGAATGGCCACCAGCACACCCCCGTGTGGCGTGTAGCGCAGGGCATTCTGGATCAGATTGATCAGCGACTGGCGCACCAGCAAGGGGTCGCCCATCACGTGGATGCGCCGCCCGGGCCGCCATGTACGGAGCTTCAGTCCCCGGCTTTTCGCCTCCTCGCGAAACAGCGTGATGACTGAATCCAGCAGCGCACCGATATCCACATGGGTGGTGGCGGTCATCATATTGCCCGATTCGATCTTGCTCAGATCAAGCAGCGAATTGAACATCAACTGGACGGAGCGGACGCTTTGTTGCAAATCCAGCAATTGCGGCATCAGCGCGTCATTGTTGTTTTTATGGATAATCGCCTCAATAAGAAACCCCATGGCGTGTACGGGCTGGCGCAGATCGTGGCTGGCGGTGGTCAGAAATTGATTTTTATCCCTCAGCGCCTGCTCAGCTTCCTCTTTCGCCTGGCGAAATTGTTCTGCCAAACGCACACTCTCTTCTTCAAGCCTGGCCTGCTGAATGAAAAAAGCGTGTGAGGTTAACGCGTGACGATAGATCGCAAAACCGTATAGTAAGTTCAGCATCAGCACGATCAACATCACATCGTCCATACGCCAGATGATGCCGAGATTTAAGAATCCCCAGGAAGAGAAAAAAAACCGTTTAAAGGTACTGATGACCGGCGTTAAATGTGTCGCGTTGGCGGCGACAATGGCGGCGATACTGATATTCAGCAGCAGGAAAAAATCAAAATTTTGGCTCTGTGGGGTAATCAGATAAAGCGATGAAATACCCATCCCGTGGGCCAGGGCGACTTTATTAAGATTCGGCAGCCAGCGGCGCAGGACCTCCTCTTCATTATTCTCTTTAACGTCTCGCTGATAGCGTCGGTGCCATATTCTGATTAACCCTGCGCAAAGCAGGTAAATAACGATCCAGACAAGGGTTGGCCCGGTGTTCTCCCCCAGCCAATAAATCCAGATTGCAAATGGAATACCGACAAAAGGCACTGCGGTAAAGCTGAACACTAAGCGAATAAAGGTATTATTGAGCAGTCGAATCTGGGCTCGCGAGGAAATGGCACTATTATCCACATCGGCTATCCATTTCATGATGTCTCTTCCCGCTGGCCGTGAAGGAGTGTAATGACTTCCACTCGGGTATTAACACCCAGTTTTTTTAAAATATTGCTGATGTGCTCTTTAACCGTGGGTTCTGATATGGAGAGTTGTGAAGCGATTCTTTTATTTGGTAATCCACGCATCATCATCTGTAAAACCTCTCCCTGACGCGGCGTTAAGTTAAATTTTTGCAATATTGCGCTATTTTTTACATTCAAATCAGCATGAGTCTCCGGAAACCATGTTTGGTTATTCATAAGCGCTTGAACTGCTTCACCAAATAATTCCGGCGTCTCGTTTTTCAGTACAAAACCATGACCACCGGCATTTTGTACCTTTATCCAGATATCATTATTTTCGTCGCCGCTTACCACCAGCAAACGCATTTTTGGAAAACTGTTCTTAATTTCTTTGAGTAATTTCAGCGCGGTAGAAGATGAGAGCCAGAAGTCAATGATCAGTAAGTCCGGGGGACCATTGTCGCGAATAAGCCGATAACAACTCTCCTCATCCGCCACCACCATGACTGACCTGAACCCTAAGTGGGACGTCAGAAAATTGGCAATTCCGCTGCCGACCAAAGGGTGGTCATCAATAACCAGTGCATAATATTTTCCCAAAGGTGTCTCCTTTTCGTGACCGGAAAAAGCGATATTCTGCCAATTTCCAAATCAACAACACTCCCTACTTTAGGAGGGTTCTTTATTCCAGAAAAGAGAAATATCTTATTTCAGTTTTTAAAAAAGAGAAACGTATTGCCATGTCGCAATCGCTACGGACTGATTACAAGGATAATTTATGAAAAAACCACTCATCGCGCTTGTCATTACAATAATGGTAGCGGGTTGTTCAACATTGAAAACCGATCAGGCTATTCCGCTGCTGCAGGCGGAAACAGCAAAAATGCTGGGGCTGGGATCATCCGATGAAATTACCGTTACGCAGGTTAATGGCGCTCAGCCTGATGCTCTGGGAGGGCAAAAACTGACTTACCGCGCGACCACGGAAAAGGGCCGTATTTTTGATTGCTCTTCCATGATGATGCCAGGAATTTTAGGTTCCGCGCCAACGCTTAGCGCGCCAACCTGCACACCTGTCGTCACTCATAAATAATCTGGCGCAGTGAACGTTACTACCGTTCTCTATTTTCACCCGCCGAAGCGTAATAGCCAGGGAATCACAGGTTTTCGCTTCGCCGGATAATTTACCTGCACGCCTGAATTCGCGAAATAAAGCTTTAAACCGGTCAGTCAATTTAATCTCTATAAAACAATGACCTTCGCGACATCACGTTAATCAATCTGGAGATAGCACGTGAATGACAATTTCTCGCACCAATTAAAAGTGAAAACCTCACTCTCTAAACTTTACCTCGCTCTGTTCTCTGCCCCGCTGATGTTATTAACACCCGATGACTCCCGGGCTGCTGATGTGATCTTTGATGGCGATACCCGGGTCACGCAGTCGTTAGTCTATACCGACGATGTCTATGTGGGTCGCACACAGGGCAGCAACTTGCTCATCGATAACGGGAAAATCACGGCTTACAACATTAATATCGGCAGACTCTATAACGGTCAGATTTTCGAAAGCACGGTGACGGTCAGCGGGCCGGATGCGGAACTGAACGCCCTGTACGATCAGTTCGTGCTGCACGGTAGCCTGGACCTTGGCCTTGGCACGCTGCGAGTCGAAAATGGCGCGCTGGCCAGCGCGAAAGAGATTGTGGTGGGCACCACCCGGGGCTACGACAGCCACCTTATCGCCACTGGCGCGAATTCCCGCGTTACCAGTAATTATCTGAGCGTCGGCACTGCGGCAGGCTCGCGTTCTACCGTCTCCATCGCGGATGGCGCGGTTCTTACTACCAGCCTCCAGGCACGGATCGGTGATGGCTACGATCCGGATGAGACCGATAAGCTGAACCCGAAAGCCACGGTGACGGGTGAAAATTCGCGCTGGAACGTCACCCAGTTGCTGACGCTTAACGGCGATCTGGACGTGCTCAACGGCGGTGCCGTTAACGTCGGCAGCATGGAGGTCGCGGGCGTTTCGGGTACACGCAAAACCGCCGAGCTGTATGTCGCAGGCAATAATGCCCGCTTCACCAGCGCTGGCAATATCCTCGTAGGCGATTACGGCAACGGCGTGGTATCTGCGGTGGATGGCGGCGTGATCTCCGCAGGCACTAACGCGATCGTGCTTGGCGATACCGGATCGGGTTCTAACCGCGGGGCGCTGGTTATTGGTAGCCGCGGCAATATGGATACCGGTACCGGTCTTACCGAGCCAACGCTGGGCGAAGCGGGTGGCGCGGGCGCCATTGATGCGCAGACATCGATTGTTTTGCGCGGCGGACTGTTCGGCAGCTATGTCTATTTCAATCACACCGATGATAATTACCTGTTCGCCAATACCCTGAGTGGCGAAGGTGATGTCATCAACACGTCGGGGAAAACGACGCTCAGCGGCGACCTGAGCGGGCTTAAAGCGAACGTCCTCGCCCGTGGCGGCAAAATCATTATTGCCAGTGATATCAACACGCAGCCTGAAACCGATCTTTTTGATATCCAGACACTGAGCGCGGAAAACGGCGGGACACTGATCCTTAACGCTAACGCCGGGAGCGACGTCAGCAACGGTCTCGGTTACAGCAGCGCCGCGTCGATTAAGGCCGGCGGCACTCTTGGCGGCAACGGCACCCTCGGGCAGACAGAAATCCTCTCCGGCGGCCATATTTCCCCCGGCGACGGTGATATCGGTACCCTGACGCTGAAACGCTACCTGAACTTTATCGGCGAGTCGTTCTATGACGTCGATATATCCGGCGATGGCCGTAGCGATCTGCTGAACGTGGAGGGTAAAACCACCATCAGCAATCAGGCCACTGTGCAGGTCACTGCCCTCGATCCTCAAACCAGCTACCAGACCGGCCAGGTCTACCGCATTATCAACTCGGCAGGCGGCATCGACGGTCAGTTTGCCTCTGCGATCTCTAAATCGGCCTTCCTGGACGTTGCGCTAAACTACAGCGCTAACGCTGTGGATCTGAGCATCGCACAGAAAGAGAGCGGCGAGAATCCGGGCAACCCGGGTGGTGAGAATCCTGGTAATCCCGGCGGTGAAAACCCAGGGAATCCGGGCGGTGAGAATCCCGGCAATCCCGGCGGTGAAAATCCGGGGAATCCGGGCAGCGAGAATCCCGGTAATCCAGGCACGGGCACACCGGGTATCTTCCAGACAGTGGCGCTGACGAGCAACCAGTGGAATACTGCAGGCGCGCTCTCTACCCTCACACAAAGCGGCCCATCACTGGCGCTATATAACTCGCTGCTGATGCTAAGCGCGCCGGAAGCGCGCGAGGCGTTCAATCAACTATCGGGCGAGGCTTACCCTTCCGTCCAGTCCACGCTTATCGCAAGCAGCAGCCAGGTGTTTAATGTGTTGAATCAGCGCATGGCGGGGTCATTCGACAATGACTCGCTGCCAATTCCACCGCTGGCCATGTCATTTGCCCAACCTGTTCCGGTACAGAACAACGGCGTATGGGGCCAGACATTCGGCTCATGGGTGAGAACCGACGGCGACAGCAATACCGGTAAGCTGGACGGTAACACCGCAGGTTTCCTGTTGGGTGCCGATCGTAAGCTGGACAACCATAACGTCAGAGTGGGTGGTTTCTTCGGTTACAGCCGTGGAAATTACGATGTCGACAGTCGTCGCTCCTCAATGGATATCGATAACTACCATCTCGGTCTGTATGCGGCGGCGCGTCAGGATGCATTCTCCTTGCGTGGCTCGCTGGGTTACACCTGGCATAAAATTGATGCCGAGCGTAAGGTTGATTTCAGCGGCTACTCGGATCGCCTGAGTGCGAATTATGACGCTAACTCGCTGCTGGCCTTTACCGAAGCCGGTTACCGTTTCGGCCAGCCAGAGCAGAATATCGAGCCATTCGTCAACCTGAGCTATGTCCGTCTGAATACGGATGACTTCAAAGAGAACGGCGGTGCCGCAGCGCTGAGCGTGCGTAACGACACCGCTGATACCTTTTTCTCGACACTTGGCGCGCGCGGCGTAGCGGAACTGCCGAAAAACGTCAGCCTTTATGGCTCGTTAGGCTGGCAACACGCTTATGGCGATAAGAAAGCCTCTTCGCGCATGGCGTTTGCCGGCAGCGATGGCTTCACGAGCGAAGGTACCCCGGTTGATGAGGATATGTTGGTGGGTGATGTGGGCGTCAGTTTTACGCTGCCGCACTCAGCGACACTGAATGTCGGTTACAAAGGACAAATCGGCTCCGACACCCGCGTCAACGCGTTGAACGCCAACCTCCGCTGGTCATTCTAAGGGATGTAGCGTGTTACCAGGCCGCCCCGCAACGGGCGGCTTTTTTGTTAACAGGGGAAATGACAATATAGCGTTTTACGCTTCGGTAACCGCATTATGCAAAGGTAATGGGTAAATGGCATAACGCGCGCCCACGCAGATGGCGATTCAGGCCACTTCCCTCAGTTTAATGGTTCCATAACCGGGCAATCTGTCCCGAACACCATTCCATATGTAAATCATATACTTTAGTAAATACATTGCGTTAATCACCAAAAACACCCGTGGGACACTCTGAGCGAATGGAACCATCTGGTAACCCTGCGTGTGAAGGTGTAATAGTCAGAGACACTGAATTCCCTTATCGTTGAGGTGGTTTTATGCGAGCGACAGAACAGAGTGAAGAAGAGATGGCGAAAGCTATCGGCTATATAGTGATGGAGTTAGAAAATACCGGATGCGCTATCACAGCAGAAGCCATTAATGCGCGGCTGGAATTACGCAAAGAGTGTGGAAAGGCATTTGCAGAAATGGCAGCGAAAAAACCATACCAAATCAGGTTTAACGAGTCGTTGTGTGGATAAAAAGTAGGTTAACCTGAAAAGGTCCCTACAGAGTTCCATATAAAACTAAATGTTTGTATTCAAACAAGAAAGAACAATCAATTTGCAACATACCCAAAAAATTTTTGGGTGGTGCGTTGAACTACATTAACCTCCCCGGTTTATTACCTTAATCTTTGTATCCTCATTCTTATTGTACAATACCTCTATCCCACAATAAGGAATCTCCCCGCAGTGAGAATGACTGACCGCAAAAAGAGGATACTCAGCGACTTTGAACAGGATAACCTCGAAGGGGGGTGACAAGTGAGAGTGGTGCGCCGATATGCGCACCTGGCGCCAAACCACCTGACCGGGCATGCACGGAAAATAGATGACATTTTGGCAATAACGACACAAATACGACACAGGGAGGAAATCAGGCTGGCTTAGAGTTGGAGTAACTTCTTGAAGTAAAATGGTACGCCCTACAGGGTTCGAACCTGTGACCTACGGCTTAGAAGGCCGTTGCTCTATCCAGCTGAGCTAAGGGCGCACTGATGTCCCTTACGGGAGAGTTGCGGATCGGGATTATACGGTCAACACCAGTTGAGTCAATGGCTTTGCTCTCAGATGCTCGCGAAGTGAGCACCATTCCGCACTTTCTCCGCCCTGCCTTTATGCACGAAACATAAACGGTAACTGACAGCGCCGCCCACTTCTGACAAAATATACACATCCCCACTTCTTTTTAGTTACAGATGGAATCCTCTCTCTGATGGCAGCAAAGATTATAGATGGTAAAACGATTGCGCAGCAGGTGCGCTCTGAGGTTGCTGAAAAGGTGAAAGCTCGCCTGGCAGCCGGGAAACGTGCCCCTGGTCTGGCCGTTATCCTCGTTGGTAGCAACCCTGCGTCGCAGATTTATGTCGGCAGCAAGCGCAAAGCGTGTGAAGAGGTGGGTTTCATCTCCCGCTCTTACGATTTGCCGGAAACCACCACCGAAGCCGAATTGCTGACGCTTATCGACAAGCTTAATGCCGATGCCGAAATCGATGGTATCCTGGTGCAGTTACCGCTGCCTGCCGGTATTGATTATGTCAAAGTGCTGGAGCACATTTCGCCGGATAAAGACGTTGACGGTTTCCATCCGTATAACGTTGGTCGACTATGCCAGCGCGCGCCGCGTCTGCGTCCGTGCACGCCACGCGGTATCGTGACGCTGCTTGAGCGTTACAACATCGATACCTACGGTTTGAATGCGGTGGTGATTGGCGCGTCCAATATCGTAGGGCGTCCGATGAGCATGGAACTGCTGTTGGCCGGTTGCACCACTACGGTGACCCACCGTTTCACCAAAAACCTGCGCCACCACGTAGAAAACGCCGATCTGCTGGTCGTTGCGGTAGGCAAACCGGGCTTTATTCCAGGCGAATGGATCAAAGAAGGCGCCATTGTGATTGATGTCGGCATCAACCGTCTGGAAAATGGCAAAGTGGTGGGCGATGTGGTTTACGAAGACGCTGCGGCGCGTGCCTCGTACATTACTCCGGTTCCGGGCGGCGTTGGCCCGATGACGGTCGCAACCCTGATTCAGAACACGCTGCAGGCGTGCGAAGAGTACCACGACGTGGAGAAAGCATAAGATGGCAACATTCTCACTGGGCAAGCATCCGCATGTCGAGCTCTGCGATCTGCTGAAACTGGAAGGCTGGAGCGAAAGCGGCGCGCAGGCGAAGATCGCCATTGACGACGGCCTGGTCAAGGTCGACGGTAAGGTCGAAACGCGTAAACGTTGTAAAATCGTCGCCGGACAAACGGTAGTCTTTCAGGGACAAAGCGTCACGGTCGTCGCCTGATATCCCCTCTGCAGGCCCGCTCGCCGGGCCTGCCACCTCTCAGATTATCCTTACCCCTGATACGGTCAATAATTGATCGCCTTCAAATAATCACATTTTGCTATGACCGAAATTCAAATTTCTGTTGCGGAGCCAGAATGCTTACACCACGATAGGTAGAACGTTTTACTAGAACGTTCTACCTACAATAAATGTGCCTATTTCGCACACATAATGGTTCGGATTCGGGGGAATCACAGCATGAATGTGTTATCGGGATTTATTAAGTCACTATCAAAATTGTCAATGATTGGGCGCGCGTTAATGCTGCCTATTTCGTTGCTGCCTGCCGCCGGTCTGCTGCTGGCGTTTGGCGATAAGTTTCATTTACCGCTGATGATGAACGCCGGTGGGGTTATTTTCGATAACCTGCCTCTGCTGTTCGCCATCGGCTCTGCGGTTGGTCTGGCATCTGAATCCGGGATTGCCGCCCTTTCTGCGGCCGTGTCGGTGTTTGTCACCAACATTACCATCAGCACCGTACTGACGATTACGCCTGAAATGGCATCACAGGGCGGGAAATATGCGATGGTGGTCGGTATTCCATCCTTGCAGATGGGCGTCTTCGGCGGCTTAATCTGCGGTATCCTCGCGGCCTGGTGCTACAACCGCTTCCATACCATGCAGTTGCCCGAATTTTTGGGCTTCTTCTCCGGCAAGCGCTTTGTCGCCATCGCTACCGCGTTTATGTCGTTTATCCTCGGCCTGATCCTGCCCTACGTCTGGCAGCATATCCAGGCAGGTATCGACGCGCTGTCCGTTATCGTCAACGGCGATAATCAGGCAGCCTCGACCTTTATCTTTGGCCTGACGGAACGTGCGTTGATCCCACTCGGCCTGCATCACATTTGGTATCCGTCATTCTGGTACTCCTTCGGTGACTACACCACCCAGGCAGGCCAGGTGATCCACGGTGACCAGACAATCTGGTTCAAAATGCTGGAAGAAGGTACCAAGTCATTCAGCAGCGATACCTATCAGAACGCCGGTAAGTTCATGCAAGGCGAGTTCCCGCTGATGCTATTCGCGCTGCCTGCCGCCTGTCTTGCGATGTACCATGAAGCGCATACCAAAAATAAAAAAATCGCCGCCGGTATTCTCTTCTCCGCCGCGCTGACCTGTTTTTTAACCGGTATCACTGAGCCCGTCGAATTTACCTTTATTTTCGTCGCGCCGATTCTGTATGTGTTCAATGCGATCATGGCGGGTCTGGCCTATATGTCCATGTACCTGATGCATGCACATATCGCGAAGTCGTTCTCCGCCGGTCTCATCGACTACATTTCGTTTGGCATTCTGCCGTCGTTTAACGGCTATGAGACAAACTATCTGAATGCCGTCATCATTGGCATACCGATGGCTTTGATTTACTACTTCACCTTCCGCTTTGTCATCCGTCGCTTTGATGTTAAAACGCCGGGTCGTACCGAAGTGTCTGCGGATGCGAAAGACAAAACCGATGAAGAACTGGTCACCGAAATTGTTGACCTGTTGGGCGGGGCCAAAAACATCGATTCTGTCGGGTCCTGTATCACCCGTCTGCGTATTGAAGTGCTGGACGGCAGCCAGGTCGATAAAGAGGGGCTAAACGGCGTCGGCGCTCGCGGGGTGGTCTTTGTCGGTGATAAAGGTGTGCAGGTGATATTCGGCGCCAGAGCACAGTTTATTGCCCAGGCTATGGCAACATCACTCGGCAAATAACCTTGTGCGGGTAAGGTGAAATAAGTCTCCTGGTTTTACCCAGGAGGCTTTACTATTTCTGACTGATTATTCTGTACTTTCAGGGAGCACGATTGAAAAAGGTCAGCATCATTGATGTCGCTAAACTGGCGGGCGTTTCGGTTTCAACCGTCTCTCTGGTGCTGCGCCAGAAAGGGAAAATCTCCGACGCCACCATCGAAAGAGTGCAGTCGGCTATCAATGAGCTGGGATATGTGCACAATATTGCAGCCGCGAACCTGCGCGCCAATACCTCTAATCTGATCGGCCTGATCCTGCGCGATTTCAGCGACAGCTTTTCCATCAAAGTGATGGCGAGCATTGTTCAGGAGCTTGAACGTCAAGGCTACATGGTCTTCCTGGGCCAGCCACTGGATGACAACGAACACCTTGAACGCTGCCTGCTCTCTTTCAAGCAACAGGGCGTGGCGGGAGTTATTTATCTCTCCTCGGATACCCTCAACCCGCACTTACCGGAAAAGATCAGCCAGTGCCCGCTGCCGATGGTGGTGGTGTCGCAGTCGCAACCTGCGGAAAGTTGCAATCTGGTGATGCGCGACAGCCGCCAGGCCGCCAGCCTGGCGACGCGCTATCTGATTGAACGCGGACACCGAAACATTGCCTATATCGGCGGTCTGGAAAAAGACCTGGTACGCCATCAGCGTTTGTTGGGCGTACACAGCGCGCTCAAACAATACGGTATGGCGCTGCGCGATGAATACACGCCTGCCTGCAGCGAATCGACCGAATCAGCGAGCCTGGCGACTCGCCATCTGCTGGAAAAAAATAATACCATCACCGCCCTGCTGTGCCATTCGCCCAATGCAGTGATTGGCTCCATCAGCGGCATTCATCAGGTGGGCCGCACCATCGGTAAAGATGTCTTCCTGACACAGCAGGTGGCGCTGGTTGGCTTCGAGGATATGCTCCACGTGAATCTCACCTCCCCCTCTTTCACTTATGTCTCGTCTGCCAGCGAAGAAGCGGGCCGACAGGCTGCGGGGCTGATAATACGTAAGCTGAAAGAACCAGATTTGCTGACGCAGACCATTACCCTTTCCGGGCAACTGGTGGTGAGAGAGTCCGCATAGGAAAGTGGGTCTTACCGGAATGTACCGTGACGTTATCGCACGGTGCTGGTCGCTATGCCAGGATCTGATCAGAAAAGCGGGTTGTCGCGCTCAACAGGCGAACTTGTACTTTTCCCCGCGAATTTCAGATAACAGGTAGATAATGATGTCTGCGTCGCGTTTTATACTTCCCGTTTTACGCAAAGAAACAGAAACTTATCATGCCCACGATTATCACCCACGCCGCCGTTCCACTGTGTCTTGGCTTAGGTCTTGGCAGCAAAACCATTCCCCCACGCCTGTTACTGGCCGGCGTCGCCCTGGCGATGTTGCCGGATGCCGATGTGCTGGCATTCAAATTTGGCGTGGCGTACGGCAATATTTTTGGACATCGCGGCTTCACCCATTCGCTGCTGTTCGCCTTTGTGGTGCCAATTCTGGTGACATGGCTGGGGCGACGCTGGCTTAACGCCAGCCTGATGCGCTGCTGGGTCTTTTTAACCGTCACATTGTTGTCGCACAGTTTGCTGGATTCTATAACCAGTGGTGGGAAAGGGGTTGGCTGGCTTTGGCCATGGTCAGATGAGCGTTTTCTGGCTCCCTGGCAGGTGATTAAAGCCGCGCCGTTTGCCCTGTCGCGATATATGACCCCGTACGGGCATCAAGTGATTATTTCGGAACTGCTGTGGGTGTGGTTGCCGGGGATCGTTGTGATGGGCGTGTTGTGGCACTGGCGCAGACGTTGATGTTAAGCATCGTTCGCCCCAGCGTTGTGCAAACCCGTAGCCCCGGCCAGCGACAGCGCCGCCGGGGAATATCCCGGATGGCGGCGTAAGCGCCTTATCCGGGCTACGTCTCCCTCTGGGTAACGAGGAAAAACTACTTACGACGCCAGGTGGTACCCTGCGGGCCATCTTCCAGCACGATACCCATCTCGTTGAGACGATCACGCGCCGCATCGGCCGCCGCCCAGTCCTTCGCTTTACGCGCATCCAGACGCTGTTGAATCAACGCTTCAATCTCAGCCACTTCGCCATCATCGGCCTGCGCACCGCTTTGCAGGAACGCATCAGGTTCCTGCTCCAGCAGCCCCAGCACCGAAGCGAGCTTACGCAGATGAGAGGCCAGCGCATTCGCCGCCTGCATATCTTCTGATTTCAGGCGGTTCACTTCACGGGCCATATCGAACAGCACGGAATACGCTTCCGGCGTGTTGAAGTCATCATTCATCACCTCAACAAAGCGCGCTTCAAACGCCTCGCCGCCAGCCGCCGCGACAGACTTATCGGTGCCACGCAGCGCGGTATACAGACGCTCCAGCGCTGAACGAGCCTGCTTGAGGTTCTCTTCGCTGTAGTTCAACTGGCTGCGATAGTGGCCTGACATCAGGAAGTAGCGAATGGTCTCGGCGTCGTAATATTTGAGCACATCACGCACGGTAAAGAAGTTGCCCAATGATTTGGACATCTTCTCACGATCCACCATCACCATGCCGGAGTGCATCCAGTAATTCACATATTCGCCGTCATGGGCGCAGGTAGACTGGGCAATTTCGTTTTCATGGTGCGGGAACATCAGGTCCGAACCGCCGCCGTGAATATCGAAATGATTACCCAACTGTTTGCAGTTCATCGCGGAACATTCAATGTGCCAGCCCGGACGCCCTTCACCCCACGGAGAAGTCCAGCTCGGCTCGCCAGGCTTTGACATCTTCCACAGAACGAAGTCCATCGGATTACGCTTCACATCCACGACGTCCACACGGGCGCCCGCCTGCAGTTGATCGAGATCCTGGCGCGACAGTTGACCATAATTCGGATCCGTCGGCACAGAGAACATCACATCGCCGTTATCCGCTACATAGGCATGACCACGGGCGATTAACTGTTCAGTGATTTCGATGATCTCATGGATATGGTGCGTCGCACGCGGCTCCATGTCCGGGCGCAGAATATTGAGCGCATCAAAATCTTTGTGCATTTCCGCGATCATTCTGTCGACCAGCGCCACAAAGCTTTCGCCGTTCTCATTGGCGCGTTTGATGATTTTATCGTCGATATCGGTGATATTACGCACGTATTTCAGCGTATAGCCGAGAAAACGCAGGTAGCGGGCGACCACATCAAACGCGACGAAAGTACGGCCATGACCGATATGACAGAGATCGTAAACAGTGATACCACACACGTACATGCCGACTTCCCCGGCATGGATAGGTTTGAATTCCTCTTTTTGGCGCGTCAGTGTATTGAAGATTTTTAACATCGAAGATTCCATGTAGACGTGTGTGGACCGGAAAAACGCATATATTACCCGTAATTCAATCCCGAAGCAGCACTGATTGCAAGGTGATCGCGGCAGCAGGTTATGCTATAACAGGCGACTATCACTGACCCATAGTCGGGTCTGCGCACCACTCTACCGGAACAGGATGCAAAAATGGTTACTTTCCACACTAATCACGGCGACATCGTAATCAAAACTTTTGATGATAAAGCGCCTGAAACAGTTAAAAACTTCCTGGACTACTGCCGTGAAGGTTTTTACAACAACACCATTTTCCACCGTGTCATTAATGGCTTTATGATCCAGGGCGGCGGCTTCGAGCCGGGCATGCATCAGAAAGCAACCAAAGACCAGATCAAAAACGAAGCCAACAACGGCCTGAAAAACACCCGTGGCACGCTGGCCATGGCGCGTACTCAGGCTCCGCACTCTGCAACCGCACAGTTCTTTATCAACGTCGTAGATAACGACTTCCTGAACTTCTCTGGCGAAAGCCTGCAGGGTTGGGGCTACTGTGTGTTTGCCGAAGTGGTTGAAGGCATGGACGTGGTAGATAAAATCAAAGCCGTTCCTACCGGCCGCAGCGGTATGCATCAGGACGTGCCGAAAGAAGATGTCGTGATTGAAAGCGTGACCGTTAGCGAGTAATCGTGGCGACACTTTTTATCGCAGACCTTCATCTGCAAACAGAAGAACCGGCGATCACCGCCGGTTTTCTGCGTTTTTTGACAGGCACAGCCCGCCAGGCTGACGCGCTCTATATTTTGGGCGACCTGTTCGAAGCCTGGATTGGCGACGACGACCCCACTCCCCTTCATCGCGAGATCGCCGCCGCCATCAAGGCGCTGGTCGACAGTGGCGTTCCCTGCTACTTCATCCATGGCAATCGCGATTTCCTGCTTGGCAAGCGCTTTGCACGCGAAAGCGGCATGCAGCTCCTGCCAGAAGAAAAAGTGCTCGATCTTTATGGTCGCAAGGTGCTGATTATGCACGGCGATACGCTCTGCACCGATGATGCAGGCTATCAGGCGTTTCGCGCCAAAGTTCACAAGCCCTGGCTCCAGACGCTGTTTCTGGCCCTGCCGCTGTTTGTTCGCCAGCGTATCGCCGCAAAAATGCGGGCAAGTAGCAAAGCTGCCAACAGCAGCAAATCGCTGGCCATTATGGACGTGAACCCGCAGGCAGTCGTTGCCGCGCTGGAAAGACATCAGGTTCAGTGCCTGATCCACGGTCACACCCACCGCCCGGACGTACACGAGCTTATCGCAAACAGCAAACCCGCCATGCGCGTGGTCCTCGGCGCCTGGCATACCCAGGGCTCGATGGTGAAAGTGACCGCAGACAACGTCGAGTTAATCCCTTTTCCGTTCGGATAATTTGAGCCGCTGGATGATCATGCATCGACACAGCGGATTGCAGCATTCATCGCTACGCAACCGTTTTCCTTGCCCATTTTCCGTGCTATTCTTTGTGCCCTCAAAAGCTGTCCGTAGTCGCACCCACAGGAGTTTTCTTAACGCATGTCTTCTGCTAACCAACCGGCGCGTATCGCCATTGTCATGGGATCGAAAAGCGATTGGGCGACCATGCAGTTCGCCACCGAAATTCTCGATATCCTGAATGTCCCGCACCATGTTGAAGTCGTCTCCGCTCACCGCACGCCCGATAAACTGTTCAGCTTTGCCGAAAGCGCCGAAGAGAACGGTTTTCAGGTGATCATTGCGGGTGCTGGCGGCGCGGCGCATCTGCCGGGGATGATTGCAGCGAAAACCTTAGTGCCTGTGCTGGGTGTGCCGGTACAGAGCGCCGCGCTGAGCGGTGTGGATAGCCTCTACTCTATCGTCCAGATGCCGCGCGGTATTCCGGTCGGTACGCTGGCCATCGGCAAAGCAGGGGCCGCTAATGCCGCCTTGCTGGCCGCGCAAATCCTGGCGCAGCACGACGCCGAACTGCATCAGCGCCTGGCCGAGTTCCGTCGCGCTCAGACCGACGAAGTGCTGGAAAACCCGGATCCACGGGGGGCGGCATGAAACAGGTTTGCATTTTAGGTAACGGTCAGCTTGGGCGTATGCTGCGCCAGGCAGGCGAACCACTGAGCATCGCCGTGTGGCCCGTGGGGCTGGATGCGGACCCGGAAGCCGTGCCGTTCGCCCGGAGCGTGATTACCGCTGAGATCGAACGCTGGCCGGAAACCGCCCTGACCCGCGAACTGGCGCGTCACCCGGCATTTGTAAACCGCGATGTGTTCCCGATTATTGCTGACCGTCTGACACAGAAACAGCTGTTCGACAGACTCGGCCTTGCCACCGCACCGTGGCAGTTGCTGGCCGACAAAAGCGAATGGCCTGCGGTTTTCAATACGCTGGGTGAACTGGCGATTGTCAAACGCCGCGTAGGCGGGTACGACGGTCGCGGTCAGTGGCGCCTGCGTGCAGGTGAAACGGAACAATTGCCGGATGACTGCTACGGCGAATGCATCGTTGAGCAGGGCATCAATTTTTCCGGTGAGGTATCGCTGGTGGGCGCCCGCAGCCATGACGGCAGCACAGTGTTCTATCCGCTGACTCACAACCTGCATCAGGACGGTATTCTGCGCACCAGCGTGGTATTTCCGCAGGCCGACATGCGCCAGCAACAGCAGGCAGAAAGCATGCTCTCTGCCATTATGCACGACCTGAATTATGTGGGCGTGATGGCGATGGAGTGCTTCGTGACGCCGGCAGGCTTGCTGATTAACGAACTGGCGCCGCGCGTACACAATAGCGGCCATTGGACGCAGAACGGCGCCTCGATCAGCCAGTTTGAATTGCATCTGCGTGCGGTGGTGGATTTACCGCT
Source organism: Citrobacter sp. MNAZ 1397 (assembly GCF_023613995.1). Classification (NCBI taxonomy): domain Bacteria; kingdom Pseudomonadati; phylum Pseudomonadota; class Gammaproteobacteria; order Enterobacterales; family Enterobacteriaceae; genus Citrobacter; species Citrobacter sp. MNAZ 1397. Next base: position 2,835,483 of record NZ_JAKIVH010000001.1, read on the forward strand.
GCCGCCGCCGGTAGTCAACAGCCCGTCGGTGATGATTAACCTCATTGGTAGCGATTTGAATTATGACTGGCTGAAACTGCCGCTGGTGCATCTGCACTGGTACGACAAAGAGGTGCGCCCAGGCCGTAAGGTGGGGCATCTTAACCTGAACGACAGCGACACTGGCCGCCTGAGCGCGACGCTGGAAGCGCTGGTGCCCCTGCTGCCGCCGGAGTATGCCAGCGGTATTGCCTGGGCGCAGGCGAAGCTTGCCTGATAACTGTCCCCGGCGGCGCTACGCTTGCCGGGGCTACAAAATCGTAGCCCGGATAAGGCGGTTACGCCGCATCCGGGAATGTCCCCGGCGCTGCGCTTGCCAGGGCTACAGAACCGTAGCCCGGATAAGACGTTTTCGCCGCATCCGGGAACTCTCCCCGGCGGCGCTGCGCCTGCCGGGGCTACAGAACCGTAGCCTGGATAAAGCGGTCACGCCGCATCCGGGAATGTCCCCGGCGGTGCTGCGCTTGCCGGGGCTACAAAATCGTAGCCCGGATAAGGCGGTCACGCCGCATCCGGGAAATCTCCCCGGCGGTGCTGCGCTTGCCGGGGCTAGAGAACTGTAGCCTGGATAAGACGGTCACGCCGCATCCGGGAACTCTCCCCGGCGGTGCTGCGCCTGCCGGGGCTACAAAATCGTAGACCGGATAAGGCAGTCACGCCGCATCCGGGATAGCCTCAGTGCCTGTCGCGCTTATCGGCGCGCACTGCCAGCCAGTCGCCCAGCATCTGCACGACCTGCACCAGCACAATCAGCGCGATAACCGTTACCACCATCACCTGCGTTTCGTAGCGATAGTAGCCGTAGCGGATGGCCAGGTCACCGACGCCGCCGCCACCGACAATCCCTGCCATTGCCGAATAACCAATAAGGCTCACCAGCGTAATCGTCAAACCGCGCAACAGGCCCGCGCTGGCTTCTGGCAGCAGCACCGTGCAGATGATACGCATAGGACTGGCGCCAAATGCTTCCGCCGCTTCAATAATGCCCTTATCCACTTCACGCAGCGCGCCATCCACCAGACGGGCATAGAAAGCAATCGCCGCCACGGACAGCGGCACCGATGCGGCAATCGGCCCAATGGTGTTGCCGAGCAAAAACTGGGTTAACGGCAGCAACAGCACCAGCAGGATAACAAAAGGCACAGAGCGAATGATGTTCACCAGCACGGAGCTGATGAGATAGACCGCGCGGTTTTGCCAGAACAGGTTACGGTCAGTCACGAAGATCAGAAAACCCAGCGGCAGACCGCCAATAATCGCCAGTACCGTTGAGATGCTCAGCATCTGGAAAGTTTCGCCAAACGCGAGGCTCAAATCGGCCACTAAATCATCCACGGATCACCTCCACCTGAGCGGTACGGTTACGAATGTAGTCCACCGCCTGTTCTACCACAGCCGGGTCTTGTGCAGTGAGTTGCACCACCAAAATGCCCAGCGCACGCTCACCGATATACTCGATTTTGCCGTGCAGAATATTCACCGCCACGCCAAAGTTAATGGCCGCGTCGGACAGCACCGGTTGCTCGGCAGAATCGCCAATAAACAGGATTTTCAATAATTGTCCCGGCAGGTGCTCGCGCAAACGGTCCGGCAGCGTCAGATTCAGCGTGCGTGAAACCAGTTGTTGCGTGAAGGCATGCTGTGGATGGGCAAAAATATCAAACACATCGCCACTTTCAACAACCTTGCCGCCGGACATCACCGCCACGCGATCGCAGATGGATTTGATCACGTTCATCTCATGGGTGATCAGCACGATCGTGATGCCCAGCTGCGTGTTGATCTGTTTGAGCAGTTCCAGAATGGTGGCCGAGGTTTCCAGATCCAGCGCGGAGGTCGGCTCGTCACACAACAGCACATCCGGGTGGTTGGCGATAGCACGGGCGATGCCGACGCGCTGCTTCTGCCCACCGCTCAGTTGTACCGGGTAGCGGTTGGCTTTGTCACTCAGCCCGACCAGTTCAAGAATTTCTGCGACCCGTGGGGCGATTTTCTCGCGCTCCCACCCCGCCGCTTTCAGGCTGAATGCCACGTTTTGTGCCACGGTGCGCGTGTGCATCAGATTGAAGTGCTGGAAGATCATGCCGATTCGCTGGCGCGCTTTACGCAGCGTCAGGCCTTCCATTTGTGAAATCGCCACGCCGTTCACTTTGACGCAGCCTTCACTCGGGCGTTGCAGGGCATTCAATGTACGCAGGAGGGTGCTTTTCCCCGCGCCGCTGGTGCCGACAATGCCAAAAATTTCACCGGGTGCGATACGCAAGCTGACACTGTCCACAGCACGCATGGGTTTTGCTCCCCGCACGGCGGGAAAATCCACGCACACCTTATCTATCTCAATCATGTGTCCCTCAAATAGCAAAAGGCAGGCCGCAGCCTGCCTGTTAACCTGGATTCGCCCTTATTTGTTATCCGCGGCGGTCATCCACTCCGGTTTCTGGAAAGCGCCGTAAACATTTTTCGGGTCATCAATCACCGCGCGGTAAGCCGGGGATTTCACAACCTCAACAATATCTTTGGCGAAAGGCTTATCCGCATCTTCACTACGTACGGCGATGATATTTTTGAGATTCTCATCCAGATGTTCTTGCTTGATCGCGGTAGACAGATCGAGGCCTGCGGCAATAGCAAAGTTACCGTTGACCAGCGCGGCGGTGGCGCTATCCAGCGTACGCGGCAACTGCGCGGCTTCCAGCGGTTTAAACACCAGCCCTTTCGGGTTACCGGCAATATCGCGCTCAGAAGCTTTGGTCGGATCAATGTTGTCTTTCAGGGTAATCAGATCCAGCGATTTCAGGAAACGCAGGCCGCGAGCCAGGTTGGTAGGATCGTTGGACAGCGTGACGATGTCGCCTTTTTTCAGCTCATCGAGGCTCTTAATTTTGTGGGAGTAGAATCCCATACCCGCCGTCGGTACGGTGATCAGTTTGGTCAGTTTCAACCCTTTATCCGCAGTGAATTTATCGAAATAGAGCGAATGCTGAAACAGGTTGGCATCAATACTGCCGTTCGACAGCGCCATATTCGGCTGCACGTAGTCGCTGAATTCGCGCACCACGACTTTGTAGCCTTTTTCTTTCAGTGACGGCTCAATAGCCTGTTTTACCATGTCGCCATAAGGCCCCGGCGCAACGCCGAAAACGATGGTGTGCGGATCGCTGTTGGCCTGCGCAGAAGATAAGCCGCATGCCAGAAGTAGTGCCCCAAAGGTGGCGCGTAAACCGAGACGACGTCCCATACATTCTCCCTAACGAAGTGTGTCTGCTGTGTGGCGCACCGTCGACGCGGCGCGCTCCATATTCATTACAGGGATAAGATGGCATAAAGATAACGCAGCGGTAATTGAAAAAAATTCATGTTGTTGTGAAGTATGTCACTGAATGATGGGAGATTTTGCAAAGGTAAGGCGATGAAGCATAAAGAAAAGCGAAAATCACCCGCCTTCCTTTATGCACTTTTTAGATAAGCAAACTCAGATCTTTGCTAAGCAGAATGACGGGACTCTACTTCCGGGTCAGTAGGCGTTCTCGGCACAGGCAGGTTGAACCCGAACAGCGCGCAGAAGCTGCAACGTACGCGGAGTACGTGAGGATTTCGAGCACTGCCCGGGTTCAAACTGGCAAGTCAGATAGCCAGATGCCCTGGAATGTTAGAAGTCGTAGCGCAGACGCACCAGGTTCATATCGCCCAGATCATCGCTGCTGGAGGTAAACACGTGTTCGTAATCCACGCGGAAGCCATAATCCAGCTGGAAGCTGATACCTACGCCGTTATCGATACGCTGGTAGTTGCGTCCATTCACGTATTCGATGCGATCGCCCATAAAGTACGGCTGAATAGATTTCACAGCATACTGATTAACAGGGATCTTATAACCGGCGAAATATTCAACGCCCCACGCATCACCCGCGAAATAATTGTGAACCGTGTTTTTCTTGCTCAGCAGGAAGTTCTGATACCAGCCGCCGCCAGCGGAGAAGGTCCAGTTGTCCGGCGTCCAGCTCAGCGCTGTACCAAGAATATTCTGGTCATACGTTTTGCTGTCATCATTGCCCGGATTGCGCATTTCAGCACGGGTATAGTTCCATGCGGCCCCCCAGGTCAGGGTGTTAGTCAGATGGTAATCCAGGCCCAGCGAGCCGCCGCCTTTACGTTTGTAACGCAGACCGTTGCCCGGCAGATATTCGTTATCATCGAACAGATAAGAGGCGTAAAGATCCGCGCTCCCGAATGTATTCTTATATTTCAGCATATTGCGTGAACGATAAGATCCGTCATAGTCGCCGTTAATACCGTTGCCCGGCGCCTGAGCGATCATGTCGTAATCCCAGATATCGGTTTTCGCCCCTACCACATCATAGTAAATGCTGTTTTGCTGACCGTAGGTTAATGTCCCCCAGGTTTTGCTTTTCAGACCGGTATAGAGCATACGGCGCGTGGTGTCGTGGGCACCTTTCGCATAGTGGTTATCCCAGTCGAAGACCGCCGGAATATTGACGCCCAGTTCGTAGTAGTTAATCCAACTGATGTCATCAAACAGGTAGTAATCACTGGCGAAACGGAAACGCGTACCGCCGTCAAAACCGTTACGTTTGTAAGAGCCTTTATCACCGTCACCCGTCATCATATTGAATTGCGGACGAATACTCCCGCCCACGGTGAAATTGAGACGACTTAACGGATCGCCTGCCTGTGGATCTTGTTTCAGCAGCGTGATCTCGGCCTGAGACGCAAAGGAGGCCATTGCCAGTGCCGCGCCGATCGTTATCGCCAGCGCTTTTATTTTATGTGCCATGCTGTTTCCTTGGTTAATAAGCAGCCAAATAGTTGCCAGCTGAATATTAACGCCGATTAAGCACGCTATGTTGTCGAGTTTTTCGTACTTTGTGCGCTTAAAAATCAGCTAGTTAGCAATTTGTGCACTTAAAAAAATACACGCCGATTATTTAACCGACGTGCAATCAAAATGACATACTTTTACTGGTCAAACTGGCGGAACAACGCTTTCCCTTTCAGTAGACGCGTCCCCAGCCAGCCGCCGCATGCGGACAGTAAGATGGCGCCGCACAGAGGTAACGTGACCCACAACCGCCAGTCTGGCTCCCAGGGGAAGTCAAAGACTTTAGTTTGCAGCACCGCCAGCGCCGTTTCCGCACCGATTGCCGCCACCAGCCCGGAGACGAGTCCGAGCAGCGCAAATTCACACCACAGCGTGGCGCGTAACAAACGCTTGCCAGCGCCGAGCGTGCGATACACCACCAGTTCCTGATGACGCAGGCGCATCCCCACCTGCACCTGAGCCAACAACAGCAGCACGCCGCAGAGAGTGACCAGCACGACCATCACTTCCAGCGCCCGGCTCACCTGTTCCAGCACCTGGCCAACCTGTTTTAAGATAGCGCCAATATCCAGCAGGCTGATGGTGGGAAACTCGCGGTTAAGCTGGGTCAACATACCGCTGCCATTCTGCCAGCGGAAACTGGTTAGCCAGCTTTGCGGCTGACCATCCAGCGCCCCCTGCGGGAAGATAAAGAAGAAGTTGGGACGCAGGCTTTCCCAGTCCACTTTACGCAGGCTGGTTACTTTAGCGGTGAAATCCTGGGTATCGCCCACAAAAGTCACGCTATCGCCGGGTTTGATCCCGAGGCGTTTTGCCAGCGCTTCTTCGACCGAGACCTCACCGGCTTTAGGCGGCCAGGTGCCTGCGGTAATCGGGTTGTGGTTTGCCTCATCCCGCTGCCAGGTCAGATTCAATTCGCGGTTCAGCGCCTCATCCGAATTCCCCTCCGTGCTGTGGCCGTTAATCTGCGTCAGCCGGGCACGCACAATAGGCCAGAACGCCTGTGGCGCCACATGATGCGCGGCGAGAAACGCTTTCACCGGCTCAACCTGCTCCGGGGCAATATTAATGAGGAAATAATTCGGGCTTTCCGGGGGAAGCTGTTGCTGCCATCTGTCGAGCAGATCGCCTCGTAGCACCAGCAACATCGCCAGCAGCATGAAAGAGAGCGAGAACGCCGACAACTGACTCAGCGTTGACCATGGCTGGCGTAACAGGCGATTGACCGCCAGACGCAGCGGCAATGTTTTGAGGGTAAGTTTTTTCATCCCCCGCAGCAGCAGCCAGCCAACAATACCGCATAACAACGCCAGCACCACCGTCCCCGCCAGCACTGACCACAGCAGCATGCTGGCCCCCATCAGCCAGGCCAGCAACAAGACAGACACAAGGCTAATAACGGGAAGGTAAAATTTCAGCGGCCAGACATCGGCGACAGCATCACGGCGTAACACACGCACAGGCTGCGTTGCCAGCAATAAGCGCCAGGGCCGTAACCCCACCAGCAGAGAAATCACCAGCATGGCGCCAATCGACCAGAGCCACGGCCAGCCGCTGGCGGCAGGCAATGCCACCGGCAGAACCGGCTTAAGCAAGATCAGCAGTATTTTTTCAAACAGCAATCCCATCACCCCACCGGTGACAGACGCCAGCACGATCACCATAAGCCACTGGCCGACGATCAGTTTGCGCAGTTGCGCTCTGCCCGCCCCCAGCGTTTTCAGGATTGCCACCAGATCGTAGCGACTGCGGCAATAATGTCCCATCGCGACTGCCACCGCCGCGACCGACAGCAGCAGGGTTAATAGCGCCGACAGCAATAAGAACTGCTGGGAACGTTGCAATGACTTCCCGAGTGCCCCGTCATCCTGCTCAAGACCATACCAGCGGTGTTCCGGCTTAAGCTGCGGCAATAACCATTTTTCGTACGCGTCCAGTTGCGCGGGCGTCCCGGCAAATTTTACCCGCCAGGTAACGCGGCTTCCCGGCTGTACTGCTCCGGTTTTCGCCACATCGGCCGTGTTCATTAATAACCGCGGCGCCATTTCGAATGGGTTAAAGCCGGAATCCGGCTCCTGTACCACCTCCCCGGCGATACGCAGCGTGGCATCTCCCACATCAATTGAATCCCCGGTTTTCAGTTTTAAAAGCGCCATCAGTCGTGGGGCCAGCAGCACCGTCCCGGCCTGCGGTTTGACCGCTGGCGGCGTAGTTTGTAGTTCACCGTAAAGCGGATAGCTGTCATCCACCGCTTTCACGTTTGCCAGTTGTGGCGTGTCGCCGGCGAAGGTCATGGTGGCAAATGAGAGTTGCTCGTTAACCTTAAGCCCCTCTTTTCGCGCCTCTTCCAGCCAGGCATGGGGAATTTCACGTGAGCTACGTAGCGCCCTGTCGCCCGCCATAAATTCGCGGCTCTGCTGGCTTAATCCTTTTTCCATCCGATCGCTGATATTGCCCAACGCCAGCACGCAGGCCACCGCCAGACTGAGCGCCAGCCAGACAATCAACAGCGAAGGAGAGCGCCATTCGCGCCAGAACCAGCGGGCAATCATACTTCCTCCCGCAGTTCGCCATTTACCAGACGTAAGCGTCTGTCGCAACGCGCCGCCAGTTGTGGATCGTGCGTGACCAGAATCAGCGTGGTGCCATATTGCTGATTCATTGAGAAGAGCAAATCGGCAATCTTATCGCCGGTCTGCCTGTCCAGGTTGCCAGTGGGTTCGTCGGCAAACAGCAGCGCCGGACGGCCATTAAACGCACGGGCCAGCGCTACACGCTGTTGCTCGCCGCCGGAAAGCTGCGCGGGAAGGTGATCAAGACGTTTACCCAGCCCCAGTTCTTCCAGCAGCCCTTTGGCGCTGGCTCGACTCTGCGCGCTGTTTTCGCCACGCAGCAGGGCCGGAAGCTCGACGTTTTCCAGCGCATTCAGCGTGGGGATGAGCATAAAGGATTGAAAAACAAAACCGACATGATCTGCACGTAGCTTTGCCCGCGCCTCTTCATCCATCGCGTGGAGCGGCTGGCCCAGCAGGTTCACTTCACCGCTACTGCCATCATCAAGCCCGGCAAGAATCGCCAGCAATGTTGACTTACCCGAACCGGATTCACCAATCAGGGCGATGGTCTGCGCCCGTTTGACAACAAGCTCAACTCCGGTGAGGATGGAAAGTTCATGCTCCCCCTGACCGACGGACTTCTTAAGATGATGAACTTCAACAATGTTTTCCGCTGGCATTTGGCCTTCCTGTTTCTGCTTCTGTTTAGCCTGCGTGCCGCCGCGGCGGACACGTTACTGGTTCTGGGAGACAGCCTGAGCGCGGGCTATCGCATGGCGGCTAATACCGCCTGGCCTGCGTTGCTCAATGAAAAGTGGCAACAAAAACCGCCTGTCATCAACGCCAGTATCAGCGGCGATACCTCGCAACAAGGTCTGGCACGCTTACCCGCGTTGCTCAAAGAACATCAGCCTCGCTGGGTACTGGTAGAGCTGGGAGGTAACGATGGTCTGCGCGGCTTTGCGCCGCAACAAACTGAACAAACGCTGCGTACCATTTTGCAGACGGTGAAAGCCGCAAACGCCGAACCCTTGCTGATGCAAATACGGCTGCCCGCCAACTATGGACGCCGTTATACTGAGTCATTCAGCGCCATCTATCCTAAGCTCGCCAAAGAGTTTGATGTTCCTCTGTTGCCGTTTTTCATGGAAGAGGTCTATCTCAAACCCCAGTGGATGCAGGATGACGGGATTCACCCGAACCGCGACGCTCAACCTTTTATTGCCGACTGGATGGCGACCCGGTTGGCGCCTTTAGTTAATCACGACTCCTGATTTATCAGGGACGCTTTCAGGTAAAGTTATGCAAAAAACGATCTTAATAACAGGATGTTCCAGTGGTATTGGTCTGGAAAGCGCCCATGAACTCAAGCGTCAGGGCTTTCGCGTTCTGGCGGCCTGCCGCAAAAGCGACGATGTCGCGCGGATGAATCAGGCCGGATTTACCGGCGTACTGCTGGATCTCGACGTCCCCGAAAGCGTAGAACGTGCCGCGGACGAGGTCATTGCTCTGACGGAAAACCGCCTGTACGGCATTTTTAATAATGCGGGCTTTGGCCTGTATGGCCCGCTGTCCACCATCAGCCGTGAGCAGATGGAACAGCAGTTTTCTGCCAACTTTTTTGGCGCGCACCAGCTCACTATGCGCCTGCTGCCCGCCATGCTCCCGCATGGTGAAGGCCGCATTGTGATGACCTCCTCGGTAATGGGGCTGATTTCGACCCCGGGTCGTGGCGCTTACGCGGCCAGTAAGTACGCCCTGGAAGCCTGGTCCGACGCGCTGCGTATGGAACTGCGTCATAGTGGCATCAAGGTCAGCCTGATTGAGCCGGGCCCTATCCGCACCCGCTTTACGGACAACGTCAACCAGACACAACGTGACAAACCGGTTGAAAACCCCGGTATTGCCGCACGTTTTACCCTCGGCCCGGAGGCGGTCGTCGCCAAAGTGCGCCATGCTTTTGAAAGCCCGAACCCTAAACTGCGCTATCCGGTCACGGTCGTCACCTGGGTGGTAAGCCTGTTGAAACGCATACTGCCGGGACGAGCAATGGATAAAATTTTACACGGGTGAGTTGAAGGCTCGGCGCCTGTCCCCATGTATGAATAAACACTTAAACAGAGAATGACTCATGTCTGTACAGAACATCGTCAACATTAACGAAGCAAACCTTCATCCGACGCTTGAACAGTCAATGACCACGCCAGTGCTGTTCTATTTCTGGTCCGAGCGTAGCCAGCACTGCCAGCAGTTGACCCCGGTATTGGAAAGCCTGGCGGCGCAGTATAACGGACAGTTTATTCTGGCGAAGGTTGACTGCGATGCTGAGCAGATGCTTGCGTCGCAGTTTGGTTTACGTGCGATCCCGACGGTCTACCTGTTCCAGAACGGCCAGCCGGTCGACGGTTTCCAGGGGCCGCAGCCGGAAGAGGCTATACGTGCCCTGCTGGATAAAGTCCTGCCGCGTGAAGAAGAGTTAAAAGCACAGCAGGCAATGCAGCTGATGGAAGAAGGTAAACATGCTGAAGCGCTGCCGCTGTTGAAAGAAGCCTGGCAGTTATCGAAGCAGAACAGTGAAATCGGCCTGCTGCTGGCAGAGACGCAAATTGCGCTTAACCGATCTGATGATGCCGAAGCTGTGTTAAAGACCATTCCGCTGCAGGATCAGGATACTCGCTATCAAGGGCTGGTGGCGCAAATCGAGCTACTGAAAAAAGCGGCTGACACCCCGGAGATTCAGCATCTGCAAGAGCAGGTCGAGAAGAACCCGGCGGATGCCCAACTGGCAACGCAACTGGCGCTACAACTGCATCAGGTTGGCCGCAATGAAGAGGCGCTGGAGCTGCTATTCAGCCATCTGCGTAAAGATTTAGGCGCAGCAGACGGCGAAGCGCGCAAAATGTTGCAGGAGATCCTTGCTGCGCTGGGTACTGGCGATGCGCTGGCCTCCAAATACCGTCGCCAGCTCTACTCCCTGCTCTACTAGTCCCGCCCGCTAAATTTGGGGGTCGCGCTGTTAAGATCCCCAAATTTGGTTAGAATGACATCAAATTAAACAGGAGGTTTATTTGATGCTCATCGTCATCCCCGTTCTTATCTTCGTCGCGCTGGTCATTGTAGGCGCGGGTGTCAAAATCGTGCCGCAAGGATATCAGTGGACGGTGGAACGCTTCGGTCGTTATACCCGTTCGCTCCAGCCGGGTCTGAGTCTCGTGGTACCGTTTATGGACCGCATTGGTCGTAAGATCAATATGATGGAGCAAGTTCTCGATATCCCGTCCCAGGAAGTCATCTCCAAAGATAACGCCAATGTCACCATCGATGCGGTGTGCTTTATCCAGGTTATCGACGCCCCGAAAGCCGCCTATGAGGTGAGCAATCTGGAACTGGCGATCATTAACCTCACCATGACCAACATCCGTACCGTGCTCGGCTCGATGGAGCTCGACGAAATGCTCTCTCAGCGCGACAGCATCAACACTCGCCTGTTGCATATCGTGGACGAAGCCACCAATCCGTGGGGCATTAAGGTCACCCGTATCGAAATTCGCGATGTTCGCCCACCGGCAGAACTGGTCTCTTCCATGAACGCCCAAATGAAAGCCGAACGAACCAAACGTGCTTATATTCTGGAAGCAGAAGGGATTCGCCAGGCGGAAATCGTCAAAGCGGAAGGTGAGAAGCAGGCCAAAATCCTCAAAGCCGAAGGTGAACGGCAGTCGGCCTTCCTTGAAGCGGAGGCCCGTGAACGTTCGGCGGAAGCAGAAGCGCGTGCGACCAAAATGGTTTCCGAGGCGATTGCCGCCGGAGATATTCAGGCTATTAACTACTTTGTGGCGCAGAAATACACCGAAGCGCTGCAGCAAATTGGCTCGGCCAATAACAGTAAGGTGGTGATGATGCCGCTGGATGCCAGCAGCCTGATGGGCTCCATCGCAGGGGTCGCCGAACTGGTTAAAGACAGCGCCAGCGAACGGAAAAAACCATGATCGCCCTGCTCTTTGAACATGCGTACATTTTCTGGTTAAGTCTCGGCGGCCTGCTTCTGGCCGCTGAGATGCTCGGCGGCAACGGCTATTTGCTGTGGAGCGGCGTGGCGGCGGTAGTCACCGGCCTGCTGGTCTGGCTGGTTCCCTTTGGCTGGGAATTACAAGGGGTCATCTTCGCGGTCCTCACGCTTATCGCCGCCTGGCTGTGGTGGCTGTGGCTTTCCAGACGGGTGCGCGAACAAAAACCGGCGGATGCGTCGCTTAATCAGCGCGGGCAGCAACTGATTGGCCGTCGTTTTATCCTGGATAATGCGCTGGTCAACGGACGCGGTCATATGCGGGTGGGGGACAGCTCATGGCCGGTGAGCGCCGAGTCTGATTTACCGGCAGGAAGTAAAGTGGAAGTTATTGCCGTCGAAGGCATTACGCTGCGCGTCAAAGCTGCGGTCGAATAATCGTCATAATACGCAAGGAACGATGGTGAAAAAAAGCCACCTCACGCTGGGCCTGTGCCTCTCATTTGCCGCCAGCAGCGCTGCGCTGGCATCTATGGATATGGATTCTTGTGCCTGGGCAAGCCCGGGCTGTTTTCTGATCAGCCCGCCAGTTCTTGGCGTGGCAAACGACACCCGCGATAACCTGCTGCGACTGCTGGATGAGCAAAAAGGCTTTTCGTCCCTGCGCCAGCCTGTCCCGACGGATATCACCCGCAGCCGGGATTTCTATTTCGGCATGCATATGCTGGATTACGATCCCCCGGTGGATGACGACACAGATACGACATCCGGCGAGGATCCCCTCAGCCAGCAAATCGCAACCCTGGGCCTTGATGCCGAAGCCATCACGCATCTGACGGCGCTACAGGACGAAAACGAAAACCGCTTTGTATCGCTGAACACTGATACGCTGTCTGACTTCTTCGCCGCGCTGATTGCCGATACGTCTCTTACCCCCGAGCTGCGCCAGACGCTGGCGAAGACGCGTCTGCTTGTCGATGGCAGCAGCAATGCCCAGGATGAACTTAACAAGCTCAGCGTACCGGAAGGCTCCGCCGCCGCGTTTCGCGACTATTTGCAGGCCGCCAATCAATTTTACGCCGGGAATTACACCGACGCGGGACAGCGCTTTGCCGCCCTTAGCACGAACCCGCAGCCGTGGATCGCCGAAACCGCCAGCTACATGCTGATGCGTAATGCGCTCAACGCCAGCAGTGAGAATGCCAACGGCGAATACGGTGATTTCGACGTCACTAAAGTGGATAAGACCCTGGCGCAACAGGCGCGGGACGGCGCGAATAACTACCTCAAAAAATGGCCGCAGGGAAAATACGCCGACTCGACGCAGGGGCTGCTGCGTCGTATCAACTGGTATTTGCAGGACTGGAACACCCTGGCAACACTCTATGAACACATACTGCCGCAGGTTGGCGACAGCGATGCGCTGAGCGCCCTGATTAACGAAAGCGATAACAAGCTGCTCAGTAAAGACCTCACCTGGGGAGACGGCTATTTTCTGAGTGCGCCCGATGCGTCGCTGCTGACCTTCATCCAGACGCTAAGGCTGATGCGCGATACGCAGTGCGAAAATCACAATCATTGTGTCGATCAGGCGTATCTCGACGGCCTCAAAGCCGATTTCGAGAAAAACAAGCGTGCCGACCTGTGGAACTATTTGCGCCTGATGCTGGCTTACGACAAACAGGATTACGCGACGGTGGTAAAAGACATTACCCCGGCACAAAACCTGCCCGAGCACAATATTCTCGCGTTTAGCGAACAGGCGCTGTACGGCGATGCGCTGATGGGCCAGAAGCAATGGGATGCCGCACGCGATCACTGGTTGCATCTGCTGGATCTCAGCAAAGATGCGGAGCAGCAGCAACTGCTCCAGGCAAAGCTGGCGGCTACGCTGGTCAACAGCAATGCGCTGGATAAAATTTTCGCGCCGGATAGCCGGATAACCAACCTGCGCTATCGTTCACTGGTGCTGAAAACCAAAGCCTCGCCTGACCTGCTACGTCAGCAGGCGAGTAAGGGGCCGAACAACGAAGAACGCACCATTGCCCTGCATACCTTGCTGACACAGGATCTGGCACAGGGCCACTATGCTGACTGGTTGCAGGATAAATCCCTGCTCACGGCCATTACAGCCGCCATTCCCGGCGAAGCGTTTGACGATGTGGATGTCAGCGTCTTTCGATGGACAGGCACAGACCCGGAAAAAGCCTATGCCTGCGCCTCACTAAACGAGACCGTTGGTGTGCTGAGTAAAAATCCTCAGGATAGCCATGCCCTTAACTGCCTGGGCGAGTTTTTTCGTACCACACAAACCGAAATCAGCCTGGCGAAAGACCGTGGCGGCAACGATGCGCTTGATGTCGCCACCCGGCAGGATGATTTTTCCGGGAAACCACATCGTCTGGCATGGTACCAACAGGTGATTAACGACGCGAAAGCAGAACCGGAAGACAAAAGCTATGCGCTTTACCGCGCGGTGATGTGCTATGCGCCATCGGGCTACAACGATTGCGGCGGCGAGGATGTTGATAAAGCCGTGCGTAAAGCCTGGTTCCAGCAACTCAAGCGCGATTATCCGGGAAGTGTATGGGCGAAAAGCCTCAAGTATTACTGGTGATCGCGTTTATCAGTTCCCTGTTTATGTCTGTGGCAAATGCCGCAGACGGGCAGGATTTCTGGTTATGGTCGGGTGTCAAAACAGGCGCTGCGCTGCGCGACGCCCGCACCGTCTATCTGCACCAGGGCGATGTGATTACCCTCTCAGGCACCGCCGTATTTGAGCGCAAAGGATTGCCGGTTAGCCGCCTGACGTTTCCCCAAATCTGGCTGACCGTGCGCCTGACGACGCTCGATGTTTCCGATGAGATGCTGGCGCGCCTGAACCGTCTGTTGCTGCGCTGGCAGGCCGCCGGAAACAATGTGGCAGGTCTGCAGATTGATTTTGATGCCGCAACGCACCGCCTCGATCATTACGCGCAGTTTCTGCACCGGCTGCGGGAAATCCTCTCGCCGCAGTTTGCGCTGGGGGTCACGGGCCTGCTGGACTGGGCGAAAACCGGCAGTGTGAAAACGCTGAACGCCCTGCCGGTGGATGAACTGGTGGTACAAAGCTATCAGGGTCGCAATACCGTAGAAGATTACACAGCCTACCTTCCGGCGCTGGCCGGATTACGCATCCCGTTTAAAATCGGACGCGTGCAAAACGGCGTCTGGGATCCGCATGAGGAACAGCGCCTTGCCGCCTCGCCATGGTATCGCGGCACGGTGATCTTTATGCTGAACCCTTAGCATGTGCCCGGTGGTGGCAGCAGCCGGAGAGATTATCAATAATCGGGCAATCGGCGCTGTCATCCCCAGGGCAGGATTCCGCCAACGATATGAGCTGCTTACGCATCGCTTCCAGTTCGACAATATGACGCTCAATTTCCGCCACTTTTTGCAGCGTACGGGCTTTGACATCCGCGCTGTGACGGGCCGGATCGTTAAACAGATTCACCAGTTCGCCACACTCTTCGAGGTTGAATCCCACCTGGCGTGCCTGGCGTAGCAGTGTCAATTCATTGATGTGTTGCTGCGTGTAGCTGCGGTAGCCGTTTTCCCCGCGCAGCGGCGGCGTCACCAGCCCTTTATCTTCATAAAAGCGAATCGCTTTGCTGGTTAATCCGGTCTTTTTCGCCACAATACTGATATTCACATTCCCCCCTTGACCTTCCCCTTGATGGAAGGTTTAACCTGTAACACAGTTAGTACATGTGATTAATCAGGTCAATCTTTATACGACCTATCATACAGGAAATTAATTATGTCTCACATTACAGAGCTGGAGCTGGACGGGCTGTCCTGCGGCCACTGCGTTAAACGCGTTAAAGAGAGCCTGGAACAACGTGCTGATGTTGAGCAGGCAGACGTTACCCTCACCCATGCGCAAATCACCGGCAGCGCCGATGCCGCTGCGCTTATCGATACCATTAAACAAGCCGGGTACGGAGCGAGCATTAGCCACCCAAAGGCTAAACCGCTGGCAGAGTCATCAACCCCGTCGGAAGCACTGACAGCGGCCACCTCTGAGCTTCCGGCAACGGATGACCTTGATGACAGCCAGCAGCTGTTAATCAATGGCATGAGTTGCGCCAGCTGTGTCTCCCGCGTACAGAAAGCGCTACAGGCGGTTCCGGGCGTCACACAGGCACGGGTTAATCTGGCGGAGCGCACTGCGCTGGTGATGGGTAGCGCCTCCGCACAGGCCCTGGTGAGCGCCGTCGAAGGCGCCGGTTACGGCGCGGAAGCCATTGAAGACGATATAAAACGTCGCGAACGTCAGCAGGAAACGGCCATTGCCACCATGAAACGTTTTCGCTGGCAGGCCATCGTCGCCCTGCTGGTCGGCGTACCGGTGATGGTCTGGGGGATGGTGGGTGACAACATGATGGTCACCGACGCTAACCGCGCGCTATGGCTGTTTATTGGCGTGCTGACGCTGGGCGTAATGATTGTCGCGGGCGGCCACTTTTACCGTAGCGCATGGAAAAGCCTGACCAACGGCACGGCCACCATGGATACGCTGGTGGCGCTCGGTACCGGTGCGGCCTGGCTTTACTCGATGAGCGTAAATATCTGGCCGCAGTGGTTCCCGATGGAAGCGCGCCATCTCTATTATGAAGCCAGTGCGATGATCATCGGTCTGATCAACCTCGGCCATATGCTGGAAGCGCGCGCGCGTCAGCGCTCCTCAAAAGCGCTGGAAAAATTACTCGATCTGACGCCCCCCACCGCCCGTGTAGTGACCGACGAGGGCGAGAAAACCCTGCCCCTCGCCGAAGTTCACCCCGGCATGACGCTGCGCTTAACCACCGGCGATCGGGTGCCTGTCGATGGGCAAATCAGCCAGGGTGAGGCCTGGTTTGATGAAGCCATGCTGACGGGCGAACCCATTCCGCAGGAAAAAAGCATTGGCGATGCCGTGCACGCCGGAACGGTGGTGCAGGACGGTAGTGTGCTGTTTACCGCCAGCGCGGTGGGCAGTCAGACAACGCTATCGCGCATTATTCGCATGGTGCGTCAGGCACAAAGCAGCAAACCGGAAATCGGCCAACTGGCGGATAAAATTTCGGCGGTGTTTGTGCCCGTCGTGGTGGCGATAGCCCTGCTGAGCGGCGCTATCTGGTATTTCTTCGGTCCGGCGCCGCAAATCGTCTATACGCTGGTGATCACCACCACGGTGCTGATTATCGCCTGCCCCTGTGCGTTAGGGCTGGCAACGCCGATGTCGATTATTTCGGGCGTGGGTCGTGCGGCGGAGTTTGGCGTACTGGTGCGTGATGCCGACGCGCTGCAACGGGCCAGCGCTCTCGATACGCTGGTGTTTGATAAAACCGGCACCCTGACACGCGGCAAACCGCAAGTGGTGGCCATCAAAACGGCGAATGGCTTTACCGAACATCAGGCTCTGCGCTTTGCCGCCGCGCTGGAACAAGGCTCAAGCCACCCGCTGGCGCATGCTATCCTCGAAAAAACAGGCGAGGAGAGACTGCCGAGCGTGCAGAACTTCCGCACATTGCGCGGCCTTGGCGTGAGCGGCGAAGCAGAAGGCAGTAGCTTACTGCTTGGCAATCAGGCGCTGCTGTCACAACAGCAGGTCACCGTACGCGAACTGGAAGACGAGATGGCATCACAGGCCGCACAAGGGGCAACCCCCGTCCTGCTGGCTGTTGATGGGAAAGTTGCCGCGCTGCTTGCCATTCGCGATCCGCTGCGAGAGGACAGTGTCAGCGCCCTTCAACGCCTGCATCGTGCCGGGTATCGCCTGGTGATGCTCACCGGAGATAACCCCACAACGGCGAAAGCCATCGCAAAAGAAGCCGGGATTGATGAGGTGATTGCCGGCGTTTTACCGGATGGTAAGGCTGACGCCATTGCGAAATTGCAGCGCGAAGGCCGCCGGGTGGCGATGGTCGGCGACGGCATTAACGATGCTCCGGCGCTTGCTCAGGCGGATGTTGGTATCGCCATGGGCGGCGGGAGTGATGTCGCGATTGAAACCGCCGCCATCACCCTGATGCGCCACAGCCTGACGGGCGTTGCGGACGCGCTGGCGATTTCGAAAGCGACACTGCGCAACATGAAGCAAAACCTGCTTGGTGCCTTTGTCTACAACTCGCTAGGCATTCCCATTGCCGCCGGGATCTTATGGCCACTGACGGGAACCCTGCTTAACCCGGTGGTGGCGGGTGCCGCCATGGCGCTCTCCTCCATTACCGTGGTGAGCAATGCCAACCGCCTGCTGCGCTTTACGCCAAAAGACTAACCGCTGCCGCCCCGCCATCCGGCGGGGCAATTGCACCTTTCTCCCCTACGCGCTAGCATGGCGTTTTCATTTCAGGAAGCGCGCATGGGCCTGTTTGACTGGTTAAAAAGCTTTTTTCGCACGCGCCGTTATCCATGGCCCGCTGTCGATATTACGTTGTCGGGCAATCGTCATCTGCATCTGATTGGCAGCATCCATATGGGTACCCAGGGAATGTCTCCCCTGCCCGCCCGACTGCTGCAAAAACTGCGCAAAGCCGATGCGCTGATTGTCGAAGCCGATGTCGCCAGCGGCGGTTCACCCTTTGTCGATATCCCCGATAGCCCGCCGCTGTCAGAACGCCTTAGCCCTGAGCTCCTCATCCAGTTAAGAGAGACTATCGAAGGTCTTGATCTGTCGCAGGATGAATTCGAGACGCGTCCCGCCTGGCATATCGCCCTGGTGTTACAGGCAGTGCAGGCACAGCGGCTGGGCCTTCGCCCCGACTACGGCATCGATTACCAGTTGCTACAGGCCGCACGTCAGTTCTCAACACCAGTGATTGAACTGGAAGGTACGGAGAATCAGGTCGCTATTTTGCGCCAGCTGGCGGATGGCGGTCTTGAACTGTTACAGGATACGCTGACCCACTGGCGTGAAAATGCGCGCCTGCTTCAGGTCATGATGAGCTGGTGGCTGGAATCGCCACCCACCCGTGAGCCGCTGTCGCTACCGTCAACGTTCAGTCAGTCGCTGCATGATGTGCTGATGCATCAGCGTAACCGCGCCTGGTGTGAACGACTGCTGGCACTGCCACCAGGGCGTTATGTGGTCGCCGCAGGCGCACTGCATTTGTACGGTGAAGGGAATTTGCCGTCGCTGTTAGCGCAAAAAAATGGCCAATAAGATTATTGGCCCGTCAAAGAGGAATTTCAGTTTTTATAGTTATACCGAAGCTCGTGCTTCGGACTAGCGGATTGTCGCTCAAACTTTTCGTCACTGCCAATACTATTGCGCAAGATAGTACTATTTTTGCGTGATAAATCGGGCGTAAGCTGGGCGCGTGAAATCACTGTGGTTTGAAGGATTGCTATGACTCCCGCCGTTAAGTTGTTAGAAAAAAACAAGGTTCCTTTCCAGATACATACCTATGACCACGATCCAAACGAGACAAATTTTGGAGACGAAGTGGTGCGAAAACTTGGTCTGAACGCCGATCAGGTATACAAAACGCTGCTGGTTGCGGTCAATGGCGATATGAAGCATCTGGCCGTTGCGGTGACGCCGGTTGCCGGTCAACTGGATCTGAAAAAAGTCGCGAAAGCATTGGGCGCGAAGAAGGTAGACATGGCCGACCCGATGGTGGCGCAGCGTACAACCGGTTATCTGGTAGGCGGTATCAGCCCACTGGGGCAGAAGAAACGTTTGCCCACATTGATTGACGCCCCTTCACAGGAATTCGCCACGATCTTTGTCTCGGGCGGCAAACGCGGGCTGGATATTGAACTGGCGGCGAGCGATCTGGCAAAAATGCTGGACGCGAAGTTTGCCGATATCGCCCGCCGGGATTAACGATGCAGCGCAGGTGTTTCCCTCACCCCGCCCTCGCCCTGAGGGCTGAGGAATCCCGGTAATATTACGTTTTACAGCGGTAACACCGCATAATGAGAATAAAACCGTTACAGCGATGACAGGGTCCGGCTGAAAATCGATGAGGCGTTGACGGCTGACCGGGGCCGCCCGCAGGGACGCGGGCGGAGGGGATAGCCTGCAAGGACGCAGGCTGGTCCCCGACCCGAAAGTCAGACGGCATAAGACGAATGGACCGCGCCAGCGGCGATTTTCCTGGCCGGGAGCCCGGGTCGCCAGGGTGGTGGCGGTGAGCCACCCTGGCACGTTCACGGGTTCTGTCGCGATAGAAAAGCAAGGAACATACGGTGAACGGAATGACCACCAGAGCCGCATTTTCCCACTCACCCTGGCCTCTTCCTCAGGGAGAAGGCCTGGGTGAGGGCAACATTACTGCCAGCTCACCTCACCCTTCGGCTCGTAAGCCCCCGCATCCAGCGGCGAGTTCTGCTCAATAAATTGCTTGAGCACCTCGGCATCAATAAAGCCGGTATTCACGTATCCCGGTTTATTATCAATGCGCGGATAGCCATCGCCACCGGTGGCGTTAAAGCTTAACGTTGCCAGACGGTAGGTTTTACCCGGATCGATAGCCTCACCTTTGATTTTCAGGTCGCTCAGTACGCCGTTCTTCGCCACAAACCCGACATTGGCAAACTGCGGATAAGCCCCTGAGTCCGGCTTCATTTTCGCTACCGCAGTGAGATAGTCCGCCAGCTCTTTACCGCTCATATCCGCATAGACCAGGGTGTTGCCAAATGGCTGAACTTTCAGCACATCTTTATAGGTAATGTCACCCTCTTCGATGGAATCACGCACACCGCCGCCGCTCATCACCGCCAGGTCAGCATTGGTACGCGCCATCTGCCCGGCCAGAATCAGACGCGCCAGGTTGGTCTGGACAAAGCGGACTTTACTGCGGTCGCCTTCGAGGTGGCCGTTGGTATTGCCGATTTTGACCTCCAGCTGCGCTTTTCCTTTATTCTGGAAAGGCGTCAGCAGGGAGAGCATTTGCTGGTTTTCCTGAATTTCCGGGGTATAGAGTACGCGCTCACTCTTGCCGTTATCGTAAGTGATCTTCTTCTTGAGGTTCACCGGAATCAGTTGATAACGCACCAGCTTCATTTCGCCATTGCGAAACTCAAAGTCTGCACGCCCCACGTACTTGCCCCATTCGTGGGCCTGAACAATCCAGATACCATTCTGCTGATCCGGCGCACAGGGCGTACCCGGAACGTAATTCACCTGCTTTTTATTCTCCGAAGCCATACACACCGGGTCCTGTGAGTGACCACCCACAATCATCGCCAGCGATCCGGCCGGGAGACTTCGCGCCATTTCTACATCGCCCGGCGCATTGGAACCATGCTCACCATTGTCATAGTGCCCCATATGGGTGGTGGCAAGAATGACGTCCGGTTTCTGGGTTTGTTGCAGCTCTTCAATCACCAGCTTTGCTTCGTCGGCCGGTTTGCGAAACTCGATATCCGTGAAATACTCGGGATTACCGATTTTTGCCGTGTCATCGGTGGTTAAACCGATCACGGCAATTTTCAGCCCTTGCCTGTCAAAAATCATCCACGGTTTAAAAAGACGCTCACCGGTACTTTTCTGGTAGATGTTGGCGGAAAGGAACGGGAATTTGGCCCACTTTTCCTGCTGGCGCAGCACGCTCATCGGGTTATCAAATTCGTGATTGCCCACGGCCATGGCGTCATAGCCAATCAGGTTCATGCCGCGAAAGTCAGGTTCCGCGTCCTGCAGGTCGGATTCCGGTACACCGGTATTGATGTCGCCGCCGGAAAGCAGCAGGACGCTGCCGCCTTCTGCCGCTACCTCTTTGCGAATACCGTCCACCAGCGTTTTTTGTGCAGATAGGCCATATTCGCCATAGTCGTTGCGCCAGAAGTGGCCGTGATGATCGTTGGTATGAAGGATGGTTATCTTATACGTTTTGTCCTGCTCATAGGCCTGAGCCGAACCACTTGCCAGCGTAAAGGCGGCCAGCAGCGCCAGCACCATGCTCTTTTTTAACAATTTCATGCTTCTCTCCCTGATTCATTAACAAACGCAAAAGTACTGTGCCCGGAAAGAATAGACAAATAAGTTTTCAGAATTGCGACTTCCTTCAAACCTTATCCGCAGGTATGTTAGCCAGATAACTATTTCAGTTCTGACAATTCTTACATCGCTAAACCTGACAGAGTATTTATGGCAATCAGTGAAACTCCTCAGCCACTGACCCCGTCTTCCGGGGCAGTCCCTAAGGCTCGCACCGCCTTTGGCATCCTTGGTGCGATTAGCGTTTCCCATCTGCTTAACGATATGATCCAGTCGCTGATTCTGGCGATTTATCCCTTGTTGCAAAATGAATTTTCCCTCTCATTTTTACAGATTGGGATGATAACCCTGACCTTTCAGTTGTCGTCATCATTGCTACAGCCGATCGTCGGTTACTGGACGGATAAGCATCCGATGCCCTGGTCGCTTCCCATCGGCATGTGCTTTACTCTCAGCGGTCTGGTCCTGCTGGCGCTGTCGGGAAGCTTTGAAACGGTGCTGATCGCCGCCGCACTTGTCGGGACGGGGTCGTCGGTGTTTCATCCGGAATCCTCACGCGTGGCGCGTATGGCTTCCGGCGGGCGTCACGGGCTGGCGCAGTCTATCTTCCAGGTCGGCGGGAATTTCGGCAGCTCGCTGGGTCCTCTGCTGGCGGCCATTATCATAGCCCCTTACGGCAAAGGTAATGTTGCCTGGTTCGTGCTCGCGGCGCTGCTGGCTATCGTGGTACTGGCGCAGGTGAGCCGCTGGTATGCCGCGCAGCACCGGGTGAACAAGGGGAAAAAAGCAGCGACGATAATTAATCCGCTGCCGCGCAATAAGGTGATTCTGGCGGTTTGCATTCTGTTAGTGCTGATTTTCTCGAAATATTTCTATATGGCGAGCATCAGTAGCTATTTCACCTTCTATCTGATGCATAAGTTCGATTTATCCATCCAGAATGCGCAGATTCACCTGTTTATCTTCTTGTTTGCCGTCGCAGCCGGCACCGTGATTGGCGGGCCTGTCGGCGATAAGATCGGGCGAAAATATGTCATTTGGGGCTCTATCCTCGGTGTTGCGCCTTTTACCCTCCTTTTACCCTATGCAACGTTGTTCTGGACGGGGGTACTGACGGTGATCATTGGCTTTGTGCTGGCCTCCGCGTTTTCCGCCATTCTGGTGTACGCGCAGGAGCTGCTTCCTGGGCGTATCGGCATGGTTTCCGGGCTGTTTTTTGGTTTTGCCTTCGGGATGGGAGGCCTTGGCGCGGCAGTACTTGGGGTCGTTGCCGACCATACCAGTATCGATCTGGTCTATAAAATCTGTGCTTACCTGCCATTACTGGGGATATTGACCATATTCCTGCCCGATAATCGCCATAAAGCATGATTTCTCTCTGGCCAAAGCCTGGCTTTGGCCCCCTTCTTCTCAGTCAAATATGCACTTACAACGGGATCTCTGCTCTCTATGGCCGGGTTGCCGTTTAATTTCGCCCAACGTGCCATTTTCTTCAGAATTCAACGATTATTCATAAACACAATGGTTAAAATTGTCATAAACTGTAACCTGGGTTTTGGTTAATCAACCAAAATGGATCCACGCATTAACGAAAGGAGACGGAATGCATCACGCCACACCGCTTATCACCACCATTGTCGGCGGGCTTGTTCTCGCTTTTATCCTCGGCATGCTTGCCAATAAACTTCGAATTTCTCCTCTGGTGGGTTATCTGTTAGCGGGTGTGCTGGCCGGACCTTTTACCCCTGGTTTCGTTGCCGATACTAAGCTGGCGCCGGAACTGGCGGAGCTGGGTGTGATCCTGCTGATGTTTGGCGTGGGGCTGCATTTCTCTTTAAAGGACTTGATGGCGGTAAAGTCCATCGCCATTCCCGGAGCGATAGCGCAAATCGCCGTCGCCACGCTTCTGGGTATGGCGCTCTCCGCAACATTAGGCTGGTCGCTGATGACCGGCATTGTGTTTGGGCTGTGTCTCTCGACTGCCAGTACCGTGGTGCTGCTGCGCGCGCTTGAGGAGCGGCAACTCATTGACAGCCAGCGCGGACAAATCGCCATCGGCTGGCTGATTGTCGAAGACCTGGTGATGGTTCTGACGCTGGTTCTGTTGCCCGCCGTTGCCGGAATGATGGAAAAAGGCAACGTGGGGCTGGCGACGCTGGCCCTCGATATGGGCATCACCATCGGCAAAGTGGTCGCCTTTATCGCCATTATGATGCTGGTGGGCCGGCGTCTGGTCCCCTGGATCATGGCGCGTAGCGCGGCAACGGGATCGCGCGAACTCTTTACTCTTTCGGTTCTGGCACTGGCTCTCGGTATCGCTTTCGGGGCGGTCGAACTTTTTGATGTCTCCTTCGCGCTGGGCGCCTTCTTTGCCGGGATGGTATTGAACGAGTCAGAGCTGAGCCACCGCGCCGCACACGATACCTTGCCGCTGCGCGATGCCTTCGCGGTGCTCTTCTTTGTCTCCGTCGGCATGCTCTTTGACCCCATGGTGCTGTTTAATCAGCCACTGGCGGTGCTGGCCACGCTGGCAATTATCATTTTCGGTAAATCGGTTGCTGCGTTTTTCCTGGTACGCCTGTTCGGTCACTCGCCGCGTACGGCCCTGACTATCGCCGCCAGTCTGGCGCAGATTGGCGAATTTGCTTTTATCCTCGCCGGGCTGGGTATGGCGCTGGATTTACTGCCCCAGGCAGGGCAAAACCTGGTGCTCGCAGGGGCAATCCTCTCCATTATGCTGAACCCGGTACTGTTCACGCTGCTGGAAAAATACCTCGATAAAACCGAAACGCTGGAAGAGCAAACCCTGGAGGAGGCTATCGAGGAAGAGAAGCAGATCCCGGTGGATATTTGCAATCACGCGCTGCTGGTTGGCTTTGGTCGTGTCGGCAGCCTGTTAGGCGAGAAGTTGATGGCCCAGGGGATTCCGCTGGTGGTGATTGAGACATCGCGTACCCGTGTGGATGAACTGCGCGAGCGTGGCATTCGCGCCGTGCTGGGGAATGCAGCCAACGAGGAGATCATGAATCTCGCGCATCTGGATTGCGCCCGCTGGCTGCTGCTGACGATTCCGAACGGCTATGAAGCGGGTGAGATTGTCGCAACGGCGCGAGAAAAGTGTCCGAACATCGAGATTATCGCCCGCGCCCATTATGACGACGAAGTGGAATACATTGTCGAACGTGGGGCAAACCAGGTGGTGATGGGTGAGCGGGAAATTGCGAATACCATGCTGACATTGCTTGAGAAGCCGCCAGTCGTTGAGTCAATGACCGGGTAAAGGTCCGTGCGGCCTGATGCCCTCACCCAGGCCCTCTCCCACGGGGGGAGGGAAACGATCGAGCTCGCATTTTTGTGAGGCTCCCTCTCCCCTCTACGATCGGGCACCGAACCCGTAGCCCGGATAAGCGCCAGCGCCATCCGGGAAACCATGCAACAATTTAACTCAACGTTACCGCGACCAGTACGACTCTTCCAGACTGTCTTCACGCTCCGGCAGCCCGCGGGACAAACGAGGCGCATGCTGGTTCAACACCTGATAGCTCACACGGTTGGCATATTTACAGACCTGCGCCAGCGACGAGTAAGTCAGCCAGGTAAACTGATGCTTACTGGAGTTTGGCACATTGATACGGTGGTAATTGTTGGCAGTGATATCATGCAACAAGGCCGCCAGCGCGCCATCTCCCGCCCCGTTGGTATTCATGATTTTTTCCGGGCCGCCCATGTACGGGGCAATATGCGAATAAATGCGCAACGGCTGCTGGCAATCTTTATGGCGCATCGCGCGGCTGAATTCATACTGATTAAATTCGGCGATAGCCCCTGGCAATAAAGGATGCTGCGTCTTGCGTTTTGCTTCATCTTCGGTAAACCCGGCCATATACAGCCCCACCGGACCTGCGGTACACAGCACCAGATCAACCCAATCCAGCGCCTTATCCGAGGCCAACAGCGGATCGCTTTCTCCGGTTAACGCCTGCGCCTCTTCTTCATTCATCGCCAGAATGGAGACGTGCTCTTTCAGGAAGTTTTGCCACCACTGCGGGTTATCCGCTATCACATATTTCGTGCCGAGCGTCAGCACGACCGGAACGTTGTGCTTTTTAGCGTAAGCCACGGCCTGCATGGTGGCTTCCGGCATCGGCTCACCCGGATTACAACGCACCAGGTAAGAGGTCAGCACCAGGGCGGAGGCACCAGCGATAACCGATTCAGGAATACTTTCCGGACGCAATTGATTCATATGACCGGGACTAATGGCGAACGTACGCTCACCCGACTCGCTGATAAGCGTAAAGCAGCGGCCAATTGCGCCGTCTACGCCTTGCAGATAGTTCAGGTCGGTACGACTTGAGGTATTGCACAGGTAGCGATAGGCATAGCTACCAATCTGAATATTGCTGCACATCACCCCCAGTAACACCGAGCGGTCATCCGCCAGCACCGAGTAGTTGTGCATGGTATTGCCAATGGTGCCGCCCGCAAACTGGTGGGTAATTAAGTTTTCACGCACCAGTTCCTGATACAACGCCTCGGCCACATCGTCTGCAATCACCAGAGAGTGGCCGGCGCTCAGACCGTAACGGGCGATAAACGCATCATCCACTTTCGCTTCGATATCCACCAGCGTCTGGTCAATGCCAACCACCCAGGAGGCACTTGCTTCATTCTCTGGCTGAATTTGCTGCAATAACGGATCGCGGGCGTTAACAGGAAAATAGTGTTTAGATTTACGTTTACCGGGAAATTTCATGGTCATCGTTACGGGTGAGGATTGGGCCAGGAATGGTAGCACATTCCCTGCCTCTCGCGATCGGCATTACACCGCAGACATGTTCAATATCGGCTACGCAGATCCCGGTTCAGCTCGTGATGCTCCTTACAATGAAGACTGTTTACCGGAGGACATCATGGATAAAGGGAATAAAATACGCGTTCTTGAGCGTATCTCTGCTGAAATGCAGCAAATATTACGTTTTCAACAGGAAAATCCGCCACCGTTACCGGATGGCAATGATTATCCCGCTCTGCGTCGGGCCTATAACGAAGAACGGCGCTACTGGAACGCCGGGGGCCCCGAAATGCCGACCAAAGACGTCGATGTCGCCACGTGCTATGGCTCTGTTCGCACGCGCATCTACGCTTCGGGAGAAAAAGAGTGTCCGGCCACGCTTTTTTATCTTCACGGTGGGGGCTTTGTGCTGGGAAATCTTGATACGCACGATCGCATCATGCGACTGCTGGCTCATTACACACAATGTACGGTGGTCGGGATCGATTACACGCTTTCACCTGAGGCGCGCTTTCCACAAGCCATTGAGGAAGCCGTGGCAGTATGCCAGTTTTATGCACAGCAGGCTGACACCCTGAACCTGAATATGCAGCGTTTCGGGTTCGCAGGAGACTCTGCTGGCGCAATGCTGGCGATAGCGACCGCATTGTGGATACGCGATCACAATATTGACTGCGGGCAAATGACAGCGCTACTGCTCTACTATGGTCTGTATGGTTTACAGGATTCGCGTAGCCGCCGGCTCTATGGCGGCACATGGGATGGCTTAACCCGGAAAGATTTACACGATTACGATCGGGCTTATCTGCGCGATGAACAGGATCGCGAATCGCCTTATTACTGCGTGTTTAACAACGACCTGACGCGGGCTATCCCGCCCTGTTTTATCGCCAGCGCCGAATATGATCCCTTGATAGATGACAGCGAAACCCTCTACGCAATCCTTCAGGAGCATAACGCGCATTGTCATTATCAAATGTATCCGGGAACACTGCACGCGTTTCTGCATTACTCACGCATGATGGAGACCGCAGATCGTGCGCTACGTGACGGCGCACGATTTTTCTGCGAAAACAACCGTTAACGGTAGGGCCGGGTGAGCTGAACCATCATTTCGATATGATCGGGGGAATCATTAAGTGCTGGAATGTATTCATATTTCTCGCCGCCCGCTTCAAGGAAAAACTCGCGGTTCTGCACGGCGATCTCTTCCAGAGTCTCAAGGCAATCGGCGGCAAACCCAGGAGACATGACCTGAATATGTTTTACCCCCTTCTCACCGAGCATTTTCATGGTCTCATCGGTGTAGGGCGTCAGCCAGGGCTCCCGGCCAAAACGAGACTGGAAAGTCATCATCACTTTCTCTGGCGGCAGTTCCAGAGCTGAGACCAGCTCACGCGTGGTGTCCCGGCAGCGCTGCGGGTAATCGTCACCCTCATCCGCATAGCGTTGTGGAATGCCGTGATAAGAGAGCAGCAGCAAGTCGGGTTCGCCATGGCGAGCAAAGGAGGCACGCACGCTATTTGCCAGCGCGTTGATATAAGCAGGGTCATCCGCATAGTCGCGAATAAACGAGATGCCGGGAATATGGCGTTTCGGGGCGAGGATACGCGCCAGTTCGTCCCATACTGCCGCCACCGTTGAACAGGAGTATTGCGGGTAGAGTGGCAGCACGACGATATGTTCAACACCCTGTGACTGTAGCTCTTCCACCGCGCTCGCCAGCGATGGCGAGCCGTAACTCATACCCAGCGCAACGGGAACGTCAGGGAGACGGGCGGCCAGCGCGGCTTGCTGTCTGCGACTGTAGACCATCAGCGGCGAGCCCTCTTCCATCCACACGGACTGATAAAGCTTTGCGACGCGCGGAGAGCGCACAGGCAGAATGACACCGCGTAGCAACGGCCACCACAGTAAACGGGAGGTATCGACGACGCGCTGGTCGCTTAAGAATTGCCGCAAATAGCGCTTAACGGCCTCGGGAGTGGGAGCATCGGGGGTACCAAGATTGGCCAGCAGAATACCTGCTTTCGTCTGACTCATTCGCGCCTCTTAACCATTGAACTGGTTAATGATTGTAACTGAAAAGCGCGTAAACGAAACCAATCACAGCAATTGGAAGATTATCCCCGGCGAACACCGGGGATAAAGGCGATTAGCCGAGGATTTTTTCCAGCTCTGCACGCACGTCAGCCACGGCTTTGGTGCCGTCAACTTTTGCGTATTTGGTGTTACCTGCCTGCGCTTCTTTGGAGTAGTAACCGATCAACGGCGCCGTCATCTGATGATATTCCACCAGACGCTTACGGACAGTTTCTTCCTGGTCATCTTTACGGGTGGTCAGCTCTTCGCCGGTCACATCGTCTTTGCCTTCCACTTTCGGTGGGTTGAATTTAACGTGGTAGACACGACCCGACGCGGCATGCACGCGGCGCCCCACGATACGGTCAACGATCAGCTCATCCGGTACATCAAATTCCAGGACGTAATCGACCTTGATACCCGCTTCTTTCATCGCATCAGCCTGCGGGATAGTGCGTGGGAAGCCATCGAGCAGGAAGCCGTTGCGGCAGTCTTCCTGGGCAATACGCTCTTTCACCAGGGCGATAACCAGTTCGTCAGTCACCAGTTTACCGGCATCCATGATGTCTTTTGCTTGCTTGCCCAGTTCGCTGCCAGATTTCACAGCGGCGCGGAGCATATCGCCCGTGGAGATTTGCGGAATACCGTATTTCTCCATAATGAACTGTGCCTGAGTTCCTTTACCCGCGCCCGGAGCGCCAAGCAGAATAATACGCATTGCGGAAATCCCCTCAAATGTCGATTCAATTTTTCAAAAAAGCGCTAAACGATACCACCAGAATCAATATGGCTCAAGGAAGGCGGCGGGGCTGAAACGGTTAGTGAGAAAGAATGTTTGAAAAGTGCGGCAAGCCCTCTCACTCCGCCCCTCTCCCCGGTGGGAGAAGGGAGAAAAAAAAGCACAACGTCATTCCCTCTCCCCACCGGGGAGAGGGAGAACGTGAGAGGGATGTGAAATTACGACATTAACAATGTATTCAAACGTTTAATAAACAGGTTTGGATCTTCCAGCGTACCGCGTTCCGCAAACAGCGCCTGATCCAACAGCAGTTCAACCCATTCGCCAAACTTCGTCTCGTCCTGGGTATCGGCGGTACGTTTCACCAGCGGATGATCCGGGTTCAGTTCAAAGATGTACTTCACTTCCGGTACGCTCTGGCCCGCAGCGGCAAACAGTTTCGCCATCTGCGTGCTCATTTCGTCGTTATCGGTGGTGACGATCGCCGGGGTATCGGTCAGGCGATGGGTCAGGCGCACCTCTTTTACACGTTCGCCCAGCAGGGTTTTAACGCGATCAACGAACGGCTCCAGCGCTTTTTCCGCTTCTTTGGTGGTTTCATCCACTTCATCAGCCAGTTTATCCAGCGACTCGTCGGCTTTAGATACCGACTGGAACGGCTTGCCGCTGAACTCGGTCAGGTAGCTCATCATCCACTCGTCGATACGATCGGAGAGCAACAGAACTTCGATGCCTTTCTTACGCAGCAATTCCAGATGCGGGCTGCTCTTCGCAGCGGCGTAGCTGTCAGCGGTAATAAAGTAGATTTTCTCCTGCCCTTCTTTCATACGAGAGATATAGTCTTCCAGTGAAACAGTCTGCTCGGAAGAGTCCGTGTGGGTAGAGGCAAAACGCAACAGTTTGGCGATCGCTTCCTGGTTGGCGTTGTCTTCAGCCGGACCTTCTTTCAGCGCCAGACCGAACTGTTTCCAGAAGCTCTGGTATTTTTCAGCGTCATCTTTCGCCAGCTTATCGAGCATCTGCAGGGCGCGTTTGGTCAGTGCGTTACGCAGATTGCGGGTGACGGTGCTGTCCTGCAGAATTTCACGGGAAACGTTCAGCGGCAGATCATTGGAATCTATCAGGCCACGCACGAAGCGCAGGTAGTTCGGCATAAACTGTTCGGCGTCATCCATGATAAAGACACGCTGTACGTACAGTTTCAGGCCATGCTTATGATCGCGGTTCCACATATCCCACGGCGCCTGCGAAGGGATAAACAACAGGCTGGTATACTCTTGCTTGCCTTCCACGCGGTTATGGCTCCAGGCCAGCGGGTCGGTAAAGTCGTGGGCGATATGTTTGTAGAACTCTTTATATTCGTCGTCGCTGATTTCCGACTTGCTGCGGGTCCACAGTGCCTGCGCTTTATTGATTTTTTCCCAGGAGACCACGGTTTCGCCGTCGACGTCTTCCTGCTTTTCAATTTCAACCGGCAGCGCAATATGGTCAGAATATTTACTGATGATCGAGCGCACGCGCCAGTCATTCAGGAAGTCATCCTCGCCTTCGCGCAGATGCAGCGTGATTTCGGTACCACGCTCGGCTTTGTTGATGTCGGCAACGGTGTATTCACCTTCGCCCGCAGATTCCCAGAACACGCCATTATCAGCGCTTTCGCCAGCCGCACGCGTGCGCACGGTAACTTTATCCGCGACGATAAACGCAGAGTAGAAGCCCACCCCGAACTGACCAATCAACTGGCTGTCTTTCGCCTGATCGGAGCCCATCGATTCCAGAAACGCTTTGGTGCCAGACTTGGCAATCGTCCCAAGGTTCTCAATAACCTCGTCGCGGCTCATCCCGATACCGTTATCGGCAATGGTCAGCGTGCGGTTGTCTTTATTAAACGAGACGCGCACACGCAGTTCACCATCACCTTCGTACAGATCCGGTTTGGACAGCGCACGAAAACGCAGTTTGTCCGCCGCATCCGAGGCGTTGGAGATAAGCTCACGCAGGAAGATTTCTTTATTGGAATACAGGGAATGGATCATCAGGTGCAGAAGCTGTTTTACTTCTGACTGGAAACCACGGGTTTCTTGTCCTTTCATGTAAGTCGACCTCAACAATGCCATTAAAAAAGTAATAGCCACCACGCTTCGCGCCGCGAATGTACAGGCTATTGAAATGATGAGGGTGAAATGGGGATTCAGAGGGATTTTTTCAAGCGGAAGCCACGTGTCGCAGCCTCCGTTTGGTCAGAATTTAATCTTGTGGCGACCCGCAAGTGAATGGGACAGCGTGGTACCGTCAACCATTTCCAGCTCACCGCCAACGGGAACGCCATGAGCAATACGGCTGGCTTCCACACCATATTGCGCGCAAAGCTCGGCAATATAGTTGGCGGTTGCCTCACCTTCCACCGTCGGGTTAGTGGCGAGAATCACCTCTTGCAGCGATTCCGCCTGCAGACGCTGCTCCAGCCGATCAAGACCGATATCGTCCGGCCCGATACCATCGAGCGGCGACAGGTGGCCCATCAACACGAAATAGCGTCCGGAAAATTGCCCGGTCTGTTCAATGGCGTAAATGTCCGCAGGACTCTCCACCACACAGATTTGGCCATTTTCCTGACGGCGCGGATTGCTGCAAATATTGCAGACCTCCTGCTCGGTAAAGGTGCGGCAATCGGCGCAGTGGCCAATTTCCGACATGGCGCGAGTCAATGACTGCGCCAGGCGCATTCCACCGCTGCGGTCACGTTGCAATAGCGTAAACGCCATGCGCTGCGCCGATTTCGGGCCGACGCCCGGCAGACAGCGCAACGCTTCCATAAGCTGCGTTAACAGCGGACTGGTCTGCATCAGAACGGCATCTTGAAGCCCGGCGGCAATTGCATACCGGAAGAGACAGACGCCATTTTCTCTTTCTGGGTTTCTTCAATGCGACGCGCAGCATCGTTGAACGCCGCAGCCACCAGATCTTCCAGCATGTCTTTATCGTCTTCCAGCAGACTCGGATCGATCTCAACACGGCGGCAGTTATGCGCACCGTTGATGGTCACTTTCACCAGGCCTGCCCCAGACTCACCAGTCACTTCCAGCTTTGCGATTTCTTCCTGCATCTGCTGCATTTTTTCTTGCATCTGCTGGGCCTGTTTCATCAGGTTACCCAGACCGCCTTTTCCACCAAACATAGGCTCTTCTCTCAGTAAGTCATAGTTAGTTGACAGCAAGCCAGCTTACCATCAAATGGGACGAATACTCTCTTCATCCAGATCCGCATCGAAGAAACGTTGCAGGGTCTGAATGTTGTTATCCGTGATAATCGCCTCGCGCGCCTGCGCGAGTTTCTCTTCATATATGGCCTGACGCCATTCCAGCGGCGTTCGCACCGCAGGATTATCATCTTCAATGATAGTCAATTCAACCGTGTTGCCATGTAATGCCGAAAGCGCATCCGCCAGCGTTTTTTGCGCCGATGGCGAATTCAGGTGGCGCTGAGCAGAACGTAAATGCAGGCAAACCCGGTTCTCATCCTGCTCTTTCCAGGCATTAAGCGCCACCTGCTCAACCAGTTTTGGCAGGGTCAGCCGGCTGATTTCTGCCGCCCAGGCATCACGCGCGAGCGATTCCTCCGCCAGTTTCTTCGACAACTCGGGTGTCTTTTCGTGCTCCAGCGCTTTTTTTAGCGCCTTCGGCGTGGCCACCGTCTCTTTCACCTCTTCGGTGACGGTTGTCGCTTTCCAGCGGTAGGCCTCTTTTTTTACCGCAGCCTCTTCATGCGCAGAAGGTGCCTGACGCGATTGCACGCGCTCGGTAACCGACGCCAGTCTCTCCAGCGCGCTATTGTTCACCGGCCGCACGCGGGCTGCGGCTGCCGGTTCACTCTTTTTTGTTTTGTCCGCTCCCTGAGCGCGCTGCAGTTGGCGACGGGCCGCCAGCACCTGGCTGGTGGCATCAGGCAGGGCAACATCATGCTGCGGTTGCTGTTGCGGCTGCGATGGCGCCGCCTGCACCGGGACCTGCACCGGATTCAGCACCGCCACAGGCGCAGCTGGCGCGAAAGAAAGCTGGGGCGCATCCGGCACTGTTAATGGCTCGCGCGGATGAAACGCCAGCGCGCGCAGCAGGGTCATCTCCATACCCATGCGTCTGTCCGGCGCATACGGCAACTCTTTTCGGCCAATGAGCAGCGTCTGGTAATAGAGCTGCACATCACCAGGCGGCACTATACGCGCCAGTTCCCGCATGCGTTGCTCAATGGGGGCCATATCGCTGCCCAACGCCGCAGGGCTGAGCTGAATCATGGCGATGCGGTGCATCAGCGTTTGCATCTCCACCAGTAAAGCGTCCCATTCGACACCACGGGAGGCAGCCTCATTTACCAGCGCCATCGTCCGTTCGCCGTCGGCCGCCACGACCGCTTCAATCAGCGCCAGTGCCTGATCGTCATTGAGCGTCCCGAGCATGGTGCTCACTACGTGCGCGGTCAGTTGACCATCGCCGCTGGCAATCGCCTGGTCGGTAAGGCTCAGCGCATCACGCAGGCTGCCGTCTGCGGCGCGGGCCAGCAACTGGAGCGCACGCAATTCGTGAGGAATGTTTTCGGCGTCAAGAATGTGTTCAAGCTGCTGGCGGATTTGATCAACGTCCAGCGCTTTAAGATGAAACTGCAGACAACGCGACAGAATCGTCACCGGCAATTTTTGCGGATCGGTGGTCGCCAGCAGGAATTTGACGTGCTCAGGCGGCTCTTCAAGCGTTTTCAACAGCGCGTTAAAGCTGTGGCGCGAGAGCATGTGCACTTCGTCAATAAGGTAGACCTTGAAACGACCGCGCGCGGGGGCGTACTGCACGTTGTCCAGCAGGTCACGGGTATCTTCGACCTTGGTACGGGATGCCGCATCAATTTCGATTAAGTCAACAAAGCGCCCCTGTTCGATTTCCCGACAGCTATCGCACACGCCGCAGGGTGTTGCGGTGACACCCGTCTCACAATTCAGCCCTTTTGCCAGCAGGCGGGCAATAGAGGTTTTACCGACGCCGCGCGTACCGGAAAAGAGGTAGGCATGATGGATGCGTCCTGAGGATAAGCCGTTCGCCAGTGCGGTGAGCACATGCTCCTGGCCGACGACGTCAGCAAAAGTTTGGGGTCGCCATTTACGGGCTAAGACCTGATAACTCATTGGCAGGCTCTGAAACGCTGGAGGTGGATTAATAGGGGGGAATGCTATCACAACCTCACTTAATCAGCGAGGCTGTCTCTTTTGGCAATAATTCGGACGTCGCCGTTGCAGACAGTTTAGTGACGGACAGCGCACTGTAACCGGAACGTACGCAGGGTACGTGAGGATTACGCGCACTGCCCAGTGCTAAAATGACAAATAAGGCAGTCTGATAATTAATGCCCCGGGAATGGCACCAGACTAAAGCAAGTCAGACCCTGTTTTTCCAGACGTTGTTCACCGCCCAGATCGAACAGGTTAATGATGAATGCTGCATCGGTCACTTCGCCGCCTAAACGGCGGATCAGTTTTACCGTCGCTTCGATGGTGCCGCCTGTGGCCAGCAGATCATCGACCACCAGGACTTTATCGCCAGCCTGGATCGCATCAATGTGGATCTCAAGCTGATCGGTACCGTATTCCAGTTCATAGCTTTCCGCGATCGTTTCACGCGGCAGTTTACGCGGCTTACGTACCGGTACAAAGCCAACGCCCAGCCCCAACGCAACCGGTGCGCCGAACAGGAAGCCACGTGCTTCTGTACCTACTACTTTCGTGATCCCGGCGTCTTTGTAGCGTTCAACCAGCAGTTCAATGCTGAGAGCGTACGCTTTCGGGTCTTCCAGCAAACTGGTGACATCACGGAACAGGATGCCCGGTTTCGGATAATCCTGAATGCTTTTGATGCTGTTTTTGAGAAATTCAAGCTGCTGCGCAGTCGCTGTCATGGATTTTTGCCTGATAGAAACGGTGTTACTCACGGCGCATACTGAGGTTTCGCATGTAACCTGCGGTTAACATTTAACCAGTCGCGCCTGTGCTCGAAAACGCTCGAATTTACTGGCAGAACGCGACAATTGCAACTTCCATCGGTGGGCTTTATGGTTTTTGTTGCTTTGCGTCAATCACGGGCAGGCGCCACATAAAAATCAGCAAGCAAGACAAAATGACCAGCAGTAGCCATCGCACCCATATAATCTTCACCAGCCACAGAGAAATCGCGAACGTTATCAGTATTACGGCGATGGCCCGGGGTTTAGCGCCTGGTGGCATCGCCTTATAGGTTTGCCAGTGACGCAAATAGCCGCCAAACCAGGAACGGTACAATAACCACTGGTGAAACCGGGGCGATGAGCGCGCAAAGCACCAGGCGGCCAGCAGGATAAACGGCGTGGTCGGCAGTAAAGGCAAAACGACGCCGAGAGTACCCAGCACTACCGCCAGCCAGCCAATGATGATTAAAATAGTCCGTTTCATAGTGCGAATCATTATCATTGATGAGCGGCTAATGTAGCATAGTCGCCGCCATTTACAGGGGAGAGAATCGTGAGAAGCGCGTTGCTTTTACAGGCTCTGGAACAAAAGCTGGACGAGCTGGCGCGACACATCGCCCCTCAGGTAAAGCACGCTACGGTGAGTCCACGTTTCGACCGTCACCTCTTTCATACACGTCGCACCACCCTGGACGCCTGCCTGCAGGAAGCTCAGCGCAGTCTGAGCGCGCTTCGCCATGCCGTTGACGCACGGCAAATCGAGCAGGTAGCCTGGCTTGCAGAGCATCTGGAGGCGCAAATTGCCGCCCTCAGTCGCGAAGCGGCCTCATGGTCGCTGCGCGAGTGGGATAGCCCCGCGCCCGGTATTCAAAAATGGCAGCGTAAGCGGTTGCAGCATCAGCAATTCGAACAGCGTCTGATAGCGATGAAACATGAGCGGGAAGTGCGTCTGGCAAATGTCGACACCTTCGTCGAACAGCAGCAATTACACAAAGAAATCACTGCACTGGAAGGCAGACTGGGCCGCTGTCGCGAGGCGCTGGAGAATATTGAACGGGTGCTGGCGCGCCTGACACGTTAACCCGAGGAGAATGTATGTCCCTGGAAGATGCACCGGATGAGGTCAAGCTGGCAGTCGATTTGATTATGTTGTTGGAAGAACATGATATTGCGCCCGAAACCGTGCTAAAAGCGCTGGAAATTGTGCAACGGGATTTTGCGCGCAAAGTCAGGGAGAGCGAGGGCTGAGATGGGTATGGCCTGATGCCCTCACCCCGCTCCTCTCCCACGGGAGAAGGAGAAAACCGCTCCCTGCTCGCAGGGAAACATAGCCCGGATAAAGCGTTCACGCCGCATCCGGGAATAATCCCCGGCGGCGCTAACGCTTACCGGGGCGACAGCAAGAGAGGCGTACTGCCCGTCATTCGGGGAGCTCTGAATTAATTCTGTGCCGGCGTCGGATCGTCGCCTTTCAGTTCGCGCATCACTTCTGTGTGCTCGTCACCGCTGGCATTGCGCAAATGCACTTCCAGCTGGTTGAAGGCGATATCGATGTTATTTTCGCGACACAGTCTGTCGATCGTGCGGTTCAGTTCATCCACCGTGTAGCTACGATCGCGCAGTTCACGTACATACAGACGCAGTTCATGATCCAGCGTGCTCGGGCCAAAGGTGGTAAAGAACACCGACGGTTCAGGGTCATGCATCACTTTCGGATGTTCCATCGCCGCCTTCAACAGCACCTCTTTCACCTTGTCCAGATCGGAACCGTACGCGACACCCAGACGGATCACCACGCGAGTGATGGTGTCGGAAAGCGACCAGTTGATCAGACGCTCGGTCACGAACGCTTTGTTGGGAATAATGACCTCTTTGCGGTCAAAATCGGTGATCGTGGTGGCGCGAATACGAATCTTACTTACCGACCCGGAGAAGGTGCCGATGGTAACGGTATCGCCGATGCGTACCGGACGTTCGAATAGAATGATTAAGCCGGAGACAAAGTTACCGAAGATTTCCTGTAAGCCGAAACCTAAACCAACCGACAGAGCGGCCGCCAGCCATTGTAGTTTGTCCCATGAGACACCCAACGACCCAAACACTGTCATCGCGCCAACGGCAATGATGACATAGTTCAGAATAGTGGTAATGGCGTAGGACGCCCCCTGGCGCATGTTCAACCGCGAGAGAACGATAACCTCAAGCAAACCAGGCAAGTTACGAATCAACGCCCAGGCCACCACCGTGGCAATCAATGCAAACAGCATGCTCCCCATGGTCACGCTTTTTACTGCGGCGACGCCGGCTTCCATACCGTTGTAGTGCCACAGAACAACGCTGTCCAGATAGGCGAAAACGGTAATTAAATCTGACCAAATCGCCCAAAACGCCACGCCAAAGAGGGCGATCATCACCAACATGGTAATACGCAGTGTTTGCTGGTTAACCTGCTCCAGGGCAATCCCGGGCTCTTCCTGCGGCTCGGCCCCTTCGGCCCCTTCTTTTATCAGGTTCTGGCGACGGGCAAGTGCACGGCGGTAAGCAATACGGCGCGCCGCAACGCTGAGGCCGCGCAGCACGGTCTGGTACAGGAGATTCCAGATGATCACCAGATAGACGGTTTCAATCCAGCGTCCGGCCAGACGCAACGTCGTGTAGAAATACCCCGTGGCGGTCAGAACCATCAACGCCACCGGAACGATGGCCAGCACAGTTATGGTGATAAGTCGTATGCCATGAGACTCTTTGTCTCGCCAGCTTTCGCGGAACATCGGCCAGACCAGGCCCGTAATGAGCAGCAGGTTAAGCAGAATAACCGTTTGCCCCAGAACATCGTCCATCAAATGCAACGGCGAAAGTTCGGAGACCACAGACCAGAAATGCAGCGGCAGCAGCGCAAGACTGATACGGACGATCTGGCGACGCCAGTGGCTGGTGAGTTGCGCCGGCATATTAAAGTGGTTCACCGCCACGCCATCTTTTTCCAGCACTTTCCAGCACAGCCCGAAGACCAGCCAGAAGAGGGTCAGTTTTTTACTGAACGCCCACAAAAGCTCACTGATATTAAGCTGCATGGTGAGCAAAATGAGACCGACCGCCAGAATAATCAGGCACACCGGTAGCGCACGAATCAGGTCGATGAGAATCGCTTTCGGCGTATGTAACTGGCTGTCATTACGTAGCTGACCAACCTGAGCCGCAAGACGCGCCTGATAGCTGCGCAACCAGCTCAGACGCCAGCGAATCAAGCCGGCAATCAGTAACAGCGGCAAACCGGTGAGGAACGCAATCGCCACAGCAGGCCAGGCTTTTTCCCAGTTCCCGGTGATTTTCATTTTACTTATCTGGTCTTTCAGCGCCTGTGGGAAAGATTTCACCCAGTCCCAGTCCATAGGCTTATTGCTGTTTACCCAGAAAATTTGCTGTGTGAGGATCTCCTGAAGACTTTTCGAGACGCTCATCAGTTGCTGCTGGTTAACCTGCAGGTTTATCGCCATCATCAACTGATTACCCAACTGCTTATTCAGTTGATCGAGCAATTCACGACGCATGTCCACGACCTGTAACAGGGCGTCATGCACTTCGTCGTTGACCTCACTCGAATGCCCCTCTTCCAGTTTTGCCACGAACGCATCGCTCTGGAAAAGGGCATCACGCTGCTGATTGACCTCAAACTGTTCCAGACGCAGGTCCGCAATGCGGTTGGTCATGTCTTCAAGCTCATCAGCGGAAGGGAGCGTTTGTTGTTGCTGATAAAGGATGCGCGACAGCAGCAAGCTGCCTTTAAGCACCGAAATCTGCTCCTTCACATTGCGCTCAGACTGCAGCGCACGGTCAAGCCAGTTTTTCACTTTAATGTTTTGCTGCACCAGCGAGTTACCGTTTTCCGTCGCGGTAATGAGCTTCTGGCTAAGCTGGTGGTTAACGTCCAGTTCCTGCTTCACTAACGGCATCGCCTGGATTCGCGCGGTTTCATCCGGCGTTACGGCTTCCTGGGCGGTTTTTTCTGTCAGCGTCAATCGCTTATTATTGACAGCTTCTTGCAACAGTTGCAGTTGATGTTCAAGACGATTGCTGTTCGCAGTGGTGTAATCGCGCTGTTTCTGCAGCGTGTCCTGCAATGTGGTATTCCCTTCGAGACTCTTACGCAACTGTTCGATTTGCGCATTCAGCAATGCCTGTTGAGCAAGTAAAAGCGTCTGCTGTGTCGGACGCAGCGCCCCCTCACCTGCCGCCGTGCCATTAAGACGATTGCGGATTTGCTGTAACTGCTGCGAAGCGGTGTACATGGAACTCTGCACACGTTCCGGCTGCGTCTGCAATGAAACTAACTGACTGTTATAATTAGATAAATCGTTCTGAGCCGTTTGTAAATCGTCCAGCAATTGTGCCACGCGCGACTCAAGCTGGCGCAGAGATAGCGTTGCCAGCGTTTTACGCGTTTCATCGTCGTTATCTTTATCGCTGAGCGCATTGAGGGCATCAGTCGCCTGGCGCAGTTTGTCCGGCGCCTGGGTGATTTTCTGTTTTAAGAGCGCAGTTTCCTGCTTAACCCGTTCGATTTTGTCCAGAACATCCAGGGTTTCTGTTAAATCCTGAAT
The DNA here is from genome assembly GCF_023613995.1 of Citrobacter sp. MNAZ 1397. Taxonomy (NCBI): domain Bacteria; kingdom Pseudomonadati; phylum Pseudomonadota; class Gammaproteobacteria; order Enterobacterales; family Enterobacteriaceae; genus Citrobacter; species Citrobacter sp. MNAZ 1397. The sequence goes on from NZ_JAKIVH010000001.1 coordinate 2,875,095, forward strand.
AACCAGTTTATCCGTAGCGGTGGGATCTTTTTGCTTATTCAGAGCGTCGAGTTGACTCTGGACATCGGAGCGAGCGGGTAATTCGTTGTTTGCCGGGGCCGCGAAAGCGCTGCCCGTAATGAAGGCAAAGACAAAAAACAGCGCGGCAGCCAAAACCGGGAGCGCACTTCTTGAACGTGTGGATTGCAGCATCATTTGCGTGATTAATCTGTGAACAGGAAAGATGGCCGAAGCTAGCCACACGCGAAGGATATCACGCCGACAAGTTACAACCTAGTAACGTAATGTTAGCAGTCACTTTTTCCGCAAAATCTGACCGGGCTTACACCCCTGACGTTTGATTATGCAGCGTTGGACAAAACTGGCACATCTCCAGTAATATCGCTACATAATCGCGGGCTTCTTTCTTTAAATCAAACGATTGGGGGGAGAAAAGCCAGTTCTCCATCACGCCGGAAATATAGGCACGCATCAAAACTGCCGTCCGGCGGGTGAGTAAGCTCTCAGGGAGTAATTTAGCTTTAATACACTCATTAAGTGTATGCTCAATGCGATCGTAGCTCTCCAGGCACAAATTACGCTGCGCCTCTTGCAAGACCGCCATTTCGCCAACAAACTCACATTTGTGAAAAATGATTTCCATCATGAGTCGGCGACGCTCTTCGACCACGGTTGCTTCGAGGATATAGACCAGGATTTCCCTTAAAACTGACAGTGGATCGTCGGGGAATTTTGCCCGATACTCAGTTTCGAGATCGCTGATGCTGGCTTCTGATAGCTCCCAGATCTCACTGAATAAATCCGACTTATTTTTGAAGTGCCAGTAAATCGCACCGCGGGTCACCCCCGCTGCCTGTGCAATATCTGCCAGTGAGGTTGCTGATACGCCCTGCCGGGAGAACAAACGCAAGGCCACATCAAGGATGTGCTGGCGTGTCTCTTGTGCCTGCTGTTTGGTTTTTCGTGCCATATGTTGGTGAATTGACAGGAGTCAGATTTACATACATTTATGAATGTTTGTACCATAGCATGACGATAATATAAACGCAGCAATGGGTTTGGGACATTTGATCCATTGATCAATTTGAAATCGGACACTCGAGGTTTACATATGAACAAAAACAGAGGGTTAACGCCTCTGGCGGTCGTTCTGATGCTTTCAGGCAGCTTAGCGCTTACAGGATGTGATGAAAAACCCGCTCAACAGGGCGGCGCTGCGGGCCAGGCGCCAGAAGTTGGCGTCGTCACGCTAAAAACAGAACCTCTGCAGATCACAACCGAACTTCCAGGCAGAACCAGCGCGTTTCGCGTTGCGGAAGTCCGTCCTCAGGTCAGTGGCATTATTTTAAAACGCAACTTCACAGAAGGTAGTGATATAGAAGCGGGTGTCTCGCTTTATCAGATTGATCCGGCCACCTATCAGGCGTCTTATGAAAGCGCGAAAGGCGATCTGGCAAAAGCACAGGCTGCGGCAAACATCGCGCGCATGACCGCGTCTCGTTATCAGAAATTGTTGGGCACTAAGTACATCAGCCAACAGGATTATGATACAGCTCAGGCTGACGCACAGCAGGCAGATGCCGCTGTCGTTGCGGCAAAAGCTGCGGTTGAAACCGCGCGTATCAACCTTGCCTATACCAAAGTCACCTCTCCAATCAGCGGACGTATCGGTAAATCGTCCGTGACTGAAGGTGCACTGGTGCAAACCGGGCAAGCAACCGCTCTGGCTACCGTTCAGCAGCTTGACCCCATCTACGTCGATGTGACTCAGTCCAGCAACGACTACCTGCGACTGAAACAGGAGCTGGCGAACGGCACGCTGAAACAGGAAAACGGTAAAGCGAAAGTTGAGCTGGTGACCAACGACGGCGTGAAATACCCGCAGACCGGCACACTGGAGTTTTCTGACGTCACCGTTGATCAAACTACCGGTTCTATCACATTGCGCGCGATTTTCCCGAACCCGGATATGACGCTGCTGCCAGGTCTGTTCGTGCGCGCGAAACTCGAAGAAGGGACCAATCCGAATGCACTGCTGGTTCCGCAACAGGGTGTGACCCGTACCCCACGTGGTGACGCTACCGCGATGGTCGTGGGTGAAGGCGATAAAGTCGAAATCCGTAAACTCACCGCAACACAGGCCATTGGCGATAAATGGCTGGTGACAGATGGCCTGAAAGCAGGCGATCGCGTGATTGTGACAGGCCTTCAAAAAGTAAGACCCGGTGCGCAGGTAAAAGCACAGGAAGTGACCGCTGAGAATAAAGAGCAAGCCCCGGCCGGCGCGCAGTCACAGCAGTCTAAGTCTTAACTTAAACAGGAGCCGTTAAGACATGCCAAATTTCTTTATTGATCGCCCCATATTTGCCTGGGTGATCGCCATAATCATCATGCTTGCGGGGGGACTGGCGATCCTGACGCTGCCAGTTGCGCAATATCCGACGATTGCGCCGCCGGCAATTCAGATCAGTGCGTCCTATCCCGGTGCTGATGCAAAAACGGTGCAGGATACCGTTACGCAGGTTATCGAACAGAACATGAACGGTATCGATGGCCTGCTGTATATGTCCTCCACCAGTGACTCCTCAGGTACGGTACAGATCACTATCACCTTTGATTCTGGTACCGATGCGGATATCGCCCAGGTACAGGTGCAGAACAAACTGCAGCTGGCAATGCCATTACTGCCGCAGGAAGTTCAGCAGCAGGGTGTGAGCGTTGAGAAGTCGTCCAGTAGCTTCCTGATGGTTCTCGGTATGATCAGTACCGATGGTTCCATGACGCAGGAAGATATTGCCGACTATGTGGGTGCTACCATAAAAGACCCGGTTAGCCGTACGAAGGGTGTGGGTGACGTACAGTTGTTCGGTGCGCAGTATGCAATGCGTATCTGGATGGACCCGAATAAACTGAATAATTTCCAGTTGACTCCTGTCGATGTTATTACGGCCATTAAAGCGCAGAACGCCCAGGTCGCGGCAGGCCAGTTAGGTGGGACGCCGCCGGTGAAAGGCCAGCAGTTGAACGCCTCTATCATCGCACAGACACGTCTGACCTCAACGGAAGAGTTCGGTAAGATACTGCTGAAAGTTAACCAGGATGGGTCGCAGGTTCGTCTGCGTGACGTGGCGAAAATTGAGCTGGGCGGCGAAAACTACGACGTTATCGCCCGCTACAACGGTCAACCCGCATCTGGTCTTGGTATCAAGCTGGCAACCGGTGCGAATGCGCTGGATACTGCGAACGCAGTGCGTGCCACTATCGCCAAACTGGAACCGTTCTTCCCGCACGGGCTGAAAGTGGTTTATCCGTACGATACCACCCCATTCGTTAAGATCTCCATTAACGAAGTGGTGAAAACGCTGGTTGAAGCGATCGTGCTGGTATTCCTGGTAATGTATCTGTTCCTGCAGAACTTCCGCGCAACGTTGATTCCGACCATCGCGGTACCCGTCGTACTGTTGGGCACCTTCGCCATACTCTCAGCATTTGGTTATTCGATAAACACCCTCACCATGTTTGGTATGGTGCTGGCGATAGGCCTGTTGGTGGATGACGCCATCGTCGTGGTAGAGAACGTTGAGCGTGTCATGTCCGAAGAGGGCTTGCCGCCAAAAGAAGCCACGCGTAAGTCCATGGGCCAGATTCAGGGCGCGTTGGTCGGTATCGCGATGGTTCTGTCGGCGGTATTTATTCCGATGGCCTTCTTCGGTGGTTCGACCGGCGCGATTTACCGTCAGTTCTCTATTACCATTGTTTCGGCAATGGCGCTCTCGGTACTGGTAGCATTAATCCTGACGCCAGCGCTCTGTGCGACCATGCTTAAACCGATTGCCAAAGGCGATCATGGTGAAGGCAAGAAGGGCTTCTTTGGCTGGTTTAACCGCGTATTTGATAAGAGCACGCACCACTACACCGACAGCGTAGGCAATATTCTGCGCAGTACGGGTCGTTACCTGCTGCTCTACATTCTTATCGTGATTGGCATGGCCATCCTGTTCGTTCGTCTGCCCAGTTCGTTCCTGCCCGATGAAGACCAGGGTGTGTTCCTGACCATGGCGCAACTTCCGGCGGGTGCGACGCAAGAGCGTACGCAGAAAGTGCTGGATGAGGTGACCAAATACTATCTGGAAACCGAAAAAGATAACGTGAACTCTGTGTTTACCGTTAACGGCTTCGGCTTCTCCGGGCGTGGTCAGAACACCGGTCTGGCATTCGTGTCGCTGAAAAACTGGGATGAACGTCCGGGCGAGAAAAACAAAGTGCCGGCGATCGCAGGTCGTGCAAGCGCGCACTTCTCGCAAATTAAAGATGCGATGGTGTTCGCCTTTAACCTGCCAGCAATCGTTGAACTGGGTACAGCGACGGGCTTTGACTTCCAGCTGATTGACCAGGCGAACCTGGGCCATGACAAGCTGATGCAGGCACGTAACCAGTTGTTCGGAGAAATTGCACAGCATCCGGATCTGCTGGTCGGCGTGCGCCCGAACGGTCTGGAAGATACGCCACAGTTCAAAATCAATATCGACCAGGAAAAAGCACAGGCGTTGGGCGTCTCGTTAAGTGACATCAATACCACGCTTGGCGCGGCATGGGGCGGTAGCTACGTTAACGACTTCATCGACCGTGGCCGTGTGAAGAAAGTGTACGTCATGTCCGACGCGAAATACCGTATGTTACCGAGCGATATTGGTAACTGGTATGTCCGTGGTTCAAGCGGCTCGATGGTGCCTTTCTCCGCGTTTGCGACATCGCACTGGGAGTATGGCTCTCCGCGTCTGGAACGCTATAACGGCTTGCCATCCATGGAAATCCTCGGCCAGGCTGCTCCGGGTAAAAGTACCGGTGAAGCCATGGCGATGATGGAACAACTGGCCAGTAAACTGCCGACGGGTATTGGCTATGACTGGACGGGCATGTCTTACCAGGAACGTCTGTCAGGTAACCAGGCGCCTGCACTGTACGCCATCTCTCTGATTGTGGTGTTCCTGTGCCTGGCAGCGCTGTACGAGAGCTGGTCGATTCCGTTCTCCGTTATGCTGGTGGTCCCGCTCGGGGTGGTCGGTGCGCTGCTGGCCGCGACCTTACGCGGTCTGACCAACGACGTTTACTTCCAGGTAGGCCTGCTGACAACCATTGGCTTGTCGGCGAAGAACGCGATACTTATCGTCGAATTCGCCAAAGATCTGATGGATAAAGAAGGCAAAGGTCTTATTGAAGCCACCCTGGAAGCGGTACGTATGCGTCTGCGTCCAATCCTGATGACGTCACTGGCGTTTATCCTTGGGGTTCTGCCGCTGGTTATCAGTACGGGCGCAGGCTCCGGTGCGCAAAACGCCGTAGGTACCGGTGTAATGGGCGGTATGATTACCGCAACGGTACTGGCGATATTCTTCGTTCCTGTGTTCTTTGTGGTGGTACGCCGCCGCTTTAGCCGCAGAAGTGAGGATGTTGAGCACGCTCATAAGGTTGAGCAACACTGATAGTGATGAATGAAAAGGCCGCGAAAGCGGCCTTTTTCATATTCCCTTCTCTGATCATTAAAACTCCGTATTGTCACTTTGTTTATTTTGTGCAGCCGTAATAACGCACAGAATTAATACGCCATTAAGTGCGCATCTTATATACTTAGGTAAAATTCTTAATTATCTGGTACAATCAGTTTAAGTAAGAATATTCCTGGTAATTAGCGTTTTTGGAATATTTAATAACCTTAAATATACAACAATGCCCCTAACTCAATGAAGAATAAGGGAACTTACTGTTTTCGCACAAAAATTCTCGCATAAAAGAGGGAAATAAACGGGGGTGATTTCTCCATTTTTGACGAGCAAAACGCGATAATTGTAATTTTTCGTAATAGGCCAATGAAATCTTTTTAAGACTGGCTTATAGTTAAATCAATGAGGAAAAGCAGCATATGCTGCTGGTCAGATCAGACGTTTCCACCCCGGAGCAGTGTTCAGTGAGTAAAAAAAGCGACTCAGAAGGGGATGTGTTATGGACGAATACTCGCCAAAAAGGCATGATATCGCGCAGCTTAAATTTCTCTGCGAAACGTTGTACCATGATTGCCTCCTGAATCTTGAAGAAAGCCATCATGGATGGGTTAACGATCCTACTTCGGCAATCAATTTGCAGTTAAATGAGTTGATTGAACATATAGCAACCTTCGCACTTAATTATAAAATTAAGTATAATGAAGATAATAAACTGATTGAGCAGATAGACGAATACCTTGATGATACGTTTATGCTGTTCAGTAGTTACGGTATCAACACACTAGACTTGCAGAAATGGCGTAAATCGGGAAACCGATTGTTCCGTTGTTTCGTCAATGTGAGCAAGGCTAACCCTGTTAGCCACTCCTGTTAAATATTTCAACCAGTAAAGGTAAAATCATGTCTGATAAGCCATTAACCAAAATTGATTATTTGATGCGATTACGACGTTGTCAGACAATTGACACACTCGAACGCGTCATTGAAAAAAATAAATATGAACTGCCCGACCATGAGCTTACGGTGTTTTATTCAGCAGCCGATCATCGTCTGGCTGAACTAACCATGAATAAACTGTATGACAAAATCCCTCCTTCTGTGTGGAAATTTGTACGTTAAGTCTTCCCGATGTTTATTTATGGTTTTCATTTTTCTATCCAGCGGCATTAGCAGGCGCATGTTATCTTCATGAGCGAAGAAAAACGTAAAATGATTTCCGGCTTACCGTATCGACCTGCGGACGATACGCTACGAGCTGACCGCATGCATGCCAGAGAGCTGATTCATCGGTATAACCATTCCGCCCCTGACGAAAAAGCAGAACGCGCTGCGATTCTTGCTACATTACTTGGCCAAAGTTCCGGCGCATATATTGAACCAAACTTTCGCTGTGACTATGGCTACAATATTTTTCTGGGTAAGGAATTTTACGCCAATTTCGATTGCGTCATGCTGGATGTTTGCCCCATCCATATTGGCGACAATTGTATGTTAGCGCCAGGTGTACATATCTATACGGCAACACATCCGCTGGAAGCCAACGCGCGCAATAGCGGTCTCGAATACGGTAAACCGGTTCGCATTGGTAATAACGTCTGGATTGGTGGACGTGCGGTAATCAATCCAGGCGTGACTATTGGCGATAATGCGGTTATTGCCTCCGGCGCGGTGGTCGTAAAAGACGTTCCGCCGAATGTGGTCGTCGGCGGCAACCCCGCCCGAGTTATCAAAGCCATTCCGGGTGAAGCAATTTAACTGTTATCTTTTTTTGTCGATAAACTGTTACTTTTTTCATACAAAATGGCAACTTAAAATACGCTCTAATCGGCATATCCCCAAAGACGAAGGCGTGAGATGACAGAGATCCAGCGGCTGCTCAGCGAAACAATCGACGACATTAATCAGCGTGAAAAGCGAGACAACCGTCCGCGCTTTAGCATTAGTTTTATTCGCAAACATCCTGGCCTGTTTGTCGGCATGTATATTGCCTGGCTCGCCACGCTTGCTGTCATGCTGCAATCAGAAACGCTGGTAGACTCCGTGTGGCTGCTGGTGGTGCTGTTCGTCTTGTTGAACGGCTTCTTTTTCTTCGATGTCTATCCACGCTATCACTACGAAGATATCGATGTCCTCGATTTTCGCGTCTGTTATAACGGCGAATGGTACAACACACGCTTTGTCCCCCAGGAGCTTATCAGCGCCATCCTTACCTCTCCTGCGGTCGATACTGCGCGTAAGACACAGCTCCAGCAGATGCTATCCCGCAAGGGAGAACTCTCTTTCTATGACGTATTTACCCTTACCCGTTCTGAGACCGCGTAATCAGCCGCGCCAGCGTGCGTATCCCTCCGGGGAACAGGCTGGCGTTGTAGTAACAGTGAATTGGTGGTGGGCCTGCCGGGTGCCGGATTCTCCATCAATGCCGCACGAAAGCATTGTCTAAGCACACATGACCTTAACGTCTCGTTATGTATTGCTCCCTCTGGCACAGCGCACTATAAAAAACTATATTATTTTGTATCATAATGAATTAATTGAATTTTATTGATAAGCTGGTTGAGTCGTGTTAGCTTAGGCGAAACGGGTGCCAGACCGCGTGTTCTTTCTGAGAATCTGGCCCACACGCTGGCAGAGACCCTTTATTCAGGCGCATAATTCCGGCTCTTATAAACTCACCGAGGTGATGAATTAGTATTCATCATTAAATATTTATATTATTTAAATTTATAAAACAAACGCACACATACAGAATAATAATCTGTAGAATGAATAACAATCAGTAAGTAATTTTAGAGGGGATATTTAATATCTTTTCTTGCGGAACTATTGTACGGTGATTGACGGGAATGGTTTGGCAACAGGGATGATATTATGCGACGCTATTTTTATCTTTTACTGACGGTTATTATCTTTTATGGCATCTCGCCTGCGATCTACGCGATGACGGTAACCTGCACTGGCCCGGAGAAGAATAGTACATTAACCCTTCCCCCAGTCAATGTGGTGCTGGGAAGCAACATCCCGGACTACACGCCGCTGTATGCCATTCGACGATCTTATAATGAGCTTGCTGACCTTCGCTGCACTCCAGGTACCCGGCAGATCAGATTAGCATTGACGCTAAACGGCACCTCCTCAGCGTATAAATTACCGAACGAGCCGAGCTATGATGGTTTCACGCATAAAATCTACCCGACGGATATTCCGGGATTGGGTATTTCTGTTATTACCGACGAAACATCACCGGGTGTGCAGTATGTACCGGTACCCGCATGGCCTGATTTTGCGTATTCCTATACGAGTGCTGTAAGTTCGCAAACTGCATATGGCAACTGGTTCAGTCTTTATTTGTGGAAGATACCCGGTACCCTTCCCGCCGGATCGCTCGCCTTTACCGGACCAACGGTAGAATTTTTAGTCTCTCCGAATAGTGGTGATGTACTCTCTTCCTCATCAATGGAGGCAAAAGGCACCAACCTCGTCTGGGCGAGTATGGCGACAAAAGGGTCTGCAAATTTAATCCGTGGTACGTGCAATATTGTCGGCGGAAGTAAAATCGTTCAGATGGGAACCTATGATGGTTTGGGGGGAAAATCGGCTTGGGTGGATTCCAGTTTTAAACTGGACTGCCCGAATGCGGCGGGTTATGGCGGCGGCTCAAGCACAACTTTAGCATACTTTTCTAACGTCCCCGCTCCCGTGGCAAACAATCGACAAAATGGTCCGATCCGCATACAGATTCATCCCCGTACAGGCATTGTCTCTGACGTCGGCACCCCCGCAGGCACGATTGAACTGGATGGAACAGGGGCAACAGGCTACGGCATCCAGTTGGCCTGGGGTGACAATTCAACACTTGGGGCAGGAACGCCAGCCAGTCCAGTGATGTTTGACACCTGGATACGCGCCAACACGCTCAACCCGGCAGCATACCGATCCACGGCCTATCCCATTAACGGTGCGGCCATTACCGGCGATGGCACCCTCAAAATGGCAGCGCGCTACGTGCGTATTCCTGGCCGAGCTATTTCCGGCGGTCCTGCTAACGCCTCGGTGGAAGTGATCGCCAGTTACGAGTAAAACCCGAACTCAAGGGAGCGGGAGAATCAACACGCCCGACCTTACACTGTGTAATCAGTCGCGCCAGCGTTCGCACACTACCGGGAAACAGGCTTGCAGAAGTATTGCCATAGCCGAGAACCAGGCCACTCGATGCCGCTGTTGGCTGTAAGTAAAAACGGCTTAATGCATGAGGCGCAAGACCAAACGCGCGCGCCTCACGCACAACGTCCAGGTCGTTGATTCCCGGCACCGAAAGCGTCAAATGCAGCCCACCGTCGCCACCCAATACCCGATGTTCGATGCTCAGCGCCGTCTGTAACGCCTCACGTAATTGCACCTGTCGCTTCCGGTACAACCGACGCATCGCTGCGAGATGGCGCGCATAGTGACCATCCTCAATAAAATGCGCCAGAGTCAGTTGTTCGCTACGATGCCCGCCACGCAGCAGACTATTAATAACCGGTGCCGCCGCGTGCGCCAGCGCAGGAGGCATCACCATAAAACCAATACGTAACGACGGAAAGAGCGTCTTGCTAAATGTTCCCAGGTAAACCACCGGTGGGTCAGGAGTCATACCCAGCATGGCAGGCACCGGATCGCCGAGATAGCGAAACTCGCTGTCATAGTCATCTTCGATGATCCAACTTCCGGCGCGTATAGCCGCGTCCAGAATCTGCAAACGTCGGGCAGCACTCATTACATAACCCAGCGGATATTGATGCGAAGGCGAGGTATAAATAATGCGCGGCGGCGTTTCCAATGCAGCCAACGTCATTCCCTCTTCATCAACCGGGATCCCCTTCACGTGCAATCCTGCGGCAAGAAAAGCGCTTTTCGCACCATTGTAGCCCGGCTCCTCTACCCAGGCACGGCTTCCCGGATCGCAGAGAAGATGAATGCATAACATCAGTGCATCCTGCGCCCCTTCGGTAATAACAATTTGTTCGGCTTCACAATGAATGCCTCTGGCCAGCGCGAGATGTCGGGCGATAGCCGCACGCAATCGTCGCTCTCCGCCTGACTCGCCATACCCCAGCAGCGCACTCCCCTCATTGCGCCAGACGCGCTCATTCAGCCTACGCCAGGTGGTCATGGGAAAGTAGTTCACTGCAGGTAGACCCGGGGTAAAGGCAAGTGCCGGAGAGTTTCGCGTCACCCCCTGCGGCAGGGTCCGCACCCGCTGTGCAAGGGAAACGACTGACGTGTTACCTACAACAGGCGCACTGGCCAATGTCGATACCCGCGTGCCCTGCCGTTCCCGCTGCACAAAGCCTTCAATAGCGAGTTGTTCCAGCGCGGCGTTAACGGTATTTCGGGAAACGGCGAGTGTTTTTGCCAGCACGCGTGAGCCTGGAAGCAGCGAATGTGCTTTTAACGTTCCATTGAGGATGGCATCCCGCAGTGCCACGTATAACGCCCGCTGACGCGTCAATCCGTCGCGTTGTGCCAGCGCCGGGCGCAGCAACGCCTGTAAAGCGTCCTCGGGAATATTCATCGCATCGCTCCTTCGTGGTCCCATAAAAATATAGCCTGATGGTACTTCTTATGGAACCAGTGAAATTTTACGCTCGGTGAATTGCAAAGAGGAGCCACTATGAGTCAACTGAATCAATACGGACAACCCGTGGGCGATGCCCTCCCAGACTGGCAGCCCCGCCCTTTTCCTGAACGTGTGACGCTTGAGGGGCAATATTGTCGCCTGGAACCCCTGAGGGTCGAACACGCACCGGCACTGTTTGCCGCCCATCGTCTGGCCGGAGATGGCAGTAGCTGGACATGGCTGCTGCGTGAACCGGAAAATGACGCCGAAGCATTCGCCGCATGGGTAACAAGCGTCTGTGAATTAAAGGACCCTCTTCATTTCACGGTCATAGATAACCGGACTCAGTCGCCGGTTGGGACACTTGCGCTCATGCGTATTGATGCTGCCCATGGCGTCGTCGAGGTAGGCAGTGTGCATTTTTCTCCCCTGCTTATGCGCACCCGCGCCTCTACCGAAGCGCAGTGGCTATTGATGCGTTATGCTCTGGAGACGCTGGGGTATCGCCGCTACGAATGGAAATGTAATAGCCTGAATGAACCATCCCGTCGTGCGGCACTTCGTCTGGGCTTTCAGTATGAAGGGCGATTTCGTCAGGCGCAGGTTCTGAAAGGACGCAATCGCGATACCGACTGGTTTTCCGTGATTGATAGCGAATGGCCGCGCCTGGATAACGCGTTTCGACAGTGGCTTGCCGCCGGAAATTTCATTGCCGACGGCAAACAGTTGCAATCCCTTGAGAGCCTGCGCAGTTAACGTTTTTTCTTTCTTCCCTGCACCGCTTTAAAACGCGGATTAGATTTGCAAATCACGTACAAACGCCCCTTGCGCTTCACTATCTGGCAGTCAGGGTGGCGTTGTTTCGCACTGCGTAACGAGTTCAGTACTTGCATGAATTAACCTCTTTTCGTGCCAATAAAACGCCCGTAACGCTGCTGGAAACGCGCCGCGCTTCCCTCATTGCCCACCACTTTCTGTTTACCGGTGTAATACGGGTGAGAAACAGACGAGACGTCAATGGTCACGTAAGGGTATGTCACGCCTTCCAGCTCAATCTCGCGATCGGTTTTGATGGTCGAGCCAACTTTGAAATATTCGTTTGCGCTGGTGTCGTGAAACACCACCGTGCGGTAGTGCGGATGGATATCAGGTTTCATTTTGCTCTCACATGTATTGTTATAACATAACAAAAGTGTAGCGAAATTCTTTTCCCTAAGCAACGCCTGCGCCAAATGCATTTTTCGCAAAAGCAACGAACCCCGGACGGTCATAAATTAGAAAAGAACGTTATTGGTTGAATTCTTTGCCGTAAGGCAAGCTGGACCTAAATCACTTGTGAGGAAAGCATCATGATGCGCTGCTGTTGTGCCCAACCCCGGACTCTAAAAATTATCACCTGCGAACGCCTATTCGGAGAACACAATGAACGCGACAACCTTACCCATCCTCAATCTGGCCCACTACTTCAATCCCGCTGAACGGGATGCTTTCCTTGAGCAACTGCGCACAAGCGCACGTGATATCGGTTTTTTTTACCTCATTAACCATGGCGTGAATGACGACCTGCAGCGTGCCGTTCAGCGCGAAGCCCGCCGCTTTTTTGCCCTCAGCGACACGCAAAAACAGCAGGTGGCGATGATTCACTCCCCCCATTTTCGCGGCTACAACCGTGCGGCATCGGAAATCACCCGTGGCAAACCGGACTGGCGTGAACAGTTCGATATCGGTGCAGAAAGGCCGGAACTGCTGTTGAGCGACAGCGACCCACGCTGGCGGCGCTTGCAGGGCCCAAATTTATGGCCAGAGGAGCAGCCAGAACTGAAAACCACGTTACTCGACTGGCAAAAATCGATGACCGAGATGGCCATTGTGCTGCTGCGTGCCTTTGCCGAAGCCCTGCACCTGCCGGCTAACGCCTTCGACGCACTGTATGGCGACAAACCTAATGAACATATCAAGCTGATTCGCTATCCCGGCCAGGAGAGCACGCAAGGCGACCAGGGCGTGGGCGCGCATAAGGATTCGGGGTTTCTGAGCTTCCTGCTCCAGGACGAGCAAAAAGGGCTGCAGGTTGAAGTCTCCCCCGATCGCTGGATCGACGCCGCACCGCTGCCAGGCAGTTTTGTCGTCAACATTGGCGAGTTGCTGGAGCTGGCCACCAATGGCTATCTGCGCGCCACGGTACACCGCGTGGTCTCGCCACCCGCGGGGCAAGATCGCCTGTCGATCGCTTTTTTCCTTGGCGCACAGCTGGATGCCGTGGTCCCCGTTTACGCCCTGCCGGAGGCGCTGGCGCGTGAAGCGCACGGGCCGGAGAGCGATCCGCACAATCCTCTCTTACGCGATGTTGGCTGGAACTACCTGAAAGGTCGCTTACGTTCGCACCCGGATGTCGCCGAGCGTTATTACCGCGATGTACTGCGTGAGCGCAGTGAACAATTGATCGTTTGACATCATAACAACACAGGAAAATACATCATGAAATATGCCGCTTTTAAACTGGCAGGGGTAGCGTTGTCTCTTTCTCTGGCCTGGGGTACTGCACAGGCAGAAGCACTGCGCATCGCAGCGGACCCGGTTCCGCATGCGGAAATCCTTAATTACGTCAAAAAACTGGATCCGAAACTGGATATCAAAATCGTTGAGCTGACCAGCGGCGCAAATGCCAATGAATTGCTGGCGAGTGGCGATGTGGATGCCAACTATTTCCAGCATGTGCCTTACCTGAAAAGCCAGGAAAAAGCGCTGGGTAAAACCTTTGCCGTCGCCGCCACGGTACACATCGAACCGCTGGGCATCTATTCGCATAAATACAAAGATTTTAAATCGGTCCCCGATGGCGCCACGGTCGCGGTCCCGAACAACGTCACCAACCTGAGCCGCGCGCTGTTCCTGCTGCAAAGCCAGGGGTTAATCAAACTGGATGCGAAATTTACCGATCCGGCCAGCACGCTGGCGACGCCGAAAGATATCGTTGAGAACCCGAAACACTTGAAGATCCTCGAAGTGGAATCCCCGCAGATCCCACGTTCGCTGGATGATGTCGCCCTGGCGGTGATCAACGGTAACTATGCGCTGGAAGCGGGTTTATCACCGGCCAAAGATGCGCTGGGGCTGGAGAGCGCGGAACATAACCCGTATGCCAATATCCTGGTGACCAATCCGTCTCTGGCTAATGACCCACGCATCAAAGAACTGGCCAAAGACCTCACCTCCCCCCAGGTGGCAGAGTTTATTCGTAAAACCTACAACGGCTCGGTGATCCCGGTTGCTCCTCAGTCATGATTGAGATTGACGGGCTGAGTAAAACCTATGCCGGAACAGGCCGACCGGCGCTGAACAACGTGTCGCTGCATGTCCCTAAGGGGGCTATTTATGGCATCCTGGGCCGCAGCGGCGCGGGGAAAAGCACCTTAATCCGTTGTCTGAATCTGCTGGAGCGGCCCACTACGGGCCGCATCATCGTCAACGGTAGCGACATTACACAACTGGATAAAGCCGGTCTGCGTGAGCATCGACTGCGCACAGGCATGATATTCCAGCATTTCAACTTGTTGCACGCGCGCACGGTGGCGGATAACGTCGCCGTTCCGCTGGAAATCGCCGGCGTGCCGAAACCGCTGCGCCATGCGCGCGTGGAAGAGCTATTGCATCTGGTGGGTCTGAGCGATAAAGCCGATGCTTTTCCTTCGCAGCTTTCTGGTGGGCAGAAGCAGCGTGTCGGTATCGCGCGGGCGCTGGCGGCAAGGCCGGACGTGCTGTTGTGCGATGAAGCCACCAGCGCGCTGGATCCGGAAACCACCGCGTCTGTCCTGGCACTGCTGGCTGACATTAACCAGAAGCTGAATTTAACCATTGTCCTGATTACCCACGAGCTGGACGTTGTAAAAACCCTCTGCGATCACGCTGCGTTGCTGGAAAACGGCGAAGTACGGGAGAGCGGGAAAATCGCCGATCTGCTGACTGCGCCGTGGTCAAAACTGCGCCATGCGCTATTACACGATCCGCAGGCTGAGCAGGATTTCCTTGCCCGCCACGGTTTTAACGGGAGGCCTTTATGCGGGGTAGCATGAGTTGGGAAGATCTCTGGCCGCTGCTGCTCAACGGCACGCTGGAGACAGTATACATGGTGGCCCTGGCGTCGCTGTTTACCGTGCTGATCGGCCTGCCACTGGGCGTCATTCTGTTTCTTTCTCGCCGTAACGGCCTGTTTCCCCTGCCACGCGTTAATGCGCTGCTGGGGGCTATCGTCAATTTTGGCCGTTCGTTACCCTTCATCGTACTGCTGATAGCGCTCATTCCCTTCACCCGACTGCTGATCGGCACCACCCTTGGCAGCACTGCCGCAATCGTGCCTATCACCCTTGGCGCGTTCCCTTTCTTTGCACGACTGACGGAAAGCGCGCTGGACGAGGTGGATTACGGACGCATCGAAGCCATTTTGTCGATGGGCGGTAACGTCTGGCATGTGATTGCGAAAGCCCTGCTGCCCGAAGCGCTGCCAACGCTACTCGCGGGGATCACACTTACGGTAGTGATGCTAATTGGCTTCTCATCCATGGCGGGGGTTATTGGCGGCGGCGGACTGGGCGATCTCGCTATTCGCTATGGCTATCAGCGTTTTAACGATCAAGTAATGGTGGGTACCGTGGTGATTTTACTGGCCATGGTGCAAGGGGTGCAGATGGCTGGCGATCGCCTGGTGCGCCGACTGGCGCACCGACGGTAGCTTATTTCGCTGCGTCTTTGCCGACCAGCACGGAGGTCAGCAGGAAGGAGAGCACCAGCGCCATCGCCACGCCTGAGAGCGCAAAGACGAAGTACGGGCCAATGTACGCAGGCAGGCTAAAGATGCTCGACAAAATGTAGCCATACAACCGCACGCCAAAGAAGGCAATAAACGCAGAGGCCAGGGAACTGGCCACCGTGGCGGCAATAAATGCCTTTTTGTAACGCGTCAGGACGCCAAACAGAGCGGGTTCCGTAATGCCCAACAGCGCGGAAATCGCCGCCGACAGGGTCACCGTTCTGTCCTGGCGGTTTTTACTTATCCGCCAGATGGCGAATGTCGAGCCGGCAATCGCCATATTCGCCATAAACATCATTGGCATCAGCATGTCGTAGCCATGTTCACTGAAGTTTTGCAGAGCGATGGGCGTCATAGCGTGATGCATACCGGTCAGAATGGCAACCGGACGAATGGCCCCCACCACCAGCCCGGCAAAACTGGCTGAAATACCAAAAAGTCCCTGAATAAAGAAGGCCAGCGCTTTCCCCAACCAGATCCCAATCGGCCCGATAATCACCAGCGCCGCCAGCGCCCCGAGGAATAAGGTCAACGTAGGCGTGAAGACCGTCTTTAATACGTCAGGCATTATCCTGTCCACCCAGCGGTGGATATAGCTCAGCGCCAGAATAGAGAAGATGACCGGAATCACGCTCGAGGCATAGTTAAACACCGAAACCGGTAGCGCGTTGAGTAGCCAGAAGGCGCTCACCGCCCCTTCCTGATGCGCCGCCAACGCTTTTGCGGCATCGATCAGTGAGGGATACATCAGACAGGCTGCAACTGCCGCCGCCAGATATTCATTGGTCTTGAAAATTTTTGCCGCCGAGACGGCCAGGAAAAACGGCAGGAAATAAAAGACACCGCTGGCGATCAAATCAATCACCACCACGGTGTCGCTTTTTGCCGAAACTACTTTCAGTGCTATCAGCCCGGCCAGCAGACCTTTAATCATCCCGGCACCGGCAATCGCAGGCACGATAGGGCCAAACACGCCGGATACAGTATCCATAAACATCGAGACCAGGCTTTTACGCCCTTTGGTATGCGTCTCGCCTTGCGGGGCTTTTCCCAGCACCGTCAGCATGTGCTCATACCAGCTATTGACCTTCGGCCCGATAACAATCTGAAACTGGTCGCTTTGCAGTTGCGCTCCCAGAACGCCTGGCAGTGCCTTAATGGCGCTCTGATCGACTTTATTATCATCAACAAGATCAAAACGTAAGCGCGTCATGCAGTGCCAGACATTATTGATATTATCCTGTCCACCCACCAGACGAATAATATTGGTGATGGCTTCTTGCGTCCCCATAAATGCTCCTGCAGGAATATTGTCGTTTTAATATCTGTAACAAAGGGTAGAGAAAGAGAGAAAACTAAACAAACCAATAAAACATGATACACATCACAAACCGCCAATACTAAGCAACGAAAATGACATAAAACGTAAAATTGGTATGGTTTTTAATTAAATTTAAAAAGAATAACTGACCAAAAAATTTATAAAAAAAACGGTTTACCTCGGTACAAAATTAAGGGGATGATAATACCCATTCCGGCATATCACTTCGCTGTAAAGGAGTCTCCTGGTGACGCCAACCCTCATTAAAAATATCGAATGTTTTATCACTCGCCCCGACAGACATAATCTGATTACCGTACGGGTGACCACCGATAAAGGCATCACCGGCCACGGCTGTGCTACCTTTCAGCAGCGCCCGCTGGCGGTCAAAACCATGGTCGATGAGTACCTGAAACCGTTGCTGATCGGGCGTGATGCCAACCATATCGAAGACCTCTGGCAGATGATGAACGTCAATGCCTACTGGCGAAACGGCCCGGTGATGAATAACGCCATCTCCGGCGTCGATATGGCACTGTGGGATATTAAAGGCCAGTTAGCCGATATGCCGCTGTATCAACTGCTGGGCGGGCAATCCCGGGATGCCATCGCCGCCTACAGCCATGCCAGCGGCGAAACGCTGGAGGAGCTCTTCGCCAGCGTAGACCGCCTGCGCGAACAGGGCTATCGCCATATTCGCTGCCAGCTGGGTTTTTACGGCGGTACGCCTGCGCAATTACATACGCCGGAAAACCCCACCCCCGGCGCCTGGTTCGATCAGCAAGAGTACATGGACAACACCGTTGCCATGTTCAGGGCGCTACGAGAAAAATACGGCTTCGGGCTGCATATTCTGCATGACGTACATGAACGTCTTTTTCCCCAGCAGGCAATACAACTGGCGAAGCAATTAGAGCCGTATCAGCCCTATTTCATTGAAGATATTTTACCGCCGCAGCAGAGTGCCTGGCTTGAACAGGTACGCCAGCATAGCTGCGTTCCGCTGGCGATGGGGGAACTCTTTAATAATCCGGCCGAATGGCATGATGTAATAGTGAACCGGCGCATCGATTTTATTCGTTGCCATATATCGCAAATCGGCGGCATTACCCCGGCATTAAAACTGGCTGTGCTGTGTCAGGCTTTTGGCGTGCGCCTTGCCTGGCATGGCCCGGGCGATATGTCCCCTATTGGGGTCGCGGTGAATACACATCTTAATATTCATCTGCATAACGCAGCCATTCAGGAGTATATTCCGCGCTCCGCAGAAACCGACAAGGTCTTTCCCGGCGCGCCGGTGGTAAAAGAGGGGTTTGTCTATGCGCCGCAAACATCAGGCATCGGCGTGACCTTTAACGAAGAGGAAGGCAGACGCTACCCGGTGGTTTACCGCCCACACGAATGGACGCAAAGCCGCCTGCCGGATGGCGCAATCCACACACCGTAAATCAGCCGTCGCCTTTGCGAAAGGCAAGGTTTTCCCGGTTATGCGGGATGACATAGGTGCAGGTGTAGTTAATGTCGATGATATCGCTGATTTCGTACACCCTGCCGCCTTCCAGGATCCCGCGATTACTGATGTGCATAGCCGGGCTGCCTTTTTTACAGCCCAGCAGCGCCGCCTGTTCACGACTAACATTCACGGCACGGTAGGTCGTCAGCATATGTGAGATCTGATACCCCTTGCCTAAGACATACTGTTGCAGTGAGCTCTCAATGATCTGTTGGTTCAGATCGGCAAAATCAGCAGCAGGCATACGCGAGATTTCAATTTGTACGGCCTCTTCATCCACAAAACGTAGTCGACAAAATTGCCAGATAAAGCTCTCTTCCGTCAGCCCAAAGATCTGCTGTTCATCGCGATCGGGACGTTTCTTATGCAGGCTGATCAGGCGAAAACGGATCTGATCGAAGCGCTTTTCAGTGATGGAGTTGTAGACCAGCGGGTTGTTGCGCGCCTGCTCGTTAATCCAGATCCCGGAACCTTGTACGATCCGCACGATGCCGATACTCGCCAGCTTTTCGACCGCCTGGCGGATGGTAAAACGGGAGACGCCATACTCTTCGGCTAACTGCCTTTCAGGGGGAAGTTTGCGCGGCCCGGATTCGTTATTTTGATAAATTTTACTTAAGAGATCCTGCGTCACAAATTCTTTTTTCTTCATCCCTGCAATTCCTGAAAGAAATCAAACATTGACGCGTGTTATAACACTTGCTGGTCTCAAATACGCTTGTTTCTCAGTATCAAACAGGGATTTTTGGTCATGACAAACCGACGATTAGTTAGCCTTATTACAGGTATACTGCTGTTCGCCGTTCTCTTGCCGGTGGCTTTAAGCGTCTGGCTGGCGCATCGCCAGGCTGAAGAGTCGTTTATGAACGAACTCAATACTTTCTCCGCATTAGTAAAAATGCGTGCTGACCGCGTGGTGAGCCAGGGGAAAACAGCCTTGCGCCAGCTGGAAACTTACGATGGTATTTCGTGTAGCCAGGATCACCTGCTGGCAATGCGACGTATCTCTTACACATTCCGTTATGTCCAGGAGGTCATTTACCTCGAAGGAACGGTTCCGCTTTGCTCGTCCCTGGAGAGAAACAGCAGCAGCGCGCCCTTTCCCGCGCCGCAGAGGGTCACTAAAGATGGTTTTCGCGCCTGGCTAACCAGCCATAACGATTTGGGTCTGACGCGTGCAATGGTCGGTCTTGGTACGCGTCGCTATATCGTGATTACCGACCCACTCTCTTTTATCGATGTGCTCTCCTATGGCCCATGGCCTATTAATATTGCGCTGGTCGGGACGAACAGCGGACGGGTGATTGCCAGCAGTCGCACGCTGGATCCGGATATGCTAAAGCAGATTGACCTCCATACTCCCACCCAAAAGCTTATCGGCGGCGAAGCGTGGAATACGTTGCAGGAGCCCGAACTGGGGGTAACTATTATTACCTGGGCGTCGCTGACACCGCTTAGGGAGAGCTGGCACCGATTATTGATCATCTGGGTGCCTGTTGGTTTGCTGCTGAGTCTGGTGCTGGCCTTCTTTTTATTGCGCATGCTGCGTCGCCTGGAATCACCGCAACACCGTATGCAGGACGCCATTCGCGCACGAGAAATTGAGATGTTCTACCAACCGATCGTGACGCTGGCTGACGGGAAAATTGTCGGTGCGGAAGCGCTGGCCCGCTGGCGACAAGCAGATGGCAGCTTCCTCGCGCCGGACACTTTCATTCCCCTGGCAGAACAAACGGGGCTGATGCCACAACTGACCAAAGTGATCATCGAAAAAGTCTTTGAGGATATGGGCCCCTGGCTACAGAAAAACCCGGATCTGCATGTTTCTATTAACCTTGAGCCTTCCGATCTTTTAACCCTGACGCTTCCGGCGCAATTACAGCAACTGAGCAATGACTGGCACATTTCGCCGTCACAAATCGCGCTGGAAGTGACCGAACATGGTTTTGCCGATCCCACGACCTGTATGCCCACCATCACAGCATTACGTGCGGCCGGACATGCCATCTATATCGACGATTTTGGTACGGGTTACTCCAGCCTCAGCTATCTGCAAAATCTGGATGTCGACATTATTAAAATCGATAAATCCTTTGTGGATGCGCTGGAATACAAAAACATGACTACGCATATCATCGAAATGGCCAAAGCGTTAAAGCTGGCGATGGTTGCCGAGGGTATCGAGACCGAAGGGCAACTCAAATGGCTTAGCGAACATGGCGTGCAGTACGGTCAAGGCTGGCTATACAGCAAAGCGCTGCCCAAAGACGCGTTTCTGTGCTGGGCAGAAAGCAACCGGAGTATTTCCTGAGTTTGTTACTTTTTAAACGGGGTTACGCATGGCATAGCGCAATGCAAAAGCCATTCTCGCCGCTGCATGATGTGCGCCACTGACTGGCCCCCTGCCGACATGGCTGCACATCCCGTGCGCCGGAGGGGGAGTGTTTCGTATTGCTGGCGATGTTATCTGCCGCGAGGCATTATTTATCCCGGTGCCTGAGGATTATTCGTCCAGCAACGGGGCAAAGCCACCATAAATCATGCGCTTGCTATCAAAAGGCATTTCATCTCCCAGCTCGCGCATCCGGGGATCAGCCATCATTTTTTGATTAGCGGCATCCCGAACTTCTTTAGACGGATATTCAATCCAGCTAAACACCACCTCTTCTTGATCTTCTGCTTTTACCGCACGGCGAAAGTCGGTGAAATTTCCGGCCGGAACATCGTCCGCCCAGCACTCGACAATCCGCGTTGCGCCAAACGCTTTAAACAGCGGGGCGGCCCTGGCCGCGAGTTGCAAATAAGCCTCCTTTTTATCTGCTGGAACCGCCACCACGAACCCGTCGACATACTTCATGAGTGAGTCTCCGAAGTGAACCGCGCAGCGGGACGATTCCCGCTGCGTCTGGCTCATTAAGTTTAGCCCTGAGACCAAGAGAAGGTATAACGCACAATATCGTCACTGAGGATAAATTCCGGGGAAACACTCGGGCTCCAGGAGTCGTCGCCCCCCAGCCCCATATGAAACGCATCAAGCTGTAACCAGCAGCCGTCCTCTTCGCGCAGTAAATGGCAGTGGGAGGTTTCCCTTAATTGCTCCTGACTGTAGCGACTCAGGGAAAAGTGGAACTTACCGTTCAGACGATGAGCGCCATAATTTACCTCCCGCGTGTCACAACGCAGGCCGTTTTCGGTCGGGAAAATATAGTCCGTATGTAATTGAGATAGCGGCAATGTCCAGCGCCCCTGACGCGCGGCCAGTTTGCGATCCGGGTAGTTTTCGTGCGGCCCAAGTCCCAGCCAACTGACCTGCTCTGCAACCTCAGCAAACTGACATTGCAAGCCGATACGCGCGGGCGGCGGCGCGTCCAGATTGCGTTGCACCTGAATGTCGCCATGCAGAACGCCATCGCCAGCCACTCGCCAGATTTTCTCGCTGATAAACAGCGTCCGTCCGTCATGCTGCCAGGCATGGCGCGTGGCGATGACCACATCCTGGGCATTTTCCAGCGCGTCGCACTGCAACAGTACGGGCGTCAGGTCATACATTCCCGCCGCTTTCCAGCGCTCTACCCACGCGTTGGGATCGATGCGCGTGGCCTCGCTGACGCCGATATCATTATCCAGCGGAGCGCGGGTAAAGTTATCAAGTACCGGGGCAAGGAGTGTGGGCTGCCCATCACGCCACCATTGCGACAGATGGCCACTCGTCCGGCAGAATTGCCAGCGATGGCTCCCCTGCTCAACCACGAAATGTGTATCGTCAATCTGCAACGTGGGCCGCGGGTGTATGGCTCTTTCTGCGGGTAATGCGAGTGCCGTCGGCAGTTGCCACTGATCCCAGGCACAGCGATGCTGTGCGGGTGACCAGCTTGTCGCTTCGCGCTGAAAGATATCCACATTCAGCCAGACTGCGCCGGTCCGGGCGGGCAAAGGCGGGCAGTTGAGTTCAATACGTTGGGTTCCCTGCGGGGCAATCGCCAGCGCTATTTCCCCTTGAGCCAGCTCTTCCCCATCACGGGTGACAGACCATCGCAGAACTTCGTTATCCGTCGGACGGAATAAATACTCACTCGTGACATCGATCGCCAGCGGTGAAGTACCGACCAGCTGAAACTGGAAAAATTGCTGGGCGCGTTGCGCTTCATAAAGCGCCGGGTGCGGCGTTCTGTCCGGGAAGACCAGCCCATTCATGCAGAACTGCCTGTCATTCGGCGTATCGCCGAAATCGCCGCCATAGGCCCAGAATGGCTCACCTTGTTCACCGATTTTGGTCAGTGCCTGGTCAACCCAGTCCCAGACAAAACCACCCTGCAGGCGAGGATAAGCGCGAAAAGCCTGCCAGTATTTCGCAAACCCGCCAAAGCTGTTGCCCATGGCATGGGCATATTCGCAAAGGATCAGCGGACGGTTTTCATCCGGCATGCCGACCCACTTTTTGATTGACCATTTCGGTACTGCCGGGAACGGTTGATCCTGATCGACGCGGGCGTACATCGGACAGACAATGTCCGTTGCCGCAGTATTGGCGCCGCCACCTTCATATTGCACCGGACGCGTTGGATCGGTGGTTTTCACCCAACGGTAGAGCGCGTCATGCGTCGCGCCATGGCCGGATTCATTCCCCAGTGACCAGATGATGACCGACGGATGGTTGCGATCGCGCTGCACCATGCGGGTCACACGCTCGCTCATTGCCGGCAGCCATTGCGGATCATCCGCCAGACGGCTCATCGGCACCATGCCGTGCGTTTCAATGTTCGCTTCATCCACCACATACAGCCCGTATTGATCGCACAGGCGATACCACAGCGGATGGTTCGGGTAGTGCGAACAGCGTACAGCATTGAAATTATGCTGCTTCATCAGCTCGATATCACGGCGCATCGTGGCTTCATCAATCGCCTGCCCTTTTTCCGGATGATGTTCATGGCGGTTGACCCCACGGATCAGCAGCGGCTGCCCGTTCAGTTTCAACAACCCCTCGCTGATCTCAACATGGCGGAAGCCCACATCGCACGCTTCCACTTCCAGAAGATGGTTCTCACCGTCATACAGCGCCATCGTCAACCGATACAATTCAGGGGTTTCCGCGCTCCACAGTAACGGCCGCTCAACGGGCATCGTCACGCTTACGCGTTCGGCCCAGGCTCCGCGCTCATCAACCACGGCACCCCCCGGCTTCTGGCTGGCCTCAGCGATTTTTTCTTCCCCACGCCACAGGGCGACGACCACCTGGCAATCAGCATACTCCCCGGCGAGCGCTACCTCCGTATGCAATTGCGCGTGGGTAAATGACGCATTGAGGTGGGTGGTGTAGTGATAATTGGCGATACGGGTATGGGGTTTATGTTGTAGGGAGACGTCACGGAAAATGCCGCTCATTCGCCACATATCCTGGTCTTCAAGGTAACTGCCATCGCACCAGCGTAGTACCATAACCGCCAGGCGGTTTTCTCCGGCCACCAGCACGTTGCTCAGATCAAATTCCGCGGGCAGGCGACTATCCTGGGAATAACCGACCCACTGACCGTTACACCAGAGATAAAACGCGGAGTTAACCCCGTCAAAGACAATCCGCGTCTGCCCGTTCGCCAGCCACTGTTCATCAATATGGAATGTGAGCGAGTAACAACCGGTCGGATTTTCCTGTGGTACAAACGGCGGATATACCGCTATCGGATAGGTGACGTTGGTGTAAATGGGTGTATCAAAACCCTGCATCTGCCAGTTTGACGGCACGGGTATGCGCACGGCATCGGCAAGATCGGCAGCGATCCAGCTTTCCGGTACGGACTCGGGCGACGAGAAAAAGTTAAACTGCCAGTCGCCGTTGAGTAAACGACGGGTTGTCGGCACCTCGCCATGAAGCGCTTCGCCCACATCCCTCCAGCTAAACATTGGCGCATGCGCCGGTAAACGGTGCCAGTGCGTGATGACGGGGTTTTCCCAGTCCCGACGAGAGAATAACGAACTTAACGCGGAAACAGACATATTGACCTCATTTTGCGAAGCGCTCACAATTTTATGCACAATGCACCTAATCGATACTGGCGTAAAGGATTTACGTGCGTCAAAGCGAAAAGGATCACAAAAGATTTAACGACGATCGAGCAGTGCGGCGAGTTGTGCCAGCTCTTTCAGTCGTCTGGCCAGCGTTTCGCCGCTGACATTTATTGATGAAACCGGCGAGGTCGAGGCCCGCTCCACCAGTGTCACTGGCAACAACGTCTGGCTCATCGCCGTATCTTCACCGGAAAGGCGTGCAAGAACCCACTCCACGCTACGCTCGCCCGCAATTTTGAACGCCTGATGAATGGTCGTGAGCGGCGGTGAATACCAGGCGCTGTCAGCCGTATCATCATAACCGACCACTGAAATCTGGCCCGGTACAGTTAAGCCCCGCTCCGCACAGACACGAATCACGCCAAGGGCCATTTGATCGTTCGCAACAAGGATAGCCTGCGGTGGCGTATCTGCCGCCAGAAGCAGATGCCCTTTTTCATAGCCGGACGCCGCACTCCAGTCGCCGTATTCACAGCCACAGGGCGATAATCCCGACTCTTCCAGCGCCGCCAGCCATCCTGACATTCTTGCCCTTGCAGAGACCGATGTTTGCGGCCCTCCCAATAACGCAATGCGCAGATGCCCCTGTCCAAGCAAATGCGCGGCACCAAGCCTTGCCCCCTGGTCAGCATCAAAAATAAGACTGTTGACGGCCGCCGTTTCACTAACATCAAGAAAGAGAACAGGAACCGGGCCTGCAAGCGCCGATAAGGCCTCAGCCTGTTCATCATCCAGCGGGACGTTAACCAGCAGCCCATCAACCCGTTGAGCCAGGAGATCCTGCAATGCGGCGGTACATCCGCGTGCGTCCAGCTCTTCCGGCATCGAAATGATCACATTCACGCCGGATTGGGTGGCACGGGATTTCACCGCCGAGGCAATTTGAGAGGGGGCATGCAGGGCCAGGTCGGAAGTCAGCAGCCCCAGCGTTTTGGTCCGTTTCCCCGCCAGTTGCTGCGCACCGCGATTAGGGATGTAGTGCAGCTCCGCCATCGCCGCCAGCACTTTGTCCCGCGTGCGCGTCGACACATGCTCGCCCTGATTGATAACGCGCGAAACGGTTTGGTAAGAGACCCCGGCAAGGCGGGCGACATCATAGAGCGTAATGGTTTTCATGGCACTCATCTGGCGACGGATTTCGCGTCAGTGTACCCGATTACGCCAGCAACTGTTATGCAGGCGAACGAAATGCCAGCAAAGCCGTCAAAACGCATCCGGGAGGCAAGGTGGGGAAAAAGAAATAGCGACGAGCCAGAGTGGCCCGTCGTAAACACCGTCCGTGATGATGAGATGGTTACAACATATTTATATTTTCAATCATCATCACAAAACTGAGTGCAATTTAAATGACAGTTTCATGACAATACAATTACTGTTGGCGCGGAATAGGAAACCCTTTTATAGAAATAACGAAACTATCGCCTTCTTTTTTTATTTTTGCGCCCGCATCACACCAGTCGGTTGCGATGCGAAAGAACTCATCACTACCAATATTCCAGTTCAGGCGGACATGTTTTACAAAACCTGATCGTAACAGATCACAGGCCTCACAATAATTGCTGGCCGTCGAGAGCAGTTGTTGGTTCATTTTTTCTTCTTCAGAAGTTTACGTAATGCTTTGATTTCTTTTGGATTTAATGGAGCAGTACTTTCTTCTTCAAGGTGTTGGTTATCAATATCCCCTTCCGACACACCATCCTGTTCAACTGACTGAAACGCCAGCAGCAGCAGTTTTTCAGTCGCCGTACTGAGGTTCTCATTATTTTCTTCTGCGTAATGACGCAGCTTCTCTTTCAACGCCTGATCAATTTTGACGTTCAATACTGCACTGGTCATGATTATCCCTTCCCGTGTGAAGTTAGCAAAGTATTAATACACGAAGTTAACATACCGATCCACAGTTATATTAAAAGCTTATGACAAATTAAAATTACCCACAAATATTTTACCCACGATTTATGACATTTGGGTGAAAGTAATATTTCAAATATATGACAACGCATTATTGATAGTCCGGAATGGATAACGGCAGCGCCTGGAGAGGGTAGCACGGGGGACGTTTCTCGGGCCGAAGAAGGTGTAACGAGTCAGCAAATTGCTTTACTTGCTCTTTACCCGGATTAGTATAACGCGCTGATGAGACTAAGAAGAACCTTAATCGCTAATTATCACTTACAGCAATCATTCTATTAAGGCAGATTTACATGCGTTTTAAAAACACACTGCCGTTGTCGTTACTACTGGGTATGGCGGCCTTTTCTGCCTCTGCCTGCGCAACGGATGGCTACCGGGACATGAAATTCGGCGCATCGACTGCCACCGTACTCGCTCAGGCGAATTGCACGATGGAAGAACCTGAAGAAGCGCCTGTCGGTAAAATGTACAGTTGTGAAGACTTTATGTTTGCCAGCAATAAAACCGAAGCAACCCTGTTTTTCGTTAACGACAAATTTATTCGCATCGCCATTGCGATTCCCGACGAAGATGTCGCGAAGACGCTTGAAACATTGAAGCAAAAATATGGCGTAGCCGCGCACTCTTCGCAAAAAGAGATGCAGGACGTGGATCTGTATCCCAATAAAACGGCGTTCATTAATTTCGATAACAATCATATCTCGCTGCTCAGGACCAGCAATGAAGATGCGCAGAGCAGCGCGACGCTGATTTACTCGGCAGAAAACATCGAGGAGATCCCAAGTCACGCCGCACCGTGACCGGTGACGATCTCTGAGTTAACGCGATAAGCGCCGCCACTCCTCGCGGGTGATTTCCCAAAGTTCGGAATCCAGTTCACCCGCTACATAATGCGCTTTTTCGCGACGGATCATGCGCATGCCGCTGCGCTGCGAAAAATTGACAGAACGGCTATTCGCCGCCGCTTTTGGCGCACGTAACACCTCTTTATCTAATTCCTCAAACCAGAAACGCGTCACCGCATCACTGGCTTCTGACATCAGACCTTGCCCCTGCCACTCCGGCACCAGCCAGAACCCACGATTGTTATCGGGCAAGTCCATCAGACATATCGTGCCAATCAACTGCTCTGGCTCTGCTTTGCGCCGGATAGTCCAGAACCAGCCCTTCCCCGCCCCGGATGCGGGTAAGGCGACATGATTAACATACTGAGCAGCGCCATCTTGCGGATAGGGCCAGGGAATCGTGCCAATCAGATAACGCACAATCTCCCAGCGAGGGAAAACCCGTTGAATTTGTTCTGCGTCGGCAGAAACCAACGGCTGAAGAAGTAATCGTTCGGTGACAAGTTGCGGTGTGTTCACAGGCATCCTTTCTGCATAAACGGCGGTAAATTGACCATAAGGCAGAAAGCGTACGGAGGGCAAGTAAAAGCGAGTACCAGAAATGGGTGGGGGCCCTGCCAGAAGTGTCTGACAATTATCACCGCATTCGGGATTTCAGGCGTTCAGGCCACGCGTATTCTGGACAGTATTGCACTGTTTCTGGACTGACGGTTGTATCTAATACTGGGGGCAGGTCAGTGCAGAAAAAATGACTGTACTTTTCCCTGAGTAAAAAATTACTTATATTTTTTATCAAAAAAATGGATAGGCTGGGTTTCGATTATTTTGTGACTTGCAAGCAAGTAATCTTAAAAGTTCTCATTTCTATGGTATGGGAAAGTTATTAATAATGATTTAGATGTAAGACCCTCAATTGTAGAGGGCTTTATTGTAGAAAAATATATTCAGGAGGTAACATTTACTCCCCTCTTAGATCAAGGACCTTTCCATCTTTATCAAGAATGAATGTGTAGTAATAATTTTTTCCATTCAGGGTGTAGCTTACCCCGTATACAATACCTTTCTCTAAGCTTACTGAAAAACAACTATCTGGATATGAAAGATGAACCCCATCACCAACCAGTAATTCTTTATAATTACTTCCGTTTGTAGAGAGAACATAACGGCTAAGTATATCTTTTTTATTTACGGTGAAACAAACCCGTCCATTATCAATATAGATTGATTGCCGTTCACCTGTTTCCGCCCCTTCTCGACCTTTTCCTGGACATCCAGTTAGCAGCATAACTATAGGTAGAATAAAAAAATATTTCATCATCTCGGAAATCCTCCTAATACTTTCTCATATTTGGATAATAAATTCCTTGCAGGTTCTGATGGGTCATACCCCCTCAAGGTATAAAGATTGCTGTGACCATAAAAACCATAATATTTTAACAACCAATAATCACTTACAATTGATGCTTGTTGTTCAAGATTATAACTAAGAATATTATTCTTATCTAAACTATATGTATAATCAGCTGCCCAAGACATAATCCCTCTTGTTCTTACCCACATTCCCTTCTGATGTTGCCATACATGCATCATTTCATGAAGGAATAAATGTTGTGCGTCGGGTGTTCTTTGTTTAGTTGGTATAGAGAAATCATTTTCATACTTTTCAGACCTGAACCACATTTCACCATTAGGACTCATAGCCTGTTGAGGGTTCTGTATATTGAATGGTAAATAACTCTCAAGGTGTACCCATATTTTATTGTAATAGAGACTATAACCGAACAGTGACTTGGCAAGATTGATCTCCCCAAGTCTCAACAGCCTAAGGCCGCCTTCGTTTGTTTTAGGCCATTCAATACCATCCATAGGATAATCTCTCAACTTTTTTATTTGTATGATTATTGTACTAACTATTGCATTCATTGGGAAATAAATTGTGCGGGAAAGTCTTAAAAACCAAAAGGTCGCTCTCGCGACCTTATACCAATACAGGCAGTTATTGAGAACGATCAAGTTCCATATATGTTGGCTGACACATGCTGCCCCGTTCCTGTAACCAGTCGTAATCAAGATCGGCTACACGCATATTTAGCCCTGAATCAATACGATTGATTTGTAAACGTAGCCCAATCGTGTCCTTGTATTGTAAGTAGACCTGTTTTAGTTCCATGCATTTTTTGAGATCGCGGCCAGTGACCTTCTCCCAAACTTCAAGGCTTTTAAATTCAACATACTGTACAGCCAGTAATTTCACTCTTGGAATGACAATTCTGATTGAGGGGTTTGGCTCATACTGATTGTAGGACTGACTGTTTCAATAATCAGCCAAGGGCGATCTGCAAAGCGTAAAGATCGCTTTGTCGCTTCAGTCTTTGAACGAGTACCTAACGAACGACGAAACTCACGGCGTTTACCACAGGGTAAGACGTTAACTTTCCGGTAGTACCAGATCCCATGACGGGAGAGCATAAGAGACATAGTGCAGCTTACTGGTGATACACAGTTTTTGTACCACTAAGGCTATGGGGGAGAGATTTCAGTACTTTAGCGTATAGCTATCAAGTACTTACCCAGAAATGGGTGGGGGCCCTGCCAGCTACATCCCGGCACACACGTCCTTTGCCTTGGCTGCTTCCTTCCGGACCTGACCTGGTAAACAAAGTAGCGTTGCGGGAGAACCAACAGAGCCCCCATTGAGAGCGTTGTTAACCAACGCGCTGGCGCATTATCCATGTCCCATGACCCAATTGCAAGCCGCACCCTGACGGATGCCGATTTCTTGCGCAATCTCCCCTTCACAGCTACAAGCGGGCTGTTTATGCTGAGGTGTCGTCAGTCAGGAAAGCAGTATGGATAATCACGATTCTTTTCCACAGCGCGTATGGCAAATCGTCGCCTCGATTCCGCAGGGATATGTCACCACCTACGGCGATGTCGCCAGGCTGGCAGGTTCACCGCGGGCAGCAAGGCAGGTCGGTGGCGTATTAAAGCGTTTACCGGAGGGCAGTACCTTACCCTGGCATCGGGTGGTTAATCGCCACGGCTCTATTTCATTAAGTGGACCGGATTTACAACGTCAGCGACAAGCATTAATGGAAGAAGGCGTGGTGGTATCCGGTAGCGGACAGATTGATTTGCAACGTTATCGCTGGATTTACTGAAACCTCCTCTCCCGCAGGAGAGGAGGCATGCACATTACATCTGCGTCGGTGCAGGCGTAGCTGTAGAAGGGCTAACCTGGGTAGGGGATGTTGATGGCACGGTTGTTGCTGAACCGCCACCTGGTTGCAACGGAATAGCTGTCTGCTGTACCGGAACCAGTGTCAGGTCAGCTTTCGTACCGCCCTGGTTAATGATCGGTTTAACCGTCTCGGTGACAAAGACCATTTTGTCATCAATGGTGATAGCCGCACTCAGCAGCAGGCGTGCATTAGGCTGGATGTCTGCCGGATTAAACGGCAAAACAAAGCTAAACGGTGCCTGTTTACCTTCGGTACGTACTGCTTTTTGGGCAATCACTTTAGACGGCGCATCGGCCATGGAGGCGTCAGAGACAGTGACGGTCAGGACCGCATTCGGCGGCAACGCCACTTTCTGGCGGATCCATACCGTACCAGAGACGTTAGGTTGGGTTATCGCCGCCGTACTCGCCGCAGGTGCCTGCGGGTTTGGTGCAGGCGTTGGAATGTCTGCGGCTTTCTTTGCGCAGGCAGTCAGCGCTACAGCGACTGCTAAACCACTTAACATGTGCACGAGTTTCATGAGTTCTCCTTATCTTCTATGCACCAGCAAGAATGTTTTCTGCCAGAATGTGTGGTTGGACCATCGTAACGAGTACAAGTGTGGCACAGGTCACTGATATTTGCCTGCAAACCCCCATCTATTCAGATTATTGCACCCATCGGACCACTTTTATTTCCAGGTTATACTGAATAAGGAATCCGCTGCGTCGGTTTTATTTTTATTGAGGACACCTATGAGTCAGGCGCTTACAAATCTGTTGTCATTGTTGAATCTGGAAAAAATAGAGGAAGGTCTGTTTCGAGGGCAGAGCGAAGATTTAGGTCTGCGCCAGGTGTTCGGCGGTCAGGTGGTTGGTCAGGCGTTATATGCGGCAAAAGAAACGGTACCGGCAGACAGGCTGGTGCACTCTTTTCACAGCTATTTTCTGCGCCCCGGCGACAGCCAGAAACCCATCATCTATGACGTTGAAGTATTACGTGACGGTAACAGCTTTAGCGCCCGTCGCGTGGCGGCTATTCAAAACGGAAAACCGATTTTTTATATGACGGCGTCCTTCCAGGCGCCGGAGCCGGGATATGAGCATCAGAAGGCGATGCCTTATGCGCCCGCGCCGGAGTCGCTGAAATCCGAAACAGAAATTGCCCGCGAGCTGTCCGCGTTTTTACCGCCGCTGGTGAAAGAGAAATTTCTCGGCGATAAACCGATTGAAATCCGTCCTGTGGAATTTCACAACCCGCTAAAAGGACATGTCGCAGAGCCGACCCGCCAGGTCTGGATGCGCGCCAATGGCACGTTACCGCAGGACTTACGTGTCCAGCAATATCTGCTCGGCTACGCCTCTGACTTCCACTTCCTGCTGGTTGCGCTCCAGCCACACGGCGTTGGTTTCCTTGAAAAAGGCATGCAGGTCGCCACCATCGACCACTCAATGTGGTTCCATCGCCCGTTCGATCTGAACGACTGGCTGCTTTACAGTGTAGAAAGCACCTCGGCATCCAGCGCACGCGGTTTTGTTCGTGGGGAGTTTTATAACCGGGATGGCGTACTGGTCGCCTCCACGGTACAGGAAGGGGTGATGCGTAACCGCGGTACATCGGTCTGACCTTCCACACAATAACAAAAGCCTCCCGATGGGAGGCTTTTGTTGCTCAGGAGATAACTCAGTTCGATCAGGCGTTGTAGGCGTTCTCGCCGTGGCTGTTGACGTCCAGCCCTTCGCGTTCTTGATCTTCCGGAACACGCAGCCCTACGGTCATATCAGCCAGTTTGTAACCGATAAAGGCAACGATACCAGACCATACGATAGTGATGGCGATACTTTCCAACTGTACCAGAACCTGATGACCCATGGTCACGCCTTCGGCATAACCCACGCCGCCCAGAGATGTGGCTGCGAAGATACCCGTCATGATACAACCCACGATACCGCACACGCCATGGACACCGAACACATCGCAAGGGTCGTCAACACGCAGCCAGCGTTTCAGAGCAGTCACACCCCACAGCCCCGCCAGACCTGCAACGATACCCACGATCAGCGCGCCACCCACACCAACGTAACCACAAGCCGGGGTGATACCCACGAGGCCGGCAATCGCACCAGAACAGGCGCCCAACAGAGACGGTTTGCCGCGCAGAGCCCACTCACCGAAGACCCAGGAGAGAATCGCGCCCGCTGTTGCCACCACGGTGTTCACGAAAGCCAGACCGGCAATCTCGTTCGCCGCGCTCGCAGAACCCGCGTTGAAGCCAAACCAGCCAAAGTAGAGGATCGCTGTACCGGTAAACACCATCGGCAGGTTGTGCGGTTTAAAGGCTTCTTTACCGAAACCGACACGTTTACCAATCAGGTAAGCCCCCACCAGACCGGCAACGGCGGCGTTAATGTGAACAACAGTACCACCTGCAAAGTCCATTGCGCCATGCGTTGCCAGCAGACCGCCGCCCCATACCATGTGTGCAATCGGCACGTAGGAGAGTGTCAGCCATACCACGACGAAAATGAGTACCGCAGAGAAACGGATACGTTCTGCCAGCGCGCCGACAATCAGTCCGACGGTAATGCAGGCAAACGACCCCTGGAACGCGACGTGAATATACTGATAGATGGTGCCCATCAGCGCTTTCAGCTCAATGTTTTTCAGCATCACCCAGTCGAAGCTACCGAAGAAACTGCCGCCAGTGCCAAAGGCCAGAGAGTAGCCGTAAACCACCCACAGTACGCATACCAGCGCGAAGGTAACCGCAACCTGCGTCAGCATAGAAAGAACGTTTTTACCGCGGATTAAACCACCATAGAACAGGGCGATGCCCGGAATTGACATAAACAGCACCAGCGCGGTGCAAATCATCATAAAGGCATTGTCGGCTTTATCGACGACAACCGGATCGGCTGCCATGGCCAGACATGGCAGTAGAGCCAGCGAGGCCAGACCCGCTTTTAATATTGCTTTCTTCATTTACCCATCCCCTCACTGTGTGCCAGGTATTACAGTGCCGCTTCGTCGGCTTCGCCGGTACGAATACGAATGACGCGTTGCAGCTCAGCAACGAAAATTTTGCCGTCGCCAATTTTTCCGGTGTAGGCCGCTTTGCTAATGACATCAATTACTTCATCAAGCTGATCGTCAGCAATCGCCACATCAATCTTCACTTTTGGCAGGAAGTTAACGCTGTACTCCGCACCGCGGTACAACTCAGCGTGCCCTTTCTGACGTCCGAAACCTTTCACTTCGGTCACGGTTAACCCTTGAATACCAATTGAAGACAGCGCTTCACGAACGTCTTCCAGTTTGAATGGCTTAATTACCACGGTAACCAGCTTCATAGATCCCCCTCCAGTCGAAAATCGATAATGGCCGCAGCTAACACGCCAGAGATATTGCAAGCGGTGTGCCAAAATTGAAAAACGGGAAAATTTCAGGTTGTTAAGCCGTAGAAGAAGGTTGTCATAGCGCAGCGATGAAAATGGGAATGGTTCAGATTGTTCCTGGAAAAGAAAAACGCACCACGACAGTGCGTGGTGCGTTACTTTTTTGCACCAACAGCGAATCCTGTTAGTAGCATGCTTAATTTTGGTGCATCAGGCGATTAGCGATTCTTCTCGGACGCTGGCGGCGAGCTCTTCTCCTGCCAGTTGCAATTGGTACATCTGCCAGTAGCGCCCTTTTGCCTCAAGCAGTTGCTGATGCGTACCCCGTTCAACGGCCTGGCCGCGATTGAGAACAAGGATAGTTTCCGCCTCGACAATCGTTGAAAGTCGGTGTGCAATCACGACCAGTGTCGTGCGCTGCCTGACCGCCACCAGCGCCTGCTGAATGGCTTTTTCGGTGCCTGAGTCGATGTTTGCCGTGGCTTCATCCAGAATCAGGATTTGCGGCGTATCAACCAGAACACGGGCCAGCGCCAGCAATTGCTTCTGCCCGACGGAGAGATTATTCCCCTGCTCGCCCAGGCGGGTATAAATCCCTTCCGGCATGTCACGCGCCAGCCCGGCCAGTTGTACAACCTCCAGCGCATGCCAGACCTGCTCCTCTGAAATATCGCGCCCCAGCGTAACGTTGGCGAAGAAGGTATCCGCCATCACCACCGGGTCTTGCTGCACCATCGCCACCCCTTTACGCAATGTGCTGTGGCTCAGCGCGGACAGCGGTCGGCCATCCAGACGAATTTCCCCTTTGGTCAGCGGATAATACCCCATGAGCAGGCTTGCGAGCGTGCTTTTACCGCTGCCGGTATGCCCCACGAGGGCCACAAAGCTGCGGGGAGGGACATTCAGGCTTATATCCTGCAGTACCAGACTGTCATCGCGATAAGCAAACGAGACATCGTTAATCTCAATCGCTCCGCTTTTTAACGGCTCATCGTCATAACCATAAGTCTGGCGTGGACAGTCCATCAACTCAAAGACACGCTCCCCGGCTACTACCGCCTGCTGGAGCATCGACTGCTGGGTCGTCAGCTCAATTAACGGTTCATTCAGGCGGCCAAGGTAGCTAATAAAGGCATACAACACCCCCACTTCCATCGTGCCAGCCGAGCTAAAACCAAACAGCATTAACAGGCCACACAGCACCAGCGCGGAAAACAGGCTCAGTAAGGGACGCAACAGGAAGCCGTCGAGGCGTAGCGTCTGCATTCGCGCCAGATAATGGGAACGGCTTGCCGACCCCATGCGCTCACCAAATCGCGCCTGCTGGCGAAACTGCTGAATTACGCTCATCCCATTGATGATTTCGTTGAAACCATCGTTGATATCGGCCAGGTAGGCCCGCATGCGGCGTACAATCGGCGTGCTGTAACGCTGATAAATCAACATCACGATGATCACTGCCGGGAAGATGCAAATCGCGACAAGCGCCATGCGCCAGTCGAGGCTGAACATCGCCACCAGCATTGCGCCAATCAGTGCCGCACTGCGCAATACCGTCGCCACCACCGTCACATAGAGATCGCGGATCACTTCGGTATCGTTGGTCACTCGTGAAATGATCTGCCCGACAGGCTGGGTATCGAACGCGCTCAGCGGCTGTCGCAACGCGGCATCCATCACGTCGGTACGCAACCGCTGCACCACGCCGACGGCGGCCTGGTTAAACAGTAACGCCTGGGCATAATGCAGCCCGGCCGCCAGCATCTGCAGGCCAATATAGGCCACGACCATTCCCGCCACCAGACCAACAGGCAGGTAGCTCCTGGCCACCATATTATCGATAAAGTAGCTGATTAGCGCCGGACCGGAGACTTCCGCCGCCGCCGCAACCCACAGCATCACGACGGCTTTTGTCAGTGGTTTACGCCACGGGGAACCGTAAACCAGCAGACGTTTCAGGGTGGGCCACTGCTGCACAAACTTACGCATCAACCGCCTCCTCAGGGGCGTCATCCAGCGCCGCTTCCAGTTGCTGATAGCGATACATATCGCGATACCAGCCGGGCTGACGCGCAAGCTGTTCATGCTGTCCGCGCTGCCCGATATGTCCATGCTGCATCACTAAAATCTCACTGGCTTCCGTGAGCGCCGACAGGCGATGGGCGCTGATAATCACCGTACGCCCCTCCCCCCATTGACGCAGGTTGTGCAAAATCTGATGCTCGGTGCGGCCATCCACGGCAGAGAGCGCATCATCCAAGAGCAAAATCTCTGCATTAAGCAACAGCGCTCGCGCAATAGAGATACGCTGCTTTTGCCCGCCGGAGAGCATCACGCCACGCTCGCCAACTTCGGTATCGTAGCCCTGCGGCAGTCGCAAAATATCCTCATGTACGCTGGCCAGTCGTGCCACATGTTCAATCTCTTCCTGCGTCGCGCCAGGTTTGCCCAGCGCAATATTACTGGCGACAGTATCGGAAAACAGGAACGGCGTCTGATTCACCACCGCCAGGCGGCTGCGCCAGTCATCAAGTTTCAGTTGCGTCAGCGGCACCCCATGGAAACGAATGTCCCCTTGCTCAACATCAAAATGGCGTTGAATCAGCGACAGCAAGGTGGATTTACCCGCCCCCGTTGGTCCGCAAATCCCTAACATCTGGCCAGGTAACAGAGAGACGTTCACATTCGACAAAATCGGATGTGTCGTTTGCGGATAAGTAAACTCACGAATCGCAATCTGCAGGCTACCGCGCCCTTCCGGAACCGGTTCAGTGCCGTCGGTGACAACCGGCGCTTCCGCCAGCATATCGCGGATACGGCTATAAGCGGCGCTACCGCGCTCAACGATGTTAAACATCCAGGCCAGCGCCAGCATCGGCCAAATCATTAATCCAAGATACATGGTGAAGCTGGTGAGCTGCCCCAGTGTGAGCGAGCCCTGAATCACCATCCAACTCCCGCCTCCAATCGCCAGCAAATTTGCCATACCGATAGCAATATAAATGGTCGGATCAAAACGGGCGTCGACGCGGGCTACACGCATGTTTTTCGCCCCGGTATCAGCCGCTTCGGCGGCAAACAGCGCCGATTGCCTGTCTTCCAGACCAAACGCCTTGATCATGCGAATGCTGGTCATGCTTTCCTGGGTACGATCATTAAGCGAGGAGAACGCCGCCTGCGCCAGCTTGAAGCGCTGATGCAACTGGTCACCGTAATGCTTAATAAAAATGGCCATAATCGGCATGGGTAACAGGGAAAGCAGCGTCAATTGCCAGCTAATCTGCGTGGACATCACCACCAGCACCACACAGCCCATCACCAGTGAATCCACCAGCGTAAGCACACCTTCCCCGGCGGCGAACACCACCCGGTCAACGTCATTCGTGGCGCGCGCCATTAAATCACCGGTACGGTGGCGCAGATAAAATTCCGGATGCTGGCGACTGAGCTGGCGGTAAAAATCTTCGCGTAGCTCGACAGCAAGTTGATACGACGCGCCAAACAACCAGACGCGCCAGACATAACGCAGCAGGTAGATGACGATAGCAATCAGCACCAGCGCACCTACCCACATCATGACCTGCGACGAGGTAAAGTGCTGGCGGGTAACGCCGTCAACAATGATCCCCACCACCTTAGGCGGGACGAGTTGTAAAATCGCAATAATGATAAGCAGGCCTACAGCACCGAGATAACGTCGCCACTCCCGGCGAAAGTACCAGCTTAACTGAGCAAATAATCGCACGCGGTTACATCCTGAACGTGATTTTTCCGGCTACCGCCGGGAGGGTTATTCAATGGGCAAAGCCGTGGTGTATTTAATCTGTTCCATCGCAAAACTGGATGTCACATCGGACAAGCCAGGCACACTATTAACCAGTTTTTTGTAGAAGTCGTCATAACGCTTCATGTCCGCAACCTGAACGCGTAACAGGTAATCATACTCCCCCGCCATACGCCAGAATCCCAGGACTTCCGGCATTTCCGAGACTACAGCGGTGAAACGACAATACCAGTCGCTGCTGTGATGCTGGGTTTTGATCAGCACAAATGCGGTCAGACTCAGGCCAAGTTTCTCCGCATCCAGCACGGCCACGCGCCCGAGAAGGATGCCCTCCTCCTCCAGCCGCTTTAGACGTTTCCAGCATGGCGTGCTGGTCAGATTAACGGCATCTGCCAGCGCCTGCAAAGAGAGTGTGCAGTCCTGCTGGAGCAAAGAAAGCAACTTACGATCTATTTTATCTAGCATTACGTCTTCCGGGAGAAAATTTTTCTCTTAACAGTCTATTTCAAAGTTTAAATGGCAACAATTTTTCCTGCATTTTCCGCTAATCTGGGCACAAAATGATAAATGGAAATGATGTATGAACAGTGACTGGGTTAAGCATGCTATTAACGAAATCAATGCCGATTATCAGCGCTCTGCGGACACGCACCTGATCCGTCTCGCACTGCCTGCTTTTCCCGGCATTCGGCTCTATTTGAAAGATGAGAGTACACATCCAACCGGGAGTCTCAAACATCGTCTGGCGCGTTCGCTCTTTCTCTATGGTCTTTGCAACGGCTGGATTAAAGAAGGCACCACCATTATTGAAGCGTCATCCGGCTCAACGGCAGTCTCAGAAGCTTATTTTGCCCGTCTGCTGGGGTTACCGTTTATTGCTGTTATGCCCTATTGCACAGCCAAACGAAAAGTCGAGCAGATTGAATTTTACGGGGGTCGCTGTCACTTCGTGGAGAGCGCCTGCGAGATTTATGCGGCCTCAGAAATGCTGGCTCGCGAGCTGAATGGCCATTATATGGATCAGTTTACCTATGCCGAGCGCGCCACCGACTGGCGGGGTAATAACAACATTGCAGACAGCATTTTTCGCCAGATGAAAAACGAGCCACATCCGGTGCCGGACTATATCGTCATGAGTGCCGGGACGGGCGGCACATCGGCAACTATCGGGCGTTATATTCGTTGCCAGGGCTACAGCACTGAACTGATGGTGGTAGATCCAGAAAACTCGGTGTTTCTCGATTTCTGGCAAACCCGCGAGGCAGGGCTACGCTCTGCGGTGGGGAGTAAAATTGAAGGGATTGGCCGACCACGCGTTGAACCGTCATTTATTCCTGATGTCGTGGACGAGATGCTGAGGGTACCCGATGCTGCCAGCGTGGCGACGGCCCAATGGCTGGAAACACAATTGGGCCGTCGGGTTGGCGCATCGACCGGCACTAATATGTGGGGAGCATTACAACTGGCGTCGCGTATGCGCGACGAGGGGCGGAGCGGATCTATCGTGACCCTGCTGTGTGACAGTGGCGATCGTTATCTTGATACCTACTACAACCCGCTGTGGGTTGAAGCCAACATCGGCGATGTTCGCCCATGGCAGGAAGAAATTAACGCGCTGGTGAAATAAAAAAGCCAGGTATTCAACCTGGCTGCTGGAAAGATCTCATCATTCGGGGGAATAAGGAAGATTAGGTGTATCCAGCCAATGCGTTAAGAAGTGCGATACGGCCTGATCGCGGCAGTGTCCGATAACCGGTAAGTGTGGAAGCGCGGCACGCAACTGTGGCATGGCATTTCCCATGATCATGCCGCGCCCTACACTTGCCAGCATCTCTCTGTCATTCATGGCGTCACCAAACGCCATACAATCCTGCATCGGCACGCCCAACCGCGAGCTGAGCATGGCCAACGCCGACCCTTTGTTGCAACCGAGCGGTAATACCTCCAGACAATAAGACGCGGAAAAGCATAAATTAGCGCGTCCGCCTGACGCCTCATTAAGCTGGATGCGCAGGCGGCACAGGTCGTCATGTTCTCCCACAAAACAGACTTTGGTCACGTCATGGGCAGGCAGCCGCTTTAGATCCATCAACTGGTAAGTGAACCCGCTGTAGATATGTTCGTCCAACGCCTCCGGGACAGGTTTATCCGTCATCCAGCCGTCATCGTTAAACACATGGATGCTGGCTTGCGTATCCCATTTGCTGTGAAGTATCAGTTCAGCCACTTCGGGATCAAGATCCTGGCGATGTAAAAGCTCCCCATCCAGAGAATGGACGCGTGTGCCGTTACCGGTTATCAAAAAAGCGTCCAGCGCGAGAATGTCGATAAGTTTGCGCATCTCCAGCGCATGCCTGCCGGTCGCAAAAGTGAGAGTAATGTCGCGTTCACGCAAACGGCGTAACGTTGCCACCGTTTGCTCACCAAGGCGGTGATCGGGCATGAGCAAAGTACCGTCCATATCAAAAGCAGCCAGCCGGGCCATATTTCATCTCCAGATGTGATGCCGTGTATTGCGCAGAAGTATTGCCTGATATATACGGAAGTAATAGTGAGCAGATAGAGATAATTGTTCCGGGTTTATGCGACTTCTTAACCGACTCAATCAATACCAGCGCCTCTGGAAGGTCTCATCAGGCGAAGCGCAACAGGTCAGCGTGGCAGAACTTGCCACACGCTGTTTTTGCAGCGAACGCCATATGCGTACGCTGTTACGTCAAATGCAGCAAGCAGGCTGGCTGCACTGGGACTCCCGTTCCGGCCGGGGTAAACGTGCGGCGTTACAGTTTTTGCGCACGCCGGAATCCTTGCGCCAGGAGATGATGGAGCAGGCGCTTAATGAGGGTCAGCAACAAAATGCGCTGGCGCTGGCGCAGCTCGCACCGGAAGATTTGCGCATCTTACTGAACCCCTTCCTCGGCGGGCTCTGGCAAAACGACACCCCGACGTTGCGCATTCCTTACTACCGTCCCCTGGAGCCGCTACGCCAGGGGTTCTTACCCGGCCGGGCGGAACAGCATCTTGCCGGGCAAATCTTCTCTGGCCTGACGCGCTTCGTTGACGATAGCTTTTTACCGCAGGGCGATTTAGCGCATCACTGGGATATTAGCGAGGACAAGCTGCGTTGGCGGTTTCATATTCGCACGACGCTGCACTGGCACAACGGCGATGTTGTGGATATTCGCCAGTTACAAACGCGCTTTATGCTTCTCCTTGAGCTGCCCGCTTTACGGACACTTTTTGCCAGCGTCAAAAGCGTGGAGGCCACCCACTCACACTGCCTGACGTTTACGCTACATCATCCGGATTTCTGGCTGGCGCACCGGCTTGCCAGCTATGCCACCACACTGGCGCATCCGCAAATGCCGCTTATCGGTACCGGGCCGTTCCGTCTTACCTCATTCAGTAATGACCTGGTCAGGCTGGAAAGTCATGAGCAGTACCACCTCACCCATCCCTTATTGAAAGCTGTGG
The DNA here is from genome assembly GCF_023613995.1 of Citrobacter sp. MNAZ 1397. NCBI lineage: Bacteria > Pseudomonadati > Pseudomonadota > Gammaproteobacteria > Enterobacterales > Enterobacteriaceae > Citrobacter > Citrobacter sp. MNAZ 1397. The sequence continues at coordinate 2,916,538 of NZ_JAKIVH010000001.1, forward strand.
AGTTCTGGATTACACCGCAGCTTTTTGAGCAGAATCTCGGGACCAGTTGTCGTCATCCTGTGCAGATTGCGATTGGCGAACCCGATGAGCTCGTGCACCTGCAGCCCGTGAGTAACAGTGTCAGCCTGGGGTTTTGTTATCTGACACAGCGTATTGGCGCAAATCTCACTCCGGCACAATCACGGCGGCTTGTGCAGATCATCCATCAGACGTCGTTGCTGGACACGCTGCCACTGGATGAAAATCTCATTACGCCCAGTAAAGAGCTACTCCCTGGCTGGACGATTCCACGGTGGCCGCCGGATGAGAGTGTTGAGCTACCGTCCAGGTTAACCCTGCTTTACCATCTGCCAGTGGAGTTACACACCATGGCGCAACAGTTCAAACATTATCTGGCCGTGCTCGGTTGCGAAGTTACGCTGATCTTTCATGATGCGAAGACCTGGGATGGGTGCAGTGCACTGGCACAGGCGGATTTAATGATGGGGGACAGGCTGATTGGCGAAGCCCCGGAGTATGCCCTGGAACAGTGGCTGCGCTGCGATCCGGTCTGGCCCAATGTACTCAGCCGCGCGCAATTTTCTCATATGCAGGCGACGCTCGATGCCGTGCAAAGCGTGCCGGATGAAACTGCACGTAGCGAGGCGTTGCAGGCGGTATTCAGCCATCTGATGGATCAGGCCATACTGACACCGCTGTTTAATTATCAGTATCGCATTAGCGCCCCCCCTGGCGTCGAAGGCATTCGACTGAACACTCGTGGCTGGTTTGATTTTACTCAGGCCTGGCTACCGGCCCCGGCGCGGTGAAGAAGCTGGTCGAGGCAATCCGCACGCGCTACCATAGCGCCTTTATGAATGAATACCGGGATTCCTTATGAAACGTGCCGTAGTCGTGTTCAGTGGCGGGCAAGACTCTACAACCTGTCTGATTCAGGCGTTGCAACAATACGATGAAGTGCATTGTGTCACCTTCGATTATGGTCAGCGTCATCGTGCGGAAATCGATGTGGCGCGCGAACTGGCGTTACAGTCAGGCGCCCGAGCGCATAAAGTCCTTGATGTGACGTTACTGAATGAACTGGCGGTCAGTAGCCTGACACGCGACAGCATCCCGGTGCCGGATTATCAGCCTGATGCCAGTGGTATCCCGAATACGTTCGTGCCCGGGCGCAATATTCTGTTTTTAACCCTGACGGCGATTTATGCGTATCAGGTGCAGGCCGAGGCAGTGATTACCGGCGTTTGCGAAACCGACTTTTCGGGTTATCCGGACTGCCGTGACGAATTTGTCAAAGCCCTGAACCATGCGGTGAATCTGGGCATGGCGAAAGACATTCGCTTTGAAACGCCACTGATGTGGATAGACAAAGCCGAAACCTGGGCGCTGGCCGATTACTGGGGCAAGCTGGAACTGGTGCGCAATGAGACGCTGACCTGCTATAACGGCATCAAAGGCGATGGCTGTGGACACTGTGCCGCCTGTAACCTGCGGGCGAATGGTCTGCGCCACTACCTGGCCGATAAGGCCGGGGTGATGGCTGCCATGAAAAAGAAAACCGGGTTGAAGTAACGCACCCTTCTGGTTTCCCGGGTGCGCTGCGCTTACCCGGGCTACCTGCTGTGCGGCCAGGTGTCCTCTCCACGGAGAGAGGGAGCAAACACTAAAAATATTGCCGTTTTGCTTTTACTGATCTGGGCTAACGTCTCGGTCGACATTCCCGGGTCCGCTTACCCTGGCTACATTGTGTATCCACTGTGATAATCGCGTCGCCCGGATAAGGCATTTGTGCCGCATCCGGGTGAGTTTGCTGTAGTGTCACGCCTCTTCGCGGATCATCTCCTCCAGCCTTTCACGTAACTCCCCTTCCAGCGCCAGCGCCTTTTGCGTTTTCAGATCGATACACACAAAGGTCACCAGTGCGTCGGCTACCACTTCGCCTCCAGGCTCCAGCGTCACGACCTGACTAAGCACGCCGCTTCGTCCATTAATCTGTTTAACGTGACTGGTCACGGTCAGACGATCGCCCAGCACGGCAGGACGACGGTAGTTGATATTGATGTTGACGACCACGAACGCGATGTTGTTCGTCGTCATCCACTTAAAGTTTTCATTGTTTTCCAGCCCATCCCAACGCGCTTCTTCCAGGAATTCCAGATAACGGGCATTGTTCACATGCTGATAGACATCGAGGTGATAACCACGAACTTTGATCTGAGTCTGCATAGCGCTTTAACCTTCACTTTTGTTATAGGAACAGAGGCCATAACTGGTATGACCTCTTTAGTCTGGCAAAATTTCGCGACTACGCAAGCCCCATCTTTTACAGCGTCAGGTTTCCGAGGTTGCGTTCAACAAGCGCGCTCCCCATACCAGGCACCTGCTTGAGATCGTCCAGGGTTTTAAACGGCCCGTATTCTTGCCGGTAGCTGACTATCGCCTGGGCTTTTTTCATTCCCACGCCATTCATCACCCGCGCCAGATCCTCGGCGCTGGCCGTGTTAATGCTGACTCTGGTGCCATCCTCGTCGGCACTTTTTACCGCGTCAGGTGTTTTGGCCACCGGCGTCGCGCCATTATCGGCTTTAGTTTGTACTGCAGGGGCTTTGGCGCCAGTATCGGCAGGGGCCGCCAGCGTATTATGGCTAATGCCAGCGCAGGCAAAAGACAGGGTCAGTAGAAGTGCTTTGATTCCATGTTTCATGCTGTTTCTCCTTGGTGTTTAACAACGACGCTACGATAAACAAGCGGGGAAAACGGTACAAATGGCGGATGACAAATGTGGAAAAGGCCGCGAAAGCGGCCTTTTGAATTGCAAAGCATTGCAATATTTGTGGGAGGCGTCTCGTTATTCCTGCTGTTCCATAATGGCGCCAAGTTTAATTTTGGCCTCTTTACGCAGGTTGGTCATCAGTGCCTCGAAAGCAATCTGGGCATTGTTCTGGGTAATTCCCTGAACCATCGCTTTCTTCTGATCGTCCGGCATAGTACCGGCTTTTACTTCATCCAACGCCAGAATCGCGACATTGCCCTGAGCATCGTTCGCTATGCCATAACCCGGTTTGTCTTTCTCCGGCAGCGGCAGGCTAAATGCGGCCTGGCTAATCGGATCCTGACCGGTACGGGTCAATGTTTTGGCTGCACCAAAGCTTAACCCTGCGGCTTTCAGCGCATCGTCGCCTTTACCCGCTTTCAGTTCAGCGATCAGCTTGTCAGCATCCAGTTTGGCCTGCTGCTCCGCTTTGTTGTGCTTAACGATATCACTGACCTGAGCTTTAACCTCTTCCAGTGGCTTGATCGCTTCTGCTTTATGCTCGCTCACACGCAGCACAAAGGCACGGTCACCATCGACAGTAATAATGTCAGAGTTACTGCCTGGCGCACCGTTCACCCCGACCAGACCACCATCAAAGATAGCATTGGCAACCGGTTTAAAATTGAGTTCTTGCGGCAGGCTGTCACGGCTAAACCAGCCGGTTTCAACGGCTTTTGTCCCGGCGACTTGCTCAGCGCCCGCCAGAGACTCATTATCGTTGCTTGCAGCTTCGCTCACCTTCTGCTGCAAAGCGTACCAGGCATCGAGCGCCTTATCCTGCTTCACTTTTGCGGCGATCTCATCGTGCACTTCGCTCAGCGGTTTCGCTTTTGCAGGCTGAATGTCGTCAAGGCGCACCACCAGGAAGCCAACGGAAGATTTGATCACACCTGACAGTTGGCCTTTGTCTTTCAGGCCCGAATTTTTCAGTTCGTCAGGTGTGGTGGCCGGCTCCAGCCACCCCATATCACCGCCGTTACGGGCAGAGATGATGTCGGTAGATTTTTCTTTCGCCAGTGCGGCAAAATCAGCCCCTTTGCTCAGCGCGTCCAGTACGGCTTTCGCATCATCTTCCGTTTTGGTCTGAATCACGCTATAGCGATTACGCTGCGGCTGCGTGAACTGATCCATATGCTGATCATAGTAAGATTGAATATCCGCGTCGCTGACGTTCTGCTGCATATTGGCCGCATCCAGCTTGATATAGCTGACGCGGAACTGCTCAGGGGAGACAAAGCGGGTTTTGTTCTGCTCATAGAAACCGGCAATCTCCTGGTCGCTTACGCTCTGTTTTGCCGCCAGCGCATTTACGTCGATCAGCGCCTGGCGCACAACGCGCTGTTGGGAAACCAGCGCCGCCAGCTCGTCCGTCTCACCTTTCAGCATAAAATCAGTGCCGGCAACTGCGTTGATCAGTTGCTGAGATGTCAACTGATTGCGCAGCGCTTGCGCATACTGGTCCGCACTCATACCCATCTGGTTGACGATACCGTTGAAACGGTCGTTATCGAATTTACCGTTGGTCTGGAAAGCCTGAGTGGAGAAAATCGCTTTCTTAACCTGCTCATCGCTGATGCCCAGGTGCAGGTTATGCGCGTACTGATCCAGCAATGCTTCGTCAATAAGACGGTTCAGCACCTGCTGACGCATAGATTTGATGTAGTTTTCATTCGCGGCCAGCTCTGAGAACTGGTCACCCAGTTGCTGCTGCATACGATTACGTTCACTGGCAACCGCATTTTCGAATTGCGCGCGACCAATCTCCTGGTCATTAACCTTTGCGGCATAATTATTGTTACCGCCAATAAGGTAGCTACTGACGCCGGTCAAAATGAACGACACGATAATGACGCCGAAAATGATCTTGAGCACGATGCTGTTTGCTGCCGTGCGTAAATTGTCCATCATGGTGTAACAACACTCCGCTGTAGGTGACTGTAGACCTCGCGCAGTCACTCAGTTTCCCGACGCTGCGTATAGGGTCGTATTTTGACAAGAAAAGGGGGCAATTGTCAGCCCACAACTCGCAGAAACTCAGATAAGAGTGACTGAATAAATAAAAAAGGCACATCTCTCGATGCGCCCTTGTACTTTTCACCTTCCCACCGGGAAAGCGATCAGTTAACCGCGTCTTTCAGTGCCTTGCCTGCGCGGAAGCCTGGAACCTTAGCTGCGGCGATAGTGATTTCTTTACCGGTCTGAGGGTTACGGCCTGTACGCGCAGCACGCTCTTTAACGGCAAAAGTACCAAAACCTACCAGCGCTACATCGTCCCCTTCTTTCAGAGATTCAGTAACAGAAGCAATTAAAGCATCTAACGCACGTCCAGCAGCCGCTTTAGAGATGTCAGCTCCCGCGGCAATCTTGTCTATCAGTTGAGATTTATTCACTCTTCTCTTCCTCTCTTTATAATTTATATCGCGCCTGAGTCCTTCACAGCGCGACCGCGCAGCAGTTATATCAGGCCTGTCATGCCCTTACAACACCAGTTGTTGATGACACACCCAACCAGCAATCTAAATTAGCTATACAAAAAAAGGCTGGCAAGTCCGAAATGCCTTACCAGCCTTGTTTTTATCAACGCTCTTTGCGCGAGGTCACTATTTTGCGGTCGCGACCTGCATACCAAAGGGTTCGTTTTGTAGTGCCAGCGCCAGAACCTCATCAATGCGCTTAACCGGATGGATGTCCAGATCAGCGATGACGTTTTCCGGAATTTCCTCAAGATCGCGCTTGTTCTCATAAGGAATCAGCACGGTTTTGATCCCGCCACGGTGTGCCGCCAGCAGTTTTTCTTTCAGACCACCAATCGGTAGTACCTGACCACGCAGGGTAATTTCCCCTGTCATCGCCACATCAGCACGTACCGGGTTGCCCGTCAGGCAAGAAACCAGCGCAGTACACATCGCGATACCGGCGCTCGGACCATCTTTCGGCGTAGCCCCTTCCGGTACGTGAACATGGATATCGCGTTTTTCGTAGAAATCCCCGTTAATGCCGAGTTTTTCAGCACGAGCACGCACCACGGTCAGTGCTGCCTGGATGGATTCCTGCATGACTTCACCCAACGAACCGGTATAGGTCAGCTTGCCTTTACCTGGTACACACGCGGTTTCGATGGTCAGCAGGTCACCGCCGACTTCGGTCCACGCCAGTCCGGTTACCTGGCCCACACGGTTTTCATCATCCGCACGACCATAGTCATAGCGCTGAACACCCAGGTAATCGTGCAGGTTGTCACCGTTAATCTCGATATGTTTCAACGAGGGATCCAGCAGCAGCTGTTTCACGGCTTTACGGCACAATTTAGAGATTTCGCGCTCAAGGCTACGCACGCCCGCTTCACGGGTGTAATAACGGATGATGCCGACGATGGCGCTGTCATCCACGGTCAGTTCTGTCGGTTTCAGCGCATTGCGTTCGATCTGTTTCGTCAGCAGATGCTGTTTCGCGATATTCAGTTTCTCATCTTCCGTGTAACCGGAAAGACGGATCACTTCCATACGATCAAGCAGCGGTGCCGGAATGTTCATGGAGTTAGACGTCGCGACAAACATAACATCGCTGAGATCGTAATCCACTTCCAGATAGTGGTCGCTAAATGCAACGTTCTGTTCCGGATCAAGCACTTCTAACAGTGCAGATGCCGGATCGCCACGCATGTCCGAGGACATTTTGTCGATCTCATCAAGCAGGAATAAGGGGTTTTTAACGCCCACTTTCGCCATCTTCTGGATCAGTTTGCCCGGCATAGAACCGATATAGGTACGACGGTGACCGCGAATTTCCGCTTCGTCACGCACGCCGCCCAGCGCCATACGAATATACTTACGCCCGGTCGCTTTGGCGATAGACTGCCCCAGAGAGGTTTTACCTACCCCTGGCGGTCCAACCAGACACAGGATTGGGCCTTTGAGTTTGTTCATGCGGCTCTGCACCGCGAGATACTCAAGAATGCGGTCTTTGACGCGCTCAAGGCCATAGTGGTCGGTATCGAGCACTTCCTGCGCCTGACGCAGATCTTTTTTCACTTTGCTGCGCGCATACCACGGAACCTGAATCATCCACTCGATATAACCACGGACCACGGTGGCTTCCGCAGACATCGGAGACATCATTTTCAGTTTCTGCAGCTCGGCTTCGGCCTTTTCTTTCGCCTCTTTTGGCATTTTGGCCGCGTCGATTTTACGTTTCAGCGCTTCGTTTTCATCCGGCGCGTCATCCATCTCGCCGAGTTCTTTCTGAATGGCCTTCATCTGCTCATTCAGATAGTACTCGCGCTGGGATTTTTCCATCTGTTTTTTGACGCGATTGCGGATACGTTTCTCGACCTGCAGGAGATCGATTTCCGATTCCATCATCGCCATCAGATATTCCAGACGTTCGTTAACGTCGGACATCTCCAGTACGGACTGTTTGTCAGCCAGCTTCAATGGCATATGCGCGGCAATGGTATCGGCCAGGCGCGCAGGGTCGTCAATGCTGTTGAGCGAAGTCAGTACTTCCGGTGGAATTTTTTTATTGAGCTTGATATAGCCTTCAAACTGGCTGATGGCAGTGCGTACCAGCACTTCCTGCTCGCGCTCATCAATGGCCGGGGAATCGAGGTATTCCGCTTTAGCCGTGAAATGTTCGCCATTATCCGACAGCGTGGTAATGCGCGCGCGCTGCAGACCTTCCACCAGCACTTTAACCGTGCCGTCAGGCAGTTTCAGCATCTGCAGAATAGAGGCCACGGTCCCGACGGTGAAAAGATCGTTTACACCCGGCTCATCCGTTGACGCTTCTTTCTGCGCAACCAGCATGATTTTTTTATCATGGTCCATGGCCGCTTCAAGACAACGGATAGATTTTTCCCGCCCAACAAACAGGGGTATGACCATGTGCGGATAAACCACCACATCGCGCAACGGCAATACGGGGATTTCAATGCGTTCAGAACGCTCAGGATTCATAGAGCTCTCTCTTAGTTTAATGTCCGCCAGGTAATCCGGTGACGTGACTGTGCAACACGCACCATTAACATGTAAAGCAGTATATGGGGATGTTTCCCACACATTCAACGGCGAGAATCAGGAAAAATAAAAGGGGAGATAAAATCCCCCCTTTTTCATTAACTGTATGTATGGATTGGTGAATTATTCACCAGATGCCTGTTGCGCTTCGTGCTTACCGTAGATCAGTAGTGGTTTGCTTTGTCCGGCAATCACGGACTCATCGATCACCACTTTATCGACCTCTTCCAGAGATGGCAGATCATACATGGTGTCCAGCAACGCCGCTTCGACGATGGAACGCAGACCACGTGCACCGGTTTTACGCACCATGGCTTTCTTAGCGATAGCCGTCAACGCTTCGTCGCGGAATTCCAGATCTACACCCTCAAGATTGAACAGCGCCTGATACTGTTTGGTCAGGGCATTTTTCGGCTCTTTGAGGATCTGAATCAGCGCTTCTTCGCTCAGCTCGTTGAGGGTTGCCACCACCGGCAGACGACCAATAAACTCCGGGATCAAACCAAATTTGATCAGATCCTCAGGCTCGACCTGCGCCAGCAGTTCGCCTTCATTCGCTTTTTCGGATTTCGCTTTCACCGTCGCGCCAAAGCCGATGCCAGAACCGGTTTCAACACGATGGGAAATCACTTTATCCAGACCAGCAAATGCGCCGCCGCAAATGAACAGGATCTTGGAGGTATCAACCTGTAAGAATTCCTGCTGTGGGTGTTTACGTCCACCCTGCGGCGGTACGGCTGCCACGGTACCTTCGATTAGTTTCAGCAACGCCTGCTGTACGCCTTCACCGGATACATCTCGGGTGATGGACGGATTGTCAGATTTACGCGAGATCTTATCGATCTCATCGATATAGACGATGCCGCGCTGCGCTTTTTGTACGTCATAATCGCACTTCTGCAACAGCTTCTGGATGATGTTTTCAACGTCTTCACCCACATAACCCGCTTCGGTCAGGGTGGTGGCATCCGCCATGGTAAACGGAACATCCAACAGGCGCGCCAGCGTTTCAGCCAGCAATGTTTTACCGGAACCGGTCGGCCCGATCAGCAGAATGTTACTTTTGCCCAGCTCAACACCATTGCTGGTGTCGCCGTTACGCAGACGTTTGTAGTGGTTGTATACCGCGACGGCCAGCACTTTTTTCGCCTGTTCCTGACCGATTACATAATCGTCCAGGTGATGGCGAATCTCGTGCGGGGTCGGCAGTGCACTGCGCTCGCGATGGGGCGCAACTTCTTTAATCTCTTCGCGAATAATGTCGTTACACAGATCAACACATTCGTCGCAGATATACACGGACGGCCCGGCAATGAGCTTGCGCACTTCGTGCTGGCTTTTGCCGCAAAAAGAGCAGTACAACAGTTTGCCCGAACCATCTTTGCGTTTATCTGTCATGAGTCAAAACCTCTTTTCTGTTCTTTGTGCCGCACATGACGACGCAAATGCCATTCCAGGCGCAAAACGCTGGCTAGCGTAGTGCCGCTCGATATTCATTATAGCGGCACTACTCCGGCCTGAGCATTAATTACGATGGGTCAAAATTGAATCAACCAGACCGTATTCGACGGCTTCGTTCGCAGAGAGGAAACGGTCACGTTCGGTATCTCGTTCAATTTGCTCTAAAGATTGACCCGTATGATGCGCCATGAGTTCGTTCATACGCCCTTTCACTTTCAGGATTTCACGGGCGTGGATCTCAATATCCGTCGCCTGCCCCTGGTAACCCCCCAACGGTTGGTGGATCATCACACGTGAGTTCGGCAGGCAGAAACGCTTGCCTTTTGCCCCCGCCGTCAACAGGAATGCGCCCATGGACGCGGCCTGGCCCATACAAATGGTGCTGACGTCAGGCTTAATAAATTGCATGGTGTCGTAAATTGACATTCCAGCGGTGATAACGCCACCCGGAGAGTTAATATACAGGTAAATATCTTTTTCCGGATTTTCCGCTTCCAGGAACAACATCTGCGCCACGATCAGGTTTGCCATGTGGTCTTCAACCTGACCCGTCATGAAAATGACACGTTCCTTAAGAAGACGGGAGTAGATATCGAAGGAGCGCTCACCGCGTGAGGTCTGTTCAATAACCATTGGCACCAGGGCCATATGGGGTGCAAAGGTATCTCGTTCGCCGCTGTATGACATGTCCGTCTCCTGGATCTAAAAATAAATAACCTGCTGTACTGATTGTACTTGAGTGAGCCAGGTCTGACTACGACCCCTCACGGACGGATTATCAGCCAGAGTGTTCACAGTCGATAGTCCCTTAATGGGGATGACCACACCTTATTTCAAGCATAACAACCTTTTGCTGTTACGCTAACACTGAAACGCCCTTTTAGCACACTTCTGATAACATCAATGCGATAAAAAAAGCCCGTCACCAGGAGGTGACGGGCTTATTGTTTACTCTTTATACCGGATGAGTAAATTAAGCCTGCTGGTTCATCAGTTCCTGGAAGCTGGTTGCTTTCTCAGTCACTTTTGCTTTTGCCAGTACAGCTTCGACAGCCTGTTCTTCCAGAGCGACATTGCGCATGTTATCGGTCAGCTCTTTGTTTTTGCTGTAGAACTCGATAACTTCGGTCGGATCTTCGTAAGCAGAAGCCATCTCTTCGATCAGACCTTTAACACGCTCTTCGTCTGCTTTCAGCTCATGGGTACGAATCACTTCGCCCAGCAGCAGGCCTACGATTACGCGGCGTTTAGCCTGCTCTTCGAACAGCTCACGCGGCAGTTCCAGCGCTTGTTTCTCGTTACCACCGAAACGCTGAGCAGCCTGACGACGCAGAACGTCGATTTCGCTGTCAATCAGGGCAGACGGGATTTCGATCTCGTTCGCTTTCACCAGACCTTCGATTGCCTGAGACTTGATGCGGTTACGCACAGCGCCTTTCAGCTCACGGTCCATATTTTTACGCACTTCTGCACGCAGACCCGCTACAGAACCATCTTCAACGCCGAAACGTTTGATAAACTCTTCGGTCAGTTCCGGCAGCTCACGTTCTTCAACTTTTTTCAGGTTGATAACGAATTTCGCTGCTTTACCTTTCAGGTTTTCAGCGTGGTAGTCTTCCGGGAAGGTCACATCGATAGTGAATTCGTCACCCGCTTTGTGGCCTTTGATGCCGTCTTCAAAGCCTGGGATCATACGACCCTGGCCCATTGCCAGCACGAAATCAGTGGCTTTGCCGCCTTCGAACTCTTCACCGTCTACAGAGCCAGTGAAATCAACAGTCACGCGGTCTTCAGCGTCAACAGCACCGTCTTTATCTTTCCAGGTTGCTTGTTGTTTACGCAGGGTGTCCAGCATAGTGTCGACGTCAGCGTCGGTCACTTCTACAACCGGTTTTTCAACTTCGATAGTTTCCAGGCCTTTCAGCTCAACTTCCGGATAAACTTCGAATTCTACGGAGTAGGTAAAGTCTTCGCCCAGTTTGTATTCGCCCGGAACGTAGTTCGGTGCGCCAGCCGGGTTGATTTTTTCCTGAATGATCGCGTCAATAAAGTTGCGGCTCATCAGTTCGCCCAGTACGTCCTGACGTACGGAAGCGCCATAACGCTGAGCAACGACATTCATCGGTACTTTGCCTTTACGGAAGCCGTCAATACGTACTTTCTTCGCTACGTTGACCAGCTCGCTCTTCACAGCGGTCTCGATGCTGTCAGCAGCGATAGTAATCGTTACACGGCGCCCAAGGCCCTGAGTGGTTTCAACTGAAACTTGCATCTTGTTACCTCAAAAAATCACAGTGCTCGGTCAACTCTATATCTGGAAGCTGTCATAGGGCTTCGCAGAACCGGGATGCTCTCTCAAATCAGATATACATTCCCTGTCACCAGAATCATCCCGAAGACGTTCATATATAAAGACGCGGCATTATAGCGGCATCACTTTAGTGAGTCGAGAACGGGAATGCCGCATTGTTGCGCCATTTTTCACAATTCCGAGGTAATTTTGACCTAAAAATTGCGCTTCTCGCTCAAAACTCAGACAAAACAAAACGGCCCGCAGGCCGTTTTTACTTAAACTGTACGCAACATACTGGAAAAGCTCAGGCAGTTGCAAATGCGTTTTACGCGATGCTGCCTGCTCCCCTGCATGGCGGCGAGGCGAAAACGGTATCCTGCAGACCTTCCCACTCCTTAATCGTGTAAGTGTGCAGAGCCAGTGCATGGACAGTGGACGCGAGTTCCGCCGCCAGGGTGCCGTAAATCATACGGTGGCGGTTAAGGAAACGCTCCCCGGAAAAGCGGTCACTGACCAACACAACTTTGAAATGGCTTTCGGAACCGGCCGGTACATTGTGACGATAGCTTTCATCAACAACTTCGAGGAACACGGGTTCAAACGCTGCCCTTAATTTATCTTCTATTTGCTCACGTATCATCATGAAAGGACTCCTCCGACAACGCTGAGATGCGACCCATCCCTTTAAATGTTAGCCGCTTTTATCTTGTTCATAACAAGAAAACAACAAAAATTTAGCTTTCGTCCTATTTTCTCATTCAAAGGTATGAACTGTACTAAAAAGGTCAAAAATTACGTCATACCCGGCAAGGCAACTATCCCGTACGGTTAAAAAAAGCACAAGGCGATGAATTTACATGCGTTGAGGACTTCCCCTTGCTGACGGCGATGTTATGATGGCAAGAATTTTCCCTATCTAAGCTTAAGATCCACTGAGAGCCTGAACATGTTAAAAAAACTTCTCTTCCCATTGGTCGCTTTATTTATGCTGGCCGGGTGTGCCACCCCGCCAACCACGCTTGAAGTGTCACCGAAGATTACGCTGCCACAGCAGGATCCTAGCCTGATGGGCGTTACAGTGAGCATTACTGGTGCCGACCAGCGTCCTGACCAGGCACTGGCAAAAGTCACCCGCGATAACCAACTGGTTACCTTAACGGCGTCCCGCGACCTGCGCTTCTTACTACAAGAAGTGCTCGAAAAACAAATGACTGCACGCGGTTATATGATCGGCCCAAGCGGTGCGGCTAACCTGCAAATCATTGTTAACCAGCTGTATGCCGATGTTTCTCAGGGCAACCTGCGTTACAGCATTGCGACGAAAGCAGATATTGCGATCATCGCAACCGCCGCTAACGGCAATAAAATGACGAAAAATTATCGTGCCAGCTATAACGTTGAAGGCGCACTCCAGGCGACTAACGACAAGATAACGAATGCCGTTAACAGCGTGTTGACCGACACTATCGCGGATATGTCTCAGGACACCACCATTCATCAGTTCATCAAGCAGAACACGCGTTAAGTTCCGCACGCTGGCCCGGTTCGCCGGGCCAGTACTGAATCATGTCCAGTCATTACCTTCGCATCTTTCAGCAACCCAAATCAGCCATTCTGCTGATGCTTGGTTTTGCCTCAGGTTTACCGCTGGCGCTGACATCCGGTACGCTCCAGGCGTGGATGACAGTGGCGAATGTCGATCTGAAAACCATCGGTTTCTTCTCGCTTGTCGGCCAGGCCTACGTATTTAAATTTCTCTGGTCGCCGATGATGGACCGCTACACCCCATCATTCCTTGGCCGACGCCGGGGCTGGCTCCTCCTTACGCAACTGGGTTTACTTGCTTCGATCGCGGCGATGGGCTTTCTTGAGCCAGGCAGTCATCTGCGCTGGATGGCGGGACTGGCGGTCGTTATCGCTTTTTGTTCTGCGTCGCAGGACATTGTTTTCGATGCGTGGAAAACGGATGTGCTACCCGCAGAGGAGCGGGGAGCCGGGGCAGCAATTAGCGTCCTGGGTTATCGCTTAGGCATGTTAGTCTCTGGCGGCCTGGCGCTGTGGCTGGCTGACCGCTGGCTGGGCTGGCAAGGCATGTACTGGCTGATGGCCGGGCTGCTGATTCCCTGTATTATTGCAACGTTACTGGCTCCTGAACCGAACGATGCGATCCCGGCACCGCGCACGCTGGAACAAGCCGTTGTCGAACCACTGCGCGATTTCTTTGGTCGCAACAATGCCTGGCTTATCTTGCTGTTGATTGTCCTTTATAAGCTCGGCGATGCGTTCGCGATGAGCCTGACAACCACCTTTCTGATTCGCGGCGTCGGGTTTGACGCCGGTGAAGTGGGCGTGGTTAACAAAACCCTTGGGCTTATTGCCACCATTATTGGCGCACTCTGGGGCGGCGTATTAATGCAACGCTTGTCACTGTTTCGCGCGTTGCTGATTTTCGGTCTGCTGCAGGGCATTTCAAATACCGGGTACTGGCTGCTGGCTGTTACGCCGAAAGATCTCATCAGCATGGCGTCAGCGGTTTTTCTGGAAAACCTCTGCGGCGGTATGGGCACGTCGGCCTTCGTCGCGTTGCTGATGACACTGTGCAACAAGTCCTTTTCTGCCACGCAGTTCGCCCTGCTTTCTGCGCTCTCTGCCGTTGGTCGGGTTTACGTTGGGCCGCTGGCAGGTTGGTTTGTCGAAGCGCATGGCTGGTCAATGTTTTATCTGTTTTCTATCGTGGCTGCCCTGCCAGGTCTTCTGATGCTGCTTCTCTGTAAAGAGACGCTTGAATTCACGCAACGCACCGAACGTTTTATGCCTCGCACTGAGTATGCCAAAGCCTACCGTCTGGCATTACGCCTGCTTGCTACTGGTTGTCTGTTATTGGGTATCTGGCTGTTCATTCTGATAGTGAACGCCAGCGGATGGGCCCATATCGCCATTGGCAGTACGTTTCTGGAATTCGGCGCAATCCTGGCGCTTGTCGGCATTATCTATGGCGGGCTACTGGATTTTCTGTCGCTACGCAAAACGCGTGTTGTCTGAAAGCGCCAGCATTACTGGCGCTCGCACAGGGATTAATTGAAAAAATAGATCCACTTAATCACGTAGCTATATAACGGTGGCAGGACGATAAGTCCGACGACATTGACCATGGGGGGCAACTGCCTGAGGAACAGGATAGGCAGCATGATCAGTTTTACGACACCATTAAAGGGCATGGCGTACCACTGATGTAAATTACTGCGCACCAGCCACCAGACAGGGTAAGCAATCACAGCAGTGAACATGCAGGTCCGTGCAACCCCGTTACTTGCTGGCGGATAGTGATAAAGCAGCACGTAGATGTTGAACAGGGGAACGGCCATAATGCCCCATGAAAGTAGCCAGAAGAAAATATGGCTTATGCGGGCGAGCGGTTTCTCACGTAAGTAGTGCGACAGCAGCACAGGCGCCCCCCACAAATAAAGGATCACGATCCCCACCATGGTTACCGCCTGCCAGACTAAATGCGCATCAGCCTTGACCTGAATATACAGAGCAAAACCCCAAAACCAGATAGCGATCAGCGCGCCCCAGGAGACGGCCAGCGTGGGAGTAGAAAGACGGAGCAACTCAGGGTTAACCCGTTCCAGTAATTGCGGATAAGCATTTCTGATCTCCGTTACCTGATTCAATAACCCCTGAACGAAATCCGGTATGAGCCGTGCCCACCAGGGTAAATGCTGTACTTCGCCGCTCAAAATGCGCCAGGCCAGACGGCGCTGCCGATCCAGGCTAGCCTGTCGGCGTAAATAGTCCCAGTGATTATCCGCCGCAGTCGCATCAATTTGCGTGTCCAGGGCGTGAATGACCCAGTAAGGCAGGGGTGAATCGCGATATCCCCCCAGATCCCATCCCATAATGTCTGACACATTATTGACCAGGCTACGGGAAATCCCCTGTCGTTGACTCAGGGCCTGCGCCAGCTCAAGGCTGAATACGCGTCGGGCTTCCAGCGCATCCGGCAGGTTGTGATCCAGGTAGTGGCGCAGCGCGTTAAGCGCGTCACTTTCATCCATCAGTAACTGAACGGAAAAGCGCTCCGCATCTTCCTCAAGGGTTTCTCGTTGCCAGTCAGGCTGCAAGGGGGCAGGGGCAACCCGTTGCGGAACCACGTGTGTTTCAGCTTGCGTTAATCCGGCCAGTACGGAATCGAGGTTGACCGCGGCTTGCACGTTGCCGTCATCAAGCCAAATCATCTCGCCTTTGGCATATTCTTTCGCCGCATCGAATGCTTCACGCAGTTGCTGGTAGCCTTGCGGATCCTGATCGGGACGATGTTGCTTAAGCTCCCGTGCGTATGCCCTACGAATGACCGCTTCATCGGTTGTCGGTTCGATTCCCAGGGTTTCCCAAATTGTCGCCATCACTCACATCCCGTCATCAAATTGATTCAGCACCTGACGCAATTCATCCCGTGCAGTGGCAATCATACGCACATCCTGGCGATCGAGTGACTGCTCAAACTGGCTGGCGTAGTGATCGATAATTTGTCGCCGCTCCCCCAGATGCTGTTCGTAACAACGCGAAGCCTCTGCCAGTAAATGACGATTTTCTGGCACATCCCGGGGGTGCATTTTCAGGTCATCGAGTTGCTGAAGACGTTCACGAATCTCTTCTTCGCTGAGCTGACCGGGTACTTTTTCAATAACCAGGGTTGATGCGGTCTCTTCACCCTGAACCTTACACTCAACTTCCAGAATGCCGTCCAGCGTATAGGTAAAGCGGATGTCAGCGCTCACGTCGCCGGCTTTGCGGCGCGGGACGGAGATCTTCATTTTGTCCAGCAACAGATTGTCGCTTACCCGACGGGCTTCCCCCTGGTAAACCTCAATTTCCAGATACTGTTGATTATCAAACAGCGTACTTACGGTCTTCATCACGCTAACAGGCACAAAGGCGTTACGTTCAATGATCGGCAGGAAATAGCCGGTATCGATTTTGTCGCCATTTCGTCTTGAAACCTCGATCCCCAGGGAGTACGGCATGACATCCGTCAGGACAATATCATCCAGCGCGCATGCCTTGGCAATCAGCCCGGCCTGGACACCGGCGCCAAGGGCCACCACTTCATCGGGGTTTAATTCGCTACGCGGGAAACGTCCAAACATCCGGGTCGCCATCTGACGAACAATCGGCATACGGGTCGCGCCTCCTACCAGAATGACATGATCGAGGTGCTCAGGGTCGAAATGTGCGTCCTGCAATGCCTGCACAACCGGCTTTTTTAACCGCGTGAGAAGAGAGGCGGCACACTCGGCAAAGGTCTCTGCCGTTAAGGTCCAGCGATACTCCTCACCGTTACAGTTCAGCGCCGCACTGGTTTCATCCTGCTGGCTCAGCGTGCATTTGAACGTCTCGGCAATCCGGTTTAACTCCGCCGCACACGCTGCATTCGGATCGGCTAACGCTGGGTAACGCGCTTGCATCCATTGACGAATGACCTGAGTAAAATCATCGCCGCCAAGCCAGGCATCGCCGCTGCTGGCGTGAACTTCAATCACCCCTTCAAACATATCGACGATAGAGACATCGAAGGTGCCGCCGCCGAGATCGAAAATCAGGAATTTTTGCTCGCGATTATCTGCAAGCCCATATGCCAGGGATGCCGCGGTGGGTTCATTTAACAAGCGCTCAACGTCAAGTCCGGCCAGCCTTCCTGCCGCTTTGACCGCCTTACGCTGAACATCATTGAAATAAGCAGGTACAGTAATGACTGCGCGAGAAATAGCGCCACCCAGCGCGACTTCCGCATCGGTCTTAAGTTTACGTAGTACTAACGCCGACAGCTCTTCCGCCCGGAACCGGCGTGAACCCAGTTTCCACGTTTTATCTGTTCCCATGTAGCGTTTGAAACTGGCGACCGTCAGGTGCGGATGGCTGACCAGCCGCGCTTTCGCCGCTTCGCCAACCAGCAGATTACCGGCGTCGTCCAGCCCCACCACGGAGGGCGTTAATCTTTCGCCCAGCGCACCCATGAGCAACTGCGGGTTCGCGCCATCAAACCATGCGACAGCACTATTAGATGTTCCCAGATCAATCCCAATAATTGGCGAGTCGTTTCCTGTTATGGTCATTTCTATCCCTTAGTCACTGATCACAAAGCAAAAACGAATCACAATCTAATAATCGGCACGTTATGCGGATTCGTTTAAGATATTCACTTTCAGTTATTATTTCGCTCAATAAACAAGCAAGCATAAAATATTCAACATGAGAATATTTATCGAGAGATGAAGAAAATTTCTTTAATTATTTTGTGCGGTATTAATTAAGCGTTACTCTTGAACGATTCAGCATAGTTATTAATTTAATGTTTCCGGTAATGTTCAATAAATGCTGAAATATTGTTAACCAATTGTTTATCATTTTGATTGGTTATACCAATTTACCCTCACCCTTATTGTAATCCTGGATTTTCGTTATAACCTTAATAACAGGCTGTGCGAACACCCGATTTTACAGGTTGTTGCATTTCGTGTGACATAATCGGCAGAACCCAGTAACACCATACTGACACTACGCCATTCATGTTTACAGTAATGTAACCTTCCCGTAAAATGCCCGCACACTTTAAACGCCACCAGATCCCCGTGGAATTGAGGTCGGTAAATGAGACTCAGGAAATACAATAAAAGTTTGGGATGGTTGTCATTATTTGCAGGCACGGTTTTACTCAGTGGCTGTGATTCTGCACTACTTGACCCCAAAGGACAGATTGGACTGGAGCAACGTTCGCTGATACTGACGGCATTTGGCCTGATGTTGATTGTCGTTATTCCCGCCATCTTGATGGCCGTTGGTTTCGCCTGGAAGTATCGTGCGAGCAATAAAGATGCGAAGTATAGCCCTAACTGGTCACACTCCAACAAAGTTGAAGCTGTGGTCTGGACGGTGCCGATTCTGATCATCCTGTTCCTCGCAGTACTCACCTGGAAAACTACCCACTCGCTCGAACCAAGCAAACCGCTGGCGCATGACGAAGCACCTGTCACGATTGAAGTTGTCGCCATGGACTGGAAATGGTTCTTCATCTACCCGGAACAAGGCATTGCTACCGTGAATGAAATCGCCTTCCCGGCGAACACTCCGGTGGAATTCAAGGTGACGTCCAACTCCGTGATGAACTCGTTCTTTATCCCGCGTCTGGGCAGCCAGATTTACGCGATGGCGGGTATGCAGACCAAACTGCATCTTATCGCCAATGAAGCCGGTACCTATGACGGTATCTCCGCCAGCTATAGCGGGCCAGGCTTCTCCGGTATGAAGTTCAAAGCTATTGCCACGCCGGACCGCGCAGCGTTCGACCAATGGGTCGCTAAAGTGAAACAATCTCAGAACACCATGGCTGACATGGATGCGTACGAGAAAGTTGCCGCACCAAGCGAATACAACAAGGTTGAATACTTCTCCAGCGTGAAACCCGATTTGTTTAAAGACGTTATCAACAAATTTATGGGCCACGGCAAGAGCATGGACATGACCCAGCCAGAAGGTGAGCACGCCTCGCATGAAGGTATGGAAGGCATGGACATGAGCCACGCGGAAGCCTCTCACTAAAGGGGTCGAGGAAGAATACGATGTTCGGAAAACTTACACTGGATGCAGTGCCGTACCATGAACCCATTATTATGGTCACGGTTGCTGCGATTATCGTCGGGGGACTGGCGGTAGTCGGTCTGCTCACTTACTTTAAGAAGTGGGCATGGCTATGGAATGAATGGTTTACCTCTGTAGACCACAAACGTCTTGGCATTATGTATGTTGCGGTTGCAGTCGTTATGCTGCTGCGTGGCTTTGCTGATGCCGTGATGATGCGTAGCCAGCAGGCGCTGGCTTCAGCCGGGGAAGCAGGCTTCCTGCCGCCTCACCACTACGATCAGATTTTCACCGCTCACGGTGTGATCATGATCTTCTTCGTGGCGATGCCATTCGTTATCGGTCTGATGAACCTGGTGGTTCCTCTGCAGATCGGTGCGCGTGACGTGGCGTTCCCGTTCCTGAACAACCTGAGCTTCTGGTTCACGGTTGTCGGTGTGATTCTGGTTAACATCTCTCTGGGCGTCGGTGAGTTCGCGCAGACGGGGTGGCTGGCTTATCCGCCGCTGTCGGGAATTGAATACAGCCCTGGAGTCGGGGTCGATTACTGGATCTGGGCGCTCCAGCTCTCCGGTATCGGTACGACGCTGACCGGTATCAACTTCTTCGTGACGATTCTGAAGATGCGTGCACCGGGCATGGGCATGTTCAAGATGCCGGTATTTACCTGGGCATCTCTGTGCGCCAACGTACTGATTATTGTCTCATTCCCCATTCTGACCGTAACCATCGCGCTGTTGACCCTCGACCGTTATATCGGTACCCATTTCTTTACCAACGATATGGGCGGCAACATGATGATGTACATCAACCTGATTTGGGCCTGGGGCCATCCGGAAGTGTACATCCTGGTTCTGCCAGTGTTCGGAGTGTTCTCCGAAATTGCAGCAACCTTCTCGCGTAAACGTCTGTTTGGTTACACGTCGCTGGTATGGGCGACCATCTGTATTACCATCCTGTCGTTCATCGTCTGGCTGCACCACTTCTTCACCATGGGTGCTGGCGCGAACGTAAACGCCTTCTTCGGTATTACTACGATGATCATCGCCATCCCGACCGGGGTGAAGATCTTCAACTGGCTGTTCACCATGTACCAGGGTCGCATCGTATTCCACTCTGCGATGCTGTGGACCATCGGCTTTATCGTCACTTTCTCCGTGGGCGGTATGACCGGCGTTCTGCTGGCGGTTCCAGGTGCGGATTTCGTCCTGCACAACAGTCTGTTCCTGATTGCCCACTTCCATAACGTTATTATCGGTGGTGTGGTGTTCGGTTGCTTTGCAGGTCTGACTTACTGGTGGCCGAAGGCATTTGGCTTCACGCTGAATGAAACCTGGGGTAAACGCGCATTCTGGTTCTGGATCATCGGCTTCTTCGTTGCATTTATGCCGCTGTATGTGCTGGGCTTTATGGGGATGACCCGTCGCCTGAGCCAGCAGATTGACCCGCAGTTCCACTCCATGCTGGTGATTGCAGCCTGTGGTGCGGCGCTGATTGCTATCGGTATTCTCTGCCTGCTGATCCAGATTTACGTCTCTATTCGCGACCGCGACCAGAACCGTGACCTGACCGGCGACCCGTGGGGTGGCCGTACGCTGGAATGGGCGACCTCTTCTCCGCCGCCGTTCTATAACTTCGCAGTCGTTCCTGAGATTCACGAACGTGATTCCTTCTGGGAAATGAAAGAAAAAGGCGAAGCGTACAAACAACCGGCACATTATGAAGAGATTCATATGCCGAAAAACAGCGGTGCAGGCGTTGTTATTGCCGCCTTCGCAACGGTGTTTGGTTTCGCGATGATCTGGCACATCTGGTGGATGGCGATTGTTGGCTTCGCCGGCATGATCATTACCTGGATTGTGAAAAGCTTCGACGAGGACGTGGATTACTACGTACCGGTTGCAGAAATCGAAAAACTGGAAAACCAGCATTTCGCTGAGGTTTCAAAGGCAGGGCTGAAAAATGGCAACTGATACTTTAACGCACGCGAATGCCCACGCGCACGATCATGGGCACCACGATGCAGGCCCGACTAAGGTATTTGGGTTCTGGATCTACCTGATGAGCGACTGCATTTTGTTCTCATGCCTGTTTGCTACCTATGCCGTTCTGGTGAACGGCACTGCGGGCGGCCCGGCTGGCAAGGACATTTTCGAGCTGCCGTTCGTCCTGGTAGAAACCGCACTGCTGTTATTCAGCTCCATCACCTACGGCATGGCGGCGATCGCCATGTACAAAAACAACAAAAGCCAGGTGATTTCCTGGCTGGCGCTGACTTTCCTCTTCGGTGCCGGGTTCGTAGGTATGGAGATTTATGAATTCCATCACCTGATCGCAGAAGGCATGGGTCCGGACCGCAGTGGTTTCCTCTCCGCGTTCTTCGCGCTGGTAGGTACCCACGGTCTGCACGTCACCTCGGGTCTTATCTGGATGGCTGTACTGATGTTCCAGGTATCCCGTCGCGGCCTGACCAGCACCAACCGTACCCGTATCATGTGCCTGAGTTTGTTCTGGCACTTCCTGGACGTGGTGTGGATCTGTGTGTTCTCTGTAGTTTATCTGATGGGGGCGATGTAATGAGTCATTCAACGGAACACGGCGCTTCCCACGGTAGCGTAAAAACCTACATGACAGGTTTTATCCTGTCGATCATCCTGACGGTCATTCCGTTCTGGATGGTGATGAGCGGCACGGCTTCTCATGCTGCGATTCTGGGCACCGTACTGGTTACCGCGATTGTGCAGATTCTGGTGCATCTGGTTTGCTTCCTGCACATGAACACCAAGTCCGATGAAGGCTGGAATATGACGGCTTTCGTCTTTACCGTGATTATCATCGCAATCCTGGTAGTCGGCTCCATCTGGATCATGTGGAACCTCAACTACAACATGATGGTTCACTAAGAGCGGCGAGTATGTTGAAGCAATACCTGCAAGTAACGAAACCTGGCATTATTTTTGGCAACCTGATCTCGGTGATCGGTGGGTTCCTGCTGGCCTCTAAAGGCCATATTGACTACCCGCTGTTCGTCTACACGCTGGTTGGCGTGTCGCTGGTTGTCGCCTCCGGTTGTGTATTTAACAACTACATTGACCGTGACATCGACAAGAAGATGGAGCGGACGAAAAACCGCGTGCTGGTCCGGGGCCTGATTTCGCCGAAAGTCTCGCTGGTTTACGCTGCCTTGTTGGGTATTGCTGGCTTCATGCTGCTGTGGTTTGGCGCGAATCCTCTGGCCTGCTGGCTGGGGGTGATGGGCTTTGTGGTTTATGTAGGCGTCTACAGCCTGTATATGAAACGCCACTCGGTCTACGGCACGCTCATCGGCTCGCTTTCCGGCGCAGCGCCTCCGGTGATTGGCTACTGTGCCGTCACTGGCGGGTTTGACAGCGGTGCGGCTATTCTGCTGGCGATTTTCAGCCTCTGGCAGATGCCCCATTCGTACGCCATTGCCATTTTCCGCTTTAAAGATTACCAGGCGGCAAACATCCCGGTACTGCCGGTGGTGAAAGGCATTTCTGTCGCGAAGAACCATATCACGCTCTATATCATCGCTTTTGCTGTCGCAACACTGATGCTCTCCCTTGGCGGTTACGCCGGGTATAAATATCTGGTGGTTGCTGCGGCCGTAAGCGTATGGTGGCTGGGTATGGCGCTGCGTGGCTACAAAGTGGAAGACGACAAAGTCTGGGCGCGTAAGCTGTTCGGCTTTTCCATCATCGCGATTACTGCGTTAAGCGTGATGATGTCAGTGGATTTTATGGTTCCTGACTCTCACAATCTGCTCGCTGCTGTCTGGTAACGGGTAGCGCCTGTTAAAAACCGGGGATCCCCCCGGTTTTTTTATGTCTGCGAGTGGGCTACCGCGCTCTGATTTCTCCCCCCTCCCCCTTACCGCCTCTCACCGGCACGGCCTTGATGTGACCATCAGAACGGTTATCTTAAAGCGCTGCAACAGCAGGTGATCACATACGCAGACTCAATTTGCGAAGGCCCTGGAAACTGTCCGTTTCGGTTTTTTAATAAACGCAGGTTGGCGAAGGAAAAAATACCGTTCACAGCCTCGTAATATCAATTAAACAATCACCTATTTACCGCGCCTGACACCACGCCTAAACTATGGCCTGTTTTTAGATTGAGGTGGTGATGAACGATTATAAAATGACGCCAGGCGAGTTGCGCGCAACCTGGGGTTTAGGGACTGTTTTTTCCCTGCGCATGCTTGGCATGTTTATGGTCCTGCCCGTTCTGACCACATATGGCATGGCATTACAGGGTGCCAGTGAGGCGCTGATTGGTCTGGCGATTGGCATTTACGGTCTGGCCCAGGCGGTGTTTCAAATTCCTTTCGGTCTGCTTTCTGATCGCGTTGGCCGCAAGCCGTTGATCGTCGGTGGTCTCGCCATCTTTGTCATCGGCAGTATCATTGCTGCTCTCTCAGACTCCATCTGGGGCATTATTCTTGGGCGAGCATTACAGGGCTCCGGCGCCATTGCGGCTGCGGTGATGGCCCTGCTCTCTGATTTAACCCGTGAACAAAATCGAACCAAAGCCATGGCCTTTATTGGCGTCAGCTTTGGTGTGACGTTTGCCATTGCCATGGTGCTTGGCCCGATTATCACCCATAAACTGGGCCTGCACGCGCTGTTCTGGATGATTGCCGGGCTGGCGACCCTGGGTATCGTATTAACATTGTGGGTGGTGCCGGACAGCAAAAATCATGTCCTGAACCGAGAGTCAGGCATGGTAAAAGGCTGCTTTAGCAAGGTGCTGATGGAGCCAAAACTGCTGAAACTCAATTTCGGCATCATGTGTCTGCATATTCTGCTGATGTCCACCTTTGTCGCCCTGCCGGGCATGCTCGAAGCCGCCGGATTTGCCGCCCGCGATCACTGGAAAATCTACCTCGTCACCATGCTGGTGTCGTTTGTTTCCGTTGTGCCTTTTATCATTTATGCGGAAGTGAAGCGCCGCATGAAACGCGTGTTTGTATTTTGCGTCGTGCTACTGCTTATTGCGGAGATCGTGCTTTGGGGCGCGGGTCCCCATTTCTGGGAACTGGTGCTGGGAGTACAGATTTTCTTCCTCGCCTTTAACCTGATGGAAGCCCTGCTACCGTCGCTTATCAGTAAAGAAGCCCCTGCCGGATACAAAGGCACAGCAATGGGGATTTACTCCACCAGCCAGTTTCTTGGCGTGGCGATTGGCGGCGCGCTGGGGGGCTGGGTCGATGGCCTGTTTGACTCACAGACGGTCTTTCTGGCGGGCGCGTTGTTGGCCATGATCTGGCTGCTGGTAGCCGGAAGCATGCAGGAACCCGCCTATGTGAGCAGCCTGCGCATTGCGATACCGGAGGGCGTCACGCCAGATGCCTCATTGCAGGCGCGGCTGCTGGCAACAGAAGGGGTGAGCGAAGTACTGGTGGTTGCTGAGGAACGTAGCGCCTACGTCAAAATCGACAGCAAAGTCACCAATCGCTTCGAGGTCGAGCAAGCCATTAGCAGGGCATAAAAAAAGCGGGGGAACCCCGCTTTTTTATTAATCGCGGAAGTTTTTGAACTGGAAAGGCTGCCCCAGGTTTCCGCCGCGCACCAGTGCCATTGTCGACTGCAGATCGTCACGGGATTTTCCGGTAACGCGAATCTCTTCGCCCTGAATTTGCGTCTGCACTTTCAGTTTGCTGTCTTTAATCAGCTTAACGATTTTTTTGGCAACGGCGCTCTCAATGCCCTGTTTGAGTTTGGTTTCAACGAACCAGGTTTTGCCACTGTGGACAAACTCCTCCGGAACATCAATTGATGTACCTTCAATGCCGCGTTTTAACAGCTTCGCGCGCAGGATATCCAGCAATTGATTGACCTGAAAATCGGACTCACTGAGAACTTTGATCGTCTTATTCTGTTCATTCAGCTCAAAAGTGGCTTCAACGTTACGAAAATCGAAGCGTGTTTCGACTTCACGGGTCGCATTTTCAACAGCGTTGCGGACTTCCTGAAGATCAACCTCAGAAACAATATCGAAAGATGGCATCTTTTCTTCTCCCTCAGTGTTTATTGCGATGCATAATACCCGCAACGAAGCATAACTCAACTTGTAATAGCCGAATGCAGTGCTGACGGCGCTATACTGTAAGCAGTGACACCTGGCGCAGTTGCAGGTGAGGAGGAACAATGAAAATTACCGTACTCGGATGCGGTGCTTTAGGGCAATTGTGGTTAACTGCTCTGTGCAAGCATGGACACGAAGTACAGGGTTGGTTGCGCGTACCGCAACCCTTTTGCAGTGTGAACCTGGTTGATGAAGATGGCTCCATTTTTAACGAATCCCTGACCGCGAACGATCCAGAATTTCTGGCGAGCAGCGATTTATTGCTCGTCACGCTTAAAGCCTGGCAAGTTTCCGACGCGGTGAGAAGTTTAGCGGCGATTTTGCCTGCCACCACACCCATTTTGCTTATTCATAACGGCATGGGAACGGTAGAAGAGTTGAAATCACTGTCGCAGCCTTTACTGATTGGCACCACGACGCACGCGGCGCGGCGCGACGGTAATGTCATTGTGCATGTAGCCAGCGGCACGACGCATATTGGCCCGGCGAGACAACAGGACGGTGACTTTAGCTATCTGGCGGATAGTTTGCAGGAGGTGCTTCCGGATGTGGCCTGGCACAACAACATCCGCCCGGCCCTCTGGCGTAAACTGGCGGTCAACTGTGTGGTAAATCCGCTAAGCGCGCTGGAAAATTGCCGAAACGGCGATTTACGTAACTTTCCCGATGAAATCAAGAAAATCACCCATGAGGTCGCAGCCGTCATTGAGCGTGAAGGTCACCACATCTCGGCGGATGAGTTACTCAGCTATGTCTATCAGGTGATTGATAACACGGCGGATAATATTTCCTCCATGTTGCAGGATATTCGCGCCATGCGTCATACCGAGTGCGATTACATCACAGGCTACCTGCTGAAACGCGCCCGTGCCCACGGTATCGCGGTGCCGGAAAACGCGCGGCTGTATGACTTAGTGAAACGTAAGGAGAGTGAGTATGAGCGCATCAGCTCTGGTATGTCTCGCCCCTGGTAGTGAAGAGACCGAAGCGGTCACCACTATCGACCTGCTGGTACGTGGCGGTATTAGCGTGACGACGGCCAGTGTCGCCAGCGACGGAAATCTTGCTATCACCTGTTCGCGTGGGGTCAGGCTGCTGGCAGATGCCCCCCTGGTCTCTGTGGCGGACGGTGATTACGACGTTATTGTCTTACCGGGTGGAATCAGAGGGGCCGAATGTTTTCGTGACAGCCCGCTGCTGGTTGAGACCGTACGGCAGTTCCATGCTTCCGGGCGTATCGTCGCGACCATTTGCGCAGCGGCCGCCACCGTGTTGGTGCCACATAACCTTTTCCCGCTTGGCAACATGACCGGCTTTCCGGCACTGAAAGAGAAAATTCCGCCGGAGCAGTGGCAGGACAAACGCGTCGTCTGGGATCCACGCGTGAAATTGCTCACCAGCCAGGGGCCGGGAACCGCAATCGACTTTGCACTGAAAATTATTGATCTGCTGGTCGGCGGGGAAAAAGCCCATGAAGTGGCGTCGCAGTTGGTCATTCCAGCCGGAATTTATAATTATTACGGCGCGTAATGTACCTGCTTAGATTTCCCTGGGGGCGTCAGACAGGCCGGGCAACATGTCGCCCGGCCCATAGACACAGCAACGCTTACGGACGATAGACCTTCACGTTGTTAAAACCCTTCTCGCGCAGATAAAGCGCCTGCAGGCGGCTCATCACCCCACGCTCACACCACAGCAGCCAGTTTTTGCTCTGATCAAGGTCGCCAAATTTGGTACTCAGCTTATAGAACGGCAGCGACACCACGTCGATGCCTTCCACCGCCAGCGGCTTATCGTCCTGCTCGTCAATGGAACGGATATCGAGAATGACATCGTTCGGACCAAATCCGCTGACCGTTTCAACCTCCACAACCGTTTCGCTGGTCTGCGCAGCGATTTCGCGAATATCGATATTCGAGGCCTCTTCCACCACCCGGTCGAGAATGGCGAAATCGAAGTTCTCCTCTTCCGCTTCGATTTTGGCCTTCACGGCTTTCACCGTCGGGCTTTTCGAAATGACACCGCAATATTCCGGCATGGTACGGGCGAAATCTTCGGTACCGATCTCACGCGCCAGATCGATGATGTGCTCTTTATCGTAAGAGATCAGCGGGCGCAGGACCAGGGTATCGGAGACATTATCAATCAGGCGCAGGTTGGTCAGCGTCTGGCTGGAGACCTGACCAAGCGCTTCACCGGTCACCAGAGCCTGCACACCATAGCGCTCGGCAACTTTAGAGGCCGCACGGACCATCATACGTTTGAGTACGACACCCATCTGACCGTCGTCGACTTTTTCGAGGATCTCGCCGACCACGGGCTCAAAATTGATCGCGACGAACCGCACGCGGTGGGAGCTGCCAAAGCGGTTCCACAGGTAATGCGCAACCTGGCGCACGCCAATCTCATGCGCGGCGCCACCCAGGTTAAAGAAACAGTAATGCACGCGACAGCCGCGACGCATCAGCATATAGCTTGATACGCCAGAGTCAAAACCACCGGAAATCAGTGACAGCACATCTTCCTGCGTACCAATCGGGAAACCACCAATACCTTCGTAACGGCCTTTCACCAGCAGCAGGCGATCATCTTCGATCTCCAGATTCACGGTGACATCCGGGTGCGTCAGTTTCACGCGGGCGGTCTCAACGTGCTGATTCAAACCGCCGCCGACGTAGCGTTCCACTTCAATCGAACTGAACTCGTGCTTGCCGCGACGTTTAACCCGCACGCAGAAAGTTTTGCCTTCAATCTTCTCGCGATATTGCACCAGCGCTTTTTCGAAAATATCGTGCAGAGAGGTGAACGGTACATCTTCCACCTCCAGAATATGGTGAATACCCGGGATACGGGTCAGCGCGTCGCGAATCACCAGACGTTGGTTTTCATCTTTGGCGCGCACTTCGATATTATCCCAGTGACGGACCACAGCGAGGGTCTCATCATACTGCTTAAGAACGTTACGAATGTTCCCGGTAAGAATTTTAATAAAGCGCAAACGCACAGATTGGCTTTTGATGGTGATTTCCGGGAACAATTTAATGATAAACTTCATGGCGGCAATGGTTCGTTGGTAAGCCCGACGGGGCGTGTAATGGAAAATAGTACAGCAGCCCTTATACACAAAATCATTCAAAATGCTTCGCGGCGGCAACTGAGTGAACCCAGGAGCTTACCTACGTAAGTCACTGGGATGAACAAAGGCAGCCAACAAAGAAGCAGTTTGAAGGATGAAGTGTATAACGCGGCTGCCATCCAGGCGCGGAAGTATACCACCATCGCGAAGCTCCTGGGCATTTTGCATGACCATTGCGCGTTATTTGCTAAGCCTCACGACTTCGCTACCATATCGTAGTCGGTATCAATAAGAGTCAAACATTCACTATGCCAAAGAAAAACGACGCACCCGCCACATTTGAAACGGCGTTAAGCGAGCTGGAACAGATTGTTACTCGTCTTGAAAGCGGCGATCTTCCGCTGGAAGAGGCCCTTAATGAATTCGAACGTGGCGTACAGCTTGCCCGTCAGGGTCAAGTGAAACTCCAGCAGGCGGAACAGCGCGTACAGATTTTGCTGTCCGACAATGAAGACGCGCCTCTCACGCCGTTCACACCGGATAACGAGTAAATGGACTTTAGCCAACAATTACAGGCCTGTGTCGAACATGCCAATGATGCATTGCGGCGGTTTATTGCCCCCCTTCCCTTTCAGAACACTCCTCTGGTTGAGGCAATGCAGTATGGCGCACTATTAGGCGGTAAACGCCTGCGTCCGTTCCTGGTCTATGCGACCGGCAGTATGTTCGGCGTCAGCCGGGAAACCCTGGATGCCCCAGCCGCGGCGGTTGAGTGTATTCACGCCTATTCGTTGATTCACGATGACCTGCCTGCCATGGACGACGATGATTTACGTCGCGGCCTGCCCACCTGCCACATCAAATTCGGCGAAGCGAATGCGATACTGGCCGGAGATGCGCTGCAAACGCTGGCGTTCACTATACTCAGCGATGCGCCCATGCCAGAAGTGGCAACGCAAGATCGCCTTGCCATGGTTCGTGAACTGGCTATCGCCAGCGGTGCAGCGGGTATGTGCGGGGGTCAGGCTCTGGATCTCGCCGCAGAAGGTCAACAGGTCGATTTAGCCGCGCTGGAGCGTATTCATCGCCATAAGACAGGCGCGTTAATTCGCGCGGCGGTAAGAATGGGTGCGCTGAGCGCGGGCAATACAGGCCATCAATGGCTGCCGGTGCTGGATAAGTACGCCGAAAGCATCGGTCTGGCCTTCCAGGTTCAGGATGACATCCTGGATGTTGTCGGCGATACTGCGACACTTGGTAAACGCCAGGGCGCCGATCAGCAGCTCGGCAAAAGCACCTATCCTGCGTTACTGGGCCTTGAGCAAGCCCGGATGAAAGCCCGCGATCTGATTGCCGATGCTCGCCAGTCTCTGGATCTTCTGGCGGCGCAATCACTGGATACAACGGCACTGGAAGCACTGGCGAATTACATAATCCAGCGTGATAAATAAACAATACGCTTTGAATCGTCCGGGTTGCCGAAAGGCAAAAACATCGCCCAATGGATGACGAGCAACACGATGAGTCTCTGATGAGTTTTGATATAGCCAAATACCCGACCCTGGCACTTGTTGATTCCACCGCGGAATTACGTTCGCTGCCAAAAGAGAGCCTGCCAAAGCTGTGCGACGAACTGCGTCGCTACCTGCTCGACAGCGTGAGCCGCTCCAGCGGACACTTCGCCTCCGGGCTTGGCACGGTTGAACTGACCGTGGCACTGCATTATGTCTATAACACGCCATTTGATCAGTTAATCTGGGATGTTGGCCACCAGGCTTATCCGCACAAAATTCTTACAGGTCGGCGCGATCGTATTGGTACTATCCGGCAGAAAAACGGCCTGCATCCTTTTCCGTGGCGTGGTGAAAGTGAATACGATGTATTAAGCGTCGGTCACTCCTCCACATCCATCAGCGCGGGCATTGGCGTTGCCGTTGCCGCAGCGAAAGAAGGCAAGCAGCGCCGCACCGTCTGCGTGATTGGCGATGGCGCGATTACCGCCGGAATGGCATTTGAAGCCATGAACCATGCAGGCGATATCCGCCCGGATATGCTGGTTGTGCTGAACGACAATGAGATGTCGATTTCTGAAAATGTCGGCGCGCTGAATAACCATCTGGCGCAGTTACTCTCCGGTAAACTCTATTCCACGCTACGCGAAGGCGGCAAAAAGGTGCTTTCCGGCGTGCCGCCGATCAAAGAGCTTATCAAGCGTACCGAAGAACATATCAAAGGCATGGTGGTGCCCGGCACCCTGTTTGAAGAGCTGGGTTTTAACTACATTGGCCCGGTCGATGGTCACGATGTTCTGGGGCTTATCAATACGCTTAAGAATATGCGCGGTCTGAAAGGCCCACAGTTCCTGCATATCATGACCAAGAAAGGCCGGGGTTATGAGCCCGCTGAGAAAGACCCCATCACCTTCCATGCGGTGCCAAAATTCGACCCGACCAGCGGTACCCTGCCAAAAAGCAGCGGCGGTATGCCGAGCTATTCGAAGATTTTCGGCGACTGGCTGTGCGAAATGGCGGCAAAAGACAGCAAGTTGATGGCGATTACCCCCGCGATGCGTGAAGGTTCAGGCATGGTGGAGTTTTCCCGCAAATTCCCGGATCGCTATTTCGATGTTGCGATCGCTGAACAGCATGCGGTGACCTTTGCCGCCGGGCTGGCGATTGGCGGTTATAAGCCAGTGGTCGCCATCTACTCTACCTTCCTGCAGCGCGCCTATGATCAGGTTATCCACGACGTCGCTATTCAGAAACTGCCGGTGTTGTTCGCTATCGATCGTGCAGGGATTGTCGGCGCGGATGGTCAGACCCATCAGGGAGCGTTTGATATTTCTTACCTGCGCTGTATCCCTGACATGGTTATCATGACGCCAAGCGACGAGAACGAATGCCGCCAGATGCTGTTTACCGGATACCACCACAACGCAGGCCCGAGCGCCGTGCGCTACCCGCGTGGCAACGCGGTTGGCGTGACGCTTGAACCGTTGGAAACACTGCCATTAGGTAAAGGCGTAGTGAAGCGTGAAGGTGAGAAAATCGCCATCCTTAATTTCGGTACCTTATTGCCGGAAGCCGCAAAAGCCGCAGAAGAACTTAACGCCACGCTGGTGGATATGCGTTTCGTTAAACCGCTTGATGATGCACTGATTCTTGCGCTGGCAGCACGGCACGACGCGCTGGTTACGCTGGAAGAAAACGCCATCATCGGTGGCGCGGGCAGCGGCGTGAACGAGCTATTAATGTCGCAGCGTAAACCGATTCCTGTGCTGAATATTGGCCTGCCGGACTTTTTCATTCCGCAGGGAACCCAGGACGAAGCACGTGCTGAACTGGGGCTGGATGCGGCGGGGATTCAAAACCGTATCACGCGCTGGCTCGCATAACCCCCGCTGACGCTCCTGCTATGCTTAACGGTAACGTTTTTAACCCTACTCTAAATAGTTCGGGTTACAGGAAGGCGGCAAGTCAGTAAGTCCCCGGGAGCATAGACAACTCTGTGACTGGGGTGCACTGACGCAGGCAACGCACCTGTAACTCGAAATATGACGAGCATAAGCAGGAGTGGAACCATGCAATACAACACATTAGGAAAAACAGATCTAAAAGTTTCCCGCCTTTGCCTTGGCTGCATGACTTTTGGCGAGCCAGACCGTGGTAACCACGCCTGGACCCTGCCAGAAGAGAGCAGCCGTCTTATTATCCAGCACGCCCTGAATGGCGGAATTAACTTCTTCGATACCGCAAACAGCTATTCTGATGGCAGCAGCGAAGAGATCGTGGGCCGTGCGCTACGTGACTTCGCCCGCCGTGAAGACGTGGTGGTGGCCACCAAGGTCTACCATGCGTCCGGCACGCTCACAGAAGGTCTCTCCCGTGCGCAAATTCTGCGCTCCATTGATGACAGCCTACAACGCCTGGGGATGGACTATGTCGATTTACTGCAAATCCATCGCTGGGACTACAACACCCCGATTGAAGAGACGCTGGAAGCGCTCAATGATGTCGTAAAATCCGGCAAAGCCCGTTACATCGGCGCATCTTCCATGCACGCTCACCAGTTCGCGCAGGCGCTGGAATTGCAAAAACAGCACGGCTGGGCGCCGTTTGTGACCATGCAGGATCACTACAACCTCATCTATCGTGAAGAAGAGCGTGAAATGTTGCCGCTCTGCTATAAAGAGGGGGTTGCGGTGATTCCATGGAGTCCGCTGGCGCGTGGTCGCCTGACGCGTCCCTGGGGCGAAACCACCGCACGAATCGTATCGGACGAAGTGGGGAAAAAACTCTACGACGAAAGTGATGAAAACGACGCACAAATTGCTGAACGTCTTGGTTCCATAGCCGAAGAAACCGGCGCTACGCGCGCGCAGGTCGCCCTGGCGTGGCTGCTGAGCAAACCCGGTGTTGCCGCACCGATTATCGGCGCATCGCGCGAAGAGCAACTGGAAGAGCTGTTACAGGCCGTAGATTTAACGCTGAAACCAGAGCAGATCGCCGAAATGGAAACCCCTTACAAACAGCATCCGGTGGTCGGGTTTAAATAATGCGTTAGTGGGTTTTTGAACGGTCTGGAATGTCCCGGATGCGGCGTGAAACGCCTTATCCGGGCTACCTTCCGTCGCCCCGGTAAGCGTCAGCGCCACCGGGGTTTCCCTCGATGCGGATACGCCTTATCCGGGCTACCTTCCGTAGCCCCGGTAAGTGTCAGCGCCACCGGGGTTTCCCCGGATGCGGATACGCCTTATCCGGGCTACCTTCCGTCGCCCCGGTAAGCGTCAGCGCCACCGGGGTTTCCCCCGATGCGGATACGCCTTATCCGGGCTACCTTCCGTCGCCCCGGTAAGTGTCAGCGCCACCGGGGTTTCCCCCGATGCGGATACGCCTTATCCGGGCTACCTTCCGTAGCCCCGGTAAGCGTCAGCGCCACCGGGGTTTCCCCCGATGCGGATACGCCTGCCCGGACAACATCAGATCAGAAATACCACTAGAGAATGCCGATCGGCCAGTAGTGTCCCAGCGCATACAAAATTCCAGCAGAGATAATGCCGGCCACAATATCGTCAACCATGATCCCCATGCCTCCGTGCACATTGCGGTCAAACCAGCGGATCGGCCACGGTTTCCACATGTCGAGAATACGGAAGATCACAAAACCGGCGGCAACCCACTGCCAGTCATTAGTCGGTAGCGCCATCAGGGTGATCCACATCCCGATAAACTCATCCCAGACGATGCTGCCATGATCGTGCACGCCCATATCTTTCGCCGTACGATGGCAGAGATAAACGCCCACGCTAATCCCCAGCATCACCAGCAGCGAATAGAGCTGCAACGGGAGAAAGGTCATCAGATACCAGAACGGAATGGAAGCTAAAGAGCCCATTGTACCTGGCACGACAGGGCTTAATCCGCTACCAAACCCCGTGGCCAGTAAATGCCACGGGTTGCTCATTTTCAAACGGCTTTTGGCAATGTCTTTAAAGCGCGGCAAAATGGTCATATCCTTTCCAGTCAAGCGTCACTGTTTTACCTTCGCGGGTAAAATTCAGGCCTTCCACATCAGCGCTCATCTGCCCAATACAGGTCACAGGCACACCCAGATGGCCAACGGCTACCTCCAGCGCGCCCCGATTGATTTCCGGTACGGTAAAGCACAGCTCGTAATCTTCGCCGCCTGATAACGCCCAGCGCAGAGCCTGTTCCGCATCCACATGACGCAGAATAGCCTGCGAATAAGGCAATGCATTGAGATCGACCCGTGCACCGCAACCGCTGGCCTTGAGAATATGTCCAAGATCGGAAATCAACCCATCGGAAAGATCGATAGCCGAGCTTGCCAGATTGCGCATCGCTTGCCCGTGTAAGACACGGGGCACAGGACGCAAGTGTCGCTGCAACAGATATTTTGCATCTTGTGCGTCGGCCACCTGCAACTGCTTCTGCAAAATAGCCAGCCCGGCGGCGCTATCCCCCGGTGTGCCGGTGACATAAATCCAGTCACCTGGTTTGGCGCCGCTGCGTTTTAAGGCGCGTCCAACGGGGACATAGCCATGAATACCCAACGTCATCGACAGCGGACCACGAGTCGTATCGCCGCCAATGAGTTGCATATCGTAGTAATTGAGCTGTTCGAACAGGCTGTCGCTAAACGCTTTAAGCCACGCTTCATCGACACTCGGCAATGTCAGCGCCAGCGTGAGCCATGCCGGATCGGCCCCCATAGCCGCCAGATCGCTAATGTTCACTGCCAGTGCTTTATATGCCAAATCAGCCGGTTCGATATCAGGAAGAAAATGGATGCCTGACACCAGCGTGTCAGTGCTGATTGCCAGCGTCTGCTTTTCAGGTACGTTGAGCAGTGCGCAGTCGTCGCCAATGCCGGTATCAACGTCACGGCGCGAGCTTGTTACACGGTCAAAATAACGGGCAATCAGGGAGAATTCGCCGCATGCCATACGTTATGCCTCAGCAAAGAAAAGAAAAAGCCGGATCGGGCGTGTCAAAACAACGCCCGGCTCCGGCTTACGGATCATTTTTTGTGGGGACGGATCGCGGGGGCTGCTTTGTCGAGCACGCCATTTACAAATTTGTGGCTGTCTTCTGCACCGAAGGTTTTCGCCAGTTCGATAGCTTCATTAATCGCAACTTTGTACGGGACATCATCGCGTTTAGACAATTCGAACAGTGCAATGCGCAGCACCGCTTTTTCAACCTGGCCCAGCTCTTCGAGCAGACGGGACAGGTACGGCTTCATCAGGCCATCGAGATACGCGCTGTTAGTCGCCACTCCGGTCAA
Source organism: Citrobacter sp. MNAZ 1397 (assembly GCF_023613995.1). Taxonomy (NCBI): domain Bacteria; kingdom Pseudomonadati; phylum Pseudomonadota; class Gammaproteobacteria; order Enterobacterales; family Enterobacteriaceae; genus Citrobacter; species Citrobacter sp. MNAZ 1397. The sequence goes on from NZ_JAKIVH010000001.1 coordinate 2,951,751, forward strand.
CAGTTCACGGAAGTACAGAACGTCCACATCTTTCACGTCCTGTTCCGCCAGGAACTGGTATTCAACATCAGCGATGTCGTTATGGGACAACTGCCAGGAGTAGAGCGCCTGGACGGCACACTCACGGGCGCGGCGACGAGCAGCAGGTTTCACGGAATTCCCCTTACAAAATTCAGGCCTTGATGGCTTTCAATACGTTAATCATTTCCAGCGCGGTCAGTGCAGCTTCTGCACCTTTGTTACCGGCTTTGGTGCCAGCGCGTTCGATGGCTTGTTCAATACTTTCAGTGGTCAGAACACCGAAGGCTACCGGGATTCCACTGTCCTGAGCGACATGCGCCAGGCCATTGCTTGCACCGCCAGCCACATATTCAAAGTGCGCGGTGCCGCCACGGATAACGGTACCCAGCGCAATCACCGCGTCATATTTACCGGTTTTCGCCAGTGCGTCAGCCGCCAGTGGCAGCTCATACGCGCCTGGAACCCAAACAACGGTAATGTTGTCATCTTTGACCTGACCAATGCGTTTCAGGGCGTCAATCGCACCTTCAAGCAGGCTGTCATTGATAAAGTTGTTGAAACGCGCAATGGTGATGGCGACGCGAGCGTCCGGGGTAGCAACGTTAGCTTCAATAATGTTCATACTCTTCCTTTACAGGTTCATTTCAGACCCCGCAGGGGGGCGGATTTTATCATAATATTTCACGCGCTGCCTCCCTTTTACAGCAGAGGCTACGCGTGGGTAAGATGCAGGCAGACGTCTGGCCCAACCTGACGTATCTCATTGAATTTAAAAGCGGGTGCATCGGCCAGCGCTTCCAGGCCTGGCAGCACGCACAGCCCCCGCGCATCCGCGCCCAGCAGTTTCGGCGCAAGATAGACGATCAGTTCATCCACCAGCCCCGCCTGCAGCAATGCGCCTGCAAGATGAGCCCCCGCTTCCACCCAGATGCTGTTAATCTGCTGTTTGCCCAGCATCATCATCAGCGTGACCAGGTCCGCATGACCACGGTGCTCCGGAACAAGGATCTCACGAACGGATTCAGGCCAGGCGCGGCTATCATGACGCGTACGCGCAAACCAGGTCTCCCCCGGCTGCTGCACTAAAGCATGTTCAGGTGTCACGCGATGCTGGCTATCCACCACAATGCGCACCGGCTGGCGCAGGTTTTCCTGGGGATACAATCCCTGGATCTCCGGGCTGAGTTCCTCCCAGCGTACGGTCAGTTTGGGGTCATCTGCCAGTACCGTCGCGCTACTGGTTAAAATCGCGTGGCTTTGGGCGCGTAAACGCTGGACGTCGCGTCGCGCCTGCGGCGATGTGATCCACTGGCTCTCGCCGCTGGCCATCGCCGTGCGGCCATCAAGGGATGCGCCTAGTTTAAGCTGGATCCAGGGGAAACCGGTACGCATGCGCTTTAAAAAGCCTTTATTCAGCGCTTCGGCTTCTGACATCATCAGGCCATGACTGACCTCGATGCCCTCCTGCTGCAGGCGGTACAAACCACGCCCCGCAACCTGCGGATTTGGATCCTGCATGGCCGCCACGACGCGGGCAACGCCTGCGGCAATGAGCGCTTCGCAACATGGCGGTGTACGACCATGATGGCTGCACGGTTCGAGCGTCACATACGCGGTCGCACCGCGCGCGCGCTCACCCGCCATTCGCAATGCATGTACCTCAGCGTGCGGCTCACCCGCACGATAGTGGAAGCCTTCGCCGACAATTTCGCCGTTATTCACGATCACGCATCCGACATTGGGGTTCGGATGGGTGGTAAAACGTCCGCGTTGCGCCAGTTTTAGCGCGCGGGCCATGTACATTTCGTCCTGCATGATCAGTCCTGTAAACGGGCGATCTCTTCGCCGAACTCTTTAATGTCCTCGAAGCTGCGATACACCGACGCAAAGCGGATATAAGCAACTTTATCGAGCTTTTTCAGCTGTTCCATGACCAGATTACCGATCATTTTGCTGGGGACTTCACGCTCGCCGGTCGCACGTAATTGTGACTTGATGTGATTTAACGCCATTTCAACGTCATCGGAGCTCACCGGACGCTTTTCCAACGCTTTTAACATGCCGCTGCGTAGCTTATCTTCGTTGAACGGTTCTCGAACCTCATTACTTTTAACAACGCGCGGCATGACAAGCTCTGCCACTTCAAAAGTGGTGAAACGTTCATTGCATACCAGACACTGGCGACGGCGACGGACAGACGAACCTTCACCGACAAGGCGAGAATCAATTACTTTGGTATCCACGGCGAAACAGAATGGGCAATGCATACGACGTCCTGGCGAGTGAGTTAACTGAAATCTATTTTACCCTGAACTGGCATGACAACAAAGACGAGCCGATTTTGAGACAATGGATAGATGGCAACCCAGCCGTTGCGATCTACCATTAAGAACATCCTCATCTTCAAGGAAACAGACAGAATGACAAGACGTTACCTAAGATCCCTGTTGCTGGGAAGCGTTTTCGCCCTTAGCGCCTGTGCGCAGCAAAGCGAGGTCCGCCAATTGCATCAGGATGTCAGTACCCTGAACAAGGAAATGACCAAACTGAACAAAGAAACGGTGAAAATCACCCAGCAAAACGCGCTGAATGCAAAATCCAGCAACGGCGTCTATCTACTGCCGGGTTCCAACACCCCTGCCCGACTGAACAGTCAGATCGGTATGTTGCGTATGACCCTGAAAGACATCACGCCAAATGCGAACGGCACGCGGGCCACGCTGCGTATTCAGGGAGAGTCTAACGACCCGCTCCCGGCATTCAGCGGCACAGTAGAGTGGGGAGAAATTCAGGGCACTACTCAGAACTATCAGGAAGTTAACGTGCAAAACCAGCTAATTAGCGCACCGGCCAGCACGCTGGCACCAAGCGATGTGGATGTCGCGCTACAGCTCAATGGTATTACGCCAGAGCAGTTAGGTTTTGTTCGTATCCACGATATTCAACCCGCCAGTCCGCAGTAATTTTTCCCGGCGACACTGTCGCGCTTATTCACACTTTGTTACGCCTGCACACCCTCCGGATGAAAATCTGGTGGGTGTCATTTATTGGCAACAATGATGATCATCAGTACAATCCCTGCTGCTGAATGCACGTAAACGTGAACGCAATCGATTACGTGTGTTTCAGTAATGTGAAACAACACATATTTTTGTGAGCAAGGATACTTATAATAAGCCCGCAGAAACATGAAATATTTAGAAACGCAATGCGTGCATTCTTTCATTCCCGTAAGGGATCTCTTATCAGTGGCATAATTATGAAGAAAACATTACTCGCAGCCGGCGCTGCACTGGCTTTTTCGACCTCTTTCTCCGTGAATGCAGCGGATAACAGCAAACCGGAATACGTGTCTGACTGGTGGCACCAGAGCGTTAACGTGGTAGGCAGCTATCACACCCGCTTCGGACCGCAAATTCGTAACGATACCTACCTGGAATATGAAGCATTTGCGAAAAAAGACTGGTTCGATTTTTATGGTTATGCCGATGCCCCGGTCTTCTTCGGCGGTAACACCGAAGCAAAAGGTATCTGGAACCACGGTTCTCCGTTGTTCATGGAAATCGAACCGCGTTTCTCTATTGATAAACTGACCGGTACCGACCTGAGCTTCGGTCCGTTCAAAGAGTGGTATTTCGCGAACAACTACATCTATGACATGGGTCGCAATGCATCCGGCCGCCAGAGCACCTGGTACATGGGTCTGGGTACCGATATCAATACCGGTCTGCCGATGAGCCTGTCTCTGAACGTGTACGCGAAATACCAATGGCAGAACTACGGTGCAGAAAACCAGAACGACTGGGACGGTTACCGTTTCAAAGTGAAATACTTTGTGCCGATCACCTCCCTGTGGGGCGGCAACCTGAGCTATATCGGTTTCACCAACTTTGACTGGGGTTCAGACCTGGGCGATAAGAGCGCATACGCTGAAAACGGCATCAAACAGCGCACCAACAACTCCATCGCGTCCAGCCACATCCTGTCTCTGAGCTACGATCACTGGCACTACTCCGCTGTTGCGCGTTACTGGCACAATGGTGGTCAGTGGAATAACGATGCCGACCTGGTCTGGATGAAAGAGAACGTCCGCTCTACCGGTTGGGGTGGCTACCTGGTTGTGGGTTACAATTTCTAAATGAAGTTATCCTTCATCCTGCCCGGATGACCTGAATAGAAAAAGCACCGAACGAGACGCTCATCGGTGCTTTTTTTTATCCATTCCGATCCGTTTACGCAGTAAGACCTTTTACTTTTTCTTATTTAACATCGCTTTCAGATCGGCAAAGGGATTATACGTCGCCTCGCCAATATCCTTCTGCGCATCCTCGCCCGCAACAACCGTAGAACCGTACTGATCCGCTTCGGTATATTTTGAATGCTCATGATCGTGGCAGAACAGGCAAAGAAGCTCCCAGTTGCTGCCATCTTCCGGGTTGTTCGTATGATCGTGATCGATATGGTGAACGGTGAGTTCTCGCAGATTTGAATAGACAAATTCACGCGAGCAGCGACCGCACACCCACGGGAACAGTTTTAATGCCTTTTCACGGTAGCCGCTTTCCAGCCGCGTATAGTTTTTCGGGATAATCGCCATAAGTCAGTCAGTACCTGGGTCAATGGTGGATGCGGCTAGTTTCGCGTGCCACCACGTTTTTAGCAATGATCCGATACGGAGCCTGCCGCCAGGGACATTCCGCTCACCGCCTGCAGTTACGATGAAACCACATCATCGACGTCTTTGTTGCGCATTTTCTGTCGGCGAATGAAGTCTTCAAAAGAGCGATCGGGGCGTTCGGTAAATACTTTCCCCGTAATCGCGACAGCCTGGCAGCGATCCAGCCGGAAGCTGCGATAATCATCCCGCAGTAAACACCAGGCGACTAACACCCATACTTCTCCCCAGAAAGAGAGACCGAGCGGGTGAATGGCACGCTCGGAAGCTTCCCCTTTGTCATTTTCGTAACGAATGTACACTTCCTCACGCTGACGCATGGCCTGATGCAGAACATCAAACCAGCGCCGGGTCTGAGGATATTTCCCCATGTTCGGGGTGATTATCCGGTTACGTTCAGCCAGCAGACGCCTGTCAGCAGGCAGTACCCCAAGTAACTTCTCCTGAGCCGAACCCGCCGCCTGCGCTAAAACATCGCCGCTCCAGGTTTGCAACATGCCGATGGCCGCGATCAGCGCTTCCACTTCCAGTCCCGTAAACATGAGCGGTGGAATATCAAAGCCGGGCATCAAACGATACCCACTCCCGGCTTCGCCCTGAATCGGCACGCCCGACAGCGATAAATCACGGATATCCCGATACACCGTACGTTCTGAAACCTCCAGCCGCTCCGCCAGGAGCGCCGCCGTGACGCGCCGACGGGTGCGAAGGATTTGCACTATCTGAAACAAGCGATCGGCGCGGCGACTCATCGTGGTTTTCCCATCAAGGCTGGTTATGATTTATCAGGCAGGTTGATGTAACCCGACTTTGTTCCCTTCACTATCAATGAAAAGGGCAATCGTGCCAATATCATCCGGCAATGTTAACGGTCCAAAACAGCAGGAACCGCCTTTCTCTGCCACTTTTTCCAGGGAAGCGTTGATGTCAGGCGTGAAGAGATAGATCACCACGCCGTCCACAGACGGTTTCAGCGCCTCAGAATATACCAGCGCTCCACCGGTAGCAGGCTCCTCGTAATGAAAGACGGCCATTGTCATACCGGCCGCGCTCTCAAGTCTGAATTCAGCTCCCAGGCAGTAGCCGTAAAATGCCATTGCACGATCCAGATCCAGAGTCGGGATTTCAAACCAATTGATAACCTTACGCATATTCTCTCTTCCTCGTTGTGTTTTCGACAAAGAGAGTCTGACACTCCCCTCCTGACAGCATACTGTCAGGAGAGATTGTCAGGCGAAAAAAAACCGCAGCGCTGAGGCTGCGGTTTTGTAAAGCGGTGTGCCAGATTACGGCAGAATTGACGGCTGATCCGCCCCTTCTTTTTCCACTTTCTGCTGAATCAGGTGCTCACGTTTCATGCCCAGTTTCAGCGCCAGCGCAGAGGCCACGTAAATCGAGGACGCCGTACCGATGGTGACACCAATAAGCATGGTCAGTGAGAAGCCTGCCAGAATCGGACCGCCAAACAGATACAGCATCAGGATCACGACTAAGGTGGTCCCGGAGGTGATCAACGTACGATGCAGCGTCTGGGTCAGCGACACGTTAAAGATTTCGTAAGAAGTTCCGCGGCGGATCTTGCGGAAGTTTTCACGAATACGGTCGGACACCACGATACTGTCGTTAAGCGAGTAGCCGATAACGGACATCAGCGATGCCACGATAGTCAGGTCAACCTCGATATGGAACAGCGACAGCACACCCATGGTGATGATCACGTCGTGCGCCAGTGCAATAACAACCCCTGCTGCCAGACGCCACTCAAAGCGGAAGCCGACATAAACGAGGATACAAATCAGCGCCACCATCAGCGCCATTGCACCGGTTTGCGCAAGGTCAGCACCGACGCTCGGCCCCACAAACTCAATACGTTTTACCGTCGCGTTCTGGCTGCTGGTTTCGTTAATCACTTTAACGACTTTACTGCCCAGCTCCTGACCACCGGTTTCCCCGTGTACAGGCGGCATACGCACCATGATGTCGCGGCTGCTACCAAAGTTTTGCAGCAGCGGCTCTTCAAAGCCCGACTTCTGCAGCGCGTCGCGCATCTGGTCCATGTCGACCGGTTTTTCCAGCGTGATTTCGATAACTGTACCGCCGGTAAAATCCAGCCCCCAGTTAAACCCACGTACGCCAATAATGGCGATAGAGATGATTAACAGCAGACCAGAGATGCCGAACGCCCAGTAATCCCAGCGCATAAAGTCCCAGACTTTACGGCCGTAGTTCAATTGTTCAACAGTGTATTCCTGTGCCACAACGCACTCCTCAGATAGACAGCTTTTTAACGCGCTTGCCGCCGTACAGCAGGTTCACGATGGCACGGGTGCCGACAATGGCAGTAAACATCGACGTTGCCACACCGATACCGGTCGTAATGGCAAAGCCTTTGATGGCGCCCGTACCCACTGCATACAGGATCAGGACTTTAATCAGCGTGGTGACGTTCGCATCGAAGATGGAACTGAACGCGCCTTTATAACCTTCATCAATGGCTTGCTGCACCGAACGACCGTTGCTCAATTCTTCTTTGATACGTTCGTTTATCAGTACGTTCGCATCGACCGCAACCGCAAGGGTTAACACGATACCCGCAATACCCGGCATGGTGAGCGTCGCCCCAGGCAGCAGGGACATAATGCCGACAATCAGTACCAGGTTAGCAATCAGCGCGCTCGTCGCAATCAGACCAAACTTCTTATAGAAGAAGATCATGAAGATGATGGAGACGACCAAACCTGCCAGACAGGCTTCCAGACCCTGAGTGATGTTCTGCATCCCCAGCGTTGGGCCAATGGTACGTTCTTCAACAATCTGAATCGGCGCAATCAATGCACCCGCACGCAGCAGCAAAGAAAGCTGACGGGCTTCGTTCGGGTTGTTGATACCGGTGATACGGAAGCTGTTACCCAGACGAGACTGGATATTGGCGATGTTAATCACCTCTTCCTCTTTCACCAGAATAGCGCGGCCATTCGCGTCTTTCTTACCGCTGTCTTTGTACTCCACAAACAGGGTCGCCATCGGTTTGCCGATGTTGTCCTTGGTGAAGTTAGACATGATGTTACCGCCAGCGCTATCCAGTGAAATGTTCACCTGCGGCTGGTTGTACTCATCCTGGCTGGACGTGGAGTCAGTGATATGGTCACCGGTCAGAATCACGCGTTTGTACAGCACAACCGGCTGCCCTTCGCGGGTCTGTTTCACTTCGGAATCGCCCGGCACACGGCCCGCAGCAGCAGCAGCCTGATCGACATTGCTGTTTACCAGACGGAATTCCAGCGTCGCAGTCGCACCCAGAATTTCTTTTGCACGCGCCGTATCCTGAATACCCGGCAGTTCAACCACGATACGGTCCGAGCCCTGACGCTGTACCAGCGGCTCAGCCACGCCGAGTTGGTTCACACGGTTACGCAGGATATTGATGTTTTGCTGTACCGCGTATTCGCGAGCTTCGCTCAAACGCGCATCGGACATCACCGCACGCAGAGCATTGTCGCCCTGGCTGGTGATAACAAGGTCACGGTGACGTTGGGTCAGATAAGTGACCGCCTGGTCACGTGCGCTGGCATCGCGAAAGAGAATGCTCAGGCCATAATTATCTTCCTTACGCACGGTGGTGTAAGGAATGCCTTTATCGCGCAGATCGCTACGCAGGCTGTCGATATTCTGTTCCTGGAGTTTGCCAAGCGCGGTGTCCATGTCCACTTCCATCAGGAAGTGCACGCCGCCACGCAGGTCGAGACCCAGTTTCATGGGTTCGGCGTTAACTGCGCTCAGCCAACGCGGTGTGGCCGGAGCAAGGTTAAGCGCCACGACAAACTGGTCACCCAGTTGAGCCACCAGCGCTTCACGGGCGCGTAACTGAACGTCAGTGCTGTCAAAGCGAGCGAGAATAGCGCCGTTTTCCAGTGCCACAGACTTCGCGTCGATTTTTTCTTCTTGTAGAGTTTTCTGGACCTGGATCAGCGTTTGCTCACTGGCGGCGACACCGCGCGCACCAGTGATCTGAACAGCCGGATCCTCACCATACAGGTTGGGAAGTGCGTAGAGCAGGCCGACGGCAATGACGACGACCAGCATAATGTACTTCCACAAAGGATAACGGTTTAACACGGCAGTTCCCTTTGGGAAAACAAGAAATTACAGCGCCTTCATGGTGCCTTTCGGCAGAACGGCAGCTACGAAGTCACGTTTGATAACCACTTCAGTGGTGTCGTTCAGCGCGATAGCAATGTAGCCAGTTTCCGCTACTTTGGTTACGCGACCAACCAGACCACCGTTGGTCAGCACTTCATCACCTTTCGCGATGGAGTTCATCAGATTTTTATGTTCTTTAGTGCGTTTCTGCTGTGGGCGAAGGATCATGAAGTAAAAAATCAGACCAAACACCGCCAACATCAGGATCAGAGACATCGGGCTCTGGCTGCCACCTGCCGCGCCGCCTGTTGCTGCTACCGCATCAGAAATAAAAAAGCTCATTCAAATTCCCTCATTATTAAAATTAAGCAACATTCAAAGGCGGAACATCTCGCCCCTGACGTTGGTAAAAATCGGTCACGAAGCTCTCTAATTTACCCTCTTCGATAGCCTTACGTAAACCCGCCATCAAGCGCTGGTAGTAACGCAGGTTATGAATGGTATTGAGTCGCGCGCCCAATATTTCGTTGCAACGATCGAGATGATGCAAGTAAGCGAGCGAATAATTGCGACAGGTGTAGCAATCACACTCAGGGTCGAGTGAACCCGTATCGCTCTTGTATTTCGCGTTACGGATTTTCACCACGCCGTTGGTCACAAACAGATGACCATTGCGGGCATTACGTGTTGGCATAACACAGTCAAACATATCGATGCCACGACGAACGCCTTCTACCAAATCTTCTGGTTTACCCACGCCCATCAGGTATCGTGGTTTATCCGCCGGAATTTGCGGGCAAACATGTTCCAGAATACGGTGCATATCCTCTTTTGGTTCGCCCACAGCGAGACCGCCGACAGCGTAGCCATCAAAGCCAATCTCTACCAGACCTTTCACCGAGATATCGCGTAAATCTTCGTAAACGCTCCCCTGAATAATGCCAAACAGCGCATTCGGGTTTTCCAGTGAGTCAAAACGGTCGCGGCTGCGTTTTGCCCAGCGTAGTGACATTTCCATGGAGCGTTTGGCGTAGTCCCAGTCGGCCGGGTACGGCGTACACTCATCAAAAATCATCACGATATCGGAACCGAGATCGTCCTGAATTTCCATGGATTTCTCAGGATCGAGGAAGATCGGATCGCCGTTGATGGGGTTACGGAAGTGCACGCCTTTCTCAGTGATCTTACGAATGTCACCCAGACTAAAGACCTGGAAGCCGCCGGAATCAGTCAGGATCGGCCCTTTCCACTGCATAAAATCATGCAGGTCGCCGTGCAATTTCATGATTTCCTGACCTGGACGCAGCCAGAGGTGAAAGGTATTACCGAGGATAATCTGGGCGCCAGTGGCTTCCACTTCTTCCGGCGTCATCCCCTTGACGGTGCCGTAGGTGCCGACGGGCATAAATGCTGGCGTTTCCACTACGCCACGATCAAACACCAGACGGCCGCGGCGTGCGCGCCCGTCGGTGGTATCCAGTTCAAATTTCACTTCATTTCTCCTGCATCAGAGAGACAGTCTGATGGTTAAAAATTCACCCAGGCATCACGCCAGGGTGCTAATAGTGCCCCGGCTGGCGCTATCGCTTAGCCGGGCTACGACGGTCAGGGGAGATCACTCACCTGGACGTTCATTAATAGCCTGCGGATTGTACGTGATAAACATCGCATCACCGTAACTAAAAAAGCGATATTTGTGCGCAACCGCTTCCTGGTAGGCGCGCATGGTGTGCTTATAACCGGCGAAAGCGGAAACAAGCATAATCAGGGTGGATTCCGGCAGGTGGAAATTGGTCACCAGCGCATCGATAACCTGATACTGGTAGCCCGGGAAAATAAAGATTTGCGTGTCGCCAAAGAACGGTTCGATCAGCGCCTCTTTCGCCGCTTGCGCCGCACTCTCCAGCGAACGCACGGAGGTGGTTCCCACGGCGATAACACGATTGCCGCGCGCTTTGGCCGCCAGCACCGCGTCGACAACCTCTTGCGGCACTTCGGCGTATTCAGAGTGCATGATATGGTCTTCGATGCTGTCCACGCGTACCGGCTGGAAGGTTCCCGCCCCAACATGCAGCGTGACAAATGCCATCTCGATACCCTTCTCGCGCAAACGAGCCAGCAGCGGTTCATCGAAATGCAGACCTGCGGTCGGCGCCGCAACTGCCCCCGGCTTCTGGCTATAGACCGTCTGGTAAAGCTCGCGGTCAGCCTCTTCGTCAGGACGGTCGATATAAGGCGGCAATGGCATATGGCCAATGGCGTTAAGAATATCGAGTACCGGCCGTTCGTCATTAAATTCCACTTCGAACAGCGCATCATGACGGGCCACCATGGTGGCATGGATGCTCTCGTCATCACCGAGCAACAGTTCGGCGCCCGGTTTCGGTGCTTTTGAGGCGCGGATATGGGCCAGAATGCGCTTATCGTCGAGCATACGCTCAACCAGCACTTCAATTTTACCGCCGCTGGCTTTGCGCCCGAACAGGCGCGCCGGGATCACGCGCGTATTGTTGAAGACCAACAGGTCGCCAGGATTGAGTTTGTCGAGTAAATCCGTGAACGTACCGTGCGCAAGCGCGCCTGTCGGCCCGTCCAGCGACAGCAAGCGGCAACTGCTGCGCTCAGGCTGCGGATAATGGGCAATCAGGGATTCAGGTAATTCAAAGGAAAAATCGGCAACGCGCATGACACTAACTCGAGACATAAATAAGAGGCGGGTAGTCTAGTGCCGGGGCGTTCTCCCTGCAACCTTTACCCCTCCGGAGAGTTCATATACTCTAAATAATTCGCATTACAAATGGCGGCAGCAGCGAAAATCCCCGGCAATCCTGACGGGAATAGCACGCGCCACCGGGTAATTGCAGCTTGAATCGCATGAAAAATATAGACACACAATCATTCAAGGTGCATCGCGGCGGCAAGCGAGAGAATCCCCACGAGCAGAGAAAACGTTGTGACTGGGGTGAGCACGCGCAGCCAACAAAGAAGCAACGTGAAGGATAAAGTAGATAAATGAATTTTCTCGCGCACCTGCACCTCGCACACCTCGCCAACAGTTCGCTTTCCGGTAATTTGCTGGCCGATTTTGTTCGCGGCAATCCGGATGAACACTATGCGCCGGAGGTAGTTTCCGGCATCCATATGCACCGTCGTATCGACGTACTGACCGACAACCTGCCGGAAGTCAAAGAGGCGCGCGGCTGGTTCCGTCCTGAAACACGGCGTGTTGCACCGATAACACTTGATGTGATGTGGGATCATTTCGTCTCGCGCCACTGGGAGCAGATCTCCCCTTCAATGCCGCTGAGCGAATTTGTCGGCTACGCGCATGCACAAGTCAGTGTGATCCTGCCGGAGGCCCCGCCACGTTTCGTTAATTTAAATGATTATTTATGGTCGGAGCGCTGGCTGGAACGCTACCGGGAGATGGATTTTATTCAGCGCGTGCTGAACGGCATGGCCAGCCGCCGGCCGCGACTCGATGCCCTGCGTGACTCGTGGCAGGACCTGGATGATCACTACTCGCGGCTTGAAGAGAAGTTCTGGCAATTCTACCCGCGCATGATGGCGCAGGCAGAAGCCAGAACGCTGTAATCACGCCTTCTCTTTCACCTCGCGCCATATACGCAGCGCCATCCATGCCAGCGCCAGTACGCCCAGCACCAACGCGGCCCAGACCAGGCCTGTGAGCCACTGGCTGCGCTGCTCAATCGGTGAAGTGGCTTTCAGACGCGTTTCACCGCCCAGTTTTACCTCGTCACCAACCCACGCTTCCGGCAGGCTTTCCGGCGCATGCTTCTGGCGTAAAGCCGCAGGAATCAACGCATCAAGATCCGTTGCCGCGGTTTGCGCCGCTTTATTCCCCCACGCCAGAATGTACGGACCACTGCCCTGAGCATTAAAAATAAGCGTCTGGCTCGGGCGTAACCCTGTCAGTTGCGGCACAATTTTCGGCAGGTGAGCGTTAACCGTTGTCACCTGAATCTCCTGCACGTTACCCACCGCGACGGGGATCGGCGCTGATATCTGGCTGTCTAAATTCCACAGCACTGTTTTAGTAAGCGGCCGCCACGCCTCGGCGGCGGAGGCGCGCCAGGCGATCTCCACCGGCAATGTCCCCCGTTCTTCCAGACTAAGGGAAATGGAGGTTATAGGCTGTGGGCTGTCCCAATGGTAAATCGCCTGATCCTGGGAAGTCGCACGCCCGGCGGCCAACAGAGCCACGTTGGTTATCTCCGTCGACTGCGGGTTTTCTATCACCACTGCGCGGGTCAGAGTGACAGGCAACTGCGGCTTATCAAACACCAGCAGTAAATAGCGCGGGGGGTTGATAACCATCGACAAACTGATATTGATGGTATTCAGCGTCAGACGATCGTTGCCGCTTGCAACGTCCATTAGCGGCGCATCTTCCTGCATTAAATCCCACTCTTTCATATCACTGCTGTAGTAAAGCGACGCTTTCCCCTGCCAGTTCACTGCCGGCTTATCCCAGCCAAGCTGCAGCTGTGTTACGTCCTTCCTTTGCACGTTATCCGGCAGCACCAGCAGGTAGCTCTCTCCCGGCGCGTTAATGCGTTCCCCTTCAAGCTTGATTTCGTAACCTTCCGGGGAACGCAGCCAGACCCGTTCTCCGGCATCTGACTGCTTTTCAACAGGTGAAGCGGCAAGCGGGAAAAGGCGTAAGGCCTGCTCCTTCGGTGCGGGCTGCACCTCCTGCTGCACCTGGAGCGTAAAGGGCACACGCTCACCCTGATGGTTAAATACCCGGACATCGCGCAGATCGGGCCAGACGCTTTGCTGGTAGACGTCGTCGGGTAGTGCGACCCGATACCAGGGCGATGAGGCCGTTGTCGTAAGCGACCTGCCCCAGGCGTAATCCTGCGGCGACTCCGGGGCGGTTTCCTGGGCAAGCCCTGGTAAGGCGGCGCACCATAACGCGCCGGTAAAAATCGCTATCTTCCATTTCATGGTTTTTCTTCCTCGCTGAACACCTTCGCCCCTTTAGGCGGTAAGGGAGAGAAATACCCTATGATTAACACCAGCACCGCCACGCCAATAAAGGCGATAGCCCGCGCCAGCCCGCCGCCGCCCGCGCTGTCTACCAGCATTAATTTCACGATGACAATCCCCAGCAGCGCCGCGCCGCCGAGCCACTGGCGCCGCGACCCACGCCGGGTAGCCAGCAGCATGATGACCAGCGCCGCCAGCATCCAGAACAGCGCAAAACTGGTCTGTATCAGACGGGAGTTCCACAAGCTTTCGCTATCCCAGTCCACACCACCATAATGCGCCAGCAGGCGCAGCAATAGCCCGTTAATCCACCAGAAGGCCAGCGCCAGCAGCGCTGGCGAAACCAACGGCGTCACGGTCACAGGCAGGCGCGGTCGCACATAACGACACCAGAACCACACGCCGAGCAGCGCGAAGGCTGCCCCCTCTTCCAGCGGGTTAACCAACGGCAAATAAAGGGAGTGAATAACGCGCCCGTCGTGCATATTACCTGCCACCAGCAGAGCAATTAACAGCGGGATAAGCGGCAGTGGTCCCCATTGACCATAGAGCGCAGGCCAGACGCGTAGCGGCCAGATGCCGCGACGAATGCCGCCATGAAGCAGCAGGATAACTATGCCGCCAGCCGCCATTGGCAGGCCGATACGCCAGGCATCCATTCCCCAGGGGAGCGCGTCAACAAACCAGAAAAGCTCGGTTCCCGCCGCCAGTAAAATCATCCACAGCAGCGAAATATGCAGCCCCTGCGACAACCGGGCCGGGACTCTGCGCTCCCGATGTAACAACAAATACGCCGAAGGCAGCGCCACGCACCAGGCGAGGTTTTGCCAGCCCGCCCCCAGCAATTGCCGCTCGATAGTCAGTTGCCAGAGTAAAACCGCCAGCATCACGGGCCAGAGCAGCCATACAGCATAGTGTAATGCCCGCCAGTGAAGCCGCCGCGCCATATAGCGCCAGCCCCAGACAGAGAGCGCCAGCAGACCCAGTACCCCCGCCGGAATGCCTTTATTGAGCAACCCGTCAGACGCCCCCCAGAGCGCCACCAGCCAGAAGGCGATGCCGCCCGCCAGCAGTACCAGACTTCCCGGCGCAGGCAGGCGACGCCACAGTCTGGCGGCAACCAGCCAGGTCGCGCTCAATACCGCAAAAATCACCATCACCGAGAGCGCCGTTGTACCGTCGGTCATCGCCCACAGTGCACTGCCGAGCGCCAGTACCAGCAAGCCAGTACCGCTATAGCTCATGCGACGCTGCCCTTGCATCACGCCAAGCCACAGCACACCCAACCCTTCCAGCGCCCAGGCCATCGCCGTCCAGCGGGTCGAAAGCGCCAGCGGTATAGCCAGCGTGGTGAACGCGCCGCCAAGCGCCAGCGCCGCCAGAACCAGCGGTTTACCCGCGCCAGGGAAGCGTTTTAAGGCCCCCCAGGCCAATAACATATAAAACGCGCCGTAGCCCAGCGCACTGAGTGCCGGGCCATATGTCAGGTGCTGTGTGATGGCATATTGCATGCCAAACCCGACCAGCGGCGGAGCAAAGAGCAGCACGCCATCAATAATTCGTCGGCCTTTCTTTTGCGCCCGCAGCGACAACGCCACGCTTAATACGCCAAAAATCACCAGATTAGCAATCAGGAAGAGCTGGCAGCTCAGATAGTACTGAGGTCGGTAGTCGGCGATGCCCCACAGGCCACCCACGCCGAAGGTGAAGAACATCCCCAGCAGGTTGAGTTCACGCCAGTGCTGCCAGACGCTGATTGCCAGGATGCCGACAGACAGTAATAAGTAGAAAGAGAATAACGTGACATGACTGCCGCCGCCCGAGGATAACAACAGCGGCGCGGCATAACCACCAAGGCTCGCCAGCATGGCCAGGCTTAACGCGCGCTGTAGCACCGCCAGCCCGACGCTGGCCGCACAAATCAGCAATAACAGCGCAAACGAAAGCGACATGGGGAGCATCTGCCACAGTCGAAACGCGCCAAAGACCGTTAAATAGAGCGCGCCTGTTGCGCCACCTTGTAAAATTAAGGCAAAGACAGGCTGTTTGTGGCGTAAACGCCAGCCGAGGAATAAAAGTGCCATCGCGCCCAGCGCGGCAACGACCAGACGCAGCTCCAGCGGGAAAAGCGAGCGTTCGACGCTATAACGAAAGAGAAAGGCCAGCCCGAGGAACAGCAGAATAATACCCAGCTTTGCCAGCGGGTTCCCCTGCATAAACCAGCGCACCAGCGAGGTAACCATCCCGCCAGCCTGGCCAATGGGTGCGGGATCATCGCGTTCCGGTATGGGAACGGCCCCTCTGGCCGAAATGGCAACCGCCGGCGTTCCTCGTGCCCAGACATTCACCGGAACGGGTTCAGGCACCGCCGGAACGGGTTCGGGCGCTACTGGCTCGGGTTCCGGCTGAGGTACAGCAGCCTCAGGTGAGATAACCTCCTCAGGCGAATCAACAGGTAAAGCAGCCTCTTGCGCGATCGGCGCCTCACTCACCACTCGCCCGCTAAGCTGCTGTTCAAGCAAGTCCACACGCTGGCGCAGGCGCGACAACTCCTCTCTGGCCGCATTACTACGCCGGTAAGCCAGAATCGACATTACCGGGATAACCACCAGCAATATAAACAACACAGTACAGGCTATCAGTACCAGTCCATCCATGATTTCACCTTCATTCCGGAGCGTGCATATACTTTGGCACAAAAATTTACCGAAGCGGGGTCAAAAACGATGAATGTGAAGATAAAGAATGAAAGTGATGGTGTAAAGGAAGGACTCCTTGATGCATTGCTAGTGCATTTTTACGTTTTCCACTTCAAAGATATGTTACTACCACTTCCACACTTGCGTTCGCATCACCTGGCTGCACAGCCTCGCCAGGCAAGCGGACATAGCGGGCGGACATATTAAATTCTTGCTGAGGCGTGGCACCGTGTTCAAATTCAGGGAATCCGATGTCGGGTATAAAAGCCCCAAAAATTTGGCTGTTGAATAACACTGGATTCGCAGGTTGACCAGCGGATGTTTGAGAAGCAGGTTTCCCCCAGGCCAACTGAAGGCCATAACCTTGAGCCCCACCACTCTTTAGTGCAATGATGCCATTGGTATTATCAATAACATTTGTCCTTGGCAGAACAGTGACTATATACCCCCAATTATTTACCCTCGATACTGTATTTATATAGGTGTGAGAGTCTGAGTAGTTATCTATCTGATCCAACCCCCATGCTGTATTGCAGTTAACAGTGAAACTCGCATCTTTCCAGGGAGATGATTGACTCACAGCATTAAGCGAGTGGTGCCCCATCCACACCGTCTTATTCTGGATATTACACGTTCCTCGTACTATTTCCATCGCACCACTAAAAGTAATATTTACCCTGTTGATTACCCAACTATTGAAAATACCAACTTCGGGAAAAGGAACCGTAGAAAAGGTACTATTTGAATTTAAAAGAGTCATAGCATGAACAAACTGAAAAGTATCATTGATCATGTAGCTATTATCAGAACGCGCATTAACAGGGAATGAACCTAATTTCCAAACAGTAATATCAAGCCTATCTGCCCATGAATAATCACCATTACTGTCAAAAGAGGCATTCAATATTGCAGGGTTATTTTTAGTTGACAGTCCAGTATTTCCTGCATGATAGGAAAATGAGACACCGATTCCTGCTGCCGATGTAGAATAAATATATTGAGGGTATAAAGCACTCATTTCCAATGCGGGAAGACCGCCACTGCTGGAGGTAATAAATGCAGTTCTTGATGCTGGCGTTGCGAAGCCATCTGATGAATTACAATCAAGCTTGATATTGCCCATAAAATAGGCGCTAAAAGTATATAATGGCTGATTGTAAGAACCTTCAGATGGCGTGGTCTTAATTACCCCCAGAGGTACAGTAATTGACCGTTCGGCCAGCCCACTATTTGGTGTGCACGAAACTGTATTCGCCAGTGCGACATTTGCAGCTAACAATAGTGACAACAAAATAAGCTTAAACAACATTCACATCCTTATGATATTATTCTCAACCACATAATAAAATAATGAACAGCAAATCCAGACAGTAAAAATACTGAAGACATGAATAAAAATCAACTTACTTAAACATGTAAAATAGATATAATTAAGGACGAAAAATTCACTCTGTGAATATCCTGGCAAAAACAAACAAAATATATTTATAAATCAAATACTACCAAATTAATAAGAAAAACCGTAAACCACAAATAAAATATAATCTATTAAAACACGGACGTAATTACTTACGCCCGTTTTAATAAAGGTAAAATTAGTTCCCCTGCCACACTGATGCAGAGATTGCCGGTAACGATAGCACCCCGTCCTGTAATGTGCCCTTGCCCTCTTTGCTATGCCAGACTTTAACATCCAGTAGCGGCGACGCCGGCAGGACAACTTCGCAGGGTTCACCACGGTTAACGGCCACCAGCACCCGTTCTTGCTGATACAGACGCAAGAAGATCACCACATTCTCTTCGGCGTAGATAACGTGGCATCCACCATAACAGAGCGCCCGGCTACGTTTGCGCAAACGGGACATCCGCTGATAGAGCGCCAGCAGTTCCGTGTCCTGTTTTGCTTTGTCCCATGGGAAAGGTTTGCGACAGAAGGGATCGTTGGCGCCGTCCAGCCCAACTTCGTCACCATAATAAATGCAGGGCACGCCGGGCCAGGTAAACAGCCAAATCACCGCCAGCGGCAACCTGACCACATCTTTCCCCAACACCGTTTTAAAACGCGGCGTGTCGTGGCTATCCAGTTGGTTGAACATGCGCAACTGCTGTTGATGCGAAAGCCCGGCGCGGTAATTATCCATCCACGCCATGCAGGTTTGCGCATCAATCCGCTGCGGATCCATTGAAATATCGGTATTCGCCAGAAATGCCCATACCGGGAAGGTAAAACCACGGTAGTTCATGGCCGCGTCTTCCACGTCCGCCTGTAACCACTGGCGCGCATCGCCGAAATGCTCACCGACGATATAGGCCTCAGGCAGCGTCTCTTTGGCGGCTTTGGTTATCCCGGCGACATGTTGCAGGTTATTGCGCGCACCGCCCCCTTCACCCAACATATGCACCACATCCAGCCGCCAGCCATCCATATTCCAGGGCGCTTTCAGCCAGTGACGAACCACACTGTCTTCACCTTCGTACATCTCTTCCACCAGCGTATGTGCCTGGTAGTCCAGCTTTGGCAGGCTTGGGTAGCCCAGCCAGTCGCGTGCGCGGCCATTCTCATCAAAACTGTACCATTCGCGCCATTCGGAAGCGGGGTTATGGCAGGCACCTGTGGTGCCGCGGTTGTGCCGGTCAAACCAGGCATGTGAATCACCGCTGTGATTAAAAACCCCGTCCAGCACCAGACGCATCCCCATGTGGTGGGTATTACGACGTAGACGAAACAGCGCCTGATCGCCGCCAAAACGCGCGTCAACGTGACGATAATCTTCCGTATCGTATTTATGCACGCTGGGGGCGACAAAGACCGGGTTAAGATAGAGTGCAGTCACGCCCAGTTCACGCAGATAAGGCAGCTTTTCGCTGATACCGTCCAGCGTACCGCCGTAAAAAGTCGAACCGCCGGCTTCTGCGCTTAAGGGTTCATCCCAGTCGCGCAGCACGATCTCCTGGCCTGCGGCGTGGTGATAGTAAACGTTGTCCTGCTGATCGGCATGTTGTTCGCTGCGGGCAAAACGATCGGGGAAGATCTGATAGAACACCTGTTCCGCCACCCACTGCGGTCCATTGTCAGGGTAATCGACGGCGAATTGCTCCAGCCGTGCAGGGGGAAACTGACTAAACCCTTGCGGCGTAAACCACAGCTGGCGGTCATCCCACAGCAGCTTAAAGCTATAACGTCGCCGCGGCTGCCCGCTTTCCAGCGAGACGGCCGCACGCCACGCCGTCACCCCAGGTTTTGGCGCCAGGCGGACCTGCCGCATCGGTATCGCCGTCTCTTCATTGTCTATCTCGGTCCGTAACGTGACACGAGATGGGGGCTTACTTCCGGTTAGCCAGAGTGTAATGACCAGTTGATCTTTGTTCTGTTTTACAAACGGCGCGACAGGCAGATGCCAGGCTTGCAACATCGACTTTCCCCTATGTCAAAAATGACCTCACTCTTGCACAAATCTAGTCTTATCAGCTCATCTTTTCTGCTTTTTTAGGGGGTTGAGAGCCGGGGCGCAGATGAAATGTCAGCGTGCAACAGGTGGCGACCAGCGCTGTCGTGAGGATGATAAATAGCGTGTCGGGACGCGGACCGGGAACGGGGCGGTGAAAGGTACAGAAAAGGGGGAAGTCGTTGCCCGCCAGCAAGACGCTAGCGGGCGTAACCGGATCTACGCCTTCTGGCGCTTAAACATCCAGCCAATGAGCAGCAGTACAATCCATGCAAAGCCCACATACAGCGAAATACGCGTGTCCGGGTGCCAGCCAATCAGCGCAATAATAAAGACCAGGAAAACCAGGCCGACCACGGTAGTGGCGACACCGCCCGGCACTTTGAATTTCAGGGCATTCACTTCCTGCGGCGACAAACGGCGGCGGAAAGCGATTTGCGACAGCAGGATCATGATCCACACCCATACGGTGGCGAACGTCGCCAGCGAGGCAATCACCAGGAAGACGTTTTCCGGCATGATGTAATTGAGGTAAACCGCAAACAGCAGCGCGATCGTCATCACCATGACGGTGACCCACGGAATGCCGCGACGGGACGTTTTGGCAAACACTTTGGGTGCACTGCCCTGCTCCGCCATACCGTGCAACATACGCCCCACGCCAAACACATCGGAGTTAATCGCCGACAGTGAGGCCGTCAGGACGACAAAGTTAAGAATACTGGCCGCGAAGGTAATCCCCATATGCTGGAAAGTCAGCACGAACGGGCTGCCGTCGGTCCCCACCTGGTTCCACGGGTAGATAGACATAATGACAAACAGCGTCCCTACGTAGAACACCAGAATGCGCATCGGCACCGAGTTGATTGCGCGTGGAATGGACTTCTCCGGGTCTTTCGCTTCCCCGGCGGTGATGCCGATGATTTCAATACCGCCATAGGCGAACATCACCATTTGCAGCGACATCACCATTCCCAGCCAACCGTTACTAAAGAAACCGCCGTTGCTCCACAGGTTACTGATACCCGTAGGCTGACCGCCGTTGCCAATCCCCCAGATGATAATGCCAAAACCCGCGACAATCATGATGATGATGGTGGCGACTTTGAAGAAGGAGAACCAGAATTCCAGTTCGCCAAAGACCTTCACGCTCATCAGATTGATGGCACAGATGATCAGCACCACGCTGAGCACCCAGATCCAGTGCGGTACGGCGGGAAACCAGACGCCCATATAAATGCCAAAGGCCGTCACATCGGCAATCGCCACAATCAGGATTTCGAAACAATAGGTCCAGCCGGTGATATAACCGGCCAATGGCCCGAGGTTTTCCTGCGCGTAACGGGAAAATGAACTGGCGGACGGGTTGTGCACTGACATCTCGCCCAGCGCGCGCATGATGATATACGCCGCCACCCCACCGATGATATAGGCCAGCAATACGCTTGGCCCGGCCATTTTGATGGCATCGGCGGAACCGTAAAACAACCCGGTGCCAATCGCCGACCCCAGGGCCATAAAGCGAATGTGCCGGGTACTA
Source organism: Citrobacter sp. MNAZ 1397 (assembly GCF_023613995.1). Classification (NCBI taxonomy): domain Bacteria; kingdom Pseudomonadati; phylum Pseudomonadota; class Gammaproteobacteria; order Enterobacterales; family Enterobacteriaceae; genus Citrobacter; species Citrobacter sp. MNAZ 1397. Next base: position 2,973,285 of record NZ_JAKIVH010000001.1, read on the forward strand.
AGACCTCGCTTTAGCTTGTTCGTACTTTCCATGGTTTCCTGTTCCAGGATGTAAAAAAAACAAAAAACCACGGGATTTAACGTCCCGTGGTTAGTAAACCTTATTATGCAATCAATGGGCGCTGGATGTCACCTGACGCCCGGCGGCACGATCCCAGCACACTGCCAGAACCACCATCACCACTGTCGGCATCAACCAGGCCAGCCCCTGCTCCGCCAGCGGCAGACGCTGAGTCCAGGCCGGGAGCATATCGCTAAACGCAGACGCTTTGATACCGTCCAGCACGCCAAAGGCCAAACTGATAAACATCGCTGGCGCAATCACGCGGGTCGAATTGTGCCACCAGGAGCGCGTGAAGCTTAACACCACAAGTGCGATACACGGCGGATAAATCATTGTCAGCACTGGAATAGAAATTTGAATCAGATGGCTCAGCCCCAGATTCGACACCGCCATGGAGAAGATGCCCAGGATAAACACCAGCGCGCGATAAGAGAGCGGCAGATACTGCGAGAAGAACTCTGCACAGGCGCAGGTCAGGCCCACTGCCGTTACCAGGCAGGCGATAAAAATCAGCGCAGCCAGCAGGAGGCTGCCTGCACCACCAAAGGTATGGGCAACATAGGCATGCAAAATCGCCGCGCCATTGGCTGACTGATCCACCAGCGTCGAGCTATCGGAACCCAGACGGAACAGCGCCAGATACAACAGCGTCAGGCCAACGCCGGCCATCAGGCCAGCCCAGACGGTATAGCGGGTCAGTAAGCGGGCTTCCGTTACGCCGCGTGAACGCGCCGCATTAACGATAACGATACCAAACACCATCGCGCCCAGCGTGTCCATGGTGAGATAGCCATTCACAAAACCGTTCGAGAATGCTGCATGCTGATAAGCATCCATGGCATGGCTAATCGGACCGGCTGGCCAGATGATGGCAGCAACGGAAAGAATGATCAGCGCGATAATTTTCAGCGGCGCGAGAAAATTCCCGACGGTATCCAGCAACTTGCCAGGGTAGAGCGACACCAGAATAACCAGCGCAAAGTAGATAATGCTATAAATCAGCAATGGCAGTGAGCCTTCACCGGTCAGCGGCGCAATCCCCACCTCAAACGATACCGTCGCGGTACGCGGCGTGGCAAATAGCGGCCCCACCGCCAGATAGCAAACGGTGGCCAGCAGTACACCCGCGACTTTACCAATCGGAGTACTGAGGCTATCAACCCCACCGCCCACTTTCGCCAGCGCGACGACGGTCAGAACCGGCAGCCCCACAGCGGTAATCAGAAAGCCAATTGAGGCGGTCCAGACGTGCTCGCCCGCCTGCAAACCAACCATCGGGGGGAAAATGATATTTCCGGCGCCGACGAACAACGCGAAAGTCATAAAGCCCAGAGCAACAATGTCTCGTGGTTTTAAATGATGGGTCATAAACGTTTACTGCCTGTGGATGTGATGTTGTAAATGTTGAAATTTTCGCCTTATTTCAGCGGAACATTAGGGCGGAAATAACCTTAAAACGTAGCGGGAAACACTTCCCACATTGCGTGACGGAGAATAGTTTTTCGATTTACCACGCAAATACAGTCGGTCTGACGACATACGGGGCGCAATTTAAACGCTTATAACGTTTAAAGGCAATAAGGGATCGCAAAACCAGATGGTTATACCAACTCTACAATAAATGCCAGATGAAGATACTGTATATAAGAAAAACGGATGGCTAATCATGCGAACAAAAAATAGCCAGAGACATAATTTGTTTGAAGATTCGGGGAAAACGAAGAGAGAAAAGCGGGTCAATGACAGAAGTGGAAAGAAAAGCTGACACCTGAGGTGTCAGCTTGCGTTCTTCGCGACGAGACGTGCAGGTAAGGTAAAGCTGAAACGGGTGCCTTTGCCCGGCGTACTGTCGATCTCAAGCTTACTTTCGTGATGGTTAAGCGCGTGTTTTACGATAGCCAACCCCAGACCACTGCCGCCGGTTTGCCGCGAACGCGCTTTATCAACCCGGTAAAAGCGCTCTGTCAGGCGAGGAATATGTTCAGGTCCAATGCCCGGCCCATTATCGTCAACGATAAACTGCGCGCCAGAGGCCGCACGCTGCCAGCGCACGGTAATGTGTGTACCCGCTGGCGTATGGTTGACGGCGTTATAGACCAGATTCGAAATCGCGCTGCGTAGCTGATCCTCATTACCCAGCACTTTCAAGCCATTGTCGACGATGAATTCAAGCTCATGCTTCTTTTGGCTTAACGTCTGCGCCTCGCGCTCGACGACACGCAACATCATCGGCACATCAATAATCTCATTCGGCGGTAAGGTCGGCGCCGCTTCTATTTTGGAGAGTGTCAGTAACTGTTTGACCAGGCCTTCCATTCGCGATGTCTGCTCACGCATGGTGTGCAGCGCCTTATCACGCGGTGGCCCTTCCAGCGTCTGCTCCTGCATCATTTCCAGGTAGCCCTGCAATACCGTCAGCGGTGTGCGTAGCTCGTGGCTGACGTTAGCAAAAAAGTTACGCCGCGCCCCTTCAAGCTGATGCATTTGCGTCACATCACGCGCCACCATCAATAACTGCTGCTCGCTGTAGGGCATTACGCGGATCTCCAGGTGGCGACCACTGTTAAGCACCAGATTAAGCGGGCGGGCGAAATCTTTCGTTTTAAGGTAGCGGGTAAATTCCGGATAACGCAGCAGGTTGAGAATGTTTTGTCCGTTATCGTCCGGCCAGCGTAGATTCAATAATTGCTGCGCCAGGCCATTACACCAGAAAATAGCGCCCTCTTCGGTGGTCATCACTAACGCATCAGGTAACGACTCCGCGCCGCTACGAAAACGTTTGATCAGATTGCCCAGCTCGCGACGACGTTTTTTGTTACGCATCTGCATCTGATGCAGACCATAAAGTAGCGGTTCCCAGCTTCCCGTCCCCGGGGGTGGAGTCATACTTTTATCGACCCACAACCACCAGGAAAGACGCATTAAATTCCAGAAATGCCAGGCCAGTAACCCGGTGACTGCCGCCAGTAAAAACCAGGGCAGATAACCAAAAAAAGCGCCGAGCAGCGCAGCAGGTAGACAACAAAGGATGAGTTCGAGTACCAGCCTTTTCCATGACAGCCGTTCCAGCACGCGTCACACTCCTTTCAGATTTTAGAAACGGGTCGAGAAACGATAACCCGTGCCGCGAACGGTTTGAACCATACGATCGTGGCCGCTGTGTTCCAGCGCTTTACGCAGACGGCGAATATGAACATCCACCGTGCGGTCTTCAACATACACATTCGTTCCCCAGACATGATTCAGCAGCTGTTCGCGGCTGTACACACGCTCAGGATGGGTCATAAAGAAATGCAATAGCTTAAACTCAGTCGGCCCCATGTCCAGAGGATTTTCCCCGGTCATCACACGGTGAGAGCTTGGGTCAAGGCTCAGGCCCTGCATTTCAATGACTTCTTCTACCGCCATCGGGGAGATACGGCGCATGACGGCTTTAATGCGTGCCACCAGCTCCTTGGGCGAAAACGGCTTCGTAATATAATCGTCCGCGCCTGTCTCAAGCCCGCGCACGCGATCTTCTTCTTCGCCACGAGCGGTCAACATCATCACCGGGATATCCCGGGTCATCGCTTCACGCTTGAGATGTTTAATGAACTGAATACCTGAGCCACCTGGCAGCATCCAGTCGAGCAAAATCAGGTCAGGCCAGGGTTCATTAAGTTGGTTCACCGCGCTGTCATAATCTTCCGCTTCGACAGGTTGAAAGCCGTTTTGTTCGAGCACGAAGCACACCATCTCACGGATTGGCGCTTCGTCTTCTACGACCAGAATGCGTCTTGCCATAATTTGCCCTGTTTAATTTGAGTCATCAGCTAAGTGCGGCGCCATTATGCGTCACTTTTGTGACAGATTTATGAAACAAATGACCAACAGGTGACTCAAGCCTTTGTTTTATGACAGTGGGGAATTGTTTCACTGGCGGCTCGTGTGCCCCTGAATGTTATAATCGCGTTTACGCTTTTTTGCCACGGAACCGCTATGCGCATTCTCCATACTTCGGACTGGCACCTGGGTCAGAACTTCTACAGTAAAAGCCGCGCCGCTGAACACGACGCCTTTCTCACCTGGCTACTGGAAACCGCAGAAGAACACCAGGTCGATGCCATTATTGTTGCTGGCGACATCTTTGATACCGGCTCCCCGCCCAGCTATGCGCGCGAGCTGTATAACCGCTTTGTAGTGAAATTACAGCAAACGGGGTGTCATCTGGTGGTGCTGGCGGGGAACCATGATTCCGTCGCCACGCTGAATGAATCGAAAGATATCCTCGCCTGGCTAAAGACCACCGTTGTCGCCAGCGCAGGCCACGCGCCTTTTTATTTACCGTTGCGTGATGGCTCGCCCGGCGCGATTTTCTGCCCGGTGCCTTTTTTACGTCCGCGCGACATCGTGACCAGCCAGGCGGGACGCTCCGGGCAAGAAAAACAGCAACATTTGCTCGAAGCCATCACCCATTACTATCAGCAACAGTATAAGGCCGCCTGCGAATTACGCGGTGACAGCGTGCTGCCAATCATCGCCAGCGGGCATCTGACCACCGTCGGCGCCAGTAAGAGTGATGCCGTACGTGACATCTATATCGGTACGCTTGATGCCTTCCCTGCGCAAAACTTTCCGCCTGCGGATTACATCGCGCTTGGGCATATTCACCGTCCGCAAAAGCCTGGCGGACAAGAGCATATCCGCTACTGCGGCTCACCGATCGCACTGAGCTTCGACGAAACCGGTAACAGCAAATATGTCAATCTGGTGACATTTTCAGCAGGGAAACTGGCGGATGTGACAGCGCTGGAAGTCCCTGTTACGCAGCAACTGGCGGTTATAAAGGGCGATCTTGCGTCGATTCGTCAGCAGCTTGAGCAGTGGCGAGGCGGTCCAACGGATGCCCCCGTCTGGCTGGATATTGAGATCGCGACCGAGGATTATCTGAGTGACATGCAGCGAAAAATTCAGGCACTCACCGCCGATCTGCCGGTCGAGGTGTTATTGGTTCGCCGCAGTCGCGAACAGCGGGAGCGCATCCTCGCGGGGGAGCGTCGCGAAACCCTGAGCGAGTTAAAAGTGGAAGAGGTTTTCGCGCGTCGCCTGGCACAGGAGGAGCTTGATGACGTCCAGACTGCCCGCCTGCAGTCGCTCTTTTCCGAAACGCTCCACTCGCTCAATCAGGAGCATGACGCATGAAAATCCTCAGCCTACGCCTGAAAAACCTTAACTCATTAAAAGGCGAGTGGAAGATTGATTTCACCGCTGAACCTTTTGCCAGTAACGGCCTGTTCGCCATCACCGGTCCCACCGGCGCCGGCAAAACGACCCTGCTGGATGCCATCTGTCTGGCGCTCTACCACGAGACACCACGCCTGAATACCGTTTCGCAGTCGCAGAATGATCTGATGACCCGCGACACCGCCGATTGCCTGGCAGAAGTCGAATTTGAAGTTAAAGAGGTCGCTTATCGCGCATTCTGGAGCCAGAGCCGTGCGCGTAATCAGCCGGACGGCAATTTACAGGTCCCTCGTGTCGAGCTGGCCCGCTGTGCGGACGGCAAGATCCTCGCCGACAAAGTGAAAGATAAACTGGAACTCACCGCTGCCTTAACCGGGCTCGATTATGGCCGTTTCACCCGTTCCATGTTGCTCTCCCAGGGGCAATTCGCTGCGTTCCTCAATGCCAAACCGAAAGAACGCGCAGAACTGCTCGAAGAGCTGACCGGCACCGAAATCTATGGGCAGATTTCCGCCGATGTGTTTGAAAAACATAAAGTTGCCAAAGTCGAGCTGGAGAAACTGCAGGCGCAGGCCGAAGGCGTCGTGCTACTTACCGATGCGCAGCGGGAATCCCTGAATGCAAGTGTGCAGGCGCTCACTGACGAAGAACAGCGCCTGTCAGACGGGCAGCGCAGGGTGCAGGAGCAACTGAACTGGCTGATTCGCAGCGGTGAACTGCAAACCACCTGCGACCAGGCACAAAAAACCTGGCAGCGGGCACAGCAGGCACGTACCGACGCCGAACCACAACTGGCGCGGCTTGCACGGGTGCAACCCGCCCTGCTACTGCGGCCTGTCTGGGAACGGTTGCAGGAGCAACGCAAAGCACAGGACAGCCGTCTTCGCCAGAATGAAGAAGTGAATACTCGCTTACAGGCGAGCCTGGCGTTACGGGCACAGATTCGCGCCAGCGCCGCACGCCAGCATCAGGAATTGATGGCGTCGCAAAAAACGCTCTCACAGTGGCTTGAAGACAACAAACGCTTCCAGCGCTGGCAGACCGAGTTAACCGGCTGGCGGGCGATGCTAAGCCAGCAGGAAGATGACAAAAAGCCGTGGCATGCGCTGCAGGAACGCATTCAACAAAATGAACACAAATTACGTAACCTGATGACTGTTTCGCTGGAGATGACCACCGACGAGGTTACTGCAGCGATGACGCTCTGTGCGCAGAATCGCCCGTTACGTCAGCGACTAACCGCCCTACATGCACGTTTTGCCCCGCTACAAAAACATCTCGCCCAGCGTCAGCAAAGCCTGAGCGAACTCAAAGCGGAGCAGGAAAAACTGACGGCCGAACTGGCGCTTAAGCGTGAGCAATATAAAGAAAAAAACCAGTTGCTGACGGATATCCGCACCCTTTGCGAGCTGGAAGACCGCATCCATAGTCTGGAATCCGAACGTGCCCGCCTGCAACCGGGTCATGCCTGCCCGCTTTGTGGTTCGACGACGCACCCTGCGATTGCTGAGTATCAGGCCATTGTCCCTGGCGTGAACCATGCCCGCCGCGATGCCCTGGATCTCGAAGTACGCCAGATAAAAGAAGATGGCGTGGCGCTCGGCGAACGTCTGAAAGGGATAAGCGAGCGTATTGAAAAAGATGACCGCGAAGCGAAATCACTTCGGGAACAGGAGCAAACGCTCACAAACGAGTGGCAGGAACTGTGCCTGGCGTTGAACATCACCCTGCGGCCGCACCATGACATCTCCAGTTGGTTGGGCGCGCAGGATGCCTACGAACATCAGCTTTATCAGCTGAGTCAGCGCTTGACATTACAAAGCCAGATCAATGAGTTACGCCAGCAGGTTCAGCAATACCAGCTGGCGGCAGAGGCGCGCCGGGCAAGTCTGGCTGCCATGCTGGAGCCGCTGGGGCTAACGCTGCCGCCAGAAGGTGAAGAGGCACAATGGCTGGCAGCGCGCACAGCAGAAGCCGAACTTTGGCAGGAAAAACAGAGTGCATTTAGCACATTGCACGAGCAGATTGCGCTGCTGACACCGCTTCTCGATACCCTGCCGGAAGACGCTATCCCGGCAGAGATAAAAACCGTTGCCTTAGACAACTGGCGGCAGGTACATAACGATTGCGTGTCACTGCACAGCCAGTGGCAAACGCTGCAGCAGCAACTGAGGCATGAGACGGAGCGTCTGGCAGAGCTGGAAAAACAGTTTGTCGATGCGCTGGCAAACAGTGAGTTTGCCGATCAGCAGGATTTTCTCGATGCGCTGTTGAGCGACGACGAGCGCACGCGCCTGGAACAGCTTCGCCAGCGTCTCGATAGCGATGAGCAACAGGCAAAGGTACTGGTCGCCAGCGCTGAACAGGCTCTCGCAGCACACAACGCACAGCTTCCCGCCCCTCTGAGTGACGATACTGATACTGAAAAATCCCGTGAAGCGCTGGCATTGCTGGCGCGCCAGCTACGTGAAAATACCACCCGCCAGGGGGAATGCCGTCAGCAACTTAAACAAGATGCGGACAACCGCCAGCGCCTGCAGGCGCTGATGCTGGACATTGAAAGTGCGGCGCTGCGCTGCGACGACTGGGGGCATCTCAATGCGCTGATTGGCTCGAAAGAAGGGGATAAATTCCGTAAGTTCGCCCAGGGGTTAACGCTCGATAATCTGGTATGGCTGGCCAACAATCAGTTGAACCGCCTGCACGGGCGCTATCTGCTCAAACGCAAAGTCAGCGAGGCGCTAGAGCTGGAAGTCGTCGATACCTGGCAGGCCGATGCGATACGTGATACTCGCACGCTTTCCGGCGGTGAGAGCTTCCTGGTGAGCCTGGCGCTGGCGCTGGCGCTGTCGGATTTGGTGAGCCATAAGACCCGTATCGACTCACTCTTCCTGGATGAAGGGTTCGGCACCCTGGACAGCGAAACACTGGATACCGCGCTCGATGCCCTCGATGCGCTGAATGCCAGCGGCAAAACCATTGGCGTCATCAGCCATGTGGAAGCGATGAAGGAGCGTATTCCGGTGCAGATTAAAGTCAGGAAAATTAACGGCCTGGGTTACAGCAAGCTGGATAGCGTGTTTTCGGTGCCGCACACCTAATCGGTAAATACCCCGGATGCGGCGCAAACGCCTTATCCGGGCTACCGATCAACAACGTGCCACATATCGTAGCCCCGGTAAGCACAGCGCCACCGGGGTCGTTCCCGGATGCGGCGCAAACGCCTTATCCGGGCTACCTTTCAACAATGGGCCACATATCGTAGCCCCGGTAAGCGCAGCGCCACCGGGGTCGTTCCCGGATGCGGCGCAAACGCCTTATCCGGGCTACCGATCAACAACGTGCCACATATCGTAGCCCCGGTAAGCGCAGCACCACCGGGGGTCGTTCCCGGATGCGGCGCAAACGCCTTATCCGGGCTACCTTTCAACAATGGGCCACATATCGTAGCCCCGGTAAGCGCAGCGCCACCGGGGGTCGTTCCCGGATGCGGCGCAAACGCCTTATCCGGGCTACCTTTCAACAATGAGCCACATATCGTAGCCCCGGTAAGCGCAGCGCCACCAGGGGTCGTTCCCGGATGCGGCGCAAACGCCTTCGACAACGTGTCACATATCGCGGGGATTACACCTGCGGCCACAGCCATGCCGCGCCGCGTACGCCGCTGGAATCCCCGTGCAGCGCTTTGCGGATCGGGGTTTCACACTCGCCGCCGAAAACCCAGTTTTTCACCAGATTCGGTACGGTTTTATACAACCGTTCCACATTGCTCATCCCGCCGCCGAGTACAATCACATCCGGGTCGAGAATGTTCACCACATGGGCCAGCGACTTCGCCAGACGTAGCTCGTAGCGGCTTAACGCCAGCTCGGCCAGTGGATCCTGCTCTTCCACCAGGCGAATGATTTCATTGCCTTTAAGCGTATGTCCACTCAAGCGCTGATAATCGGTGCCAAAGCCGGTGCCGGAGATAAAGGTTTCGATGCACCCTTGTTTGCCGCAGTAACATGGCACTTCTTCACGATAGCGCAGCTCATCCTCATCCATCCACGGTAGCGGATTATGCCCCCACTCGCCCGCCGTCCCGTTGCCGCCGATATGCGAGCGACCATTGAACGCCAGTCCCGCTCCGCAGCCCGTACCGATAATTACCGCAAACACGGTCTGCGCGCCAGCCGCTGCACCATCCACTGCCTCAGAAACGGCCAGGCAGTTAGCGTCATTCGCCAGACGAACTTCCCGGTTTAAACGTTGGCTTAAATCTTTATCGAACGGCTTGCCGTTGAGCCAGGTTGAGTTGGCATTTTTTACCACGCCCGTATAAGGGGAAATAGAGCCGGGGATCCCCATACCGACGGTGCCGGTTTGCCCGGTTTCTTTCTCAGTCAACGCCACCAGCGAGGCCAGCAGATCAAGGGTTTGATGGTAATCACGCGGCGTCGGCTGACGATGGCGAAACAGCTCGTCGCCGCTATCGCTGAGCGCAATGATTTCCGTCTTTGTTCCGCCTAAATCGATACCAATACGCACATAATGCTCCTCATAGTTGGACAACGCATTCACATGCAAGCGCGGCGACAATTGGTTATCATGCCCGCTGCAATTAACGACTAGACCGTGGAAAATATCATGCTGTGGTTCAAAAATTTAATGGTTTACCGTCTCAGCCGCGATGTAGCGCTGCGGGCGGATGAGATGGAAAAACAGCTTGCCCCACTATCGTTTACCCCGTGCGGTAGTCAGGATATGGCGAAAACCGGGTGGGTTCCACCGATGGGTTCACACAGTGACGCGCTGACCCACACTGCGAACGGTCAGATTATTATCTGCGCGCGCAAAGAAGAGAAAATTCTGCCTGCTCCGGTGATTAAACAGGCGCTGGAAGCCAAAATTTCCCGTCTTGAGGCCGACCAGGGCCGCAAGCTGAAAAAAACCGAAAAAGATTCCCTGAAAGACGAAGTTCTGCACTCGTTGCTGCCGCGTGCTTTCAGCCGTTTTAGCCAGACTATGATGTGGATTGATACCGTTAATGGTCTCATTATGGTGGACTGCGCCAGCGCGAAAAAAGCGGAAGATACGCTGGCGCTGCTGCGTAAAAGCCTGGGTTCTCTGCCGGTTGTCCCCCTGACGCTGGAAACGCCTATTGAACTGACGCTGACGGAATGGGTACGTTCCGGTACGGTGGCGCAGGGCTTCCAGCTTCTCGATGAAGCCGAGCTGAAAGCCATCCTGGAAGATGGCGGCGTCATTCGCTGTAAAAAACAAGAACTGGTCAGCGATGAGATCGCCGTGCATATCGAAGCAGGCAAAGTGGTGACCAAACTGGCGCTCGACTGGCAGCAACGCGTTCAGTTTGTTGTGTGTGATGATGGTTCGATTAAGCGCCTGAAATTTGGGGATGAGTTACGCGATCAGAACGAAGATATCGACCGCGATGATGTCGCCCAGCGCTTTGATGCCGATTTTATTCTGATGACCGGTGAACTGGCGACGCTGATCCACAGTCTGGTAGAAGGACTGGGCGGCGAAGCCCAGCGCTAAGACGAAAAACAGCAGACGCTAAAAGCAGAACGCCCGGTTAAACCGGGCGTTTTTTTACAGATAACGGCACAGATAAGACGTCGGCTCGGCTACCTGCAGATGGAATTCACTTTGTCCGGCAACATTGAACACTTCACCCGCAGAGTAAGTCTTCCATTCCGTTTCACCAGGCAGAAGAACGTGCAGAGCACCGCTAATAACCGTCATCTCTTCCGGTTGCGCGGTACCGAAGGTGTATTCGCCTTCCGCCATCACGCCCACACTGGCACGGCCAGTACTACTGCTGGTAAAACCAATCGATTTCACTTTACCGGAAAAGTATTCGTTACTTTGAAGCATGAACTGGCCCTTAAAAAAGAAAATGTGTGGAAAAACACTATAGAGGCCAGACTTCGCTCCTGTCACGCGAAATTGCAGGAAAAGACGGCTTATACCAGCAGTTCCGAGGCGAGACGCGCCACCAGAACATTAGAGAGTAGAACGGGCACATCCAATGATTTCTGGAGCAAATCTCTATGCCATTGATGAAAACCGAGGCAATCAAGCATTAATACGTCCGCACCTTGTTCAATAAGTTCTTTTCCCGCGGTTACCAGTTCGTACTCAGTCGCCTTGTACGGATGCGCCAGGGTATATAACGGTGTCTTTTCCAGCACGCTCCATTTTCGCTGCTGCTGTTGCATCAGCTCAGGAATCGGCACGATCACCCCAACCTGATGACCGTCAACAATGGAGGCTACAAGCGGTGGAATGATGCGCTGTGGCTCGATCAGAATGGCGTTTCGCGCATTAAGCCCACAAATATCCGCGGTACTCATCAGCAAAATAACGTCGTAGCCCTGGTTATCCATCACTTCGATAACGCTTTGCAGATCACGCTCCACTTTTTGACGCGAGACCATAGCAATACTGCCATCAGACAAGCGCGTGGGGAGCGGCGTCTCACCCCGATCAACCCTGTACTCTGTCAGGGCGTCCTGAGGGTCCATTTTACCAAGCAGGCTGAAATGGGTTATCTGCTGCTCAGAAATATGCTCGATCAGCAACGGTAATATCGTTTCTACAGGCACCACACCTATGGTGAGGATCGCCATCGTTGCGCTCATTTTGTTTATCCACCTTGCAACACTGCTTTTTTGTTAATGCCTTGACGCAGTCTGAACCGACAGACAATGTCTGGTTCTTAAAAATTCCCAAATACGCCAGTAATGTCTGATTATTGATGGTCCTCATCCATCTTGCCAGGGGGAAAAATGTGATGAGGCGCCACTTATTTCATGTTTCAGAACTTTTTTAAAGCAGTCAGTTTTTATCTGGATCCTCATAGCGCTTTTTAGCATCCAGTGCTTCCTGCTCAGTGGGATGTTCGCTGATTAATGAGTCAGGTTTGGGATGATCGGCACGTAATTCGTACCAGGTGACGGTCTGCCCGGCTGTGCCTTTTTCTACAGCAACAACACGGGCTTCACGAGGATAAGGTGGTTTACCAGGCATGACGTTACCTCAATTACAGTGTCAGGCCTTAAGTATAGACAATCGTTTCGCTAGCTGGCGCGCGCCAGACGCAGAGCTGTCTGAATTTCAGCGATCACCAGGTCAAGATCTTGCGCCGCATTCACCACATGATGTGCGGCTTCGCGGTAAAGGGCTTCACGACCGGCCAGAATTTCACCCACTTCTTCGCGGACAGGTTTACCGGTCAATGTCGGACGCTGACTCTCTTTTGGATACGCTTCCAGACGCTCGACCAGCACAGAAACAGGCGCAGACAGGTAAATCACCACGCCCTGTTCGCGCATAAATTTGCGATTGTATTCACTCAGAATGATGCCGCCGCCTGTGGCGACAACACGCGCAGGGGCGGTGACAGCCTCCAGCGCTTCGGTTTCACGCGCGCGGAAACCATGCCAGCCTTCTTTGCTTACGAGCTGGGCGACGGTCATCTGCGCCTGCTCCTGCAACCAGTGGTCTGTATCGACAAACTGACAAACATGTAACTGTGATAACGCATGACCAACGGTAGTCTTACCGCAACCACGTGCGCCAATTAAAAAAATGGGTAGCGTCATGAACGGATGTTCCCTCTGATATCGCAAGGTGAAAAAAGAAAAATAAGATAACGGTAAATCACCCTGCCGGGCGTTGAGCGATCGTAAACAAATCGTTACGCATCAAAAACAACTTGCATCCTTCCTCATAAAAACCCAGAGACGACGCCACATTTGAGTGTAAAGATTTTAATGCAACCTATGTAGCGATAACCTTACTTTAAAAGATTGTATGTTGACAAGCCCACAGGCCCGTTTAGCGTAACATATTCATATAACAGTTGATGATACTACTCATCAGCCTGGCGGCGCTGACGCTCAAGCAGCCATTTGTCCAGTTGGGCGGCAAATTGCTGGCGGTCACGCTGGGACAAGCTGTCCGGACCGCCTGTCTGGATCCCGCTGGCGCGCAGCGTATCCATAAAGTCTCTCATCGTCAGCCGTTCGCGAATCGTCGCTTCGGTGTAGCGCTCTCCGCGTGGGTTAATGGCTGCCGCGCCTTTGGCTAAGACTTCCGCCGCCAGCGGGATATCTGCCGTGATCACCAGATCGCCCGCCTCACACAGCCGTACAATTTCGTTATCTGCGACATCAAACCCCGCCGCAACGCGTACGGAACGGATAAAGCGCGATGGCGGTACGCGGATATTTTGATTCGCCACTAGCGTCAACGGCGTTTGCGTGCGATCGGCTGCACGAAACAGAATCTCTTTAATCACATTCGGACACGCGTCCGCATCAACCCAAATCGCCATTATCGCTCCTCACTCTCGTTTCGGGCATTGTCGCGTTAAATGCCCCGCTTCGCAAAGGATGACGTTAAGCTTTAGCCCTGTAAGCCTTTCCACGTTAAGCTATAACTCAGAACACTTAACAGCAGAGAGACAGACGTAATGGATAAAAAAATCGGTTTTATCGGCTGCGGCAACATGGGCAAAGCCATTCTCGGCGGTCTGATCGCCAGCGGCCAGGTACAGCCCGGGCAGATTTGGGTCTATACCCCATCGCCGGATAAAGTCGCCGCACTGCATGATCAGTACGGCATTAACGCCGCGCAGAGCGCGCAGGAAGTGGCCCAGATAGCCGACATCGTCTTTGGTGCGGTAAAACCGAATATTATGGTCAAGGTGCTGAGCGACGTCGCATCCAGCCTGAACAAAGAGTCTCTGGTCGTATCGATTGCCGCAGGCGTCACGCTTGATCAACTGGCACGTGCGCTGGGCCACGATCGGAAAATCGTACGCACCATGCCTAATACACCGTCGCTGGTGAATGCCGGTATGACCTCCATTACGCCCAACGCCCTGGTGACGCCGGAAGATATTGCCGACGTGCTTACTATCTTCCGCTGCTTTGGCGCTGCCGAAGTGATTGCCGAACCGATGATCCATCCGGTGGTCGGTGTCAGTGGTTCCGCCCCGGCGTATGTCTTTATGTTTATCGAAGCCATGGCCGATGCCGCCGTACTGGGCGGGATGGCACGTGCGCAGGCTTATAAATTTGCCGCGCAGGCAGTGATGGGATCGGCAAAAATGGTACTCGAAACCGGCAAGCATCCGGGAGAGTTGAAAGACATGGTCTGCTCACCTGGCGGTACGACCATCGAAGCGGTCAAAGTGCTTGAAGAGAAAGGCTTCCGCGCGGCTGTTATCGACGCTATTCAGGCCTGTATGGCGAAATCCGAACAGATGAGCAAATAAATCCCTGATTGCGCCGCCGGTCTGCCAGCGGCGCAATCAGCGCTACGCCAGCATCTCACTGGCCTGACGCAGAGGCATCGGCTGCTGCATTTTCACCAGCAGTTCTGCCGTTGCCGTATTTTCACCACAGCTCAGCACCGCTTTCAGCATGCCCTCTTCGCCATAGAGCACCGCAAAGCGTTTACTCTCAAACGAGCCGAGCATTTTCACACTGTCCCACTCCCGCGCATAGCCCAGATATTCAAAGCGCGTACCGAAATGGGTAGTCCAGAAAAACGGCACCCGATCAAACGCGTGATGTTCACCCAGCATATTTTTTGCCGCCAGCCGCCCCTGCTGTTGCGCCACGCGCCAGTGTTCAATCCGGCGTCTGCCTTCCGGCGCAGGATAGCTGGCGATATCGCCTACCGCCCATACACCTGGTGCGGCGCATAAGGTTTCATCCACCGTCAGGCTGCCGTCTTCTTCATGATGAAGATCATGGGCCAGATCGGTAAATGGACGAACCCCGGTGGCAAACACCACCACATGTGCAGGCAGCGTAAGGCCATTTTTCAGGCGTACCCCCTGTACATGCCCGTTGCCCTCCAGAGCCGCAGGTTCCCCGGTCACAAATTTCACGCCATTCTGCTTATGCATATTGAGAAAGTGCTGGCCCATCTCTTCACCAAACTGCGGAACAAAAGGCAATTCATGACGCGACACTACCGTCACATCGATATCCTGATTGCGTAAGGCTGCGGCCAGCTCCATGGCAATAAAGCTATTGCCGATGATCACCAGTTGATGTTCCTGCTCCACATCGCTGAGCAACTGCCGCGCCTGATGGAGATCCCGCAAAACGTGGACGCCACTCAGATGATTTCCTTCAATATCCGGACATAATGGCTGCCCGCCTGTCGCCAGCAACAGTTTGTCAAAATGGAGCGTTTGTCCGTTACTCAGGGTGAGAAAGCGCTCGCGGCTGTTGAGGTCAGCCACCTCTTCACGCAGGCTTTCAACGCCCGGCTGCTGGTAAAACGCGTCATCCAGCACATGCGGCACATCACTGATTTTCATTTTGCCCGCAGGGACAAATTTGCTCAGTGCCGTACGGTCATAGGGGGCATCTTGTTCTTTATCGATAAGGATCAAACGCCCGGCGTAGCCCGAGTCACGCAGTGTGATGGCGGCGGAACTCCCGGCGGCCCCGGTTCCCAGAATAACCGTGGTCTGCTCCTGTTCACCACGGATCAGCGGCCTGCTGGCAGGGGACATTGGCCGTGGATTGACCAGGACGCGGTTTTGCTCCAGCAGCACCGGATACTGCTTAAGGCTGGTCAACGCAAGCGGCTCAAGCCATTGTCCATTTTTAATGTCGAATTCAGCTTTGTGCCATGGGCACACCAGGCGCCCTTCACAGACAGCCCCTTTTTCCAGGGGGGCGCCCGCATGGGGGCATTTACTCTGAAATGCACGCACCTGGGTTAAGGTGCGGATGAGGATCATGGCGGTACCCGCCACTTCGACTTTAACCGGCGTATTCTCCGGTAGTGAATTGATATCTAAGACGTATTGGTAGCTCATAACATTGCTCTCGTGTCAGTGTTGGTGATACGGACGTAACGCCAGACAGCGCACACCACGAGGAAAGAAGAAGTACTCAATGTGTAATGATGACCTGTTAAGCCTGGCAGAGAATGGGCCTATAGCAACCAGCCGGGGAGTCAGGCGGCAACCTCGGTGCGATTGCGCCCGGCTTTTTTCGCTTTGTATAACGCAAGATCGGCAGATTTTAACCACTCCCGGTAATGGGTCATTTCATCGGTCAATGGGGCAACGCCAACGCTGATTTGCAGCGCCAGTTGGGGAGCCGAAGGCAGGCGGAAACCGGTCAGGCGATCATGGACACGCTCCATGGCCGCAATGGCATTTTCAGGCGGCGTGCCACACATAATGACGGCGAATTCATCACCGCCAAAACGCCCAATCAGATCGCTACCGCGCAAAGTCAGTTGCAGGTGGCGGGTAATGGCAATGATCGCCTCATCACCCACATCATGTCCCCAGGTATCGTTAATGGTTTTGAAATGATCGACATCGATCAGCAGTAGTGTCGCAACCCGTTGATGACGCCGACAATTATCGAATTCATCTCGCAAAAGACTTTCCCAGTGGCGACGATTGTAAACGCCCGTCATGCCGTCACGGATGCTCATCACCTGCAGGCGACGTTTGTGCTCCTCCAGCCTCGCGACATTACGGAAGCTCACCCAGGAAAAAAGGAGGGGATACAGCAGAAGTACCGGCACCGTCAGACAGATAATCAGAGGCGAGCTGTCAGGCGCAATAGTGATGCCGGTGAGCTGGAGAGTCACCAGACAGGAAACCGCCATCAGAACCACCCCGGCAAGGCACAGCCGTGGCCCGCCCGCGCCCATGGTGGTGATAAAAACCATCATTGCCAGCGCGATTGACGGGAGCATATTCACACCGATTAGCGCAATCCATACGCCGGACAGCACGGCATCAGCCTTTAAATTGTGGGTTTCGCTGGCGTGAGGATCGCTTGAGCGGGCCGCCAGTTGCCAGGCCAGATGCGGCCAGACGAAGCTCCATAAGGCCAACAATATCCACCATCCACCCGCAACAGGCTGTGATACCAGTACGCCCGCCAGCGGCATAAACAAGCAGGCCAGCCCTGCCGTCCGAGGCAGCCTTTCCCGCTGCGCAAACTGGAGCCCCATCGCATGGGGATCGTCGTCGTGCAGTGTGCTACGTCTTTCCTTGCCACTCTCTGATGTATAAAAGTTATTATCATTCATCATTTTTGGGAACATTCTGAAACATTTTCCCAAATTATAGAGAGGGGTCATGCGGGGAAAGTATGAAATTTCGGGTGAGTCGCGTGGCGAACTCACCCGTTTGGATTAGCCCGTTTTTTTTAGGCAGCCACGCATAAATTTGCTGCGATCTTCGCCTTTAAGCGACTGCTGCGTCGCCTGTGCGTTGCATTCGCGCATTTTTTGCTGCTGGGGACTCAGACTTTTTTGTCCGGGCTCGGTTTTGGTGTTTTTCAGGCAATCGCTCATATACCGCTTGCGGGCATCGCCGGAAAGGGTCTGCGCAGTAGCCTGTTGATTGCAGAGGGTCATACGTTGTTGTTGAGGGGTAAGGGTCTTCTCAGCGGCACTGAGTGCAGTAACAAACACCAGGCCGAACAGGAGCGTAACAAGTAACGTTATTTTCATAGCACCATCCTTCTGTAAGCCTTGCCCCTTAAGGATGGTCTGTCATGGCGAAAAAACCACCCGGCAAGAGAGATTTCCTGCCGGGCTGGCGCTTATTTCAGTCCAAGCGCGTCCTTCATGGTGAAGAACAGATCGGTCTGATCGGTCAGGCCTACGACGTTAGCCGCATGTGGGCCATAGGCTGCCAGACGAACCTGCGTACCGGTATGCTCCATCGACTCTTCCTCAGAGTTACCGTATGTGATCGCCATCACCGCACCGTCTTTGGTATTCAACAACTGACTCAGACCAGGCGCTTTGGTATCAGCCGGGATAATCTGACTGGCGTGAGCATGGTCAGCGGTAACGATGACCAGCGTGTTGCCATCTTTTTTGGCGAAGGCCAGCGCTTTTTGCACGGCTTCGTCAAGGTCTACGGTTTCACCAATCTGGCCGCACGGATTGGCAGCATGATCTTGTTTATCGATCGATGCGCCTTCTACCTGCAGGAAGAAACCTTTTTCATTTTTGCTCAGCAGATCGATCGCTTTTTCGGTCATCTGCGCCAGCGTCGGTATGCTGTCGGTACGTTTCGCATTCGGCGTGCAGGTCACCGCGGGTTTATCGATATTACCGTGCAATGAGGCTTTCGGGCCTTCCCAGCGAACCGGCATATTGCCATCAGAGAACAGACCCAGCAGGGGTTTATCCTGATTTGCTTCGGTAATGGCGGCCAGCGTCGTGGCATCCCCGACTAACTGATAACCACGCGCCTGCGCCTGCTCACGCAACGTTTTACCTTTCCAGTCACCCGCAGTTGCCGTTTCACTGAATGTCTTCGCCCCGCCGCCTAAGGTGACATCGGCACGCGCATTCAATAACTGCTCGGTAATGGAGCCTTTGCCGCCTTTTTCCAGCGCATTGCTGGCACATTTTTCAGTGGTAACGCTCGGGCCGTAACATTTACGCGATGTCACATGGGAAATTAGCGCGGCAGGCGTCGCGTCCTGCAGTTCAGCTGTCGAGACGTTACCGGTGGCAAGGCCGGCTGCCTTTGCCATCTCCAGTATCGTCATATGATCTTTTTCGTGAATATCGACACCCAATGCGCCGTTATACGTTTTTACGCCGGTAGACCACGCCGTTGCGGATGCCGCGGAGTCGGTCACGTAGTCGGGTTTGCCCGTTTTCTTATCCAGAGCGTAGTGGGTGTACTGGCCCGTCAGCGGTAACGCATCGATGCCTTTAAAATAACCGCCAGCCCCTTCGGCATAATTTCGCGCAGCGGTAATTTCGGAGTCGCCCATGCCATCGCCGATCAGCAGAATAATATTTTTAGCCGGTTTATCATTGAGCGAGGAACGTATTGCGTCAGTTTGATCGGCACTTAAACGACGGGCACCGCCTTGCGTCGTAATATCGCCCTTAGCGGCACGATTCTCAAGAACGGTGGTAGCGGAAGTGGTATCCGCATAAATAGCAGGGGTAAACAACATAGGGAATAAGGCGACGAATAATGCGCTCTGTTTCACTTTATTTTCTCCGTGTATAAATACTTAAAAAGAAATAAAACAGAGCGACTATAGGCACCGCGCATGACAGTGAGATGACAGCGTGATTTATCTCAAAATCTCAGGTGCGCGGGTGCCTTAAAAGCTTTTTTATATACTGTTGCAGCAACTCCGTGTCATGATCGGAAACGTCCGTTCCTGGATGAACATCGTCCATCGCACCTTCGATACTCTGGATAAGCGCCTGTTGCTCAGGCAGCGCCATCTGACGTAAAAGTGCAGTCACAACGATCTCCAGCGCTTCCACCTGCGCAACCAGTTCTTTGGATTCCTCTTCCTTTTCCGCGAGTTTTACCAACAGCTCTGCAATGAGATTTTTCATAGCGCTATTTCCTTATGTGATATGCGATGACGTTAGCACTCTGTTCTGTAGTTGCAAAGTGGATGCATCTATTATTTTTCGCTAAATTTTGCGCTATGTAGAGACGTAAACCGGGAAATCGAGTAACGAAACGTTTCTATGACGTAAAAGCAAATATATAGCCTATAAAAGCGAAGCGGGAGATAAATGGATTTATTTTTCTATAAAGGAAAATTATATCCAGACCGGAGCCAGAAGTTTCCGATCTGGATATTCGCTCAGCGTCGCGTTTTACGTAATGCCAGCGCGAGCTGCCAGATATTGCATAAGACTACAAGCGCCGTGGCGACAAATACCCAGCGGAATCCGGCCATCGCCGAAACGGATGCCCCCATTAGCGGCCCGACCACATTGCCTAAATACATAAACGATTGGTTATAACCAAAAATACGGCCTGTCACCTGGTCGCTGGAATATTTAAGCAGCAGCGTTTGTACGGCAGGCAGCATCGCGCCATCGGCGAAGCCAAGCATAAAACGTAGAATGCCCAGTTGCAGCGGCGAGGTGACAAAGGACATGGCGAAAAATAGCACCACGGCGCAGACTAACGTTGCCATCAAAATACGCGCCGTGCCAATTCGATCGCCAAGCTTCCCCAGACGCGGCGCCGAGATAAGCGCGGAAACACCCGGTACGGCGGCAATCATCCCACTAAGGAAGGCAATATTGTTGCTGTCAGGAGTCATAGACTGGATAAACAGCGCCAGAATAGGCCCGATAGAACCATTACATAACTGGATAACCAGCGTGGTCAGAAAGAGACTTATGACCAGGCCTGGGTAAGGTAGCGAGGAAAAAACGGCCTTGCCGCTCAACCTCTGTGCCTTGCTGACCTTAGGACGCGCACCCTCTTTAATCAAAAACAGAGTGACCAGAAAACTGACAATCAGCAGCGTCGCGGTGATTAAAAAAACGGTTCGTAAACCAAAATGGTCAGCCAGAAAGCCCCCCATTAACGGCCCGCCAATGACCCCGCTGATTTGCGCTGTTGAGAGTGTACTCAGTGCCCAACCGCTCCGTTCACGAGGAGCCTGAGAGGCTACCAGCGCCATTGCATTGGGAATATAACCGGACGTGAGTCCCATGACGCCGCGTAAAATAAGCAATTGCCAGACATTTGTCGCAAAAGCCTGCAGTAAAATGGCGATTGCCATACCCAGCGAGGCGCGCAACAGCATTAATTTGCGCCCTTTTCTGTCAGCAAGGCTGCCCCAGAGTGGTGACACTATCGCGGAAACCATAAAAGTGACGCTGAAGGTCAACCCGGACCACATTGACAAAGCTTCGTGAGAAGAGACCCCTAACTGGGAGACATATAAGGGCAGGAACGGTAAGATTTGACTGATGGCAAGACCGGTGAAAAAACAGCCGAACCATACGGAAATAAGGTTAATTCTCCAGGATTCCATAAACAGCAATTATTTTTCAGTTTTTGACAAATTACGCACAGGTTAACAAGAATGGGAATAAGAATACGCGCCAGAGGTGCGATTCGTTTTTTTTTGGTTTTTTATCTTCCCTATTCCACCACAGACCACAGCCCAGAATATAAACCACACTTATTTCGGTAGTTTATGCTTTAGCGACAGAGCCCAAACCCACGCATCCCGAGATGAAAATGGTTGGCGTGCGCCGCGTTATATTCCGGCCCGAGGCTATTGCCGTAATACTCACAACTTGCGCTTAACATCGCCTGTAGCCAGGGTTGCGTGTCATCGCGCGGCCAACCACGCAGTATCGTCACTTGCTGGCCGTTTGCCAGCCGAAAACCGCTAATATCCAGCGCTTCAGCAGTGGCATGTTCACTGAGCCGGGCACCGGGTCGATTATAGATATTACGGCAGGCGTAACTTCCCAGATGGTCGATGCGCGTGAGCGGACTACGCATAAATTGCTGCGTTAGCGGCCGGGCCTGTTGTTCAACAAAGAGTGCCGAACTGAGCGCCAGCGGGCAACTGGCAAGAAAACTACTGCTGAGTTTGACCGGGCCAAAATCGCGCACCCGTACCACCTCTTTCAGCGGACAGTCCCCCTGAGTATCAGCGACAGAGGTTGAGGAGATGAGTTGTTGCTGGTTCGCCTGTTGCAGCAAATCGATACACTGCCCCGAATTGAGCCGACGTAACTTAAACTGAGTAATTCGACCTGGAGGATCAGTAAGTTGTAAGGGTGCGAAAGGGTTATAGTACGCGGGCAAATAGCGCCAGCCTACCGCCAGTCCGCCCAACAAAATAAACAAAATGATGAAGCCTTTCCCTTTCACGCATCCCCTCCATTAATCACTGCAAAACAGTATGGCAGAAGTGATATGGTATGTGCTTTCTGATTCAAGTGAGTGAAAGTTGAGATGGCAAAACTGCGGGTAGGGGTCGTGTTCGGCGGCAAGTCGGCTGAACATGAAGTGTCGCTGCAATCGGCAAAAAATATTGTCGATGCAATGGATAAATCGCGTTTCGATGTGGTACTGCTGGGGATCGATAAACAGGGTCAGTGGCATATCAACGACGCGAATAATTATCTGCAAAATGCCAGCGATCCGGCGCGAATTGCACTTAATCCCTCTGAAAGCAGCGTTGCGCTGGTACCAGGACAACCGTCACAGCAACTGATGAATGCCAGTGATGCTAAGCCCTTTGCGCAAGTGGATGTGATTTTCCCGATCGTTCATGGTACGCAGGGTGAAGACGGCACGCTACAGGGCCTGCTGCGCATGGCAAATCTGCCTTTTGTTGGTTCCGATGTTCTGGGTTCCGCCGCCTGTATGGACAAAGACGTGACCAAACGCCTTCTGCGTGATGCAGGTCTCGCCATCGCGCCGTTTGTCACCTTAACCCGCAGCAATCGCGATCGTATTCCTTTTGCTGAGATACAGACGAAGCTTGGGCTGCCTCTGTTTGTGAAACCCGCCAACCAGGGCTCCTCCGTCGGCGTCAGTAAGGTCACCAACGAAGCGCAATACCATGCCGCCGTCAGCCTGGCATTCGAATTTGACCATAAAGTGGTTGTCGAAACAGGCATCATTGGTCGCGAGATCGAATGTGCGGTGCTGGGCAATGACGATCCGCAGGCCAGCACCTGTGGCGAAATCGTGCTTAACAGCGAGTTTTACGCCTACGACACCAAATACATTGACGATAATGGTGCTCAGGTGGTTGTCCCAGCGGCAATCGCGCCCGAAGTGAACGATCATATACGTGCCATCGCTATCCAGGCTTATCAGACGCTGGGCTGCGCCGGAATGGCGCGGGTCGACGTATTCCTGACGCCTGACAACGAAGTGATCATCAATGAGATCAACACATTGCCCGGTTTCACCAATATCAGCATGTATCCGAAACTGTGGCAGGCGAGTGGTCTCGGCTATACCGATCTGATCACGCGCCTGATTGAACTGGCCCTGGCGCGCCATCAAGCTGATAGCGCGCTGAAAAGCTCGATGAACGGTTAATCCTGCGTTTTTTCTTCCTCATTCGCCGCTTCTTCGTTTTCTTCGGGGCGGCGGCGAATAATAAATCCGGCAAGCCAGAAACTGATAACCCAGGTTACAAGCCCGACGGCATAGTTTTGCCAGCCTTTCGTTTCAAAACCCAGCAAACCCACAACGCCATTCAGAATAAAGATCAAACCAATCGCAAACGCATAGTAATGCCAGTCACGGCGTATTTTTGAAGGCAGCTTCATGACAACTCCGGCAATAAAAACGCCATCCTCGCATATTTGTCATGGCCCGTCTGTGGCATATGCGGAAATTCTGAAATGTTAATTCAGTAATCAAAATGTTACGGAAATGTGAGCACGTACAAAATTTACACATCGGGAATCATTCCCGGTGCGAAATTATCACCATTCCGATGTTGACAATTTAACCGACCTGTCAAAATTACATCGATTCACTGGCACTGAGCCATCGATTCACTGGCACTGAGCCAACGTAATTAAACGTAGCGGAGGTCTATATGGCTGACTTTACCCTGTCGAAACCCTTTTCGGGTAAAAAAACTCGCGACGCCTCTACGCCCGGTAATATCGCTTATGCCGTGTTTGTGCTGCTCTGCTTCTGGGCGGGCGCGCAGCTGCTTAACCTGTTGGTGCATGCGCCCGGGGTTTTTGAACATTTGATGCAGATACAGGACACCAGCCGACCACATGTCGAGATGGGGTTTGGCGTCGGCACCATTTTTGGTCTGGTGCCTTTCCTGATTGGCAGCGCTTTTCTGGGCGTGATTGCCCTGATATTGCGCTGGCGACGCCATCATTAATTTTTCAACATACATTGCGCCCGGCGGTCATCGACACGCTTCGCAAACCAGGCGGTTGTCAGGTTGCGTGTGATCTTCGGGCTCTCCAGTTGGATCCCCGGTAGCATTTCGCGCGGTAACGTCTTCCCGGCCTTCTGTTCGGCCAGACGGTAAACATTCTGGTATAACGCCGTTTTTTCTAAGGCAATGCTGTCGCCGGTTTGTAACTGGCGGCGGATATCTCTGTCGCTCATCCCGAGTTTTGCCTCCAGTTTTCTGGCCGCCAGTTCTGTTGCTCCTGCATCGCTACTGCCGTACTGAATCAGATCGCCATCCAGCGCCAGTTTAACGCCGGTGGCTTTGCTTAGCGCATTCTGAAACGCCGCATTACGGCTGGCGTAATGTCCGGCATTAAAATCAGCAAAGCGGTAAAGGGGGGCTGTGTAATTGGCCGGATAATTGAGTAAGTGGTATGTGCCAAACCACAGGCCGCCGCGACGGGTAAAAACCTCTTGTCGCACCGAGCCTTCCATTTTCCACGGGTAGCCGTTGGTGTGCTTCTCGGCAAACGCAACGCTGACTTGCATAGGCCCACCGGTATGCACCGGGTTATAAGAACCAAAGAGCGTCTGCCCCATCGGGACGACGCTGATAAAATCATCGAAAATTTCACTCAGCTGTTTTTCGGTTTTGACCTTGTCCAGCCGCTCGCTATAGCTTTTGCCATTGGGCGATTCAATTTTCAGCGCGGTGTGCACCAGGGCAAGTGGGATATGTAAACGTGCCGCGCGACGGTCAATCTCTTTCCAGGCAATTTTATTCAACCCGGGCACCACCGGATCGGCCTGATAGTTAGATTCCTGCTGCGCGACCGCCAGTACCGAACAGATATTTTCCAGCGTCGGCGCAATCGACTGACTGGAAAAGGTGGTGGCAATATCTTGCGCCCATGCCTCCCGGTCTTTCACACTTGCGGGCATTTTTTCTCTGACCACGCTCGCCACATCACGGGGTTTTTCCGCTTCGCCCTCCTTCGCCTCTTTCCCCGCACTGGTCGTGTTTTTTGGTGTTGTACAACCGGCGAGAATCATTCCCGCCAGCAGTGTCATTGTGGTCGCGATAAGACGCGGCGCGCAAACAGACATATCGTTCCTTGCATTAACTGAAAGTGTTGGTCATTTGCGATGCTGGCGGTGCATTCAACTCGCTTTCAAAGCTACGCAAACGTTTATAGATGGACATCAGTTCCACCAGTGTGGTCCAGGAGGAGATCAGATACTGGAATGAGCTGCGCACCTGTTCAAACACGTTTGTGATTTGGCGCATCAGACCAAAAGTAATGGCCCCGGCGGCGATGGTCGGGAAAAGTACGACCAGGCCGAACACCACATCCACCTGCAGGTACAAAATACGGGCGATGTTGAAATACGTATAGTGGAAATAAAGACGGAAATAGTTACGGCGAACGGCAGAAAAGAGCTCTTTCACCGTATGCGGTTTGGCGCGGTTGACATCATCTTCGCCATACACCAGCTCTTTACGATATGCAGCTTCCACGCGCTGATTTTTGAACTCCAGCCCCGGCAGTTTAATCCCGACAAATGCCAGTAAAAAGGTTCCTGAGAGAGCCCAGGCAATAGACGCAATCACCAGGCCATATGGCAGATGCCCTATCAGTGGCAATTCCTCTACGTGTGGCGACAGCGCCACCAGAACCGGCAAAAAAGCAATCAGCGTCATGACGGCATTGATAAAGCTAACCCCCATGTCTTCAAGCGTAGACGCAAAACGCATGGTGTCTTCCTGAACACGCTGCGCCGCCCCTTCGATATGGCGCAACTGATCCCAGTGCTCCATATAAAATTCGTTCATAGCTGTACGCCAGCGAAAGACATAGTGGCTCACAAAGAAGTTGTTGAGCACCGCGACGGTTACCGCAATCAGTGCGATCCATAAAAAGACGCCAATTTCACTGTAAAGCTGACCAATACTGACTTTATTCGGCGCGCTGAGTGCCTTTTGAATAAGATCGTAAAATGGCGCGTACCAGGCGTTAATCGCGACGTTGATTTCCACCAGAAACCAGGTCACAAAAATGATTAAAGCCGTTCCAAGAATTGACCAGCGCTGCCAGCGATGCGGGGCGTAGAAAAACCAGAAGAGCGCAAAGAGGCCGACGCTAAATGCGTAGTAGGCATAAAACAGCAGGAAGTTCAGGGACCAGAAGCGCGCAGCGCTGATGGGAACATCCTCAGAAGCGCCAACCAGCCGCATTATCCAGGCTTGCCCACCGGCCTGCCAGAAAACGACTGCGATCAGTGCCCAAATAAAGGCCGAGAGAAAGAACAGCTTCGGCTTTGGGAAAAAAGACTTAAACATAATACTCTCCTGCTCACTTCTTATTTTTTGTGCGTAGCTCATACGGCACACAACGCTTCCCCACCGCAGGAGATGCCTGCGGAAGCGTGCGTTGTGAGAACTGTAGAATCAGACCTGAGCGTAACGCCTTAGTTCGTTTGCCACTCGTGAAGAATTGTTTCGACGGGTTTCACAAAAACGGGGTTATCCGGCACCGTAAGTGTGCGCCAGACTTCATTATAATGGGCGATTAACGTTTCAGCCGGGGCCGCTGGTCGGTCGGCTGTCGTATGGGCATCTCCGGCCACGGTGATAGCATATCCCCGGCTGGCTCCGTTTTTTAATGTGGTATCAAGACAATAATCCGTCGCGCAGCCGCATATGACGAATGCCGATATATCATGCTCAGATAAAACATCCGCCAGACGGGTCCGGTAAAAGCCGTCACAGGCGGTTTTGGTGACATGCAATGCGTTATCAGGCTGGTAAAGATCGGGCAGCAACTGGAATCCCTCGCTCCCCTCTTCCAGACCACCGTTTTCGATGTGCTGGATGAAGATCACCGTATCTGCGGCATGTGTAAGCTTATTAATCTGTGTTACACACTCTTCTTGTCGTAGACGTGGCGTCGCAAAAACCCCGTTTTGCATATCCACGACCATCACCACTCGCTTACCTGACATTGTTCGCCTCCAGAAATTCGCTGCGGAAAGAAAAAGGGTATCACAACGAAGCGGCTATTTTGCGATGCGGAAAAAAGTTCATGTTTACCCCTCGTTACGTTATTTAGCGAATTAATGCGCTTTTCGGTGCTTTGAAATAGGCCGCCTGGTAGTATAAATACGCATTATTCACTTCTTTCATTTACGGATGCTTTCGTTGAAACGTTGTTTGTTTTTCTCTGCGACGCTGTGCGCGTTAACACTGACTTCCGCTCATGCAGCACAACAGTCGCCCGATGCTGTCTTCGCGTCTGATATTGTTGATCGTTACGCCAACCATATTTTTTATGGCAGTGGCGCAACAGGGATGGCGATGGTAGCGATTGATGGTAATCAGCGAGTATTCAGAAGCTTTGGTGAAACGCGTCCCGGTTCGAACGTTCGTCCGCAACTGGACTCGGTTATCCGCATTGCCTCGCTCTCCAAGCTTATGACCAGCGAAATGCTGGTGAAGCTCCTCGATCAGGGCGTAGTGAAACTCAACGATCCGTTAAGCAAATATGCGCCTCCGGGTGCGCGCGTGCCAACTTATCAGGGAGCGCCGATTACGCTGGTTAACCTGGCGACACATACCAGCGCACTGCCGCGTGAACAACCGGGCGGTGCGGCGAAGCGTACCGTGTTTACCTGGCCGACCCGTACAGAGCGCTGGAACTGGCTCTCTACAGCGACATTAAAATCTGCACCAGGAACCCAGGCTGCGTATTCTAACCTGGCGTTTGATCTGTTGGCCGACGCCCTGGCAAATGCAGCGGGTAAACCGTACCCTCAGCTTTTCGAAGAGCAGATTACGCGCCCCCTGGGGATGAAAGACACAACGTTTACGCCATCGCCTGACCAGTGCCGTCGTCTGATGGTGGCAGAAAAAGGCGCGAGTCCGTGTGATAACACCCTGGCAGCCATTGGCAGCGGCGGTGTCTATTCAACGCCAGGTGATATGATGCGCTGGATGCAACAATTCCTCTCCTCCGATTTTTACAGCCGTAATAGCCAGGCGGATCGGATGCAGACGTTGATCTATCAGCGCAATCAGCTCACACGGGTTGTCGGGATGGATGTGCCGGGTAAAGCCGATGCGTTAGGCCTGGGCTGGGTCTATATAGCGCCGAAAGATGGACATCCGGGAATTATTCAGAAAACGGGTGGCGGTGGTGGTTTCATTACTTATATGGCGATGATCCCACAAAGTAATGTCGGCGTGTTCGTGGTGATCACACGTTCCCCGTTGACGCGTTTCGTTAATATGAGCGATGGCGTAAACGACCTGGTCAGCGAGTTAAGCAACAATAAGCCAGTGATGACACCATCGTCCTGATTTATCAAGACCGTCACTCAATACTCATAAGGCAAGCGGTTAATCTTTGACAGCTTGCCTTTATACATTTCGATATAATTTCCTCTACGGAGTGCCGACAGCACTTCGGCAATGACAGAGCGGGAAATGCCCGTTCGTCGTTGTATATACTGCAAAACGCCCACCTGCGCCCGCAGTGGTTCGTCCCAGTCCGACATCGTTAAAAGTGATGCCCGAATCTGATCGTAAGTACTGCTGCCAATGAGCTGACAATCCCGTGTTTCGGCAATACGGTGCCACCAGGTCAACCAGGTGAAAGCTTCCCGCCAGCGCTGGTGTTTCTCTACAAGTGTCATGGCTAAATCTGAAGGCAAATAATACCCTGAGCATTTATTTTGCGCGGTATAGATGTATTCGGACGGCCGCTGAATAAGGCCAGTACTGAGCCCTTTGATAAACGGCGCTTTGGCAATGCCCAATAATACATTGTTAAATTTGCGGCTAATGGCAATTTCACCCTGATGAAGAATAAGGGTCACGTTATTGGGGTCAATATTTTCGAACGTTAAAACAGTCTCATTAGGCAATTCGAAAGGCATACCATAGGGGGAAAAACATTCATCCAATAAATACAATTCCGCCAGCGGCTTGTCTAATGCAATCATTCATATCCCTTGTAAAATAAAATTCCCGCCAATCCGTGGCGGGAATTTGGATACTGATAAAATAGCAGGGAAATCATATTCCCTGCTACATTTATTACCAGGTGTATTTCACGCCAACTTTTGCACCCCAATCCTGCTCAACGTCGCCGCCGCCCAGGTAGTTCACATCAGTGTAAGCGCTGAAGTTTTTGGTGAAGCTGAACTGCGTACCCAGACCAACGCGAACTGCGGAACCTTCAACACCGTTGTCGATGGAATCGCCATTCACTTTAGCTTTGTTGTTGGAATCATCGTAAACATAAGCCAGGTTGAAGTACGGCGTCAGGGCCTGGTCGTTGCCATAGGTGAAGGTATAACCCGTGTTCACGCCCAGTTCATAACGCAGGCTGTCGTAATCCTGATCGCCTGCTTTCATGCCGTTGCTCAGACGATAGTTATCACCAGACTGGAACAGACCGGAGATTCCTGCATACGGAGTTACGTAACCTTTGTCGTTCACTTTCCAGTCATAACCGAGTTTCAGACCGAAGCCCCATGCTGACGTAGAGGAGTCGCCAGTCACATGCTGACCATTACTCATGGTTGCAGTCAGATCGTTAGAGAAACGGCTGTAGCTCAGGTTACCATCCAGGAAGACATCGTTAGCAAAACGCGCAGAAGAGTAGATGTAGGCCGACTGGCTGTCCTGATCGACTTTGCCAGTGCGATGATTCACATCACCTTTTGCAAAGCCAGCCGCTGCACCGACGGTCCATTTCGCGTTATTGCCGTCAACCAGGCTATCCACACCCACCATGATGCCGCTAACGTCCTGATCGTAGTTGATCACACCGTTGTCGCCATTCAGGCTGCCACCGAAGTAGCTAACCCATGCGCCGCCGTTATCAACCAGACCGTGACGACCATTGGTCAGACGGGTAGACAGAGTATCCTGTTGCAGATTCCAGATGTTGGTATTTGCAGAAGGAATGCTCAGCGCCATGTTCGCGTAGTCGGTCAGCTCCATCTGGCGCAGAACAACGGTATTACCCTTTTGTTCAGCCTGATAGGTATATGCACCGAGGTCAGCTTTGTTTGCTGCGCTGAAGGTAGCTTTGGTATTTGCATCGTTGACGTAGATAAGTTCTTTACCTTTGTAGTCAGCGATACGGCCCGCGCCGGTAGAGTTGTCGATACGGACTTTGTAATTACCGCTTGCTGCAACTACATTGTCATTTGCATCGTAAACGCTGAATTCCTGGTCGGCATTATTGAGATTGCCATTACCGTTGACGGTCAGGTGACCATCAGAATTCATAGCGATAATACCGTAACCATACGTTGGGTCAGACTTGTGTTTCGTATTGGTATGGGCGTTGACCAGGTCGGCATCTAATACGTAGTCACTGCTATTGATGTCAAATACACCACCATGTGTCAGTTCCATGGTATTCGTACCAAACGCACGAGCTTCATACGCACCAGCACCAATACTGAACTCACCGCCGTTAGACACGGTGATGGTATTCGCATACAGCCAGGTAGTTTCGTTATTCAGATCGACGGTACTGTAGCTGTCAACAGTCAAATGGTCGGTTGAGACCTGACCGCCAGAGCTCAGGTTCATCGCTGAACCATTGGTCAATTTAATGCTGTCAGCCAACAGAGTAGAACCGTTTGCTACGTCAACATGAGAACCGTTATTCACGGTCAGGGTATCGATATTTGAACGATTAACGGTATTCCAGTGGGAACCATTATTCAGCGCAACATTGAACAGGCCGCTCTGGAAGGTTTTGTTATCAACAACGTTGCCCCATTTGTCATAGGTCGAATCCGGCTCCAGGCTGTTAACTGCAACGTCATACATAGTTGCCGGACCAATCGCATCATAGCTAAAGATTGCCGCACCGGTCCATTTACTGCCGTTGTCCAGCGTGATGTTCAGTTCGTCAACATTCAGACCATCGTCAATCCAGCCGCCGTTGGTATCGAGCACACCATCATTGTTTGAATCATGACCATTCGCGTAGAAGTTGGCATTCCATCTGCTATTGAAAACAACATCGCCTCTCAGCGTTGAGTTGCTGAGCGACACATTGTTTTTCATTGCATAGTTGGATGCGGAATTATCAGCGAAAGAAAGCGCAACATCGTTAGAACCGCCACTACCAGTATAATCGCTCGGCTCGGCAGAGTTGCCATAAAAACCGTTGTTTTCCAGCGGATCATACGAACCCGACGTCACCGTGGAATCTACAACAACAATGTTATTGTCCCAGGTATGGGATTCGGTGGTGTAACCCGTATTAGAGGTGTCGCCCTGAGACAGCGCAATACCTGCAACGCGAGAGTTTTTGGTAATATTGATATTACTTTCAACATCCAGCGTTACCGCAGTACCTAAATAAGCATAATCGGCGGTACGATAATCTTTTGATACCGTTTTGCTGTCGCCATCAAGGTAGGTGTCGGTGAAATAGAAGTATTCGTAATCGTCATCAATGGTTGAGTTTTCAATATTCAGAGTGAATACATCGCCGTCATGCCATTTATAATCAACGTCAGTTCCATTCGTCCAACCATAACCATCATGATCATAAACTTTTTGGGACGTAATCATACCGTGAATTGTTGAATTCTTAACGGTCAGCGTATTTGCAGTACCATCGGTATAATCATGATTCAAGTAATACGTGGAGAGAATACCGTTTACCACATCGCCGCTAAAGGTTTGGTCATAAGCACCATCAGCCGCGTTATTATAGATATAACCATAATAAGAGATGTAATTAAGCTTATCGGCGTTAGTCCAGTCATCCCAGCTAAACGCAGTGGTAGTGTCGTCATGATACCCGAAGGTATTATACGTCGTCGCCTGAGCCTGAGAAGCGATTGCCAACGTGCAGGCTAATGCTAATTGAGATACTACAAGTTTCTTTTTCCACGAGTGCATTTGTCATCCCTCCTCAGGGACATTATCGTTGGTCCATCAATTATTAATGCATCAAATGCAATAAAATTATTTGCGGGGAAATTATGCCGTAGAAAAAGAAAATGGTTCAATTAAAGTTCACGTAAAGTCCGAATTCAGACTTATTAAGTAAGAAATTAAAAAATCAGAATATAACAAGATAGCAAACATATTCAAATCAACAAGATAGAAAAAAGCCACTATCTAATCACCAATTAAAAATTCATTTATACATTTTATAGGAAATAGAACCACCGACAATAAGACATATAACATCACAACAAAAAATAAACACCGCCAATTAAAATTGAACGGATGAATGACTTAAACCTCAGCAATATCCTTGCTTCCCCCGCAATATCCCGTCACCTTAACGCCGATTTTGGTGAAACATACTGGTCACTTTTCGGATACAATGTCCCCTCTGTTCCTAAGACATCAGGCAAATCATGACCGACTTAATCACCCGCCCGCGCCGCCTGCGCAAATCTGCCTCGCTCCGCGCTATGTTCGAAGAGACAACACTCACTCTGAACGATCTGGTGTTGCCTATCTTTGTTGAAGAAGAGATCGACGATTACAAAGCCATCAATGCCATGCCCGGCGTGCTGCGTATTCCGGAAAAATACCTTGCCCGCGAAATCGAGCGCATTGCTAAAGCAGGCATTCGTTCCGTGATGACGTTTGGTATTTCTCATCATACGGATGCCACGGGTAGCGATGCCTGGCAGGAAAACGGCCTGGTGGCGCGCATGTCGCGCATCGCCAAAGACGCGGTGCCGGAGATGATCGTCATGTCGGATACCTGTTTCTGTGAGTACACCTCGCATGGTCATTGCGGCGTACTTTGCGACCACGGCGTCGACAACGACGCAACGCTGATTAATCTCGGAAAACAGGCGGTGGTTGCTGCCGCTGCCGGCGCTGATTTTATTGCCCCCTCCGCCGCAATGGACGGTCAGGTGCAGGCGATTCGCCAGGCGCTTGATGCTGCAGGCTTTACCGACACCGCCATCATGTCCTATTCCACTAAATTCGCATCGTCATTCTACGGCCCATTCCGTGAAGCCGCCGGTACTGCGCTGAAAGGCGATCGTAAAACCTACCAGATGAGCCCGATGAACCGTCGTGAAGCGATCCGCGAGTCGCTGATTGATGAAGCCGAGGGGGCTGACTGCCTGATGGTCAAACCGGCTGGCGCTTACCTTGATATCCTGCGCGATATCCGTGAGCGCACCACGTTACCGCTGGGTGCTTATCAAGTGAGTGGTGAGTACGCAATGATCAAATTCGCCGCGCAAGCCGGCGCCATTGACGAAGATAAAGTCGTACTGGAAAGCCTGGGCGCCATTAAACGCGCCGGTGCCGATTTGATCTTCAGCTACTTCGCTCTCGACCTCGCGGAACGTAAGATTTTGTAAGCCCTCAGGCCCGGCGCGGCTGCCGGGCCTGCTCTCCCTCGTTTCCCCCGTATTATCATTTATTCATAAAGCTGAAATGCAACTGTCATCCGGCACTTCTACTGTCATCGCAAGACGGCAGGAGGAGCCACCATGTTTAGTCTCGACAATGTACTCGACGACCTCTGGCCACAGGCCAAACCCGCGCCCTGGCAAAAGAACCTGCTCAGGCGTTTGTTATACGAACAAGAGTTCCAGCAGTTCGCTGCAAACCATCCCCATCTGAAAGGGCTGGATATGGTGGAACAGGTTCTGGAGCATCTACAAATTCGCTGCACTATCCCCGCCTACGATCTTGAACAAATCCCCGAACAAGGCCCCCTGGTGATTATCGCCAACCATCCGACAGGCACGCTGGACGGTCTGGCACTGATGTATGCGGTTTCCCGCGTGCGTCGCGATGTAAAAGTCGTCACCAACCGCATGCTGAGCCATCTGGAACCCCTCAGTTCGCTGTTTATTCCGGTGGACAATATGGGTGGAGGTCGCACCCGCAAAGCCTCGTTGCAACAGATGGAAGCCCAGTTGCAGAACGGCGGCGCGCTGATCTTCTTCCCGGCAGGTGAGGTGTCACGTTTGACCCGTAAAGGCATCCGCGACGGTAAATGGCACCCAGGCTTTATCAAACTGGCGGCCAAATTCCGCGCACCGTTATTGCCGGTATGGATCAACGCCCGCAACAGTCCCCTCTTTTACGCCAGCGCCTTACTGTCTGATACGCTGCCAATGCTACTTCTGATGCAGCAGATGTTCCGTCGCCGTGGTACCCCACTGCCCATCACCATCGGTCAGCGCATTGCGTGGGACAGTTGGCATTCACCCTCGCTATCCCCACGCGATCTGGCGGATAAATGCCGCAAACACGTGCGGCGCCTGGGTAAAAAAGCGCCGGGCGTATTTAGAACCGAGTGTGCGATCGCCCGCCCGGAAGACAGAGCCACGCTGCGCCGGGAACTCAGCCGGGCGGAGTGTCTGGGTCGCACCGCTGATGGCAAAATCATTTACCTCTGGCAGCGTCAGGGGCAAGAAGATGCGCCGTTGCTGCGTGAGCTGGGCCGCCTGCGCGAAATCGCGTTCCGCGCGGTGGGTGAAGGGAGTGGCAAACGTCGTGACACGGATCGTTATGACGACGATTACCTGCATCTGATCTTATGGGATGACAGCGATCTGGAGATTGTCGGCGCGTACCGCTTTATGCCCACGGCCCGTCAGGTGGAAGCTCATGGTCCGCAAGGGCTGTACAGCTATAGCCTGTTCCATTACGACGAGCGGATGTCTGAGGTGTTACAGCACGGTATCGAACTGGGGCGCAGCTTTATTCAACCGCGTTACTGGGGGCGCCGCGGTCTTGATTATCTGTGGTCGGGCATTGGCGCATACTTAGCGCGTTATCCGCAGTACCGTTATCTATTCGGCCCGGTCTCGATTTCCGGCGGCTTCCCTCCTGCCGCACGGGATTTACTGGTCGCCTTTTATCGCCTGTGGTTTCCGGCAAACTGGCCGCTGGCTGAATCCCGTCGCCCATGGCCTGCCACGCTTCCGGACGTCCTTGCCCAGTTTACGGGCGAAGATTACACCGAAGATTTGACGCGCCTGAAATCGCTGCTGGGCAACCTGGGCTGCGGCATTCCGCCGCTGTACAAACAGTATTCTGAGTTGTGCGAACCCGGCGGCGTGCAGTTTATCGATTTTGGCTGCGACCCGGACTTCAATAACTGCGTGGATGGGCTTGTGCTGGTCGATTTAACGTACCTGAAAGCGAACCGCTACGAACGTTACATCGCCACCCATCTTAACAACACGGCGGCCTGACACCCCGGACGGACCCTTGCAGGCCAGGGACGGCCTCAGCAGACGCACCCCTCTTCTTTTCTGTGGCACGCTAAATATTGCAATTTTGTTACATCGGTTACATATCGCAGACCAGAGCATTGCCACGCCCGAACCAGACGGCATCATGACGTTTTACCCGGTGAGAGTGCGTTATGATTCGTGTGGTTCTGGTGGATGATCATGTGGTGGTGCGTTCGGGCTTCGCCCAATTGCTCGGCCTTGAAGAGGATCTCAGCGTCAGTGGGCAATACAGCACCGCCGCTGAAGCCTGGCCTGCGCTATTAAAAAACGATGTGGATGTCGCCGTACTGGATGTTGCCATGCCGGATGAAAATGGCCTGAGTCTGCTAAAACGTCTGCGGGTCCAGCGGCCCGATTTTCGCGCCATTATCCTGAGTATTTATGACACCCCCGCCTTCGTGCAAAGCGCGCTGGATGCCGGTGCCAGTGGTTATCTGACCAAACGCTGCGGCCCGGAAGAACTGGTGCGAGCGGTGCGCTCCGTCGGTCTTGGCGGCCATTACCTTTGCGCTGATGCGCTAAAAGCGCTGCGCGGCGGGATCGAGCCAGTCAAAGTTCTGGCATCTCTGACACCGCGTGAGCGGGAAGTGTTTGATTTGCTGGTGAAAGGCGACAGTGTCAAAGAGGTCGCTTTCAAGCTCGACCTCAGCCATAAAACCGTACATGTTCACCGCGCCAACGTGCTGGGAAAACTGAACTGCGCCACCACCATTGAGCTGGTCCATTTTGCGCTTAATCATAACCTGCTGGCGAATCACTGATGTCGCGTTCACTGCGCCACTGGATCATCTCATTATTTATTGTTCTGGCCTGGGGACCGGGCTGGTTGATGCTGTGGACGCTCAGCTTCTATCTCACCCATAACGGCCAACAAGCGGTGCTCTTTCTGCCGCATGGCGTGTATCTGGCGCTGCTGATTCTGCTCTCGCGTCGCTTCTGGCCAGCCTTATTGCTCCCGCAATTAGCACTCATTTTCTGGCTTCACAGCGAGCAACTCCTTAGTGGCTACACGATGCTGGCTGCGCCCCTGTTCGGCCTGCTTCCGGCACTCATGACGCAACATTTCTGGCACCGTTTTCCCCTTTACTGGCAGCGCCTTTCCCTGTTGTTGACGGCCGTAACCTGCAGCGCATTATTACATACCCTGCTACTTGGCCCTTTTTTGCAAAGCCCCTTGCTGCTATTGGGCCTGGCCTC
Organism: Citrobacter sp. MNAZ 1397; assembly: GCF_023613995.1. Classification (NCBI taxonomy): domain Bacteria; kingdom Pseudomonadati; phylum Pseudomonadota; class Gammaproteobacteria; order Enterobacterales; family Enterobacteriaceae; genus Citrobacter; species Citrobacter sp. MNAZ 1397. The sequence goes on from NZ_JAKIVH010000001.1 coordinate 3,009,742, forward strand.
CTTCACCGGCGGCGTGCTGCTGACGCCCTTTGTCTATCTCATGTTTGAGTTCTTGCGTCAGCAACACCGCCATCACCTGCTTGGTCTCGATACGATCGCGCCGCCGTTACGTACCTCGCTCATCATCTGGTGTAGCCTCTTTTTTATTATCGGTATCGGCACGCAAATGGTGCTGTCGCCGCAGATAGAACGTCTGCTGTTGATCGTGGTCTTTTTACCCAATGTGGTGATGGCGTGGAAGTTTGGCTGGCAGGGCGGCGTGCTGTCAGGCCTGCTCGGCAGTATGCTGATCACCATCGCCCGTCAGATTGGCGTGGGCTTTAGCGACCTGCTGGAACTGGAAATTTTCCTCGCCACGCAGGCGCTGCTGGGTATTGGCCTGGGGATCGCCATCAGCCGCCAACAGCATCTGGCGCAAAACCTGCACCATTATCGCAAGCGGCTGGAGGCCGAATTACAGGCTCGCCGGGCCTTAACCGAAAAATTGATCCATACGGAAGAGGACACCCGCAAAAACCTAGCCCGCGAGCTACATGACGAAATTGGCCAGAACATTACCGCCATTCAAATCCAGTCACAGTTAGTGAAACGGGCAGGAGAAACGCCGCAGGCGCTGGAGGCGGCCAATCAGATAAACGAACTGTCCAGACGCATTCACCACTCCACCCGGCAACTGCTGCGTCAGCTTCGCCCGCCGGTGCTGGATGAGCTTTCCCTGCAAGAGGCGCTGCACCACCTGGTTAACGAATTTGCCTTCGCCGAGCGCGGGATTGTCTGCCATTTCGATTATCGACTCAGTTCGCCCCCTGCCAGCGAAACGCTGGTGTTTACCCTCTATCGTCTGCTGCAAGAATTGCTCAATAACGTCTGCAAACACGCCTGCGCCAGTGACGTACGCATCACCCTGAGTGAGCAAAACGGCCTCCTGCGTCTTGAAGTGCATGATAACGGCCTCGGTATCGCCGCAGAGAAAATGCCGGGCTTTGGTATCCAGGGAATGCGCGAGCGTGTCCACGCCCTGGGTGGCGAATTAATGCTCGAGTCGCGTCAGGGAACCCATGTAACTGTTAACTTGCCCACAACTTTGCAACAAAACCCGCTCTGACCAGGAAAAAGTCTTAGCCGCCTGGGGAGTTTCTCTCATCCGCTTTCGTTTGCGCTTACCTATAGTCAGCGCAACTGGAGACCGTTATGCATGCCATTTCATCCGCCGACATTGAACACCGTTACCGGGCCTGTCGCCCACGGTTACTGCTGTGCATGGTGGTGGGCTATGCAGCGTTTTACCTGACGCGCAAAAGTGTCAATTACGTGCTCCCGGCGCTGCAAAGCGATCTGGGGTTAGACAAAGGCGACATCGGACTGATGGGCTCACTGTTTTACCTCAGCTATGGCCTGTCGAAATTTGCCGCCGGGCTATGGCACGACAGCCACGGGCAACGCGCCTTTATGGGCTGCGGGCTGTTTGCCACCGGCTTGCTGAACGTGCTGTTCGCTTTCGGTGACGCATTGCCGCTGTTGTTAGTGGTCTGGACGTTAAACGGTTTTTTTCAGGGCTGGGGCTGGCCGCCCTGCGCTCGCCTGCTGACCCACTGGTACTCCCGCAACGAGCGCGGCTTCTGGTGGGGATGCTGGAACATGTCCATCAATATTGGCGGGGCCGTTATTCCGTTGATATGTGCCTTTGCCGCCCACTGGTGGGGCTGGCAGGCCGCGATGCTGACACCAGGGATAATCAGCATGGCGCTCGGCGTCTGGCTGACAATGCAACTGCGGGGCACACCGCAGGAAGAAGGATTACCAAGCGTAGGCGAATGGCGGCATGACCCGCTGGAGCTGCGCCAGGAACAACAAAGCCCCCCGATGGGCTTATGGCAGATGTTACGCATCACCATGCTACGTAACCCGATGATCTGGCTGCTGGGCGTGTCGTATGTGCTGGTCTACCTGATCCGCATTGCGCTCAATGACTGGGGCAATATCTGGCTGGCGGAAAGCCACGGCGTCAACTTATTGAGCGCCAATGCCACGGTGATGCTGTTTGAGGTCGGCGGCCTGCTCGGCGCGCTGTTCGCCGGTTGGGGGTCCGACCTCCTGTTCAGCGGACAACGCGCACCGATGATTTTGCTCTTCACGCTGGGGCTGATTGTCTCCGTCGCCGCGCTTTGGCTGGCGCCGGTACATCACTACGCGTTGCTGGCGATGTGCTTTTTTACCGTAGGATTTTTTGTATTTGGTCCGCAAATGCTGATCGGTCTGGCCGCCGTGGAGTGTGGACATAAGGCAGCGGCAGGGTCGATTACCGGTTTTCTCGGGGTCTTTGCCTATATCGGCGCCGCGCTTGCGGGCTGGCCGCTGTCGCAGGTGATTGAACGTTACGGTTGGTCGGGGATGTTTAGTTTGCTCTCCGTTGCCGCCGTGTTGATGGGTTTACTTCTGATGCCCTTGCTGATGGTGGGCATTACGTCGTCTCGCAGTCCTACAACCTCACAGGAAGGATAAAACAATGAAAGTTACCCTGCTCTCTACCCTGGTGGCATCCGGTCTGGCGCTGGCAGCGCTCAGCGGCGTGGCAAAAGCAGAAGGTCGTCTGGTGGTCTACTGCAGCGCGACCAACGAAATGTGTGAATCGGAAACGCAGGCCTTTGGCGAAAAATATAATGTGAAGACGTCCTTCATCCGCAACGGTTCTGGCAGCACGCTGGCAAAAGTGGATGCAGAGAAGAAAAACCCGCAGGCGGATGTCTGGTACGGCGGCACGCTGGATCCTCAGTCCCAGGCCGGGGAAATGGGTCTCCTGCAGCCCTATAAATCCCCCAACCTGGAGCAGATCATGGAGAAATTCCGCGATCCGGCCAAAGTGAAAGGCAATCTCTCTTCCGCCGTTTATGTGGGCATTCTCGGTTTTGGCGTTAACACCCAGCGTCTGAAAGAGAAAAATCTGCCGATACCGAAGTGCTGGAAAGATCTGACGAAACCAGAATACAAGAGCGAAATTCAAATCGCCGATCCGCAGAGTTCCGGCACCGCCTATACCGCGCTGGCAACCTTTGTTCAGTTGTGGGGAGAAGACCAGGCTTTCGATTACTTAAAACAGCTCAACGGCAATATCTCTCAATACACCAAATCCGGTATCGCCCCGGCACGTAACGCCGCGCGTGGCGAAACCGCCATTGGCATTGGCTTCCTGCATGACTACTCGCTGGAGAAAGAACAAGGCGCGCCGCTTGAACTGATTTCGCCCTGTGAAGGCACCGGCTACGAAATTGGCGGTATCAGTATCCTGAAAGGGGCACGTAACCTGGATAACGCGAAGCTGTTCGTTGACTGGGCGCTGTCAAAAGAGGCACAGGAGCTGGCATGGAAAAAGGGCAAGTCTTATCAGATTCTGACCAATACCACCGCCGAAACCTCGCCAAACTCGCTCAAGCTCGACGATCTGAAACTGATCAATTACGACATGGATAAATACGGTTCCACGGACGTTCGTAAAGCACTCATCAACAAATGGGTTAGCGACGTGAAGATGGGCCAATAAACCCACGACCGGATCTACAGGCCCGCCTTCCCCCTCTCCCTGTGGGAGGGGGTTGGGGTGAGGGCAAATAGCTTATCTCTCTGGCTTTAACGGAATGCTTATGTCACACACACTCACACTCCATCCCGCGCCAAAGCGGGATGCGATATTCCTTTGGGTTCTGCTCAGCTGGCTGGCCTTCGCGCTGCTGCCAGGCTGGAGCCTGGATTACGGCCTGCTGGAGTCCACGCGCGATGAAATTATCGACGCCTACGGCTGGTCGCACGTTAACGTCAGTTGGTTGTGGTATCTGCTGCCCAGCGTGTTGCTGGTTCGCCCCCTGAGCGAAACCCGGCGCGAGCAGCGCGGCCGCCACTATTTTGACGCGGGCTGGGCATTGCTGTGCATGGCGTTTGTGGCCGTCAGCGCCACCGTTGAAGGACGTGGCCTCGGTTACGCGGTCATTGTGCTGTTTGTCGCCCTTGCCGCCATCATGACGCTGGCCCTCACCCGCCTGGAGTGGCTCGGCGGTGACCGCTTTGTTATCGGCTCGCTGATTGTCATCGTGGCACTGATCGGGGTCTTCATTGTCTGGCCGAGTATCGCCATCTTTATTCCGATGTTCACCACCGACAGTGGCGAGTTTGCCCCGCTGGCGTTTATGAATGTGCTCGCACAGGCGCACATCATTCAGGTGATCCTGAACTCCATTTGGCTTTCCATTGCTGTGGGCGTCGGCTGTACCTTCTTCGGCCTGGTGCTGGCGATTTACACCACGCGTATTGCCAAACGCAGTGCCATCATCGGCCGCGTATTCTCCATTTTGCCGATCGTCACCCCGCCGTTCGTGGTAGGACTTGGCGTCACCCTGATGATGGGGCGTTCCGGCTATATCACCGAATTAATGGTCGACTGGTTCGGGCTCACTAACACCAACTGGCTGTACGGGTTTACCGGTATCTGGCTGGCACAAGTACTGGCCTTTACGCCTATGGCCTTTATGATCCTCGACGGGGCAATTAAGACCATCCATCCGTCGCTGGAAGAGGCCTCGTACACCCTGCGCGCCAGCCGCTGGCAGACCTTTAACGGGGTGTTCATTCCGTTGCTGAAACCAGCGCTGGCTAACGCGTTTCTGATTGTGGTCGTGCAGTCGCTTGCCGACTTCAGTAACCCACTGGTGCTGGGCGGCAACTTTGACGTGCTGGCCACCCAAATCTACTTCTACATTACCGGTTCACAGCTCGATTATCAGGCCGCCAGTACGCTCGGCGCCTTCCTGCTGCTCTTCTCGCTGCTGGTGTTCTGCGTGCAGTACATGTGGATCGGCAAACGCTCTTACGTCACCGTTTCCGGCAAATCCTATCGCGGCGATGTACAGCCCCTGCCGGTCACACTGGTGTGGAGCGTAGTGGCACTGCTGGCAGTATGGGTGGCGTTCAACGCCCTACTCTATGGCAGCATTTTCTACGGCAGCTTCACGGTGAACTGGGGCGTGGATTACACCCTGACGCTGGATAACTTTATCAAGCTGTTTGGTCAGGGCATGAGCGACGGCGCGTGGCCTTCCCTGCTCGACACGCTGCTGTACGCCGGGATTGCCGCCCCGATTACCGCCATTTTCGGCCTGCTGATTGCCTGGATTGTGGTTCGCCAGCAATTCAAAGGGAAAAAAACCATCGAGTTCACCACCATGCTGTGCTTTGCGGTTCCCGGCACCGTGGCGGGCGTTTCGTATATTCTCGCCTTTAACAGCGTCCCAGTGTACATCACCGGCACCGCCGCCATCGTCATTATTTCAATGGTGATGCGTAATGTGCCGGTGGGTATTCGCGCCGGGATCGCCGGCTTAGGCCAGATTGATAAATCGCTGGATGAAGCCTCGTTGAGCTTGCGCGCCGGGTCGCTGCGTACCATTACGCAGATTTTGCTGCCCCTGCTGCGCCCGGCGATTTTATCCGCGCTGATTTACAGTTTTGTCCGTGCCATCACCACCGTCAGCGCCATTGTCTTTTTGGTGACGCCGGACACGCGTGTAGCGACAGCCTACATTCTGAACCGCGTGGAAGACGGGGAATACGGCGTAGCCATTGCCTATGGCTCAATCCTTATTGTGGTGATGCTCGCCATCATCTTTATTTTCGACTGGCTGATCGGTGAGGCGCGTATCTCCCGTTCCAAAGCTAAAAACCAGGCGTAACGGAGCGCGACCATGACACAAAAACATTTCGTTGAACTGCGCAATGTCACCAAGCGATTTGGTAACAACACGGTTATCGACAACATTAATCTTGCTATCCCGCAGGGTGAGATGGTGACGTTACTCGGGCCGTCAGGCTGTGGCAAAACCACGGTGCTGCGTCTGGTGGCGGGGCTGGAAAAACCGTCTGAGGGGCAAATTTTTATTGATGGCGAGGATGTCACGCACCGTTCCATTCAGCAGCGTGATATTTGCATGGTGTTCCAGTCCTACGCCCTCTTCCCCCATATGTCGCTCGGTGACAACGTGGGCTACGGTCTCAAGATGCTGGGAGTCTCACGCTCAGAGGTAAAAAACCGGGTGAAAGAAGCGCTGGCGATGGTGGATCTGGAAGGTTTCGAAGACCGCTATGTGGATCAGATTTCCGGTGGGCAGCAACAACGTGTGGCACTGGCGCGTGCGCTGATCCTCAAACCGAAGGTGCTGTTGTTTGATGAGCCGTTGAGTAACCTTGATGCCAACCTTAGGCGCAGCATGCGCGATAAGATTCGCGAACTGCAAAAACAGTTCAACATCACGTCGCTGTATGTCACGCACGATCAGAGCGAAGCGTTTGCCGTCTCCGATACGGTGCTGGTAATGAACAAAGGTCACATCATGCAGATGGGCTCGCCGCAGAATCTGTATCGCCAGCCTGCGTCACGCTTTATGGCAAGTTTTATGGGCGATGCTAACCTGTTCCCGGCCACATTCCATTCGCAATATGTTGATATCTATGGATATCACCTGCCTGTTCCGACGCATTTCTCGGCCCAGGGCAGCGGTACGGTGGGCGTCCGTCCGGAAGCCATCACGCTGGGCGAACAGGGTGATGACAGCCAGCGTTGCGTGATCGTGCATGTGGCTTATATGGGCCCGCAGTACGAGGTGATTGTGGAATGGCACGGCCAGCGCATTTTGTTGCAGGTTAACGCCACCCGCCTGCAACCGGATGTTGGTGAGCAGTATTACCTGCAAATCCACCCCTACGGTATGTTCGAACTGGCCGAAACGGCGTGAGTTTCTCCCGCATGCGGCTGCGCCTTATCCGGGCTACCGCCGCCACCGTAGATACTTTGAACGTCTTCAACCTTTTTAGCCATGGTTGACTCGTTTTCCCGCATGACAACCACAGCGACATCTTTGTAACCCGTTGGCGCAGCGCGTGCAGCGAGGGGGTTGAGTCCCCGCTGAAATCGGTGAGACGAAGACCCGATGACAAGGTCAGGCCGCCAGGGATGGCGGGCTGAGGTTTGTCGAGACAGGACGTCGAGTCAAACCGACCGCAGGCAGCGGGGCGGGAGGCGAACGCAGTGCGAAGCACCGATTTCTTTGCGGGGCCGCGGGGATTGTAAAGGGGAACGCGGTGTTCCCCTTTACCCGTTCACGTGTTCGGAGGGGCCATTTCACCATGAACATAAGGTGAACGGAACCCAACTCCCGAGACGCATTTTGCCCCTCACCCCATAGGGAAAGGGTCAATTCGTAGCCCCGGTAAGTGTTAGCGCCACCGGGGGGATGCTCCCTGATGCGTCAGCATCACCGGAACACCTTACCTTCCTGACCAGGAATCTCACTACGGATGATTGGCGACCACACGCAACCGCGCTCGTCTGCTGCTCAGCCGTGGGTTAGTCGTAAAAATAACATAGAGAATCGGTCGCCAGGCCATATGCCCCTCCTTAGTTAAATATAATCCTGGATTTGCCTGAAATTTTTTCTCTCAAACTAAAGTGCGAAACAATTCAGGTCAACTCATTCTCAATGATTAAATTTAACATCAGGTAATTGCCTGAAAACATTGTGATGCAGCCGACAAAACAATGTCATAAGGCAATAAAATCTAAAATGTAAAAAGTATGTGAAATAAAAACAGTAAATATCGCCATTAATAAATAATAGTAAAGCGCTCCAGCGATAAAAAGGGTGTAAGAATTTTCGGATTTATTAATCAGCGGTTCCCTATAATATTTTGTTTTTTCCTGACATATAAAAAATTCACCCCCTTCTGCCTGCGGAAATTTTACTCAAGGCATTATTTTTACGCTTCACTTTCAGCGAGTTCGCCCCGCGATACACAAAGAAAGCGTTTACTGTCCGCTAAATTTCACCATTGCGGGGCAGCATGCACCAGAATTACCCGTCAGGCGCGACATCTGTGCCGCAATTTTTTCACATCACGCCACAAAACATAAATAACCAACTGAATTAATTGATTTTTTAAGTTTGGCACTGCCTTTGCTACTGCCCATGTACTGTGTTTAATGGCGAGGCAGTAAATGATGACCACAGAATCAACCACATTAAAAAGAACACTCGGCAGCTTCCGCTTATGGGGCATCGCCGTCGGCCTGGTCATATCAGGCGAATATTTTGGCTGGAGTTATGGCTGGTCCCAGGCCGGAACGATGGGATTTTTGATTGTCGCGCTGGCGATTGCCGCAATGTATTGCGCGTTCATATTCAGTTTTACTGAGCTGACAACGGCGATTCCACATGCAGGCGGGCCCTTTGCTTATGCTTATCGTGCCTTCGGCCCCACAGGCGGATTTATTGCCGGTTTTGCAACGCTCATAGAATTTGTGTTTGCCCCACCGGCTATTGCAATGGCCATCGGTGCTTACCTCAACGTGCAATTTCCATCGCTCGATCCAAAATGGATCGCCTGCGGCGCCTATATCATTTTTATGGCGTTGAATATTCTCGGTGTCGGTATTGCCGCTACGTTTGAATTGATCGTCACACTGCTGGCGATATTTGAACTGCTGGTCTTTATGGGAGTCGTTGCACCGGGCTTCTCCTGGGACAACTTCACAGCTAACGGCTGGGCAGGCGCAGAAAGCTTTAGTGCCCCGGCATTGTCGGGTATGTTTGCCGCCATCCCGTTTGCTATCTGGTTCTTCCTGGCGATTGAAGGCGCATCTATGGCGGCCGAAGAAGCCAAAGATCCGCAACGCACCATTCCTCGCGCGCTGGGCGGCGGCATCCTGACGCTGACGGTCCTGGCCGTTGGCGTGATGATATTTGCCGGCGGCGTGGGTGACTGGCGTACCCTGTCGAACATTAATGACCCCTTACCGCAGGCGATGAAAGCCGTGGTGGGTAACAGTAGCGGCTGGCTGCACATGCTGGTCTGGCTGGGGCTGTTTGGCCTGGTGGCTTCCTTCCACGGCATTATCATGGGTTACTCCCGTCAGATTTACTCACTAGCGCGTGCGGGCTATCTGCCAGCAAGCCTGGCAAACCTGAATCGCAAAACGCGCACCCCGCATCTGGCGATTCTGGCTGGTGGCGTGGTGGGTATCGCGGCCATTTTCTCCGATTCGCTGGTCACCATTAGCGGTATGCCGCTGACCGCCTGCATTGTGACGATGTCAGTTTTCGGCGCTATTGTTATGTATATCATCTCAATGGCCGCGCTGTTCAAACTGCGCCGCAGCGAGCCGAACCTGGTGCGTCCGTTTAAAGCGCCCCTGTTCCCGATTGCACCCGCGTTTGCACTGGGCATGGCGGTACTCTGCCTGGTCGCGATGGTCTGGTACAACACCCTGCTGGCGCTCATTTTCGCGCTGATGATGCTGGGGGGTTACATGTGGTTCCGTAAAACAGCGCCAGCCCGTCAGCGTGCGGCGATGGATCCGCAACTGCGTGCGCTCTCCTGAGGAGGCGAAATGTATAAAACGACCCTGGCGCACCGGACATACCGGTTCGCCAGTCTAAAAGAACTCATGGCAAAAGCATCCCCGGCCCGCTCCGGGGATGTGCTGGCGGGCGTCGCGGCAGATTCAGCGGAAGAGCGTATGGCGGCGAAAATGGCCCTTGCCGACGTCCCGCTGAGTGACCTTCTGGACAATCCGCTCATTCCTTACGAAAGCGATGAAGTCACCCGTCTGATCATTGATACCCACAATGCCGATGCCTTTTCGCTGATTCGCCACCTGACCGTCGGTGACTTTCGTGACTGGTTGCTGGCTGATACCACCGATGCCGCCACGCTGACGCATATTGCTCCTGCCATCACGCCGGAAATGGCGGCCGCAGTAAGCAAGCTGATGCGTAACCAGGATTTGATTCTGGTGGCCAGCAAATGCAGCGTGATTACCCGTTTTCGTAACACTATCGGCCTGCCCGGTCATCTGAGCGTACGCCTGCAACCGAATCATCCTACTGATGATTTAAAAGGGATTGCCGCCAGCATGCTCGATGGCCTGCTCTATGGTGCAGGTGATGCGGTAGTCGGCATTAACCCGGCCAGCGACAGTCTGCCGGTTCTTGAACGGCTCAATCATATGATGGATGACATCATCAGCCGTTTTGCCATCCCCACCCAATCCTGTGTGCTGACTCACGTCACTAACACATTGCAACTGATTGAACGTGGCGCGCCGGTGGACCTGGTTTTTCAGTCGGTGGCGGGAACCGAAGCCGCCAACAGCGGTTTTGGTATCAATTTGTCGATGCTCAAAGAGGCGCAGGACGCGGCCCTGAGCCTCAAGCGCGGCACGCTCGGCAACAACGTGATGTATTTTGAAACGGGCCAGGGGAGCTGCCTGTCGGCGAATGCGCATCACGGCGTTGACCAGCAAACTTGTGAAGCACGGGCCTATGCCGTGGCGCGCCACTTCAACCCGTTATTGGTCAATACTGTGGTCGGATTTATCGGGCCGGAGTATCTCTATGACGGCAAGCAGATCATTCGTGCCGGTTTAGAAGATCACTTCTGCGGCAAGTTGATGGGGCTGCCCATTGGCTGCGACGTCTGCTACACCAACCACGCCGAAGCCGACCAGGATGACATGGACACCTTGCTGACACTGCTGTGTAACGCCGGGCTGACCTTCCTGATTGGCGTACCGGGCGCGGATGACATTATGCTGAATTATCAGAGCACCTCATTCCACGACGCCCTTTACGCCCGCCGTCTGCTGGGGCTGAAACATGCGCCAGAATTCGCCGACTGGCTCACCCGTATGCAGATTATCGATACCCACGGACAGTTGCGTTTAACCGGGGCGAACCACCCGCTGCTGACCGCATTACCACAAGGAGTGAGCGCATGAATCCACCGGATGCCTGGACATTACTGCGCGAATTTACCGATGCCCGCATCGCGCTGGGGCGCAGCGGTGCCAGTCTGCCCACGCGCGAAGTGCTGAACTTTGGCCTGGCCCATGCGCAGGCCCGCGATGCCATTCACCAGCCGTTCGACAGTGAAAGTCTGGCAGCACAATTACACGCACTGGGGCTGCAAACGCTCAAGGCACACAGTGCGGCGACAGACAGACACATCTATCTGAATCGACCTGATTTAGGGCGCATGCTCAGCGAAGAGAGCCGTGATGCGTTAAAAGCGAGCCGGACACCCGCACACGACCTGCTGCTGGTGATTGGCGATGGACTCTCTTCGCATGCGGTGCAGCGTCAGTCTGTCGGGTTGATTAAAGCGCTGCTGCCGTATCTGGAAACATTGGGTATTTCACTCGCCCCGGTGGTGCTGGCGCATCAGTCACGGGTTGCGCTGGGGGATGACATTGGCGAAACGCTCAACAGCAAAGCGGTCGCGATCCTGATTGGCGAACGTCCTGGTCTCTCCTCCCCGGACAGCCTTGGCGTCTATTTAACATGGAAACCCGAGCGCAAGCGGCTGGAGTCGGAGCGCAACTGCATTTCAAACATCCGCCCCGAGGGGCTGAATTACGACGCCGCCGCCTTTAAGCTCGCCTGGCTGCTGGAACAGGCGTTCCTGCGCCGACTTACAGGTGTGAAGTTAAAAGATGAAAGCGATAACCCTGCCCTGCATGGACGCGTAACACCACGCATTCGCTAGCCCGCCTTCTGCGCGCTTTATCGCCCTGGATAAAGCGCGAAGCGTAACGAAAATTTTGTTCCATACTCTCTTAACCCTGTGTGCATTCTGCGTTTGTGGAGACTCCAAGGTGAAAGAGACCGCACCTGATCCCCGTCATCATCCTGTGAGAGAGAACCCGCGCTGGCTGAGATTCGAATCCCGGATACAGCAATATGGCGCTTATTTGCTTTTTTTGATTGTCATCAGCGCCCTTGCGGGCCTGTTTTCCCATGGTTTTTTAAGCGACAGGACGCAGGAAACCGGCGATAAACAACTGCTGATTCATTACGAGCGATTCGGACGTTTACAAAGCGATATGGCGCTGGCCATTACCGTCAGAGCGCCAAAGCATGAGCAGCTCGTCATTACGCTGGGTGGCGATTTTATGCAGCAGTATGAGATACGTACCCTACAGCCGCAGCCTGACCAGGTCTCCAGCCGAAACGGGATACTGCGTCTGGAATATTCCCACGCGCATCCGGGAGAAGACTTCGATCTCTGGCTGGGGCTGACCCCGCAGCTTCCGGGCCGCGCAACGTCGCAAATTGGCGTGGAAGGCGTATCCAGCACCGGCATCTGGCAATTTATCTATCCCTGAGGGCGAGACAATGGAAATGGTATTGCGGGCAATCGCCATCTATCTGGTGTTAATGGTGGTCTTTAAAATCGCCGGACGCCGGGCGCTATTACAAATGACCTCTTTTGATCTTATCCTGCTGCTGATCATCAGCGAGGCCACACAACAGGCGCTGCTGGGAAATGATTTTTCCGTCACTGGCGCTGCGCTCACTATCATCACCCTGGTGACGGTAGACATCCTGTTCGGCTATATCAAAAAATATATCAATAACGCCGAAGACCTGATCGACGGTGCCCCGGTTATTCTGGTGGAACATGGTCAGATGTTACACGGTAAAATGAAGGAGGCTGATATTACCTATGATGACATCATGGTCTCCGCACGCAATAATCAGGGCATTGATAAGCTTGATGATATTAAATACGCCATTCTTGAACGTAATGGCCATATCTCGATTATTGCGAAGTAGCTCTACAACCTGCTCTACACTGCGGCTCTCCGCCTTTATGCCGCAGTCAGTTTCCTGACGGTCCCTTTCATTATCTCCCCCACAAACATAGCTTTTAAAAAAATAAAAGTAATTCCTTATATAGCTGAGACTGTTAAAACCCTGTCCACATGCTCCCGCTCAGGTACCGATATTCAGGATGCGAAACGGCGTAAAAACCTTATTTCTGATAATTACGATCAAGATCACACTCACAAAAAGACAAAAAAAACAGTAAGTTGCATTCGTTAAAAAATAAATGAGAGACGCATCAACATAATTACCTCGTCGGTTGATTGACTCTTATGCACACGTGTGCATAAATAAATGCATTATGATTGAAAATGCTAAATTCAGGACGACCTGCATTTATCCAGGCATATTTTATTCGCCATGACAGGTAGCCTTTAGCGGTAAAGAAGCAGCGCCAGACGCGTTACGGTTACTTTCGCCAAAAAGAATGTTTTCCTGTTTTTTACGCGTCAGAAACAGTTACGTAAACACATCAATCACGGGTGATGCATGGACACGTGTTTCAAAGATCTTTCTATCAATCAGGATGCAATACGCGATGTGTTGCAAACAATGGGGCTTCTCAATGCTGAGGATGCCCTGCGCGTCAGCCCACTCACGGGCGGCGTTTCATCTAATATTTTGAAAATTAACGCCGGGGAACGGCAGTTTTGCCTGAAACAGGCGTTGCCGAAATTGAAAGTGGCCAAAGAATGGCATGCACCGCTTGAACGCGTATTTGCCGAAATAGACTGGATGCAAACCGTCGCGGGTATTGCGCCGCACTCCGTTCCACATATAACAGGCATCGACCGTAACACGCTCTGTTTTGCGATGGATTATCTGCCTGCTGAACAATTTCATAACTGGAAATCACAGTTATTAAACGGGGAAATAGATATCGGTTTTGCCGCGCAGCTGGGCAATGTATTAGGCGAAATTCATCAGAAAACCGCGAAAAACGAAACACTGGCAAAAACATTCGCCTATGACGATAACTTCTTTTCACTGCGTCTGGATCCCTATCTTGGGGAAATAGCTCGCGTTCACCCGAAATATGCTGACGTTATTTTGACGGTATTACACAGAACACAATCCACCCGACTGGCTTTGGTTCACGGTGACATCAGCCCGAAAAATATCTTACGCGGTCCCGCAGGCCCGGTCATTCTTGATGCGGAATGCGCATGGTATGGCGACCCGGCATTTGATTTAGCTTTTTGCTTAAATCACTTCTTGCTGAAAACCGTTATTGCCGGGTCTCAGGAGGCGCAGCAAAAACTCATGCTCACCTTTGATGCAATGTACCAACGTTATTTTGACCACATCACCTGGGAACCTGTCGGGGAATATGAAACCCGTGTCGCAGCGCTACTGCCCTGTTTAATTCTGGCCCGCGTCGACGGCAAATCACCGGCGGAATATATACAGGATCAGAACGCGCATAACGTACGTCGCATAAGTTGCGCATTACTGGAACGTCAATTCAGGCAATTAAAAGACATTACCTCATTCTGGAGGAAGGAGAACGGGTTATGAGTCGCATTAAAAATGTGATAGGTCGTCGTGTATGGGATTCCCGCGGCTGGCCGACAGTTGAGGTTGAAGTTCATCTGGAAAATGGTCTGTTCGGTCGCGGTATGGCTCCCGCGGGGGCCTCTTGCGGGATGCACGAAGCGGTGGAACTGCGCGATGGCGGCAGCGTCCTTTCCGGCAAAGATGTGCAGAAAGCGCTGCATAACATTCAACATGAAATTGCCCCGGCGCTTATCGGTACGGATATCAACGATCAGAAACTGATCGACAGCATTCTGATTGAACTGGACGGCACGGGCACCTTCTCCCGCCTGGGGGGAAACGCCTCGGTCGCCTGTTCCATGGCGGCAATCTATGCCGCCGCGAACAATGCCCATCTACCGCTGTGGAAATATCTGGCAGGCGATCAGAAAGTGGCGATGCCGCTGCCGCAAATTCAGATTTTCGGCGGCGGCGCCCACGCCGGGCGTCGTATTGATATCCAGGATTTGATGGTTATCGCCAACGGGGCGAAATCCTTTGAAGAAGCGCTGGTGATGACCGCTGAGGTGTATCACAGCGCGGGCCGTATCATGAAACAACGGGGTCATTTAAGCGGCGTGGCGGATGAAGGCGGCTGGTGGCCAGAGTTCAACAGCAATGAGCAGGCGTTGGACACTCTGGTGAAAGCGATTGAAGGCGCGGGCTATATACCGGGTCAGGATGTTTCTATCGCGCTGGATATCGCCTCGTCTGAATTTGGTAAACAGGGTCGCTACCGACTGGCGCTGGAATCTTCGGAATATGACTCCGATGGCATGTGCGAATTATTGCTCGGCTGGCTGGATCGTTATCCGATCCGCTCTATTGAAGATCCGCTGGCAGAAGATGATGAAAAAGGGCTTATCGCCTTTACGAAAGCCGCAGGTTCTCGCGTACAAATTGTCGGCGATGATTATTTCGTGACAAATGGCGAGCGCGTAAAAGCGGCAGCAGAAATGGGTGCCTGTAACGCCGTGTTATTAAAAGCCAACCAGGCTGGCACTATTACCCAATTGCGTAATGCTTTTGCCGAAGCACAAAAAGCAGGATATGGATCAATTGTCTCCGCGCGCTCAGGTGAAACTGAAGACAATATTATTGTCCACCTCGCATTAGGGTTGAATGCGGGGCAATTAAAAGTGGGCTCAATGACCCGCTCAGAGCGAACCTCAAAATGGAATGAAGCTATTCGACTGGAAGACACGCATGCTCTGGGATTTTTCGGCATAGCCGCATTAGATCATAAATAATTTTTTAATTTTATTCCGATTAGCTGAACAGGCGTTATCTCCGGGCCCTACGCATTGACCTGAATTTTCGATGTCTGTTCTGGTTGTATGAGTTTTTCCAAATTGTCGATATATAATTTCAGGAGATTCAAATGACCGATTACAGCGGCGAGGCTTTGCCTGCAGCCAGAAAGAAAATGCAGATCAAACCCATTGTTCAGGTGGGTGCCGGGAACGCTCTCGAAATATACGATTTTATGGTCTACGGCTATTATGCGCGTTATATTTCGCAGGCTTACTTTCCGTCAGATAATGAATATGTGTCATTAATGCTCACGCTGATGACATTCGCGTTAGGTTTCTTCGCCCGTCCGTTTGGAGCCATTATTCTCGGGGCTTACACCGATCGTCATGGTCGTCGGAAAGGGTTAATTATGGCCCTGACCCTGATGTCGATCGGTATTTTGTGCGTCGCCATGACGCCGACCTATGCCTCAATCGGCATCGCCGCACCGATCATCGTCATTCTCGGTCGCTTGCTACAAGGTTTCTCGGCCGGGGCGGAACTGGGTGGCGTTGTTGTCTATCTGGCAGAAATATCGCCACCGAATCGCCGGGCATTCTATACCTGCTGGCAGGTGGGTTCGCAGCAGTTTGCGGTCATGGCTGCGTCTATTATCGGCCTGGTACTGCTGTACAATATGTCCACCGAAGATCTCCACGACTGGGGCTGGCGCGTTCCGTTGTTGATTGGCTGCGCGGTAATCCCGCTGATGTTCTGGCTGCGTTCTAACCTGCAAGAAACTGAAGTCTTCGCGAAGAAGAAAACCACACCGACCGTTAAAGAGATTTGCGCCAGTCTGGTCACCGGATGGCGAACCATTGTGGTCTGCATGGGAATGGTAGCGATGGCAACCGTCACCGCACAAACGGTCACCACCTATGCTCCCACCTTTATTAAGAGCCTGAATCTGGGTGAAAACGTTGGCTTTATCACGCTGTTCTTTGTGGGCCTGTCAATCCTGTTCTGGCTGCCGATCACGGCGATGATCGCTGACCGGGTCAACAGAAAAACCATGCTGATTGTGGTGACGCTGACCGGTGCGCTCACCGCATGGCCGATGCTCTCGTGGCTGGCGGCTGACCCGACGGTGTTGAAATTCGTCGTCTTTGAGCTCTGGTTCTCGTTCATGTATGCCTGCTACAGCTCCGTACAGGTTGCCGCGATGGTTGAACTGGTACCGGCACATGCGCGTACGGCGGGTTACTCTTTTGCTCAGGCGGTGGCCGCCGCCGTACTGGGTGGCCTGACGCCGGCAATTTGTACCTGGCTTAACCACACCTTTAACAGTAATGCGATGGTAGGCGTCTGGCTTGGATTTAACGCTGTATTAAGTTTGTTGGCGGTATTAACCCTCGACCATAAACAAACAGCCATTAATCAGACCAAAGAATT
This sequence comes from Citrobacter sp. MNAZ 1397, assembly GCF_023613995.1. NCBI lineage: Bacteria > Pseudomonadati > Pseudomonadota > Gammaproteobacteria > Enterobacterales > Enterobacteriaceae > Citrobacter > Citrobacter sp. MNAZ 1397. The sequence continues at coordinate 3,026,667 of NZ_JAKIVH010000001.1, forward strand.
ACATTAATTGCTGACCAAACAGCAGTACATCGATTAAGTTGGTGTACTGCTGAAAATAAACTGGAAAAGGTAATGTATGAAAATTGTTATTTTAGATGGTGGCGTACTTAATCCTGGCGATTTGTCGTGGGATGCGCTTTCGCAACTGGGTGAAATATCCGTTTATGACAATTCGGCTCCGGAAGAAGTGGTTAAACGAATCGGCGATGCGGAAATTGCAATTATCAACAAAGTTGTTTTAGGCGAAAAGGAATTCAGCCAGTGTCCGAACCTGAAATTTATCGGCGTTACGGCGACCGGTTATAACGTTATTGACCTCGCAGCGGCAAAAACCCACGGCGTGACGGTATCCAATGTCCCGACGTACGGAACCTCTACCGTCGCGCAATTTACGACCGCGTTAATGCTGGAACTCTGCAACCAGGTTGGTCTGCACAACAATGATGTCCACGCCGGCGGCTGGGGTAAAAAACCAGACTTCTGCTACTGGCTGAAACCGATGCTCGAAGTGACGGGCAAAAACGTGGGCATTATCGGCTATGGCCGCATTGGTCAGGCGTTCGGCGCCGTGGCACAGGCGTTGGGTATGAATGTACTGGCTTATGACGAATACCGGAACACAGCGCTGGAAAACGACCGCGTCCGCTATGTCGACCTCGATACCCTTTACGCCGAAGCCGATGTTATCAGCCTGCACTGCTTACTGACGCCCAAAACACAGGGCATGATCAACGCAGAATCCCTGCGCAAAATGAAGAAATCCGCCCTGCTGCTTAACGCCTCACGCGGCGATCTGGTTAACGAAGCGGACCTTGCCGACGCGCTCAATAACGGCGTGATTGCCGGTGCCGCCGTCGACGTTCTCTCCAAAGAACCGCCAGTGCCGGAGAACCCAATGCTGACCGCGAAGAATTGCATTATTACCCCACACATTGCCTGGGCCTCAGTGGAAGCGCGCGGGCGTATTCTGGCGACCACCGTTGATAACGTAAAAGCCTTTCTGGCCGGACAACCGCAGAACCGCGTGGGTGACTGATAACCCCACATAAACCAAAGCGATAATTAGAGAAAGAACAATGGAAAATAACATTATCAAGGCAGCGGATTTGCTGCGCCAGGCCTGGGATAACAACGAAGCGGGCGACCCTATTCGCGACCTTGTCGACAGTGAAAATCTGACGACAGCCTACATGATTCAGGACTACAACGACAAAATCTGGCAGGCGCAGGGTCGCCGTCGGGTCGGACGTAAACTGGGCTTAACCAACAAAGCCGTGCAGAAGCAGTTCGGCATTTCAGACCCGTGTTACGGCAACATTTACGCCGACATGGTGCTTATCGACGGCGCGGAAATCACTAAACCGGTCGTCAGCGATCTGCGCGTAGAAACCGAGATTGCCGTCGTCCTGAAAAAAGACCTGACGCAAACCGAGCATACCATTCTCGACATCATCAACGCCGTGGATTACGTCCTGCCAGCGTTTGAGATCTGCGACAGCCGTGTCACCGGCTGGAACGTGAAGTCCTGTGACTTCGTCGCAGATAACGCCGCCGCGTGCCTGGTAGTTCTTGGCACCAAACCGGTGTACCTCTCCGACTGCGATATCACACGCAGCGAAATGGTCACTAAACGTGCAGGAGAAGTGGTCTCACAAGGCAAAGCGACGGCCATTCTCGGCCACCCCCTGCATGCGCTGAAATGGCTGGCTGATGACCTGGTGCGCATGGGTAAGCCGCTGCGCGCCGGCGAGTTTGTTATCACTGGCGCTATTGGTCCGGCGGTGTCCGCCAAACCGGGTGATGCCTTTGATGCGGAAATTACCGGAGTGGGCCTTATCAGCACCCGCTTTGCCGAATAAGGGATCCCCGCAGGCTTAAAGGAGGCCGTGATGGAATTGCAGAAAAATCATTTCAAGCATGCCATTAAAAATAACACCGTACAGTTGGGCCTCTGGACCCAGTTGGGCAGCTATATCGCCGCTGAGATCCTCTCCGGCTGTGGTTATGACTTTATCGGACTCGATGCGGAACATGGCCCGAGTGAATACATCGAAATTTACGCGCAGTTGCAGGCCTGCGCGGCTGGCGGACCCACTCAACCCATCGTGCGCATTCCCAACCACGATATTTCGTTGATTAAGCGTTATCTGGATGCGGGGGTAAATACCCTGATGGTGCCTCAGGTAGATACCGTCGAGCAGGCAAAAGCGCTGGTCTCCGCAGTGCGCTATCCGCCTCACGGCGTGCGCGGCTACTGTGGCGCGCCGCGCGCGTCCGGCTTTGGTCGGATTAAAAACTACGCCACTACCTGCGAGGAAGAAATTTGTCTTATCGTGATGCCGGAAACCACCCTGGCGCTGGAAAATATTGAGGCAATGGCGGCGATTGACGGCGTTGACGCCTTCTTTATCGGCCCCGGCGATCTTGCTGCCAGCCTTGGTTATATTGGTCAGCCGATGCACCCGGACGTCATTAACGTGATTGAAGATACCGGCAGGCGCATCAAAGCGGCCGGGAAAGCCGTCGGCATTCTGTGTACGGATGAAGCACAAACCCGCCGTTATATCGAGCTTGGCTTTCAGATGATCGCCATTGGTTCTGACCAGGGGCTATTGACCAAAGGCGCGGAGCAGTTGCTGGCGACATTCAGATAGTTTCCCGAAGCACTTGTAGTAACCTGGGTTTTTCTTTTCCGGATGCGCGCAACAGCCCCATCCGGTTTTTTCTTTTAGCGACGGGCGATCAACGCTTTTGTGGAGTCGCCAGCCACCAGCAATGGGGTAAAAATCTGGCTCTCGGTAGAGGCATAAAAGGCCTCCGGGGTGAGCGTCTGATCCTGGTTCATCAGGCGCTCAATAATGGCAACACAGGCATCAGCAATCTGTTTTTCCGGCAGCGAAATATAAGTCAGTTTCATCTCCAGTAAACTGCTCCAGGAGACATCGCCATAAGTCACCAGCGAAAGATCGTCGGGAATGCGGATATTTTTCTCTTTCGCGGCCAGCAAGATGCTCATGGCGTAACGTGGACTGCCGAGCACCAGGGCGGTGGGCGGCATGTCAGCGGCCATGATGCGCCTGAAAGCGTCACCGCCAAACCCGGCCTGCGGTGGGCCGATATGAATAAGCGCCTGCAGCGCAGCTTGTTCTGTCGGCGTGAAGCATTGCAAAAAACCCTGTAAACGCTCGTAGCCGGTGCTCAGCTCTTCGGAGGAGCCAATATAGCCGATACGCTGGTGGCCAAGCTCACGCAAGTGTTTTACCGCCAGCGAAATGCCGTGGCGATCGTCAATCGCGATAACCGGCGCCTGCAGGCTGCGGTGTTTACGCAGCAACTGGACGGCATTCGTGCGGGTAATCAGCTCTTGCGTTTCCGGGAGCGGATTGGCTGTCGGCGCGAAAATAATGCCGTCCACGCGGGCAGTCATCAAACGCAACAGCGCGGTATGCTCCATCTCCGGCTTGTCGCTGGTAATGCCCAGCATCATCTGCCAGGAGCGTTCAGCGGCCACGTGCGCAATGGCATTCGTGACGGTAATAAAAAAATCGTTCTGAATATCCGGGATCACCAGACCAAATGCGCCAGTACTGGCATTACGCAACGCGCGCGCGGCGCTATTGGGAATATAACCATATTCTCGCGCAGCCCGTAACACGCTCTCTTTTGTGGCCTGGCTAATGGCGGGATGATCGTTTAATGCCCGTGATACCGTGGTATGAGATAAGCCTAATATTGCAGCCAATTTTTTTATTGTCACTGCGTCACCTTAATGTCGTCCTGGCTCGGGTTTCCCGTCATCAATTCAGAAAGCCGGGGATTAAATTATAATCCCTACAGTTTTTCGCTGTGAAAATGCACCAATGATATTGTGCATAGGCCATAATAACAGGTTCTTATATCTGGCACTATCGTTTTACGATATTAACATCTGTCTGAATTAATTAGACATAGTGCAAACTTATAAATATTTTAACTTGCCTTAAGAATCGTTTTCTTATTAAGCGAAAAATAAGGGTTATTAATATTAATAATGAAAAATAATCCTTAATCCTCGAAACACCCCCTTCTCTGTGCTTTTCGCCTGCCCGTAGTACCGCTCCTTTACCAGAGCAAGCGAGACATTCCTCACACTTTTACACAACAGGCTATGCTGTTAGGTAGGATAAATTTCATTCTAAGGAGACGCCAATGACCACCCGGCAACCGCTTTTCCCACGCCGCCAGACGCATCCCGTTGCAGATGAGCACGCTGTTTTGAACTGGGCACAAAACGCCACGCTGGCACAGGAAAGCGCGGTTATCACGCCAGAAAATGAAGCGCAGTTGCAACAGGCTATCGCCCGTTGTCAGGGACGGGTACGCATCATGGGCAGTCGTATGTCTCCGGGCAGAATGCTCGCGATAACTCAGCCGCAGGATAGCCTGATCGATCTCTCCCGTCTGCGGGGTCTGCTGGCGGTGAGTGACGACAGCGTCACCTTTGCCGGTGGTACCCCGCTGCATGAGGTGTATGAAATCCTGACCTCCATGAACCGTATGCTCAACGCGTCGCCGGGAGTGATTGCTTCCCAGACGCTCGCCGGCGCGATCTCGACCGGCACGCATGGCCAGGGTATGCAGCAAAGTTCGCTGGCGGATGAAGCGCTTGCTATCCGGCTGATTGATGCGGCGGGCCAGATTCATACGCTGGATAATCAGCATCCCTGGTTTGCCGCGGCGCAACTGGGGCTGGGAACGCTGGGCGCTATCAGCGCCGTCACACTCCGCACCCGCCCTTACACCCAATTTACCTGTTTTAAAAGCGCGCACAGCGCCGATACGCTAGAACAGGATTTGATTGCCTGGAATCAGCAATGGACATTCAGTAAAGCCTGGTGGTTTGTGGAGGAAAACAAAGTCCACGCATGGAATGCCCGGGAAGCGCATGACCATGAGCGTCAGGCCTGGCGGGATAACCATGGTGATCTGCTGACGCTGGAAGAGACCAGCGATCAGATGAATTCCGCAGTGGAAAATACCCTGCATCATATGCGCAACGACACCCGTATCGTGGATGAGAACGGCAAGCCGTTTCGGACTGTGACGCGCTTTAAAGATTTCTCCGACGTGATTGGCGATATCTATCAGGTGTTCTGTCGTGGGATCGCCACGCCGCAGATCAATATCGAGATCGGCGTACCGATGGACCGCGCCCCCGCCCTGATTACGCGGATCCGGGAGTGGCACGCCCGCGAACAGCCCCATATGCATTACCCGATCATTTTGCGCTGTACCGGGCCATCAGATGCCTGGCTGAGTCCATCCTGGCAGCAACCCACCTGTTTTTTCGGTTTTGTGGTCTATTACGCCGAGGATGGCTCACTGTCCGAAGAGGGGCTCTCCTTTTTGCGCGGGGTCGAAACACTTCTGGCAAGCGAGGGCGGGAAGCCGCACTGGGGGAAATATTTCGACGCCAGTTTGTACGACTGGCCGACGCTCTACCCGCAGTTACCCGCTTTCAGGGAGGTGCGCCGGACGCTCGATCCTGAGGGGAAATTCCTCAATGATTTTATGGCGGAGCTGCTGTCATGAGCGCCGCGTTCGCCTGGGTGACGCTGCTCACCCAGCCCGGCTACGTACCGGGCGTGGAGGCACTGCGCCACTCGCTGCAAAAAAGTGGTTCACCGTGGCCGCTGGTGGTGATGGTGACGCCTGCCATTGACGCCGGAACACGCAGGTCGTTGAGCGACGCCGGATGCGTGATTCGGGAGGTGCCGATTCTTGGTCCCGATCCCGCGCTGGCGCACCGCTACGCCAATGCCCGTTTTGCTGAGGTGTGGAGCAAACTGGCGGTATGGACGCTTGAGGAATATCAGCGCGTGGCATTTCTCGACGCCGATATGCTGGTGGTGCAGAACATGGATGAATTGTTTGAGTTACCGCTTCCGACAGGTTTTATTGCCGCCTGCCACGCCTGTCGGTGTAATCCCAACCGTATCGCCAGCTACCCGGAAAGCTGGCAGCCTGAAAACTGCTATTACACCTGGTGTGAAGACCCGCAGATGACAGCACACCCGCCGGCCACGCTGGATAACTATCTTAACGGCGGGTTTCTGTTGTTGACGCCTGATAAGGATGTGTACGACAGGATGGTGACGCAACTGGCCGCCATGGCGGATATCTCCGATTATGTGTTTGCCGAGCAGGATTTTCTCAACGACGTTTTCCGCGATCGTTGGGTGCCGCTGCATTATGGGTATAACGCGCTAAAGACGCTGGGTTTGCAGCACCCGAAAATGTGGGATTTCAGCCGGGTAAAAAATGTGCATTACATTATTGATAAGCCGTGGGAGAAGGTTCCCGAGCCAGGCGATAAGTGGTACGCATTGCATCGCCTGTGGTGGGAGTATTACCCTCGCTGAGGGGTAAGATCTGTGTGGGGTGATGGGAATATGCGGCTCAGTAAGTGGGTTCCGTTCACCGTATGTTCATGGCGAAATGGCCCCTCCGAACACGTGAACGGGTAAAGGGGAACACCGCGTTCCCCTTTACAATCCCCGCGGCCCCGCAAAGAAATCGGTGCTTCGCACTGCGTTCGCCTCCCGCCCCGCTGCCTTCGGTCGGTTTGACTCGACGTCCTGTCTCGACAAACCTCAGTCCGCCATCCCTGGCGGCCTGACCTTGTCATCGGGTCTTCGTCTCACCGATTTCAGCGGGGACTCAACCCCCTCGCTGCACGCGCTACGCCAACGGGTTACAAAGATGTCGCTATGGTTTTCGCCTTCTCTCAGGGTATGGGAGAAAGCGTTACCCCACCATCTCAAGGTAAATTCGGCGCAACAACTTCGTAATCTCTCCCGGCTTGCCGTCGCCGATTTGCTGACCGTCTACGCTTACCACCGGCCAGACAAAGGTGGTGGCTGAACTGATAAACACTTCGCTCGCCCGGCGCGCTTCTTCTGGCGTAAATAACCGCTCTTCAAACGTAATGCCGTGCTCTTCGCCCAGACGGAACAATGCCTTGCGGGTAATACCGTGCAAAATGTTATTGCTCAGCGGTCGGGTGACGATAGTTTTATCCGCCGTCACGATGTAACAGTTGCAGGAGCTGCCTTCGGTAATAAAGCCATCTTCCACCAGAAACGCATCATCCGCGCCGTTGGCCTCGGCCCAGGCTTTTGCCAGACACGGCGCCAGCAACTGCACGGTTTTAATATCCCGCCGTTGCCAGCGAATATCCGGGCAGGTCACCACGCGAATACCCTTACTGGCAGCAGGATGGTCGACAACCGCACGCGACTGGGTAAACAACACCAGTGTGGTGGGGGTCTGCGACGACGGAAAGTGAAAATCACGATCGCCACTGTTACCGCGCGTCAGTTGCAAATAGATCCCCCCTTCCGTAAGCCTGTTCTCCACGATCAGGCGCTGGTGGATCTCGCGCAGATCGTCTTCCGCCAGCGTCAGAGGTAAGCCCAGTTCACGGCAGGATCGCGCGAGCCGCGCAAAATGGCCAGCGAAGTCCACCAGCTTGCCGTTCACCACTGCTGTGACTTCATACACCGCGTCGGCAAATAAAAAACCACGATCAAAAACGGAAATTTTGGCCTCTTCTTCCGGCACATACTCCCCGTTGAGGTAAACCGTGCGTGACATGTCCATCTCCTTACATCATTACGCCACTAACCCCATAACGCCGGGGTCGGAGGAAAAAGTTCGCTGCCGTCGTAACGCAACCCATATTCACGATCTTCGGCCAGCAACAGTGGCCCGTCGAGATCGACCACACTCGCCTGCTGCGCCACCACCACGGCGGGCGCCATCGATAACGATGTGCTGACCATACAACCCACCATGATCTGCAAGCCAAGCCGCGTGGCCTCTTCCCGCACGCGCAGCGCCTCGGTTAATCCGCCGGTTTTATCCAGCTTAATATTCACCATCTCGTAGCACCCGGCGATAGCGCCAAGCGAGTCAAGATCATGGCAGGATTCATCGGCACACAGCGGCACCGGGTGCGGCAACTGAGCCAACACGGCGTCTTTGCCTGCCGGGAGCGGCTGTTCAATAAGCGTGACGCCAAGACGTGCCAGCTCGGGAGCCTGGCGCAGATAGATCGCCTCATCCCAGCCTTCGTTAGCATCCACAATCAGTCTGGCCTGCGGCGCACCTTCCCGCACGGCGCTCACACGGGCAATGTCCTCGTCATCGGCAAGCTTGAGTTTAAGTAGCGGACGCCAGGCGTTTTCCTGCGCCATCTGCTGCATACGCGCTGGCGTATCAAGGGACAGCGTGTACGCGGTATGTAAACTGTGTGGCGCGGGCAATGCGGCCTGCTGCCAGATGCTCTGCCCGGACGACTTACATTCCAGATCCCAGAACGCGCAATCCAGCGCATTACGCGCCGCCCCCGCAGGCAGTGCGCTTTGCAACTGCATACGCGTCATGCCAGCCGCCAACGCGGGGCGCAGGCGCTCGATTTGCGCGATAACGCTCGCAACCGATTCGCCATAACGCGCATAGGGCAGGCATTCGCCACGTCCGGTAAATCCCTGCAACTGGAGGGTGACGCTCACCACATCGGCTACAGTGCGACTCCCTCTGGCGATAGTGAACGCATGGCGTAATGGCCAGCGTTCATGGGCGATGGCAAGCTCCATTACAGTGCCGCCAGCTTATCAACAATCGCGCCCACGCCCTGGCGGAACGGATCCACCACCGGCAGGCCGTGACGTACTTCCAGTTCGGCCATCAGCGCCAGGGCATCAGCATCGCTCAGGGCGGAGGTATTCAAAGAGATCCCCACGAAACGGGCGTCCGGGTTGGTCAGTTGCGCCATCTTCAGGTTCAGCGCCATACAGTCGGCGATGTCAGGAATCGGATAGTCCACGCCACGCATATGGGTACGGGTCGGCTCATGGCACAGCACCAGCGCATCCGGCTGCGCGCCGTGAATCAGGCCAGTCGTCACGCCCGCGAAAGAGGGATGAAACAGCGATCCCTGTCCTTCAATAACATCCCAGTGATCGGCCTCGTTCGCCGGGGCGAGCGTTTCCACTGCGCCAGAGACAAAGTCGGAAACCACTGCGTCAACGCTGACACCCGCACCGCTAATCAGGATGCCGGTTTGCCCGGTGGCGCGAAAGGTGGCTTTGCCGCCGCGCGCCAGAATCTCTTTTTCAATGGCCAGCGCGGTATACATTTTGCCGCACGAGCAGTCAGTTCCCACTGGCAGCACGCGTTTACCACTACGTTTGCGCCCGCTGGCAACCGGGTATTGCTGCGTCGGATGGCGAACATCAAACAGATTGCGGCCCAAACGGTCGGCCAGCGCTTTCAACTCGGGGACATCGGCCAGTTTATTATGCAGGCCAGCCGCTAAATCCATTCCCTTTTCCAGCGCTGCACTCAGTACTGAAATCCACTCTTTTGAAATAATACCGCCACGGTTAGCAACACCCACCACCAGTGTTTTTGCGCCCGCTTTAACCGCAGCATCAATATCCATATCCGTTAATTGACAATCGGCATGGCAATTCGCCATACGGTACTGACCCACGCAATATTCCGGGTGCCACTGTTTAATCCCATCGGCAACTTTTGCTGCCAGTTGGTCATGCGCATCACCAAGAAAAAGCAGATAGGGCTTTTGGATATTCATTATTTATCCCCCTCAGGATAAGGCTAAAAATAAATTAACGCAGAAATAACATTTCTGAAAAATATTAAATAAAGGCTGACTGTTTATGCAGAATAACAAGGGTTTTATTATTGTCAACTGTCGCTATCACAGGCTTTATTTACCATGTTCATTGCGATTAGGCAGTGTTTTATTCTGATAAAGGAAACCCAGAAAACCCTTGTGAAAATATTAATCTTTAAATCCACCCCCTTCCTGAACTCAGACAATAAAAATATTTATCACAATGTGATCTCATCACTATTCATGCACCAATAAGGCGCAATGCACTATTTTAGCGATCCAAAACAGTGCTATTACACACGATAAATCTATAAGAAGAATGGATGAGAAAAATCCAATTAATGGATGTAAGGTGAATCCGTTATTGATGGAAATTGCCGCCAGAAATATCTCTGGAAAATCAAAAGGCCTGGCCATTAATTAATATTTCTTTCTTCCGACTTTCGTTTCTGATGGAAATATCAGGCTCGCGTTTACGGAAGAAGTCAGTACGACATGCAGCGCATTCCAGACGACGCGGCCGCGTGGTGCCAGGCGCATCAGTATCCAGTGTTACGCGGTGTTTGATGATTCAACATTCACAATTAACTGACGGACGGTGAGGTAACAATGAAGAGTTTTTGTGGGAAAGTCTCTTTAATGGCAGTACTGATTTCCGGCCTGGCTGGCGCGCACAGCGCACTGGCGGCAGAGATTAAAATCGGTGTGGTGCTGCCCCTGAGCGGACCGCTCAGCGGATATGGTCAGCCTTCACAGAAAGGCCTGGAACTGATTCAGAGCATCACCCCAACGCTGAAAAACGGCGACACCGTCAAGCTTATCGTGATTGACGATAAAAGTGACAAAGTCGAAGCCGCAAACGCCATGCAGCGCCTGGTCTCCAGCGACAAAGTGGACGCGGTGATCGGTGAAGTCACCTCCGGTAACACCCTGGCGATGGTCAAAATTGCGGATGACAGCAAAACGCCGCTGGTCTCCTCTACCGCAACCAACGACCGCGTCACCCGTAACCACCCTTATGTCAGCCGCGTCTGTTTCTCCGACAGTTTCCAGGGCGTGGTAGGCGCCAATCTGGCCTCACGCGATCTGAATGCGAAAACGGCAGCCATCGTCTTTGACAGCAGCAACGACTACTCTGTTGGCCTGGCCAAAGCCTTCCGCGCCCAGTTCCTGAAAAACGGCGGCACCATTCCTATCGAAGTCCAGGCGCCTGCGGGCAGCAAAGACTTTAAAGCGCAACTCTCCAGCGTGAAAGCCAAAAACGTCGACATGATCTACATGCCGATTTACTACACCGAAGGCGCGCTGATTGCCGTGCAGGCAAAACAGTTGGGCTTAAACAAACCGGTCGTCGGCGGCGATGGTCTGGCAGCGGATCCGGTGTTCTTTGATGTGGGTAAAGATGCGGTGAACGGCTACATGACCACCGACTACTACTCACCGAACGCCAAAGAGCAGACCCCGGCAGGCGAAACCTTTATTAAAGGCTGGGAAGATAAATTCAAATCGCCCACCCATACCTGGGGCGCAATGGCGGCTGATGCCTACAACGTGATCGTCAATGCGATGAATCAGTGTAGCGATCCACACGATCGCGTCTGCGTTAACGAGAAAATCCGCGCGACCAAAGACTTCCAGGGCGTAACCGGTACGTTAACCCTGAAAGACGGCGACGCCATTCGCAGCGCCGTGATTAACGAAGTGAAAGATGGTCAGCTGGCATTCAAAACTGTGGTGAATCCGTAAGCAGTAATAAGAGGTTATTAAACTAGATGGATGGCACCATATTTCTCCAGCAGGTCGTCAATGGCATGAGTCTGGGCGGCATGTACGCCCTGATCGCCATTGGCTATACCATGGTGTATGGGGTTCTGCGCCTGATTAACTTCGCGCATGCGGATGTCATGATGGTCGGTGCGTTTGCAACCCTGTTTCTTTTTTCTTCTATTGGGCTGCCCTTCGGGGTAGCCATTTTACTGACGCTCGGATTTTGCGGCTTGTTGGGGATGTTTATCGACCGGGTGGCCTATCGTCCACTGCGTCAGGCATCAAAAATCTCCATGTTGATCACCGCCATTGGCGTCAGCTTCTTCCTGGAAAACTTGTTTAACGTCCTCTTCGGCGGCAGCTCGCGTTTCTTTTCTGCTCCGGACTGGTTCAACAACACCCTGACCTTTGGTCACATCATCATCACTAACGTGGCGTGGGTCGTGCCGCTGATCACCGTGCTCCTGCTACTGGCGATCCTCTGGCTGCTCTACCGTACCCGTTATGGGATGGCGATCCGCGCGGTGGCATTTGACGTCAATACCGTGCGCCTGATGGGCATCGATGCGAACCGCATTATCTCGCTGGTGTTCGCCCTTGGCAGCAGCCTCGCCGCACTGGGCGGTGTCTTTTACTCCATCAGCTACCCGACTATCGATCCCTTGATGGGCGTGCTGATTGGCCTGAAAGCGTTTGCCGCCGCCGTGCTCGGTGGTATTGGCAGCGTCACCGGCGCGGTGCTGGGCGGGTTCATTCTCGGCTTTACCGAAGTGGTCGCTGTCGCGCTGTACCCCGAACTGGGGGGTTACAAAGACGCCTTCGCCTTTATGTTTTTGATTCTGGTCTTGTTGTTCCGCCCGGTGGGCATTATGGGTGACGAACGTCTGGAAAGGAGCCGCTTCTAATGTTTAACGCTTCAACCACTCTCGGCGCTCAGGGGCGAAACCTGGTCATTATTGTGCTCGCCATCGCGCTACTGGCCGGAATGAATCTGGTTTTCAACGATTACATTATTCGGGTTATCAGCACCGTATTTGTCTTTATGATCCTGGCGGTGAGCTACAACCTGATTAACGGCGTGACGGGCCAACTGTCACTGGAACCCAACGGTTTTGTTGCCGTGGGCGCCTATGTCACCGCGCTGTTTATTCTCTCTGGCGACAGCAAAGTCGAGATGTTCGAGATGGCCGCGCCAAGCCCGTTTATCCTGATGTTGCATACCAGTTTCTTACCGGCGCTGTTGATAAGCGGGGTGTGCGCCGCTTTCCTGGCGGTCTGCCTCGCGTTCCCCGTGTTCCGCGTACGCGGCGACTATCTGGCGATTGTGACCCTGGGTTTTGGTTTTATTATCAAGATCCTCGCTATCAATAATCCGCAAATCACCAACGGCGCAATTGGGCTAAATGATATTCCACAGCAGCCCCATCTGCTGTTCTGGTGCGGGCTGTTCGCCCTGGCGGCATCGGGGATGATCCTGCAACTGGTCTGGTCAAAGTATGGCCGCATGATGAAGGCGATTCGCGATGATGAAGACGCCGCCATCGCCATGGGGGTGAACACCTTTCGCATCAAAACCTGTGCGTTTGCCACCAGCGCCTTTTTCGAAGGCATCGGTGGCGGGTTGCTGGCCTCGCTGCTGACCACCATCGCGCCGGGATTGTTCGACTTTATGCTCACCTTTCAGTTGCTGATCATTATCGTGCTGGGCGGTCTGGGTAGTACCACGGGCGCCCTGCTCGGGACTATCGTGGTCGTGGGAAGCGGCGAATGGCTGCGTTTCCTTGACCAGCCGCTGACATTATTCGGCCACGATCTGGGCTCTTATCCGGGGCTGCGTATGGTGGTGTTCTCACTGCTGTTGCTGATCATAATGTTATTCGCCCGCGAAGGTCTGCTGGGCAAGAAAGAAGTGTGGCAAGTCCGCTTCGGGAGGCGCCGCCATGACGTCAAATAAAGCCATCCTTGAGGTGCAGGAAGTCGTCATGCAGTTCGGCGGCCTGCGCGCGATTGATAACGTCAGTTTTCACGTTGATGAAGCCGAAATCTTCGGGCTGATTGGTCCAAACGGCGCCGGGAAAACCACCCTGTTTAACGTTATCACCGCCAACTACAAACCAACCAATGGCAACGTGCTGCTGGATGGCAAATCAATCAAAGGGTTGAAGCCGAACAAGGTGGTGAACGCGGGGATTGCCCGTACGTTTCAGAACATCCGCCTGTTTAACTCAATGACCGTACTGGAAAACGTAATGGTCGGGCTGGATCACAGCAGCCACTATTCTCTGCTGGAGGCGGCGCTGCATATTGGTCGCTATTTCCCTGCCGAACGTGCCGCACGGGCGAAGGCGATGGCGCTACTGGATTATATCGGCATCGCCGAGTACGCCAATATGCAGGCCACCAATCTGAGCTATGGCAACCAGCGCAAAGTAGAGATTGCCCGCGCGCTGGCGACGGGGCCAAAACTGCTCTTGCTGGATGAGCCCGCCGCAGGGATGAACCCCAAAGAGACGGAGGATCTGGCCAGCCTGATTTTCCGCATGCGTAAGGATTATCAGCTAAGCGTGTTGTTAATTGAGCATGATATGCCGTTCGTGAACGCCCTGTGTGAACGCGTCATGGTACTGGAATATGGCAAACCGTTATTTAGCGGACTGATGTCCGACGCGATTCAACATCCGGAGGTGATCTCCGCCTACCTGGGGGACGTAGATTATGCTTAGCGCCCGTGAGCTAAAAGTGTTTTATGGCGTGATTCAGGGGCTGAAAGGCGTAGATATCGAGATCAACGACCGGGAAATTGTGACGTTGATTGGCAGCAACGGCGCGGGGAAAACCTCGACACTGAATGGTATCGTCAACCTGGTGCGCTCCACCGGAACGGTCAATTTTCTGAATGAGGATATCTCCCGCAGTCAGACGCACCACATCGTACGCAAAGGGCTGGCGCTGGTTCCGGAAGGGCGAAAAATTTTCACCAACCTGACCATCGAAGAGAACCTGCGGATGGGAGCCTATAACAATCTGGCGAATTTCCCCCATCTGCGTGACAGGATGTACAGCCTCTTTCCGCGGCTGAAAGAGCGGCGTAAACAGATGGCGGGAACAATGAGCGGCGGTGAACAGCAGATGCTCGCCATCGCCCGCGCGTTGATGAGCGAGCCGGTGTTATTGATGCTCGACGAGCCGAGTCTGGGTCTTGCGCCAAAAGTGGTGGGCGAGTTATTTGCCACCATCCGCCAGTTGCGTGAGGAGAACATCACCATCTTGTTGGTTGAGCAAAACGCCACGGCGGCGCTGCGGATTGCCGACCGGGCCTATGTGCTGGAAAACGGCAAGATAGTGCTCTCCGGCGAGGCAAAGGATGTGCTCGCCAACCCGGAAGTGAAGAAGATGTATCTGGGGGGATAAACCAGGTTCCCGGATGACGGCGCCATGCCGTGTCCGGGTTGCATCGTGGGTGGCGTTGGTTAGCATGGCATCTCTTTTCAGCGGCGATGGCTGCGGCCCTTCGGCGCAAAAAACCTTCTGTTTTCCGCATGATGAGTCGAAATATTGGTAGTTTTCCCTCCGGGAAATAGAACGTATATTGACGCAAATTCACCCATCTTGTTGTCGATACTATGCCCGTTCAATTTTCAACTTTACCCGTAACCTTAGGCGTCACGGGGCACCGCGATGTGCAGGATACAGAGCAACTTCTCACCCTGCTGGAGAGTGAAATCAGCGCGATTCAGGCACGCTACCCCCATTCACCGGTCATGGCCCTCTCTTCGCTGGCCGAAGGGGCTGACCGCCTGTTTGCCCGCGTGATCATGGAAAAAAGATTACCGCTGCACGTCGTGCTGCCTTTTGCCAAAGACGAGTACGAGCGTGACTTCGCCGCCACGGTGGCGGAATTTCGCGAGCTCTACGATTACGCCCACAAAACCGGCGGTATCTACTGTATCGACACAGTCATCCCCGGCTCTGAACCCATGATTTCCCTGGACCAAAACCCGCAGGGCTCCCTCTACCGCGACCTGCAATATGCCAAAGCCGGCATGTATCTGGCACAACGTTGTCACATCCTTTTCGCGCTGTGGGATGGCGAAAAAGCCAGGGGCTTAGGGGGCACCGCGCAGGTGGTTAACTTCCGCCGCGAAGGACGCATTCAGGATAATGACCTGGCCGCGTTGAATGCCAAATTGCCCGGCATCAAGCGCTATCTGGGGCAATCTAACCTGCTGGATGTACCGGACACGGGCCTGGTGTGCCACATCCACGTGCGCCGCAAAGCGGGAACCTACGCTGACGGCGCCACCTCCCCTTCGGTATCCTGGTATCCGCCGCTGCCGGTCAAAGGTCAGCCGGAGACGCCATCGATCCACGGCGAAGAGTCCTGGTACCGCAGCCTTGAGCGGCTCGATAAGCTTAATGCGCGTGTCGCTAAAGAAGATGACGCGAACGCCAGCCTCGGTACATCGCATCTCTGTCATGCCGCCTTTGCCCATATCGACAGGCTGGCAAATAAAGAGATGAAAGATATGCGCAAGGTGTACAACCTTATCTTTGGACTGGCCGCCGTCATGGCTCTGGTGGGTAACCGTGTGCCGGGCGATGGTGAGCACTGGGTTATTACCTCACTCAGCCTGTCTCTGCTTCTGCTGGTTCTGCTGTCCGTCGCGCTCAGCCGCGTCCACAGTTCACGCGCCAACCGTAATGCCACCGAGCTACGTGCGCTGTCGGAGGGGCTACGTGTACAGAATGTCTGGCGTCAGGCCGGGATCGCGCGCGCCGTTTCGCTGCACTACCTGCGCCGCAGCCATGACAATATCGCCTGGGTACGCCGGGCCATGCTGGCTGCGAGTATTTACCCACAAAGCGACGCCAGTACGCTGAAAACCGCGATTGACGGAGTGAAAGAGAGCTGGGTGCGCGATCAGAAAAATTACTTCGAAAAAAACGTGCATAAAAAAGAGCGCAAGCATCGCCTGGCAAAACGCATGGCCTTCGGACTGTTTATCTGCGGTATCGCCATCACGTCTGGGGTGCTGGCCTCCAGCCTGTGGGGGCTTACCGATGAGCACCTGGCGCATACGCTCCATTTCTGGAATATGGCGGGCGAGCACCTGGCGGAATTTTTGATCGCCTGCGCCGCACTTTGCGCCGCTTACGCGAAATTTCTTGGCTATGAAGAGGACATTGCGGACTACGAACGTTCTGCGGTGCTGTTCTCTACGGCGCTGGCGAAAATGGAATCCCATTCGCCGACGCCGGATACCGAAGACTTGCAGGAAACGTTGTATGCGCTCGGTATTGAAACCTTACAGGAAAATGCACGTTGGGTGGCGCGTACTACCGGACGTGATGTGGAAATTATTGGCGGCTAACCCCCCGCTTTCGTGAAGGAACAGCACTATGACCCAGGCGACGTTGCAGCGCGAAATCCGCGTATTTCTCTCCTCCACGTTTCGGGATATGGACGCCGAACGCCACTACCTGGTGACCCGCGTCTTCCCGGAGATCCGCCAGATCTGCTATCAGCGGATGATCAATTTCAGCGAAATCGATCTCCGCTGGGGAATAACCGAAGAGGCGGCTCATAATGGCCGCACGGTGCAAATCTGTCTTGAGGAGATTGAACGCTGCAGGTCGCTTGGCATTCCCCCCTTCTTTATCGGTTTCCTTGGCGAGCGTTATGGCTGGGTGCCCCAGGCTGACGATCTTGCCGCCTACTGGCAGCAATCTCCGGACCAGCGCTACGCCGGGCTGATTCGCGATGCACTGAAAGAAAATATCAGCGTCACGGAGCTGGAAATTCGCTTTGCGTTTCTGGCGCCACCGCCGGATGTCGTCCCCCTCTCTTCCGCCAGCACGCCGCGCGTACAGATGTTTTTGCGCGATCCAGCCGTCACCGCCGCTATGGCCAACGCTGACACACCGCAGGATGTCTGGTTTGATCGCCTGGCTGATGGCACGCCGGACAGTACGCGCACAGCACAACTGGCTTTGCTGAAACAGCGGCTGCGTCAGCATTTTGCGCAGACGATCGCTATCGACGGCTATGACAGCGTGGAGCAATTCGGCGAGGCGGTAAGGGCTTACCTGCTCAATGCCATCGATACGCTTTATCCAGCGCAACAGATGCCCGATCGCTGGCAGCAGCGCACCCACGAACATGCGCAGTTTGCCGCCGCTCGTCGCCGCGCCTATGTGCCGCTCACGGCGTTTCGCCAGCAGATAATCAGCGAACTCAACCAGGGCTGGATGGCTATCTCCCCGGCGCCCTGGCTGATAACCGCCCCTTCGGGGATGGGCAAAAGCGCCTTTTTAGCCGACTTAGAAAGCACGCTGCGGGAGAAAAACCGCCAGGCACCGATGCCGTGGGACGACGATTATGTGCCGCTTGAAATGAGCGAACTACTGAGCCAGGACGATAACTATCGCGTGTTCAGCCACTATATTGGCGCGGATGGCGACACGACGCTGGACAACTGGCGTAACCGGCTGTTCTGGTTTTTTGCCGAAGCGGGAGACGGCACAGAACCCGCCTCCGAGGAGCATCACGCCTGGCAGCAGGTGATGGACAGGCTGCAACGCTTCCGCCAGAACGAAAAGGCGACACTGGTCCTGATTCTGGATGCCATCAACCAGTTTGATAAGCCTGAGCTTGCGATTCATCGCCTGCAGCAACTTGAGTGGCCGTCACGCGTGCTGCTGGTATTAACCGCCACGCCAGAGGTGCAGTCATTCCTTGAGCAGCAAAAGATCGCATGGAAATGCCACCCGCTCCCGGCGCTGACGCAAGAAGAGCGCGGGTTGCTTTGTCAGGCAAGCCTGAGCCAGGTCAGTAAGTCTTTATCCGGGGATCTGACCGGACAGCTTATGGCCGCGCCCGCCTGCGACAATCCGCTGTTTATGCATCTGGTGTTAGAAGAACTCTGCCTGCATGGCCGCCACGAAGCGTTGCCGGAAAGACTCGCCGCGCTATTGGCCTGTACAGAACCTGGCGCCTTGTTTACCTCGGTGTTACAGGCGTCAGACCGCGATTTCAGTTTGCCAAAACTGGCGACCCGGGCCGCCTGCGCCATTGCGGCCTCTCGTCGCGGGCTGACCCATAGCGAACTGTCCCGCATTCTGGCGGTTTACCCTTCGCTGAAAGTCCCGGATGGCGAGTTAGTGCCGCTGCTCGCGCGACTTGCTCCGTATTGTCAGAACAGCAATGGTCGTCTGCGGTTATTACATAACACGCTCTATCAGGCACTACAGAGCAATGATGAAATGGAAAGCTGCCGGGAAGGTATTCTCAGAGAGTTCCAGGACAGCAGCGATTTTGCGCTGGCAGAACGAACCTGGCAGTGGCTGTCGCTCGGCGAGATCGATCCGGTCATACGCGAACTCTCTGAGGTCATGGCGGTGATCCGTTTGCACGAGATTGATCCAGCACTGTTACGCACGGTCTGGCAATTGAGCGGCATCTACGATGGGCGTCGCCTTGCCCCCCGGTTTGAACAGGCGTTTGAGTGGCGCGCCCCGGACCCGATGGCGATGCAAAGCCACCTGCCCGCGGCACTCGCCATCTTCACCTGGTTACGACAGAGTCGGGCGGAAAAGGCGGCAACGCAGTGGGCCGGGATGATTAAACCTTGCGTGGATGATGACACTACACCCCCCGGCCTCAAAGCGCATTTTTACAATACGCTCTCCGTTCTGGCGCAAAAAACCGCTAACCCCGCCCTGGCAAAAGAGGCCATGGAGCAGGTACTGGAAAATCTGTTTAATCCGGGCGAGGACGGAATGAAAATGCTGGCAGTAACCATGTCTAACATGGCGCAACAACTCAATGCGGCGGGCAAGCGTGAACAGGCGCTGGAGCTTTATCAAAAGGCAAAAGTAGCAGCCCTGCAGCCCCCGCGGGATCCTGCCGTTCTGGCCAACGTTATCATGCAAATCGCACAGATTAAGGCTCAAAGCGGCAACAGCGCCGAAACGGAACAGCATCTGCAGGAAGCGGTTGCCCTCATCGAACAGATGCCGCCGACGCCGCAGCGGCAAATCATGCTGTCATCGATGTATCAGGAGCTCGCCACCGTCTGGCTGATGGAAAAAGATTTTGCCCGCGCCGTCGAACTCTATGACCGCGCCATTGCAGCAGTACAAACGATCTACCGCAGCGACGCGAGCGAAATACGTAAGCTTGAGGAAAGTCGCAATCTGTTTTACCGCCTGGCCTGCGAGCACGGCCAGGCGGAGTAACCCCACTTAGTGAACAAGCTTATTCCAGGCACTGCGTAGCTTTTCTCCCACGCTACGCTTTGCCTCATTCTGCGCGCCCACAGGCGCCAGCGGTTCTGCCGCCGATTCCTGTGTACGAGATACCGGCTGCGCTGGCGTCCCGGATTGGGGCGCGACGGGCCATGCGGAGACATCGACCTTAATGGATGTCTGCCAGGACGGTGACGCCATACTGACCGGCGTTTGCCCCCCTTGTTTCTTACGCCCGGTGTTGTCCAGCACGCCTCTTGCCACCAGCCATTGAAACAGCTCATTTTTTTCCGCAGATCCATCAGACCACTGTGGCTCCACCAGGGTAAAGAGCGTGCGGTACAAGGTTTCCGCAACCGGATACTCAGCCAGAAAATAGTGCATTTCTGCTGCCTCTGCCACGGACTGTACCTTAAGCTCAACGTCGTCATGGTCATGCTCTACGCGAACCGACATAATGTGCAGCAGCAACGCTTTCGCTTCCTGATATTTCTGCAACGCTTTGTACGTGCACGCCAGATTACGCATAACCTTGAGCCTGTCGGCATTGTCCAGCGAGAGCTTGCCGTCCTGTAAAGAGAGCCATTTCTCCCAGGAGGCTGCCGCCTCATCCAGACGATCTTGCCCCAGATACAACATGCCCAGGTCATCAATTAGCCGTAACATCACCGGGCTATCAGGCCGACTCAGTTCAGACTGGGTAGTCAACATCGCTTCATACAGCGGGATCGCCTTTTCATGGCAATCACCCTCCATATAGAGGTTTGCCAGCGATTGCCGGGCGAACAACAGTTCTGCCTGGCTATCAGGGAGATGCGCAAGCAAAGAGACGGCTTCCCGCAGTTGAGCGGCAGCGTCCTCAAGACGTCCCATGGAATGATATAACTCCGCCATATAGAACAGCCCTGCAATGAAGTCAGGATGGCCCGGCGATAACGATTTACGCCGGATGTCCATCATCTGCGTAAACAACGGTTCGGCTTTCCCGGCCTCGCCCTGACGATAATAGAGCTCTCCCAAATCGTTGAGGCTTGTGGCGATATCGGGATGTTCCGGCGGCAGAACCCTCTGGCGCAAGGCCAGGACGTCAAGCAAAACAGGTTCGGCTTCGTCGTAACGCCCAAGCTCCATATAAAGGCCGCCAAGGCTGCGCGTTAAACCAATCAAATCGGGATTGTCGCGAGCCTGCAGACGCGTTCTTACCGCCAGCGATTTATGCAGTAAGGACTCCGCCTGTTCATATTCTTCCAGATGTTGATAGCACTCCCCCAGGCTCTGGGCGAGGTTGGCAAAATCGATACTGTTTTCGTTGCTCACCATTTGCAGCGCTTCCCGCAACAGCGGCTCTGCTTTCGCCGGCTGGCCCAGTGCACCGTAAATGCCGGCCAGGTTATTGAGTACGACGCCGATATCCGGATGTCCTGCTGGCAACATTTTGCGCATCAATGCCAGCGCATCCTGAAGCAGCGGTTCCGCTTTGTCATACTGTCCAAGCAGACGATAAAAAAGCGCCAGGCTATTAACCGTCCCCATGGTGTTGATCAGATTAACGGGCGTGGCTTTACGTACCATGACGACAGCCAGTTCACTCCAGCGCGCGCCCACCAGCCAGAACCCACGTTGCAGAAACCAGGCGCTTACCGCGTTCATTGCCGGCATAAACGCCACCTCAGCGCGCCAGGCACTCCAGTTTTCCACCAGCGCATGTAATAACAGCGAAAGGGAACTTCGTCCTGCGCCAAGGACCAGCATCGCCTGCGAGGCCAGCTCCGGATAGCTTTGCTGTAATGCGCAAAAGGCGTCGACATGCCCGAGGGTCTCCACCAGTTGCTCATAATTTTCCAGCGCCATCCACTGGTATGTGCGTTCGGCCACCGAAAACGCATCCCGTTGATTAAACCGGGCCACCAGCGCCCGCCGGGACGGGGACATCAACGGCGACAGCGCGGTCAGCGTTTGGGTGAAGATGGTATGTGTGATACGCAACCTGCCGTCTTCGTTCAGGCAAAACGGTGCGATACGCGCCAGTAAACGCAGCAAGGTCTGGTCGGCCATTTTCAGGGCTGACTGGTGCAGATGCGGCGCCAGCAGAACGGCCAAATCACTGTGCGAGACCCCGGCGCGGGAAGCGGCAATCAGCGTCGTTGCATGGCTGGCCAGGGAGTAGCCTTCACTGCGAAAATCCCGGTCGGTTTCATTTAACAGTGCGAGGAACAGTTGCCCCGCATCGTCATAAGTGAGTAATGCGCTCACCCGTTCCGCCAGTGAGTCATGATCCGCATGCAGGCGTAACTCTTCCATCACCAGACGCAAAAAGAGCGCGTTACCGCAGGCGGGGGCGGTAACCAGTTGCCCGATTAATGTCTCCGGCAACTTCTTGCTGTACTGACGCAAAAACAGAGTAATGGCTTCGCGGCGATGATCTTCGGTCAATTCCGGGAAGGGCAGCGTCGACCATGCTTCCGGTAGCGGTTCTGTTGAGGTCACCACCAGCAATGTGCCCGGTAAGAAGCGCAGGTTGTTGAGGCGACGCATCCCCGCGTCCTGAGGCGAAAACTGGTTAATGGCATCCAGCAGCAGAATGAGGGGCTTGCCCATCTGTACCTGGGCGGTGCTCACCCGTTCCGCGAACGCCGCCCAGCGCGCGTCGTCTTCGGTGGGAACATCAAGTGTAGCGGGTAGATAAGGTGTGAGCGCCTGTAGTACCCGCTCACGCCAGCTTTCCGGCGTGTTATCGCCGTCCGCGCCAACAAAATGGGCTATCACCCACGCCTTGCTGAAGGCCTCTGAGGTCATCAGATCGGCCATAAACGCACTTTTCCCCCGCCCGGAATCGCCAATCAGCGCCAGACGGTTCCGGGGATCGCGCGCCTGTTCCTCGTCCGGAGGCAAAGCACTCAGCGTCTCCTGCACCCACGTCTCAACCTGATGTTTAAAGGCGACCAACGGGACATAATTCTCACGCCGGGAAAGCGCATAACATTGTTGCGCATGTAATCTGAGCTGCCGCTCATCCGGCACATCATCGCGAGGGAAGTGGGCATCCAGTTCGGCAGATAAAAAATCGAGGATCTGCTGACCAAACTCGCTGATCGCCTGGTAACCATCGACACCGATACACTCCGCGCGCGTCTCTCTGATTGCGCTTTTCAGTGCCGCAAGTTTGTCGCGGGCGTCTGCTGTACTTTCATAGAAGGTGGCCGTTTCTTTCCCGGCAAGAGAGGCCGTTAAATCCGGGTGGCGAAAATAGAGCTGGACCCGCTGCCTGCTGACACCTTCTCCATCGTCCATAAACCCAAAGCGCATCTCCAGTTCGGTAACGCTGATACCTTCTGCCAGCGCCGCTTCGATACGTCTGGCATAGGGGTTTTCAGACTGCGCGACCTGGCACCAGTAATTTTCCAGTTCGTGGCGCTGTGGTACCCAACCGTAACGTTCACCGATAAAACCAATAAAGAACGGCGAAATGCCCAGCGCGCGGCAGCGGGCAATCTCTTCGAGGCAGATTTGCACCGTCTGTCCGTTATGCGCATCTTCTTCGGTAATCCCCCAGCGCAGGTCAATCTCGCTAAATACCACCTGACGTTCCAGGCACTGTTGCCGAAACAGGGGGAAAACGCGGGTCAGTAATTCATGACGCTCGTTTTCCATATCCCGAAAGGTGGAAGACAAAAACAGGCGAATCTGGCGAGGCTGACTGGCTGACGTTGGCATTAGCGATGTTCCATGTGGTTGGTCGGTTGCGGTAATGCATACAAAACCGGAGCGACTGGCGCTCCGGCGTTCAGGTTTTACAGCGTATCTTTGGTTAAATCACGCGTTGACGTTTCTGGCGCACGCCAGGCGGCCCAGGCGGCCACCAGCGCCGCTATGACCACATAACAGGCAACCAACGTCCAGTTGTTGTTATCCAGCGCCGTGAGTCCCCTGGCGATAAACGGCGTAAAGCCGCCCGCCACAATGGCGCCCAATTGCGCGCCAATGGAAGCCCCGCTGTAACGCACTTTTGGCCCGAACAGTTCCGTAAAAAAAGAGGGCTGCACGGCGTTTATCGCATTATGGGCGATGTTAATCAGCAGCACATACCCCGTAACCATCAGCGCGAAAGAGCCGCTTTCCAGTAACCAAAAGAACGGAAACGCCATGGCCGCTGCAGATAACGCGCCGAAAATATAGACCGGACGGCGGCCAACCTTGTCAGAAATAGCGCCGAAAATCACATGCATCGGGAAAGCCAGCATGCAGGTTGCCATTACGACGCTGAGCATGGTTTGTTTATCCACGCCCAGCGTTCCCGTCGCATAAGAGACAGCAAACACCGTACACATAAAGAACGGAACACTTTCCGCAAAACGCAACATCATAATCAGCAAAATGCTGCGCCACGCCTGGCGGACAACGTGTATAACCGGGCTTTCCTGTTTTTGCACCGGCTTGTTTTTCTTTTCCAGTTCTTGCTTACGTTGCACATGCTGGAAAACGGGCGTTTCATCCAGACGGCGGCGCATATACAGCCCGACCAGCACCAGAACGACACTCAGCATAAACGGAACACGCCAGCCCCAGGAAAGCAGGTGATCTTCCGGCAGCAACATCACCAGCGCAAAGATCCCCGTTGCCAGTAACTGGCCGGAGAAACCACCGGTCTGTGGAATTGAACCCAATACGCCGCGACGGTTAGCGGGTGCGCTTTCCACCACCATCAGCATGGCGCCGCCCCATTCGCCGCCGACCAGGAATCCCTGCACAAAGCGCAACAAAACCAACAGAATGGGCGCCCAGATGCCGATAGTCTCGTACGATGGCAGACAACCAATCAGAAAGGTGGCGGCCCCCATTCCCCCCAGGGTAATAAGCAACGTGATTTTACGTCCCAGGGTATCGCCCATGTGGCCAAAGAAAATGCCGCCCAGAGGCCGGGCAATAAAACCAACGCCAAAGGTTGCAAAAGAAGCCAGCAGTGCGGCAAGCGGGCTAATATTGGGAAAGAAGATTTTGCCGAACACCAGCGCGCTTGCCAGACCATAAAGCAAAAAATCGTAATATTCGATGGTGTTCCCCACCCAGCTTGAGATAACCACCCGGCGAATGTTCGCTTTATCTAAATCCAGCTTTGGCGCTGCGGGCATTTCAAGAGAAATTGACATGACGCTAACCTTATTTTCTTCGTCAAAACGTATTGCCACCGTCTGTCGCCGCCTTACTGTGGGCAATATGCCATTGTTACAGGTAATACGTTACCGCCTGACCTCACGCACTATCAGGCAAGCTGGAGCTCACAGTAAATAATGTTCTGACGATTCCAGGTGTAGGTCAGGTGCAACGTGTTACCTTCACTCACGATCGCCGGATAGGAGAACTCCCCCTCTTCACTTTCCAAATCCAGTGAAGACGACCAGCTTTCGCCATTATCCCCGGATACAGACAGGGAGAGCGGGAAGCGCTGCCCCCAGTTACCGCTAACAGGATTGCAGACCAGTACCAGTTTATTCCCGTCTGCCATCACCAGATCAATACCGCTGTTATTATTGGGCAACGCGGTGGCATAGGCCGCACACCAGGTTTTCCCGTTATCAACAGAATCACTGCGGTACAGCCAACCGCGCGTGCTGCGCATTAGCATATGAATATGGCCCGGAGAAGATTCCCATAATGAAGGCTGGATAACGCCGTCCCAGCGTAAAACGCGGCTCAGGTCATTTTCCCATAAGGCTTCGTCTTTTAACCCCTGCCATAAATGGCTGTGCCGGGCGCTGGCGCTATCATAATGCTCAAGTGGAACCGGCGAAAAATGCCAGCTTTTGCCGTTATCGTCAGAACGATCAACGAAGGCGTCCCAGTGCCGATCATCTTCAATGGAACCTGCCGCAATCCAGGTCCCGTCAGCCGCTAACAGAATTTTATTTTTGACCGGTCCGCGCGGCAGCGCATCGCCGTTAACCAGTTCAGCGGGTTCACTCCAGCTCACCCCGCCATCGGTCGATTTCACATAGCGGGTTTTCCAGACGTGTACACCGGAGCCGACTTTATAAAACAGCCACAGTCCGTCAGGCGCGTTGAATAAAACGGGATTCCAGTGTGCGAGTCCATCACAAGCAACGGTGCGCTGCGGGGAGTGCCAGCGCCCCTTTTCCCGGCGCGCCAGCCAGATAGCCGTATCGCCGCTACCCTCTTTTTGCCCGGCAAACCAGGCCACGAGCAGGTCGCCTTCGGGTAAGACCACCAGCGTCGATGCGTGACACTGGCGAAAATCAACGCCGTATTCTGGTATCAGACGTTGCTGTGAGATAAGCGCTAAAGACATAACACTCCCAGGGTATCGGACTCTGTTTCTTTTTTGCCATACCGAACGGCGTTAGCTATAACCTCGCGACGACATTATTCGCGGGCAATCGACCAGACGACCATGTTCATCAATTTAACGTAAGTGATGAAATATCGAAACGAGGGTCCGGATTCGGTGACAGCGCGGCGGGTATGTTATTACAGCAGAGGTAGTGCTGTTAACTTAAATAACCGACTATTTATCCGTTTTGACGGGTGAGATGAACAAGCACATTTTCAGGAAATGATGGGTGCATTTACCAATAATAATTCTTAAGCGTAAGCGCCAGCATTACAACGGCGGTTATTTTTGCTGTCGGTTGCCGCCGCTTATTCTGCATTTCCCCTATAATTCCCTCGCGCAAATGACGCTATAATACACACCGCATTTCCCGGCGAAATATTAGCGGATGCAAAGCAAAGCGCGTCAGGAGGCGTTGGTGTGAGGAAAAATCGCCCGCAGAATAAAATGCCGTGTTGAGCCGATTCTGACAATCATCAAGTACAAAGACAGCCACGCAGGGAGCGCCGCCAATGAAAAAGTATTCTTACCCGTTTTTGTTTACTCTCGCCACTGCCGCTGTGGCGGCGATTTTTGGCTTTTTTGTCTGGCGCAACATGGTTTATCGCCCTACGTTCATGTCCCATACGACCTGTCGATATATGGTGATGACCTCGCTTGCAGCGACAGTACTCGCCTGTTTTGCCCTACGAAAACGTTTTGCCGCGAATATCCGTACACGCAAGGAATATCTCAAAGCCTGGTGCGGTATGGCTCTGGCAATGGTGTCTGTGTTTTCCGCGCTCTTCACCACACTCATCTGGCTGCTACCCGGTGTGGAATCGTCCTACATCGCCCCTTATAGCTACAGCGCTGGCGGCTCACGAAGCTGTCCAGGGGCCGACGTCTATGACCGCGAACTTGATAAAGAAATCCGCATCTGCGGGCCCTCCGGCAATCTCTATTCTGATCGCACTGTGCGGGTGGTAAAGCGGTCTAACGCGCTGGGTATGGTGGTGACAGACGCGACCACACAGCCCTGATGTCCCTGCTGTGCATCACCCTATTTACCGTTGGTGACAAAATGGCAATGGGTGAGGAAATATTGCGGGTTTAACCGGGGCGCAACTGCGCGTAGCATGATGAAACATCAGCATATATTTACTGAATAAATGCATTATTCAACATTGTCCTGAAAGGAATGCGTTATGACCCCGCCCACCGTGACCTCGCATCAGATCGGCGATTTTCAGGTTACCGTCCTGAGCGATGGCAATATGTCCGCCAGCCTGGAACTGCTAAAGGGCATCACTCCATCAGATGCCGGTCAAATCCAGCACGAGGCGGGTATAACCGCACCCGGCAACATTCACATTAATGGTTACCTCATCCGTGGTCTGGGAAAAACGCTGCTGGTGGATAGTGGGACCGGTGGCTGGAACAATGTCGAAGGCTTGCTCGGAGAAAACCTGCGCACGCTTGGCATCAGCCCGGATGAGATCGATGCGGTGCTGTTGACTCACTGCCACCCGGACCATATCGGCGGCCTGCTTGATGCCGATGGCAAGCCGGTTTATCCGCGTGCGGCGATATATCTACACCCTCTTGAAGCAGACTACTGGCTGGACGATGGCAAGCTCGGGCAGGCCAGCGAACGGGCGCAGCGTAACTTCGCGATGGCGCGTCGTATGCTGGCAGCGTGCGCGCAGCAGATTCATTACCTGGATGAAAATACCCATATCGCGGGTATCCATCCGGTCTGGCTTCCGGGGCATACGCCGGGCCATACCGGCTACCGGATTGATTCGCAGGGAGAGACTCTGCTTTTCTGGGGGGATATTGTTCACTTCCCGCATATTCAGTGCGCGCATCCTGATGTGACCATCGCTTTTGACCTCGATCCGGTACAGGCGCAAGCCACGCGCGAGAAGATCCTCGCGCAAGCCGCCAGCGAAAAATGGCTGGTTGCCGGGATGCACTTTGCTCTGCCGGGCTTTGCTCATATTGTGCCGCAAGAGGAGGGCTATCGGCTCGTTTACCCGACAGCTGACTCGCAATGATAGCTTCCCTGTTCTTTGTAGCAGTGGCGCAGGGAACCTATTTTTCGACAACGTTATTTGTTCTGATAGCGCACGGGATGGAAGGATATTACGTCTTCATCCCCTTGATAAAACCTCTCTGACACGTGGGAAAAACACCATGAAAAACTGGCTTGTGGCGCTACTTAGCGCGGCACTGCTCTCTCCCCTGGCCGCATCGGCTGACAGCACTTACGTTTTCTTTCGTCACGGCGAAAAACCGGACAACAACAGCGGGCAGCTCACCTGCAAAGGGTTGAACCGGGCGCTCACTCTTCCTTCGGTCTTGCTCAAGCGCTACGGTAACCCGGACGCGTTATATGCCTCTGCGCCAAAAGAGAAAAAAACCGGCAGCTCGCTACGCCCACTCACGACCATCACGCCGCTGGCGATTCAGGTGTCCAAACCGGTGGTGCTGCGTTTCCATGCTGATGACACCCAGGAACTGGTTTCCGCCCTGCTGGCGCAGCAAAACCAGCCCCTGACCTTTATTTCCTGGGAACACAAAAATCTGGTCACCGCAGCGCGAACCCTGATTACTCAAACGGGTGGCGACGCCTCACAGGTTCCTTCATGGCCCTCTGCGGACTTTGATTCGATTTTTGTGGTTCAGCTTGACGCGCAGCAGCATTTTAAATCCTTTAGCCGTGATGCCGAAGGGCTGAATGACGTCTCCAGCCAGTGTCCTGCCCCGGCGCAATAATGGTGATGACAGGAAATAGCGAGGGAAAGGATAACCTCGTTATTCCTTTTAAAATGCTGATGTTTCTTTTACAGGAACAATAATATGCGATAAAAATGCGCGAAAGCAGAAGAGTAGTGCTATTAATAATTCTGTTTAAAAACAAGAAGACAATCCTTGATCCAACAGCGCATTATCTTTAAATCAGCGGCGTGAAAACGGTCCGTCTCCCGTGTTGAATACCAATACATATGGGAGCCTGATTTCGTTTAAGGCAAAACAAATTTTGTGAGGGGAAATAGCATCCCAAATATACGCCTGGAATATGTCGAAAAATAAAGCAAAGAGAGAAAATTCATTTTGCGAGTTTGGCGCTGAGTCTTATCTGTATTCATACTATAACCAGTAAAGACAGGGTGGTTAATTAATGCACAGAACCATGCATAAATATATCGACACTTTCACTGATACCCTGCGCCTTCTCTTTTTTGGGTTTCTCCTTCTTTTCTGCCGCCCGGTACTGGCAGATGAACCTCACATTGCATTAAGCGAATATTTTATTGAAACCTGGTCGACAAAAGACGGCCTGCCACACAACAGCATTAACGACATTGCACAAACCCGCGAAGGTTATTTGTGGTTCGGAACCTGGGAAGGGTTCGCTCGTTACAACGGCAAAACCTTCCAGATCTTTGAGCGCGGCGGCGAAAGCGGCATGCCCGACTCAGGGACGCTGGCGTTTGTCGCCGGACCAGACGGCAGCCTGCTGGTTGCAGGCGCACGCGGTGGCCTCTCATCCTGGAAAGAGGGGGTCTGGACGCCCTATGCGCCGGCGCCTACGATGATTGGTTCCGCCATGCGCGACAGTAAAGGCAATCTGTGGGTTACCATGCCCGGAAAAGGCCTGTTGATGCGTCCCGCCAATGAAACCCGCGCAACGCGGGATGTGCACATTATCGATAACGTCACTGCCAACAAAAGCGTGGAAGACGCGAACGGCATTATCTGGGCCGCCACCGACAACGGCCTGTATCAGGTGATCGACAATAAAGCGACCCTGGTGTCTCCAGGCAGCGGTTTACCGCAGGTTCGCGCCTTTAGTTTGCTGGTCACAAACGATAATACCTTGCTGGTAGGTACCGAAGGCGGCGTCTGGAAGCGCGTCGGCGAAGATTTTCAGCCGCTGCACCCGGCACTCATCAATGAAGTGGTCTCCACCATGATGCAGGATAAGCGTGGCGATATCTGGTTCGGCACCATCAACCACGGCATCTTCCGCCTCAGTCCTGAGGGGCTGGAACATCTGAATATTGATAACGGTATCGTTCATAACCGCGTGCAAAGCATCCTCGAAGACAGGGAACAGAGTATCTGGATTGGCACCAATTCCGGGTTGATTCGCTTGCGTCGTGCGCCGTTTATTACTATTAGCACCCGTCAGGGCCTGAACGGTGACTATGTCCGCACCGTCATGACGCACTCGGATGGCAGTATTCTGGTGGGCACCAGTACCGGGCTAAACCGTATTCGGGATGGGCACGTCGAACAAATTAACTGGGATCAACACACGCAGCCTTCAGTGCTGAGTCTGGGCGAGGCCACGGACGGCAGCGTATGGGTGGGCACCTATACCGATGGCCTGCTGCACTGGAAAAATGGTCAATTAACGCCAGTATTACAGCAATCTAACGGCCTGCCGGGCAACGAGGTACGCGCCATCCTCACCGATCACCAGCAGAACCTGTGGATTGGTACAGCTTCCGGATTGAGCGTCTTACGACCAAATGGCGCGCTCCATACCTACTCGGCAGACGACGGCCTTCCTGCCAGCTTTATTATGGCCTTGCAGGAAGACGAGCAGCACCGTATTTGGGTGGGTACGGGCGTGGGGGTCTCCGTTTTTCATAACGGAAAATTTGAGCACATCGATATTTCCGCCATGGAGAACGCCGAATATGCCTTCGGCTTTTACAGCGAACCCGGCTATATGTGGATGACAACCGACCGGGGTTTGCTCCGCTATCGGAGCAGCGACGGCGCAATAGGAATGGTGGGGCGCAAAAACGGTCTGCCCATCGACAAACTGTTCCAGGTGATACCCGACAATATGGGGTATCTGTGGCTTAGCTCGAACCGCGGCATGATTCGGATAAGCAAAGCCGAAGCCGTGGAGGTTATTGAGGGTCGTAAGCAGCAGATTGCCGTGACCACGTTCGGTGAAAGCGACGGCATGATTAGTGCGCAGGCCAATGGCGGTTCAATGCCCGCCGCCACGCGCGCCGGTGATGGCGGTATCTGGGTCGCAACTGCCCGCGGCGCGGTGATGGTTCACCCGGAACGATTAGGCGAGTTTAGCAAAACGCGGTTGGCGGCAGTGGTGGAGTCAGTTGAGAGTAATACCACGCCGCTCAACAAGGACTACACCTTCCCTGCCGGAACGACACGTATCCGGATTAACTATTCCGGCCTGGGCTACGTTCTGCCGGAGCGGATTCGTTATCGCACCCGCCTGGAGGGCTTTGATCCGCAGTGGATCGATCGCGAGAACAATACGTCAGCGGAATACACCAACCTGCCGCCGGGGAACTACCGCTTCAACGTTTCCGCCAGTTACCCCAACGGGGAGTGGAATGGCGCGAACACCGTTATCAACCTGCGTATTAACCCATTTTTCTGGCAGCGACCCCTCTTTCAGGCGCTGTTAGTGCTGTTAATTTTGCTGGCGCTGTTTGCGATCTTTCGCTGGCGTCTGAGGCAGGCACGCCGTAACGAAGAGCGTCTGCGAACGCTGGTTGCCGCTAAGACGCTGGCCTTACAGGAGCAGGCTGAGGAGTTTGAACGTCAGGCCAAAGAGGATCAGTTAACCAGGCTGGCGAACCGTCGGGTCTTTGATAAACAACTGATGCTCGGCTTCGACGATGCCCGTGCGCACGATTATCCGCTGACGCTGGCGATCTTCGATATTGATCACTTTAAACAGATAAACGATCGTTGGTCGCATGTGGTGGGCGATAAAGTGCTGCAAAGTATCGGGGACCTGCTGCGTAACACACAGCAGGACGCCAGGCTGAGCGCCCGCTGGGGCGGTGAGGAGTTCACGCTGCTGTTCCCGCATATGCCGATAGCGCAGGCCGCGGCGATTTGCGAGTCGCTGCGAGTCACCTTATCGCAGACGGATTATCGCCATATCGCCGACGGGCTGCAGGTGACTGCGAGCTTCGGTCTTGCGGAGTCCTCCTCTGCCAATGACAGCAACGCGTTAATTAAACAAGCCGACCACGCGCTGTATATCGCCAAACAGACTGGCCGCAACAAAGTGGTTTGCTGGTCCGGCGAAGAGGATATCGCACCCGGTCATTTCCAGATTTAGGGGATGGCGAAAACAACAGAAAATGAAAAAACGGCCGCGTTATTTCATTTTCGGGAATAACGCTGTGCGAAAGTACAACGACGATGCAGAAAGACTACTCGCAAGAAGCATAAAACTGATTTTTATTATCCCCAAACCAAGCCGAACATTTCTTTGCGGTATCAGGCACTTTCAAATCTACTGTCTTTTTCGTCCCCTTATAACGGCAGACCAGATAGAGCGGCAAATTCATTTCCCGACCATAATCCTGATAGTCGCCCAGCGTCCACACCGTATCATTCAGCGTGTCAGGCATTAACTCCCCCTGCTTTTCCGGTGGCCCCTGAAAAAGGCTGACGTCATTCATCCTGTACGATCTCTTCTTCACGGTCAGCGAATCAGGACAATGGATTTTTTCTGCGCTTGTCAAACCTGAAAACAGTAATGCTGCGCTTAATATTATCCATTTACTCCGGGGCATAATAGCCACCTCTATTGTTCGGCAGAAATCGCCCTTACGGCGGGTTGGTGTATAAAAGAACCACGCCGCCCCTGTGCAGAGGGGCATTATTCGCAAGCTGCTATAAGCTTACGGTTCTTATCATAGGCAACGGAACATTTTTTGGCGTTGGCCGGAACAATCAACTCGACGCTCTGCTTCGTGTTCTTATAGTGGCATATAAAATAGAGCGACGTTTCATGCTCTTTCGCCTGATCCTGATAATCATGCAGCGTCCATACCGTCTCCCGATCGTTATCCGGCATCAGTTCGACTAAATCTTTAGGCGGCCCCACGAACAAACTGGCATCGTTTAAGGCGTATGCTTTATCTTGCTGCGTTGGATGTTGCGGACAAACCGTTGGGGTTGCCTGTGCTGCGGCAATAGACAAAGATAATCCTATTCCTGACAAAAAAAACTTACACCATGGCATAGCTGTCGGCTCCTTCAAAGACTGAATGTCCCCCGGACATAACCACGCAATTTAACATCCATCGCCATGGTGGTTTTCTCATGTAGCCCGGGTTCACTCACAGGCCGCTAACACGGCGTCTTTCTTGCCATAATGGGCCGAGCATTTTTTTGCAGCCGCAGGGACTTTAATTGTTACGATTTTGTCTATTCCTTTATAACGGCAGACCAGGAATAAAGACGTATTATGTTCTTTCACATAATCCTGATAATCCTTTAATGTCCACACCCACGCATCGAGCGTGTCTGGCATTAAATCCGCTTTCTCTTCCGGAGGCCCCATAAAGAGACTGACGTAATTCATTGTGTAAGTCTTATTACCTTCCTTTAATGTCTCAGGACAGTTTATTTTTTCGGCCTGGGCAATACCTGAAAACAAAAACATGCCGGCGCTCAATAACAATACGTTATTCCACGACATAATAATTATCTCCATTGTTTTCAATGCGCGGCGTTTTTAAAAATTTAATGGTGCGTTCACTGACTGGCTTGGGAGCGACAACCAGACGTCCCTGACTATCGCGATGTCGCCCCACCCATTGATCCAACACTTTTATACCCGACGCATCCTGCCCCAGATAAATAGCGGCGTGGGAACGCCCGTCAGTATGGTTGCCATAGCGGCCGTCCGCATCAAACGTGGCAATCGCCGTACCGGGCGCAATGGTCATATTACCTTTAACTAACTCGCCCCGTTTCCATGCTACCGTGCGTGGCATATTGGCCGCTTTTTGTGTGTATGCCACACATTGACCATTACCTACAGACTGACCGACATACGCTAACGGCGTTTTTGCGATATATGCCATGGAGTTAACACCCGTAGAAGTTGAGTGATGACATTCTGCATCTAATGTAAAGATATGCAAATAGAGGACAAGGGCGGATTTTAAATTAAGAAAATTCCTGGCTGGCGTATGTATTATATATTTAACAACCGATTATATAAAAAGCGCGCCGTGATTGTTGGCCGCTGGACAGGAAGACGCTGAGCCTGCCCTCCCCCCTGATAAAGGGCGATTTATGGCAGGCTCAGCATCCCATGACGGGATTACAGATTAGATTTTTTGTCCGTCTTCGCGGGCGCGTTCTGTTTTGCCGGCGCGCCTAAGGTGTGTTTAAACCAGGCAACAACATGGTCAATCACCTGCGGCTGATACCAGTGAATATCGCCATGCTCCGCCCCCTCGACCAGCACATATTCGGCGGTGTCTTTTTTGGCTTTCAGCGCCTGATACAGTTGCGCGCTTTGCTGAGGAGAAACCAGCGTATCCGCACTGCCGTGCATAATCAAAAACGGCGGTTCGCGGCCGGTAATATGGCCCATCGGGCTTGCGGCAAGCGCTTTTTTCGGGTCGCTGTCGATGGTCGCCCCGGCAAACGTGCGAAACGCCGCACCGTGGACCAGTAACGCTTCGGTCACCGCCGCTGAGCGATGCACTTGCTGTATCTGTTCCGGGAAACCTTCGCCAATATTGAGCAGATTCGAGATACCATAAATCGTGGCCACACCCTGAACGTCAGATGACTGCTCGGGGTAATCTCCCTTGTCATACTCTTTTTCGCCGTTGGTCGTTCCCAGCATTTGCGCCAGCCATCCCCCGGCGGAATCACCCAACACGGCAATGCGTGCAGGATCGATGTTGTACTCTTTGGCGTGCGCTCTGAGATAACGTACCGCCGTTTTCCCGTCAACCAATGGCGCGGGGAATTTATCCGGAATCACGCGGTATTCCGCAGCGGCAACCACATAACCTGCATTCGCCAGCGCCATACGCATCGCGATGTATTTATCGTGATTGGCTGTCATAAAACCGCCGCCGGGGAAGTAGACAATGGCCGGTTTCAGGTCATTATTGCGCGGAACCAACAGCGACATCCTGAGTTGTCTGATCGCCACGCCATCTTTGACTTGCGAATAAATCACGTTGCTGAATAAATCGGTTTGATCCTGTGACGGCGTAAATTTCATTATCTCTGCACCCTCGGTTGATCCGGGTAAGGTTTCAGCGGCGGCAACCGTCTGTGAAATAACGGATGACAATAACATGCAGCCAGCCAGAACAAAGGATGTTGGTTTCATAATGTCCTTCTTGTGTAGGGGGATTTTTTCCCGAGCCTGGTGCAGGATATCATTCGGGTTAACCGATGAATAACGCAAGAAGTCGATGTAATTGATGCAGAAATCCGATGAGTTGCACCAGGAAATCTCTGGCGCGGGTGATGTCATCGGCAAGCGCTTAGCATACTGAACCAAACTCCATGCTTTCGCCGGGCAAAAATTTCGCCATGAACGTGGCAAGTTATTTGAGAACTACCTTAAGACCCTCTAACTGATATGATCAGCAGGAAAATTACCCGGCCCCAAAAACACCGGAGGACATGACTATGTCGTGGAGTAAGGAAATAATTTTAGGTTGTGCGGTTTTTCTTTTTTCCAGCGCTGTTTTTGCCGAAAAAATCAACTGCCGCCTGTTTTACAGGACGGCAATAAAACATACCGAATGAATGTCGTTGATGTTTTCGTCGGGCCGCCAGAAGAAAGGGCCTCATTATTACCGGATACAGACGAAGAAATGGTATGGACACTTAAAGATTCGCAGGATTACGCGAAGGCACATAACACATCCGTATTTCTTGTTTGCCAGTATAAAGGGACCCATAAAACTGCCACAGTCAAAGTGCCCGTAACAGCCCAAAAATGCTCCGCGCGGTATGGATACCGCAAAGATGAGTTTTACGCCTCTTGTGAATAAACCTGCATATTGTCAGATATCGCCCGTTTAGCGGAACTGGCGATACGCCATAAACCATCAACAGGAGGTGAACAGTAAATTGTTCACACTCCGCAGTGTTTCATCGCATACAGAACGTTTACCACTCAACATTTAATCAGCGTTTAAATAGATGGTAACTCCATAGCGCCAAAGCAGCGATCACAGCGGCCAGACCAGTCTTGATAAGCAACAGCGTGAAGGCGTAATTGTTCATTGCTTCTTCGCCATCACCCGTAACAGAAATATGACGCATAAAAATATCGTTAACCCAACGATCATGTATCAGAAAGAGCGCAGCAATCAGCACAACAATAAACAGGATAATTTTCATCTCACATCACCGAAAAGCGTAAAGGGGATTATGCGCCGCGGGATCATAGCACAAGAAAAATGCAAAAAAGCTATGCTAATGCGTCGAAGAATAGTGAGACGGATTAATTTATATCAATTCAATGATATCGGCTCCATGCAAAGGAGAGTATGCAGATGAATCATTGAAAAAATCATGTACAAATAATAATTAGATCCCTTAGAGTACCGCAAAAGTCACAAAATCTGTGTGGAACCTGAACTTTATGGACGTAAAACTGCAACCTATGATGGGAAGAGATATGCGCGATAAAATGACCACTCAACGGTGGTCGTTCTTTTTGCTGAGTTTGACATTAGCGGCTCTCTTCATTCCAATGTTCCACCATAACTTATGGGGAGGCGATGATTGGGGGCCACATGTATTAAGGCTGCAAGCTCTCAATGTACAACTTGACCATCAACAATTCCCTCCCCTTTTTGACTACTGGACAGAAAATCAGTACGGCTTATCGTGGGGAGCATTTTATCCCCCTCTGAGTACTTTATTGCTTTTTATAAGCAGACTTTTTCTATTTGGCTTTGACAATAATGCGCTACAGATGAAATTCACCCTGGGATCAATTATTCTCATCTCAGCGTTTTCAGCATACTATGCAGCTAAACGGGAATTTTCATCCGCAACAGCTGGCCATATCAGCGCAACACTTTTTATTAGCTCAAGTTATTTCTTATGCAATTTCTTCCAACGATTTGCTGTCGGGGAATGTCTCGCAATGGCATTCATGCCATTGCTTATTAGGGGATGCAATGCGTTATTAACAGGAGACAAAGATCGAAAACTCATACCTTTGTCCTGCACATTAATACTATTAGCCAACATCCCGAGTTTCATCGTTGTATTAATTTTCT
Source organism: Citrobacter sp. MNAZ 1397 (assembly GCF_023613995.1). Lineage (NCBI taxonomy): Bacteria > Pseudomonadati > Pseudomonadota > Gammaproteobacteria > Enterobacterales > Enterobacteriaceae > Citrobacter > Citrobacter sp. MNAZ 1397. Next base: position 3,063,766 of record NZ_JAKIVH010000001.1, read on the forward strand.
TTTTCATATTTTCGCTGATAAACATAAAAAAAATAATTACTCGTGAAAACATTATTTTTCTGGCAAAATCAGCGCTGGTCAGTCTACTAATTTCCAGTTTTTACTGGTTACCACTGCTCTATCATATGCATTACTCTGATATCTTTGCATTCACCAAAATGCAGAAATCTTATGAATTTATAAATCAAACCAGGGTTAAAATTGCCCACGTATTATTTGCAACTAAAAACACAAGTGGAACGATTGGGTATAGCTTATTTCTAAGCCCTGGAATTTTAATTATTGTTTTATCTTTTATTGCACTATTCACTGATAAAGAACGTACATCAAGATCTATGCTTCTGGTCGCTGTTATTCTTACATTAATGCTATGCCCTGTTTTTTCATGGAACTGGATACCTGAAAAAATATCTGTATTACAGCTAATTCAGTTCTCATGGAGGTTGTTGAGTTGCATCACTGCAATCCTCTCCCTTTATGCTGTACTGCCTGTATTGCAATGGATGAATAAAACAAAAAGCTGGATATTTATTTTACCGACACTCATCGCATTGCAAATCATATTCCCGATTCACGGTGCAATTTTTTCCACACCGCCAGAATTCAGTTCAAACATTTTATACCGTGATTATGTTAATAATAATATAAAATTCCCAATTACTCATGAATCCCTCAACACAGCAGGATCTCTTGTCACTGAAAAACCGAATGGTTTTAATAATGGATATCCTTATTTCTATGTTAAAGCAGAAAAACCGACCCTCTTTACCCTACCTTATATTATGTATTCTGGTTATTATCTTATGATTGATAATAAAAAGACACAGCCAATATATTTAGATAATGGTTTTATAGGCGCGAACGTAGAGAAAGGTATGCACACCATCGCTCTAGGATATGAGAAAAATATTTACATCATCCCAGGATTAATTAGTCTTGCGATGCTATTAATTATTATCGTTTCAGAAACTCGATTGTATATACGACGATACCGCTAAACACCTCTTGAGGGCCACGCATAGTGATTTTTCGTTGTTCATCACTAGCGTGGCACTACAAAAAATGCTCAATAGTGTTCGAAGGTAGTGCAGAACATACACATAATGTTTGCCAATAAGCCCATCTGATTGCCAGATACCTTCTGATTTGACAGTGAAGGTACGATCAACATCGAAGGTAATTGGCAGAGCGGAACAGGCTGTTATTTTTACCTGCTCACAATGGGCTTAAAGCGTAACGCTATCGCCATCAACAGGATGACGCCTGCACTCATGATGAGCCACGCGTTTGTCAGTGACGCACCGCTGTCGCGCACGATACCGGCGATTAATGGCATCAGCGCGGCAATCAGGTATCCGCCACCCTGCACGCGTGACAACAGTTTCCCTGCCTCGGCCGGCGTTCGTGCATGATCAAATGTCACGATGAGCGATAGCGGGAACAACGCGCCGATACCGCAACCAAGTAGCAACGTTGACACCACTGGTGTCGTCCCCGGAGAAAAGACAAGACACATCAACCCTGCCAGCAACATCAACAGCACGGTGAGCAGCGGAACACGGCGATCAGGAAATCGCGTTATCAGGGCTGATACAGCAAAGCCTGCCACAACCTCGGTTAACGTAAGCCAGGCCAGCATATAGCCGCTGCTGCGTGCGCTCCAACCCGCCTGAATGTAGAGAGGAGGAAGCCACGCCAGTACCAGCGTATAGGCGCCTGTCCCGATGCCAAAAAATAGCAATAACAACCCTGTCCTGGATGAAGATAATGTCACCTCTGCGAACACCGTTTTTTCCACCTGGCGGTGCCTGGCCCATGACAGCCAAAATATCAGGGCAAGAAGCGCTAACAAACCAGCTATTGCCAGCGTAGGCTTTAGATCAAGCCGGGTAAACAAAGGCTCGGCGGTCGCGGCAGCCAGCGCCGCGCCGGCCATAATACCGGTGCTGAACAGAGACATAAACGTGCTGGCCGATTGCGTGTATTCTTTTTTTATCAGGGCGGGCATTAACGCCTGGATCATGCCGATACTCGCACCACCCGCTAAAGCTGTACACATAAGCCCCGTGAGTGACGTGCTAAAGCCCCGGAATAAGCAGGCGAAAAGCAGGATGGAAAGCCCTACGGTAATTCCCCGAACAGCACCGGTTCTGGCTAAAAGCCATGGCCCACTTAGCGCAACCAGCCCCATCATTGCGACCGGCAGGGTAGTTAGCAGACTAAATTCTGTGGATGATAACCCCGCTTCGCGCTGTAAAACCGGAAATAACGGTCCGATGGAAGCCAGAATGGGGCGAAGATTCAACCCGATCAAAAAAGCGATAAATGCGAACATAAAAGGCGAAGATGCTATGCGTTTCAAAACGTGATCCTTTTTGGCATGTGATTGCTCCAGCAAAAAATGCCGTAAGCATTTATCTTAACATTAAGATAAATGCTTACCTTGTGTAAGATGGACCGCACAACTCGATAAATATCCCTGTTTAAGGTACGAAAATGCATGACCATATAGACTTCGTTGTCAGCCAGTGGGACAGCGCAATGCCCGAGCTGGACGCCTCTTCAATGAAAGTGTTTGGCCGAATGTTGAGGGTGATGAAGCATCTGGGAAAGATGCGTGCCCAGGCGCTGGAGCCGTTCGGCTTTCGCGACGGGGAATTTGACGTCCTTGCCACTTTACGGCGCGCCGGTGCGCCTTATTGTCTTTCTCCAACACAACTATATAAATCGCTGCTGGTCACTTCCGGCGCGATGACAAATCGCCTTAACCATCTGGAAGAGCAAGGACTGATTGAGCGAATTCATGATCCCGATGACAAACGCAGCACACTGGTTAGCCTGACGTCTTATGGGCGAGAACGTATCGAACAAGCGCTAATTGTCCACACTGAAACGCAAAACGCGATACTGGCCAACCTTTCCGATACTCAACGCCAGCAGCTTGAATCACTATTGAGGGAGTTGTTGCTGAGCTTTCCGCGCTGAAATCGTGGTCCTCGCTAATGGTCGGGAACACACCGGGGGCTACCTGCTTCTCTTTGCCGTTGAAGCGATATTTCATGCGCCGGTATCTGAAACCAGAGGGGGCAACCTCAAGATACAAACCCGCGCCCCCGTTATAAAAATCACGCGAGTGTGAACGATAATCTTCTTGCCGAAGTGACAGCGATTATTAGTTTTTTGTTCTCAGCTTATTATCCGTAAAAAACAAACACGGCCGCCGTAAACGGTAAACGTAGTATGCAAAAAAATAAATGAGGAAGTTAGTTCGGGAATGTAAATGGGAAAGACAATTCGCAAGATTCAACATATCGAAAGATAATGGCATTGCCACAACAGCCCATAAACTGGCTTGCCCGTAAAATATTTACCGTGCCAATATATGTCTTTATTAATGAGGGAGAGCAACCGTACGAAAACGTACGGCAAGCTTATTTATCAACTCACTCCATCAAGTTTGAGTAGAGGCAAAGATGTGATTACTTCTGCATATCTTTTATGAAGATCACTTTGTCGTCATTGATGGCATAGTAATTACGAATGGTTGCCTCCCTGATGAATCCTTGCTTGCTATAGAACGCACGAGCCGCGCTAAAATCAATAAGACTTGATGTCTCGACTAATAATAGTCTGGCATGTTTATTTCTCAATCCTTTCTCGATCTGTTTAATCAAGGCGTTACCGACACCCTGACGTTGATGGGCAGGGCTGATCCATAGCATCAATAAATTCCAGACATCGTTGGTCATAACTTCTGGGGCGCAATATGCAATGCCTGCGAAACCTTCTTGTTCAGCGCTAAACCATAACTCGTCTGATTCACCAGAGAAATAATTTTTGAGAGTGTCCCGTACATGTAATACCCCCTCATCATCAAACTGACCACTTTTCTGTAGCATATCGAGCAATGGCACTATATCAGAAGATTCGACCGGGCGAATAAGCATAGAAATTCCTTTTCACAGAGTATAATTGAAACTACCATCCCTAATTATACTGAATCGCCACGGGTTTAACAGACTGGACTGCCCCCGAGGTGTCTGTTAAACCCGTGGCGATTCACTTGCAACACCCAGGCCCACTGACCACAACCAACGTACCGCAGAGCTATGAAGCAACGCCTCTAAACTCACCCGGTTTTACGATTAGAAGAGCATCCCTTTCTCGTCTTTTGCATTGTTTAGCAAAATCTACTGCCGTGGCAGGATTCCTCAGAAAAATATTATAATCGCTTTCACTTATCTCATAATATTCTTCATAATCAATCATATGATTGGTTACAGGAATTGACAAATAATGTCGACCACTCTCTTTTTCAATTCCAATCGCATATCTTTCCACTCTACTAAAAAAAGTATCTTCAAATTTCATTGTATTATCTCAATTGAATTTAACAGGAGAAACCGTGTAATCACTGATTAAAAATGCCCTGCATTAATTATAGTTTCGGTATTATTGTTGAATAATCGCCCTCCCGGCATCACCGCTTGCCAGTGCCTATATCGCGGCGGCTGCGGTGGTTATTATTCATGCCGATGCCATTGCCATGAAGGCAATAACATTTAAGTCCACTCCAGTGAACCATCCTCGAGTACCCAAACTGCCCCACCCGGACATGTCTCATCAAAGAACCAGATACCATCTTCCATCTCTGGTTCTGTCAGGGGGAACGCCCGCCTGAAACGTTCAACCTGCTCCTCAACACTTCCTTCAAGGAAATTACCGTGCTTGGCAAGTTTGATATGCCCGTCCTTCAGAAGGCGGGACAGGACATCAAAAAAAATATTTTCCTATCATCAAAGGAAAAATTAGGTGGTGGTGGTTCTTCTGGCTCACAGTAAGAAAATACAGCACCTAAATTACGACCTTGCGCTGCCAGACATAATTCGGTGAACTGTTCTTCGGTAAGGGATTTCATCATTTAAACTTTATCTCCACATCTTTGTATTTATATGCGATATCCGAGAGTTGCTGATTACCTTTTATGTCAATGGTCCATCTCGCTTCCGTCTGAGTTTTGGAAGAAGAAACTTCACGAAGTGTTATTGAAGTACCATCACTCAATTTTGCATTGTAGATGCCCGGTCTAACTTCATTCAGTGGTGTTTCTCCTGCAAGTTGCTGTGCATAATTTCGTATTTAATCATCACTAAGCTTTTAACTTTCATAAGCTTTTGTCGTACCATAGTTATTACTGGCCTCTCCCTGACGGATAGTCTGACCATCTATTGTAAGGTCTTTTGATGGATTACTTTTGTCAAAAATATCGCTTAATTCATTAAACCGATTTTGCTGTTGTTCCCTTGCGCGAGCATTCTCCTCATCTTCCGGCCCATGACCTCCCGGCGTTCCTGAACCTGTACCGCCCAGCGCTGCTTTTTCCTCATCCGTCAGGTTTCCTGCGACATTTGGTTTCGATTCCTCATCCGGCTCATCCGAGGAACACGCACGCCCAAATGTGCACTGGGTGGCTTTATCAATGGCCTGACCCAGTTCATTCAGTTTCTTCGCTAACCCCGATGCAGCATCTTCTTTCGCTTTTGCTATCACCACATCGCCTGGAGCAAGCGTAGCCCGGATAAGGTATTTACACCGCATCCGGGGAAGCCACATTATCGATATGAGTGTAAAAGCCCTCAAACTTCGCCATTAACACCAAATCAAAAGATCGGTTATCTTGAGATTGGGGCATGTTGGGCTGTTCTTACTGGTTCCGGGAAGCCTGGAATTAAGGGAGGGACCGGGATACCTCCGACCAAGATTGAAATTGTCAGGCCGAATATCGATAAGGATAAATGATGACAGTAGAAGACGTGAATAAAATTGACATGATTGGTATATCTCTGGATGATCAGGATATGGTCAACTTGGGTATCTCTGATCATTTGATCTGGGGGTCTCCCATAGAAGAACATTTATATAAGCTACAGGAGAAAATAAATTCATATATTCAATTTATTGAAACCGGTGAAATTTATAGTGCCTTCCCTGAAACTAAAGGCACGAACAAAAAAAATATAATGATTTATTTCAAACACACACCTCCGAAAGAGTCATTATTTTTCTTCGAAGGGGTTGAAAAGGTATTAAAAAGTATCAATGTTTCGTTGGTGATAAAAGTGCCGTGATGAATTAAAATAAATGAGCACAATATTTTTGCAGCAAGCGCAGCCTAACTAGCCGTGCAGAATATTACTTGGAGATAATACTTTTCCGCTTGCCATTGTCTCGATGTAATAATTGGCCTCCGCACCCATAAGAAAGGCCATTACTGTAAAAAGTCAATCATCCGAGGTTACAGCCAAAATTACGTTAACCATCACCGTATTGTTTTGTGTCTAGCTTGGATTGATAGTCCCTTCGACACGAGCTCTATACTCTCTATTGAAGCTAAAATAATTCATTTCTAATACCATAATTTCTACCAAAACTAATTATTACTACATCAAAACGACCTATATCCGTCATCAAAGATCTTACTTTTCACTTTGCTGAGATAATCAATCCCATGCAATAAGTCGCTCGGATAGATACCATTTAGAATATCATCACGATTCAAAATATATTTCCCCTTAAAAGGGAAGTGTGATCCTACCCGGGTAATGTGGACACGGCCCTGAGCGAGGTTCTGGTTTTCAAAGTGTTCCGGACTGAGACCGCCACAGGCACTGTGACGACGCCACCGATTGTAATCGCACTCGATATAGTTAAATACTGCTGTCCGCATTATTTCCCGGCTGGCAAAGTCCTCTCCGTGGATACATTCCACCTTCAGCGTGTGGAAGAAGCTTTCCGCACAGGCATTGTCGTAACAACAGCTTCTGGCACTCACCCTGCCCTGCAGATTATGGCTTTTCAGTAAGCTCTGGTAATCCGTTGAACAGTACTGACCGCCTCTGTCTGTATGCTCGATGACATTTTCCGGATGTTTACGCCGCCACAACGCCATCTGTAACGCATCGCAGACAAACTGTGCTGTCATCCGCGAGGACATCGACCAGCCAATGACTGACCGCGACCACAGGTCGATAACCACGGCCAGATAAAGCCAGCCTTCACCGGTGCGAAGATACGTGATATCACCCACCCACTTCTGATTCGGGCCACTGGCGTAAAAGTCCTGTTCCAGCAGATTCTCTGAGACTGGCAGACCATGCTCACGGTAACTGACCGGGCTGAACCGGCGCGAGGCTTTCGCCCGCAGTCCCTGCCGTTGCAGGCTGGCCGCCACGGTTTTTATGTTATACATCACTCCCTGAGTACGGAGCTCATCCGTCAGGCGTGGCGCGCCATAGCGCTGTTTTGCGTCACTGAATGCTTCCCGGACGACGTTATCACAGACAAGGCGGAACTGCTGACGCCGGTTTATCTGATGCCGACGCTGATGCCAGATGTACCAGCTGCTACGGGCAACCTGAAGTACACGGCACATGGCTTTGATACTGAACTCAGCCTGATGTTTTTCGATGAAGACATACTTCATTTCAGGTGCTTCGCGGAGTATGTCGCGGCCTTCTGGAGAATGGCCAGTTCCTCATCCCGCTCTGCCAGTTGACGCTTCAGACAGGCGATTTCAGCGGACATCTCCTGTTCACGTTCAGAAGATGAGAGCTGATTTTGCTGTTTGCTTCGCCAGTTGTAGAGCTGTGATTCATACAGGCTAAGTTCGCGGGCGGCTGCGGCCGCCTCAATGCGTTCAGCCAGTTTCAGGGCTTCCTGACGAAATGCAGGCGTGTACTGCTTGTGTGGCTTTTTAGTAGTCGATGCAGACTTTGTCATGTAAGTCACCTCTGGTTGCGAGTTTACTCACTTAGTCGCGTGTCCACTAATGGTGGGTAGGATCAGTTTGTACCTTCCGACATTAACGAACCCATATGTGGACTAAGCTTTCTGAGGCCTCTGCGCTGACAAAAACGCAAATTCTCCAGCGGACCCGCGCGCAGATATTGGCGTAGAAGACAATGCTGGGGCTGTTGACAGGGTAAGTTGTCGCGTAGAAGAGGTGTTTTCCCGGATGACAATGTAAATGTCTAATCTGGGCTACGCTTGCTGCAAAAATATTGTGCTCATTTATTTTAATTTATCACGGTACTTTTATCACCAACGAAACATTGATACTTTTTAATACCTTTTCAACCCCTTCGAAAAAAAACGACGATTCTTTAGGCGGTGCGTATTTAAAGTAAATTTCTATGTTTTTATTTCTTTTACCCTTAGCCTCAGGAAACTTTGCATATAACTCCCCACTTTCAATGAATTGAATATATGAATTTATTTTCTCCTGTAGTTTATATAAATGTTCTTCAATGGGCGCGTTCCACATCAAGTGATCAGAAATAGCTAAGTTTACTATATCCTGATCATCTTTTGATATTACAACCACATCAATTTTATTCACGTCTTCTACTGTCATCATTTATCCTTATCGATATTCGGCCTGACAATTTCAATCTCGACCGGAGGTATTCAGGTCCCTCCTTTAATTCCAGGCTTCCCGGAACCAGTAAGAACAGCACCAGATGCTTCAATCTCAGGATAAACGATCCTTTGATTTGGTGTTAATGGCCAAGTTTGAGGGCTTTTACAGTTAATATAGATTATGTAGCCTCCCCGGATGCGGTGTAAATACCTTATCCGGGCTACGCTTGCTGTACAGCCTGATCGGTACATGCAAACTGAACGACGTGGATCCAGAGAGCTATATCCGTCATGTGCTCAATGTCATAGCTGACTGGCCGGTCAACCGGGTCAGCGATCTGTACCGTGGCGCGTCACGCTGCCAGCGGAATAATCCTCTTCGTCAATACGGCTCATGCTGCACGCTTACGGATAACTGGCTGGCTCATAAAGTAATCCCGCCACTGAGGGCGGGATTTCACCATTTACATCTGTAATTTCCAAAAATTCATGCCATTAATAAGCCAGTATTGCTCTTTGTCCGGTACTAACAAACCAAAATCACTATTTGCTTGAGCGTTCCAATCAGAAGGTACAGACGCTTCGTGACTTCTATCCCAATCAGTATGGCGATATATTTTTTTGTCAAAATTGATATAAAACTTAGGTAGACGCATTCTCCAGCTATCCCACTCAACTGATACTGGGTCTGCTAATGTAGATAAAAATCGCTCAATATAATCATAAAAACTGACAAGCTGCTCGTCAGATCTGCCCAATGTGAAGAATGCTCTCATCCAGTCAACTGTATAAATAGTAATATCATTTTTGGTTATGTAATCTTTAAAGCTATCCTTAGATAATACAGGAACTCCATTTCTGAATGAACTTACTACCTCATCATACAGAGACTCTTTCATCCATCCTTTAGCTATATATGCCTTATATTCCGGCCTAACATCGATGCAGTAATTATCTTTATTATCAACAATATAATAATGAATGCCATCCACAACAAAGATAGCTATATCTTTATCACCATTAAAAATAGCATCGAGTAAATTCTGATAATCATTTGTTAAATTCATTCAGAAATTCCTCTTTTGTTAATACGCGAGCTTTTGATGAGTTTTGCTCTATCGGCCTATCCCACACCTTAGGTAGTTCAAGCGAAACGCCAGGTTGACCTTTTGTATCATCAACAATCTTCGGAGCATCCGGATCTTTTGGCCCCCCTGGAAGTGGCCTTTGAGGTACTGCTGCATCCATTATCTGTTTATGAAGATCCACATCAACTTCAAATACGACTACGCTACCATCTTGCCTTCTATTGGTCAGATAATAAGCAGCATGATTTGGTCCATTAGTGCTAACACATAATTGCCCACTACAACCCGAGTTAATAGTTACACTTCCGTCAGCGTTCACATTAATTCTATTTTGGCTTGTTTGTGTACCATTTCCGCCACCTTCAACCCGAAAATAAGTTTCAGATGAGTTTGGTGTATTTTCTATAGGTTTTGCCGTCGAGTTTCCAGGTTTCGCCCCCGGTGCAACATCCTTCCCAAACTGTTTCGTCAGTACTCCAGATGCGACTACAGCACTCACACCACCCGCGATGTACATTGAACCAACGTAGGCTCCTGCTCTCGCTCTGGCTTCTTCCTCCGTGTAACCGAAGGTCATAAACGCCTGCGTATACCCTTCCAGAACGTTAAAGACTCCTTCGCATTCGGATCTATCGAGTTCAGCAAGTTCATTATCTGCTGATAACCTGCTTGAGCCTCTTTGGGGTTCAGGTAAGTCTGGCTGAAGTAGGTATCTTGTGCAGCCTTCGCTTTCTCTCTTTCTACCTGACAGTCAGCACCTGTGCCAGTACAGGCCGCGTAAACAGCCATATCGCTTTCCAGATCCTTGCGATTTAACCTCTCCTTATCTTTCTGCTCTTCTGGCGTCAGGTTCTGTTTGTTGTTGAGATATGTCTGGCGGCTCTTTTCCGTGCTGCTCAGATAGTTATTCTCAACCTCAACCCGTGCCGCATTCGCCCCGCTGCCGGTGCCGCTGCTGTTACCGGCAGCCACACTACCGCCTGCCGCGCCCAGCGCTGCCACAAGATTCACTATCACCGTTTTCTCATCCGGTGACAGCTTATCCGGCTCCTTGTTGTAAAACGCCAGAGACAGTGCTTCTGAACCGGACGACGCGATAAAACCACCGGCCGCTCCGGCTGCCGCATTGCCGCCCTGCAACTGCACCAGCACCGCCGACGCCAGCGTATGCAGAGCAATACGCGCGCTTTCATGACCACCGGCAACGCTTTTTATCAGCCCTGCCACATAAGGTGCTGCACCTGCCGCCATCCCGCCAGTGACATTTCCACCCTGTGCGCCTGCCAGTAGCCCCGTCAGCGCAGTGCCATTACGCCAGAAATCACTGCCAACGCCGTATTCCTTATCAACCTCTTTATATTGGGCAGAACCCGCGATTTTGTCATCAATCTGCTGTTCCGTCAGGCCATCCAGCTCACCGTTCGCCTCCATATCTGCGCGGATTTTCTTTTTACCCTCGTCCAGCTGGCTCTGCCGCCAGGCATCCATCGCCTGGGTACCCAGTGCAACGGCCTGGGTCTGAATGTCTAACTGATCCTGAATTTTGCCCCTGTCAAAATTGTTCTCCAGCGCGGTGTGCGCACCGGTGGTATTGCGGCTTTCCCGGATGCGGTGTAAATACCTTATCCGGGCTACGCTTGCTTCAGCTCCTTCTGGAGCCGTCGGATCTCAGCCTGAGCATCTGACTGGACTTTATTGGTGGAAGAATCCGGGCCATATGCCTTTATTCAGGCATAAAGGCTGTGGGTGGTAATACCGAGACGTGTTGCAACACCGGAAACAAAATGACCACGATCAACGACCTGTTTGACTGCTTCAATTTTAAACTCTTCGGGATAATGCTTACCGCTCATGGGCGCCACTCTTTTAGCCATCTTGAATGACTCTGAGGTGTCTGTTAAATCCGTGTCGATTCATTCATGGAACCAACTGGATCGGGAAGATGACTTCCCGACCTTCAATATAATCCCATGTTATTTCACCCAATATTCTAGATATTTTAGGCTTTAAAGGCATCACGGACATTATTAACTCATCAAGGCCATCCGTATATGTAATCCCTCTTATACCCTTAGTATCAGATATTTTTGCAGAAAAATATCCAACCTCACCCTGCACACTCAAACAATAATAAACAGTACTTGTTTGAGATTCATAATTCATTGATAGCAAATCAATATTATGGTTTGTAGACACTGTGTCCATTCCACGTATCCTTAAATTCATTAATGGTCATCGTATAACGAGTCCCTTTAAATGGATCGTTGATTATTACGTTTCCTACATCATCAGTACCTTTGACGACAACCCAATGGCCAACTTTATTACCCGAGTCCCACATCATTGCACTCCAGGAACCAGTGTTATTTAAAGCCTCAAAGCTAGATGAAGAAACATTATTAGCCACCCAACCACTATCGGCTTTATTAAGTTTATTGGCCAACGAAGTCATTGAAGTTAATTCTGTTCCTAACTCAATTTGAGAAGATAAGATGCCTCTATCCTTCAACATCATTTCAGCACATGCTGCACCGCAACTTGTCGGAGTTACTTGCTTAACCACATTTGGATCAATTACTTCATCCAGAACATTCCAGTTTCCCCCAGCCCCACCTTTCATCCCTGCGAGGTTTACAACATCCGTTGAGTTGCCACCAGATAGCGCTTTTGCAGGACCAGCTACCCCCGCACCCACCTGCGTCAGACCATAAATGCCCTCGGAGTAAGCCGGAGGTACACCTAAACCTTCCAGTAGCCACGCACCACTCGTTTTCTGGTCTTCTCCAGACAGGAAAGCATTCCACCCGGCGTTAGCCGTATCCAGCCCGGAGGCTGCCAGATAACTCCCGGCCAGACACGTTATGCCGCCCGTACACGCTGCCACGCCACCAACTGCTTGTAGCTCTCCTCCGGTGAATTGTGCAAGACCGCCTATACGCGTCCCCACATTGTAGCGTGAGAGTACATCTCCAGTCTGGTCACTGATCGAATAACATCGCGCCCTGCCTGCATGCCGACCTGCTGCTCTGCTGCCAGCCCGGCGGCCTGCGAATTGATGTCCCGGCCTGCCGTCAACAACAGATTGTCGCCGGCACTGACCGTGGTGCGATCGACGCCGGTGCTGTGGTTTTCACTTTTGCCGCTGCGGCTGGCGTTGCTGGTCTGCTGCGCGTCGAGGTTCAGATCGTTGCCTGCCGACAACTTTGCCGATTTCCCGGCGCTGACATTGCTGGCGCTGAGCGTCAGGTCGTTGGCCGCCTGCATCGCCAGATTGCCGCCCGCAGTGATGCTGCTGCCCTGGTAACCAACGGTGGAGCGGCTGGTGTCGGTACGCCACCAAAAGCCGGACTGGCTGTAAGCCTCATTTTTCTGGATGGCATTAACGGCGATATTGCCGCCAGCGTCCATCAACAGAGCGCCCCCCGCTGAGGCCGTCGCGCCGGTAAAGGTGATGTCCTTGTCCGCCACCAGCGACAGGCCATCCGTCGCGGTAATGCTGGCGAGGCTGCCGAGCGTGGTGTCCCTGATGCTGACCGAACCCGATTTACTCTTCGTGTTAAGCGCAAATTGATCGGCCAGCGTCAGGTTATTAATGCTGCCGTCCACGCTCTCCAGCGCCACCGTTTTACCCAGGTTGACCCCAACACCTTTGTCGCTGGAGACCAGATGAATACGGTTGGCGTACATCCCGCCCAGCGCGCCGGTATCAACCGCCACTACAGGGGCGGCACCTTCTGTAGCAATCGCCGTCGCATTGCCGTTGGCATCCACGTGGTTGGCCCCGACGGTCACCGTTAAATCTTTCGCGTGGATCGCCGCATTCACTTCGGTCGCACGCGAGATCAGAGACAGCGCGTCACTGCCGCTGGCATCCAGGCCCTGGCCTTCAATGGTGATCGTACCTTGCGTAACATCCAGCGCTGAAAGGTTGCCACTGGCGTCAAACTGCGGTTTACCGGTCGTCAGGGTGGCGTTCGGCGTGTTGATAAACCCACAGCCGTTACAGGTGATGCCGTACGGGTTGGCGACCATCACATTCGCCGCTTTGCCCGCCACTTCGGTATAACCCTGCAACTGTGATCGGCTGCCGCCGGTCACTTCGTTGATAATGCCCTTCGCTTCCTGCCCGGCGCGCAGATTCGGGTTGTTCTGGATAAGCCCGCCAAGCTGCGTCTGCGTCAGTTGCGCGGTGGCGTTATTGAGGATCAGTCCCTCACTGCCGACGTTGTAGTCATGAAACTGGTTGTGCGAGATGCCTGCCCCGTTCGGCGTGGCGATATTGACCACCGGCACGCCGTTGCCCGCTTTATCCATGCTGACGCCGCCTGTCGGCGTGATGGCTGCGGCAAACGCGGGGGCTACCGGCTGCCAGACCAGCAGGCTGATAACCAACCAGCTGATAGCACGCTGAGAAAAACGAACCGGTTTGTCAGTCTTCATCGTCTTGATCCTTAAAACGTGACAGCAACGCGCCAGTTAACACTGACGTGATCGGGGGCGAGCCAGTCGGGGTAATGCAGCGGCGTGCCAACGGAGATCTGGCTGGCGAACCAGCGTCCGGCGCTGCCAAGCCCTGCTGACGCGCCCCACAGCGTGCCGAAGGCGTAGCGATCGAGCCGGTCTTTTTCCAGCCAGCCGCCATCCACCGCCGCCGTGGCGCTGATCTGCCCGAGCACCGGCAGCGTGAAGAGGGTGTAATTCAGTTCGTTGCGCCAGTAACCGCCGTTGTCGCCGGAGATGTACTGCTCTTTGAAACCACGCACCGAGCTTTCACCGCCGAGCGTCAGGCGTTCGCTGCCGTAGAGCCTGTCCGGCGACCACTGCGCATACAGGCTGGTGAGCCAGACGATGTCGGCGCTGAACGGGCGCTGGAAGCTGGCGCTCAGGCTCCCTTTGCGGAACTGCGCGCGGGGTTCATCATCATTTTTGCCTTCGTCTGTTTCGGCGTTAAACCACGGCATGCCGTGGCTGAATGTCGGGTTGAAGGTCGCCACGCCGCCCAGTACTTTCTGCGTATGGCTGATGCCCAGTTGCAGGCTGGAGAGATTGCGCGTGCTGCTGACCAGCGGCGCGTCGTTAAGCCAGTTGCGCGAGGAGCGCTGTGTGACGCCAGCGGTAAATGCGGTTTTGATATTGCCGTTGCGGAACACCACCCACGAACCGTTCAGGCGGTGCGTTTTGGTGTCGCCAGTGGAGATCCACGGAAAGCCCTGATTGATGAGGGTGGTGCGGTAGTTGCTCCATGCATAGCTGTAGTCGAGCAGGCCGTAACCGTACGGTATGCTGAACCCGGCCTGAAAATTTTGCGCGTCATAGCCAGTGGCGAAATCGCTGCTGCGCCCGCCGCTTACCTGCCACTGTTCCGCCAGCCCCAGCAAATTACTGGCGGTCAGCGAACCATTTAATTGATCGTCACCGGTACTTTTCTGCCCGCTGTTATCCAGCGAAACCGAAGCACTTAACGGAAATTCCGGCGTGGCGGTTAAATTGACGCTGGAATAACCCGGCTCACTGTCGGGAACGATGTCGATCTGCACCGGTTCGCGCCGCAGACGATTTATTTGTTCCATCCCCTGTTCGATATCCCGCAGATTAAGGATTTTCCCTTCCAGACCGGGGAAAACCATTTTCAGCATGCGCGGCGATTCTCCCTCCAGGCGGATATGACGTAATTTCCCTTCCAGCACGACAATGCGTAATTCGCCGTGCGATAAATCCTGTTCGGTGAGGAAAGCGCGGCTGGTAATATATCCCCGGCTGATATACCAGTCGGAAATCGAAGCGGCCAGCTCGGTTATTTTCGCCATATTCAGGCACTGGTTCAGCCACGGCGCAGCCAGTTTCTGCTGCGTTTTTTCGCTGATAAGCGTCACGCCGGAAAGGGTGATGGTGTGAATATCAAAACAGGGGCCACCGGCCTGCGGGGCAGATGTACTCTGGCCTGAGCGCGGCAGTGTGGTGCTGCGCTCCAGTTCATCACGTTGCTGCTGGCTCTGACGAAGCAGCTGTTCCTGCTGTTGACGGACAGCATCACGGTCTGCCGGAGATAATGGCGCCGCCTGTGCCGTAAACGCGAGTAATAAAAAAAGAGCCGAACTACGAATGTAATTCAACGGTGGTGTCATCCCTGCCATAAAGCAAATTAATCAATGAGTGTGTTTTAATTTTCCTTTTTAAGGATGTTATTAAAGAGAAAAAATAACAACAATTAATACAGCAGGAAAATAGCCATTACATTTGTAAGTTTGGTTTTGGGTGTGAATTTATAGTGTGCTTATACTGTCCCGATGGATTGAATCTTGTCTATTCGTGCTATTTTCTCAAAAACACCCAAGAGTGAAACTGAATTTGCATTTATTGTAAAGTCTCCTCTTTTCTCTGTTAGTTATATCCTCCGGACAGGTTTGAACCGAAGATTTAACAGGTGCCGGGTAGACTATGAAGGATCACCTGAACCAGAGTGTAAGTATGCCGGCAAAACGGTCCATTCACTTTTAGTGACCTTCCGACATACTGATTATTTCACCTGCGTCCATAGCTGAACGTAACATTCCATACCTGTTTTAGTCTCTAACAGGTGTGTATTTCCCTTTTCGAGATCAACAGCCTTCAACTCAATGTTAAAGACCTCACCGGTACGGCAATCTGTCCAAAGAGTCAGACACTATATGGTTACCAGCAACACTTAAGGCATTGTTAGCGATTGAGATTCACCGACTACCAGAGATGCGATGAACGTTAACAAGGTTTGATTCAGGTTTAGAGCGGATACATTGTGCTCGCAATATCATATCACGCCAAACAAGTACGCCAGTAAGTACGCATGAAAGGAGTTAGTGAGATTTGATGGAAAGAAAAACTTATAAATTTTTGATTTTTATGGTGCGATAGCGGAACCGCCAGCTCTTACTTCCATTTGGTTCAATAAGCAATGACAGCCCCAAGCCATCTCCCATTGTATAGGCTTTAGTTTCAGGCTTAGCGCGGCGAATCTGCATATCGTTTAAAGGCATGTGTATAGGAATCCAAGACCGAACAAGAACATATACACAATCCTATACACATTCAGTACCGGATTCTACTGGATGGTTATGGACTAACACGGATTAAAGACGCAGTAAAAACGTTATAAATCAGAGAGGTTATGGATGGTTACGGACGTTTGAGGAAGTTGGGGTGGTGCCGATAATAGGAGTCGAACCTACGACCTTCGCATTACGAATGCGCTGCTCTACCAACTGAGCTATATCGGCCCTGAAAGGACGGGATTCACGTCGGTGAACCACGGTGCAAAAGGTTAGATCTAACGAGGTGATGCGTCAATGCCCTTTGGAATCAAACGGCTACTTTTGCATCACCCCATTGTTATTTACGCACGAATCGTATCGTCGCCGAAACCAATCCACTTGTAGGTCGTCAGGGCTTCAAGGCCCATCGGTCCCCGCGCATGCAGTTTTTGCGTGCTCACCGCCACTTCCGCGCCCAGGCCAAACTGACCGCCGTCGGTGAAACGCGTGGAGGCATTCACATACACAGCAGAAGAATCTACCTCGTTAACAAAACGGTTCGCATTGCTGAGCGTACGCGTCAGGATAGCATCAGAGTGCTGCGTGCCATGCTCGCGGATATGGGCGATAGCATCGTCCAGGTCAGCAACGATTTTCACGTTCAGATCCAGCGACAAAAACTCATTGTCATACTCTTCCGCTTTAACCGGCACAACCGCTGCCGGACCCGATTGCAGCACCGCCAGCGATTGCGCATCCGCGTGCAAGGTGACGCCGCTTTCCGCCATCTGTTTGCTCAACGCTGGCAGGAACGTGCCCGCAATGTCCTGATGAACCAGCAGCGTTTCGACGGTATTACAGGTGCTTGGACGCTGGGTTTTCGCATTCACGATAATTTTCAGCGCAGGCGCAAACTCGGCAGAATCATCAACGAAAATGTGGCAAACCCCGATACCGCCAGTGATCACCGGGATGGTGGACTGTTCGCGGCACAGCTTGTGCAGGCCAGCGCCGCCGCGCGGGATCAGCATGTCGATGTATTTATCCATCTTAAGCATTTCATTGACCAGCGCGCGGTCCGGGCTTTCAATCGCCTGTACCGCGCCGGCGGGTAAACCGCACTCTTCCAGCGCCTGCTGAATTACTTTTACCGTTGCCGCATTGGTGCGCCAGGTCTCTTTACCGCCACGCAGAATCGCCGCGTTACCGGTTTTCAGGCACAGGGATGCCACATCCACGGTGACATTCGGACGTGCTTCATAAATCACGCCAATTACGCCGAGCGGCACGCGGCGACGCTCAATGCGCAGGCCGCTGTCCAGCAGACCACCGTCGATCACCTGCCCTACCGGGTCAGCCAGTTTACATACCTGACGAACATCGTCCGCAATCGCTTTCAAACGCGCTGTCGTCAACGCAAGGCGATCAAGCAGCGCTTCGCTCAGGCCATTACGGCGAGCTTCCAGAACGTCCTGTTCGTTGGCGAGAATAATCTCGTCAGACTGTGCTTCCAGGTAATCGGCGATTTTTTCCAGCACGCGATTTTTTTCACGGCTGGAGAGCAATGCCAGCTTGTACGACGCTGCTTTAGCAGCGATGCCCATCTGTTCCAGCATACATCTGCTCCTTAACGGATGATCATATCGTCGCGATGCACGGCGACCGGGCCATATTCATAGCCGAGAATGGAATCAATTTGCTGCGAATGATGACCTGCAACGCGACGCAGCGCGTCACTGTTATAGCGGGTAACGCCATGTGCAATATCGCGACCTTCAAGGTTGCGGATGCGGATCACTTCACCACGGGAAAAGTTGCCTGTCACGCTTTTAATCCCTTTTGGCAGTAAGGAACTGCCGCGTTCCAGGATAGCGGCTGTCGCGCCTTCATCAACGGTGATTTCACCTGCCGGAGGGGCGCCAAAAATCCAGCGTTTGCGATTTTCCAGCGGTGAGGCCTGCGCATGGAAAAGCGTCCCGACCTGAACCCCTTCCATCACATCGCCGATCACACCCGGCCTGCTGCCTGCGGCAATGATGGTATCGATACCTGCTCGGCAGGCGACATCCGCCGCCTGTAATTTGGTTCCCATCCCGCCGGTACCCAGGCCAGATACGCTGTCACCCGCAATCGCGCGCAACGCGTCATCAATGCCGTAGACATCTTTGATCAATTCAGCGTCCGGGTTGTTACGCGGGTCAGCGGTGAAAAGACCTTGCTGATCGGTAAGCAGAAGGAGTTTGTCTGCGCCCGCCAGAATAGCGGCCAGCGCCGATAAATTATCATTGTCGCCGACTTTGATTTCCGCCGTCGCAACGGCGTCATTCTCATTAATGACCGGCACAATGTTGTTGTCGAGGAGCGCTCGCAGGGTGTCACGCGCATTGAGGAAACGCTCGCGGTCTTCCATATCAGCGCGCGTTAGTAGCATTTGCCCAACGTGGATGCCGTAAATCGAGAACAGCTGTTCCCACAGTTGAATCAGGCGGCTTTGCCCGACAGCGGCAAGAAGCTGTTTCGATGCGATAGTGGCGGGCAACTCCGGGTAACCCAGATGCTCGCGCCCGGCGGCAATTGCGCCAGAAGTCACAATAACAATACGATGCCCTGCTGCATGCAGTTGTGCGCACTGGCGCACAAGTTCAACAATGTGGGCGCGGTTCAGGCGGCGGGATCCGCCTGTTAAAACACTGGTGCCGAGTTTCACTACCAGCGTCTGGCTGTCGCTCATGATTTCTGCCGTTCAACGTAGAAGAAAAAAATTAAACAGTCTTTGTAACAGGATCAGAGCCAACTTCCAACTGTGAGTTTTAACAACTTAAGAAAATCCTTGAAGGCAATCAGAAAACCTACTTACAAAACTTGACGTTTTTATGACGCAACCTGTAAAACCTACTTTGTAAAAAAATAAATAAGAATTGTCATAAAACTTTAATTCGCAGACGTTAAAACCCTACGTGAAATTTTCACTTGAGCGGCGACGTTCAGCGATCTAAAGCGCGTTAATTACAATTAATCAGGAAACATAATGAAAAAAACTACTTTGGCATTAATGATGATCGGCCTTGGTGTTGTTTCTGCTTCTTCCAACGCTGCGGAAATCTACAACCAAAATGGTAACAAACTGGATCTGTACGGCAAAATCAAAGCCATGCACTACTTCAGCGATGATACCACTCAGGATGGCGACAAAACTTACGTGCGTCTGGGCTTCAAAGGCGAAACGCAGATTAACGATCAACTGACTGGTTTCGGTCGTTGGGAATCTGAATTCGCTGGCAACACCGACGAAGGCAGCTCTACTCAGAAAACCCGTCTGGCGTTCGCTGGCCTGAAGGCAAAAACCTACGGTTCTATCGACTACGGTCGTAACCTGGGCATCCTGTACGATGCAGCGTCTGTAACCGATATGTTCCCGGAATTCGGCGGTGACTCTCTGACCCGTACCGATAACTTCATGACCAAACGTACCACTGGCGTGGCTACCTACCGTAACACCGATTTCTTCGGTGCGGTGAACGGTCTGAACCTGGGCCTGCAATACCAGGGTAAAAACGAAGCTGGCCGTACTGCTTCTAAACAGAATGGCGACGGCTTCGGTACCTCTCTGTCTTACAACTTTGGCGGCAGCCCGGTTACTCTGATTGCTGCGTATGCAAAATCAGACCGTACCGATCTGCAGAACTCTCAGGCTCTGGGTAAAGGCGCTAACGCGGAAGCGTGGATCTCTGGCGTGAAATACGACGCTAACAACATCTACCTGGCGGCTATGTACAGCATCGCGCAGAACATGACGCCAATCGGCAGTCGTGGTTTTGCCAACAAATCTGAAAACTTCGAAGCCGTTGCTCAGTACCAGTTCGACTTCGGTCTGCGTCCGTCTATTGGTTACGTACAGACCAAAGGTAAAGACCTGGAAAACGGTTGGGGCGATCAGGACCTGGTTAAATATGTTGACGTAGGCGCAACCTACTACTTCAACAAAAACTTCTCTGCAATGGTCGATTACAAAATCAACCAGCTGGACAAAGGTGATTTCGCGACTTACGTAGGTTCCAGCTACGTTACCGACGACATCGTTGCTGTCGGCGTGACTTACCAGTTCTAAGTCTGAACCGCACGTTGACATAAGTGCGAAACATAAAGCACCGAACGATAATCTCGTCGGTGCTTTCTTTTTTCCGCTAGTACAGGAAACGAAACGGTGCTGTCGTAAAACCTTCTGAAACAGCGTGGTATCACGCCATGACAGACATACGCTTTACTCAGAATGCGGTTTCCACTGAATCGGTGACACGATAATCGTCATCTACCAGTGGCAAATAGCGCCACTTATCAAACGCGGTACAGGGATGTGAAATACCACAGCCCAGCCAGTCGCCGGGCTTTAACGCATCCTCTTCTGGCAGCAACAACCAGGCATGTTGATCGTTCACCTCACTGATGCGCATACCAGAAGCGACACGAGGGGCGCTCCCCTCCACATTTCGCACCCACAATGGATTGGGCAGATCCTGATCAAAGGGCACATCACGGCGACCGAAATCAACAAACGCCAGCCCCGGCTCAGGGCGCGATAATACTCGCCCCCAGATCTCCAGCGCAGGTTCAAAATGATGCCGGGCGTTCGGCTGGGCAAACGGGGCGATGCGGGCATACAACCCGTTATCGTGTGCCATATAGGCTCCCGAGCGAATCAATGGCGTGATCGGTAGCGATAGCCGGGCCTCGGTAAAACAGGCGCTGACTACATCAAACCAGGCGCCGCCGCCAGCGCTGAGAATAATGGTGTCGCTGCTGAATAGCCCTTTCTCAGCCACCAGCGCAGCCGTCGCGATCAACATCTGGCAATAATCGCGCACCCTGGCGATACCGGCTGCATCACGCTCCGCCCCCAGTGCGCCTTCATAACCCGCAACGCCCACCAGTTGCAGGACCGGACTTGCCGCAATCGCGGCGGCTATCTCCAGAGCCTGCGAGGATGAACGGCAGCCGGTACGCCCGCCACTCACCGACATCTCCAGCAGCACCGCAATGGCGTTGTCACCGAGATGCTGTTCCAGCAAACGAACCCCCTGTAGCGAATCAACGTAGCAAAGGAAGCCATGGTCAGGATGCTGCTTTTGCCACTCACCAATCCAGCGAATGCCAGCGGGGTCGACCAGCTCATTAGCGAGAAAGACATTGCGAATACCAAACTGGCGCAAGGCGCGAACCTGTGCAGGCGTGGCCGCACTCAATCCCCAGGCGCCGCCTTCGGTAATGGCACGACGCAGGATCGCCGGAGACATTGATGTCTTGCCGTGTGCCGCCAGCATCACGCCCTGTTCACGACAAAAATCGGCCAGTTGACGCAGATTATTCTCCAGCGCAGATTGCTTCATCAGCATCAGTGGGGAAAAGACGCTATCGCTGGCCAGAACCGGGGTACCAACAGGTAACGGCGCATCGCCACGGCCTGCAACAGATTTAAAGCGTGGCGCAGGTTGCAGCGCATCCAGTAGCCCCTCGGCCACCAACGGAAAATGAATCGACATAACGCCTCCGATCAATGCTCAAGAACACGCGATAAAAACTGCTGGGTGCGCGGATTCTGTGGATTAACGAAAATCTGCTCAGGCGATCCTTGTTCAGCAATCACCCCCTGATCCATAAACACCACGCGGTCTGCGGTTTTGCGCGCAAAACCCATCTCATGCGTGACCACTACCATGGTCATCCCTTCACGCGCCAGACTGCGCATCACTTCCATCACTTCGCCGACCAGCTCGGGATCGAGTGCGGAGGTAGCTTCATCAAAAAACATGATTTTTGGTTCGACAGCCAGCGCCCTGGCGATCGCCACCCGCTGCTGCTGGCCGCCGGAAAGTTGCGCCGGATAATAGTGCGCGCGCTCGGCAAGCCCAACGCGTGTCAAGGCTGCCATGCCGCGTGTATTGGCTTCGGCCTCAGACAGTTTCTGCGCTTTTATCAGCGCCAGCGTCACGTTGCCGAGGGCGGTTTTGTGGGGGAACAGGTTGAACTGCTGGAACACCATCCCGACATGACCACAAATTTCACGGCTGCGTTTATGGTCGTGCAATGGCACATTGTTAACCCAGATTTCGCCTCCATCGGCCGTTTCCAGCCCGCTCATGATGCGTAACACGGTGCTTTTGCCGGAGCCTGATGCGCCAATCAGCACCAGCACTTCGCCGGGCGAAACATCAAGGCTGATCTCTTTCAGCACCTGGGTGCTGCCAAAAGATTTGGTGATACGGCTCAGCGTAATGGCAGATTTGCTCATGAGAACTGGCTCCTGGTTTGATGATGTTGAACCCAACGGGAAAGCGGAAAGCAAACAATGAAGTACAGCACGGCCACCAGCGCATAAATCACTACCGGCTGGCCGATACGATCAACGATCGCCTGGCCCTGGTGCATCAGTTCCGACATACCAATCATGCTGACGATAGAGGTATCTTTAATCAGGGAAAGATACTGCCCTACCAGCGGCGGCAGTACGATGCCGCGCGTCTGAGGCAGGATCACGCTAAGAAAGGTCTGGCGTTTTGATAGCCCGAGGATCCACGACACTTCCCATTGTCCTTTAGGCACGGCCTCGATCCCGGCGCGAAATACTTCGGCGATATAGGCGCCCTGGTAAATACTCAGGCCGAGAATACCGGCGGCAAACAGATTGATTTCATAGCCAAAGTAGGCCACACCAAAGTAGATAAACATCAGTGTGATTAACACCGGCGTGCCGCGAAACAGCTCGGTGTAAAGCACGGCTATGTGGCTGGCAACCGACACACGACTGGTACGCAACACGGCAGCGAGCAGGCCGAGCAGCGTGCTGCCAATGATGGCAGCGGCCGAAAGCAGCAGTGTGATCCATAGCCCCTCCAGCAGCAACGGCAATGAACTGGCGATCATATTGCTCATAGCGCATTCTCCCGGTTCAGTGGGTTAGTCAGCCATTTTTTTGCCCACCACCGGGCGGACTTTTTTACCGGAGTGACCAGTTGCGGATGAAACAAGCGGCTTCCCAACAGGTTCCCGAGCCAGGAAAAGAGATTACTCAGTAGCAGATAGACCAGCGCCACCACGCTGAAAGTCTGGATATAAAGCAGCGTGCGGGCGTTTATCACAGTGGCGGTGCCGGTCAGTTCCGGCAGCGCAATCGCCGACAATAGCGACGTGCCTAACAACAACTGAATCAGGTTGTTAATAATGGCGGGCCATACGGCTCGCGCAGCCTGGGGCAACACCACACTCAGAAAAACCTGGCGGCGTGAAATGCCTAAAATCCATGCCGCCTCCCGTTGCCCTTTAGGCACCGACTGTATGCCTGCGCGAAAGGTCTCCGACAGATAAGCGCCGACGTTAATGCCCAACGCCAGCACCCCTGCGGTAAAGGCGCTCATGGTGATGCCGAGGGAAGGCAGGCCGAAAAAGATAATGAAAATTTGCAGCAACACCGGCGTGTTGCGGATGAATTCAACATAGCAGTGGCTCAGCCAGCGTAGCGGCGCCACCGCAGAGGCTTTCGCCAGCGCTGCCAGCAACCCGAGTGCGACAGCCAGCATAAAAGCGAGAAGTGTGACCTGTAGCGTCAGCCAGGCAGCGGCCAGGAAGGTCTCGCCGTAGCTCCACAGGGTTAGCCATTGATAACTCATGCATGGACTCCTTCCTGCGGTGTAGCAGCTCAAAGCGTGCTACACCGCAAGCAATCAGAATTGCGGATTCAGTGGGTAACGCGGCTTATCACCAAACCATTTTTGATACAGCGTGGCGTTCTCACCGGAGGCATTGATCTCAAACAGGAATTCATTGAGGTAGTTCAGCCACACCTGGTCACCCTGCTTCACGCCAAAGGCGTTGTACTCCAGCGGCACCAGCGCTTCGTTAGTGACAGTCAGGGTCGGATCAAGTTTGGCCTGATAGGCGAGGAAGTTGTTATCCTCAATCATTGCATCAGCCTGCCCCTGTTTTACCGCCAGAATGGCCGCCTGTGAGGAGTCGTATTCCTGGATTTTGACCTCAATGCCCATGCTGCGCACTTCGTCCCCGTTGGTGGACCCTTTCACCGTGGCGATGGTCTTACCGGCCATGTCATGGGCTGATTTGATGCCACTCTCTTTACGAACCAACATCGCTTCGCTCGCCACGACATAGGGCTGGGTGAAACCGATCTCTTTGGCGCGTTCCAGATTGCGTGTGAAGTTACAGAACACCACATCCACTTTGTTGGTTTGCAGGTTAGGGATGCGGTTGGCACTGGTGGTATTGACCATTTCCAGTTTCACGCCCATCTCTTTCGCCAGCGCTTTCGCCAAATCGACATCATAACCATCGGGTTTGCCGTCTTTATCGTAAAAACCGAAGGGCGCGAAACTCAGGCAATCCCCCACGCGTAACGTGCCGCGTTGCAATACGGTTTGCAGCGTCGATTGCGGGGCCGCACCCGCCACTTGCTTCTCTTCCGTGGGGGTACAACCGGCAACGGCCAGCAGGGCCAGCGCTCCGGCGATGATTTTTAACGAAGTTGCATTCATTGTTTTACTCGCTTATTAAATGGAGACGACATAAAAAGCATCAGTTATTAACGGACAGCCCTGGTGTGGGCGAATAAATAAAAATCTCAGTGCATTATCAAATAAATAATATTATTTTCGATCGGCGCGAAAGCATTTCATATCCACTTCCACTTTGCAGTCGACGACTAAATCCTGCACGCTACAAATACGAGCCGGTGGATTGCCGGTAAATATCTCGCTGAAAACTTTATTAAAGGAACTGAAGTAACGGGCGTCGGTTAATACTGCGGTGACGTGAACCACATCCTCCACCCTGTACCCCGCCTCGCGCATAATGGACAGGCAGTTATCAAACGCCAGGCGGGTCTGCTCAATGATCCCGCCTTCCACCACTTCGCCCTCGCGCATCGGCGTCTGGCCTGAGATATACAGCCAGCCATCAGCCTCAACGGCGCGTGCGAACGGCAGTTTCTGCCCACCCGTACCGGTGCCGCCTTCAATGCCATAACGCTTAATCGTCATGCAATGCTGCTCCTTTTTGTTGTGAGAATTGCCATGCGTATTGCACAATTGCTGTCTGATATACCAGACTCTTATCTGCAATACCGGATAGAGCAAGATTTGCACAGGTTTTTTATTTTTGCAATATATCCCGGTGAATTTAATTTTTTGTGGTGTTGTCGCGATCGCAAAATAAAAAATGAATGGAGGTAATTCCTGAATGAAAATGCTACCTCGGTCGTAATTTTAAAAAATCAATTTGCATGTTATGCGCTAAAATGAGGCCCCAAAATAGACCAAAGAAATATAAACGCCGGCTGTAAAAATTTAATTAGCGGGGATGGGTTAACGACAGCACTGGGTGTATCATGCTTTTCTTTTTTACTGTCTTTACGGTCTGGCGCGACCGCCCGACTGCATCAGGAGAATTTGCTTATGCCGGACGAGAAGCCATCGCGAGCGCGCGGTGTTGACCGGGTTATCGACATTTTTCACCAGTTGCATATCGCTCGTCAGCCTATGGCGATGCGCGATTTAATCGAGGCCACCGGCGCGCCGCGCTCCAGTGTATATGAGCTCGTCAGTCTGCTCAGTGAGGCCGGGCTGCTTGAACTGGATGCCGATGGCGCGGTGTTCTTTGGCCGCGAAATGCACTATTACGGTGCGGATTACATGGCGCATAACGATCTCATACGTCGCTCACATCAGTTAATGGTTGAACTTGTCGCCCGTCATGGCGAAACGGTGCAGCTCTGTATGCTGGAAGGGAATAAGTACACTGTTGTGCTATCAGAAAGTAATGCCCACCCGTTCAAGATCACGTCGGATATTGGCGTGCGGGTACCGATTACCTGGACGGCCACGGGCCGTCTGTTACTCAGTAATTGGTCGGACAGTGCCATTCTCGATCTTATCCCCGAAGAAGATTACCGTCTGGCGAACGGGCAGGTCCTCGATAAGCAGGCCTTTCTTGAAGACATTCATCGCGCCGGACAGCAGGGCTATTGTCTGACTGAGGGGTTGTCGGAGAGTTTTACCTGCTGTATGGCGGCGCCGATTCGTTCGCGTAGCGGGCAGGCGGTGGCGGCTATCTGCTTTATGGTGAGCCGTGATACGCCGGAGGAGCGCCGTCAGATGTTGCTCAAAGAGTTGATCGTTTCCGGCCAAAAATTATCGGATTTCACCTGAATCCAGCGCCCCAAAGCCAGCATCAACAGGGTATTCAGACGTAAAAAATCCGGAATCAGAGGGCTGAATCCGGATTGTCTCTTGTCGGGCGACTCTTTTAACTCCGCTTACGCCGTCAGGTTAATTTCGTCGGTAAAATTTTCTGCCGGCTCCAGTTTCAGCTCCAGCGCCGCAAGGACCTCGCGGGCGCGACCATGAAACTCACGGAGCGTATGCTCCAGTCGGTCAGTCACTTCTGAATCTTTGATTGCGGTTTCTTTCCAGTTCCCGTCTTTATCGTACAGCCCAAAATGGTAGCTATAGGTAAAACGGTTTTGCTGCGCTTCCATTTCCATCCACCAGCCCCAAAACTCACGCTTCTCCGGCGCGGGCTTTACATTGACGCATACGGCCAGGCAATCAAAAAAGAAGCGATTATCGGCACACTGTTCTTCCCGAATATACGGGCCTAGCGCGGTAAACCTTTTAATGAGTTTGCTCTTCGGATGTCCACTCGGTAACGTCATTGCGATCTCCTTATGTGATGCAACTGTTTTACCAAATCAATCAAAATTAGCAATCCATTAACGCAATCTATAATTGATCCAGTCCGTAATGTCCCGCAGCGCCTTGTCAAAATTGCGATAAACCGGATTAAACGGGATTTCCAGTAATTTACCGTCGGCGGATGACGAAGTGATTAAACGCGACTCTTCTTCCGGGCTGAACGGATCGTTTCTCCAGAAGCCAGATAACATCGGCGTCGGGCAACGTCGCCCCAGCAACCCCTGCGTTTTTAGCGAGTACCGATTCAGCTCAACATAAAGTGACTCGTCCGAGGCATTATGCATGCCGAGCCGACTGGCGAGCACATCCATATACATCTCCGGCACACGCCCCAGTTGCAGAGGGTTAGCCAGCAGCGCATGCACGACCGGCCCCAGACAGGCTACGGCTTTCAGGCGCGGGGACTCCAGATAGCCAAGGCGCACCGCCACGTTGGCACCAAAGCGAAAACCAAACGCGGCCACGCGTGTATGATCAACCCATGGAATGTTTGCCAGCGCTTTTAGCGCGTGTTGATGCAACAGGCTCGAATCCTGGGTCAATTTCCATTTTGAAGAGAAGCCCACAGAAGGCATATCCAGCGTCAGCATGGCGATGCCTTTCGGTGCAAAATAGCGCTCATACAGGTTGTAGTAGTCGCTTTGCAGACCATCCAGCCCGCCGCACATCAGGACGGTAGGAAAAGGGCCCTCCCCTTTGGGCATATGTAAAAAGCCAATCACCGGCGAACCGCCGGGAATGGCAAACTCCATCTCTTTCATTGTACCAGGCAGACGTTGCGCCGCCTCTTCATAGGCGCGATTCGCCAGCGCCTGTGCCTGCTCTGCCAGCACGTCCCCTTTTATATGCGGATAAGCAGCGATGCTATAAAGGTTTGACGCGTGCAGCCAGTGTTGGCCGCTGAGGGTGGTATCCTGCTCCTGGCTGGCTTTTTGCTGCCACTGCATAGCCTGAGTAGACCATTCGTAGATCCAGTTGCCGCCGCGATAGCCCACCACCGTATCGTAAAGATCGGGGTCGGTATGTTCCGCCGTACTCATGGCGATCCGCGCCTGTACGTCCATGATCTCTTTCGGATCGACGCCGCGCCAGATCCACATTAATCGGTTGATCATGCGATACCAGTGGGGCGTATTGTTGCCGTCGAGGGTGGATTCGATAGGCGGCAGTTTATTATGGGTAAGGCGACGCACCAGCGTTGAGGTTTCCGGGTGCTTGAAACGGGGTTTGAACAGGGTTTCGCTGAGGTTAGCTTGTGGCATTACGCGCAGCCTCCATGAATACGTCAATGACGGTATTGTAACCTGGCGGATGCGAAAAAAAACAACGCCCGGCGATGCCAGGCGTTGTAAATAATCATAAAGAAAGCATTAACGACCAGAGATAGGCGGAACGAAGACCACGCCCATATCCCAGGGTTGTTCAATCCAGGTATCCTGCGGGATGTCAATCACGTAATCGTCAACCAGCGGACGGCCAGCCGGTTTAGCGAAAATGGTGACGAAGTGCGCTTTTGGATACATTTCGCGGATAGCCACCGCGGTACCGCCGGTATCGACCAGATCATCAATAACGATGAAACCTTCACCATCGCCTTCTGCGCGTTTGATAATTTTCATTTCGCGCTGGTTGTCGTGGTCATAGCTGGAAATGCAAACGGTATCGACATGGCGAATACCCAATTCACGTGCCAGTAATGCGCCCGGAACCAGACCACCACGGCTAACGGCAATAATGCCTTTCCATTGTTCAGAAGGCATCAGGCGGTTTGCCAGTTTGCGTGCGTGAATCTGCAACATGTCCCAGGTGACGACGTATTTTTCGCTCATGTGAAGTGTCCCAGCCTGTGTATCTACGGCTTAAAAAGTGTTCTACGGGGAAATAGGTTGCGCGAGATTATAGAGATCTGTCGCGCTAAAAACCAGTGTTACCGGGCATTGCTGGCGCTTTTTACGCGACGCGTACTAACAGAGAGACAATAAAGTGGTATTCTCAAGTCCATCTCGCAATCCGGCCTTGTGATTGTTCTGTAGTTTAACCCTCGGACCTGCAAAATATGCTGGCAGGCCTTTTAAAGGAGACTCATCGTGTCTGAATTGTCTCAACTATCGCCACAACCGCTGTGGGATATTTTTGCCAAGATTTGCTCAATCCCTCATCCGTCTTACCATGAAGAAGAACTCGCCGCACACATCATGAGCTGGGCGAAAGAAAAAGGCTTACATGCGGAACGCGATCAGGTTGGCAATATTCTGCTGCGCAAACCGGCAACGGCAGGTATGGAAAACCGCAAACCGGTTGTGCTGCAGGCGCACCTGGACATGGTGCCGCAGAAAAATAACGACACCGTACACGACTTCACTAAAGACCCGATTCAGCCGTACATCGATGGCGAATGGGTAAAAGCGCGCGGCACCACGCTGGGGGCAGATAACGGTATCGGTATGGCTTCTGCGCTGGCAGTGCTGGCAGATGACAGCGTTGAGCATGGGCCGCTGGAAGTGCTGCTGACCATGACCGAAGAGTCCGGTATGGATGGCGCGTTTGGTTTGCAGGCTGGCTGGTTGCAGGCAGATATTCTGATCAACACCGATTCAGAAGAAGAAGGCGAAATCTACATGGGTTGCGCTGGTGGTATTGATTTCATCACTACCCTGCCGCTCTCCCGTGAAGCGGTACCTGCGGGTTACCAGACGTTCAAACTGACCCTGAAAGGGCTGAAAGGCGGCCACTCCGGCGGCGATATCCATCTCGGTCTCGGTAACGCCAACAAGCTGCTGGCGCGCTTCCTGGCGGGCCACGCGATTGAGCTGGACCTGCGTCTGACCGATTTCAACGGCGGTACCCTGCGCAACGCTATCCCGCGTGAAGCGTTCGCGACTTTCGCCGTTCCGGCCGATAAGGCTGAACAACTGAAAACGCTGGCAGCAACGTATCAGGACATCCTGAAAAACGAGCTGGCGATGAAAGAGAAAAACCTGGTTGTACTGCTGGAGTCTGTCTCCACGGACAAACAGGCATTGACCTCTGCTTCCCGCGATAGCTTCATTCAATTGCTGAACGCCACACCGAACGGTGTGATCCGCAACTCCGACGTCGCCAAAGGTGTGGTCGAAACCTCCCTGAACGTTGGCGTAGTGACCATGCAGGACGACAACGTTGAAATCATCTGTCTGATCCGCTCCTTAATCGACAGCGGTAAAGATTACGTGGTGAGCATGCTGGCGTCGCTGGGCAAACTGGCGGGCGCAAAAACCGCACCGAAAGGCGGCTACCCTGGCTGGCAGCCGGATGCGAACTCCCCGGTGATGCATCTGGTGCGTGAAACCTATCAGCGTCTGTTCAACAAGACGCCGAACATCCAGATCATCCACGCCGGTCTGGAATGCGGTCTGTTCAAAAAACCGTACCCGGACATGGACATGGTTTCTATCGGGCCAACCATCACCGGTCCGCACTCTCCGGACGAGCAGGTACATATCGAAAGCGTGGGCCATTACTGGACACTGCTGACCGAGCTGCTGAAAGCCATTCCGGCGAAATAAGTCGTGCTGTCCGCACCGAATGGTGCGGACAATTTCCCTTCTGTCTTTCCGGTACTGTCATTTTTCACCCTTATTTACAGGCCCAGTACCAGCTGACGTTCTAATTGTGGATCGAGCAGCGTCACATGCAAACCCACTAAACGAACGCCGCGCCCGCTGCGCCGCTCATTCCAGGTTTTCCGCGCCGTGGCCAGCAAATCGTCTTTATTTAAGCGTGGCCAGACGTGTTCCTGGGTAGTGAGCTGGAAATCGGCAAACTTGAGCTTAACCCCCTGTCGGGCAATAAGCAGATCGGGTTTTATCTTCGACAGCCGCCGTTCCAGTTCCGGATAGAGTTGTTGGTTGATAATAGCTTCGCACTCTTCCCACTCATGAATGTCCTCTATCAGCGTTCGCTCTACGCCCACCGATTTACGTAGCCTGTCGCTACTGATATGCCGCTCATCAATGCCCTGGCTACGCTCCCATAACACACGGCCAAATTTACCAAAGCGTTTTAGCAACATTGCCAGGTCGCTGTTCTGCACATCTTCGCAAGTACGTAGCCCGAGCTTTTCCAGTTTTGCTGCTGACACCTTGCCCACGCCTGGAATTTTGCTCAGCGGCAGCGTACGTAAAAATGCAGGCACATCCGCAGGCGCAATCACATATTGCCCGTCAGGTTTGTTCAGATCGGAGGCAATTTTCGCCAGAAACTTCACCGGCGCGATACCGGCCGAGGCGGTGAGTTGTGTTTCCCGAAATATGGTCCGGCGAATCTCTTCTGCCATGAGCGTTGCCGAACCGTAGCAATGGGGGCTGTCGGTCACATCCAGATACGCTTCATCCAGCGACAGGGGCTCAATCAGGCTTGTATAACGGGAAAAGATTTCGCGGATCTGGTGAGAGGCTTCCCGGTAGGCTTCAAAGCGACCCGGTAATAAGGTGAGATGTGGGCACAGCTTCAACGCCATTGCCGTAGGCATAGCACTGCGTACGCCGTATTTGCGCGCCGGATAATTGGCCGTGCTGATGACGCCGCGTTGAACCCGGCTGCCGCCGATAGCGATAGGGATATCCCGCAGTGCCGGGTTATCACGCATCTCCACCGCGGCAAAAAAGCAGTCCATATCGACATGTATGATTTTGCGCATACGCTCACCTTATCAGATACTGGATAAGTATACAGCATTATTACCCGAAATGAGAAGCGAGGGGAAAAAAGTGAGTTCGTCGTGAAAAAAACGCCCAATATCGCTGTTATTTCTGGGGTTTTCATCAGACAATATTTAACAGGGGGATCGCTGCCAAAAACTAATTTGTAAACTCAGCGATCCGGGCTTGCGAAAAACTACCGTGATGCTACTGTGGGCGCACCCAATCCAGATTAATCTGAATTTATGGGATTCTTTTGCCGTCCTGGCAATGTGGTAACCGTTTTATCAAGGAAACAAGCAGTATGCGCAAAATCGCATTTTTTCTTGCGATGCTTCTGATGCCGTGCGTCTCGTTTGCCAGCTTATTAAGCAGCAATGGTTCAACAACGCCGATCAGCAAAGAATATAAGCAGCAGTTGATGGGGTCGCCGGTATACATCCAGATCTTCAAAGAAGAGCGAACCCTTGATCTCTACGTCAAAATGGGCGAGCAATACCAGCTCCTCAATAGTTACAAAATTTGTAACTACTCCGGCGGCCTGGGGCCGAAACAGCGTCAGGGCGATTTCAAAAGCCCGGAAGGGTTTTATTCCATTCAGCGCAGCCAGCTAAAACCGGACAGCCGTTTTTATAAAGCCATCAATATTGGTTTTCCTAACGCCTATGACCGTGCTCACGGTTATGAAGGGAAATACCTGATGATTCATGGCGCATGCGTCTCTATTGGCTGCTATGCCATGACCGATTCGCAAATTGACGAGATTTTCCAGTTTGTTACCGCAGCGCTGGTGTTTGGTCAGGAAAGCGTACAGCTGAGCATCTACCCGTTCCGAATGACCGACGCGAATATGCAGCGCCACAAATATTCGACCTATGCGAAATTCTGGGAACAGTTAAAACCGGGTTATGACTTCTTCCAGCAGACGCAGAAACCGCCTGTGGTCTCCGTTATCGACGGGAACTACGTGGTCAGCAAACCGCTGAGCCACGAAGTTGTTCACCCGCAGCTGGCGTCAAACTATACGCTCCCCGAGACAAAATAAGGCCCATTCACCTGGCATAATCTTTTGCCAGGTTTCATTGCCCGTTAGCGGCTGGGTAGCAATCACGGTAACCACATCGTCAGGTGTGGTTTCCCGCTGAAAATCAATTTCCACATCCTGATCCAGCAGTTTTGCCACACCAAACGGCGCCCGACGGGTAATGCAGAACAGATTGGTGGAGCAGAACGCCATCACGTAGCGTCCATCCGACAACAGCATATTAAACACACCTTTCTCACGCAGCTCAGTCGCCAGCGTTGCGATGTACTTAAATACCGCTTCCATATTGCCCGGCGTACGCGGATAACGCGTGGTAAGCTTGTGCAGCAGCCAGCAGAAGGCTTTTTCGCTGTCGGTTTCCCCGACGGGACGGAAGTTGCCTGTCTCCAGTGACTTATAACCGGTTAACTGCCCGTTATGGGCGTAAGTCCAGTTGCGTCCCCAGAGTTCGCGAGTAAAAGGATGGGTGTTTTCCAGCGCCACTTCGCCACGGTTCGCCTGACGAATGTGGGCCACCACCGAGCAGGACTTGATTGGGTAATCCTGAACCAGACGGGCAATCGGAGAGTTAAAACTGGGTTGCGGGTCTTTAAACGTACGACAGCCTTTGCCTTCGTAAAAGGTAATACCCCAGCCGTCTTTATGCGGCCCGGTTCCCCCACCGCGCTGAACAAGCCCGGTGAAACTAAAGCAAATATCGGTTGGCACATTGGCGCTCATCCCGAGCAGTTCGCACATACAACACCCCCAAACGCCCAAATGGAGAAGGCGTAATTGTTGCAACCAGCCTGAACGCGGACAGCGCGCAAGAACCGGAGCGTACACGGAGTACGTGAGGATTCTGAGTACTGCCCAGGTTCAAAATGGCAAATAAATAGCCTTCTTACGCTTTTACCATCTCTTTTTCGATCAGCATAATCAGGATATGAATCACTTTAATGTGGATTTCCTGAATACGGTCAGCGTAACCAAAATGCGGTACACGGATTTCCACATCGGCAGTACCCGCCATTTTACCGCCATCTTTACCGGTCAGAGTGATGACTTTCATCCCCTGCGCACGCGCCGCGTCAATCGCTTTAATGACATTACCAGAATTACCGGAAGTAGAAATACCTAACAGTACATCGCCCGGGCGACCAACGGCTTCAACGTAGCGAGAAAAAACATGGTCGTAGCCAAAGTCGTTACTGACGCAGGAGAGATGGCTCACGTCGGAGATGGCGATACCCGGATAACCCGGACGGTTTTCACGGTAACGCCCTGTCAACTCTTCTGCAAAGTGCATTGCATCACAGTGGGAACCACCATTACCGCAGGACAATACCTTACCGCCGGCCTTGAAGCTGTCAGCCAGCAGAACCGCCGCACGCTGAATGGCGTGGATATTGGCATCATCTTTTAAAAAGTTTGCCAGCGTTTCCGCTGCTTCGTTCAGTTCGTTACGAATCAGATCCTGGTACATGAGGATATCCTTCAGTATGAAAGCAGTATGAATGTAAATTCTCGCGCGCAGTTTACCGGATAGCATGGCAAGCGAGAAGCTAAAGCCTTGGTGATCGTCGGGGGTTTTCGTTTTTCGTGCCACATTCCTGCCAAACAATGTGAACCAGGTTGTAATTATTTTGTAAACACATTGCTAAAAGAAATAACATCCACTACAACCATATCATCACAAGTGGTCAGACCTCCTACAAGCAAGGGAGCTTTTCTCTATGATGATTTTGAGTCTACTCGCAACTGTTATCCTACTCGGCGTGTTGTTCTATCACCGGGTGAGTCTGCTGCTCAGCAGCGTAATTCTCCTGGCATGGACTGCCGCCCTTGGCGCTACAGGTCTGTGGTCAATCTGGGTACTGGTGCCGTTGGCCATTATCCTTGTGCCGTTCAACTTTGTGCCGATGCGTAAATCGCTGATCTCCGCCCCGGTATTCCGCGGTTTTCGTAAAGTGATGCCGCCAATGTCACGCACGGAAAAAGAAGCCATCGATGCCGGTACAACCTGGTGGGAAGGCGATCTGTTCCGCGGTAATCCTGACTGGAAAAAACTGCACAACTACCCGCAGCCGCGTCTGACCGCCGAAGAACAGGCCTTTATTGATGGTCCGGTGGAAGAGGCCTGCCGTATGGCTAACGACTTTCAGATCACCCATGAAATGGCCGACTTACCGCCAGAGCTGTGGGCATTCCTGAAAGAACATCGCTTCTTCGCGATGATCATTAAAAAAGAGTACGGCGGACTGGAATTCTCCGCTTACGCCCAGTCCCGCGTGCTGCAAAAACTCTCCGGCGTTTCCGGCATTCTGGCGATCACTGTCGGCGTACCGAACTCCTTAGGGCCAGGTGAGCTGCTGCAACACTACGGCACTGAAGAGCAGAAAAATCATTACTTACCCCGTCTGGCGCGTGGACAGGAAATTCCGTGTTTCGCCCTGACCAGCCCGGAAGCCGGTTCCGATGCGGGCGCAATTCCGGATACTGGCGTCGTTTGCATGGGCGACTGGCAGGGTGAGCAGGTGCTCGGTATGCGCCTGACCTGGAATAAACGCTATATCACGCTGGCCCCGATCGCGACCGTACTGGGCCTGGCGTTTAAACTTTCTGACCCGGAAAAACTGCTGGGCGGCGAAGAAGATCTCGGTATCACCTGTGCACTGATCCCCACCAACACCCCGGGTGTTGAAATTGGTCGTCGTCACTTCCCGCTGAACGTCCCGTTCCAGAACGGTCCGACACGGGGTCAGGACATTTTCGTACCGATTGATTACATCATCGGTGGCCCGAAAATGGCCGGACAGGGCTGGCGTATGCTGGTGGAATGTCTGTCCGTGGGCCGCGGTATCACGCTGCCATCCAACTCTACGGGCGGCCTGAAATCGGTGGCTATGGGTATCGGCGCTTATGCGCACATCCGTCGTCAGTTCAAAGTCGCCATCGGTAAGATGGAAGGGATTGAAGAGCCGCTGGCACGCATCGCGGGTAACGCCTATGTGATGGATGCCGCTGCCGCGCTGATTACTTACGGCATTATGCTCGGTGAGAAACCGGCGGTGCTCTCAGCCATCGTGAAATATCACTGTACTCATCGTGGTCAGCAGTCAATCATTGACGCAATGGATATCGCCGGCGGTAAAGGCATTATGCTCGGCGCGGGCAACTTCCTGGCGCGCGCCTATCAGGGCGCACCCATTGCCATCACAGTTGAAGGGGCCAATATTCTGACCCGCAGCATGATGATCTTCGGTCAGGGCGCGATTCGTTGCCATCCGTACGTGCTGGATGAAATGGCTGCTGCACAAAACAATGACGTGGATGCGTTCGATAAACTGCTGTTTAAACATATCGGCCACGTGGGCAGCAATAAGATGCGCAGCTTCTGGCTGGGGCTGACGCGCGGGCTGACCAGTTCTGCGCCCACCAGCGACTCAACCAAACGCTACTATCAGCATATCAACCGCTTAAGCGCCAACCTCGCGCTGCTGTCGGATGTGTCGATGGCGGTACTGGGTGGCAGCCTGAAACGTCGCGAACGTATCTCGGCGCGCCTCGGGGATATTTTAAGCCAGGTGTTCCTCGCCTCTGCTGTGCTGAAACGCTATGACGATGAAGGCCGTCACGAAATGGATCTGCCGCTGGTGCACTGGGGCGTACAGGATGCCTTGTATCAGGCTGAACAGGCGATGGACGATCTGCTCTCCAACTTCCCAAACCGTGTTGTCGCGGGTCTGCTGCGCGTAGTGATTTTCCCGACCGGTCGCCACTATCTGGCACCGTCCGATAAACTGGATCATCAGGTCGCCAAAATTCTGCAAACGCCGTGTGCCACCCGTTCGCGTATTGGTCGTGGTCAGTATCTGACGCCGAGTGAACACAACCCGGTCGGTCTGCTGGAAGAAGCGCTGCTTGACGTCATCGCTGCCGACCCGATTCATCAGCGCATTTGTAAAGAGCTGGGTAAAAACCTGCCATTTACACGTCTGGACGCGCTGGCAAAAGAGGCGCTGGCCGGCGGGCTTATCAATCAGGATGAAGCTGAGATCCTGACAAAAGCCGAAACCAGCCGTCTGCGCAGTATTAATGTCGATGACTTCGAACCGGAAGAGCTGGCGACACAGCCGGTAAAACCGCAGGAAAAAGTGCGTAAGCCTCAGGCTGCATAACGCACACCCGGATAGCCCCCCACCCCGCTTCGTGCGGGGTTTTTTATTACCACAAATTCCCTTTTTCTCGTGCTAAAGTGTAAAAATGCTGTTTTAGGGGAGCTTAAATCGTGCCTGGTTTAAAAATTACGCTGTTGCAACAACCATTAGTCTGGATGGACGGTCCGGCCAATTTGCGCCATTTTGATCGCCAGCTTGAAGATATCACCGGGCGTGATGTGATTGTCCTGCCGGAAATGTTTACCACCGGTTTTGCCATGGAAGCGGCAAAGCAGTCGATGCCGCAAGAAGAAGTTGTGGCGTGGATGCAAACCAAAGCCCAACAGACGAACGCGCTGGTCGCGGGCAGCGCCGCGCTGCAAACGGAGCGTGGCCCGGTTAACCGCTTCCTGTTGGTCGAGCCGGAAGGGGCCGTTCATTTTTATGATAAGCGCCATCTGTTCCGCATGGCCGATGAGCATCATCATTACGAAGCGGGTAATGAGCGTGTGGTGTTTGAGTGGCGCGGCTGGCGTATTTTACCGCTGGTCTGTTATGACCTGCGATTCCCGGTCTGGTCGCGCAATCGCGATGATTACGACCTGGCGCTGTATGTCGCCAACTGGCCTGCGCCGCGTTCACTGCACTGGCAATCGCTATTGGTGGCGCGCGCTATTGAAAACCTGGCGTATGTCGCAGGTTGCAACCGTGTGGGAACCGACGGCAACGGGCATCATTACCGCGGCGACAGCCGGGTCATTAACCCGCAGGGCGAGGTTATCGCCACCGCCGAGCCGCACCAGGCTATCCGCATTGATGCCGAGTTGTCGATGACC
The DNA here is from genome assembly GCF_023613995.1 of Citrobacter sp. MNAZ 1397. Taxonomy (NCBI): domain Bacteria; kingdom Pseudomonadati; phylum Pseudomonadota; class Gammaproteobacteria; order Enterobacterales; family Enterobacteriaceae; genus Citrobacter; species Citrobacter sp. MNAZ 1397. The sequence goes on from NZ_JAKIVH010000001.1 coordinate 3,101,735, forward strand.
GCCTTAAAAGAGTACCGCGAGAAGTTTCCCGCCTGGCAGGACGCCGATCCGTTTACGCTTGGGTGATATGACGTTCCCCTCCCCCTAACCCTCTCCCTGTGGGAGAGGGGACTGTAAAGTGCGGTCTAATGCCCTGGCTGCCTGGTTTTCTCCCTCTCCCTGTGGGAGAGGGCCGGGGTGAGGGTAACCGGCCGCACCGCACTACATCAGCTTACGCACCGCCTCACTGTATGCCCGCAACGCCTGGGCCACATCCTGCTGCTGCACGCTCTCGGCCGGGTGATGGCTGATCCCTCTGTCACACCGCACAAATAACATCGCCGATGGCCAGCGTTCCGCAATGGCGATAGCATCATGCCCGGCGCCGCTTGGCAGCAAGAGCACGCGCCCCTGCACTGCCTCAACGGCACCGGCCAGCACATTACGCAGGTGCGTATCACAAGGCGTTGCCGCGATGGTGTAAAAAATATCGGAGGTAAAGGCAACACCACGCGCCTGACCGATGCGCGCGGCTTCATCCAGCAAGGCGTTTAACAGCGTCTCCCGCAGCGCATCGTTCGGGCTACGAATATCCAGCGTCAGCGTCACCGCCCCTGGAATCACATTTACCGCACCCGGTTCGCACTGCAACGTACCCACCGTCGCCACCAGCTCCGGACCAGATTCCCGTGTTTTCTGTTCAACAAAACCGATCCACTGGGCGGCGGCGGTTAATGCATCGTGGCGATGGCTCATCGGCACGGTACCCGCATGCCCCGCTTCCCCACTAAACCGACAGGTCAACCTGCGCGCACCGTTAATCGCCGTAACGACGCCAAGCGGCAGATCTTCCTGTTCAAGTACTGGCCCCTGCTCAATGTGCAGTTCCAGATACGCCGAGAAATCTTCACGGGCACGTTCTGCCGTGGCGATACGCGTGGGATCCAGACCGGCATTGACCATCGCTTGCGCCACGCTAACACCCTGCGCATCCACACAATCCAGCCAGCCCTGCGGCCAGGTGCCGGTCAGGCCGCGGCTTCCCAGCAGCGTGATGTTAAAGCGTGTGCCCTCTTCGTCGGCGAACCCGACGATTTCAATAGCCTGAGAACCCCGGAGATTCTGACGGTGCAACCAGTCAACCACCTCGATGGCGGTCAGCACGCCGAGCATGCCATCGTAACGTCCGGCGTCGCGTACGGTGTCCAGATGCGATCCCAGCAACACCGCCTGGGCGCCGTCATTTGCTGCCTCGTAACGCCCACAAATATTGCCAACCGCATCCTGCCAGGTGACCATGCCCGCCTCCTGCATCCACTGCGCCACCTGCGCGTTTGCCCGCAGATGTTCAGTAGAGAGGTAAACCCGGGTCAGCTGACCCGGCGTTTCACTGATCTCTGCCAGCGTATCGCAGCGTTCCATTACCCGGCGCGCAGCGCGGTCAGCGTCATCGGCAGTCATCATTATGCAACCCCTTCGTACACGTCCCAGGCGGCCTGCATCCCCGCACCCTGTACGGTGCGGAAGCCCAGACGGTTCAGTACCGCTTCCAGCGCGGTGAGGGTTTGCAGCACACAATCTTTGCGCGCGTTATAGCCCATGGTGCCGATACGCCAGATCTTGCCCTGCAGCGGGCCAAACGAGGTGCCGATTTCAATATGGAAATCATCCAGCAGGCGCTTGCGCACCTCTTCACCATGTACAACAGAGGGGATCATCACTCCCAGCACGTTGTTCATCTTGTGGCGAATGTCGCCAAACACTTCCAACCCCATCCCCTGAATACCTGCGAGCATGGCGCGGCCGTGTAATTCGTGGCGGGCGATCAGCGCGTCCATTCCCTCTTCCAGCATGATGCGCGCGCATTCACGGGCGGCAAACAGCATGCTGGTCGCTTCGGTATGATGGTTCAGGCGTTCCGGCCCCCAGTAGTCCATCACCATGCCGAGATCGAAATAGTTGGAGTAGATCATCTCGTCATCGCCGTCCTGGTGCGTATCGGTACGGATCCCCTGCTCCACGCATTTACGCGCGCGGATGGCCTCTTCCATTTGTGGGCTCAGGGTAATCGGCGAGCTGCCTGACGGGCCACCCAGGCATTTCTGCAAACCAGCGGAGACCGCATCCAGCCCCCAGGCGTCGGTTTCCAGCGCGTTACCACCGAGCGATGCGGTAGCATCGGTATAGAACAGCACGTCGTGGCGTCGGCAAATGTCGCCCAGGTTTTCCAGCGGTTGCAGCAGCGTGGTGGAGGTATCGCCCTGCACCGTCAGCAACACGCGAGGCTTAACACGCCTGATGGCATCTTCAATCTGATCCGCAGTAAAGACTTCGCCCCAGGGCACTTCGATGGTGTGTACTTCCGCGCGGCAGCGGCGAGCGATTTCACACAGCAGATGCCCGAAACGGCCAAAGACCGGTACCAGCACCTTGTCGCCGGGGCGGATCGCAGAAACGAGGATCGCTTCGATGCCGGCGCGCGAGGTGCCATCCACCAGCATGGTCCAGCGGTTTTGCGTACGGAAAACGTCGCGGTAGAGGGACATAACCTCATTCATATAGCCGGTCATGACCGGATCATATTGCCCCACCAGTTGGCTCGCCATGGCACGTAAGACCCGCGGGTCAGCATTGATAGGTCCAGGCCCCATCAGTAAACGATGTGGCGGGTTAATTTGCGCAGATTGCTGAGAGTCGAACATAGACACATCCTTCGGTATACAAAAGTGATCGCCATGAAACAAAAGATTCTTGTAAATACTTTCTGCAACTAATGTGCCATAGAGAAAATGATGATACCAGCCTGCTATCAGGCTGATTTATGTATTTTTCAGACGAAATAAGTGCTGACCGCCTGCGCCATCAGGATCCCCAGAACTGGTGCAAAGGCACCAAATCAGTGCATCACCGTTGTTCCAGCTCATCGAGGTCTGTATACAGCGAGGCGATATTATGGATACGCTGGCGCCCCTCTGTCAGGGCACTATGCAGTAACGCGTTCGCCAGTAAATTCACCAGACTCATGGCGCTACTGTAGCTGTCGAACGCCGACACGCTGTCGAGCGGCAGGCCAAAATGCCAGCGGACAAGTGTGGTAATGCCTGACGCCTGCGGCTCGCTGATGGCAAGCGTCGGCACCCCCTGCTTTTGCAGCGCCTCCAGCACCGGGCGGATCACCCGCGGGCGACGGCGAAATGCGATCACCACCACCACATCCTGCTCCGTGATATCCACGAGCTCTTCCGCCAGCGTCTGCCCCGGCTGGGGCATCAGCCAGACCTGACCACGGATTTGCATCAGTTGTTGGCGCAAATGCAGGGCCACCGGCGCGCTGTTGCGCAGGCCAAGAATAAAGACGCGCCGCGCCGCGCCCAGCGCCTGCACCACATCGGCAAATTGCACGGCATCCAGCGAATTCACCCACTGGGTCAGGTTCGCCATCTCCTGCTTGTAGTGCCGCGCCAGCAACGTATTGCCCTGTACGGCATCGCGGTTTTCCGTCAGCGGCATGCCGCTCTGGCGCAGTGTACGTACCTCATCACGCATTTCTTTGAAACGATCATAGCCAAGCCGTTTAAACAGGCGGCTGACAGTGGCTTTCGACACGCCGCTCAGACGGGCCAGTTCGGCGCTGTTGTAGCTCATCAGATCATCAAAATGATCCATGATAAATGAGGCAACTCTCTGTTCTTGTGGAGATAATTCGTTGTAGCACTCACGTAAGCGCGTATCTAACTGCTGCATAGGCTCTCCTGCAACTTTCGTTTCACATTAAGCTGACACAGTGAAACGCTTGTCGTCAATCTGGAACAGCTCTTGCTTAGCTCTCTGACTTACCCGAACAAAGAGAGCATGACGATGCAAAGTAATATTGCCCCTTCCGGTATGGCGGTAACGCCCCACCACCTGGCCAGTGAATCGGCATTATCGGTGTTGCGCCACGGCGGCGATGCGATTGAGGCGATGGTGGCCGCGGCGGCCACCATTGCGGTGGTCTATCCCCATATGAATGGCATCGGCGGTGATGGTTTCTGGCTGATAGTGCCGCCCGAAGGCGAACCCCTTGCCATTGATGCCAGCGGCGCCGCCGGGCAACTGGCGACACAGGCGTTCTATGCGGGGCACAGTCATATTCCCCATCGTGGTCCGCTGGCGGCGCTGACGGTTCCCGGCACGCTCAGCGGCTGGGACGAGGCGCTGAAAGTATCGGCATCAATGGGTGGCGGGCAATTGCCGCTCTCCCGCCTGCTGGCAGATGCCATTCGTTACGCCAGCGAAGGGATTCCGGTTACGCAGTCGCAGGCCAGCGCCACGCAAAGTAAATACCCGGAACTGGTGGATGTGCCGGGCTTTAGCGAGACCTTTCTCGTTCAGGGCGATGTCCCTCAGGCCGGTAGCCGTTTCTGCCAGCCGCGTCTGGCGCGTACCTTAACCCGCCTCGCCACCGACGGGCTGGACAGTTTTTATCGCGGCGCACTCGCCGATCAGATGGCGGCGGAAATGAACGCCCTCGGACTGCCACTGACCGCCCAGGATCTGACGGCCCATCGTGCTCACCGCCGGGTACCGCTTCGTCTGTCCCACAGCCAGGGCGACATCTTCAATATGACGCCGCCGACGCAAGGGCTGGTGTCGCTGGCGATCCTCGGGATTACCGACCACCTGGACATGTCTCAGGCCAGTGAAGTGCAGACCATTCACCGCATCGTCGAAGCGACCAAACAGGCCTTTGGCCTGCGTGATCGTTACATCACCGACCCGCGCCACGTGACGCTACCGGTTCAAACGTTGCTGGAACAGGCGCCGTTACAAGTACTGGCAAACAGTATTGACGAACACCGGGCCGCGCCCTGGGGCCAGGGGAAAGGGCCCGGCGACACCGTCTGGATGGGCGTGATGGATAAAAACGGACTGGCGGTGTCGTTTATTCAGAGCATTTATCACGAGTTTGGTAGCGGCGTGGTACTGCCGGAAAGCGGCGTGCTGTTACAAAACCGCGGCGCGGCATTCAGTCTTGACCCGGCTCATTTGCTGGCGCTGGTGCCCGGCAAACAGCCGTTCCACACCCTCAACCCGGCAGCCGCACGGCTGAAAGATGGCCGCACCATGGTCTACGGCACGATGGGCGGCGACGGGCAGCCGCAAACGCAGGCCGCCATATTTACCCGTCACGTGATGCAAAACATGCCCCTACAGGAAGCGGTATGCGCCCCTCGCTGGTTGCTGGGCCGCACCTGGGGGCAGACGTCCGATAGCCTGAAGCTGGAGGGGCGGTTCAGCGAGGCCACATATCAGGCGCTGCGTGACCTGGGCCATGACGTGGAATGGTTGCCGGGACTGAGCGAAGCGACGGGGCACGCGGGGGCGATTGTGCGTCATCCCAACGGCATGCTCGAAGGGGCATTTGATCCACGCAGCAACGGCAGCGCGGCCGGTTTTTAAGGAGTCATCATGAGCGATAACACACTCGACTGGCCGACATACATCCGGCTGATGGAACAATTACTGGCGGTACCGCTGGACGATGCACGCCGGGCGGAGCTGGAAGTTCAGCTTACCCGCATCGCAGCCATGGCGCAGCCGCTGATGGCCTTTCCCCTGCCGCACCGCCAGGAAGGCGCAGGAGAGTATCGGCTATGAGCTTATCCATTCGGGACATTCAGCAAGGACTGCGTAGCAAAACGTTTAGCGCGCGCGAACTGGCACAGCAATCACTGGCGTTGATTGAGCAGGCAAACCCTGACATCAACGCCTTCACCGGCGTAACCGCGACACGCATGCTCACCGAAGCCGCACATATCGATGCGCGCCGGGCGGCAGGCGAAACACTGCCTGCGCTGGCAGGCGTGCCCTACGCGGTGAAAAACCTCTTCGACGTCGAGGGCGTGACCACGCTGGCGGGGGCAAAGCTGTTCAGCACCCAGCCCCCCGCAACAAAAGATGCTTTCGCCATTCGCCAGCTTGCAAATGCGGGCGCAACGCTGGCCGGCACGCTCAATATGGATGCCTATGCCTATGGCTTCACCACAGAGAACAGCCACTACGGCGCAACGCGTAACCCGCGAGACCTCACACGCGTGGCGGGCGGCTCCTCGGGCGGTTCGGCTGCGGCGGTTGCGGCCGGGCTGGTCAATTTCGCGCTGGGTACAGACACCAACGGCTCTATTCGCGTTCCCGCCTCGCTGTGCGGCGTACTGGGGTTAAAACCCACCTTTGGGCGCTTATCACGCAGCGGCAGCCATCCGTTTGTTGCCAGCCTGGACCACATTGGCCCGCTGGCACGAAACGTGGAGGATTTAGCCTGCGTCTATGACGCGCTGCTGGGACATGACGGGGAAGACAACTGGCAATCCCCACGCGAACCGGTCGCTGTTCTGCCAGCGTTATCCGCTACGGGGACGCTACGCTGTGCCGTGCTGGAGGGCTATTTTACAACCTGGTGTACTGCCGATGCCCGTGCCGCCGTCAACGTGGTAGCGCAGGCGCTGGGAGCCAATCAGACGCGGGTATTGCCGGAAGCGGAACTGGCCCGTTCCGCCGCATTTTTGCTTTCTGCGGCAGAGGGGGGCAACCATTATCTCCCGGCGCTGCGAACGGATGCCGATAAGTTCGAGCCAAATTCCCGTGAGCGTCTGCTGGCAGGCGCAATGACGCCCTCGGCCTGGTATACCCAGGCACAGCGTTTTCGCGCCTGGTTTCGCGATCAAACGCTGCCGCTGTTTAACGACGTGGATCTGCTTCTGGCTCCGGCGACACCCTGCAGTGCGACGCCGGTTGGCGAGAATACCATGCGCATTAACCACACCGATTTACCGATCAAAGCCAGTATGGGGATGCTGACGCAGCCCATCTCGTTTTTAGGTCTGCCGGTTGCCACCGTACCCGTGAAAACCGCCTCGGGATTGCCGATTGGCGTACAGATTATTGCTGCCCCCTGGCAGGAACCGCGCTGCCTGCAGGCGGCGTGGCGGCTGGAGCAGGCGGGCATTCTTTACCCACAGGAAGCATGATGAACAGAGAACATATTGACCGTCCGACCGTGTTGAATGAGGTCACCGCTGCGTTTTACCGTTATGAGCAGGCGCTTATCAGTAATGATGTGGCCGTGCTGGATGAGCTTTTTTGGGCGGATCCGCGAACCGTCCGCTATGGCGCAACGGAAAATCTGTACGGCATTGAAGCGATTCGCGAGTTTCGCAACGCCCGTCCGTCAGCCGGGCTGGACAGGCTGCTGCATAACACCACGATCACCACATACGGTGAGGATATGGCGGTCGCGAGCACGGAGTTTACGCGCGAGAACAGTGAACGAGTAGGCCGCCAGATGCAGACCTGGGTGAAGTTTCCCTATGGCTGGCGGATTGTGGCGGCCCATGTCAGCTTGATGGGGTGAAAGGAAAGAGGGGTGCGGCCGGGTGCCTGCACCCCGGCCCTCTCTGCTCGTATGGAAAACGTAGCCCGGATCAGGCGCTTGCGCCGCCAACCGGGAATTGTCCCCGGTGGCGCTGCGCTTACCAGGGCTACAGAAAACGTAGCCCGGATCAGGCGCTTGCGCCGCCATCCGGGAATTATCCCCGGTGGCGCTGCGCTTACCAGGGCTACAGTATGCCCCCACCCCCCTTCAGGGAGAAGGTTAGGCTGAGGGGAAAATCACTCGGACTGATACGGGTGCGTCTTCACCCAGTGCTCGGCGATATCCTGGCGGCGGCACACCCACACATCCTCGTGGCTCTGCACATAATCCAGAAAACGCTGCAGAGCCTTAAAGCGCCCAGGTCGACCCAGCAGTCGGCAGTGCATACCAATCGACATCATTTTCGGTGACGTCTCTCCCTCTTCATACAGCACATCGAAACTGTCTTTCAGGTAGGTATAGAACTGCTCAGCGGTATTAAAACCCTGCGCAGTGGCAAAGCGCATGTCGTTCGCATCCAGGGTATAGGGCACAATCAGATGAGGCTTCTGGTCGACCGTCGTCCAGAACGGCAGATCGTCGCCATAGTAATCGCTGTCATATAAAAAATTGCCCTGCTCTACCACCAGCTTACGGGTGTTCGGACTGTCGCGTCCGGTGTACCAGCCGCTCGGCGCCTTGCCAAACAGCGTAGTGAGGATCTCCATTGCCTGCTGCATGTGCTGGCGCTCCGTCTGGATATCCATATTTTGATAGTGGATCCAGCGCCAACCGTGGCTCACCACGTCGTAATCCGCCGCCTTAATCGCCGCGACGATCTCCGGGTTGCGTGCCAGCGCCATTGCAATGCCGAATACCGTTAGCGGCAGGCCGCGCTTTTGGAACTCATTGTGAATGCGCCAGAAACCTGCGCGGGAACCGTATTCATATAGCGAGTCCATGGACATGTGTCTGTCAGGGTAGCTGGCCGCGCCGATAATATCGGACAGAAACTGTTCAGAACCGGCGTCGCCATGCAGAATATGGTTCTCACCGCCCTCTTCGAAGTTCAGGACAAACTGCACGGCAATGCGCGCCCCACCGGGCCACTGCGCATGAGGAGGTTTCCCGGCGTACCCCGCCAGATCGCGCGGGTAGTTATCGGTAAAGTGCCAGACAGGCTTGTCCGTATCTGAATGCATGCTGATTCGACCTCATTTTGGGGCCGCTTTCAGCTCAGCATTTCAAAGCATCCTGAAAGCGGCTTTTTATTGGGATACGCCAGATCGCCGTACTTACTGGTACCAAGCCCCAATGCCAGGAGGGATTCCACCATTTTCACCGCGGCCGTGACGCCATCAATCACCGGAATACCCAGCTCCTGCGTCAGCTCGCTGGCAAGGTTTGCCATCCCGCCACAGCCAAGAACAATAGCGCCGCTATTATCTTCTCGTTTGGCTTGTATACAGCGCTCGCGTACTTTCTGTTGAGCAAGACCCGTGCCATCTTCTAACGCCAGTACCGGTAAATCGATCGCATGCAGCGCGGCGCAGTGGTGTTCGAAGCCATATTGCTGCAATAAATGACGGGCGATAATCACCGTTCGCGGCAAGGTGGTAACGATGGAAAAACGCGTTGCGACCATAGTAGCGACATGCATAGCCGCTTCGGCAATCCCCACCACCGGCCCGGTTGCTAGTTCTCGCGCGGCCAGCAATCCCGGATCGCCAAAGCAGGCAATCACATGACCTTGCGCCCCCTGCACCATCCCTCTCTTTATCTGTTCCAGCACGCCAATGGCGGCAATCGCCTCGTCAAAATGCCCTTCAATCGACGCTACGCCCTGGGTCGGACAACTGGCGAGGATCGTTGTACCCGGCGCGGCAACCTGGCGGGCGGCGCTGGCGATGGTATGGGTCATCTCCGGGCTGGTATTAGGATTAATCACCTGTATACAACATGGCATCATGGGTGTTCTCCTGCAGCGCCGAACAGGCGGGCAAAGTCGGGAAGGATGTCGCCGCCGCGCTCAAAACTGAGGCTCGAGACGATATGGTCGAAGTGATGCGCCATGGCGTGACTCAGCGCTGCGCCGTCCTTTTTACGTAGCAGCTCGATGAGCCTGTCGTGGTCGTCACAGCGGCATCCGCGCTGCCAGGGGGCGCCCCAGGCGGCAATCACCAGTGACGAGCGCTGTGCCAGTGTGGTCACGATATCTGTCACCACCGCATTACCCGAGATAGCCTGCAGTTGAATATGAAACGCCGCAGAATGGCGAATCGCCGCCGCGCCATCGTGGTTCTGATGCGCCTCTTCTTCCTGCGCGATGATTTTCTCCAGCCCCACTATATGCGGTGCCTGCAGATGCTCAAGCACCTGCGGCAGATTGGCGCACTCGATCATTTTGCGGGTGGCGAAGATCGATTTCGACTCGTCGATATCCGGTTTGGCGACGAATGCACCACGTCTGGGCGTCATGGTGACCATTTGCACCGTCGCAAGGCGCGTCAGGACCTTACGGATCCCCGTGCGGCTAACGCCAAACACGTCAGCCAGCGCTTCTTCGGGTAATTTACTGCCTGGCGGGAGTTGATGTTCGACAATGGCGGTCATCAGCGACTGCCAGATGAAGTTTTCTTTATCTTCCAGATCTGCTGGGGTCTGTAGCCCCGTTGGTTGCTTCATTGGGGTATTCCTTTGTTACGTATTTCTTATCTATTTGTATACATCATTAAAGTATTTTGTATACATAAAATTAAAACCTGGCCTGGTTCATGCAATACAGGATGGCAGACATAACGTCACAATCTGTATTCAGAGGAGCAGATTCCATGCCAAACCTTGAACCAAATTACAAAGACAGTTACAGCCCAAGACTTACTAACAACGATTTGGCCCCAACGCGCGACCAGAACTGGACGTGGTACAACATCTTCTCTTTCTGGATGTCCGACGTGCACAGCATGGGCGGATACGTGGTCGCGGCCAGCTTCTTCGCGCTCGGCCTTGCCAGCTGGCAGGTATTACTGTGCCTGTTGCTGGGCATCTGTATTGTGCAGTTGTGCGCAAACCTTGTCGCCAAACCAAGCCAAATGGCTGGCGTGCCCTATGCGGTGATCTGTCGCCAGGCATTTGGCGTGTTCGGTGCCAACATTCCTGCCGTCATACGTGGGCTTATCGCTTTTGCCTGGTATGGTATACAAACCTATCTGGCGGCCAATGCGTTAATGCTGGTGATGCTGAAATTCTGGCCGTCTCTGGCGCCGATGACCGAGGGGCATTTCCTGGGTCTGTCGCATCTGGGTTGGGTGTGCTTCGGTATCATGTGGGTATTGCAGGCGCTGGTGTTCTGGCACGGGATGAGCGCGATTAAACGCTTTATCGATATCGCTGGCCCGGCAGTCTACGTAGTGATGCTGGCGCTGGCGGTGTGGATCCTGTCACAAACCGGCTTTAGCGGTATCTCCTTTACCCTTGCCAGCAAAGAGCTGACCGCAGGCGAGCAAACCTGGCAGATGATCACCGCAACTGCGCTGGTGGTTTCTTACTTCTCCGGGCCATTGCTCAACTTTGGCGACTTTTCGCGCTACGGCAAGAGCATGCAGGAAATTCGTCGTGGCAACCGCTGGGGTCTGCCGTTTAACTTCCTGCTGTTCTCCATCGTTACCGTGGTGATCGTTTCAGGCACGCAGTCGCTGTTCGGCAAAATGATCACCGACCCCATCGAGACCGTCAGCCACGTAGGCAACAGCCTGGCGATGGCGATTGGCCTGTTGACCATGATCATCGCCACCATCGGCATCAATATCGTGGCAAACTTCGTCTCCCCGGCGTTCGATTTCTCTAACTGCTCACCGCAGAAAATAAGCTTCCGTACGGGTGGGATGATCGCCGCAGTTGGCTCCGTGTTGCTGACGCCGTGGAACCTGTTCCAGTCTCCGGAACTCATCCACTACACGCTGGATGTGCTGGGTTCTTTTATTGGGCCGTTGTTCGGTATCCTGCTGGCTGACTTCTATCTGATTAAACGCGGGAAGGTATTTGTCGACGACCTGTTTACTGTCTCCCCGAATGGGCGTTACTGGTACAAAAACGGCATTAATCCGAAAGCCGTTGCTGCTCTGGTACCGTCGGTTGCCGTATGCCTGATCATTAGCTTTATTCCCTCACTGCACGAAGTCGCTAATTTTAGCTGGTTTATCGGCGTGTTTCTGGGTGCATGCAGTTATCGCTGGATTGCACGTCACGATCGCGAAGGGGTTAGCGAAGGGTTTGCTCCACGTCGCGCAACGGCGAAGGAGTAAATGCAAAAAGGCCCGGACTGGGGTGGTCCGGGCCTTATGCTGACAGAGGGTTAGAAGCAAACCACACGACACTTACTGCTTCTTCTGCCCTGAGTGACTCTCGCGTGAGTTGCTTAAAATGGCATAGCGGTTGAGCAACTGCTGAAAGTATGAAGGGAAACGATATTATTCAGGTGGGTTATATAAAATTCGTAACGAGATTCAGGGAGGCAGATATCAACAGACGAAAAAAAACCGCATCCGTTTTTCAACGCTGCGGTTTTCTTACTTATCAGATGTCACAGACACCCGAGTTGAATGTTGGCGGAACGGACGGGACTCGAACCCGCGACCCCCTGCGTGACAGGCAGGTATTCTAACCGACTGAACTACCGCTCCGCGATGTTCCCGTTGGGGAACGAGGCGCATATTACGGATTGTGCTTAGAGCCGTCAACGCTTTTTCTGATGATTTGTATCGTTTGCTGCAAAAATCACCCAACGTGCCATTTTATCATCAAAAGTTAAGGGGTTACGCGCGCCAGAGGCAGCTTCCGCCCTTTTTTTGCACCAGGTCCAGACGCGACTCATGCGCCGCCAGTTCTTCATCACTGGCTAAAACAACCCGTAACTTACTTGCCTGACGGACAACGCGCTGAATACCGGCTTCCCCTTGCTGCTGTTGCCCCTCACCTTCCATTGAAAAAGCCATGGAAGTCTGACCGCCCGTCATCAGCAGATACACATCAGCCAGAATCTGGGAATCGAGTAACGCCCCGTGCAGGGTACGTTTGCTGTTATCTATTTCATAACGTGAGCAAAGCGCATCAAGGCTATTACGCTTGCCGGGAAACATACGTCGCGCCAGCGCCAGACTGTCTGTGACCTTACAGAACGTCTCAGTCTTCGGAATACCGCGATTTAATTTGCTGAATTCATAGTCAAGAAAGCCGATATCGAACGATGCATTATGAATAACGAGCTCAGCACCGCGTACATATTCGATAAACTCATCGGCGATGTCGCCAAACGTAGGTTTATCAAGCAAAAATTCATCCGCAATACCGTGAACGCCAAAGGCTTCTGGATCCACCAGACGATCGGGCTTGAGATAAATGTGGAAGTTATTTCCCGTCAGACGACGGTTAATCACTTCAACGGCACCGATCTCAATGATTTTGTGCCCTTCATAGTGTGCGCCGATCTGGTTCATACCGGTGGTTTCGGTATCGAGGACGATCTGTCGAGTAATTGCAGTGCTCATAGCGGTCATTTATGTCAGACTTATCGTTTTACAGTTCGATTTCAATTACAGGAAGTCTACCAGAGATGCTTAAGCAGGTAGAAATTTTCACCGATGGCTCTTGCCTGGGTAACCCAGGGCCCGGTGGCTATGGCGCGATTCTCCGCTTTCGTGGCCGCGAAAAATCATTCAGCGAAGGTTATCGTCTGACCACTAACAACCGGATGGAGCTGATGGCTGCTATTGTCGCGCTGGAAGCCCTCAAAGAACATTGCGAAGTGATTCTTAGCACGGACAGCCAGTACGTTCGCCAGGGGATCACCCAGTGGATCCACAACTGGAAAAAACGCGGCTGGAAAACCGCAGAAAAAAAACCGGTGAAAAATGTCGATCTGTGGCAACGCCTGGATGCTGCCCTCGGCGAGCATAAAATCCGCTGGGAATGGGTAAAAGGCCACGCCGGGCACCCGGAAAACGAACGCTGTGATGAACTCGCACGGGCTGCGGCATTGAAGCCAACGCAGGAGGATATCGGCTATCTGGCCGATCAAGGCTGACGTGTCTGGCGGGTTGCGCTGACGGTTTGGCGTACGCTGGGTTTTGCCCGGCGCATTTTCATCGGATTTAGCGTTAACGGGATCGTGCGTTTACGCGCGACAATCAGTTGCATACAGCCAAGCGCAGGCAGATGGGTGTTTAACAGTCGCCCTCCCTGCTTCGACCAGGGAATAACCCGAAAACGACTATAATGAAGCACTTCAAAATTCAGTAGCGATAACCAGTCGATTTGGCGCATCAGGGTAAACATGCGACTGCTGATTGCAGGCGATCGACGCAAAACCGGAATAGCTTTGCCTATTCCCAGCAAGCTGACTGGATTAAACCCGCTGATCACCAGCCAGCCATCATCGATCAGCACGCGATCGACTTCCTGCAGCAGACGATGCGGATCCGGGCACCAGGGTAGCGTGTGGCCCAGCAGGCAGGCATCGACGGATTTCGCCGCAAAGGGAAGATGCAATGGGTCAGCGCGGACGTGAACAGGGTCGCCGGTGAGTGAAACATTAACCTGATGTGAAATAGCGCAACTTTCGGCATTGATTTCTGCGCTGAGATTGCCAATCTTAAGCAGATGAAATCCATACATTTTTGCAAACCACGGCTTGAGCTCCTTCTCCAGTGCTTCACGGTAATACTCGCCCTTAGGCAACTCAGCCCAATGTGTCGGTGCTATGTACTTACGGGGAGTCCTTGCCGGTTTCATCACAACCTTCCATTACGCTTTGAGAGGTAACTATGAATCTTACCAGTATTCCCGCATTTCAGGACAATTACATCTGGGTATTAAGTGAAGATGACGGTCGCTGCCTGATCGTTGATCCCGGAGAGGCTGCCCCCGTACTGAAAGCCCTCGAAGAGAATCACTGGCAGCCAGTTGCGATCCTGCTCACCCATCATCATAACGATCATGTTGGCGGCGTGGAGGAACTGAGTCAGAAATTTCCTAATATTGTGGTTTACGGACCGGCAGAGACACAACATAAGGGGGCGACAAAAATTGTCGGAGAGGGCGATCGACTACAGCTCCTCGGGCAAGAATTCAGCGTATTTCACACGCCAGGTCACACTTTAGGACATATCTGTTACTTTAGCGAACCTTATCTTTTTTGTGGCGATACGATGTTCTCTGGCGGATGCGGAAGACTCTTCGAAGGCACAGCAGATCAGATGTTTGCCTCTTTTTGTAAGATTAATGCGCTTCCCGACGATACGCTCATTTGTTGCGCACATGAGTATACTTCAGGAAATATTAAGTTTGCTCTTAGCCTGTTACCTGAAGATCCTGACCTTAACGAATATTATCGAAAAGTTAATGAGTTACGTGCAAAGAATCAAAAAACACTCCCCACAACTCTGAAAATTGAGCGTCGGATTAATGTTTTTTTACGCACGCAAGATACTGATTTAATTGAGGTAATAAATAAAGAAACAACGTTGCAACAAGCTAGCGCGCGTTTTGCCTGGTTAAGGTCAAAGAAAGATAACTTCTGACAATTGCGGGTTGCCTTTTTAAAACTTCGCCGTTATGATCGCTCGTCTTTTAAGCAACTATTGACACACACATGAAGGCAAAAGCGATATTATTCGCCTCTGTCCTGCTTGTGGGGTGCCAGTCGTCTAAGCACGATGGTACCGTACAACAGCACGCACAGAGCCTTTCTGCAGCTGGTCAAGGGGAAGCAGGGAAGTTTACAAGTCAGGCGCGGTGGATGGACGATGGAACATTCGCCGGGCAGGAGCAAGACTTGTGGGCTTCCATAAGCGACGAGCTAAAGATGGGAATTCCGGAAAATACCCGGATTCGCGAACAGAAACTAAAGTATTTAAGCAATAAGAGCTATCTCCACGATGTAACTTTACGGGCAGAGCCGTATATGTACTGGATAGCAGGGCAAGTTAAAAAACGTAACATGCCCATGGAACTGGTACTACTACCCATAGTGGAGAGCGCTTTTGACCCACATGCAACGTCTGGTCGCAATGCCGCAGGCATTTGGCAGATCATTCCGAGCACGGGTCGTAACTATGGTTTAAAACAGACTCGCAGCTACGATGCGCGTCGTGATGTGGTGGCATCCACAACGGCTGCCCTCGACATGATGCAGCGTTTGAACCGTATGTTTGACGGTGACTGGTTATTAACCGTTGCCGCCTATAACAGCGGTGAAGGGCGAGTACTGAAGGCAATGAAAGTGAATAAGGCGCGGGGGAAACCCACGGACTTCTGGTCACTTTCACTGCCACAGGAAACCAAAATATACGTGCCAAAAATGCTGGCGTTGAGTGACATACTCAAAAACAGCAAGCGGTACGGTGTGAGTCTGCCTACCTCAGACGAAAGCCGTGCACTGGCGCGTGTCAGGTTGAGTAATCCGGTGGAGCTGGATCAACTGGCGGATATGGCGGGTATTTCGGTTAGCAAACTTAAGACCTTCAACGCAGGCGTTAAAGGATCAACCTTAGGTGAAAGCGGGCCGCAATATGTCATGGTTCCTCAGAAACATGCGGATCAACTGCGTGAGTCTCTGGCATCAGGTGAAATCGCCGCCGTTCAGCCAACGCTGGTTGCGGAGAATACGCCGCTTGCCAGTCGCAGCTACAAAGTGCGCTCAGGTGATACTATTTCGGGCATTGCGTCGCGTCTTGGCGTGACGACAAAAGATCTCCAGCAGTGGAATAACCTGCGCGGAGCGAACCTGAAAGTGGGTCAGAACCTGACGGTTGGAGCAGGCAGTAGTGCGTCGCGTCTCGCGAATAATAGCGATAGCATCACCTATCGCGTACGCAAAGGCGATTCGCTCTCCAGCATCGCTAAACGCCACGGCGTAAATATACGTGACGTCATGCGCTGGAACAGTGATACCGACAATCTGAAGCCTGGCGATCAGCTAACGTTGTTTGTGAAAAACAGCACGTCGCCTGACTCCTGACAGCAAGAAATATAAAAAAGGCACCGTTTCCCCCGGTGCCTTTTTTGTTATGCGTTTTTCTGCGCTTCGGCCATGATGGTATCGCTGGTAAACGAGCCATCTTCAGTCAATTCGAAGTAGTGCTTCACCTGCTGTGACGCACTTTGCTGATACAGCCTGATGGCGTCGCTCAGCGCCTGCGGCGTACGCATACGGGCAATCCATGAGCTGAATTCTAAGGGCAAACGATCGGTGATGAGATTACGCGTCGTCAGGCCTGCGTCATTAAACAACGTGAGCCACTCACCGCTGGAATAATTGCGTACGTGTGACGTATCGCGTAATGCCTCGACCGTCTGCAGCCAGATATCCCGCACCGGGTGGCCCGGAGACATCACGTCCATAATGATGACTGTTCCACCAGGCTTAAGCACTCGCGTCACTTCGCGCAGCGCCTGCCCAACATCATGCCAGTGGTGAGCAGAGTAACGGCTGATCACCACATCAAACGCGCTGTCATCAAAAGGCAAAATCTCAGCATACCCCTGACGTGTCGTCACATTGTCCAGGCCGCGTTCTTTTGCTGCTTTGGTCACCACGTCCAGCATCTGACTGGAAAGGTCATATGCCGTGACTTGCGCAACCTGCCCTGCAGCCACAAAGCTTGCATGCCCTGCTCCACAGCCTAAATCCAGCACATGAGCTTCTGGAAATGCGCTAAGCCGTTCCGCCAGCCGTTGCAAATCGCGGCCAGAAGCGTGTACTGCGCTGGTTAAATAGGCGCTGGCTTGTGCACCAAACTGCTTTTCAACGTTGTCATGATGGGAACCTGTGGTCATTGTGTTGTCCTTAGTTGAGTTGAAATAAAGGGCAGCACCTCGGATCAGGCCTGCCCCACGGCAGACCTGACATAACCATTATTGATCAGGTTTGCCGGGACTGAATTCTACTAGTAGCGGGTTGTGATCGGACGCGCGCGTAACCAGCACAGAGGCTTCCTGCACGTTCAGACCACGATAGAAGACGAAATCCAGAGGACGACCAAATGCCCGGCGGCGATTGTCATCCGTAAAGCGTACCTGACGCAGCGACATCTCACGCGAGAAGCGATAAAGCGCATTCATACGTGGACGACTCCAGGCGTTGAAATCACCGGCCATGATAACCGGCCCGCTGTGGCGCAGGATTTGATCGCCAATTGGTAGCAATTGCTTGCTGTAAACATCGACGCCAAGGCTGAAATTCACCGCATGCACATTCACCACCATCAGATTTCGCATGTCCGGCAATGGATAGACCGTCACCAGCGCTGATTTGGCAAGACGCAGGATCGGCTCCCGTTCACGCAACGGGCAACAATAGACCGGATGCGCAGAAGAGAGCGTCATCACACCGGAGGGATGTTGAGGCAAAACGAATGCGGGAACCTGGTCGGCGGCGAGATAATTAGTGGTCGCAAACCTCACCAGTTCAGGCGTGGTTTGCGCTTCCTGCAATAAAACCAAATGCGCGTCTTTACCAAAACTCTGCAAAACGGAAAGCCACTCGGCGCGCTGCTGTTTAAAGATGTTCCATACCAGAACCCGGATTTTATCATCACTGCTCAGGGGAACACCCGCTGGCAATGCCTTGCCAATACTTGCGAAGGACCCCGGCGGCATAATGCGCTCCGCAGGCTGTCCGGCAACATATCGCATGGCATAGGTATTTTTGGGCACTTTCGGTTTTAGACCTCTTCGTTTTAAACCCCGGCACAACAAAAAAGGGGGTCATTCAGTTATAGGGATTTTAGCGCAGAGTTTCAACGGCAATGGGCAGAAAAGCCGCAAGTAAAAGTTAGTAAGCGCTCAATAACCATAATGAGTAAAGAGAGTATGGCAGGGAAGCGGGCGGGATGATTAAATAGCCAAACGCTCATAATCGATACCAACTATTGCTACAGGCGCAAGAATGAAAGCCACCTCAGAAGAAATGATGATATTTGTCGCCGTCGTAGAAAGCGGCAGCTTTAGCCGTGCCGCAGAGCGCCTGGGCCAGGCGAATTCAGCCATCAGCCGGGCGGTAAAAAAACTGGAGAGCAAACTGGGGGTTAACCTGCTTAATCGCACAACTCGTCAGTTGAGTCTTACGGAAGAAGGCGAGCGCTATTTTCGTCGCATTCAGGGGGTACTGCAGGAGATGGCCGCAGCAGAGACCGAGGTAATGGAGGCCAAACTGACACCCCGCGGCGTTTTACGTATTGATGCCGCAACACCTGTGATGCTGCATTTTGTGATGCCGATGATTAAGCCCTTTCGCGAACGCTATCCGGAAATTACATTGTCGCTGGTTTCCAGTGAAACCTTTATCAATTTAATTGAACGAAAAGTCGATGTTGCGATCCGCGTGGGTAAACTGACCGACTCCAGCTTGCGGGCCCGGCCCATTTTTACCAGCTACCGTAAATTGATTGCCTCACCGGATTATCTCGCCCGCTACGGTATACCCGAAACAGCAGAAGATCTCAAAAAACATACCTGTCTCGGATTTACCGAACCGGCCTCGCTGAATACCTGGCCCGTAGCCGCCCAGGATGGCCAACTCTATGAAATCGATTGCGATATTTCTTCTAACAGCGGCGAGACGCTTAAACATCTCTGCCTGAGCGGTAACGGTATCGCCAGCCTGTCTGATTTTATGATCGCAAAAGAACTGGAAAGCGGCGAACTCTTGGAGGTCCTGGCGAGCAAGCGTTTACCGGTTGAGACGCCATTCAGCGCAGTTTATTACAGCGATAGAGCTGTCAGTACGCGCATACGGGCATTTATCGATTTCGTCAGCGAATATCTCGCCTGATACTTCTCCGCCACGCCTCGCACGAACTCTCAACCGTTTTGCCGTCGTTCCGCTCCACGCAGAGTCAATCCTCTCAATCATAGTAACTTGCATTTTGATAGTCACTGTGAGAATGTGCTTCCAGATAAATTCTGGAGAGAAAAATGAAAAACCAACCGCTCTGTGAAGCCCCTTGCCCCATCGCCAGGAGTCTCGGTCGTATTGGTGACAGCTGGAGCATAATAATCCTGCGTGATGCTTTCGCAGGCTTTACCCGTTTCGATGAATTTCAAAAAAGCGCAAACGTGGCGCCCAATATTCTGTCACGACGCCTGAAAGAGCTGGTGGATGACGGTTTACTGGAAAAAATCTGTTACAGCAGTACGCCCCCCCGCTATGAGTACCATTTAACCGAGCGTGGGCGTGATTTTCGCCCGGTGATCATCGCGCTTGCCGAATGGGGTAATCGCCATTTTGCAACGGAAGGTCGTCAGATTCAGTTGGTCGAGAAAGAGACTCAGCGTCTGGTCCACGCCATGATGGTCGATGCCGAAACCGGTCATCCACTTACGCCCGAGAAATACGCTTTGGTTCCCGGCCCTGCCGCCTCCCCCATGATTCGTTATCGCCATGATTACCTGCAACGTAAGCGTGCAGGAGACAACACGCAAAAATTCGTGCCGCAATTACATCTGGATCAGCATCATGAATCTCAAGAGTAAAAAACGCGCTCTTACCTTATCGTTATCCGGTATCGCTGTATTAGGCGCCGTAGGCTATGGCGCCTGGTGGTATACCAGCGCGCGTTTTTTGCAATCGACAGACGATGCCTATGTTGGCGGTGATATCAGCGCCATTTCGGCGAAAGTCTCGGGTTATGTCCAGGAGATTGCCATAAAAGACAACATGCCAGTGAAGAAAGGTGAGCTGCTTGTTCGCCTTGATGCAAGGGACTATCAGGCGGCGCTGGCAAAAGCGGAAGGTGAAGTTGCCGCTCAACAAGCGGCGATGGCTGACCTTATTGCCACCCGGCAATTACAACTGGCGACCATCGAAGGCTCTGCGGCCAGCCTCGGAGCCGCGCAGGCCACCACGCTGAAAACGGCAGGCGACAGTCGCCGCTATAACGCGCTGGCACAGACGGTCGCTATCTCGGCACAGGTGCGCGAAAATGCTGAGGCAGATTACCACCGCGCCAAAGCAGAAGAAGGTAAAGCCCGGGCGGATAAAGCGGTTGCCGAACGCCAGTTGCTGGTACTGGATGCACGGGAACAACAAATTCGTGCGGCCCTTACTCAGGCACAGGCGGGACTGGATATGGCCCATCTCAATCTTAGCTATACAGAGATTCGCGCCCCTTTTGATGGCGTTGTTGGTAATCGACGCGCATGGTCTGGTTCATTCGTTAGCAGCGGTACACAGTTGCTTTCTCTGGTACCCAGCCACGATTTGTGGGTCGACGCCAACTTCAAAGAAAACCAGCTGGCAAATATGCGTCCCGGACAAGCGGCGATAGTAGTGGCGGATGTCATGCCAGGACGCACTTTTACCGGGCATGTGATGAGCATCTCCCCGGCAACCGGTTCACGCTTTAGTCTTCTTCCCGCCGAAAACGCGACCGGTAATTTCACCAAAATCGTTCAGCGCATCCCGGTTCGCATCGCTCTTGATGGCGAAGCGTCCCAATTAGGGCTTTTACGTCCAGGTTTGTCGGTGGCGGTTACCGTGGATGAAAAGAGTCGCCAATGAGTACCGCCACAGCACCAGCGCAGTTGCAGGGCACTACGCTGCCGATGAACCAAAAGCTTTTTGCTTTTGCCACAATGTGCCTGGGAATGTTCATTGCGCTGCTGGATATTCAGATCGTCTCGGCATCTCTGCGTGATATTGGCGGTGGCCTTTCTGCCGGCGATGATGAAACAGTCTGGGTACAAACCAGCTACCTGATTGCGGAGATCATTATTATTCCGCTATCGGGATGGCTTGCAAGGGTGATGTCGACCCGCTGGCTTTTTGCTGCGTCAGCTGCGGGTTTTACGCTGATGAGCCTGCTGTGTGGATGGGCGTGGAATATCCAGAGCATGATTGCTTTTCGTGCGTTGCAGGGACTGGCCGGAGGCTCAATGATCCCGCTGGTATTCACGACTGCGTTTGCGTTTTTTCAGGGCAAACAGCGCGTTATCGCCGCTGCCACGATCGGTGGTCTTGCTTCGCTGGCTCCCACCCTGGGCCCGACGGTAGGGGGATGGATCACCGAAAATTTTAGCTGGCACTGGTTGTTTTTTATCAATATTTTGCCAGGCATTTATATTGCGGTAACGGTACCTGTGCTGGTTAATATCGATGCGCCCAGCCCAGGGTTATTGCGCGGCGCGGACTACCTCAGCATTGTGCTTTTAGCGGTATCGCTCGGCTGCCTGGAATATACCCTGGAGGAAGGACCGCGCTGGGGCTGGTTTGATGACAGTACGCTCGCCACAACGGGCTGGCTGGCGCTACTGTGCGGCGTGATGTTTGTCGTACGAACGCTACGTCATTCCCAGCCGGTCATGGACCTGCGGGCGCTTTCCGATCGTACATTCACCCTGGGCTGTTACTTTTCCTTTATGGCCGGGGTCGGGATCTTCTCTACTATTTATCTGACGCCACTCTTTTTGGGTATGGTTCGCGGTTTTAGCGCGCTGGATATCGGCCTGGCTATCTTCTCCACCGGCTTGTTTCAGGTGATTTCGATCCCGTTTTACTCCTGGCTTGCTAATAAAGTGGACTTGCGCTGGCTGCTTATGGCCGGGTTGCTGGGATTCGCCTTCTCGATGTACAGCTTTATTCCGCTCACGCATGACTGGGGAGCGAAAGAACTGTTGTTGCCTCAGGCCTTTCGCGGGTTAGCGCAGCAATTTGCCGTCGCCCCAACGGTGACGCTTACGCTTGGTAGTCTGCCTCCTGCCCGTCTCAAGCTGGCCTCCGGGTTATTCAATCTGATGCGTAACCTGGGTGGTGCCATTGGTATCGCGCTGTGCGGTACCGTTATCAACGATCGCACAAACATTCATTACAGCCGTCTTGCTGATCATCTCAACGGGACAAACCTCAACCTGGGTGATTTTGTACAGACGCGTGCTGCAGCGTTAATGAATCAGGGGATGGATGCCGGTTCGGCTCAGGCGGCCACCCTGAAAAATCTGGCCGCATTAGCACTACGAGAAGCACGGACGCAGGCATTCGCCGACGCGTTCTATTTGATCATGATCGGATTCTTAATTGCTGCCGCGCTGGTTCCTTTTATGAAGAAACCACAGGCATAGCATGACACCATCTGGAGAGTTCTATGAGCAGTCTACAAAGACGTATTGTCGTGACAGGGATGGGGATAGTCAGCCCGCTGGGGTGCGGCGTCCAACACGTCTGGCAATCGCTACTGGCAGGAAAATCGGGGATTCGATCACTTCCTGCATCGATTATCGAGGATATCGCCTGTAAAGTGGCAGGGCAGGTTCCTGGAATTGAAAAAGATCCCCGGCACGGTTTTGATCCACTATCCGTCATTCCGGCAAAAGAGCGCAAGAAGATGGATCGCTTTATCGAATTTGCGCTGGTGGCAGCGCAGGAAGCTCTTCATCAGGCAAACTGGTTCCCGCAACTACAGGCGTTAAAAGATCGTACCGCGACCATTATTGCGACAGGCATTGGTGGCTTTACTCAAATTGCCGAGGCAGTACAGACAACCGAACACCGTGGCCCACGCAAATTATCGCCTTTCACTATCCCTTCTTTCCTGGCAAACCTTGCGGCAGGCCATGTATCTATCGCGCATGGTTTTCGCGGCCCCATTGGTGCGCCGGTGACCGCCTGTGCTGCCGGAGCACAGGCTATCGGGGATGCGGCAAGGCTAATCCGCGCCGGTGAAGCAGACATTGCACTCTGTGGAGGCAGTGAAGCTGCAATCCATCGCGTTAGTCTGGCTGGTTTTGCCGCAGCCAGAGCGCTTTCGAGTGGATTTAATGATAATCCAGCCGAAGCATCGCGACCATTTGATCAGGACAGGGACGGTTTCGTGATGGGAGAAGGTGCTGGTCTTCTGGTGATTGAATCGCTCGAACATGCGCAGGCTCGTGGAGCGACGCCGCTGGCGGAACTGGTAGGCTATGGTACCAGTGCAGACGCCTACCACCTTACAGCCGGACCGGAAGATGGTAATGGCGCACGACGTGCAATGGAGGCCGCATTACAGCAGGCGGCTATCTCGCCGGATCAGGTGCAACATATTAACGCGCATGCAACATCAACTCAGGTAGGAGATAAAGGCGAACTGGCGGCAATACGTGGGCTATTTGCTGAACATCCGGTTGCCATCACATCAACAAAATCTGCCACCGGACATTTACTGGGAGCAGCAGGCGGGATTGAAGCGATCTTCACCATCCAGGCGTTGCGTGATCAAATCGTACCACCTACCCTGAACCTGCATAATCCGGATAGGTCTGCAGCGGGCATGCGCCTTGTACCGCTAACTGCACAGCCGCTAACAATGGAATATGCGCTTTCAAACGGGTTTGGTTTTGGTGGTGTGAATGCCAGTCTACTGTTAAAACGCTGGGGCGACTCACAGTAATAATGAAATTAAGGGCCTTGCGCCCTTTTTCGCCAGCTTTCCCGATAAACAGAAGACGAAAAAAAACCGCATCTCATTTGAGATGCGGCTCTTAATAAGTGGCGGAACGGACGGGACTCGAACCCGCGACCCCCTGCGTGACAGGCAGGTATTCTAACCGACTGAACTACCGCTCCACCGAATACTTCTTTCATCACCGGATTAATGCACCGGCTTACTGCTTAATTTGATGCCTGGCAGTTCCCTACTCTCACATGGGGAGACCCCACACTACCATCGGCGCTACGGCGTTTCACTTCTGAGTTCGGCATGGGGTCAGGTGGGACCACCGCGCTA